>CAVPUC010000005.1:0-457270 GCA_963708865.1 uncultured Gammaproteobacteria bacterium
AAGCCGCCGCTCAACGCACCAGATCACCCGCCGCCCGGCCGCGGCAGTACCGCTCGGCTGGAACAATTTATTGGCAAGCCTAGCCGGGGAGCTTTGCTGCGAGCACGTCAACTTTCCCGATGGACGGTTCCTGGGAGAGAAGTTCGCCAGCCTTTTCCATGAGCGCCGCTGCAACCTTGCCCGATAGGTGAGCCTGCCGCCCGGCCTCATTTGGAAACGCGTCAAAGATGCCGAACGTGGAAGGTCCAAGGCGGATACCAAACCACGCGGTGGTGGCGGGCTCCTGCTGAACGAGGGGTAGGCCGCTCATTAGAAAGCTTTCTACCTCCTTCTCCTTGCCGGGCTTTGCTTCTAGCTTCACAAATAACGCTACCTTGACCATGACACATCTCCAATTCTCGGTGAGACGTCACGGTACATCTTGCTCTGCTGCGGACTCAACAGCAGATTAGCCCGCAAGGTTGCGGGGTTCCTGGCTGGCAAAGTCGGACCTGCGCCGAAGTCCCGTGTTCATCGATAAAGTACGGCCGCCGGCAACGCGTGAGCGCGACGCTCAAGGTCCGCGACCTACACGCGAGGCTTTCGCCGCCCGCACGCTAGCCTCTGCGTCGAACGGCAGGATGTAGCCATCCCTTACATTTTGAGACGCGACCTTCGTCACCTTGGCGACATAGGCAGCGTGGCTCGGATAGAGGGCGCTGAGGTGATCGATGCTCATGTCGACCGAATAGCCCCAGCGCACGCAAGCGCCCGCGCCTATGGCTTCGCCCCCGGCGGGAACGGCGGAGGCGTTGGCGGGGGCGTTGTCGCCGACATTGATCTGAGTGGGAACCGCCAGCTCCGACAGCTGAATGCCACCTTGAGCAAGGCCGTCGGCGTTGCGCTCTACCTGCGCCGCCTGGGGCCTGGGGTTTAGCTTGGTGACGGCGAGACGCGGCGCGCCCGGCGGTGGCCGGCCGCCCTCGGCCCAGCTCGCTAGCTTGTTGAGGGCCGACGCCACCACGTAGCTGGTGGGGACGCGCGTGCCGATTTGGGAATTGGCACATAGCGGCGCCATGGCCGCCTCCAGCGACCTGCCATTGTCGCGCAACTCCAGCGGTTCGCGGCTGGCGCGCAGATGCTGGTCCACATGACTGGTGCCCGCCACTTCCCAGCTGCGGAATTTGGCAGTGTCGGGCTGCTCGCTCGCCGCTTCACCGTTCAGCGTGTCGAACTCGGTGCTGACCTTCATCACCGGCACCGGCAGGTCGTCGCGGATGCGCCGACCCAGCGAGGATAAGAGTAGAAACCCGTCATAGACGCGGGCCGCAGGATTGATAGCGTTGATGTAGCTCGCCAGCCGGTTGGCCGATTGAGATTCGCCCGCGGCGAGCAGCAGCTTCGGCTTCAGGCCATGCAACATGTCCACGCTGGCCGGATGCCTGATGGCTTCGCCCACTTGGCTGAAGATGTCGTAGGAGAGAGCGTCGGCGTCAGTGCCTGCCGGGGGCCCAGCGCCCCGCGCGACCGTCTTGCCGACATCCAGTTCGCCATAGCGGGCAGGGCTGAAGTTCTTGAGCGCCGCGACCCCAACAGTCTGGGCTGACACGCCCACCCAGACATAGCCTTCGCGCAGCAGGTGTTCCCAGTCAAAGAACCAGAAGTTCTCGGCGTCGAACTGATTGGTAACGTTGTACCATTCCACTACCACGATGCCATTGGATTGCTTTGGATTGGCTGGGCGGCGCACGACCACACGCGTCTTATAGGGCTGGTCGGCCAAAGCGACCACCCCGTCCTTCATCGGGTCGGCGATTCGATAGGTATTCGCAGCGCCACGCACGAAAAACTCCTCCTCGACATAGCCATGCTGTGCCAGATCGTGATTGGAAGAGAAAAAGATGTAGTTGTGGGCGGGTGATCCCGGTACCTCCGATGAGGCGATCGGCCCTGTGATCTCGGGGACTGGCACGCCCGCTAAAGCAGGCAATGTCAAAAACCCCAAAGCCACGCCCAAAAGCAGGTTTAATTGACTGGACCGCATCACTCCCCCCGGGCCCACGACATTCGCGCGAATAGTCCCCGCCTTCCGGTCCGGCGTCAAGAAACTATCGACTTCGGCCAAAGCCGCGCCGTCGGCATCGATAAGTTCGTCTTCGCTCGCCTGCGCTGAAACGCGGGGCGGCCTAATATCACAAGCTGTTCACGGTCCCAGCGATGAACGATGGCTCACCGCTGATGGGATCAAGCCGTTTGCCAGCAGGTAGTGGCGGTCTGCATCAGTGGTGATGAGCACTGATCAAACCCGCTTCACAGTCCGAACATCCCCAGCGCGGGACTCAAGGGAAGGGTGATCGCCAGCAGAGCAAGCACGATCGCCGGCGTTTCCAGTCTCATGAACAGTCCGTGTCGCGCCAAGGTGAATACCACGGCCAGCATGATTGAGATGGCCCCCAGGATCGCGAGCCGTGGCATGAATTGGCCGAAGAGCATGGCCGCGAGGATCCACTCCCCGATCCCCACGCCGATACGCAGGCTGTCAGGATAGTTCCAGTTCCTGAACTCCTCAGCAATGAATTTCGGCCCAAACAGATTGAGCCAGCCAGCCCACGCGAACAGAGCGGCGATGATGCAACAAAGCCCGTAATAGGTACTGATCACGATCTGCGCCGATTACTTGCGCGGGAAGACGGCGATGCAGTCCAGTTCCACCCGCGCGCCGGGCGTGGACAGATTGTTGATGCATACCGTCGTGGAGGCCGGTGACCAGTCGCCCAAGGTTTCCTTAATCGTGGCCGACATCCCATCCTGATCCCGGATGTCCGTCAGGTACTTCGTCATCTTGACGATGTCGGTCCACTGCAACCCCTCATGGTCCAGAATGGTCTTGATTGTCGCCAGCGCCCGCTTTGTCTGCGCGCGGATGTCGAGTGGATGGTCGTGCTCATTCGGGACATGCGGATGCTTGTGATACAGCGGCGAGGAGGTGGACCCTGAAATGAACAGCAGGTCCCCAGGTGACTCGATGCGGATCGCAGGGGCGTAGGGCATGTCTGCTACGCGTTCCGGTTCCGTGTGAATCTCGCCGATCCCTGGGTTGCTGGGTGAGACTTTGTAGGCAGGTTTACGGTCAGACATCAAATTCTCCGTTATTGCGGCGCTAGACTTACGAGGGCCATTGCCTTCAGTGTTCTGCTGGGGCGTTCAGTTCGATGCCGGCGGGCTTCGTTTGCGGCAGCTGGGATGAAAAAGTCATCTTGAGCAACCGCTCGGCGTTGCGGAAGGCGATGTCCTCATAGTCCTGCTGCGACAGTTGCAGCTCCAGCAGCCGATCCCAGGTAGCGCGGATAGGACCGAAGGGCGCATCGGAGGAGAAAACCACGCGCGAGGTGCCGAAGAAGTTCAAACCGCAGCGCAGCCCGTGCTCCCCGCCGAAGAGCGCCGTATCGGCATAAAAGTCGTGCAGGTAGTCGAGGTGCGGACGCTTCAGGCTCGGCAGTACCTTGCTGTAGTCCTCACCGCTGGTGCGCGCGCCGAGCAGCTTCAGACCGGAGCCGACGCGGCCGTCAAAGTAGGGAATCATGCCGCCCAGATGGTGCGTGATGATCTTAAGTTTGGGATAACGGTCAAAGAGGCCGCTAAACACCAGGCGGCACATAGCGACCGACGTTCTCATACGGCCACCCGAAACACCACCACATCTCGAATCGTGAGCGCTCCTCGCTGGCGTAGTCCGCCGCTGCGGCCGTTCGCGCCGGATGCAGCCAGATCGGCAGATCATGTTTCGCTGCCAGGGCGAACACCTCTTCGTAGGCGCCGCTGTCCAGGGGCTTGCCGGCGACGTTCGTATAGATCTGGAAACCCCGGGCGCCGCATTGGAAGGCGCGTTCCACTTCACGCACGCTGGCATCGACATCATGCAGGCTGACGGCGGCGACGAAGGCAGGAAAGCGGTCCGGGTACCTGGCGCACAGCTCCGCCAGGCTGTCATTGGCGATGGTGGCCAGTTCATTGCCGGTCGCACCGGTGCTGATGTCCTCGATCGGTGGGTTGGGCAGACAGATGACCTGACGGTAGTCCCCGCACTCATCCATCTCGCGGAAGCGGACATCGAGGTCGAGCAGCTTCTTGACCGAGCGCAGCCGCTTGCCCATGTCCTCCAGCGGCGGCGTGCGCTTGAGCATGGCGTCGAAATAGCGTTGAGGATAGATATGCGTGTAGATATCAAGCAGCATGAAAGTGAAGTCCTCATTGACGCCAGGTACGTGCGCAGATCGGGAGGCTCGGCCATCCCGGCGCCCGGCGCGGTTGGAAATAAGATGCAAGGGAGCGGCACATGCGCCGCGCGCCTTTCACCGCAACGACACCCCGCGGCCACCGGGCCCTCACGAGGGCCCCCTTCCACCGCACACCTTGTGCAGTACCGCGGGCGCCTCGAGCGCCGATTCCCCCCGCCACGCGACGATCTGATCCGGACGCACGAGAGCCAGATCCGCACCATACAGATCCCGCGCCTCCGTTGTCGGTACGTCCACCACCTTAAGGGGGATTGCGAGCGCCGCGGCGGTGCGCTGGAACGGCGTCGCATCCGCACCCGCGCCCAGCCGCAGCACGGTCCAGTCGAACCCGAAGATATCGTACAGTGAGCGTCCCGACTCATCGAGCCACAGGTGCGGCGCGCGTCCTCCGGGGGTTGCGCAGGGTACATAGTGGTTGGCCGTGTCCGGCGGCGCCGTCGTGCCGTCGCCCCAGATGATCGGTGAGCCGTCATAGCGGCCGCCAAAGGTGATGCCGGGAATGTTGAACTCCGCCCGGGCGTGAGCGAGGAGGTAGTTGCCGGCATGCTCGCGGGCCGCATCGCCGGCGGCGGATACCTCCTCGATTTGCGCGTCCGGTTTGAAGTTCCCGATCGAATCGGCGAACAGGCGGGCGAAGGTTGTATTGCGGATGGCAAGTGGACGCCGTTCGATCTCGTAGCTGTCCAGGACGCCAGCTCCGAGGCGGCCCTTCACGGCCTGGGCGAGTTTCCATCCCAGATTTACGGCATCGTCGACCGCCGTGTTGTACCCCAGGCCCCCCGTGGTCGTGAACAGGTGGGCGGCATCACCGCCTAGGAAGACGTTGCCGACCCTGAACCGGTCAGCCACCAGCGCGGCGCCTGCCGACCAGGTGCCGTGGGAGAGGATCCGCGCCGCAACCGTCCGGCCCACGGCCTTGTAGAACAGGTCCAGCATGTCAGTTGGCGAGGTCGGGATCGCCTCCCCTGGGCGCAGCTGTGCGTGGAAGGCGAACTCGCCCTGGCCGCTGACCGCCGCCATGAATGCCCGCCGTTCCGAGTTGAAGCTGACGTTCATCCAGGCCGGAGCGTGACCCGTGGCCTCGTAGAATGCGGGGCTCTCCAAGTAGAGCGCGAACATCTGGCCGCCGAGGAAGTCGCGCTTCGCGCCGTATTCACCGGAATACTCGATACCCAGCTGTCGACGCACCGCACTGCGCGAACCGTCCGCACCGACCAGGTATCGCCCGCGCTTGAGGGATACCTCCCCATCGCTCAACCGTTCGATCTTCGCTTCAACGCGCGCGCCCTCATCAACGAAATCAATCAGGCGGTGCCCGAAGTGCACCGAGACAGTAGGCAGGCGTTCCGCGTGGCTGCGCAGCACCCGCTCTACAAACTTCTGGGACACCCGGTGCGGCAGTTCGGCGGCGCTCCAGGAGCCGGTCATGCCTGCGATCTTTTGGCGTGCCTCGCGCGCCGAGGGGAGCCGCAGCCGCGCGAGCTCATAGCCTGCAAAGCGTGTGAAGTACGCCACATCGGTCGGATAATCCGGCGGCAGGCCGAGCGAGCGGATCTCCTCCGCGAAGCCCAGGCGCCGATAGTGCTCCATGGTGCGCGCCTGGGTCGCATTCGCCTGCGGGTTGGTGGCGGTGGACTGTTTGGCGTCGATCAGGAGGACCTCAACACCGCGGCGGCCAAGCTCGATCGCCAGCACGAGCCCACAGGGGCCACCGCCCACAATGATGACATCAAAGGAGTCCTTGGGCTTCATGCTTGTCTTGGCGAGGCGGGCGTTTACGCCGCCAGGGAGCGACGCGAGGTGACCATGGCGGCCGCCGCCACGATCGGGGCCACTGCGATAGCCAGAAAGATGATCGCGAGGGGCCATTGCAGCCCGAGCAGTCTGCCGACGGCGAGTGGGCCCACGACCTGCCCGACCCGTCCGATCCCCATCGCCCAGCCGATACCCGTCGCCCTCGCTGCGCCCTGGTACAGTGCACCGGCGAGCGCGATCGCGGCGCCGGCGCTCGCGCCGAGGAACATGCACGCCAGCATCAGCAGGAGTGCCGGCATCGCAAACCCCTGCACACCGCCCAGCAGCGCGGCGCTGATGCTGCCCAGGAGCAGCAGCACGGGCAGCACCCGGGGACCCCAAAGCTTCACGAGCGGTCCCGATAAGCTGGTGCCGACGACACCGCCGAGATTCCAGAAGGCGATCGCTGTGGCGGTGTCGGCTATCGACATGCCGCGCTGCCCGAGCAGCGTCGGTGACCACAGATTCAGCATGGACAAGGTGCCGAAAAGAAACGCAAAGCCGATCCACAGCAACGCCGTGGCGCGCCAGCGACCATTGCCGAACAGCGCACTGAGGCCACTGGTCTGATGCCCCTTTTGCCGCAGCTGGAAACGCGCATGGTGGGGAATGAGAAGGCCGGGTTGCAGAGACTGAAGCAGCCGCCTGATCCGCTGTGAGGCGCCTTTGGCGACCAAATAATCCAGTGACTCCGGCGCGAACAGTATGAGTGCCGCGACCAGCACCAGCGGCACGAGGCCGCCGAAATAGAAGATGCTGCGCCAGCTGTAGAACCCCAACAGATAGCGCACCGCAAAGGCGCCGACGATGCCACCCAGCGGGAATCCCACCCATAACGCTGAGGTCGTCAGCTGCCGCCAACGCAGCGGCGCGTACTCGCTGCCCAAACTCAGGAAACACGGCACGGCACCGCCTAAGCCAAGGCCCACCGCCAGCCGGCACAGCACCAGCGTCGTCAGCGTGGTGACGTGGGCCGTCAAGAGCGTGAACACCGCAAAGAGGGCCGTGGTCGCAATCAGCATACGTTTGCGGCCGATCCGATCCGCCACCGAGCCCAACCATATGGCACCCAGCGCCGCGCCTAAGGTCATCGAGGAGAACACCGGACCAAATTGCGCAATGGGGATGGCCAGCTCTGCCGCCATGGGTCGCGCGACGATGCCAATCGTCTGCGAATCCATGCCATCGAGCAACCCGACCATGGCGCACAGCGCAAAGATGCGCAGGTGAGCGCCCCGCAGCGGCATCTCATCGACCAGCCGGCCCGCGTCGATCACTTCGCTGTCTGATCCGGTCAGCGCATTGGCGCGAACTTCCATGGCGTCATCCTCTTGCTGGGGCGCAGGGCCATGAAGGCCTCAAGCGCCCGGCATGTCAGGTCTTGCCCAGTGTCTCGTGCTTCATCTTCTGCACCACGGCCGCGTAAGGCGCCGGAGCCACCGTGACGCGCACCTGCGTCTGCTGGTGACGCTCGACGTGCAGCTTTCTCGAGCCGCCGTGCGGCTCTCCCCAGGTGAGTATCAGCTCTGTGCCCGGCACTGCGTCCTCGGCCCCCATCGTGGCGAGGGACAGGATCTCCCGTTCGTTGCCGCTGTAGCCGCAGAAACTGGAGACACCGACGAAGCGGCCGTCAGCATCATGCACGCAATCCGCCTGCGGAAATCCGTAGGAGGCCACCGGTAAGTCCAGGTACTTGTAGGGGACACCCGGCGCGAACATCGACTGCTGGATGCGCGCCACATCGTCCTTGTTCCACACCAGCGTGACCTTGCGCCGGGTCGGACGGGAGGCCATCTCTTCCAACGCCGGCCGGCCGACGAAGTCGTGATCGAATTTCATCATGCGATCCACGCCAATGTGCCAAGGCGTGACGTAGTAATCCTCGAGCTTGTCCGAGCGGTAGCTGCCGGCGATCTGCGCTCGGCCTTCCCAAGAATCGGCGCTCAGCCACTCACGGTAAGCAGCGAGCTTCTCATCAGTGTAAACAGCCGGCAGCGGGTAGCCCATCCAGCCACTTTCAGTGAGCGTACTGAAGTAGGCGAGCCGGCCGCCTGGAACCAGGCCGTGGTTCGCGCCGACGCGCAGCAGGGCGTTACGAACGGTCGAATAGTCGGCGAACGCACCGGACATCTCCACGCCCTTGTGACCGGCCATGCCATGGCGCAGGGCCAGCACCTCGCACCCTGCGATCTTCACCACCGCCGTGCGGAAGAACGGAATACTGGGCGCCTCGCCATCGACGACTTCCCGGAAGATCTTCTCGGCGTTCGGGCCGTCCATCCCGAAGCGGAAATTGACGCGGTTTGGAAATTCGGGCGACGTTGGACCCTCGCGCAGGATCTTCACGTCATAACCGCCGGTCTGCGCGTTGTATTGCAGCCAATTGTGCAGGTGCATGCCACTGATCAGCTCGAAGCGTCCGTCGCGCAGATGATGCAACACGGACTCGCCGATGACATGGCCCTGGTGATTGCAGGCGACGTACTGCTTGGCGCGACCCGGCTCGAAATTGGCGAAGCTGTTGATGCCGAAGTCACTCAGCAGCCGCAACGCATCCTTACCCTCGATGAACATCTCCGGCATGTGATGCGTCTGATCAAACAGCACGGCAGTCTCGCGCCAAGCGCGCTGCTCATCCCGCCAGTTGGTGTACTCGGCCGGCACGGGCGAGAAGCCCGGCCGGTTTCGGCTGTGCGGGGAGATGGTGTCGTTATAGAAGTAGTCGGCGAGATTGGCCACTGAGCTGATGAGATCGGCAAGCGACCGGCGTCCCTGTTGCGAGGCCGGCAAAACCGAGGCAGCGGATCGGCTATGGCTTTTCATTCACATGTTACTCATTGAGGTTCTTGTTGAACGCCGGACTTTTCATCTCTTGCTCGTAGATGCACTTGCTCTCGGTAGGGTCCAGGTAGTCCTCCCGGCTGTAATGCTTGGCGTTTTTCCACTCGCCGATCCAGTTGTCCGGATCGGTCATGGTGAATTCGTCTTCCAGCGTTCTGCCATCGGCGCTTAGGCTCAAGCGCTCCTTCACGTGCAGCTTCTGCCCGCCCGGCACACCGTCAGACACGAAGTGACGCACGTCGGTGAAACCGATCGTGTCGACGAGGAGTGACTTGCCTTCCCAGTGCCCGATGGAGTCGCCGTTGTAGCTCGGTGCGATATCGGCTTCCGGCGGATGCTTGCGTCCGTCGGTATAGATCCAGCGCACATCATTATTGACCATCGCAATCACGACCACCATCGTCGGCAGCTGGATCAGCTGAATCGGCCAGTACCGCGTCATGTTTTCGGGCACGCCCAGCGGCCAGCAGCGGCCCGCATTGTCCAGATAGTCGAAGCCCTTGGCCCGATACGCGGTGATCTTGTCCTTCACCGCCTGCGCGGCAGGTGTGAGCTTCGGGAGCGGCAGAAAGTCATGGGCATCCGCATCCGTGCCTTCGATCTTAAAGTTGTAGGTGCCCGTCAGGTTGACGGGCGCGGCCGACCGGTGCTTCTCCAAGTTCGATGGAGCGAGCGCACCCAGCACCCTACCCTCATCTCCTGTCTGCGCCTCCGCCTTGCCGCACAATATTAGCGCGGCAATCGCTGCAGTGAAAACGCCGGCTGCGAGGCGAAGGCTTATGAAAGACAGGGTCGGCTTCATTTAGTTTCCTCTGGAGGCCACGGGGGTGGGCGGGCAATCAGTTCGTGACCGTCACTGCGCGTCACTTTGAGCAGATCCCCGCCTGGGCTCCCATCGCGCAGCGGACGGATCAGGGCCACGACCTGATCACCCAATGCCAGACTATCGCGCTTCCACCCCTCGTTCCTCTCCAGATAAAAGGAACCGTTGGTTTCGATCGTGAAGTCCCGCATCTCCCCGGCCGCATTCTTCACGGACAGCACGATCAGGGTGTGCGGGTTACCGAACCGGTATTCCTTAACGGTCCCGTGCACCTGTATCGAGTGGGTTGCGTCGTACATGGCGAAGGAATGGTGGCCCCACGCTGCCATGGCGCCGGTAAGCAGCAGCGTAGCGATGGATGGGATCCAGACGCTACGCCGCCGATACCCCGGATTGGTGAAAACACATGGTTTGTCTTGCACGGATGCTCCTCGGGTCGCGAATTCAGCTAATACGTTGCTGAATAGCCCATGATCCAGATCCCTAACCCTAATCCAGCTGGAAGCGCACGCCCACCCGGTATTCGCGGCCGATTACATCGTAGAGCGTCTGGTTGATGCCCTTCGGTGCGTTGCCGATGTTCTGGGTGGCGGCGACAGCCGGCGGATCGCGGTTCAGCGCATTCTCAACGGTCATGAACAGGGTGGTGGCCTTACCCACTTTATAGCTCAGCGCGGTATCCAGATAGAACGCCCCAGCGATGTGATTGTTGTCGGTGGTGCGATCATTGATCGTCGAGGTGGGGCAACCCGATGTGCACTGAATGTAGGAGTTAACGTAGGTCCCTTCACTCAACCCCCGGGCAGTCAGGGAGACGGTCGCGGGACCCTGGTCATAGATCACCGTTCCGAAGTACTTCCAGCTCGGCAGGTCGTTGGTACTGTACTCGGAGTTCTCGCCGGCAGTCTCCGGGTCGGTCGACGGAATGAGGCCGTTGTTCGTGTAGTTCTCCATGTAATGAGTCGCGAACAGCCGCACTGTCAGATTACCCGGCCAGTTGGCCATAATGGTATTCAGCGCCCGGCGGTAGCTTGATTCGATATCGATGCCGCGGGCTTTCTGCACGCTGGTGTTGAAGGACTTTACGTCGACCTGGCTGACGTTCCCGTTGGCATCGCGGACGATGTCGCCGCAATACACCGTATCGCCGGCATAGCAGCCATCGACGATGGTCGGCGCATCCAGCGCACTGATCGCCCCATTGATGTTGATCCGGTAGTAGTCAACCGAGGTGCTGAAGCCTTCCGCGAACCGCGGCGTGAGGATGATACCCAGGTCGGTCGTGGTCGCCTTCTCCGGGGCCAGTGCTGTGTTCCCTGAGGTGATCGTAATCACAGTGGTGCTGGCGTTGTTGTGGAACGGATCAAGCAATGTGCTGGTTCCCGCGACACCGGCCGCATACAGGTCGTTGAGGTTCGGCGCACGGATATCGCGCGACTGCGTGGCCCGCAGGGTGACATCCTGGATCGGGGTGAAGGTGAGCCCGGCCTTCCAGGTCGTGACATATCCCGAAGTGCTGTAGTCCGTTGCACGCGCGCCGGCGTTCAGGTCGAAGGCCTGGGCCCAGGCCTGATCTTTCGCGAGCGGCACCACCGTCTCCAGGAAACCTTCCGTCACGTTGTAGGAACCAATCGCCGCGTGGTAGTTGCCTGCGAAATAGGAATTTGTGGTCGACAGCGGATCGTTGGTGCCCTCGATGCCCTCGCGGCGGTGTTCGATGCCGGCTGCCAAGGACACGGGCCCCGCCCAATCCGAGATCGGCTCGCCTTGGACCGAGGCTGAGAATACATTCTGCGTGAGCTGCTGACGCAGCCACGAGTCGCCCTCGACATAGTTGATGGCGGCCGCGGAGGCCACACCCGTGCCGAAGATGTCGTACGGCACGCAGGTTGACACGCCGTTCGCGCAAACGATGGTGCCGTTAGGGCCTCTCACCGCATTGAGCGCACTCATGTACCGCGAGGTAACCGTGGTCAACGCCTGATCGTAGATGTGCGTCAGGCTGGTCTGCGCATAAGCCTTCCAGGTCCAGGGGGTATGAGCGCATCGAAGCTGCCTTCCACGCCGAGGACATATCGCTGCAGATCGCGGGCGTTGACGGCGGTGAGCGGTGGCAGGTCGGCGTTGAGCGAACCCGCCTTGAAGCTCGTCACGCCATCGGCGGCCAGCGCTGCCGCGGTGGCGGGCGGCAGGTACGCGTTGTTCGCCGACAGCGTCAGGTTGCCCAGGTCGAACTGCGGGGTCGCCGCGCTATACAGGTTCGAATTGCCGTACGAGGCCTCGAAGTACACGATGGTGTTGTCAGTTACGTCGTAGCTCGCCGTGGCGTAGACGCTCTGGCGCGAGACGCGCGCATCCAGATCGCCCTCGTTACCGAAATCGGCGTACTTCCAGTCCCCGCCGATGAAGAACGGATCACTGGTCAGGGAACCCTGATTGAGCTGCGCGGTGGTGCCGCCTTGCCCGAAGTAGGTGCCCTTCAAGGGTCCCGAGTAGATGACCAGACCCGGCGTGGCGGCGGTGAGACCCACGTTATTGCTGACCAGAAAGTAGGGCTGACCGTTGGTTGCCGTGTAGGCCGGGTTGAGCAGCGTCTTGGTGCCGGCATACCAGGGGCGCGGAATGCCCGTAATGCCATCCGAGTGGGAGTCTTCAAGGCTCAAGATCACATGGCCGCGGTCAGCGGCGAAGCCGGTGCCCCCCGTCCAGGACAGGTTATAGCTGCGATCGTCGCTGTAAGTGGTTTCCCCGCCCTGAACCTCAGCCTTCACCCCGGTGAACTTGCGGTCCAAAGTGAAGTTCACCACGCCCGCGATGGCATCCGAACCCCACACGGCCGAGGCGCCGCCCGTCACCACATCCACTCGCGAGATGAGCGCTTGCGGAATGGTGTTGATGTCCACGAGGCCGGTGGGGGTGGAGGCAGCCACGCGCTGGCCATCGAGCAGCACCAGTGTGCGGTTCGCACCCAAGCCGCGCAGGTTCAGGGCATTGATGCCGGCGACACCGGAACTCACGCTGCCGGTGGTGGTGGTGGTGGTGCTGCTGCCTGCGAGGGATGGCAGTTCATTGACGAAGTCGGCGATGTTGACGGGGGCGTCCATCTGGATTTCCGCAGCCGACAGCACTGACACCGGCGTCGGGCTCTGATAGCCGTCGCGCATGATGTGCGAGCTGACGACCACTTCTTGCAGCTGTTCGGTACCAGGGCTGGCAGCGGCTGACGCATCCGCCGGGGCAGTCGGACCGCTATCGTCGGCGACGATGCGTGAAATCGATCCCGGAGCCGCCCGAGCCATGAGCAAGGGCGCTGGGGTCGTGTCTGCGTCTTTTTGCTGCGGGGCCAGGGCCGTCTTTATGGCCGATGCGACAGTCGTCTGCTGACTTGCACCGTCCACCTGCTGCGCCGGATCGGCCGCTTTGGCGGCAAATGGCACCAGGGAGCCAGACGCTAAAATTACCGACAGGAATCCGATTTTCACGTTATTTCTCCTCGAACATTTTGTGTAACAACTCCCCTCGTGGCCTCATCCCTTCCGTCAACCATTCCCCGCTGCAAGCGGTGCTGCTCGGCCCAATCGCTGCTCACCTTCCCGCGAGGTGACGATGAGGCTTGCCCGAGCACCCGCAGGCGGTCGCAGCAGCGCTTTTCTTGTTCACGACGGTGCTTCTCCTGAGCCCGTTCAATCTGATTCCGATCCCGCCCGTCACGACCCTTCGCACCGCTTCACCACTATGCGGATCGAGCGTCAGCGCCGCCTCGTTCATCCCCTGAAACACTTCAAACCGGCGTGGCTCGCGGTCCGCGCCGCGGTAAGGGTTTCGTACAGATAGGTGGGCATCTTTCCTCTCCGGCGTTGAGCCGATCCTTCAGGCGGCCTCGAGGCCGTCACTCACCGTGATGCCCTCGGACTCAAGCTTGCTGATGCCCGCGCATTTCGCCATGTAGTCCAGGACGATGCTGAAATCCACATCGCCACGATTGCCATGCCCCATCGACTGCTGCACCAGATCACGCGTCACGTTCGCCACCGGCATGGGGACATCCAGTTCGCGCGCGAGACTCAATCCCAGATCCAAGTCCTTTCTCAGCAGCTCCGGCGTGAAGGTCACGGCATAATTCTGATTTACCCAGCCGGGCGTCTTGTACCGGGAGAAGATCGAGCCCATCACGCTGTTGTTGATGAACCCTAGGAAGGCATGGCGCGGCACGCCGGCCTTCTGGGCGAGGATCGTCAGCTCCGCCAGGGATTGGATCACCACCCCGAGATACAGGTTGTGGCAGATCTTCATGGTGCGGGCGAGCTCGCCTTCGCCGACATAGGTCACTCCCAGTCCGGCAATGGCCTCCAGGTACACGCGCACTTCCTCGAAGACCTCCTTGGGGCCCGAGGTCACCACGGCGAGCTTGCCTGCCTTGACGCACTTACCGTTGCCGCTGACGGGCGCTGCGATGTATTTGGCGCCCCGCCCCTCAAGCTGCTTGCGGATCTGTGCTGAGGCCTCGACAGAGATGCTCGAGCACTCGACGAAGATTTTCGGGACGGCGTTGCCGGAAAGGATGCCGTGCTCGCCGAAGATAACCTCCTTCACATCGGCGGAGGTGGAGAGCATCGAGAAGACGATGTCGCGCTTTGCGAGATCGACCACGTTGTCCTTAACCTTGACGCCTCGCTTACTCAGGGACTCCGCCTTGGCACGGGTGCGGTTCCACACAGCTAGCTCGGCGCCGGCCTTCGCCAGCCGCTCCGCCATGGGATAGCCCATGCGGCCCAAGCCGACCCAGCCCAGCGTGTACTTCGATAGATCCGCAGCACCCATTTGCATCCTCTCCTGATCAGCCGACTTGCCGGCTTGTTCTTCTTTCAGAGCACCGTGCGGCATATTTAAGCGCACGTGTGCACAGCAGATGAAAGAATATTAACGTCGACTTTGTCGCTACACAAGCTTTCCGAAAGCGGTGAGCCAAATTTTTTTTCGCCAAAACCCTTATAAATGCCTCCATTTCGCGCATATCTGTGTTCGCTGCACCATTTAGGCACGCGCTTAAGCCACAGCCGTTCCTCAAGCGGGCCTTGATCTATTTGCCGATTAACACCTAAAGTATGCACAGCTTTGCAGAGTCAATGCCGTGGCACACGTAGTCGCGAAGGACTCACGCGCTACCTCGCACAGAAGGTTTTCGGGGAGAAACAGGTCATGGCCCGTTCCACAGGCACTCTCATCACGAGCGACGATCTGAACCCGCGCTGGAACTGGCAGCGGCCGATTGCCGCGCCGGGCCGGGCCAATGTGGACTTCGAGGAACGCGTTGACTTTCGGCGGCTGCACCGCTACCGCGTCTCGCGCGCGCAGCAGGCGCTCAAGGGATCCGGCCTTGGGGCTGTTCTGTGCTTTGATAACAACAACATCCGCTATCTGACGAGCAGCGTCATTGGCGAATGGAGCCGCGACAAATTCTGCCGCTATGCCCTGTTCACGGGCGGCTCGGATCCGTTTCTGTGGGATTTCGGTTCGGCCGCCGCGCACCATCGACTGTTTGCGCCGTGGCTGAAGAGCGACCATTGCCGCGCCGGCATGCTGGGACTTCGCGGTTCGGTGTCGGAGAAAGCCAATCTGTTCAAAAATGCCGCGAAGGAGATTGCGGACCTGTTGCGCAGCGAGGGCGTGGCGGACATGCCGCTGGGCGTGGATGTCGTGGAGCCGCCCATGATGTTCGCCCTGCAAAGCGAAGGGATCGAGGTACGCGATGCCCAGCAGGTCCTCTTGGATGCGCGCCAGATCAAAAGCATGGATGAGATCGTACTTCTGAATCAGTCCGCCGCCATGGTGGATGGGGCATATCAGCTCATCGCCGAGCACCTAAAGCCAGGCGTGCGGGAGAACGAGATCGTGGCCCTGGCCAACAAGTTCCTGTACGACAACGGCTCGGACGATGTGGAGGCCATCAACGCCGTGTCAGGTGAGCGCTGCGCACCGCATCCGCACAACTTCACCGACCGGATGTATCGGCCCGGGGATCAGGCGTTCTTCGATGTGATCCAGTCCTACATGGGATATCGCACCTGCTACTACCGCACCTTGAACGTCGGTCGCTCCACGCCGGGTCAGGAGGATGCCTACCGGCGCGCCCGCGAATGGATCGATTCTGCCATCGCCCTCGTTCGCCCCGGCGTCACCACCGACAAGATCGCCGCGTTATGGCCTGCCGCCACCGAGTTTGGCTTCGCCAACGAAATGGAGGCGTTCGGACTGCAGTTCGGTCACGGCCTGGGACTGGCCTTGCACGAGCGGCCGATCATCAGCCGACTGGTGTCCTTTGAGCATCCATTCGAACTAGAGGAAGGCATGGTTTTTGCGCTGGAAACGTATTGCCCGGCCGCGGACAACAGCGGCGCAGCGCGCATTGAGGAGGAGGTGGTGGTCACGAACGACGGTTGTCGCGTGATCACGCTTTTCCCGGCCCAGGATCTGTTCATCGCCAACAAGTACTGAAAGAGACTCGCCGTGTCCGACGCGCTCATCAGCAAGATTCCCACCAATCTGTACATCGACGGCCAGTGGTGCCCCTCGAGCGATGGACGGCGCTTCGATGTGTACGATCCCGCCACCGAGGAAGTGCTCGCGAACATCGCGTCCGCAAACGCCGAGGATGCGATCGCAGCCGTGGCGGCCGCGCACAGCGCGGGCCTGGCCTGGGCTGCACGGGCCCCGATCGAGCGGGCGGACATTTTGCGCAAGTCATACGATCTGATGATCGCGCGTCGCAACGATTTCGCGACCATCATCTCCCGCGAAGAGGGCAAACCCTTTGCCGAAGGTATCGGTGAGGTCGACTACGCCGCCGGGTTCCTGCGCTGGTTTGCCGAGGAAGCCGTGCGTTATTCGGGCCGCTTCGGCCGCGCACCCGCCGGTCGCAACAACATCCTGGTGCAGCACCGGCCGGTGGGCGTATCCCTCTTGATCACACCTTGGAATTTCCCAGCGGCGATGGCGACCCGCAAGATCGCCCCTGCCTTGGCGGCCGGCTGTACGACCATCCTGAAACCGGCGTCCGAGACGCCGCTGACGGCACTGATGATGATGCAGCTATTCGAGGATGCCGGTGTTCCCCGCGGCGTCGTAAATCTGCTTCCCTCGCGCAATTCTGCGGCGATCGCCAATGCCATCCTGAGCGATGACCGTACGCGCAAGCTGTCCTTCACCGGCTCCACTGAAGTTGGGCGGACCCTCCTCGCCAAAGCGGCCGAAAGGGTCGTGAATTGTTCGATGGAACTGGGCGGCAACGCTCCGTTTATTGTGCTGGAGGACGCCGATGTCGCGGTGAGTGTCGAGGCCGCGATGGTCGCCAAGATCCGCAACGCGGGGCAGTCCTGCATCGGTGCGAACCGCTTCTATGTGCATGCGAGCCTGATGGAGGAGTTCGGGGCGCGGCTGGCGGACAAAATGGGCAGCCTCACGGTCGGCCCCGGACTGGATGCGGGCGTCGACATCGGCCCGTTGGTCAATGCCAGCACGCGTGACAAGGTCGAATCGCTGGTCAAGGAGGCTGTGGACCTTGGCGCCCGTGTGCTCATCGGCGGCAAACGTCTGCCGCGGCGCGGGTATTTCTACGCCCCCACCGTGCTGCGTGACATTCCGGAGGGCTGCTCCATCCTGCAGACCGAAATC
This sequence comes from uncultured Gammaproteobacteria bacterium, assembly GCA_963708865.1. Taxonomy (GTDB): domain Bacteria; phylum Pseudomonadota; class Gammaproteobacteria; order Steroidobacterales; family Steroidobacteraceae; genus DAIDKA01. The sequence continues at coordinate 17,407 of CAVPUC010000005.1, forward strand.
TTCGGACCGGTCGCGACGCTGGTGCCGTTCTTGGATGACGAGGAGGTCGTCGAGAAGGCGAATGACACCATCTTCGGTCTTGCCGCCTACGTCTGCAGTCGCAACGTCGGCCGCGCACTTGCCGTGGCGGCTCGCATCGAAGCGGGGATCGTTGGCATCAATCGCGGTTTCGTCTCGGACCCGGCAGCTCCGTTCGGCGGCTTCAAGCAAAGCGGCATCGGGCGCGAAGGCTCCCAGGACGGGCTATACGAGTTCCTTGAGACCCAATACACGGCGGTGGACTGGTAATCCTCGATGCCAAAAACCACCACACTGCAGCTGGCGGCCTCCTGGTTACAGCTAGAAGCGACTGAGGCCGATTGGGACGACCTCGGCTCGCACAAGCTTAGGCGACTGCTCAATCGCATGCACCTCATCCGTGCGTTCGAAGAGGAGATGTTGCAGCTGGAGCGTGAAGGGCTCGCGCACGGCCCGGTGCACACGAGCATCGGCCAGGAAGGCGCGATGGTGGCGGCCCTCTCCAGCCTCAACGGCGGTGATCTGGTCAATGGTTCGCACCGCGGCCATCACGTTTTCCTCGCCAAGTGTCTGGCCCATGTCGAGCCGAGTGGTTATGACCCCACCCGGGATGGGACACCGCCCGCCGTGGATACGCTCATTTATCGGACCATGGCTGAGATCATGGGCCTGGCGCCCGGCTTTTGCGGCGGTCGCGGCGGCTCCATGCACTTGCGGTGGGACGAGGCTGGCGTAATCGGCACGAACGCGATTGTGGGCGGCGGTGTGCCACTTGCGAACGGGGCGGCCTGGTCCTTGAAGCGCGACGGCCAGCATCATGTCGCCTACACCTGTTTCGGCGATGGGTCATGCCATATCGGCAACGTCCTGGAGTCCTTGAATCTTGCAGCCCTGTACAACCTGCCGATCTGCTTCTTAATCGAGAACAACCAGTACGCCGTCTCGACGACTTTGCGCGAGGAGGCCCGCGAGACCCGGATGTCCTCGCGGGGTCTGTCATTCGGCATTCCCTGTTTCCGTGTGGATGGCATGAATCCGATCGCGGTACGCAAGGCCGCGGACCACATCACGGACCTGCTGCGCCAGGGGCTGGGCCCCGCCGTGCTCGAGGTGGACGTCTATCGCTACTTCCACCACAGCGGCGGCCTGCCGGGCAGCGCCTTCGGTTACCGCTCGAGGGAAGAGGAAGCCGCGGCGCGCGCGCGCGATCCGCTGGACATGCTCTCCCGTGGCCTCATCGAGCGGCGCTGGCTGCAGGAGGAGGAGCTGAACCGCATAAAAGCCAATGCGGTGGCCTGCGTGCGGGGCGCCGCGGCGCGCCTGACCGAGCCGGCGGCAGACAAGCGCCGGATCATCCCTGCGCTGTGGCCGGATGTGAGTTTCCGCGACCAAGGTCTGCGAGGCGACTTATCGGAATTCGACGGGGTCGAATTCGTGGAGCTGGAGACTTATCGAGGGCAGACGGCGGAAGTAAAATTCGTCGAGTTCATGGCCAATGCCATGGTGCGCCGTTTCGAGACCGATGAGCGGTTGTTCGTCCTGGGAGAGGACGTTCACAAGCTGCGGGGCGGTACCAATGGTGCCACTCGCGGGCTGCCCGAACGCTGGCCGGATCGCTGCGTGCCAGCTCCCATCGCCGAACACGGCTTCGTCGGTCTGTGCGGCGGGGTGGCAATGGTCGGCAAATACCGGCCCATCGTCGAGCTCATGTACCCCGACTTCGGCCTGGTTGCCGCCGATCAGCTGTTCAACCAGATCGCCAAGGCGCGCCACATGTTCGGCGGCCAGTATCCCATGCCGCTGGTCCTGCGCACCAAAATCGCACTCGGACGCGGCTACGGCTCACAGCACTCGATGGATCCGGCGGGCCTCTTCGCCATGTGGCCGGGATGGCGGATCGTGGCCCCCTCTACCCCTTTCGATTACGTCGGTCTCATGAACTCTGCGCTGCGCTGCCAGGATCCGGTGATGGTGATTGAGCACGTCGATCTGTATACATCGGTGGGCGTCGGCACGGTGCAGGACTACGACTACTACATCCCCTTGGGTAAGGCGAAAGTGGTGCGTAAGGGCCGCGCTTTCACGGTGCTCTCTTACCTCACCATGGTGGGCAAGGCGGTTCGCATCGCGGAGGAGCTCGGCATCGATGCAGAGATCATCGATCTGCGCTCGCTCGATCGCGGCAGTCTCGACTGGGAGACGATCGGCGAAAGCGTCCGGAAAACCAATCACGTCGTGGTCCTTGAACAGGGGCCATTGACAACATCCTACGGCGCGATGGTGACCGATGAACTTCATCGGCGTTTCTTCGACTACCTCGATCATCCGGTCGAACGGATCCACGGCGGGGAGGCATCGCCTACCGTGTCGAAGGTCCTGGAGCGTGCGGCCTTTGTGGGCGATGAGGAGATCACCGCCGCGTTTCGCCGCATGCTGGCCGACAAGGGATCGATGCCCCAGCCGGCGCGTTCGGCTGCGGAGGTGCTCGCATCATGAGCGCCGCGGAGGGATTGCCGGGTCTGCGGGGCACGGATCACATCGGCCTTACCGTCCCGGATCTGGAGGCGGCCGTCGATTTCTTCGTCAAAGTGATCGGTTGCACCCCGTTCTATCGTGATGGCCCGTTTGAGTCCGATGGCGACTGGATGGCGGTGCATCTGAACGTCCATCCGTCTGCCGTCATCCGCAAGATCCGCTGGCTGCGATGCGCGAACGGCCCCAACCTAGAACTGTTCCAGTACGAGGCGCCGAGCCAGATCGTCGAGCCGCCGCGCAACAGTGACGTGGGGGGACATCATCTGGCCTTCTACGTCGATGATTTCCACCAATCGCTGCACCACCTTCAGCGGCACGACGTTCGCATCCTGGGGGAGCCCACAGTGCGCACCAGCGGTCCAAACGCCGGGCAGACCTGGGTGTATTTTCTCGCGCCCTGGGGCCTGCAGCTGGAACTTGTGAGTTATCCGCATGGCAAGGCGTATGAGCGGGACTATGACCGGAAACTCTGGCACCCCGCTTATCCATCCGCCTAATCACCGCACCGCAACCGAGACCAATCACCGTGCCGATACCGATTCGCCTGCCAGCCCTCTCCCCCGACTTTGCAGCCGGGACGATCGCCGGGTGGCGCAAAGCAGTCGGTGACCCCGTCGAGAAGGGGGACATTCTGCTCGAGGTCGAGAGCGACAAGGCCGTGATCGGTATCGAGGCCGAGGACTGTGGCGTGTTGGGGGCGATTCAGGTGCTGGCCGGGACCCAGGATGTGCCGGTCAACACGATCCTGGGGTTCCTGTTCAAGGACGGAGAAGCCGATGCGCAAATTCCAGAGGACACTGCCGCTGCGACGCCGAGTCAGCCCTTCACTGCACCGCCGTCTCCTGGCGCCGTGCAGCAAGGGCCGCAATCCGCACCGCCAGCATCACCGGGGCGACTGTTCGCCAGTCCGGCAGCCCGACGGGTCGCCCTCGAGCGCGGCGTCGACCTTTCCAAGCTCAGCGGGCGCGGGCCGGACCGACGCATCCTCAAGGTCGACGTGGAAGAAGCCGCCCCGGAAGCCAGCATCCACACCGCCTTCGATGCCGGGCGGCGCCCGGAACCCAAGCGCCATGCACCGCTCGCCATACCGAACTCGAATTTCCGCAAGGTCCTCGCCCAGCGGCTGGCAGCAGCCAAGCGCGACATCCCGCATTTCTACCTCACCATCGACTGCGACATCGACGCGCTGCTGAACGTCCGGCAGCAGCTGAACGAACACTATGCCAGCGCGGGGGTCAAGATCTCTGTCAACGACTGGGTAATCAAGGCTGCAGCGCGCGCACTGGTCGATGTGCCGGCGGCCAATGCGAGCTGGTCCGAGGAGGCGATCCGTCAATATGGCACTGTGGATGTGGCCATGGCGGTCGCCACCGAGGAGGGCGTGATCACGCCCATTATCCGCGATGCCGATATCAAGTCACTCGTCGACATTTGCAAAGAGAGCAAGGTGCTCGCCGCACGGGCGATCGCCGGCACCCTCACGCCGCATGAGTTCAAAGGCGGCGGCTTTTCGATCTCGAACCTCGGCATGTACGGCATCAAGCAGTTCAGTGCCATCGTGAACCCCCCGCAATCGTGCATCCTCGCGGTGGGCGCTGCCGAAAAACGCCCCATTGTGCGTGGCGATGTCGTTACAGTCGCCACGCTCATGACCTGTACTTTGTCAGTGGACCATCGCTCGGTGGATGGCGCCGTCGGGGCCAAGTTCCTGAGCGCCTTCAGGCGGTACATTGAACGCCCGACGCTGTTGGTCCTGAACCATGAGTCACCCTGACACGGCCATGTCCGCGATCTCCGCCAGTTCGGATGAGTCCGGGAGCCTCCCCCTTTCCGCCAAACGCAGGCAGATTTTGTTCAGCATCTCGGCCGTGGCGACCACCGCCGTGCTCGCATCCTGCGCCCCCTCCGCAGCACCTGTCGCCGCTTCGGCGGGTCCGTCCGATCTGGAAACGCTGGCAAGCGTAGCCTACGAGATCCTGCCTTATCCCGAGCTACCTGCGGCGCTGTACGTCAAAGCGGCACAGCGGATACTGGATGCGCGGGACCCGACGGTAGCGCAGGGGCTAGCCCAGCTGCGCGAGCCCGGCCACAACCGCGCTTGGAAGGATCTTCCTGAACCGCAGCGCGTGGCGATGCTTAAGGAACTGGAGGAATCGCCGTTTTTCCACGTGGCGCGGGCCCACACGCTACAGGTACTGTTGCGCGACCCGCTGACCTATGCGGTGGTGGGCTATGGCGGCCCCAGCATTCCGTATGGCGGCTACCTGATCCGGGGCTTCAACAACATCAGCTGGCTGCCCGCACCGGCAGGCCCTTCGCGAAGGACGCGCTCATGACAGGCCGCTTCGATCTGAACGATGCCTCGGTCGTCGTGATCGTGGGCTCGGGTGCGGGCGGCGGCACCTTAAGCCGCGAACTCACCGCATCCGGCGTCAAGGTGGTATGTCTGGAGGCGGGTCCCCGCTTGGACCTTACCGACATCGAAAACGACCGGGCGAAGATGCGCGCCAAGCTAACCTGGCAGGACTTGCGTTATGGCGAGGGCGATGTGCCCCGGAACAATCCCGTCTTTTCCTGCAAGACCGTAGGCGGCACGACGACCCACTGGACGGCAAACTGCCCGCGTTTCCGCGACTTTGAGTTCCGGCCGCGCTCCACTTACGGACAATTGGCAGGGTGCAATCTCGCGGATTGGCCGCTGACCTTGCAGGAGCTGCAGCCGTTCTACGACCGGGCGGAGAAGATGCTGGGCGTGACGGGCACCCACGGCGCGCCGCGATTGCCCGAGAGCAACAACTTCAAAGTTCTCGCGGCGGGCGCCCGTAACATCGGCTACACGGACGTTGATACCTACAATATGGCGATCAACGCCGAGGCGCGCGACGGGCGTCCGGGGTGTCTGCAATCAGGCTTCTGCTCCAGCGGCTGCGCAATCAACGCCAAGTGGATGACGTTATTCACGCATATTCCGCAGGCGGAGGCGACCGGCTGCTTCGACCTGCGTCCCGAGTGCATGGTGACGCGGGTGCTCACGGACGACAGCGGCCGGGCGACGGGCGTGCGCTACGTCGACAAGAACGGCAATATCTTCGAGCAAAAGGCGCGAGTCGTGTGCCTGGCCGCGAACGTCGTCGAGACCACCCGTCTGCTGTTGCATTCGAAGACCGCGAAGTTCCCTAACGGGCTGGCAAACGGTAGCGATCAGGTGGGCCGCAACTACATGCGGCACGTCCAGATGACCGTGCTCGGCGTGATGCCGGGCGAGGTTGACTTCTACAAGGGCACCCAGACGGCGGGTGTCATTCGCGATGAGGTCCGCCACGATCCGAGCCGCGGCTTCTCGGGAGGTTTCCAATTCCATACTCTCAACGTCGGACCCGAGGAATTCGCCGGAATGCTGGACCCCAATGGATGGGGCAAGGATTATGCGCAAGCACTGCGTAAATACCGCAACGTCGCAGGTCTCACGGTGAACGGTGAAGATCCCGCACAGCATTCCAATCGCATTACCCTGCATGCGACCGAGAATGACCGCTTCGGGATGCCCGTGGCGGTCGTGCACTACCGATTTCACACAAACACGCTCGCAATGCATAAATACGCCCGCGATCGGGCGCAGGCGTTGTATCGCTCGCTGGGCGCAACCGAGGTCCTTACCTCGACCGCCTTCGGTGCCACCCACAACATGGGCACGGCACGCATGGGAACCGATCCAGCCACCAGTGTCTGCAACCCCTGGGGCCAGACCCACGAAATCAAGAATCTGTTCGTGTCGGACGGCAGCCAGTTCGTGTCTGCATCCAGCGCGAACCCAACGTTGACGATCATTGCTCTGGCGTTGCGGCAGTCCCGGTATCTGTCGCAGGCGCTCAAGAACGGTGCGGTGTAAGACGCTGACACCCCCCATCTTTGATCACGAGTACCCCGGCCCGCCCGCCGTTACGCGTCAGGCCGAAAATAGGAAGGAGATAGAATATTATGTTGCCATTCGATCGACGCGCCTTCATTGCGGGCCTCGGCGGCGCCACGGCCGTGAGCCTCATGAGCCACGAAGCCAGGGCTGATGCACTGGAGGCGGCGCTCATGGGCCAATTGCAGAGCGCGCCAATGGCCGCTGCTGCGAATTCCGGGAAGTTTCCGTCGGTGGCGGACTTGAAAGCGCAGATTCCCACCCGCAACTGGCGTCGCGGCACCGGATTTTTGTTCCTGGACCGTGAGCCCGGCGGCCTGGTGCCCGCGCTAGCGGAGATGCCGGCGGCGCCTACGCTCGTCGATTTCTTCGCGCTGCGTTTCGACAATGAGCGCGAACACTGCCTGCAGAGCGCGAACGTCGCCCTGAAGCGCGGCTTCGACGAGGAGATCGTCCTCGCCTGTCTGCTGCACGACACTGCGCAGGAGCTGATCCGCAGCGAGCATGGCTGGTGGGGCGCGCAGCTGTACGAACCCTACGTGCCCGAACGTACCTCGTGGGCGATCCGCTACCACCAGGCGCTGCGGTTCTATCCAGACGCGAAGGCCGGCTACACTTATCCGGATCTGTATAAGACAGTGTTCGGCTATGACTACGTGCCCGATGAGCATACGAAAGAGATGTACGATTTCGCGCGAGGCCATCGCTGGTATTCCGCTGCGCGTGCGGTGACAGTGTGTGACTTGTACTCCTTCGATCCGAACGTGAAAGTCTCGATCGAACCGTTCAAGGAGATCATCGCGCGACACTTCAAGCATCCCAAGGAGGGCATGGGCAACGACAAAAGCCCAGTGGCTCACATGTGGCGGGCGATGCGCTATCCGGACTCCCCGCTCTAACGCCAGCGAGTTTACGTCATGACCAAGCGCGTTGTCCTGAAACACCCCGAGAAGCTTTTCATCGGCGGCGTGTGGCAGAACGCTTCGACGGAAAATCGCTTCGAGGTGCGCGCCGCGCACGATGAAAGTGTGATCTACCGGATTGCCGAGGCGACTGAGGCAGATCTGTCGCGCGCCGTCGCGGCGGCGCGCCAAGCCTTCGACATCGGACCCTGGCCCCGGCTTTCCCACCGCGAGCGCGCTGGCTGGATGGAGAAAATTGCGGCGGCGTTCGACCGGCGCGCAGATGACTTCGCGCGACTCTGGACTTTGGAGTCAGGCGTGCTCTACACATTGGCGCAGGCACGTTGCAAGAACCTCTCGGCTCCGTTCCGTTTCTACGGCGGGCTGGCGCAAACCTTTGCCTTCAGCGAACGCCACAAGTCGGTTTCGGGTACCGAGGCGATGCTGGTGCGCGAACCAGTCGGCGTCGTGGCGGAGATTTTGCCCTGGAATGTGCCCGCCGGACTCATGGTGCAGAAGACGGCTCCTGCGCTCATTGCCGGCTGCACGCTCGTGATCAAGCCCTCACCCGAGGCTCCTGGCGCAGCCTATCTCCTGGCCGAGATCTGCGAGGAGACCGGCCTACCGGCGGGGGTCATCAATGTCGCCATGTCGGATCGCGACGCGTCGGCCACGCTGGTCAGCCATCCGGGCATCGACAAGGTCACCTTCACGGGGTCCACCGCCGCGGGTCGGGCCATCGCGAAGGCCTGTGGCGAGCGCATCGCGCGCTACACCCTGGAGCTCGGCGGCAAATCTCCGGCCATTGTGCTGGACGACTACGACATTCAGACGGCGGCCCGCTCCATTGCCGGCGGGTGCCGCTTCCTGGCCGGACAGGTCTGTCATGGCTTGACTCGCGTCATCGTCGGTCGCGATCGGCACGATGCCATGACCGCCGCGTTGTCCGCGGAGGTAAATGCGATGCGGGTAGGTGATCCGTTCGATCCGGCATCCGAGGTCGGACCACTCGCCAATGCCCGGCAGCGAGATACGGTCGAGGGCTTCATCGCGGGCGCCATTGTCGAGGGCGCGTCGCTGGCCGCCGGCGGCGGGCGTCCCGCCCATCTGGGGCGGGGCTACTACATCGAGCCGACCGTATTCGGTCATGTCGACAACCGCTCCACCCTGGGTCAGCAAGAGGTATTCGGCCCCGTTCTGAGCGTTATTCCCGCGGACGGTGAGACGCATGCCGTGATGCTGGCGAACGACAGTATTTTCGGCCTCAACGCCTCAGTATTCACTCACGACAACGCGCGCTTTGTCGCCATCGCCCGCGAGCTCAGATCCGGCACGGTCGGTCAGAACGCTTCCCGGCCGGATGTCACCATCGGTTTCGGTGGTTTCAAACAATCGGGCATCGGCCGTGAAGGTGGCATCGAGGGCTTGCTGCCATTTCTCGAATCGAAGACGGTGGTGCTCGATCAGCCCTATCGCGACTAAAACTGTTGCTCAGAAGGTAAGCGGCGTCGATCGTGGTGCAATGCGCGAGATGACAACCCAGCAAGGTTCGGTCGCGCACCGCACCGGCTCACCAAAAGTGTGCGGAACTACGTCAAACGAGACTTGTATATTTGTTACTTGATCCATAGTCACGCGGCCTGCGGGTCAAATCCTTGAACGACGCGCAAGTCATGGCTCCAAAGCAAATCTACATGGCGCCGGGAACGCCGAAATCGTGCGAAGGCCATCAAATACCTGCACTCGGCGGTTTAAACCGCGTCGGACTGCCTGTAACATGATCAAACAATCCATTGTCGCCCGTGTGGTACTGGGTGCATCGACCGGATGTGACCAACTGGTATCGCCCGCCCGAATCCATCAAGCGGTATGGGGTTGAACGCGACAGTGGCTGGCTTACGCTTGGGGTTGGACGTGGTCAGGAAAAATAAGCCGACAATCTGCGACGTGGCCAACTACGTCGGCGTACACCATTCGACGGTTTCTCGCGCGCTGAATCCGGACCAGAAGCGCAAGATCTCCCCAGCTGTGGCGCGGGAGATCGAGAAGGCCGCCGAGAAGCTCGGCTACTATCACAACATCGCTGCGTCGTCGCTACGGCGTAACAAATCCTTCACGGTTGGCGTGCTCGTTCCCGACCTCACCAATCCCGTCTTCCCGCCGATGATCCGGGGTATTCAGGACGTTGCCGAGTCGGATGGTTATACGGTGATCATGACCAGCACTGACGATGATGCGGAGAAAGAACGCAATGCCTTCAAGATGATGAGGGGACGTTCGGTCGACGGCATCATCATAGCAACGGCGCACTTTGATGACCCCATCGTAGACATCTGCATTAAGGACCACATTCCCTTCATCCTGGTCAATCGTACGGTCCGATCAGACCGGGTCAATGCAGTGGTTACGGATGAGGCGTTTGGCGTAAAGGCAGCGCTCGATCACCTGGTCGGACTTGGACACACGCGCATCGCCCATGTCGCCGGCAACGAGCAGACCTCCACGGGCAGTGAACGTCAGAAGGCTTTCAAGGACTACATCAAGATCCACAATCTGGATGTCCTGCCGATGCCGAGAACCCAGAAGTTCACCATCGAGGAGGGATTCCTCGCCTGCCAGAAACTGCTCAAGCGCGACCCGCGCTTCACAGCCATTCTCGCGAGCAACGATCTGATTGCGATGGGATGCATCGACGCGCTCAACCAAGCCGGCGTGCGTGTGCCTGAGGATGTTTCCATCATCGGCGGCAACGATATTCCATTCCTCTCCCGGATGGTCCCAGCACTGACGACGATCCGCATTCCGAAGTACGAGATGGGGTCACAAGCGGCGGGGCTGCTGGTGGATCTGATGGACGGCAGTGATCGCAATCCGGTCGTGATCCGCATGCAGCCCGATCTCGTTGTGCGTAGCTCGACGGGACCGGCGGTGCGGTGCCAGAGCTCCCACCGGGCCAAGAAGCGTCGGGCCTCTTACCCCTCCGAAGCGCCCGGCGATGAGGTCAGCGATACTCTGCGGGCTGGCGAGTAAGGGCCGGTTCGGGGCACCACGCGGTGCGGGCCGCCCACGCGCTTTGCCTCCAATGCTGAAGCTTCAAGGTCATCTAGAACCTCAGCTTGGCCTCCCGAGGCTGAGTGAAAGCTTCTTCCAAATCCATAAAAATAGGACTTCGACGCTCAATACCCTGTGGGAGATCATCTTAAGTGGTTGAATTAAAAGGCAATATTTGGCCTTCATATATGTGTCTCACGAGGCGGGGCGTCACTCGCAAAACGACCATCGCGATCAGGGAATTAGCGCCAGTGACAGGTGAGCAAATCCTCAACTTGCTTCGCGGAGGCGCCGTCGAGGCGCTGCAGTAGTAATGGTCGCTACGCCCGGGGGGACCTGCCGCCGACTACCCGGTTTAAGGTCGAGCCTACCGCCTGGGCTTAAGGCTAGGATCACGGTCAGTGGGATCTTCGCAAGCCATTTGCGCAAGGATGCCGAGGTCCGCGGCCCTTTCGAGCGGTCTGCCGCCGGACGGACCGGTCCAGAGAGGGTGCCCTGACATAAATCCCGGCTTACGAATGCAGCCTAAGCCTTGAAAGGCCTCTGAAAAACATATTATCTGCCGTGTGCACCAAGGTGTTGTTCACTCAACAAGCCGGACGTCTTCCCCGCATGTCCTTACAATCTGGCCTAGGAAGACTTAGATATGGCTGAGACGCCCGTGGAGGCCGTCGCCGCTCGACCCGCCAGACCCGCTATAGTCGTCTGGCGGTGCTTCCTCAGTCATCGTTGCTAAGCAGGAATGTTATGCCGTTAATGGCTCAGCTGAAGCCCGTTGGTTATGGCATGTCCATACTCGCGGGGGTCCTCATGTTCACACAAGCCGCCGTTGCTCACGACGGCGCCGTGGACAGTGGAGCGCTGATCGATAAGTACTGCGCCAAATGTCACAACTCTACCGACTTCGCGGGCGGGGTCGATCTGGAATTCGCCGATGCCACCAGCATCGCCGAAAGGCCGCAAGTCGGTGAGAAAATGATCAAACGCCTGCGCGCGGGCATGATGCCGCCGGCGGGCAAGGATCGCCCCGACTACGATACCGTGCAGCTGCTGGCGCAGAGTGTGGAAGAGAACATCGACAAGATTGCCGCCACCAAGGCTCCGCATCCGCTAGCGCCGGGCCTGCATCGCCTCAACCGCACCGAATACACCAACGCGATCCGAGATCTGTTGACGCTCGACATCGATGCCGCCAAGTTTCTGCCGTCCGATGACTCCAGTCACGGCTTCGACAACATGGCGGGCACGCTGACCACGTCGCCGGCGTTGTTGGAGGCGTATCTGTCGGCGGCCGGCAACATCGCCCGTCTGGCCATCGGCACTGAAACGGCGCCGACATTGGCGGTGTTCGATGCCCCGCACGACACCAGCCAGAACGAATACGTCGAAGGCCTACCGTTCGGCACCCGCGGCGGCATGCTGATCGAACATGAATTCCCCGCCGATGGCGAGTACACCCTTACCGTGAAGGGCATGACCGGTTACTTCACCGCGGTACTCGGCAACGTCAGAGGCGAGCAGCTGGAAGTCACAGTCGATGGCAAACGCATGTACCTGTACGACTGGGACAAAGAAATTGCCACCAAACGCGGTGATGGCGGCAAGACGCCGGCCCTGCCGATCAAGGCCGGCTTTCACCGCATCGGCGTGGCGTTCCTCGCCACCAGCGATCTGCCCGACACCGGAATCGACAAATCGTTCCAGCGCACCATGAACTCGCCCGGCTCCATTTCGGGTCACACGTTCTACCCGCACGTGGGCCAAGTGTTCATCGAAGGTCCGTTCAAGGGCACGGCGGCCACCGACACACAAAGTCGACGCACGATTTTCGAATGCTACCCGAAGAAAGTCAGCGAGGAAGACAACTGCGCACACAAGATCATCACTACGTTGACCACGAAGGCCTTCCGCCGTCCAGCCACCGACGCCGACATCAAGGTAATGACCGCTTTTTATCATAGCGGACGCGAACAGGGCGGAAAATTCGACAGCGGCATCGAAGCGGTGATCCAGCGCATCCTGACCGATCCGGATTTCATTTACCGCGCCGAGATCGAGCCGGCCAAAGTGGCGGCAGGGACTCCCTACCAGATCAGCGATCTCGAACTGGCGTCGCGTCTGTCATTCTTCCTGTGGAGCAGCATTCCCGACAAGGAGCTGATCAAACTCGCCTCCGCCAACAAGCTGCACGAGCCGAAGGTCCTGAAACAGCAGGTCGATCGCATGATCGCCGATCCGCGTTCGCAGGCGCTGGTGCAGAATTTCACCGGCCAGTGGCTGAATATCCGCGGCATCGCTGCCAGCGAGCCGGCGGTGAACCTGTTTCCCGACTTCGACAGCACGCTGCGCGATGCGTTCAGGACCGAAGTCGAAATGTTCTTCGCCAGCATCATCCAGGAAGATCGCAGCGTGGGTGATTTGCTGACGGCGGATTACACCTTCGTCAACGAGCGCCTCGCCAAACACTACGGCATTCCCGGCGTCTACGGCCCGCAGTTCCGTCGTGTTCAACTGGGGCCCGATCAGGACATGCGCAGGGGCCTGTTGGGCAAGGGCGCACTGTTGACCATCACGTCCGAGGCGGCGCGTACCTCGCCGGTGAAGCGCGGCAAATGGTTCCTGCAGACCTTCCTTGGCGTAAGTCCGCCGGATCCGCCGCCAGGCGTGGTGATCAAACTGGATCAGAAAACCGGTGAAACCCCGAAGACCATGCGGGCGCGCCTGCTGATCCACAGCACCAACCCCACCTGCGCGACCTGCCACAAGATGTTCGAGCCCCTGGGTCTGGCCATGGAGAACTTCGACCCCGTGGGCGAGTGGCGCACTATTGAAGTGGGCGCCCCGATCGACTCGCTCGGCATCGTCACCGACGGCACCCGCGTCGAAGGCATCAAGGGTCTACGCGACCTCGCAGTACGCAAGCGCGAGATGTTCGTGGAAGTGGTGACCAAGAACCTGCTGACCTATGCCATCGGCCGTGGCCTCGACTACAACGACATGCCACTGGTCCGTTCGCTGACGCACAATGCGGCGAAGGACAACTACAAGTTCTCATCGCTGATCATGGGTGTGGTCCAGAGTCCGGCCTTCACCATGAACATCAAATCAGCCCCAGCGCCAGCTTCGCTGTCAGCCGCAAATTCGACGAACGGAAACTAAACCCATGTTTATTACCAAAAAGCACATCAGTCGCCGCGCCGTGTTGCGCGGAGTCGGCACTGCGCTTGCCCTTCCTCTGCTGGATGCAATGCTCCCGGCCATGACAGCGCAGGCAAAGACTGCGGCGAACACACCGCCCCGTTTCTTCGGCGGCTTCGTGCCACACGGCGCGGCACCCGGCTACTGGATTCCCGAAACAGTGGGCGCATTGCCGGACGAACTGCCATTCATCTGGAAACCGATGGAGCCGTTCCGCAAACACCTGAATATCCTCACCGGCCTGCATTCGCGCTCCTCTGAGCCGCCTCCGGGTGAGACCGGTGCCGACCACTGGGTCGCTGCCGCGTTCCTGTGCGCGCAGAAACCGCGCAAGACCTCCGGTGCCGACGTTTATGCCGGCCAGACCATCGACCAGATCATCGCCGCCAAGTACGGGCAGGAAACGCTGCTGCCGTCGGTGGAAATCTCGGTGGAAGACCCCGGATCGGGTTCAAGCAACTGCGGCGAAGGTTACAGCTGCGTTTACACCAACACGATCGCATGGGCGTCCCCGACCACGCCCTTGCCGATGGAGCTGAATCCGCAAGTCGTATTCGAGCGCATGTTCGGCAGCGGTAGCACCGCCGCACAACGCGCCGAGCGCCGCGAGCGCAACCAGAGCATCCTCGATTCGGTCAACGACAAGATCAAGGGCATGCGCACTGAGATCAGTGTGCCGGACCGCGCGCGTTTGGATGCTTTCACCGACAACGTGCGTGAAATCGAGCGTCGTCTGCAGATCGCCGCCAAAGCGACCAATGCCGCACCGGAAAATTTCGCCGTGCCCCCGGGCATTCCGCAGTCGTTCGATGAACACATCAAGATCATGTTCGAACTGCTGGTGCTCGGCTTCCAGGCCGACATCACCCGCGTCAGCACCATGCTGTTCGCGCGCGATCTCACCGGCCGTGTCTATCCGGAATGCGAGTCGCCGACACTCGGATTCCACGGCGGCTCGCACCACGGTGAAGACCCGAATCTGATCAAGCAATTGTCGAAGATCAACCAGTATCACGTGAAGATGTTGGCCTATTTCGTCGATAAACTGGCTAACACCAAAGATGGCGACGGTTCGCTGCTCGATCATTCGCTGCTGCTGTACGGCAGCAACATGGGCAATCCGAACCAGCACGTGCACTACGACGTGCCGCACATCCTGGTCGGCGGCAATTACGGCAAACTGCAGGGTGGCCGCCATCTGGCGTTCCCGACCAAGCAGGTACCGACCGGCAACCTGCTGCTGAGCATTCTCGACCAGTTCGACATCCGCCGGGACAGTTTCGGCGACAGCACCGGACTTCTGCCCGGGCTGGTGTGACGGGCTCGGTGAGAAACAGTTATGCGTAGCTTTGCCCTGCGAGCTCTCGCTGCGTCGCTGCTATCGGCGATGGCAGGCGCGGCGTTCGCGCAAGCGCCAATTGCCGATGCCGCAAGCAAAGGCAACACTGCGGAAATCGAGCGTCTGCTGAAACACGGTGCCGAGGTGAATGCCCAACAGGCCGATGGCGCGACCGCCCTGCAATGGGCCGCCTATCGCGGCGACGCCAAACTGGCTGAGCTGTTGCTGAAGGCCGGCGCCAAACCGGAGTTGGCCAATCACGATGGCGCGACGCCCCTGTGGCTGGCCGCCGCACGCGGTGATGGCGCCGTGGTTGAAGTCTTGCTCAAGGGTGGTGCCGATGCCAACGAACAGCTGCCGCTTGGCCGCCGCCCGCTGATGCTGGCTGCCCGCTCGGGTAGCGTCGATGCCGTGCATGCACTGCTGGAACACGGCGCCGATGTGAATGCGAGTGAAACCGAACGCGGTACCAGCGCGCTGATGCAGGCCGCCGACCAGGGCCACGCCGAGGTGTTGAAGGAACTGATCCAGCACGGCGCCAACGTGGCAGCCGTGTCCAAACCGGTCATGCGCGATGGGCGCTCGGCAGCGTTGGGCAACTCCGAGGATCCCCGCCGCGCGGTACGCCAGCAGGCGATCGCGGTGCTGTGCGAGGCGAAGCCACCGGATCTGCAACAGGTGCGTATCCAGCGCGAGATGTTGTTTGGCGACAGCGCGAAAAATATCCCTGACGCCGATTTGTGCAAGGGGATTCAGCGCAGGGGTTTGGGTTTCGTTACCGTGGCCGGCGCCGGCGGCAACCATGGCGCTGGTGTGGGTGGAGAAGTGACTGAGGACGCCGATGGCGCCGCGGCTGCCGATGCGAGTGGCAATCCGGTTCCCGTAGCCGCCAATCGGGGCCGCCGCCCCCCGGCGCGCGACCCCGATGGTGGTGCGATCACCGCCTTGGTCTATGCCGCGCGCACCGGTAGCATCGAGGCCGCGCGTGCGCTGCTGGAAGGTGGCGCCGATGTGAACCAGACAACTCGCTACGGCTGGAGTCCGCTGCTGGCCGCCACGCAGAACTCGAACTATCAAATGGCGAAGTTTCTCATCGAACACGGCGCGGACGTGAATCTCGCCAACAAGGGGGGTTGGACGCCGCTGTATCTCGCCGTAGACAACCGCAATATCGAAGGCGGCGACTACCCGGTGCGCACGGGCGATATGGACAGCCTCGCCTACATCACTTTGCTGCTCGACAAGGGCGCCAACGTCAATTGGCGTATCACCGAGAGCACCGAAACGCGCACGGTGTTCACCAATCAATGGTTGAACGAGGACGGCGCCACGGCGTTTCTGCGTGCAGCGCAGTCAGGCGATCTTGAATTGCTGAAACTGCTGATCGCGCATGGCGCTGATCCGAAGATCAATACGAAACTGGGAGTAACGCCACTGGCGGCGGCCGCCGGCATCGGCTGGGTGGAAGGCGTTACCCAGGAGCGCTCCCCCGAGGAGACGGTTGAGGCCGTAAAGTATTTGCTGTCGCTCGGCATCAATCCCAACTTCCAGGCCGACACCGGCCGCGTTGCACTGCACGGCGCCGCGCACAAGGGCGCGACTGAGGTGGTGAAAGTATTGGTGGCGGCGGGCGCCAGGATGGATGTGCGCGACTTCGGCAATACCGACAACCGCGGCAGTCCGACCCTGTCGATCCACACCTGGTTGCCGATCGATTATGCGGACGGTCTGGTGCGTGTTGGGGTGCAGTCGGCGATCCCGCATCCAGAGACCTCCAAGGTGCTGCGTGAGTTGATGCTGAAAGCCGGCCTCAAGGCGCCACCCGAAGGCCGTACGCTCGAATCGCTGTGTATCGTCGATGTCTGCCAACCGGGATACGATCCGATCAGCATCAACAACTGATCCGCTAGGGACCCCACCTATGTCTGAGGCTGAGGTCGATGAGAGGAGCGGGGCGGACACACTCATAAAATGGCGGGGTCGAGGATTCGATTTCCTCTTTTATCATCAATATTTTCAAGCACGTGGGAGGTCCCAATCCACGTATGCTCGGTCATTCCGAGGGATAATCACATGAATCTGCTGGCCAGGATCAACGTGGCATTGGTCGTAATTTTTGCGGCAGGTACGCTCGCGACCGTCTACCTGATCCGGGGCAGTCTCGAAACCAGTGCACGCGGCGAAGCTTTGAACGACGCGGGCCTGATGCTCGATAGTGCGCTTGCGGTGCGTGCCTACACTGCCAATGAAATTGCGCCGCTGCTTACCGAGCAGCAGAAGACGGTCTTCCTTCCGCAAAGCGTACCCTTCTATGCCGCGACTCAGAATTTCCTGAAGATGCGCGAGAAGCACCCCCAGTATCTGTACAAGGAGGCGACGCTAAACCCGACCAATCCACGCGATCGGGCGGCGGATTGGGAGGCGGACGTCATCCAGCGATTTCGCAATGATTCAACCGCGCAGGAGATTCAAGGCGAGCGGGACACGCCCCTGGGCCCGGCGCTGTACCTGGCACGTCCTATCCGTGCCGAGCGTGAATGTTTGACATGCCACAGCTTGCCCAGCGCCGCGCCGCAGCCGGTGCTCGCGCGCTATGGGCCCAACAACGGATTTGGCTGGCAGATGGGGGAAGTGATCGGCGCCCAAGTGGTGTCCGTGCCGCTCGCGAGCGCCCGGCTGCGCGCGTCCGGTCTGCTTCGCGACACGCTCAGCCCGCTGATCACGGTCTTTGCTTTGCTTCTGATCGCCGTGAACGTCGTGCTGTATCTGCTGGTCATGAGGCCGCTGCGGCGCACCGTTCAGATCGCTGATAAGTTGAGCACCGGGGAGTTGTCCGCGCCGTCCTTTCCAACCGGGGGCGACGAAATCGGTGCCTTGGGACGCGCTTTCAACCGCATGCGCACCAGCCTTGAGAAGGCCATGAAGCTGCTCGAATCTTGACACATGGCCAACGACGTCTTCATCAGCTACTCGCAGCCCGATCGCGCATGCGCGTTCGAACTCGTCGCGCAGCTCGAGGCCGGTGGCGTTGGCTGCTGGATCGCGCCGCGTGACATCGCCCCCGGCGGGGATTGGGCCGCGGCCATCATCGAGGCGATCAGCAGTGCCCGCATCATGATCCTGGTGTTCTCTGCCAGCAGCAATGCATCACCTCAGGTACGACGTGAGGTAGAGCGGGCCGTGCACAGGCAGGTACGGATCCTGCCGTTGCGAATCGAGAATGTGCTTCCGTCCCATAGTCTCGAATACTTTCTGAGCGCAGCTCATTGGCTCGATGCCTTCCCGCCGCCGCGGGCGCCGTATTACGCAAAACTTTGCGAGTATCTACGCGCCGGCGTGAATGCCGGCGCAACGGCGAAGCTGCTCGCTCTCGACGTGCAAGCTGACCGTGCCAGCGGCCTCGATTCCGCTGCGCTGCTAAGCATTGAGCAGGCACTCGCGCACTACATCGGACCGATTGCGCGCGTGCTGACGAAGCGCGCCGCCGCTCGCGCAGCGGACCTGGCTGGCTTGTGTGCGGAACTTGCACTCGAGATGCAGTCTGATCGGGACCGCGTGCAGTTTCTTGACTCCTGCCGGCCTCTCTGGAAGGCGACCGACTGATTCGGGGCGTTTCAGATCCAGCGAGCACCTGAAGCCTGCGTCCCGCTCAAAGGCATCCGAGGCATCAATGTGCGCCGGATCCAAGCCGTTCCTCGCGGCTATATTGCCGTGGCGAGCAGCCCATGACTCGCTTGAAAGCGGTGATGAAGGCGGCTTCGGATTCATAGCCGAGCGCCAATGAAATCACCGACACCGAATCGTTGGAATTGACCAGCTTGTCTCCGGCGAGCAGCATCCGCCAGCGCGTCAGATACTCCATGGGGGACTCTCCCACCGTGTCCTTGAATCTCTGGGCAAACGTCGAACGCGACACGCCTACACGCTCAGCCAGCTTCTGCAGTGTCCAATGATGGCCCGGCTGTTCATGGACGGCAGTGATTGCCGCGCCCAGCTGCTTGTCGGTGAGGGCGAACAGCCAGCCAACGCGAACGTGCGATGCATCCGATAGATGAAGGCGCAGGGCCTGTAGCAGCATCGTATGGGCAAGATGCTGCGCAATCAGCGCGCTTCCCGGCTGTGGTTCGCGCAGTTCCTCCATCATCCTGTCGATTGACCAGCGCAGCACCGCCTTGTCTGATTCCTTCTGCAGATGCACGATCGGCGGGAGTGTTCCAAGGAGGATGTTCGCGTGATTGCCAGCGAGCGCGAAGTGTCCTCCGACAATGAAGAATGTTCCGCCGCCGTTGTACACGCCAACCGAACCGTTCTTAGCGTTCGCGCGCAGCGCGAAGAAATCGACGGGCGGGAGCCCTGGTCCGGTTGACAGACAGAAGGGGCGTCCGCGGGGCAGAAGGAAGCAATCTCCGGCCCCCAGTTGCACCGCCTCAGAGACACCCTCGACACAGAGCCAGGCCTGACCGGACACCACGGCGTAGCACTTGACGCCGGCGTGCTTGGCGAACTGGATGCACAGGTCTGCGCCGACATCGAATCCGCCGCACGCATAGCTGTGCAGTTTGAGGAGCGAAAGTACGTCTGACAGTGGATCCATAGGGCGTCTCGGACGATAGCGAAGATAATTCGGACGTTACGGCATAGCCCGGCCGGCATCAATCGAGGATCCTACCCCACGACATAAAGGAGGGATCACCATGCGTGTTTTCGTAACGGGGGCCAAAAGATCACCCTGCGCCACGTGTCTCGGAGCAGACCGCCCTGGCGCTGGTTTCCAGAAAAGTGCGTGCCTCCGCCGTGCGATTGCCGCAGGTGCATGATCGGAACAAGGCGGGACTGGTCAGCTTCCTGATTGCCGTGGCGCGCGAAAAAGGCGTCTCGGCATATGTCGGCCAGGGCCGCAACCGGTGGTCTGCAGTGCATCGGCTGGATGTGCCGCCGCTATATCGTTTGGCGCTCGAGAAAGCGCCAGCCGGCACTGCCTATCACGCCGTTGCCGAAGAAGGGGTGCCGCTTAAGCAGATTGCCGAGGCTATCGGGCGGGGGTTGAAAATCCCGGTCGTGTCCAAGGCGCCGGAAGAGGCGGTGAGCCATTTCGGCCCGTTGGCAATGTTTGTCGCAATGGATGGCCCGGCCTCGAGCGCTCTGACGCAGCAGCGTCTCGGATGGCGTCCCAGGCAATCAACTGGGCTCATTGCCGATCTCGATCAGTTTAACGAATTTAGGGCATGAACCAGGGCCGCGCCCTACGGCTGCGCGTGAACGGGTTTATGACGCCTGCGTCACGCGATCCAGTGGGCACCGTTGCCGCTCGCAGCGTGCGCCCGACCGAATGTGCGCGTAGCCTGCATGGGTGGCAGCTCGATGGCGCGCCAAAACTGCACAAGGGTGGACCGCTATGCTGATTCAACGCGCTGGACTGTTGATTATCCTGTTGTCGTTGTCGGCGGTGTCCTCAGCCGATGCCCCATCAAATCCGCTGAGCAGCACTGTTCCGAGTGGCTCGGCACCGTCCCCGTCACTAATGAAGGTTCTGGGCCTGACACGAGCGCCTAGGCACACCGCTCAGTCGTGCTGCAAAATTTGCAGGAAAGGAAAAGCCTGCGGTAATTCGTGCATTTCCCGTAGCGATCAGTGCCATCAGCCGCCAGGTTGTGCCTGCGACGGCTAAGGCAACGCCGCACATAAGGATCATGATGCACGCTCGCGCCGGTTAATCAACCCCCGCACTGTATTGTTATAGGTGGCGTGCTCGCTGATGCCGTGACAGAGCACGGCCAAGCGACGGGGCTCTCCTCAAAGATCCAACTGGGCGAGGTCGACGCTCATCACGAAATGACATGCCGGGCATGTTACGTGCGGATCCGCACGCAGCCTTTCAGATCCCTCTGAAACCTTGTGTTGGCATTTTTGGCACAAGATATCGATCATTCGGGGCACGGCCGCTGCTCTTAACGGAATCATGAGGGATCCTTTCGATGTAACCGATGACCTGCGTCACTGCAGATTCTGACGCGCGCAGTCGTACCTACGACTGCGCGGTCAGCGCGTGCTCTAATTGTGGCGGTCGTGGTCGTGATCATGGTCATGGTCATGGTCATGGTCATGGTCATGATCGTGGTCATGTCCATGGTCGTCGCCGTCATGATGGTGATAGCGCGGTACGTATTCGCGGTTATACCAATCGTCACGGACAAAGTAGACCGGGCGGCCGCAAGCATGGTATTCAGCGCAATGGCGTGACCAATGTGACTCGTAGCCGGGCCGAACATGGAGATAGATCGGCGCGCCGCGGAATCCAGGATCGCGGTGAATCACAATGGGCCGCGCATAGACCAGTGCTGACGGTTGTGGCGCGTCACCGAGGTTGATCTGACCAAAGAATCCCGGTTCGCCGACGTTCACGGACACTCCGATATCCGCTGCCATGACCGGTGCCGCCGCAATCAGCAGCCCGGTTAATAGAATACTTCTCATACCTGTCTCTCCTGAGGGTCAATTGACGTGCCAGTATGGCAGGCCACCTTCGCGCCACTGACGTGGCGGCTCACAGTTCGCCGCAATGTATTGCGCACCGTCCGGCCGGCTGTGGCCCTCATAGCGGCCCGCAGACCTTTAGCGTGTGGTCCTGGCCGTAAATTTAGATGCGCGAAGCGGGGCTGGCTCTCAGTTCCAACACGCAGGCGCCTCTTGGCTTGCGTTATGAACTCCGGATTGAGGGGCGAGGCGGCTGCGCTGCCCAGCGGCCGGGGTGGTGCGCCGGATGCCCGCGATCGCACTTATTACGTGCGCCAGCACACAAAGCCGGACGCCGCGCTTGATCAGCTGCCCGGGCAAAGTCTCGCCATCCAAACTGTCGTATTGATACGGCTGGTATGGCGCGTTCGCCCCTCCAGTTACCCTCGCAACTGGTGCATCGAGATTGCAAGCCAGCCGGCCGCATTGAAAAAGGTTAGCGTTGCGGCGGGTTGCCGGATCTCGGACCGGACAGGTGATTAGTGGTTAGGCTCCGGAACGGATCGTCCCCAGGTTGCAACGCTGGCGGCCATCAGCGTCGAAGTTACTCGGCTGCAGCCATGCCTCCAGCTTGTCACGGACCCCCGGCCACTCATCATCGGTGATCGAGTACCAAGCCGTGTCACGGCTACGACCCTTATAGATGGTCGCCTTTCGGAAGGTGCCCTCGAATGCGAAGCCATATCGAATGGCCGCCGCTCGAGACGCGGAATTCAGGCTGTCGCACTTCCACTCATAGCGGCGGTAGCCGAGTTCCTCGAAGGCACGCCTCATCATGAGGTACATCGCTTCGGTGCCGATACGGGTACGTTTAAGGGCGGGAGAAAAGGTGATCCAGCCAACCTCCATGACTCCGTGTGCCGGCTCAATCCGCATGAATGCCGCACTGCCCAAGGCGCGCCCGCTCTGCACGTCGAGAATGGCGTGATGCATTGGGTCATCACTCGCTGCGAGCTTACTGAGGTATGCCACGAACTGGCGCTCGTTCTCAGGCCGCTCGACCGGAAGATAGGTCCAGTCGCTTGCATCCGGCGCCTTGGCATAGGCCGAGAAGAGGTCTGCCAGATGCTTATCGACCGAGACGGGTTCGACTGAGGCATACCCGCCTGTCATGGCGACTCGCGGCGGTCGAGGACGCGGTGCCCAGCCCGGCATCGGCGGCCCTACTGGCTGGCCGGCATCACTCGTTGTGGAGCTCATGACGAATACTCATCATTTTCCTTGCCGTTCATTCGATGGCTTGCCGGAAGGGTGCCATAGGCTTTTCTACACGAAACAGTCATGGGTAGGGCAAGCGCTCACGGTTCTCGACACGCTGCGTCGGGCTGCACGCATTTGGCCGTTGCAACGAAGCCCCCTGCGCCATGTCGGTTCGCTCGACGCCCCATGCGCGTCGGTGGTAAGGCGGATTTGCTGTCGCCGTCGTTCCGGTGGCTCCCTCTGCTGGGCTCAGTCCAAATGAGGATTGGCTGTTCGCGGTTGGGCATTGTTTCTCAAAACATTTATCTTTTCAATCGCTTATCGCAGCGGATCGACTCACCTCGCGCGGGGCGGTTGTCTCTGCGCCACCTTCAACGGCGTGACCTTATTCCACTGAGGACGGGGTGCTACCTGATGGTCACGGATGCATTGGCATACTCCATGGTGGACTGTTTGCCATCTGGCGATGTGATCCGGACAAGTCTGGCCTCATCGGCCGCAACGCGCAGTACTTGGTCTGGCTTTAGAAGCCGTGCAAAGCCTTCGCCGCCAACCTTCAGGGGGTCGAAGACCGCGGACTGCGCCTCTACCTCGTACCCACCCGCGCGCCGAGCTGTCCGAGATGCTCTACCCATACCTTGTAGAACGGCGCGGCGGATCGGCGCAGCTGACCATGTTCAATCAGCACCGTCTCGCGCAGTACCCCTGCCTCAGTGTATGTCTCGAGACGGACAAAGCGGCCGGGTTCGGCGCCTAGCAGAATCGGCTGTCTTGGCGGCGATACGTGCAACGTGCCGCTGTTATTTCCCGGCATGATTTGCAGCCGGTAGGATTCAACTCGATAGACCGCGGGTTTCTCCTGCAGGTCCTGCGTCCGCCACGCTTTAATGATCAACATTGCACTACCTCTGTTTGCGCTCAAGGTGACGCCACGCCGTTGCGGACCATGTGCACCCGCCAGCCCTCCTTCCAGGAGTCGCCGGACTTAAACTCGGTCACGACGTCGTAGGCATCAGCACCGTCCTGGCGCCAACGGCTGCGGTAGCTACTGTCATGGCCCGCTTCAACGTAACTCGTCGGCGGGAATATCACCGCACCGGATTGAACGCTGACAATGCCGCGGCTGAAGCCGCCGTCGCTCTGTACATAAAGATATTCGAGTTGTTTCGCTTCTGCAGTTCCAGAAATAGATTGATTCGCCAAGATGCTCGGGCTGACCTGCCGCCCGAACGATGTGCCGATCACGCAGGAACTTCCCACGGTACATAGAGGAGAAACAATCCTCATCCGTCTGCCCAGCCGCTGGCAGATTGCCCCGCCAGCAGGAACCGGCGAGAAACGCCAGCGGCTGGTAGGGGCGCACGGGCAAGGCCAGCGAGTGAAAGCAACGACGGTAACCGAAGACGCATAGAATTCTCCATTCAATGGCAAAGCGCAAGGATGGGACCGTAGCGCGCGAACTGCAGAGCGTGATATCCGCCATTGATCAGAAACAGTACCAAGCTGCGGCGCTCGAACAAATAGTTGATACCAAAGCTTGCGGCCACCAGGAAATTCAGGATCGGATGAGGGTTGACTTGCCGGACGTCATATCGGGCCGACGAGCCCCATGAGCGCAGTGAGCATCAGGGTCAGCTCGTTGAGCGCAAAGAAGCGATACGCCTTTGAGACACCTTCGAGTTCAATTTCCAGGTCCGTCACGACTTCTCCCCGCCCTCGGTCATTTGCACGCGCATGCGCTTAACCAGTTCCTCGGGCGTCAGCGCGAGTTCGCGCCCGATCTGCGCCGCCGCGGTGAGGTGCTGGTCGAGCTCCTCGCGTCGCCGTTTGCCGCTCAAGTCCACATGCTCCGCCACGAACGAGGCCTTGCCTTGGCGCGTGATGATCACGCCCTCACGTTCGAGCTCGTGATAGGCTCGCTTCACCGTGATCACGCTCACCTGGGTGGAAGCGGCGAGGGCCCGAATCGACGGCAGCTCATCGCCGACCTTCCAGTCCCCGACGGCGATCCGGCGGCGAATCTGCTCGATGATCTGCAGATACATGGGCCGCCCGTCGGCCGGAGAGATCGTAACGTAACTGTGCATATGAGTATGCGCAGTCATACAGAACGACAAGTTATGCAAGGGTCCTGGCCCAGGACCATGCCTTAGGCGTCTTGACCCCCCGTCGCGCCTTTGTCGCTCGGGCACAGCGGGCTGCGGACGTGCTGGCCGCGTATGCCGCTTTCGACCAATATCGGGATCGCCCTGATACAGGAGTCGGTTCATGTCCCCTCATTCATCGCACACGACAGCATGGCTCGGCTGCATGCTCCTGCTGGCCGGTTCTGGCTTCGCGACCATCGGCGCGAAGGACAAGCTTAAAGAACCGGATTGCAATCGGCGCTGCCTGCTCGAGTTCCTGCAGACCTACACCGAGGGACTGCTCGATAACGACACCTCACGCATCAAGGTGGCCGCTACCCTCCGGGTAACCTCAAACGGAGCCGACGTCGCGCTCGGCAAAGGGGAGGTCTGGGGACTGGCCAAGCGCATGCCGTATCGCCAGGCATTCGTCGATCCGGTGACTGGTGCTGCGATGTTCATGGGGACGGTCACGAACGCGCCCACCAACCAGGGCGAGCGCTGGTGGTTCTACATGGTGCGACTAAAGGTGGTGGCCAGACAGGTCACGGAGGTCGAGGAGATCTCCTATGATGGCATGCTCCGCGGTACCTCTCCTTCGAAACTCAATCAGGCCGATCGGATCTACGATTCGGTACTGCCGCAAAGCGAACAGGTCTCGCGTGAGGAACTCATCGCGACCGCCAACAAATACTTCGATGTCGTTTCCGGGTCCCTCGATTACCACGATGTGCCATGGCATCCGGAGTGCTCCCGGCTCGAAGATGCGGTGCTGACCGTCAATCAACCCGAGTCATCGGGCAGCTGCGCCGGTGAGTTCAAGATTCCGCGGATGAAATGGATCGTGAAGAATCGCCGTATCTACATAGCCGACGTGGAGCGCGGCGTCGTGATGGCGGTGGCAAACTTCACCTCGCCACCGGAATATCCCAATAACAACGCGTCAGTCTTGTTCGAAGTGTTCAAGGTCCAGGATGGCCTGATCCGGCACATCGAGGCGATGTTCCGGGGAGACAGTTCGATGAAGGTCTCCACGTGGCCGGATCTGCCGCCGGAGCCGCGAATCCAAGGTCAACTGAGGTCTACGATCGCGCTGCGACCGGCCGCTCCGGCACGTACAATCGAAGGCATGCTCAAGGGTCGCGGCAAGGGGAAAATTTCAAACGACCTGGTGGCGGCGAGCTGCGCGGCCGTGCTGGCCGTCTATGCCGCTGGCTATTCACGTACGCGCGAAGCGGCGCGCCGATTCGAGGTCCACGTGAGGGAGCGCAGGCCGGCGGTCCCGACGGCCCCTGCGGCGGCCCGCCCGGCCGATACCATCGAGGTGCCGAGGCGGCAACCGGCTGCTGCAGACAAGGTATCTGCCGCCACTGCTTCTGCGATGAGGCCCGCACACAGGCCACTGGCACCGCTCGCGGCGCGGAAGCGGCAGCTAGGAAAGCCGTTGCCGCGCCCGTCCTGACTGCCGATGCCCCGGCCGCTGCGGGGGCGGCATCGTCACCGAATGCCCCGCGCGAGATTGCCCCGGTACCCTTGCCCGTCGTAAACGCGACGGGACCGCAGCCCATTGCCATCACCCGCGAGCCCGCTTCCGCCTCCGCTGCGAAGTGGCGAGATGGCACATATACCGGTGTGGGCGACTCGCCACACGGCGACATCGAAGCCCGCGTGGTCATCAAAGACGGACGCATCGTCGAGACGGGTATAGCGAGCTGCGATACCCGTTACCCGTGCAGTGTGATCGATCCGCTGATCCATCAACCGGTCGAGCGGCAGAGCCCGGATGTCGATTACATGTCGCACGCCACGGAGAGTTCCGACGCCTACTACAACGCCCTGGTCGCAGCGCTCGACGACGCGCTTGAGCGACCTTCCGGCGAGGCGACGATCCCCAAGTGATTTGCACCGGAGCGGTGATGGGAACCATCGTGTCCATCGAGGTCGATGCGCCCGCTGCCGTTGCCGAGCGAGCCTTCGAGTGGTTCCGACTGGTGGAGACCCATTGTTCCCGCTTCGATGCGGCGAGCGAGCTGCGCCAATTGACGATCGGCAGGCGTACCCCGGCGAGCCCGATCCTATTCGAAGCGGTACGCTTCGCGATGATGGTCGCCGCCCAAACCGACGGCGCATTCGATCCGACCGTCGGGAGGCGCATGGCTGCGCGCGGCTACAACCGGCACTACCTCACCCGAGAAGTCACGGGCGCGCCAGAGACTGACGAGCGCGTCAGCTTCCGCGATGTCGAGCTCGATGCGGACTACCGCACGATCCTGTTGCGGCGTCCGTTGACACTTGACCTTGGTGCGGTGGCTAAGGGTCTGGCCGTGGACGCTGCCGCGCGCGAGTTGCAACCGTTCCGCAATTTCGCCATTGATGCCGGCGGCGATCTCTTTCTCAGCGGCTGCAACCCGCAAGGTACGCCATGGTCCGCCGGCATCCGCCATCCTCGTATCCCCGGCGATCTCGTCGACCGTCTGCGCATTTCTGACCGCGCCGTTTGCACGTCGGGCGACTACGAACGCGGACAGCATATTCTCGATCCACGTTGCGGCGACCCGGCGAATAGAGTCGCGAGCGCCACCGTCGTCGCGCGCAGCGCGATGCTCGCGGACGCGCTCGCGACGGCCGTGTTCGTGCTCGGTCCGCAGGAAGGCATCCCGCTGCTGACGCGCATGGGCGTCGAGGGTCTCATCGTCACCACCGATCTGGAACTCTACCGCACGCCCGGACTGTGCCATGCATAGCATGCTGCGCTTCTTCAAGACTCCGAAGGGGTTGCTGACGGTCATCCTCGTGGTCCTGGTGGCCATCGCGGCGCCGGGCGAGGGGGCCGGGAAAGTGCTGCTCAACACGGCATCCGCAGTGCTGGTTGCAGGCCTTTTGGATCTCATCATCCTGAGACTGCGCCAGCGTCTGTGGCGGTTTCCAAGCGGTGCCGTGCTCACGGCCATCATCGTGACGATGGTGGTGCGGGCCCAGGAGCACTGGTATATCCCCGCGGCGACTTCGGCCGTTGCGGTGCTGAGCAAGTACGCGATCCGGACGCGCTCGGCGAACGTGTTTAATCCGGCGGCCTTGGCTCTGGTTTCGATGTTCTATGTTTTGCCGATGGGACAAAGCTGGTGGGGGGCGCTGCCCGATGTTTCGCCGCTGTGGCTGCGCGCGGCACTGCTCGCCGGCGGCATCTATATTGCGGATCGGGTAAATAAAATGCCGCTGGTATTGTCCTTTCTCGGAGCGTATTTCTGCCTGTTTACGGCAACCGCATATCTGGGCGAGCCGCGGCAAGTCGCTGAGATCTTCCGCTCCCCGGACATTGACGCGGTACTTTACTTCGCACTCATCATTCTGACAGACCCTCCAACGTCCCCCGCCAGGTATCGGGATCAGTGGATCTGCGGAATCCTGGTCGCCACGGTAAGCTGCTTCGTATTCGAGAAATTCGGCGCCAACTATTTTTTATTGGCGGGGGTATTGGTCGGCAATGTATGGGCGGCCTGGCGCCGGGTGCACCGCCACACCCGCAGCGGTTTCCCTCAGAAAGTTGCGGTCTTCCTGCGGCAGATCAGCCCGCTGGGCGGCGTCAAACGAGCCTAGTCACGCCAAATACCCCTCAACGCCCGGCCTTTCACTGGTAGCTTGAGCCGATGGCGCTCAACGCGACGATTTACAGCTTCGAGATCAACTTGAGTGACTTGGATCGCAAGGTCTATCAGGCACTGGCATTCCGTGCTGCGAAGCATCCTTCTGAGACTGATTCGTACCTCATGACCCGCGTGCTGGCCTACTGCCTGGAATATCGCGAAGGCCTGAGCTTTTCCAAAGGCGGGCTGTCCGAACCCGATGTCCCCGCGCTTGCGGTTCACGACCTCACCGGTGCGATGCTGCGCTGGATTGAGATCGGAGTGCCCGAGGCGGCGCGACTGCACCGCGCAAGCAAGGCGTCACCCCAAGTGGCGGTCTATCCACACAAGGATGTGAACTTGCTGCTCGGGCGGCTGCGGGCCGGGAGGATTCACCGTGCCGCAGACATCGAGATCAATGCATTCGATCCGGAATTGATCGCCGCCATCAGCGCTCGGCTCACACGCCGAATGGCCTTTGATCTAGTCGTCACCGAAGGGCAGCTCTATCTATCGCTCGGTGGGGACACGCTGAGTGGTGGCCTGGTACGCCATGGAATCGCGTCGGATCGGTAAGCAAGGCGGCAGCACTCGCTTTGCAGCGTTGTACAATGGACCTCATGATCAAGATCAACTTCGTATCCAACGTCTCCTGTCCGTGGTGTGCGATCGGGCTGCAGTCTTTGCTCAGCGCCTTGAAGAATCTCGGATGTACCACGGACATTCTGCATCTCGAGCCCTTTGAACTCAATCCGGACATGGGTCCGCAAGGCGAGGATATTGCCGAGCACATCGCGGCCAAGTACGGGGCCGCGCCACAGCAGTTCGCGCAGAGTCAGGAAATGATTCGTGAGCGGGGTGCCGAACTCGGGTTTCGCTTCGATATGCACAAGCGCACGCGCATCTACAACACCTTCGACGCCCATCGGCTGCTTCACTGGGCGGGCATTGAAGGCAGGCAGCTGGAATTGAAGCAGGCGCTTCTGGCCGCCTATTTCGGCGAGGGCGCGAATGTCAGCGATCACGCGGTGCTGACGCAGATTGCCGCCCACGCTGGTCTGGACCAGGTGGCCGCCCGTGAGATTGTGGAATCGGACCGCTTCGTCTCCGACGTGCAGGCGCGCGAGCAGTTCTATCGCGACCGCGGCATCAACGCCGTGCCCGCCATCATTATCAACGACCGGCACCTCATCGAAGGGGGTCAACCGGTAGGGGTGTTCGAGAAGATCCTGCGCCAATTCGCAGTTTCGGGCCCGCAGACAGACTGAAGCTGCCCAAAAAGGCTCACATGCTGCCAGTGGAGTCGTGAGCGTGAGCGCACGCTTACGAGGGTCAGCGCCCGCTTCCGGCTGACACCAGTAGCCGAATGGCGCAGGCTTACAGTTCGTAACTGCTTACTGCGAGGCCCCTGCCAATGAGTTCTGAACGCCCCGAGGAGGCCTCCGCACCATCGGCAAGCGGAAATCAGCCCCCGTCCGACGCAGACTCCGCAACGACCGGCAACGGTGCAGCGACCGAGCTACGCGCGGCAGGATTCCACCGCGGCGCACAGTGAGGCGCAAGGCAGCAACCACCGTGACAAAAAGCCCGAGCCGGAGCCCAAGGAAGTCTCCGTGCCTAAGATCAAAATGCGCAGTCGTCTGCCCGCTCTTGATGATGATGCCGAAGTCGGCGTTCAGAAAGAACAAATCGTCACCCGAGACGGTAAGGCGGACCTGGCATTTACCGGAACGCTGCTGGCCTCCGCGGCGCCGGCCTGTGCGCCCAAGGGGCACTGGGAGGAGTATCGGATTTATCAGACGGCTGGCGGAAAGCACGTATTCTCAAAGGTGACGCGGACCATTTACGCCGAAGACGGAGGACGTTTACGAGGCGGACGTATTTGACCCTGCACCGTCCTCCGTGCCGTCGCAACTGCTCAGAGGCGCACGCGAAATCGCGCGTGCGCGGCCAATCACCTGGATGGATGCGGCGGTCGCCTTTTTTGGCTACGACCCGCTTGCCAAGGTCCTGTATCGAAAGCTCAGTGTGCGATTTGAGGAACAAATCAGTTAATCGGGATGAAAAAAGGCCGCACCCGGTGAGCCAGGTGCGGCCTTACTCGCAGTCACGTTCTGCGATAGTGATTATGCAGGTCAGAACTTCAATCTGAAGCCCACTCGATAAGCCAACCCGAGCGTGTCGAAGAAGATCGGATTCGTACCACCGTAGGCATTCGCCGGTCCGAATTCGTTCTCGCCTCCCGTGAAAGGCGGAGTCTTGTTGAGCAGGTTATTGATCTGTACGAAGAGCTGCAGACCATTGAGTGTTTGCTGTGCAAACTGATACGTGGCATTTAGCCCGAAGAGGAAATAGCTGGGTACGTAGTTCGTTGGCATCGGATGGAAGCCGTAGGCCGCAAGCGCCGCCGGCAAGGTGCCATTGATCGTTTCCGTATAGAGCGCGCCCTGGGCGGGCGTTACGCCCAAATAGTCCATGGTGCCGTGGCCCACGAAACTCATGTTCGGGGTGATGCTGATAGGTCCTTGGCTCCAGGTGATCATCAAGCTGCCGCGCCACCGCGCCGTGGGCGTGTAATCGTTCAGGAAGCCATTGCCGGTTCCGGTTTGTCCGAGGATGCTGTAGGTCGGACCGCCCGGATAGGACTGGAACTCCTGCTCACCCATCCAGGTGGTGAGCAGACGGGTATTTAGCGTGCCCAGAGCGCCAAGATCCAACAGCTCGTTGAGCGAGAAGTCGATACCGCGGACCTCGTAAAATGCGCCGTTGTAAGAAGTCGGCGCGATTTCCGACAGGTTATAGCAGCCCGCCGCAAAGGCTGCCTGGCCTTCCAGGCCGCCGCCACAGGCGCCTCCCGCGGCAGTGACGGGCGTGTCGTTGAAGGTCACGCCGCTGCATTGCGCATAGAGCCTGCAGTTGGTCTCAAGCAGCGTGGGGTTCGCCTGCTCGATGGCATTGTTGACCTTGATGTGGAACCAGTCTGCGGAGAACTGGAACCCGGACAGAATGCTCGTCGGGCTCAGGACAATGCCGACCGTCGTGGTATCGGAACTCTCGGGCTTCAGATCCGGATTTCCAAGCAGGTTCCAGGTGCAAGGGTCTACCGTCGTGCCGAATGGTCCGCACTGGCCGAACAGACCGCCGGCGCCAATAACCTGGTTGTAGTAGAGCTCACGGAAGTTCGGCGCACGCTCATCGCGTGACTGACTTGCCCGAAAGCGTACGCCGTCAACCGGCTCGTAGATTCCCGACACCTTCCAGGTCAGAAGATTGTGATTGAAATTCTCCCCGGGGGTCGCTGCATTGGCCGGACAACCCGACGATCCGGCAGCACACACATCGACGCCGTACAACGCGCTGTTGTCGTACTGAGATTCGCGGGCGGCCACGTCGAACTCCAGCAGATGCGCGAAGGGCTTCTCCTTAAGCAGCGGAATATTGGTCTCCAGGTATTCCTCATTGACGCTCATGACGCCCCCGAAGGAGGAACCGTACTGGATTTCATAGTCATCGGCGAGATATGACGGCTGGCCGCCCTGATCGATGTTGTCGCCACGCTCCTGACGCCACTCATATCCGACGGCCAGCGAGAAGGGGCCGGCGCCAACGCCACTGAAGTAGTCGCCGGAGGCATTGATATTCACATCGGTCTGTACATTGCGCAGCTGTTCGAGCAGATTGCCGAACGCGTAGCCCGAGGCCGCCTGCGCAAGAGGCTCATTGCCGAAGGGATTCAGCGGCGTACAACCCACGGCAAGCAGCGGGTTGGCGGCGCCGTATCCGCCAAATGGATTGGCTGCGACAGCCCCGGCAAAGCCGTCGGCGGTCACACGGCACTCCGGACCACTCGGGGTGTTGACGGTATCCAGTGCCATCAGGATGCGATACAGGCTCACGGTCTGCTGAACCAGCTGATCGTGGTGCGTAACGCCGTACTCGTAGTTCGCATCCCAGCTCCAGGAGGAAGCGCCGAACTTGCCGTTTAGCCCGAACGTGAAGCGGTCAACATTGGTCGTGAATCGGGTAAGCGAATTGGTCTGGTCGGTCCAATCCTTGTTCAGGAATACGCCATCGGCGCCGGGACCAAACTCATCCTGATTCAATGCGGCCGCAATCGAAGGCGATCCGGCGTTGACGCACGTGGCGCCAAAAACGCTGCCATTGGGCGTTCCGGGGCATCCATAGGCGTTCTGTGGACTCAAGTACGCCGCCTCGCTGGCCGGTCCGCCGTTGTAGTTGGTCGTCACCTCACGCGCCAACAGCAGATCGGTCTTGAAGCTGATGTAGTCGGTGATCGCACCGTCGATCGACAGCATGCCGGTACCACGGTTCACGGGAGCCTGCAGATTGGCGTACTGGTAGATGGGTATTCCCTGGCCACCCTGCACCACGTCCGCAAATGACGCCTGCGGTGTTCCCAAGGAGTAGGGCTCGGTCGCCATGCCGTTGCCCGTGACATTCACCGGAGCGCCCGCGCCGCCCTGATAGCCACCAAAACTGCTCAGCGGGAAAAGCACGCCGGTGGTGCTGTTGAAGTTGGACCTGAGGTTGGATCCGTACCCCAATATCCCGGCGCTGCCGCTCGCGGGAGCCGTATTGCCGAGCTGGTATTCGCCCTGATTCGCGGCGCACCAGCTGCGGACATTCTCGCATCCCAAAGCATCCTGGTTTTCGTACTCGCCGCCGATCTCGACGTGAAAGCGGTTATCGAACAGGCTATGGCCGTAGGCGACGCCGACATGGCGGTCGCGTGCGTCGCTGTGGCTGGTTTCGTACCCATCGGCTGTGAACTTGCCGCCCTCGAGCTTGTCGTCGAGGATGACGTTCTCCACACCGGCAATGGCACCGGAGCCGTATGCCGCTGAGGCGCCTCCCGTCACCGTGTCAATGCGTGAGACCAGAATCTGCGGCACGAGATTCAAATCGAAGCTGTCGCCCTGGTTGCTGTTGACGACGCGCTCGCCGTTGAGCAGCACCAATGTGCGGCTTCCGAAGTAGGGGTTAAGGCCGCGCAGGTCCGCAATGTACGAACCGGTGAAGAAGTTGGCGTTGCCGGTATTGGCAGGGGTGAACGTAGAAACGTTCGAAGGCGCCAAGGTGGCCGCCTGGCCGACATTGACCAGACCCATGCTCTCCATGGTGACCGCATCAATGACCGTTGTCGGAGTCGGCGTGTTGAAATCCGTGGTGCGCTTGATGCGCGAACCCGTGACGGTGACCTCCTGCAGCGGCTCAGTCGAGGATGCAGATTGATCGGACGGCGGCGTGGTTTGCGTAGCTTGCTGGGCCTCCGCGTAGGTAGACCAGCTCATCGATGCGGCAAGGATGCACAGCATCCTGGTGGCCGGGCGCATCGATGTGCGCAGATCGCGCTCCGAAGGGCGGCCGCGTGCCGCATTCAAGCTCTCGTTGACGGCTCGTCGAGCTGAGACCATTTGAACACCTCATTTAGTTTGGAAGGTGGCGATGTGTGAGAACAACGGGTAACCGTGCGCCCAGTGAGTGCCGGTGGAACCGGGCCCTGCTCAAGGGCGCCGCGAACTTTGCGATCGGGAGTTCGGCATCATCAAGTCCGCCGGTTGCGGCGTAAGTCCGCTGCGATCTCCTCTGCATCGCTCCCTCTTCCGTTGTGCAAAGGCCACGCGAGCAGCCGTGGCACCAACGCTCTAAAAACGGCGCTAATCTATTTCGATACGCGGGGCACTGCAATAGCGATGTGTGGCGATAACCACATGCGATGCTGCTGTTCAGCGAGCATTACTAAGAAACTTTTCTGATCGTAACTTTATGTTGTCGAGGCGCGCGAATGTGCAAATAGTTGATGCGAGATGTTGTGAATGTGAATTAAACACGCAGCTGGGATCCCGTATGCGTTGGGATCCAGCAGGCCGCAACGCTGGTGCGCGCCAAACGCGATCCGCTTCAACGACGTCTGTATCGACGAGCTAAACGGGTTTGCGCGGCAGGCGGACCCGAAATACCGTGCGCCGGTCTTCTTCTGTGCGAACTTCGATGCTGCCGCCATGGGCGGTAACGATCTGCTGAACGATGTAGAGCCCCAGGCCCAGTCCCTCGTTGCGGCCGACGCGCTGATGGCCATCCTTGAAAGGATCGAACAGCCCGGCCTGTCGCTCGATCGGAATGACGCCATCGTTGTCGACGGAAAAGACCACGGCATCGCGTTGCGTACCATCGAGATGCAACACCACCGGCCCGCGCGGGTCGCCGTGCTTTATCGCATTGCCGATCAGATTGGAGGCGACCTGCGCGATGCGCTCCGAGTCCCACTGGCCGCTCAGCGTCCCACGGCTGGCGATCTCGATATGCCGATCTGGGGACGCGGCCTGATGCTCACGCACGACAGGGCCAATCAATAGCCCAAAGTCGCCTTCCTCCCGCTTGATGGCAATCCCGCCACCGATGCGCGCACGCGCCAGGTCCAGCATATCCTCGATCAGCCGGCTCATGCGTCGGCCGCTGGACAGCATGCGAGCAGCGGCTTCTTTTGCCACCGGCTCATCGACAATGCGTTGCACGAGATGAGCGGAAGTCAGGATGGCATTGAGCGGATTGCGCAGGTCATGCGCGAGCAGCGCCGTGAACATCTCATTCAGTCGCAACGTCTCAGTGCGTTCGCGCAGCTCATGGTCGAGTTGTCGCCGTTGACGATCGAGCTGAAAAAATACCGCGGCCTTGTTCTGCAGGATCTGAGGCTCTATGGGTTTGTACAGAAAATCGACCGCGCCGGATTCGTAGCCCTTGAACATCCGGTATTGGTCGCGCGCCCCGGCCGTGACGAAAATAATCGGCACGTGCCGCGTTCGTGCGCTGCCGCGCATGAGTTCGGCAAGTTCAAAGCCATCCATATCCGGCATCTGCACATCAAGCAGGGCCAGTGCGACATCATGGACAAGCAGAACCTCCAGCGCCTCGCGTCCGGTTCTGGCCTCCAGGATCTCCACATCCTCCTGGCGCAGCAGTTCCGACAAGGCGAGCAGATTTTCCGGCAAATCATCTACCAGCAGGCACTTCACCAGCTTGCTCATGCCGTTACGTCCCGATCCAAGGTACCCAGCAGCGCCGAGATGCCGGCGAGGTCAAGAACGAAACTCGTGGGATTGCGATCCAAGGCTGAAACCACCATTTGCTTGACCTGAGCACTATGCGGCTGCTGGACAACGGTAATGCCACCGGCGGCGTGAACTGCCGCAAGGCCTTCCGCGCCATCCTGATTTGCGCCAGTCAGAATGACACCGAGCAAGCGCGCTCCGTAGATCTCCGCCGCTGATTCGAAGAGCACGTCAATTGAGGGCCGCGAGAAGTGCACCTGTTCGTCGGCCGACAGGCAAAGCTGTGGCCCCTCATCGATGAGCAGATGGTAGTCCGGTGGCGCGAAGTAGACGGTTCCGGCACGAACCGGCTCCTTGTCCTGCGCCTCACGGACCGGTACCGCACACTTTCGCATGAAAATGTCCGCAAGCAGACTAGGGCCGATCGCGAGGCAGGTGCAGGACGATAAAGACCGGCACGCTTAAAGTCGCGGAAAGCGCAGGCAGGAGTCTCAGTAAGGCCTCCACGCCGCCCGCGGACGCGCCCATGACGATCGCATCGATCCGCCCCGCCAGGGAGGGCACGTCGCTCATGCCTTGTCCCGCTTCTGATAAATCTGCTCACCCGGGACGAATTCATCGAAGGCACAGGCCTCCGTGGAGAACCGCAATGATTCCTTGGAGCCGATGCCGAGAAAGCCCTTGCGGCATAGCGCCTCGCGAAACAGCCGCAGCGCACGATCCTGCAGATCGCGATTGAAGTAGATCAGGACGTTGCGGCATGAGACCAGCTGCACTTCGGCAAAGACGCTGTCGGTGGCGAGGCTGTGGTCGGAAAATACGATACGGCGCCGCAGCGACTTGTCGAACACGGCCCGCCCGTAGGCGGCCACATAGTAGTCGGAAAGCGAGGAGCGTGCGCCGGAGCGTTGATGATTGTCGGTGAAGGCGGCAATGCGGTCGACGTCATAGACGCCTGCTTCGGCCTTCTGCAGCGTTTGCGGATTGATATCGGTCGCATAGATAAGCGTCCGTTCCAGCAGACCTTCTTCACGCAGGAGGATCGCCAGCGAATATACCTCCTCACCCGTGCTGCATCCTGCGACCCAGACCTTGAGGGAAGGATAGGTCCGCAGGTGCGGCAGCACCTTTTCGCGAAGGGCGCGGAAATAGCCCGGATCGCGGAACATTTCGCTCACCGGCACGGTTAGGAAGTTCAGCAGTGAGCCGAAAAATCCAGGCTCGTTCAACAGCCGGTCCTGGATCTGGGACAGCGTCTGGCATTCGAAGTGCACCATCGCCGCTCGCAGCCGTCGCTTGAGCGACGCTGCGGCGTAGCCCCGGAAATCATAGTGATACATCTGATATATCGCCTCAATCAGCAGCCGATACTCGATCTCCGAGCTCTTGCCGCCGGCGGCGGAGTTCTGCGCTATTTCGGCATCCATACTCGGATCAGCGACAACAGTTTGTCGACATCCAGGGGCTTGGCGATATAGTCGTTGGCACCGGCAGCCATGCAGGCGTCAAGATCGTCCTGCATCGCCTTCGCGGTCAAAGCGATGATCGGAAGCTTCTTCCACTGCGGTCGCTTGCGGATCTCTCGCATGGCGGTGAGGCCGTCCATCTCCGGCATCATGATGTCCATCAGTACCAGATCGATGCGATCCGAATCGCGACCCATCGCCGCCGTCAAAGTGTCCAACGCCTCTCGGCCATTGCGAGCAATCTGTACCTTTGCGCCCTTTGGCTCCAGCACGCTCGTCAGTGCAAAGATATTGCGGACGTCGTCTTCGGCGACCAGAATTCGCCGGTCTTCAAATGCGCTGTCCTGTTCGCGCGCGATTTTCAGCATCCGCTGCCGATCCGCCGGGAGCGTCGACTCGACTTGGTGAAGAAACAGGGTCACCTCATCGAGTAACCGCTCAGGGGAGCGCGCGTCCTTGAGAATGATCGATTTCGAGAAACGCCGCAGTTTCTGCTCCTCATCCGCACTCAATGCTCGGCCGGTATAGACGATGACGGGAGGAACGGACACACCCGCCTGTTCCGCCATGCGTTCGAGCAGTTCGAAGCCGCTGAAGTCGGGCAAGCTCACGTCCATGACCATGCAATCGAAGGTCGTGCTACGCAGGGCATCGAGCGCCTTGCCTGCGCTCTCAACGCCCGTAATCTGCAGATCGGCCATGGCGAGCAGCTCGCGAATGCTTTCGCGCTGACGTTCGTCGTCTTCCACGACCAGCACCCGGCGGACGTTCTGTGAAAGCTTGGTTTCCAGGCGCCGCAGCGCCTCGATGAGTTCCTCGCGCGTCACGGGCTTCAGGGCGTAGCCGACTGCGCCAAGCTCGAGCGCCCCATGCGCGTGATCCGCGACCGACGCCATATGCACCGGAATATGCCGTGTCGCGGCATTGCGCTTCAGCTGCTCCAGGACTCCAAGACCGGAATGGTCGGGAAGGTTTACGTCGAGCAGGATCGCGCTCGGCCGGAACTCCATGGCGGCAAGCAGCCCCTCGTTGGCCGAATGGGTGACGATGCACTGAAAATTCATTTCGCGCGCAAGGTCGCGCAGGATCGCGGCGAAGGCAACGTCATCCTCGATGACCAGGATAAGCCGTGAATTCGGCAGCAACCGCCCACGGTCATCTTCAATCTGCGCGGCTTGCATGCGGCGCGCGGGCGGGGGCGTGGGGCGGGGCGAAAAGTTTCTGCTCGATTCAGGCCAGCTGGGTGGGGCCCGTTCCCCGTCGGGTTGAAGCGCTGCCCTTGGCAGGACATGCGGCAGCGTCAGGGTAAAGACGCTGCCTTTACCGGGAATGCTCTGCAGGGTGATCTCGCCGCCCAGGCGTCGAGCCAGGTCCCGGGAGATCGAAAGTCCGAGGCCCGTGCCGCCGAACTTGCGATGAATGCTGCCATCGGCTTGCTGAAATGCCTCGAAGATATTGCGATGCTGGCTTTCGGGAATGCCGACACCCGTATCGGTCACCGCGAATGCGATGCGGCCCGCGGCTGAGGAGACCTGCAGGGAAACCTCGCCGTGTTCGGTAAACTTCACCGCGTTAGAGCACAGATTCTTCAGGATTTGCCCCAGGCGCTGCGGATCGGTCTCGATCGTCTCCGGCGTCCCGGGCTGGACCACCGCGCTGAACCTAAGTCCGGATTTCTCGGCCAGAGGCTGGAACAACTTGTTTTGCTGCTCGACGGCTTCGGCAATGTTCACCGCCTGCGGCTTCAGATCGATCTTTCCGGCCTCGATCTTTGCTAGATCGAGCACATCGTTGATCAGTGCCAGCAGGTCATTGCCGGCGGTGGAGATGGTGCGGGCAAATTTGACCTGCTGTTCGGTGAGATTGCCGTCCTTGTTGTCGGCCAGGAGCTTCGCGAGAATCAGCGTTGAATTGAGCGGTGTGCGCAGTTCGTGACTCATGTTGGCCAGAAACTGGCTCTTGTACAGATTGGCTCGTTCGAGGTCCGCTGCGCGCTCGAGCAGCAGGTTCTGCTGATTCTCGAGCGCACCTTTTTGTTCCTCGAGCATCTGCGCCTGCTCTTCGAGCTGGGAGTTCGTTTGCTCGAGCTCCGCCTGTTGCGCTTCCATCTGTCGCCTGGGATTCCCGGAGCGCCCGACTTTGTTCGTCGAGTTCCTCGTTGTTGACGCGCAGCTCCTCCTGCTGGGTCTGCAGCTCCTCGGCCTGCCGCTGTGTTTCCTCCAGCAGCTCCTCAAGCTGAGTGCGATCCTTGGACGAGCGCACGGCAACGGCAATCATCTCCGACAACGACGCGAGCAACTGCTGCTGCGCCTCATCGGCACGTCCGAGAAAGCCGAACTCGACCGCGGCGTGCACGGTGCCATCTACGCTTGCGGGGGCAATCAACACTTCCCGCGCCACGCCGTGGCCAGTCCCAGAGCTGATGGGCAGGTAGTCTTGCGGAACCTCGACAAGGTGCAGCGGCTGATTGTCCTTCACGACCTGTCCAATGAGGCTGTCACCGCGGCGGATCGAGGCATTCGGCAGGTGTGTCGGCAGCGCATAGCCGGCGAAGCGCCGAAAACGATCGGGTCCGTCAGTGATGTAAATCGCCGCGATCTGCGCCCCCACATACGGCGCGAGAAAGCTCACTATGCTGTCGCCGAGGCGTTCCAGCGTCTGATCACCCTGGATGCGCTCGCTGAGACCCATTCGTCCCGCCCGCAGCCAGGACTGCAACTGGCGCGCCCGATAGTCGCGGGAAACCAGGGTTGCGGCGGCAGCAATCAGCAACAGCAGAATACCCGAGCCGATCCACGTGACGCTCGTGGAGA
The DNA here is from genome assembly GCA_963708865.1 of uncultured Gammaproteobacteria bacterium. GTDB lineage: Bacteria > Pseudomonadota > Gammaproteobacteria > Steroidobacterales > Steroidobacteraceae > DAIDKA01. The sequence goes on from CAVPUC010000005.1 coordinate 57,171, forward strand.
ACTGCGCGGTACGCCGCCATTCCTCTTGGCGCTGCGCCAGTTGTGCCCGGTCGGTGTTCTGGATGTCATCAATGAGCGCGCGAATCCGGTCCATCAGCACCTTACCGCGATCCGTTCTGACGATCGCCAGGGCCGCCTCCGACTTTCCCGCCCGTTTCAGATTAATCGTGCTGAGCAATTCATCGAGCTTGGCGGCAACCAGTCCTTGCAATTGATCCAGCCGCTGCGTCTGCTCGGGGCTCTTTTGCGTTAGTGTCCGTATCCGAGCGAGTTCACCTTCAATCGCGGCCTTACCGGAGTTGAAGGGCGCAAGATATGCTTCGTCGCCGGTGAGCAGGAACCCGCGCTGGCCCGTCTCCGCATCCTTGGCGCTCGAGAGGAGATTCTGATTCTCGACGATGAGTTCGACGCCCTGCGTCACCGCATCTGCCGCCGCGCTGCTTCTGATCTGTGCCTGATAAGACACGGCGGCCATCACGATGACGGCGACGACCGCGGCTACAAAACCTGCGAAAACAGACGAGGGCAAGGGCATGCCCGGATGAGCCAACGAACGGGTCATGAGGAGATTCTCGTCGGGGACCAGTGGCGAATTGTAGTGGCGGCCCCATGGGCCGTTCGGGTCGGTTCGAAAAAAATTATAGCATCGGGCCTAGGATGAGGCGCCCGAGCCCGACTTCTTGGGCGGCTACAGTCTGCGGGTGCCGGCTACACACAACGTCACCGCCGGCTGTCAGTCGACGCCTGAAATCAATGTAGGAATCGACTGGCAGACGGACCGACCGAAGTCGCCGGTTTAGGGTGCGCGGTATAGGTTCGAGGCGCGCAGGTTTTGTGTACTTTTGGTGGCGCTCCATTGGCTGCGCCGCTCGCGGGCTCGCTGCAGCAGCAATGCGGCGACTTTCTCCCGGCCTTCGGCCTGGGTGGTGCCGGCCGGAAATTCGAAGACTTCGGTCCGATCAAACGGGTTTCTCACCAGCACCGACTCTTTCTGAGCGCTGGTGGGCGAGGGCGGCGGCATTGCAGGCAATGCCGGGCGAGCAATGCTGGAGCTGCGGCCGTTGGCAGCTATTGCCGGTGCAGGAGGCTGGCCGAACAGGTGATCAACGCTCCACCAAACGAAGAGCGCGAAGGCGGCGAACGCCGCGGCGCTGCACGCCATTTCTGAAACTGAAGTCTTTGTGCCGTCGCGAAATGGCGGCGCAATGTAATCCTTCGAGCTGATCTGCGCGGGCGGCTCAACAGGCGCCTCGGCGGGTAGAGCAAGCTGTGCCGCTTCGGCAGCGTGTGCCAGGCCGAGCAAATCTTCAGTGGTCAGCTGAAGTTCAATGGTGTCGTCGCCTACCGTGGCTAAGGCCGTGCCCTGGTTATTCACAGATCTTTCCTCTCCCTTGCCACGAAGGTTATAGGCACCGCGCCCGGCGTCTGTAGGACGCCGCCCAGTGAGCGCGGATAACCGGCGCGTCGGTTCAACATAACTGCGGCAACTCGATGAATGTATGGCCCCAATAAGAGAAATGCGCCCCCGGGCATGTTGCGACGGCCATGACAATACGGCCATCATCGGCATACTCTTACCGCGATAACGTATGCAGCATGATAAAGATGACATTGATGTGAAGGAGCGCGCGCAATGAACCGGCCAGCGACGCGGAGGGCCATTCGGATTTCAGAATTTGGTGGCCCGGAGGTATTGCGCCTCGAGAGCATTCCAGTTCCCATTCCGGGCGCGGGGGAGTTGCTGGTGAAAGTTGCGGCCGCCGGCGTGAATCCGGTGGACTACAAGATCCGCGCCGGAAAGTACCCTGCCGTCAAGCAGGACAAGCTGCCTTACGTGCTTGGTCGCGATGTCGCCGGCACGGTGGTGGAATGCGGCGCATCGACGCCGGGGTTTTCCGAGGGCGACAGCCTGTTTGCGATGCCGGGAATCGAGCGCGGCGGTTATGCGGAATACTCGGTGGTCAAGGCCAGCGAAGCCGCAGCAAAGCCCGCTTCACTGAATTTCATTCAGGCGGGCGGCGTGCCGTTGGCGGCGCTGACGGCGTGGCAGGGACTGTTCAAGCATGGAAACCTGAAGGCAGGCCAGCGCGTTCTCATCCATGGCGGATCGGGCGGGGTGGGCCACTTTGCCATTCAATTCGCCAAGGCGAAAGGCGCCTACGTCGCCACTACGGCATCATCCGCGCAGCTCGATTTCGTCCGCCGCCTCGGTGCTGATGAGGTCATTGATTACAAGGCACAGCGCTTCGAAGACATCCTCAAACAGATCGATGTGATTTTCGATTTGGTGGGAGGCGAGACACAGGAACGGTCCTGGGCGGTGTTGAAACAGGGCGGAATTCTGGTTTCGACGCTGACCGAACCATCCCAGGCGCAGGCAGCGCGCCACGGGGCGAAGGGCATGCGCTATACCGTGACGGAAAGCGGCGCGGATCTCGCCAGCATTGGCGGCCTGATCGACGCGGGCAAGGTGCGCCCGGTCATTACCAAGACATACCAGCTCGAGGATGCCGCCGCGGCGCAGCAGTATCTGGAGCACGAGCATCCGCCAGGCAAAGTCGTGATGTCGGTTGGCTAGGCCTTCAGTTGATCCGGCTTCAGCGGCGGCTCATTCGCATCAACGATGGCCTCAAGAATAGCCGCCCGCGGCGAACGCAGTGTACTGGCGATGGCACTGCGCACCTCGTCCGGCGCGCTACAGCGGAAGCCGTCCGCGCCACAGGCCCGCGCGAACGCGACGAAGTCGATGGGCGACAAATCGCACCCATATTCTGGATTTCCCAGGTCGCGTTGTTCGAATTTAACCTCGGCCAGGCTGTTGTTCTTCAGAAGGATGATCTTGACCGGCAGCTGATGCTGAACGGCCGTCGCGAGTTCAGCCATCAATTGCGCGAAGCCGCCGTCGCCGACTACGCAGACGCATTGGCGATTGGGCCAGGCCAGCTGCGCGGCGATCGCGAACGACAAACCCGGTCCCATGCTGGCGAGCATGCCGGTGCCGGTGAAGGACTGGCGGGCGCGCAGCCGGATATGGCGTGCGGCGAAGTGCGTATTGGCGCCGCAGTCGAGCGATATGACGGCATCATCATCCAGTGCATCGCTGAGCGCCCGAATGACCATCTGCGGTCGTAGCGGCGAGCGTGACGTGGCTTCGATGCGCTCGATCAACGCGTTCCAGTCCCGAAGCTGTGCCTGCGCGTCCGTGAGGAATACCCGATCCGCTTTTGCTTGGAGCATCGGCAGCAATGCGGTGAGGGTCTGTTCGACATCCCCGACCAGTCCGACATCGACCGGATAGCGCAGCCCGATCCGGTCCGCCTTGAGGTCAACCTGTACGCCGCGTGCGGCACCGGGCTTCGGGTACGAATCCATCCACGGCATGGTTGATCCGAGGATCAGCACCGTGTCGCAATGATGCATCGCCCATTCCGAAGCCTGGGTGCCCAGATGCCCGATACCGCCCGTGCAGTACGGCGAGTCATCCGGTATCACCGCTTTCCCCAGCAGCGCCTTGGCGACGGGCGCGGCGAGTTTTTCGGCGACGGCAAGGACCTCGTCGCGGGCGCGCAGTGCGCCTTGACCGGCAAGAATCGCGACCCGGGTACCGCGGTTTAGGATGTCGGCCGCTGCCCGCAGTTGCGCTTGGGCAGGGGCATCCGCAAGCGGCATCCATGCATCAGCAGTCCGCGCGCCGTGATTTTCCGTCGAAGGTTTATCCGCGCTGAGCGGCATTGCCTGCACATCCTTGGCGATGGTGAGGTGTGCGACGCCATGATCGCCCAACGCCGCCCGACAGGCACGGTTGGCGATGAGCAGGGCATGCGCCGGACCGCTGATCTCGACATTGAAACAGGCGACATCCGCCATGAGCGCCCTGGTATCGACGCTCTGCATGAACCGCACACCGCCCAGATCGTGAAAGGTAGTGCCGGTGATTGCGACGACCGCAGCACCATCAAAGTGGGCGTCGTACAGGCCATTGAGCAGATGCACCGCGCCAGGTCCGGTCGTCCCCAGGCATACGCCGAGCTTTCCCGTATGTTTTGCGAAGCCGCTGGCCATGAAGGCCGCCGCCTCCTCGTGCCGCACGCCGATATACCGAATACGGTCCTGGCGTTTGCGCAGTGCCTCGATGATGGGGTTGATGCCATCGCCCACAATGCCGAAGACGAACGGAGCCCCCCACCTGATGAGCGTTTCCACCAGGATGTCGGCAGTGGTGGCATCGCCCGCTGGCTGCCACAGCGTTGATGCCAGACGCGCATTGGACAGGGCGGCTTCATCGGCTGCCCGTGCCGCTGCTGCCGCGGAGGGTGGTGTGGCGGCCTGCGCCAGGGACGCCGCGCCGGTGAGCGCGAGGGCCGCACAGCCCGTCACACTCGAGCGGTACAGGAACTCCCGGCGCGGCAGTCTCTCGGGCGCTCCGTCAAGCGACGATGGACCCTTCATCGGTGTCTCACGGTCCGGCTGCCGAGACACGCCAGACAGCGTTGCCGGTATCATCGGCAATCAACAAGGCACCTCGTGCATCTACCGCGAGCCCCACCGGTCGGCCTCGCGCTTTGTCGCCGTCGACCAGAAAGCCGGTGACTGCGTCTTCCGGTAGCCCCGCCGGCCGCCCATTCGCAAACGGCAGGTACACGACCTTGTAGCCATTGAGGACGCTGCGATCCCAGCTGCCGTGCTCGCCAATGAAGGCACCGCCACGATAATGCGCGGGGAGATTAGTGCCGCCATAAAAAACGAGGCCAAGTGGGGCCACGTGCGAGCTTAAGGCGTAGTCAGGCGCAATGGCTGCTGCGACGAGATCCGGTCGCTGCGGCTTAACGCGCGGATCCAGATGCTGCCCGTAGTAGCTGTACGGCCAGCCGTAGAAAGCGCCATCCTTAACCGAGGTCAGATAATCGGGAACGAGATCCGGACCCAACTCGTCTCGCTCATTGACCACCGCCCACAGAACATGGGTCTGAGGCTCGAACTGCAGGCCATTCGGATTGCGCAGTCCGGTCGCATATTCGCGATGCGCGCCGGTGGCGCGATCAATCTCCCAGATGGAGGCGCGACCAATTTCCGCCTGGATGCCGTTCTCGGTGATATTGCTGTTGGAGCCGACGCCCGCATACAGCTTGGTTCCATCGGGACTCGCGGTGAGGCTTTTGGTCCAGTGATGATCGATTGGACCGCCCGGTAGCTCGCACAGCGTGACACCCGCGGCCGTGATCTGCGTCTGCCCGGTGGTATAAGGAAAGCGCACCACCGCGTCGGTATCCGCCACGTACAGGTCGTTGCCGACGAGCACGACGCCGAACGGTGAATGCAGGTTGTCGAGGAACACCGTTTTCAGATCCGGCACGCCGGTTCCCTGGCTGTCGCGGAACAGCAGGATCCGCTGTCCCGGCTTGGTGCGCGAATGCGCCATCTTCTCGATCCAGTTCATGACCAGCTCTTTCGGCCGGCTGACTGGCCCCGGAGGGCCGCCGGTCTCCACCACGAGCACATCACCATTTGGCAGGACATAAAGGGAGCGCGGATTGGCGAGGTTTGTGGCAAAAGCCTGTATCTGCAGCCCGGGCGCGACAGTGGGCGTCGCGCCGCGCCACCCCACCACCTTCGCCACATGCATGGGCGGCAGCAGATATTGATGGATGGGAGGCAGATAGGGGTCATGCCCGAATTGGCGCTGCGGGTCGATCGGCTTGGGACCGCAGGCGCTGAGCGCAAGGAGAAGGACGGGCCAGATTCCCAATGAAAGCGACCTCACGAGGGGACCTCACGCACACCCACACCATGCCGGTAGACCATGCTCCAGCCGTTCCAGGCGCTGAGCGCGAGAATCAATACCACGAGCGTCGAGAGAATCAGGCCCGCCGGCACCACCGACGTATAGGCGTCCCGCGTATGAACCAGCACATTGAATAACGCCAGTACCAGTACCGCACCATTGCCCAGCACATGGATCCACGCGGCGCGAAGCTGCCGTATGCGGGCATCACTCAGGAAGTCGACGAGTCCGGCCAATACGGCAAAGACGGAGATAACCAAGCCGACGGTCAGGAGCCACGCCGACATGTCTGCCCATGGCATCGCTGCGGTTCGCCAGTAGATGATGTCGGTGACGAACGTGCCCCCGAAACAGACCATTGGTATGGGCACCAGCATGACGTGCAGTGGATGAGAGCGAACGCTCGCGGCCGAACGGGGGTGGGGACTCGGCATTGGGACGCGCCTGTTTCAACAATCAACGGAAGTGATAGGAAGTCTCGCACCAGCCCCTCAAGGCATCCGCCGGTGTTAGCGCTGCTCGCGTGTACGTGGGCTCCCACATCGAGGTGCGCGCTCGTGGACGCCAGCGCGGTTCGCACTGTTGGGCTCGGTGACCCGTGCGAGGAGTGACGCGGGCGATCAACGCGCCTGGTATGGATCAGAAGCCTTGCCTTCGCTGTGCATCTGCTGCGACGCAACCAAGTCTGCCAGTCGCATTGCGAAAAATTGTTGTTGTAAGGCCAAGGAAAGCTGCTCGCTTAAGCGGCAATTTCGCGTTGATCATGCTGCGATGCACTCGCACTAAGATCGTGCCGGCAGAGGACACTTTGATCTCATTTAGTGCAGCCGCTCTAAGTTGACATCTCAACAATCAATCGCTTACAAGAGGCATGCAGATTGCACGGTTCACGCCGAGGGCGGATTGCGATACGTGAGGCAGTTCGCTCAATGCAACGATAGGATCGAGCCGAATACGTCACAACGCGAAACTTTTAAGACACGCAATCGATCTCCGGCAGTTCCCTAGGCCTCAGCGCGCACAACGTCTCCTACTCGAGCCAATCGGATCCAGATCACCAACAGTAACAAGCACGTTGATCCTGGAAGGGGAGTTAAATGTTAGTTCCGTCACCTAAATGGTTAGATACAGGTAATAACGCCTGGCAGCTGGCAGCCGCGACCTTCGTCGGCTTGCAAAGCATTCCCGGACTGATGGTTCTTTATGGCGGCGTCGTCAAAAAGAAGTGGGCCATTAATTCGGCGTTCATGACCCTCTACGCGTTCGCCTCAGTGTTAGTGGTGTGGATGCTATTCGACTACAACATGGCCTTCGGGCCACAGTGGTTCCCGTTCCTTGGTAATCCGATGGTGGCGATGTCCGCGCGTTTACGACCGGTCAGGCGAATAGTGCCGGCTGCGGCGGCAGGCATGCCTGGCCTGACTTTCCCGATGGCCACGCTGGTGTTCTTCCAGTTCGTGTTCGCAGCGATCACCGTCATCATTCTCGGCGGCTCCGTGTTGGGGCGCATGAGTTTCAAGGCTTGGGTGCTCTTTTGCCCCATCTGGATGACATTGGTCTATACCGTCGGCGCGTTCAGCCTGTGGGGCGGCGGCTGGCTCGGTAGCATGGGTGTGGCGGACTTCTCGGGCGGCTATGTGATTCATCTTGCCGCTGCCTGTTCCGGCTTCGTCGCTGCGGCGATGGTCGGGCCACGGCTGCAACAGGATCGCGATCACTTCCCGCCGAATAGTCTGCTCATCACACTGGTCGGTGCGGGCATTCTGTGGTTGGGCTGGAATGGCTTCAACGGCGGTGATCCGTACTTCGCGAACGCGAACGCGGGCGCGGCGGTGCTGAACACCAACGTTGCGACCGCAGCCGCGCTCCTGGTGTGGACGATGATGGACAAGATGTCCTACGGCAAGCCATCCGTCATCGGTGCGGTTAACGGGATGATTGCGGGCCTCGTGGCGATTACTCCCGCTGCCGGCTATGTCGATGGTTGGGGCGCTCTGATCATCGGCGTGTGCGCGGGCATCATCCCGTGGCTGGCCATGAACAAGCTCCAGAAGACCAAGCTGTTTATGAAGGTCGACGACACGTTGAGCGTTTTCTCAACGCATGGTTGTGCCGGCCTTATGGGCGGTCTGCTGACGGGTGTCCTCGCCAATCCGGCCATGCTTGAGTACATCGGCACGGACAAGGATGCACCCGGCGTCAACATCACCGGATGGCTCTACGGCAATCCCCATCAGCTGCTGCTTCAGGCAGAAGGGGCAGGGTTCATCATCGTGTACAACGTGATCGCAACCTTCATCATCCTCAAGGTCATCTCGTTCATCACGCCGTTGCGTATGGACGAAGCGACTCTGAAGGTCGGTGACGATGCGATCCATGGTGAAACCGCCTACGCGATCGGCACCGAGGGCGAGTAACTGAAGTAACCCAGGCACCGCGGTGTTCCCCGCGAACACCGCGGTGCTGTGGGGGCTGGCTCGGTCGGCAGCGCATCGTCCTGAGGATTCTCTGTGGGACCCTGGTCTTGGTCGAAGGGGGGTCATGAGCAGCAGAGATTACATATCGGTTCCAGGTGTTTCTGGAGTACGAGTCTGCGTGCGTTCGTTCGCACCGCACAGTCCCACCATCGGCTTGTGCTATATCGGGTCGATGTCCGGGCTGATCGCCGCTGGCATCGCGACATTTGAAATGCTCACCACGGTAAAGAGCGGATTCGATGCAGCCGGCGACCACTACACGACCGATGCCCACTGGGGCACTCATGGCGAGGAGCTGCTGCGGCGCTACCGCATCTGGCGAAAAATGAAACGGGTACGGGCTTTATTGATGCCGGGGGCACATGAGGCGCTGGCACATGCCGTGGCGCTGGCACGCAGCAACCGCGCGAATCGACAGCGGATCGCCGTCTAACTGCCCGGTGGCGCCTCAGTGCCGCAGCAGCGCCCAGGCAAGGGCGATGGCCAGAAGCGCCGCAAGTCCCTTCCAGAATTGAATTGGCGCGCGTTCATAGAGCGTCAGCGGCCGGCGGGGTGTAACCAGCGCACGCGCCGGTCCTGCCTCCATCTCCGCTGCGAATTCGCTCATATCCCGAAAACGTCTGGCCGGATCGATGGCGGTCGCGCGCGCAAGGACATCCTGGAGCCAGGCAGGCAGGTCAGGGCGTAGCGCAGTGAGTTCCTTCGGCCGGTCGCGACTTGGGGCACTGGCGGCATCCGGATTGCCATAAGGGAACTCGCCGGTGAAAGCCCGAAACATGGTCACGCCCAGGGCGTAAATATCGGTGGCTACATTGCCGGGTTCTCCGGCGAGCATCTCCGGCGCCAGGTAACCGCTCGTTCCAGGGATCTCCGCGGGCGGGAAGTCCTCCAGTCCGGGTACGCGCACGACCCCAAGATCGATGAGCTTCAGCGAACCATTGCCTTCGAGAATGATGTTGTCGGGTTTGATGTCGCGATGAATGATGCCATCGCGATGCAGTGCCGCTGCAGCCCGCGCCAGTTTGATCGCGATGTCCCGGCCTTCCTCCAGGCCGAGCGCAGGGGAGCGGGTAATTCGTGTCTCCAGCAGCTCGCCTTGATAAAGCGGCATGACCGTGTACAGACAGGTCTGTCGTCCCTGCGGCAGTTCGATGATGCGGCCGAGCCACGGACTGTTAACACGCGTGCCGACCCATGCTTCGCGCAGGAACGCCTTGTGGTAGGCCGCCACCTCGGCGACCCTGGGCTTGGGGAACTTGAGCACCACCTCGCCCCCCTCGACCTCATCCAGCGCGGCGAACAGGCGGGTATATCGGCCCTCGGATACCAGCGCCTTGAGTACAAAACCATCGATGGTCTCGCCACCTTGCGGCACGGGGATGATCGGCAGCTGCATGATGGCGGCACCGATGGCGGCTGACTCGGCCGTCGGCAGCTCAACGACATCGAGCACCAAAGCGGTACAGTTGTCGGTGCCGCCTGACTCCAATGCGGCCTCGACCAGCGCTCGGGCGGTGTCTGCGGGCGCCGATCGATCGCGGAGGATGTCGGCGAGACTCTCATCCGTCATCCATCCGTGCAGGCCATCGCTGCACAGCAGAAAGCGGTCGTGCCGCGCCATCGGCTGGGCAAGGTAATCCAGACGCGCCTCCGGCTCGACACCGAGCGCGCGGTACAGCACGTGCGAGCGGTACGCCTCATCGTCCCGCACATGATCGGTAGTGAGGCAGGTAAGCCGGTTGCCGGAGAGCCGATAGGCGCGCGTGTCGCCGACGTGCAGCACGTGTGCGATGCGGCCGCGCAAGACCAGGCCCGTGAAGGTGCAGCCCATACCCGCCAACGCGAGGTCGCGGTGGCCCTGCGAATGCATCCAGGCGCTGAGCGCATTCAGGACCTGGGCCGCCGAACGCCGCACTTCCGTCGTCTCGGGCAGCTCGCACATGCCGTCCAGAAAGCCGCGAACCGCGGTTTCGGCGGCCACCCGGCCGCCTTTGGCGCTGCCAATGCCATCGGCGATGGCCGCGACCACGTCGCCTCGCGGCTCGGGCAGCTCCGTGCCGCACACCGCGCCGGCGAAGTCCTCGTTGCGGCTACGCGGCCCGGTCGCCGAGAAGAAACCGACGCTGCACTTGATGCCCGAAACGCGTTCGGCCATTGCGGCTAGTCCGGCTTGCAATGGTCATGGAGAAAGTAGCCGCCGGTGCTGGAGGCGACGATGACGGTGAGCTTTCCCGATTTGCGCTCCAGCGTATAGTTCCCGCCGTCGGTGCGGTCGTGCCACGAGATCTTCGTATCATCGATACGAGCCGGATTCGAGTCCACAGTGCTCTTTGCAAAATCAATGCTGATCCTCCAGTTCGCACCGCTGTACGGATTGGTGCAGACCAGCGTAGCCGGCCCAGGAGGCGCCGCGTCGCCACGGGTCGGTGCCAATACCGCCACGATGATGGCGGCGATACCGGGCACCAGTTGTCGGTTCAGAAGTTGAGTCGCACACCGCATAGTCATCACTCGAATGGGCGCCCCCGCCTGTTATTGAATATACAGGGTAGGCCCGCCGCGACAAGACAGTTGATCATCTCCTTGGCAGAGCCGTTATTGCAGGGCGGCATTGCTGGAAGCGACGTTTTCGGGGCAGACTCCTTTGGTCTCATAGTGCCTGGGCGTTAAATGCCGGAACTCCCCGATGTGACCGTTTACGTGGAGGCACTCGATCAGCGCATCGTTGGTCAGTGCCTGCAGCGCATCATTATTCCATCGCCGTTTCTGCTGCGCACGGCGCTACCCCCTATTCAGACCGCACAGGGCAAGCGCGTCGAGACGATTCGGCGCATCGGCAAGCGCATCGCAATCGGGCTCGAAACGGATTTATGGCTGGTCTTTCATCTCATGATCGCCGGCCGCTTGCATTGGTTTGCAAAAGGCTCCTCGGTTTCGAAGCGGGCCGCGCTCGCGCGCCTGGAATTTACCAACGGATTGCTGACGCTCACCGAGGCCGGTACCAAGCGACGCGCATCACTGCATCTCATCCAGGGGCAGGATGATTTACGCCTGCAGGACCCCGGCGGCATCGAGATCATGCAAGCGAGTCTCGCGCAATTCAGTGATCGCCTGCGCAGCGAGAATCACACGCTGAAGCGTGCGCTGACCGATCCCAAACTCTTCAGCGGCATCGGCAATGCCTATTCGGATGAAATCCTGCACGCCGCCAGGCTTTCGCCGATTCTGCTCACGAGTCGCCTCGACGCTGAGGAAATCGCGCGCCTGTATGCGGCGACACGCGACCAGCTGCAATTATGGACCGAGCGGCTGCGCCGGCATGCGCAAGGGGCGTTCCCCGAGAACGTCACGGCGTTTCGCCCGGATATGGCCGTGCACGGTCGCTTCCGTCTGCCCTGCCCGGTCTGTCACACCCCCGTGCAGCGCATACGCTATGCGGACAATGAGACCAATTACTGTCCGCGCTGCCAGACCGGCGGGCGGGTGCTGGCCGATCGAGCCCTCTCACGGCTGCTGAAGCAGGATTGGCCCAGGAGTGTGGAGGCCTTTGACCGTGAATCCTGACCGACGGCGTCGCAGCGGATTGCCGTCAATCGTCTTTAGCTCTGTGTCTGCGGGAACGCCGCCGGTCTTGCGACTGACTGCGTCGCTCCACCGCACGTTGCAGTAGCACTTCGGATATTTTCTGCCGCGCCTCGGCCTTGGTGGTGCCCGCCGGGAACTCGAATACTTCGGTCTCATCAAACGGGTTTCTTACCCGCACGGGCGGCGCCGGTGGTGGCGCGGGCAGCGCCGGCTCGGAGGCCGCCGGCGGTGTGATTTTCACCGCGGGCAGGGACGCCATCGGTTGCGCCACGCGGTGAGGCGCGGGCCGCCAGATGATCGCTGTGGCGATGCCAATGACTGCGATGGCCAGCCCCACTGGCCAGAACCGAAAGCGTCGCGTGCGGGCGGGGGCCGCGCTTTTCCGGGGCTGCGCTTCGTTGGCTGCGCGCGAAAGTCCGCGCATTTCCTCGGCAGTCAGCTCGATCTCGATGGTGTCATCATCATCGACTTCAGGTTCGGGCAGCATCGCCATCGAGGCCTCAAAGGGGTGCCGCGTAGGAGACATAATCCGGGCCCGGACGCGGCTCTCCGGACCCCATTACGTAATCCTAAGGAAACACGGCTCGGGGTTCCTAGACGCATCTCCCGCTAATGAAGCTTGAGTTTCGGGCGCGAACTTCGCGAAATGAAACTGCCCAGCATCAGCCAGGCGGTTCGCCAGTAGCCGTAGAGCGCCGCCTGATGCACTCGATACAAAGAAACATAGAAAAACCGGGCGATCTGGCCTTCGATGACCCGGTTGCCGAAGAATCTGCCGAATGTATTGTGAGAGGCGATGGAAACGAGCGTGCCGTTGTCCCTGAAAGTGAAGACGAGCAGCGCTTTCCCTGCGAGGCGGCGCTCTATGTTCTTCACCAAAAGTGTGGCCTGCTGGTGAGCGGCCTGCGCCAGGGCGGCTACAAGGCGCGGCGAGCCGGGTTCGACCGGGCAGGCGGCGCAATCGCCCATTGCGAAAACAGCAACATCGCGGCTCGTCTGCAAGGTGCTTTGGACGACCAGCTGACCATTGCGATTGCACTCGAGCCCATCGATTTCGCGCAGGAATGCGGGCCCGCGAACACCTGCGCACCATACCATCACGTCCGCGGGAATCGTGTTCCCATCGGCATCGCGCAGACCGTTCCTGTCTGCGCGCCGCACGGTGGTCCCCGTTCGCACGCGGATGCCCATCTCTTCCAAGTCCTTGCGCGCGCCTTGGCCGATGCGCTGTGGCAGTGCCGACAACAGCCGCGGACCCGCTTCCAGGAGTGTCACCTGCAAGTTCTCCAGTCCCGCGTTGCGCCTCTGATGATAGTAAGCCAGGCGCCGATTGGCATCGACCAGTTCCGCGCTCAGCTCAACCCCTGTCGCACCGCCCCCCACGATGACGACCCGCAGCGCGCTGCGCACCTGTTGCGTACTTTGCGAGATCTGGCGTTCGAGGAGATTTTCGTGAAGGTCCTCGGCTTGCGCCACGGAGTCGAGGAAGATGCAATGCTCGGCGACTCCCGGTATATCAAAGTCGTTACCGACACTACCGACAGCTACGATGAGCGTGTCATAGGCGATCTCGACCGCCGGGGTTTCGATTTTGCTGATCTTGCCCGTCCAGGGGGCAAGCCTGATCACGCGACGCTGGCGATCGAGCCCGTTCATACGGCCGCACACAAAGCGGAAATGGTTCCACTTGCCTTGAGCCGCATAGCTCAGTGCCTCCCGCCCCGCATCCAGGGCGCCAGCCGCGACTTCGTGCAATAGCGGCTTCCAGATATGCGTGAGACTGCTGTCGACCAGAGTGACCAGCGCCTGAGCGGCGGGCAACTTGCGGCCCAACACCGTCGCCAGTTCGAGGCCGCCGGCGCCGCCGCCCACGATGACTACTTGGTGAGGTGCGCTCAAAGGTGATACCTGCTCGGGCCGGGATGCAAATCTACCCTACACGGAGCGCCGGTAACTAGAGGAAGTATTGGAAATGAGCCCGCACGGTGCGCGGTACACCCGGATGGACCACATAGTCCGGGGTCGCGTTGGCTTCATTCTGCAGTCGCGCGACATAGTAGTACTCGATGTCATTCCACTTCACGTCTGCGACATTGAAGACATCGACCGCCGCCAGCCATTTTCCCGGGCGCCGAAAGCCCAGTTGAAAGTCCACGGTCGTATACGCGGGAGATCTGGCGCTGTCATCCTCCACCAAGGGCGACTCACCGAAATGACGTGCTTTGAGTGCCGCGAACCAGCCCGAAGGGCGTTGCGCGGTCAGTCCCGCGTCGATCACATTGGTGGGGCTGTTGGGGATGTAGCGTCCGGTGATGGCGATCACCTGCGCGCATGGATGACTGGGAGCAGCATCGTCGCAGCCAAGGTCATCCGGGGGCACAGCGTGGTCGAAGCGCGCATGGGAAAAGGCCGCATTGAAGTCGGCGTTCAGCCAGCTGTTGATGTGGTAGACGTTGCCCCATTCCACACCGCTGCGCGTTGTGGAGCCACTGGGTGTGGTCACGCCGGCGTCGCCATCGAATACCAGCTCACTCTTTAATTTGAGCAGAAAAACATCGAGCGTGGCCTCCCACTGTGGGAGCGGCTGCGTCGCGATGCCCACTTCCGCACTCGTTGCGCGCGTCAGCGGAGTGACGGGCGGCACCTCTGGGTTTTGACCACTGCGGGTGACACCGCGCGCATCGTTACTGTGATAGCCATCTGCCACGGTAAGAAAAAAGGAGGTGTTGTCCCAGGGACCCAGGGTGATGCCGAGCTTGGGACTGAAAATATCGGCGCGCTTGTCGCCCGTATTGCAACCCAGCGGGTCACTGTCAAGGTTGCAGCTGCCATCGGCATTCAGCATCTTGTCTCTTGACGTCGAAATTGAAGACGTCCTCCCGAAGTCCCAGGACGGTGCGCAGTCTGCTCAGCCATTGGGTACTGTTTTCGAAATAGACGGCGCCATTGGATTCCAGGACGCCCGCGTCTTGCTTGGAGTAGAGCAGTCGCCGCTGAAGCGTTGCGTCGATTCCCACATCCAGGATGTCATCGAGACGTCCCTGCACGCCTACGACAGTTGCGCTGGGCATGCCCGCGATGTCGGCAAACCAGGTCTTCGAGCCCTTGAATCCATACACGACGCGATCATCGTGCTGCAGCATTTGGTCCCCGTTAATCGGGTCGGTCAGGTAGTACGTAAAAGTGGAATAAAGATCCAGCTTGTAACGGATGACATAGGCGGAAAACTGCACCTGGTCATCGGCGGTGCGCCTGACGCGATTGAATGACAGGCTGTATCGACTGGATATACCGCCATCGGAAGGGTTGAGACTTCCATAGCGATCGATGCTGCCGTCGGCTATTGCGCGCTCGGGAACCTGATCGGTTGCGTTCCACCTCCCCGCGTAACCCATGCCCGTCACGGTATAGAAATCTGCTGTGTCCCCGTCATGGTATCGCAGCACCCCGTTCAGCCGGTTGTAATCATCCGGATTATCGAAGGGGCCATCGTTGTGATACCCATCAGCTGCGGCGAGCAGGGTGCCGCCGCCTAGAGAAGTCGAGTCCATCAGCAAGGCGCGACGATAGCCATCCTCGCCGAATCCGAGGGTTGCGGACGCCGGAATCTCGTTCACCAAGTCCATCCGCACTGCCCCGGCGGTAGCGAAATCACCTTCGTCGGCGTAGTAGGGCCCTTTTTTGAAATGCAGGTCACCGAGCAGCTCGGGAATCAAGAAGTTAAGGTCTGAATAGCCTTGCCCGTGCGCATGGCTGGGCATGTTGACCGGCATGTCATCGATGTCGATGGCCAGGTCGGTGCCGTGATCGAGGTTGAAGGCTCGCAGGAAGTACTGGTTGGCTTTGCCTTCACCCGAATGCTGGGTGACGATGAGCCCGGGAACATTTTCCAGCACGGCGCCCGGTCGCAGCAGCGGCTGGGCGGCGAGCTGTTGCGGGGACACATCCCCGGACGAGGCGGCATCCATGTTGCTCACGCCTCTTGCGACAACGGTCACCTCCTGAAGCGCAGCGTCCGCGTTGGTATCGACTTCCTCGGCTGCCTGAGCGGCTAGCCCGCGCCAGAGCAATAGGCCAGTCAGCAGCCAGCCGCGGGTGCGTCGCGGCATCAACCAACCCGCCATTGCAGGCCCCGGGGTAAAATCCTCATACCATTCGGCGCTCGACGCATGAGAATTCCCGAATGATTGATACGGGTATTACGGTCCGCTCCGGGCTTCGGATGCAGGTGAAGCCTGTTATTTGGCCACGGCGTCTATAGGAGTTCGCAGATGGTTTTTTCAAAAGCGATGGTGGGCACGTGCCTGGGCCTGCTCGGCGCCGGTGCCGTCTTTGCCCAGGGCAGCGCGGCACTGTCTTACACGCGGGCGCAGGCGCAGGCGGGCCGCACCGCCTACACCACCTACTGTGTCACCTGCCACGGTCCGCACCTGAACGACGGTCCGCAGGGCGCCCCGCTCAAGGGTGCCGCTTTCATGAGGAAATACGGCGATCACAGTGTGCTGGACTTGTTCCAGATCGCCCGCACCACG
This sequence comes from uncultured Gammaproteobacteria bacterium, assembly GCA_963708865.1. GTDB lineage: Bacteria > Pseudomonadota > Gammaproteobacteria > Steroidobacterales > Steroidobacteraceae > DAIDKA01. The sequence continues at coordinate 73,547 of CAVPUC010000005.1, forward strand.
ATGCCGACCGCCAATCCCGGCTCGCTTGACCCTGCGACCTACGCTGCGCTCGTTGCGTTCATACTGCAGGAAAACGCCATCGTATCCGGACCGAATGCATTGCCCTCGGATCCACGCCAGCTGGCAGGGATGAACCTGCCGGCGAGTGGCTTTAGCATCATGTCCTTCTCGCCGTACACGGCGCAGAGGTCCGTTTCGTTGCCCAATCCCCTGGACCACTTCACTGCCGTCGGGCCAGCGGATCTCGCGAATCCGCCCGCGCAGGACTGGCTGACCTGGCGGCGCGGATGGAATGCGCATGGATTCAGCCCACTGAAACAGATCACGGCGGCCAATGCCAGGCAGCTGCGTCTGGTATGGAGCTGGACGTTGCCCGCCGGTTCCACGGAAGGGGTGCCGCTGGTGCGTGACGGCACGCTGTTCGTGCAGGCCTTTGGCGATGCCGTGCAGGCGCTCAACGCCGAAACCGGCGATCTGCTGTGGCAATACAGTCCCGTGTTGGAATCCGGCGTCGCCCCGTTTCAGAAGCGCGGCATCGCGTTGTGGGCGGACCGGCTCTACTTGGGCACCTCCGATGTGCATGTCCTCGCCCTGAATGTGCGCACGGGCAAGCTGGTGTGGGACACCAAGATCGGCAACAACAAAGTCCGCGAACAGCTCAATGGCGGCCCCCTGGTAGCCGCAGGCAAGGTCATGGTCGGAACTGCCGGTACCGGGATCGGCGCCAAGCCGGGCGGGCCGCAACTGGTCGGTCTGGACGCGGCAACGGGCCGGGAGCTGTGGCGACTCGGCACCATCGCCAAGCCCGGCGAACCCGGCGGTGACAGCTGGAACGGGATTGCCTTCATGTCGCGCAGCGGCGCTTCAATCTGGACGCCCGGCAGCTACGATCCGGGCACCGGTCTCGCGTACTTCGGCACCGGCAATACCTATGACACCGGACCTCTGCTGCCATTGAAAAATGCGCCGGGTATCAGCAATGACGCGCTGTTTACCAATTCGACGTTGGCGGTGGATCCCGAAACCGGGAAGCTCGCCTGGCACTTCCAGCATTTTCCGAATGATCAATGGGACCTGGACTGGGCCTTCGAGCGACAGCTCGTGGACCTGACAATCGACGGCAAACCCCATCGGGTACTCATCACCGCCGGCAAGATCGGCATCTACGACGCACTGGATGCGAAGACGGGCCGATATCTCTTCTCCATTGACCTGGGCTTGCAGAACATCGTGAGCGCCATCGATCCGGGCACGGGCCGCAAGCAGGTGAACACCACTCTGTATCCCGGCGATGGCAACGTGAAAATGGTCTGCCCGCATGGCGCGGGCGCAAAGAATTACCTGCCGGCCTCGTGGAATCAGCAGTCCGGGATCCTGGTGATGCCGCTCAACGAGGCCTGCATGGATATCTTTCCGGTGCCCGGCGGCGGTGCCGGGCTGGCGCTATCATCCGGCGTGAACTGGGGCATCCGGCCTCGCCCCGACAGCGATGGAAAGTACGGCCGGCTGGAGGCACTCGATCTCGCCACGCGCAAAGTGGTCTGGACGGTACGCCAGCGCGCACCCCTCACATCCGGGGTGCTGACGACCGCCGGAGGCCTTGCTTTCGTCGGGAGCATCGATAGGGTGTTTCACGCCTACGACAGCGCCACCGGCAAGGAAGTCTGGCACACCCGCCTGAACGATGTGTCGAGCTCAAGCCCGATTGCCTTCGCGGTGCACGGCAAGCAATACATCGCCATCGTGGTAGGCGAGGGTGGCTTCCATAGTCGAAGTTTCGCCCCGCTCGTGCCCGAGCTGCAGAATCCGGCAAATCGCGGTGCCAGCGTCTGGGTTTTTGCATTGCCCTGAAGGATACTTCGACGATGCGCAAGCCCATCGTCTTCCTGGTCTTCGCCGCGGGCTGTTGCGTGAGCCCGTACCCGGCTTTGACTGCAGAGCCCGCGCCAGCCGAAACACGCCTCGCGGCTCAGAACGCGCTCTTTGAGGCGCAATTCCAGTCCGACCTCAAAATCAGCCCCGAGTTCGCAACGTCCATTGGCGACTACCGATACAACGATCAGCTGGACGACCACTCGCTGGCGGCAATCGCAAGGGCCCACGACGCTGATGAAGCGTTCCTCGCGCGCCTGCGGGCCATCCCGACGACCGGCTTTACCGAACAGGACGCGCTGTCCCACGAGGTCATGCTGCGCATGCTGCAGCAGCGCATCGAGAACTATCGGTTCAAGGAATACGAGATGCCCGTCAATCAGATGGACGGGCCGCATGTTGACCTGGCTGATCTGCCGCTGGCGGTGCCGTTCAACTCAGTGAAGCAGTACGAGGACTACATCGCGCGCCTGCATCAGATCCCGCGCGTGTTCGTCCAGACCGAAGAGGTGCTGCGTGCGGGCCTGAAAGACGGGCTCATGCCCGTGCGGTTCCTGCTCGAAAAAGTGCCAGTGCAGTGCCAGGGCGTGCTCGCAGCAGACCCCTTCCTGCAGCCCACAAAAAACTATCCCGCCACCATCTCCGCGGCGCAGCGACAACGGCTGACCCGGGAAATCACTGATACCGTCACGAATGAGGTGCTGCCGGCTTACCGTGACTTTTTCCACCTTCATCGCCACGCAGTACGCGCCGCATGGGCGCAGCACGTTGTCGGTGAGCGCGCTTCCCGGTGGCGAACGTCGCTATATCAACCGGATCCACAGCGCGACCAGCGTCAGCAATCTCACGCCGATGCAGATTCACGAGCTCGGGCTGCGCGAGATGGATCGCATCGAGGCCGAGCGGCTCGCCCTGGCGCGCAAGGCGGGGTTTGCCGATGTCGCATCCTTGCGGAAATGGATTGAGGCCAATCCGAAGTATCGTCCGACGTCGGCGCAGCAGATCGTCGATGATTTCCGTCACTACATTGCCCAGATGCAACCCAAGCTGCCGGAACTGTTCGGCTACCTCCCGGGATCTCCGGTGACGGTGGAGGCCCTTCCCGACTTTGAGTCTGCCGGAACTACCCATTATCAAACCGGAACGCCCGATGGCAGGCGTCCCGGCCGGGTGGTCGTGGCCACGTCGAATTTCGCGCAGCGCACCCTGATTGACGACGAAGCCACGGCCTATCACGAGGGCATACCCGGACACCACATTCAGCTCTCAGTGGCGCAGCAGATGACCTCGCTGCCCAAGTTTCGCCAGCACGTCCGCATCTCCGGCTACATCGAAGGCTGGGCGCTCTATGCCGAACAGCTCGGCAAGGAGGTGGGGTTCTATCAGGATCCCGGCAGCGATTACGGCCGGCTCACCAGTGAGTTGTTTCGCGCCGCGCGCCTGGTCGTCGACACCGGGCTGCACTCTCAAGGCTGGGCCCGCCAACAGGTCGTCGATCTGCTGCGCAAAACGGGAATCGACGAGCCCTTGGTCCAGTCAGAGTCCGATCGCTACATCGCCTGGCCAGGGCAGGCCCTGTCGTACAAGCTGGGGCAGCTCAAGTTCCGTGAGTTGCGCGCCCGCGCGCAGCAGGAGTTGGGACCGAAGTTCGACATCCGCAGCTTTCACGATGAGATGCTGAGCGGCGGTGTCCTGCCGCTCGATCTCCTCGAGGCGCGCACCGACAGCTGGATCCGGGCCCAGCAACGAACGCACTAGCGGCAGGCGTGACGGTGCTCGTCACTCAATCAGTAGCTTTAGGCTGTGACCCGCTTTGCTGCGAAGCTCCTTGGCGCTGATGGTTCCATCCTTGTCGGCGTCAGCCTGCATGAAGCGTTTCTTGACCAGTGCCAGATATTCGGTCTTCGACCACGTGCCGTCGTGGTCCGGATCCGCGGCCTTGAACGTCGCCTGACCGATGACGACCTTGACTTCCTTGCTGTCCAATGTGCCGTCGGCGTCCTTGTTGAGCTTGTCAAAGCGAGCGCTCGCAGCCGCCTCCGCTTCGGTCCAATCGAGCGTCTTGTCGCTGTCTTGGTCGTCCTTGGCGAGGACGGCGGACGCTGACGGCCCTGCGGCGGTCGCGGACGGCGCGATCACACCAGCGGCCAGCAACACGATCACACACGTGCCAATTTGAATGCCCGCACGATCAGCCATGGTGATACCTCTGAACTTCAGCGCAACGTGCGTTCATCGGCACAGTTTTCCCGGTGACCCGCCTGCTGTCTGCGTAAAGCGGCGCCTGGATACGGTAGGACTACTCCGCGACTGATCAGTCAGGCCTTAGCATCAAGCCCTAACGTCGCTTGCTCGCCCTGGACCTCGGCCAGGTTGCTCATCTGAATCGTGCGGGCCGCCTCCATCAACGCGCGGGCGGCGATGATGTCACCGGACATGTTCCCCTCTATTTGCGGCGCGACCTTGTCCAGGTTCCCCGCCAGGACATCGATCAGACGGACGATCTTGTCGCCCTCGCGGATCAACTGTGCGATCGCACCTGGCGTGTGCTCTTTGATGAACGCGGTAAATGCTTCCGCGTCGCGGTCGGCGCCTGCCAGGGCGAAGCGCGCGATCCTTTCCAGACTGTCCAGCGCCTGCCGCAGTCCGGCATTTTCCGGTTGGTGTTTCAAACTGATGGCCGCCGCTTTCGCGGCACAGGCGGCGGCAAGCGCCAACGTGACCGCGCCAGCGGCGCCGGCGCCAGGGGACACCCGCTTGCCGCCGATCATGTCTATCAGGTCTTCCACCCGCAGTTGCGCGATGCTCGAAGGATTTCCCATGGGGTCCTTGTCTTGGCCATAAGCAATGCGTTTCAAACAGAGTTTGCCTTATACCGTTTGCTGATGTCATCCTCGGCGCGCGTTCCACAATAACAGTCGGGGAACTTTATGCGTGCAGGGACTCTACGGCCGAGCGTCGTTGTCGTATTGGGCGGCATTATCGGTTTGGCGGTGGGAATTGCCAAAGCCAACGTCACCATCGAGCAGAGCATGTCCGTCGAAGGTGTCGGCGCCATGGCATTCGGCAATATGAGCGGAACGACCAAAACCATCATCTCGGGGGAGAAATCCCGCACCGACACCGAGGTAAAGATGCAGTCAAAGCTGGTCGGCTTTCTGGCGCGCAATGCCACCGGCCCGAGCGCCGAGATCGTGCGACTCGATCAGGATACGATCGACCATCTGAACATCAACAAGAAGGAATACACCGAGACCACGTTTGCACAGATGCGCGCACAGATGCAAAAGATGTCCGAGCAGATGGATCAGAGGCCGGAGAACAAACAGGCCTCTGCCGTCGACCAGTCCAAGTGCGAATGGTTGCCGGCCAAGGTTTCTGTCAGCAGGCCCGGGGAGAAGGCGCAATTCGCCGGCTACAACGCCGAGCGGGCCGTCATTACTGCCTCTCAGCCGTGCCAGGACAAGGACAGCGGATCGATCTGCGAGGTTGCCGTGGTGCTGGATCAATGGCTGTCCACCGACTTCGCGCAAAACGCGGAGGTGCGCAAATTCTACAACGCCTATGCGGTGAAGATGGGTCTTGACGCCTCGAGTCTGCAGGACGTATCCCAAAGGGCGAAGGGTCTGTTCAGCCAGTACAAAGGGATCTGGAGCGAAGTCGCAACCAAGATGCAAAGCGTCAAAGGCTATGCGGTGAAAAGCAGCTTTACGCTGGCCCTGGGCGGCGCTCAATGCAAGGATTCCAAGGCGGGGGACAGCCAGGGCAGTGGTGGCGGAGATGATTCGGCGAACTCCGGCGGCCTCACGGGCTTGGCCGGTAAACTCGGTGGACTCTTCCACAAGAAGAAAGACGATGCCGACGCCCCGGCCGCGCAACCGACGCCCCCGGTCGCACCCGTACCGCTGCCGCCGGGGGATGTGGCGTTGATGACCGTATCATCGCAACTGGTTTCCATCTCGACCGACAGCGTGGATCCCGGAGCGTTCGTGGTCCCGGCCGATTTCAAGAAACAAGAGCTCAAAACCCAGTGAACTACCTGCCCCCGAAGGTCTGGGCGTGGACCATGGTAAGCGGCGGCAGATTCGCCAATATCAACCGCCCGGTCGCCGGGGCGACGCACGATAAGCAGTTGCCCGTCGGGCGTCACCCGTTGCAGCTTTATTCCCTGGCAACGCCTAATGGCCAGAAAGTGACCATCCTGCTGGAGGAGTTGCTGGCGCTGGGGATTGGCGCCGCGCAGTACGATGCCTGGCTGATCAGGATTGCAGAGGGTGAGCAGTTTGGCAGCGGTTTCGTCGCCGTGAATCCGAATTCGAAAATCCCCGCATTGCTGGATCGCAGCGGTCCGCAACCGATCCGCGTCTTCGAGTCGGGCGCGATCCTGCTTTATCTCGCCGAGAAGTTCGGCGCCTTTGTGCCGCAACAGCCCGCTGCGCGTGCCGAATGCCTGTCATGGCTGTTTTGGCAGATCGGCAGCACCCCTTATGTGGGCGGCGGCTTCGGCCATTTCTATGCCTATGCGCCGAGCAAGATCGAATATGCGATTGATCGGTTCGCGATGGAAACCAAGCGCCTGCTTGACGTGCTGGACCAGCACCTCGCGGGCAATGAGTACATGGTCGGGAGCGAATACACCATCGCCGATATGGCCATCTGGCCCTGGTATGGGGGTCTCGTGAAGGGCTGGCTGTATGAGGCCGCGGAGTTTCTCGCGGTTCAGGAGTACAAGCACGTGCGGCGCTGGGCCGATGCCATGGCTGAACGCCCGGCCGTCCGACGCGGACGGATGGTCAACCGTATTTCCGGTGAACCCGCGGATCAATTGCACGAACGCCATGACGCCGCCGACTTCGAGACCAGAACGCAGGACAAGATCGGTCAACGGCCCTGAGAATGCGCACCTCTGATCGCCTGCGAATCGCCGGGGTCGTATTTGTCTTCCTGTGGTTTTTCATCGGCGGCATTGCCCACTTTGTTGCCACCGACACCGAAATGCGGATCGTGCCGCCCTTCGTCCCGTGGCCCCGAGCCACCGTCCTGGTGACCGGCGTGTTTGAACTGCTGGGTGCGATCGGTGTGATCCGGGCCAAGTCGCGGCCCGCGGCGGGTGCGGGCCTGTTACTGCTGACGCTGGCGGTGACGCCCGCCAATGTCTATATGCTGCAGCGCTGGGAACAGTTTCCCGTCCCCTATTGGGCGCTGGTCGCCCGACTGCCGCTCCAGGCCGTGCTCCTGGTCATCATCGGCTGGAGCACGCAGGTGACGCGCCTGCTCAGGCCTTCAACGCACGGGCCACATACGATTTAGGCACCCGCGTGCGTGGCACCTCCTCGTCAAACCAGCTGCGCACATCGTGCTCCAGGCCAACCCCGTGCATGTAGTTGTACAGCGCTTTTTTCAGCGCGGCGCCGAACCGGTCGTGGTCGATGCCGGTCGCGTCCGTGAAATTGATGTCGTTGCTGGCGAATGTGGGGTTGTGCGGCGGCGACAAGGTGACCCCGTATTGTTCCGGGTGCTTGCCGACGGGCGAATGCACGGTGCAGGTGAAGCGATGGAAAAAGCCGGATTGTATGCACCCGGCAGCGAACAGCTGGCGAACGTATTCCAACGCGTCAACGGTATCCTGGGCCGTCTGCGTGGGAAAGCCGTACATCAGATAGGCGTGCACGAGGATCCCGGCGTCCGAGAACGCGCGGGTCACCCGGGCGACCTGCTCAACCGACACCCCTTTCTTCATCAACTTGAGCAGACGGTCCGACGCCACCTCCAGGCCGCCGGTGATGGCGATACAGCCGCTGTCGGCGAGCAGCTGGCACAGCTCTGCATTGAACGACTTTTCAAAACGGATATTGCCCCACCAGGAGATTTCGAGCTGGCGTTGCAGCAGCGCGCTCGCGAGTGACTTGAGTGCTTTGGGAGGCGCCGCTTCATCGACAAAATGAAATCCGGTCTGGCCGGTCTCGCGAATCAGGGTCTGGATCCGCTCCATCAGCACATCGGTAACCGTCAGATCGTAACGCGAGATATAGTCGAGATTCACATCGCAAAAACTGCATTTTTTCCAGTAGCAGCCGTGGGCGACGGTCAGCTTGTTCCAGCGACCGTCCGACCACAGGCGGTGCATGGGATTGAGCATGTCGAGCAGCGACAGATAATCGTTGAGCGGCAAGCCATCGTAGGTCGGCGTGCCGGTCGCCGCGGCCGCAATGTCGGGCTCCTTGTGATCGACATAATGAAGCCGGCGCGTATACGTCCGTACCAGCTGCTCGAGGGGTCGTTTGTTCTGCAGATGCTCGATCAGCGCCAGCAGTGGCCGTTCGCCCGCGTCGAGCGTGATGAAGTCGAAGTAGTCGAAGACACGCGGTTCGTTCATGGCGCGCAACTCGGTGTTGCAATAACCGCCGCCCAGCACCGTCACGGTGGCGGGCCGCGCCTGCTTGATGGTCTGCGCTGCGCGAAAGGCGCCGTACACATTGCCGGGAAACGGCGCGGTAACGAGCACCAGAGTCGGGTCATGGTCTGCCAGTGCCTTCAGGGTCAGCGCATGCAGGGCGGCATCGACGAGGCTTTCCGGCGCTTCCAATGCCGCGTGCAAGTGATCGAATGTCGGCTGGCTGGCCGCCAGGGACTCTGCGTAGCGCACGAATTCAAAGCGCGGATCCACGGCATCGCGGATGACATCCGCCAGATCGTTCAGATACAACGTGGCGATGTGTTTGGCGCGATCCTGCAGCCCAAGCGCGCCGAACGCCCAGTCGAGCGCATCGCCTGCGCCGTGACCCGGGTCGAGATAGTGATCCAGCGATGCGAAACGCGGGCCTTCGGGCAAGTAATGTCGTGCGGCGATGCGATGGGCAAGGCTCGGATCGCGGCCCTGCAAAAATCGGATCACCGGCGTGATGGTGGTCCGGTAGCGTTCAAAGTGATCGGCAAAGAAACGCACCGCGGGGGTGCGCTGCCGGCGTGACAGCGCTTCGGTCTGGCCATGAATGTCCTCCAGCCCCTGCGTCGACAGCAACTGCAAGGCGACGCCCAGGGAGAGGTCCGTCTGCCGTGCAGCAAAGCCACGCGCGCGCAGAAAGCCCGTGAGATACGCCGTGGAAGGATAAGGCGTGTTCAGCTGAGTCATCGGCGGGATGATCGAGAGGATGCGCGGTGCGGGCGTCATGATGCTAAACGGCGGGGCAAGTGATTGAATCTACAGGCTATCAGTTCCGGTGTGCACCCCGCCAGAATGCGGTGTAGATTCCGCAACGACAAACAAGATCAATCTAGGGGGTGGCGATGGCCTTGGCATCAAGAGCGGCGCGGTTGGCATTGAGCCTGTTCCTGGGGCTGTCGCTGTGCACGCACGCCTTTGCGACCGATGACGCCGCGCGGCTCGCGGCGCTCAAAGCCCGCATCAAGGCGATCGCCGCGGAGACGACCTACGTCGAGGCCATCACCAAGATCCAGCGACTGGGCCGCGCCTTCGGTTACTACACCGACAAGGGCTTCTTCGGCGAGGCGGCCGATTTGTTCACGGAGGACGGGACGTTCCAGTGGGGCGTCGACGGCGTCTACCAGGGCAAGGCCCATATCCGCGAACTGCTGACCCGCCACGGCGGCGGCAGCCTGAAAGAGGGTCCGGGGCTGCCCTTCGGCCGACTCAACCTGCGGATGCAGCTGCAACCGGTGGTGACGGTGGCCGCCGATGGCCACAGTGCCCACGCGCGCTGGCGCGAATGGGGGCTGCTGGGTGAGTACAAGAAGTCGGCAACCTGGGGCGATGCCATCATCGAAGACGACTATGTGAATGATAATGGCGTGTGGAAGATTTCCGCCCGCCGGTACTTCCTGAACTTCGAGGCGCCTTACCAGGGCGGGTGGGCATCCCTCAAGCCCGTCTCCGGTAACTGGCAGTCGGCCGTGGCCCGGGATTTCCCGGCCGACGCGCCGGCACCCGCACCGTACCAGCCGTTTCCGGCAGTGTTCGTACCCGCGTATGACTACGCCGGCACGCTGCGGGCGATTCAGAGCCGGGCGCCCTTTGATTCGCCCAAGCGCCCGGCCGATGAGCTGGGGCGACTCGAGACGCTGGCCGATGTGAAGGAGCTGCAGCTGGCACGCGCGCACTCGGTGCGTGCGATCGAGAACCTGCAGGCGATGTATGGCTACTACATCGACAAGGGTCAGTGGCAGAAGGCTGCCACGCTGTTCAGCCGGGATGGCACCTATGAGTTCGGCCAAAGCGGCGTCTACATCGGCAACGCCCACATCGAGCGCGCCCTGTCCCTGATGGGTCCAGCAGGGCTCGAGGAAGGTCAGCTCAATAACTATGTGATGGTGCAGCCCATCATCAATGTGTCCGCCGACAACCGAACCGCGCAAGGCACGCTGGCGCAGCGACGTGCAACTGGCGCGCGACGGCAAAGGGCGCTGGGGCGGTGGTGTCTACGAGAATGAATATGTGAATGACAAGGGCACCTGGAAGTTCAGAGCGCTGCATTACTACGTCACCTTCTGGGGCGATTATGACCAGGGATGGGCCGCGAAGCCCTATCCCGATGGATCCGCCCAGCACCACGATCCCGCCGGATCGGCCGCCGACCCTGGTGTACCAGTCTTTTCCCAAGCTGCAGGTCGTGCCGTACCACTACAACAATCCGGTGAGCGGCAAGCCCATTCCGGCCGAGCACGAATAACGCCATGCCGAAACCATCACGGATGATTCCAGGTTCGCTGCAGCGCTTGCTGCTGGCCATCGTGCTGGGCGCATGCGCCGCCTCAGCCACGCATGCGCAGGACGCTGGCGAACTGAAGGGCATCGAGCAGCAGCTGAATGGTCTGGGCGATCGTATCCAGCGCCTGCAGGATCTGACCGACATCGAGATCGTGCAGGACGCTTATGGCTACTTTGTGGACAAGGCGCAGTGGCATTACCTCGCGGACCTGTTCGCCGAAGATGCGACCCTGGAGATCGGCGGCAAAGGCGTATTCCTGGGCCGCGCGCGTGTCTTCGAATATATGCACGTCGGGCTCGGACCGATTGGCCCGCGGGATGGTTCACTGATCGATCATCAGCAGTTCCAGTGCCTGCCCACGATCAATGCGGATGGCGTAACGGCCCAGATACGCTGCATCGCCTTTGTGATGAGCTCAGGCGGCTGGGGACACAATTACTATGAGGACCGGTTCGTCAAGCTGAACGGGGTGTGGCAGTTCCAGAAGCTGCGCGGTCCGTTCAATATGTATTCGGGCTACAAAGTCGGCTGGCTCGACAACACCATTCTGAATACCTACCCCGAGAAGTGGCCGCCGTGGCCCGATCTGCCGCCGACCGTCATCTACCTGACGTACCCGAACTATTATGTCGAGCCCTTCCACTATCCGAATCCGGTAACCGGAAGACCGATGCCGCCACCGAGCCCGAGAGCGGGCGGTGAGGCGTTTGGCAGATAAGGCGCGCATCTACCAGCAGCAGGGAACCCACATGTCAACAAAGGAACCGTCCATGAACTCCATCGAATCCGATCAGACCAAGAGTGATCGGCGCAGATTCTTAGGATCGCTGGCTGCAGGCGCAGGGCTGCTCGCCGCGCTCAGTGCCAGTTCGGCCGCGATCGCACAGCAGGCGGGGGGGCCGCCACCGCCCGGAACTCCCCGGCCGCCACCGCCGCCGGAGCCGGCGGCGTCACAACCGCCACCGATGCGGGATGTAAAAGGCAAGACCGCCTACATCACGGCCTCATCCGATGGCATCGGGCTGGGGATTGCCCGCGCCTTCTCGAATGCCGGGATGAATGTGGTCATCGGCTACCGCAACGAGAAGCGACTGGCCGAAGCGCTGCCGCTGTTCCCGAAGGATGCCCCCGTCTTCCCGGTCAAGCACGACGTGGTAGGGCACGATGGCTGGGTAGCGCTGCTCGACGCCGTCAAAGCCAAGTACGGCAAACTGCATGTGGTCGTGAACAACGCCGGTATCAAGACATTCGCCAAGGCGAGCGAGTCGAGTGCGGAGGTGTGGCAGCAATCCATTGATGTCAACTTCGGTGCTATCTATCACAGCGTCAATGTGATCCTGCCACACATGAAGGAACACAATGAGGGCGGCCAGTTCATCACCACGGCGTCGATGAGCGGACTGCTGCCGGCCGTGACCGCCGGTATCTACACGTCGACCAAATTTGCAGCGGTCGCCATCATGGAGGCGCTGCGCATCGAACTCGAAGGCACCAACATCGGCACCTCGGCATTCTGTCCGGGCGGCGTCAGCACCGATAACCGCCCGCCGGGTTCGCGTCCGCCACCGCCGCCGCTGCCGGATGGACGCCAGCGTCCCCCCTTCAACCCGCTGGCGACAATGAGCCCGCTTGAGGCCGGCGAACGAGTGCTGAACGGAATGCGCAATAACGATCTGTTCATCCTCTCGCACCCGGAATTCAGGGCGGGTATGGCGGAGCGCTTCAACTCCATCCTCCTGTCATGCCCGGACGAGGCATTCCCCGCAGAGCGCCTGCCGAGCGAGATTCGCACCCGGCACACCGGAATCTATCCGCGGGAAGTTGTGCACCGGATGCAGCGCCGCGACACGTATCGGGCCTAGCGGCAGGGTCTGGCTGACCCCCGCGGCATGTGACGCACACGCCGCGGGGAATCAGGTGGGGAAATCGCTTATGTCAGGCGGACTTGACCTTGCGCAGCGCATCAAGGGCGTTTTTCCCGGACGGCGGCCCAAGGATTTGGCACTATCCATGGCCTTGAGGCTGAGGAGAGTTGCCGATATGCGAGTACGAGCGGTCCGTCTGTTACGAATCCTGCTTTCTGCGTCCCTGGTCGCGGTCACCCTGAGTGCCACCGCGGCGAGCGTCAACGGTCCGGTGGTGGTGCTACCAAACAGCTATTACCTGCAGCCCGACCAGGGCGGCCAAACCAAGCTTGTGAAGCACGACGGCAGCCGCCTGCTGCCCGGACATATTGCAGCCTATCTGGTATCGGGACAGATCGTGGTCGGCGCCATTGGCGACGTACCGGCCTCTGCCCATCACTTCACGAATGATCTGGAGTTCACCGGCGCGAGTGATACGAAATATTTCATTCTCGACACCGCCACCGGCAAACTCGAGTCGAACCTCGACGAGGCGGCATGGCATAAGCGCGCTCAGGAGCTCGGGCTGCCCGCTGAGATCCATATTTACCCGCCATTGCCGTGGCAAAACTGAAGACTGTGCGTAAGTAAAGGGGGCCTGCAATGTCTGCGATCCTGAATCGTTGGACGCACCTGGTAACGTCCGTGGGGGCCATCGCGACGTTGATTCTGCTCGCCACGGGCGCAGCGGCGCAGACCGGCGCCACGCTGCCGCCCAATGTCGGCAGCGGCGATTGCGACCGCGCCTGCCTGCAGGGCCTCGCCGAGAAGTTCATCGCCGCGCTGGTGGCCCATGATCCAAGCCTGGTGCCGCTCGCCAAGGCGGTGCGGTACTCCGAGAACAGCGTGCCGTTGCCGATACCCGACGGCTTCTGGAAGAACGCGACCGGGGTGCGACCCTATCGTCTCTACATTGTCGACCCGGAGTGGGGAACCATCGGCTTCTACGCGCGCATGCTGGAGAACGGTTCGCCGGTCCTCGTCAGCACCCGGTTGCGGGTCTACAGCCATCAGCTGACCGAAATTGAAACGATCGTGACCTCGGAGCGCGGGCGGCCGGATCCGGCAGCAACGGCCGCCGCCGCACCGCCCGACTACCTGGGCGACAGACCGCGCCCCGAATACACCCAGGCGGTCCCGCTGGCGCAGCGGCGTTCCCGCGAGGAGTTGATGAAGATCGTCAACACCTATTTCACGGGCATCGAAAACAACACCGGCGACAAGCCGCCGCTGTTCTCATCGCACTGTCAGCGCCTGGAGAATGGCCGCCCGACCTCCAATGTTCCGGTCACGCCCGGACGGGATCCGGGTGGCATCAACATGAGTTGTGCGGCGGATCTGGCAATGGGCTATCACCGCAACGACAACCGTATCCGCAGCCGGCGGATCATGGCGGTGGATCTGGAGCACCAGGTCGTGATGACCAGTGTCTACTTTGATCACGAGAATGACGCCTCGATCCGCAGCTACGTACTCAAGAACGGCAAGACGGTCACGGTGACCGACACCTCGCCCTCGACGCTGCAGGCGCATGAGACCTTTTCCATCGACAAGGAGGGCATCAGTCAGGTGGAGGCGGTATTTACCAACGTTACCTACGGCACGCGACCATACTTTGACACCGGCTTCCACATGAACAGTGCCCAGGCGGTGGCGGATGGATTCGAGGAATACGCGCGCTAGGAACCGCGGGAGCGCCAGGGCGCCATGCTGGTGAAGACACCATCCCGGTAAATCAAGGCGTGCACGAGCGCTGCGCCTAGGTGCGCCATGAACGTCGCGAAGAGCGTGTAGGCCAGCAGGGTGTGCGCCCGCCGCAGCAGCGTGTACCACGCAACACTGTGCGGCAGGATCGCCGGCAGATGCATGGTGCCGGCGAGCACGATCGGGAAGCCCGCTGCCGACAGCATGGCCCAGCCGATCAGCGGCATCATGATCATCAACGCGTACAGCAGCACCTGCGACGCCTTGGCGGCAAAGCGCTCCAGAGCCGTCAGATGCGCCGGCAGCGCGGGTCCCCGGTGCAGCAGGCGGTTGACCAGGCGGATGACCACGAGGATGAGGATAGCGATGCCGAGCGGGCGATGGATCGCGATGAGCCCGTGATAGCGTCCCGAGACGGTGGACACCATGCCGACACCGATGAACAGCATGGTGAGCACCATCGCCGCCATCAACCAGTGCAGCGCGCGCGTCAGCGCAGTAAATTGCGGCGTCCCGTCTATGGCCGCTCTCCGGGTTCGAGGGTTGGCGTTTGCACGGCGCTGGGTGGCTTGGTCTCCGCCGCCCGCAGCGTGAATGAGCGTGCGTAGGCGGCGGAGCGGGCGCTGAGCAGCGGATCGTCCGAGGGCTCGATGCCTGAGGGCAATACCAGCGGATCGAAATTGAGGTCCCGGCAGGCGCCGCCGTCCTCGCCCTGTGCGTGATCGATGGTGAGCGTGCCCACATCCAGTTGTTCGCGATCCAGCGGCCACGGCAGCGTGGCGTCATTGGTCGGATCGCCGGGTTGCGCGATCGTGACCATGAGATGCCATTGCAGCGGCTGGTGCTGAACGTCGGCGAGGAGCGCCTCGAAAAGGTAGTTCCTGGATCGCTCGCGTGTGTCGGCGGTGTCATCCGCGGCGAACGGCTGGTTTGGCACCATGGCCCATCGAACCATGGTGACCGTGCCATTTGCCGCGACAAAGCGAAACGCGTCGAGGCCATTGAACCGCGAATTGGCGAAGCCGGACGAATTAGGTTGGCTGCCGATGAGCTCAAGGGCGCGCGCCGACTCGGGATGCCGATGCAGAAACTCCGCCATTCGGGCCGGATCGGGTTTGCCGGTGGCCGACTGCGGCCGCGCGGCGAGCAGTTGCTCGTAGAAGGCTTGCGGGTTGTTGACCGGAAACACCGGAATGGCGTTCATCCCGGTACGCCATTGCTCGCCGTCTGGCAGCGCGAAACGCAGCGCGAGGCTGCGCACGGTCGCCGCGGCGTCCGCCTGGAAGGGCTGGCCGCCGGCCAACGCAAAGCGGCCAATGACCGCGATGCGACCGGGTGCGAAGACGGCGGCCTTGGAAAGACGAGTGCCCGCACCATTGCTGTCGAAGAAACCGGTGACGCACAGACCCTTGGCGTGATTACGCCGAAAGCCCGGATGCGGCCCTGCGTCCGCCTCGAACGCATTGATCATGCGCGCCGGACTCAGGCGCTGCGGTGAGAGCCGCCCGCCCACAAATCCAAACGCGACGGCGACCGCCGCAAGCACCGCGCCAATGATGATGAATCTTGACTGCTTGGACATTTGATTCCAGACGGTACCTCATTTCGGATGACCGGTGCCATAATCCGCGGGTGTTGCCACGGTTGCGAACAGCGTTGCGGCAGGCGGGTGATCCGCTCAAGGCCGCGACCATGCAGGCATACATGAAGTCTGCGATGCCCTATCACGGCGTGCCGACGCCGTTGCTGCGCCGTGTATTCAAGACGAGCTTTGCGGATGTGCAGTTCGCGAACGCCGCGCAGTGGCAGGCGCAGGTCTTGGAGTTGTGGCGCAAGGCGCAGTTTCGCGAAGAGCGCTACGCCGCCTTGCATCTGGCGGGCGACCGTCGCGCGCAGGCGTTTCAGACTCCGGCTGCCATGAAGATGTATGAGGAGCTGATCGTCAGCGGTGCCTGGTGGGACTATGTCGACGACATCGCCTCACACCGCGTCGGGCCCATCCTGCGCGGCCATCCCGCTTCGATGCGACGAAAGATGCTGTCGTGGAGCAAGTCTGCCGATATCTGGAAGCGACGCTCCGCAATTATCTGCCAGCTGGGATTCAAGCAAGACACTGACCTGGCATTGCTGTACGCCTGCATCGAACCGTCGCTGGATTCGCGTGAGTTCTTCCTGCGCAAGGCGATCGGCTGGGCGCTGCGGCAATACGCCTGGACGGACCCTACCGAGATCAGGCGGTACGTCGACGGCAACCGCGCCCGGCTAAGCCCCTTGAGTTGCCGCGAAGCCCTGAAGAACATCGGCGCCTGAAGTTGGCGGATTAAAGTAGGAATCTGACGAATTTCTGCGCAGGCGACGGTGCTACGATTTCGAGCCGTCACAGCGAATAATGCCCATGGCCAATTCGTCACGGCGGAATCGTTTTCGCTGCCGCGGCCGAGCAGCGCCCGAGCGCGCAAGCTGGCGGATCATTTCGTCAGCCAGCCCCAGGATGGCCGGCCGCTTGAAATCGTCGTGGCGGACGTGGGCGGTGCGAGCCTGCGAACTTTCGAGCGACTGTTCATCGAGGAATCGCTTTGAGTCTCGCGGGTGGCGGCGGCAGAGCCGCATGCTCACCTCTTTGTCCCTTCTTGCGGAGGGTCAAAGCATGGGAGGTCGCCCATGCCGTGGGCTACGACCGTCCCGCAGCCTTCAGCACGGCATTCAAACAGTGCTTCGGGGTTGCGCCGTCAAATTATCTGTCGGACTAAGGCGTCGCGGGTCAAAATAGCCCCGCCTGTCTGTCATCCCCTTTTGCCTCCGGGACGTTCCTTACCCCGAGGAGACCGTCAGCCCGCTTGATGCAGAATTACGCCCGCAAAGGATCTTACATGGCGGCGCTGGCCGCCCTGGCGCTGGCCGGATGCGCCTCTGCGCCTCATAACGCCTCAAACGCTGCCAAGTCCCCGGATATGCCGTGGCTTGAGCGGCTCACCTTCGGGGTCGATTCGGCGACGCTCGCGCAATACCGCAAGCTCGGCCGGGACGGCTTCCTGGAGTCGCAGCTGCAGGCAACCGACGAACAGCTGCCCGAGGCCGTGGCGCAGCAGATCGCCCAACTGCCCATTGCCCAGATCGACGCCCGGCGGCTATTGACGGCTATTACTGCTGAGCAGAAGCGCATCAATACCCTGCCGGACGGGCCGCAGAAGCAGGCCGCACGCCAGGCGCTCAACGACCAGGGCAATCAGGCCGCCTACGAGGCGCGGCGCCGCGAGCTGCTGCGCGCCCTGTATTCACCGGCGCAGCTCAAAGAGCAGATGGTGTGGTTCTGGCTCAACCATTTCAGTGTCTATGAGCAGAAGGCGAATATCAGATGGCTGATGGGGGACTACAGCGAGCGGGCAATCCGGCCGCATGCCCTCGGGCATTTCCGCGACCTGGTGATGGCAACGCTGGAACATCCGGCCATGCTGCAGTATCTGGACAACGCGCAGAACGCGGCCGGACACATCAATGAGAACTATGCCCGCGAACTCATGGAACTGCATACGCTGGGCGTTGATGGCGGCTACTCGCAACACGACGTGCAGGAGCTGGCCCGGGTGCTGACCGGCGTCGGTATCGGCGGTATAGAGCCGCCAAAACTGCGTCCGGAGCTGCGCGGGTACTATGTGCGCGACAACGCGTTCGAGTTCAATCCGGCGCGCCACGACTTCGGACCCAAGACACTGCTGGGGCATCCCCTGACCCGGCACGGCTTTGCCGAAGTCTCCGAAGCGGTTGAGCTGCTGGTGCACCAAAAGGCCTGCGCGCGTTTCATCTCCCGCAAGCTTGCGGTGTATTTCGTGGGCGATGATCCGCCGGCGGCGCTGGTGGATCGCATGGCGAGGACGTTCGAGGATTCCGACGGGGACATTGCCGCGGTGCTGCGCACCCTCTTCACGTCCCGTGAACTTACTGCACAGGCAGGCCACAAATTCAAGGACCCGATGCAGTATGTGATCTCCGCGGTGCGCCTGGCCTATGACGCTAAATTGATCCAGAACATGCATCCCGTGACCGGCTGGCTCGCCGCGCTCGGGGAGACTGAGTTCGGACACCAGACGCCGGATGGCTATTCCCTGCAGGACGCAGCCTGGTCGAGTTCCGGACAGGTGAGCCGCCGCTTTGAGATCGCGCGCACCATCGGTTCGGGCAGCGCCGGGTTGTTCGATCCGGAGAATGGCGCTCCGGCAACGGTCGTGGGTTTTCCGCTGCTCACCACACCGGTGTATTACGGGGTGCTCGAACCATCGCTGTCTGCCCAGACCCGCAACGCCTTGCAGGGCGCGCGGTCCCAACAGGAATGGAACCTTTATTTATTGGCCTCACCCGAATTCAACTCTCGCTGACTTGCTGGAGCGCCCCATGAACCGCCGACACTTCATCCGCACTGGCCTTGCCGCCGCGCCGGCGTTGACCCTCACCGGCAGGCTGTTCGCCGCTCCTGCGGCAACGCCGCGGTTCTTGTGTGTCTTTCTGCGCGGGGGCTATGACTGCGCCAACTTCCTGGTGCCCTGGTCAAGCGACTTCTACTACGAGAAGCGACCGAAGATCGCCATTGCGAAGCCGGATCCGGCGATTGCGGATGGCGCCCTGGCGCTTGACTCGGACTGGGCGCTGGCACCGGCCGTACGCGAATCGCTGGGAGCGCTGTATCAGCAGCGTCAGGCGCTGTTCATCCCCTTCGCCGGGACCGATGACCTCTCTCGCAGCCACTTCGAGACCCAGGACAGTATCGAGCTTGGACAGCCGGTGCAGACCCCGCGCGATTTCCGCTCCGGTTTTCTGGCGCGCCTCGCCGGCACGCTCAGCGGTTCGGCGCCGATCGCATTCACCGATACCTTGCCGCTGGCGTTCAAAGGCGACAATGGCATCGCCAGCATTTCGCTGCAGCGAGCGGGCAAATCACCATTTGATGCCACCCAGACGGCGACACTGCGCGGCATGTATGCCGGCAGCGCGCTCGAATCCGCGGTGACCGAGGGTCTGGAACTGCAGCAGGAGGTCGCGCAGGCGATGCAGGAGGAAATGCAGGCCGCCAACCGCGGTGCCATCAGCACCAAGGGCTTCGAGCTGACCGCCGAGCGCATGGCAAGATTCATGCGCACGCAGTACCGGCTGGGATTCGTCGACGTGGGCGGCTGGGACACGCATGTCAACGAGGGCGCAGCCACCGGCGCGCTGGCGACCAATCTGAACAGCCTGGGACGGGGGCTCGCCACCTATGCCGAATCCCTGGGCGATGAGTGGAACAATACCGTCGTCTTTGTGCTGTCCGAGTTTGGCCGCACCTTCCGTGAAAACGGCAATGGCGGCACCGACCATGGCCATGGCAGCGTGTATTGGGTGCTGGGCGGGCGCGTTAATGGCGGGCGCATCGCCGGCGAACAGGTGCGCGTGGGGCATGACACGCTGTTTCAGGACCGCGACTACCCGGTGCTCAATGACTACCGCAGCATACTCGCGGGGGTCTTCGGCACGATGTGGGGCCTTGGGCCACAGCAGCTTGACGTCATCTTTCCAGGCGCGCGCCCGCTGGACCTGAAGCTGGTCTGAGCGCCGCCTCCGAAGCGTGGTGGCTCAGCGCCGGGGGCCTGCGACATCGCCCGGCTTGTCGTCGAAAATGCTGGCGGGTGCGCCGTGGTTGCTGAGGATGGCCTTGCGCCGCAAGAACCGCATGATCGAGTCCGGGCCGGTTCGTGAGCCGCCGAGGCCCGAGACGCCGAAGCTGTGGGTGCCGATCTTGCGCAGCTTAGCAAACGTCAGGAACGTGTCCTGGACGAACACGCTGCCCGCATTCACCTGTTCGGCAATCTGCTGACCCTGCTCCTCGGTGCCCGCAATCACTGATGCCGTGAGACCGAACTCGGTATCGTTCGCCAGGCGCGATCGCCTCCTCGATCGTGGTGAAGCGCATCACCGGCAGAATGGGTCCGAAGGTCTCCTCGCGCATCAGGCGCATGCCGTGGTCCACCTCGGTCACGACGGTGGGACGCATGTAAAGGCCGCCGCCGAGTGCTTCGGTGATGCCGCCGGTCAGGATCTTCGCGCCCTTGGCCACGGCGTCAGCCAGGTGCGACTCCACGATCTGCGGCTGGCGCACGAAAATGAACGGACCGATGTGACCGTCGAGTGGATTCTGGTCATTCAGCGTCACTTTCCTGGCCTTGGCGACCAGCTCTTCGACAAAGCGGTCATGGATTGAGGCGTGCACGTAGACACGCTCGACCGAGTAGCACACCTGACCGGTCGCATAGACACCGCCCCGCAGCACTGCGGTGGTCGCGCGGTCGATATCGGCGTCCGCGGTGATGATGGCCGGATCCTTGCCGCCCAGTTCCAGGAAGCACGGAATCAACCGCTGCGCACAGGCCAGCGCCACTTTGCGGCCGTTCGACACGCTGCCGGTGAAACACACCAGATCCACATTCGCCACCACGTCCTCGCCGGTGCGGCCGTCGCCCAGCACGACGTCAAACACCTCGGCGAGTTCCGGTACGCGCCGCACGGTATGCATGAGCGGATCGACGAAGCGGGGCGTCACCTCGCTGGGTTTCAGCAGCACCGCGGAGCCTGCGAACAGCGCCGGCACCGCATCCAGCAGCGACAGCATCATGGGCGCATTCCAGGGGCTGATGACACCGACCAGCGGATACGGCACCAGCTGCGAGCGGATCGTCACGGTGGGCATGGTGACGGAGGGGCCACTGACATGCGCCCGGGTCAGCACGGCCTCGGCGTCCTCACACCAGCCATTGATGTTCGCCACGGCGATGAATGCCGTGAATTGCGAGGTATGGCAACCGCCGGTGTCCGCGCCGTCGGCCGCGCCGATCACCTTGGCGTGGGCGAGCAGCTCCCCGACCCAGCGCCGCATGATCGCGATGCGCTCGGCGATCGACCGGGCCGCCCATGCTTTCTGATTGCGACGCAGGCGTGCGGCTTTATCCGCGATTTCCTCCGCCGTGGCTGCCGGAAATGAAAACTCTGTGCCACCGGTGCGCGGATTGCGCACCGGAATTTCCCGAATCTCACTGTTTGCCATACGTGCCCTCAATATCCTATCGGTCCGCCTTGAACCCCGGCGGCAGCGAAGGCGGTACGGCGCCCCCTGCGCCCGGACGGGCCACGAGTTTGACCTCCCCCTTCCAGGGAACATCTGCCTGCGAACGCCAGGCATTGATGAACAGGGTCTTGAACACCCAGCTGCGGCCGTTGCTGCTGCGCACGCACAGGTCCTCGCGCGTGCCGATGCCGAACAGGAAATTGGTGCCGTAGTCGACATTGAACTGCACGATCTGGAAAAAGCAGCGCACCTTCACGGCATGCGCCTGAGGTTCCATGATGAAGTGATTGAACAGGTGCTGGCGGCCGAACCACCAATGCTGACGGTCGTTCCACAGCTCGCGCACGCTGGCGAGAATCGCGGCGTGTCCTTTGACCTTGCCCTGCCAAAGGTGATCGAACTCGGCATCCTCGGAGAAGGCCGAAAGCAGCATGTCGGCATCCGCCAGATCCAGCCCCCAGGCGTAGCGCGCATACAGCTCAACGATCTCGGCACGGTCCTCGGCGGATACGCGCGTGGGGTTCGAGTTGCCCATGGGTTCAGCTCCGATTCGCGACTTTGCGCTTGAGGAAGTCATAGATGCTCTGCTCGGTCATCTGGCCGGCGTTGGCCAGCTCGCCATCCTGCGTGGAATACAGGACCTGATTGTCCGCTCCCAGCACCACCAGCGCCGGAATCCCCTTCGCGATGGGATTGCCATAGCGCCGCGCCAGATACAGGTTCTTGTCGAAATCGCGCACGTCGATTTTCACGACTTCGAAATGGCTATCGATGAGGTGGCGGCTGCTGCCCTGCATGGCCTTGTCGAGGGCGCGGCAGTCGGCGCACCAGTTCGCGCCGAATACCAGCAGCACCAGCTTGTGATCGGACTGCGCGGCGCTGATGGCGTGTTGCACATCGCCGGCCGCGTCCGCGTGTTCATCGTAGGGCCAGGGCGCCGCGTTCGCGAAAGCGCAGAGCGATGCCGCGGCGACCAGCAGCAGTATCTTGTTCAAGGGCCTCTCCATCGCGCCATTGTCAGCGCTGGCGCCATAGTAAGCCAAGCTCCTTTGACCGGGCGGATCAGGCGGTGGGCATTTTTGCATGCCAGTCAGTTACCCCGATGCAAAGCCGCAAGCGCGCGTAAGATTCCGTCCGGGCATATCAGCGCGTCGAGGGGGGATCGTGAGAGCAGACAAATCGGTACTTTTCGCTGCGGCCGCATTGTGTTGCGTCGTCGCTCAGGCCGCCTGGTCCCAGAGCGCCGGGGACTGCGAGCATCTGGCCAGCCTCAAATTGCCTGACACCCTCAGCCTTGCCGCTGCGGTGGTGGCGGGCCCCCAGTTCGCGCCGCCCGCCGCCGCCCCGACGGGCACGCAGCCTGCGCCGAGACAGCCTCCACCGATCACGAACCTCCCGGCATTCTGCCGCGTGAGCGGCGTGATCAAGCCCGCGGTGCGCTTCGAGGTATGGCTGCCCATGGCCGACTGGAACGGTAAATTCCAGGGCACGGGCAACGGCGGCTACAACGGTGCCATCGTCTACTCGGCATTGGCGACCGGGTTGCAGAACCATTTCGCCGTGGCCAATACCGACATGGGCCATGTCGCGACCACCCCCGACCCGGCCAGTTGGGCGCTGCATCATCCGGAGCTGGTCGTGGACCAGGGGTACCGTGCGCAACACGAGACGGCGTTGAAGGCCAAGGCGATCGTCGCGGCCTTCTACGGCAAGCGACCCAGCCGCTCCTATTTCGTGGGCTGCTCATCCGGAGGCTGGGAGGCGCTGACCGAGGCGCACCGTTTCCCGCATGACTATGACGGCATCATCGCCGGCGCGCCGGCCTCCGAAGTGGTGCATTTACATGCCGGCCAGCTATGGGGGTATATGGCCGCCCAGAAGATTGACCCTGACAAGATCCCGATGATTTCCGCCGCGGTGATTGCGAAGTGCGACGCCCGGGACGGGATCACGGATGGTCTGGTCTCCGATCCCCTCGGATGTGATTTCAAACCCGCGCAGCTGGCCTGCGCCGGCGGACAGGATCCGAAGACCTGTCTGACCCCCAGCGAGGTCACCGGACTGGAGCAGATTTATACCGGTGCGCATTACAGCTCGGGGGCTCAGGTCTACCCGGGTTGGCCGCGGGGCATGGAGTTCGCGCTGGCGCAGGCGCGCGCCGATGGCGTCGCGGCGCTAGGCGCTGGTACCTTCCGCGACATGGTGTTCGACGATCCGCAGTGGGACTTCCACACCATCAACTATGACCGCGACGTCAAAGCGGCCGACGACAAGATCGGTGCGGTCATGAATGACGGCAGCACCGATCTGGCGGAATTCCGCCGTTCCGGGGGCAAACTGATTCTGTGGCATGGCTGGTCGGATCCGCTGATCTCCCCGCTCCATACCATTGCCTACTACGGCAAGCTCGCCGCGGCTCTGGCGCCCAAGGGCACCGACCAGGATACGGCCGTGCGGCAGGTCTCAGACTTCGCGCGGCTGTTCCTGGCTCCGGGCGTCATGCACTGCGGGCGCGGCCCCGGCCCGGACACGTTCGACTCCGTCGGCGCGCTGGATGCGTGGGTGGAGCAGGGGACGGCGCCCGACAGCATGATTGCGACGCACCGCAGCGCCGGCAAGGTCGATCGCACGCGGCCCCTGTGCGCGTATCC
The DNA here is from genome assembly GCA_963708865.1 of uncultured Gammaproteobacteria bacterium. Lineage (GTDB taxonomy): Bacteria > Pseudomonadota > Gammaproteobacteria > Steroidobacterales > Steroidobacteraceae > DAIDKA01. The sequence continues at coordinate 97,494 of CAVPUC010000005.1, forward strand.
GCACAAGGCCGTCTATGACGGCAAGGGTGACAGCGATACCGCGTCCAGCTTCAACTGCCAGTAATTGAGCGCATGCTGGGTAGCGAGAGCATGAGCCGGCGCGGCCTGTGGGTCATGGCAGTGCTGTGCACTGTGCTCGCAGGCCTTGGACTCGCGCCGGACGTGCGCGCCGCGGCGCTCTCCCCCAAAGCAGTGGCTGCCATTACCGCTCCGAGCGAGGTGGCCGCGGCCGGAGCACAGCAACCTGATGTCGTCATTGTGGAATACCTGGACTATAACTGCCCCTATTGCCGCAAGAGCGCCCCGGAACTGCGCAAGCTCCTGCACACCGACCCACGCGTGCGGATCATTTTCAAGGAATGGCCGATATTTGGGGACGTCTCGGTGTATGCCGCCCGCTCGGCGCTGGCCGCGAACTGGCAGGGAAAATTCCTGGTCGCGCACGATGCATTGATTGGGTCCGCACGCGATCTGGATCACAACGCCGATGTGGATGCGGTACTGCGCGCCGCAGGGCTGGACCTGAAACGCCTGGAGGCGGATCGGCAGCGCCATGCGGCCGCGATTGATGCGCTGCTGGCGCGCAGTGCGCGCGAGACGCACAGCCTTGGGGTACAGGGAACCCCGGTCTTTATCGTGGGGCGTCAGCTGATCCCAAGTTCCGTGAGCCTCGCGCAGCTACAGGGGCTCGTCGCCCAGGCCAGAGTCGACCAAGCCGCCGCGCACTGAGCGCGCCGCGCCGTCAGCTGCGGGGCCGCTTGTCCGGCGCCGTTGCGGCGCAGACGTCTTCGGGCAACTCATAGCCCGGCCTCTTCAGGTAATCCGCCTGGGCAGACCAGGCCTGCGTGAAGGTCTTGGGATCATCGATGGTGAGCTTCAGATGCAGGTGCTTGCCATCTTTGCTCAGCTCATAGCGCTCGGTGACATGCAGGGCATCGGAATGCGGCAGGCCCGCGTTGTCCAGCACCGTGCCGTCCTCAAAGCCGTTGCTGTCGATCACCAAGGCGTCGCCGTCCCACTTCGCCACGGAATACCCGAGGTAGTGTGGATCCACATCGGTGGGCAAAGCCTCATCCACGTAGGCGCGGCGCGGCAGGCGGTTCAACTGATGCACGAAGTAGATTACTTTGGGCTTCTGCAGGATCTCGAACGGCTCGCGCATCAGCATCAGTCGCGGCAGCCCGGGCGGCAGGCACTCGGTGGTGCCATCGTAGGAGTAATCCCCCTTCGCCGCCGCTGCACGGTGCGCCTGGTAAACCTTCATGGCCTCCGGGGTCAGCGGTGGAGCGTGTCCGTCCACTGTCTTGAGCGCATCGACATGCGTAGTGATGAACCAGACGCCGCTCAGATCCGGCGGGTCTGCCAGCGCATTGAGACTCACGGCGGCGAGGGCAGCGGCCGACAGCAGCAGACGCAGGCGCTTCATTTGGCCACCGTGACGCCATTCACCGGCGCGTTGCGGTTGTTCTCTTCACAGACGTATTCCTGCGGGCGCACATCGGGCCGCCAGCGGAAGACGCGTCGATAACTGTAGGGGTGCTCGAGGGTCACCGGATCCTCGACCGTCATGATGAGTTCGAGCGTCGAGCCATTGTCGATTTTGCGGTAACGCTCGATCACATGTTCCTGGGTGGAATGGCTGCTGCCCTCATCATCGATGAACGTGCGGTCGTTCAGGCCGATGGTATCCACCACCAGGGTGTCGCCCTCCCAATGGCCGACGGAGTCGCCGAGAAAGGTATGCGGCACATTCTTGGGGTGGTCGCGGTTCAGCCAGATGCGCCGCAGGTTATGGGCCACTTCGTGCAGGAAGGTCACGCGCTCGGGCGTCTGGACGATCTCGATGGGGTAGGGGCTCTCCATGATGCGCGGCATGCCGTGTGGCATGCACTGGGTCGAGGCGTCGGCCTCGGGCGTTCCGCGATTCTTGGCGCGGATTCGTCGCTCCAGGATGGCCATATACTTGGGTTTCAGGGGCGGTGCGACGCCCGGTTCGGGCCCGAGCAGGTACTGATAGCCCGACATCCACCACACGCCATTCAGGTCATGGGGATCGGGATTCCCGGGCGGGGCGCCCGGCGGGGCCTTGTCTGCGCCGCGCAGACCCGGCGTCAACGCCAAGGTGGGGTCACCGCTGTCATGGAGGGTTTTCGGCGCAGGGGCTGCCATCATCGCCGCGGCGAAGAGGACGCCGAAAAGCATCAGGGATGTCTTGATTAAGTTACGCACTGGCTTGCTCTGCACCTTGGGATTGTGCGGTCGGTTGGAACCACGGAGGCGCCGATCATAGACGCGCAGCGGGATCCCGAACAGGGCGAAAGAACATTGTTGCCTCAGCAGCAAGGTAGCCATGCCTGAGCTCCACCGCCGTCTGCACTGCTTAGCTGGAATTAGCTGCCCGTAGCTGTTGTAATCTCAACCTGCGGCTGCCCGAGCGGGGGGGTCAGTCGGCGCCGAATGACCGGCCCGAAGGGGCAACGGGATCCCGGGGCGCAGGCGCTGCCGGGGCCATTCCAAGAGGTGCCAGTTGCAGGGTTGGAGCGGGAGGACCAGCGCAAAAATGCGCCGTGGCCGGCGTGAGGATGCCGCGCCGCTGGCTCGCCGCTCCCGCGAGGCTGGCAGTTGCTGCACGGCAGCAACCAGTGCGGCGATATTGGCATGGTTGTGGGCGGTGTTGAGTTTGAAGTCTTCGGAGTGCTTCTGTGACGGTACCGGACCGCTCCAAAGCAGTTAACTTTTATATTTCCTTGCATGGAACAAGGGGGAGTGGCGATGAATAGCAGAACAGCCCTGGGTCTGGTCCTGACACTCGGCGTCTGGGGTGGAAGCGCTTCGGCGCACCACTCATTCGCGATGTTTGATGCGACCCAAACGAAAACGTTGGTCGGCACCGTCAAGCAGGTGCAGTGGACCAATCCGCACATCTGGGTGCAGATCATGGTCCCAGACCCGAAGACCGGTGTCGCGGCGGAATGGTCCATCGAGGGCGGCAGCCCGAATGGCCTGTCACGCCAGGGCTGGCGCCGTTCCTCCATCAAGGAGGGCGATGCCATTGAAATGACCATCCATCCGCTCAAGGACGGAACCAACGGCGGCAGCATGATGAAGGCCATGATCAACGGCCAGCCGGTGGGTGGCGCACGTCCCGGCTGACGCAGCGGTAACGGGATTGACGCCGCTGCGGCTGGCTTCTAAGGCAGGCAACGCGCAGTGGCTGGAGGACCTGTCGAAGATACCGCTAGGTTCTATCGCGGCGCGCCTGGCGGGTCCTGATTGCCAGTTCGCAGCTTAGCCAGAAGATCAGCGCCGCCGGGATCGTCACGCGAAGATTGGGCGGTGTAAATACAGCCGCCAGGAGCCCGCAGCCGAGCAGTGTCATCAGGTGATGACCCGTCAACCCAGCCGCTGCACGCCGGCTCGAAACCGTGGCGCCGGCGTCGATACGCAAGGTGGCGACGGGCAGACCAAAAACCGCGGCCAAGGCGCCGGCGGACTCATACGAGGCCGAACCGGTCGATTCAATGCGCTGAATAGTTCTCAGGGCGAGCCCCGTCACCTCGGCGAGATGTTCCTGGCTCCAGGCCCGCTTCTCACGCTCCTGGCGTACCAGGGACGGGTCGAGTTTCATGTCCATCACTTTGCACTCCGTCAGGGGAATGCACGACGCTAGCGTGGATGGCTAAGCAGCCGCTGCGACAACCGTGCGCCATCGTTGCGCCATCTGGCCGCCACGCGGGGTTTGCGGATGCCTACATCTGATGGGTATCCATGCAGACGTTTTCTTTGAGATTCATTCCCGGCTGGCGCTTGAGTGTGAAGCGACTGGTCCAGGGCGCGGTGTAGAAATCCGGATCCGTGATGGTGACCGAGCCGTTGATGGTCTGCGGGTCGCTCGAGCGTATAGCGTTCCTGCACGGTCAGCTTCTCGCCGTGTGGCAGGCCCGAGTAGTCGAGCCACGTCAGATCATTGAAGGCCACACTGTCGATCACCAGGGTCTTGCCTTCGAAGTGCGCCAGGGAAGATCCCAGGTAGGTGGGATCGGCGTCCGCCGGCGGCATCGTGCCCCAGTAGATATTGCGGAAGGTGTGGTTGACCTCGTGCACGAAGTTCACGTTGCGCGTGGTCTGCAGGATCAGAAAGGGGTAGGGCGCATACAGCAGCCGCGGAATGCCATGCATCAGGCACGTTGAGGTCGGATCGATCTTGTGATCGCCGCTCTTCAGGGCCGCCTGGCGTCGGGCGTACTCGGTTTTTCCTTTGGCCGTGAGCGGAGGCTCACCGCCATTGGCGGTGAGCAGACGAGCGCCCGCCTTGGTGTTCACCCACTTGCCGGTGAAGTTCGGCGTGCCCGCATCGGGTTGCTCGAAGACCGGCGCAGCATCCCCCGCGCCGGTTTGCGCAACCGCCGAGGTGCCGGCGAAAAGGGCCACCCACGCCATCGCGGCCAATGCGGTGCGCGACTTCACTTGGCCACCGAAATGCCGTTCACGGGCGCGTTGCGGTTGTTTTCCTCGCAGGAATATTCGGCGAGGTGGATATCACCACGCCACGGAAAGAGTCGCTCCGCCGTCCACGGCTTGGTGAAATGCTCGGGGTCCTCGATCGTGATCAGATCGCGAATCTCCACCCCGCCAAATTTGTTGGTGAACTTGGTCATGCGCTCGGTGACCTTCAGCTGCAGGCCATGGGACAGGGATTCCTCATCGATTTGCGTGCGGTCGTTGAAATGATCGGTGACGATGACCAGCGTATTGCCTTCCCAATGTCCCGCCGAATACCCGAGGAAGGTACGCGGTGTATCCGCCGGCGCCGGCTTGCCATCCAGATGGATGAACCGCACGTTGTGGGCGACTTCGTGCAGCAGCGTGATCAGCCCCGGGGAATACACGAACTCGACCGGGTAGGGCGAGGCGATGAGTCGCGGGACGCCGTGCGGAAAGCACTGCGTTGGTGCGTCGGCGATCGGCGTACCGGCCTTTTCCATATCCAGATGGTGCTGCCGACTGGCAGCCTCGAGGGGTGTCATCGGCAGCAGGTTCGCCGCTTCGCCCGGCGACATCGGATGATCCGTCACGGGGCGGAAGGTGCGGTCATAACCGCGCGTCCACCACACGCCGGAGAAGTCGCGCGGATCGGCGGGCGCGGGGTTCTTGTTCCACTCCGCGGCTTCAGCGGCGGAGCGTTTGTCCCGGGCTGCGGCGCGCGCCGCCGGATCGCCACCGCCTTGCGGCGCTTGGGGAGGGCCACCTTCCTGAGCAAGGGATACGGTGCAGATGACCGTGAAAGTGATTGCCAGCCATGCTGATCGACGCATGTAATCCCCCTTCAGAACGCGCGAAGCGGCAGTATACAACAAACAAATCAGGCGATTACCGACGTTGCGGGATCAACTGTCCGCCCGTTCGCTGCGGCAACCTCACCACGGCCACGTGTTGGTAAAGCTGCGCGGGCGGTGGCGCGCATGCTCTATCATGCGCACAGCAAAGAGGCGCCAAAGTCGCGCCTGAGAAAGGGGGGTTCGAAGATGCCAGAAAGCTCGGCGGATGATCTGCAGGGGCGCGCTTTCTTCCTGGAAACGCGCACGCTGTTGCTGCTCGGCCTGGCATGGGGCTTCGCGTACATGGACAGGATGGCCGTCACCTTCCTGTCGCCGTTCATCGTCCCGGCGCTGCATCTCACCAATTTTGAGTTATCGGCGCTGCCCGCGGCGCTGGCATTCACCTGGGCGCTGGGGGCGTACCTGATCGGCTTCTGGTCCGACCGTGTCGGCGCCCGCAAGCCCTTCCTGCTGGCGGCGATGCTGGTGTTCTCGGTGTGTTCGGTGCTCTCGGGGCTTGCGAACTCGTTCTGGACATTGCTCGCGGCACGCCTGGTGATGGGTGCCGTGGAAGGACCCTTCCTGCCGATTTGCCTGGCGATTCTGGTGGCGGTCACTGCGCAGAAACGCCGTGGCCTGAATGCCGGCATCATCCAGAATGTCTTTGGTTCGGTCATCGGCACCGCCCTCGCACCGGTCGTGCTGGTGGCGATGGCCACGGCGTACTCCTGGCATGCGGCGTTTTTTGTCGCGGGCGTGCCCGGATTGATTCTGGCGCTGCTCATCTGGTGGCTGGTGGATGAGCCGCCCCGGGCCGCCGCGCCGCTCGCGGGTGCGGCCGCAGAACCCTCCGACTCGATCTGGTCAATGCTGTCCACCCGCAATATCGCCCTGTGCTGCGGCATCAGCTGCCTGATGGTGGGCTCGCTGGTCGTCGGATCCATCTTCCTGCCGCAGTATCTGACCGTCACGCTCGGCATGTCACCCAAAACCATGTCGTTGATCATGGGCATCCTGGGTTTCTGTCCCGCCGTGGGCGGCGTGCTGGTGCCCCTGTTGTCGGACCGGCTCGGCCGGCGGCCGATCATGATCATCTTCTGCACGGTGATGGCGCTGTGCCCGGTCGCGGCGCTGTGGATCCACAACCCGGTCGTGCTGATGACCAGCCTCATGGTCATCGGCTGGATCGGTGCCGGTGCGTTTCCGCTGTTCATGGGCGTCGTTCCGTCGGAAACCCTGTCGCTGCGACGGGCTGCCACGGCGATGGGGCTGGTGATCGGTGTTGGCGAGATCGTCGGCGGAGTCTTAAGTCCGCTCAGTGCCGGAGCGCTGGCTGATCAGTTCGGCCTGTCGGCGCCGTTGTTGCTGGCCGCCGCAATGCCGCTGGTGGCGGCGGTACTGGCGCTGGGACTGCTGGAGACCAATCCGCGCTTTGTGGGCCGGGCTGCCGCTCAATTGGCTTGATTCGCAACGCTTCGTACATGAGGGAACCGCTATGAAACATCCTGCAAGTCACGCGCGCCGCGGCGCCGCGATCGCCGGCATTGCCGTCGGCACCGTCCTGATCCTTTGCCTGGTGGGCGTGAAGGCTGCGCGGGCGGAACAACCCGCGACCACTCTGCAGACGCTGCTCGACAAGCAGCAGATCCAGGACATGCTGGTCGATTACTACACGCACCTGGGAAAGGGCGGCAGTGATTTCGGTGCCTACTATCTGCCCGACGGCACCATCGATGTGAACGGCATGAAGGGGCAGGGCGAAAAGGCCATCGCGGATGTCTACAAGAAAATTGGTGCCGGCACGCCGAAGCGGCCCGGTGTGTTTCGCATGCTGCTGACCAACGTCAGCATTGTCGTCAACGGCAATACGGCGACCGCGGAGACGCTGTGGACCGGGATCAATTCGCCGACCATCGAGGCGGCCCCCGTATTCGTTGAACAGGGTACCGAGCGGGATGATCTGGTGAGGAGCAACGGTCACTGGCTCTTCAAGCTGCGGGTCATTACCAGCAACGCGGGCCGGCAGACGATGTTCCGCAAGAAGGCCCAGAACTGACAGGGAGCGCGCCGCGCGACGCAGCGCGCGTCCGTTACTTGGCCTCGACGATGGCCTTCATGTTGGCGAGGGCGGCCGTGAAGTTCTTGACGCGCTGGTCGCGATCCTTGGTCTTCGCATCATCACTGGTGAGCGCCGCCTGATCCCAGATCAGGTTATAGAGGATCTTGGAGTGACCCTTGCCGTTGGGGACCACCTCCAGCGTGCCGTGGTACAGGATCGTGGTGTTGGGCTGCGTATAGGTATACGAGTGGGCCGTCTTCGCCACCATGACCTCATCGATGCGGTCGGCCAGGCGCCGCACGCTGCCCACATCGCCGCTGCCCGAGGTGAGCACGCAAGTCAGTTTCAGCCAGGCGGCAATATCGCAGTATCCGCCGATCTTTTTCCACACCACATCGACGGGCGCATCGACAGTCGTGTTCAGGTTGACGACCGTATAGTCCGCCGCGGACGCGGCTGCTGCGTGCAACGAAACACCCAGTACTGCGGCGGCAAGCAAACCTGAGAATCTAATGTTCATGACCCATCCTTTTTATTCGGTCCTGCATCATGCCGGGGCGCACGGCGAGAGTCACGTGTGGACGAGCTGCGGTGAAAATTAGCCCGAGGGGTCGGCCCATCCCAACCCCAGGCTCTTCTGCAGCGCCACATAGTCCTGTGTCAGCTGGGCCAGCCCCTGCTGATAGTTCAGATCCGCCTGATTGCGCCGGGTGTCGGCATCCAGCACATCCGTCGTTGCCGCCGTGCCGCCGCGCAAGCGGATCTCCGTGAGCCGGTAGGACTCTTCGGCCGAGGCACGCGCGAGCCCCAGGTCCGCCACCGCATCGCGCTGCTGGCCAAAGCGGGCGAGGGACGTCTCGGCATCGGCCAGGGCATTCAGCACGGTCTGGCGATAGTTCGCCTCGGCCTCATCGCGTGCGGCGTTGGCCTGGGCGATGCGCGCACGATTGCGCCCAAAATCCCAGGGCGTCCACTGCAGCAGCGGCCCCGCGAGGTAGGTGAAGTTGCCGCTGTTAAACAGGTCTTCGGGGTGGGTGGCGAAGAAGCCGAGCGTGCCCACCAGATTCACCTTGGGGAACTGCGCCGCCACGCTCTGACCGATGGCGGCGGTGTGCTGGGCCAGCTGCCGCTCCGCCACGCGGATGTCGGGTCGGCGGCGCAACAGCGCCGCCGGATCGCCGATGTTGGTGGTCGCGGGGGGCGCGGGGACCGGGCCGACGCTGGCAAGCTCCGCATCGAGCTCCCCGGGCGCATGCCCGGTGAGGGCCGCCAGCCGGTTCAACTGCTCGGCGATGGTGGCGCGAATCGCCGGCAGCATGGCGCGGGTCGTGTCCAGCTGATTGGTGATGCGCACGACGTCCAGATCCGTCGCCGCCCCGCCCGCACGGCGCAGCTTCATCATCTCCACCAGACGCGATTCGATATCGATGTTCTGCTGCGTCAGGGCCTGGCGCGCTCGGGCATCACACAGCTCGATGTACGATTCGGTGACCTCGGCGGTGAGGCTGACGATGGCATCGGCCACCCGCGCCTCCGAGGCGTCGACCGCCGCCGCGGCGCCTTGGACCGCGCGGCGGTTGCCGCCAAAGAAATCCAGCTCCCAGGTCGCATCGAAGCCCACCACGTAAAGATTCAGCCCGCCGCCGCTGGAACTGCTCGGCGCGGCACTGCCTGAATTCTGCGCACCCCCCGAACTGCTGGTGGCGCTGCCGAGCAGCGAGCTGACATTCGCCGTGCGCAAGTAAGCCGCGGTGGTGCCGGTGGTCGGCAGCCCGGTCGCGGTCTGCTGGCGCAGGCTCGCGCGGGCCTCGCGCACCCGGGCGCGCGCGACCTCGACGCCGGGGTTGTCGGCAAGGGTCACATCGATCAGATGGTTCAATTCAGTATCGCCCAGCGCGGTCCACCATTGGGCCGGGGCCGGCGCCGGCGTGGTGGTGCCGTCCGCACGCACGAACGCCTTGGCACCCGGGGCCACGGCCGGCGCACCGTGATAGTCGGGACCGACCATGCAGCCGGCGAGCAGCAGCGCAAGGCCGGTGGGAAGAAGGGGATGCTTGAAGGATGACATGGCTGGGGTTTCCACGAGGCGCGGCGGTTAGTGCGTGTCCATGACGGGCCGGGCGACCGGCTTGGGCGTGCGCAGCATGAAAAGGAGCGGCATCATTACCAGCAGGCCCACGCCCAGCAGCCAGAAGCAGTCCGAGAAAGTCATGACCATGGCCTGCTGATGGATCTGAGCGGCCAGGGAGCCGACCGCCATTCGCATGCCCTGCGCGGCATCGCCGGACTGGGCCGCGAAATAGGCGCCCTGCTGGGCGAGATGGTCCTGCAGCAGCACGGAGTTCGCGTTAACCGACTCGCGAATGGCATCGGCGTGCATTTCGGTTCGCCGATCGATGAATACGCCGAGCAGCGCCAGGCCAATTGAGCCGCCGAGGTTGCGCGCCATGTTGAAGAGGCCCGCGGCGTCGGCCGTTTCCGCGCGACTGACGGCGCCTACCGAGATCTGATTGAGCGGCATGAAGGAGAAGATCTGCCCGACGCCGCGCAGCAGCTGCGAGGCGACGAAGTCCCGCCCGCTCGACTGTGCGGTGAGGTGGATGTCGATGAAGCAGCTGGCGGCGAAGCACAGCAGGCCGAAGCCGACCACCCACTTCACATTTCCCACCCGCAGGATCCGCGGCAACACGGGCATCAGCGCGAAGGCCGGCAGGCCCGACAGCGCCAATATCCATCCGGACTGGAACGCGTTGTAGCCGGCAACGCCGCTTAAGAACTGGGGCAGCACATACAGGATGTCGTACAGCACCATGCCGATGGTGATGATGATGACGATGACGCTGGCATAGGTGGTGTTCTTGAGCAGCCGCAGTTTGAGGACGGGCCGCTTGCTGGTGAACTGGGTGATCCCCAGGGTCGTCAGACCCGCGACCGCGAACACCGATAGCGACGCGGATCACGTCGGAATCAAACCACTGGTCGCGCTGGCCTTCTTCCAGCACGATGGTGAGGCAACTCAGACCGATGGACATGCCGATGATGCCCGGCCAGTCCGCTTCCACCAGCTCGTGAATGTTGGCCTTCTGATGCGGCACGCCGATCAGGAGCAGGCTGATCAGCCCGATGGCCACCGGGATGTTGATGAAGAAGCACCATTGCCAGCTGCCGTTCTCGGTCAGCCAGCCGCCGAGCACCGGACCCATCAGCGGTCCGAGCAGAACGATCAGGCCGAACATGGTCATGCCGATCGGTATCTGGTGCTGCGGCAGGCGCGTGCGCACGATGCGTCTGGGCGGTGGGAATGAGGGCGCCGCCGAAGAATCCCTGACCGACGCGGCCGATCACCATGGTCGTCAGGTCGTGACTGGCGCCGCACATGATCGAGAAGACGGTGAACAAGATGGCGCAGGTGAGCAGCAGGGTGCGCATGCCCAGCATTCGCGACAGCCATGCCGTCAGCGGAATCATCACCACCTCGCTCACCAGGTAGCCGGTGGCGATCCAGGTTCCCTCCGTGCCGGTGGCGCCGATCTCACCCTGGATCTGTGGCAGGGCGGAATTGACGATGGAGATGTCGAGCGTTGCGATCAGCGCGCCCAGTGCGCCCGCAATGACCGCAATCCAGTCCTGCGTCGTCGCATTGGGGTCGGCGTGCGCCACTTTGGATGTGCTGGCCGCGCTCATGGCTAGTGCCCGGTGCGCGTATCGATCTCGACGCTGACCGAGAGGCCGGGCAGCAACCGTGAGGCCACCTCCTGGTTCGGCGGCTTCAGCTTGATGCGTACGGGAACGCGCTGCACGATCTTGATGAAGTTGCCGGTGGCATTCTCGGGCGGCAGCAGGGCGAACTGCGCACCGGTACCCGGTGCGAAGCTGTCGATCACACCGGGAATGGCCGCATCGCCGATGGCGTCCACTTTCACCGTGGCCTTCTGGCCCACTTTCATCCGGCGCACCTGGGTCTCCTTGAAATTGGCGACCAGGTAGACATCCTGCACCGGAACCACCGACATCAGACGGGTGCCCGGCTGCACGAACTGGCCGACCTGCGCGGTCTTGTCACCCACGCGCCCATCGATGCTGGCGCGGATGATGGTGTCATCCAGATTCAGGCGCGCGGTGTTGGAGGCCGCCTTGGCGCCGGCCAGTTGCGCGCGGCTCTGGTTGATCTGGCTGCGCACCGTATCCAGCTGCCGCTCGACCACTTTCACATTGGCCTCGGCGCCCAGCACGGCGGCGGCCGTCTGATTGCGTTCATTGAGCGCCTGCGCATAGCGCTCATCCGTCTCGACGCCCTGATCCCGCAGGCCCTTGTAGCGGTCGGACTCATCACGGGCGAATTTCGCATTGGCCTCGGCGCCCACCAGTTGCGCCCGGGCCTGCTCCACCGCCGCCTGCTGCTGGGTGATCTGGCTCTCGGCGGCCTGGATGTCCGCATTGCGCGCCTCGACCGCGGCATCCTGCTGGTTCAGCAATGCCTGGTAGTTGCGCAGATCGATGCGAACCAGGGGATCCCCGGTCTTCACGAGCTGATTGTCCACCACGTAGATCTGATCGATATAGCCGCTGACACGCGGCGAGACGGTGACGCTGTCGGCCTTCAGGTACGCATCGTCGGTGGATTGAATGTAGCGGCCATAGACCAGCCAGCGTATGCCGTAGCCGATGGCGATGACCGCCAGGACGCCTAGCACGATGAACAGCACGGTGCGGATACGCCGGTTGCCATCCCCGTTGGCAGTGGCGGGCGTGGGCGCGGGGCGGGGGCAGCCGCAGCGGCCTCGGGGGTTGCGGGGGGATGGCGCATCAGCCATGGCAGATCCTGTCCAAAGTATTCCGTATGCGACATGTTGTCCGACTGGAACTTTTGTGTCAAGTGGAATACATTACGCCCGAGGAGGAACAGGATGCCCAAGACCGCGGATCAAGCGCCGTCATCCCGAGGCTGGGGGCTATGCCCGAGGCGAGGAGACGCGGGCGCGGATCATCGCTACGGCGCTGCGTGTGTTCGGCGAGGAGGGGTTCAACAAGGCCTCGACCCGCCAGATCGCCACCGATGCCGGCGTGAATCCGCCCGCGTTGCAGTACTACTTCGGCGGCAAGGAGGGGCTGCATCGCGCCTGCGCCCAGTTCATCATCGACCGCGTGATGGTGATGGTCGCCCCGGCGCTGCTCGCAAGCACGCGAAATCAAGGGCTTCGCGCAGCGCGCACGCGCCATCGATGCACTGTGCACGCTGCTGGACTGCGATGGCCGACGGCCTGGTCGCGGCAGGCTCGGAGAGCTGGAGCCGGTTCATTACCCGCGGCAAGGCCGATGGCGCGGGTCCTGCGATGGGCATGCTGCGGCAGAACATCGGCATGCCCATCATGCTCACCGTGGCGCAGCTGATCGCGGTGGTGACGGACGGGGATCCGACCGATCCGGTCATCCGCATCAAGGCGGCCGCCATTTTAGGACAGCTCACCACCTTCCTGACCAATCGGGAAAGCACCATGGAGGCGCTCAACTGGCCGGAGTTCAACGCGCAGCGGCTGCAGCTCATCAAGACTGTCGTCCGGGAACACACTCGCGCGATACTGGACGCCGGGCCGCGCGAGGCGCGGGGCCCGGCAGGCAGGCGGCCGCGGTCATCGGGAGCAACCTCATGAAACTGTTTCGTCATGGTGCCAGGGGTCAGGAAAAGCCCGGCATGCTGGATTCGCAGGGCCGGCGGCGCGATCTGTCCGGTATCGTTGCCGACATCGATCCGCAGCTGCTGGCGAGCGGATTTGCCGCGCTCAAGACCGTGAATGCCACGAGTTTGCCCGAGGTGTCCGCCGCGGCACGCCTGCGCCGAACCGGTGGCTGCGGTCGGCAAGTTCGTCTGCATCGGTCTGAACTACCGGGACCATGCCGCCGAAGCGAAGATGAAGATTCCCGTCGAACCCATCATCTTCATGAAAGCGACCTCGGCCATCATGGGTCCAAACGATGATGTGGTGCTGCCGCCCGCGGCGCAGAAGTCCGACTGGGAGGTCGAGCTCGGAATCATCATCGGTCGGGAGGCGCGCTATGTGCCGCTGGAGCGCGCGCTGGACCACATTGCCGGCGTGTGTGTCTGCAATGACCTGTCCGAACGGCACTTCCAGATCGAGCGCGGCGGGCAATGGGACAAGGGCAAGGGCTGCGATACCTTTGGCCCGTTCGGTCCGTATCTGGTGACGCTGGATGAAGCCGGTGACCTGGAGGGTCTGCATCTGTGGCTCGACGTGAATGGCCGGCGCATGCAAAACGGCAGCACCCGCGACCTCATTTTCAATGTGCCGTTTCTGGTGCACTACGTCAGTCAGTTCATGAGCCTGCAGCCCGGCGACATCATCAGCACCGGCACGCCGGCCGGCGTCGGCATGGGCCGCGATCCGCCGGTGTTTCTCAAGGAAGGGGATGAGATCCACCTCGGTATCGATGGTCTCGGGGAGCAGCGGCAGAAGGTCAGGCGCTACTCCACAACCTCAAGTCGCCCCGAGTGAGCGGGATCAGCGTTTCACGTAGCGCCGCTCTCCGGATCCCGGGTCGTACTGGACCTCCATTTCCTCGCCGCTGATCGGATCGGCGAATTTTTCAGCGGTGCGCTGCCAGCGCGCGTCCGGCGGAGCCGGTCCCTTGCGGTACCGCCAGCGCTCAAACGCGGTGCCGAGGAACGCCAGCACCGCGATGGCGAGCAACTGGTAGCCGGGCGTCCACACCTGCCGGCTCAGGAGCCACAAGGCCACCGCCGCCAGCAGCAGCGCGCCAAGCAGGATCACCTTGCGCAGCATGGGCTCACGCCACCGGGTCGATGATCACGGCCGTCCCGTAGGCCACCACTTCACTCATCGTCTGGCCCATCTCGGAGGAGTCGAACCGCATCATCACCACCGCGTTGGCCTGCATGAGCTGCGCGTTCTTCACCATGCGGTCCACCGCGTGACGCCGGGCTTCCTCGAGCATCTGCGTGTACTCGATAATCTCCCCGCCCGCCAAGGAGCGCAGGCCCGCCATGAGATTGCCTCCAAGCCCGCGACTGCGGACCACGACGCCAAAGACCTGTCCCTTGGATTCGCGGATCCGGTGCCCGGCAATGTTTTCAGTGGTGACGACCAGCATGGTGCTCCTTGCGCAAGTGTACGGCGCGCCCGCCCGCCCCAGGCCCCATTCTAGACCTGTGCGCCCGGGTGGCAGCGGTTTCCGTCCCGCCGGATGCTGCCCGTTGACAGCTTTCGGTTACAATCGCGGCCGTAAATTTGTTTCGCGATCTGACGACTGTCGTGAGGGGGAATGATGCCGATTCGTACCGGGAAACTGATCGCGGGGCTCGCCGTTTTCGCAGGCGCCATGGCCCTGGGGGCGGTCTCCTCGGCGGCCTTCGCCGCGGACGGGGCCGCCAATGTCACCGCCAAGCGCATGCTGGATCCGGCCGCCACGGCCGCGAACTGGATGACCTACGGCGGCACCTACTCCGAGCAGCACTACAGCCCGCTCACGCAAATCAACAAAGACAATGTGGCGCAGCTGGGGCTGGCCTGGTTCGCGGACTACGACACCAATCTCACCCAGGCCGGAACACCGCTTGAGATCGATGGTGTGATCTATGTGTCGACGGCCTGGACGCACGTGTACGCATTCGATGCGCGCACCGGCAAGACCTTGTGGGAATACAACCCGCAGACGCCCGGGGACTGGATCCGCAATGTCTGCTGCGGCATCGTCAATCGCGGTATCGCGGCCTGGAACGGCAAGATCTACCTCGGCACCCTGGATGGCCGGCTGGTGGCGCTCAATGCCAAGACCGGCAAAGAAGTCTGGTCGGTCATGACGATCGACAAGACCAAGCACTACTCCATCACCGTCGCGCCGCGTGTGGCCAAGGGCAAGGTGCTGATCGGCGAGTCCGGCGGCGAGTACGGCGTGCGCGGCTACCTGAGCGCCTATGACGCGGAGACCGGCAAGCTGGATTGGCGCTTCTACACCATTCCGGGTGACCCGAAGAATGGATTCGAGAATCCGGCCATGGAAATGGCCGCCAAGACCTGGGGCGGGGAGTGGTGGAAACTCGGCGGCGGCGGCACGGTGTGGGATTCCATCGTTTATGATCCGGTCACCAACCTCGTGTACTTCGGCGTCGGCAACGGCACGCCCTGGAACGATCACTTCCGTGATCCCACCACCAATGACGATCTGTTCCTGGCGTCGGTCGTTGCGCTGAATGTCGACACCGGCCAGTACGTGTGGCACTACCAGGAAACCCCGGCGGACACCTGGGACTATGACGCGGTGAGCCCGATGTCGGTGGTCGACATGGAAATCGGCGGCAAGAAGCGTCGCGTGCTGCTGCAACCGAGCAAGAACGGCTTCTACTATGTCCTCGATGCGCGCACCGGCAAACTGCTGCACGCCTCTCCGTTCGTGAACGTCAACTGGGCGAATGGCGTGGACATGAAGACCGGCCGGCCGCGCGTCAAGCCCGGCGGCGCGCTATCCGGAAGGCAAACCCTGGGACCTGCACCCGGGCGTGCAGGGTGCGCATGGCTGGCATGCCAATGCGTACAGCCCGCAGACCGGCCTGCTGTACGTGCCGACGCAGGATGCGTACTTCCCGATGGTGTTTGATCCCACCTATACCCCCAATCCGATCGGCTACAACCTCGGCATCGATTTCACGGCGCAGATCACCTACTACCGCGCTCATCCGGAGGCGCCGAACAAGTTTGTCGGCTATCTGCAGGCGATGGACCCGAAGACCGGCAAGAAGGTGTGGAGTGGCCCTGAAAACCAGGGCCCGACGGGCGGCGCCGTGGCCACGGCGGGCGGACTGGTCTTTCAGGGCGGTGGCACCAGCGATGAGTTCCGGGCCTTCGATGCCCTGACCGGCAAGGTGCTGTGGAGCGCGCAGACACAGACGGCCGTGCTGGCCGCGCCCATCAGCTACGAGGTGGACGGCAAGCAGTATGTGGCGGTGAGCGTGGGTGGGGCGGTGCAGGGCGGCGACTATTACGCGCCCAACCATTCGCGCCTGCTGGTGTACATGATCGGTGGCACGCGCCAGCTGCCGGAGCCGCAGCAATATACCCCGCGCGCGCTGCTGCCGCCGCCGGCCACCGCCTCGGCGGCCGCGGTCAAGCAGGGCGAACAGCTCTATGCGCGCAATTGCGCGGCCTGCCATGGGGATCGCGGCCAGACCCGTGGTGCGAACTTTCCCGACCTCACGCGCACGCCGTTGCTGTGGTCGCAGGAAGGCTTCGACTCGATCGTGTTGAAGGGGCTGCTGTCGCAGAAGGGCATGGCGTCCTTCGCCGCAGTGCTGAAGCCGGCGGACACCTTGCTGATCCGTGATTTCATCATCGATCAGGCCAACCAGCTGAAGAACAATCCGCAGGCCGCAGCGCCGCCGCCGGCGGCCGCAGGGGCGCACCAGCAGCATTGAGAGGCGGTGGTCCCGCCGCCTGGGTCGCCAGCACCGTTTCCGGTTGGGAAACGTTGTAGAAAGAAGGTGTTAAGACACCGGTGCGGCCACGTCAGCGCTATGGCGTGGAGACAGCCAGGCCGGTTACGGGTGTTAAGCTTCGCCCCTCGCAATTTCAAAAAGGGGTTCGGCATGAAGATCACACGCACCGGTTCGGCCGCCTGGCAGGGCGGACTGAAGGACGGAAAAGGCTCGATCTCAACTCAAAGCGGCGCGCTCAGCGCCTATCCCTACGGCTTTGCGAGCCGCTTCGAGGGCGTCAAGGGCAGCAACCCCGAAGAGCTGATTGCCGCGGCCCATGCCAGCTGTTTCACCATGGCGTTGTCCTTGATCCTGGGCAATGCCGGCTTCGTCGCCGAACAGATGGACACCAAGGCCGCGGTCACCATCGAGCAGGTGGGCGAGGGTTTTGAAATCACCTCTTCCCATCTTACCCTGCGCGCCAAGATTCCCGGCATCGATCAGGCAAGATTCACCGAACTGACCGGGATGGCGAAGGCAGGCTGCCCGGTGTCCAAGCTGCTGAAGACCGAAATCTCGCTGGACGCGAGTCTCGTCTGAGCGGCGCCGCGGTCCACTCTTCGAGGACAACATGATCACATCAAGACTTTCTCTGGCGCGCCGCCGCAGCGGCGGCGATCACTGCGCTCGCGCCCCTGCCCGCCGCGGCCGCCCAGCACTATCAGATCTGGGCCTCGAACGAGAAGTCCGGCGACGTCACCATCATCGACGGCAGCTCGCTCAAGGTGATCGGGACGATGCCGGTGGGCAAGCGCCCGCGCGGCATTCATTCAAGCCCGGACGGCCGCACGGTCTACGTGGCCCTGAGCGGCACGCCGATCGAGGCGCCACCGGAACTGGATGCAGCCGGCAATCCCATCTTCAAGAAGGGCCATGGCAAAGACGATGATGACGACGACGACAATGTCGTGTCCGACAAATCGGCCGATGGCATTGGCGTCATCAGCGTCGCCACCCGCAAGCTGACCGGCAAGATCAAGGTCGGGTCCGACCCCGAGGAGTTCACGCTCAGTCCCGACGGCCGCAAGCTCTACGTCTCCAACGAGGATGTGAAGACGGCGAGCATCGTCGATATCGCCTCGGCGAAGGTGCAACACATCATCCTGGTCGGGCAGGAGCCGGAAGGGGTCGCCGTGACGCCCGATGGCAATCATATCTATGTGACCTGCGAGAGCGGCGGCGACATCCTCGTGGTCGATGCGCACAGCTACAAGACCGTGGCGCATTTCAAGGTGCCTCCGCGGCCGCGCAGCGTGGATTTCCGTACCGATGCGCCGGTCGGATTCATTCCCTCGGAATCCGCCGGGGTGCTGAACATCATCGATTCGGCGGCTTCCACCCTGACCAAATCGATCCCGATGCCGAAGGGTTCGCGACCGATGCGCGTGCGCGTGAGCCCCGATAACGCCAAGGTCTATGTCAGTGACGGTCGCGCCGGGACCGTGACCGTGCTTGATGCCCACACTTACAACATTGAAAGCACGATCAAGGTCGGCAAGCGTCCCTGGGGCATCGTGTTGTCACCCGATGGCAAACTGCTGTTCTCGGCCAATGGCCCCTCCAATGATGTCTCCGTCGTGGATCTGGCGCAGGGCAAGGAGATCGCGCGCATCAAGGCGGGTGAGAGCCCCTGGGGCGTCACGATCGTGCCGGTACCGTAAGCGCGAGCTACTGCTGGCCGATGATGAAGACCGATTCGCTGGTGATGCTGCGGGTCATGCCTTCCTTGTAGCTGCGGGCCCGGACCACCGTGGGTCCGGTGACCCGGATCGGATCCGAATAAAGCGGGTCCTGCGGCCCCGGCACACTGCCATCCACCGTGTAGCGGATCTGTGCGCCCTTATCCGGAGTAGATAGCCTCACGATCACCGCTTTGGGGAAGGTGCCTCCGTCAGGTGTGATCTTCGGCGGCACCAGCACGTCCTTGCCCGGCATGCTGTTGATCCAGTCGCGCAGCAACTGCATGCCGCGCACATCGATGGTTTCCCGTGCCAGCGGTGGCATGCGGATGTCGCCGTTGGTATTGGCACGCATATAGGCAATGGATCGCCAGATGTCGTGGGGGGAGATCACATGCGGCCGGTCAATGCCCTCGTTGATGAGGATGGGACCGTCGATCAGTTCCTGCTTGGCGAGCGGGGTGCTGTAGCGGGCATCGAAGTAGGCCACGGTGCCGCCCGGCCGATGGCAGTGCGCACAGTTGGCATCCAGATAGGAGCGCGCGCGATCTTCGAGGCTGCGTGAGGTGTCCGATCCTGCGGCGAGTGTCGGCAAGGTCGCTAAGTTCCGTCTCGGCAATCGCCGGTGACAACAGGTGCAGGTGATTGAGCGTGCGCAGCTCGTTGTCGGCGACGCCCGACGGATAGGTCAGGGTGCGGTTGAGCTGGCGCGTCTTCAGGCCCAGCACCCCGCCGGCGCGCGCGTTGTGGCAGGTGAGACAGTCCTGACGGCTGGGGTAGTACCAGGTCTGCTTGCGGCTAGCGCCATCGCGGGTGCGGATCGCGACACTTTCCGTCACGCTGGTGGCCAGCAGATCGGCATCCGAATTATCCGCTCGCCACTTGTAGACCACGCCATACACGCCGCCCCGGTCGTCCCGGACCAGGAGCCGCGTCTCAAGCCGTCGCATGACCTGCGGATGCGACTCATCGGTCGGCAGTTGGAAGGTCTTCACGAATACCGTACCGGCCGGAAAAGACCACTCGCCATCCGGTGTGAACCCGATCTGCGTGCCCTTGGGAATCGCCACGTAACGGGACTTCGCGGCGCCGTCGGACCAGAAGGGGACGATGAGCTCGTAGGGGATCAGGCCTGCGGCCGGCAGCGAGATGGGTCGTATCAGCGAATGCCCCGGTCTGCGACAGCAGCGCGGGTATCGTTGCGCCCTCGGCATGCCTGGGCATGTTCAGATAGGCCTTGGGGGCGACCCACGAGGTGATGCCATAGTCGGCAGCCGGGCCTGCCCAGCTCAGCGGGGCAAAGGCCAGGGCGCATAGTGCTAACGCCGCCAATGCGGACTTGAACCTTTCCAACCGTCAACCTCGAAAGTGCCAAGGGCGCGCAGCACTCGGGTCCGCGAGCCGCAGGTAGCATGTCAGACCGCTACCGGGGGTGAAAGATCCCTAAGCGCAACACCCTTAACCTGCGGTCACTGCGCACGCAACGATCAGGAAAATATCCCGGCCGGTATTCGGTACCCTGCCCGCCGTGGGCGCAAAGGTTAAATGGGTTTTGCGGTGAATAACAGGCTTCATGCCATGGCTCAGTGTGCACCTTGCGCCACGCTTTTGCTGGGCCTCGCGTCGGGCGTATCGGCACAGACATCGCCCGCATCCAGCGACGCGCCCACATTGCAGACCGTGCTGGTCACCGCGACACCGTTGCCGAGCGACACCATCGATATCGACAAGATTCCGGGAAACGTTCAGGTCTTGACAGCTGCCGACCTCATCCGCGGACGGCTCTGCCAGCTTGACCGGCGCGCTGAACTCCACCCTCGGCAGCATCAGCATCAACGACGATAGCGCCGACCCTTTTCAACCCGACATCCTCTACCGTGGTTTCGAGGCATCGCCGGTGCTAGGTACGCCACAGGGTCTTGCGGTGTACCAGAATGGTGTCCGCATCAACGAGGCCTTCGGTGACACCGTCAATTGGGACCTGTTCCCGGATATCGCCATCGACCGAGTGCAGCTGGTGAGTTCGAGCCCCGTGTACGGCCGCAATGCGCTGGGCGGTGCCCTCACCGTGACCATGAAGAACGGGTTCACCTACCCGGGGGGCGACCTGGAGCTGGCGGGCGGCTCCTACGGGCAGCGCTCCGTGACTGGGCAGTACGGGGTCAATTCCGGCATGTTCGGTTTCTACGTCGCCAGCCGCGCATTGGACTGGGACCGGCTGGCGCCAGTTCTCCGACGACCGGATGCGTGACGTGTACGCCGTACTCAGCCTGCACACGGATACGGCAACCCTCGATCTGAGCTATACCCGCTCGAACAATCAGATGGACGGTCAGGGTCCGGCGCCGGTGCAGGAGCTCGCCGTGAATCGCTCGCTGGTGTTCACCGGCCCGCAGGCCAACGTAAACGGCCTCAACTTCTTCACGCTGAACGGCACGTTGAAAATGAGCGACACCTGGTCGCTGCAGGGCGTGGCGTTTTACCGGCAGTATTCACAGTACGTCTCGAACGGCAACTCCACCGGCTACATGGCCTGCGCCGACACGCCCGGCATCCTCTGCCAGCCCGACGGCGTCACGCCCCTGACGAACGCGACGGGCGGGACGCTGCCCGACATCTCCGAGGGCGGCGCCAACGTCATCGGCGAAAACGATTTTGAACAGATTGATGCCTGGAGCCGCGGCGTCACGTTCGAAGTCGCCGACAAGGGCTCGCTGTTCGGCGCACGAGAATGCATTCTCCGCCGGCGCAGCGCTCGACTACGCCGCCACGAGCTTCTACACGGGTGCGCAGCTCGGCCTCATCAATCCGCAGCTCATCGTGCTGCCGTCCGATCTGCTGGTGTACACGCCGGAGGATTCGGCTGCGGCGCTCGACAACGGCGATCCCGTGCCGGTGAGCGTCGATTCGGTCAACAAGAGCCTCGGCTTCTACGTCAGCGATACGTTCAACGTGACCCCGGAACTGGCCGTGACCGGGAGCGGCCGCTACAACATCGCCAACATCAATCTGGCGGATCAGCTGGGCGATAATCTCAGCGGCTACAACCGCTTCGTGCATTTCAATCCCGCGATCGGCGCCACCTACCAGGTGCTCCCGACCCTGACGCTCTACGGGGGCTTCTCCAGGAACACGCGCACGCCGACGGCCAGTGAGATCGAGTGCTCGGATCCGCTCAGGCCGTGCCTGCTGCCCACGAATCTCGCCGGTGATCCGCCGAATCTGCAGCAGGTCATCTCGCAAACCACCGAACTTGGCCTGCGAGGCACTATTCCCGATGTGCTCGGCGGACAGATCTCCTGGAACCTGAGCGCCTATCGGACGCTGCTCGAGGACGATATTTTCGGCATCGCGACCTCCGTGAGCCAGGGATTCTTCCAGAACATCGGTGATACGCGTCGCGAAGGGTTTGAAGCCGGCATCGGCTATCACGGCGAGCGATGGTCGGCCTATGCCAATTTCAGCCTCGTGCAGGCGACCTTCCAGTCGGTCCTGACCGTCCCATCGCCCTCGAATCCCTTCCAGGATGAGAACGGCGACATCCACGTCTCGCCCGGGGACCACATGCCGGGGATACCCGAGAATCGCCTCAAGCTCGGCGCGGATCTGCGGATCATGCCGAAATGGACCGTGGGCGCTACGCTGAACCTCGTCAGCAGCTTCCGTTACGTCGGGGATGAGTCCAACCAGCTTGCCCCCATCCCCGGCTATTCGGTCGTCAACCTGCATACCTCGTACACGCCATTCGAGCATTTCCAAGTCTTCGCCTCGGTCAACAATCTCTTCGACCGAAGGTATGCAACCTGGGGCATCCTGAGCGATCCCACCGGTATTGGTGCGCCGGGTATTCCTGCCGAGGGGATAACGAACGGCCCCGGTGTGGACAATCGGTTCGTGAGTCCGGCGGCGCCAGTGGAAGTATTCGGCGGCGTGCGAATCATTTTGTGAGCGTGCCGACGAGGGATAATGTTGCCATGATGGGATCCGGAGGCCGCATTGCACAGGTTGACGATGAGCGCGAGGGCGCAGGGGCTCGCCGCCTTCGGTATGTTGGTGATGGTGGGCTGCACGCAGGTGCCCCGCGCGCCGACGCCCCCTGCACCGGTGGCGGCAGTCTCCAGTGAGGTTGCGGCCCCGATCGTGGCTGCGGCGCCGAGCGGCCCCAAAGCGGCTGCGCCGATAGCGCGCTCAACCGTGCCGCGCCCGAAGACACCGGCCCCCAACCGGGCACAACCCTCGATGCCGGCGCCCCCGAAGCCTGCCGCTGTCGTCGTGCCGAGTCGGCCGGCAGCGCCGGCGCTGGACCTGGCATCCCTGGAACAGCGGCTTAAGGACACCAAGGCCATCGGTGTTTTTACCAAGCTGTCGCTGAAGAACCAGGTCGACGATCTGCTCGGACGTTTCCGCGACTTTTATGCCAGCAAGGGCACGGCAACCCTGGCAGAGCTGCGCCAGAGATATGATCTGCTGATGTTGAAAGTGCTCAGCGTTCTGCAGGACGGGGATCCGGCGCTGGCAGCCGCGATCTCCGCCTCGCGCGAGGCGATCTGGGCGATCCTTGCGGATCCGCGGAAATTCGCCACACTGTGACCGAACGCCCAATGGAGGCCTCATGAGTCGCTCGCTGTCCGTTCTGCTCCTGACCACCGCGGCGACGCTTGGGTCGGTGTCGATGGCCGCCGATGCGCCAGGCATGGGCAAGGATCTATCCGCGACGATCGCACTGCAGGGTCTGCCCTGCGACAAGGTTGTGGACGCCAAGCGCAATGGTGACAGCGATTACACCGCCACCTGCAAGGACGGCAACCGCTACCACGTGTTCGTGAACCCCCAAGGCCGGGTAGTGGTGCAGAAGGTGTAAAGTTGCACTGCGGTCGGCCAGCTTCTTGCATGATGGTAGGCATGACCCCCGCCGCCAAACCGATCGCCCAGAACGCCGATATCCGCTATCTCGGCAAGCTGCTGGGGGATGTGATTCGCGCCTACGGCGGCCCCGAACTCTTCGAACGTATCGAATACATTCGGGCGCGCTCGGTGGACCGCCATCGCGGTATCTCGGATGCGGCCGCGATGGACCGCGGGCTCGAGGCGTTGAGCCTGGATGACACCCTGGCCTTTGTGCGCAGCTTCATGCTGTTTTCCATGCTGGCGAATCTCGCGGAAGACCGTCAGGGCACCGGCAGACGTCCGGGCGAGGACGTGCCGGCGGCCCTGCAGCTGCTGGAGTCCAAGGGCATCGCCGTCGACCAGGTCGCGCAGCTGCTCGATCGCACGCTCATTGTTCCGGTGCTCACCGCCCATCCCACCGAGGTCATGCGCAAGAGCATGATCGACCACCGCAACCGCATCGCGGACCTCATGCGCCTGCGCGATCAGGGTCTGTCGCAGGCGGCCGGCGGCGATGAAATCGAACAGGCGCTATTGCGGCAGATTGCCCTCCTGTGGCAGACCCGGCCGCTGCGTCGCGAGCGACTGATCGTCGCCGATGAGGTGGAGATCGCGCTCGCCTACCTGCGGGACATTTTCCTGCCCGTGCTGCCGATGCTGTATGCCCGCTGGGAACGCCAGCTGCCGCAGCGCCCGCGCAGCTTCCTGCGACTGGGCAGCTGGATTGGCGGTGACCGCGACGGCAATCCGAACGTCAACGCCGCGACGCTCGATTACGCCCTGGGCCGTTCCGCCGCCGCGGTGCTCGACAGCTATCTGCAGCAGTTGAACGCCCTCGGCGCGGAGCTGTCGATCGCCAGTGGACTGGACTCTCCCACCGCCGAACTGCTGGCGCTGGCGCAGGCGAGCGGCGACACCAGTCCCGCGCGCCAGGACGAGCCTTACCGACGCGCCCTGACCGGCTGTTACGCCAAGCTTGCCGCGACCTACGAGGAGATTACCGGGCATCCGCCGGCGCGGCGCGCCACCGTGCCGGGAATCGCGTATCGCACCCCCGAGGCGCTGCGCACTGATCTGGTCGCCATTGCGCATTCGCTGGCCCAAAGAGGTGCAGGGCTGCTCGCGACCGGCGGTGCACTGGGGCGCCTGATCCGAGCGGTCGACACCTTTGGGTTTCATCTCGCGACGCTCGACCTGCGGCAGAATTCCGATGTGCATGCGCGCGTGGTCGCGGACCTGCTGGGCGTGGCCGGAGTGGAGAGCCGCTATCAGGATCTGGACGAGGGCGCGCGTGTCGCATTGCTGCGCCGCGAGCTGGGCAGTGAACGGCTGCTGTGGAGTCCTTACGCGCAGTACACCGAGGAGACCCAGTCGGAGCTGGCGATCGTACGCGCAGCGGCCTCGGCCCATGCGCGCTTCGGCAGCGGCTGCATCACCACTTACAACATTTCCAAATGCGAAAGCGTCTCGGACATGCTGGAGGTGAACCTGATGCTCAAGGAGGCGGGCCTGTACCGGCCGGCGGATCCGGCCGCTGCGCCGATCATGGTGGTGCCACTGTTTGAGACCATCGGGGATCTGCACAACGCTCCGGCAGGTGATGCGCGCCTGGTTCGCACTGCCGGAGATCCGCAAGGTGGCCCGGCGCCGCGGCTACCAGGAAGTGATGGTCGGCTACTCCGATTCCAACAAGGACGGCGGCTACCTCACCTCGGTGTGGAGCCTCAACTGCGCCACCCGTGCCCTGGCGCGGGTGTTCGATGAGGCGCAGGTACGCATGCAGATCTTTCACGGCCGGGGCGGCGCCGTGGGCCGCGGCGGCGGCTCATCCTTCAGCGCCATCCGCGCCCAGCCGCCGGGAACGGTGCAGGGACGCATCCGGATCACCGAACAGGGCGAGGTCATCGCCGCCAAGTACGGCACACCGGAGAGCGCCGCCGCGAATCTCGAGGCGATCACGGCAGCCACCCTGCTGGCATCGCTCGAACCCACTTCGGTGTCCCAGGACGCAATGGTGGCGCGCTTCGCCACCGCCATGGATGAGATCTCCGCCAGTGCCTTCAGCACCTATCGCGGCCTGGTTTACGAAACCGAGGGCTTCAAGACCTTCTTCCGCCAGATGACGCCGCTCACCGAGATCGCGGACCTGAAGATCGGTTCGCGTCCGGCCTCCCGCACCAAATCGGATCGCATCGAGGATCTGCGCGCCATACCGTGGGTCTTCAGCTGGGCGCAGGCGCGCGTGATGCTGCCGGGTTGGTACGGCACCGGTCAGGCGTTGAACGCCTTCAAGGATCGCGGCCTGCTGCGGGAGATGGCGGCGAGCTGGCCGTTCTTCCAGTCCACCCTGGACAATCTGGAAATGGTGCTGGCCAAGTCCGACATGTCGATTGCCCGCCGTTACGCCACCCTGGTCGAGGATCGCGCGCTCGCCGATGCACTGTTCAATCGCATCGAGACCGCCTGGAACACCACCCACGATACGCTGCTGGACATCACCGGCCAGACGCGACTGCTGGAGAAGCATCCGGCGCTGGACGCCTCGATCCGGCTGCGACTGCCATATATCGAGCCCTTGAACCTGCTGCAGGTGGAGTTATTGAAACGGCATCGCGCCGGGGAGAGCGATGCGCGCGTGCGCGAAGGCATCCAGCTCTCCATCAATGCGGTGGCGACCGCGCTGCGCAATAGCGGCTGAGGCGATCAGCCACTTCTCTTGATCACCTGCAGCGTTTCGCCCGGTATCAAGATGGGTGCATCGGGCCGCAGGCGAAGCAGTGCACGAAGCATGGGGTGAGTGGAACTGATCATCGCCTCGGCAACCGGTTCGGGCGCGACCGAAGGCCATTCCAGAAGCCAATTGGAGATAAGGGCGATTTGCGCTCAGCAACTTGCAATGCGATATAGGGGCGCGGCAGAACCGTTTGAGCACGCGTCACCCGCGCCACCTTTGCCAGCCGCGGCTCGATCAATTCGGCAAGACGCCGCACCCAGATTCGGCGGATCGGTTCACGAAAAAACGTCGACCCATGGGTGCGCTGGTCACGGAAATGCATGAACGGTGGCACCAGCATCTCGACCGTGACATCGCCACCAACGATCGCCATGAGTAGCGACGATGGTCGTGCGATGCTTTCACGCAAGAGAGCGTCCTTGCTCCTGTAGTGCTGCGGACACTGAAAGCGGTCGCGATCGATTATCCCCGCTCGGAACTGCAAGTTAAGCCATGAACCTGAGTCCGCTGCGCCGGGCGTTGACAGGGCGCTTCCACATTCGCAGCCGGTGCAGGACAATGCCGGCACGCGGTCGCCGGTGCGACCCGCTTGGGAGGGGGCTATGCACATTCAGACCAGAGTGGCGGCGCGCTGTGTCGCGGCCGGTATCCTGGCAGTCACTGGCGTGTGCGCGTACCCGCTGGCGCGAGCCGCGACCGCGGCCGCTCCGGCGGGCGTCGCCTATGATACCTCGCCCTGTGATCGCGCCTGCCTGCGCGACATCGCCGAGCGGTATCTGAAGGCCATGCTGGCGCACGATCCGCACCAGGCACCGCTCGCCGCCAACGCCCGCTACACGGAAGACGGCGTCTGAACTGACGCTGCCGGATGGCCTGTGGCGCACCCTCGACAAACTCGGCAGCTATCGGCTGTTTGTCGCCGATCCCGAAGACCGTTCCATCGGGTTTCTGGCCAAGGGCCTCGAAAACGGCGCGCCGGTGCTGATCGGGACGCGCCTGCGCGTCATCAATCACCAGATCACCGAAATGGAAAGCGTGGTCGGACGGCTGAGCGGCACGACCGGCGGCTCAGCCTTCGGTACCCCCAAGGATGCGAGCATTGACGGAGAGCCGCGCAAGCAGTTCCTGACCGATCTGCCGGCGCATCGGGCCGACGCACGGCGGCGCAACTGGCGGCCATCGTGAATGGCTACTTTACCGGCCTGGAAGGCAACCGCGGCGACAAGCCGCCCGCCTTTGCCGAGGATTGCCATCGCCTGGAGAACGAGACGCCGACCACCAACAACCCGGTGGCGGCGGGCGCCCAACCCGGTGCCGGCAATCTGCCGTGCGCCAAGGCCTTTGGTCTGGGGTACTACCGCGAGGACACGCGACTGCGCAATCGCCGCATCCTCGCCGTGGACACCGAGCGCGGTCTGGTCTACGCCAGCGTCTTCTTCGATCACGATGCGACCGTGCGCGGCTACAAGCTCAAGGACGGCCGCGACGTCAAGGTGCGCAACACGGGACCGTGGACCTGGATGATCCAGGAACTGTTCGAGGTCAATGCCGACGGCAAGATCAGCCAGGTGGAGGCCGTGCTGCTGGCCGTGCCGTACGGCATGCGCCCGGGCTGGGTCACGGGGACACACCTGCCCAGTCCGCAGGCGAAGCTGGATCATTTCCGGGAGTATTGAGGTCCGCCATCGCCGCGAACGCCGCCGCCGCTGTGCGCGACCTGCCCGGCATGTGGCGCCGCTCACTGCTGATTGCGGCGGATGGTGCGCGCGACTTCACGACGCAGGTGCGCTGGCTGCAGGCGCAGACGTTCTATGTGGATCTGCGTCAGAGCGCCCAGCTTCCGGACTTCCTGCATCAGCGCTGCCTGCTCGACCTCACGTTCGAGGACTGCGCGCAGCTGGCCTTGCAGGAGGCCTTCGCGGGACGCCTGGGGTTTGACGGGGAGTGCTTCGAGTGGCTGCGGCTGATCGACTTTCAACCGCCAAGCGCCCGCGCCGATGCCGGCTGGCTGTGGTGGGAGGAGCAGACCCTGATCGAGGCCGGGCGGGAGGTGCCGTATGTTGAACACTGGGTGCGCGATCCGACGGTGGTGACGCGCCCGCTCGCGGCGCTGCGGCTGCACGATGCCGCCGCCGATGTCGCGGCGGTCGCGGTCCAGGTGGGCACCGTTTTCATGTTCGCGCGTGATCGGCAGGTGGCGTTGCCGCGCGGCGCATCGCTCGCCGAATGCGTGGCCGGCGCGGGCTCCCTCGCGCAGGCGCGGGCGATGGTGGATTGTGAGATGACGTTGGGGTCGGCGGGCCCCGGCGGCAATGTGATCCTGGCATCGACCCATCCGTGGCGCGCGGGCGAGCGCTTCGAGCTCACCTGCGCGCAATCGACGGTCAGGACCCTGGAGTCTGACCCGGCGGGCAGCGCCGTTTCGCGGTCCTGGGAAGTGGTTGAGAGTCGAAGGGGATCCCGAGGCCGTGTGGCCCGATATCAGGGTGTGAGACTCAGGAACATCACCTGGATGCTGCCATCCGCGGCCGGCTTGCCGGCGCCCGTGACCTTCACACCGGGCTTCAGCATGGCCGGGGTGCCGGCGCCGATTTTGGTGATGTCGGCATCCGGGCCGACCAGAATGCTCTGCTCGCCACCCTTGTAGGTCACACTGGATGGTGGCGCTCGCACCGCCGGAATTGGCGGCCACTTCGCCGTTGGAGATGGTGGTCACGTTGCCGTTGGTCATGGTCTGGTTCGGCGGCCCCATCGGATTGTGGCCTTCCCCCATGCCGCGCATGCTTTCCGGGAAGATGTGGCACTCCGTCGCATGCAGCAGATTATCGGCGCGCTTGACCGCGGTGCAGCCGACGAACTTGCCCGCGGCAAGATCCGCCACGCGTGCCCTTGTCGCTGACCATGATGTTGGGCTTATCCGGCAGGGTCAGCTTCAGCTCGCCTTGCTGGGAATGCACCACGAAGGTGTTACCGCTGGCGCTGGCGACCGTGCCGCCGAAGCGCACCATGCCGGCAAAGGGATTCGCGGGGCGCGGAGGAGGCCGGCGCCTGGGCGAGCGCAGGACCGATACCGGCAGCCAGCAGCAGCCCGAAAGCCGCGATAGTGGGTCTGAGGGACATGGAGTTTCTCCTTGGTGTATATGTGCAGACCGATGCGACAGGTATTTCATTACATCGACGGTCGCCAGATCGGCGGGGAGCAGCCCCCGCCACGGCGAGGTGTTCGATCCGGCCAGCTGGGCAGGTCCAGGCCCATGTGCCGCTGGGCGGCGCCGCGGAGCTGGCAGCTGGCGGTGCAGGCTGCGCTCGCGGCGCAGCCCGGCTGGGCGGCCGTCGGCGCCCAGCGGCGATCGCAGGTGCTGTTCCGCTTCAAGGCGCTGATCGAACAGCAGCTGGGGCGGCTCGCGCGCCTGCTCTCGAGCGAGCACGGCAAGTTGCTGGAGGACGCCCGAGGGCGACCTCCAGCGAGGCCTCGAAGTCATTGATTTCGTATGCGGCGCACCGCAACTGCTCAAGGGTGAGTGTTCCTCGGGCGTGGGTCCGGGCATCGATGTCTGGTCGCATGCTGCAGCCGCTGGGCGTGGTGGCCGGCATCACCCCTTTCAATTTTCCGGCCATGATTCCGCTGTGGATGCTGGGGCCGGCCATCGCTGCCGGAAATGCCTTCATCCTCAAGCCCTCGGAGCGCACCCCGTCGGTGGCCGTGGAACTCGCCGTGCTGCTGCGCGAAGCCGGTGCGCCGGAAGGGATCCTGAATGTCGTGCACGGCGATCGCCGAAATGGTCGAGGCCATCCTGGCCGAGCCCGCCATCCAGGCGGTGAGCTTCGTCGGCTCATCCGATGTCGCCCAGCACATTTACGTCACCGCCGCGGCGGCCGGCAAGCGTGTGCAGGCCATGGGGGGTGCCAAGAATCATGCCCTGGTGCTGCCCGATGCGGACCTGGCGCAGGCGGTCGACGCCATTGTGGGCGCGGCCTTCGGTTCAGCCGGGGAGCGTTGCATGGCGTTGCCCGTGCTCGTGGCGGTCGGTGAGGACACCGCGCTCGCCCTGCGCGAGCGGCTGATCACGCGCGATACGCGCGCCTGCGTGTCGGCGCGCCGGAGGATCCCGATGCCGACTATGGTCCGCTGGTGAGCGCGGCCCACCGGCAGCGCGTCGAACGCTACATCGCGATGGGCATTGCCGAAGGGGCCGAACTGGTGGTTGATGGGCGCGGTCTCATCGTGCCCGGCCGCGAACAAGGCTTCTTTCTGGGACCCACCCTGTTCGATCAGGTCCGTGTCGACATGCGCAGCTATCAGGAGGAGATCTTCGGACCGGTGCTGCAGATGCTGCGCGTGGACACCCTGGAGCAGGGTATCGCGCTGGCCTCGGCGCATCCGTTCGGCAACGGGGCGGCGCTGTTCACCCGATCGGGGGCGGCCGCCCGATGCTTTGCCGAACAGATGAAGTCGGCATGGTCGGGATCAATGTGCCGATTCCGGTGCCGGTCGCGCAGCATGGCTTTGGCGGCTGGAAGCGCTCGGCGTTCGGTGATCTCAATCAGTACGGTACCGACAGCATCCGCTTCTTCACGCGCACCAAGATCGTCACGCAGCGCTGGTCGCCCCGGCGAGCTTCGATCCGACTGAGCTGCTGAGCCGCGGCCTCACCACATCAGATCATCGGGGACCACGAAATCCTTGTACGCCTCATCGATCACCTCAGGCGTCGCCGCCGGCTGGCCCTGCGCCACCACGGCGCGTGCGTCGCGCTCGCGGATCTTCTCCGCGATTGCCGGCAGCACCAGTTCGTAGCGACCTTCGCACCTCACCAGCATGACCTCACCGCGGGTGATGCGCTCGCGCAGTGCCGCATCCGCGCGGATGCGGCGTACCTTGCCGCCGTCGATGAAGTTATAGGTCTCCTCGACATCCGGGCGGGCAATGCGGTTCTGCGTCACCAGCTCGCGGATCTGCGCGTACAGCGCCTTGCGCTGTGCTTTTTCGAGCTGCTTGCGGTTGAGCTCCTGATCGCGTACCGCCTTGGCCTCGGCCTGCTTCTTCGCCGCGATCTCCTGCGGGGTGGGGCCGTTGCGCTGGGCGCGCGGTTGCTGCTTTTGACCCTGGTATTGCTTGCGTTGCGCCTGCCGCTCGGCGTTCTTGACCTGCTCCTCATTGACGAGCCCGGCCTGCAACAACTGG
Source organism: uncultured Gammaproteobacteria bacterium (assembly GCA_963708865.1). Classification (GTDB taxonomy): domain Bacteria; phylum Pseudomonadota; class Gammaproteobacteria; order Steroidobacterales; family Steroidobacteraceae; genus DAIDKA01. Next base: position 128,861 of record CAVPUC010000005.1, read on the forward strand.
TCGCGCAGGGATAGTGAACTCATGGTGAATCCCAACCGCTTCAGGCGAAGCGGCCGGCCTCGTCAAATGTCAGGCGCGGATTGCGCGGGAACAGCTTCTCATCGGTGCCGTAGCCGAGGCTGCAGATGAAGTTCGAACGGATACTCGTGTCGGCAAAGAACTCCCGATCGACGCCCGCGTTGTCGAAGCCCGACATCGGGCCGCAGTCCAGCCCCAAGGCGCGCGCCGCGAGAATCAGGTAGGCGCCCTGCAGGCTGCCGTTGCGGAACGCGGTGGTCTCGGCGGCGACTGGGGAGCTTGCGAAATGGCTTTCATCGCCTCGCCCCGCGCCGGAAAGAGTTTGGGCAGCTGCTCGGCAAAGTTCAGATCGTAGCCAATGATGACCGTGACGGGGGCTGCCAGGATCTTCGGGCGATTGCCCTCGGATGCCAGCTGCGCGAGTTTGGCCTTGCCCTCGGCAGAGCGCACCCACACAAACCGGGCCGGATTGCTGTTGCCGGAAGTCGGGCCCCACTTGAACAGTTCGTACAACTCGCGGATCTGATCCTCGCTCACCGCCTCGGGGCTCCAGCCGTTGCGGGTCCTGGCCGTGCGAAACAGCGTGTCGAGGGCCGGTCCGTCGAGTTTTTGATGCATGCAATGATCCTGAAATGCTCCGGGGGGAATGTTACACCGCGCCGTGCGCTGGGCGAAGGCGTGCGGCTGCCCTTATGATTCAGACAAAGGATGACATTGACAGCGGATTGGCGGGCGTAAAATGCACGGCCCCAGGTAACTCAAAAACGCATGACTTCACCGGATGACGGCACCGATGCCTTGACCGAACTTGCGCTCGACCTGCGCTCGGCCCGTGACCACGCGGCAGATCATCTGTGGCGTCGCCTGGATCCGCAGCTGTGGGATTTCACGCGCAACCCCTTGACGGTGCTGCAGACGGTATCCGCACGCACCATCCGCCAGGCCCTGGCTGAACCTGAGTTCCGGGCCGACGTGGACACGGTGCTCGGCGCACGTCGCGCCGCCCTCGCGGCGCCGTCATGGTTCGATGTGAATTATCCCGGCAGTGTGCTCACGCAGGTCGCGTATTTCAGCATGGAGTTCATGCTGAGCGAGGCGCTGCCCATCTACTCCGGCGGGCTGGGCAACGTCGCCGGGGACCAGCTCAAATCCGCCAGTGATCTGGGCGTGCCGGTGGTGGGCGTCGGACTGCTCTACAGCCAGGGATACTTCCGCCAGATCATCGACAAGGCCGGTGGCCAGCAGGCCCTGTTTCCCTACAACTCTCCGGATCAGCTGCCCATCACCCCGTTGCGCACCGCCAGCGGCGAATGGTTGCGACTGAAAGTGGATCTGCCGGGTTTTCCGGTGTGGCTGCGGACCTGGCAGGCACAGCGTGGGACGCACCCGACTGCTGCTGCTCGACAGCAACGACGCGGCGAATTTTCCGCCCTGGCGGGGCATCACCAGCGAATTGTATGGCGGGGGTCCGGAGCTGCGGCTGCGTCAGGAACTGATCCTCGGGATTGGCGGTTGGCGGCTGCTGGCCGCATTGGGCATCCAGCCCCAGGTGTGTCATCTCAACGAGGGCCACGCGGCCTTCGCGGTACTGGAGCGCGCGCGGGACTAGATGCGCGAGTCAGGACTGGACTTCGCGGCGGCGCTTGCCGCCACGCGCGCGGGCAACCTCTTCACGACCCATACGGCCGTCGCCGCCGGCTTCGACCGGTTCGCGCCGGAACTCATCGAGCAGTACCTGGGCGAGTACGCGAAGGGCAGCCTCGGCATCAGCACCGAGCAGCTGCTGGCATTGGGTCGGGCCAATGCCCAGGACTGGTCCGAGACCTTCAACATGGCCTACCTCGCGATCCGCGGCAGCGGCGCGGTGAGCGGTGTCAGCCGGCTGCACGGCAAGGTGAGCCGGCAGATCTTCGGCACGCTGTTCCCGCGCTGGGCGGAGGATGAAGTGCCGGTCGGGCTACATCACCAATGGCGTGCACACGCCGACCTGGAGATTCGGTGCAGGCGCAGGCGCTGTGGAGCGGGATGCGCGGCGAATCGCATGAAGCAGGTGCCAGCCGACGGCGCTGCGGCGGTGGGCATACGCCGGCTCAGCGATGCGGATCTTTGGCGGTTCCGCAATGAGTCGCGGGCGTCGCTGATCGAGTCGGCACGCGAGCGCCTGGCGCGGATGATGAGGGTTTCCGGCGAGGCTGCCGATGCGGTCGCATGGCGCCCGGCAACTGCTCGATCCGCACGTGCTGACGTTGGGATTTGCGCGGCGTTTCGCCACCTACAAGCGGCCCAATCTGCTGCTGCGCGATACCGCGCGACTGCTGCGCCTGCTCACGAGTGCCGATCGCCCCGTGCAGATGATCATCGCGGGCAAGGCGCATCCGGCCGATGAGCCCGGCCAGGCACTGATCAGGCAATGGCTGCAGTTCATCCGCGGCACCGATGCGCGCAATCACATCATCTTCCTGGCTGACTACGACATGGACATCGCGGCACAGCTGGTGCAGGGCGTGGACGTGTGGATCAACACGCCGCGGCGGCCCTGGGAAGCCTGCGGCACCAGCGGCATGAAAGTGCTGGTGAACGGCGGCATCAACCTCTCGCAGCTGGATGGCTGGTGGGCCGAGGCCTACCGGCCGCAGCTCGGGTGGGCGATCGGTGATGCGCTGACGCACGGCGATGAGGGCGTCTGGGACGACCGCGACGCTTCGGCATTGTTTGAAGTGCTCGAGCGCGAGGTGGTGCCGCAGTTCTACAGCCGCGATGCCGCCGGCATTCCCACGCGCCTGGGTCGCGCGCATGCGCGAGAGTATGGCGATGCTCACACCGCAGTTCTCCAGCGGCCGCGCCGTGCGCGATTACACCCAGCGCCACTACCTGCCGTGTGCGCGCGAGTGGCTGCGGCGCAGCGCCGCCGACGGCGCGGCCGCGCGGCAGCTGGTGCAATGGCAGGCGCATCTGGATGCCGCCTGGAACCGGCTGCGCTTTGAGAAGTTGACGGTGACCCCCCAAGGCAGCGGGCTTGAGTTCGAGGTGCAGATTGATCTGGCCGGACTGGCTGCCGAGGAGGTGGCGGTCCAGCTGTATGCCAATGGTATCGACGGCGCCGGGCCGCAGGTGTATGACATGACGTTGCAGCGGCCGTCGCAGTCCGACGCCAGCGTCGGCGCGGGCCTCGCGCTGTACCGGGCAGTCGTGCCGGCGGGTCGGGCGCCGGGCGATTACACTGCCCGGATCGTGCCGCGAATGGCCGGCGCGGCGGTGCCATTGGAAGCGAATCATATTCTCTGGCAGCACTGAAGCCGCACGAACCGGAACTGGTACATCTTAACGGAGTGATCAACATGGCGACCGAAACCGCGCGCTCGGGCGCGCCGCGCAAGCTCAATGAGCTGGGACAGAGCCTGTGGCTGGACAACATCACGCGGGACCTGCTTAACAACGGCACGCTCGAGCGCTATATCAGCTCGGGACTGTCGGTGACCGGACTGACCTCCAACCCCACCATTTTTGATCACGCCATTGGCGGCAAGAGTGCCGCCTACGATGCGGATGTGAGTTCGATGGCCGCGAAGGGTCTGTCCACGGAGGATCTGTTCTTCGAGCTGGCGATCGCCGATCTCGCGCGCGCCGCGGATCTGTTCAAGCCGGTCTTCGAGCGCACGGCCACGGTGGATGGCTGGGTGTCGCTGGAAGTCTCACCGCTGCTCGCCTATGACACCGCCAAGACCCTGGCTGCGGCGCGCAAGCTGCACGCCAAGGCCGCACGCCCGAATGTCTTCATCAAGATCCCCGGCACCCGCGAAGGCCTTCCCGCCATCGAGGAGGCCATCTTTCAGGGCGTGCCGATCAATGTGACGCTGCTGTTTTCCACCGGCCAATACCAGGCCGCGGCCGAGGCCTATCTGCGCGGGCTCGAGCGGCGCGTGGCCGCGGGCCTGAGCCCCGATGTGCGCTCAGTGGCGTCGCTGTTCGTCAGCCGCTGGGACAAGGCAACCCTGGAAAAACTGCCCGCGACGCTGCGCAACAAGCTCGGCATCGCGGTGGGCCAGCAGTGCTTCCGCGCCTACCGCCAACTGATGGCCACCGACCGCTGGCAGCGGCTGATGAACCTGGGCGCGCGGCCGCAGCGCCTGCTGTTTGCCAGTACCGGGGTCAAGGACCCCTCGGCGCCCGACACGCTGTACGTCACCGCGCTCGCGGCCCCCAACACGGTGAACACCATGCCGGAGGAGACCCTGCTCGCGTTCGACGATCATGGGGCGGTGAACGGGTGCACTCACTCCCGATGGCGGCAACTGCGACCAGGTGCTGGCATCGATTGCGGCGGCCGGCGTGGACATCGCGGCATTGGCGACGCAGCTGCAGACCGATGGCGCCGAATCCTTCAATACCTCGTGGAAGAGTCTCCTCAAATCCATCGAGACCAAGAGCAAGGCACTGAAGTAGGCGTGCAGCGCTGATGCAGATCGCGCAGCACGGAGTGCTGATGCTGTCGCTGTTCGTGTTCCTGCAGGCGATCGGCCTGCCGGTGCCGTGCGCGATTGCCCTGATACTGGCTGCGGCACAGAGTGCCCGCGGCCATCTGTCCGCATTCGGCGTTCTGGGCGGCTCGCTGGCCGCGATGCTCGCGGGCGATGCGCTGATGTTCCTGCTCGGCCGGCGCACCGGATGGTGGCTGCTGGGCGCGCTGTGCCGGATATCGCTGAATCCCGAATCGTGCGTCGTGACCTCGGCTGACACTTTCCACCGCCGCGGCCGCTCGCTGCTCGTGATTGCGAAATTCCTGCCCGGCATCAACACCATGGCACCGCCGCTGGCCGGCAGCATGCAGATGGGCTGGTGGTCGTTCCTGGGGCTGGATCTGGCAGGCTGCGTGCTCTACATCGGCGCCTACTTCGTGGTCGGCTACCTGTGCAGTGACGCCGTCGCGCAGGTGATCCACTTCTACGAGCGGTTCGGCCATCTCACGACGGCGGTGGTGCTGATCCTGGTGACGGCCTACGCGCTGTGGCTGCTGTGGAGCGCGCTCAAGGCACGTCATCTGGGGCGCGGCGTGCCGCAGGTGTCTCCTCAGACCGTCGCGCGCGAAGTGGCGGACGGTCAGGCGGAGATATTCGATGTGCGCAGTCACGGCTACTTTGACCCCGGCGCCGTGCGCATTCCGGAGTCACGGCGCATTGATCCGAATGCGCTGCGCGCGCACCTCAAGGACTTCGCACCCGACCGTCAGATCTATCTGTACTGCACCTGTCAGCGCCAGGCCACGAGCGTGCGCGTCGCACGCGAGCTGCGAAAACTGGGGCTGCGCGTCGCCGTCATCGAGGATGGGCTGCGCGGCTGGCGCAGCGCCGGACTTACCGTGGAGACCGTACCGTCCGAGGACGTGGCGACACTGCCGTTCTTCACCTAGGCTGCGGCGACCGCCGCTGCCGGGCTGTGGCGCAGGGTGATGCGCGCAAAGGTCATGCACAAGAGCGCGCACAGCGTGATGCCGGCGATCATCGGCAGCGGCGCACCATTGGCGAAGGTGCCGGAGAACGCCATCACGAGCGAGCCCAGGCCAAATTGCAGGGTGCCGATGAGGGACGAGGCGGTGCCCGCGATCGCACCGTGTTCCTCGAGCGCCAGAATGGTAGCCGGTCGGCACGGTCATCCCCAGGCAGGCGTAGGCACAGCACAGCAGCACCACCATCACCACCAGGTGATCGACGCCCGCGGCGAACAGTCCCAGCAGCACCAACATCGCGACAGCGAAGCCCGTCGAGGCACGCCGCACCAGTTTCTTCAGGCCAAGGCGGGTCGCGAGCGTGGCATTGAACTGCGCGGCGACGAAGAACGAGGCCGCATTCACGGAGAACAGCAGACTGAATCCGCGCGGCGTCAGGTGATAATGCTCGATCATCACGTAGGGCGAGTTCGACAGGTACAGAAAGAAGCTCGCCATGCCGCAGGTACCGATCAGTACCGTGCCGATGAAATGCCGGTCCGACAGGAGCTGGCGATAGGAATGGAAGGCACTCGTCAGGCTGCTGTGCGCGCGCGCCGACTTGGGCCGCGACTCCTTGAGGGTGGTCAGGATGCCGAACCCGAGGATGGCCGCGCCCAGCACCATCCAGAACACGCCGCGCCAGCCGACAGCCTGAATCACGAAGCTGCCGGTCAGCGGCGCGAGCAGCGGCGAGATGCTGAAGACCAGCATCAGCAGCGACATCAGCCGTGTCGCTTCGACGCCGGAGTGCAGGTCGCGCACCACCGCCCGCGGAATCACCATGCCGCCACAGGCCCCCAGACCCTGCACAAAGCGACCCAGCAGGAACAGTTCCGCATTCGGTGCCAGGGCACAGGCCACGCTGCCGCAGCAGAACAGCGCGAGCCCCACGTACAGCGGCAGCTTGCGACCGTACATATCGGACAGCGGGCCGTAGAGCAGCTGGCCTCCGCCCACGGCGATGAAGAACACGGTCAGGCTCATCTGCACCGTGGCAGCGTTCGCATGCAGGCTCTGGCCGATGGAGGGCAGCGCCGGCAGGTACATGTCGATGGCAAAGGGGCCGATCGCTGACAGCAGCCCCAAAATGATCCCGTGCCGTAAGTAACTCTTGTCCATGATAAAAGCCCGTAAAGCCCGCCGGCAGCCGCTACCGGCGCTGGGTCACAATATAAGGAGTGGGTTGGCAGCGTCGAAGACGCTGCGTGGCTGCCATCGCAAATGCGACAATTGGACAAATGTTCGCCTGCGCAGCCCCGGTGCGCAAGTGAAAACTTAGTGAGGAGAGTGGCAGATGACAGTAAATCCAATGGCCGGCAAACCGGCGCCGGCGTCCCTGCTGGTCAACGTAGCGCGCCTGGTATGCGCCTACTACGCCGATGCGCCCGATCCGGCGGTGCCTGACCAGAGGGTGGCCTTCGGCACCTCCGGACACCGCGGCAGCTCCTTCCAGCGCTCCTTCAATGAGGCGCATATCCTGGCCATCTCCCAGGCCATCGTCATGTACCGCACGCAGCAGGGCATCAGCGGCCCGCTGTTTCTCGGGATGGACACGCATGCGCTGTCCGAACCGGCTTTCATCAGCGCCTTGGAGGTGCTGGGTGCGAACGGTGTCACCGTCATGATTGCGGACGATCACACCGACTACACGCCCACCCCGGTCATCTCGCACGCGATCCTGACCTACAACCGCGGTCGCACGACGGCGCTTGCCGATGGCATCGTGGTCACCCCCTCGCACAATCCGCCCGACAGCGGCGGCTTCAAGTACAACCCGCCCAACGGGGGGCCGGCCGACACGGCGGTGACCTCGTGGATCGAGAACAAGGCCAACGAACTGCTGGCCAAGAAGCTGGAGGGGGTGCGGCGCATGCCCTACAGCCGGGCGCGCACCTTGGCCACCACGCGGCCGTACGACTATCTGCATACCTACGTGGATGATCTGGATTCGGTGATCGACCTTGCGGCGATCCGCGCCGCCGGCGTGCACATGGGCGTCGATCCGCTGGGCGGCGCCGGCGTGCACTACTGGCCGGTGATTGCGGATCAGTACAAGCTGGATCTCACCGTCACCAACGATGCGGTGGACCCGACCTTCCGTTTCATGACGCTGGACTGGGACGGCAAGATCCGCATGGATCCTTCCTCACCCAACGCCATGCAGCGCCTGATCGGGCTCAAGGACCGCTTTGACATCGCCTTCGCCTGCGACACGGACCATGACCGTCATGGCGTCGTCACACGCAGTGCCGGACTCATGCCGCCGAATCACTATCTGACGGCCGCCGCCCATTACCTGTTTTCCAATCGGCCCCAGTGGAACGCCAAGGCCACCATCGGCAAGACCGTGGTCACCAGCATGATGCTCGACAAGGTCGCCGCAGCAGCTGGGCCGGAAGATCTTCGAGACGCCGGTGGGCTTCAAATGGTTCGTCGACGGTCTGGTCGATGGCTCGCTGGGATTCGTCTGCGAGGAGAGCGCGGGTGCCTCGCTGCTGCGCCGGGACGGCAGCGTGTGGACCACCGACAAGGATGGCATCACGCTCGCCCTGCTCGCCGGTGAAATCACCGCCCGCTCGGGCAAGGATCCGTCCCAGGTATACGGCGATCTCACCCAGACGCTCGGCAACCCGGCCTACGAGCGGGTCGACGCGCCCGCCGATGCGGCGCAGCGCAAGGCCTTGTCGAAACTCTCCGGTGAGCAGATCAAGAGTGCCACGCTCGCCGGGGAGAAAATCGAGTCGGTGCTGACCAAGGCGCCGGGCAATGGCGCGGCCATCGGCGGGGTCAAGGTCGTCACGGCCAGCGGCTGGTTTGCCGCCCGGCCCTCGGGCACCGAGAGCATCTACAAGATCTACGCCGAAACCCTGCAGGGACCGGAGCATCTGCAGCAGATTTTCGCCGAAGCCCAGCAGATCGTGAGTGCTGCACTGAAGGGTACGACGTGAACCGACGCGAAGCCGCAGCAATGACCGCTGCCGCGGTGCTGTCGGCCCTGGCCGATACGCCCATCCGAGCCGCAAGTGCGCCATCGCGCGTGCTGATCCTGGGAGGTACCGGATTCATTGGTCCGCACTTCGTCGCGACCCTGCTCGCCCGAGGTCATGGCGTCACCGTGTTCAACCGAGGTCGCGACTCGGGGAAGGTCAGCGCAGGGGTTGATGCAATTGATCGGCGATCGCAATGGGCAGTTGGATGCACTGAAAGGACACGACTGGGATGTCGTCATCGACAACTCCGGCTACACGGTGCGCCAGGTGCAGCTCACGACAAATCTATTGCAGGGTCATATCCGGCGGTACATCTTCATTTCAAGCATCTCCGCCTATGCGGATCTCGCGACGCCGGGCATCGATGAAGACCACAAGCTTGCCAGCCTGGCGGATCCGGCGACCGAACTGGTGAATGATGACACCTACGGCGGTCTCAAAGCCTTGTGTGAGAGCGTCGTCGAACAGACGTACCACGCCCAGGCCACCATCATCCGACCCAATTACATTGCCGGTCCCGGCGACTCCACCGACCGTTTCACCTACTGGCCGGTTCGAGTGGCGCGAGGCGGGGACATGCTGGCGCCGGATAAGCCGGCTGATCCCCTGCAGTTCATTGACGTGCGTGACCTCGCCGACTACGTCTGCCGGTGCGTCGAACAAGGCCTGGGTGGCCGCTACAACGTCTGCAATCCGCCTCGTGCGGTGACGATCGGGACATTGCTGGAAGCGTGCCGGCGCATTACACGGGCGGACACGAAGTTCGTATGGGCCAACCTCGCGTTCCTGACGGCGCAAAAGCTGATTGGCGGCGATCCTGCGGGCGGCAACCCGTTACCCATCTGGAATCCGCCCATCGGCGACAGTGCCGGTTCGGCGCTCGTCAGTCCCGCGCGGGCGGTGCGCCATGGCCTGCGTTTCCGGCCGCTTGATCAGACGGTCCAGGACACCCTTGAATGGCATAAGCAGCGCCCGCTGCCGCAGCAGACGCTGCGGGCGGGACTGTCACCGCAACGTGAAGCCGAGCTTTTGAAACTGCTGCGGGCCGCATAGCGTCAAGGACTGACGGGCAGGCCCAACGCCGCGCGCGTTTGACTCACCGTCAGATCCTTGACGTATGCCGCCGTGCCGACATCGAAGCTCTTTGCCGTCGATAGCGGTCCGACTACGACGGGCGCGAAGCCGGCAGCCCGTACCAGCTGTTCGGTGATCGAGCGCGCCGACTTGTTATCAGCCGCGATCGGAATCGCAATCGGATCAACCGTTCGGTGCGCATTATTGCGCAAAGATACGAAGCTGATGGCGTTGAAGGCCCGCACCAGCTGCACGCCAGGGAAGAACTTCGCAGAGGCGACTCCGGTTCCCTCACGACGCGCCTCCAGCGCCATCGGCCCATCGCGCTCAGGATAGGGATTGCCGAGGTCGATGACGATCTTCCCTGCCAGTTGCGTCGCGAGTTCCTGGCCGAGCTGCGGCTCCACACCGTACGGCACCGCGATGACGATGACTTTGCCGAATTTCGCGGCGCTTTCCGGTGTCCCGGCTTTCACGCCGTGTCCGATCGACTGTGCGAGTGACTGCAGCGCATCCGGATTGCGCGAGGAGATCATGACTGGATAGCCCGCACTCGCCCATAAGGACGCGAGTGTGGCGCCCATCTTGCCGGCTCCGATGATGCCAATGGGCATGGTGCTACCTGCGGAGGATTGTGCAGTGTTGTCTGCGGCGGCGGCAGGCGCAGCGCCTCCGACAGCCACCAGCGCCGCGGTTGCCAGCAAGGCCACGCCGCACCAGATCCGCGCGTCATGCCACCAACGCGACATCCCGAACGTTGTGTGATCGCTCTTCATGAGGTATTCCCCTGCTGATGCTTTCCGGACACGGAGTATGGATGCTTGGCGTTTGGATCCACAATGGTTTGCAAGTGCGCGTATTGCATCGCACCCAAACCACAATAGGGTCGGCGGCTGGTATACTCTTCCGTTAGTGAACGCGCAGGGTTCCCCGTAACAGGGGATTTGAATGGGAACGCGGTTTGATGCCGCGGCTGCCCCCGCAACTGTGACCGGCGAGTGATCGTCCTGATATGCCACTGGGCCTCGCGGCTTCGGGAAGGCGGACGAGAGCCGTGACCCGGGAGTCAGGAGACCAGCCCTGTGCCGTCGTCCATGCTTTTGGCCGGGGTGTGTCATGAGCTGCGGGTGATCCGCTGCGACGACATTTTGTGTCGTTGTTGCGGAGAAAACTGTGCCCAGAATTTCATTGGCTCCGGTCGCCGGAGCAGTCTGCCTCACCCTGTTCATTCAACCCGTCGTGGCGGAGGAAGGTTCCGGCCAGGATGAACCGCTGGAAACGCTGGTCGTTTCAGCGACGCGCATTGCTACTCCCCAAGCGCAGCTGGGCAGCAGCGTCACGGTGATCACCGCTGCGGACATTGCGGCCGAGCAGCTGCGGACCGTGTCCGATGTGCTCAAGCTCGTGCCGGGCCTGAATGTCGTGCAATCCGGCGGACCGGGTGGCGTGACCTCGGTATTCATGCGCGGCACGAATTCCAACCACACCAAGGTGCTCATTGACGGCATCGACGTGGGCGATCCGAGCAACTCCGGCGCGACCTTTGACTTCGGCCAGCTGCTGGCCTCGGATATCGAGCGCATCGAAGTGCTGCGCGGTCCGCAGAGCGGCCTGTATGGATCCGATGCAATCGGCGGGGTCATCAGTATCACGACCCGCTCGGGGAAGGGTCCGTTCACTCTCTCCGCCAGTGCCGAAGGCGGCACCTTCCGCACCAACAATGAAACGGTCTCCATGGGCGGCTCCTCCGACCAGTTTCAATATGCGGCAAACGTGGAACACCTGCATTCGGGTTCGGTGCCGGTCACGCCGCTCGATCTGCTTGAGCCCGGCGAGCCGCGCAATGCCGACTACGAAGACAATGTAACGGCTTCCACCCGCCTGGCTTACGCCGTCACGCCTGGCTTTGATCTGAACCTGGTGGGCCGCTTTACCGATGCGCACTATGCCTTCACCGGGGATGATCCCTTCTCCTTTCCCAGCTTCCCGTCTGCGATGCAGAGCAAGAGCGATACCTCGCAGTACTACACGCGGCTGAGCGCGCATCTGGTGAGCTTTGATGGCGCGCTGGATGAGACGGTGGGCGTGGCGTATTCCAGCGCGTGGACCTTGAACCTGGATCCGAACTTCGGGGCGTCGGTGAATACCGGGGATCGCGTGAAGGCCGACTGGCAGGGGGCCGTGCGCCTCTCGGCGTGAGGAGACCCTGGTGCTGGATGCCGAGCATGCGCATGACGCGATCCACGAGCCGATCAGCGCCGAAATCAACGACGATGCGGGGGCGCGTGGAGCTGCAGTCGCATTGGAGTGAGCACCTGTATTCGGCGCTGAACCTGCGCTATGACGACAATGAACGCTTCGGTTCAAAGGTGACCTGGCGGTTGGCACCGGCCTATGTGATCGAGGAGTCCGACACGCGTTTTTCGGCCAGCGCCGGCACAGGCTTCAAGGCGCCGACCCTCGGTGAGCTCTATCAGAACTTCCCGCCGTTTTTCTATGCCAATCCGGATCTGAAGCCCGAAACCAGCACCGGCTACGATCTGGGAGTCGAGCAGGGCCTGTTCAACAAGGCCGTCCAGGTCGGGGTAACCTGGTTCCGCAATGATATCCGCAATCTCATCACCACCGATGAGACGGGCACGACGTACGCGAACGTCGGCCGCGCCATCACGCAGGGCGTGGAGAGCTTCATTGGCTGGCAACCCTCTGCAGGCGCTGCACCTGCGGGCGGATTACACCTTCACCCAGGCGGATGATGACATCCTGCACGAGGAGCTGCTGCGTCGCCCGAAGCACAAGGCGACGCTGAATGCCGCATGGCAGATGAGCGACGCCATTTCAATGGATACGACGGTGCTGTATGTGGGCAGCTGGATTGACGGCAACCGCGATTTTTCCATTCCGCGGCTGACGGCGCCGGCCTATACCACGGTGAACGTGGCGGCGAACTTACGCGCTCTTCAACCGGCTGAGCCTCTTCGGCCGCATCGACAACCTGTTCAACCGGCACTATCAGGATCCGGTAGGTTTCCTGCAGCCGGCGCTGGGCGTCTTCGTGGGCGTGCGCGGCCAGCTTTAGCCTTGGAGTACACTCGCGCCTGACTTGCGTCAGGAATGGGGGAAGCTGCGATGCGCGTGCGACATTGGGTGAAGCGTGGGTTGCCGTTGCTGGCCGGTCTGTGTCTGGCCGCCTGCTATCACCCGGTCCATGCGCAACAGGCGCCTCTGGGCATCGAAGCCGTCACGCTGGCGCAGCCCGCCTACGTCTTTGATACCGCGGAGCAACACAAGGTACGGGTGGTGGTCGTCGCCCGCGGCCTGCACCATCCCTTCGCCGTGGCGCTGCTGCCCTCAGGCGATGCGCTGGTCTCGGAGCGTGGCGCCGGGATTCGTCTGGTCCATGGCGCGGCCGCCGGCGTCGCGCAGCTGGATCCGACGCCGATCGATGGGCTGCCGGCAGCCCCCGCATACCGCAACGGCGGCCTGCAGGATGTCGCGCTGCATCCGGATTTCGCGCACAACCATCTGGTGTACTTCACGTTCAATCAGGCGGGTAATGCGCCGCCGGCGGATGCCAAGCCGCCGGTGCGCCAGGAGAGCCGGATATCGTTGTTCCGCGGAGAACTTGTGGGTCACGCGCTGACGCATGTGCAGCAGCTGTTCGAGGGAGGCTCCGGGAGCACCAGCGGGTCACGCCTGGCGTTTGACGGTCACGGCATGGTCTATATGACCACCGGCGGACCGTTCGACGATGCCCCGCAGCGCCTGGACACCGTTTACGGCAAGGTGCTGCGTCTGCGCGATGACGGCACCATCCCCAAGGACAATCCATTCGTCGGCCACCGCCGGCGCGCGCGGCGAGATCTTCTCCATCGGTCACCGCGATCACCTCGGTCTCACCGTCAGTCCGGGCGGGGTGGTCCTGAATGCCGAACAGGGCCCCAACGGCGGCGATGAGCTGAACGTGATCCTCCCGGGCCACAACTACGGCTGGCCCAAGGTGAGCTTCGGGCGTGACTACGCCGGGCCGCGCATTTCCGAATCCCCGGTGGCCGAAGGCATTGATCAGCCGCTGGTGGTGTGGCTGCCCTCGATCGCGCCGGGCGGTCTGACTTTCTACACCGGCGACAGGTTTCCCGCCTGGGGCGGCAACCTGTTCATCACCAGCGCCCGTCGCGGTGAGATTCCGCGCACCGGCGGCATCGAGCGGCTGGTGTTCAATCCCAAGATGGAGGAGCTGCGCCGCGAGACGCTGTTCACCGAGCTGCACCAGCGATTCCGCGACGTGCGCCAGGGGCCCGACGGCCTGCTGTATGCCGTGACCGATGAGGATGACGGCGCCTTGCTGCGGATCGAGCCGGTGGCGGCCAACCGCGGTCATCGCCGACGCGCAGGTCGCGGAGCCGCAGATCCGACTCGCGCCGGAAGATATTCAAGCGCTGGCCGCGCAGGCGCCAAAGAACCCGGGCGCGAGCGGGGCCGGCCTCCTTGGCGCTGAACGGCGATGCCAGCAAGGCCGGCGTCTACACCGTGCAGGTGACGCTGCCGGCGCACACCATCGTGCCGCCCCACACCCATCGCGACAATCGCATGGTCTATGTCGTGTCCGGAACGTTGTACGTGGGTTACGGCGAGAAACGCGATCCGGCGGCGTTGAAGACGCTGCCGCCCGGCAGCTACTACACCGAGCCTGCCGCCACGCCCCACTACACCGAGACGCGTGATGATCCGGTGGTCATTGTCATCAGCGGCGTGGGGCCGAGCGATACGCACCTGATCGGCGCGGCCGCACGGCGCGGTAAGCAGAAACGACGTTGCCCGGTCGTCGGCAACAGACGACCGGGCAACAAGGTGGACGTTAGCCGCTGAAGATCAGCCGCTGACCTTCAACGCCGAGGTGTCGACGCTCTTCACGTCCGGCACGTTTTGGGCGACGAGCTTGACGTGATCGACGGCATCCTGGCTGGCCACCGTGCCGGTCACCACCACCACGCCCTGCGTCGTGTTGACACTGATATCGGCATCCTTGGTGATACTGTCGGCTGCCAGCCGCGACTTCACTTCAGTCGTGATCTTGCTGTCGGCATTGGCCACATCGACCGTCGGCGCAGCCTCAGCAGGCGCTGCCGCAGCAGCCGGGGCGGCGGGAGATTCATCGGCAGGCTTCACGCTATCGCCATTCTTGGCCACGGTGTCGCTGCCGGCGTTCGAAGCATCGGTCGAACCCGTCCCGGTGGGCGCGGCAGCCGGGGCAGGGGCGGTCGCCGCCACACTGTCGTCGTGGTCGATGCGCTGCGATGCGCCTTGGAATGCCGCGTCGCTTTCGGCTCAGCGGCCGCGGGGGCTACATCACTGCTGGCGGTGCTGTTATCGGTCTGCGCGACCGCGGGTGGGGCGGCCGGTGCCGGCGCCACGGCGTCCGGTGTCGCGGCAGCCGGCGTCGCCGCCGGCGGCGCTTCGGGGGCCTGGACTACCGGAGGCGGAGGAGCGAGCGGGGCGACGCGCGCGATCGGCGCGGGCGTCGAGGAGGGGTGAAGAGCGTAAGTCACGAGGCCTCCCCCGACGATGGCTAACCCCACGCCGATGACGATCCTGCTGGGTACGATATTCATTGAGACACCTGTTTGTTTTCCACTGTGGGACAAACGGTACGCTTTGAACATATCCATGTCTGTGGACCGCCACCCTTGAGGGGCTGTCGGCAATGCCTGACATTGTGAAATATACTGATAATTCAGCGACTTATGCGAGCGCCAAGCCCTCGCTTAGGCTCCAAAAGCAAAAGGCGGCGCCCTCGCGGACGCCGCCTTCGCGTTTCAGACAGCCAGGACTTCAGATTGCCTGGTTGATGATCTTCGATTGGGTGAACTCCTCCAGCCCTTCCTGGCCCATCTCCGCGCCGAAGCCGGACTGTTTGGCGCCGCCGAACGGCACATCGACCGGCAGGTCGAGGTGCTTGTTCACCCACACGGTACCGGATTCGATGCGCAGAGCGGTGTCATAGGCACGCTTGTCATTGGACGACCAGACCGTGCCGCCCAGCCCGTACTCGCTGTTGTTGATGCGGGCGATGGCATCATCCAGGTTGGCATAGCGCAGCACCGGCAACACCGGGCCGAACTGCTCTTCCTGGACCAGTCGGGTGTCGTCCGGGATGTCCCGCACGATGGTCGGGCGCACGAAGTAGCCACGGCCGGTATGCGGTTTGCCGCCGGCAACGATCTTGCCGTGCTTGCGGGCATCCTCGATGTACTCGTTGACCTTCTTGAACTGCGTGGCGTTCTGAACCGGTCCGTACTGGGTGTTCGGATCCAGGCCATCGCCGACCACGGCGGCATCGGCGAGTTTTGCAAGCTCGGTGCACACCGCGTCATACATGGAGTCGGGCACGTAGGCGCGCTTGATGGCGAGGCAGACCTGACCGCTGTTCACCATGGAGCCGGCGAACAGGCTCGCGGCCGCCTTCTTGGGGTCCAGATCGTCCAGTACCAGGGCCGCATCGTTGCCGCCCAGTTCCAGGGTCAGGCGCTTGATCGTGCTGGCGACGCTGGCCATCACCTTCTTGCCGGTGGCCGTGGAGCCGGTGAAGGCGACCTTGGCGACATCCGGGTGAGAGGTGAGGCTGTTGCCCAGGTCATTCACGTCGGTGATGACGTTGACGACGCCGGCCGGGAAAATCTTGGCGCACAGTTCGCCCAGGCGCAGCGTGGACAGCGGTGTGGTCGGCGCGGGCTTGACCACCACGGTGTTGCCGGCGAGCAGCGCCGGGGCGAGCTTGATCATCAACAGGATGACCGGGAAATTCCACGGCGTGATGGCCGCGACGACGCCCAGGGGGACGTGATGCTGCACGATGCGCGAGCCGTCACTGTCCTTCAGCACCTTGGAGGGCAGGTCCATGGCCGCAAAAGTCTGGATCATGTGAATGGCGCCGCCGATTTCATACTTGGCAGCGCCCAAGGGCTTGCCCTGCTCCTGCGTGAGGACGCGGGCAATGTCATCCATGTTGGCACCGAGGGCGTCCGCCAACTTCAGCAGCAGGCGCCGACGTTCGGCAATGGGCGTGGCGGCCCAGGCCGGGAAGGCCGCCTTTGCCGCCGCGACCGCCTGATTCAGTTGCCCGAGGTCAGCGCGAGGGCAGACGGCCAGGAGTTCTTCAGTGGCGGGGTTGATCACATCGAATGTCGAAGCACCGGCGACCAGTCGCCCGTTGATCAGCAGGTTGAACTCGGAAGCCGGATAGGTCTGCAACTGGGCATTCATGGGCCGTCTCCTTGGGAAAGTCTGAAAATGACGCCTGCGTCTGCGGCAGACTCGCCAATCGCCCGCTTGGGGCGGATGAAATATCGCCGGAAATATACCCCAATTTCACGGTCACCATCCGGGTCTGCGGGGTAAAATCATTGACCCATGACAACTTATTGATCTGTAATGAAAAACACGCCGAGGAGGGGCGCCCGATGGTCCGTTAAAGCCGGGCGTTGCGAGCCTTTCGGGAAGCTGCTTTTTCGACCCTAGGCGCCGAGCGATGGGGTCCTGTGGCGATGCCGCTGCAGGGTGCAGCCGCTGCGCGAACGTGGTGCATCTCACGTTGTGACGGTTTTGAAATCTTATGCGCCGAGCTGTCGGCTATCCTAGTGACGATCTGGCCTGCAACGGGGGGCGGGTAAGTGGCGGGGCCGCATGCGGCCATGAAGTCCTTGTTCCTTGGTGGGAGGTCCGACGTGAATGGCATTACGCTGCTCGGGCGCGCTGCAGATGATCACCCGGTCACGCCTCGCGAGAAGGCGCTGAAGGTCAATCTGGATCCTGGCTGCTATGGCAGCTTCGCCGAAATCGGCGCCGGCCAGGAGGTCGTGCGCTGGTTCTTCCGCGCCGGCGGCGCGGCCGGCACGATTTCCAAAAGCATCTCGGCGTACGACATGAAGGTGTCGGATGCCATTTATGGACCTTGCAGCCCGCTACGTGTGCCGCGAGCGGCTGCAGTCGATGCTGGATTACGAACAGCGACTGAACATCGAACGGCTGGTCGCCGGCCGCGGCACCACGACGGCGTTCTTCACGTTCGCCGACACGGTTTCGGCGCGCAGCTTCCGCGGCAATAATGAGTGCCACGGGTGGCTCGGCATGAAGTTCCAGCCGCGGCCGATGGCCGACAGCAGCCAGATCGTCATTCACGTGCGCATGCTCGAGGTCGAGAATGCCCTGCAGCAGGAGGCTTTGGGCATCGTCGGCCTCAATCTCATTTACGGCGCGCAGTATTTCGCCAGCGATCCCGATCGGCTGGTGGAGTCGCTGCTCGATGGCCTCAGCACGGACCGCATCGAGATCGACCTCATCGAGTTTTCGGGCCCGGAATTCAAACAGGTCGACAACCGCGTCATGAGCCTGCGCCTCGTGCAGCTGGGACTGACCGGCGCGGCGATGTTCTCCTCCGACGGCAAGGTGCTGCAGCCTTCCGAAGTGCTGCACAAGAAGCCGGTGCTGGTGGAGCGCGGCCGTTTCCGGCCGGTGACGTATGTGAACCTGGATCTGGCGCGCTCGGCGCTGCGCGCGTTCGAGGCGGAAGGCACGGACGTGCAGCCCGGAGAAACCATCTCGCTCATGGAGATCACCATGAGCAGCCTCACCCATGACGGGACCGTGGACCTGCAGGACTTCATCAGCCGGGCGGAAGTGCTGGCCGCGACCGGCCACACCGTCATGATCTCGGACTTCGCGGAGTACTATCGGCTGGCGGCTTATCTGTTCCGTTACACCCATCGCCGCATTGGCCTGGCCATGGGGGCGACGAACCTGCAGGCGATCTTCGATGAGTCGTACTACACCCGCCTGGATGGCGGCATTCTGGAGAGTTTCGGGCGCCTGTTCCGCAATAACCTGAGGCTCTACATCTATCCCTACATGGATCAGAACACCGGTAAGCTGGTGACCGTGAACGACGTGGATGTGGGCGACTCCCTGCGGCAGCTGTACGGCTACCTGCTATCGCGGCGCTGCATCGTCCAGCTGCAGGACGCGAACCAGACTTACCTGAGCATCTACTCGCCCGACGTGCTGAGCAAGATCAATTCCGGCAATACCGAATGGGAGAGCATGGTGCCTCCCGAGGTCGCCCACGCCATCAAGTCCCGGGGACTGTTCGGCTATCAATAGCGAGGGGTTGATGAAGCTGCTGCATACCATGGTGCGTGTCGGTGATCTGACCCGGTCCATCGATTTCTACACCAACGTGCTCGGCATGAAACTGCTGCGCACCACCGATGTGCCGGCACATCACTATAAGCTGGCGTTCGTGGGCTACGGCGCCGGCAATGCCGATGGCTCCGCCGAAATCGAGCTCACCTACAACTACGGCGTGGCGGAGCTATGATCAGGGCACCGCCTTCGGGCACTTCGCCATCGGCGTAAAAGATGTCGCCGCCACCTGCGAGCGTATCCGCAGCGCGGGCGGTACCGTCACGCGTGAGGCCGGCCCGGTGAAAGGCGGCACCACGGTCATCGCGTTTGTGCAAGATCCGGACGGTTACAAAATCGAGCTCATCGAGCGACCGTCGCTGGATTGAATGTTTTGCGCCGCGGATGCAGCGGCGTCCGCGCGCATCGATATTGAAGAGGGGGTCTCTTCAGGCGGGCTTTCGGCTCGGCAACCGCACGGTCGCCGTGGCGGGTGGTCCTTGATTGAAGTGAATGTCGAGGAATGACTGATGCACAAGAACTACCTGCTGGTGACGCTGCTGATGGTCGCGGTCACCGCGCTGCGCCCCGCACCGGCACAAGCGCAAACCCTGATCAACTGCAAGACCCGCTCCTGTTATGAGCGGCTGGTCGATGACTATATTGCGGCGCTCGTGGCGCATGATCCGAGTCGCATTGCGTTCGCCGCGGATGCGCGTTTTGTCGAGAACATCAAGGCCACGAAGATTGGCGATGGCTTGTGGAAGACGGCCTCGGCGGCGCCCACCACCTTCAAGATCTATGTCCCGGATCCGGTTTCAGGCCAGATCGGCTTCATGGGCGTGATGCAGGAGGCGGGTAAACCCATCCTGCTGGGACTGCGGCTGCAGGTGTTTGAAGGGCATGTCATCGAGGCCGAACATGTCATTGCGCGGGATCTGCCCGCCGAGAGCCTGGCGAATCTGCAGCGCGCCCGCCCGGTTTTCGCCAAGGTGATCCCCGAAGGCATGCGGATGCCTCGTTTTGAGATCAAGGGCATTGCGTACTCCTACTATGATGCGCTTGATTTCAATGACGGGGAGCTGGCGCCCATGGCAAGGGACTGCGAGCGGCATGAGAACGGCCGCGAATCCAGCGGCAGCCGCGCGCCCGTGAGCGCGAAAACTTCGCAGCCCAATTACAGTGCCATGGACTGCACGCGTCAGTTCAGCAGCGGCATGATGGCCTATATCGACAACATCGATAACATCCGGGTGCTGGCGGTGGATCCGGTCGCGGGACTTGCCTTCGGCCTCTCCCACTTCCATCACAGCATGAAGAACCATGTATTCCCCATCAAGGGCGTGCCGGGCGTAACGCAGCGCCAGGTCGACAACCCGCCGTTTGATCTGCCGGCGGCCCACATCTTCAAGATCAGCGGCGGCAAGATCCATCAGATCGAGGCCATGGGTTTTTTGGCGCCCTACGGCTCGCCCTCCGGCTGGTAGGCGAGCGAACCGCCGCGCCATGAGCCCGCAAGCGTCCAGCGCCTTGCTCGCGGGTGTCGAGTTGGGTGGCAGCAAATGCATCTGTGTTCTCGGCACGGGTCCGCACGACATTCGCACGCAGGTTGAACTGCCGACCCGGTCACCCGAGGACACCTTGTGCAGGATCGAGGCGGTGCTGGATGACTGGTTCGCCGAACGAGCGAGCTTTGCAGCGCTTGGTCTGGCGGCTTTCGGCCCTCTGGATCTGCGGCGTGATTCGCCCCACTTCGGCTGGATCGCGCGCACCGTCAAACCGGGTTGGTCGGACATCGAACTGCTCGGCCGCTTTGCCCGCCGCTATCCGGGGCCCACTGGCATGGATACCGACGTGAATGCGGCCGCGCGCGCCGAGGGTCGCTGGGGTGATGCCCAGGGGCTTGCGGATTTTGTGTATGTGACGGTGGGCACCGGCATCGGTGCGGGTGTGATCATCAATGGATGGCCGGTCTGCGGCGCCAATCACACCGAGGTCGGGCATATCCGCATTGTGCGATCCCCCGGGGATGACTTTGCCGGCGTCTGCCCGTTCCACGGCGACTGTCTGGAGGGGCTGGCCGCGGGTCCCGCCATTGCGGCCCGGTCGCGCGGTGAGCCGGGCAGTGTGTCAGCGGCGGATCCGCTCTGGGGCCATGTGGCGCATGCGCTCGCGCAACTGTGTCAGACCCTGGTACTGACCGCCGGTCCGCGGCGAATTTTTCTGGGCGGCGGGGTGATGGTCCGGCAGCCGCAGCTCCTCGCCATGATCCGCGAACGCCTGCAGCGCAGCCTCAATCACTATATCGGCACCGAGGAGGTGGGGGCCGGCATCGATCGCTTCATCGTGCCCCCCGGGCTCGGTGCCGCGGTGGGTCCGTTGGGTGCGCTCGCCGTGGCAGCCGACCAGCTCGCCGGAACGTGTGGTAAAAGACCCGCATGAGCCCTGTCTCGAGTCTCGCGCAAGCCCGTCAGATGCACGGTCGCCTGGTCAGCTGGCTGATCGATGATGCCTATCCCGTGTGGGCCACGGCCGGGTTCGATGCCGTGCATCGCACGTTCAATGAACGACTGCTTCCGAGCGGCGCGGTGCCCAATGAGCCACGGCGCGCACGGGTGCAGACCCGACAGGTCTATGCCTATTCACGGGCGGCAGCGCTCGGCTGGCGCGGCGATGCGCGCAGCTTGGTTGAGGCGGGCCTGAGCTTCTTCATTCGTCATTATCTGCGTCAAGACGGGCTGTTCCATACGCTGGTGGCAGCCGACGGCAAGGTTGCCGACGACCGTGCCGTGCTCTATGACCAGGCCTTCGCGCTGCTGGCGCTCGCCAGCGCGCAGGAGGTACTGGGGCCGGCGCCGCATCTCATCGAGCTCGGCGTGCAGCTGCGTACCCGGCTCCTCGGTCAGATGCGGCGGGTGGGCGGTGGGTTCGACTCGGGTATTCCGGAGCGCACGCCGTTGCTGTCAAACCCGCACATGCATCTGTTTGAAGCCGCACTGGCCTGGAAGGCCGTGTCCACCGATGACGCCTGGGACGCACTGGCGCAGGAGATCTGCGGCATCGCCCTGAAGCACTTCATTGATCCGCGCAGCGGCGCGCTGGCGGAGATCTTCGATGAGCACTGGCAGCCGCTGCCGGATTCCGCGCCGGGTCAGGCGATTGAACCGGGACACCAGTTTGAATGGGCATGGCTGCTCTTGTGTCAGGACCCGACCCCCGGCAGTGCGACGCGTAGAGCGGCCGAGCGGCTGTTTGATATCGGCGAGAACCACGGTGTGAAGGGCGGCATCGCCATCAACGCCTTGAATGCTGACTTGCGGGTCAAGGATCCGGCGGCGCGCCTGTGGCCGCAGACCGAGCGGTTGAAGGCGGCGGCGCGCCTGGGCGGCCTCACTGGCGCGGAGCGTTACTGGGGCAGCGCGCTGGGAGCGGCACAGGGATTGTGGCGGTTCCTGGACCACGGGGCCGGCGGCCTGTGGCACGACAAGATCGACCGGCAGGGTGTCTTTGTTGCGGAGCCTGCGCCGGCGAGCAGTTTCTATCACATCATCTGCGCCATCGCGGAGTTTGGCGCGGCGCTGAAGCAGGCGGCCTGAAGCGGCCGCCGCTTGCTACCCGAGGCGGCCTGAAATCAGGCTTGCCGACCTCGACCGCGGCGGCCTTGAAGGGCTTCAGCAGCGGCGGCGGGGCCGCCGCTGCGCCGGGGCGACCGCGTCCACCCATCGCTGACATCTGGCTTTCGCACACGTACGCGGGGGCACCCACGGGTGCAACGGCGACCGGGCCATCCGGATAGTCCTGCTTGATCAGCTCCACCTTGCCGTTGTTGCCATCGAAGGTGACCTTCTCGAGCTTGCCGCCGTCGCCGCCTTCGATGATCAGTACGGCAGATTTGCCGAACGTGCGCACGCCATCGGGCCGCGAGATGGGCCGATCCAGCTTGATTTCCACCTTGCGTGCAGGGCGCGCAATCACTGCCGATGTCGATCCTGAACAGCGTAGAGGGTGCCGTCGGGCAACGTCGCCATGTCATTGCAGAAGCCACCCTCGGTCGCGAACGGATAGTGACCCCTGTCTCGCGCCGGTCTTCAGATCAAAGGCATAGACCGAGGCCGCACGCCGTCATCACGGTTTTGCCATCAGGCTGGGCTGCACGTCTCGGTGTATTGGCAAGAATATAACGCAAATCAGCGCGCCGCTACGTCATCTCCGGCACATCAGCTGTTTCGCGGCGGTCCGGATCATCGTTGGGCAGTTGCCAGAAAATCCACGCCGAGGCCGTGGTCATCAACCCCACGCACAGGAAGGTCGCCTGGAACACCGTCAACTCCCGCGCCTGCCCGAAAGTGTCGGTGAACGCGGCCAGCAGGCCGGCCGCGGCGGCCACCGCCAGACTCATCGCCAGCATCTGCACCATGGACAGCATGCTGTTGCCGCTACTGGCCTCGGGGCCGTCGAGGTCCTTGAGCGTCAGGGTATTCATGGCGGTGAACTGCAAGGAGTTGACAACGCCGAGCAGCGCCAGCTGCACCAGCAGCACCCACAACGGGACCGACCGGCCCAATAGGGCAAAACTGCCCATGGCCAGACCCACCAGCAGCGTATTGACCACCAGCACCATGCGGTAGCCGAAGCGGTGCACCAGGTTGGTGACGCTGCGCTTGGTCAGCATCGCTGCAAGCGAGGTCGGCAATAACATCAAGCCGGCGTGAAAGGGCGCAAAGCCCAGCACCACCTGCAGGAACAGCGGAATGAGATAGGGCATGCTGCCGTTGCCCAACCGCGCGAACAGGTTGCCGATCAGACCGATGCTGAAGTTCGGAATTCGGAACAGCGCCGGGGCGAACAACGGATGAGGCTGCTGGGTGGCGCGCAGCCAATATCCCACCAGACTCGCCATGCCAAAGACCAGCAGCAGCAGCACCGTCGCATGGTGCAGTTTCAAGTCCGACAGTCCATCGAGGGCAATGGATACGCTGATCATGCCCACGGCCAGCAGGGCATAGCCGGCAAAATCAAACGGCGCCACGGCGATGGCGCGAAACAGGCGCATATGCCGAACGGTGAAGAAGCCGCCGGCGATGCCGATGGGCACATTGATCAGGAAGATCCAGTGCCAGCTGGCGACTTCCACCAGCCATCCGCCCAGCGTCGGTCCGATCAGCGGCCCCACCAGTCCGGGGATGGCGACGAAACTCATCGCCGGCAGCAGCCGCTCGCGCGGGAAGGTCTGCAGCAGGGCGAGACGCCCGATGGGCAGCAGCAACGCGCCGCCCGCGCCCTGCAAAACGCGGGCGGCGGTGAGCTCCCCCAGGGTGTGCGAGGCGGCGCACAGGATCGAGCCTGCGGTGAAGACGATGATGGCGCTCAGAAAAGCGCGGCGGATGCCGAAGCGGTCCGCAAGCCAGCCGGAGGCGGGGATCAGCATGGCCATGGTCAGGGAATAGGCGATGACCACCGACTGCATGCGCAGCGCGCCTTCGCCCAGGCTTTTCGCCATGGCCGGCAATGCCGTATTGACGATGGTGGAATCCAGCGTCTGCATGAAGAAGCTGGCCGACACCAGCCACAGCAGCGGTTTGAGCGCGTGCTGCGGATCCTGGCTTGCGGTATCAGCCACCGGAGCGTTTGGCCTCGTAACCGAGCTTGAGCAGCTCCTCCACCAGACGGTCGCGGTGATCGCCCTGGATCTCGATCACCCCGTTCCTGACCGCGCCCCCCGCGCCGCACAGTTTCTTCAGCCGGGTCGCGAGCGCTTCGAGCGCCTCGGCCGACAGCGGCAGTCCGCTGATGACGGAAACGCCCTTGCCGCTGCGCCCGGAGGTCTCACGTCCGACCCGCACGCGCGCCTTGCCGGGGCCGCCGCTCGGCACCGGTCCATTGGGCGCCAAGGCCTTGAGTCTTGCGGCGGGGTCGCGCTTGACGACCACCCCGCGGAAAGTATGCGTCGGCTTCATTGGAAGCCAAGGGTGCACTCAACTGCCGTGCGGCGACAAGTGTTGCGGATGACGCCGCTGCCGGCTGGCCCGCGGCGCCGCCGGCCACTGCAGGTAGAAGCAATACTGAGCGCGGCAGTCGCGCAGAAACAGCAGCGGGCCGTAGCCGGCCGATTTGAGCACCCGTCGGTGCATCACCCACACCAGCGAACGCAGCGCCCGTGAGGAGGGATTGCTCCCAGGCTCCCAGCAGGAATTTCGTGAAGCCCCCCTTGCCGCGCTTCAGCGCCAACAACAGCTGGGACTCGAACGCGACATGGGCCAGTTCATCGGCCACCAGCGTGCGGCACAGAATCTGCAGCCGCCGACAATCGGTGACGACCTCGAGCGCGCGGTAGTAGACGATGCCGATGAGTTCCGCGCTGACCAGGATGCGCAGGCGTGCTTCAAGGCCGCCCAGCCGGCGCAGTGTCCGAAATGCCTCATCGGTGAAAGCCCGTTCGCGCAGCGCGATGCCGTGATCCTGCATGAACTCGCGCAAGAGGCTCGCGTGCCGTTGTTCCTCGGCGATGAACAGATCGAAGATTTCGACAAAGGTGTGGTCCTGGTGCGCCTTGCAGTGGCGATACACCGCACCGCGCAGCTGCGCCCCATCGGAGCTCTCGCCGAGCTGGAAGGTCGCGATGGATGCCGCGATCAGGCGCCGTTCGCGCCCCGTCAGCGTGTCATCAAGCGTCGCGGGAACCTGTCGCGGGTGGGCCGCCTGAGCGCGGAAGTGCGCGAGCCAGACCGGAAGATCCTGAAGCATGGGGTCACCTGCGGGTTTTTCGGGTGACTCCAAGATTCGCGCCGCTTTCGGCTATTCGGATGGGGCAATTCGGGCAGATTGTGGCACGATGATCGCCCTTGGGATTGTCTCGCGCGGGAGTGCCCGTGTCCGGATCGAAAAAAGCAGCCGCTCTCGCAGGTATGCTGCTGGCCGCCGTGCTGGCCACTACCCTGCGAGCGGCCCCGCCGCCGCACGCCGAACTGGACGCCGATGGGCGATTCGCGACGCTCGAGCACACCTACATGGTGTACAGCATGAGCCGCTTCCCGGTGATGGCGACCTACCTCGGCGGCTCTGCTTTTGATCCGCGCCTCGCCGAGGTGGACGGGACGCTGCGCGACTATTCGCCCGCTGCCATCGCGGCCGAGGATCAGTATCTGCGTGAACTGCGCATCCAGTTCACGCAGGCCGAGCCGCGGCGGCTGTCGGCGCGACGGCGCATCGATCGCACCGTGGTGCTGGCGCAGATCGATTTCCTGCTGCA
Source organism: uncultured Gammaproteobacteria bacterium (assembly GCA_963708865.1). Lineage (GTDB taxonomy): Bacteria > Pseudomonadota > Gammaproteobacteria > Steroidobacterales > Steroidobacteraceae > DAIDKA01. Next base: position 154,854 of record CAVPUC010000005.1, read on the forward strand.
TCAGCATGAGGTGCAGCGCCACCAGCAAAACTCGCTCGACTCCTATGTCGATGAACCGTTGCGCGGGGTGGACTGGCAGATCCAGGGCATGAAACCCACGGGTGCCACGACCTCCGGCACTGAGGCGCAGTGGCAGCGGGTGATCGCCCGCGTGCGCGCGGTGCCGGGCTACCTCGCGACGGCCCAGGCGCAAATTGCGGCCGGCGTGCGCGCCGGACACCCGCCGGATTGGCGCGTGATGATTGATTTCGGACTCAACAGCGCCAGCGCCGATGCCGACTACTTCGCCAAGACACTGTCGGCAACAGCTGCGCAGCTGATGACGGGCGCGAATCGGGAGTCACTGTTGCGCCAGCTGCAGCAGGCCGGAAAGGAGGCGGCGGCGGCCTACCAGCAGCTGCATGACTATGTCGCGGCGACGTTCTTTGTGGATCCCGCCGGCACCGACGCCAGGGCCGTCAAACCGCAGTTCCGCGCCGACCGCTTTGCCGACGGCGAGGCCGAATACAACTGGGCGCTTGCATAACAATCTGCACCTGGAGACCACGGCTGCGGTGTTGTACCTGCAGTCCTGGCCGGTGGTGCAGGCGACTCGCGCGCAGATGATCGGGTTGGCGCGCAGCATCGCGCAAAGCCATCACTGGACGCCGCCTGCGAGCCCCGCAGGCGCAGCGGACGCCATGGTGCGCATGGTGTTTGATCATCTTGAGCAGGACGCTCCGGCCAATGATGCGGCGATGCTCGAGTCGTATCGCAAGACCGGTCAGCGGCTGGTCGACTATGCGCGCACCACCCATCTGTTTGAGGTGCCCGCTCAATACCGGCTGGATGTCACGCTCACCCCGCCGCCGCTGCGCGCCTCCATTGAAAGCGCCGCGTACTATCCGGCGCCGATCTTCACGCCGGATGGGGTGGGGCGCTTCTATGTCACGCCCACCGCCGATGATCCGGCGCTGCTGCGCGAGCTGCACAATCTCGATGCACAGCCGGATCTCGCCGCCCACGAGGGCTTTCCGGGTCATGACTGGAACTACAAGGTCATGACTGAATATCGCGCGCTCATCTCACCGGTGCGCTGGTTGACGCCCGGGGCGGTCGAGGACTCCTCATCGATGTGGGAGGACTCGCTTGCTGCAGAAGGGTGGGCGCTGTATTCGGAAGGCCTGATGGCTGAACCCCAGCCGGGCGCCCCGCATGGGTTCTACTCGCCGGAGGAGCGTCTCTATCAGCTGCAGGGTGAGCTGCTTCGGGACCTGCGCGTGCGCATCGACACCGCGATCCACACTGGGCGCCAGTCATTCGAAGATGCCGTCACCCAGTTCTCCGAGGTGGTCGATTTCAGGCCCGGGTCCTGCCGCGATCCCAAGGCCCTGAGCGATGCGGGCAAACGCGCCAGCTGTGAGAGCGCACGCAGCGAGATCAAGCGCTATGCGCGCTGGCCCACCCAGGCCATCACCTACCGGCTGGGCAAGGAGCAGATTCTGTCCCTGCGGCATCGGGCGCAGCGGCTCTTCGGACCGGAGTTTTCCGAGCAGCGCTTCCACCTGGAGTTCATGAAGCAGGGCACGATTCCCACCGGCTATTTCGCGGAGGAGCTGCTGCGCGAACTGGGCCGGCCGGTGCCCTAAAGCGGGGGCAGCACCTCAACCAGCCAGCGGCTGATGGCGATGACTTCCGGGGCGCACAGCTGGTGTTCCATGGGGTAGTCGAGCCAGCGGGGCGCAAAGCCTGAGGCGGTCAGGGCCTCGAAGGACTGGCGCGCCAGCTCCAGCGGCACGATGGGATCGTGACGCCCATGGCACATCAGGATGGGAAGCGCGTGATTGGCCGTGACAGCTTCCGCGGCGAGGCTCGCGCGCAGTGGCAGGTAGGTGGAGAGCGCCAGGATGCCGGCCAGCCGTTGCGGGTAGCGCAGGCCCGTCTGCAGGGCAACGGCGCCGCCTTGTGAAAACCCCGCCAGCACGATGCGCTCGGCGGCAATACCCAAGGTCCGCTCAGCGTCGATCAGCCCGAACACGAGGGCCGCCGATTCGCGGATGCCGGCGGCGTCCTCCCGGTCGCGGATGCCCCGACTATAGATGTCGTACCAGGCGCGCATGGACATGCCGTTATTGATCGTGACCGGACGCACCGGCGCATTCGGAAAAACGAAGCGCGGCGCGACATTGTCCGGCAGGCGCAATTCCGGGACCAGCGGCACGAAATCCGTGCCATCGGCTCCCAGACCGTGCATCCAGATGACGCTGCCGGTCGGGGGCGTGGCGGGGGTCATGACAATGGCGTCGCCGTGCGGGTGAGTCTCGTATTTCATGTGCGAAGGAGCGACACGGAAGTCGCAACGCGCCAGTGACTTGCGTAACGAAGTGAAGCAGCAACGCCAGGGAAGAGTGATAATACCTCATGCCGCGCTCATTCATGCGCACGCTACGTCTGAAAGTCCGTGGGGAAGCCTACGGATGGCTGAATGCCGCAGCGTCTGAAGTGAACCAGGTGTTCAATTACTGCAACGAGATCAGCCTGAATACGGCGACTCGCACGGATACCAAGCGTAAGTGGCTAACGGGGTTTGACTTATGCAGCCTGATGTCCGGGGCAAGCCCCTACTTTGAGAAGATCGGTGCCGAGCGGCTGGACGGGGTCAAATGGCAGGGCGGGTGCTTCGCCCAAGATGCGCTCGGGGACTGGTGGTTGTGTCTGCCGGTGAAGATCGAGGCAGAAGAATCCGTTGCGCCGTACGAAGCCGTCGGGATCGATCTGGGACTGAAGGACGTTGTGCCGTCACCAGCGAGGCAGAGCGCCGGGTGGCCGGCCGCTGGACATACAAACTTGCACCGAAATTAGCCCAGGCCTAGCGTCGTGGCCACAAGCGCCAAGCCAAGCGCATTCACAGAAAGGCTGCCGCTGCCGCGCGGATGCCTTGCATAAGTTTTCGAGGAAAATTGTTGATCGGTATCAGTACATAATTGTGGGCGATGTGAGCAGCCGGAAGCTCGTGAAGACACGGATGGCTAAGTCCGTGCTGGATTCGGGGTGGGGCATGCTCAAGAGGTTCCTGGAGTACAAGAGCCAGCAGGCCGCCAGGAGTTTCGAAGTCGTCGGCAAGCGAAATACCAGCGTCACCTGTTCCACTTGCGGAAGCCTCAGTGGTCCGCGAGGGGTTAATGGGTTGATTGTGAGATCGTGGGTATGCAGCGACTGTGGTACGTCGCATGACCGGGACGTGAATGCGGCCCGGAATATCCTGATCGGGTCCAGGTCGCGGACCTCCGTGCGCGGGAACGAGTCATCGCGCTGGGTGATTCCGCCCAGCCGCGCCTATCGCGTGCGCGAGGCAGGGATAGAATCAGCCTGGACGGCGGCTTGAGCACCGGTGTTACGATGCGCGCATGCCAAATGCGCCCCTTGATTACCAAAGTGCCGGGGTCGATTACCATCGTATCGACGCGCTGAAGATCCTGGCCCAGCGGGCGGCCCGCGGCACGGCCCGGCACCTGGCCGGCCATGGCGCCTCGGAAATCGAAAGCTCGCGTGGCGAATCGGCGTATGTGGTGGAAACCCATGGCGTGCTGCTCGCCTCCATCGTCGAGTGCCTGGGCACCAAGGCGCTGGTGGCCGATGCCATGCGCTCAATCAGCGGCCGCAGTCACTACGACACCATCGCCCAGGACACCATCGCCATGGCGGTGAATGACCTCGTGACCGTGGGTGCCGCGCCGATTTCCATCCACGCTTACTGGGCGGCGGGCGGCAGTGACTGGTTTGCCGACATCGCGCGCATGGAAGACCTGGTGCGCGGCTGGCAGGCCGCCTGCGATGTCTGCGAAGTGTCGTGGGGCGGTGGTGAAACGCCGGCGCTGGCGGGGGTCGTGGCCCCCGGCAGCATCGATCTTGCCGCATCCTGCGTCGGCATCGTGCCCTCGCGCGCCCACCTGACCCTGGGGGCACAGCTGCGCGCCGGGGATGCGATCGTATTGCTCGCCGCCAGCGGCATCCACGCCAACGGCGTGAGTCTGGCGCGCAAACTCAGCGAACAATTGCCGCACGGCTATGCCACGCGCCTGAGCGATGGTCGCCTGTTCGGGGAGGCGCTGCTGGTGCCGACGGTGCTGTACCCGCCGGTGTTCAAGGCGCTGTGGTCGGCCAACCTATTGCCTCACTACTGCGTCAACATCACCGGGCACGGCTGGCGCAAGCTGATGCGGCACGCGGCGGATTTCACCTATCGCATGCATACCCTGCCGCCCGTGGTCCCCGAAGTCCTGTCCTTCATGCAGCGCGAGGGTCGCATGGAGCTGCGTGAGGCGTACGGCAGCCTCAACATGGGTGCCGGCTTTGCGTTGTTTGTGGCGCCATCCGATGTGGCCGCGACCATTGCCGCGGTGCGCACCGCCGGCCTCGCCGCCTGGTGCTGCGGCACGGTCGAAGCGGGCCCGCGTCGCGTGCTCATCGAGCCGCTCGGCATCGAGTTCGCGGCCGACGAACTGGCCCTGCGCGGTTAGCATGTACGCCCTGGCGCGAGCGCTGCTCTTCGCGCTGGATGCCGAGCGGGCGCATCGCCTGACGCTCGCCGCGCTGCGCGTGGGGCATCGCCTGGGTGTCTTGAACCTGCTGGCGGCGACTCAGCCCGCCAAACCCATCGATCTGATGGGACTGGTGTTCACCAATCGCATCGGCCTTGCCGCCGGGTTCGACAAGAACGGCATCGCCGTGGACGCCATGGGCGCATTGGGATTTGGTTTTGTCGAAGTGGGCACGCTGACTCCCCAGGCCCAGGCGGGCAATCCCCGACCCCGGGTGTTTCGGCTGCCGCGGGCGCATGCGGTGATCAACCGCATGGGCTTTCCGAATGAAGGGGTGGCCGCCGCAGTCGCGCGGCTGCGACGGCGCCGCTATGCGGGTGTGTGCGGGGTCAACATCGGCAAGAACGCCGCAACACCGCTGGCGCAGGCCACGGCCGACTATGTGACCGCGTTGCGCGCGGTGTATGAGTTCGCCGACTACGTGGCCATCAACATCAGCAGCCCCAATACCCAGGACCTGCGCCAGTTGCAGGAGGGCGAGCAATTGCGGCCGCTGCTTGCGGCATTGCTCGCCACCCGTGACGGAGCTGGCGGAGCGGGTGGGCTGGCGGGTGCCGCTGGTGGTGAAGCTGTCGCCGGATCTGTCGGCCGATGAACTGGCGGAGACCGCCCAGGTGATCCGTGAGCTGGGCGTGGATGGGGTGATCGCCACCAATACGACATTGGATCGCGCCGGCGTCGCGGGGTTGGCCCACGCGGAGCGTCCGGGCGGCTTGAGCGGTGAACCGCTGCGCGAGCGTGCGGTGGCGGTGATCACGCAGCTGCGCACGCTCTTGGGTCCGCAGATGGCGCTGATCGGTGTCGGGGGTATCAGCAGCGCGGCGGATGCCGCCGCCATGCTGGCCGCCGGTGCTGATCTGGTCCAGGTTTACACCGGCCTCATCTACCGCGGTCCCGGGCTGGTGCGGGAGCTGGTGGCGGCCGACCATCTGGCCCTGCAGAAACGCCGGCCGAAACCGCGCCACAATCGGCCATAAATCTTCCCGTCCCCGGCATGATTGCGGCACTTGGCGGTCCTTTTGCGGGCGTGAACTGTACCGGTAGCGGCGGCAATGTGCCGTCGTCACTCTCAAGAGGTACGGGTCATGAATGCAAATGCGCGCAAGGTACACAGAACGGTGGTGGGTTTCGGCATGGCATGCGCCGTGGCGGCAGCGCTGCCTTGCGTTGCCGGCGATGCCGCCGCCGGCATGGACACGGTGACGGTGCAGGCCGACAGTATTGCCCCGTCCGACAAGAAGCCGAGTAAATCGGCGCCGGCCGAGGAGAACATCGGCTTCTTCAGTGGCCTCGCCATCGGTGCGGTGGCTGGCGGTCCGATCGGTGCAGTGGCGGGCGGTATCACCGGGGCCCTGCTCGGTGAGCACTACCACAAGCAGAAGGTGCTCAATCATACGCTGGCGGCCGACCTGTCCGGCAGCAATGCCGACAAGGCGAAATTGACCCAGACCGTGCTGCTGCTCGGTGGCTCGCTCGACCATGCGCGCGACCTCACGGTCAACATCGGTTTCCGCACCGGCGATTCGAACCTGACCGCGGCGGACATTGACCAGCTGACCACGCTGGGCAAGCTCGCAGGCGGCATTGCCGATGTCCAGATTCAGGTCACTGGCTACGCGGATCCGCGCGGCGCCGAAGAGTACAACCAGGAGCTCTCAAAGGAGCGCGCCGAAGCGGTCGCCGCGGTGCTGACCAACACGGGTTTGAGTGCGGACCGCGTGGTCGTCGCGGCGCTGGGAACCAACGGCGCGAGCCAGACCGGCAATCCGGATGACTATGCCTTTCAGCGGCGCGTCAGTGTCAAGCTGATCGGCACGGGAACAGAGGATGCGAAGAAGTCCACCGTGACGGTGGCGCAGGCACAGTGAGCGGTTGGCCGCACCCAAGCCGTGCGGCGGAGGCTCCGCCGCACGGCTTGGATCGAGGGGTGCGCAGCGCTTACAGCGCCTTGATCACCGCGCGCAGCGTCTCGAAGATCTGATCGATGTGCTTGGACTCGACGATCAGCGGTGGCGACAGGCAAAGGATGTCGCCGGCCTGGCGCGTCAACAGGCCGCGCTCGAAGCACTTCACATACACATCAAAGGCGCGGCTGCCCGGCTTGCCGGCGACGGGATCGAATTCCAGTCCCAGTATCAGTCCGTAATTGCGCACGTCGATGACGTGCGGCAGACCGCGCAGCGAGTGGCAGGCGTCTTCCCATTCCTTGGCGACCGTCTTCGCGCGGGTGAGCAGATTCTCGCGCGCATAGATGTCGAGCGTGGCCAGGCCCGCGGCACAGGCGGTCGGATGGCCCGAGTAGGTGTAGCCGTGGAAAATCTCGATGCCATCCGGACCCTTCATGAAGGCCTCGTAGATGCTCTTGCTGACGATCGCGGCGCCCATGGGTACGCAACCGTTGGTGAGCCCCTTGGCGCAGGTGATGATGTCCGGCGTGATCCCGAACTCCTGCGCGGCGAACGGCGAACCGGTGCGGCCGAAGCCCGTGATGACCTCGTCGAATATCAGCAGAATGCCGTGCTTGGTGCAGATATCGCGCAGCCGCTGCAGATAGCCGACGGGCGGCAGCAGCACGCCGGTCGAGCCGGCGATGGGCTCGACGATCACTGCGGCGATGGTGGAGGCATCCTGCAGGGCGATGATCCGTTCGAGTTCGTTGGCGAGTTCGGCGCCGTGCTGCGGCAGACCCCGCGAGAAGGCATTGCGTGCCAGATCGTGCGTGTGCGGCAGATGATCCACATTCGGCAGCAGCGCCCCGGACCACATCTTGCGATTGGCCGCGATGCCGCCCACCGAGATGCCGCCAAAGCCGACACCGTTGTAGCCGCGCACGCGACCGACGATGCGGTTGCGCCGCGCCTCCCCGCGCACCGCGTGGTAGCCGATGGCGATCTTCAGCGCCGTGTCCACGGCTTCGGAGCCGGAGTTGCCGAAGAACACATGGTCCAGTCCCGCCGGCGCCAGCGCCGCCACGCGGTTCGCGAGTTCGAAGGCCCCGGGATGCCCCATGTTGAAGGGCGGAGCGTAGTCCATGGTCTCCAGCTGCCGCGCGACCGCCTCGGTGATTTCGCGACGGCCGTGACCGGCGTTGACACACCACAGACCGGCCACCGCATCGAGGATCTGCCGGCCATCGCCGCTCCAGTAGTGCATCCCCGAGGCCTTCGCGAGAATGCGCGGTTTGGCCTTGAACTGGCGATTCGGAGTGAAGGGCATCCACAGGGATTCGAGCGAGGGCGTCGACATGGTCGTATGTGCTCCGGAGCGGGCGTGCGGTAAACGAGGGGCGCGATGATAAAGAAAGTTGACAATTTGGGCTACAAGAGCGGAAATTTCGCCCCCTTCGTTGAGTATCCTCAACATCTTAGTTGTTTACATAATATGAGTATCGACGTTGGCGCGAAGCTGCGCAGCGTACGGGTGGCGTTTGGACTGTCGCAGCGGGCCCTGGCGCGCCGCGCCGGGGTGACCAATGGCCTCATTTCCCTGATCGAGCAAAACCGCGTCAGTCCCTCGGTCAGCTCGCTCAAGAAAGTCCTGGATGGCGTGCCCATGTCGCTGGCGGAATTCTTCACGCTCGATGAGGGCAGTGCGCCGCAGATGTTCTTTGCGGCCGATGAACTCAAGGAGATCGGCAGCGAGCCGGTATCGCGGCGTCTGGTGGCCGCCGAGCGCAGCGGCCGGCAGCTGTCGATCCAGCATGAGCGCTACCAGCCTGGCGCGAGCAGCGGGGACGAACTGCTGGCGCACCGCGGCGAGGAGGGCGGCCTGGTCACGCGCGGTCGCATCGAACTCACCATCGGCGGTTCCACCCGCGTGCTGGGTCCGGGCGATGCCTATTATTTCGCCAGTCAGCTGCCGCATCGCTTCCGCAATGTCGGTCGTGAGGTGTGCGAGATCGTCAGCTGTGTAACCCCGCCGAGGCAGTGACGGATGAGCGCTTTGCCTCTCGACGGCGCGGCGCTGTCATTGATCGCCAGCTGCCCGCGCGGCCTCGCGGACCTTCTGGTCCAGGAGCTCAAGCGCCTGCGGTGCCAGCGCCATCCGCGAGCGCACCACGGGGGTCAGCTTCCAGGGCTCCTTGGAATGCGCCTACCGCGTCTGTCTGGGGTCGCGCACGGCCAACCGGCTGTTCCTGGAAATCGCCACCTTCAATGCGCCGACCACCGAGGAGTTCTATGCCGAGGTGCGGCGCATCGACTGGACCCAACATCTGGGGCCGCAGGCGACGCTCGCCTGTGACTTCAGCGGCCAGCATCCGCAGATCACCCACACCCACTTCGGCGCCCTGAAGCTGAAGGATGCGATCTGCGATGGGCTGCGCGCCTGGGCGGGCTTCCGGCCCGATGTGCAGCGCGAGCGCCCCGATGTGCGGGTTCACGCCCACGCCAACGGCGCGCAGGTGACGGTCTCGATCGACCTTTCCGGAGAAAGCCTGCACCGCCGCGGTTATCGCGCCGAGGCGGGCGAGGCGCCGCTGAAGGAGAACGTCGCGGCCGGGATTCTGTTGCGGGCCGGTTGGCCCCAGCTCGCCGCCGAGGGCGCAGGATTCCTCGATCCGCTGTGCGGCTCGGGCACACTTGTGATCGAGGCGGCGCTCATCGCCGCACAGCGCGCGCCCGGATTGGGCCGCGAGTATTTCGGCTTCCTCGGCTGGCGCGGTCATGACCGGCAGCTGTGGGCACGGGTGCGGGCGGCGGCGCAGGCGCAAGTGCGCGAGGTTCCGCCGCATCATCAGCCGCTGCGCGGTGTCGATCGCGACGTGGCGAGCATCCGGGCTGCGCTTGGTAATGCCCAGCGTGCCGGAATCGCCCCGTGGGTGCATTTCGCCACCGGCCTGCTCGCGCAGTCCCAGCCGCTCGCCGGACAGACGGTGGGACTGCTGGCCACCAATCCGCCGTACGGGGTACGGATGGAGGACCAGGCGGGTGCGCGGGTCACGCACCGCGAGCTGGGTATCGTGCTGCGCGAACAGTTCCAGGGCTGGCATGCCGCGGTGTTTACCGGAACGCCTGAGTTGGGACTGGAGCTGGGCATCCGCGCGCGGCGCACTCACACCATGTGGAATGGCGCCATCGAGTGCCGGCTGCTGCGCCTCACGGTTGCGGCGGCGAGTTTTCGCGAAGTGGGGCAGAAGCGCACCGGCGCGCTCGGCGATGCGCAGCTGGCCGCAGCGCCCGGCGCGCGAATGTTTGCGAACCGCCTCGCCAAGAATCTGAAGCGCCTGGACAGCTGGGCGCGCGCCGAGGGTGTCTTCAACGTGCGCCTGTACGATGCGGACATGCCCGAGTACGCCCTCGCCATCGACCGCTACGCCATCAGTGGCGAGACGGCCAGTGAGGATTGGCTGTACGTCCAGGAATACGAGGCGCCCGCAACGATCGACCCGGAGGCGGTGCGCCGCCGCCGTGGCGAGGCGCTATCGGTCTTAAGCGAAGTCACCGGCGTGCCCGGAGAGCGGATCCGGGTGCGTCTGCGTCGCAAGCAGTCCGGCGGCGGCCAGTACCGCAAGCTCGAAAGCCAGGCGGTGTTTCACATGGCCCGCGAGGCCGCCCAGCGTTTCTGGGTGAATTTCGATGATTATCTGGACACCGGCCTGTTCCTGGATCACCGCATCACCCGCGAGCGGCTCGGGGCGCAGGCGCGCGGCCGACGGTTCCTGAACCTGTTCTGCTACACCGCCACGGCCACCGCGCACGCCGCGGCGGGCGGCGCGCAGTCGAGCACCTCGGTCGACTTGTCGCGCACTTACCTGCAGTGGGCGCGCCGCAATCTGGATCTGAACGGCGTGGCCCGTGAGCCGCATGAACTGGTCCAGGCGGACTGTCGGCAGTGGCTCGACAATGCGGTGGCGGCGCGCGAGCGCTACGACCTGGTGTTCCTGGATCCGCCGACTTTCTCAAATTCCAAGCGCATGGAAGGGGTGCTCGATGTCAGCCGCGATCACAGCGCGCTGATCGAGCTGTGCACGCAGTTGCTCAATCGCGACGGCCTGCTGGTTTTCTCCACCAACGCGCAGCGCTTCAAGCTGGACGAGGCGATCAACGAGCGACACGAGGTCACCGACATCTCACGCGCCACCATCGCCCTCGACTTCGAGCGCAATCCGCGCATCCATCGCTGTTTTGAAATCCGCCTGCGCTAAAGCAGATCCTTGAGGCGGTAGTAAAGCATTGCGAGCACCAGCGTCGGGCGCCGCAACGCCGCACCGCCGGGAAAGGCGCGATGCGGAATGCGGGCAAACACATCGAAGCGACCGGCGTCCCCGGCGATCGCCTCACTCACCAGCTTGCCGGCGATGCCGGTCAGGGCGATGCCGTGCCCGGAGAATCCTTGCAGGTAGTACACATCCGGATTGAGCCGGCCGAAGTCCGGCGCGCGGTTGCGGGTGATGTCCACGGCGCCGCCCCAGGCAAATTCCAGTTTGACATCCTTCAACTGCGGAAACACCGCGATCATCCGCGCGCGAGTGGCCGCTGCAATGCGCAGCGGATCAAATCCGGCGTAGCTGACGCGGCCGCCGAAGAGCAGGCGGTCATCCGCAGAGCGACGGAAGTAATCCAGCACCCAGTTCATGTCGGCGACGGCCGCATTGTTGGTGATCAGTGCCCGGGCACGCGCGGGCCCGAGCGGCTCGCTCGCCACCATGCCGGTGCCGACGGCCATGATCCGCGGCTGCAGCGGCGGCGCCGTGCGGCCCAGATAAACATTGCCGCACAGGACCAGTTGCCGGCAGCGCACATTGCCGGCGGGCGTGCGCACCCGCACCGGGGCGCGGCCGTTGAAATCCAGGGCGTGGGTGCCCTCGAAAATCCGCACGCCCGACCGTTCGGCGGCTGCCGCGAGACCCAAGACGTAGTTCAGCGGATGAATGTGCCCGGCATTGGCATCGTAGAGCGCACCCAGGTACCGGGTACTCGCCACGATGCTGCGCAGCTCGTCCTGCGGCATGTACCGCACGTCCTCATAGTCGTAGCGGCGCTGCAGTTCATCGATGTGGGTGCGCAGTTCCTGCGTCTGGCGCGGCTTCACCGCGGTGAGCAGGTGCCCGGCCACATACTGAGCCATCGATGCCATGGCGCGCGATCAGCTCACGCACCAGGCGCACGCCTGCGACGGAAACGTCCCAGACCTTGCGCGCATCCTCCGCGCCGATCAGTTTTTCCAGTTTGCCCTGGGCCGGCGGCGAAGCCCGGCAGCACCTGCGCGCCGCTGCGGCCACTGGCGCCCCAGCCAAGCTGCTGCGCCTCCAGCAAGATCACCTCAAACCCGCGTTCGGCCAGATGCAGGGCCGCGGCGGTGCCGGCGATGCCGCCGCCGACAACGCAGACATCGCAGGTGTGACTGCCGTGGAGTGCGGGGCGCGCGGGCGCCGGGGCGTGGGAGGCGGAATAGTAGGTGCGGGCGAGTGGCCGGCCGGCCATGACGGCAACCCCGGGTGTTTAAAATATTGAAAGCGCCAACGCTGCACTTCGCACCCCGGCGGCAAGCGTCCGGGTACGCAACTGGGCGCCCGCAAATGGCTGTAATGCAGGGCTGGAACGGTAGTTTACCACTGATTCGCGAGTGGCGAAAATGTGCGCCGGGAGGCAGCCCGCGGCGACGCCATGTGGTGTAATGAAGCCTCGGTATTGAGACCAGAAGGCGAGGGTTGTTTAATAATTTAGACAACCCTCGAATCAACCCATGAAATCGCGACGCCCGGTCATCGGCATATCCGCTGATCGCCGCATGATCGGCCATCACCCGTTTCACATGGCCGGCGAAAAATACATGACCGCGATCGCCGAGGGCGCGGGCGGCATTCCGGTGCTGCTGCCTGCCCTGGGTGATGTGCTGGACATCGAGGAGGTGCTGCGGCATCTCGACGGCATCCTGCTGCCGGGAAGTCCCTCCAACGTCGAGCCGCACCGCTACGCCGGAAGCCCCAGCGCGCCGGGCACCTTGCATGATCCGCAACGCGATGCGACCACGCTCGCCCTGATTCCCCGAGCGGTGCAGAGCGGTGTGCCGCTGCTGGGCATCTGCCGTGGCTTCCAGGAGATGAATGTGGCCTTCGGCGGGACCCTGCTGCAGCGGGTTCATGAAACCCCGGGACACCTGGACCATCGGGACGATGAATCCGCGGAACTCGAAGTGCAGTACGGGCCCGCGCACGAGGTGCGACTGGAACCGGGCGGGCTGCTCAACACTCTGGCGGGTGTGGATCAGATCCAGGTCAACTCGCTGCATTGGCAGGGCGTCGAGCGATTGGGCGAGGACTTGGTGGTCGAGGCGCGCGCTCCGGATGGTCTGATCGAGGCTTTCCAGGTGCGCAGCGCACCCCGCTTCGCGGTGGCGGTGCAATGGCACCCCGAGTGGCGGGCGATGGACAATCCATTTTCGCGTGCGTTGTTTGCGGCCTTTGGCGACGCCAGCCGCGAGCGCGCGCAGACCAGGTGATGTATGGCCACTGATATTCGACAATTCTTCCGCGACCACGGCATCTCCGAGGTGGAGGCGATCATTCCGGATATGGCGGGCATCGCCCGCGGCAAGATCATGCCGGCCGAAAAGTTTGCCGAAGACGAAGGCATGCGACTGCCGGAGAGCGTGTTCCTGCAAACGGTGACGGGCGACTATCCGGTGGACACCGGCAGTGCGATGAACCCGGCCGAAATCGACATCATCCTGAAAGCTGATGCGAAGACGGTGCGGCGCGTGCCCTGGGCGGCCGAGCCCACCGCGCAGGTGATTCACGATTGTTACTACGGCGACGGCCGCCGTGTCGCCATGGCGCCGCGCAATGTGCTGCGCCATGTGCTGGAACTGTATGCGCAGCGCGGCTGGGACCCGGTGGTGGCGCCGGAGCTGGAGTTCTACCTGGTTGAGCCGAATCTCGACGCCGACTACCCCTTAAAGCCGCCGGTCGGCCGCTCCGGCCGTGCCGAACCCGGGCGGCAGTCCTACAGCATTGCCGCCGTCAATGAGTTCGATCCGCTGTTTGATGACATCTACCAGTTCTGCGAAGACCAGGAAATCGAGATCGATACGCTGATCCACGAGGACGGGCCGGCGCAGATGGAGATCAACCTGATCCACGGTAACGCCCTCGACCTGGCCGATCAGGCTTTCCTCTTCAAGCGTACGGCGCGCGAGGCGGCGTTGCGCCACAAGATGTACGCGACGTTCATGGCCAAGCCGCATGCCAAAGAGCCCGGCAGTGCCATGCATATCCACCAAAGCGTGCTGGATCGTAAGAGCGGCAAGAACATCTTCAGCAGTGCCGATGGCACCCCCTCGCATCTGTTCTTCTCGCATATCGCCGGGCTGCAGCGCTACCTGCCGGCGGCCATGGCGCTGTTCTGTCCGAACGTGAATTCCTACCGGCGCCTGACCCGCTACCAGACCGCACCCATCAATACTCACTGGGGCTATGACAACCGCACCGCCGGGCTGCGCGTGCCCAACTCCGACCCGGCGGACCGGCGAGTGGAGAACCGCTGCGGCGGCGCGGATGCCAATCCGTACATCGCCATGGCCGCCTCGCTCGCCTGCGGGTATCTGGGAATGGCCGAGGGCCTGCAGCCCACCGACCCGATCACGGGCAGTGCCCATGATCTGCCGTTCAGCTTGCCGCGCACGTTGGATGAGGCGCTGCGCGAGTTGCGGGCGTGTGAGCCGCTGGTGGAACTGCTTGGGACCGACCTTCGTGGAGGCCTTTGCGCTGGTCAAGGAGGCCGAGTACGAGGTATTCCTGCAGGTCATCAGCTCCTGGGAGCGCGAGCACCTGCTGCTGAATGTGTGACGGCCGGTAATATAGGCTGATGGGAATTTCTGTCCGTACCCTGATCGCAGGCTGCGTCGTGCTGGCCTGCCTTGCCGCCTGCGGCAGCCACTCCGCTGCCGATGATCCAGTGCTGAACGTCTACAACTGGTCCGATTATGTGGCGCCGGGTGTCATCGATGATTTCGCGCGCGAGTACGGCATCAGGGTCAACTATGACGTCTTCGACTCCAACGAGGTGCTGGAGACGAAAATGCTCATGGGGCACTCGAATTTTGACGTCGTGGTCCCGTCGGGCCCGTTCCTGCAGCGCCAGGTCACGGCCGGCGTCTACCAGAAGCTCAACAAGGCATGGCTGCCCAACCTCAAGTACGTGGACCCGGAAGTGGCCCGCGAAGCGGCCATCTACAATCCGGGCAATGCGTACGCCGTGGACTACATGTGGATCACGTCCGGGCCCGGCTACAACGTGGCCAGCATCCGCGAGCGCATGCCGGATGCGCCGGTGACTTCGCTGCGCATGATCTTTGATCCCGCGGTGGTCTCGAAATTCGCCGACTGCGGCGTCTCCATGCTGGATACCCCAACGGAAATGCTCGGTGCGGTGCTCTTGTACCTGGGTCGCAACCCGAACAGTGAATCGCTGCAGGACCTGCAGGCCGCCGAAAAGGCGCTGATGGCCATCCGTCCCTACATCCGCTACGTGCACTCCTCCCGCTACATCGATGACCTCGCCAATGGTGAGATCTGCCTGGCGATGGGCTGGTCCGGGGACGTGAAGCAGGCGCACGACCGCGCCGTGGAAGCCGGTCGCGGTATTGAGTTGGCCTACCAGATACCCACGGAGGGTGCGATGCGTAACTTCGACACCCTGGCGATCCCCGCCGATGCACCGCACGTGCGCAACGCCCACCTGTTCATCAATTTCCTGCTACGCCCGGATATTGCCGCCCGCAACACCAATTACCTGAAGTATGCGAACGGCGATGATCCGGCGCTCGAGCACCTCGAGCCTGCCGTCCGCAATGATCCGGGCATCTATCCGCCGCCGGATGGGCGTGGGAAGCTGGTGCCGGAACTGGCCAAAACCCTGCAGTTCACACGGTTGTTGAACCGCATGTGGACTCGATTCAAGACTGGCGAGTAGGGCGTAACGGTGAACCAACAGCAGGCATATGTACGCATCGTCGGCGTCACGAAACGCTTCGATGACTTCGTGGCAGTGGATGACGTGAGTCTGGATATCCAGCGCGGCGAGATCTTCTGCCTGCTGGGCGGCTCTGGTTGCGGCAAGACGACGCTGCTGCGCATGCTGGCCGGGTTTGAAACCCCGACGGCCGGAACGCATCCTGGTCGACGGACACGACATGAGCACGGTGCCGCCGTATGAACGGCCGGTGAACATGATGTTCCAGTCCTATGCGCTGTTTCCGCACATGAGTGCGGAAAAGAACATCGCCTTCGGATTGGAACAGGAAAGAATCGGACGCGATGAGATCAAACGTCGGGTCGGGGAGATGCTCGACATTGTGAAAATGGGCGGCTTCGGCCATCGCAAGCCGCACCAGCTCTCCGGTGGCCAGCGTCAGCGGATCGCGCTTGCCCGGGCGCTGATCAAGCGGCCAAAGCTGCTGCTGCTTGATGAGCCGCTCGCGGCCCTGGACCGCAAACTGCGCGAGCACACCCAGTTCGAACTCATCAACATCCAGCAGGCCCTCGGTGTCACCTTCATCGTGGTGACGCACGACCAGCAGGAGGCCATGACGCTCGCTACCCGCATGGGCGTCATGAACCAGGGCCGGATCGTGCAGGTGGGCACCCCATCGCAGATCTACGAGTCACCGGCTACGCGCTTCATCGCCGATTTCATCGGCTCGGTGAATCTGTTTGAAGGCCGGGTGCTGGGCGATCCCGGGGAGCGCCAACGCATCCGCTGCGATGAACTGGGCTGTGTGATCAAGGTCGATCGGCAGC
The DNA here is from genome assembly GCA_963708865.1 of uncultured Gammaproteobacteria bacterium. Taxonomy (GTDB): domain Bacteria; phylum Pseudomonadota; class Gammaproteobacteria; order Steroidobacterales; family Steroidobacteraceae; genus DAIDKA01. Next base: position 171,174 of record CAVPUC010000005.1, read on the forward strand.
TGCCGGTGGCGCGCGACGCCACGGTGTGGGCCGCGGTGCGGCCGGAGAAGATTTCGATGACCCGCGGGCCGCCGGCCGGCCGCGGCGAGGTGCGGCCGGACAGCGAGAATGTGGCCCGCGGCGTGGTGCGCGGCATCGCCTACATGGGCGATGCCTCGGTCTACATGGTGGCGCTTGGATTCGGGTCGTGAGGTACGGGTGACGCTGCCGAACTCGGCGCGTGATCCCGAGCAGCGCATTGCCCAGGAGGAGGTCGTGTTCCTGTCCTGGCAAAGCGGCAGCCCCGTGGTGCTGACGGAGTAGGGCGTGAACCTGGCGCAACGCGGGCGGCGGCTGGTGGTGGGCATTCCGCTGGGATGGCTGATGCGTGCTGTTCCTGGTGCCGTTCCTGATCGTGCTGAAGCTGTCGTTTTCGGAAACGCGGCTCGCCATACCGCCCTATGCGCCGTTCCTGGAATGGATCAGAGGCGTGCCGCACCCGGCGCTGCACCTGAACAATTATGCCTTCCTGTTCACCGACCCCTTGTATGGGAGCGCCTACCTGTACTCGCTGAAGGTCGCGGCCGTCTCGACCCTGTTCTGCCTGCTGCTGGGCTACCCCATGGCCTACGTGATCGCGCGCGCCGCGGGCAGCTGGCGCAGTGTGCTGCTGATGCTCATCGTGCTGCCGTTCTGGACGTCATTCCTGCTGCGCGTCTATGCCTGGATCGGGCTGCTCAAACACAATGGTGTCATCAACAATATCCTGCTGTACCTGGGTGTGATCCATCAGCCGCTGACCATGCTGCAGACGGACTTCGCGGTGTATATAGGCATTGTCTATTCGTATCTGCCGTTCATGATCCTGCCGCTGTACGCCAATCTGGAAAAGCACGATGCGGCGCTGCTCGAAGCCGCCGCGGACCTGGGCGCCCGGCCGCTCACCGCATTCCTGCGCGTGACGCTGCCGCAGTCGGTGCCGGGTATCATCGCCGGCTGCCTGCTGGTGTTCATTCCGGCGGTGGGCGAGTACGTGGTGCCCTCGCTCCTCGGGCGCACCGACCAGCTCATGATTGGCCGGGTGCTGTCGGATGAGTTCTTTGAGAACCGCGACTGGCCGCTGGCGAGTGCCGTGGCCATCCTCATGCTGGTGCTGCTGGTGGTGCCCATCATGCTGTTCCAGCGCTCCAGCGCCCGCCAGCTGGCCGCTCACCGATGAGGACCTCGGGCGGATTTGCCCGCACCATGCTGGGCGTCGGGCTGGCGTTCCTCTACGCGCCGATCCTGTCGATGATGCTGTTCTCGCTGAACAATTCGCGCCTGGTGACGGTGTGGGATGCGGCGCACTCGCCGACCCTCAAGTGGTACGGCGAGCTTTTGGGCAATGATGAAATCCTCGATGCGGCGTGGCTCTCGGTACGCATCGCGCTGATCGCCGCGAGCGGCGCGGTGGTGCTGGGCACGCTTGCGGGCGTGGCCCTGGCACGCTTCGGTCCGTTCCGTGGCCGCACGTTATTGCTCGGCATGACCACCGCGCCGCTGGTGATGCCGGAGGTCATGACGGGACTTGCGCTGCTGCTGCTGTTCATTACCCTGCAGCAGGCGATCGGCTGGCCGCGCGGCACCGGCATGCTGACCATCATCCTGGCGCACATCACCTTCTGCACCGCCTACGTGACGGTGGTGGTGCAGTCGCGCCTGGTCGGATTCGATGAATCGCTGGAGGAGGCGGCGCTGGATCTGGGGGCGCGCCCCGGCACGGTGTTCTGCCGCATTACGCTGCCGCTGGTGGCACCGGCGCTGGTCTCCGGGTGGCTCCTGTCCTTCACCTTGTCCTGGGATGATCTGGTCATCACGCAGTTCGTCGCCGGCCCCGGCTCCAGCACGCTGCCGATGGTGATATTTTCCAAGGTGCGGCTCGGGGTCAGTCCGGACGTGAACGCCCTGGCCACCATCATGGTGCTGCTGGTGGCGACCGGCATTACGCTGTCGGCTCTGTGGATGCGCTATCAGAATCGGCGGCGCGAACGCGATATGCAGCTGGCCGCGGCCGCCAACCTTTGAAGGATCACGCTATGCGGGCTTGCCCATGAGTCAGAACGTGCTCGGCATCGATGTCGGTGGCTCCTCCGTCAAGGCGGGGGTGGTCGATGTGACCAGCGGCCATTTACTCGGGGAGATGATTTCGGCACCGACGCCGCAGCCCTCGACACCGGATCGCATGGCCGCAGTCATCGCGGGGCTTGCGGCGCGTCTGCCGCAGGCACAGGGCGGTGTCGGGGTGGCCTTTCCGAGCGTGGTGCGCGATGGCGTGATACGCACCGCCGCGAATATCGATCATTCCTGGCTGGGCGCGAACGGCGCCGAGATTGTCGGACGAGTCATCAACCGCCCGGTGGTATTTCTCAATGATGCGGACGCTGCCGGCGTGGCGGAGATGCGTTGGGGCGCGGGCATGGGCGTGACGGGCAGCGCCATCATGCTGACCTTTGGCACCGGCATCGGCTCGGCACTGTTCGTGAACGGCCGGCTGTTTGCGAATACCGAGCTCGGGCATATGGAGCTGAACGGCATGGAGGCGGAAAAATTCGCCTCCGCGCAGGTGCGCACCGCTTTGCACCTGGACTTTCCGGCCTGGATCGAGCGCGTGAACATCTACCTCGCGCGGATGCACGCGCTCTTCTGGCCGGACGTCATCATCCTGGGGGGTGCCGTCAGTGAGCGTTACGCCGAATTCGCCAGCCTGCTCAAGTGCGAGGCGCAACTGCGGCCGGCCCGCTTCGCCGGCCAGGCCGGCGTGATCGGCGCGGCGATGGCGAGCGTTGAGCGATGAGCGAATTCGGGCGCAGCAAGCTGCCCGATGTGGGCACGACCATCTTCACGGTGATGTCGCGCCGTGCGCGGGAACTCGGCGCCTTGAATCTGGGCCAGGGATTCCCTGATTACGATATCGATCCGCGGATCGGGGAGCTCTTGGCGCAGGCCGTGCGCGAGGGCCACAACCAGTACGCACCCATGGAAGGCAGCCTGCTGCTGCGCCAGGTCATCGCCGCCAAACTCAAAGCCACTTATGGCATCGAGCGCGACTGGCAATCCGAAGTGACGGTTACCCTGGGGGCGACCGAGGCGCTCTATTCGTCCATTCAGGCGGTGGTCGGTGCCGGCGATGAGGTCATCGTCTTCGATCCGGCCTACGACTCGTACGACCCGGCCATTCGGTTGGCAGGCGGACGCTGCGTGCACATCCCGCTGCAGCCCCCGACGTTTGGCTATGACTGGGAGCGCGTGGCGGCGAGCATCACCCCCAGCACGCGGCTGATCATCATCAACTCGCCGCACAATCCCAGCTGCACGGCAGCGACGGCTGCGGATCTGGATGCGCTCGCGGCGTTGATCCGCGACCGGGATATCCTGGTGCTGTCGGACGAGGTCTACGAGCATGTCATGTACGACGGGCGCCGGCATCATTCGGTGGTGGCGCACCCGGAACTTGCCGCGCGCGCGTTCGTGGTGTTTTCCTTCGGCAAGACGCTGCATGCCACCGGCTGGCGCGTCGGCTACTGCGTTGCGCCGCCGGCACTGACGCTCGAGCTGCGGCGGGTGCACCAGTTCAATACCTTCACCATCGCGACGCCCCTGCAGCAGGCCATCGCCCAGTATCTGGAAGAAAGACCCCAGGTGTGGAGTGAGCTGTCGGGATTCTTTCAGGCGAAGCGCGATCTGTTGCGCCAGGGTCTGGCAGGATCCGCATTCGAATTGCCCCCCGCGCAGGGTACTTTTTTCCAGCTGCTCGACTTCAGTGGGCTGTCGCGCGGCGAGTTGGCCGCGCACGCCGACGTGCGCTTCGCCGAACAACTGCTCATAGAGGCGGGGGTGGCGACCATTCCCCTGTCGCCGTTCTACGTCACGCCACCGCCCATGCCGTTCGTGCGACTGTGCGTGGCAAAGCGCGATGATACCCTTACGCAGGCAGTGACCCGGCTGCTTGAGTTCGCGGGCAACACGCGGCGGAGATAAACGAAATGAAGCGATCCACGAGTGTCAACCATCCGCCGGAAGTCGCATTGCCGGCAGGCAATCGCCCGCTGGTGATGCCGATCTATCAGTCGGTTAAGTTCGATTTCGAGTCTTTGGATGACACGCTCGAGTTCCTGCGTGGCGACCGGCCGGGATTTTTCTACTCGCGCGCCGCCAATCCCACCACCCGGCAGCTGGAATTGCAGCTGGCCGGCATGCAGGGCCGCGATGACTGCGTGGTCACCGGCTCGGGTGTCGGGGCCATCTGCCAGGCGCTGCTGGCGCTGACCCGCCAGGGCGATCATGTGCTGTGTTTCGTCGAAACCTACAATCCGACCCGCTACCTGATCCGCCGCCTGCTCGCCCGCTTCGGCGTGAACAGCACCATGCTGTCGATCGAGGATCTCGCGGCAGTGGAGCGCGTGTTGAGCACCACGCCCACACGCCTCGTGGTCTTCGAGTCGCCCACCAACCCGGTGACCAAGATCGCGGATATCGAGGCCATCACCCGCCTAGCCCAGGCGCATGGCGCCCTGACGTTGCTCGACAACACCTTTGCCGGCATGCATCAGCACGGGCAGTACCCGATCGATATTTTCATCCACAGTCTCACCAAGTACGCCTCCGGAGCCGGTGACGTCATGGGCGGTGCAGTCATTGCGCGCAGTGATCTCATTCGCAGTCTGCGCGGTGAGTTCGGCACCATGGGCGGCATCCTGGATCCGCACGCGGCATTCCTGATTGCGCGCGGACTTAAGACCTACTACCTGCGATACGCGGCGCAGACGCTCGCGGCCCAGCGCATTGCCGAGATGCTGGCGGCCCACCCGGGCGTCGAGAAAGTGCATTACCCGGGCCTGCCGAGCCACCCGCAACATGAGCTGGCTCGCCGGCAGATGGAGCACTTCGGCACCGTGGTCACGCTGGATGTGCGCGGCGGCGATGCGGCGGCGGCCCGCTTCGCCGACGCCTTGCAGTACTTCTCCATTACCGCAAGCCTCGGTTCCACCGAGTCGCTGGTGGTGCCGCCGCAGATGATGTCCAGCCGCGATCTGACGGCCGACCAGGCTGGCGATGAGCGGGGTGGCCGCAGGTACGGTGCGACTGTCCATCGGCCTCGAGGACATCGAAGACCTGATGGAGGACCTGACATCAGGCGCTGGAACGCGCCGCGCGCATGACCGCGACCCTGAAGAGCCGGCCTGGCCGGGACGGCTTTTGGATGCCGGCGGAATCCTCGCCGCACGAGGGGTGCTGGATGCTGTGGCCGGAACGGCCCGACAACTGGCGGCGCCAGGCGCAGCCGGCGCAGGCGGCGTTCGCGGCGGTCGCGACCGCCATTTCGCGCTTCGAGCCGGTGACGCTGGGCGCCTCCGCCGGCGCAGTTTGATGCGGCACGCGCGCAGTTGCCCGCCAGGGTGCGCGTGGTGGAACTGTCGCACGATGATGCCTGGATGCGCGATGTCGGGCCCACGGGCGTCGTGAACGCTGCGGGCGAATGGCGCGGCATTGACTGGCCGTTCAACGCCTGGGGCGGCTTGCACGGCGGCCTGTATGCGCCCTGGGATCTGGATGACCACGTGGCGCGCAAGGTGCTGGAGATCGAAGGCGTGGCGCGTTACCGGGCGCCGATGATCAATGAGGGCGGTGCGATCCATGTCGATGGCGACGGCACCGCCTTGGTGACCGAAGCAGTGTCTGCTGAATGCCAACCGCAATCCGGCACTCACGCGTTCACAGATCGAACGGCACCTGCGCGACTACCTTGGCGTGAGCTGCGTCGTGTGGCTCGGGGCCGGGGTGTTCAATGATGAGACGGATGGTCACATCGATAATCTGGCCTGCTTTGTCCGGCCGGGAGAGGTGTGCCTGACCTGGTGCGATGATCCCCGCGACCCGCAACACGCGATTTCCAGAGACGCGCTGGAGCGACTGATGGCGGCGCGCGATGCGCGCGGGCGGCCCCTGCAGGTGCATAAGGTGCCGGCGCCCGGACCCCTGCACATGACAGCGCGCGAGGCCGCCGGTGTTCAACGCAAACGCGGCTCGTCCGCGCGTGTCGCCGGATGGCGACTGGCGGGCAGCTATGTCAACTTCTACCTGGCCAATGGGGGGCTCGTCATGCCGCTGCTGGACCCGCACACGGACCGTGCGGCGGCGCGCGTTCTCAAGCGCCTGTTTCCAGAGCGGAAAGTAGTGGGAATCCAGGCCCGCGAGATCCTGCTGGGCGGCGGCAACATCCACTGCATCACGCAACAGGTGCCGCGGCGCGCCGTCGCAACCAGGAGCAGCGGTTCCGTCGCGTGATGACCCCGTGACGCGCGGCCCATTTTGGGTCGCCATTGGCTGCCATGATCCGGTGTATGCGCCCGCAAAAACACTGGGGCCTGGTACTGGCGATGGTGGCGGGGATACTCAGCGCGACACCCGCCGCGCAGCGCGTAGCAGGCGCCGAGCTCAATCCTGTCCGGCATGGTCCGGCGCCCGCGCCGCAGCCTGAATCACCGCGCATCATTCTCAAGTTGCGGGCCGCCGTGAGCGGCGCAGCGACGACCGCGTTGCCCGCGGCGCGCTTGGATCGCATCAGCCGCCGCACGGGGGTGGCCTTAAGCCTGCTGCGCAGCATCACGCCTCGCATGCAGGTCCTGGAGGCGGCGCCGTCGCAGCAGGGCGAGGCGATCACGACGACACTCACGCGCCTGCGCGCGGATCCGGAGGTCGAATACGCCAGTGTGGATGAGCGCCGCTATGCGCATCAGGTCGCGACGGATCCTTTGTTCGCGCAGCAGTGGTATCTGCAGAACGATCCGTCGACGGTGTCGGCCATCGATGCCGTCTCAGCCTGGGACATGACCACGGGGAGCGCCGGTGTCGTGATCGCGGACCTCGACACCGGGGTACGGTTTGATCATCCGGACCTGCTGCGTGCCTCGCAAAGCGGGCGGCTGCTGTCCGGCTATGACTTTATTTCTAACGCCGCGGTCGCCAACGATGGCGATGGCTGGGACTCGGATGCGTCGGATCCCGGTGACTGGATGACCAGTGCCGAGTCGACTGCGGCACCGTTCAAAGGCTGCACGGTCAGCAACAGCAGCTGGCATGGAACGCGCACGGCCGGGATCCTGGGCGCACTGACCAACAATGCGACTGGCATCGCGGGCATCACCTGGGGCACGCAGATTCTGCCGGTGCGGGTGCTCGGCAAGTGCGGCGGCTACGATTCCGATATTCAACAGGGCATGCTCTGGGCCGCCGGCATGCACGTGAACAATGTGCCGGACAATCCCAATCCGGCGCGCATTCTCAATATGAGTTTCGGGTCCACCGGGGAGACCTGCCCGCAGTCGTACCAGGATGTCATCCAGCAGCTGACGGCCCTGGGTGTGGTGATCGTGGTGTCGGCCGGCAATGAGGGCGGCCCGGTGGATACGCCGGGGAACTGCCCGGGCGTCGTTGCGGTGGCGGGGCTGCGCCAGGCGGGCACCAAGGTGGGGTACAGCAGTCTGGGCGCCGAGATCGCCTTGAGTGCACCGGCCGGCAATTGTGTGAATACCGCCCCGGGTTCGCAGTGCCTGTATTCGATTCTGACGACTACCAACTCCGGTGCGACGGTGCCGCAGACCAATACCTACACCGACCAGTTCGCCGCTGCCAACCTCGGCACCAGTTTCTCCGCTCCCATGGTCAGCGGCATTGCCGCGCTCATGGCGAGCGTCAATCCGGCCCTGAACAGCTGTCAGATGACTGCGCGTCTCAAAGAGGGGGCGCAGCCGTTTCCGCAGGTTTCGGCCGGTGAGACGCCGCAACCGCCGCTGTGTCATGTTCCCACCGGGGCGAGCGATGTGCAGAATGCCGAGTGCCTGTGCACGCTGGATGGCAAAACCTGCGGCGCGGGCATGGCCAATGCGCGCGCCGCCGTCGCCGCCGCCTTGCGACCGATTGCCGCCGTGTCCATCAGCACCCGCCAAGGCGCGGCGATACTGGCGGCTACCGGCAGTGCCGCGGCGCTGAACCACACGCTGGCAAGCTACCAATGGCGAGCCATCAGCGGTGTTGCCGTGAGTCCGCAGGGCGCCGGTACCGCCACGGTGACGGTCCCCTTGCCCGCCTGCGGACTGGCGACCGTGGAGCTCACCGTCACGGATGATGCGGGACGAACCGATGCGGCCGATGTGGTGTTAAGCCCGACGGGCGCAACCTCCGCGGCGCCTGCTACCGCCGCCGATACTGATTGCTCAGCGTCGGCCCCCGCCGTGGCGGTCGCGGTTTGCCCGGCGTCCGCGCAAGTGACGGTGGGGACGGGTGCCCAGAACTATTCCGCATCCGTCGCCAATACCGCCGATGCGGGAGTCACCTGGCAGGTCAATGGTGTGTCCGGCGGCAACGCCACCGTCGGCACGATCAACAGCAACGGGGTTTTCACCGCGCCCGCCACCTTGCCCGCGCAGGCGTCCGAAACCATCACGGCGGTGTCCGACGCCGACTCCACTGTGACGGCAAGCAGCGTCGTGACGCTCGCGGCCGCGGGTGCCACGGGGGCCGCGACGACCGCCGGCACGCCTACGCACGGTGGTGGCGGGTTTGGTCTGGGGTCTTTGTTGCTGCTGGGGGCGCTGGGGATTTACGGGCGCGCGACCGCGCGGCTCACACGCCGCTAACGGCCCAGCGCCAGGCGCTGGGCACTGTCCAGCCAGTCGCGCTGCGCCTTGCGGTAGTGCGCCGGCGCGATGCGCGCCTGCTCGAGCAGATCCTTGGCAACGCTGCGGGATTCCTCGACCCGGCCCTGGGCCTTGAGCAGCTGTGCGTAGCGCACCGCCGCCTCGGCGCCGGGGTAGGACGTCGACAGCGCCTGGTATTCCGCCAGGGCTTTCTCGGCATTGCCTTCGGCCTCAAGTGCCCGGGCGTAGAGCAGATGGCCTTGGGGTGAGCGAAAGTCAGGGTTCATCTGCAGCGCCTCATCCAGTGTCGCACGCGCGGCGGCGGCATCGCCGCTACCGAACTGCGCCCGTGCCAGGCCCAGCATCAGATCGGGATCGTGTGCATACAGACCGGTGAGGATCTTGCGGTAAACGGCAATGGATTCCTCGAAGCGGTTATGACGCAGCAACTCCTCGGCGTAGCGCTGACTGCTGGCGACATTCTGAGTGACCTGCGCCTCATCCTGGAACCGCCGCAGCTGTGCGTGCGGATCGAGGGCATGTTGCACATTGCGCCGCGTCGCCGCGAGGGTCCGACTGCGCGACAACTCCGGAATCAGCTCGACGATGAGGTAGGCGATGCCGCCGGCCAGCGGCAGGAAGATGATCAGCCAGATCCACAGCGTGTTCCGGCCGGTCTTCAGAACGTGGATGACGAGTAATACCTCGAAAATGATGGGCAGAGCTGCGTACAGGTAGGCCATGCGGGTCTTTGTGAAAAGCGGTGGCTGCAAGCTTACTGGCGGCTGCCGATGATCTCCACCGGGGCGCCGTAAGCCCGTGATTGTCCAGTCGTTCTTGGCGCCGGTGCTGGTATTCTTGGCGAGTGAAGCGCACCCACCGCTCGACCGGCCCGAAATTCACACGCTGCGCGGCCCTGATGAGCGCCTGGCTGGCGATGCTGGCGTTCGCGCTCGGCGCCGTTGCCGCCGATCCGCCCGCCCGGCCAGGTGCCGCCCCATCGTCCCCGCATCGGCCTGGTATTGTCCGGCGGTGGCGCCCGCGGCGCCGCCCACATCGGCGTACTCGAAGTGCTGGAGGAGTTGCACATCCCGGTCGATGCCATCGCCGGAACCAGCATGGGCGCGGTGGTCGGTGGGCTGTATGCCAGCGGTCTGTCGGCCAAGGAAATCGCCATGGTCGCCAATTCATTGAACTGGCAGGACGCCTTTCATGATCGGCCGCCGCGCACGGAGCTGACCTTCCGCCGCAAGCAGGAGGACGAAAGCTTCCTGGTGAATTTTCCATTGGGCGTTCGTGACTGGCGCTTCCAGTTGCCGAAGGGACTCATCAAGGGGCAGAGCCTGGAGATGCTGCTGCGCCGGCTGACGCTGCCGGTGGCGACGACGAGTTCCTTCGACAGTCTGCCCACGCCCTTTCGCGCGGTGGCCACGGACCTCGCAACCGGTGATCCGGTGGTCATGCAAAGCGGCGATCTGGCCTCGGCCATGCGCGCCAGTTTGTCGGCGCCGGGGCTGTTCGTACCGGTGGAACGTGAAGGGCGGGTGCTGGTGGACGGCGGTATCGCCGACAATCTGCCGGTCGATGTGGCTCGGGCCATGGGCGTGGACGTCCTGATCGTGGTGGATGTCGGTGCGCCGCTGTTTGCACGCGATCGCCTCGGCAGTGCCACGGCGATCTCCAACCAGATGTTGTCGATCCTGATCCGGCGCGATGCCACACGGCAGCTGGCAACGCTTGGCTCAGCGGACGTGCTCATCAGCCCGGTCATGGGAAACGCATCCTCCTTCGACTTCGGCATCGTGCCCCGGGCAATGGCCGCCGGTTCCAAGGCGACTGAGGAAATGAGCGATCGGTTGCGGGCCTTGGCGCTGAGCCCGGATGACTATGCGCGCTACCTGGCCAACCGCGACGCCTTGCGGCACGGCCTGCCGCACATCGACTACGTGAAGGTCGCGGCGTCCTCTGTGCCGTATGTCGACGCACTCTATGAGCTGTTCGGGAGGTTTGCCGGGCAGCTGCTCGATCCCAAGGCCGTGGAGCGCATCATCAATGATTACTACGGGCGCGGAAAGCTTGACGGCCTCGATTACCAGGTGCTGACGCAGGGCGATCAGCACGGCCTGCTGATCTCCGCGCAGCCCAACTCCTGGGGTCCCGATTTCGTGCGCTTTGGTCTGGGGCTGGAGGACGATTTTCAGGGCAATGCCACCTACAACATCGGCGCGCGCCTGGTGATGGGTGACATCACCAAGCTCGGCGGTGAGTGGGTCTGGGATCTGCAGGCCGGCAATTCACCGCATATCTACACTGAGCTGTACCTGCCGTTTGAGCAGACCTCGGCGTACTTTGTCGATCCGCACACCGAATTCGACGACGTGAATTTGCCGCTCGTCGCACCCGATCAGAATCGCCTGGCCGAGTTTCGCGTGCACACGTTCCGCACCGGCGTGGACTTCGGGCGTGAACTGGAGAACATCGGGGAGCTGCGCTTCGGCCTCTACCATGAGCAGGGTGGAACCTCGGTACTGGTGGGGGACCCGGAAGCGCGGACCACCTTCAATGCGAATGGGTATTTCGCGCGCTTCTCGCTGGATCAGCTGGATGACGTGCGTTTTCCGCATAACGGCCAGCTGGCGAGCGTCGAGTGGGACAGCGAGCGCTACGAGGCGGGCAGCGACCATCCGTCCGAGGGTGACAAACCGTTTGACCGGTTGTCATTGAACTGGCTGGCGGCGGGGACGTTCGGGCGCGAAACCGCCATTTTATGGGCCTCCGGTGGCGCGACGTTCAATCAGACAAATCCGACGGATGTGCGGACCCAGTATCTGTTGGGTGGATTGTTCAATCTTTCCGGGATTGCGGCCGAATCACTGGCGGGTCCGCAGTTCGCCATTGTCAGGGCGCTGCTGTACCGCAAGATCGGCCGCGGTGGCGATGGGCCGTTTGATTTTCCGACCTATGTCGGCGTTTCGCTGGAGGCGGGAAATGTCTACCGGAACCTGGGCGACATCAATTTTGGCAGTACGCGCAAGGATGCCAGCATCTTTCTGGGAATCGACACGTTGCTGGGACCCGTCTACCTTGCCACCGGTTACGAGGAGCACGGCCGGGAGGCGTTCTACCTGTTCCTGGGTCGCACCTTCAAATAGGGCGACGGGCCTGGCCTACAGCCCGCGACTTTCGGCCAGATTTTCTATTTTCTCGAACCGCAGTGAGGGCGCGTCCGTGGCGCGCGAATACTCATGTCGGCGGCGCATCTCCGCCAGATCGTTATCGCGTTCCTGCGGCGTGGCATACCAGTGGATGCGGTGCCACTCGGGCCCCAGGAGTTTGCGCAACGGGTCGCCCGACGGCAGGCTCACCCGCAGGCCGTAGGGACGCAGTGACTCCACCGGCGGGGAGCGCAGATTGTGTGCGTTGCTGATGCCCATGGAGTGATTCTACCGCGTCGGCGAGTCCCAGGGGAGGCCCTCGGCGCATCGGCTACACTCCGCTCCAGCGGCCTGTGGCAGGAGTTGCCCGATGCATTGGCGAATTCGCTCGACCCCGGTCCGCACTGCGGTCGTGGCCACTCTCGTGCTGGCCCTTCAGCCCCTGGTAGCCGCAGCTGACGGCGAGGGGGCATACACGACGCATGCCTATCATGATCTGTTCGCCGAACAGCTGGCGCGCAGCCCGCACGACGTGCAGGCAAAAGTCGAGCGGGCGTTCGCGCAGCTTTTCCACGGCGACGGCCAGGAGCAGCGCATCTATTTCGAGACGGGTGGCAATGCCCACGGCACGCTCGCCTACATTACCGACTGGGCGAACAACGACGCCCGCACCGAGGGCATGAGCTACGGCATGATGATTGCCGTGCAACTGGACCACAAGCGCGAGTTCGATGCGCTGTGGAACTGGTCGCGCACCTACATGCTGATCACCGATCCCCACAACCCTTCGGTGGGTTACTTTGCCTGGTCGATGAATACCGACGGAACGCCTCGTTCGACGGGCGCTGCGCCCGATGGCGAGGAGTACTACGTGATGGCGCTGTATTTCGCGGCGCATCGCTGGGGCAATGGCCACGGAATTTACAACTACCAACGCGAGGCCGATCGGATCCTGCGGGGCATGCGCCATCATCCGCAGTTGACGGGGACACCGCCATTTCGGATCCATCCGGATGACCCGCCCTTCATCGCGCCGCAGTCGCCCTGGCCGAGCCCGAATAATCGCAACGCCATGGCCGAGGCGGCCCGGGACGGCAAACCCTGGCCGCCGGTTCGCCCCGTCCAGAGCCCCCGCCCCGTCACGGTCGGACCGATGGTGGACGAGGCCCACGCGACGATCCGGTTCGTGCCCGAGGTCAATGTGCCGGGCACCGATGCCTCGTACCATCTGCCGGCCTTCTACGAGTTGTGGGCGCGCTGGGGTCCCAGCGAAGACCGCGCCTTCTGGGCGAGAGCCGCGAACACCAGCCGCGAGCTGTTCGCGCGGGTGACCGGCCCGCAAACGGGTTTGGCCCCCGACCGCAGCAATTTCGACATGTCGCCTGCCACCGGTCGGGACGGACAGCCCGTGCCGTTCGGCTACGACAGTTGGCGCACCGTCAGCAACTGGTCGGTCGACTACAGCTGGTGGCGCAAGGATGCGCAAGAACCCGTACTGAGCGAGCGCGTCCAGAAATTCCTCTACGACCAGGGCATGCAGAGATTTGCGGACCGCTACACGCTCGACGGCCAACCGTTATCGACGCGTCATTCTCCCGGAATGCTCGCGGCAGCGGCCGTGGGCAGTCTGGCGGCGCGACCCGGCCCGATCTCCCAGGCGTTCCTGCAGGAACTGTGGGACATGCCGGTGCCCGCGGGTGAGCAGCGGTATTTCGACGGCATGCTCTATCTGATGAGCATGATGCATTTGAGCGGTACGTTTCGCATCATCCGATGAATGAGATCGTGCGGATCTCCATGCTCTGACGCGGCGGCGCGTCCTGCGGCGTCTCCGGATCGTTGATCGCCGTGTGCCCGGTCCACTGCGGACACGCCGCGTCCGAGTCATACAGCTTGAACGCGAAGAGTTCGTCCGGCTGCATGCGGGAGGCGTAGTACCAGCGATGGTTCGGGTTGTAACTCAAGTTGTAGCCGTAGAGCGGCGCGCGGTTGGGATCGTCAAGTCCGCCGCGGATTTCGCTGTCGTTCAGATCGTCGGCTTGCACCGTCGAGGCGTCACACAGTGCGAGGGGAGTGCGATAGACGGTGCTGATCGGACGCCATAGGTTCATCAGCACCACGCCGTTTGGCGAGCCAGTAATCGGCCCGCGCGCCGAGAATCGGTCGCGCAATGTCCTCGATGGTGCGCCGCCCGTAGTCCACGTGGGCGCCGAAAGCCGGCAGGCGACTGGGGCTGCTGCCGGGGCGGTCGCTGCGGGCGACCGGGCCGAAGGCGATCGCATGGGCCGCGCCATTGAGCCGCTTCGCCAGCGCCACGGCCTCCGGATACAGCACCTGCTCGACCTAGGCTTGGGTCCAGGAAGTCCTTCACGGCGCTGTCGTGATGCAGCAACGTGAATCCATTGCGGTCGATACTGGGCGGCTGCTGCAGCGAGCGCAGATCGGTGATCAGCACTTCATGATCGTCGCCGGGCCAGTAGGATTTATCGCGTTCCGAGGCGTAGAAGATCGCCCGTTCGCCCTTGACGACGTAACGAATCGTCGCCTTGATCTGGTGCGGGGCCTTGACCGCCAGCATGAAGACTGTTCTCTTTGCGCACACCGGTGAGCACTATAACAGAGGGGGTCGCATGAGCCTGCTGGCCGTCCGTGCGCATATCGAGCACTCGCCCATGCGGGCCTGCCAGATCCTGGTCCTCGCGCTGTGCGTGGCGATCAACATGCTCGATGGCTTTGATATTCTCGCGCTCTCCCTGATTTCACCCACGCTGTCGCGCGACTGGCACCTGGCCTCACGGACGCTCGGGTTGTTGTTCAGTGCCGGATTATTGGGGACAGCGGTTGGCGGATTCGCGTTGTCGCCGCTGGCCGATCTGTGGGGGCGTCGTACCGCCATCCTGATCAACCTCGGGCTCATGAGCGTCGGCATGATGCTTTCGGCGACAGCGGGCTCCGCCGAGACATTGGCGGCGCTGCGCTTCTGCACGGGTCTGGGTGTGGGCGCCATGGGCGGCTGTGTCGGGACGCTCGCGTTCGAGTACTGCCCGCTCAAGACGCGCGCCTTGGGTCTGGGGCTGGTGGTGATCGGCTATACGGTGGGCACGTTGTTGGGCGGCTACATTGCCCCGCCGCTGCTGGCCGATTTCAGCTGGCACGGCATTTTTGTCTTTGGCGCTCTGTGCTCCCTGGTGTTGCTTGCATTGGTCTATTTTCTGCTGCCTGAGTCGCCCGATATCCTGGCGGCCCGACGCGGCCCGAAGGCTCTGGCAGCCCTCAACAAAGTCTTGGGGCGTCTGCAGCTGCCGGCGATGGCTGAACTTCCCGCGCCGGTCGCGAAAGCGGCGCAGGGCAGTCTGCTCGATCTGCTGCGCCAGCCCCTCCTGCTGCGAACCGTACTGATGGGGCTCACGTACCTGTTGTTCATGATGACGGAGTACTTCTTCCTCAACTGGAACAATCAGCTCACCACCAATGCCGGTTTCAGCGACGCTGACGGTATTTTCATTTCGCGGCTCACCAGCCTCGGCGGTCTCGCCGGCGGCATCGTCGTGGGCCTGCTGGGCGTTCGCTTGCCGATACGTCTGGTCGCCGCGCTGGCGCTCCTGGTGATGGGATTGAGTGTCGTCGTGTTTGGGACGGCGGGGGCCAATCTGCCGCTGGCGCAGGCTACCGCCGCCCTCATTGGCTTCGGCATCTTTGGTGCGGCAGTTGCGCTCTATGCGACGGGCGCCAATACCTTTCCGGCACGGGTGCGGGCCACCGGCATGGGCATCGTCATGAGTGCCGGCCGCGTGGGCTCGATTTTCGGGCCCTCCATCGCAGGCTCATTGCTGAGTGCCCAGTTCACCCGATCCATGGTGTGCGCACTGCTCGCGATCCCGGTGTTGCTGGCCATTGCTGCGGTCGTCAAAGTGCCCCTCACGCCGCTGGAATATCAGCCCCAGCGCCGATGAGCCCCTCAGCGCGGAGCGGGTGCTCTTGGACCGCCTGCACCGGCCTCGGCAAGCAATGCCGCACAGTCGGCGTCCTTGGCTTCGCCGGGATCGACCACCTTCAACGCGGACTGGCTGGTTTGGATACCCAAGGAGGGGTGAGCCAGCGTGCCTCGCACCGTGATGGGCGCACGGAGCCGGAAGAACCTCAAGCTCTTGGGACGGCCACGGATGTCCAGGTCGAGATTCTCGGAATCGAGATGAATCTGACCCTCCCCGGTGATCAGGACGGGCTCGGTGTCCGCAATCAGACTCTGCACGACCACTGTGCCTTCGTGAACAGCGAACTTCGCGACGGCGCAACGGATCGGGACCTCGCGCTTGTTTCGGGTGAGCAATAAGCCCAGGCCGCGCAGATCAAGGCCGGTGAGTTCCGCGAACGAGTCGCGCAGCGAGCCGTGCGGCAGCTGCGTGGTCACGGTGCCTGTGGCGCTCGCGGCGACTTCATGAATCGAGCTTCCGGCGCCGGTCAATGCGACCTGCACCTGCATGGGACCTTCGACGGGAGGATGATCCGGATCCTTGTAAGGGAATTGGCCAAGTTGCAGGTCGGTGCCCCGGATGTCTAGGTTGGCGGTCGGAATCTTCGGCCCCGCATCGAGTTTGAGATGCGCGGTGACGCGTCCCCCTAGGAGCTGCGCCGATAGCGGTGCTACGGTGAGGACGCCGTGATCCATGGTCGCTTGGGTCGACACGGCCCGTATCGTCAGGCGGCCTACCTCAAGCTCGTGCGCGCGGAACTTTATGTTCGCATCCCGGGTGCGCAGCATGGTGAGACTGAGCATGGCGTCGGACAGCAGCAGCGGCGATTTGGCTTCGGTGGCGCGTCCCGCCGCCCGAGCTCCCAGATCCGCCAAGCGCAGCAGCTGCGAACTCAGATCGATGTCGAGCTTGCGCCGGGCGATGTTCGTGGCGTCAGTGGCCACCGTGCCGCGCATATCGCTTTGACCGGACTTCGCGACCAGGTCGCTGAACACGGTATGTTTTTGCCGGCGCTCGACACGGCCGGTGAGGCGATAATCGCCTGTGTCGATAAGATGCACGCCGGTCAGAAAATACAGGTCTTTGAGGTCCGGCCCGACCGCCTCGAACGTCGCATCCACAACGTCGTAGGCGAACGGTTGCGACAGGACACCCCGACCTTCGATGCGCGAGCCGCTCGAACGTTCCGCGAAAGAAAAGTGATAAGGGTGGTCGTGGCTCGCTGTGGCGAGCGGATCCGCGCTCAGCTCGAAGGAGTCGGGCCGGCCATTCAGCTGGCCGCTGCCCGCGATCCGCAACGGCTGCGGTGCCAACACGCTTGAACCCTGGACCGACACCGTGCCATTGAACTGCAGGTGCCGAAGCGCGTCATTGAGCATCACATGGACATTCGGCGCCGTCAGGCTGCGGATGATCGGCGCCCGCTTATTGGCGGCTGTCTTGGGCGGATAGGTCAGCTGCCAGTTGGCATGACCGAGCTCATCGCGCGCGAGATAGAGTGTGGCCGCCTGAACATCGAGCGCTACGATACCCGCTCGATGCGAAAACCCGGGCCACTCCAGCACCATGGAGATCCGGCCGATGTCGGCGGCGCGGCCCGCCGGCATCCAGGACGGACTGCCGATGGTCACGCCTTCGGCAACGATCTGCGGGTGGCGTGAGAACAGGTGCGCCTGCAACGTCCCGTTAAGCTGAACCGGACGGTGAACGCGCGCCTCGACCGCGCGGACCAGCAGGGCGCGGCCGTAGCCGGCATTGACCGCCGCGACCAGCCCGGCGGCCAGAACCAGCACCGCCGCCAGTGCTGCAATCGTCCATGCCAGAATTCGGCGCACGAGTGACGCAACTCTCATAAGCCATTAACGCACAGTTTGAATGGCCGGGCCGCCGCTTTTGCCCACCACGTCACTGCCCGGCACGCAACGCGAGCACGGCATTGGTACCTCCGAATGCGAAGGAATTCGACAGCGTGGTGCGCACGTCGGCATTATGCCGTGCGGCGTTGGGGACATAGTCCAGGTCGCATTCCGGGTCGGCGATCAACAGATGCATGGTCGGGAGGATGACGCGCTGTCGCATGCTCAGGAGCGCGAGGACGCATTCGAGCGCACCCCCTGCACCCAGCAGATGGCCGTGAATGGCCTTGGTCGCGCTGATGGGGATGCGTGCCGCCCTGGGTCCAAAAACCTGCCTGATCGCGGCGGTCTCGACAGCGTCATTGGCCTGAGTGCCGGTACCATGAGCATTGATGGCGTCAATTTCCGACACGTCCAGTTGCGCCGAACTCAATGCGGCACGCAGGGCGGCCGCCTGCGCTTCAACCCCCGGTCGCGCGATGTGCGAAACGTCCGTGACCATGCCGCAGCCCAGCACTTCCCCGTAAATCCGGGCGCCCCGGTCGAGCGCCGATTGGTATGGCTCAAGCACCATGATGGCGGCGCCTTCGCCGAGTACCAATCCGCTGCGGTTCCTCGCGAACGGCTTGCAGGAGGCAGCCGGATCGACTGGATCAATGTTGGCGACGGCGCGCATGGCGCTCCATGCCAGCAGCGAGCCCAAAGACAGCGGCGCCTCGGCCCCCCCGGCGATTGCAAAATCAATCTGGCCGCAGGCGATTTTTTGCCACGCCTCGCCGATGGCGACGGATGCCGAGGAGCACGCGGTAGAATAGGTATACGTCGGCCCGGTGATGTGGTGTTCGATGGCGATCCAGGCCGCCGGTGCATTGTGCATGCCCTGAATGATCGTGAGAGGATTCACTCTGGCCGACATTTTACCGTAAAGACTCTGATAGCTGTCATCGAGGGTCTGCGAAGCACCCATCCCGGTTCCGAGGAACACGCCGGCACGCTCCTGTTCGGATTCGGCCAGGGCGCCATGCCGGGAATCAAGCAGTGCGCGGCGAGCGGCAAGGGCGGCAAGCTGACTGACCCGGTCCAACATGCGCAGGGTCATCGGCTCAAAATGTTCCGCGGCATTGAACTCCACGGTGGCGGCCAGAGACTCGATACGACGATCGCCGAACGTTGATGCAATGACTCGAACGGCGGATCGGCCCTGCTGTGCATTGTCCAGTATCTCGGCGGTGCTATGACCCAGCGGCGACAAGACGCCGATTCCGGTGACGGCAACTCGCCTCACGTAGCGGCCTTGGAAACGTCGTTCAGCGCAGGCGTGGCATGCTGTTCGCTCATGACCTGGTCGATGAAAACCACGACATCCGCCAAGGTCTGCAGCGGTCCCGGATCGCGCTCAAACTTGATTTGGAATTCATCTTCTACATCAAACAGCAACAATCCGACGCCCAGGGAATCCACGCCGAGCTCATCAAGCCGCAATTGCGGCGTGACTGTTGCCGGATCCAGCTTATAGCCCTTCATCAATATCTTGATCAAACGATCAAACGTGGTCTTCATACGCAGTCCTCTCGAATGCCGTGCGCACCTTACCGCTCAATTTGGCTGCATGCTTGAGCAGCGGCGCAAGACGTTTAATCAGTGGCAGACAGGGCGCGAACATGGAAGGTCGCATCGCGGCGTGTGCGAATACTGCCGCCAGACGCAGGCGGGGCGCAAAGTACCGTCGCCAATCGGCCTCATAGCACTGGTGCAAGAGACGCTGGAATGGCATATGAGAGGAGGCATTTTGCGGGTTTCCGGCTCGTAGCAGTTGGCCACACAAGAGCCATGCCGATTGCATCGCCATGCTCATGCCCTCGCCGATGATGGGATGGGCTTCGCCGGCCGTGTTTCCGATGCGGAAGACCTGGTCATCGGGCCGCAAATGAATGCCGGGCCGCAACGGCCCGGCGGCGAGCCAGGGCCCCGATCTGCGGGCGCCGTGAAGTGCTGCCGCCACTCCGGAGCACTCGCGCGTGAGCATCTGCTGAATGACCTGGCCCGCCGCGAAGCCGGGAGACAGGCGCCGTAGTGCCGCCAGCCGATCCGCACGAATGCAGCAAGCGAGCGTCAGCACATCGCCGTCGCCAAGCACCATGCCGCCGTAGCCGCCTTTAAAGGAGATTATCGGCAATAGACCCTCCTCGAGTGCCGTGCCCGTGAAATTGGCCTTGAATGCCAGCAGGTCGCCAGCTGCCAAGCGCTCGCGGCGGACATGGGTTCGTGGATAGGTTTCCCACGATCCTTGGGCTGCGATGACCAGTGGCGCCCGTAGTAGCGCCGGCTTGCCGGAGGCGACTTCCCGTACCTCACAGGAGAAGTCACCTGCTGCGCCCGTGACCGCACGTACCGACCATGGCTGCAGAACGCAAGCGCCGGCAGCGCGCGCTCGTTCCAACAGCAGGGTGTCCAGTGTTTCCCGGCCCAGGGCCCTGCCCCAAAGGTGCCTTGGGTGATTGAATGCCGGCAGGTCAGCCGCAAAAATGTGTTGCTCATGCATCACTGCGACCCGGCGCAGCGCGGGCCCTGCACTCGCCGCAAAAGCATCCCCTATCCCCAGGGCATCGAGCAATGGCAGGTTGCTCGCCGCCACGCACTCGCCGCACACCTTGCGGCGGGGGAAAGCCTGTTGCTCCACGAGGCTCACGGACCAACCCGCGCGCGCAAGCAAAATGGCCGCCGTCGAACCGGCTGGCCCCGCTCCTACGATGATGGCGTCAAATGATTGTTGCACGATGATCGCGTGGGGGGCGCGGTCTGAGCTTGGCGAGGAAACAGTGGCTGAACAGACCGGCCGCGTGTTCCTGCAGCCGCCAGCGCGAACCGTGTCCCGGCCAAAGTGAACTTATTTCGGAGTCGCGAAACCCCGCGGCCACACTGAGTACCGCGTCCGTGCGCGTCACGGAATTTGCGCCAATGGCACCGACCAGGCGGCTGCCGGCTCTGGCGACCCAGGAGCGGCGGGGTTCGTGCGCGATGAAACAGCGGCTGCGCGCTTCAATCGCAGCCAGCAATACCCTCAGTTGGGCATCATCGAAATGGTGCAAAAAGAGATTGGCGATCACCAGATCCCATTCGTTGGCCTCGCTGTGTGCGGCCCACTGCAGCACGTCGATCACCGATGGCCGGGCGGTCCAGCCTAACTCGGCATAGGCCGCGAGCGTCGCCGGGGCGACCACATCGAGCCGATCAAGCAACGTCAATTCGACCTTGGGCCATCTCGGATACAGGCGCCGCGCGATATTCAGCATCAAGTGACCATCGCCCGCACCGATTTCCAGTATCCGAATGGGTGGCGAATCATCCTCTCGCAGCGCTGTTTCTTGCAGGCTCCTGGCGATCAGGCTGCAGGTGCGCATTGCACTGTGGATACGGCGCAGGTCGCGGCGCGATCGCTCCGCCGCCGGGTCGAGGTGCGGCAGTCCGTCAAGAACTTCCGGCGTGATGACACGGGGCTTCATCCCACCTCCAGTAAGGCCCCATGACAGCTGAATCCTGCGCCGAAGGAAGACAGCCACCAGGCTCCCCTGGGTGCCTGGTCCACGAGGGCCGCTTCGAGGACGAAATAGACGAAGGCGCTCGACAGATTGCCGTAGTCGCGGAGCATCGCGGCGCTGTAGCGCAGTTTGTCTGGGGCAAGCCCAAAGCGTTGCTCGATGGCTTGCAGCACGTCCCGCCCACCGGCGTGCATGATCCACGTGGTGACGTCGTTGATGTGCAGTCCTGCGGCGTCAAGTACCTGCTCAAGTATCTTTAGCCCCTGCTCAGCCGCGAGCGCCGGCACCTGGCGGGTTAAAATGTTGCGCAGCAGGCCGCCTCGCTGCTCGAATTTCAGCGCATCCCGATCCTTGGGTTCGATCGAGCACGCATAGTCTTGCCAGCGAATCCGGCGGCCCGCAGTCGGCTTGTGTGAGAGCACCGCCGCACCGGCGCCATCACCGAACAGACAGGCGCTAATCAGAACTCCCGGATCGTCATCGAGATACATGGCTGCAGAGCTGACCTCTACGCAGATAGACAGCACCGCCGTGCACGCATGCGCCGCAATGAGCGCGCTTCCCATACTCAGATTGGGCAGCGCGGCGGCACAACCCTGCCCGACGAGGTCGAACGCCTGGGCGTCGCGGCGCAGCCCCAACTTCTCGATGACATAGCCCGACAGGCCGGGGCATAAATAACCCGTGCAGGTGCTGACGATGACGGCGTCAATCTGGTGTGCCCCGATATCAGCATTTCGCAGCGCATTGGCGCCTGCTTGCCCCGCCAGCCTCGGGGCATGGTGCAGAAATCTGCTGGCGAGCGTGTCTGGATCGATGCGGAATACCTCGCCTAGTTCATCGACCGCCAGGTGCCGCGCCTCCATCCCGTTTTCCCGCTTAAGGACCGTCTGTGCGATGTACTGGGATCGCGAATCCAAGCGCTGAAGCCACTCCGAGTCATTGAAAGCCTTGAGGCATTGCGCTTTCGTGTAGCGCACAGGGGGCGTTGCGGTGCCAATTCCACAGATGAACATAGACTCCGTGCTGTCTTTGGGAAACTTCGCAGCTAGTGTACGTACGTCCTATCGCTTCGGATGCACATTGTCCGGATACGCTGTCCGGATGACCCGCAACACCAGTGCAGGGAACGTCTCGTGGCGAGCTGCCTTGCTGACGCCCGGGATCCCGCAGCGGCGCGGGGTGCCGCCGTTGGACCCCCTGCAAGGATCAGAGTATCGTTCACAGCGCACAGGATCTGGGGGGATGAGAGGTATGGCGGCTCGATTCTGCACGACCGTTCTGTTGGCCGTCGTGATGCTCGCCGTGGGCGGCGCAGCGCTGGCGCACCATTCTGTGGGCGGCGAGTTCAATGTCAACAAGACCGTTAAACTCAATGGCGTCGTCTCCGATGTAGAGTGGGCCAATCCGCACATCTACATCCATCTGGAAGTGAAGGAGGCGAGCGGCGCTGTCACGTTGTGGCGCCTGGAAAGCGTCCCGGTCGGCATGATGCGCAAGGCCGGACTGACCAAGACCTTGCTGCTCGCCAGCGGCCAGATGGCCAACGTCGATGCCTATCCGGCACGCGACGGCACGCCGCATCTGGGATACCTGGTCAAGATCACCTACGCGGATGGACATCACTACCAGTTCGCCTCCGATAAATAGGCGCTGTGGCAGTCGCACCTGAGGGCCATTGCATGAAATCTCGCTTGATACTGGCTGGCGCCGCGCTGTGGCTCGCAAGCGCTGCTGCGTCAGTGCTGTTTGCGCAGACCCCCCGTCAGCCGGATGGCCACCCGGATCTGAATGGAACCTGGGACAACGGCTCCGGCATCGACTTCATTCATCCGCAGCATGAGAGCGACGGCTCTATCTGCGTCTCGGGTTGTGCACCGCCCGCACCGGCCGCCGCCGTGAAGGCCGGTACTGCCGCCCCGCCGGCGGCGCGCCCGCCACGCAATTTCCCCAAGTACCGACCGCAGTTTCTGGCGAAAGTGGCGCAGCTGGACAAGAATCAGCTGCAGCTTGACCCGGTGCTGCACTGCCGCTCTCCGGGGCTGCCACGGATCGGACCTCCGGATAAGATCGTGCAGATGCCCGGACAGATCGTGTTTCTGTATGACGATGTCTCGGGAAGCTTCTTTCGCATCATTCCGATGGATGGCCGCCCGCACCGCACCGATGTGGATCCGAGCACCTTGGGCGACTCGATCGGACACTGGGACGGAGACACGCTGGTCGTGGAGGCGAATCAGTTCAACGACGACAGCTGGCTCACCGACAATGGCGCCTTTCATTCCACGGAGCTGACCGTGACAGAGCGGCTGCAACGCGTGGGAAGCACCCTGCACTACGAGGCAGTCGCGACCGATCCCAAGGTGCTGTTGGAGCCGTGGAAGGTCACCCGGCTGGCGCAGCTCACCGACGTGGATCTGATCGAGGCGACCCCCTGCATCGACAAGGATCTCAGCCACGTCGTCGATGGCACCCACCACGACAATCCGCGCTGAGGCACCCCGACGCCCGGCGCATCAGCCGGGTGGTTTCGTCACGACCGCTTCAGGATTGGAGTCCGTGCAGACGTATTCCTTGAGGCGCAGACCGGGCTGACGCCGAAAAGTCACGCGGGTACTCCACGGCTTCGTATAGGTCTTCGGATCCGTGACGGTGATCAGGTCCTCGAGCGTATCCGCATCGAGCTTGCGGATCCGCTCCAGGATCCGCATCTCGGTCGAATGCGGCAGCCCCGCGCTGTCCAGGGTGGTGAGGTCATTGAAACCCTGACTGTCGACCACCAGGGTGTCACCGTCCCAGCGCCCGGCCGACTGGCCCATCCAGTTCGGATCCATGTCTTCGAGTTTCGGCAGCAGCATATCCAGGTAGACCATCCGCGGCATGTGGTGGACTTCGTGGATGAAGGTCACCTGGGTGGGCTCCTGGACGATCTCGATGGGATAGGCGGCGAACAGGATGCGCGGCAAACCGTGCGGCTTGCAGGTCTGGATGGTGTCGAAATCAGGCTTGCCGACACGCCGGGCCTTGACTGCCGCCGCGTAGCGTTCAGCCGCGGCCCCATTCATGGGCGGCAGCTTGCCGTCGATGGTTTTGACCACTGAATGATCTCCCTGGATCAGCCAAACGCCCTCGAAGTTGCGACCGGGCGGCGGGTTGTAGATCGCCTGGGCGTGGACCCCGACCGTGGCGATCCCCAGCGTGAGGGCGCCGGTCACCAGCACGAACAGCAGCCGCAATTTACGCATCATTTTTTCGCCGTGTGGCCGGATACCGGCATGTTGCGGTTGTTTTCCTCGCAGATGTATTCGGCGATCCTCAGATCAGGTCGCCAGGCGTAGGTGATCCGCGCATACCAAGGCTCGGTGAAGAATTCCGGGTCTTCAATCCGCACGACATTCTCAAGTGCATGACCGCCTTCAATCTTGCGAAGGCGTTCCGTCACATGCAGCGCTTTGCCGTGAATGACCCCGATTTCGTCGATCCAGGTGCGGTCGTTGAAGCCAATCGTGTCGACGACCAGGGTATCGCCCTCCCAGTGTCCGGCCGAATCGCCCATGAAGCTGGGTGTTGGCGACGGCGGATGCGGCTGATCCATGTAGATGTGGCGGATGTTGTGGGCGACTTCATGCACGATCACGGTCTCGCCCGCGGTTTGAATGATCTGGATGGGGTAGGGCGAGTTCATGACCCTCGGCACCCCATGTGGCCAGCAGTACGACGACGCATCGGCGATGGGCGACCCGTCCTTCTCGGCCTTCACGCGCGCGTCCCATTCGGCCTTGCCGCGGGGCGTGAAAGGCGGCAGGCGGCCCAGGGTGGAATTGATCTGCGGATTGTAGAGGCGGATGTACCACACTCCGGAGAGGTCGCGGGCATCGCTCGAAGAGACCGCCGAGCGGATGAGCGGGCCGTCGATCACATCCGACGGCGCCGCAACCGAGGCGGCACTCATGAGCACACCAAGCCCCAGAATGCTTCCACGACGCAGACATCGCATTTTCATCATCTCCTCACATGGGACAGGCACGGCAGGCTGCTGCCGATCTTAATGTGGCGTCGGCGGCTAGGGAATGGCGCTCGCCGCCGGAATCATCCCAGGCAACACAAACTGCTGGATGACAACCAGCCCCACGAGCAGCAGGGTAAGCACGATGCTATGCACAAAGGTGCGGGCGAATACCGCACCTTCCTGACCCTTCAGCTGCGTGACGGCCGCGCCGGTGGCGATGTTCTGCGGGGAGATCATCTTGCCCATGACGCCGCCGGAGGAATTGGTGGCGGCGAACAGCACCGGATTGAGGTGCAGCTGGCGCGCCGCGACCACCTGCAGATTACCGAACAACGCATTGCCGGAGGTGTCGCTGCCGGAGAGTGCCACGGCGATCCAGCCGAGGAACGGCGAGAGCAGGATGAACAGATACCGCGTCGACGCTGCAGCCTTGCCCAGCGTATAGGCAAGCCCGGAGTAGTTCATCAGGTAGGCGAGCGCCACGATCAGCACGACGGTGATGACGGCGAGCCAGATCTGGTGAAACGTCTGTGCCACGCACTGCAGAAAAGCGCGCGGCGCGACGCGAAACAGCACCGCGATGACCACACAGGCGGCCAGCACCGCGGTGCCGGTCGCGAGCGGCTGAAAGGACCAGATCGCGGCATAGGGCTTGTCGTGATACAGGGTGATCGAGATCGCATTGTTGAGCCCGGGCCAGGCGATGCCCCGCTGACCCTTCGCCGCCACGGCAAAGGAGGACCAGCCGATAATGATCGCCGTCAACGTAAGCCACGGCACCCATCCTTGCCAGGCGGCCACGGCCGCCGGTTGCTGCAAGGCCGGTGGCGGCGCCGCGCCGACCAAGAACGCCGGGTCCGGCGTTGGGCGCCAGACCCGCACGAACAACAACGTCGCCGCGAGTGACAACAGCGACGACAGCACGTCGGCCAAGGTGTAGTCGATGTAATTCGATGCCAGGAACTGGGCGGCGGCGAATGTGGATCCCGCGACCAGCAGCACAGGCCACAGACTACGGATTGAACGCCAACCGCCATACAGTGCCGTGACATAGAAAGGCAGGATGAGCGCAATGAACGGCAATTGCCGCCCCACCATTGCCGCCACGGTGGTGGCCGGCAGGCCGGTCACGGAGCCCAGCACCGTGAGCGGAATACCCAATGCGCCGAACGCCACCGGAGCCGTGTTGAAGATCAGAACGAAGACCAGCGCTTCCATGGCAGGAAAGCCGAACAGAATCAGGAGCGAGCTGGTGATGGCAACCGGGCAACCAAAACCGGCGATACCCTCCAGCAATGCGCCGAAGCAAAATCCGATGACCACCAGTACCACGCGCCGATCGTTGGGGAGATTGGCGGTCATCCAGGCACGAAACGCTTCAAACCGCCCCGATCGGACGGAGAGGTTGTAGAGCAGCAGTCCGTTGAACACCAGCCACATCACCGGCCACAGGGCGAAGGTGGCGCCGTTCAACATGGACTGGATCGCCGGTTCGACCGGCATTTGCCACGGCCCGATCGCGACGACGAATGCAACGACCAGCGCCGCCAGCGCGGCCTGCCAGGCCGGGCGGCGCAGCACCCCCAGGAGAATCACCAACGCCAGGATCGGCAGGGTTGCGACGCAAAAGGATGCGCCAAGGCTATTGTCGATCGGTGTCAGCAGCTGATGAAACATGCATAGCCTCTGGCGACGTGCGCGGAGCATATAGCCTCCGTACGCCCAAGACGATGGTTACGCCGTCATCACATTGTCAAGCTTAAGCTTACCCGGTGTGCGCTTGGGCCACATGACGAAATATTGAGCCGTTGCTTTGTCACCATTTGTCGAATGCGACGTTTAGCTGCTCAGAGACGTTCGGTCGGGAGGTCCTGAAACCGGTGGAACCGCTTCCGCCACGATTGAAACCCTAAGGAGATGCTTGTGAAGATCGCAAACAAACCGCTGCTGGCGGCGCTGCTGCTGGCGCTGACACTACCGGTCGCTGCCAACGCTGATGTGCCCGGTAAGCACCCGGCTTACCTGCACGCCCTGTCTGACCTGCGCGCGGCACGGTGGATGGAAGCGCATCGGCCCGGCGATGCGGCCGTGAGTGCCCATGAAGATGTCGCCATTGCGGAGATCGACGCTGCCATTGGTGAGATCAAGCACGCCGCCATCGATGATGGCAAGAATATCGATGACCATCCGGGGGTGGACGAGCCGAAGAACCGTTCGGGACGTTTGCACAAGGCGCTGCAGCTGCTGCGCAAGGTGCACGCCGATGTGGCGCGCGAAGAGGATGATCCGATCACGCGCGGACTGCGCAATCGCGCCGTCAGGCATATCGATGCTGCCATCCGCGCCACTCAGGCCGCGCTCGCCGACGCCGAACACGGCGGCTGATTCCGGTAGACGCAAAAGGGCCTGTCCGGCGGGCAGGCCCCTTTTTCCTGGCCACGCTCGCCGAGCATAAGCGGCGAACGTCACGGTTTGTCGGCGTGGTCCTGGGGTGGGTGTGAGCCGGGCGGTCCCACTAGCTACCGCCCAATGCGACAAACAAGGCCGCGGTGCCGGCAAGGCGGCTGCCGCGCGCCTGCTCAAGATTGGCGATGGCCTGCGCCTGAGTCTGTTCAGCATTCAGCTGATCAAGATAGGTCACGGACCCCTGCTGCAGTGACGCCCGCATGGCCTCGAGGCTCTGACGCGCCGCCCCTTCGGCCTGTTCGTTGGCCGCGACGGCCTGGGCATCAAACTGCAACGCATTGAGTGTGTCGGCCACATTCTGCAGCGCCGTCAATACCACCACGCGGTATTGCGCACCCGCCTCATCCAGCGCTGCGTCGGCCGCCAGTTTGTGGTGCCACAGCTGACCGCCCGCAAATAGGGTCTGGCTGAGGCTGGCGCCGGCGGTCCAGAACAGATTGCCGCCGGCGAGCAGGGTGGAGAGATGCGTGGAGGCGGCGCCGTAGGTCCCGGTCAGATTGACCTGCGGCAGAAGGTCGGCGGTGGCGACGCCGACCTGGGCGGTGGCGTAATGCAGCTGTGCCTCGGCGGCCAGGATGTCCGGGCGCTGACGCACGAGGACTGAAGGCACGCTGACCGGGAGGTCCTCGGGAAGCGTCAAGTCGGTCAGTTGAAATGTTTGCGCGGGCGGTTCGCCGGGCGAGCGTCCCGCCAGCACGGCGAGCAGGTCGCGCTGCATGGCGAGCTGTTTGCGCAGCGGTGGCAGCTGGGCTTCGGCCGCCGCCACGGCAGCCTGCTGAGCCATGACTGCCGTTTGCGCAATGGTGCCGAGTGCCAGCTGCCGGTTGAGGATGGCGAGCCCATCGCGCGCCTCGCGCACGATGGCCTCATCGGCCTCGATCTGGGCGCGCAACGAGGCTTCCTGCATGGCCGTCGCCACCACATTGGACGTGAGCGTCAGATAGGCCGCTTCCAGGTCATACCGCCCGCTGTCCGCCAGCGCCTGCGCGGACTCGATCTGGCGTCGATTGCCGCCGAAGACATCGAGCATATAAGAGACACTGACCTGCGCAGTGTGCAGCGTGAACAGCGACTGTCCGGATGTCAGGGTCGGCGACAGTGTGCCCGTGGCGTCGCGCTCCCGGGTGGGTGCGTAGCTGGCCTGCACGGTCGGCCACAGCACCGCACGCTGGGCCTTGAGCAGTTCATTGGCCTGGCGCAGCGCCGCCTGCGCAGCCTTGACCGTGGGGCTGCCCCGCAATGCGCTGTCCACCAGGGCATTCAGCGCCGGGCAGTCGTAGATTCTCCACCACTCATAGGGGACGGTTGCGCCGCCGGCGAACGACTGCGGCAGATCGGCGGCGGTGTAGCGATCGGTGGCCGGGCTCTCGGGCGGCTTGAAATTGGGGCCCACGGCGCAGGCTGTCAACGCGAGCAGTGCGAAAGTGACGAGCACAGCTTTCATTCAATGGCCTCCGGGGTCCGCGGCATGGGGTGACGGCGCGATGCCATCAGGATCATCGAGGGCAGCACCAGCAGGATCAGGACCGGCGCCAGCAGCATGCCGCCGACCACCACCAGCGCCAGCGGCTTCTGCACCTGGGAGCCGATGCCGGTGGAGAAGCGCCGCCGGCAGCAGCCCGACGCAGGCGGCGATGCAGGTCATCACCACCGGCCGCATCTGGACCCGGCAGGTGTGCAGCGATGGCGCTCGACGCGGTCCATGCCCTGCTCGACGTGCAGGTTGTAGTAGGACAGCACGATGATGCCGTCCATCGACCGCGATGCCGAACAGCGCGACGAAGCCGATCGCCGCCGAGACGCTGAACGGCGTGCCGGTGAACGAACAGCGCGAAGATGCCGCCGATCAGCGCCATCGGCATCACGCTGGCCGCCAGCAGCGTGTCGCGCAGCGAGCCGAAATTGACGAACAGCAGGATGCCGATCAGCGCCAGGCTCGATCGGCACGACGATCGCCAGCCGCTGCAGCGCGTCCTGCAGATTGCCGAACTCGCCGACCCATTCCAGGCGATAGCCGCCGGGCAGCGTGACCTGCTGCGGCGACCTTGCGCCTGCGCCTCCAGCACCGCGCTGCCCAGATCGCGGCCGCGCACGCTGAACTTGATCGGGATATAGCGTTCCTGGTGCTCGCGATAGATGAAGGACGCGCCGGAGACCAGCTGGACCGTCGCGACGTCGGCCAGCGGCACCTGGACCGCGGCGCCGCCGCCGGCGGCGTCCGGCGCGCCGATCGTGATGCGGCGGATCGCGTCGAGGCTCGTCGCGGTACTGCGGCGCGCGAGCCGCACCATGATCGGGAAGTTGCGGTCGCTGCCGTCTCGTACAGATCGCCGGCGGCCTGGCCGCCGATCGGCGCCTGCATCGTCGGCATTGATGTCGCCCGGCGCCAGGCCGTAGCGCGCGGCGCGCGCCCGGTCGACGTCGATCGCGACGGTCGGCTGGCCCAGCGGATTGAACACCGCCAGATCGGTGATGCCCGGCACGCTCTGCATCACCTCCTTGATCTTGTCGCGCCGTGTGCTTCCAGACGTCGAGGTCGTTGCCGAACAGCTTGACCGAGTTCTCGCCCTTCACGCCCGACGCCGCCTCCTCGACATTGTCCTCGATGTACTGCGAGAAATTGAAATCCACGCCGGGAAATTGCTGCTGCAAGCGCCGCGGTCAGTTGCTCGGTCAGCTTGTCCTTGTCACGCCGGCCGGCCAGTTGTCGAGCGGCTTCAGCGGCACGAAGAATTCGGCGTTGAAGAAGCCGGTGGCGTCGGTGCCGTCGTCGGGCCGGCCGTGCTGCGAGATCACGGTCTCCACCTCCGGGATAGCTGCCGATGATCCGGCGCATGCGGTTGACGTAGCCGTTGCCCTCCTCCAGCGAGATCGACGTGCGGCATGGTCGCGCGGATCCAGAAATTGCCTTCCTCCAGCTGCGGCAGGAACTCCAGGCCCGAGGCCGTGCGCGGCGATGCCGCGGCGAACACCAGCAGCACGCCCAGCGCCGCCCAGGGTCAGGATGCGGTTGGCGAGCGCGAACTCCGACCACCGGCTCATAGACGCGGCGCAGGCCGCGCACGAGCAGCGTCTCGGTCTCCGCGACGCTGTCGGGCAGCAGCAGCGCGCACAGCGCCGGCGAGATGGTGAAGGTCGCGATCAGGCCGCCCGCGATGGCATAGGCATAGGTCCGCGCCATCGGGCCCGAAGATATGGCCCTCGACGCCGGTCAGGGTGAACAGCGGCACGAAGCCGGCGATGATGATGGCGGCGGCGAAGAAGATCGCCTGGTTGACCTCGGTGGCCGCGTTGGCGATCACCGCGAACTTGCCGCGGAACAGGTCGCTGCCGCGGACCACGTGCAGCAGCGCGCCGCCGGCGCGGCGCGCCTCGGCGCTCTCGACCAGGTGGCGGAAGATGTTCTCCACCATGATCACGGTGGCATCGACGATCAGGCCGAAATCGATCGCGCCGACCGACAGCAGGTTGGCCGATTCGCCGCGCAGCATCATCAGGCCGATGGCGAACGCCAGCGCGAAGGGAATGGTGCGGCGACGATCACGCGCTGCGCAGATTGCCCAGGAACAGCCCATTGCACCAGGAAGATCAGCACCATGCCCACCAGCATGTTGTGCAGCACGGTGTGGGTGGTGACGTCGATCAGGTCGCTGCGGTCGTAGATCCGCTCGATGCGCACGCCCGGCGGCAGGATGCCGGAGCTGTTGATCTTGCTCGACCTCGGCCTCGACCGCGCTTGATCGTCGGCATGCTCTGCTCGCCGCGCCGCATCAGCACGATGCCCTGGACGATGTCGTCGTCGTCGTCCTGGCCGGCGATGCCCAGCCGCGGCTGATTGCCGACCTGGACCTGCGCGACGTCGCTCGATCAGCACCGGCAGCGCCGTGTGTCGACGGCCACCATGGTGTTGCGGATGTCGTCCATCGAGTGGATCAGGCCGACGCCGCGCACGATCGCCGCCTGCGGGCCGATGTTGACGGTCTGGCCGCCGACGTTGATGTTGCTGTTGTTCAGCGCCTGCAGCACCTGCGGCAGCGTCAGGCCGTAGTGCACCAGCTGGTCCTGGTCGACGGTGACCTCGTAGGTCTTGGTCTTGCCGCCCCAGCCGGTGACGTCGATCACGCCGGGCACCGCCTTGAAGCGGCGCTCCAGCACCCAGTCCTGGAGCGTCTTGAGGTCGGTGACCGAGTAGCCCGGCGGCCCGACCACCCGATAGCGGTAGATCTCGCCGATCGGGCTGGTCGGCGAGATCTGCGGCTGCGCGCCGTTGGGCAGCGGCGGCAGCTGCGACAGCCGGTTGATCACCCACTGCTCGCGCCTGGTCGTAGGTGAAGTCGTAGGTGAACTGCACCTTCACGTCCGACAGGCCGAACAGCGAGATCGTGCGGACGCGGTGACGTGCGGAATGCCCGCCATCTGGACCTCGATCGGGATGGTGATGTAGCGCTCGATCTCCTCGGCCGACTGGCCGCGTGCTCTGCGTGACGATGTCGACCAGCGGCGGCACCGGGTCGGGATAGGCCTCGATGTTGAGCGCCGCAAAGCCCAAGCGCCGGCGATCAGCACCAGCGGCAGCAGCAGGGCGAGAAAGATGCGCTGGCGCAGCGCGAATGTGATCAGTGCATTCAATCAGGTTGTGCCGCGCTGTCAATGAAAAGGCTGCCGGTGGTGACGATGCGTTCACCGGCTGCCAGGCCCTGCCGCACTTCGGTCAGCGGCCCGCTGCGGCGTCCGGTTTGGATGCTCCGTTCCAGCAATACGCCATCGGCTCGCACCACCCACACATGGGCCTGCTCTGCCTCGCGCACGATCGCGGTTTCGGGCACACCCGGCGCCACTGAGTCGGGGCTGGTAATGATCTCCGAGGTGGCAAGCATCGCGGGCCGCAGATGGCCATCGGCGTTGGGCACGGTGGCTCGCACCATGACCCGGTGCGTGGCGGGATCCACCTCCGCACCGACCGATTGGACCGTCGCGTGGTAGTCGTGTCCGGGCAGCGCCGGCACATGCAGCAGGATGGGCTGGCCGACGGCGATGCTTGCCGCATCGCTGTCACGCACGGCGCTCAGCAGCCACACGGTGGCGAGGTCCGCAACGGTAAATACCGGCGTCGCAGCGCCGGCCTGCACCAGCTGTCCAGGACCGATCTGCCGATCGGTGACGAGGCCGGTGATCGGCGATGAGATGATGGCGGTGGGACTGACGACCCCGGCCGTCTCCAGCGCCTGGATCTGCGCATCCGAGCGGCCGAGCACACGCAGACGGCCCCGCGCGGCGGACAAAGCCGCTTCGGCGGATGTGAGTTCGGCTTGCGCCTGCTGCCAGTCCTGCAGTGAGCCGCCATGCGAATCGTACGCGGCATGTCGACGTGTCTCGGTCAGGCGCGCCAGTCGCGCCTGCGACAGTGCGGTGATCAGGGTGCTTTGGGCATCGAGATTCTCGCTGGCATCCACGCTCAGCAGCGCAGCACCGGCGCGTACTTTGTCGCCGACGCCGGCAAGAACGCGTACGACACGGCCCGAATAGGGAGAAAAGACCTGGGTGGCTGAGTCCGCGTTGACGGCGATCTGACCGTCGGCGACGACAGCGTTGTGGAATGCCGTCGTCTGGACGGTGATGATTCCGAGCGTTGCCAGCTGCTCGGCGCTGAGTTTCACCGTGCCGGCCGCGGCAGCCGGAGCGGAAGGCCCGGCCGCTGCGGCAGACTTTCGGCCCAGCGCCATCCACACCAGCAGCAGGACCGCGGTGATGATCGCGACAACGATGAGCACGCGGATCTGCCGCCCGGCCGGCAGTGCCCGGCGCTGCAGGAAGGAGAAGTCGTCTTGCATGGTGGTCAGGATGGCGCCGGCAGTGGCGGCCAGCGGAGTCTAGCGGTGCAACGGTTTCGGAACCCTTACACCGCGGATGCTGTCAAATGCCTGTAATCAAAGCCTCGCAGCTTACGCAGCCTGACGGAGAGCGACTGACGGGGCGTTATCTTGCGGGGCCGGTTACGCCCACAGATCCACGCCGCCACTGGGCGCGGCGGCGGTGTCGACGGCGCCGGCGCGGCCGGCCAAGCGGTTCATTTGATCCTGAGCGGCACTGATCTGGGCCGACAGGGAGCGGATCTCGGCCTGTCCTTTAGGCGTCGTGGCTGAGACGCAAGTTACCCAGTCATTGAGCTGTTCGCGCGCGGCACGAATCTGGCCTGCGAGTGAGGCGGCTGTATTCTGCGCTGACAGGGAACCGAGGATGCTGCCCATCGCGGCCTTGGCAGGGTCCGCATGCGGCAGCGCCGGGGCGGTCAGCCCCGGATTTGAAGCGCCAATGCTGCCGACAGTCACGGTGGTGAGTTCCTGGGCAATGTATCCAGTGTCCTGAATTTTAGCGGGCGCGGCCGCAGAACTCGGCTGCGTCAGCACGATTTGTGGAGCAGGTCTCACAGGGCTGCCTATTCATGCCTCGAAATGAAACAATATGACAGTGAAGAACGACGTGCCCAGCCGGACCGCGTATGACGTTGCGCTCAGTCGCGCCGCCCATCAACTCTTTGACCAGCCTCGGGTGTTCGATGACCCGGTGGCGCTGACCATCCTGGGTCCCAAGGCCATCGAGGGCCTGCGCGCCGCGGAGAAGCGCTTCAGGCACCGCTTCGCGCGTTATCTGCGCGCGTTCCTGGTGGCACGCAGCCGCCTCGCCGAAGATGCGCTGGGTGAGGCCGTGGCCCGTGGCGTGCGCCAATACGTGGTGCTGGGCGCGGGGCTCGACACCTTCGCCTATCGCAATCCGCACGCTGCGGCGGGATTACGCGTATTCGAGGTGGATCATCCGGCCACCCAGGAATGGAAGCGAACGTTGATCAGCGAGGCACACTTGAAGCCGCCCGGGTCGCTCGTCTATGTGCCCGTCGACTTCGAACGCCAGCAACTGGCCGAACGGCTCACCGCCAATGGATTTCGCCCCGATGAGCCGGCTTTTTTCTCCTGGCTGGGCGTGACCATGTACCTCAGCCGCGAGGCCATCGCGCAGACGCTGCAGTTTGTGGCCCAGGCCAGCGTCACGCGCAGCGGTATCATCTTCGACTATCTGACGGTTCCGCCGCGCTGGGATGTGCTGCGACGCTGGGGACTTAAGCTGCTGATGAAGCGTCTCGCGGCGGCGGGAGAGCCGTGGCGGACCTTGTTTGAACCCGGGCAGTTGCCGGGTGAGCTGACGCGCCTGGGCTTTGCCACCGTACGGGATTACGGAGGCGAAGACATGAATGCGCGCTTTTTCGACCACGCCGGCGCGCGGCTGCGCGTCGGCGGGTTTGGTCGGGTGATACTGGCCCGGATGTGAACCGGATCAGTGCTTCGGCTGCTGCAGCATCTCGAAGTGATTGCCGGCGGGGTCCACGCCCAGGCCGATCGTGATACCGGTATTGCCGAACACGAACGGCGCGCGCTCCATCTTGCCGCCCGCTGCCGTAATGGCTGCGGCGGTCGCCTTCATATCCGTGACATTGAAGATCAGATGCGCCGTGGCATCCTTAACATCGTCCGAATGCACGATGCTGGATGACAATCTGCGCGCCCGGGTTGGCCTTGGCACTCGCCACCGAATCGCCGAAATTCAGCATCACTTCCATGCCATTGCCGATGTTCTGAACTTCCTGCATGCCGAAGGCGGTTTCGTAGAATTTCTCCAGCGCCGCCACATCCGCGGCGCCCACGCGCGCCGAATTGAGCGTGACGCCCGCCTGGGCACCCAGCGCCACGAGCAGCGCCACGCACAGCGCCAGTCCGCTCTTCAGTTTCGTGTTTCCGATCATGCTGCATCCCCCTTGATGATGACGGCTTGCCGTTCTCGCTCGATGGGCGATCATAGCGCGGCGGCTTCACGCAGTGTCACAAAACGAAAACGCCGGAAGGGCGGGGGTACCGCGCCATCCGGCGTCCAGGTCGCACTGCCCGCTTGCCGGGCAGCTTTGCCGCTCAGGCTGCGGGCTTGGTGGCCTTCTCGATCACTTCCTCGGCCACATTGCGCGGTACCGGGTCATAGTGCGAGAACTCCATGGTGTACGAGGCGCGACCACTGGTCATGCCGCGCAGATGCCCGATGTAGCCGAACATTTCCGACAGCGGCACACTGGCAACGACCGCGACGTTCGTGCCGCGCTCCAGCTGGTCGAGGATCTGGCCGCGCCGGCGGTTGATGTCACCGATCACATCGCCCAGGTAGTCACCCGGGGTCACCGTTTCCACCTTCATGACCGGCTCGAGCAGAATCGGTCCGGCCTTGCGCATCGCTTCGCGGAAGCAGGCCTTGGCCGCGATTTCGAAGGTGAGGGCGTTTGAGTCGACATCGTGGTAGCTGCCATCCGTCAAGGTGGCCTTGAAGTCGACGGTCGGGAACTTGGCGAGCACGCCTTGCTCCATCTGCTGGCGCAGGCCCTTCTCCACCGCCGGCACGTATTCGCGGGGCACCGAGCCGCCGGAGGTCGCGTCGACAAACTCGAAGCCCTTGGAACGCTCCTGGGGCTCGAACGTGATCCACACCTCGGCGAACTGGCCCGAACCGCCGGTCTGCTTCTTGTGGACGTACTGCTCGTCGACCCGCTTGGTGATGGTCTCGCGGTAGGCGACCTGGGGTTCGCCCATGGTGCCTTCCACGTTGAACTCGGTGCGCATGCGATCGAGCGTCACTTCCAGGTGCAGCTCACCCATGCCGCGCAGGATGGTCTGCAGCGTGTCGCGATCCGTTTCCAGCCGCAGCGAAGGATCGGCGCGCACCATCTTGCCGAGGGCGGCGCCGAACTTCTCCTGTTCGGTCTTGTTCTTGGCCTGAACCGACACGCTGATCACGGGTTCCGGGAAGCGCATGCGCTCCAGGATCACCGGATGGGCCGAATCACTCAGGGTGTCGCCGGTCTCGGTATCGGTCAGGGAGACCAGCGCGATGATGTCACCGGCGCGGGCCTCGTCAATCGGGTTGGCTTCCTTGGCGAACATCTCGACCATGCGGCCGATCTTTTCGCGTTTGCCGCGGGTGGTGTTCATTACCGAGGCGCCCTTGGCGAGCACACCGGAGTACACCCGCACGAAGGTCAGCGCACCGTAGGCGTCGTTGATGACCTTGAACGCGAGCGCCGAGAACGGCTCGTCATCCGAGCACTTGCGTTCGCCAATGGGTTCGCCATCGGCATCCACGGTCTTGATGGCGGCCACATCGGTCGGGGCCGGCAGATAGTCGACGACGGCGTCCAGCACCTGCTGCACGCCCTTGTTCTTGTACGAGGAGCCGCACAGCACCGGGTTGAAAGCGGAGTGCAAGCGTGCCCTTGCGCAGGCAGGCGCGCAGCGTGTCGGCGGAGGGGATCTTGCCTTCGCCAATGAACGCCTCCATGGCCTCGTCGTCCATCTCCAGGCAGGTGTCCACCAGCTCGGTGCGATACTGGGCGACCTTGTCCAGCAGTTTGAGGTCGCCGGGGTTCGTGAGGCCGACCTTCGCGCCCAGGTCCGGGGTGATCTCGAGCGTGCGCCACTCGGCATCCTTGTCGTCCGAATCCCATACCAGGGCCTTCATCTCGACCAGATCGACCATGCCCTTGAAGTCATCCTCGGAGCCGATCGGCAGCTGCACCGCCAGCGGGCGCGCGCCCAGGCGCTTCTTGATCATGTCCAGGCAGCGCTCGAAATTGGCGCCGCTGCGGTCCATCTTGTTGACGTAGCACAGCCGCGGCACGTCGTAGTTGTCCGCCAGACGCCAGTTGGTTTCCGACTGGGGCTCCACGCCCGCCACGCCGTCGAACACCACCACCGCACCATCGAGCACGCGCAGCGAACGGTTCACCTCGATGGTGAAGTCGACGTGCCCCGGGGTGTCGATGAGATTGATTTTCTTGTCGCGCCAGAACGTGGAAACCGCCGCGCTTTGAATCGTGATGCCGCGCTTCTGCTCCTGTTCCAGGTAGTCAGTCGTCGTCGACGTCTTCAGATCCTTGGTATCGTGAATGTCGATGATCGTGTGCTTGCGCCCCGTGTAATAAAGGATGCGCTCGGTGGTCGTGGTCTTGCCGGCGTCAACGTGGGCGATGATGCCGATATTGCGGATGTCGGCAAGGGCGGTCGTTCGGGCCATGTCAGATTTCCATTACAGTTTCTTGGGCGTAAACACACGTGCCAGCAAACCGCGCTGATCACTTGGGCGGCGATACAGCGAGCTGGTCCGGCGCGGGCATAGGTAGCCCACCATCATACACCAATTTCTGCCGACTGCCGAAGAACCTCGGACTTGGGCGTTGCAGTAAACGGGGGATCAGATCTCTTCGGCCCTGTGGCAGGCGACCCAGCTGTCGCCGACGGCTCGCGGCAGCGGGATCTGCGTCTCGCAGCGGGATATCACGTACGGACAGCGGGTACGGAACACGCACCCCGAGGGCGGGGCGAGGGGCGAGGGGATCTCGCCACTGAGCGGGGCGGTGCGCCGGGCGCGGGCGCGCGCCGGATCGGCAATGGGCACCGACTGCAGCAGCGCGCGGGTGTAGGGGTGACGCGGCGACGCAAACAGCGTGGTACGCGAGGCCACTTCCATGATGCGACCCAGATACAGCACCAGCACGCGATCGCAAGAGAAACGCACCGCCGCCAGGTCGTGCGCAATGAAAAGCAGGGACAGATTCGTCTGTGCCTGCAGATCCTTCAGCAGATTGGCGATCTGCGATTTGATCGATACGTCGAGCGCCGAGATCGGTTCATCGCAGATCAGCACCTCAGGCTCCAGCACCAGGGCGCGCGCGATGCCGATGCGCTGCGCCTGGCCGCCCGAGAACTCCTCCGGATAACGGTTCAGATGCGCCGGCAGCAGGCCGACGCGCCCCATCATTTCCAGGACCTTGGTGCGCCGGGCCGCGGGCGTGAGATCGCGGCGATGTTCGCGCAGCGGTTCATCGATGATCTCCCCAACGCTCATGCGCGGATCGAGCGACGCCAGCGGATCCTGAAAGATGATCTGCAGGTGCCGGCGCATGCCGCGCAGCTGCTCCTTCGGCAGCGTCAACAGGTCCGTGCCCCGAAAGCGCACCGCACCGCCGCTCGCGGGCACCAGGCACAACACCGCCCGCGCGATCGTCGATTTGCCACTGCCGGACTCCCCGACCAGTCCCAGAGTTTCACCGCGCGTCAGGGCAAAGGAGACGCCATTCACGGCCTGCAACACGCGGCCGCCCGGAACGTGGAAGCGCACGCTCAGATCCTGCACGTCCAGCACCGGTTCACTCATAGGTTGGCGCGTCCCAGGGGGCCTGTGTAAAAGCACGCGCAGTCGTGCGCGGCACCCACCGGCGCAAGCGGCGGTTGCAGCGTCAGGCAGGGCGCGAACACATAGGGACAGCGCGGGGCGAAGGCGCAGCCGGGGGGCAGGAATGCGGGGTTGGGCGGGTTGCCGCCGATGCTCGGCAGCCGCTCGGGCAGCGGGCCGTCCAGGTCTGCAATCGAGCGCCGTAACCCTTCCGTGTAGGGGTGCCGCGCCTGGGTGAACAGCGTGTCGACATCCGCCTGCTCGACGATTCGCCCGGCGTACATGACGACGACGCGGTCGGCGACTTCGGCGACCACGCCCAGATCATGGGTGACCAGGATCATGGCGGCGCGCGTGCGGCTGCGCAGTTCGCGCAGCAACGTGAGGATCTGCGCCTGCACGGTCACATCCAGGGCAGTGGTCGGTTCATCGGCCAGCAGCACATCCGGCTCGCAGATGAGCGCCATGGCAATCACCACGCGCTGACGCATGCCGCCGGACAGTTCATGCGGATGTTGCGCGAAGCGCCTGGCCGGCTCGGGGATATGCACGGCATCGAGCAGCTCGATGGCCTGCTCACGTGCGGCGCTGCGGCTGACCCCCTTGTGGCGCCGCAACCCCTCGACCAGCTGTGTGCCGATCGTCAGATAGGGATTCAGCGCGGTCATCGGATCCTGGAAGATCATGGCGATGCGTGCGCCGCGAATCTGTGACAGCGCCGCTTCTCCCGCGTTCAGCAGCTCCTGCCCCCGAAAGCGAACGCTGCCGCCAAGCCGCGCATTGGCGCTGTTCAGCCCCAGCGTCGCAAGCAGCAGCTGGGTCTTGCCGGAGCCGGATTCACCGACGATACCGAGGAACTCTCCGGGCGCGAGATCCAGGTTCACGCCATCGACGGCGTGCAGCAATCCGGAGGCCGTGGGATAACTCACACTCAAGTCGCGCAGGCTCAGCAGCGGCGCATCACTCATCTAGCGCCGCTCCCGCGGATCCAAGGCATCGCGCAGCCCATCGCCCAGGTAGGAAAAACAGCAGATCATCACGACCAGGAACGTGGCAGGCACCGTCAGTAAGTAGGGATTGGAGCGCAGCTGGCTCGCGCCATCTGAGACCAGCGATCCGAGCGAGGCGAGCGGCGCATGGACGCCCAATCCCAGAAAGCTCAGGAATGCCTCGAACAGGATGACGGTCGGGATGGTGAGCGTGGCATAGATTATGACGAGGCCGAGCAGATTCGGCACCAGGTGCCGAAATATCATGGCCGGCGTCGAGATCCCCAGGGCACGCGCCGCCTCGACGAATTCGCGCCGCTTCAGCGACAGGGTCTGGCCGCGCACAATGCGCGCGATATCCAGCCAGGAGACCGCACCGATCGCCACGAACACCAGCAGGAAGTCGCGCCCGAACAGCACCGTGAGCACGATGACCAGGGGAATGAACGGTACGGTGTAGAGAATGTCCACAAATCGCATCATGAGCGAATCGACGGCGCCACCCGTATAGCCGGCGGTCGCGCCCCACACCACACCGATCACGACGCTCACCACACTTGCGGCCACCCCGACCAGGAGCGAAATGCGACAGCCCCACATGACGCGGACCAGCAGATCCCGGCCCAGACTGTCTGTGCCCAACCAATGCGTCAGGCCGGGGGGCTGATAGATGGCGTCCCAGTCGGGCGTGGCGTAGTTGAAGGGCGAGACCAGCGGTACCGCCAATGCCAGCACCACCATCACGCACAGCACCGCGAGCGCGACCACCGCGCTGCGATGCCGTCGCAACCGCAGCCACGCCTGCCGCCATTGGCTGTGGCCCTGTGGGGTGGCATCAGTCACGGTGCTCATGAGTGCAGCCTGACCCGCGGATCAAGCCACGCGTAACACAGATCGGCGAGCAAATTGAAGACGATGATGAGGACGCCATAGAGCACGGTGATGCCGACTACCAGGGTGTAGTCGCGGTTGACGGCGCCCTGAACGAAATACCGGCCGATGCCGGGCAGACCGAAAACCGTCTCGATGATGATCGAGCCGGTGAGCACGCCCGCAAACGCCGGCCCGAGGAAGGAGACCAGTGGCGTAAGGATCGGCCGCAGCGCGTGGCGCAGGATCACGGTGCGGCGCGGCAGGCCCTTGGCACGGGCCGTGCGGATGAAGGGGTTAGCCATGACCTCGATCGTCGCGCCGCGCACCATGCGTGCAATGTACGCCGTATACGGCAGTGCCAGCGCGATGACCGGCAGCAGCAGGTACCGAATAGATCCGGTCACCCAATCACCACTTGGCAGCCAATGCAGCCGTATCGCGAATACCAGGATCAGTAAAGGGCCAATGATGAATGTGGGCAGCGAGATGCCCAATGCCGCGAAGAACATGGGCACATAGTCCGCAAAGGTATTGCGCCGCAACGCCGCGAGAATGCCGGCAGCGCCACCGACCAGCAAGGCCAGCAGCATGGCGCAGATGCCGATGGTTGCATCAACCGGGAGCCCCTGTCGGATCAGCGAATTGACTGACGTGTCGCGGTACTGGAACGACGGGCCGAGATCCCCGTGAGCCAGATTGCCGAGATAACGTACGTATTGACGCCACAGCGGTTCGTTCAGGTGATATTTGGCCTCGATGCTTGCTTGGATTGCCGGCGGGATGCGTTTGGCCGAGTCGAACGGGCCGCCCGGTGTCGCATGCAGCAGCGCGAACGCCAGCGTGGCGATGATCAGCAGCGTCGGAATGGCGGTGAGCAGACGATTGAGGAGAAAGCGCAGCATGACTAGCGTCCCTCGTGCTCCAGCACATACAGATAGCGCGTCGGTATCCGGTCCTGGAGATTGTAGTGCCAGCCCTTGATATAGGGCTTGATCAGGTGGCGAGACGTGTAATAGACCATGGGCAGGAATACCGCCTCCTGATTGAGCAGGCGCTCCGACTGTTCAAAGTAACCATAGCGTTTG
Source organism: uncultured Gammaproteobacteria bacterium (assembly GCA_963708865.1). Lineage (GTDB taxonomy): Bacteria > Pseudomonadota > Gammaproteobacteria > Steroidobacterales > Steroidobacteraceae > DAIDKA01. The sequence continues at coordinate 213,036 of CAVPUC010000005.1, forward strand.
GCATTGTCGGGCTCATTGGCGGCTGCCGTCAGCAGAGCTTCAAACCGCGGATCGTTGAACCGACCGTAATTCTGCGGATTATCCCGCTGCGCCAGCTGCACGAAAGTGAACGGATCCGGGAAGTCACCGATCCAGGCGTCCCAGAACAGCACCGGCTTATGAAGCAGCAGATTCTGCTGCAGCACTCGAAACTCCTCGTTGTACGGTTCGATATCCGCGCCGAGATTGATGCGCCACATTGCCGCGAGCGCGGTCATGAGGTCGCGGTTGTTGTCGTCGGTCGGATAGTCCATCTGCACGTGCAGCGGGTGTGCCGTCGAGTAACCGGCGGCGGCGTACAGGCGTCGCGCTTCGGCGTGGCGTTTGTCATCGCTCCATGAAGCCCAGTCGGGCGGCTGCGGAATATAGCCTGGCAGGGATGGCACGATTGAATAGGCCGCAGGGTTCATTCCTTGCGAAAGCTTGACCAGGATATTGCGGTCCAGGGCCATGGAGAGCGCGAGCCGCAAATTGCGATTGTTAGCGAACGGCGGATCCACCATATTGAAAGCGAGCATCTGGACGCCCAAGTACGGGCCGGTCACCACCTGATCGCCCAGCTGCGATTTGAGCCAGCGGTACTGCACGCCAGGGAAGTAACTAGCGAACTGCACGTCGCCGGCGATGAAGCGGCTGACCTGCAGGTTGGTGTCGAGCGGATAGCAGTTGACGCGGGTGACCCCCACGTCCTTTGCGTCCCAGTACATCGGATTCTTAGTCAGCGTTATGCGATCTCCGACGACCACTTCGCTAAGCACGTAGGGGCCGTTGGAGACCATGTGCTCGGGGCGGGTCCAGCTGTCGCCATAGCGCTCGATGGTCGCGCGCGGCACCGGCTGGAAGTAGCTGTCCGCGACTACCGCCAGCAGGTACGGGGTCGGGGACACCAATGCGACGCGCAGCGTATGCTCATCGATGGCGGTCACGCCGAGGCTCTCCACGGGTGCCCGGCCCGTGGCGATCGCGGTCGCGTTGACCAAGGGCGCAAGTGCCGCGGCGTACTCGGCGGCGGTCTTGGGATCCACCTCACGACGCCAGGCGTAGACGAAGTCAGCAGCCGTGACCGGATCGCCATTGGACCAGCGCGCCGTTGGGCGCAGGTGAAAAATCCACGTTTTGCCATCGGCGCTGACTTCCCATGAACGCGCGACGCCGGGCACAATGTCGTCGTTTGGGCCGATCGCGGTCAGGCCTTCGAACAAATCATCGACGACCGATTGTCCGTCCTGATCAGTGAGCAGGGTGGGGTCGAGCGTGCGTGGCATGGCATTCAGACCGCGCGCCATGGACTGATCGGCCGCCAATGCCGTACCGACATGGATTGCACTGGGAGCGGGGGCGTCCATGCTGCCGCCGCTGCAGGCTGCGAGCAGGGCGGCCACCAGTGCCGGCAGACATTTCATCTAGTGTCTGGCGTCCGCGGGAATGACGGGGATACTGCCAACGCGCATGAGTCCGATGTTACACAGAAGTCACGCCGGCGGCTGGGCGGTAATTTCACCGATCCGGACATGGCGTCTTTCCGCCGTGGCGCGGCGTCGTGCGCACTTTCAGGGTTTGGGCGCTGCGGGCGGCGCGGCTGATCCGGCCGCTGCGGGTGCGCCGATGCGCATGCGGATGCCGCCGGTCTGCGGGTCCTGGTACTCCCGGTTGGCCTCGCACACATATTCAAGAATCTTGTAGCCGGGCTTGCGCACGTACTTCCAGGTGAATTTCCACGGCATGGTCAGGTACTGCGGATCGGTGACCGTCACCTGGTCTTCGAAGATGTCATGCGAGAGCATCCGGATACGCTCATCGATCTGCATGTTCGGGCTGTGCGGCGCGCCGCGAAAGCGCACCTCTTCCTTGATGCCCACGGTATTCACAATCAGGGTGTCGCCTTGCCAGTGGCCCACCGAATGCCCCCAGAAACCCGGCTCGGCATCATCGATTGGCAGCTGCTTCTGGTCCAGATAGATGCGGCGCACCTGGTTGTAGGCTTCCTCGATGATGGTGATCTGCCCGGGGGTCTGCAGCACTTCCATGGGAAACATGGCCATCATCATGGCCGGCATGCCATCAGGCAGGCATTGCGCATAGCCGCCGAAAAGCGGCTCGCCGCGCGCATCGGCCTCTTTTGCAGCCTTCTGCTGCGCCTCCCATTCGGCCTGGTACATGGGCTTCAGTGGCGGCGCGGGCACCGGCGCGGCGGCGGTCACCCGGGGATCGAGCGTCGCAGTGCTGTAGCGATCCCAGGTGCCATTGAGGGCGTTGTGGTCGATGGGCGCGGCCTCTGCCACACCGGCGCACAGCGCCGCGGCCATGGCGGCCAGGACGGGCAGCGGGGCGCGCGGAATGATGCTCGTCATTGAATGTTCGCCTTGCCGGCCGGCGCGCCATTTTCGAACTTGCGCCCGTCGGCCAGGGTGACCTGCTTGAGCAGGCCGCCGGCCTCCCCGGTGCGCAGCGGCGCGATGATGGTCGTGATCTTATCGCCGACCTTGATCATGTTGAACTTCCAGCCGATGCGATCCAGGATGCCAGGGTTGGCACATTCGATGGTGTAGTGCTTGAGGTTGCCCTGCTCGTTGGTGCTGTCCAGGTCGATGTAGACATGCGGATTGGTCCACTGGAAATGCGTGACCGTTCCGGAGATCTTGATCTGGTGATCATGGTCGAACATCGCGAACGAGTGATGGGCCTGCGCGGCGGCGGCGCCCAGCAGCATCGCCACCGAAGCCACCCGCACGCCAAGTCCGGTCAAGTTCGTCATTGCCGTCTCCCCTCATTTTGTCATTGGAAATCATAGCACTACTCAGGCAGTCGCTCGCCGCGGCCGGCTGATATAATTCACGGTTTGTGCCTCCTCCCACCCCGCCCATCGCCGGAATCGACCATGACCACCGCCAAGATCATCTATACGCTGACCGATGAGGCGCCCGCGCTGGCGACTTATTCCTTGCTGCCGATCGTGCAGGCCTTCGCCCGCAGCGCCGGCATCGTCGTGGAGACCCGGGATATCTCCCTCGCGGGCCGCGTCATTGCGAACTTCCCGGACGACCTCACCGTAGCGCAGCGCCAGAGCGATGATCTGACGGAGATGGGGGAGCTCGCGAAGACCCCGGACGCCAACATCATCAAGCTGCCGAATATCTCGGCCTCGCAGCCGCAGCTGAAAGCCGCCATCACGGAATTGAACGCCCAAGGCTACCGCATTCCGGAGTATCCGGAAGATCCCAAGGATGACGCGCAGAAGAAACTCAAGACCCGTTTCGCCAAGGTGCTGGGCAGCGCGGTCAATCCGGTGCTGCGCGAGGGCAACTCGGATCGGCGCGTGGCCAAGGCCGTGAAGAACTACGCCAAGACCCACCCGCACTCGATGGGCGCTTGGAAAGCCGATTCGCCCACCCATGTCGCGAGCATGAGCGGGGGTGATTTCTACGGCAACGAGCAGGCGGCGCTGATCGGGGAGGCCGGAACGCTCCGCATCGAACTCACCGACGCGAGCGGCAAGGTCACGGTGCTCAAGGAGGGCATCAAGGTCCAGGCCGCCGAACTCATCAGTTCCACCTTCATGCAGACGGCGCGGTTGCGCGAGTTCTACGCGGCGCAGATCCAGGATGCGAAGGCCAAGGGACTCTGCTGTCGTTGCACCTGAAGGCGACGATGATGAAGGTCTCCGACCCCATCATGTTCGGCCACGCGGTCAGCGTGTACTACCAGGATGTCTTCGCCAAACATGCCGCCTTGTTCCGCGAGCTCGGGGTCGATCCGGACAATGGCATCGGCGATGTCTATGCCAAGATCCGCTCGCTGCCGGCAGAGCAGCGGGCACAGGTGGAGGCGGATCTCAAGGCGACCTATCGGACACGGCCGCCGCTGGCGATGGTCGATTCGGACAAGGGCATCACCAATCTGCACGTGCCGAGCGACATCATCATCGATGCCAGCATGCCCGCCGCCATCCGCACCTCCGGTCGCATGTGGGGCCCGGACGGCAAGGCGCATGACATGAAGGCGATGATTCCGGATCGCTGTTATGCCGGCGTGTACCAGGCGGTGATCGATGATTGCCGCGAGCACGGTGCGTATGACGTGACCACCATGGGCAACGTCAGCAACGTGGGCCTGATGGCACAGGCGGCCGAGGAATATGGTTCGCACGACAAGACCTTCAAGCTCCCCGCCGACGGCGTGGTGCGCGTGGTCGATGAGCGGGGCCAGGTCCTGACCGAGCACAAGGTGGCAAGAGGCGATATCTGGCGCATGTGCCAGACCAAGGATCTGCCGATCCGCGACTGGGTGAAGCTTGGCGTGAACCGCGCCCGCGCCACCGGTCAGGCCGCCATTTTCTGGCTCGATGAGCAACGCGCCTACGACCGGCGGCTGATCGAGAAGGTGAAGACCTATCTGAAGGACCATGACACCGCGGGGCTGGATATTCGCATCCTCGCCCCCGTGGCCGCGGTCTCGGCGACCATGCAACGGGTGCGCGCCGGGCAGGACACGATTTCCGTGACCGGCAACGTGCTGCGAGACTATCTGACCGACCTGTTTCCGATTCTGGAGCTGGGTACCAGCGCCAAGATGCTGTCGATCGTGCCGCTCTTGGCAGGCGGGGGCATGTACGAGACCGGCGCCGGCGGCTCGGCGCCCAAGCATGTGCAGCAGTTTCTGGAAGAGGGGCACCTGCGCTGGGACTCCCTGGGTGAGTTCCTCGCCATCCAGGTGTCGATCGAGGATCTTGCGGCCAAGACCGGCAATGCGGCGGCACTGTGCCTGGCCAAGGCCCTGGATGCCGCCAACGGCACGTTCCTGGAGCACGACAAGTCGCCGCAGCGCAAGGCGGGGGAGCTGGACAACCGCGGCAGTCACTTCTACCTGGCGTTGTACTGGGCTCAGGCGCTCGCGGCGCAGACGGAAAACGCCGCGCTACGCGCGAAGTTCACCGCGATTGCGGCGCAGCTCGCGCGCGAGGAAGCAAAGATTGTCGGCGAACTGAGTGCGGCACAGGGCCGCGCGGTCGACATCGGGGGTTACTACCATCCGGATCCGGCGAAGTGCCGGGCCGCCATGCGGCCCAGCGCCACGTTCAACCGCATTGTGGCCACTGTGGCCTGAAGCGCAGGCCTAGCGAACGGCGCGTATCAAGAGCGGTACAGCCGGACAACTGTCGCTGACACCATGGCCGCAGGGTCGCGGTTGCAGCTGCGGGGTCAGGCAAACCCGTACCTCCGAGAGCGCGGCACGAGTGCAGGCCACGGTCATGGAGTGGGGCGGCAGGTCGGGATTGGCGGTGCGGAAGGCGGCCAGGATCTGCTCGGGCGCAAGCTTCTGGTCCGCCCGGGGCGCTTCGAATGTCGGCGGGATGTGGACCACCGCCAGCGCCCGATCGGCAGTACGGAAGTAGCCCAGCGGATCTAAGCCGCTGCAGCTGCCATGCTCATGCCACTCATGCTGCATGAGTTCCGGGCTCGGATACAGGGTGCGGCCGACCGCCTCAGCCGCAGAATCCGGATCGACATTGGATTCGCAGTTCTGCGGATAGCCTCCGGCATTAAACTCGGGCCACAACCCGTGCAGCACGAAGCCGAACCCGCGGCCCTGGCACTGGTAGCGATCAGCGGGATGCACCAGGCAGTAACTGGGGGACCAGGACAGCGACAGCAGGTAGTAGTCGAAATGCCCCGGTGCGTTGCTCCCTGCGCTGCGGTGTGAGTGGTGACGCGCCAGCACGACCGGGCACAGCACACTGACCAGCACGAGCGCTGCCAGGCGTGCCGTGCGAGTGCTGAAACGGCGGGAGGATGGCATGGCGCCATCGTGCACACTGGATGGCCTGGGTTGCAAGAGGGAATACCGGTGCCGGAAGACGAATCCGTTCTCACACGCAACGCCCGGGCGCCGGATCGGGTCATTGCCTATGGTGCAGAGCCGGCCCAAAACATGGAGATTCGCGGTGGCGGCGCGGACGCCGGCAAGCGCCCGCTGATCGTTCTTATCCATGGTGGATTCTGGCGTCCCGATATCCACCGCGCGCACCTGCGGCCCATGGCCGATGCCATCGCCGCGGCGGGCTGGACCGTGGCGTTACCCGAGTACGCCCGCGTGGCGCACGACCCTGCCCCGACGTTAGCCGATCTGACCCTGCTGCTCGCGCAGGCCGCCGGTTGTGTGCCGGATCATGACGGCGGCGTGCTGCTGGTCGGCCATTCCGCCGGCGGCCATCTGGCCTTGTGGGCAACCGCCGCACGGGTATGCCCGACATTGATCGGCACGCTCGCGCTTGCGCCCATTGCCGATTTGCTGCTGGCACATGAGCTGGGTCTCGGGCACGGTGCCGTCGAGCGGTTCCTGGGCGCCGATCCGGTGAGCCGGCCCGATATCGATCCGCGGCAGATGTCCGCACCGGTCACTGCCACGACCCTTCTGCATGGGATCGATGACGTGATCGTGCCGGTGCTGGTCAGTGAATCCTATGTGGCCGCGCATCCGATGACGCGCTTGATCCCGGTGCCGGGTGCCGGGCATTACTCCCTCATCGATCCCAAGGCCGCGGCCTGGCCGCTCGTCATGGCGCAACTTGCTCGATGGCCTGATACGCCGATCGCAGCCAGGTCTTGAGGCGTTCGCGTTCCAGCACTCCCAGTCCGCTCTTCTGATCATTTTCCTGGGTGGCGGCCCAGAAACTGCTGCTGGCATCGTCAATCTTGATCATGGTGCTTTCCTGCAGGCGCCCGATGGCGATGACCGGGGCGTGGTACTCCTGCGCGCGTGCCGCAAGCCCCGACTCGCTGAAGATGTGGAAGTCATCGCCGCGCAGATGGTTCTGCACCAGCACATAGTTCAATCGCGCCTGATGGCGATCAAAGAGCTGGCGCAGCATTTCCACTGAATCCCGGCCCGAATCCATCACGTGCCAATAGCGGATTTGCAGATTCAACTCCGGGGCAACCGCCAGCAGCTGCGATTCATCCATCCAGCGGGTCAACGCGCCGCCGGTCTGTGCCGCCAGATCCACCAGGATCCGTCGTTCCGGCTGGCCGGTGGCGGCCTCCACGATGGTATCCAGGCTCTCGTACTGGTCCACCAGCACGCCTGAGGCATAACCGCCATAGAAACGCAGCAACGCGCCATGGGCGCGATCCGCGTCGAATCCGGTGAAGGCCATGAAATGGTCGATGAAGTATTGCGCGAGCAGCCGCGCGACCACGGACTTGCCGACGCCGCCTTTCTCGCCACCGATGAGATGAATCTGGGTCATGGCACTCATGAACGTCTTCGGGCCCGGTTATTGATGTTGGTTGAGCCGTACTGAGGGTAGGAGCGCGCCGCGCGGCAAGTCAATCGCCTGCACCGAAATGCAGCAAAAAGGGCGGCTGTTGCCAGCCGCCCCCATGTCGAACTCGACGTTGCGAAATCGGCTTGCCGCAGCCGGGCTATTGTTCCCAGCCAGTCTTCGAGTTATAGGGCGCCATGAAGCCCATCGCCTCGATTTCATGGATCTTGCCGCCCTGCACCTTGAAGATGTGGGCCGCGGGCAGATCGAAGGGCTTGAATTTCATCGGCACGCTCGTGACGCCCGGATAGCCCACGATGTCCACGTGATCCTCCTTCATCGGCTGGCGGAACTGCGACAGACCGAATACCAGACCGGTCTCGGTATCGGCGATCCACACGCGCCGGGGCTCGATGCGCTTGATATAGCTCATCGCCTTGGTGTCGAGCTGGGTTTTGCAGCCGAGTTTGGGCGAGCCGTCCGGCGAACCCATGAGCTTGGATCCCGTGGTGATCATGCCGTTCTCATGCCGTTCGCAGTCATCGGCAAACGGCGACAGCGAGCCATCACCCTTGACCAGCGCCTCATAGTAGGTCGCGCCGATCTTGAGCAGCTGCGCATGGGTGCTGCGTTGGTCCTTGGGCACGACTGCCAGCAGGCCCGGGCGCGGCGTGTGCAGGTTGGCGAGCATGTTGTCGCGCGTGATCACGGCAATCAGATGCTCGGCTTCGACGATCTCGCCGTGGCGAACCTTCAGGCGCAAGGCAAGTTCGATGGGCTTGCCGTCGGCCTTCATCATGCCGAGGAAACCGACCTGCTCGGACACCGGGTCCGGGACATAAATGGCGAAACGTCGTCGGCACTTCGCCGGCCGTCTTCCACAGCCCCTCGCCGGGCTTCATGCGCGTCACGTTTTCGACGAACTTCACATCGGCCGCCAGCGGCACTTTCGAGGGATCGTGCGCCACGAGCGCCGCAACGTATGACTTGGCCAGATCCTTGAGACAGGCTCGATTGCACGGGTCGGGCGCCGCGGCGCTGCCGTTGTGAGGAAACCCACACTGAGCGCGGCCATCAGGCCCGCACGGATCGTTGAATTCATGTTCGCTATCCCCCTGTTGGCGAGTTGCGAAGTCTACCGCCGGCGTTGGTCCTTCACCACCACTTGCGCCATTTGAACCAGAGTATCGGCACCACGATGCTCAGCGCGATGAGGCCCAGGCCCCACTGGTAGCCGTACTTCCACTGGTACTCGGGGATATTGTGGAAATTCATGCCATAAATGCTGGCGATCAGCGTTGGCGGAACGCCGACCACCGAGACGATGGTCAATACCTTGAAAATGTCGTTCTGCTGGGTGTTGATGAAACCCAGCACGGCATCCTGCAGAAACTGTGTTTTGCCGGAAAGGTGGCTTTCGTAGTCGCTCAGCGAGGCCAGATCGCGGCGCACCGTCTTCAACCGATTGCGAATTTCCGCGGGCAGCCAGCCGGCGCTCTCCGTTGCGAACGCGGCGATCCGCCCCAGTCCCAGCAGGCTCTCGCGGATCCGCGAGAGCAGCTCGCCGGTCTGTCCGACACTGATCAGGTGCTGCTGCATCGCGCTGTTGTAACGTTGCCGCTGCGGCAACGGCTGTGACGGTGAGCCGAAGATGCGCTGCGAGACACCGCCCAGGTCGGCGCTGATCTGCTCGAGGCGGTCCGCGGCGAAGTCCACCATGGCTTCCAGGAGACTCGCGAATACCGAGGCGCTGGTCGGCGTCCGCGTGCCGGCTCAGCAGCGCGGCCTGCACATCGGGAAAGGCGTGAATGTCGCAATAGCGCACCGTGACCAGGACATCGGGTGTCAGCACGAATCCGAGCGGCAGGGGGCCATTGGCGAAGCGGTTGTCCTGCAGGCCCAGCGGCATCGACATCACCAGCGTCTCGCCGTCAACCCGCAGGCGGCTCGAGGTCTCGATCTCCTCAAGCTGCGCGTGCGTTGGTATGCGCAGTCCGTGTTCGCTCTCGACCAGCGCTTCTTCGTCCGTGGTCGGACGCACCAGATCGATCCAGACGGGCTTGTGTGGCATTGCCGCCGGTTCGGCCGGCACCGGCGGATAGATGTTCAGCATTGGGAACCTTGGGTAGGTGAGGCGTGAACTAGGGCTTGCTCGGAAAACTGATGGTCGCGGCAAGCCCGGGATGCAGATCCGCGAATTCAACCGTGCCCCCGTGCAAGCGCGCAATGGCCTGCACCAGGCTCAATCCCAGACCCACGCCGGGTGTGCCGCGACTGGCATCGCCGCGGAAAAACCGCTCCGTGGCGCGCACCTGCTGCGCGGGGGTCATGCCCGGGCCGCTGTCGGTGACCACCATCGCGGCCGTCATCGGCGCTTGGACGCACCGTACTCACCGTCACGGTGCCGCCGGCCGGGGTGTACTTGAGCGCATTGTCGATGAGATTGTTGACCGCCTGCGCGAGCAGCAGCTGGTCCCCGAGCGCGTGCACGGATCCGGCTTCATCCTTGTAGCTGAGCGTGATGTCCTTGACCTCCGCGGCCGGCACGTAGAATTCGACCGCGTGGGCGCACAGGTCACCCAGGTTTACGTCCACGAACCCGGAGCGGCGCATGCCGGTATCGATCTCGGCCATCCGCAGCAGGGCATTGAAGATGCAGATCACACGGTCCACGTCAGCCACCGCCGCCTCGACTTCCGCGAACGCCTCCGGCGGTGGCGGACGGGTCAGCGACAGCTCCTCGAGCCGCGAGCGAAGTTCGGTCAGCGGCGTGCGCAGGTCGTGCGCGATGGCATTGGAGACATTGGCGACGCCGTGCACCAGCTGCTCGATCTGCTCGAGCATGCGGTTGATGGTCACGCTCAGGGTATTGAGCTCATCGCTGCCGGTGCCGGTGGGCAGCCGGTGACTCAGTTCCCCGTGCATGATGGCCGTGACGGTCTGGCCGATACTGTGGATGCGCGACAGGAGGGCGCGCCGGATCAGAATGCCGCCGACCACCCCGGACACCAGCAATACCGCGATCGCGGCGGCCAGTCCGTACCAGAACCGGGTCATCACCGGCGCCAGGCGCGCCACGTCTCGGCCCACCAGCAGGTTATAGCCTCCGGGCAGCTCGGTGCGCACCAGCGTCACCATGGTCGGGTGGTGATCCAGATCGATGGGAGTGGTGTAGCTGCCGGGTTTCGCCGGGACACCGGCGGGCCAGGCCGGCACGTTGCCGGCCAGCGGCCGCTGCGCGGCATCGGTCAGCAGCAGGATGCGCTCACCCGCGATCTGCAGTCCCACCCGTTCGTTGATGAAGTCCGCCAGACCCGCTGGGCCCTTGTGGTTGAAGACCTCGCGTCAGCCGTTGGGAATCATCAGCGAGGATCTGCAGGCGTACGTCATTGTCGGCGGCCCGCCAGGCGTAACCCAGCGGCAGGGCGAACAGCACCAGTGCCAGGATGCCCAGCAGCACGTAGCCGGTGGCAAGCGTCGTGGCGGAGGAGCGCATGAAGAGCGCCACGGTCGCTACTCGGCGCTCAGCATGTAGCCGGCATTGCGCACCGTGCGCAGCAGCGAGCGCTCCGGCTCCGGTTCAATCTTCTGGCGCAGCTTGCTGATGTGCACGTCGACGACATTGGTCTGGGGATCAAAATGATAGTCCCAGACATTCTCCAGCAACATGGTCCGCGTGACCACCTGCCCCGCATGCCGCATCAGGTATTCGAGCAGCTTGAATTCGCGCGGCTGCAGCAGGATCTGGCGCGCACCGCGCAGCACCTTGCGTGACAGCAGGTCCATGTTCAGGTCCGCCACTTCCAGCGTCGTGATGGTGCCGTCCTGGCGGGTGCGCCTGCCCAGGGCATCCAGCCGCGCCAGCAGCTCGCCGAAGGCGAACGGCTTGGTCAGGTAGTCATCCCCGCCGGCGCGCAGCCCCTTGATGCGTTCATCGACATCGGCCAGCGCGCTCAGGATGAGGATGGGCGTCTGGTTGCCGGACTGGCGCAGGGCGCTGATCAACGACAGGCCGTCGATATTCCCCGGCAGCATCCGGTCCATGATGATGACGTCATAGCGCTCGCTGGCGGCCAGGAACAAGCCGTCGCGACCATTGTCGGCATGATCGGCGGTGTGGCCGGCCTCCTGCAGCCCCTTGGTGACGAAGCGCGTGACGCGCTCGTTGTCCTCCACCAGCAGCATCTTCATGCGCGCACTTCCCCCAGTCGGGTCGCCGGCATCGCAGTTGCCGCCGCCGCCGTCCGCGCGCGGACCGCTGAACCGCAACCGCAGGCGATCCAGATACAGGTAGATCACCGGGGTTGTGAACAGCGTCAGCGCCTGGCTCAGCACCAGGCCACCCACCATGGTGTATCCCAGCGGTACGCGCATCTCAGAACCGGTGCCGCGCCCGAGCATCAGCGGCAGCGCGCCCAATATTGCCGACATGGTCGTCATCATGATGGGACGGAAGCGCATCAGGCAGGCTTCCCGAATGGACTGTTCAGGCGCCAGATGGCGCTCGCGCTCGGCCTGCAGCGCAAAGTCCACCATCATGATGCCGTTCTTCTTGACGATGCCGATCAGCAGAATGATGCCGATCAGCGCGATCACCGAAAGGTCGAAGTGAAAGATGATTAGCATCAAGAGCGCGCCGACGCCCGCTGACGGCAGTGTCGACAGAATGGTCAACGGGTGTATGTAGCTCTCATAGAGCATCCCGAGGATGATGTAGACCACGACCAGCGCCGCGAGCACCAGCAGCGGCTCGCTGCGCAACGAATCCTGGAAGGCTTGGGCGGAGCCCTGGAAGGAGCCAATGACGCCCTCCGGCAGGCGGATCTCGCTGGCGGTGCGATCGATGGCATCGACCGCCTGGCCCAGTGCCACGCCGGGAGCAAGATTGAACGACAACGTCACCGACGGAAACTGTCCCTGGTGGTTGATCGACAGCGAGGCGACCTGCGAGGTGTCGTAATGCGCCACACTGGACAGCGGCACCATCTGTCCGGTCAGCGGTGACTTGATGTACAGCTTGTCGAGCGACCCCGGATCTCCCTGCAGCGCGGGTGGCACCTCCAGGATCACATGATAGGCATTGAGCTGGGTAAAGTACTGGGCCACTTGGCGCTGGCCAAAGGCGTCATAGAGCGTCGCATCGATGAGCTGCGGCTGGATGCCGAAGCGCGACGCCTGGTCGCGGTCAATGACCAGGGAGACCTTGGTGCTGTTGGTCTGCTGGTCCGAGGCAACATCGCGCAGCTCGGGCAGTTTCTGCATTGCTTTCAGCAGTGTCGGTGCCCAGGTATTCAACTCATTAAGATCCGAATCCTGCAGCGTGTACTGATACTGGGTGCGGGTCGTGCGACCTCCCATGTTGATGTCCTGAACGGCCTGTAGATAGGCGGTACCGCCGCTCACCGAGTTGAATTTCTGGCGCAGGCGGCGGATCACCTCGTCCGCGCTGGACTTGCGCTCATCGCGCGGCTTCAGACTCATGATCAGAAACCCATTGTTGATGGGACGCGTGCCGCCGACGGATGCGGCATAGGAGGCCACATCAGGGTCCTTGGCGATGATGTCGGTCAGCCGGTGCTGCACCTTGACCATCTGGCTGAAGGAGATGTCCTGTGCCGCATCCGAAAGCCCGGAGATGAGGCCCGTATCCTGCTGCGGGAAGAAGCCCTTGGGTACCACGACGTACAACACCACAGTGCTGCACAAGGTGATCAGGAACACCGCCAGGGTGATGCGCTGATGCGCCAACACCCAGTCCAGTCCCTGGGTATAACGGGCGACCAGGCCATCGAATAAACCTTCGACGATGTTGTACAGGCGGCCGTGACGCACATGGCGCTCGTCACGCAGGAACAGTGAACACATCATCGGCGACAGCGTCAGGGAGACAAAGGCCGAGACGACGATAGTCAGCGTCACCACTATCGCAAACTCGCGGAACAGTCTGCCGATGATGCCGCTCATCAGCAGCAGCGGAATGAACACCGCAATCAGCGACACGCTGATGCTGATGATCGTGAAGCCGATTTCCCCGGCGCCCTTGAGCGCGGCTTCGCGGGGCGTTAGTCCCGCCTCGATGTGCCGATAGATGTTCTCCAGCATCACGATGGCATCGTCGACCACGAAGCCCACTGCGATGGTCAACGCCATCAGCGACAGGTTGTCGAGGCTGTAACCCATGCAGGTACATGCCCGCACAGGTGCCGAACAGGGACAGCGGCACGGTGACGCCTGGGATGATGGTGGCCCATGCATTGCGCAGGAACAGGAAGATCACCAGGATGACAAGGCTGAAGGTCAGCAGCAGCGTGATCTCCACGTCGTGCACGGATGCATTGATGGTGATGGTTCGGTCCATCACCAGAGTGACCTTGACTGATGCGGGCACCGAGGCCAGCGCGTGCGGCAGGATGGCCTTGATGCGATTCACCGTGTCGATCACGTTCGCGCCTGGCTGCTTGAAGACCTGCAGCAGGATGCCGGGGTGGCCGTTCTGCCAGGCCACCATCTGATTGTTCTCCGGCCCGTCGATCGCAACGCCAATGTCGCGGATCCGCACCGGGGCGCCGTTCACATAGGCGACGATGATGTTGTTCCAGGGTTTCGCCTCCATGAGCTGGTCGTTGTCGTAGATGGCGAAGTTGTGCAGCGCGCCGTTGAAGGAACCCTTGGGGGCATCGACGGTGGCGTTGGCGATGACCCCGGCGATGTCCTCGAGCTGGATGCCCATCGAGGCGATCTTGGCCGGGTCCACCTGCACCCGCACCGCCGGCTTCTGTTGACCGCCGATCGCCACCTGGGCCACCCCCGGGATGCGCGACATCTGCTGCGCAAGGACGTTCTCCGCGAAATCATCAACCGTGGTCACCGGCAGCACCGTCGAGTTGACCGAGTACATCAGGATCGGAGAGTCCGACGGATTGACCTTCTTGTAGTTGGGTGGGGCGGGCAGGTTCTTGGGCAGCTGGCCGGCGGCGGCCGTGATGGCCGACTGGATGTCCTGAGCCGCGGCGTCGATGTTGCGGTCAAGGTCAAACTGCACCGTGATCTGTGTCGCGCCCAAGACGCTGGTCGAGGTCATCTGCGAGACACTGGGAATCGCGGCGAACTGGGTTTCCAGTGGCGTCGCGACCGAGGACGCCATGGTTTCCGGGCTCGCCCCGGGCAGTTGTCCGGTGACCTGGATAGTCGGGAAGTCCACCTGCGGCAAGCGGTGCCACCGGCAGCAGCGGAAAGGCAGACCATGCCCACCAGCAGCACCCCCGCCATCAGCAGCGACGTGGCGATAGGCCGGTTGATGAAGGGGGTTGAGACGCTCATGAGGGTCGGCGGCCCGCGCTTGCGCCGTTGATTCGCACCGTGGTGCCTGGCTGCAGGCGATAGAGGTTGCTGGTGACCACGCGCTCGCCGGCGCTGAGGCCGCTGTCGACGATCACCGTGTTCTCATCCAGCAGGGTGACCTTGAGGGCGCGAACCGCTACGGTGGAATCGGCATTCACCACGAAGGCGAACATGCCATCCGCGCCGCGCTGCAGGGCAGCCGCCGGCATCGTCAGCGCCTGCTTGTGCATCTGCACCAGGACTCGCGCGCTCACGAACTCGCCCGGCCATAGCCGCAGGTGAGCATTCGGAAAAGTCGCCTTCACCCGGATCGTGCCGGTGGTCTGGTCGATCTGGTTGTCGAGCAGCGCCACGGTGCCGGAGTCCAGCACCGTGCCATTGTCCCGCGCCAGGGCGACGACGCTGACCGGGCCATGATCGAGTGCCTCGGTCATCTGCGGTACCTGGTCCTCCGGCAAAGTGAACATGACCGAGATCGGCTGCAGCTGCGTCATGACGACGATGCCCGGGGTATCCGTGGCATGCACGATGTTGCCCGGATCCACCTGGCGAATGCCCGTGCGGCCGTTGATGGGTGCGGTGATAGTCGTATAGCTCAACTGGGTGCGCGCGTTCTCGATGGTGGCATCGTCCCCTTTCAGTTGCGCCTGGGCCTGTGCGACCGAAGCGCGCTGCGTATCCACGGTCTGTTTGCTGGCCAGATCCTGCGGCGCCAGTTCCAGATAGCGGTCGAGGTCATGCTGCATATTGGTCAGCTGTGCCTCATCCTTGGCGCGCTGCGCGAGCGCCTGATCGAGCGCGGCGCGGAACGGTCGCGGATCAATCTGCGCCAGCAGCTGCCCTTTTTTAAGGGTCTCACCCTCGACGAAGGCGACCGTATCGAGCTGGCCGTCGACCCGGGCGGTGACTTTGACCGTATAGAAGGCCTGCACGGTACCCAGACCCTGCAGATATCCCGGCACATCGCGGCGCGCGACGGTCGCCGCATCGACCGCGACGGCCGGGGTCATCGCCGCGCGGTCGGTGGCCGCCTGCGCCCCATGGCGCGAGCGCGACCAGATCATGACCAGCGCGATCAGAACGACTGCGGCAGCGAGTGCCACCCGGGGCCGTGCCAGCCACCTCAGCGGATGGTTCATCGTGTGCCGCTCATGAGTGCCTGCTCCTGTTGGGTGTCCCAGCCGCCGCCGAGCGCCTGATAGAGGTTGACCAGCGCGGAGAGCAGGGCGAGCCGCACCTGCGCCTGGGTGTCCTGCGCGGTGAACAAGGTGGTCTCGGTGGTGAGCACAGTGAGGATGTTGATGGTTCCGGCATGAAATTGCGCGCTGCGCGAAGTCGTAGGCGCGCCGCGCCGTTTCCGTGGCGCGCTCCTGGCGCGCCAGCTGCTCGGCGATCTCATGCACCTGGGTCAGCGCGTCCTGGGTATTGTCGAACGCCGAGATCACCGCCTTGTGATAGTCGGCCAGCAGTTCCCGATAGCGTCCTTTGCTCTGGGCATAGGCGCCGGAGATCTGGCCGCCTTCGAAAAGCGGCTGCGTGAGGCCGGCGCTCAGATCGAAAATCCGGCTGCCCGGCTCAAGCAACGTCGAGAGGGCCAGGCTTTCCACGCCGCCGCCGGCCGTGAGCTGGATGGTGGGGAAGAAGGCGGCCCGCGCGGCCCGCACATCGGCATTCGCGGCCACCAGTTGCGCCTCGGCGTAGGCCACATCGGGGCGCCGCGCCAAAAGCCCCGCGGGCAGCCCGGTGGTCACCGGCGGCGCCGCCACCTGTTCGAGCGTGGCTTCGCTCAGCTGCAGTTTCTCGGTGGTGGTGGCCAGGAGAATGGCCAGAGCCGCCACGTTATGGGACAGCTGGGCGCGCAGCGCCGGAATGCTGGCGTCCTCGCTGTCGACCAGCGACTGCTGCTGCGCCACATCCAGGGCCGTGGCGGTGCCGACGCGCTGTTCGAGTTGCAGGCCGCTCAGGGTGTTGCGCGCATTGGTGAGATTGCCGGTGGCGACGGCAATGCGGTCGCGCAACGACAGCGCCGTGAAGTAGGTCGTTGGCCACCGAGGCGAGCAGCGACAGCTGCACGGTCTCACGGTCGTAACGGCTGCCGCGTGGCCTGCGCCACCGCTGCCGCACGCAATGCTGCGTTACGCCCCCAGAAATCCAGTTCATAGGCGGCGCTCAGGGAGGCGGTGAAAGTGTTGGCCGTGAGCGATGTGCCCGCGCCGCATGGGCAGAATCTGCCGGCTGCGGGTGGGCGTGAAGCCTGCGCCGAGCGAGGGAAGCAGCGGTGCGCCGGCGATGCGCACCTGCGCATCGGACTGCTCCACCCGCGCCATGGCGGCTTTCAGGTCATCATTGGCCGACTGCGCCTGGTCGATGAGACGGTCGAGTTCCGGTGAGCCGAAGGCGCGCCACCACTGCGCATCCGGCCAGCCGTTGTTCGCGGGCGGCGCGGGCTGGGGCGGGGGTTGACTCGGCCGCCAGCGGCGTCCAGGCCCAGGTGCGCGGAATATCCGGGCGCACGTAGTGCGGGCCCAGGTTGCAGGCCGCCAGCAGCAGCGTTGCCGCGAGCAGCGGCACTGCGCGCCGAAGTGGGCAGCGGGCGTGGGCCGAGCGATGCGGTGGAGTCAATCATTCAGTGTCGTCGTGATGCTGTGGCGCGAAGCAGAAGCCCCCGGACAAGACTGCCCGAGGTTACGCCGGCGCCATTCTGAAAGGGCGCGAGTTCAGCCACACTGGCCGGATTGTTAAAGTCTGTTAATCAGGGCTAAGCCGTTGTTCTTGCTCAACATTGGGCAGCAGCACGGCGAGTACGCCGACGAGCGGTAGCCAGGCGCAGAGCCGGTAGACGAACTCGATGCTGGTCGCATCGGCCAGCTTCCCCAGCACCGCCGCGCCAATGCCGCCCATGCCGAAGGCAAAGCCGAAGAACAGTCCGGCCACCGTTCCGGTCTTGCCCGGCAGCAGTTCCTGCGCATAGACCACGATGGCCGGAAAGGCCGAGGCCAGGATGAAGCCGATCGGCACGGTCAGCACGACCGTCCAGTAGCAGATTGGCATGAGGCAGCAGCAGGGTGAACGGCAGCACGCCGAGGATCGACACCCAGATGACGATCTTGCGACCGAAGCGATCCCCCAGCGGGCCGCCGAAGATCGTGCCCAGCGCGACCGCGCCGAGAAAGGTAAACAGCATGATCTGCGCGGTGCGCACCTCGACCGCGGAAATGCTCGATCAGATAGAAGGTGTAGTAGCTGGTCAGGCTCGCCAGGTAGAAGTACTTGCTGAAGATCAGCGCCAGCAGCACGGCGATGGCGCCGCGCACTCGCGCGCTGCTGAGGGCGGCGGCGGCGCCGGCCTTGCGCACCCGCGGTGCCAGGCGTGCGCAGCCCGTGCTCATGCGCCCAGCGCCCCACCCGGGTCAGCACCACGATGCCCAGCAGCGCCGACAGAGCCGAACCAGGCGACGCTCTT
The DNA here is from genome assembly GCA_963708865.1 of uncultured Gammaproteobacteria bacterium. Taxonomy (GTDB): domain Bacteria; phylum Pseudomonadota; class Gammaproteobacteria; order Steroidobacterales; family Steroidobacteraceae; genus DAIDKA01. The sequence continues at coordinate 231,140 of CAVPUC010000005.1, forward strand.
CTGTCCCAGCGGCAGCACGATGAAGGCCGCGAGCAGCGGGCCGATCGCCGAGCCGACGTTGCCGCCGACCTGGAAGATGGATTGCGCCAGCCCGTGCGCGCCGCCCGAGGCCATGCGCGCAACGCGCGAGGATTCCGGGTGAAAGACGCTCGAGCCGGTGCCGACCAGGGCCGCCGCGATCAGCAGCAGAGCCGAAACTGTGCGCCGGCCGCGAGCAGCAGCAGGCCGCACAGCGTGAAGCCCATGCCCACCGCCAGGGAGTAAGGCTTGGGTTTGCGATCGGTGAAGCCAGCCGATGACCGGCTGCAGCAGCGATGCGGTGATCTGGTAGGTGAAGGTGAGCAGGCCGATCTGCGCGAAGGACAGCTGGTAGGAGCTCTTGAGCATCGGATACATCGCCGGGATCAGCGACTGCATCATGTCGTTGAGCAGATGACTGAAGCTGATGGCCAGCAGTATCGACATGGCGGTCTGGTGCACCGCCTGGGCCGGGCGAGACGAGTTCTGGCGTGGCGTTCAATTCAGGCACCCTGCGGGTGTGCCCGAAACGCCTTCAGGCCGTCGCGCTTACAGGCTCGCACCGTGACATTGACGGACAGCTCATGGCTGGCCGCCTCCGAGGATGATTCCGCGCAATGGCGAGACGTCCCCGAAATCACGTCCCCATGCGACGGCCACATGCTCGACACCCACCCAGGTGTTGTTGGTGGGATCAAGCTCGATCCAGCCGAACGGTGGACTATACACCGCGACCCAGGCGTGCGATGCGCCGCCGCCGATCAGCGGGACTATCCGTTTCCTCCGCCGCGCCATCCGCCGCTGATGGGATAGACGCGGATGTAGCCACTGACATAGCGCGCCGCAAGACCGCGCGAACGCAGGCAGGCGATCATGAGGTGCGCGAAGTCCTGGCACACGCCGTGACGTTTCTCCAGGACTTCCATCAGCGGGGTGCCCACGTCGGTCTCGCCGGGCGCGTAGCGCAGCTCACGATGCAGGGTGCGCATCAGATCGCTGGCGCAGCTCAGAACGGGCTTGCCGGGCGCAAAACACTCGGCGCCGAACTCGGTGAAGGCGCGCTTGACCCGCACATACGGGGACTCGTGGCGGAAGCGGCAGATATCCAGATTGGCGCGTGCCGGCCAGTGGCCGTTGTAGGCGAGGCTGTCGACGACGCGCTCCCAGGGATGGGTGTCGGCGGCGGGCACGGCCGGGCGCGGATGCACCGCGACCTGCATATCGGTCGTCACCGTAAGTTCGCGGTGCGGATGCTGAAATTCCACGCGCGTGACCGGATTGCCGAAGGCATCGATTTCATCGCGCCGATGGGTGGGAGCCGGGCGAGATCTGCAGCTCGTGTTCCAGGCATTGCTGGTAGGGAGCGGGCCTGCGGCACCAGATGCAGCAGCTGGTGCGAATGCACGACTTTGCCCGCGTACAGGTACCGCGTTTCGTGGGTGATGTGGTACTGCTGCGCGCACGCTCATGTGGCCAGCGCCTGCGAATCGCAGGCTGGTGTGCGAGAAATGCCGCATCGACAAGCCGATCCGAGAACTGCCCGGCGGCGATGGCGAGCTGCTGCAGCCGTGCGGCCAGATGCAGCCGGGCCGCCGCAGCCGCCGGGCCATCGCCCTCCAGTACCATGAGCTGCGAGTCCGTCAGCGCCGGAATCGGCTCGGTCACGGCGTCGCCGGCCTCGAGCTGCAGGGTCTCGGCGAGGCGCTGCATGTCGCGCGCGATCGCCTGCCACTGGAAGGCGAGCGCGCGCGGATGTTCGACATCACGGATCAGCAGATCCAGCGTCGGGCCCAGGCGCGGCGCGTGCGACATAGCGCGGACGGTAGATCCGCAGGCTGTCGCACGCCGTCAGCAGCCACTCGAGATGGCCTGCTGCTTGGCGGTATCCGCCGACAGATGCCGCGCACAGCAGCCGCGCCACGAACTGCAGCCGCTCGAGCCGGCGACCGATGCGCAGCAGCCGCCAGCCGGCATCCTGGGTCATGTCATCCAGCGCGAAGCCCGCCAGCGCCGCGAGCGACAGCAACAGCCGATCCAGCGTCTGTCGCGGCGGCTCGCGCGCGACCACGCCCTTCGTGCAGCTGCTGCTGCAGGCTCGAGACCGCGCTGCCAGCAGCCCGAAGACAGGCGGCCGCGCACCTGCGAGGCGCACCAGTTGAGGCGGCGGATATCCGCCACCAGGCCATGCGGATTGCCCTCATCATTCAGGCAGGTCATGCGGATCGGCGTCGGCCGCGATCACCTCCAGTTCCTGGCACATGCGCACGCCGGTGCGCCACACCCGCGCATCCACGCGCACCGCGAGCGTGGCGCGCAGCAGTCCCGCCTTGTCCTCGCAGCGCACGGTGTAGCGTCCCATCCAGTAAAGGTTCTCGACCAGCCGCGAGGGCGTCAGGTCCTGGCGCGCGGTGATGCGCGCCGAACCGGTAGGTGACTTCGGGGACCTGCGGCGCGGTGCTGCGGATCCGGCAGCACCCAGATGTCCTTGCTCGCGCCGCCGCGCTGCGTGGTGACGGCATTGATCGAAGCGTCGGTGGCGACGCGGGCGAGGCCGCCGGGCATGACGATGCGGCCGGCGCCCGTGGCAAAGGCATAGACGCGGATGGTCACCGCCTTGGCGGCGAACCCGGAGACCCCGGTGCCGCGCAGCACCGGGGCCTGTGACAGCGCCAGGTGCTCCTGGGCCACATAGGCGTAGGGGCGGGTGCGCAGGCGCGCGATCATGGCCTCGCGCGCCGGCCCCACGAGGGCGCGGCCGAACACCGGTTCGAAATGCTGGTTGGGATAGGCGGGCCTGATCACCAGATCATTCGAGATGCGTCAGCACGTACTCCAGCGCCGGCTCCTCCCCGCACCACCAGGTGGCGACCGAGGGCAGAATCAGCGACTCACCCAGCAGTCGCTCCGAAACGCCCGGATGGAAGCCGAGCCACGCGGCGGACTCCAGCACGCCGGTGCCCAGGGCATTGGCCACCACCACCCGTCCGGCCCGCACCGCGCCCAGCAGGCCCGGCACGCCCAGCGCCGAGTCACTGCGCAATTCCAGCGGATCGCAGAAGTCATCGTCGAGGCGCCGCAGGATGGCGTGAACCCGCTTCAGTCCGGCGAGTGTCTTCAGATAGACGGTGTCATTGCGCACCGTGAGGTCGGTGCCTTCGGAGAGCGCGACGCCCAGCTGCCGCGCGAGATAGGCGTGTTCGAAATAGGTTTCGTTGAACGGTCCCGGGGTCAGCACCACGGCCAGCGGACTCTCCCCGGCATCGACATTCTCCAGCAGCTTGCGCGCGCAGCGCGGCGAAGAAGCCGCGCAGCTTGCGGATATCCAGGTCCCGGATCGGATCGGGCAGCACCTGCTCGATGATCTCGCGATTCTCCAGCGCATAGCCGGCGCCGGAGGGCGCCTGGGTGCGATCGGCCAGCACCCACCAGCGGCCATCGGGCGCGCGCGCCAGATCCGCCGCGTAGATGTGCAGCCAGGTGGCACCGGCGGCGCGATATGCCGTGCGCCGGCCACAGGAAATTGGGATGACCGAATGGCAGCTCGGGCGGCACGACGCCTTCGGCGATCAGCCGCTGCGGGCCGTAGAGATCGGCCAGCAGCGCATCGAGCACGCCGCGCGCGCTGCGCGACGCCCTGTTCGATCTGCCGCCACTCGGCGGCGGAGATCATCAGCGGCAGCGGATCCAGTGCCCAGGGCCGGTCGGCGCCCTTGGGATCGGCGTAGACATTGTAGGTGACGCCGTTTTCGATGATCAGCCGGCGGGTCAGCTCGATGCCCCGTCGCGTCACATCGTCGCCGGACTCAGTCCCCAGGCGCGTCGAACAGCGCCTTCCAGTGCGGCCGGATCGCGCCGCTGCCGTCCAGCAGCTCATCGTAGCGTCGCGCATCCGCCGAATAGCCGCCAAGATAGGCGGCTCCCGGAGAGGAGGCGGGACGGATGGTGCTTCTCATCGGTGAAAACGTCAGCTGCGGCGCAGATCCAGCGTGAACGGCAGTTCGAGCGAGGGCTCCTCGGGCGGCACCGCAACGCGAGCCCGGGGTGTGACCCATGCGGAAGAAGCGCGCCGCGCCGCCGGCTTTCCGATTCGAAGGCGTTCACGGGGAAGGTCTCGTAGTTGCGGCCGCCGGGATGCATGACGTGATACTGACAGCCTCCCAGCGACCTTTCCATCCACAGATCCACGAGATCGAACGTCAGGGGCGCGTGTACGCCTGATGGTCGGGATGCAGTGCATTGGGCGGTTGCCAGGCACGGTAGCGAACGCCGGCGACGAACTCACCGGCGCGACCGGTCGGGCGCAGCGGCACGCGGCGGCCGTTGCAGGTGATGGCGTAGCGATCCGGGCGCGAGCCCCGTCGCCTTGACCTGCAGGCGCTCGACCGAGGAGTCGACGTAGCGCACGGCGCCCCCGGCGGCGCCTTGTTCGCCCATCACGTGCCAGGGCTCGAGCGCCTGCCGCAGTTCCACCTCCGCACCGCAGGCGGCGAAATCCCCGTACTTGGGGAAGCGGAACTCGAAGTGCGGCGCGAACCAGTCCGTCTGCAGCGCATACCCGGCGGCATGCTGCTCGGCGATGACATCGGCGAAATCACGCTCGACGAAGTACGGCAGCATGAAGCGGTCATGCAGTTCGGTACCCCAGCGCGCCAGCCGCGCCGGCGCATACGGGGTCTGCCAGAAGCGCGCCACCAGTGAGCGCAGCAGCAGCTGCTGCGCGAGGCTCATCTGCGCGTGCGGCGGCATTTCAAAGGCGCGCAGCTCCAGCAGGCCGTTGCGACCGGTCGGGCCCGTCGGGCGAGTACAGCTTGTCGATGCAGAACTCGGCACGGTGGGTGTTGCCGGTGACATCGGTCAGCAGATTGCGGAACAGCCGGTCCACCAGCCACGGCGCGCACGTCGGCGCCGGGCTGCGGCAGCTGTTTGAACGCGATCTCGAGCTCGTACAGCGAGTCGTTGCGTGCCTCGTCGGTGCGCGGCGCCTGGGAGGTGGGCCCGATGAACAGCCCCGAGAACAGGTACGACAGCGAGGGATGATTGTGCCAGTAGGACACCAGGCTGCGCAGCAGGTCCGGACGGCGCAGAAACGGTGAATCCGGCGCGGTGGCGCCGCCCAGGACGAAATGATTGCCGCCACCGGTGCCGGTGTGGCGGCCGTCGAGCATGAACTTCTCGGTGGACAGCCGTGACTGATGCGCCTGCTCATACAGGTGGGTGGTGCGCTCGACCAGCTCATCCCAGGTCGCCGAAGGGTGGATGTTGACCTCGATGACGCCGGGATCCGGGTGTGACGCTGAATCGTTGCAGCCGCGGGTCCTTGGGCGGCTCGTAGCCCTCCATGATCAGCGGCTGCGCCAGCGTTTCGGCCGCGCTTTCGCACCGCCGCGACCAGTTCGAGGTAATCCTCGAGCTGCTCGGTGGGCGGCATGAACACATACAGCACGCCATCGCGCGGTTCGACGCACATCGCGGTGCGGGTGACCCAGTCTGCGGATTCCTGCGGCGCCGGCGCCCGATTGGCCTTGCCGGCGCTCACCGCACGTTCGGCACGCGGCGCCTCGCGCAAGTCGGTATTGAGCTCCGCGCGCGCGCTGAGCGGTGGGAATTCCTGCATCGGATCCGGCAGGTGGACGAAGGGATAATCGCCCGGCTTCACCCAGGGCAGGGAATCCAGCGGCAGCCGGTAGCCCAGTGGCGAGTCGCCCGGAATCAGGAAGCAGCGCTCATCGCGCAGCGAACCATGACCCCGTCTGCCATTCGGTGCCGAGGGCGTTGCGGCCGACGGGCAGCACATAGCCCACGGCGCGTTCCAGACCCTGTTCGAGCACCCGCGCCAGTCGGGCGCGCTCCTGCGCATCCTCCAGCTTTGAAGAGAACGGATCGACGTTGCCGGGCAGGCGCCGTTCCCGCCACAGATAGTAAAAGACATCCTCATAGGCGGGCAGCATGTGCGTCGGCGGCAGACCCAGGCGCGCCGCGACCAGCGCGAGAAAGCGCTGGGCCGTGGCCGCCGAGACGTGGTAGTCGACGGACTCATCGGCGAGCAGCTGCGGATTCGTCCAGATGGGCTTGCCGTCCGTGCGCCAGAAGCAGTTCAGGGACCAGCGCGGCAGCGGTTCACCGGGATACCACTTGCCCTGGCCAAAGTGCACCAGGCCCTGCGGTGCATAATGACTGCGCAGACGGTGATAGAGGTCGGCGGCGAGTTGCCGTTTGTCCTCGCCCAGCGCCGCGACGTTCCATTCCGGACCGTCCGGATCATCGACGGATACAAAGGTGGGCTCACCGCCCATGGTGAGCCGCACGTCGAGGGCCGCAAGTTCGCTGTCGATCTCCTGCCCCAGCGATTCGATCTGCGCCCATTGAACCTCGCTGTAGGGGCGGGTGACGCGCGGCGCCTGCCAGATGCGGTCGACCCGCATGACGTGTTCGAATTCGACTTCGGAGTCCTCGACGAGCCCCGAGACCGGCGCCGCCGAAGAGGGCTCCGGCGTGCAGGCCAGCGGAATATGGCCCTCGCCGGCCAGCAGACCGGAGGTCGGATCGAGGCCGATCCAGCCCGCCCCGGGCAGATAGACCTCGCACCAGGCGTGCAGATCGGTGAAGTCATGGTCCGTGCCCGAGGGCCCATCCAGCGATTTCACATCGGCGACCAGCTGGATCAGATAGCCGGAGGCGAATCGCGCCGCGAGCCCCAGGTGGCGCAGCAGCTGCACCAACAGCCACGAGGAGTCGCGGCAGGAGCCGGAAGCGTTCGCCAGCGTCTCCTCCGGGGTCTGTACGCCCGGCTCCATCCGGATCAGGTAGCGGATGTCGCGTGACAATGACTGGTTCAGGTCCACCAGGAAATCGGTGGTGACGACCGGCTTGCGCGGAATGCCGGCCAGATATTTCTTCAACAGGGGCGTCGCGGGCAGGCAGCTGAGGTACGGCGCGAGGTCGCGCTTCTCGCCGGCTTCGTACTCGAACGGGAAGCGCTGCGCGTAGGGTTCGAGGAAGAAATCGAAGGGGTTGAACACCGCCATCTCGGCGACCAGATCCACTTCGATGCGAAATTCCCGGGTCGGGCTCGGGAAGGTCAGCCGCGCCAGGTAGTTGGCCTCCGGATCCTGCTGCCAATTGACGAAGTGCTCGGTCGGCGTGACTTTCAGCGAGTAGGACAGGATGCGCGTGCGGCAATGGGGGGCGGGACGCAGCCGCACCACCTGGGGCCCAAGGGCTACCGGCCGATCGTAGCGATAGTGCGTGACATGGTTCAGGGCGATATGAATGGACACGTACGGTCTCCGGCGCAGCTCGAGGCCACATTTCGTGGCTATTATACGGGCCTGGGACACCCGCCCGTTCGCACCAATTTGGCACAAGGCGCACCAATGAGTAGCGACTGCGTCGTATTGTTTGAATCGCGTGCAGCTGCACTGCTATGTTGCCCGCACACATGCCCGTCGAGATGACATGCGCATTGACTGGACCTCGTATTCCGCGCCCGGACTTCATGATGAGCTGATCGGCCCAGGCGGCGGTGCGCGTGTCGCCGGCCGGGCGCTGGCGCGCTACCTGACCGAACTCGGTGGCGAGGAGATCGGGGTGCGGCAGCAGGCCGCAGAACTGGCCATCAAGGCCATGGGGATCACCTTCACGGTGTATCACGAGCAGGGCGGCTCGATCGACCGCTCCTGGCCGCTCGACATCATTCCGCGCACCATCGCGCGCAAGGAATGGAACCGCATCGATGCCGGGCTACGGCAGCGCGTCATCGCGATCAATCATTTCATCGATGACATCTATCACGAGCAGCGCATCATCGCCGATGGCATTCTGCCGATCAGCATCATCGCCTCGTCGCGCAATTTCCGGCCCAACTGCATGGGCGTGTCGCCGCCCTCGAGCTGCTGGGCGCACATCTGCGGCTCGGACCTGATTCGTGGCGCGGATGGCACGGTGTTCGTTCTGGAGGACAATCTGCGGGTACCGTCGGGCGTCTCGTACATGATCGAAAACCGGCAGGTGGTGAAACGGGTCTTCCCGGAACTGTTCGACAGTGCCGTCATCCTGCCCGTGGACGACTACCCCGGCGCATCTGTACGACATGCTCGCGGCGCTGTCGCCGCGTCCCCAGGATCGGCCCGAGGTGGTGGTGCTCACGCCGGGCATCTACAACTCAGCCTACTTTGAACATGCTTATCTCGCGCGCCAGATGGGCTGCGAGCTGGTGGAGGGCCGCGACCTCGCGGTGGCCGATGATGACTGCGTGTACATGCAGACCACCCGCGGCGCACAGCGCGTGGATGTCATCTATCGGCGCATCGACGATGATTTCCTCGATCCGGACGCCTTTCGCGCCGACTCGACGCTCGGCGTGCCCGGTCTCATGCGCGCCTGGGCCAACGGCAAAGTGGCGCTCGCCAATGCGCCCGGCGCCGGCGTCGCCGACGACAAGCTGGTGTACACGTATGTGCCGGACATGATCCGCTATTACCTGGATGAGGCGCCGATTCTGCCCAACGTGCCCTCATGGCGCTGCGGGGAGCCCAAGGAACTCGAGCACGTGCTGGCAAACCTCGAGTCGCTGGTGGTCAAGCCCGTGGACGGCTCGGGAGGCTATGGCATGCTCATGGGACCGATGTCCACGCAGCGCGAGCGCGCGCAGTTCGCGACGCAGCTGAAAGCCGCGCCGCGCAATTTCATCGCCCAGCCCGTCATCACCCTCTCGACGGTGCCCACCTTCGTCGGCGATCGGCTGGAACCGCGGCACGTCGATCTGCGCCCGTTCATATTGAGCGGCCCCTCCACCTACGTGACCACCGGCGGCCTCACCCGCGTCGCGCTGCGCAAGGGCTCGCTGGTCGTGAACTCCTCCCAGGGTGGCGGCAGCAAGGACACCTGGATCGTGGATACGGAAGTTTAAAAGGCGCCATGCTGGCCCGAGTCGCTGAAAACATCTACTGGCTGGCGCGCTATCTGGAACGCGCGGAGAACACCGCGCGCCTGATCAGCGTCAATGCCAATCTGCTGCTCGACCTGCAGCGCGGCTATGAGCTGGGTTGGCTGCCGCTCATTGAGATCACCGGCAGCCGGCTGGTCTTTGAGTCGCAGAAGCGGCGCAATGATGAGCGTGAGATCGTGCAGTTCCTGCTCGCGGAGCCTGAGAATCCAGGATCGATCAGCGCCTCGCTGAATGCGGCGCGCGAAAACGCGCGCACCTTGCGCGATATTCTCCCCGATGAGGCCTGGGAGATCCTCAACGAATTCTTCCAGGAGTTCACCGCGGAGCTGCCGAGCGGCTTGAACCGGCGCACCCGCTACAATTTTCTCAAACGCATCGTGCTCGCCTCCCAGACACTCGCCGGGGTGCTCGATGGGACCATGAGCCGCACCGACGCCTATACGTTCCTGATGCTGGGCCGCAACCTCGAACGCGCCGACATGACCAGCCGTATCGTCGATGTGCGCTCGGCGCAGATCCTGCCGGCGGATGCGTCCGACCTGGGTCCCTTTCACACCATCCAGTGGATCAGCGTGCTGCGCTCATTGTCGGGGCAGCACATGTACCGGCAGACCCGCCGCGCGCGCGTCACCCGGGTCGAGTCGCTGGATTTCGCCTTGCGCGATGCGCACTTTCCGCGCTCCTGCCTGTTCTGCCTGCGCCAGACCGAACTGGGTCTGCGCACCCTCTCGCGCAGCTCCGGGGTTCTGGACACCCTGGCCGGCGCCCACCGTTTCCTCGCGCAGGTGAATTTCGCGGACATCGACCAGGCCGGCCTGCACCAGCTGATCGATCATCTGCAGGTTTATCTCAATGGGGTTCATGCCAGTATCGCCCAGGCCTACTTCCCCGCCTTGCCCGGCAATGCGCGCCGTCCGCTGCAGCAGTCGCAGGACGGCAGCAGCACCCTGCCGCTGTTCGCCGACGGACCCTAAAGCCGGGGGCGCACGGTTCACACCCGCGTGAAGCCGTCCGGGCAGCGCGCGTAGTGGTCGCGCCAAAAGCAGTCGAGGCCCTTTGATAGGATCAGCAGGCCCTAGTTGCAACGCACGCGAACAATGTTGGTGCCTTGGCTTCGCGTCTCCGTCAATGTGCGCATATCCTGTGAAAGGGTATAGCGGCGCAGCTGCCGCCAGCCTTCGCGACCTCGAGCCTGTATATTCACGTCAACCTCGAGCTGAAGATCGCCAATCCAGTGGGCGGAAACGACATATCCCGCTCCTTCACGAAAGTCGAGTTTCTGAGCCGAGATGTCGAGCCAACCCTCTGTAGGGGCCTCGCATTGATCCAGCTTCATCACCCAGCGTCCTTGGAACTCGGCAGGAATTCTACTGAGCAGTTCTTGGTCCGCAGAATTTGCGCTGGCAGCGCTCGCGAGCAAGAGCACGGATAATGCGGATATAAATGTGTCGCTCGGTAGTCCATAGCGTTGCGAAGTGGCGTCGAAACCTTCTTCCGCTCAGGCACGCTCCAATCGCACAGCGGGCTCGGCGCTCGCGGCCAGCCGGCGCCCGGTTGAGCCATTTACAGCTGGCGGCCGCGCCGGTGACGATCGATCTACATCATCCTACCTTGGTGCGCGGGTAGCAAAAGAGCGCTGCCAGTCCTGCTCGCCGTGCGGGGCTCACCATGCCGCGCTGACTTGTGCCGCGACTTCAGCGGGCGCCAATCGGGCCACATCGATGCTGCGATCCTGCGCTTTCATGGGGCCATACAGCGCCGGATCGGTGACCTGAAACAAGCCGATGGTGGGCGTGTCGGTGGTGCTGGCCAGGTGCATGGGGCCGGCATCTGCGGAGATGAACATTCTCAAGGTTGCGATCGCGGCGGTCAGCTGCCGCTGCGAGGGCAGATGCAGCGTCGCAAAGCCCGGCACGGTGGGCAGCGCGTGCGCTGCCGGCAGGAACTCCACCGGGATCACCTCCGGGTGAACGGCAAGAAAGGCGCGCCAAAAGCTCGCCCACCAGGCGGGGCCCAAAGCCTTCAGTCCCGTGGCATGGCCGAAATAGCCGACGATGGGTCGCTCGCCGGCAAGCTCGGGGGCAGCCTTGATGGCCGCCAGGATCGCCGCGTGACCGGCGGCCGTCTCATCCACCCCGAGCGGCAACCACAGCCGTTGCGCGGCGGGCTCCCAGGCAGCGCCCAGCGCGGTGGCCACCAGATAGGCCGGCTGGCGGCCCTGATGCATGGCCCCGCCCGGCAGCGGCACCGCGTGCGTGAGCGCCGCCCATTGCGAGGGGAGGCTGAAGCCCAGACGGAAGCGGGCGCGCGTCAGCGACAGCAGCAGGCGGCCACTGGTGGAGTAGGGGGTGGGGTCAATGGCCAGATCGTACTGCGTCGCGCGCAGCTGGCGCAGGGCGCGCAGGTAGCCTGGAACGATACCGCGACCCTTATGCGGAAAGAGAATGACCTGGCGCACGCCGGGCATGCCGGCCAAGAGCGCGGGTGCGTGCGGATAGGACAGCGCCAGATCGATGCGCGCGGCGGGCAGCAGGGCGTGCAGGCGCTCGATCATCGGGGTCAGGAACAAGGTGTTCCCCAGGCGCCCATTGATGCGTCCGATCAGTACGGAGTGGATCTGGGCCGGGTCGAGCCGCTCCGCGGGGCGCTGCGCGCCCGATCAGTCGCTGCAGCACCAGTCCCAGCCGGTAGCGCAGCTGCCCGCGCAGCTCGCGCAGCTGCCGTCGGATCAGCGCACCGACCCGCGGCACGGGGCCAGGGGCCTCAGTGCGCCTGCGGTTCCTGGCCTGGCTTCGGATCGGACATCGGGAAGGTCTGGGCGCCGCCACTGGCCGGCGGAGGCGTCGCGGGCGGCGCGGCCATCACCGGTGCCGGGGCCGGCGGCGGGGCTGCGACGGTGGCGCCGGTGGCGCGCGCCACGGTATCGAGAAAGCGCCGGGCGATGTCGCTGTTGGTGTGCACCGTACCGTTGATGATGTCGTAGGCGTTGACCACGCCCTTGTCATAGAAGCGTGCGTCCGCATTGTTGTCGATGGTCAGCGCGCTGCCATCGAGGGCGACACCCGCAAACAGGCCGCGACTGCGCGAGTAGGAGTACACCTCGGCCGACAGCGTCGGATCGGTGCCCGCCGAGGCGCTGCGGCCCACGGGACCGGCCGCCACCGAGGCATCCGCGCCCAGCGTCAACTGGCCGCTGGCGATGCGATCGATGCTGCGCTTGGTGGTGAATACCAGGATCACATCGGTGGAGGTGACGCCCCACTGGAAGCCGAAGCTGCCACCGGTCAGGTTGACGAAGATCGGATCGCTGAAGCGACCGTTCGGGTCGCGGGCCACCAGCACGCCGTTGCCGCGACGGCCGCCGAAGATGAAGGCGATCTTGGTGACATCCGGGACCACGGCGATGCCATAGGCGCGTTCCAGCAGGCGGCTGGGAACAAACTGGTCGGGCGAGCCCATCGCATCGTTCAGGACCTGGCTTGCGGTCAGCAGGCGGGCCTCCTCGCGTCCCTGTGCGTGGACTGCCACGCTGGTGAACACCAGCGCGACGCTGGCGAGCAGGCCGGCCAGATTACCGAAGTGGCGGATGCGGTTTCGCATGCGGAGGATCCTTGAGTTGAACTGTGCCAAGCTTACTCCAGCCGGGCATGCAGTTGGCTATACGTTTGGATATACATCGTGCCGGCGCAATGCTGACAAATCGGAGTCCGCAGTGAACCTACCCTGCCCGCACAGTCCAAATCCTTTCGCGCTGCCGCCGCCACTGCCGGTGCGCTCGCGCTGGCGCTGCTGATACCGGCATGGTCACCGGCCCACGCCGAGTGGCTGTATCGCGATGCGCCCATCATGGGCACACGCTGCGATGTGGAGCTGTGGAGCGAGGACCGGCTCAAGGGCGAGGCGGCGATATCCGCGGTTTTCGAGGAAATGCGCCGCATCGACGATGAGTTCAGCACCTACAAGCCCGACAGCGAGGTGTCCCGCGTCAACGCGCAGGCCGCCAAGGCGCCGATGCCGATCACCAAGGAGCTGTTCGATCTGATCCAGACCTCGATCGACTATTCGAAGCTCACGCGTGGCACCTTCGACATCACCTACGCCAGCGTCGGCTACATGTACAACTATCCCGAGCATGTCCGTCCCAACGATGCGCAGATCGCGGCGGCGCTGCCGGAAAGCAACTACCGGCACATCCACCTGGACCCTGCCGCCCACACGGTGTTCTTCGACCATGCCGGCGTCCGCATCGACTTCGGCGGCATCGGCAAGGGTTACGCTGTGGACCGCGGCATTGCGGTGCTGCAGGGACTGGGCGTCACGCGCGCCATGGTCAATGCGGGCGGGGATTCACGGATCATCGGCGACCGTTTCGGCAAGCCCTGGATCATCGGCATCCGCGATCCGGATGACCGCAACCGCACCATCCTGAAGATACCGCTCAGCGACACCGCCTTTTCCACCTCGGGGGATTACGAGCGCTTCTTCGATGAGGGCGGCGTGCGCTACCACCACATCCTCGATCCCCGAACCGGCAAGTCGCCGCACGTGGTGCGCAGCGTCACCATCATCGCGCCCCTACGCGACGCGCAGCGATGCGCTCACCAAGAGCGTATTTGTCATGGGGGTGAAGGAGGGCATCGCGTTCATCAATACCCTGAAGGACGTCGACGTCGTGGCCGTGACGCCGGATCGGAAGCTGTGGTATTCGAAGGGCCTGGAGAACCCCGAAGCGGCCGCGAAGTGAGCCGCTCAGTACCAGACCGAAAAGAACAGCTGCATCACGTTCAGCTGCACGGTGTACAAAGGCTCGCTGCCTGCCAGAACGCCTTTGGACGGATCGATCAGCAGCGCGTCACGGAAGTCCTTGTAGTCGAACAGGAAGTGATCGACGCGGAAGTTGGCGCGTGCTGCGGGAGAGAAAGGTCGCGTGCGGGATATGGAACTCGTAGGACACGCCGGTACCGACGGTGAAGCTGTTGAAGGAAGACAGTTCCCGATTGCGCGACTCGAAGTTCTGCACGTTGGCTGAGCTGAACAGGTCGCTGTAGAAATCCGCGTGCGTTTGGGTATAGAAGCGCAAATCGCCGTCGAAGGTGAAGTTGTGCCAGGGCTGGGTGTAGCCGATCTGCGCGGTCTGCGCGCGGATGTGCCAGGTGTCCTCGAAGTAGCGGTACTGCAGGTCGACCGCCGCATGCCAGGGCAGGAAGTACTTGTAGTCCAGTCCCAGCGCGTTGCTGGTGCGGGTGTTCGGATCTATTTCCGGCGCCAGGGCGAAGCCTGCGCCGGCTGCCCGGCGTCGCATACATGATCGAGCGGTAGGGGTTGCTCAGCCAACCCTGATCGGTGATTACCTCGAAGTTTGCCGAGATGATGGAGTTGCGGGTCAGGATCTGCGTGAGCCCCACGCCATAGGAGCGCTCGTCCATGTCCTTTTTGCCGAAGCCGGGGTCGTGGACCTTCTCGACGCACGGATAGTCGAGCTTGGGATCATCCACCAGGCACGTCATCCTGAAGACGTCGTTCCAGGTGCGATGGTAGGTCATGCTGACCGTGGTCAGATCTCCGAACATGCTCTGGCTGATGCCGAAACTGGCGGTGTTGGAGCGATAGTCAGGCTCGTAGCTGTGGGTGACCCCCAGGGTGTAGGTGGTCTTGCCATACAGGAACTCGCCGTTCAGCCCGTCCTGGGTGCGCTTCTCGCGGTACGGACTCGCCCCCGAGGTGCGCACGTCGATCGAGGCACCCGAAACGATGTCGGCGAGATGGTTATAGGACAGGGAGACGTGGTCGCCGATCTTCTTGCGCACCAGCACCGAGAACCCGGTGATGTCCTGGCCACCGCCTGCAGTAATACGTGCCCAGGGCATCGGCCCGATCCTCGGGCAGCACATCGGTACGGCTGGGCGCGCCATACAGGATGCACAGCGCGCCGGCGGCGAGCGGCGCCAGCCACCGCCCGCCACGCCAGGCGCGCGGCATCAATTGCATCCGCAGCCGCCACCCGCGGCGCCGCTGCCGCCGCGCGATGCACTGCGGACTTCAACCACATGGTCCATGTAGGCCGAGGAGACCGGATTGCGGTCGAACGCCATGATCGGATCGGCCAGCCGCTCGCGCTCGTAGGGTTTCACCCAAGGTTCGATCGGCGAGCAGGCCCATAGCTGCGAGAGCAGTCCCACTGCTGCGGCCAGGCCAAAGATACGGCGCGCGATGCTCATGGTCACTCCCGAAGCAGGGTGCGGATCTGGTCCATGTACAGGTTCTCATCGCCCGGCTTGTAACTGACGATGCATCAGCCGGACATTGCCCTTGCGATCGATGAACACCGTGGTGGGCATTCCCTGCACATTATAAAGACCACTGACCTTGCTCTTGGCATCGAATACCACCGGGAAGGTCACCGGGGTCTGCTTGAGGAAGCTCTCCGCGTCCTTCTGATCC
Organism: uncultured Gammaproteobacteria bacterium; assembly: GCA_963708865.1. Classification (GTDB taxonomy): domain Bacteria; phylum Pseudomonadota; class Gammaproteobacteria; order Steroidobacterales; family Steroidobacteraceae; genus DAIDKA01. The sequence goes on from CAVPUC010000005.1 coordinate 246,546, forward strand.
GGCTCGACGTTCACACTGAGCAGGGTGAAGCCCAGGGGCTTGTACTTCTTGTAGATACTGTCCAGCAGCGGCATCTCCTGCCGACACGGCACGCACCAGCTGGCCCAGAAGTTGATCATGACCACCTGTCCCTTGTACTGGGACAGATCAATGGTGGAGCCGCCGCGGGCCGGCAGGCTGAATCCCGGGGCCGGCGGATCCGCCGGCGGCGTTGGCCGTGGCCAGGATCACCGTCGTCAAGGCCATCAGGCCCAATTTCGTCCATCGCGTGAGCATGTGACTGCGCTCCTAAAAGAAGACGGTCAGGCCCAGGTGGGCCTCCAGATTGCTGGCGAGCTTGTTCACACCCAACAGGTCCGAGTTGAACACCCGGTCCTCGACGGCGACATGGACCGCGATCCAGTCCATCGGCAGGATCTTGTAGCCGGCGCCGAAATTGCCGGTGAACTTGGAGTCACCGCCAAAGTCCGTGGAACCGACTCCGGCCAGGATGTAAAAAGAGCTCGTCATGGCGTGGTTGCGACCGATAAAAACCTCGCCAGGAAGGAAGTTGTAGCCTACTGACATGTCGTAGTACTTGAACCATCTCTCATTGTCGGTAAGCAGCGAGATATTGCTCAAGGTTTCGAAGCTGGTGCGCCCCGCCTTGGAGCGCCCGTATTCGGCCTGGAGGAAGAAGTCCTCGGTGACGTGGTAGGCGGCCTGGATGCCGAAGACGCGGTGGGCGCCGAAATCCTCGATGTTCAAGGTGCCCAGGTACCCCCCCAACTCGATGTCCTGGGACTTGATCCGCGGCACCTTGACCGTGCGGCGCTCCACTTCCGGTTCGATGACCCGCGGCGGCGTGCTGTCGTCGGCAGTGGCGGTGCGGTCGGTGCTGGCACCGTCATCCGCCGGGGCGGTCGGGGTGTCATGGCCGAACAGATGACGCAGCGTCGCGCACCCCGACAGGCTGCCCGCAAGCCCCAGCAGCAAGGTCAGAAGAAGAATGCGAAGCCGAATTTCCATTCGTCCACCTGCTGGTTTTCGTTACGGTTGGTGAAGATGATGTGTTCTTTGAATTCGCCGCGCAAAAAGAAGCGCCGCGTCAGGTAGTAACGCAGGCCGGCACCCACGTACGCCGACTGCTCGGTGCGGTCATCGGGCTGCACCAGGGTGGCCTTGGGCTCGATGCGCACGATGCCGGTCCCGAGCATCACGAACGGGGCCAGCCGCGCCTGCGGATAGAAGATGTGTACCAGTCCCAGATCGGCGGTGGTGCCATCGGAGGCCTTGCCCAGGAACTGCCCGATCGACACCTCGGCCGCGAGGTTGGGGTTCGCGAACACCGCCCCATACACCGACACCGCTGAGGCACCGCCATAGTCTCCATAGAAGAACGCGCCGGCTTCGAAGCGGTGCGAGGTGAAGGCGTTCAGGTCGCCAACGTCGTAGTGGAAATGGGTGCCATCGGCGAGCAGCGTCTGTTCCATGTCATGCGCCGAGGCCCACCCTTCGATGCCGCTCGCGGTGCGCACCTTGAACCAGTCGGTATAGCGCTTGAGCACATCGACGCTGGCATCCCGGTCCACGACATTGAACACCGGATAGCCGCGTCCGGGACCGGTGTGCAGCTCCAGGTACGGCGCGCTGATGAACACCTGCAGCGGGGTCGCCGCGGCCTGTACCGGGCGCGGCCCGACCGCCAGCCACAGGACGACCAGCAGACCGGCCACGGCGGACGCACGGCGCAGATTGCGCGGCAGGTCAATCCAGTGGCGCGGCCGGATCGAATGGATTGTTGAAATACTGAGCCCCTATGTCCAACCACTCGGAAATCACCCGCAGCTCCGCCGGGCTGAGATATCCCGCGTGCGTTCCGCCGGTCGCGAATTCATTGAAAAACTGTGTCGATCCCCGTGCGTTGCCGGCAGCCATCGGCGGTCCGATGCTCACCGTCACCTGCGTCGGTGCGCCCGTGGCGTCGGGCGGACCGGGCACCTCCACATCTTCAAGCGCCCCGCCAATAATAGCCTGTTCATTATGTGCAAACAGCAATCTGCGATAGGAGACCGGCTGAAGCGGCTCCTCATTGGAGGCGGTGGCGGTGAGATCGAGCTGGGTGACGCCCGCGGGGACCTGCACGGCGCCCGCCGCGCTGGCGGGACTGTGGCACAGCGTGCAGGCACCGGTTTGGCCGGCGGCCACGCCCCCAGTGTAGGTGCGCGAAACGGTCCACAGCGGCTGGATCTGTTCGTTGTAGTTAAGAATGATGCGGCAGGTCGCAGACCAGGCCAGCAGGCAGTTCTGGCCGACGGGGATCTGCCAGTTGACGTTGCTGGTCAGGGTCGCATCGTAGGCCAGGGCGATCGGCGTACCCGCCGTGAGGCCCGCGGCGGTATTGGTCCACAGGTCCGTGTAGATGAGATTCACACTGGGCATGTTCTGCAGGCAGTGCGGGGTAGTCGCCGGCGCAGCTGGCGGCACTGAGGGTCTCCGCCATGGTCTGCCCGGTCGTCGTCGGGATCAAAGGCTCGGTCGTCCCGGTGATGGTGGTGTAGCTCGACAGCGAATTGCTGAAGGGAATCGACGCATTGCCACCGGCGTAGGCCGAATTGAAGGTCCCGGCCCGACCATGCGAGGTCGCGGTGTGTCCGGGCAGCGGCTGCTGCTGCGCGGCGGGCGTATGACAGCCGTTGCAATGCACCGTCTCCCCGGGGATGACCTGCAGCCAGGCGTCGTGAACCGGCGTGATCCGCTTGCCCGTGGCATCCAGAATGCTGATCTGGAAGGAGACGTAGGCGGGCACCTGGATGACCACCGAGCCATCCGGCTGCACCGGCGCGTAGCCCAGGATCTCGCGCATGAAGTTGGTGGCGCCGAAGGCCGCGTTGTCGAGCTTCAGGGTCTGCGGATCCGGAATGCCCACCGGCTTCTCCAGGCGGATGAAGCGTGCCAGGCGCAGGTTCGGCGCGGTCACGGCGGGATTGGCCACGCCCGCGGTACTGGGCACGGCGGTATCGACGCCATCGAAGTCGTAGACATCGCGGATGTCGATCTCGCCCGACGCCCGCGTTGGCCATGTCCTGATCCAAGCTGACGCCGGGCTGCTGGTCGACGATTTCCGCCGGCAGGGTGCGCGGCTGGGCGGCGACCAGGTCCGTGATCATGACGCCATCGACCGGCTGCATGACGGGCTGCAGGGTGTTGGCACTGGGATCAAACATCCACACGCTGTAGACCGGCGGCGCCGAGATCGAGGCGGGGTCGGCGAGCGTCGCGGCCGTGCAGGCGGTGGGCGCGCTGGAGGTGGCGCTGGTCAACAACCGGCACTGCGTCCAGCTCACCAGGATGCGGCCGGTGCCATCCCACAGCGGAAAGCCCGAGTAGAAGCGCCCGCCCGGTGAGGGGCCGGGCACGGTGAGTACCGGATTGCTGGTCGCGAGGCTCTGCGCGGGACCTGCGAGCGATGTGCCCGCCTGGGCCGACTGGGTGTTCTCCACGTAATTCTTGGTATCGATGATGATCAGGTTGCCGCCGATGTCGTTGACATTGGCGTAGGTGTAGGGCCGCACCAGCGCCAGGATGCGCCCGTCCTGCATCTCGTGGGTCTTCACGAACTCTATGGTGCTGTTGTTGGCGCCGTCGGCCGTGGTGCCGGTGGCGTGACTGTTGGCGCCGTACAGCAGCTGCGTGTCGGTGCCGTCCGGATTCGCGCTGTACAGATGCATGCCGTCCTTGCCCGGCGCGTCATCCCAGCGGCTCCACATGATCCGGCCGTTGGCGAGCACCGTCGGATCGCGGTCATCACTCTGGTTGAAGGAGATCTGGTGGATGTTGGTGCCATCGCCGTTCATCACATGCAGGACGAAGGCGGGCTCGGTCTTGGCCTCATCCTGGGCGATGAACTGCGGCTTGCCCTCATCGAGCAGGATGGCCTGGGACTGGCGCTGACGGGTGGAGGAGAACACGACCCGGCCATCGGGCAGGAACTGCGGCGAGACATCATTGACCGTCGCCGGATCCGGGTCGGTGTTCGGGTCGACGACCAGGCTCAGCGTGTCGGTTGCGATCACGTACTGCCAGATGCGCCAGGAGGGCGCCGCGGTCTGCTTCATTTTCGCGGTGAGCGGCCCGCGCATGGCGAACAGGATGGTGGTGCCGTCGGGCGACGCACTCACATCCTTGATGTCGTAGTTGCCGGCAGTCTTGGTGCCGGTGCCGGTGATGCGCGCCGTGATATTCGTTTCGGTGCCGCTCGGCGCGGCGCGACTGCGCATGAACAGGTCCGCCGAAGGGATGGCGAAGCGCAGCATGCGCAGGTCCATGGCCGAGGCCTGTGCCTTGGTCGGGTCGGCATAGCGCTTCACATAAAAAATCGGGAAATCGATGGTCGCCGGATCGGCGGTCTGGCCGCTGGCGGTCTCGATGCTGCCCGCGCCGCTGCTGCACGCGGCGAGCACGCCGAGCGCCGCGCACACGAGCGCACCCCGCAGCACCCGTATGGCGCTGCCGTATGAGAGTTCCAGTCGCAGAGATGATCGTGACACTTTCAAGTTCGCTCCACCTGCTACAGCTTGACCCGCTTGTGGACATAAGCGTTCAGACACAGGCCACATATTTACGTAATCCGCTTTGGAGCATTGGCAGTTGTGTCGATTCCGTCACAGCTCTGCACGTCCACTGACGGATGCACGGTGCGCCATCCTTCCGGCCCGCTATAAGAAGGGCTGGCGATGCGCAGCATAGCCGCACAGAGGCGATTGATGGGATGTCTGCGCGACGCAACGTCGGCCTCTTGAGACATTCAAGACCATGGAATTCAGTGCGTATAGTCCGCCTCGCACCAGGTTGTTTAGTTGGAGACAGGGCGTCCCATGAGCACGAATCGAACCTACCGATCCTTACGCCGATCCGCTGGCACGCGAGCGCTGGTGACACTGGTCGCTGTGTTGTGCGCGCTGCCTGCCGGAGCCGGACCCAATGAACAGGCCAAGCGCATCTTTGATCGCATTGCCGGCGTGCCGCCAAGCGCAACCGACTACGCGAACATCGCGACCTATCTCGCCAACAATGATTTCACCAGCGTCGCGAACTACGCGATGCAGCAGCCGCAGTTCTACAACACCACGCTGAAGAATTTCGCGATGCCGTGGACCAACCGTGACCAGACGGTGTTCGCGCCGCTCAATGACTACGTGGCGACCTTCATCGGCATGGTGCGCGACGATGTGGATTTCAGTACCGCACTGTCCGCCGACATTCTCTATGTGAGCAATGCGGCCGGCCTGCCGGCGCCCTCGACCAGCGATGACAATCATTACGCCACCTTGGAATCGCAGGGCGTGGACATGATGTCGACACTGGTTGCCGACCACCCAGTCCGGCGTGTACGGCATACCGACCGCCGCGACCGCGGGCCTGATGACGACGCGCGCCGCGACCTCATCGTTCTTCATCAATGGCACCAATCGCGCCATGTTCCGCTTCACGCTGATCGCGCATCTGTGCAACGACCTGGAGACGGTGGAGGACATCACCCGCCCGCCGGATCGCATCCGCCAGGATGTGAGCCGCTCCCCGGGTGGCGACAGCCGGGTGTTCCTCAACAGCTGCATCGGCTGTCACAGCGGCATGGACCCGATGGCGCAGGCATTCGCGTACTACAACTTCGTCGGCACCGCCGTCGGCGACGGCACCAACACCGGCTCGCTCTCTTATACGCCGGGTACGACGCAGGCCAAGTACCACATCAACACCGGCAACTTCCCGCAAGGCTTCGTCACCCCGGATGACAGCTGGTCCAACCGCTGGCGCCAGGGTCCGAACCAGGCGCTCGGCTGGGATCCGACGCTGCCGGGCAGCGGCAATGGTGCCAAGACCTTGGGGACCGAGCTTGCCCACAGCGCCGCCTTCGCCCAGTGCCAGGCGCAGAAAGTCTTCCAGACAGTGTGTTACCGGGCTCCGGCCAGTCAGGCCGATCTGAATCAGGTGTCCACCATGTCAAGTGCATTCAAGGCCGGCGGCTACAAGTACAAGTCGCTGTTTGCCTCCGCCGCCGTGTACTGCATGGGCAGTTGAGGGACAGCCATGAATCAGTACGCCAAAATGATCCTCAAGCTCGCCGCCCTCGCGGCGCTCGCCACGCTCGCCGCCTGCAGCGGTGGTGCGCCCACGACCGCGCTGCCCAATACCCAGGTGGCATCCGCGCCGACCTACAGCGGCCCACCGCCGGCGACGGCCGATGTGCAGGCCTTCATGGACAATCTGTGGACCAACATCAAGGCCACCAATCGCTGCGGTGGATGCCACACGCAGGGTGGCCAGTCGCCGCAGTTCGCGCGCACCGATGATGTGAATCTGGCGTACCAGGCGGCCAACACGGTGGTCAACCTGACGCAGCCGGACCAATCGACCATGGTGCAGAAGGTTGCCGGCGGCCATAACTGCTGGCTGGCTTCCCCTTCGGCGTGCGGTGACACCTTGACGGTGTGGATCCAGAACTGGGCGGGCTCCTCCGCCACCGGCAGTCAGAGCATCAAGCTGGTCGCGCCGCCCGATGAGACGGTGGGCACTTCCAAGACCTTCCCGGTCTCGCCCGCGGCATTCCAGACCACGGTCTATCCGATTCTGACCACGTACTGCTCGCGCTGCCACGCGCCCACGGCGCTCACGGCGCAGCAGCCGTACTTCGCCAGCGCCGATGTCAACGAAGCCTATGCCGACGCGCAGGCCAAGATCGCGCTGTCTGACGCCGATCCGACCAACGCCACTCCGGCGGTGCCGTGCACGGTCAGTGCGACCGCCACCACCTGTCTGTCGCGATTCGTCGCGCGGCTCGGCGACCGACCATCACAACTGCTGGAGCGATTGCACCGCCGATGCCCAGGCCATGCTGACGGCGATCGAGAATTTTGCCGATCCGATCCCGCTCACGACCGTGGATCCGAGCCTGGTGATCTCCAAGGCGCTGACCATGTATGACGGTACCGTGGCGTCGGGCCAGAACCGCTACACGACCGACCAGATCGCGCTGTATGAGTTCAAGACCGGCACCGGCACCATTGCCTACGACACCAGCGGTGTCGAGCCGGAACTGGACCTGAACCTCACCGGCAACTACACCTGGGATGCGGGTTGGGGCGTGATCTTCGCGCCCGGCTCCAAGGCCCAGGGCACGACGACGACCAGCCAGAAGCTGTACAACATGATCACCTCCTCGGGTGAGTTCAGCATCGAGGCGTGGGTGTCCCCCGCCAATGTGGCCCAGACGGGGGTCGATATCGTGAGCTACTCGGGTGGTCCGACGCTGCGCGATGCAACCCTGTCGCAGAATGCCTTCTCGTACGCGGGTGAAGTGCGCAGCAGCGTCACCTCCACCAACGGTCTGCCGGCGCTGGTCACCAATGCCAACAACCAGCTCGCGCAGGCGGCCCTGCAGCATGTGGTCCTGACCTACGATCCGGTCAATGGACGCAAGCTGTACGTGGATGGCGTGTATTCGGGCGACGTGGACGCCTCCGGCGGCGGCACGCTCGCCAACTGGGACAACACCTTCGCACTGGTGGTCGGCAACGAGACCTCCGGCACCAAGAACCAGTTCCAGGGCGAGCTGCGCATGGTCGCGATTCACAATCGCGCCCTGACGCTCGCGCAGATCCAGCAGAACTACGCGGCCGGTGTCGGCCAGAAGTACTTCCTGCTGTTCAATGTCACGAATCTGACCGGCGTACCGCAGAGCTACATCATGTTGACGGTCAGCCTCAACGACAGCTACTCGTACCTGTTCACCAACCCGACCTTCATCAGCCTGGATCCGACGCAGACGCCCAATGGCATTGCCATCAGCGGCATGCGCATCGGCATCAACGGCACCGAGGCGACGGTGGGACAGAGCTACATCCCGATGAACACCACCGTCACCACCGCCAATTACAGCAGCACCTCCGGGCAACTGCTGTCGGGTGTCGGTGCGGTCATCGCCTTGCAGAATGGACCGGCATCGGACCAGTTCTTCCTGTCCTTCGCCCAGATCGGCTCGCAGACCCACGCGTATACGGATCCGACCTACGCGGTTCCCGCGCCGGTCCCGGGTCCTCAGGCTCCGGACATGGGCGTGCGGACCTTCGAGCGCCTGACCCAGACCATGGCCAAGGTGACCGGCGTGCCGATGATCGACACCAATGTGTCCTCGGTCTACGCAAGCGTAGTGTCGGCGCTGCCGCCGGTGCCGGATCTGACGGCCTTCTCGGCCGCCAACCAGACCGCGATCTCGCAGCTGGCCATCGCCTACTGCAGTGAAATGGTCGACACCCGCGGGACCGCAGTCTTCGGTGCGGGCTTTGATGCCACGCAGGGTGGTGCGTACTTCAACGCCCCGATCAACAGCAACAGCCATCGCGACGCGGTGATCAACGCGCTGTACACGAATCTGGTCGGCGGCACGACGACCGCGAACCTGGCGACTCAGCCGAGCTTTGCCAGCGTCCAGGCTGAACTCGATGCGCTGATCACGAACCTGACACCCGCAAATTACGCCAATACGCCCAACCGTTCGGGCATCGTGACCAAGGCGGCGTGCGCGGCCCTGTTGGGCAGTGCCTCGACGCTGGTGCAGTAGCGCGACCTAGGAAATCTGGAGACCGTATGATCATTCGCAAGAAACTGCCGCGCAGCCACAAGCTCTACGAGCCTCTCCGCCATGACGGCAGCCATCCGCGGCCCGTCACGCGGCGTGACTTCCTATCCACCGGCTTCCTGTCCAGCTCCGCCGTGCTGATCGGTTCCTCGGCGATGGTCGCCGCGTTCACCGACCCGCGCGCGGCGCGCGCGGCGACGCTGGCCTCCGATGTGACGGCCCTGCAGCAGGCCTGCGGCATCATCACCAACGGCGCGGGCAAGATTCCGTTCATCTGTTTCGATCTCGCCGGTGGCGCGAATCTGAACGGCTCGGAAATCCTGATCGGCGGCACGGGCGGCCAGATGGACTTCCTGACCACCGCCGGCTACGGCAAGCTCGGGCTGCCGGGCGACATGCTGCCGAATTCCCCCAACATGGGCGCTCCCGGCGGCAATTTCATCGACACCTCGCTCGGCGCGGCCTGGCACTCCGATGGCGCGATCCTGCGCGGCATCCAGTCCAAGGCCTCGGTCGCGGCGCAGGCGGGCACCAATGGCACGGCCATTGCGGCCATGTCGCAGAACGACACGCAGAACAATCCGCACAATCCGATGTACGGCATCTACGATGCCGGTGCCAACGGCTCGCTGCTGACGCTGATCGGCACCCAGGCCACGACCTCCGGCGGCAGCTCCATGGCCCCGGCGGCACTGATCAACCTGAGCGTGAGTCCGACGGTGGTCACCAAGTCGAGCGACATCACGGGGCTTGTGAACACCGGACAGCTGGGCACCATGTTCACCGATCCGAACGATGCGGTGCAGGTGCTGGAATCCACCATCCGCCTGAGCGGCGGCAACAACGTCAACAGCTTCGGCGGTGAGCTCGGCCAGGTGAACACGCAGCCGGGTGATCCGACCACGGACACCTCGTTGAAGACCCAGACCCGCTGCGGGTACGTGAAGTCCACGGTGCTGGTGAATCAGTTCGGCGACCCGACCACGCTCAATCCGGACATCGACCCGCAGATCGTGGGGGCTTCAGGCATTTTCTCCACCGCCGAATACTCCCAGCAGAACTTCCGCATGACCGCCGCGGTCATGAAGATGGTCGTCAACGGTTTCGCCGGCGCGGGCACCATCGCGCTCGGCGGATACGATTACCACGACGGCACCCGCGCCACCGGCGAGACCCGCAACTTCAACGCGGGCCAGTGCATCGGCGCGTGCCTGGAATACGCCAAGCGCATGGGCAAGCCGCTGATGGTGTATGTGTTTAGCGACGGTTCCTTGAGTTCCACCGGCATGATCGATACCTCGGCCGCGGGCCGCGGCAAGTTCGGCTGGCAGGGCGACAACCAGTCGGTCGCCGCGACATTCTTCCTGGTCTACAACCCCAATGGCCGCCCGGTCGTGAATCCAGCGGCGACCACCCCCAACCAGATCGGCTCCTACACCTCGGACGGCTCGGTGAACACCGCCTCAAGTCCCGCGGCGAATGCGGTGAACCTGCTGGTGAACACGGTCATTCTCAACTACATGGCCCTGCATGGGCAGCAGGCCAACTTTGCCTCGACCATCGCGAACAACGGGCTGGGCAGCAACATCGATCCGCTGATTGCCTTCAACCCGATCGTGAACGGGGTGATTAGTTAGAAGCTGAGAATTGGGTCCACACCGCGCCCCGCGCAAATGTTAAATTCTCAGCTGCGAGGGCCGTCGGTCGCCGGGGCGGACCCATGGATGACTGTGTGTGAATCCTTTAAGCGGCTGGAACCTGACTCGACGCTGCCTAGCGGCTGCGGTACTGACTCTCCTGTGCCTTGCGGCGAGCGCCCAGGGCTTCGCCTTACTTGGCCAGTCAGCACCGGATTTCGCATTGCGGTCGTTCAGTGGCACCAATGTGCGGCTCTCCGAAGACCGCGGCGATGTCGTGGTCCTGACCTTCTGGGGCAGCCAGTGCGGCGTCTGCCGCCGCCAGCTCGACATGCTGGATCGCAGTTTCACGACCTACCGGTCTGCCGGCCTGCATATGTATGGCGTCAGCGTCGATGATGATGCCGCCCACGCACGACAGTTCGTGGCGGCCCATCCGCTGGGCCTGATGCTGCTCGAGGATCCCGCGAAGGAGGTGGCGCGCCTCTACCAGATCGACAATCTGCCGACCACGGTGCTCATCGATCGCGGCGGCATCGTGCGCCACGTTTACCGCGACTTCGGCCCCCGGGACGAGGCGCTTTACCTCAGTCAGCTTCGCGAGCTGCTTAACGAATGACCGGAAGTGCCATGCCAGTAACGAAAAAGACCGGCCGGATACGCGATCGCCTTGCCCGCAGCACGACCTTCGCCTGCATGGGCTTGCTGGTCGGGCTAAGTCTTGCCGCCGTGGCGCTGCGGGCTCCCGCGGCCGATGCGCCCGCGGCCTCCTCCGCGCCGAATGGCGCCCAGGCCGTGGGCGCCCAGGTCGAGGCGGCGCTGGCGGCGGCGGATGCAGGCTCGAGTGCGCCGGCGGCGCCCGCCGCATCCTCGGGCCCGGCAACCGCCGCGGCCACCTCATCGGGCCCGACTGCGCCGCCCGGCGCTGCCGACACGCGCAGCCTCGATGAGGATACGCAGCAGCTGAAGAAGGACGTGGTGGACCTGAACCGCGACCTGTTTGTGCTGGAGGAGGAACTGCTGTTCCCGGCCAATACCCAGGTGGCGGTGTACATCTCGATGGACGTGGGCGAGTTCTTCGCCCTCGATGCCGTCACGCTCAAGATCGACAACAAGGAAGTCACCAACTACCTGTACACCCCGCGCGAGGTGGACGCGCTGCTCAAAGGCGGCGTGCAGCGGCTGTACCTGGGCAACCTCAAGGTCGGCAACCACGAGCTGGTCGCATTCTTTTCAGGCAAGGGTCCGGATAACCGCGACTATCGGCGCGGCGCCTCGCTCAAATTCGACAAGAGCATCGGCGCCAAGTATCTGGAGCTGAAGATCGAGGACCGGCAGCGCAAGATGCAGCCTGAATTTGAGATCAAGGACTGGGAGTAGCCGCTCCTGATGCGAGTCCTGCGCCAATTGTCCTGCGTCCTGGTGGCTGCGCTCGCAGGCGTCGCGCAGGCGGCGCAGCACGATCCGCAGAAGCTTGCGCCGATCCGGGTGCAGGACCTGCAGTACGGGGATGTGCTGTTCCACTACTACCAGCAGGATGACTTCGAGGCGCTGACCCGGCTGCTCGCCTATCAGCACTGGAATCAGCTGCCGCACCATGAACTGGATTCGCAGCTGCTGCTGGGCGGCCTGTACCTGTCGCTGGGCCTGTACAACGAGGCAGGCGAGCGCTTCTCGAAGCTGTTGACGCCGAATGTGCCGCAGGGCGTGCGCAATCGCGCCTGGTTCTACCTGGGGCAGATCTGGTATGCCCGCGGCTATCTGGACAAGGCGGTCGATGCGCTGCGTCAGGTCCAAGGACAGCTGCCCGCGCAGCAGGAAGCGCAGAAAGTCCATCTGCTCGCCAATGCGCTCTTGCGCCAGGGTCATTTCGACGAGTCGATCGCGCTGCTCAAGGCGTTCAAGGGCCCGCCGGACTGGCTGGCGTTTGCGCAGTTCAACATGGGCGTGGCGCTGGTGCGCCAGCAGCGCATGGCCGAGGCCGACGCCAACCTCACCGCGGTCGGGACGCTGGCCACGGCGCAGCCGGAGCTGCTGGCGCTGCGCGACCGCGCCAATCTGGCCCTCGGATTCGCTTATCTTCAGGCGAACCAGCCGGACAAGGCGCGCGTGCCGCTGGAACGGGTGCGTCTGAATGGCGAGTACTCCAACAAGGCACTGCTGGGACTGGGATGGGCCGATGCCGCCTTGGGCGATTATCAGGCGGCGCTGGCGCCGTGGACTGAGCTGCGCCATCGCAGCCTCCTCGACTCGGCGGTCCAGGAGTCGTATCTGGCGGTGCCGTACGCCTATGGCAAGCTTGAAGCGAATGCGCAGGCGGCGCAGGACTACGAGTCGGCCCTCACATCGTTCGCCTCGGAGCAGACCGCGCTCGATGGCGCGATCGGCCGCATCCGCTCGGGGAAGATGCTGCGATGAGCTTCTGGCGGGCGATGAGCAGACGCACTACGGGTGGTTCTGGCAGCTGCGCAACCTCCCCGATGAGCCTGAGTCGCGCTACCTGTACGCCATCATGGCCGGACATGATTTTCAGGAAGGCCTGAAGAATTACCGGGATCTGACCTTCCTGGGCTCGACGCTGGATGTCTGGTCGGACAGCACCCAGGCCTTCGGCGACATGATCGATACGCGCGAGCACGCCTATGCGCAGCGCCTGCCGCAGGTCGATCAACTGCTCGCCTCCGGGGCGGTCGACCAGCTGCAGCACCGGCGCGACGATCTTGAGGCGCGCCTGAGCGCCATCGATGCCCGCGAGGACGTGGCGGCGCTGGGCTCCCCGGAGGAGCGCGCGCGCTGGGAGCAGATCCGGCGGATCGAGGATGCCCTGGCGAGCGCGCCCAAGGATGAGGCGAACGATGCCCTGCGGGAGCGGGTGCGCTTGCTCAAAGGCGTGATGTTCTTCCAGCTCACCGATGCCTTCAAGGCGCGGCAGTGGCAGGAACGGCGCACGCTCAAGGACCTGGATCTGGCCCTGCACGAGGCGCAGAGCCGCTGGATCCGGGTCGATAAGGCGCGCCGCAGCGTGCCCACCAATACCGGCGAATTCGCGGCGCGGCTGGCGGCCCTGAAGGCGCGCATCACCGACCTGCAGACCAGGCTTGCGAATTCGGAAAAAGCGCAGCAGGGCTACCTGCAGCAGATCGCCGTCGCGGAACTGTCGGATCAGAAAGACCGGCTGGACGCCTACGAGGTGCAGGCGCGCTTTGCGCTCGCGACCATGTACGACAAGGCCGCCAATGCCGATGCCACCAAAGCCGCCCCTGGAGGCGCCGCGCCCGTACCTCCGGCTGCGCCGTCCGAGCCGCCCGGAGCGCCGAAGTGAACGCGGCGAGCGGCAAGCGTTGCGTGGCGCTGCTGCTGGGCGCGTGCCTTGCGGCCGGCGTGAGCGGCGCGGCCTTCGCCGCGGACAGCACGCAGAACGCCCAGACCATCGGGGATCTGGTCAAGAAGAAACCGGTGGTGGTGCAGAAGAACACCTCGGCGGCCGCCGATTCCGCCAAGGCGATGGAAAACTACAAGCGCTTCCTTGAGCTGCAGCGCACCGATCCGAAACTGCGTGCCGAGGCCCTGCGCCGCCTGGGCGATCTGAACCAGGAGAGCGATCAGCTCGACACCCTCGACAAGGACCTGTCGCAGGTGGACCTGAACAGCAATGAGGCCATACGGCTCTACACGCAGTTGTTGAAGGCGTATCCGGATTACGTGCGCAATGACCAGGTGCTCTACCAGATGGCACGCGCCTATGAGGCCACCAGCAAGCCCGACCAGGCGCTCGCCACGCTCGATCAGCTGATCGCCCGCTACCCGGCCACCCACCTCCTCGATGAAGTGCAGTTCCGGCGCGGCGAACTGTTGTTCTCGGCGAAGCAATACCCGCAGGCGACGAGCGCCTATGCCGTCGTCATCAAGCTCGGGCCCCAGGGCGGGTTTTATACCCAGGCGCTGTACAAGCATGGTTGGTCACTGTTCAAGCAGTCGTTGAACGAGGAGAGCCTGCCGTCCTTCGCCGGCGTCCTGGATCAGCAGCTTTTGGGCGGCGTGCCGGGCGGCCCGATGCATCCGCTGGATGAGCTGTCACGCGCGAATCGCGAACTGGTCGACGACACGCTGCGGGTGATGAGCATCACCTTCTCCTACCTTGACGGTGCACCGAGCGTGGATGCGTTCCTTTCCGGTCGCGGCAATCCGGCCTACGCGTACCTGCTGTACTCGAAGCTGGGCGATCTGTATGTGGAGAAGGAGCGCTATCAGGATGCCGCAGGCACCTATCGCGCGTTCGTCGCGCGCGATGCGCAGAACGTCCACGCACCGGATCTGGCGATGCAGGCCATCGACGCCTACACCAAGGGCGGATTCACCGATCTGGTGATCGACGGCAAGCGCGAATATGCGCAGAACTACGATTTCAGCGCGCCGTTCTGGAAGGGGCGGGCGCGCGCGGACTACCCGGCGGTGGTCAAGGAGCTGCAGACCAATCTGCGCGATCTCGCCACCTATTTCCACGCCGCCGCGCAAAAATCCAAGCTCCCGGCGGACTATGGCCAGGCGGCTCACTGGTATCGCAGCTACCTCACTTCCTTCCCGGATGCGCCCGATTCGGCCGGCACCAACTATCTGCTGGCCGATGCCCTGTTTGAGAGCCACCAGTACGCGCAAGCCGCCGATGAGTACGAGCACACCGCGTACGGCTACCCGAAGGATGCGAAGTCCGCGGCGGCGGCCTATGCCGCGCTGGTGTCCTACCAGAAGGCCGAGGAGGGCCTGAACGGGGAGGCCAGGAGCGCCTGGCACGCGCGCGCGATCGATGCGAACATCAAGTTCGCACAGACCTTTCCCGAGCACCCCGAAAGCAGCGGTGTGCTGACGCGGGCGGCGGAGAGCATCTTTGCCGCGCACGATCTGCCGCGTTCCATTCAGGTGTCGCAGCTGCTGCTGGCGCGCACACCGCCGGTGGAGCTTGCGCAGCAGCGTATCGCCTGGAACATCATCGGCCAGTCCCAGTACGAACTGGGTGTCTACGACCAGGCCGAAGCCGCCTTCATCCAGGCGCGTGACCGCTCGGCGGGCCCGGACCCGGCGAATGTGAAACTGCGCGCTGATCTGACTGAACGGATCGCCGAATCGGTGTACCGCCAGGGCGAGGCGCGGCAGAAGGCCGGCGATGCCAGCGGTGCGGTGACGGATTTCCTGCGGGTCGCCAAGGTGGCGCCGGACTCCAAGATTGTCGGCACTGCCCAGTACGATGCGGCCGCCGGCCTCATCAACCTCAAGCAATGGGGCCAGGCCATTGCGGTCCTGGAGCCGTATCGCAAGCAGTACCCGAATGGTGCGAACGCCGAGGATGTGACCCGCAAGCTCGCGGTCGCCTATGCCGAGGTCAACCGCCCGGCGGATGCGGCGCTCGAGTTCGAGCACATCTCCACCAATGCCACCGAGGAGCCGGCGGTACGGCGCGAAGCGCTCAGCCGTGCCGCGGAGCTGTACGGCAAGGCCGGCAATACCGTGCAGACGGTCGCGATGATGGAACGCGAGGTCAACGAATATCCGACGCCGGTCGCCGGTGCCATCGAAGTGCGCGAGCAGCTGGCGCAGCTTGCCGGCAAGTCCGGCAACAGCAGCCGCGAAGCACAGTGGCTGCGGGAAATCGTCCGCGCCGACGCGCAGGCCGGCGCCGCACGCACCGAGCGCACCAAATATCTGGCGGCGAACGCACAGCTGAAACTGGCGCAGCCGCTGCGGGATTCGTTCCGTGCCATCCGCCTGGTGACGCCGCTGAAAAAGAGCCTGGTTGCCAAACGCCAGTCGATGGAGGCGGCGCTGGCGGCCTACAAGGCGGCCGCCGATTACCACGTGGCGGAAGTGACCACCGCTGCGACCTACGAGACGGCGGAACTGTATCGCAGGCTTGGCAAGGACGTGCTGGAGTCGGAGCGGCCCAAGAAGTTGAACAAGGACGAGCTGGAACAGTACGAATCGCTGCTGGAGGATCAGGCGTTCCCGTTTGAGGAGCAGGCGATCCAGATTCACGAGATCAACACGGCACTGGCCCGCGATGGCATCTACGATGAAGGCGTGAAGAAGAGCTTTGCCGCCCTCGCCGAACTGAAGCCCGGCCGCTATGGCAAGACGGAGGTCACCCAGGATGTGGTCACGACTCTGCAGTAAGTGGGGCGTGCTGATCGCAGCGGGCCTGCTCGAGGTGGCCTGCAGCACCTCGCATGTGGCAAAGACCGCGCCGAGCACGCCGTCCGCGCAGGTTGCCGCCGCGCCGGCCGCTTCGGGGCGGCGGTTGCGCCCGCCGCAGTGACTGCCGCGGCGGCGCCCATTGCGCCGCCCCCGCCCCGTGCCCTCGCGGACTTCAACCGCGCCGTGGGACTGGTGCGATCGGGCAAGGACGACGAGGCGGAACTGGAATTCCAGCAGATCGCCACCGGCTATCCGCAGTATGCGGGGGCGCTGGTGAATCTGGGCATTCTTTACCGCAAGCATGGCGAGCTTGAGAAGTCCGATCAGTCGCTGCACGCGGCCGTGCAGCGAGAGGCCAATGATGCCGAGGCCTGGTGTGAACTGGGTGTGACGCTGCGGCAGGAAGGCAAGTTCCACGACGCGGCGGAAGCGTACAACCACGCCATCAGTGCCGATCCGAACTTCGCGCCCGCGTATCGCAACCTGGCGATCGTGCTGGACCTGTACTTGGGTGATACTGGGGCGGCGCTGACGGCAATGCAGCACTACAAGGATCTGGGCACGGACGACAAGGCCGTCACCGGCTGGATTGCGGACCTTAAACAACGCGCGGCCAAGAACGCCGCACCGGCGACCTCCTCGGCACCGGCAGTACCTGACAAGGCTGGAGGCTGACATGCGTGCATGGCGAAGAGTGGTTGTTTGCGTGGTCTGCGCCACGGGCTGTGCCCTGCTCGGGTCCCTCCCCGCATTCGGCCAGGGACAGAAGCCGGATGATCTGCAGCCGGGCGTGAATACCTCGGCGATGCCGCCGCAGTCCAACACCGGCACCATCACGCGTGCGGCGCCGACCCCCGCGCCAGCGGCCGCGGCGAGCAGCGCCCCTGTGGCCAAAGCGGCCCGCACCGGCAAGGCGATGGACCGGCTCGACCTCGAGGCCACGCAGGTGACCGGCAACAAGGAGCTGCCCAAGGTCATGTACGTGGTGCCGTGGAAGCATTCGGACCTGGGCGATCTGACCGGCAAGCCCGCGAACAGCCTGGTCGATGAGGTCCTGCAACCGGTGGATCGTGACGTTTTCAACCGCGAAGAGCGGTACTACCACACAGTTGCGCCAGAAAAGAGCCCGGCCGGTCCCCAGCCGGCGGCGGCGGCGCAGCATTGATGGCCTGCCTGCGGGACCGGCCATGCGGGATGAGAAACAGGTCGTGGTTTTTTGCTCTTATGTCATTAAGTTGGGGAACCCCTTAAGGGTTCGCCTGCTGTATTCGGGAGTTACTGATGAATATTTGGGACAATCTGGTCAAATTTTTTCAAGGCGGCGGAACGTTCATGTTCCCGATCGCCGTCGTTCTCGTAATCGGGCTGTCGATTGCGCTCGAACGCTACATCTATCTGGTGCGC
Organism: uncultured Gammaproteobacteria bacterium; assembly: GCA_963708865.1. Taxonomy (GTDB): domain Bacteria; phylum Pseudomonadota; class Gammaproteobacteria; order Steroidobacterales; family Steroidobacteraceae; genus DAIDKA01. Next base: position 264,390 of record CAVPUC010000005.1, read on the forward strand.
GTCTCGACTCGCAACCGGCAGCTGTGGAATCAAATCGTGCCGCTGCTGGCGCAGGGCAATTTCCGGCAGGTGGTGCAGATCACCTCCAAGTCCGACTCGGCCATCGCGCAGATCCTCAACTACGGCCTTGCGCGCATCCAGGCCGCACGGCGGCGCGATGACATCGAAAAGGCCATGGAGGAGAGCCTCATGGAAGTGACGCCGCGCCTGGAGAAGCGCACCCACTACCTGGCGACCTTCGCGAATCTTGCGACGCTGCTGGGCCTGCTGGGCACCGTCATGGGCCTGATCGCCGCGTTCCACGCCGTGGCGACGGTGAACCCGGCCGAGAAGGCCAACCTGCTCTCGGCGAGCATTTCGGTCGCCATGAACTGCACGGCATTCGGGCTGATGACGGCGGTGCCGCTGCTCTTCATCCACGCCTTCCTGCAGACCAAGACCACCGAACTCATCGACAGCCTGGAGATGGCCTCGGTGAAGTTCCTGAACGCCGTCACCGAGCGCCGTCCCGAGGCGCCCGCTCCGGCTGCGGCCTGATCAGGCGAACAGACGCACATGCGCCGTTCATACGATGCCAAGAAGCTCGCGCGCCGCAACCGGCGGCCCGCCGAGCTGTTGCTGGTCCCGATGATCGACATCTTCACCGTGATGGTGACGTTCCTGTTGATGACCGCCGTGTTCTCCCGCACGGTGGTGCTGCAACTGAACCTCCCCACCGCGAGCGCACAGATGCCGGATCTGCCCAAGGACCTGCAGCTGGAGGTGCTGGTGCGACCCAATCTGCTCGAAGTGGCGGACCGCAACAGCGGACCGTTGAAGGACATTCCCAATACCGCCAAGGGCTATGACTACGACGGCCTGACGGATTTCCTGAAACAGGTGAAGGCGAAGTTTCCCACCAAGACGGATGCCTCGGTGCTGCTGGAAAAGGACACCCCGTACGACACCGTGGTGCAGGTGATGGACCACGTGCGGGTGTTTGAAGCCACCAATGGCTTCGACACCACGCAGGCGGAACTGTTCCCCACCATCTCCGTGGGAGACGCCCCGCCATGATGTCCAACCGCGCGCGGCGCATGGCCGTGCACCATCAGCGCCACCAATCCGGCTTCGAGCTGAATCTGATTCCGCTCATCGACATCCTGTCAGTGATGGTGTCGTTTCTGCTGGTGTACTCCACGGAGGTGGAAGTCATCCAGAACAGCAAGGGCATCGAGATCCCGCAGTCCATTGCGCAAACCGCGCCGGAACACTCGGTGGTCGTCATGATGACCAAGACCGATCTGTTCGTGCAGGGCGAATGGATCGAGAGCATCAAGACCGTGCAGGCCGACCCGGCCGGGACCCTGGCGCCGTTGAGTGCGGCCCTGAAGCGCCCGTTGCTGGTCGGCAAGGAGGTTTCCGAAACGGCGCTGGCCGCCCGCGAAATCACCATCATGGCCGACAAATCGCTGCCGTATGACGTGCTGAAGAAGGTGATGGCCACCGTTACCGATGCCGACTACGGCAAGATTTCGCTGGCCGTGTTGCAAAAAGAGAAACCGGTGTCGCTGACCCGGGCTCCGGCGGCGTAGGACTCATGATGCTGGCACCTTTTTATCGAAGTTATGAACTCGCCTGGGAGGGCGAGGAGGAAACGCAGGCGCTTTTCAAGCGCATCCTGCGGATCGGCCTCATTGTGCTGCTGCTGCTGGCGATCCTGATCGCCTTGTTGCCGGCACCCAGGACACCCCCCGGGGCGGCCGCGATACCGCCGCAGCTGGCGCGGGTCATGATCGAGGAGCAGCCCAAGCCCCCGCCGCCCCCTCCGCCGCCGCCGCCGCAGGTGAAGCCGGTCCCGCAGGTGAAGCCGGTGCCGACTCCGGTGCCGCAGGTGGACCGTATCGCCGAGGCGCGGCGCAAGGCCGAGAAATCCGGCATCGAACAGTTCAAGGACCAGCTGGCGGACCTGCGCGAGAAGACCCCGATCGATGAGGGTCAGACCAAGAACCTGACCGGTGCCGTGGGCGCCGATTCGCACGCCGAACGCTCCATGATCACCGCCAAGATCGGGGTCGGCAGCAGCGGCATCACCTCCAGCAGCAGTCGCGGCTTCGGCAGCGGTGCCGGTTCGTTGACCGGCCATGAAACCGCGACCGTCACCTCTGCCATTGCGCACTCGGGACTGAACGATCGCGGCGCCCACTCGCAGCGGCGCGAGCGGCAAGGCCTCGCGCAGCCAGGAGGAGATCGCCCTGGTTTTCGACCGCAACAAGGGGGCTATCGATTCCCTCTATGCCCGCGCGCTGCGCGAACATCCGGAGCTTCAGGGTAAGATAGTGCTGGAACTCACCATCGCCCCTTCCGGAGAGGTCACCATGTGCCGGATCGTGTCCTCGGAACTGCACAACGAGGAGCTGGAGAGCAAGATCATCGCGCGGGTGAAGTCCTACCGCTTCGAGCCCAAGGACGTGGAACCCATTACGGCGACCAAGCCGATCGATTTCTTCCCCGCCTGAGGGCAGCCGCGCGCATGAACCTGCAATCCGAAATCGAGTACTTCACGGAGCTGCGGCTGATCGACAAGGCGCGTCTGCTGAACATGTTCCTGCATGAGCTCGCCGAGGAGGCCCGCACCACTTACGGTCCGGGCAGCGAGCAGGTGATCGATACGGCACACCTGCGCTTTGTGAATGAACTCGTGCACCGCCTGACCCGCGTCATCGAGCAGCTGATGGCCGAGGATGCGGCGCGCCCACCCGATGACATCGTGCTGCGCATGCTGCTGTCCACGCGCGCCGACAAGGTTGCCGAGCGGCTGGTGTTCAACGCCTACAAGCGCGCGATCCAGGGCTTTGAGAGCTTCGATACCACCATCCTGATGAACAACTGATCCGCGCGGCGGACGGTTCGTACTCTTGATCGAGCAGCCCCTCACCCAGGTCCTGATCATGCTGGCCGCGTCGGTGTTCGTCGTGGCACTGGCGCGACGCATCGGCTGGCCCTCCATCCTCGGCTACCTGGTCGTCGGCATGGCGCTGGGGCCGCATGCGCTGCGGCTCATCACTCAGGCGGATACCATCGGCAACCTCGCCGAACTGGGCGTGGTGTTCCTGCTGTTCACGCTCGGCCTTGAATTCTCCCTGCCGCGAATGATGGCCGTGCGCCGCGAGGTGTTCGGCTTGGGCGCCGTGCAGGTGGGCGCAACCATCGCGGTGATCGCCGTCATCGCCCGCAGCTTCGGCCTGCCCTGGCTGATCGGCTCACTGGTGGGTGGTGCGCTGGCGATGAGTTCCACCGCCATCATCCTGCACACCCTGACCGATCGCGGCGAAATCAACCGCACCCACGGCCGTCTGGCGTTCAGCATGCTGCTGTTCCAGGACATGGCGTTCGTGCCGCTCTTGGTACTGGCCTCGGCGCTCGCCGATGGGCATCGCGCCGATTTTTCACCCGGGGCGGTGGCTGCGGCGGTGGCGGGCGGCGCCGCCGCCGTGGCCGCGGTGCTGGCCGCCGGGCGCTGGCTGCTGCGGCCGCTGTTTCATGAGATTGCCCACAGCCGCCTGCGCGAACTGTTCACCCTGGCGGTGCTGCTGGTGGTGCTGGCGTCGGCCTGGACCTCGCACCTGGCGGGCCTGTCGCTGGCGCTCGGCGCGTTTCTGGCCGGCATGATGCTGGCCGAAACCGAATACCGGCATCAGATCGAGAGTGTCATCCGGCCGTTCCGCGACATCCTGCTGGGCCTGTTCTTCATCAGCGTCGGCATGCTCTTGGACCTGCGGCTCCTGTTGGCCGAGTTCCTGCTGATCTCGGCACTGCTCGCCGGCTTCCTGCTCATCAAGGCCGTGGTGGCGACGCTTGCGACGCGGCTGTTTGAAGCCTCGACCTTCAAGGCGGTGCGCACCGGCATCGTGATGTCGATCGGCGGGGAGTTCGGCATCGCGCTCTTCACCCTGGTGCTGCAAAGCGCCGCCATGCCGGTGCGGATTGCCCAGCCGCTGCTGGTCGCGGTGGTGCTCTCGATGGTGCTCAGCCCCTTCATCCTCGCCAACAATGCGCGCATCGCGCGGCTGGTGCTGCGCGAGCGACGCCCGGCGCTTGCCGCCATCGGGCCGAGCGAGGATGAGCTTACCGGCACCATCGCCCAGCGCGACCACGTGATTCTGTGCGGCTACGGCCGGGTCGGCCAGAGCGTCGCGCGGGTGCTGCGAGTCGCAGGGTTTCGAATACATCGCCCTCGATCTGGATCCGGCCCGCATCCGCGCCGCGCGCCAGGCCGGCGAACCGGTGCTGTACGGGGACTCCGCCGATGAGGACATGCTGGTGAGCGCCGGGTGTGACCACGCGAGCGCCGTGGTCGTGAGCTTCTCGAGTCCCGGCGTGGCCCTGGCGATCGTGCGCACGGTGCGGCGGCTGCGCGCCGATGTGCCGATCCTGGTGCGCACGGTGGATGATGCGCATGCGCCCGACCTGATGGCGGCGGGCGCCACGCAGATCATCCCGGAAACCTTCGAGATGGGATTGAACCTGGTCGGCGCGGCGCTGCGGGCGCTCGGCGTGCCCGTGCCGCGCGTGGTGCAGGCGCTGGGCCAGGTGCGCGACACCCGCTACGCGCTGCTGCGCGATGTGCGCCCGCACACCGACTCGCCCATGCCCGCGGAGCTTGCTGGCGCTGCGCGAGGAGCTGCGCACCGTGGTCATTCCGCCGGGCGCCTGGGCGGTGGGCCGCTCGGTGGAGGAAGTCCGCGACGCGCGGCGCCGCGGTGGCCTTCACGGGAATCCGCCGACACGGGATACTGGGCCATGCGCCGGAGGGCGGCACGCGCCTGCGGGAGGGCGACCTGGTGCTGATCCACGGCCGCCCCGAAGCGCTGGAACACGCCGAAGGCGTGCTGCTGGCGGGGTAGTCGGGCCGTGTCGTTCGCATTCGTGGAGAATCCATTCTGAAACGCCAGCAGATCCATTTTCCGCCCAAGCATGAAGCGCTGCGTGAGGATGTCCACGCCCTGGGCGATCTCATCGGCAACATCCTGCGCGAGCAGGGGGGCACGACGCTGCTGGCCACGGTGGAGGAGGACCGCGTCACCGCCATCAATCGGCGCGAGGGCGATACCGGCTCGGGGGAGCTTGCGGCGCGGGTGCGCGGCCGCCTGCCCGCGCAGGCACGCGATCTGGTGCGCGCGTTTTCGGCCTGGTTCCAGGTGGTGAACCTGGCGGAAAAGGTGCACCGCATTCGCCGCCGGCGCGATTACTTCCTCAAGGACAGCGGCCGGCCGCAGCCCGGCGGCATCGAGGATGCGCTCGGCGCGCTCAAGGCCGCAGGGCTCACCCTGGATCACGTCATGGCCATCCTGCCGCAGCTGCAGATCCAGCCGGTGTTCACCGCCCATCCCACCGAAGCCACCCGGCGCACCATGCTGCGCAAGCAGCAGCGCGTAGCCCAGCTGCTGCTCGACCGGCTGGATCCGACCCTGACGCCGGGCGAATCGCGCGCGGTCTGGAATCGGGTGCGCGCCGAGATCACCGCGGCCTGGCAGACCGAGGATCACCCGCGTGAGCGTCTCACGGTGGCCGATGAGCGCGAGCATGTGCTGTTCTACCTGGGTGAAGTGCTGTACTGGGTGGTGCCGGACTTTTACGAGGAGGTCGCCGAGGCGCTGGAGAAGCTGTACGGCGTCGATGCGGAGGCGATCGAGCTGCCGCGCATCATCGCTTTTGGCACCTGGGTCGGCGGCGACATGGACGGCAACCCGGACGTGAACGGCAAGACCATCAGCGAGACCCTGGATCGCCAGAACCGCGTCATCCTCGGCGCCTACATCGAGGAGTGCCAGACGCTCGCCCAGGAGCTGTCGCAGAGCGCCAGCCGCGTCGAGCATCTCCTCCGCGCCTCGCCAAGCGCATCGATCACTACAACACCCTGGTGCCCGGCTCGCGCTCCATCACCCCGGCGCGCCACGATCGCATGCCGTACCGGGTATTTCTGGCGCAGCTCGGCACGCGCCTGCGCAACGCGCTGGACGGCCGCCCCAATGGCTATGAACAGGCGCGCGATTTCGCGGCCGACATCCGGCTCATTACCGAGAGCCTGCGCGCCAACAAGGGCTGGAACGCCGGCCATCACTCGGTGCAGCGGCTGCTGCGCCGGGTGCAGACCTTCGGCTTTCACATGGCGACGCTGGATGTGCGCCAGCACACCAGCGTCCATCAGCAGGTGATCGCGCAGGGCCTCGCCGACCCGCGCTGGCTGGAGCGCACGGTCACGGAGCGTCAGGAGCTGCTGAGCGGCGCGCTCGCCCGCGATCAGGGTCCGCGCGTGGAACTGGATCCGCAGGGGCGCCGCAGCCGCGGTGTCTTCGAGGCCATGGTGCAGGGGCGACATCGCTATGGACCCGATGCCATCGGCTTCTACGTGGTGAGCGGCGTGGTCGGCATCGATGATGTGCTGGCGGTGCTGCTTCTGGCACGCTGGGCCGAAGCGTGGGACAAGCGCAGCGGCGAGGCTGCCGTCGATGTGGCGCCGATGTTCGAGTGCCTGGACACCCTGGAGCGCAGCGCTGCGCTGATGCGCGCGCTCTTGGCCGATGCCACCTATGAACGGCACCTCGCATCGCGGGGCGGGCGGCAAGGCGTGGTGCTCGGCCATGCCGACATCAGCAAGGAAGGCGGCATCTGCAACATGCGCTATGCCATCTACCGCGCGCAGGCGGCGCTGAGCGAGGCGCTCAAGGGCGTGGTCGCCCATCCGGTGATCGTGCATGCCCGCGGCGGCAGCATCGCCTTGGGCGGCGGCCGGATCGATGCGCTGGTGCGTGCCGCACCCGCCGGCACGAGCAACCCGCTGCTGCGCATCACCGAGCAGGGCGAGGTCGTCAATCAAAGCTACGGACTGCGCCCCATCGCCATGCGCACGCTGGAGCGGGCGTTCAGCGCCTTGGCGTTGTCGGTGGGCCACGCCCGGCGCGGCGCCGGTGCGCAGGTGGATCCGCTCCACGAGGCCTGCGCGGCCACCGTCGCGCGAAGCAGTTTTGAAGCCTATCGCCGGCTGGTGTTCGGTGAGCCGGATTTCCAGGATTATTTCCGCCAGGTGACGCCCATCGATGTGATCGAGCGGATGCAGATCGGCTCGCGCGCGGCCTACCGCTCCGCGGCGGCCACCATCGATTCGGTGCGCGCGGTGCCCTGGGTGTTCGCCTGGATCCAGTCGCGCCATCTGCTGCCCGGCTGGTACGGTGCGGGCGCCGGATTCGCCGCGGCGATCGACGCCTACGGGCTCATCGCCGTGCAGGCGGCCTGCACGCAGTGGCAGTTCCTGCGCATTCTGGTCGATGACATCGAAGCGATGCTGGCGCGCGCGGATCTGGAGATCGCCCAGGCCTATCAGGAGCTGGTCGATGAGCCGTTGCGCCGGCATTTCGATGCCATCCGCGCCGAGTACGACAGCGCGCGCCGGCATATCCTGGCGATTAAGGGTTACGCCTCATTGCTGGACGGCGAGGCGCAGCTGCAGCGCTCCATCCAGCTGCGCAATCCCTACGTCGACCCCATGAATCTCATGCAGGTGGATCTGCTGCGCCGCTGGCGGGCGACCGGGCGCGAAGACCGCGATCTGTTCGAGGCGCTGCTCGCGAGCGTCAGCGGCATCGCGCAGGGCCTGCAGAGTACCGGCTGAGGCCCGATGAGCACGCCAGCCAACATCACGATCCGGCCGGTCGATGAGAACGACATCGACCTGGTCATGGCATTCATCCGCGAACTGGCCGACTACGAACGCCTGGCACATGAAGTGACCGCCACGGCGCCGGCCATCCGCGCGGCCCTCTTCGGCGCCGCGCCCGTATGCCGAAGCGGTCATCGGCTGTATCGACGGTGAGGCGTGCGGCTTCGCGCTGTTTTTTCACAATTTCTCCACCTTCGTCGGCAAGCCGGGGCTGTATCTGGAAGACCTGTACGTGCGGCCCGGCGCGCGCGGTCGGGGGCTCGGGCAGCCGGATGCTGGCGTGGCTGGCGCGCCTCGCGCTGGAGCGCGGCTGCGGCCGCTTTGAATGGGCGGTGCTCGACTGGAACGAGCCGGCCCTGAAGGTCTATCGCGGCCTGGGCGCCCGTGCCGCGGATGATTGGACGCTGCACCGCGTGACCGGGGAGGCGTTGGTGCGGCTGGCCGCGAAGGCGTGAGCGCGCGCCAAGGTTTGCAATCCTTTCAAGACACCTACGTGTTGCAATCCTTTCAAGACACCTACGTGCAAAAAAAGCGGGCCGTACGATAACGGCCCGCCTAATCGGGGGGGTCAACCAATCGGATTGCAATTGACATGCCACCCCATAGCGCCGCGTGCCGCGACGGCGTCGTGGCACTGAACGTTGTTTTTGTAGGCGAATGTGCCACTTAGCATGGCGCGCTGCACCTGCAGCGGCGAGCGTGACGAATATGCTTTGGTGGCTCCCCCGCGACGCTCTGCCTGACGTACTGCCGACGCCGGTCGCGGCAGCGTAGCGCGCGCTGTAAGAAGTACAGCGGTTGCAAAATCTACTGTAACGTGAACGGCTCCGCTTCCGTGATAGGCTGCCCGACATGCCCCATGCGCTCATAGTTGACGACGATCCTGACACGGTCGGTTGGCTGCAGGAGGTGGCGCGCTTGGAAGGCTTTACCTCCACCGGCGCCCAGACCCTCAAGGCGGCCCGCGAGCAGTTGAGTCGCCGGCGACCCGATGTGGTGCTGACGGATCTGCGGCTGCCGGACGGGGAGGGCATCGAACTCGCCCGCGAACTGCCGCCCGCGGATGCACCCGAACTGATCGTGGTCACGGGCCACGCCACCGTGGACAGTGCCGTGGCCGCCCTGCGGGCGGGTGCCACGGATTATCTGGTCAAGCCCGCCGAACTCGACCGCGTCCAGGCCGTGCTGCGGCATGCGCGCAAGACCGCCGCGCTGCGCAACGAGATTGGTGCGTTGCGCCACGAGCTGCGACGGCTCGGACGATTCGGCAGGCTGCTGGGCAGCGCACCGGCCATGCAGCTGCTGTACGACCAGCTGGGCCGGGTCGCGCCGACCTCCGCCACGGTGCTGCTGCTGGGCGAGAGCGGCACGGGCAAGGAGCTCGCGGCGCTTACGCTGCATGAACTGAGCCGCCGGCGCGAGGCGCCCTTTCTGCCGCTGAACTGCGGCGCGGTGTCCCCGCAGCTCATTGAAAGCGAGCTGTTCGGCCACGAGCGCGGCAGCTTCACCGGCGCGGACCGGCAGCACAAGGGATTTTTCGAACGGGCCCACGGCGGCAGTGTGTTCCTGGATGAGGTCACCGAGATGCCGATGGAGCTGCAGGTGAAACTGCTGCGCGTGATTGAAACCGGCAGTTTCAGCCGCGTCGGCGGCATCACGCCCATCGTCTGTGACGTGCGCATCATCGCCGCGAGCAACCGCGAGCCGGAGCGGGCTTTGGCGGATGGCAAGCTGCGCGAGGATCTTTATCACCGCCTGAATGTATTTCCCATCCAGCTGCCGCCGCTGCGGCAGCGCGGCGCGGACATCGAACTTCTGGCCCGGCACTTTCTGGCCGAGCTCAACCGGGCCGAAGGCACCGCCAAGACCTTTGCGGCCGAGAGCCTCGCGCGGCTGTATCAGTACGGCTGGCCAGGCAATGTCCGGGAGCTGCGCAACCACGTGCAGCGCGCCTTCATCATGGCCGACGATGTGATCGAGTGCGGGATACCGGCGGGCGCGGCCGCGCCCGTGACCGACGATGGCGCCACCATCACCATCCGGGTCGGCACGCCGCTGGAAGAGGTGGAGCGGCGCGTGACGCTGGCGACTCTCGCGCAGTGCGGCCACGTCAAACGCAAGGCGGCGGACATTCTCGGGGTGAGCCTGAAGACGCTGTACAACCGGCTCGAGGTCTATAACGGCCGCGCCGACCATGCGCACGATGTGTCCTCCGCCGTCCCCGCGCTGCCGGCCCCGAGCGAACGCCGGGAAGAGGATCGTTTGAGTTAGACCCGGGCGACGCCGCGAATGACGCGCATCACGAGCGCGGTCAGCAGCCACTTCGCCGTCGGGCCCGCCAGCACGCCACCGGCCAGCTTTGCCGCACCAAACGCCCAGCTCAGGGCCCGGCGCTGTTCCCATTGCGCAAAGGTCGCCGCCAGCGTCGCGCGCTGAATCGCCGCCTCCATCTCCAGCACCTGCAGTCGTTGCTCGATGAGCGCCGATCGGGAACGCAGCGTGGTGTCAGCTCATGGTCGCCTTCCGTGAAGCGTTCCAGTGACTGCACGTCCTGACGCAGCTGCTCGGTCAGGCGGCTGAAGAGCCGTTCGCGGATGGAGACGCGTTTGAGCACCTGCCAGCTCATGAGGCTGGTGACCGCGAACAGCACGCACAGCATACCCAATATCCACAATCCGACCTGGCGCGGGAACATGATGGCCACCCACAGCACCAGGCAGGTGCCCGCGAGCCATGCCGAGATGATGCTCAGCGCCGCCAGCCGCAGTTCGCGGCCCAGCGCGTTGACCTCCTGCTCGACCGCGAGGCCAACCATCTCCAGGCGCGTCTGGCACATGGTCAACAGCTGCCGCAGCAGCGAGCGACCATGCTCGGCGAGTGATGGTCGATTCCGGGAATCATGTGCGCTTCAATCTTCTTCCGGCTCATCATCCGGCGCGGCCGACGGGGCGCTGCGCATGATCGAGGGCGCCGACCAGCATGCCGAGGCCCGCGCCGATCGCCACCGCCGCCCACGGGTTCAGGCGGATCCACGACTCGGTGGCCGCTGCTGCGCTGCGGCCGCGCTGCCGCGCCTCCTGCTGCAGGTCGGCGAGTTTCTCGCGCGCCGCCTCGATGGTCTCATTGACCCGGTCCTTGAGGTCGCCCAGGGACGCATTGTTGGTGCCGGCCGCATCCATCAGCGCCTCAGCCTGCGCGACGATCCGGCGCAGTTCCGCCGCCAGGGCGTCGCTGGAAGTGTCCTGTACAGTCATCGCTGCTTTCCTCTCATGCCTAATCTCTTAGTAATGCCAACGCCTGCCAGTCCGGGGCCCGTCAATGACCAGCGAAACGCATCAGCGAAACGGTCCTGATGCCATGCCTGCTCAAGTCGTGCCATGCCACCCAGATCAGGCAGGTCGATCACGAAAGCCGCACCCACCACGGTCGCCTCGATGGCGACGCAGCAACTGGATGCCCGCGGCGGCGCTGCCGCCGGTGGCAATCAGATCGTCCACCAGCAATACACGGTCTCCGGGTTTTACGCCATCGGCGTGCATCTCGAGTTCATCGATGCCGTATTCCAGCGAATATTCGACGCGCGATGGTGGTATGGGGGAGCTTGCCCTTCTTGCGCAGCGGCACGAAACCGGTCCCCAGCCGGCAGGCGAGCGCGCCCCCCAGGATGAATCCCCGGGCCTCGATCCCGGCCACGTGGGTGATGCCCGTCGCTCTGCCAGGGCGCGGCGAGCTGCGCCAGGGTGGCGTTCAGCGCCTGGGCATTCCCAGCAGGGTGGTGATGTCGCGGAACTGGACCCCGGGGCGGGGATAGTCGGGAATGGTGCGGATGAACGGCCGCAGATCCGTGGCGTGCATTTGAGTCATAGATACCAATGATAAGGGATGCCGATGCCAATTCGTGCGCCAATCGTGCCGTCATCGGTCGTGCTACATTTACGGCCCTTTTTCGACACATGAAGACCGAGAACCTGCATGGCACCTCCAGCTTCCAATATTGAAATTGCCCAACAGGCCAAGATGCTTCCGATCGTCGGGCTCGCGAAGGATCGGCTCGGGATTCCCGAGGAGTCCCTGGAGCCGTACGGCCGCTTCAAGGCCAAGATCTCCCTCGACTACATCGCGACCCTGAAGGACAAACCCCAGGGCAAGCTGATACTGGTCACGGCCATCTCCCCGACCCCGGCCGGCGAAGGCAAGACCACCACCACCGTGGGGCTGGGCGATGCGCTGAACCGCATCGGCAAGAAGACCATCATCTGCCTGCGTGAACCGGCGCTGGGCCCGGTGTTCGGCATGAAGGGTGGCGCGGCCGGCGGCGGCTATTCGCAGGTGGTGCCGATGGAGGACATCAACCTGCACTTCACCGGCGACTTCTCCGCCATTGCGCTCGCCAACAATCTGCTGGCCGCGCTGATCGACAATCATATTCACCACGGCAACCCGCTCGGCTTCGATGTGCGCCGCATCGCCTGGCGCCGCGTCGTGGACTGCAACGACCGCGCGCTGCGCGACATCGTCGTGGGCCTGGGCGGTCCGGGCAACGGCTACCCGCGCCAGGACGGCTTCGACATCGTCGTCGCCTCCGAAGTCATGGCCATCTTCTGTCTGGCCACCAGCATCAAGGATCTCAAGGAGCGCCTGGGCAAGATCGTGGTCGGCTACACGACCGCCCAGAAGCCCATTCTCGCCAGCGACCTGCAGGCCCACGGCGCCATGACGGCGCTGCTGCGCGATGCCATGGCGCCGAACCTGGTGCAGACCCTGGAGAACAATCCGGCCTTCATTCACGGCGGCCCGTTCGCCAACATCGCGCACGGCTGCAATTCGGTGATGGCCACCCAGACCGCGCTGCGCCTGGCGGACTACGTCGTGACCGAAGCGGGCTTCGGCGCGGACCTGGGCGCCGAGAAGTTCGTCGACATCAAGTGCCGCAAGGGCGGCCTGATGCCGTCCGCGGCGGTCATCGTCGCCACGGTGCGCGCGCTCAAGTATCACGGCGGCGTGGAGGTGGCGGATGTGGGCAAGGAGAACGTGGCGGCGCTGGAGAAGGGCATCGTCAATCTCGAGCGTCATATCGACAACGTGCGCAACAACTATGGTCTGCCGTGCCTGGTCGCGATCAATCATCGCAGTGAGGACACCGATGCCGAGGTGAAGGTGCTCATCGAGCGCGCCGGCAGCCGTGGCGCGAAGGTGATCCTCGCCCGCCACTATGCCGAAGGCGGCAAGGGCGCGGTCGCCGTGGCCGAGGAAGTCGTGAAAATGGCCGCGCTGCCCAGCACCTTCAAGTTCGTCTATGAAGAGAGCGAGCCGCTGTGGGAGAAGATGAAGAGCCATCGCCACCAAGATCTACGGCGCCTCGGACATCGCCGCGGATGCCAAGGTGCGCAACCAGATCAAGGTGCTGCAGGACAACGGCTACGGCAACTACCCGGTGTGCGTCGCCAAGACGCAGTATTCGTTCTCCACCGATCCGAAACTGCGCGGTGCGCCGTCGGGCCACATCGTGACCATCCGCGAGGTGCGGCTGAACGCCGGCGCCGAGTTCGTCGTCATGATCTGCGGTGACATCATGACCATGCCGGGACTGCCGAAGGTCCCCTCGTCGGTCAATATCGACGTGGACGAGTCCGGCAAGATCGTCGGGTTGTTCTAGATCACGCGCAGCCATCGAGCACCGAACGCAGCAGCGTTTCAAACTGACTGCTGCGAAATCGGGCGGCTGAAGAAGAAGCCCTGGACCTCGTCGCAGGCGTGCTCGCGCAGGAACTGCATCTGCGCGGCCGTCTCGACGCCCTCGGCGACCACCTTCAGTCCCAGGTTGCGCCCCAGCGCGATGATGGTGCGCACGATCGCCGCATCGTCGGGGTCGGTGGCGATGTGCTCCACGAAGGAGCGGTCGACCTTGAGCCGATCGACCGGAAAGCGTTTCAGTGAACTTAGGCTCGAGTACCCGGTGCCGAAGTCATCGATGGCCACCTGCACGCCGATGTGCTTGAGCTCCCCGAGCATGGCCACGAGCCGTGGCGCATCGTGCATGACGCTCTCGGTGAGTTCGATCTCCAGGTACCGCGGGTGCAGGCCGGTCTCGCGCAGGGTTTCGGCGACACAGCGCACGAAGTTGCTGGCGCGGAACTGGTGTGCCGAGACGTTCACCGACACCACGGTCGGCGGCAGCCCCATGTCCTGCCAGGCCTTGTTCTGCGCGCAGGCGGTATGCAGCACCCATTTTCCGATGGCGATGATCAGTCCCGTCTCCTCGGCGAGCGCGATGAACCGCTCCGGCAAGATGGGCTCCGCGCCGGGAATGTACCAGCGGATCAGGGCCTCGGCCCCCAGCATCTTGCCGGTGGCGAGCTCGACGCGCGGCTGATAGTGCAGCTGGAACTGGTTGCGCTCGAGTGCGCGCCGCAGCTTGCCCTCCATCTCCAGCCGCTGGGTCATCAGCGCGTTGATCTCACGGGTGAAGAACTGGAAGTTGTTTCGCCCGCAGTCCTTGGCGCGATACATGGCGGAGTCGGCATGCTTGAGCAAGGTCTGCGCATCCATGCCGTCCTCCGGATACAGCGCGACGCCGATGCTGCAGGTGATCTGGTATTCGCCGTGCTCGGTCGTCCAGGGCTGGGCACACGGTGGCCAGCATGCGCTCCAGTACCAGCCCGACCTCCTCGGCCGACCCCGGGCTGTTGAGCAGCAGCACGAACTCATCCCCGCCCAGGCGCGCGACGGTGTCGCGTTCCTGCACGCAGGCATGGAAGCGGGAGGCCATGACCTTCAGCAGCTCATCCCCGACATGGTGCCCGAGGCTGTCGTTGATGAATTTGAAGCCGGTCGAGGTCGATGAAGGCGACCGCGAGGCGCGTGCTGTAGCTGGCGGCCGTGAGGATCGCCTGCCGCAGCCGATCCTGCAGCAGTGAGCGGTTCGCAAGGCCGGTCAGCGCATCGAAGTTGGCCTGCTGTTCAATGCGCGACTGATACAGTTTGCGCTCGGTGATGTCCTCGACCGTGCCTTCGTAGCCGTGCGGCTCACCGTCATCCTCGGCGAGGACGCGCGCATTCTCGGAGATCCAGATGACCTCGCCGTTCTTGCGGTACACCTGGGATTCGAATCCGGAGACCGAGCCGCGCGAGGTGATGATGCGCATGAACTCCGCACGCCGCTCGGGATCCACGTACAGCTGACTGCCGATGTCCTGCAGCTTCGCGATGAGTTCCTCGGGAGAGTCGAACCCGTAGATGTTCGCGAGCGCCGGGTTGGCGCCCAGATAGCGCCCCTCCAGGGTGGTGCGGAAGATGCCTTCGAGCGCATTGTCAAACAGTCCGCGATAGCGCCGTTCCGCTTCGCGCAGTCCCTGTTCGGCCTCTTTGCGCGAGGTGACATCGTGGATCAGCCCTTCGATGGCGAGCACCGTGCCCTGGGCGTCATACACGCCCATGCCGCGATCCCACACCCAGCGCACGCTGCCGTCGGCGTGCACCAGCCGGTATTCCAGATCGAAGGCGCGCCGCTCCTTCAGCGCCAGCGCGCATGGCCTCGGACACCCACAGCTGGTCATCGGGATGTTTGAGCGATGCGAACTCGACGGCGTTGTTATGCAGCAGTTGCGCGACGTCGTAGCCGGTGATCGCGAGGCAGCCCTGGCTTGCGAATTCGAGCGTGTGCTGCGCATCATCGCGGCAGCGATAGACGATGCCGTGGATGTTGGCGAGCAGCGTTTTGAGCATCCGCAGATATTCGTGCTCGCGCAGGCCCAGTTCGCGGCTGCCATCGGTGGCGCGGTCGGTGGCGGCACCCACGCCAAAGGAGGCGCCCAGGGCCATGAATTGCCCGGTCGCGCCGAGGTTCGGCGGGTCCGTCCTGGGGGCCGTCTTTCCAGTCATGCTCAACGTTCCAGAGAGTCGCGATACGGTAACAATGTCGTTGCGGCAGGCGGCCGGGGCGCAAGTCACAGAAACGAAGGCGTAAGCCGCGCGCAACGGAAATATTTGCAAAGCGCCGGCACACGAATTGTGCAGCGCACGGCAGTGGTGCGCGCGGCGCACGGAATGGGGCAGGGTCAGCCGTCAGCCCAGGGAGGGCTTGACCACGGCCAGGATGACGATGGCGATCAGCAGCAGCCCCGGCACTTCGTTGAAAAGCCGGTACCAGCGCTCCGAGTGCGTGTTGCGATCGTCGCGCAGCGCTGCATCAACCGCATGCACCAGCCCTGGTAGTAGATGACCGCAGCCACCAGTGTCAGTTTGGCGTGCAGCCAGCCTTGCTGCATGAAGCCGGGCGACAACCGCAGCAGCAGGAATCCGAACAGCACGCGTCAACACCGCGCCAACGGTGGTCATGACGAACAGCCGCCGTTCCATGACCACGAAGCGCGCCCGGCTGATCGGGTCCTGCGCGCTCACGTGATACACGAACAGGCGTGGCAGATAGAACAGGCCGGCGAACCAGGTGACCAGAAACACGATGTGAAAGGCTTTCAGCCAGAGCAAATTAGCACCCGCAGCGGCGCCCGGCCGCGCGCGTAAGTATATGACAGTTAAGGCGGTCGTGGTCGGGCGGGACGGCGGTTTGTTAGGATGCGTGCCCCGTTTTTGGAGACCACCATGCTGCGCACCCGATACACCGAATTGAATCTGCTCATTGGCGGGGAATGGGTCGCCGGCGGCGACCGCGAGCACATTCCGGTGGTCAATCCGGCAACCGAAGAGGTGCTGGGCCAGCTGCCGCTGGCGACGCCGGCGGATCTGGACCGGGCGCTGGCGGCCGCCCGCGACGCCTATCCGGCCTGGCGCGCCATGCCGCCCCATGAGCGCGGCCGCATCCTCAAGCGCGCCGCCGACCTGCTTGCGCGAGCGCATCGACCATATCGCGCGCATCGCCACCATGGAGGAGGGCAAGACCCTGCCCGAGGCGCGCATCGAATTGGGCATGTCGGCGGAGATATTCGAGTGGTACGCGGAAGAAGGGCGCCGCGCCTATGGCCGGGTGCTGCCGCAGCGCGCCTCGGGCGTGCGCATGAGCGTGCTGAAGGAGCCGGTGGGCCCGGTGGCGGGCTTCGCCCCCTGGAATTTCCCGCTTCGGCAATCCGGCCCGCAAGATCGGCGCGCCGCTCGCGGCGGGCTGCACCTGCATTCTGAAGCCCGCCGAGGAGACGCCCGGGCTCGGCCCTTGAGGTCGCCCGGGCGCTGCTGGATGCGGGGCTGCCCAAGGGCGTGCTTGTCCGTGGTCTTCGGCGTGCCCGCCATGGTCTCCGCGCATCTGATCGCCTCGCCCATCATCCGCGCCGTGCACTTCACCGGCTCCATCCCGGTGGGCAAGCAGCTGACCAAGCTCGCGGCCGAGGGCATGAAGCGCACCACCATGGAGTTGGGGGGGCACGGTCCGGTGCTGGTATTCGACGATGTGGATGTCGAGCAGGTGCTGGACCTCGCCGTCAGCGCCAAATTCCGCAACGCCGGCCAGGTTTGCGTGTCACCGACCCGCTTCTATGTGCACCAGTCGCTGTACGGCAAGTTCGTGGAAGGCTTCACCAAGCGCACCCGCGCCCTGAAAGTCGGCGATGGGCTGGTGGAGGGGATGCAGATGGGTCCGCTCGCGCATTCGCGGCGCCTCGATGCCATGCAGAGCCTGCTCGCCGATGCCCGCCAGCACGGCGCCAAGTTCCACACCGGTGGCGAGCGCATCGCCGGCAAGGGGTATTTCTTCCAGCCCACCGTGCTGTCGGATATCCCCGAGGCGGCCCGCATCATGAACGAGGAGCCGTTTGGCCCGGTGGCGTTGATCAACTCCTTCAGCTCCTTCGAGGAAGCCATCAGCGCGCGCCAACCGTCTGCCGTTCGGCCTTGCGGCCTACGCCTTCTCGCGCTCCTCGCGTACCGTCAATCTGCTCGGCGAACAGATCGAGGCCGGCATGATCGGCATCAACAGCTTCCAGATCTCGGTTCCCGAGTCGCCCTTCGGCGGCATCAAGGAAAGCGGCCACGGCTCCGAGGAGGGCATCGAGGGACTGGAGACCTGCCTGGTCACCAAGTTCGTGAACGCGTCCTGATGAAATCGATGGACAAGATCATGGCGCTGGCGAAGCGCCGTGGGTTCATCTACCAGGCCTCCGAAATCTATGGCGGCCAGAGCCGGCTTCTGGGACTACGGCCCGCTTGGGCGCGCAGCTGAAGAAGAACCTGCGCGATGCCTGGTGGGAGGACATGGTCCTGAACCCCTGCGGCGGGCGAGCTCGGTCCCAACGGCGAGCCGGTGCGCATCGTGCCGCTCGACACCAGCATCATCCAGAACCCGCGCGTGTGGGAGGCGAGCGGCCACATCGCCGGTTTCAGCGATCCGATGGTGGACTGCCGTGAAACCAAGCAGCGCTATCGGTTTGATCACCTGATGCTGTACGTGCCGGTCTCAGGGCGAGCGCAACGGCAAGCCGCTGTTCGCCTTCATGCCCGATACGCCAAGCGAGCAGAAACAGAAAAAGAAGGCTGAAAAAGCCTTTGGCGAAGCCGCGCGCAGTGCCGCTGTCACAGCTGCCGCAAAGCGACTGGGGCCACGTGGTGGCGCCGGATGCGGAGAAAGTGGGCACGCTCACCGAGCCGCGCGCCTTCAACCTGATGTTCAAGACCTACGTGGGCGCGACCGCGACGCGAGGCGGATGTCGCCTACCTGCGCCCGGAGACGGCGCAGGGCATCTTCGTGCAGTTCAAGAATGTGATCGACACCACCCGCGTGAAAGTGCCGTTCGGCATCGCGCAGGTCGGCAAGGCCTTCCGCAACGAGGTGACGCCGCGCAATTTCACCTTCCGCAGCCGCGAGTTCGAGCAGATGGAGATGGAGTTCTTCTGCCACGCCGAAGCGGCGCGCGACTGGTATGCGTTCTGGCGCGACCAGCGCATGAAGTGGTGGCGCGGCCTGGGCCTCGCCGGCGAGAACCTGCAGCTGCGCGAGCATGACCGCGATGAGCTTGCGCACTATGCCAAGGAGGGGGCCGGCACCTCGGATGTGGAGTACCGCTTTCCCTTCACCGCGCCGGGCTTCGGGGAGCTGGAGGGTGTGGCGCACCGTTCCAACTTCGACCTGGCGCAGCACCAGAAACACTCCCGCGTGCAGCTGGAGTACTTCGACAATGAGCGGGGCGAGCTTTTGCCCAACGGCGGCCACAAGGGCGAGCGCTACCTGCCGCACGTCATCGAACCGGCCGCAGGTCTGGATCGCGGCGTGCTCGCCTTGCTGTGTGAGGCGTATACGGAGGATCCCTCGCGCGCCAGTCCCGAACTGCTGCTGCTGCATCCGCGCATCGCGCCGATCAAGGCGGCCGTGTTCCCGCTGGTCAACAAGGACGGCATGCCGGAGATCAGCGAGAAGCTCTACCAGGACTTGCGCCGCCAGTTCTGGCGCCGGGGTCCGATGGAACACGATGTGAAACAGGCCATCGGCAAGCGCTACGCGCGCATGGATGAGGCGGGGTGCCCGTACTGCATCACCATCGATGGGGAAACCGCCGTGAGCCAGAGTGTCACCATCCGCGACCGCGACACGGCTCAGCAGACCCGGGTGGCGCTCGACAAGGTCGCAGCGTTTCTGGAGTTGAAGCTCTTCGCGACCTGACCTCCCAGGGTCCCCGTACCCGCCTTTCGCTCATTTGGTGCACCGCTGCGTGCGATGGCGCACCGAGATGCGAATAAACAACACGGTATAATCGCCTACACGCTTACAGCCCTTGGTCTTATAGGGGATTTGCCGGTTTTGTTGTCTGCTAGGTACGCCGTGCAGCCCGGCCGGCAGCCAGGCGGTAGGCCACCTTTTCCATCCTGCAGGAGTCTTATGAACAAGCGAGTATTGCTGTTGTGCGCCCTGGCCGCCGCCCCCGGGCTGGCCGCCGCGGCGGACGGCGACGAGTGGTATGTCACCCCATTCATCGGGGGCATCTCCCCTGACCACAATCGGGATGTCGACCACAGCAACATGGCCTACGGCGCGGCGATCGGTCGCGAACTGGGGCCGCTATGGAATATCGAATTAAGCGGCAACGGCGGCTCCGATGTCCGAACCCACTCGCCCCTGCCGCCGGGCCATCTGAATCTGGACGGCCTGTCGCTCGATGCGCTGCTGGTCGGTAATCGCGCCGGGCACCGTATCGCCTTACATCGGTTTTGGCGTGGGCGCCGTGCGAACCGACTACAAGTTCAATAACGGTGCTGATCCCGGCTTTGACACGCGACTCGCGTTGGAAACGGAAGTCGGCCTGATGGTCAAGCTGTGGCAGAACACTGATCAGACCAGCAAGCTGTCGCTGCGTCCGGAAGTCAAGGCGCGCTGGGCTGACGTGAATCACGCCAATCTGAATGATTTCCTGTACATGGTCGGGGTGCAGTTTTCCTTTGGCGGAAGCCCGGTAGTGGCCTCTGTCCCGGTGGCGGCCGCGCCCCCGCCTCCGCCACCGCCGCCGCCCCCGCCGCCGCCGCCCCCGCCGCCGGCACCTGCTCCGGCTCCCCCGCCGCCGCCGGCGCAGCAGTACATCGTCAAGAGCACCATCACGCTTGAGGGAGTGAATTTCGCCTTCAACAAGGCAGATCTGACTTCCGAATCAAAACCCGTGCTGGACGCCGTGGCCGATGGCCTGAAGAAGCACCCGCGGGTGAGAGTGGAAATCCAGGGCCACACGGACAGCATCGGCACGGCCGCCTACAACCTGAAGCTGTCGCAGCGCCGGGCTGAGTCGGTACGGGCTTACCTGGTCTCCGGACGGCGTCAGCCTCGAGCAGCTGGATGCGAAGGGCTATGGCCTCACTCAACCCGTCGCCAGCAACAAGACCGACGAGGGTCGTGCCCAGAACCGCCGCGTGGTGATGTACGTGTTGGCCAATCCGGCCTCCGTGGAGGTGAAGGACCAGGGCGTGGCGCAGGACAGCCCAAGTAACTGCAGCTCACGTCTTGCGGACCCAAGAGGGCCCCCGGTGTCATCGGACATCGGGGGCTTTTTTTTCGCCTAACGGCGCGCGCGGACTTTGATGTAGTCGTGGATGTTGCCCTGCCCGACACCGCCGTCGGGTTCGCGCTCCTGCATTTCCACCGAAATGCCCAGCGGCGCGCGGGCGTGGACCTCGCGCAGCTGTTCGCAGGCCGCCGCGAAGATGGCCTCGCAGGCCCGTCGCCGGGTTGCATGATCGCGGTCCTGCCCGACGCGGATGCACAAATGGACAAACGTGTGGTCCGGCTGCGCGTGGTCCGCTTCGCCAGTGGCATCGCTTTCATAGGCTCGCGTGCGCATGCCGCGCAGCGGGAAGATGCCCGTGGCGAGCGCGGCCTGACACATGGCCTGGATGAAGACCGGCAGGTTCAGCTGCCGACGCAGGTTCGAGGAGTGCTCAATGACGAGGTGGGTCACGGGAAAAGCATCGCACGACCCTTCAGGGTCCGGCAAGCTTACCGGCGTACCGGGCCGGTCAGTCCGCCAGGGCCTTCAGATCGCGCAGCAGCGCGTTGCGTCCGCGTTCCACCTGATCCAGACGCTGCGCCGCATCGCGCAACGCAAACAGGTCCTTGACATGGGAGTCATGCAGCCGGCGGTAGGCCGCGCGCGCCGCCAGCCACTGGCGGGTGGCGTTTTCGCAGCGCACGGACAGGTCGAGTCGGGTGTTGAGGATCGACAGTGAGGGCAGCGGCATAGGTTTGGCCTTAACAGGAGTGCCGGGGCGAGAGACTGAACTCACGGTATTACAGCCATGCGACATGTTCAGCGCAACTGTATGAATCTGCGAGGTACGTCTCAGGGTAGCGGCGCGCATACAATGGCCGGTATCGCCTCGATGGGAGTGTGTCGATGAAGGCAGCGTTGCGGGTGGCGGTGATCACGGGTGCGGGCAGCGGCATCGGTCGGGCGGTGGCGCTCGCGTTCCTGGCCGACGGTTTCCGGGTGGTCCTGGCGGGGCGACGCGAATCGGCCCTGCGCGAAGTGCTGGCGCAGACCGCGGCGCCGAACGGCCATGCCCTTGCGGTCGCCTGCGACGTGACCGATGCGGTACAGGTGCAGGCGCTGTTTGCCAGGACCCAAAGCAGCTTCGGCCGTCTCGATGTGCTGTTCAACAACGCGGGCATCACCGCCCCGTCGATGCCGCTGGAAGAGCTGCCGCTGGCCACCTGGAATGCAGTGGTGGCGACCAACCTTACCGGGGCCTTTCTGTGCACCCAGCAGGCTTTCCGCCTGATGAAAAACCAGGCTGCCGCGCGGGGGGCGGATCATCAACAACGGGTCGATCTCCGCCCATGCGCCGCGACCGCGGTCGGTGGCCTATACGGCGACCAAGCACGCCATGACCGGGCTCACCAAGTCCACCTCTCTGGACGGGCGCGAATACGACATCGCCTGCGGGCAGATCGACATCGGCAATGCCCGCACGGAACTGGCCGACAAACTCGCCAAATCAAGCGCCGCACCCGAGCCGCTGATGGAGGTGGAGCATGTGGCGCAGGCGGTGCTCGGCATGGCCAACCTGCCGCTGTCCGCCAATGTCCAGTTCATGACCCTCATGGCGACCAAGATGCCCTTTATCGGGCGGGGCTAGGCCGCGTTCAGGCGCTGAGGCGGCGGCCCTGATTCATCGGTGCTCTGGCCGCGTTTAATCAACGCCACGGGCTAACCGGCCGCTCGGCGCGTCGGCGACGAAGCTGCGGCAACTCAGATCGCCGCTGCCCCTTGGGGGCTTGCCGTGCCGCGCAACTCCCGCTGCTGCTGGCGGGCGCGACGCTTGGCGCCGATGCGCCGGATGTACAGGTAGACCACCGGCGTCGTATAGAGCGTCAGCAGCTGGCTGACGATCAGGCCGCCGACGATGGAAATGCCCAGCGGGCGGCGCAATTCGGTGCCGTCGCCCGAGGACAATGCCAGGGGCAGGGCGCCGGCGATGGCCGCGCAGGTGGTCATCATGATGGGACGGAAGCGCAGCGAGCAGGCGCGTGCAATGGCATCACGGGACACCAGTCCCAGATTGCGCTCGGCATCCAGCGCAAAGTCCACCATCATGATGGCGTTCTTCTTGACGATGCCGATGAGCAGCATGATGCCCAGGAACGCGACCAGGCTCAGCTCGGTGTTGGTGAGCATCAGCGCCAGCAGTGCACCCAGGCCCGCAGAAGGCAGGGTCGAGATGATGGTGATGGGTTGGGTGAAGCTCTCGTACAGCACGCCGAGCACCACATAGATCGCCACCAATGCCGCGAGAATGATGATGGGTTCATTGCTCGATGACTGCTGGAACAGCTGCGCGGTGCCGTAGGCGCTGCCGTGGATGCTGATGGGCATGTGGATCCGCGCCATGGTCCGTTCGATGGCCGCCATGCCGACACTCAGTGCCTCCCCTTCCGGGAGGTTATAGGAGAAGGAGGTCGAAATTGACGTCCCGGTGTGATTGACCGTGGTGGGCGTCGTCGAGTTGCTGAAATGGCTGAAAGCCGAAAACGGCACCACGTGCTCGGCGGACAGGCTGATGGCGGCGCCGGTGGAGGATTGCCGCGACCCCCCGTTGCCAGGGAGTTGGAAGCGAGGTTGCGGGCCGCATCACTGGCGACGGTGGTGGCCGAGGTGGTCTTGCCCTTGAAGGAGGTGGTGCCGGCCACCGCCTGGGTGGCCTGCGTGCCGGAAATCTGACCGCCCGAGGTACTCAGGAACATGTCCTTCAGGACCTGCGGATTCTGCGAATACTGCGGCGCGACCTCCATGACGACGTGGTACTGCTGCGGGCTGTCCGGGTTATAGATGGTCGACGTCAGTGCCTGGGTGAAGGACTCTCCCAAGGAGCTGTCGATGATGCTTTCGTTAAGCCCCAGGCGCGAGGCGGCGTCCCGGTCCACGATCAGGTCGGTCTGCAGCCCACCGGGCTGCAGATCGGTGTCGACATCGGTGATTTCCGGTACGTCCTGCAAGGCGAGCTTGAGCTTCTGGGACCAGTCGCGCAGCTCGTTGAGGTCATCGCCCAGCAGCGTGTACTGGTACTGGGAATTGGCGGCGCGCCCACCGCCGCCGTTGCCCAGATCCTGTACCGCCTGCAGGAAGGTCATGACCCCGTCGACCTTGTTCAGCTGCGGCCGCAGTCGCGCAATGACCTGATCCGCCGTGGCCTTGCGTTGCGACAGCGGCTTGAGGGTGACGTTGAAATTGGCACTGGCGCCGCCGCCGAAGCCGCCGCCCCCCACGGAGCCGGCAACGCTGTCCACTGCCGGATCGCTCTGGATGATCTTGGTGACCTGCTGCAGCTTGCCCTTGATCATCTCGAACGAGGCCGTCGCATCGCCGCGCATGCCCCCCTGCAGCTGCCCGGTATCCTGCTGCGGGAAGAATCCCTTCGGGATGGCGATGTACATGTAGACATTGAGGACGATGGTTGCCACCAGCGACAGCACCATCAGCAGCGGGTGATTCAGGGCAAATCCGAGCGAGCGCTCATAGCCATTCTTCATGGACTCGAAGTTGCTGTTGAAGGCGCGCATGAAGACGTTCGGTCGCTTTGGACGATCACGCCCCAGCAGCCGCGCGCACATCATCGGCGTCGTGGTCAGGGAGATGACCAGCGAGATCATGATGGCCACCGACAGGGTCACCGTGAATTCCTTGAACAGCCGTCCGGGAATGCCGCCGAGGAACTGGAAGGGCAGGAATACGGCCACCAGCGACAGACTCATGGAAATTACCGTGAATCCGACCTCCCGTGAGCCGAGCAGGGCGGCCTGCATGGGCTTCATGCCGTTCTCGATGTGCCGGATGCAGTTCTCCATCACGACGATCGCATCGTCCACCACGAATCCGGTGGCGATGGTCATGGCCATCAAGGAGAAGTTGTCGAGGCTGAACCCCGCCAGATACATGATGCCAAAGGTGCCCGTCAGGGAAACGGGCACGACCACGGCCGGAATCAGCGCCGCGCGGAAACTATTGAGGAATAGGTAGACGACCAGGATGACCATGATCACTGCCAGGACCAGGGTCTGCTCAACCTGGTGCAGTGAGCCGCGGATGGTGATCGAGCGGTCCTGGATGACCTCCAGATGGATCTTCTTGTCGATATCGCCCTCGAGTTCCGGCAGCTCCTTTTTTACCGCATCGACGACCTGGACGATGTTGGCCCCGGGCTGCTGGAACACCTGCACGGTGACCGCGGCCTTGCCGTTGTAGATGCCGTAGGTGCGCCGGTTCTCCGTGGCGCCATCCTCCTTGTCGTAGATCTGCGCCACATCGCTCAGGCGGATCACGGCGCCGTTGCGGTTGCCGATGATCAGATCGCGGTACTGCGAGGCGTCGCGGGCGTTGTCGTTGGTGTAGATCTGATAGTGCAGACCGCCGGCCTCGATGGCGCCCTTGGGCGCGTTGGCATTGGCGTTGGAGATGGCGGCGGCGACATCCTGCAGGCCGATGCCGTACTTGGACAGCGCCATGGGATTGAGCTCGACGCGCACCGCGGGCAGCGCGCTGCCATTGATATTGACGACGCCTACCCCGTTGATCTGCGACAGCCGCTGGGTCAGCACCGCATCCGCCGCGTCGTAGATCTGCCCCTGGGTGAGCACATCCGAGGTGAGTGCGATGGTCAGCACCGGGTTCTGGGAACTGTTGACCTTGCGATAGCTGGGATTGCGGGTCAGCGCCGAGGGCAGATCCGCATGCGCAGCTTCGATGGCGGCCTGCACGTCGCGCGCCGCGCCGTCGATGTCGCGGTCGATGCCGAAGGTGAGCTGAATGTTGCTGCTGCCGACATTGCTGTTGGATGTCATGTCATCGACATCGGCAATGGCGCCCAGGTGCCGTTCCAGCGGCGTGGCCACGGTTGCAGCCATCACTTCGGGGCTTGCGCCCGGCAGGTTCGCCGACACATAGATGGCCGGTACGTCGATCTTCGGCAGCGGCGCGACGGGCAGCAGATTGAACGCGGCGGCGCCCGAGAGCGCCACGCCGATGGTCAGCAGGATCGTGGCGACGGGACGGGCGATGAACGGCGCGGAGATGTTCACGTCGGCTGGTCCACCAATGGCGCGTGCAGGGCGGCCGTCTCGGATCTGCGCGCAATGCGTTTGGCGATGCGGTCAAAGGCCAGATAGATCACCGGCGTGGTGAACAGCGTCAGCACCTGACTGACCAGCAGGCCACCGACAATCGTGACCCCGAGCGGATGGCGCAGTTCGGAACCGGTGCCAGTGCCGAACATCAGCGGCAGCGCACCGAAGATGGCCGCGACTGTCGTCATGAGAATGGGCCGGAAGCGCAGCAGACAGGCCTGGTAGATGGCCTCGCGCGGTGCCATACCCTGGTTGCGTTCGGCGTCGATGGCGAAGTCGATCATCAGAATCGCGTTCTTCTTCACGATGCCGATCAGCAGGATGATGCCGATCAGCGCAATGATCGTCAGATCATCGCCAAAGACGATCAGCGCGAGCAGCGCGCCGATGCCTGCCGAGGGCAGCGTCGAGAGGATGGTGACGGGGTGGATGAAGCTTTCGTACAGCACGCCCAGCACGATGTACATCACCACCACCGCCGCCAGCAGCAGCAGCAGCTCGTTCGACAGATTGTTGCGGAAGGCCAGCGCGGCACCTTCGAAGGTCGTGGAGATGGTGTCCGGCATGTCCAGGGACTTCTCCACCGTCTCGATCGCATCCACCGCCGCGCCGAGCGAGGAGCCGGGTGCCAGGTTGAACGAGACTGTGGCGGCCGGGAACTGCGCGAGGTGGTTGATCAGCAGCGGCCGCGCCTCCATCTTCAGCGTGGCGATCGCCGAGAGCGGAATCTGGCCGCCGGCGGCGGATGGCACGAACAGCGACTGGATGGAGTCGGTTGAGGCGTAGCTTTTCGGATCGGCCTCGATGATCACCCGGTACTGGTTGGACTGGGTGAAGATGGTCGAGACGATGCGCTGGCCGAAGGCATCGTAGAGCGCGTTGTCCACCGTGCCCACACTCACGCCCAGGCGCGCGGCTGAGTCACGATCAATGGTGATGAAGGCCGCCAGGCCATTGTTCTCGAGGTTGCTGACCACATCGGCCAGCTCCGGACGGTCGCGCAGTGCCGCCACGAGCTTCGGCGTCCAGGTGGCCAGCGTATTGGCGTCGGCACTTTCCAGAATGAACTGGTACTCGGTGCGGCTCACCGACGTGTCGAGCGACAGGTCCTGCGAGGGCTGCATGTACAGGGTGATACCCGGCACAGTGGAGGTTTCCTGCTGCAGGCGCTGGATCACCTCGGTGACCGAGGCATTGCGCTGGTCAAGCGGCTTCAAGTTGATCAGGAACCGACCGCTGTTGAGGGTGACGTTGTTGCCGTCCACGCCGATGAAGGAGGAGAGGCTCTGGACAGCCGGGTCCTTGAGCACCGCGGCGGCGAGGGCCTGCTGCCGATCCGCCATGGCGTCATAGGAGATCGATTCGGTCGCCACCGACACGCCCTGGATGAGGCCGGTGTCCTGGGCGGGGAAGAAGCCCTTGGGGATCAGGATATACAGGCCCGCGGTGACCACCAGCGTGGCGATCGCTACCATCAAGGTCAGGCGCTGGTGGTCGAGCACCCAGGTGAGCTGACGCCCGTACCAGCCGATCGTGGGTTCCAGCCACTTCGAGGGGTCCTTGTGATGCGTCTCGCCGTGGTCGCGCTGCTTGAGCAGCAGCGCGCACAGCATCGGCACCAGCGTCAGCGACACGACGGCCGAGATGATGATGGTCACGGCGAGGGTCACCGCGAATTCGCGGAACAGGCGCCCGACCACATCCTGCATGAACAGCAGCGGGATCAGCACCGCCAGCAGCGACACGGTCAGGGAGATGATGGTGAAGCCGATCTGGCCGGCGCCCTTGAGCGCGGCATCCAAAGGTGGCTCGCCCGCCTCGATGTAGCGGGAGATGTTTTCGATCATCACGATGGCGTCGTCGACCACGAATCCCGGTCGCGATGGTCAAGGCCATCAATGACAGGTTGTTGAGACTGTAGCCCGCGAGATACATGACCGCGAAGGTGCCGATCAGGGACAGCGGCACCGACAGGCTCGGAATCAGCGTGGCGCGCACGTCGCGCAGGAACATGAAGATGACCAGCACCACCAGCAGTAACCGCCAGGATCATCTCGAACTGCACGTCCTTGATGGAGGCGCGGATCGTGGTCGTGCGGTCGGTGAGCGGCGTCACCACCACGCCGGCCGGCAGCGTTGCCTTCAGGCCCGGCAGCATCGCATTGATCTCATCGACCACATCGACCACGTTGGCGCCGGGCTGGCGCTGGACGTTGATGATCAGCGCCGGGCGTGGTGTTCATCCAGGCGCCGAGCTTGGTGTTCTCGGGAGCCTCGATCAGGTTCGCGACATCCTTCAGCCGCACCGGCGCGCCGTTGCGGTACGCCACCACGATGTTGGAATATTCCGCGGCACTCTTGAGCTGGTCGTTGGTATTGATGGTATAGGCGCGCTGCGGTCCGTCGAACGTTCCCTTGGGACCGTTCTGATTGGCGACGCTGATGGTCGTGCGCAGGTCATCGAGGTTCAGCCCGTAGGCGGCGAGCGCCCGCGGATTGACCACGGCACGAATCGCCGGACGCTGGCCGCCGCTGATGCTGACGACGCCGACGCCTTTCACCTGCGAGAGCTTCTGCGCGATGCGGATGTCGGCCATGTCCTCGACTTGCGTCAACGGCATCACCGAGGAGGTCACCCCGAGGGTCAGCACCGGCGCGTCGGCGGGATTGACCTTGGCGTAGATCGGCGGCGCGGGCAGGTCGGCCGGCAGCAGGTTCTGGCCGCCGCTGATGGCGGCCTGGACTTCCTGCTCGGCGATGTCGATCGCCAGCGCGAGGGTGAACTGCATGAGTGATGACCGAGGCACCCGCGGAGCTGGTGGAGGACATCTGGTTCAGGCCCGGCATCTGGCCGAACTGCTTCTCCAGCGGCGCGGTGATCGCCGAGGTGATGACCTCGGGACTGGCGCCCGGATAGAAGGTCTGCACCTGAATCGTCGGGTACGAGACTTCCGGCAGCGCCGCCAGCGGCAGCTGCGTATAGCCGATCATGCCGACGATCAGGATGGCGACCATCAGCAGCGTGGTCGCCACCGGTCGCAGGACGAATATGCGTGAGGGATTCATGGGCTGGCCTGCTTCATCGCCGCCATCGTCACGGCGGTCCACCGCCCGGGGGTCTGCCGCCGCCCGGGCCCGCCGAATCCTCCCGGACGCCCACCAAACTGGCCGTTGCGGCGGCGTCCGCCGGGGAATTTGCCGGCCTCGGCTTTGTGTTGGGCCTGCGCCTGGGCGCGCGCCTTGGCGACTTCCGCCGCGGTCGTATCCGGCAGCTCGACCTGCGCGCCATCGCGCAGCCGGTCGCCGCCGTCGGTCACGACGACGTCGTCGACCTCAAGACCGGATTTGACGGCCTGGGTCTCACCGTCCACGACGCCCAGCACCACCGGACGCACCGTCACGGTGTTGTTGGCATTGACCAGGTAGACGAAGGCGCTCTGGACGCCGTTCGGGCGCACCGCGGCGCACGGCCGCCGACGGTACGATGATCTGATCCTTGAGCGTCGTCACCAGCAGACTCACGTTGACGAACTGGCCGGGGAACAGCACCCCATCGGAGTTATCGAATTCAGCGCGCAGTTTGAGCGTACCCGTGGTCGTATCGATCACATTGTCGGTAGTGGCCAGGTGCCCGTCCGCAAGATGGGTGGCATCGGAGCGGCCGGTGGCTTCGACCACCAGGGTCGCGCCGGATTTGATCTGACTCATGATGCCCGGCACGTTGTCCTCGGGCACGGTGAACAGCACCGAGATGGGATGCAGCTGGGTGATGACGACGACGCCGTTGGCATCCCCGGGGGTCACATAGTTGCCCGGATCGACCTGCCGCAGGCCGACCCGCCCGTCGAGCGGCGCGGTGATCTGGGTATAGGCGAGGTTCAGCTCCGCGGTCTTCACCTGGGCCTTGTCGGAGGCGACGCTGCCGGCATCCTGGCCGAGGGTCGCGCGCTGCGTGTCGACCTGCTGCTGCGAGACCGAATCCTGCTTGATGAGATCCTCGTAGCGCTTCATGTCCAGCTGCGCATCCGCGTACGACGCTTCATCGCGGGTCAGCGCCGCCTGCGCCTGTGCCAGGGCTGCCTCGTACGGCCGCGGATCAATCACGGCGAGCAGGTCGCCTTTCTTGACCATCTGGCCTTCCTTGAAATTGACCTTCTGCATGATGCCGCTGACCTGCGCCTTCACGGTCACCGTGGTCAGCGGGGTCACGGTGCCAAGGCCCGGGATACGCACCACGATGTCGCCGGTCTTGACGGTCGCGACGGAGACTGCCACCGCGTTGTTGCGGAAATTGAATTGCGGCCGCGTGTTGGCCGCGTTCTGCTGCTTGGCGCGGTGCAGAAACCATGCACCGCCCGCCACCAGCAGGATTGCCACGACAATGAGGAACCGATGGCGGCGCAGGAATGCCCAGGGTCCACTCGAGGAGACCTGGGTCTCCGGGTCAGATTCGTTCAGCACATGTTCCCCACAATTCGAAAATTCTCTTGGCGCATCACTGGCGGCCAACCACGCCGTCGACTATTGAGTCGGCCCTTCAAAGTTCCGGGTGGATCTTGCGTTTTGATACTCGTTTGACACCCGGACAGGCCTCTAGTTTCAGCGATTCCGCTGCCCGGATCGGCTGCCCCCCAGCCACGCGGACCGGCAGATTAGCATGCAGGATGTCACGGGTTGCGTAACAGAATGTGCGGGATTAACGAACTGCTGCCCAGGGGTCACCGGCTGCACTCCCCAGTGTTTGAGCGCAACACGGGCGGGGCCAAAGACCCCCGGGGAAGCTTTCAGCCCGCCACGCCGGCTACCGTCGTCCCCGCTCCCCGGCCAGATCAAACCGGGACGTGCCCGGTGGCGCGACCAGCAAGGAGGCCCAGCCATCCGGCGCCCGGGGCGGATGCCACAGCAGGGTCAGCGGATCCAGCCGTGCCAGCTGCCGGGTGCCGGCCCAGGCGGCACCGTCGCTCACGTGCAACCCTTCAAACGGACCGTAGGCACAGGAGGCCAGACCCGCATTGTTCTCAAAATAGATGACCACCGGATCGAGCGATTCGGCGCGCGCGAACTCGGCATCGCGCAGCAGCCAGCTCGACATCCACGTCGCCACGGCATCATTGCCGGCGCCGCGGCACAGCATGCTGCCGATGAAGCGGAAGAATTCACCCGGCTCGATGCTCTCCGCCGAGCCCTCCCCGGGCGAATAGAATCTCAGTCGCAGCATGTTCAGCCGACCGCCTGCCTGGCGCGATAGAAATTGCCGGAGCGGACCTTTATCGAGGCGGCTCCCTCATCAAAGCGTCACGCCGGTGGGATCCCCGCCGGCGGCCACGACCTCCATCTGCTCAAGCAGCATGCGGCGCACCATCATGATACCGCGATCGGAGCTCACCAGATGCTCATCGGAATGCAAGGTGATGGGACCCTGTCCGGCCTGGGCCTCGTAGTCCCCGGGCGTCGCGCGGTGTTCCGCCTCACTCATCTGGCCCCAGGTCTTGCCGTTGAAAAGCATGTTGCGAAACGGCGCATCCTTGGGAACGCGCGCGACCATGGCCTGTGCGTAGTGCGTGTCATCGACCGGCACCACCCAGGAGATGCCGGGGGAGGGCCCCGCCTTCAGCGTCACATCCGGCACGCTCATGATATTCGGCAGCAACCAGGAGGAGATCCGCTCCACTTCGCGGCCATCGGGCAGCTGCCGCACGGCCGAGTAGCACACACCGGCCTCGGTGGCGAAGAAATCCACCTGCGGCATCACGCGCGAATTGCGGCACAAACTGCACCGTGCTGAAGGTGGAGTGCAGGACCTGCACGTGGAACGGATCCATCACGTTGTCATTCATATGCAGCCAGCTGTAGGGCACCACCGCCAGGGAGTCATCCCCGGTGGCACCGAAGCCGCCGTAGCTGCGCCACAGGGTCTCGCCCGGGCGCGATGGCCTCGAGATTGTCGTACGCCGGCAGCAGCGGACGCTTGTGCGGGGGCCCCAGATAGGCAAAGACCAGTCCGTAGCGTTCCTGCACCGGGTACCACGGCTGGCGCGCGCTATCACGATGGCGGCCATGGTCCGGCTCGCAGGGCTGGTCCAGGCAGTGGCCTTCCACATCAAACAGCCAGCCGTGGTAGCAGCAGCGGATGCCGTCCTGCTCCACCCGCCCGTAGTACAGGGAGGTGCCGCGGTGCATGCAGCGCGGATACAGCAGCCCGGCGCGGCCCTTGCGATCGCGAAACAGCACCAGATCCTCACCCAGGATGCGGACCATGCGCGGCGTCGACTGGACGCTGTCGCCGAGCGCGATCGGATGCCAGTACCGGCGCAGCAATTCTCCGCAGGGTGTCCCGGCACCCACCGCGGCAAGGGTTGCATCGAAGTGCGCGCGCGGGCGGCCGTAGGCACTGCCCATCGTGTCGGTAGCCATCGACTTACCCCTCTCGCCAGCATGATGGCGCCTTGCAAGCTTGAACCGCGGCACGGGCGGGTGGCAAGTGCGCTCAGCGTGCATGCTGCGGGTGCAGGATGCGCTCGATCTGCTCCTGCAGGCGCTTTTCGGAAACGGGAACGAGGGTGCGCAGCTCCTGCGCATGCAGTGAGACGCGAAACTCCTCGAGCATCCAGCGCAGCTGCTGCAACGCGGGCAGCGCCGCCAGCGGTACACCGCGCTCGCCCAGCGCGCGGTACTGCAGCTCGTAAGGCCGCAGGCGCGCGCTGAGCGCGGTGTCGCGCTCGAGATTGGTGCCGAGTCGGGCCGCACGCCGTGCGATGGCCTTCAGGTAACGCGGCAGCTGGTTGAACCAGGGTTGCGGCGGAGCGAGCGGAAAATTCTCCGTCACCAGTGCATCGAGCTGCGCGCGCATCTGCGCAACCGCCGGCGGCAAAGGCCTCAACTCGCAGCACTGTCCAACGCGGCGCGCGCCGCGCGCCGCTCCTCGAGGATGCTGCGAATCAGGGCCAGGACCCGCGCTCGCCGTGTCATCCAGTTGGGCGCGCCGCTCATCCAGTCGCTGCGCGAACGCTCGGGCATCGCGCGGCAACGCCTCATCGCCAGCGAAGAAGCACTCCCGGAAGATAAGGTCGGTACACGGATTCGACCAGCGGACGCGACGCGCCCAGGCCCTGTGCCAAGAGCACCAGGGTGTGATCATCGCGGATGCGGCGGGCGATGTGGCGGGCCAGTTGCGGTAGCGCCAGTACCGCCAGGCGCGTGAGACCGTCGCGCGACAGTTCCTGTGCCTCGGTGTCGCTGCGCGCTTCGACCACGGTGACGGCTGCGCCCACGTCGCGCACGGCGGGCCAGACGGTGAAGGTGACACCGGCACGCAGCACGCTGCGCATCGCGGGCAGTGGCCCAAAATCCCAGCTGCGATGGGTCTGCGACTGCGCGGCGGGCGCCGATCCGCGCAGCTTGCGCCGCAGCTGTGCCAGATCACGGCCCTCGGCGAGCACCTGCGCGGTGCCGAGCACGCGGATGTTCAGCCGCAGATGATCCGGCAGCACCGCCGCGGCCAGCTCGGCGGCCTTGACGGGGCTGCCGGTGCGCGCCGTGATCCAGGCGGCGAGCCAGCTGTGAAACGGCGGCAGCGGACCTGCGCTCACCGACTCCAGCGCGAGGCGTGCATGGTCGGTCACCGGTACGATCTGGCGGCGGATCGCCTTGGGCAGCGCGCGCAGCAGTTCAGCGATTTTTTCCTGCTCGCGCGCCCGGTACCAACCAGGCCAGCTGCTCGGCGTCGAGTTGCTCGAGCAGCGGTTCGGGTACCTGCAGGGTGATGCCGTCGGCGGCGGCGCCGGGTTCAAACATATAACTGAGCGGCAGCGGGTTGCCGGCAATGGTCAGGGTCTGCGGAAAGTGCTCATCGCCGGCTTCGGGGGCCTCGCGGCGGCACAGGTCCGACAGGCTCATATGCAGGAGATGCGGCTCGGTGCGCGCGCGCTCACGCCACCAGCGCTCAAAGCCCGCCACGGAGTTCACCTGCAGCGGGAACCCGGGCCGCATAGAACTGCGCCTGCGCAGACTCATCCACCAGGAGGTCGCGGCGGCGGATACGCGCTTCGCGCCCCTCGATGCGGGTCTTGAGGTCACGGTTGGCCGCGACGAAGGGCGCGGCGATGCTGCTGTGCCCGGCGACCAGCGCCTCCTGAATGAAGATCTCGTGGGCCGCAAGCGGCGCCACCGCCCCGTAGCTGACGCGACGGGCGCTGGCGAGCGGCAGACCGTAGAGCGACACCGACTCGTAGGCGCTCACCTGCCCACGCGCACGCCACCCAGTGTGGATCGCTGTACTCGCGGCGCAACAGCGGGCCGGCGACAGCCTCGATCCAGCCGGGCTGCACCGCGCCGACCATGCGCGCGTACAGACGAGTGGTCTCCAGCAGCTGCGCGGCGACCACCCATTTGGGCGGTTTGGCGGCGAGCGGCGTGCCTGGCGCGATGACGAAGCGCGTGCCGCGCGCACCGCAATATTCGCGCCGCTCATCCAACGAGCCGATCGATCCGAGCAACCCCGACAGGATGGCGCGGTGCAGATCCGCGTGAGTGGCCGGCGCCGCGTTGCGCTTCAGATCCAGATCCTGTGCCGAGCCGCTCAGCTGCGCATGCAGATCCTGCCATTCGCGCATGCGCACGAAGGACAGGAAGTTCTCGCGGCACCACTTGCGCAACGCCGCGCCGCCCAGCTGCGCCGCCTGTTCGTGAAACCGCTGCCACAGGCTCAACACGCTGAGGAAATCCGAGCGCGCATCCGCATGGGCCGCGTGCGCCGCATCAGCCTGGGCCTGGGCCTCCGCCGGGCGCTCGCGCGGATCCTGCACGGCCAGGAATGCGGTAATGATGAGTATCTCGGACAGACAATGCAGCCGGGCGGCGGCCAGCAGCATCCGCCCGAGCTTCGGGTCGCAGGGCAGCGCGGCGATGCGCCGACCCAAGGGCGTGATGCGGCGCGCCTCATCCATCGCGCCCAGTTCCTGCAGTTGCCTGACGCCCTCATTGATCTGACGCGTGTCCGGCGGATCCAGAAACGGAAAGGTCTCCGGATCACCCAGGCCCGAGGCGGCCATCTGCAACATGCACGCTGGCCAGATGGGTGCGCAGGATCTCCGGCGGCGTGAAGTCCTCGCGCGCCGCGAAGTCCTCTGCCGAGTACAACCGGATGCAGATCCCGGGCGCCTCGCGCCCGCAGCGGCCGCGGCGCTGATTGGCGCTCGCCTTGGAAACCGGCTCCAGCGCCAGGCGCTGCACTTTGCTGCGGACGTTGTAGCGGCTGATGCGCGCCAGCCCGCTGTCGATCACGTGGCGCACCTGGGGTACGGTCAAGGAGGTCTCCGCCACGTTGGTCGCGAGGATCACCCGGCGTGTGGTGTGCGGCTCGAAGATGCGCTGCTGTTGCTGCGCGCTCAGCCGCGCGAACAGCGGCATGACCTCCAGATGCGGCAGCCGTGCGCGCTGCAGGGCGAGCGCCGCTTCGCGGATATGTTTTTCGCCGGGCAGCAACACCAGGATGTCACCGCGCGGCGCAACCTCCGCGCTCGCCAGTTCCCGCACGGCTTCGACAATGCCCTCGGGCAACGACAGCTCCGCGGCGTCCTCGTCGGCCGCCGCGAGCGGGCGGTAGCGCACCTCGATGGGGTGGCTCGTGCCCTCGACATCGATCACGGGCGCGCCGCGCGAAGAACTGCGCCAGGCGCTGCGTGTCGATGGTTGCCGAGGTGACGATGACGCGCAGTTCCGGCCGCCTGACACACAGTCGTTGCAGCGCCCCCAGCAGCAGGTCGATGTTGAGGCTGCGCTCGTGCGCCTCATCGATGATCAGGGTGTCGTAGGCGGCAAGCTGCGCATCAAACGTCAGCTGGCGCAGCAGAATGCCGTCGGTCATGAGTTTGAGGCGGCAATCCGGGCCGGTGCGGTCATCGAAGCGGACCTGGCATCCCACGGCCGCCCCCACCCGTGTGCCCAGCTCGGCGGCGATGCGGTTGGCGAGCGCGCGGGCGGCGATGCGCCGCGGCTGGGTATGGCCGATCATGCCGTGCGTGCCGCGCCCGGCCGCGAGGCACAGCTTGGGCAACTGCGTGGACTTGCCTGATCCGGTTGCCCCGCACACGATAATGATCGGGTGACCGGCCAGGGCGGCGGCGATGTCCGCAGCGTGGGCGCTGATGGGCAGCCGCGGATCCAGCGCCAGATTCAGGGGGCGAGGTTGCATAGGGCGCGGATTCTGGCCGAACATGGGACAGTTGTGTAAGGAGCGGGTTATGGCGGAGCAGACCACTCGTGCGCCCCCGGCGGGCTGGCCGCGGGCTTCCTCGTCGCTGGCCTATCAGGACCCGGTCCAGGCCATCGACTGGCTGGTCGCGGCCTTCGGTTTTGTCGTGCGCATCAAGGTGCCCGACGATACCGGGGGTATCCGGCATTCGGAGCTGACCTTTGGCGAGGCGGTAGTGATGGTCGCCGGCGAGCGCTCGCACGGCCCCACGCCGGCCCGGTCACCCAAGTCACTCCAAGGTGCCAACACCCAGGGCCTGTTCATCTATGTGGATGACATTGAGGCGCATTTCGTGCGCGCCCGAGCCTGCGGCGCCGTGGTGGTGCGGGAGTTGGCGACGACAGATTATGGTGCCGAACACTGGAGCGACCGCGGCTACTCGGTTCTGGATCCCGAGGGACATACCTGGCATTTCGCGCAGCGATTGCGTTCCGGCCCCAGCGCATGAACCGGGTTCGATAGCCGTTGCGGACGCTGCCGGCCCATGTCATAAAAGCCCGCTGCTCCAACCACAGCAAGCCGATAGGGGGATCCATGGCGACGTTTTCAAGAAGCCGAGTGCTGCTACCCGGCGTGACGCTGGTCGTACTGGGTCTGACCATGCTGCCGGCGTTCGCCCATCATTCCTTCGCGCTGTTCGACCATCAGAACCGGGTCACGGTCAGCGGTACGGTGCTCAAGTTCGAGTGGACCAATCCGCACGTCTTCATCCAGCTCGAAGTCCCGGACGGCACTGCCGCCAAACACTACACGGTCGAGTGCGCGAGTCCGAATGTGCTGACGCGCGTCGGGTGGAAATTCAGCGATATCAAACAGGGCGACAAGGTCACGCTGCTCATCAATCCGCTGCGCAATGGCCAGCCCGGCGGGATGCTGGAGAAGGCGACGCTGGCCGATGGCCGCGAATTGAGTGACGGCAATCCGCCGGGCACCGGCGTCTTCCCCCGCTCGTAAGGTCTTTGCAGGAACCCGTCATGAATTATCGAACGATGAGTTGGATCGCGATAGCGGCGCTGGGCATCGCCGCCGCACAGGCCGCGGATGTGCAGCAGGCTGCGCCCGGTGCCGGTGCTGCGCCCGCGGATTTCAGCGGCGATTGGCAGCGCTATGGGGGCTTCGGACGCGGGCCGGCGCCGGACCCCGCGACGATGCCGCCGCCGCCCGGCAAGATGATGCTCAAGCCGAAGTACCAGGGACCTTATGATGCGAAGCGCGCCAAGGAGGCCGCTTCGGATGCCAAGGGCGAGCCGATTGCGGGCAGCGGCGTGGATTGCCTGCCGTACGGCATGCCGGAGATGATGTCGGCGATCTACCCGCTGGAGATTCTGCAGAGCCCCAAGCAGGTCACGATCATTGCCGAGGCGTTCTCGCAGGTGCGCCGCATCTACATTGGCAAGACCCAGCCGAAGATTGGCGAGGTACCACCGGGGTATTTCGGGCACTCCGTGGCGCATTGGGACGGCGCGACGCTGGTGGTCGATACGATCGGGGTGAAGGAGTCGGTGCTGGGGCACAGCGAGATGCCGCACAGCGACCAGATGCGCATCACCGAACGGCTGCACCTGGTGACGCCGGACATCCTGCACGACCAGATCACGGTGGAGGATCCCGTGACCCTCGAGCAGCCCTGGACCTTTACCTTCGCCTACCGGCGGATTCCGAACTACGAAATGCTCGAGTACGTGTGCGAGAACAATCACGAGTACATCGATGACCAGGGCGTGACGCGTCTGCGCCTGCAGGACACCAAGTGAGGATCGAGTCATGAACGCCGCGCTGAAACCGGACTTCGCCCGCACCCACGCCTTCCTCGGCCAGAAGCATCGGCTGCTGATCAACAATGAGTGGGTGGAACCGCGCGGCGGCGGTCGCATCGAAGTATTGAATCCGGCCACCGGCAAGGTGCTGGGGCACGCCGCCGCCGGCGGCGCCGAGGACATTGACCTGGCGGTGCGCGCCGCGCGCCATGCCTTTGAAAACGGTCCGTGGCCGACCATGCCGCCGGTGGCGCGCGCGAAGCTGTTGTGGAAACTGGCCGACCTCATCGAGCAGGCCGCCGATGAAATCGGCGAGGTGCTGAGCCTGGATAACGGCATGCCCTTCGGCATGGCGAAATTTGCCGGTGCCCTGGGCACCGCCAATGGCCTGCGCTACACCGCCGGCTGGAGCGGCAAGGTGCACGGGGAGGTGCCGGAGCTCTCCGAGCCCGGCAAGCTCGCCTACACGCTGCATGAGCCGGTCGGCGTGGTGGGCTGTATCACGCCGTGGAATTTCCCCTTTGCCATGGAAGCCGACAAGGCCGCTGCGGTGATCGCCGCCGGCTGCACCATGGTGCTCAAGCCCGCGGAGCTCACACCATTCGGCGCCCTGCTGCTCGGTCGGCTGGTGCTCGAAGCCGGCATCCCGCCCGGCGTGGTCAACATCGTCACCGGCTACGGTGATCCGGCCGGCAAGGCGCTGGTGGAGCATCCGGATGTCGACAAGATCGCCTTCACCGGTTCCACGGCCACCGGCAAATGGATCGTGCAGGCCGCCGCCGCCACCCTCAAGCGCGTCACGCTGGAACTCGGCGGCAAATCGCCGAGCATCATTTTTCCCGACGCCGATATGGCGCGCGCGATTCCTGGCGCCGCCATGGCCGTGTTCGCCAATTCAGGCCAGATCTGCGTGGCGGGTTCGCGCCTGTACATTCACAAGAAGGTCTTCGATCAGGTGGTGGCGGGCATCTCGGGCATGGCGAAGTCGCTGAAGGTCGGTCCGGGCCTGGAGCCGGACACGCATCTGGGGCCGCTGGTGTCGCAGGGACAGATGGACCGGGTCACCGGCTACATCGAGGGCGGTCGGGGTGAGGGCGCCGAAGTGGTCACGGGCGGTGAGCGTCAGGGCACCGAGGGTTATTTCATGCAGCCCACGGTGCTGGCGCAGACCCACCGCAGCATGAAGGTGGTGCGCGAGGAGATCTTCGGGCCGGTGATCTGCGCCATGCCCATCGATGATGATGACCTCGACCGCATCGCTCGCGTGGCCAACGACACGACCTACGGGCTGTCCGCGTATATCTGGACCCGCGATGTGGGCATCGTCCACAAGCTGGCCCGCAAGATTCGCGCCGGCACCGTGCAGGTCAATGGCGGGACGGGACTGGATCCGGCCGTGCCCTTCGGCGGTTACAAGCAGTCCGGCTGGGGCCGTGAGCACGGGCGGGCCGGCGTCGAGAGCATGCTGGAAACCAAGGCCGTCGGCATCACGCTGTAAGGCCGCGACCCACGCGCAGATCGCAGCTCATGCGCAGGGCATCCTCGAGGCCCTGGTAATAGCCGCGGATCTCGCCGCCGGGTTCGTAGCCGAGCGACGCATAGAAGCGCCGTGCGGTGAGATTGCCGGCGCGCAATTCCAGTCCCAGCACGAAGGTGCCCGCGACCCGGGCGCTTTCGTGCAGCCAGTTCATCAGCTTGTCGCCCGAGCCCGCGCCGTTGATGCAGGGCGTCGACGGCCAGCAGATTCAGATGGGCGCTGTCCTCGGCGAATTGCATGATCGCAAAGCCGGCCAGGAAGTCTGGCGAGGGGCCGTCACAGCGGGCCGTCAGGACCACGCTATCGGTGCGCTTGATGTGGCAAAGTACGCGGTCTGCCGGCCAGGCGGGCGGCAACCCGGCTTCGATGAGCCGCCGTGACAGCGACGCGATGGCGGCGGCGTCACGGGATGAGGCGAGTTGGAAACGGTACTCGTCCATTTTGCGGATTAGAATACCACCAAGAGACCGATATTCAGGCATGTCAGGCACAGACCACCCTCACGTCAGCGTAGTCGTTCCGGTATACAACGAGGAGGCGAACCTCGCGCTCCTGTTTACCCGGCTATACGCGACCCTCGACCAGCTGACCTGCAGCTGGGAGTGCGTGTTCGTGGACGATGGCAGCACGGATCGCTCCGTGGCGCTGCTGCGCGCCCAGTATCAGCAGCGCCCCAGCACACCCGGGTGATCGTGTTCCGCCGCAATTTCGGCCAGCACTCCGCCATCATGGCCGGGTTCGAGGCGGCGCAAGGCGATGTCGTCATCACGCTGGATGCCGACCTGCAGAATCCGCCCGAGGAGATTCCGCAATCTGCTGGCGGCTGCCGATGCCGGCCATGACTAC
Organism: uncultured Gammaproteobacteria bacterium; assembly: GCA_963708865.1. GTDB lineage: Bacteria > Pseudomonadota > Gammaproteobacteria > Steroidobacterales > Steroidobacteraceae > DAIDKA01. The sequence continues at coordinate 304,521 of CAVPUC010000005.1, forward strand.
GTGGGCACCATCCGCAAGGGGCGCCAGGACCACTGGGCGCGCACCTTCCTGTCGCGACGCATCAATGCGCTGCGGGATCGCATGACGCCCATCCGCATCACCGATCAGGGCTGCATGCTGCGGGCCTATTCGCGCCCCGTCATCGATGCCGTCAATGCCTCGGAGGAGGTCAATACCTTCATCCCGGCGCTGGCGTACCTGTATGCGCGACAATCCGGTGGAAATCGAGGTGCGCGCATGAGGCGCGCCATGCCGGAGAGTCCAAGTACTCCTTCTACAAGCTGATCCGGCTGAACTTCGACCTGATGACCGGCTTCACGGTGGTGCCGCTGCAGCTGTTCTCGATGCTCGGCATGATCGTCTCGGGTGTTTCGCTGCTGCTGTTCGTCTACCTGATCCTGGACCGCATCCTGCACGGGCCGGATGTGCAGGGCGTGTTCACCCTGTTCGCCATCGTGTTCTTCCTCTTGGGCCTGGCGCTGTTCGGCATCGGCCTCATCGGCGAATACGTCGGACGCACCTACGAACAGGTTCGCGGCAGGCCGCGATATCTGGTCGCGGCCGTGCTGGCGCCGGTCGCTGGAAGCCGGATCCCGAGCGCCTGCCGGTGCTCGAAACCACCCGTGTTTAGCGCTGTCGTATTTGCCTACAGCGAAGTTGGATTACCGCTGCCTGCAGGTGCTGCTCGACCACGGCGTGCAGGTGCCGCTGCTGTTCACGCACGAGGATCAGGCGGGCGAGGCAGCGCTGGTTCGGCAGTGTCGGGGAGCTGGCCAGGTCGCAAGGCGTGCCGACGGTGACCCCCGCGCAGCCCGCCGCCCCCGAGTGGCTCGAACAGATCCGCGCGAGCGCGCCCGATTACGTGCTGGCGTTCTACTATCGTTCCATGCTGCCGCAGCCGCTGCTGGAACTGCCGCGCTGGGGAGCGCTCAACCTGCACGGCTCCCTGCTGCCCCGGTACCGCGGCCGTGCGCCCGTCAACTGGGCGATCGCCAATGGCGAAACCCACACCGGCGCCACCCTGCATTACATGGTCGCCCGTCCCGATGCCGGACCCATCGTCGCGCAGGAGGCCGTCGCCATCGGGCCGAACGATGATGCCCTGGCGGTGTCCATGGCAGTGGCGGCCGCGGCCGCCCGCGTGCTCACGGCGGCGCTGCCCGCCATGGCGCTGGGGCCGCCGCCGGGCCGCCCCATGGACCTGGCGGCCGGTTCATACTTCGGCGGCCGGCGGCCCGAAGACGGGCGCATTCATCCGGACTGGCCGGGAGCGCGGGTACACGCCATGATTCGCGCCGTGGCGCCGCCATTCCCCGGGGCGTTCATTCAAGCCGGCGGCCGGCGGGTGCTGTTCACGAGCTCGCGGCTGAGCGCCGAGCCGGCGCGGCATCCGGCCCAGGCGCCGTGCCTTTATGCGGCGGACGGGCGGCTGTTCCTGGATTGCCGCGATGGCGTGCGCCTGCTGATCGGCAGCGTGCGGGTTGATGGCACCGAACTGGATGGCCCCGAATTTCAGGTGCGCTTCGGCACACAGCCGTGGCGCTTCGATTTTACTGCGCAAGATTAAGGAACTTTTTCATGAAGAAGCTGCTGATCCTGGGGGTCAATGGTTTCATTGGCCACCACCTGAGCGAGGCCGTCATCCGCGAAACGGATTGGGACGTCTACGGGATGGATCTGGAATCCGATCGGCTCGCCAATGTCCTGGGGCATCCGCGCTTCCACTTCTTTGAGGGTGACATCACCATCAATCGCGAGTGGGTGGAGTATCACATCCGCAAGTGCGACACGCTGCTGCCGTTGGTCGCGATCGCAACCCCGGCCACCTACATCTCCGATCCGCTGCGGGTGTTTGAACTGGACTTCGAGGCGAACCTGCCGCTGATCCGGCAGTGCGTCAAGCATCGCAAGCGGGTGGTCTTCCCCTCGACCTCCGAGATCTACGGCATGTCGCAGGAGGCGGAGTTCCATCCCTACGAATCCCCACTGGTGCTGGGACCGGTGCCCAAGTCGCGCTGGATCTACTCCTGCAGCAAGCAGCTGCTCGACCGCGTGATCTGGTCCTACGGCCAGGAGGGCAAGCTCGATCACACCCTGTTCCGGCCCTTCAACTGGATCGGCCCTGGCCTGGATCGCATGATGACGGCGAAGGAGGGCAGCTCGCGCGTGCTCACGCAGTTCCTGGGCAACATCGTGCGCAGTGAGGACATCAAGCTGGTCGACGGCGGTACGCAGCGTCGCTGCTTCACCGATATCTCCGAAGGCATCAGCTGCCTGCTGAAGATCATCGCCAACAAGGACGGCATCGCCTCCGGCAAGATCTACAACATCGGCAATCCGGCGAACGATCTGTCCATCCGGGAGCTCGCCGAGATGATGCTGGCGATCGCCAAGTCGATTCCCGAGTACGCGCAGTTCGCCAAGCCCGTGAAAGTGGTCGAGGTGACGGCGGAAAAATACTACGGCGCCGGCTACCAGGACGTGCGCGCCCGCCGACCCTGGATCAACAACACGGTCGAGGAGCTGGGCTGGAAGCCGCAGGTCGACATGCCCGCGGCACTGCGCAAGGTGTTTGACTCCTACAAGGCCGACCTCAAGGAAGCCCGCGCCCTGGTCGAAGCCAACTGATTCACCGTGCAGACGCGCCGGATCGCCCTGAAGATCGATGTCGATACCCTGCGCGGCACACGCGAAGGGGTGCCGCGTCTGGTGGCGGCGCTGCGCCAGGCGCAGGCGGGCGCCAGCTTTTACTTCAGCCTGGGACCCGATCACACCGGCCGCGCATTGAAGCGGGTGTTCCGGCGCGGCTTTCTCGGCAAGGTGCGGCGCACCAGCGTCGTGGAACATTACGGCATCCGCACGCTGCTGTACGGCACGCGTGCTGCCCGGACCGCGCATTGACCGCAAGGGCGGGCAGGCCATGCGCGCGGTGCGCGACGCCGGCTTCGAGGTCGGCGTGCACTGTCACGATCATGTGCGCTGGCAGGACGGCGTCGCGCACGCCGATGCGGCGTGGACCCGCCGCGAATTCGTGCGCGCGCTGGAGGCGTTCCAGGGCGTGTTCGGCGCGGCGCCGCGGGCCCATGCGGCCGCCGGCTGGCAGCTCAACGCCCAGGTGCTGGAACTGGAACACGAGTTTGGTCTCGCTTACGCGAGCGACGCGCGCGGCACCGCGCCGTTCTGGCCCACGATGGGCGGCGTGCAGGGGCGCTGCATGCAGCTGCCGACGACACTGCCGACGTTCGATGAGTTGATCGGCGTCGATGGCATGGATGCGCAGGCGGCGGCGCAGCACCTGCTGCACGCAGTCGCGTACCGGTAGCACCGACACCCATGTCTTCACGCTGCATGCTGAGCTGGAAGGCCAGAAACTGCTGCCGCAGTTTGAATTTCTGCTGCGGTGCTGGCGCGAAGCCGGGGTGCTGCTCACCTCCCTGCGCGACTATCACCAGGGTCTGGAGGGCGCACGGATCGCCCGCCATGAACTGGTATGGGGGTCGGTGCCCGGGCGGTCGGGAACATTGGCGGCACAGGGCGTGGCGCTGCGCGGCGCAGGCGGCCCGGCGTGAACCCGCGAGGGTGGCGGGCACTGTTCGCCGCGTGTGCGGCGATTTGGCTCGTGACCCTCGGGTTCCGCGGTCTGTTCAATCCTGATGAAGGCCGCTACGCGGAAATTTCCCGCGAGATGCTCGCGAGTGGCGATTGGGTCGTGCCGCACCTGAACGGACTCATCTACATCGAAAAGCCACCGCTGCAGTATTGGGCCACGGCCATCAGCGAGGCCACCTTTGGCCTGAACGACTGGGCGGCCCGGCTCTATACGGGACTGTGCGCGCTCGCGACGGTGTACGTCCTTTGGGCGCTTATCCGGCGCGAATGGGGCAGCGGAGGCCGCGGCACGCGGTGCCGTCATGCTCGGCAGCTCGCTGTGGTTCGTGCTGCTCGGCCATCAGCTGACGCTCGACATGAGCCTGACGTTGTTCATGACGCTGACATTCGCCGGCTTCTGCAACGCGCAGCGCGCCGAGCGCTGGCGCGGATGGATGCTGCTGTCCTGGCTGGGCATCGCCTGCGCGTTCATGACCAAGGGCCTGATTGCCGGCGTGCTGCCGGCCATCACGCTGGTCGCCTATTCGCTGCTGCAGCGGGACTGGGCGCCGTGGCGGCGGTTGCTGCTGGCGCGCGGCACGGCGCTGTTCGCCATCCTGTGTCTGCCATGGCTGGTCCTGATCCAGCACCGGCTGCCGCAGTTCTTCCAGTTTTTCTTCATCCGCGAACACTTCCAGCGTTTCCTGACCAAGATCGAGGATCGCTACCAGCCCTGGTGGTACTTCATTCCGATACTGCTGGCGGGCATCCTGCCGTGGCTGCTGCCGGCGCTGCGCTCGCTGTGCACGGACTGGCGTGCCAGCAGCCCGCGTCGCGGCTTCGACCTGCGGCGTTTCGCCTGGATCTGGTGTGTGGTGGTGTTCGTGTTCTTTTCGGCGTCCGACTCGAAGCTGAGTACTTATATCCTGCCGATGTTTCCGCTCCTCGCCCTGTTGATGGCGACGGCGCCTGCGCCGCGCCTCGCCGCGGATCTTCGCGCAACGGGCATCGGCATGGTGGTGCTCGGGGTGCTGGTACTCGCCGGGGCGCTGCTGCTGCCGCAGATCCTGGCCGCGCCCTCCCTGTACGATGCACTCAAGGGGCCGTACTTTCTGAACATCCGACCGGCGCTGGTGTTGATGGGGCTGTGCAGCCTGGGCGGCGGCATCGTGGCATGGAAGGGCCGCGCCGACGGCATGCGCCCGACACTCGCGATCGGCGTGGGGGGCTTTGCGGCGTGGAGCGCGGCGATCTGGGCGGCGGCCGTGGTGGCGCCGCTGTATTCAGGCGCCGCCCTGTATGCGCAGCTGCCCGATGCTCTGCGCCAGGGTGTACCGGTGTACAGCGTGCGCACGTATGATCAGAGCCTGACCTTTTATCTGAGACACCCCGTGACGCTGGTCGAATTCCGCGGCGAACTGGATTTTGGCCAGACCCTTGAGCCCGCCCGCTCCATTGCCACCCTGGCGGCGTTCGCGCCGGTGTGGCGAGGCAGCGGCCAGGCGCTGGCCGTGGTGGAGCGGAAGACCTACCAGCTGATGCAGGAGGAAGGATTTCCCATGGTGATTCGTGCAAGTTCGCCCAAAGCCTACATTGTGAGCCGGCAATGACCTGGCTTAGCTGGTGTCTGGTGTTGGGTGGCGTGCTGCTGAATGCGGGCGCGCAATTGTTGTTAAAGGCCGCGACCCGCCAGAGCGGCGAGCTGATTGGCGATTCGGGCAAGATTTCCTGGAGCGCCGCCCTGCAGCTGGTGGGCGCGGTGCCGCTATGGATCGGCATGGCCTGCTATGTGATCAGCCTGTTCGTGTGGCTGGGCGCGCTGTCGCGCGTGCCGGTGAGCGTGGCTTACCCGATGCTGTCCATCGGCTATGTGGTCAATGCCTTCGCTGCGGCGTTTCTGTTCGGCGAGGCGCTGAGTGTCGGCAAGTTCGTGGCCATCGGGCTGATCTGCGCCGGCGTCTTCATGCTCGCGAGGATGCAGCACGCATGAGTGCGCCGCCGCCGGATTTTCTGCCCATGACCCGGCCGAGCATCGATGAGGCCACCATCCAGGGTGTGTGCGAGGTGCTGCGCAGCGGCTGGATCACCTCCGGCCCGCAGGTGAAGGCCTTTGAGGCCGCCTTGAGCAGCTATTTCGGCGGCCGGCCGGTGCGCGCCTTCAACTCCGGCACCGCTACCATGGAGGTCGCGCTGCGCATTGCGGGTGTCGGTCCCGGCGATGAGGTCATCACGACGCCACTGTCGTGGGTGGCCACCAGCAATGTCATTCTGGCGGTCGGCGCGATGCCGCGGTTCGTGGATGTCGACCCGCTGACCCGCAACATCGATCTGAATCGCATCGAGGCGGCCGTTACCCCCGCCACGCGCGCAATCCTGCCGGTGGATCTGGCAGGACTGCCGGTGGACCGGGACGGCCTGTACGGCATCGCGCGCCGGCACCGGCTGCGCGTGATCGAGGATGCCGCCCAATCGATGGGCAGTCATTACCAAGGAGCGCCGATCGGCGCGCGCGGAGACCTGGTCTCGATCAGTTTTCATCCGAACAAGAACATCACCAGCATCGAGGGCGGCTGCCTGGTGCTGAATGATGAGCGCGAGGCGCGCCTCGCGGAGCAGTATCGCCTGCAGGGCGTGGTGCGCAGCGGCTTCGATGGCATGGAAGTCGAGGTCGCGGGCGGCAAGTTCAACCTGACCGATGTGGCGGCGCGTGTCGGACTGGGTCAGCTGCCGTACCTGTCGCAGTTCAATGCCCGACGCCAGCAGCTCGCGCGGCTGTATTTCGCGCAATTGCGTGCTCGCGACGCCGCGGGCTTGGGGCTGCAGCTGCCGGTGGAGGACTTCGCCAACAGCAACTGGCACATGTTTCAGGTGGTGCTGCCACAGGAGCGGCTGCGGCTCACCCGCGCGCAGGTCATGGAGCAGCTGCTGGCGGCCGGAATCGCGACCGGTGTGCATTATCCGGCGATCCACCTGTTCGCGCTTTACCGCAGGCTGGGTTTCAAGCCCGGCGACTTCCCGATCGCGGAATACATCGGCCGCAATATTCTCACGCTACCGCTGTTTCCTGAGATGCGCGATGCGGACGTGGCGCGCGTGGCCGAGGCGCTCATGCGCATCCTGTCGGATGCGGCGCGTCACTGAGTCAGTGCCGCTGCGGCTTGAGCAGATAGTCGTAGCGATCCGCGGAATGGACCCGCACCTGCGAGGTCTGCGCACCGCGTGTCAGGGTCAGCGGAATTTCGGCGCCAGCCGGGCCGATGCTCCACACTTTGCGGAACATATCCGCAAGCCCCGCGACGCCGCGACCGGCCACGGCGGTGACTTCATCGTTCACGCGCACGCCGGCACGATGTGCCGGACCATCCTGCGCCAGCGCACCGACCACCAGTCGGCCGTGCTGCTCGGTCGCGTACATGCCCAGCCATGGCCGCGGTGTCTGCAATGGCCGCCCGGCGCGCAGCATGTCATCGAGGATCGGGTCCAGCAGGTCGACCGGCACAAACAGGTTGGCCTCGAAGGTTTCATCGCGGGTGGATTCCTCGACCAGAAGCGACCCGACGCCCAGCAGGCGACCGTCCGTGCCCACGAGCGCGGTCCCGCCCCACTGCGGATGCGCCGGAGCCGTGAAAATCGCATCGTCCAACAGATATTCCCAATGACCGGCAAATTCGCGCCGTGCCGTGACCTGGACGTTCAGCGAATGCGCGAGGCCCCCGTGGCCGATGACGATCGCCGGGGCACCGACCTCGAGCCCGGCCGAGGAGCCGCGCTGCAGTACCGGGGCGCCGAGGTCGCCGAGCGGCTGGACCAGCCCGAATCCGGAAGTCTGGTCGTAGCCTGCGACATGGCCGGGTACGGCGCGGCCGTTATGCGTGGACAGCCACACGGTGCGCGCCTCGGTGATCAGGTAGCCGATGGTGAGGACCATGCCATCCTCACCGATTACCACGCCGCTGCCGATGCGCTCGGTACCGAGCAGCGGCGCCGTGAAGGCGCTGTCGGGGATTTCCGCATGGACCATGACCACCGACTGCAGTGCCGATTGCAGGTCGAACGGCACCTGCTCTGGTCTGGGTTGCAGAGCAGCAGGGAACGTCCAGTTCTTGGATACACTCATGGGTTGGATGAATCTAGCAGGCCCCGAGGTTTGCCGAAACTACCTGGTGTCGCAGTTTCCGTGTAAGCGGAAGACGGCGCACGCCAGGTGTCGCGAATCATCGCCAATGCGTTGCACCACGTATGTGTGGAAGCGCACATTGCGCGCCGGAATGGAGCGGCGAGCGGGTCACAATTTGACATGCTGCTATGCCGCGGGCGGACGCTGTGATGCGCAGCGTCATGACCGCTATAATCCTCGCACCAAGCCGGCGACCGACCCGCAGCCGACAGTTGCTCAGGAGTCAGGACCTTGAAGATCACCACCCTATTGGCCTTGGGGCTGTTCGGCACCGCCGCGCAGGCCCAGGCGCCGGCCCCCAAGGCGCTGGGCCTTAATGTGGCTGCGATGGACAAATCGGTGCGCGTGCAGGATGACGTCTACGACTACGCGAACGGGCATTGGCTCAAGTCCACGCCCATTCCGGAGGACCGCTCCAGCGTCTCCATCGCCAGCGAGCTGCTCGACAAGAGCCTCGAGCAGCTGCGCGGCCTGATCGAGACGGCCGCGAAAGATACCGCTGCGCCGGCCAATTCCGAAGCCCGCAAGATCGGCGACCTGTACGCGAGCTTCATGGACGAGAAGACCGTGGAGGCGGCGGGACTGGGTGCCGTCAAGGGGGAGCTCGCCCGCATCGACGCCCTGAAGTCAAAGCAGGAACTGCCCGCACTGTTTGCGCATCTGCACCGCATCGGGGTCTCGACCCCCTATGGGGTGGCAGTGAATCCGGATAGCCGCGATGTCACGCGGGTGGCGGCCGATATTGACCAGGACGGCCTGGGCATGCCGGATCGCGACTACTACCTCAAGCACGACGATGCGCGGCTGGTCGAGATCCGCGGCCGGTATCAGAAATCGGTCGAAAAACTGCTGGGCCTCGCCGGCCTGCCCGATGCCGCGCTGCAGGCCAAGTCGGTGCTGGAGCTGGAGACGCGCATCGCCCAAGGCGCAGTGGACCCGCACCGCGCTGCGCGATCCGGTCAAGACCTACAACAAGGTCCCCTTAAACGCGCTGGACGGCCACACCCCGGGCTATCACTGGCAGGTGTACCTGACCGACACCGGCATCAGCGGCAAAACCGATTACGTCATTGTCGGTGAGCCCAGCTACTTCAAGGCCTTTGGCGAGATGGTCAAGACCGAGCCGCTGTCGGTTTGGCAAAGCTACCTGCGCTGGCATCTGCTCATGCAGTACGCGGGCTATATGCCCAAGGACTTCGTGGACGCGAATTTCGAATTCTTCGGCACGGCCTTGCGCGGCACACCGGAAAACCGGCCGCGCTGGAAGCGCGGCATTGCCCTGGTGGAGGACTCGATCGGTGAAGGGCTCGGCAAGGTGTACGTCGCCAAGTACTTCCCACCCTCCACCAAGGCGAGCATGCAGCAGCTGGTCGGCAATCTGCTGACGGCCTATCGCCAGGATGTGGCCTCACTTGACTGGATGGGCCCTGCGACCAAGCAGCAGGCGCTCGCGAAACTCGACCGGCTGAACCGCAAGATCGGCTATCCCGACCGCTGGCGCGATTACAGCGGCCTGGTTTTCCGGCGTGATGACCTGATCGGCAACGTCATGCGCGCGAATGAGTTCGAATTTGCCTACCAGCTGGGCAAGCTCGGCAAGCCCGTCGATCGTGGCGAGTGGCTGATGACGCCGCAGACCATCAACGCCTACTATCGCCCCGATCTCAATGAGATCGTCTTTCCGGCGGCCTTCCTGCAGCCGCCCAACTTTGATCCCAAGTCAGATGATGCCGCCAACTATGGCGCCATCGGCGCCGTGATCGGCCATGAGATGAGTCACGGATTTGATGATGAGGGCAGCCAGTTCGATGCCACGGGCAATCTGCGCGACTGGTGGACCAAGGAGGATCACGCAGCGCTTTGCCGCCAAGACGGCAGTGCTGGTGGCCCAATACGATGCCTTTGAGGCCCTGCCCGGCTATCACGTCAACGGCAAGCTCACGTTGGGGGAGAACATCGCCGACAACTCCGGCCTGGCCGTCGCCTACAAGGCCTACCGATTGTCCCTGAAGGGCCGCGAGGCGCCGGTCATCGATGGCTATACGGGCGATCAGCGGTTCTTTCTGGCCTTCGCGCAGGTCTGGGCCGGCAAAGTGCGCGACAAGCAGCAGATCGTGTATCTGAAGTCCGATCCGCACTCCCCGTATGCGGCACGCGGCTCTCTGCCCTTGAGCAATCAGGACGCCTTCTACGAAGCCTTTGGCGTCAAGCCCGGTGACAAGATGTATCTGCCGCCCGACAAACGCGTGCACCTCTGGTAGGCATGAGCCTCTCCATATTCGATATCTTCAAGGTCGGCGTCGGACCCTCCAGTTCGCACACCATGGGCCCGATGCGCGCGGCGCGCGACTTTGCGCTGCGGCTGCAGTCCGCAGGACTCCTTGAGCAGACCCGCGCACTGGTCATTCGGCTCTACGGCTCCCTCGCGCTGACCGGCAGCGGCCACGGGACCGACCGTGCCGTGCTGCTCGGGCTCACCGGCGCGGATCCGCGCACCGTGGATCCGGACAGCATGGAGCCGACGCTGCAGCGCATCCGCAGCAGCGGGCAGCTGGCGCTGCTGGGTCAGCACCTGATCGAATTCGATGAGCCGATGCAGCTGTTGTTCATGCGCTCGGAGCGGCTGCCGCGGCATACCAATGGCATGCGATTCACGGCGCTCGGGGCCGCCGGCGAACGGCTCGCCGAGGAGGACTACTACTCCTTGGGCGGCGGCTTCATCGTGCGCGGCGATGAGCCTGAAAGCGCGGGTCCGCCAGGCGAGCCGCCGTATCCGTTCACCTCGGGAGCGGAACTGCTGGCGCTGTGCCGCGAGCACGGCCTGGAGATTTTCGAGCTGATGCTGGCCAACGAATGCACCTGGCGCACGCCTGATGAGATCCGCGAGCAGCTGCTCGCCATCTGGCAGGTCATGCAGGCGTGCGTGGCGCGCGGCCTGCGCCAGACCGGGGTGCTGCCGGGCGTGCTGAAGGTGCGGCGCCGGGCGCCGAAAATGTACCGCACGCTTACCGAGGGCAACGCCCCACAGGGCGCGCTGGTGTTGCTGGACTGGGTGAACGCCTGGGCGCTGGCGGTCAACGAGGAGAATGCCGCGGGCGGCCGGGTGGTCACCGCACCTACCAATGGCGCGGCCGGCATCGTGCCCGCGGTGCTGCACTTCTATGAGCGCTTCGAGCCGGGTGCGAGCGAGGAGGGCATCGTCCGCTTCCTGCTCACGGCCGGCGCCATCGCCATGCTGTACAAGCGCAACGCCTCCATCTCCGGCGCCGATATGGGCTGCCAGGGAGAAGTCGGAGTTGCCTGCTCGATGGCCGCGGCGGGACTGGTGGCCGCGCTTCACGGCACCAACGAGCAGATCGAGAACGCCGCCGAGATCGGCATGGAGCACAACCTCGGACTGACCTGCGATCCGGTGGCGGGCCTGGTGCAGATCCCCTGCATCGAGCGCAATGCCATGGGCTCGGTCAAGGCCATCAATGCCGCCCGTCTGGCGATGCGCGGCGATGGCACCCACAAGGTGTCACTCGATCAGGTCATCGCCACCATGCGCCAGACCGGCCACGACATGTCGACGATCTACAAGGAGACCTCGCAGGGGGGTCTGGCCGTCAATGTCCCGGACTGCTGAACCGCCCAATGGAGATGAAGCGATGCTGGCAGCAATAGCGTCCCTGGGCCTGGCGGTTGCCGGCGCCGATCCGTTCCTGTGGCTCGAGGACATCGAGGGCAAGCGCGCGCTCGCGTGGGTGCAGCAGCAGAACGCGCGCTCGCTCAAGCGCCTCACCGCTGATCCGCGCTACCAGGATGCCTACCATCAGGCGCTGGCCATTCTCGAGGATCGCAGCCGCATTCCCTACGGCACGCTGCGCGGCGGACTGGTCTACAACTTCTGGCAGGACGATCAGCATGTGCGCGGGCTGTGGCGCCGTACGCCGCTGGCATCCTACGAAACCGCATCCCCGCACTGGGAGACGCTGCTGGACGTGGATGCGCTGGCCAAGGCAGAAGGACGCAGCTGGGTTTTCAAGGGCGCCGATTGCGCGCCCGACAACGGGCCGCGCTGCCTGATCAACCTGTCCGATGGCGGCCAGGACGCGCAGGTGGTGCGCGAATTTGATCTGCGCGCCCGGCAGTTCGTCACCGATGGCTTCGTGTTGCCTGAAGCCAAGTCCGACGTGAGCTGGAAAGATGCCGACACCGTGCTCGTGGCCACGAACTTCGGCGAGCATTCGCTGACCGAGTCCGGTTACCCCTATATCGTCAAGGAATGGCATCGCGGGGAGCCGCTGGCCGCGGCGCGCGAGCTCTACCGCGGCGAGGCGCACGATGTGGCGGTCGCGCCCGTGCGACTTGACGGGGACCGGCACGATCATGTGTTGCTCCTGGGCCGCGCCAAAACCTTCTTCAGCACCGATTATCTGCTGCGTCGGCACGACGCCGGGCACCGGTGCCCCGCAGCCCCTGACGCTGCCCCCCAAAGTGGACCTGCAGGGCATCAGCCACGGCGAGCTGGTGTTCCTGATCCGCCAGGACTGGCAGATCGGCGGTGCGACCTTCAAGGCCGGATCGCTCTTGTCCATGCCGCTTGACGCCGTGACGGCAGCGCAGCCGCCCATCCGCACGCTCCTGGTGCCGGGCCCGCGCGATTCGATCGAGCAGGTCGCGGTCACTCACAGCGGCGTCCTGGTGGCCCTGTTTTCCGATGTGAAGGGCCGGCTGCTGCGCCTGCAGTTCGATGACGGGGTCTGGACGAGCAGTGCCATCGCGCTGCCGGCCAATGGCGCGGTCGGCGTCGCCACCGCCGATGAAAACAGCGATACCGCGTTCGTCACCTACGAGGACTTCCTGCAGCCTGCCACCTTGTACGAGGTCACGGTGTCGACGCTCGCGGCGCGGCCGGTCAAGAGCCTCAAGCCCAAGTTTGCCGGCGAGCGCTTCACGGTAGAGCAACTTGAGGCCACGTCCAAGGACGGCACCAAGGTGCCGTACTTCGTGGTGCGTCCCCGCGACTTCAAAGCCGATGGCAACGCCCCGACATTGTTGTATGGCTACGGCGGCTTCAATGTCTCCATGCTGCCAAGTTATCTGGGGACCACCGGCAAGTTGTGGCTGGAACGCGGCGGGGTGTACGTGCTCGCCAATATCCGCGGCGGCGGGGAGTTCGGTCCGGCCTGGCACGAGGCGGGATTGAAGACGCATCGCCAGGTGGTGTACGACGACTTCATTGCCGTCGCCGAAGATCTGATCGCACGGCGCATCACCACGACGCGCCGCCTGGGCATCGAGGGCGGGTCCAATGGCGGACTGCTGATGGGCGTCATGCTGACCCAGCGGCCCGAGCTGTTCCATGCCGCGGTGGTGCAGGTGCCGCTGCTCGACATGCTGCGTTTCGACAAGCTGCTGGCGGGCGCCTCGTGGGTGGATGAATACGGCTCCCCGCAGGTGCCGCAGGAGCGCGCCTGGCTGGAAAAGATGTCGCCGTACCAGAATCTGCACTTCCGCAAGGATTACCCGGAAGTCTTCCTCCTCACCTCCACCAAGGATGATCGCGTGCATCCCGGCCATGCCAGAAAGTACGCGGCCAAGCTCGAAGCGCTGCACATGCCATTCCTTTACTATGAGAATGTCGAGGGCGGGCATTCGGCCGCTGCGGATCTGCGGGAACGGGCGCGACGGCTGGCGCTGGAATTCGTCTATCTGTCGCAGCGGCTCATCGATTGAGCGGACCGCCAGCCGCCGCCAAGGAGTCAGGCTTTGAAATTCGACCATCGCGCCGCCGCCAGGGGTTTGCTGACCGCCCTCGTGAGCGCGTGCCTGGCGACGCCGACCCTCGCGGCCGCCGCTGACAATCTGATCGGGTTTGACGCCGCCGCCAGCAGCGCTGAGCTGGCGCTCGAGAAGAGACTCGATGCCGCACTTGACCCCGCCGATCTGCGCGCCTGGCTGCAGGACCTGGCGGCCGCGCCCAACAACGTGGGCTCCCCGCACGACCGCCGCAACGCCGAAAAAATGCGCGACATGCTGGCCTCCTGGGGCTGGAACGCGCGTCTGGAAACCTTCCAGGTGCTCTATCCCACGCCGCTTACGGAACGGGTGGAACTGGTAAGCCCGGTGCAGCACGTGGCCCAGCTCATCGAGCCGCCGATTCCCGGCGATGCGGGCAGTGCCGTTCCCGGCGCGCTGCCCGCGTACAACGTCTACGGTGCGGACGGTGACGTCACGGCGGATGTGGTCTATGTGAATTTCGGCATGGATGCGGATTACCAGGAGCTCGCGCGCCGCGGTGTCAGCGTCACCGGCAGAATCGTGCTCGCCCGCTACGGCGGCGGCTGGCGGGGCCTGAAGGTAAAGCTCGCCCATGAACATGGCGCGCTCGGGTGTCTGATCTATTCGGACCCGCACGAGGATGGGTACGCCGCCGGCGATGCCTACCCGCAAGGCGGCTGGCGCCCGGCCGGCGGCATCCAGCGCGGGTCGGTGGCCGACATACCGCAGTATCCCGGCGATCCGCTGACGCCCGGTGTCGGTGCGACGGCCGGCGCGGCGCGCCTGGCGATCAAGGATGCGACGACGCTGATGAAGATTCCGGTGGTGCCGATTTCCTGGGCCGATGCGCAGCCCATACTCGCAGCGCTCACCGGGCCGGTGGCGCCGCAGGCCTGGCGCGGCTCATTGCCGCTCACCTATCACCTGGGGCCTGGGGCGGCCAAAGTGCACTTGCTGGTCAAGTCCGACTGGAGCTTAAAGCCGATCTACGATGTCATCGCAACGCTGCCCGGCCGGGAGTTCCCGGATGAATGGGTGATCCGCGGCAACCACCACGACGGCTGGGTCGAGGGTGCCTGGGACCCGCTGGGCGGCGCCATCGCGCAGCTCGCCGAGGCCAAGGCGATCGGTGGCCTCCTGAAGAGCGGCTGGCGGCCCAGGCGCACCCTGGTATACGCCAGCTGGGATGGCGAGGAACCGGGTCTGCTCGGTTCGACCGAGTGGGCGGAGACCCATGCGCAGGAGCTGCAGGCCAAGGCCGTGCTGTATCTGAACTCCGATGAGAACGGGCGCGGCTTCCTCAGCGCCGGCGGCAGCGATTCGCTGCAGCATCTGCTGAACCAGGTGGCCGCAGTGGTGATGGATCCGGAGACCGGCGTCAGCGTGCAGGCGCGGCTGCGCGCGCGCACGCTCGTGGAGGCCATGAGCGGCACGACCGATGCCGATGCGCGCGCCGCGAGCGAGGCGGCTTCCGCGGGCGGGGATCTGCTGCTCGACCCGCTGGGCTCCGGGTCCGACTTCACGCCCTTCCTGCAGCACCTGGGCATCGCGACGTTGTCGGTGGAGTACGGCGGGGAGGCGGACCAGTCGGGTGTGTATCACTCCCGCTACGACACCTTCGATCATTACGTGCGTTTCGGTGATCCGGACTTCAAGTACGGCATCGCCCTGGCACAGACCAACGGGCGACTGATGCTGCGGATGGCCGATGCGCAACTGCTGCCGCAGCAGGCGGCCACCGTGGCGCAGCGCATCGACGGCTACGTGCGCCAGCTGCACGCGTTGACGGACACCCGGCGCAAGCACGCGGCGGATCTGGCCTCCATGATCGATGCGCATGTCTTCGAGCTGGCCGCGGACCCGCAGCGGCCGATACTGGCGCCGAAGTCGGAAGTCCCGGTCCCGTTCCTGGATCTGGCGGCGCTGGACAATGCCGTGACGCGCCTGAGCGCTGCCGCGCGGGCGTTCGATACGGCGTACGCGGTGCAGCTGTCGGCCGGTATGCCGCTGAGCGCCGAGCGCGCCCAATCGGTCAACGCGCTGCTGCGCGCGCTCGAGCGCTCGCTCACCGATCCGCGCGGACTGCCGGGGCGCAGCTGGTATACGAACCTCATCTACGCCCCGGGCGTGCTGACCGGCTACGGCGCCAAGACGCTGCCGGGCGTCCGCGAGGCGATCGAGCAGGGGCAGTGGGCCACGGCAGAGGACTATGCCCGCCGCACCGCGCTGGCACTGGTCGCCTACAGCGACCAGCTGGATCGGGCGACGGCCTTGTTGCGGCCCGCCGCCGGCCCGTAGACCCAAGCCTGTATATACAACCAGCGAGCCAAGCACCGTTGCCGGGCGGGCCGCTGGCTGTCATGGCGCATTGCACTACACTTGCGTGAATGTCATGACGGCTGCACCCCCCTTCACCCGCGCCCCGGATGCGCCGGCTCTGCCGGCAACACCGCTGCGATTCGTCGGCTTTTTTGTCCGGGAGTTCCGCTGGTGGTATACGGGGATGATCCTGTTCGAGACCGTGAACTCGACCTGCGGCATCCTCATTCCCTATGCCATGGGGCGCATCATCCGGGCCGTCACCGCCGGCCACGCGGGTGGGCCGCTGCTGGCCGGCCCGCTGCTGCATCCGCTGATGCTGTTCATGGGGCTCGCCGTGGTCGAGGTGCTGGCCAGCCGCGCCGCCGGCTACTGCCAGGTCACTGTCGGTCCGCGACAACGCCACGCGGTAACCCGGGCGCTCTACGCCTATCTGCAGCACCACTCGCACCGCTACTTGCACAACGACTTCGCCGGCGCCCTGGCGCATAAAATCAGCGAGACCTCACTGGGCGTATCGCAGACCGTGTGGGCCGTGATCTTTGATTTCTGGCCCATGGCGATCGTGTTCGTCGTGGCGACGATCGTGCTGTGGTCCGCCAATCCGGGCTTGGCGATATTCGTCGGGGTGTGGGCGGCCTGCTTCGTCGGCCTGTCGTGGTTCCTGGCGACGCGGGCGCGGCCCTTCGCCGTGACTGCCGCGGCGGCGCGCAGCGACACCACCGGCAAGGTCGTGGATGCGGTGACGAATCTCACCAATACGCGGCTGTTCGCGCGCCTGGGCTTTGAGCGCGGCTACCTGGATCGCCAGCTCAGCCACGAACTCGCCACCGTGCAGCGCTCCAACCACTACGCCGAGCGGGTGCGCTGGTTCCAGTTCACCGCCGCCCTGATCCTCAAGGTGGGCACGCTGTACTACGCCTTGTCGCTGTGGAGTCGCGGCCTCATCACGGTTGCGGAATTCGTCATGGCGGCCACCACGGCGCTGCTCATCATCAACGAGGCGCGCAATCTGAGTCGCCGGTTCCTGGAATTCTTCGAGTACGTCGGCAATGTCACGAACGGCGTCCAGACCATCATCCGCTCGCATGAGATCGTGGATCTGCCCGGCGCGCGCCCCGCCCAGATCACCCACGGCGCCATCGAGCTGCAGCATGTGAAGTTCGGCTATGAAGGCGGCGCGACCGTGTTCCACGACCTCTCGGTGCGCATTCCCGGCCGGGCAGCGCGTCGGACTGGTGGGCTACTCCGGTTCGGGCAAGTCGACCTTCGTGAGTCTCATCCTGCGCCTGTACGAGCCGCAGTCGGGGCGCGTGCTGATCGATGGCACGGACATCCGGCAGATGACGCAGGAGTCGCTGCACGCCCACCTCGGGCTGATTCCGCAGGATCCGAGCCTGTTTCATCGCAGCCTGATGGAGAACATCCGTTACGGGCGCCAGGGGGCGAGCGATGCGGAGGTGGTCGCGGCGGCACGCAAGGCCCATGCGCATGAGTTCATCGCGAGTGCGCCGGGCGGCTATGCGGCGCTGGTGGGCGAGCGCGGCATCAAGCTCTCCGGCGGTCAGCGTCAGCGTGTCGCGATCGCGCGCGTGGTGTTGAAAAACGCACCGATACTGATCCTCGATGAGGCGACCTCAAGCCTCGATTCGGTGACCGAACGGGCCATCCAGGAAAGCTTGGGTGAACTGATGCGCGATCGCACCGTGCTGGTCGTCGCCCATCGACTCTCCACCATCGCGCATCTGGACCGTATCCTGGTATTCAACAACGGCCGCATCGTCGAGGATGGCTCGCACGCGCAACTGTTGGCCGCAGGGCGGCCTCTATGAGACCTTGTGGACGCGCCAGGCCGGGGGTTTTCTGCCCGACAGCAGCGATCCGGCCGCAGAAGTCGCCGATCTGGACGGCGGTAAGGGCCAATCCCGGCACTATTCCCCTATAATTCCCCCATGAGCAAGCCCGACCCACGTACCGCGCCATTTGGCAGCGTGTTTACTGAGCTGATGGCCGTCGCCACCTTCCAGGCAGGCGCCTGGTCCGACTTTGAGCTGACTGCCACCAGCGCGCTGTCGCTGCACCCGGCGGCGCATGCACTGCACTACTGCAGTTCGTGCTTCGAGGGTTTCAAGGCGTACCGCCGCGCCGATGGCGGCATCCACATCTTCCGCCTGGAGCGCCATGTCGAGCGACTGCGCCAGAGCGCGCGCCTGCTGGTGCTGCCGGAGCCCGACGCCGACTTGGTGAAGGCCATGGTGTTGGCGCTGGTGGATCGCAGCCGCGGCGAAGTGCCGCAATCACCCGGCTCGCTGTACGTGCGGCCGCTGCTGTTCGGCACCACGCCCAATATCGGCGCCGCGGCGACCCCGGCCGACCAGGCGACGCTGGTGGTGCTGGCGAGTCCCGTGTGGGACTACTTCGCCGGCGGCATGAAGCCGCTGCGCATCCTGATGGAGCCCGCGCCGCGCTCGGCGCCGCACCTGGGCGTGGTCAAGACCGGCGGCAATTATGCGGCGGCGCTCGGGCCGACGCTGGCGGCGCGCCGCGAGCACCAGCGCCGACCAGGTGCTGTTCTGTCCCGAACGGTGAGGTGCAGGAGACCGGCGCCGCCAATTTCCTGCTGCTGCGGGATCGGCAGATCCTGACGCGCAGCCTGGATTCCACCTTCCTGCACGGCGTGACACGCGATTCGCTGCTGACGCTGGCCCGCGATCTGGGTTACGCGGTCGCAGGAGCGCATCGTGACGGTGGATGAGACGCTGGAGTGGGTGGCGAACGGCGAAGCGGCCTTGTCGGGTACGGCCGCAGTACTCGCCGGAGTGGGCACGTTGATCTGGCAGGAGCGTGACGTGCGCGTTGCCGATGGCGGCGGTCGGGCCCGGTGACCCAGGCACTGCGCGCCGCCCTGGTGGACGTGCAGCGCGGCGTGACGCCGGACCGGTTCGGATGGCTGACGCCGGTGTAATCGTCCATGACGAGGGAATCGCGACTGCATGTCCCGCATCCTCCGGCCCGGCCGGGCGAGGCCCCTGACTTCAGCTACCTGCAGATCTCACCCGCGGGCGCCCTCGACGCGTCCGGAGGTGGCGGCCGCGCTGACCGATACCGAGTTCCTCGTCCACCGGCATGGTGCGGGTGCTCGATGACCATCACGTGGCCCTGGGGCCGTGGAATCCGCACCTTGAACCGGAGGAACTTCAGGTCGGCCTGCGCCACATGCTGCTCACCCGCCTCTTCGATCAGCGCATGCAGAACATCCAGCGCCAGGGCCGCATTTCCTTCTACATCCGCTGCGCTCGGCGAGGAGGCGGTCTCGGTGTCTCAGACCATGGCGCTGCGCCCGGATGACATGCTGTTTCCGTCCTATCGCAATCAGGGACTGCATATCGCGCGCGGTCACAGCCTGGTTGAGCTGATGTGCCAGTGCCTGTCCAACACCCGGGACATGTGCAAGGGCCGCCAGATGCCGGTCATGTATCACTGGCAATCGGGAAACATCTTTTCCATATCCGGAAATCTCGCCACCCAATACCCGCAGGCCGTGGGCTGGGCGATGGCCGCGGCGCTCAAGGGCGAGGACCGGCTCGCGGCCGCGTGGACCGGCGAGGGCAGCACTGCCGAGGCGGACTTTCACCAAGCCATGACCTTCGCGGCCGTGTATCGCGCACCCGTGATTCTCAATATCGTCAACAACCAGTGGGCGATCTCCAGCTTCCAGGGATTTGCCGGTGGCGAGCAGCGCACCTTCGCGGCTCGCGGTCCCGGCTATGGCATCCCCGGCATCCGCGTCGACGGCAATGATTTTCTGGCGCTGCACGCGGTCACCTCCTGGGCTGCGGAGCGGGCGCGCCGCGGCGGCGGGGCGACGCTGATCGAAGCGGTGACGTATCGCGCCTCGGCACACTCCACCAGCGACGATCCGGCGCGCTACCGCCCGCAGCGATGACTGGCAGGCGTGGCCGCTGGGCGATCCCATCGAGCGGCTCAAGCAGCATCTGATCGGCTGGGCGAATGGTCGACACAACGCCATGAGCAATTGACCCGTGAACTCGAGGCGCACGTGGCGCAGTGCTGGCAGGAGGCGCAGCGCGCCGGCACCATGACGGACCCGACCGCGCCTGGATCCGCGCACGATGTTTGAAGATGTGCTCGCCATCATGCCGCCGCATCTGCTGCGTCAGCGTCAGCAGCTCGATCAGGAACTCGCGGACAAATAACGATGCCGCAGATGAACATGATCCAGGCCATCAACTCCGCACTGGATGTGATGCTGGAACGCGATGCCACCGTCGTGCTGATGGGGCAGGATGTCGGCTATTTCGGCGGGGTGTTCCGCTGCACGGAAGGGTTGCAGCGCAAATACGGCGAGCAACGGGTGCTGGACACGCCGATCGCCGAGGGCGGTATGGTCGGCGCGGCCATCGGCATGGGCGTCCATGGGCTGAAGCCCGTGGTGGAAATCCAGTTCGCCGATTACGCCTACCCCGCCTTCGACCAGATCGTGAGCGAACTGGCGCGGCTGCGCTACCGCACCGCGGGTGAATTTCATGCGGCGGTGACCGTGCGCATGCCCTGCGGCGGCGGCATCCGCGGCGGTCAGACTCACTCACAGAGTCCGGAAGGCATTTTCACGCACGTCTGTGGCATCAAGGTGGTGATGCCCTCCAATCCCTATGACGCGAAGGGCCTGTTGATCAGCGCGATCGAGGATGAGGATCCGGTGATCTTCTTCGAGCCCAAGCGCCTCTACAGTGGGCCCTTCGCCGGCGAGCCGGAAAAAGCGGCCGTGCCGTGGAGCACTCATCCCGCGGGGCGAGGTGCCGGCAGGTCACTACAGCGTGCCGTTGTGCCGCGCCGAAATCGTCCGTCCCGGCAGTGAGGTGACGGTCGTCGCCTACGGCACCATGGTGCACGTGGCGCAGGCCGCCGTGACCCGCAGCGGCGTGGATGCCGAAATCATCGACCTGCGCACGCTGTCACCTTTGGATACCGAGACGCTGTGTGCGTCGGTGAATCGCACCGGCCGCTGCGTCATCGTGCACGAAGCCACCCGCTTCGGCGGCTTCGGTGCCGAGCTTTCCGCGACCGTGCAGGAGACATGTTTCTGGAATCTGCTCGCGCCCATCGAGCGCGTCACCGGTTGGGACACGCCGTATCCGCACGCATTTGAATGGGAGTATTTCCCCGGGCCTGATCGCATCGCGGCCGCGCTGAGCCGCGTCATGGAGAGCCGGTGAGCCGCTACGTATTCAAGCTTCCGGACCTGGGCGAGGGGACGATCGATGCCGAGATCGTCGCCTGGCGGGTGGCGGTGGGCGATGAGGTCCGGGAGGACCAGCCGCTGGTGGAAGTGCTGACCCAGAAAGCGACGATCGAGGTGCCGGCGCCGGTTGCCGGACGCGTCGTGAGCACAACCGGCACTGCCGGTGACCGGGTGGCGGTGGGCGCTGAACTGGCGGTGTTTGAGACCGACACTGCGGCACCCGCTCGGCAACCAGACCCGCAACCGGTGGAGCAACCGGCCGAGCAATCGGCCGAGCAGCCGGTCGAGCCGCCGCCACCGCAACCGGCGCTGCAGCCGGCGCGCGACACGATCCGCCGTCGCCACCTCGCCCGCCATCCGGCGTCGGGCCCGCGAGGCGGGCATCGACCTGACGACGCTGGTCGGCAGTGGCCCCGAGGGCCGCATCATCTCGAGCGATCTGGACGCACGGCTCAAGGCTGGCACAGGCCCGTCGCAGTCGCGGCCGGGCAGGCGCCCGACGTGCAGGAAATTCCGGTGATCGGCCTGCGCCGCGTGATCGCCGAGCAGGTCAGCCACAGCGCGCACACCATTCCGCATTTTTCCTATGTGGAGGAGGTGGATGTCACCGAGCTTGCGGTCGCTGCGCGACGCAGCTGAATGCCGCCGCCGCATCGGGTGATGGCGCACTGAGCTACCTGCCGTTCATCGTGCTCGGGCTGATTCGCGCGCTGTCCCGCCACCCGCAGTGCAATGCCCGCTTTGATGCCGCCCGGCAGATGCTGCTGCAGTACCGCGCGGTGCATGTCGGCATCGCGGTGCAAACACCGCAGGGGCTGAAGGTGCCGGTGATCCGCGATGCGCACCAGCTCGGGCTTCGCGAAATCGATGCCGAGATCCGCCGCCTCAGCGCCGCGGCGCGCGACGGCCGGGCGCGACCGCAGGAGTTAACCGGCTCGACCATCACGGTCACGAGCCTGGGCAAGCTGGGCGGCATTGCCTCCACGCCCATCATCAACCAGCCGGAGCTGGCCATCATCGGCGTCAATCGTGCCGTGGATCGGCCGATCGTGCACGCATGGCGCCATCGCCATCCGGCGCATGATGAACCTGTCGTCAAGCTTCGATCACCGCTTCATCGACGGCTTTGATGCGGCGCAGCTGATCCAGACGCTGCGTGAGGGGCTCGAGCAGCCGGCGCTGCTGTTCATCTGAGCTTCAGTCCGCGAACCCCAGTCCCCAACCGCCGTCGATCGTGATCTGCTGGCCGGTGATATAGGCTGAACCCGGCGAGGCCAGGAACAACGCCAGTCCCTTCAGATCGTCCGGGAAACCGACCCGGTGCATGGGGATGAACTTGCCCACCGTCGCCTGGGTCTCCGGCTTCTTGGCATGGCCGCCGCCGATATTGGTGACAATGAATCCGGGGGCAATCGCATTCACCGTGATGCCGTACGCCGCCAGCTCCAACGCCACACACTGAGTGAGGTGGAAGGCGCCGGCCTTGGCGGCCATGTAGGCCGAGCCGATGGCCGGTTCCACCTTGTTGGCCGCCAGTGAGGTGGTGACGATGATGCGGCCGGCGCGTCGCGGGCGCATGTGACGGGCCGCCGCACGCAGCGTCGCAAACACACCATTCAGATTCACGTCGATCACGCGGTTCCAGCGCTCATCGGTGTAGTTTTCCAGGGCGCCCTCGGCCACGCGCTTGCGATCACTGCCCACCCAGCCATCGACGAAGCCGGCGCCCGAATCGACGCCGGCATTGGCGAACACCACATCGAGGCGGCCGTAGAGTTCGGCTGCGGCATCGACGGCGGCATCCAGCGCGGCATGGTCCGTGACGTTGACGGTGGCGCCGCGGACATCGAGTCCGGCAGCCGTCAGGCGCGCGCTTTGCTCAGCGACCTGCGCGGCGTTGAGGTCCAGAATGGTCACCCGTGCGCCGTTCTCGGCCAGTGCTTCGGCGTATGCGAGACCCAGCCCGCTGGCGCCACCGGTCACCACCACGCCATAGCCACGGACCGCGAACAGTTCAGAAATCTGCATTGCCGCTCCCTCATCATGGCCTTTAGCCCGGGGGCGCATATTACAATGAAGCGTGCGATACCAGCCCGCTCGTAGCTTTGCGCCGGCCTGCCTGATGCGACAGGTCGGCCCTGCTCGTGGGCGTCCTGGTCGGTGAGCGGCCGCATCGGCCGCGGAACTGTCACCGGATATG
The DNA here is from genome assembly GCA_963708865.1 of uncultured Gammaproteobacteria bacterium. Lineage (GTDB taxonomy): Bacteria > Pseudomonadota > Gammaproteobacteria > Steroidobacterales > Steroidobacteraceae > DAIDKA01. Next base: position 327,834 of record CAVPUC010000005.1, read on the forward strand.
CGCCCGGTCCTGATCCTGGAGCCGCCGCAGGGGCAATTGCTGCTGGTCCGTCGCGTGACGCACCTGTCGGAGCAAGCGGGCCTTGCCGCGGGCCTGGCGCACCGCCGAACCGGACCGCGGATTCACCCAGGCCCTGCTGATGCAGCTCTCCCATGTCGCGGCCAACTGGCCGTGGCGCAATTTGATCGTCAGCACCTCGGCGGCGCAAAGCGACAGCCACCTGCAGACGCTCGACGGCCAGGACGCGGTGCTCGCCGTGGCGCACGATGAGCTGGTGGATCTGGGCGGCAAGGTCGAGTTCCACGTGACCCTGGACCTGGTCACCGTGCGGGGCATCGCCACCGCGCAGGAGCAGCGCGCGCATACCCCCGTCGAATACTTCGCCCCGCCGCTGACGGCCGACAGCAGCCTGCCGCGCCGCAGCCTCGCGGCATTTCGCGATGGATGGCCCGCTGGATGACCAGGTCAGTACCGCGGCCACTGATTTGAGCCAGTTTCTGGCACTGATTGTGGCGCGCGTCTCGGTACCCGAGCAGTCTGCATCCGCACAATCCGACCCTGGGAGCGCTGGGTTTGCATCCCGTATGCGCCGAATGCCGCCCCTCCGATCCGGTGGTCTACCGGCAGCCCGGTCGGGTGTGGGTGAGGGTCGGCAAGCCGCGCCGGCAGAATCCTGGCGTTGCCGCTTCGGACCTCTACGCCAGGACCGCAAGGACCATGAGACTGGATCCCAAGCAATTCCGCGAAGTAGCGGGCCTGTTCGCGACGGGCGTGACGATCGTCGTCGCCGAAGTCGCGGGCCAGGTGCATGCGATGACCGCCAATGCCGTGACCTCCGTGTCACTGGATCCGCTACTGATGCTGTTCTGTCCGTCGCGCAAGGCGCGCATCGCCCAGGACCTGCCGGGGCTGACCCGCTTCTCCATCAACATCCTGCGCCGCGACCAGCAGGCCCTGTCGACTTACTTTGCGGGCGGCTGGAAGGATTCGGCGCCACCGCCGTTCCGCTTCATCGATAGCCCCGCGGGGCCGCAACTGGAAGGGGCCCTGGCCTCGATCGGCTGCCGTACGCACAGCGTCACCGCGGCGGGCGATCACTTCGTGGTGGTGGGCGAGGTGATCCATCTGCACCAGGGCATCACTGCCGCACCAGCCGCTGCTGTTCGTGGCGGGAAAGTATCGCGGTGTGGATCTGAGCGAAGGGGCGATCGCTCCGGATCTGGCGGACGTTGAAGACGAACCGCCGCATATTTCCTACCCTCACTGAAATCAGGTCGCGCATCCAGCCCAAGCCCGCGAGCGTTGCGCCAGCCGGGTGATATTCGGCGCCCACCCAGCCTTGGTAATCGCTGTCGCGAATCGTGCGGAAGATCGTCGCGAAATCCAAACTGCCGGTTCCCGGCTCATGCCGTCCGGGACTGTCCGCGAACTGCACGTGGCGAATGTGCGCGAGCAGGCGCGCGAACGCCTGCGCGGGGTCGAGTCCCAGCATCGCCGCATGATAGATGTCAAATTGCAGCCCCACCCGCGCATCGCCGGCCTCGAGAATCCGCGCCGCCAATTCAAAATCGGCCACGCAGTAGCCGGGCGCGTTGATGGGATTGATGACCTCGAGCAGTGCGCAGGCCCCAGCGCGGCCCAGCACCTCGGCGGCCAGCGCCAGATTCGCCGTCAGGCGTCCGACGGCCGCGGGCTGCCCCGCAAGGTCGGTGCGCCCGGCGAGCACATTGACCATGCGGGCGCCCAGGGCCTGCGCATACTCGGCCGCGAGTTCCAGCTCGGCGCGAAAGGTCGCGGCACGATCCGGCAGGCACGCGGTGCCATAGGTGCGCGGATCCTCCCCCATCGGGGCGTTGATCAAGATCACCTGCACGCCCGCCGCACCTGCCGCGCGTGTCAGCGAGGCCGCCGAGTGGGCGTAGGGATTTTGGATCTCCACTGTGGGAAAGCCGGCCGCGCGCGCCGCCTCAAAGCGTTCCAGTAACGGCATTTCAGTGAAAAGCATGCTGATATTCGCCGAGGCTCGGAGCATGAGCGGCCCTTGTTGGTTGTGTCGTCAAGTGCGGACAATGTAAACAATCGTGAGCTGGCCGCGTTAGTATGCGGGCCAATATCGACGAGGATCACCATGCGCTATCAAAAACTTCTTGCCCTGCTGCCGCTGCTGCTGCTGTGCGGCGCACCGACTTTATCGTCGGCGGGTGTGGATGTGAGCTTCACAGTGAACGTCGCGCCTCCCATGCTGCCGGTATACGAGCAGCCGCCACTGCCCGAGCCCGGGTATCTGTGGACGCCCGGATACTGGGCGTGGGATGGCATGGATTACTTCTGGGTGCCCGGCACCTGGGTGCAGCCTCCCGTCAGCGATATGTTATGGACGCCGGGTTATTGGGGCTGGCGTGACGGCTTCTATGGCTGGAATCCCGGGTATTGGGGCACCGAAGTGGGCTACTACGGCGGCGTCAACTACGGCTACGGCTACACCGGCGTCGGATACCAGGGCGGGTATTGGCATGGCGGTGCGTTTTTCTACAATCGCTCCGTGGCTAATTTCGGCCAGGTAAACGTCGTCAATGTCTACAATGCGCCGATCCAGGTGCACGAGACGTCGCGAATCAGTTTCAATGGTGGTCAGGGTGGCCTGCACTATCAACCCAATGCGACCGAGCGGATGGCGATGAATGCGCATCACGTGGACGCAACGCCCATGCAGCGTCAGCATCAGGAGCGCGCGGCGAGCATGCCGGCCCTGCACCTGTCGCAGAATGGTGGCAGGCCGCAGATCCTCACGACCCAGCGCGCCGCGGATTTTGCGCATCCCGGACCGGGCCTGCACAATCACGCTCAGATGGGCGGTGAAGGCGCGCGTGTCCCGGGCGCAGCCCCGCAGCGAGCCGAGGCCGAGCAGCCGCATGTCGCGGGGCCCGGACCGGCCATGCGGGGCCCCGGCCCGGCGCCCGACCGTGGAGAAGGCGCGCGTGTCCCCGGCGCATCTCCGCAACGGGCCGAGGCCGAGCAGCCGCATTTCGGCGGGCCCGGACCGGCCATGCGCGGCCCTGGCCCGGCACCGGAACATGGTGGTGGTCCGGGACCGGCGATGCGCGGCCCCGGCCCGGCACCGGAAGTGCGTGGTGGGCCGCCGCCCGGGCAGGCGCCGCGTCCTCAGGTCTCACACGAGCAGCCCCGGCATGAAGCAGCGCCCAAGCGCGAAGAGCCGAAGCACGAAGCGGAGCCGAAGCACTAACCCGAAGCGAATTCGGCTCCTGGTGTGATGCCGTTGGCGCGCGCCGCCCGAGCGAAGGTCCCGCGCACCGGGAAAGTCAGGAAGCGCAGCAAGGCGCGCGTGCCGCGCACCACGCTGCGCCTGCGGCTGTGGCCGAGCGCCCGATTGCGCAAGCAGACCTGGCGGGCACTGCGCCGCGCTCCCGGCTTGCTGCAGGTACTGATCGCGCTGATCGTATTGGCCACCCTCGCACTGGTGGTCAACGGCGCGTATCAGATCCTGCGCAAGCCGACGGAGCTGTTCTTTCCGGTCAGCGGCGGTCTCAACAAGTTGCCCGATGAGACCTGGAGCCGCTACGCGCCGCTCTTTCGCAAGTACCAGACGCAGGTGACGACGGCGCCGTATCTTGCGGCGCTGGCGCAGGTGGAGGCCTCCGGCAATCCGGTGGCGCGCACCTATTGGCGCTGGTCCTGGCGTCCCCACTTCTTCGAGCTGTATCGCCCGGCCTCCAGTGCCGTCGGCATGTACCAGATCACCGACGGCACCTTCGCCGAGGCGCGGCAGTTGTGCATTCGCGATCATCAGGTTGCGCGCCAGGGGCCCTGGAATGACTGGCACGGGTGCTGGATGAACGCCTTGTACTCTCGGGTCATCCCCAGCCACGCCGTCGAGCTGGTGGCGGCGTATCTCACCGCCAACACCGAGGAGCTGCTGGCGCGCTACCACCGCACCAACGCCACCGCGCAGCAGCGCCAGGCGCTGGCGACGGTGATCCATCTGTGCGGCGCCGGGGCCGGCGCCGGCTATGTCCGCCAGGGCCTGCATGGGGCGGCGGGCCAGCACTGCGGCGACCAGGATGTGGCCGCGTACCTGGGCCGCGTCGCCGCCATGACCCGGCTGTTCGCCCGTCTTGCGGCACAGGATCCCGAGTCATAGGGCCTTTGTCGTGTCAACAGCTCGGGGCAGCGGCGGCCGTGATAATCTGCGCCGCTGACGATGACACCGCAATGGCCTGGAATGGCCAAGGGACCCTCCCATGAACAATAGCGACCCGCGTCAAACCATCCTCAGATCGCCCATGGGCGCCCTGCAGATCATCGTGGTGTTCATCGCGGTGGGTCTGAATGCCCTGGATGGATTCGATGTGATGTCCATCAGCTTTGCCTCCATCGGCATCCAGAAGGAATGGCACATCGACAAAGCGACGCTGGGCGCCGTACTGTCGATGGAACTCATCGGCATGGCGGCGGGTTCGATTTTCCTGGGCGGCCTCGCCGATCGGATCGGGCGCCGCATCACGGTACTCGGCTGCCTGGTCCTCATGACCTGCGGCATGTACATGGCGACCACGGCCTCCGGAGTTCTCGAGCTGTCCATCTGGCGTGTGCTGACCGGGCTTGGAATCGGCGGCGTGCTGGCGGCGGTCAACGCCATGACGGCCGAATTCTCCAATGCCCGACGCCGCGACGCCTGTGTGTCCTTCATGTCCATCGGCTATCCGCTGGGGGCGGTATTCGGTGGCGTGATCGTCGCCCAGCTGCTGAAGACCTATGACTGGCGTTCCGTGTTCTATTTCGGCTCGGCATTCACCGCCACGCTGATTCCGCTGGTGTGGTTCCTGGTTCCCGAATCGGTGCACTGGCTGGCCCGCAAGCAGCCGGCGAATGCGCTCGAACGCATCAATCACGCCATGAAGCGCATGGGCTTTGCGGCCATCGACAGCCTGCCCGCGCAGGTGGCCAATGCCCCCAAAGGCACCATCTGGGATATTTTCGCGCCCGCACTGGTGGCGACGACCGTCATTCTCACCATCGCGTATTTCTTCCACGTCACGACCTTCTACTTCATCCTCAAGTGGGTGCCCTCGATTATCGCGAGCATGGGCTTCCCGGCATCCGCCGCTGCGGGCGTGCTGACCTGGGCGAATGTCGGTGGCGCTGCGGGCGGGGCGCTGTTCGGTGTGCTCACGCAGAAACTGCCGCTCAAGCCGCTCACGATCGTCACCATGCTGCTGGCGACGGTCGGAGTGATCATTTTCGGACACACGCCGGCGAATCTGAACCGGCTGTCGCTGTTGTGCGCCGGCGCCGGATTCTTTGGCAACGCCGGCATCGTCGGCATGTACGCGATTTTCGCGCGCGCATTTCCGACTCACGTGCGTGCGTTCGGCACCGGCTGGGCCATCGGCGTCGGTCGGGGCGGCGCAGCGCTCGCGCCCTGGGTCGCGGGCCTTTTGTTCAAGGCCGGTCATCCGGTTCCCGAAGTGGCTTTCGTGATGGCAATGGGGTCGGCGGTCGCGGCGTGTGCGCTGCTGTTCCTGAAAATGCGGCCCGATGAGACCAGTCCGCAGTTTCAGCCGGTGAGCAACACCAACGCGGTGGCCGCTCTGCCCGGCGCTTCGGCCATCTGAGGCGGGCGCTGGCGGCGCTGGCGCGAAGCCTGCGGCATGCTGTATCTGGCGTTGCTGCCGGTTGTCATCTGGCTGTACCTCACGTTCGCACGCGGTGGTTTCTGGCTGGTTGGCACCCTGCTCTCGACGGACGAGGCGCCACGGGATGCGGCCGCGCGCGTGGTGGTCGTCATTCCGGCGCGCAACGAGGCGGCGGTGGTGGGGCTCGCCGTACAGTCACTGCTCGCGCAGCAATTTGCGGGTGAGTTGCACCTCGTCGTCGTGGATGATGCGAGCAGCGACGGTACCGCCGAGGTGGTGCGCACCACCGCTGCGCAGCTCGGCGCGGCGGAACGCCTCACGCTGCTGCGTGGCTCGGGGCCTGATCCGGGCTGGAGCGGCAAGGTCTGCGCCATGGCGCGCGGTGTGGCGGCGGCCGAGGCGCTTGAGCCGGACTACCTGCTGTTCACCGACGCCGATATCCATCACGAACCGGATAATGTGGCGCGGCTGGTGGCCAACGCGCGGCGGTTGAATGCCGATCTGCTGTCCTCGATGGTTCAGCTCACCGTCAGCAACAACGCCGAACGCTGGCTGATTCCGGCGTTTGTCTTTTTCTTCCTGAAACTGTATCCGCCTGCCTGGATTGCGCGCTCGGATGCGGCGACGGCCGGCGCGGCCGGCGGCTGCATGCTGGTGCGGCCGCAGGCACTGGCGCGCAGCGGCGGCCTGGGCGCCATCCGCGCGCAGATCATCGATGACTGCTCGCTGGCCCGCTCCATCAAGCGCGCCGGCGGCCGCGTCTGCCTGGGGCTCACCCGCCAGGCACGCAGCCTTCGCCCCTACGGTTCGGCCGGCGAGATCGGCCGGATGATTGCACGCACGGCGTTCAACCAGCTGGGACATTCGTGGCTGCTGCTGCTCGGCACGCTGCTGGGTCTGTTCGTCAGCCTATCTGCTGCCGCCGTTGCTGCTGTTCAGTGGCAGCCTCACGGGCATGATCGGCGGCGCCACGGCGTGGGCGCTGATGAGCCTGTGCTATGCGCCGATGGTGCGCTTCTACGAGCTGAATCCACTGTGGGTGTTCACGCTGCCGGCCGCCGCGGCTTTTTATGCCGGCGCCACGCTGTATTCAGCATGGCAGTACCGGCTCGGCCGCGGGGGTCAGTGGAAGGGTCGGGCGCAGGACTCGCACGGCTAGTGGTGATGCCCGTGTTCGCCGTGCACGTGGCCATGCTCGAGCTCCTCGGCGGTCGCTTCGCGCACCGCCACGATGTCGATGGCAAAGTTCAGGTTCTTGCCGGCCAGCGGATGGTTGGAGTCGATGGTGACCGTGTCCCCCAGCACCTGGGTGACGGTGACCTCGCGCGGGCCCTCCTGGGTCTGCGCGTGCAGTTTCATGCCGACGTAAATCTTGGGAATACCCTTCAGCTGACGGCGCGGCACGCGTTGCACCATCGCGGCGTCGTACTCGCCGTAACCGTCGGCCGGCGTGATTTTTACATTCAGCTTATCGCCCGCGACCTTGCCCGTAAGCTCGCGTTCGAGGCCGGCGACGAGGTTGCCGTGGCCATGCAGGTAAGCCAGCGCCTCCCCGCCGTCGGAGCTGTCAATCACCTCTCCGGCGTCATCCTTGAGGGTGTAATGGAGGGTCACGACCGAATCTTTCTGAATGCTCATGCGTCAAATCCATGGCGAGGGGCGAACCGCCTCAGCGCGCAGCCGCCGTATGGGGATTTTCGCAGTGTAGCGAAATACGCTAGATCGGGGGAGACTCGACAATAACGGCCATATGTCCCTAGGCAGCAGCGCCGTACCCTGTAAAATTGGGGGATTACACCCGACAAGCGCGCATCGCAGCGAGAGTCATGCAACCCAATCCCTTGCTTCAGGCCAGCACGCTGCCTTACCAGCTGCCGCCCTTTGATCGCGTTGACAACCAGCACTTCCGGGAAGCGTTTGCCGAGGGCATGGCGGCGCAATTGCGCGAAGTCGCAGCCATCACGGCGCGCGAGACCGAGCCGACCTTCGAGAACACCATCGTCGCACTGGAGCGTTCCGGGGAGCTGCTGGATCGGGCGACGGCGGTCTTTTTCAATCTGATCGCCTCCAATACCAATGACGTCATGCAGCAGTTCGAGTCGGAGCTTGCGCCGCAGCTGGCGGCGCACGAGGATGCGATTCTGCTCGATGCAAAGCTGTTCGCGCGGGTCCGCGCCCTGCATGACAGCCGCACGGAGATGGGCCTGGAGCCGGAGGCAGTCCAGCTCCTGGAGCGGTATTACACCCAGTTCGTGCGCGCCGGGGCGCGCCTGAGCGATGCGCAGAAATCGCGCGCCAGGGCGCTCAATGCGCAGATATCGAGCCTGACGACCCGCTTCAAGCAGAACGTGCTCAAGGCGACCAGCGAGGGGGCGGTCGTGGTGGACAGCGCCGCGGAACTGGCCGGCCTGTCCGAGGAGCAGGTCGGGGCGGCGGCCGCGGCCGCCGCCGCGCGCGGGCTGGTCGGCAAATGGCTGATCACGCTGCAGAACACGACCACGCAGCCGCTGCTGGCGCAACTGTCAAATCGCGCGCTGCGTGAACGGCTGTTCAAGGCCTCGACCGCCCGCGGCCGAACCGGCGCGTCGGACAATACGCAGATCGTGCAGCAGCTGGTGGCGCTGCGGGCGCAACGTGCGGCACTGCTCGGCTACACCAATCATGCGACCTATCAGCTCGAGGATGAGTCCGCCGGCAGCCCGGCGGCGGTGAAACGCATTCTGACGGAGCTGGTGCCGGCGGCACTGGCGCGCGCCCGCGAGGATGCCCGCGACCTGCAGCAGCTCATCGATGCGCATGCCCGCGCCGAAGGTTTCGCGACGTTCCGGCTCGCCGCGTGGGACTGGCCGTTCTACGCCGAGCGGCTGCGCAAGGCGCGGTACGACTTTGATCGCGCCGAGGTGGCGCCCTATTTCGAGCTGAACCGGGTGCTGCGGGATGGGGTCTTCTATGCCGCGCACGAGCTGTATGGCCTCACCTTCGAGGAGCGCCCGGAGCTGCCGGTCTATCACCCGGATGTGCGGATATTCGAAGTCTTTGATCTGGACGGAACGCCGCTCGCCCTGTTCCTGGCGGACTACTACGCCCGGGACAGCAAACAGGGCGGCGCCTGGATGAACAACTTCGTGCGCCAGGCGCGGCTGCTGGGCCTGAAGCCGGTGGTCGCCAACAACTTGAACGTGCCCAAGCCGCAGGCGGGCCAGCCGGCGCTGCTGACGTTCGAGGAAGTGACCACCCTGTTCCATGAGTTCGGGCACGCGCTGCACGGCATGCTGTCGAATGTGCGCTACCCGTTGCTGCAGGGAACCAACGTGCCGCGCGACTTCGTGGAATTTCCCTCGCAGTTCAATGAAATGTGGGCCCGGGATCCCACGGTCCTGGCGAATTTCGCACGCCATTACCGCACCGGGGAGCCCATGCCATCGCAGCTTCTGGCAAAGGTGCTGGCGGCGCAGACGTTTGACCAAGGCTATGCCACCACCGAGTACCTGGCCGCGGCGCTCATCGACCAGGCGTGGCACGAACTGGGTGAGCAGGAGACCGAGGCAGCCGCTGATCCGGTGCGCTTCGAAGCCGGTGTACTCGAGCGCTACGGCATCGATCCGGCACTGGTGCCGCCGCGGTACCACACCTCTTATTTTGCCCATGTCTTCTCCGGGGGCTATTCCGCCGGGTACTACGCCTACATCTGGAGCGAAGTCCTGGCGCGCGATGCCGGCGAGTGGTTCAGCGCCCATGGCGGCCTGCGTCGCGCCAACGGCGCGAACCTGCGTAACAAGGTGCTGTCGCGGGGTCGCAGCCTCGATCCCCAGGCCATGTTCATCGACTTCTACGGTCGAGCGCCGGAAGTGGCGCCGCTGGTGGCATACCGCGGGCTGTGACCCCGGCCGGCGCGGGGCTGGTAGCATGGGCGTCCGGCGCGTGGGCGTCGCTGGGAGCCGCTCGCCGTGCAAAATCTGCTGATTCTTCCGATCGCCGCCGCCACCTGCGTGGCCACCATGATCGGCGGATGGGTGGGAATCTCGCTGCGCGACCGACTGCACCTGGTCCTGGCCTTCAGCGCCGGGGCCGTGATCGGCGTGGCCTTCTTCGATCTGCTGCCGGAGGCAGTGGTGCTGGGCGGCGGCACCGGGCCTGCGCCGCTGCTGGCGCCGCGTGCCATTCTCGCGGTAGCGGGGCTGGGATTTCTCCTGTACATGCTGCTCGATCGTTCGCTGCCCGGCCATGCGACAGGTGCCGCCGGCCACCCGGACCTGCGCCGTGCGTGGGCGGCCGCCGGCAGTTTCGCCATCCACAGCTTCCTCGACGGATTTGCCATCGGCATTGGATTCCAGGCCAGCAGGGCCGTCGGCATTGCGGTCGCGGTGGCGGTGCTGGCACACGATTTTTCCGACGGCTTGAATACCGTCAGCGTGGTGCTGCGCAATGGCGGCGACCGCCGCAGCGCCTTCAAATGGCTGGTGGTCGATGCCGTGGCGCCCGTGGCCGGCGCGCTCACCAGCATTGCGCTGACCATACCGACCCAGGGGCTGGCCATGGTGCTGGCGCTGTTCTCCGGGTTTTTCCTGTATGTCGGAGGCAGCGACCTGCTGCCCGAAAGCCATCATGGCCATCCGCGCCTGTTGACGACGTTTGCAACCGTGGCGGGGGCCCTGTGCCTGTATGTCGTCGCACAGGTTGCGGGCTGATATCCTTGTTGCACCGTCAGTTTCGGGTGCCGACATGAAAACCAATTTCCGGCTGCTCGGGCTGATGCTCGGCGCGGTCATCTGTCTAAGTGGCCTGGCGCTGGGCGCCGACGACAGCAGCCACGATCACCCCACCGGTCCGGTGGATTCCTCGGGCCGGGAAATTCCCATCCACCTGAGCGATGAGAGCCATCTGTCGCATGGCGTCATCAGCATCGACGGCACCAAGCTCGGCTACCAGGCCGAGGCGGGTGTTGAGGTCATCTACACCAAGGACCCCTACGAGGATGACCCGCCGCCGCCGGGTGATCATGGCGGATCGCCGCCCCCGGCGCGCGATGAGGCGACCATGTCCTACGTGGCGTACTTCAAAGGCGAGAAGCCCGATCCGTCGCGCCCGATCACATTCGTGTTCAACGGCGGCCCCGGCTCCTCCACGGTGTGGCTGCACATGGGAGCCTTTGGACCCCGGCGCGTGGTGACACTGGATGACACGCACACCCCGGCGGCACCCTACAAGACCGTCGACAATGCCTATACGCTGCTCGATGTCAGCGACCTGGTATTCGTGGATGCGCCGGGCACCGGGTTTGGGGTATTGCGCGGTGCCGACAAGGAGAAGTCCTTCCAGGGCACCGACCCTGATGCCCAGGCATTCACCAACTTCATTATCCGCTTCCTCTCAAGCCATGGACGCTGGAACTCGCCCAAATACCTGTTCGGCGAAAGCTACGGCACCATGCGCGCCGCGGCTGTCGCCTACCAGCTGGAGAACGGCAAGCTCATGGATGTCAACGGCGTGATCCTGCTGTCGCAGATCCTCTCGTACGACAACCAGGACGACTCTCCGCAGGAAAACCCCGGCGTCGACCAGCCCTATGTGCTGGCGCTGCCGACGTTCACGGCGACCGCGTGGTACCACCATGCGTTGCCCAACCAGCCCGAGCAGCTCGAGCCGCTCCTCACCGAAGTCGAACAGTTCGCGATGGGCGAGTACTGGTCGGCACTGGCGGCGGGCGGGGCGCTGTCCGCCGAGCGCAAGGCGGCGATCGCGGCCAAATTGCATCAATACACTGGGCTTCCGGAAGACTATCTGCTGCGCTCCGATCTGCGCGTCAATGTCGGCCAGTTCATGAAGACGCTGCAGGGCAGTGACACCACGACCGGGCGCCTGGATACGCGTTTCTCCGGTCCGACCATCGATCCGATGAGCCGCGAGGCGGATTACGATCCGCAGTCAGCCGCCATTCAGTCAGCCTACGTCTCGGTGTTCAACGACTATGTGCGTACCACACTGGGATTCGGACAGAACCTGACCTACAAGATTGAAGTGGATCTGCATGGCTGGGATTTTCTGCACCAGCCGCCGGACGCCACCGAAAAGCAGATGATCGCCGCCAACGTGATGCCGGATCTCGCCGACGCCATGAAATTGAACCCGAATCTGAAGGTGCAGTTAAACAGCGGCTACTACGATCTCGCCACCCCGTTCTTTGAGGGAATGTACGAGATGGCGCATCTGCCCATCCAGGACAGTCTGCGCAAGAACATCGAGATTCACTTCTACAAGTCCGGGCACATGGTCTACGCGCATGAGCCCTCGTTAAAGGAACTGCACGAGAACGTGGCGGCATTCATCCGCAGCACGCACTGAGCGCTTGGGAAGCGGGGCCCGGGCAGGTGATCTGACCCGGACCCCGCGAGTCACTACGGCTTGACGAACTTCAGCGCGAACTGATCGACGTGGCCGCGGATCGAGCCGTCGCGCACTGCCGCCGTGTGCGGATCATCGGGGTTGTGCGCCGCATCGCTGCTGCCGGCGAGCTTGAATCCCGCCGCCTCCACTTCGGTCTTCACCGCCTCAGGATCGATACGATGCAAGGTGCTGGTGTCGCTGGTGCCGTGGCCGGCCGCTGCCGCATGATCGATGACCACGAAGACGCCGCCGGGCTTCAACACCGAAAACACGTGCTTGTTGAAGGCCGCGATGTCCGCGGTCGGGCCATTGTGCAGATCGTGATAGTTGTCCGACGTCCAGACCAGATCGACCTGGGGCACGCCCGGCGGATCCGTGTTCAGCGCCGCAATGGTGAGGACGGTGATGTTCGGGTAGTGCGGATCCTTGGCGAGCATATCCAGGGGCGATGCCATGGACATGGCCATGGCCGGCGCGCTGCCGCCAGCCGGTGCGGGCCGCGGCGGGAAGCCCAGCGCGTAGATATGACCCTTCGGGCCCACCGTGAGACTCAGTATGCGGGTGAAGTAGCCGCCGCCCGGCAGCAACTCGACGATCTGCTGGCCGCGCTTGACGCCGGCAAAGGCCACCATCTCCGCCGGCTTGCGCGCAGCGTCCCGGTCGGTATCGGCGGCGGGCCGCGAGCTGTCGGCGACCGCCGCAGCCACCGGCGCCGGAATCTTGTCGGCCGCCAATCCCAATAACGGCGCAGCCACGAGTGCTGCCGCCACGAACAATGATGCACGCATGATGATCCCCCTATGACCCAAAGAAGGCGGCCATCATAGGCCGGGCGACCGTGCCATACCATCACAGGCAAGCATCGCTGCGGCCTCAGGCGCGTTTGACGCGGCGCGGATTCTGGGCGGCGCTGCGGCGCTGCTCCTGCGCCTGGTGGGCCGCCAGCACCGTCGTCAGCAGGGGGCCGAAGCGGGCGGCGATTTCCTGGCAGCGGGAGGTGTTGTGCAATTCCACGCCCTTGCGCTCACTGCGGATGAGTCCCGCCTCACGCAGCGCCTTGAAGTGTTGGGAAAGCGTGGACTTGGGTATATGCCGGTCGCTGAGCTCCAGGAAGGCCGAGCAGGTCTGTGCACCATCGGCGCGCAGGATCTTCGCCAGGATGTGTGCGCGCACCGGATCGCTGAGCGCATGCAATATGCCCTCAACAGTGATGTCGTCCAATGACGGATGAAACAGCGGCCGCATGTCAGTTCGCGCCCTTGCAGTGACCGGCCCCGGATCCGTTGACGATCGGGGTAGGCGGGAGTATAACGCTAGTCCAATAGTTCACAAAACGTGAACTTACGAACAAACATCGCAGGCCGCAAGGCCGGAAAGAGGCAACATGAGCAGACTGACAGGCCGGGTGGCCATCGTAACGGGCGCCTCCAAGGGTATTGGCGCCGAGATCGCGCGGCAGCTGGCCGCGGCGGGCGCCGCGGTAGTGGTGAATTATGCCGGCTCACGCGCGGGTGCCGAGCAGGTGGTGGGTGAGATCAAGACGGCCGGTGGCAAGGCCGTGGCCGTGCAGGCCGATGTGGCAAAAATCGAGGACGTGCAGCGCCTGCTGGCCGAGTCCATCAAGGCGTTCGGCGCACCGGACATCCTGGTCAACAATGCCGGTGTCTACGAATTCGCGCCGCTGGAAGCCGTCACGGCGGAGCTGTTCCACCGCCAGTTCAACACCAATGTGCTGGGACTGCTGCAGATGACGCAGGAGGCCGCCAAGCACATCGGTCCGAAGGGCGGCAGCATCATCAACATCTCCTCGGTGGTGTCCCGATTGAACCTGCCGGGCTCGAGCGTCTACGCGGCAACCAAGGCGGCGGTGGACACCATCACGCGCATCCTTGCCAAGGAGCTCGGGCCCCGCAAGATCCGCGTCAACTCCATCAACCCGGGTCTGATCGTGACCGACGGCACCCGTTCCCAAGGCATCATCGGCAGCGATTTTGAGAAAAACGTTCTCGCCACGACGCCGCTGGGTCGCCTGGGTCAGCCCGAGGATGTCGCGAAGGTTGCGGTGTTCCTGGCTTCCGAGGATTCAGGCTGGGTGTCGGGGGAGACCATCATGGCCTCCGGAGGCGTGTTGTAACGCGGCGACCCGTACGCGCGCTGCGCACAGGGCCGGGTCCACCGCGTTGCACAGTGCCGTGACGATGGCGCCGCGAACGGCGCGGTCGCCACCGTCCGCGGCCTTGAGGTACCAGGATGCGGCGGCCGCGGCCTGACCAAGCTGCGCCAGCACCGCGGCGTAGTTGAACTGGCCGCGAAAATAGCCGCTCTCGGCGGAGCGCTGATACCACAGTGCCGCGGCGAGCGGATCGGGCGCGCAACCCCAGCCTTCCTCGAGGCAGCGGCCGAGCAGATTCATCGCGCGGCCATGATGCTGCCGTGCCGCGCGCCGATACCAGTACACGGCGAGCCTGGGATCGCGGGGGACGCCGCGACCATCGAACAGCAGGTTGCCCAGGTTATATTCGCCCCAGTCGTAACCGCGCTCGGCCGATGCGCGATACTGTTGCGCGGCCCGCACCAGATCACAGGCGGTACCCCAGCCGTTTTCGAGGCAGCGGCCCACCATGTTCATGGCCTCCGCGTTGTCTTGCGCGGCCGCGCGCACGAACCAGTTCAAGGCGGCCTGCGCATCGACCGGCACGCCGGTGCCTTCGAGCAGCATCCGTCCCAGCCGCAGCTGCGCGGCAGCCAGACCGCAATCGGCGGCGCTGCGGATCCAGATGGCCGCCTGGGTCGGGTCACCCGTCAGCAGCCGCTGCAACTCCCGGTAGCTGAACCGCTGCAGCTGCGCCATGCGCAGCTGGCTTTGCTCGGCGCCATACGCCTGCGCAAATTGCTCGCGTGTCAGACTCACGGCGCCTACAGCTCGGCCCAGCGCCGCAACAGATTGTGATAGCAGCCCGTCAGGCGCAGCAGACTCGCGGCATCGGCGCCGCGAGCGGTGAGATCACGGATGGCGCCATCCATGTCGTAGAGGAGCGTGCGTGCGCCGTCATCGCGCACCATGCTCTGGATCCAGAAAAAAGCCGCCTCGCGTACACCGCGGGTCACGGGCTGCACGCGGTGCAGGCTGCTCGCGGGATACACCACCATGTCCCCGGCGGCAAGCTTGACTGAGTGCATGCCGTAGAGGTCCTCAATCACCAGCTCGCCGCCGTCGTATTCCTCGGGAGCGCTCAGGAACACGGTCGCGGCCACATCGGTGCGCAGGCGGTGCGCCGTACCGGGGAGCTGTCGCACGGCATTGTCCACGTGGCTGCCGAAGGCCATGCCCGGCGCGTAACGATTGAACAGCGGCGGGTAGACGTGGTGCGGCAGGGTTGAGCTGATGAACGTGGCGTTGCGCTCCAGCGCCAGCAGGATAAGACCGCCCGCCTCCTGCGCCGCGGGATCCGCCTGCGGCAGCTGCAGATTGGCCTTCACTTCGGCCGAGCGATAGCCCGCGGTGAGGCGCCCATCGGCCCAAGGCGCAGCCGCGATGCGCGCCCGCACGCGCGCGACTTCCTGCGCCGAGAGTACGGCGCTGACCGGCACCAGCATGGGCGTTTAGAGATTCACGTTGATGGAGAGCGTGGCGCTGCGGCCGGCGCCGGGAATGACGTGATTTTCCGAGACACTGGTGTAGTAGGGCGCCGTGAAATAGTAGCGATTGAACAGATTCAGTGCCATTCAGCTGCAGCGTGACGTTGCTGCGCGACCTTGTACGACGCCATTGCATTCCACACCACGTAGCCGGGCAGGCGTGCCGTCTCTGCGCTGTCGGCGAACCGCGGACCGAGCCAGTTGGCGCCGCCCCCCACCTCGATGCCGAAGGGCAGGTAGTACTCGCGTCCACAGGTTCAGGGCATTGTGCGCGACGTTGGCGATGTCCTTGCCGACGTAGGCGGCAGTGCCGGAGGAAAGGGTCTTGCCATCGAGCAGGCTGTAGCCCGCGAAGAGCTCCCAGTTCCTGGCTCAGATGACCCGTCGCCTGCAACTCCAGGCCCTCGACCCGCTGATCACCGTTGAGGATGGTGAGCGTCGGATTGTCCGGATCGTTGGTCTGGGCATTGTCCACTTCGGTGTGGAAGAGCGCTGCGGAGAGCAGCAGCCCGCCATCCAGTAGCGACTCCTTGGCACCGGTCTCATAGCTCTTTGCCTTGACGGGGCCGAGGTTGGCCGTCTTGGTGGTCAAGCGTAAGCGCCTCAGCCGATGGATCGAACGAGGTGCCGTAGGAGACGTAGTAGGTCTGCTGCGGGGTGGGTTTGTATTCGAAGTGCGGCACGTGGACTGCCCACATTGTCGATGTGGTTGAGATTCAGCACCGCGCCGCTTGCCACCGTGAGCTGATGATAGTCCGCCGAGAACCGATCGTAGCGGGCGCTGGCCAGCAGGTCGAAGTACTGGCCGAACCCGATGGTGTCCGTGAGATAGAAGGCGTCCGAGCGAGCGGTGGTGTCCTGCCGGGAGCTCACCGGCAGGCCGGGCAGCGCTTCGATGGGATTGGGATTGAGCAGCGGCGTTTCCGCAATCCAATTGTTATTGCCATTGAAGGGATTGCTGTAGCGGTCCAGATCCGATGTCTGTCGGGTGACCTCAAGACCGCTGATCAATGTATGGGTGATCGGTCCGGTGCTGAAGCGCGCCGTGAGATCGATCTGCTCGGTGAGGTTGGTCTGAACGCCCGAGCTGCCGGGGCGGTCGCGCCCGACCAGGATGCTGGCCAGCGGTGTCGCCGCATCGGGCGGGTGGGTGCCGAAATTTGGCATGGCGCTTTGGAAATTGAATTCGTAATGCGCATAACGCAGGGTGTCGGCGATCGAGACCGTCGGGGTGAAATCGTGCGTGTAGCGGGCTGTCGCAATGTCATCCAGGGTGGTGTTGACGTCGCTGACCAGGCCATAGTCGCTGCTGCGCGGCACCGGTGCCGGCACGCCATCCAGGAAGGGGACACCGCTGTCCGGAGCGTTGTTCTCCTGCTGGTGCAGGTAGCTGAAAACCAGCGAATCCTGTTCCCCGAGGCCCAAGCCTACCGAAGGGGCGATGCCCCACCGGCGATTCTTGACAAAGTCCCGACCGGCCGCGGCCGAAGATTCGCCCATGACGTTGAGCCGGAATGCGGCGGCGGTGCCGAATGGGAAGTTGAAATCGCCGGTGGTGCGGATCAGGTCATTGGTGCCGATGAGCGAGGTGAAGTCATCCAAAGGCGTGAGGAGGGGGGCCTTCGTCACCTGATTGATGACACCGCCGGTCGAGCCGCGGCCGAACAGGACGGCGGAGGGTCCTTCCAAGACCTCCACCGCGTCGGCGTCGAAGATGTCACGGGTGTAGACCGCGGCATCGCGGACACCATCGATGAAGAAATCGTTGAACGCGGAGAAGCCGCGGATGTTGACAGTGTCCCCGCGAGCAGCGCCTTCCCCGGCGTTCAAGGTTATGCCGGGCACGTTCTTGAGGGCATCTTCGAGCCGCGTCGCGCCTTGATCCGCGATGAGCTGGCTGTTGATCACCGTGACGCTTTGCGGAGTATTGCAGCGGGATATCGGCAAGCTTGTCGCGCAACAGCGAACGCACGCCGGTGACCTGGACCTCCTGGAGGTTTTCATCGCCGTCGTTGTCGTTGTCCACCGCGGGGCGGCCCGCGTCCGCGGTATTGGTGGAAGTGTCGGCATGAACGGCGGCGCCCAGCACTGTCGAGGCACACAGCCCCGCCGTACCGAGGTACTGGCCCAGGGCCCGGTGTCGCGGATGCGGTTGGGCGACGATTCGGTCATCGGTCAGGCGCATTCGGCTACCTTTTCTTAATGAGCGACAGAAGGCGAATGATAATGATTCGCATATAGACGTCAATCTAAATCTTTGCGGTTCGGCCAAATCCGCGGCAGTTAAGGCAAACTGCGGAACGTTTTGTTAAGGCGGCGAGAGCGAATCGCGCATGAAGATCTATTCCTGGAACGTCAACGGCATCCGTGCCGTGCTCAAGAAGGGCACCTTTCAGAAGTTTCTGGCCGAGCATCAGCCCGATGTCCTGTGTCTGCAGGAGACCAAGGCGGAGCGGGCGCAGGTGGAAATCCAGGTCCCGGGGTATCACGAGTTCTGGAATTCGGCAGTGAAGAAGGGCTATTCGGGCACCGCCATCTTCTCGCGCCAGCAACCCCTCTCAGTGATTAACGGCTTTCCGCACCAGCTCGCCAGCAACTATGCCTTTGCCGATGAACTGGAACGCGACAGCTCCGTGGAGGGGCGCGTCATCGCCGCGGAGTTTCCGAAATTCCATGTCGTGACGGTGTACACGCCGAACGCCAAGGATGACCTCAGTCGCATTCCGCTGCGCCACAAGGCCTGGGATCCGGCGTTCCTGGCGTATTGTCAGGAATTGCAGCGTCACAAGCCCGTCATCTTCTGCGGTGATCTGAACGTGGCGCACACGGAGCTGGATCTCGCCAATCCGAAACCCAACATGGGCAAGAAAGGCTTCACGCTAGAGGAGCGCGAGGGCTTCCAGAATTTTCTGAATGCCGGCTTTGTGGATACCTTCCGGAAATTCCATCAGGGCAATGGCTACTACACGTGGTGGAGCAACTTTGCCAATTCCCGGGCGCGCAATGTCGGATGGAGAATCGATTACGTGCTGGTGTCGCAGTCACTCAGCGACCGGGTGAAGAGCGCGCACATCCACGCCGACGTCATGGGCAGTGATCACTGCCCGGTGAGTATCCAGCTGACACTCCCGGCCTGAAGAGGCCGGGAGCGACACATATCTTCAGCTGACAGGCTTGCCCGCGGCGATGTCCTGCACCAGCACCAGCGTCTTCTCGACATTCTCGGCCGGGCTCACGCCACCCACGGTTGCGGCAATCTTGCCGTCCTTGGTGATGATGAACGTGGTGCGCTCCGCGAACTTGTGGTCGAGATCGACACCGCGGGAATCCTTCATCCCCGGGCGGCCGTCCATGACCTTGAGCTCATAGCTCGCCGCGATCTTGCCGTCCGCATCGGAGGCCACCGGCAGCTTGCCCGCGCAATACTGCGGGTCCGATGAGAAGGCATTGAGGGTTTCGATCTTGTCGAGCGACACGCCGATCACCGTGGCACCGGCGCTATGGAATTTGTCCATGTCTTCGGCAAAGGTGTGCGCCTGGATATTGCAGCCACCGGTGAACGCACCGGGATAGAAGTACACCACCACCGGGCCCTTCTTCAGGGCACGGCTGAGGTCGTAGGTGAACTCCTTGCCTGCCAGAGAGGCCTTGGTCTTGAAATCGGGAGCAGTCGTGCCGACAGGCAGCGCTGCCAGGGCCTGGGCGCTAACCGCGCAGGACAGCAGACCAGCGAGCAACAAGCGATTCATGGTATCTCCCTCAAGTGTTCAAACGGATGTGGATGATGCGCCGTCTGCGGCGCCTGCCGGCAGTTTAGCACCGGCGGTGCGCTGGGCCTTGCGCAGCCACTGCAACAGACCTGTGCAATAGACAACGTAGTAGCTGGCGGTCAGGAACAGGATCCCGAGGGTCAGCGGATTGTTGTCAGGCGTCGGGGGGACGCCCGGGCCGGCGTTGCCCACCGCGTCATAGACCAGCACCAACCGGTAGAGCACTCGCCCGATGAACAGCGCCGTGACCGCAATGCCGATATACAGGTGCGGCGTGTAGAAATAGCCCGCGCCGGTGGCTTCAAAGACGGTGTGCCGCAGCGCCAACCAGCCGACCGCCGCGCCGACGATGAGCCCACTGGCGATGTACGCCAAGGCGATCGGATGCAACGGCCGCACGAAAGTCAGCACCAGGCATAGAACCGTAAACAGCCCCATGCGTACCCACTGCCGTGGCGCGGTCAGCACCTGGCGACCGATGTTGCGGCGCACGCGCCGGTAAACGCCAAAGGCGACGATCGCGGTCACGGCGGCGATCTGGGGCAGGGTGCGGGCATCGATCATGCGAACTCCTGATGGGGCGCGCCATTATGCGCAAGATCGGGGGAGGCGCGCAGGCATTGCGGTGCCAGGCACCGGCCGTTAGCCTTGCCGGCCGAATTGCTGCATAGCCCGCTTCCGCATGTTGAATTTTACCGATATCACCCTGCGGCGTGGCCCCCGGGTCTTGTTCGCCGAGGCCAGTTTCGGCCTGTTCCGCGGCGAGAAGGTCGGTATCACGGGCGAGAACGGCAGCGGCAAGTCCAGCCTGTTGAGCCTCGTGCGAGGGGATCTGCAGCCGGATTCCGGCAGTTTCGATCTGCCGCCGGGGCTGGCGATCGCCCACGTCGCCCAGGAACTGGCCGCCACCGATGCGCACGCCATCGAATTCGTCCTGGATGGCGATGCGGAGCTGCGGGCCCTCGAGCAGGCGATTGCCGCTGCCGAAGCGTCCGATGATGGCGTGCGTATCGGGGAGCTGCATGGGCGTTATGCGGCGGTGGGAGGCTACGATGCGCGCAGCCGCGCCGGTCGGCTCATGCATGGACTGGGATTTACCGCGGCCGATGAGACCCGACCGGTGCGCGCTTTCTCCGGAGGCTGGCGGGTGCGGTTGAATGTGGCCCAGGCGCTGATGTGCCGGTCGGATCTGCTGCTGCTCGATGAGCCCACCAACCATCTCGATCTTGATGCCATTTTGTGGCTGGAGCGGTGGTTGATCGACTACCCCGGCACCTTGCTGCTGATCGCGCATGATCGGGAGTTCCTGGACCGTATCGTCAATCGCGTGGTCAACATCGAGCACGGCCGCGCGCGCGCCTACCGCGGCAACTACTCGGCCTTCGAGGAGCAGCGCGCCGCGGAACTCGCCGAACAGTCTTCCCTTTTCGTTCGACAGCAGCAGCAGATCCGCCACATGGAGTCATTCGTCGAGCGCTTCCGCGCCCAGGCCACCAAGGCCCGCCAGGCGCAAAGCCGGCTGAAGGCCCTCGAACGAATGCAGCGCATCGCGCCGGCACACGTGGATTCACCGTTCGAGTTTGAATTCCGGCAGCCGGACAAACTGCCGCGGCCATTGCTTGCCCTGGAGAACCAATCGGCCGGTTACGGGCAAGACCTGCTGTTGCAGCGTGTGACGCTGACCCTCGCGCCGGGGGATCGGGTGGCGCTCTTGGGCCGCAACGGCGCCGGCAAGTCCACGCTGATGAAGCTGCTCGCGGGCGAGCTCGTTTCAGCATCCGGCACGCGCACCGAGGCGCGCGATCTGGCCTTGGGGTACTTCGCACAGCACCAGCTCGAACAGCTCGCGGTGGATGATTCCGCACTGGAGCAATCTCAAACGCCTGGGCGGGGCGCTCGCGACGCGCGCCACGGAGCAGGAGCTGCGTGATTTCCTCGCCGGGTTTGGTTTTACGGGCGATCGGGTCTTTGCGCCGGTGGCGCCCTTCTCCGGTGGCGAGAAGGCCCGTCTGATGCTCGCGATTGTGGCGTTCCGCAGGCCGAACCTGTTGCTGCTGGATGAGCCGACCAACCATCTGGATCTGGAAATGCGCCAGGCACTCGCTGTCGCCCTGCAGGATTATGCCGGCGCGGTCGTGATCGTGTCACACGACCGGCACCTGCTGCGCACGGTGGTGGACCAGTTCTACGTGGTGCACGCCGGGCGGCTGCAGCCCTTTGATGGCGATCTCGAGGATTACGCGCAATGGCTCACGATGCAGGCGAGCGCGGCCGATTCGAGCGACCCGGGCGCCGGCACAACGGGGCCGGCCGCTGACTCGGCCGAGGCGCGCCGGCAGCGCCGGCGCGAGGATGCGCAACGACGCGCTGCACTCAGTCCGCTCAAGGCGCAGCTGGCGAAACTCGAACAACAGCTGGATACGCTGGCACGCGATACCGCCCAGCTCCAAACGGCGCTGGCCGCACCCGATATCTATTCGGAAGGCGCCAAAGCGCGCCTGCGGGGACTGCTGGAGCGGCAGATCCAGCTGGCGCGGGATACCGAAAGGGTCGAGCGCCAATGGCTCGCGGGCGGCGAGGAACTCGAGGCGCTGCAGAAGCTGCTCAGCGCGTCGGCAGCAGACCCTGATAGCCCATGAGGGTCGCAATGCCGAGCACGGTGTAGATGCCGGCGGCGACCAGGCGCACGAGTTTCAGCGGAATCCAGCGTACCGCGCGGTCGGCGAACAGTACGGTGGGCACGTTCACCAGCATCATGCCCAGCGTAGTGCCTGCAACAACCTGCAACAATTCGTGGTAACGCGCCGCGAGCGCGACCGCCACCACCTGCGTCTTGTCGCCCATCTCGGCCAGGAAAAACGTCACGACGGTGAAGATGAACACGCCGTGGGCACTGCGGCTTTCGACCGTGTCGTCCAGCTTGTCCGGAATCAAGGCCCAGATGGCCACCGCGAGGAATGAAATCCCCAAGATCCAGCGCAGTATCTGCGGGGTGATCAGCGCTCCTACCCACTCGCCGAACCAGCACGCGAGCAGGTGATTGCCGAGGGTTGCGACGAAGACCCCGGCGATGATCGGGACCGGCCGGCGCAACCGTGAAGCGAGGATCAGGCTGAGGAGTTGGGTTTTATCGCCCAGTTCACCGACAGCGACCGAGGCGGTCGAGACCAGGAAGGCCTCCATCCTAGTCGGTCTGGACCCGCCGGCTTGCGGTCGCGTTCAGCGTCGTGCCGAAGACATGATCCCAAAATGAGGTGGTGACGCCGAAATTGCCGGCTTCGGAGGAGTAATGGTGCTGGGCGTGCCGCCGCGAGGCGAGCAGCAGGCTCTTGGCGAGCGTGCGCGGCTTACGGTAATGAATGGCGTGGTGTACCACGCCGTACCAGAAGAATCCGGCCATCGCGCCGACGGTGAGGCCACTCGCGGTGTTGAAGGAACCGAGGGCCCACGCAGGCAGAAATACGCAGCCTAGAATGACGGACAGGCTCAGCCAGGTCGGCGTACCGACGAAGGCCAGCGGCGCCTCATGGTGGGCGTCGTGCATTGCCGCGAATACCGGCATCCGGTGCAACACGAAGCGATGGATGATGTATTCGGCCAGCGTCCATATCAGGGCGCCGATGGCTGCGGCCAGCAGCCAGATCGATGTTTCGTAGGCGGTATTGCGCCAGGCGGTGACAATGGTGGCCGTGGCCACCACCGTGGCGTAAATGACGAAGTCGGCATAGTAGCCGGTCTTGCTCAAGCGCATCCGCTGCCTCTCTTTAGCAATGGCATTACTTTGCACACCCGGCGCAAGCTCGAGGTGTCGGCGCCAAGATACCGCATGACCGGCCCGCCGTGTGGCGTTTAGCCGGCTTGCCGCCCCAGTTCGCGCCGAATCGCCTCCTCGCGCGCATCCTCGATAACCTCCAGCACCCCGTCCGCATCGACCGCGGACGTATCCGTCGCGAAAACGCCGGTGAGCGGCGTATTGGCGTGCAATTCGCCTTTTTCGAACAGGGACCACATTTCAAGCGCGTATTCGGTGCTCAGCAGCTCCGGTGCGAACCGGCCGAGCGTGCCGCGCAGGTTGTTTACGTCCCGTTCCAGCATGGCGAGCGCGCCATTGTTGCCAGCCGCATTGACCACCTGCGGCAGGTCGATGATGACCGGTCCGTCGCGTCCCACCAGCACGTTGAATTCCGATAAATCCCCGTGGATGAGACCGATCGCCAGCATCCGGACCACCTGTTGGATCAGGAAGGCGTGAAACTCGAGCGCCGTCTCCCGCGACAGGTCGACCTCCCCCAGCCGCGGCGCCGGATCGCCCGCGGCGTCCGTGACCATCTCCATCAGCAGCACATCACTGAAATAGCCGTACGGCTTCGGCACGCGCACATCCACGGCCACGAGCTGGTACAGCGCGTCCACCTCCGCATTTTTCCAGGCGGATTCCTGTTCCTTTTTCCCGAATCGCGTGCTCTTGGCCATGGCGCGTGTCTGGCGGCTGCCACGTACTTTGCGGCCTTCCTGGTACTGGGCGCGCTTCTGAAAGCTGCGCTGGCCCATGTCCCGGTACACTTTGGCGCACAGCAATCGTTGCCCCGAGCGCACTACGTAAACCGTGGCTTCCTTGCCGCTCTTCAACGAACGCAGCACTTCGTCTATCACCCCATCGTCGATGAGGGGCTGCAGGCCTCTGGGTGTCTTCAAGTTGTTCCGCATGCGCGGACCTTCACGTCCGCGCCATCAAACGGCGCATCCTACCGATCGGCACTGCCGCGCGCCATGAAGGTGTCCGCCGGCGTGTCCGGCCGGGTGTCCGCGGACAGTATGCCTAACTCGCCCCGGCGCGCTAAAGCGTAGCGCAAACAGCCAGTTACATCCAAATCATCGTTGGCACGCCGATTGCTCGTGTGAACTGCGGATAGCCAAGCAGGTCAATGGTTGATATGCGAGCAGCGGGGCGGGGAGGACTGGCGCTGGTACTGGCAGGATGTTTCCTGTCCGGCCTGGAGCATCGGCCAACGATCTGCTGCAGCTCTATCACCTGGCTCAGACTCATGATGCCACCCTGCAGGGGGCCCTGGCGCAGCGCGATGCCGCCATCGAATCCAAGCCCCAGGCGCTGGCGCAGCTGCTGCCGCAAGTCAGTGCCAGTGCCTCCGCCGAGCGGCTGCGCACCGGCGAGGAATTGATCGTCCCGCAGACCGTTGCCGGCTCCACGATCACCGGCTGCCAGGTGGCTGCCGGGGCGCAGAACCTGGTGTGCTACGGGGATGGTCACGGCTATGGATTGAGCCTGACGCAGACTTTGTGGAGTTTTCAGTCCTTCAGCCAGTTGCGCGAGGCCAGTGCCACGGCGGCGGCGGCGGAAGCGAATCTGCTTGCGGCGCAGCAAGCGCTGATGCTGCGCGTGGCCTCGGCGTACTTTGGCATTCTGAGCGCGCGCGACACGCTGACGGTGGTGCAAGGCGCGCGCGCCTCCTACAAGACCTTGGTGGATGAGGCCCGGGCGCGCGAGCAGACCGGCGTCGGGCCGCGCAGCGACACCGAGCAGGATCAGACCTACTACGACCAGACCGAGCAGCAGGTCATCGATGCGCAGAATGCCGTCGATGATGCGCAGCTGCTGATGGCCGAGATCACCGGCTCCCCGGCGACCAAGATCGCGGCCGTGCGCGAGACCATTCCCCTTGAATCCCCCGATCCCGCCTCCGTGGAGGACTGGGTCGGCGCCGCCGTGCAGGACAGCCCGGTGGTCAGGGCCGCGCAGCTGCAGGCCGAAGCGAGCGATCGCGACATCGATGTGCAACGCGGCAAGGGTCTGCCATCGGTGGTGCTCGGCGGCAATCGCAGCCGCTCCTGGCAGGATCTCACCATCGGTGGCAACGGTGCCACGGACCAGATCGGTGTATCGGTGACCTGGCCGCTGTTCCAGGGCGGCGCGGTGGCCTCGCAGATCCGTCAATCGCGCGCCAACTGGAAACTGGCGCTGGCGAATTACTCGGGCGCCCAGCGCGATGCCGAGCGACTCACGCGCACCGCCTATCGCGGCGTCGTGACCGGCATTTCACGCATTGCCGCCGCGCAACGCTCGGTAGAATCGTGGCGGGTGGCGGTGGAGGCCATCCGTCGCAACGTGGAATTCGGTACCAGTGTCGAATTAAACCTGCTCATCTCGCAGAACAATTACTACGGCGCACAACTGCAGTACAGCCAGACCCGCTACGACTACCTGACAGCGCTCCTGACCCTCAAACAGCAGGCCGGCCGCTTATCAGAGGCCGACCTCGCCGCGGTCGACGGCCTGCTGGTTAATCCAGCCCCGTAACGCAAAGCCGATACACAACGACATGTCCAAATTCAAAGACTACGAGCCGGACAGCGCCGAGTCGCTGCGCATGCGCGACACGGCCGGTCAGGATCGCGCCTTGGAGCAGCCGTCGGGCTTGCGACGCCACCGGCGCTTGATCATCGTCTCGATCCTCGCCGTTGCGGGGCTCGTGGCGCTCGGGGTGTGGTTCATGCGCTTCAGTGGCATCAGCAGCTCCGTGGATCGCACCCGGCTCACCATCGCCACCGTCGAGCGTGGGTTGTTCGTGCGCGATGTGGCGGCGGATGGTCAGGTGGTCGCGGCTTCGAGCCCCACGCTCTACGCCATCGAGGCGGGAATCATCTCCTTGCGCGTGCACGCCGGTGATGCCGTCAAGAAGGGGCAGGTGCTGGCGGTCATCGACAGTCCGGATCTGACCGCAAAACTGTCGCAGGAGCAGGCATCGCTGGAAAGCATGAAGGTCGACTGGCAGCGTGCACAGCTGGATGCGGCCAGCAAACTGCGGCAGCTCTCGGACACGTTCAACCAGGCCAAGGTAGACCGCACCACGGCGCAGCGCGAATCCGAGCGCAGCCGCAAGGCGTATGAGCTGGGTTCCTATACCGAACTGCAGGCGCTCAAGGCCGAGGACACGCTGGAGAAGGCGGATTTCACCTTTCGCCAGGCGCAGGCGGATTTCGAGGCCGCGCCCAAGCAGACCCAGTTTGACGTGAGCAGCAAGAAGGCGCTCTTCGACCGCCAGCAACTGGTGGTCGCGGACCTGCGCCGGCAGGTCAGTGCCCTGCAGGTGCAGTCCCCGGTCGATGGTCGTGTCGGACAGGTCCAGGTGGCCGAGCGCGCCAGCGTCGCCAAGGATGCGCCGCTCCTCACCGTGATCGACCTGTCGTTACTGGAAGTCGAGATCAAGGTGCCGGAGAGCTTGGCGCGCGACCTGCAACCCGGCATGGCCGCGACCTTGGAAGGCGATGGGCGGCAGTGGCCGGCGGCACTGAGCGGGGTATCCCCGGAAGTGGTGGCCGGTGAGGTGACCGCAAGGCTGCGCTTCACGGGTCCCCAGCCGGTGGGCCTGCGACAGAGCCAGCGCCTGGCGGTACGGATCCTGATCGACAAACGCGACGGCGTCCTGATCGTCGAGCGCGGCAGTTTCGTGGACCAGGATGCCGGCTTCGCCTACGTGGTGCGCGACGGTGTCGCGGAGCGCCGCCCGGTGCGCCTCGGCGCGCAAAGCGTGCAGAAGGTGGAAATTCTTGATGGCCTGAATGTCGGCGACGAAGTCGTCGTTTCAGGGTCTGATGCATTCAATGGCGCCGACCGCGTCATCGTCACTCACTAAAGGGGTTGGAGATACGTATGTTGAAGATGACTCATCTTTCCAAGGTCTACCGCACCGAAGTGGTCGAGACCTACGCGCTGCGTGATTTCTCAATCCACGTGAAGGAGGGCGAGTTCGTCGCCGTGACCGGGCCCTCCGGCTCCGGCAAGACCACCTTTCTGACCATCGCCGGGTCTGCTCGAGGAATTCACCGGCGGGCAGTATCAGCTGGATGGCGCCGATGTCCACGGGCTCAACGACAACCAGCGCTCGCGGCTGCGCAATCAGAAAATCGGCTTCATCTTCCAGTCCTTCAACCTGATTCCCGATCTCAATGTATTCGACAACGTGGACGTGCCGCTGCGCTATCGACGACTGCCCGGAGCCGAGCGCCGCAGGCGCATCAATGAGTCACTGGAACGTGTGGGGCTCTCAGCGCGGGCGAAGCACTACCCCGCGGAACTGTCGGGTGGCCAGCAGCAGCGCGTCGCCATCGCGCGGGCGCTGGCCGGCGGGCCGCGTCTGCTGCTGGCGGATGAGCCTACCGGCAACCTTGATTCGCAGATGGCGCGCAGCGTCATGCAACTGCTCGAGGAGCTGCATCGCGATGGCGCGACGATCGTGATGGTGACGCATGATCCGGAGCTGGCGGCGCGCGCGCAGCGCGAAGTCCACATCGTTGATGGTCAGGTGGTGGACTTGGCCGCGCAGACACGCCTGGTTGAAACCCCGACTCCGCGCCCGGCGTTGTAGCGCGGCTGGAATGCATGTTGGGGTACTACATCGGGCTGGCCGCGCGCGGCGTGCGGCGCAATATCGGTTCGACGTGCGTCATGATAGCAGCCGTCGGAGTAGGGATCGGCGCGGCGATGACATTGGCGACGGCGTTGCACGCGTTGTCGGCCAATCCCATTCCTGCGAAGTCGGCGCAGTTGTTTTCTGTGCGTGTTGACAACTGGGGCCCGGATGCTCCCAACAACGCACGCTTCAGCGACCTCGTCAGTTATACCGATGCCCTCGCGCTCGTAGGCGCACAGCGTGCGATACGTCAGAGCGCGATGTATGCGACGCAATTCAGCGTGACACCGGCCGCTGGCGACGCAAACCCCTTTCAGGTCACCGCGCGCGTCACCGGCCATGACTTCTTTCAGATGTTTGACGCGCCTTTTGCAGCCGGTGGATCTTGGACAGATTCCGACGATCGGAACCGGGCCGATGTTGTGGTGCTCGGCGCCCGACTTGCGCAGCGGCTATATCCGACTGGCAACGTTGTGGGCAGGAGCATCATGCTCGGCGACCACGACTACCGGATTGTCGGCGTCCTCAAACCGTGGCGGTTCCAGCCGCGGGTCTACGACCTCTCCGTCGGAGTCTTCCAGGAGACCGAGGATGTCTTTCTGCCGTTATCAACAGCTGTCGCTCACCAGATTCCGTCGTTCGGCGAGATCTATTGTGGGCACGCGGTCGGCACCGTCTTCACCGACATGCTCAGCTCGGAATGTCGTTGGCTGCAATTGTGGGTGGAGCTGCCCAGCGCCGCGGCGGCGTCCTCTTACCATCGGTTTCTCGACAACTACGCAGCGGAGCAGCGGCGAATCGGGCGCTTCAGTTGGCCCGCCAATGAATCGATGCTGGATGTAACCGATACCCAGCGTGCTGAGCACATGGTGCCGAACGAAATGCGGGTGTCGACGGTGGCAGCATTCGGCTTTCTGCTGGTTTGCCTGGTCAATGCCACGGGATTGATGCTGGCTACGCTGAATCGACGCGCCGGCGAGTTCAGCATTCGCCGCGCAGTCGGCGCATCCAAAGGGCAGATATTTTCACAGTGTCTGGCCGAAGCCTCCGTCGTCGGCCTCGGAGGAGGAGCACTGGGACTCGTATTGACCGGCTTAGGCGTCGCTTTCGAACGCCTGATCCTCCGCGAGGACTACGCACGCATTGTGCGTGTGGATCCCGATGCCATGTTCTCGACACTGGCATTGGCAATCATCGCTGTGGCAGTCGCGGCGCTATATCCGGCCTGGAACGCAAGCCGGCTGCAGCCGGCTTGGAAGCTGAAGGCGGAGTAGTGCCGTGGCAATAGTTCCACTGTTACGCGCGCTCGCTCACCGCAAGACCGGCGTGGTACTGATTGCCGCCCAGATTGCGCTGTCAGTTGCGATCCTTGCCAACTCTCTGTCCATCGTCCAGCAGCGCGAACGTCTCATGGAGCGACCAACTGGCCTTGATGAGGCCAACATCTTTACGATGACAAATGAATTCAGCGGCACCATGGCTGATCTTTCGGCCCGCATTAAGGGCGATCTGGCGCGACTGCGTGCCATGCCCGGTGTGGTGGACGCCACAGCCGTTCAGAGCTTTCCTTTGCGGGGGTACGGGCGGTCGATCTCCGTGAAGCTCCGTGCGGATGACAAGGACAACGCTTTCAACGTCGGTTGGTACGCGTTACCGCCCAACGGGCTGGATGCCTGGGGCATACGCTTAACCGCCGGACGAAATTTTAATGCAGATGAAGTTCGCGACTACCTTATTGGATTCAAAAATCCGGACCCGGCTGTTGTGATCGTTAGCCGGGCGCTAGCGGACCGGCTATTTCCGCGGGGTAACGCTCTTGGCCAGAGTATTTATATGGGCGGTGCCGGCCCGTCTCGGATCGTCGGTATCGTGGAGCGTGCGCAGACCGCGTGGGCTGCGCAAAGCTCAGGTCCGGGACCGTATGGACCCGAGGAGTCGGTGCTGGTGCCCTTTCAATGGGTGAGTCCGATTGTTGCCTACGTGGTGCGAACTGCGCCGGGCAAGTCCGACTCCTTGCTGGCGCTTGCGAAGCAGCGGCTGTTTGCGCTGAGCCGAGCCCGCATCCTCAGTGAGGCACAGACCTTTTCCCAGACGCGCGCTGAACGGTATCGCTCCGATATTGCGCTGGCACTGGTTCTCAAAGTGGTCTGCGTCTTGCTGCTGGCTGTCACTGCCTTTGGCGTGATAGCCCTGACGACCAATTGGGTGTCGCAGCAACGCCGATACATAGGTATGCGCCGGGCGGTTGGCGCCCGTCGAATCGACATCGTGCAGTATTTTCAGTTTGAGAATCTGCTCATTGCGGGATTCGGCGCGGCCATTGGAGTCGCATTGGGTCTTGCCGGAAACGTCTGGCTGGCGACTGCGCTGGAGATCACTCGGATGGGTATTGGCTACATCGTTGCCGCCGCCGTCATGGTCTTGCTGCTGAGCCAGGCCGCGGTGCTGCTACCGGCGCTGCGGGCTGCGGCGTTGCCGCCCGTGGCTGCGATCCGGCAATAGGAGAACCCGATGGTGGTTTATTACCTGCACCTTGCGCTGCGCACATTGCGGCGGAACATCGTGCTCACGTCGCTCATCATCGCGGCGGTGGGTTTCGGGATCGGCGCCTACATGACCATACTGACGGTGCTCATCGCCATGTCGGGCGATCCCATACCCGACAAATCCGATGCGCTGTTCGTGCCCCAAATCGATATCTGGGGTCCGAACACCCGGCCCAAGGGCGCGACGGCTGAGATCCGCCTGCCGCCGCAGTTCACCTATCGCGATGTCACGGCCTTCATGCAGGCTCACATCGCGCCGCGGCAGGCGGCTATGTATCCCGTTGGACTCGATGTCACGCCGCCCGCAGGCATCCCGTACTCGCAAGGCGGGCGGGCAACCGATCGCGATTTCTTTGCGATGTTCGAGGTTCCCTTCAAGGCCGGTGGCCCGTGGAGCGCCAAGGACGAGGCGGATCGCGCCGATGTGGTGGTTTTAGGCAAGACGCTGGCGGCACGCCTGTTTCCGCACAGCGGCGCATTGGGCCAGACGGTGAGTCTCGGCGGACGCCTGTATCGCGTGACCGGTGTCCTGGGTGGCTGGAGGCCGACGCCGCGTTTCTATGACGTGGTCAACGGCAATGCCTTTTCAGCAGTCGAGGATTTTTTCATTCCGTTCACGACCGCCATCGGTCATCAGATGCAGACCAATGGCAACTTCAACTGCGCGGTCCTGCCGGCTTCCGGATGGGCCGGGAAACTGTCGAGTGAGTGCATCTGGTTCGGCTTCTGGGCAGAGCTCCCGGATGCTAAGGCAGTTCGCAACTACCGGCAATACCTGATCAATTACTCCGCGGAGCAGCAGCGACTCGGGCGCTTCCACTGGCCGGCGCTGGTGCAGCTGAGCAATGTGCATCAATGGCTGTCACTGCAGCATGTCATCCCCGATGAAGTCCGGGTCAATTCGCTGGTGGCATTCGGTTTCCTACTGGTGTGCCTGGTCAACGCGGTGGGATTGATGCTGGCGCGCTTTTCAGCGCGCGCCGGTGAGTTCGGCGTCCGCCGCGCGCTCGGCGCCACCCGGACCGATATTTTCCTGCAGTGCCTGACCGAAACCGCGGTGGTGGGCATCCTGGGAGGAATCACCGGCCTGGCACTGACGGCCCTGGGGCTCGCGGCCAATCGCGCAAGCCTCGGCTACCTGGCGGAGCAGGTCGGCGGACTGCTGCGCCTGCATCCGGCAGTCATGGCCCTGACGGTAGCGCTGGCCGTGGGTGCAACGCTGTGCTCCGGTCTGTACCCGACCTGGCGGGCAACGCGAGTCCAGCCGGCCTTGCAACTCAAGGCGCAGTGAGGGACCGCATGGAACTCCTCCCAATCCTCAGAGCGCTGAAGCGCAACAAGGTCGGCGCCATTCTGGTCGACCCTGCAGATTGCCCTGACGCTGGCCGTGGTGGCGAATGCGATGTCGATCATTCAGTCGCACCTGTCGGCAATGGGCCGCCCGAGTGGCATCGACGAGGCCAATATCTTCACCTTCCAGAACCACTGGGTGGGCGATCCGCAGAATCTGCGCGCCAGCATTGAGGCGGATCTGGCCGCGCTGCGCAATATTCCGGGCGTCGTGGATGCGGAAGCCACCAACAGTTACCCGTTGCGCGGTGGCGGCTGGAGCTGGGGCATCCGTCTGAAGCCGGACGCCAACAATGGCGGCGCCGCGGGCACCACGCTTTATTTCAATGATGCGCACGGACTCAACGCCATGGGTCTGAAGCTGGTAGCAGGGCGCTGGTTTACCTCTTCTGAGATCGAGGAAATGCGCATCGATGACGAGAAGGGTTCGCCCAGTGCGGTGCTGACCGCGGCGCTGGCCAAGAAACTGTTCCCCAAGAGCGCCGCGCTCGGGCAGGTGATCTACATGATCACCGACCAGCCGGTGCATGTCATCGGCGTCGTAGAACGTACCCAGACGCCCTGGCCCGCTCAGGGCTTTGGCGATGAGTTTGCGGAGTTTTCAACTTTTCTGCCGCTGCAGTTTGTGGCCAACCAGATGAACTACCTGGTGCGCGCGCGCCCGGGACAATTGGCTGCGGTCATGCACGCGGTGCCTAACTCGCTCTATGCGGTCACCCGCCAGCGGGTCATCGACCAGCTCATGCCATTTTCGGAGACGCGTACCCGCGCCTACCAGATCCAGAAATCCGAGATCTGGGTGTTGGGGACGGTGTGCGGATTGATGCTGGCGATCACCGGCTTTGGCACGGTGGGCCTGACCATGTACTGGGTTGCCCAGCGGCGCCGGCAGATTGGCTTGCGTCGTGCACTGGGCGCGCGGCGCGTGGATATCCTGCGGTATTTTCACACCGAGAACCTCGTGATCGCCGGCACTGGCGCACTGCTCGGTGTCGTGGGCGGCCTGGGCGCAAACCTGTGGATGGCGACGCATCTGGGGACCGTACGGATGAGCCCGGTGTACATCGGCGTCGGTGCGGTCGCGGTGCTGGTGCTGACTCAGCTCGCGGTGATCTGGCCCGCCTATCGCGCGGCCTCCATCGCCCCGTCACTTGCGACCCGCGGACTTTAGGACCGGGCCGAACACCATGGGCGGCCACTACTTGCATCTGGCCCTTCGCAGCTTGCGCCGCAATGTTGCGCTGACGGCATTGGTCATTGCCGCGGTGGGCGTGGGCATCGGTGCCACCATGACGGTATTCACGGTGCTGCTGGCCATGTCGGGTGATCCGATTCCCGCGAAGTCGACACAGTTGTTCGCGGTACAGATCGACGCCTGGGGACCGGATTCGCGAAAACAGCCGGGGTCGACCACCCTTGAGACTCGCCTGCCGGACATGCTGACATACCGCGATGGCGTGGCGCTCATGCAGGCGCACGCTGCCGCGCGCCAGGCCGCCATGTACGGATTTGGGCAGGTGATCCTGCCCAAGGAAGGGGAGCCGTTCTCACGTAGCGGACGCGCTACTTATCGGGATTTCTTCGCGATGTTCCAGGTGCCCTTCCATGCCGGAGGACCGTGGAGTGCGCAGGATGAAGCCGAGCACCGGGATGTCGTCGTGCTGGGCGCGAAGCTCGCCGCGCAGTTGTTTCCCGCCGGCAACGCCGTGGGCCAGGAGGTGACGATGGAGGCTGGGGCGTTCCGAGTCGTGGGAGTCCTCGAGCCGTGGAATCCTCAGCCGCGTTTCTATGCGCCGGGTGGCAATGCCTTCGGTGGCGAGGAGGGGTTCTTTGTGCCGTTCACGGCGGCGATCGATCATCAGCTCAACATGAACAGCCTCAGCTGTCATTCCATGGTGGCCCCGGGGTTTGCCGGAAGACTCGAATCCAGCTGCGTGTGGCTGCAATTCTGGGTTGAATTGCCCGTCGCTGCCGCAGTGCGCGCGTACCGCAGATTCCTTATCAATTACGCGGCGGATCAGCAGAAAGCCGGCCGCTTTGGCTGGCCGCCGCTGGTGCAGCTGAGCAATGTGCGGCAGTGGCTGCAGGCCGAGCACATCGTACCGGATGAGGTCCGCATCAACTCACTGCTCGCCCTGGGATTTCTGCTGGTCTGCCTGGTCAATGCAATTGGCCTGATGATTGCGAGATTCGCCGGCCGCTCGGGGGCGTACGCGATCCGCCGCGCACTGGGCGCGTCGCGATCCGACATCTTCATGCAGTGCATGGTCGAAACGGCCGTGGTCGGCATACTCGGCGGCGCGCTCGGGCTCGCCCTGGCCGCCTCGGGCTTGGCCGCGCAGCGGGCCATGCTCAAAACCGTCTCCGCGTACACCAGCCAGCTGACACACCTGGATGGCAACCTGATGGCGCTCACCGTGGTGCTCTCGGTCGGCGCGACGTTGCTGTCTGGACTGTACCCGGCGTGGCGCACCGCGCGCGCCTCGCTCGGTTGGCAGCTCAAGGAGCAATGACAGCCGTCATGGAAGTGTTGCCCATTCTCTCAGCCCTCAAGCGCAACAAAGTGGGCGCGGTGCTCATGGCGTTGCAGATCGCGCTGACGCTTGCGGTGGTTGCGAATGCGCTGTCCGTCATTCGCCGTCACTGGACTGAGATGGCCCGACCCAGCGGCCTGGATGAAACCAATATCTTCTCGCTGCAGAATCAATGGGTGGGGCAGCCGCAAGACCTGTTCGCACGCATCCAGACCGATGTGGCTGCGTTGCGTTCGCTGCCTGGGGTGGTCGATGCGGAAGCCACCAACAGCTACCCGCTCAGCGGTTGGGTTTATACCTGGGGAATCCGGCTAAACAACAACCAGACCAACAGCTCGATACAGACGAGCTTGTACATGGACACCAGCCACGGACTGGCAGCGCAGGGCTTGAAGCTCATCGCCGGACGCTGGTTCACTGCCGATGAGGTCGTTGAGTGGAACCGAACCAGAACGACCAGAGGGCCGCATCCGTGGTGCTCACGGCGGCGCTCGCGAAACGGCTGTTTCCGGAGGGTCACGCGCTGGGTCGATCTGTCTATGTGCTCAATGACAAACCGATGCGTATCGTCGGTATCGTGGAGCAGGCCTCCTCCGGGTCGGGCTCGGGCGCCGAGTATGTCGAGCTCTCAACTTTTGTCCCGGTTCAATTCGTGAATAACCTGATGCTGTACGTGGTGCGCACCCAGCCCGGTCAGCAATCGGCTGTCATGCATAAGGCGAAGCAACGGCTGCTGGACATCTCGCGCGCGCGCATCGTCGACTCGATCCAGCCGTTTTCCGAGACGCGCACCAAGGCGTTCGCCGTGGCGGCGGCGACCAGCTTGCTCTTGGGTACGGTGTGCGCGCTGTTGCTCGTGATCACTGCCTGCGGAACTGTGGGACTGACCATGCTGTGGGTGGGGCAGCGGCGCCGCCAGATCGGGATGCGGCGCGCCCTGGGCGCGACACGCATCGACATCCTGAGCTACTTCCATACCGAGAATCTGCTGATCGCGGGCACCGGGGCATTGCTGGGCATCGCGGGTGGATTGGGCGCCAACCTTTGGCTTGCCCGGCATCTGGCGATGGGCCGCATGAGCCCGGGCTACATCGTGATTGGCGCACTCATTGTTCTGCTCTTAAGCCAGCTGGCAGTGCTTTGGCCGGCCAGCCGGGCGGCGGCGGTACCGCCCTCCCTGGCGGCCCGCGGTCTCTAAGGAGAATCGAGATGTCTGGTTATTACCTGAAACTGGCGCTGGGCAGCCTGCGTCGCAACGTGGTCATCACGGCGCTGATGGTCGCTGCCGTCGGTGTCGGCATCGGCGCCTCGATGACGGTGTATACGATTCTGCACGCGATGTCGGGCAATCCGATACCGCACAAGTCCGACCAGCTTTTCGCGCCGCAGATCGATGTGTGGGGACCGCCCACCCAGGAGACCGGCACCTCGCAAGGCGTCGACTACAATCTGCCCTCGCAATTGCCCTACCGCGATGCCGTTGCACTGATGCAGGCTCAGAAGGCACCGCGGCAGGCCGTGATGTACGCCGTGTCTCAGGATGTGAGTCCGCCAGCCGGCCGGGCGTTTCGCGCCAGCGGCCGCGCGACATCGCGCGATTTCTTCGCCTTGTTCGACGTCCCCTTCAGGAGTGGGGCGGCCTGGGATGCCGACGCCGAGAAGAAGCGCGAGAATGTCGTGGTACTGAGTGCACGGCTTGCGGATCGGGTTTTCCCCAACATGAATCCGCTGGGCAAGGTCATCAGCCTCAGCGATCGCGATTATCGTATCGTCGGCGTCGCCCGGACCTGGGCGCCGATGCCGCGCTTCTACGACCTGGAGTCCGGCGGCCTTGGGGATGCGGAGTTGTTCTTCATCCCGTTCACGACCGCCATCGACCGGCAGATCCCTTCCAGTGGCGGTGAGAACTGCCAGGGAGTGCCGACCGGGGGCTGGGAGGCGCATCTGAACTCCGATTGCGCCTGGATCAAATTCTGGGCGGAGCTGCCCACGACGGCCCAGGCCCGGGACTTCAAGACCTTCCTGTTCAACTACGCCTCTGAACAGCGCGACCCTGGGCCGATTTCACTGGCCGCCGCGCGTTGAGTTGCGCAATGTCACGGACCTGCTGGTCTACAACAGTGTCGTGCCGCCGGCCATCCGCGCGATTGGCTACGTCGCGGACGGATTCTTGATGGTGTGCCTGGTGAACGCGGTGGGACTGCTGCTGGCAAAGTTTTCCAGTCGCGCCAAGGAACTGGCCTTGCGGCGCGCGCTGGGCGCCTCACGCGGCGCGATCTTTGGGCAGTGCGTGAGCGAGACACTGCTGATCGGGTTATTGGGTGGCGTGTTCGGGCTGGCACTGACCGCCGCGGGGCTCGCTGGACTGCGCGCTCTGCTCGCGGCCGCCAATCAGGAAGGCGTTCCCGTCTCCCGACTGGCTTCCCTGAGTACCGACATGGTCGTGACCACGCTCCTGGTGGCCGTCGTAGTCACCGTCGGCGCAGGCCTCTATCCGACCTGGCGGGCGAGCCGCATCCAGCCGGCCTGGCAGCTGAAGGCCCAGTAAACCCGTAACGGCGAAGGAGTATTCCATGGACATTCTGCTGATTCTGCGGGCCCTGCGCAAAAACAAGGTCGGCGCGATACTGATCGGGCTGCAGATCGCGCTGACGCTTGCCATCGTGTGCAACAGCCTGTCCGTGATCCAGCAATTCGTGCAGCGCATGCACCGGCCCACCGGCATGGATGAAGCCAATGTCTTCACCCTGGCCTCCGCCTGGATTGCGGATCCGGCGGATCTGAAGGCGCAGATCGAGGGTGATCTTGCGGCATTGCGCGCCATTCCGGGCGTGGTCGATGCCATTTCCATCGTCAGTTTCCCGCTGGATGGTGTCAGCTATAACTCAGGGTTGAGCCTGAAGTCAGACCAGCGTTCGCCGACGGCCTGGGCAGCGACGTACTTCAGCGATGAGCATGGCCTCAACGCCTTCGGGTTCAAGCTGATCGCGGGACGCTGGTTCAATGCCGACGAAGTGACCTTGCTGCGCTACTACGAAAACAAGTATCCCCCGACGCTCGTGGTAACGCAGGCGCTGGCCCAGTCGCTGTTCCCTTCGGGGAACGCGTTGGGCCAGGTGGTCTACATCAATTCGCAGTACGCGCGCATCGTCGGGGTCATCGCGCGCGCACAGACTCCCAGTGCGGCGAATGGAGGCCAGCCGGATCGCTCGGTGTTCTTGCCCATGCTGCCCATGAACAAATCCACCCAGTACGTCGTGCGCACGCGCCCGGGCCTGCAGGCCTCGGTGATGCACGCCGCGCAGGACAAACTCTTCGCCGTCGACAGCCATCGGATCATCCAGCGCGTCACGCCGTTCCTGGAGAGCCGCCGTAACGCCTACATGCTCCCGCGCACGATCGCCATCATGCTCGGCGTGGTCAGCGCGCTGCTGCTGGCCGTCACCGGCTTCGGGGTTGTGGGTTTGACCACCTACTGGGTGTCGCAGCGTCGGCGTCAGATCGGCATGCGGCGCGCGCTGGGCGCCCGCCGGCTCGACATCCTCTCGTACTTCCATACGGAGAACCTGCTGATCGTCGGCATCGGGTGCGTTCTCGGGATTGTGTTGGGTCTGGCGATCAACACCCTAATGGCGTCGAGCATGCAGCTGACGCGGATGAGCGTCGCCTATGTCTGCCTCGGTGCGCTGATCGTGCTCATCCTGTGCCAGCTGGCAGTGCTGTGGCCGGCCTTGCGTGCGGCATCGATCTCTCCGGCCATTGCCACGCGGGGGCTGTAAGGGAGCCAGGCGCGCCGATGTGCTCGTTGCCGCCTGAGGCTGGCGGTGCGCCTGTCTGCGACGCAACGTCGTGCCGACCACGCTCATGATTGTGGCGATCGGCATTGGGGATTCGATGACCTTGGAGAACCTGTTGGTCGCCGGTTTAGGGTGGTGCCGGGTCGTGGGCTGCGCCTCGCCGGAATGTCTGGTTGACGCGCCGCCCTTGCGCTGACCCGGTCAGCATGGGATACGTTCGGCCTGGGCGCGCTCATCGTTTTGGGACTGAGCCAGCTGGCGGTGAGGTGGCCGGCCCGCGCCGCCTCGATTCCGCCGGCCATTGCTACCCGAGGCTTATGATGTTGACGCCGACACTGCGACTGTGGGCATCACTGGTACTCCTGGGGCTGACCCTCGGCGGCTGCAGTCCCTCCGCGCCTCCTTCGCCCGCCCCGGCCGGCGAGCGCGTCTTGAATGTCTACAACTGGTATGACTACATCAAGCCTGAGGTATTGCAGCAGTTTCAGACCCAGACCGGCATTGCCGTCCACTACAACGTGTTTGACTCCAACGAGACGCTCGCCGCGCGGTTGCTGGCCGGGCATTCGGGCTACGACGTGGTGTTCCCCTCCGCCTCCTATCTGCGGATGCTGCAGCAGGCGGGCGCGATTCGCGCGCTGGACAAATCGGCATTGCCGAATCTCGCCAACATGGATGCGCAACTCATGCGCGATCTGGCGCGGCACGATCCAGACAACGCGCATGCCGTCGTCTACGCCTGGGGCATCACGGGCTTCGCCTACGATGAAGCTCAGATCCGCATGCGTCTGCCGCAGGCGCCGGTCGACAGCTGGGCGATGTTGTTCGATCCGCAAATCGCGGCGCATTTCGCCGACTGCGGCATCGGGCTATACGAGTCGCCGGCCGTCATCGTGTCGAGCGTGCTGGCGTGGCTGGGCGAGAAACCCGACACCGAGGACCCCAAGGCCCTGGCGCGCGCAGCGGCGGCGTTGATGGCGGTGCGGCCCTACATCCGCAAGATCGGCACCGACTCGCTGGTGGCACAGCTGGCGGAAGGTGATCTGTGCCTCATCATCGCCAGCAACGGGGATGCCCTGCAGGCCTCCGAGCGGGTGCGGGTCGCAGGGGCCAACCGGACCATCAGCTACAGCATTCCGCGTGAAGGGGCGGTGATGTGGATCGACACCGCTGCGATCGTCGCCGACGCCCCGCACCCGGACAATGCCAGCCGCTTCATCAATTTCCTGATGGATGCCCGAGTGGCGGCGGATAACGCCAATGCCATCCACTTTCCGAACGGCAATGCGGCCTCCCAGCCGTGGCTGCAGCTGGAACTCGCCAACGCAGCGATCTATCCGCGCGGGGAGCTGGCGGCACAGCTGATTCCGGAGCGCCTGGGCAGTGACGCCTTCGTGCGCCTGCGCACCCGCCTGTGGACGCGCTTTCGAACCGGTAAGTAAACGGATATCCGCTACGATGTCGCTCATGCGAACGGTGCTCGTCATTGATGACAATCCGGCGGTCGGCACGGCGCTGAGCATGCTGTTTGGCCTGCACGACATCACGACGCGCACGGCGCTCTCACCCGAAGCGGGCCTGGCGAGCCTCGCGGCGCACAGCGTCGATCTGGTGATCGCGGACATGAACTTCAGTGCCGACACCACCTCCGGCCAGGAGGGGGTGGTGCTGTTTCGGGACATCCGCGCCACGCATCCGGACTTGCCGGTCATCCTGCTCACCGCCTGGACCCATCTCGAGTCGGCCGTGCAACTGGTGAAGGCCGGCGCCGCCGACTACATCGCGAAGCCATGGGACAATGACCGGTTGCTCGCGGCGGTGGAGAACCTGCTGGAGCTGTCCGAGAGCGTGCGCGAGACCGCGCGCCTGCATCTTGAACGCGAACAGCAGCGGGCCCGTCTGGCCAAGACGCATAACCTGTGCGGGGTGGTGTACGAGTCGCGGGCCATGGCAGCGGCGGTGGAACTGGCCTGTCGGGTCGCCCGCGCGGAGGTGCCGGTGCTGATCACCGGTCCCAACGGCACCGGCAAGGAGCGCATCGCGGCCATCGTGCACGCGAATTCGGCGGTACACGCCGGGCCGTTCATTGCCGTCAATTGCGGCGCGTTGCCCGCCGACCTGATCGAGGCGGAGCTGTTCGGCGCGGAGGCGGGTGCCTTCACCAGCGCCAATCGCCCGCGCATCGGACGGTTCGAATCGGCCGACGGCGGCACGCTGTTTCTGGATGAGATCGGCAATCTGCCGCTGTCCGGGCAGGTGAAGCTGCTGCGGGTGCTCGAGTCGGGGCAGTTCGAACCGCTCGGTTCGAGCCGGACGCGCTCAACCCGGGTGCGCGTGATCAGTGCCACGAACGCCGAGCTGCCGCAGATGATTCGCCAGGGCCTGTTTCGCGAGGACCTCTATTACCGGCTGAACACCATCGAGATTCCGCTGCCGGCGCTGGCGGCGCGGCCTGCCGATATCCTGCCGCTGGCCCGGCACTTTCTGGGACCGGACCTGACCTTGGGTGATGATGCCCGCCAGGCGCTGTTGCGGCACGGCTGGCCGGGCAACGTCCGTGAATTGCGCAATGTGCTCGAACGGGCCCGGCTGCTGGTCACCGAAGGAGAGGTGAAGGCGGCGGATCTGAATCTGCCGACCCCGAAGGCGCAGGGCGCCGCCGAAGAGGAAGGCCTGAACCGCTCGACCATCGAGGCCAGCCTGCGGGCCGCCGGCGGCAATGTATCGCGGGCGGCGGCCTCGCTGGGGCTGTCGCGCCAGGCGCTGTACCGTCGGATGGAACGACTCGGCATGCGTTCCTAAAGGGCGCGGCGTGAAAATCACCCTCGACCTGAAGTTGGGCCTGCTGATCTTCGTCATGATGGTGGCGGCCGCGGCGGCGGCGCTCGCCTTGCAGGCCTACCTCAAGCATCCGGCCTACGCGCTCTTGCTCATCGCTGGCGCCGTCGTGGTGCCGGCGTGGCTCGCGGCGCGCCGCGCCGTGCGGCCCGTGCGCCAGGTGCTGCGCGCCATGCAGACGAGCGTCGCCTGTTACGGCGATGGGGACTTCAGCGTGTCGCTGGTTGTCAATCGGCGCGATGAGCTGGGTGACTTGCTGCAAGCCAACAACGAGCTGGGCAATGCGCTGCGCAAACAACGCAACCACCTGGTACAGCGGGAGCTGCTTCTGGATACGGTCGCGCAATATTCCCCCGTGGCGCTGGTGCTGGTCGATCCGCATCAGAGGGTGGTCTACGCCAACATCGCCTCGCGGCATCTGTTCAATGAGGGGCGTTCACTGCTCGGGTGCGACTTCGCGGCCATTCTCGAGGCCGCGCCGGTCGCCCTGCGCGATGCGGTCGCCACCGAAGGGGATTGCCTGTTTTCCACCTGGATCGCCGGGACCGAAGAAACCTTCAGTCTGGCGCAGCGCGCGTTCATGCTGCAGGGCCAGCG
Organism: uncultured Gammaproteobacteria bacterium; assembly: GCA_963708865.1. Taxonomy (GTDB): domain Bacteria; phylum Pseudomonadota; class Gammaproteobacteria; order Steroidobacterales; family Steroidobacteraceae; genus DAIDKA01. The sequence continues at coordinate 369,372 of CAVPUC010000005.1, forward strand.
GCACCGGATGTTCCTGTTGAAGACGCTGACGCGGGAGTTGTCGCGCCAGGAAGTGGCGACCTGGAAGAAACTGATCCGGGTGGTCAGTCACGAACTCAACAACTCGCTCGCACCGATTGCCTCCATGGCCGATACCGGCCGCGAACTGCTGCGGCGCGGTGATAACTCGAGCCTGGTCGATGTGTTCGCCGCAATCGGCGAGCGGGCCCAACACCTGCATCAGTTTGTCGCCGGCTACGCCGCCATCTCGCGATTGCCCACGCCGCGTCCTGATCGGGTCGGATGGGCGGAGCTGATGGAGGATCTGGCGCGCCAGCAGGCATTTTCCATCGCCGAGCCCTTGCCGCCCGAACCCGGATGGTTTGACCGGCTGCAACTTGAACAGGCGTTGATCAATGTGCTGAAGAACGCACACGAGGCCAGCGGCGATCCGGCGCAGGTGAGCATCCGGGTGCAACAAACACCGCAGGAGCAGCGCATCGAGGTTTGCGATCGCGGTCCGGGGATGACGGAGCTGGTGCTCGCGCAGGCGGTGCTGCCATTTTATTCAACCAAGCACGCCGGCACCGGTCTGGGACTTGCCCTGTGCCGCGAGATCGCCGAGGCGCACGGCGGGAGTCTGCGGCTCAGCAACCGCAAGGGCGGCGGCATCAGCGTCATGTTCGTGCTGCCGATGCCGGCGAGCCCGCCGCTGCCCGAGCCTGGCCGCGGTTCCGGGTTATCATGCCTTGAGCCATGGACCAAGACACCGCCGAACGCCTGGAATCGAAGCTCGCCTACCTGGAAGCCGCCAATGCGGAACTCAGTGACATGGTCTATCGCCAGCACAAGGAGCTGGAGGAGCTGCGCGCGGGGCTGCGCGCGCTGGCGGAGAAGCTGAACGAGCGGCAGTCCCAGGAGCCGGTGCGCCGACCCGAAGATGAGCGGCCGCCGCACTACTGAGCGCGTGCCGGCTACTTGTCGTCGAAGAAGTCCTCGCCAAGCGGCTTGTGCTGCAGAATTTCCTCGCGCGACAGCCCCTGCAGCTCATGTGGAAAGACCAGCCAGTCCTCCACCCGGCGCACGCAGTAGTCCGGTTCAAGGGAACTGCGGTTGCGCAACGGCTTGTAGTACACCGTCGCGATACGAATGCTTTCCGGCATGTTGCGTCGGCAGCGCCGGCGCAGTGCGGCAATCACCGCCTCGAGGCTGCGCCCCGAGTCAAACACGTCATCCACCAAAAGCAGCCGGTCATCCGCCTCGAGGCGCGACACCAGGTAGTCAACGGCGTGGACGCGCACGGTCTTGTCCTGCTTGTCGATGCCGTAATAGGCGGAGGTTCGGATCGCGATGTGGTCGGTCGGGATCTCGTGATAATCGAGGACCTCCTGTACCGCGATACCGATGGGCGCGCCGCCGCGCCACATGGCGACCAGAAAGGTCGGCCGGTAGCCGCTGCGGACAATCATGCGTCCCAGCTCAAGGGAGTCCTTTAGCAGCGACTCGGCAGAAATGAAGGTTTTTTCCATGCGTCTCCAGTATAGGCCTACGGCTGAGCCTGGGCAGGCAGCGCACGAGGCGTGGGCGCGTGCCGTGCCATTAGACTAGAATTGCGGCCTGGGCTCGGGGATCGAAGGAGGGTGGCCGCAAGATCACCTCATACCCCATCAATCGAGGCAATCTTGACCATAAAGTCACGCGTTCGCAGGCCGTTGCGCCGGACCCTGATGGCCTGCCTGCTGACCCTGGCGTTTGGCGCGGACCTGTCCCTGCTGCGGGCCGTACGCGCGGCCGATCTGGACGCCCCGACACCGCCACCTCCCGCCCCGGCGGCGCCGAGTCCCTCGGGGGGGTGGCTGGATGTCTCCACCTGGCCGCTGATCCCGGTACCCCTGATCGGGGCGGACCCGGACAGCGGCGTGACCCTCGGTATCCTGCCGGTGTGGCTGCATACCAATGATCAGCACCAGATCACCCGCATCATCGCCCCGGACCTCTTGTACAACCCCTACTTCGGCGTCGGTACGGACTTCCGGGTGTTCGAGTACCCCTCGACGGATGAACAATGGTCGATGGTCGCCGGCATCAAGGAGCGCGTCGAGCGCGATCTGGACTATGAGTTCGAGAAAGGACGATTGCGGGAAACCAACTGGTCGCTCAACACCAGCCTGATCTTTGATCGCAGCGGCGTGCCGCGCTTCTATGGCATTGGCAACAGCTCCCTGGCAGGCAATGTCACCAACTACACAGCCTCACAGGTGCTCGGGCAGGTACAGGCGGGTTATAACCTGAACCATACCTGGCAGCTGCAGTTCACCCTGCGGGCGCGGCGCATGGAGATCACCGAGGGCACGCTCAAGAAAGTACCCACCATCGAGAGCCGCTATCCGAACGTGAACGGCCTGGGCGTCACAAACGAAGTGTTGAACCAGGTGGCACTGGTCTATGACACCCGTGATGATCCGACCATCCCCTCGCGCGGTACCGAATGGGTGGCCTATGCCGGTGTCGCCGGTCACGACGCCACCATCAGCGATTCCATCTACACCGTCGCGGGCCTGGATGCGCGCACCTTCGTGCCGATCCCGGGTCTGCTTCCCGACACCATCATCGCCGCGCACCTGGCCGCCCGTTACCTGCCCAGCGGCCATAAGATTCCGTTTTTTGACTTAAGCAGCGTGGGCGGCGGAGAGAGCGACGTTGGCGGCGAGCAGCTGCTGCGCGGCTTTGGCCAGGGTCGCTTCACGGACCGCAATTCCTTCGACACCACCATCGAATTGCGGCACCGCGCCTTTTCCTTTGATGCGGCGGCCAGTCATGTGGATATCGAAGTGGCGCCCTTCCTGGACATGGGCAAGGTGTCGTCGCACACCGGCGCCGATCCGCTTTCGGGCCTGCACAAAGTGGTGGGGATCGGTGTCCGCGGCATCGCCCGGCCCTCGGTGGTGGGCTATGTGGACATGGGCTATGGCACCGAAGGGCTCGCGGTCTTCACCGGCATCAATTACCCCTTTTAGCAGGACCCCTTCTAGAAGGTCCGGCGGAAATTGCGTAAGCTGATGACTGTAACCTGATGGAAATAATCTCGAAATCGCCCATTCCTGCCACCGGTGCCAGCACTGCCGCCGGTGCGTCGCCGCGCCCCTGGGATGCCCGCCTCGGGCGCCGCCTGGTCACGCCGCTCAAGGACAGTTGGGTCACGCCCAATCATCTGACCACCGTGCGCCTCATCGTCGGACTCGCGGGTGCCCTGGCGTTCACGCCCGGCACGTGGGGCTGGACCAACCTCGCGGCGCTGCTGGTGATCCTGTCGAATTTTCTGGACCACACGGATGGGGAGCTGGCACGCATCAGCGGCAAAACCAGCCGGATCGGACATCTCTATGATCTGGCCAGTGACGCGCTAGTCACCATCCTGCTGTTCTATTGCATCGGCGTGGGGGTCGCCGCGAGCGGCGCACGCGCCATGCCGTTTGGCCTGCCCGCGGCACTGATCGGTGCCGTAGCCGGCTCTGCGGTGGCGCTGATTTTTTATTTGCGCATGCGTATCGAGGCGCTGCTGGGCAAATCCGGGACCCAACAACGCTCGCTCGCGGGCTTTGAAACCGAGGATGTGCTGTACCTGCTGCCGCTCGTGACGCTGTTCAGCTGCCTTACTCCTTTTTTGCTCGCGGCAAGCGTGGGCGCGCCGCTGTTCGCGCTGCTGGTGGTCGTGGACTTCCTCAGGGTCTCCCGCGCGCCTGCTGCCGCCCGTTCGGATGCTCCCGCGGAGGCTGCGGCCGATGCGGCCGGCGCGATCGTCGATCCGATCCTCAATGCGACCCTGCAGGCCAACCTCGGGGCGCTCGATGACGAAGCGCTGCGCCAGCAATACCGGGAGCAGGGCAGCTTCGTGTACGTGCCGGATTTTCTGCCCGCGCCGTTCACCGCACGGCTGGTCGAGGCCGTTGAGGCCGTCACTCCGACGGTCAATCGCAATTTCCTGCCGGGCCACAAGCAGGGCGGCAGCGTCAGTCGCCACAGCATCGATCAGCACGCCCCGTTCATCGCGCAGCTGTACCGCTCGCCGGCGCTGCTGTCGTGGCTCACGGCGCTGACAGGGGATCGCCTGCAGCTGTCGCCTGCGAATGACCCGCACGCCTACGCGCTGTATTTTTATTCGCGCCCCGGTGATCACATCGGCTGGCACTACGACAATTCCTACTATTCAGGTCGGCGCTACACGCTGCTGCTGGGCATCGTGGATCGCTCCTCGTGCCGACTGGACTACGAACTGCACACCAGGCAGCCGCAGCGAGCGGCGCAAGCCGGATCCCTGCAGATCGCGCCCGGTGGCCTGGTGCTGTTCGACGGTGACAAGCTGCGGCACCGGATCACGCCGATCGGCAAGAACGAGTTCCGCGTCTCCCTGACGTTCGAGTACGTCACCAGCCAGCACATGAGTCCGTGGTGGCGCTTCGTGTCGAACATGAAGGACGCAGTGGCGTATTTCGGCTTCCGCCAGGTATTCGGGCGCATGGTACGGGGACGCGCGCCCATTCCATGAGGCGTCTGGGATCGTGGCTGCTGACCGCCGGGTTGCTGCTGTTCCTGGCCCTGCTGGTCTCACAGGGTCTGCCGGCCATTCTGGCGACCCTCGCCGCCGCCGGTTGGGGCCTGGCGGCGGTGACGCTCTTTCACCTGCTGCCGTTGCTCATCGATGCGGTGGCGATCCGAGTGCTGTATCAGCCGCGGCGAAACCCCGCATGGACTGCTCGATGCCGTCCTGACGCGCTGGATCGGTGAGTCCGCCAACAGCCTGATGCCGGCCGGGCAGCTGGGCGGTCCGGTCTTCATGGCGCGCTATCTGGCGCAGGGCGGCATGCCGATGCCGCAGGCCGCCGCGGTCATCACGGTCAGCACCACGCTGCAGACCTTCGCGCAGATCCTGTTCGCGTTGCTTGGCGTGCTGCTGCTGGGCGCGCGTGCCGGGGGTGCCTCCGAGCACACCTTGCGCACCATGGCACTGCTCGCCAGCGGCTTTCTCGCGCTGCAGATCGTCGGCTTCTACTATCTGCAGCGGCGGGGCTTCTTCAGCAAGCTGTTGCGACTGGTCACGCGCCTGGCCGGCTCGCAGCGCTGGTCCGGTCTGGTGACCCACGCCCAGGCCATCGATGCTGCCGTGCAGGAGACCTACTCGCGCAATGGTCCGGTGGCCTTAAGCTTCCTCGCAAGCCTGGTGGGCTGGCTGATCGGGGCCGGCGAGGTATATCTGATCCTGTACTACATGGGTCATCCGGTGAGCTGGGTGACGGCGGTGCTGCTGGAAAGCCTGGGGCAGGCCGTGCGCGGCGCCGCCTTTGCGGTGCCGGGAGCGCTGGGCGTACAGGAGACCGGCTACGTGCTGCTGGCGCCGCTGGCCGGACTGACGCCCGGATGTGGCGCTGGCACTGTCGCTCGCGAAGCGCGTGCGCGAGCTGTTGCTGGGGTTGCCGGGCCTCTTGTACCTGCATGTTTCCGGGCGCTTCCGCGGCGCTGCCGCCGGTCCCGTGCCGCCTTGAGGCAGTAATGGTGTGGTAATGTTTCGGTAATCATGCGAGCCATCATTCTTGCCGCCGGGCGCGGCTCCCGGCTGTCCCAATCCCACGGCGCCGCACTGCCCAAGTGCCTGCTGAAATTCGGCGGTATCAGTCTTCTGGAGCGGCACCTGCGGCTGTTGCAGGCGGCGGGTGTCGAGCAGATCGTCATGGTGCTGGGGTTCGAGCATCAGGTGATTGAGGCGGAGCTGCTGCGGCTGGCGGCGCTGGGTCTGCCCAAGGTTGAAGTCTTCCTCAATGAGCGCTTCGCGCTCGGCAGCGTGCTGAGCGTGCACGCCGCCGCCCAAGCCATGCGCCGCGGCGGCGATGTCCTGCTCATGGATGCCGATGTGCTGTACGACGCGCGCATCATGCAGGCGCTGGCCGGTGGCGATGCCCCCAGCAACCGGATCCTGATCGATCGGCACTTCGAAGCCGGCGACGAACCGGTAAAGGTGTGCGTGCAGGACGGCATTCCCGTGGAGCTTCGCAAGCAGGTGCGCCCCGGGCTTAACTACGACACCATCGGGGAGTCGGTGGGTTTTTTCCGTCTTGATGAGCGCGCCGCGCGGCGTCTCGCCGACCTCGTCGCCGACTACGTGGATTCGGGACGCGCGAACCTGCCGCACGAGGAAACCCTGCGGGACCTGATTCTGGAGCGCAGCCAGACATTCCAGATGGCGGATGTCACCGGCGCGCCATGGGTCGAGATCGATTTTCCTGCGGATGTGGAGCGGGCGGCACGCGAGGTGCTGCCACAGCTTCAGTCGCTGTCGGGAGTCGCGGCATGAATGCGGTGACGCCACGTCCGCCGCCCCTGTCGCGCAGCACCCAGCTGCGGCAGATGCTGCTCAGTCCGCAGCTCGAATTCCTGATGGAAGCCCACAATGGCTTGTCCGCACGCATCGTCCGCGAGGCCGGGTTTCGCGGCATCTGGGCGTCGGGTCTGTCGATCTCGGCGCAGTTCGGCGTCCGTGACAACAACGAGGCGAGCTGGACCCAGGTCGTGGACATGCTCGAGTTCATGGCCGATGCCAGCGATCTGCCCATCCTGCTCGATGGCGATACCGGCTATGGCAACTTCAACAACCTGCGCCGCCTGGTCCGCAAGCTCGAACAGCGCGGCATCGGCGGGGTGTGCATCGAAGACAAGATCTTCCCCAAGACCAACAGCTTCCTGAACGGCGAGCGCCAGCCGCTGGCCGATGTCGAGGAGTTCGCGGGCAAGATCGCGGCCGGCAAGGATACCCAGATCGATGCGGACTTCTGCATCGTGGCCCGGGTGGAGGCGCTGATCGCCGGCTGGGGCATGGAGGAGGCGCTGCGGCGCGCGGAGGCCTATCGCCGCGCCGGCGCCGATGCGATTCTCATCCACAGCAAGTTGTCGCGCCCGGATGAAATCCTGACCTTCGCGCGCGAGTGGGCGGGCCGCGGACCGCTGGTCATCGTGCCCACCAAGTACTACAGCACGCCGAGCGATGTGTTCCGCAAGGCCGGGATCAGCACGGTGATCTGGGCCAATCACCTGGTGCGCTCCTCGGCCGCGGCCATGCAGGCGGTGGCCCGCGATATCCATGACAACGAGACCGTCGTGAACATCGAGGACCGCATCGTCGCGGTCGAGGAGATCTTCCGGCTGCAGGACGCCGACGAATATTCGGCCGCCGAGCGCCTGTACCTGTCCGCCGCCACCAGCGCGCGCGCGGCTATCGTGCTCGCCGCAGGCCGCGGACGGGGCCTTGAGGCACAGACCGCCGATCGGCCCAAGATCATGCTCAACATTGCCGGCAAGCCGCTGCTGCGCTGGCTCATCGACGCCTTCAAGAAACAGCAGATCAATCAGATCACGGTGGTCGGCGGCTATCGCGCCGATGCCATCGAGACCGCGGGCATCCGCCTGGTCGTCAATGAGCGTCATGCGCAGACCGGCGAACTCGCCTCGCTCGCCTGCGGTATCGGCGAGCTCGATGCCGACACGGTGATTGCGTATGGGGATCTGCTGTTCCGCAGCTACGTGCTGCGCGCGCTGGTGGACAGCAAGGGCGAGTTCTCCGTGGTGGTGGACTCCTCGGCGTTCGGTGCCGACAATCGCACGGTGCGTGACTTTGCCTACTGTTCGCGCGCCGATGACCGCGGCTTGTTCGGCACGCCGGTGCGGCTCGAGCGCATCATCAGCGGCAAGGACGGCGCCGCGCAGGGTGCGGAGGCCGCCGCCGCCGCGCACGGCCGCTGGATCGGCCTCTTGAACGCCAGTCGCAGCGGGCTGCCGCGCCTCAAACGGGTGCTGGCCCAGCTGCAGGCGCGCGCGGATTTCGATGCGCTCGATCTGCCGGCGCTGCTCAACGCGCTGGTGGCCGATGGCGCGGCCATCGATGTGCAATACGTGCACGGCCATTGGCGCGGCGTCAATGATCTGGAAGACCTGCAGTCCGCAGTGGATTTCGCGCACGCCCAGGCGCCGATCGGTGGCGTGCAGGATGGCGCGGCCGGCAAGTCCCCCGATGCTCGAGGCACGTGAATTCGTCGAGGCCGCGCGGCGGCGGGGCTTTCAGTGGTACGCAGGAGTTCCCTGTTCGTACCTGACGCCGTTCATCAACTATGTGCTGCAGGACGCGGATCTGCGCTACGTGTCCATGGCCAATGAGGGCGATGCGGTGGCGCTGGCCGCCGGCATCACGCTCGCGGGGGATGGCCGCGGCGGCGCCGGACGCGGCATCGCCATGATGCAGAACTCAGGGCTGGGCAATGCGGTGAGTCCGCTCACCTCGCTCACCTGGACGTTCGCACTGCCGCAGCTGCTCATCATTACCTGGCGCGGGCAGCCCGGCGTGCCGGATGAGCCGCAGCATGCCCTGATGGGCCCGATCACCCCCGCCATGCTCGACAGCATGCAGGTCGCCTGGGAGCTGTTTCCGACCGAGGCCGCACAGTTGGCGGCGGTGCTGGATCGCGCCCTGGCGCACATGAATGGCACCGGGCGTCCCTACGCGCTCTTGATGCAGAAGGGCAGTGTCGCCCCCACCGAGTTGCACGCGCTCGCGCCGGTGACGGTGGCGCAGGGGCCGGCGACCCAGGTCAGCGTGCGCCGCACCGCGGCAACGATGACACAGCGCCCGACGCGAAGAGAGGCCCTGCAGGAAGTCGTGGCGCGCACGGCTGTGAACGGCACCGTGCTCTTGGCCTCGACCGGATTTTGCGGCCGGGAGTTGTACGCCATCGCGGACCGCGCCAATCACCTGTACATGGTCGGCTCCATGGGCTGCGTCACGCCGCTCGCACTGGGACTCGCGCTGGCGCGGCCCGACCTCAAGGTCATCGCCTTGGATGGCGACGGTGCGGCGCTGATGCGCCTCGGCGCATTGGCCACCGTGGGGGCGATGGCGCCGCGAAACCTCTGGCACCTGCTGCTGGACAACGGCATGCACGAATCCACCGGCGGCCAGGCCACGGTATCCGCCTCCGTCGCCTTCGCGGATGTGGCGGCCGCCTGCGGCTATCACTCCTGCCTGGATACCGACTCGGTGGCGCAGCTTGCCGCGTGGCTCAACCGGGACGACGGACCGCATTTTGCGAGACTGCTGACGCGCACCGGTACGCCGACGGATCTGCCGCGTCCCAAAGTCACACCGGCGCAGGTCCGGGAGCGTTTCATGCAGCACATCAGCGGCGCAGTCCCATGATCCTGCTGAATCCCGGCCCGGTGACACTGAGCGAGCGGGTGCGCAACAGCCTGCTCAATCCCGACTTGTGTCATCGCGAAGCGGAATTCTTTGATCTGCAGGAGGACATTCGCACGCGCCTGCTCGGCGTCTATGACCTGGATCCGACCCGCTGGACCGCCGTGCTGATGACGGGTTCGGGCACCGCGGCGGTCGAGAGCATGGTGGCGAGCCTGCCGCCCGCGCAGTCGCGCGTGCTGGTGGTGGAAAACGGCGTGTACGGGGAGCGCATGACGCAGATGTGCGCCCAGTACCATATCGCTCACGAAACCCTGAGCGGTGAGTGGCTGAGCGCGCCGCACTTAGGCCAGCTCGCGGCACGCCTGGCCGGGGGCCGTTTCACGCACCTGGCGGTGGTGCATCACGAGACCACCACGGGGCGTCTGACGGATGTCGCAGCCCTCGGCGCGACTGTGCGCGGCACACGGCGTGCAGATGCTGCTCGACGGCGTCAGCAGCTTCGGCGCCGAAGCCATTGACTTCACGGACCCATGCCTGGCGGCCGTTGCCGCGACCGCCAACAAGTGCCTGCACGGGGTGCCGGGCGTCTCCTTCGTCATCACGCGGCGCACGGCGTTGCGTGACGCCGCTGGCGCGTACCTATTACCTGGACCTCGCGCGCCTGGCGCGACTGCAGGATGCGCGCAACACGCCGTTCACGCCGGCCGTCCAGGTGTACTACGGATTGCGCGAAGCGTTGCGCGAGTATCAGGAGCAGGGCGGACGCCCCGCCCGCCATCAACGCTACGCAGCGCTTGCGCAGCAGGTGCGCGCGGGCCTGGCGCAACTGGGCATGGCGGGGCTGCTCAGCGTGCCCGAATCCTCGGTCGTGTTGCGGGCCTATCCGCTCCCGCCCGGCATCTCCTATACGGTGCTGCACGATGCACTCAAGGCCGATGGCTTCGTGATCTACGCGGGCCAGGGCGATCTGTCCAAAACGCTGTTCCGCATCGCCACCATGGGGGAGATTCTCCCGGCGGACATCGAGCGATTGCTGATGAGCTTCCGGCGCCTGTGCGCCGCTCAAACAAAAGGATCTGCGTGATGCCGCTGCGTGCGTTGCACCTGCTGTCTTCCATGGCCGCGCGCGAAGTGCTGGCCGAACTCATCCAGGGCTTCACGGCCCGAAGCGGCCAGCCCGTGACCGCCGAGGCGGCCGGTGGGGTGGAGGTGGCCAAGCGCATCCAGGGCGGTGACAGCGCCGATGTGGTGGTGCTGTCGGACACGGCCATCGACAAGCTCATCGCCGGTGGGCAGCTGCGGCCCGGTCGGGTGGACCTCGTGAGGTCCGGGGTCGCGATCGCGGTGCGCACCGGTGCCCAGCGACCCGACATCAGTACCGAGGCGGCCGTGAAGGCGGCGGTGTCAGCCGCCAGCTCCATCAGTTATTCAACGGGCCCGAGCGGCGTGTACCTGGAAAAGCTGTTCGAGCGCTGGGGCATTCTCGAGACACTGCGGCCGCGCATTGTCGTGCCGCCGCCCGGTGTGCCGGTGGCATCGCTCGTGGCGCACGGTCGGGCGGCACTGGGTTTTCAACAGTTGAGTGAGCTCTTGAACGTGGCGCATGTCGAGGTGCTGGGACCGCTGCCCGCGGACATTCAGCTCATGACGACTTTTTCGGGCGGCATCAGCGTGCGCTGCGAGCAGCCGCAGCTGGCTTCCGAGCTGCTGCACTACATGTGCCTGCCCTCGGCCACGGCGGTCAAGCAGCGCTACGGAATGGAGCCCGCCTGAGGCTGGTCGAGCTTGTGGGCGGCCACCCCGCACACCCAATCGACAATGGCGAAGGTCTCAGGATCGGCACTGGCCAGCTTCCAGCGCGACTCGCTGAGGTCGAATCGTGTGGTGGGGCGCGCCTCGCCCTTGGCTTCCGCCTGCGCATACTCAGTGCGGCTCAGGACCTGGAAGCGCATGGCCTTGCAGTCAAATGCGCCGTCCTCCAAAGCGGATCGCGGCGCGGGTGGCGCTGCCGGATCCGCGCGCGTTGATTCATCCGCGTAATACTCAAACAACAGCCGGGCCGCCACATAGCCTGGCTTTTGCGCAATGCTGTCGACATCAACCTGGATGGAATGATGGCCGTGGCCGGTCTGCATGGCGTAGGCCCATTGTTCCGCCTGCGCCACGGGTTGCAGGAGCGCGCCGGCGCCCAACGCCGCGGTAACGATCGTCAAGATTTTTCGCCCCGCCATGACGCATGATCGCACAGCGGCGCTCAGCGCAGCTGGCTGTCCTTGCTGCCGCGGCGGTTGTAGCCGCTGAAATTCGCGGCAGTGGCATCGGCCTCCTGCTGGCAGGTAAGGCACAGGCGCACACCCGGCACCGCCAGCCGGCGGGCTTCCGGAATCGGATTCCCGCACTCCGCGCAGTGGGTCAAGGAGGGACCCTGAGGCAGGCGGCTGCGGGCGCGCTCGACAGCGTCCTTGACCGTGGCCTCGATCTGTTCGTTGACTGCGCCTTCGCCTGCCCAACCCGTTGCCATGGTTGAGTATCGCCTGCGCGGCAAGCGGAAATCTATCAGCGGCCTCCGACAGACACGGCCCACCCCAAGGCTGCGGAAGGCCCAGCGAACTCCATTGACGCCACACACCCTGGACCTTTAGGGTCCGGGCCATGTTGCTGCGAATATTTCGGCACACGGTGTTGAGCCTGTGCCTGCTGATGATCTGCCGTGCCGCCGCTGCCGCGCCGACGGCCTCCCCATCACCTCCCTTTACACACGCCCAGGCCCTCGCCGGACGCCTGGCTTATGCCCGCGTCTGTGGCTTGTGTCATGGCGCCAATCTGCAAGGCGGCGCCGCCGTCGCCTTGTCTGGCGATGCCTTCGCGAGGACCTGGGGGGACGGCCGGCACCAGGGGCAGGATTTCTTCGACGCCATCGCCAAGCAGATGCCCAAGAACGCGCCCGGCAGTGTGTCGCGGGCCGACAACCTCGCCATCGCGGCGTTCATCCTGGACAGCAACGGCTACGCGGCGGGCGTCGAACCCCTGACGTTAAGCGCGCTGGCGGGCCCACTCCCGGCGGCACGTCCTTCCATGACCGCGGGCGCACCGCTGACACCGGCCACGCCCACGACATTTCCGCAGCCGCCGCGCACCGTGCTGCCCGCGAGTGGCGACAGTCCGCAGGATGCAGCGCTGCTGCACATGCCGGAGGCGGACTGGCTCACTTTCAACCGCACCCTGGCCGGCGATCGCTTCTCGCCGCTTGCGCAGATCAATGCCGGCAATGCGCATCAGCTGCAGGTCAGATGCATCGCGCAGCTGGGCGAGCTGGGCAGCTTCGAGACCAGCCCCATCGTGCATGAGGGGCGGATGTTCGTCACCACCGCGCACAAGGTGCTGGCGCTCAACGCCGCGACCTGTGCGGTGCTGTGGTCCTACACCTGGGTACCCGTGGATCCCGAACATCTGCCGGGAAATCGGGGCGTGGCCTTGTACGAGGGGCGGGTGTTCCGCGGCACGACCGATGGCCATCTGATCGCCCTGGATGCGGCGAGCGGCAAACTGCTGTGGGATGTCCGTGTCGCCGATGGGGCGCTGGGCTATGAGATCACCGGGGCGCCGGTGGCATTTGACGGCAAGGTATTCACGGGCGATGCCGGCGCCGATACCGGCATTCGGGGCCGGATCTACGCGTTCGATGCGAAAACCGGCGCGTTGGTGTGGGCGTTCGACATCGTGCCGCCTGCCGGGGATGCGGCCGCCGCAAGCTGGAGCGGCAACACCGACAAGGGCGGCGGCGCCACCTGGTCCAGCATGGCCATCGATCCGGTGCACCGGCTGTTGTTCGTGCCCACCGGCAATCCGGCGCCCGATTTCAACGACGCGAGCCGCGCTGGCGACAATCTGTATACCGATTCGGTGGTCGCGCTGGACATGGCCACGGGCAAGCTGTCGTGGTATGTGCAGCAGGTGCCGCACGACCTGCACGACTGGGATACCGCGGCCGCACCGGCCTTGTTTTCCGCAGGCGGTCACAGCGTGATGGCCGTGGCGAGCAAGAATGGACTCCTTTATCAGTATGACCGCGACAGCCACCAGACGCTCGCGCAGTCGCCCTTCACCACCCGCTCGAATGTCGAGGCGCTGCCGACCGCTTCGGGTGTGCACGTGTGTCCGGGCGCGCTCGGGCAATACAATGGCCCGGCGTTCTCGCCCCTCACCGGGCAGGTGTTCGTCGCGGCAGCGGACCGTTGCAATGTCCTGACGCGGGCCGAGCCTCACTATGTGCCCGGCGGGGTCTACTTCGGCGGCATGTTTCGCATGGATCCGCCGGCCCTGCAAAGTGGCTGGATCAAGGCCTTTGCGGCGCTCAGCGGCCAGGAACTGTGGAGCGTGCACCGCCGCGATCCGGTGCTGGCGGCGGTGACGCCCACGGCCGGGGGTGTGGTGCTGAGCGGGGATCTGGGCGGCAGCTTCCTCGCGCTCGATGCGCGCGATGGTCGGGTGCTGTACGAGTTCGCCACCGGGGGACCGGTGGCGGCCGGCATTTCGGTGTATGCGGTGGCCGGACGGGAGTACATTGCCGTGCCATCGGGCAGTTCATCGCGTGATGCCGCATCGGCGAGCGGGGCGGCGACGCTGATCGTATTTTCATTGCCGTAGCGCGAGGGGGCGACATGGCCGATTACTCAGAAAGTCTGACCGGGCGCGGATTCATCTCCCCGCTGCGATTCAACGTCTCACTCGATGACTGCGAAGTCGTCGGCAAGATTCCGCAGGACATCGATGGCGCGTTCTATCGCGCCGGCTACGAGTGGTACTACCCGCCGAAATTTCCGGACGATGCCATCCTCAATGCCGATGGTTACGTCAGCAGCTTCCGCATCAAGGGCGGCAAGGTGGATTTCAAGGGCCGTTTCGTCAATACGCATCGCCTGCAGAAACTGCGCGAGGCGCGGCATCAGCTGTATGGCTACTACCGCAATCCCTACACCGACGATCCGGCGGTGCGGGATCCTGAGCATCCGAATCTGCGCACGGTGTCCAACACCACACCGGTCATTCATGCCGGCAAGCTCTTCATGCTGAAAGAGGATGGCCTGCCGCACCAGATCAATCCCAACACGCTCGAGACCATCGGTCCCTGGGACTTCAATGGCGGCTGGAAGAGCCAGACGTTCACGGCGCATCCGAAGCTTGATCCGCTGACCGGGGAGATGGTGGCATTCGGTTATGAGGCGACCGGGCTTGCCTCGGATGACCTCTTCATCTGCACCATCGACCGCGCCGGCAAGGTGCGCCACGAGGTGCGCGTCAAGGTGCCCTATGTGAGCATCATCCACGACATGGCGCTCACCCATCGGCACGTGGTGATTCCGTTCTCCGGTTACGTCACCAGCGTCGAGCGGCTGAAGGCCGGCAAGATCCACTGGGGCTGGGATTCGACCAAGCCCGGCTACATCGGCGTGATGCCGCGCGAAGGCACCGCCAAGGACATGCGCTGGTTCAAGGGCCCGAACCGCTGCCACATGCACACCTTCAATGCCTACAGCGACGGCAACAAGGTCATTCTCTACGCACCGTTCTGGGATTCGAACTTCTTCCCGTTCTTTCCCAATGTCGATGGCAGCCCGTTCAATCCCGCCAAGGCCCGCGCCTTCATCCGCAAGTTCACGCTCGATCTGGACTCCTCTTCCGATGCCTGGCAGGAGGAGCTGCTGTGGGACATGCCGGTGGTCGATATCGGCAAGGTGGACCCGCGCATGCTCTCATTGGCCTCCCGTTACATCTACACCGGCTTCAGCGATCCGCAGATGCCCTACGACCGTGAGCGCGCGGGTCCGCGCGCACCGGCATCGGTTCCCAACTCCTACGGCCGCTTTGACGTGCAGACCCGCAAGATCGATCGGTACTTTGCCGGCAAGACACACGGGCTGCAGGAATGCACCTTCGTCCCGCGCGGCAACGCGGAAGGGCAGGGCTACCTGATCGGTGTGGCCTCAAACTATGCGGAGATGCGCTCGGAGCTCGTCATTGCGGATGCCGAGCATCTGGAGGAGGGCGATGTGGCGCGGGTCATTCTGCCGTTCAGATTGAGTTCCCAGGTGCATGGGACCTGGGCCGGCAAGGATGAGCTGCCGCTGGTGTAGGGATCAGACCAATGATGAGGGGGATCGCGATGCGCAGGAATACTCGAGTTTCGTGGCAGCGCGGCGGGGCCGCGCTGATGGTGTTGCTGGCGGCGGTGCTGGCACGGTCCGTGGCACACGCCGCCTGTGATGATGCCTGCCTGACGCAGATCGCCGACCAGTACCGGGCCGCCTATGTGAAGCGCGATCCGAAGCTGGCGCCGTTCGCGGCCCATGTGCGCTTCATGGAGAACAACGTGGAGCTGCCGTTTCCGGATGGCAGCTGGGATGTGATCACCTCGGAGGTGGGACCCGCGCTCACCTTCTCGGACCCGCAGACCGGGAACGCGGGGATCTACACGGCCATCATGATGGGCAATACGCCGGCGTTCCTGGCGGTGCGGCTGCGCGTGGCCAACGGCAAGATCGTGGAGGTCGAGCATCTGCTGTCCACCAAGCGTCTCATCAGCGCGCCACCGACGCCCTTTGGCGATGTCAACAAGCTCACGCACGATCCTCTGACCCGCCAGCTGTTGACGCCCACGCAGCGACGGCCGCGCGCCGAGCTCATCCGCATTGCGGACGGCTATTTTGCGACGCTGTCCCACAATGACGGCACACTGCACACGCAGTTTGCACCGTTCTGTCATCGCATCGAGAACGGCATGGAAACCGCGCCGAATGGCTGCGCCGGCCCGTTCAAACTCGGCACCTATCTGTTCAACGTGCGCGTGCGGCGCGAGCCCCTGATGGTCGATGAAGCACGGGGCTTGGTGATGTTCCGGGGCTTCATCGATCACAAGGGCAATGTCATCGATTTCAAACTCACCGACGGCACGCCCCGCACCTCCCCGTTCCAGGAGCCGCATACCTGGAGCTTCGTGGAGACTTTCAAGATCATCGATGGCGCCGTGGGGCCGGTCGAGGCGGACTTCATCGGCTCGCCTTACTACGCCAAGTCGCCCTGGTCACAGAAGTCGCACGATTGACGGCCATGAATACCACCCCGACACTGATGCAACGCTGGGCGGCTGCCGCGGCCATCGTCCTGCTCGCCGTCGCGTTGCCGACGCTGGCGGCCGCACCGCACCCGGATTGTGATGAGGCGTGTCTCAAGTCGATGATGGATGGGTATCTGCAGGCGCTGCAGAAACATGATCCGTCCGGCCTGCCGCTCGCACCGAACGTACGCTTCACTGAAAACGGGGTAGCCATTCCCCTGGGTGAGGCCCTGTGGGTGACGATCTCCGGCCTGGGACGCTATCGGCACGACTTTTTCGATCCGGCCAGCGGCGGCGTCGCAAGCTACGTGACCATGCGGGAAAATGGCACGCCGGGATATCTGATGGTGCGGCTGAAGGTCATCGCGCGGCGGCTGACGCAGATCGAAACGGTGGTGAATCGCGACGCTCCGCCGTCGCTCACGCAGCCGGCGTATGAACCGTTGTGGGATCAGATCGAACCCAAGGCGCAACGCCTGACGCGATCACAATTGATCGCCGGCACCTGTCGGCTACATGCGGGCCGTGGCGCTGATGAAGGGCGAGCTCGCGCCATTCGGTGAGTCATGCATCCGGTTGGAAAACGGCATGGTCATGGCGCTGGGTCCCCATGACAAGCCGCCGGTACCGCTGCGGCCGCTCGCGCACGATGACGATTGGGCGGCGGCGGTGCGCGCCTCGTTGGGGATGGGCTGCGCCCAGCAGATCAATACGGGCGTGTATGCCTTCATCACCGAGTACGACAACGCGCGCTTTCCCATCGTCGATGTCGAGCGGCAGATCGTCTTTTCCGTGTTCGACTTCCGGCGCCGCGGTACGGTCAAGACGGTGACCATGCCCAATGGTCGCACCTATCCGATGATGCCCAGCACCCAGTGGCCCAATGAGGTGCTGAACACCGAAGCGTGGAAGTTCCAGAACGGGAAGATCACCCGCGTCGAAGCCGTATTCCTCGGCAACCGCCCCTACAAGCAGGGCACCGGGTGGCCGGGCGGCGCAAAAGGGGAGAAACGGGCGATGTGAGCCCTCGCAGCCGCAAAGCTTCCAATTAAAGCTACCTTGTGATAAAAAGGTAGCGTACTGAAGCAAGGGCTTTATGGCTGCCAACGAAAGATTCGGGCCGATGCGCAAGGGGCTGCTCGAATTCCTCATCCTCAAGGTCATCGACGCCGATCGCGTCTATGTCGCCGACATCCTGCGCAAGCTCGCCGAGACCGAATTTGCGACCCAGGAGGGCACCCTCTATCCGCTGCTCAGCCGGATGCGGCGCGAGGGGCTGGTGGACTACGACTGGAAGGAGTCGGACGCCGGACCCCCGCGCAAGTACTACGCCCTGACGGTCGCCGGTCAGGCGCAACTCGCCGAACTGGTCGCCTACTGGCGCCTCATCAACAAAACAATCGAAGATCTGGGAGCCTGACCATGCGTGCGGTCAATACCATCAGCCTGAATGGCAATGCCTGGCAGATCGAAGCCGAAGGTTGTGAGGCGCTCGGCGCCTACCTGAAGAGCGCCGAGACGCGACTCGCCGCGGATCCGGACCGTGAGGAAATCCTCGCGGATCTGGAGCAGGCCATCGCCGATAAGCTCTCGCGCTACGTCAACGCGCACAAGAATGTCGTCAGCGCCCAAGAGGTCGCTTTGGCGCTTAAGGAGATGGGGCCGGTGGAAACGGGCGCGGCGGGGGCCGATGCCGCGAATGCCCCGGGCGCCGCTCCCGGTGCGCAGTCGCAATCCACGGCAAGCCCCGGTGCCGCACCCGGTGCGGCGGCGATGTCCGGCGCCGGCGCGGATCGCGCCGCGGAGCCGCGTCATCTGTTCCGCATCCGGGAGGGCGGCATGCTGGGCGGCGTCTGCAACGGCATCGCGGCCTACTTCGGCGTGGATGTCACGCTGGTGCGCGTGGTGTTCGTCGTGTTTTCCGTGCTCACCGGGGGCATCGGGGTGGCGGTGTACCTGGCCATGATGATTGTGGTACCGGTCGCCGTGACGGCCGAACAGATGGCGCAGGCGCACGGCAAACCGTTCAATGCCGAGGAGCTGATCGGCCGGCCGCGGGCCGCCTTCGCCGCCGCCGCGCCCCACTGGCGCCAGCAATGGCGAGATCAGCGCCGCATGTGGCGCGAACAGCGGCGGCAGTGGCGCCGGCAGCGTCGCGGCTGGAATGGACCGGCCGCGTCGCCGCCGCCGCCTTACGGCTGGCACGGCGCTCCCTATCCCGGCGGTTACGCGCCGCCGGATGCCTTCGGACCGCTCTCCGGAGTGCTCCACATTGTCTTGGTGATCGCGTTCCTCGGGGCACTGGTCGGCGCCGCCCACGGACGGCCGATCATGGGATGGGACTGGGCGGCGCTGGTCCCGCATTGGGTGGGCATCGTCGCGGTGTGCGTGACGTATGCGACGCTGGTCAAGCAGATCCACCTCGCCCGCTATTACGGTCATGTCGGCACCTACCACCCGGGACACGCCCTGGTGGCGCTCATCGGCACGGTGGTGTGGCTGCTCATCCTGCTGAGCGTTGGCTGGTATGTGGTGCACCACTGGCCCGAGGTCCAGGATTTCCTGCAGCGTGCGCTGCAGGCCATCCAGGCCGCATTCGACGACCACTCGGCCCACAACGCGGTAACGACCTGAGCGGCGAATCCCACGTTCAATCAGCACCGTTCCCGCCAACCGCTAACAGCGCGTTAACCGTAACGCATTCGTGTAATCGCTCCTGCACCCGCATCATCGGGCGCAGCAATGAAGTTTCCTGCTTTTCTGATCGCGGCGGCCCTGGGGCTCGCGGGCCCGTGCCCGCGAATCGCCCAGGGCACCGATGCCGCAGCGCCGGCAAATCCGGGCGACGCCCTGACGGAGGTCGTGGTTACGGCCTCCAGGGTGAACCTGCTCGGTACCGCCACGACCGCGAGCCAAGGCTCGGTCACCGAGCAGGAGCTGGATCTGCGTCCGGCCTACCGGGTCGGGCAGTTGCTGGAGAGCGTGCCGGGGCTGGTGGTCACGGTGCACTCCGGGGAGGGCAAGGCCAATCAGTACCTGGCGCGTGGCTTCAATCTGGATCACGGCACGGACATCGCCAATTTTGTCGACGACATGCCGGTGAATCGTCCGACCAACACCCACGGTCAGGGCTATTCCGACCTGAACTTCATCCTGCCGGAGCTGGCCAACGGACTCGACTACACCAAGGGGCCGTACTACGCGCCGGTGGGCGATTTCGGATCGGTCGCCTCCACCCACCTGAAGCTCGCGGATGACATTCCCGATCAGGTGTCACTCGCGGCCGGGACGCTCGGGGTCTACAACGCGTTCGTCGGCGGCACCGAGCACCTGGGCGAGGAGGATCGCCTGGTCGGCGGCGTTTACTACGGACATGTGTCCGGCCCGTTCACCCATCCTGATGATTTTGAAAAGGTCGCCGCCGTGGTGCGTTACAGCCACGGCACCGAGCAGGATGGCTACGGTGCCACGGCGATGTACTTTCACGGCCAGGGAAACCTCACCACTGATCAGCCCCTGCGGGCCGTGCAGGAAGGCCTGATCGACCGCTTCGGGACGCTCGATCCCAGTGACGGCAATCTCTCCGAGCGACACAGTCTGTCGCTGCACTATGCTGCGAGTGGGCAGGCGTGGCGATTCAGATCCAGCGCCTACTACATCGCCAGCCGGATGATTCTGTGGAATGACTTCACGCACTTCTTGAATGATCCGCTAAACGGTGACCAGGAGCAGCAGAACGAGACGCGCTCGAGCAGCGGCGGCCAGGCGAGCCTGGTGTTCGATCAGCGGTTCGGTGCGATCCAAAATGAGACCGAAGTGGGCCTGCAGCTGCGCGATGACAGCGCCTATGTGAATCGGCTCCACACCCTGTATCGCCGGCCGCTGAATTACTGTTCGGTGCTGCAGGCCGATGCGCCGGCGCTGCAGGTGGCGGCGCCCGGGGGCGTGTGCAATGCCGACCAGGTGCACCTGCTCGACTTAGGTCCCTATGTGGATACCACAACGCACTGGTTGTCATGGCTGCGGACGGTGCTCGGCGTGCGCGAGGAGTATTACCGCGCCAGTGATCACAGCGTGACCAGTGGTTTTCAGGGCATTACCGATCAGACCCTGCTGCAGCCCAAGGGCAGTGTGATCGTGGGACCTTTCGCCAAGACTGAATTCTATTTCAGCGCCGGACGCGGCTTTCATTCGGATGATGTGCGCGGGGTATTCGGCACCGTACCGGTGGAAGGGGTGCCCGGTACGGCGGGGGCGACACCGCTCCTCGCGCCGACCCGGGGTGTGGAGTTCGGCGTGCGCAGCGATCTGATCCCGAAGTTGTCGACGCAGCTGGCCGTGTTCCAGCAGGACTTCGATTCGGAACTCGCGTACGACGCGGATGCGGGGCAGGATGCGGCGAGCGCACCCAGTCGGCGCCGCGGCGTGGAGTTCTCGGCTCAGTACCGGCCGCTGCCGTGGATCGAATTCAATACCGACCTCGCGCTGTCGCACGCGCGGTACCGGGGCGATCTGAGCTCCTTTGACCTCGCCGGTCCCTGGATTGCCAATGCGCCCAAATTCATCGGCTCATTGGGGGTGCTGGTGAACAACCTCGGTCCGTGGTTCGGCGGCCTGCAGTGGCGCAAGCTCGGCCCCTATCCGATCAGCGACGGCAATGAGTTTCCCGAAGACGACGGCTACAGCGAGTTCAATCTGGACGTGGGCTACAAGTTCAATGCCAGTGTGAAACTGCAGTTGAGCCTGTTCAACCTCTTCAACACGCATGCGAACTCATCGGCTTACGACTACACCTCGCGATTGCGGGGCGAGCCCCTGGAAGGCATTGAGGGCATCCAGGTCCATCCGCTGGAACCGTTCTCCGGTTTGCTGAAGCTCACGTGCTACTTTTAGCGTCACGTGCGCGGCGCTGCGACCAGGCCAGCAGCGCTCCCAGCGCGAGCAGGGCCCACCCCTGCACCCCACCGCCACCGCCACCGCCACCGCCGCTTGGCGCCGTGCTGCCGCCACTGCCGGTGCTGGTACTTGAGGCAGGCGCAGGATCCGTCGCGGTAAGGGTCATCTGCGTGGTTGCGGCCCGGTTGGCACCATCCAGTACCGAGACGGTGAGAACCGCTGTGCCCGCCTGACCGGTCACCGGTGTGACGGAGAGCGTGCAACTGAGCGTCGTGCTGCCACAACCCGCCGAGACCGTCACACCCGCCGCGCCGGCACTGACAATCGAATTCGGCACCAGCGCGGTATTGTTGCCGCTGACGCTGAAATGCAGCGTCCCGGTGCCGCTGACGGTGAAGGGCTGCGCCGTGGTGCTGGCACTGCCGGTGCTGGTCTGATTGCTGAGTGCCGTGATCGTCGGGGTGGGAATCGTCGCCAATGCGCCCAGCGCATCCACACGCCCATAGCCGAACACGCCATTCGGCACCGCGCCGCCAAAGGCGGTGGCGCCGCTCTCCAGGGCGTTGGTGATCTGGGCGACCGTCAACGTCGGGAAGTCGGCGCGCAGCAGCGCCGCCACCGCCGCCGCATTGGGCACGGCGGCCGAGGTGCCATAGAAGTTGCCGTCAGGAAAAAGGTCCGCGGCGAAGTAGGTGCCCGAGGCATCGACCACGATGCCGTCCGGCGCGACCAGCGCGGGCGCCTGCAGCTGTGCGGGCGACGGGAACTCGACCGTCAGGGGTCCGCTGCTGGAGAAGGACTCGATGGTATCGCCGATGCCGTCAGAGCCGTCGACCGCGCCGATACTGAGCACACCAGGCACCATCGCCTGCGGTGACACCAGGCCGCCGGCAGTCGGGAGGGAGAACATCGTCAGGCCGTCCCCGCCCGCCCAAAGCTTGAGGAATTTGCCTTGAGCGCTCTGGTCCGGGGAGGCGACCACGACCGTAAAGTCCCCGGCCGGGAGCGTCACCGACTCAAGCACCTGGTCGGTGGTGGCGCCGGCGCTGGAAAAACAGCCCGTCGGCGTGGTGGCACCGGCGGCGAACCAGAACACATCGAAGTGGCTGGTGAGCTGAGTGGGCGCATCAGCCCACGCGAGCAGCAGCGGGAAGGTATTGCCATCCAAAACGTGCAGCGTCTGACTGGTACCGGTACCGAAGGTGGCGACGTAATTGTCGGCAATGCCCGCACCGGACGGGCAGGACAAGGGCGGCAACGTCGTCGTGCTGAGGCTGACCGGCGTGTAGTTGCCTTCCCAGTAGCTGCCGTCGTTGTTGCCGGCCGCACTGAGCATCAGCACCGTGGGGTGCTGGGCAAGAATTTGCGTGACGGCGCTGGTATTGTCATTGTCCTGGGACATCAGGCCATCGTTGGGAAAGCCTGTGTCATCCAGCACGATAGTGGCGCCGGCATTGATGAGCTGGGTCAGGCACGAGGTGAAATCCACAAAGGTCGAGGGTCCGCAATACACGAGGTTCGCGCCGGGCGCGACCGCGTAGACCTCTTCCAGCAATGCCGTGCCTTCGTCCGCCAGGATGGCGCCGCTGTTGCCGGCCGGATAGACCACCTGCACGGCGGGCAGTTCGCCACGTCCCTGAATGGTGGAGAGGCTGTACACACCGCTCGATTGCACGCCAACGGTGACACCGACACCCCTGGTACCGGTCTGCGCCACGAACTGGTCGGCGCGCATGATCACGATGCCGTTGTGGTCGATGGCCACCGTGCCGGCACCTTGCTTCTGCTCGGCGGCGCTCGTGGGCAGGCGCTGCACCGGGTGCAGCGTCCGAGGCGGCGGGGGCCGGGCGTAGGACGGTGCGGTGAGGCGGGTGACGCCCGCGACGGCATCAAGCTGCGGCAATGCCGCGGGCAGTGCCCAGCCTTCGACGACGCACAGCGTGCCGGCCTGCACCGTCGCCGTCACGGCAAGACCCGCATCGGCCAGCGCGGCGGTGGGCGCGCCGAGGCTACAGTCAAAATGGACGTCGATCTGCACGCGCCCGGCGGCATCGCGATGCGCCGCCGCCACGGCCGCCGCCAGTTGTGCCGGGGTGGTGCTGGCCGCCACGGGCTGCGCAAAGGAGATTGCCATCGCCACGGCAATCGCACAGCCGGTTACGGCCATTCGCGGCACAGCGCGCCTAATGAAACGCATCATGGTGCGCGAATTGTGCCTTGAATCCGCACAAACCGACAGGCTCGGGCGTGTGGAGCGGCGGGTGGGCGCATGACTACGGTTTCGGGCGCCACATCTGGAATTTTGCCGTCGGCTCCAAGCGGAAGTAATCGGCCGCGCCACCGCCGCGCATGATGGGCGCGGCTGCGGCAGTGTCGTACAGACCGTCGCGGATCAGATCGCGATGGATATGCACGGCGACCACTTCGCCGAGCACCAGCCAGGAGTCGGTGTCGATGCCCTTGGCGTCGGTGAGGCGCAGCAGCTGTGACATCCGGCATTCGAACGACACCGGACTTTCCGCCACGCGCGGCGCGCGGATCACTCGCGAGGGTGCCGGCGTGAGTCCCGAGAGTTCAAATTCATCGCGGGCCGCAGGCACTGCGGCGGAGGTTGCATTCATGGCGTGCGCCAGGGGGGCGGTGACGAGATTCCAGGCAAATTCGCCCGTCGCCTTGATGTTTTCCACCGAATCCTTCCAGCCGATGCTGGCAAATCCGATGATGGGCGGCTTGTAGTTGAAGAGGTTGAAGAAGCTGTAGGGCGCGAGGTTGTGGACGCCGGTGCTGCTGCGGGAGGAGATCCAGCCGATGGGGCGCGGCGCGACGATGGAATTGAGGGGGTCATGGGCCAGGCCATGGCCATCGCGGGGCTCGTAGACATGGAAGTCGGTCACCTCAGTAGGTTACCAGCAGCGCGGCGTACCAGGTATAGAGGTTGGACGCCGCGGCATTTTGCAGGCCCGGACCCATGGCGCCCATCAGGTGGAAGTGCTCGGAAAGATCATAGGTGAGTCCCGCGCCGACACCGGTCGAGGCCTTGCCGCCGCGCGCCGCGGCGCCTTGATAGTAAACCTCCGCACCCAGCTGCAGATGCGCCGTCATCTTGCGCGCCACGACCCAGCCGACCGTGCAGAAGTTGATCGCATCCCCGCCGTGATTGAGGACACAGCCGCCCCCGCCGAAGGTCGACCACCGCTGCCAGTCCTTCTCGGCATACAACGGCAGCAGAACGGAGCTGTGGCGGTCGCCCACCGCCGTGGAGGCTGAGGTCAGGAATACCCGCGGAAACACCGCAAGGTCCCAGCCGGTATCCTCGGCGTGCACGAAGCGGTACTTCGCCGCGAGTTGGATATTGCCGACGCCATGCGCCCAGTCCGCCTCCGCCGGATCGTCAAATTCCACCGGAATCACCGCCGTCAGCTGCAGGTTCGGCACCCCGCCGTAATTGAAGTCGATGCCGGTCGCGCTCGTGGTCCCCGCCCTGACGGCGGTGCCGCCGTCGAAGAAGTACACCTCGTAGTGCTGGTAGTCGGTCGGTTGCGGATCATCCGTCACGAAGGGCGGCCCGGCCTGCGCCGCCTGGTGCAGGACGATCAGCAGGGCCGCCGGCAATACTGCCCGCACTAGGCGAATGGTGGACTCCTAGGACGCGGCGGCGGCCGCGGGATGGCGTCCGGCACGTTGCGGAATGAGCAGGATGCAGATCAGGATGATCACGGCCAGCGCGCCCGAGGCGAGCGGGCGGCTGAGCGCCAGCCCGCCCTCATCCAACGGTTTGTCCAGGAAGTCGCCGAGCGTGGCGCCCAGCGGACGGGTCAGAATGAATGCGGCCCAGAACAGCATGACGTGCGAGAGCCGGGTGCGGAAGTAACAGAAGGCGACGATTGCGAGGGCCGCGGAAAACAGCGCCGCTGCGCCAAGATAGCCCAGCCCGGTATCGTCCGCCATCCAATCTCCCAAAGCCGTTCCCAAGGTCTGCGAAAAGGTGATGGTCGCCCAATAGAAGGCTTCGACTTTGGGCGTATTGACCGTATTCACGGACACCGTTCCCTGTGATCGATACCACAGGGCGAGGACACCCAGTACGCAGGCGAGCAGCACGAGGGAGCCGCCCGCGTAGCCGATTCCCAAGGAGCGGTCGGCGAAGTCCGCGAGGGTCGTGCCAGCGGTGGTGGAGGCGATGATGGTGGCCCAATACAGAAACGGATGAAAGCGGCGTGCGCGGATCTGCAACGTCACCAGTACGGCCAGTGCCGACAGAAAAATGAGCGTGCCCGTGAGGTAGCCGAGGTTCATGGTCATGGTGACGGTGTCGCCGCCGGTTTCGCCCAGGGTCGTCGCCAGAATCTTGATGATCCAGAACCCAAAGGTGACCAGGGGCACTTTGGATGCGGCAGAGGCGGAGTCGTTCACGCGTATTCCTCGGTTCAGATGCGTCAACCACAGGGTGCTGATGGCATCTTAGGCGACAATTAGCGGCAGTGTGATGGACGCCAGCAGACCGCTGCGGTCATGGCGGTTGCGCAGGCGGACATCGCCACCCAGTTCCTTCACCAGATTCGCGACCGTCGCCAGACCCAGTCCGCTGCCGCCGCCCGGATCACCGGCCACGCGATAAAATGGCTCGAACACCCGAGTCAGTTCCGCCGTGGGCAGTCCCGGGCCCTGGTCCTGGACTTCGATCTGTACGGCGTCAGCGGCCCGCCGCGCCCACAGTTCGATCTCCCCGCCGGGCGGGGTGTAGCGCAGCGCGTTGTCCACCAGGTTGCCCAGAATCAGGAGCAGGCGCCGGGAATCCGCCCGCACGCTGGCATGGCTGCCGGGGCGCAGGCGCAGCACAATGGCGGCGGCCGCCGCGGCCGGCTGGTACAGATCGATCACCTCGCCCAATACGGCCCCGACATCCACGGCAACGAGTTGCGGATCCGCATCGGGTTGACTGCGTGCCACCGACAGCAACTGATCGGACAGATGCGCGGCACGGCGCACGCCGGCCCGCAGGGCTGTGAAGCGCGCCGCGTATTCGTCGGCACTGGTCGCGCCCTCGAGCACATCGGCCTGCAGCTGCAGCGCCGCGAGCGGCGTGCGCAGTGCGTGCGCGGCATCCGCCACGAACTGGCGTTCACGCTGGGCGGCGGCATTCTGCCGTGCCAGCAGGCGATTGATTTCATCGACCAGCGGCGCCACCTCTGCGGGCAGGCCCGCAGCCTCAAGGCCGTGGTGCTCGAAGGGGCCGCGCCGGGCAACCTGCGCGGCCAGCTGTCGCACGGGATTCAACTGCGCGCGGATCACGAGCGCCAGGACGATAGCGAGCACCGGTACCAGCACCAGCAGCGGCAGGAATGCCGCGAGTGCCGCGGCCTCCGCCTGGTCATCCCGAATGTCGACCGGTTGTGCCACGGCAATGTAGCGGCCGCCGATCGAGGTCGAATAGATGCGGTAGGGCTCGGCCTGCAGTACCACTTCGGAAAAACCAGTCGGCAACAGCGGCACGCCGAGGCCGCTCGCCGTCGAGAACTTCAGTTTCCGATCGGCACCCCACACCGAGACCACGATGTCTTCATCACCACGACTTTGCAGTTCAGAGCCGTCCACCGTTTGCGCCGCAAGACGCGCGATCTGCTGCAGCTGATCATCCAGCAAGGAGCGGGTCTCAGCGCTCACCTGGCGATACGCGATGGCGGCGCACGTGAGGCCGACCACGACGATGGCGATACTGCTCGACAACAGCAGCCGGCCGCGCAGCGAGGTCATGAACCGGTCACGATGCGCCAGCCCACTCCCCGCACGTTCTCGATCTGGTCTGCGCCGATTTTCTGCCGCAGCCCGTGCAGCAGGAATTCCACCGCATTGCTGTCCACCGCCTCAGACCAGCTGTAGATGCGCGATTCGAGCTGGGTGCGGGAGAGCAGCACGCCGGGGCGTTGCATCAGCGCCTCGAGCAGCGCGAATTCCCGGGCCGTCAGCTGGATGCGCCGATCGGCACGCACGACACAGCGCGCCGCCGGATCCAGCGTGAGCACGGCGGTCTTTAGCTGCGGTTCGATCCGTCCGGCGTGGCGGCGCGCCAGCGCCCGGATCCGCGCCTTCAGTTCTGTCAGTTCAAAGGGTTTGACCAGGAAGTCATCCGCGCCCAGGTCCAGCCCCTCGATCCGGTCGGCCAAGCTGTCACGCGCGGTGATGATGAGCACGAGGATATTGTCGCCCGCGGCGCGCAACTGGCGCAGCACCTCGGTGCCGTCGCGCTGCGGCAATCCCAGATCGAGCAGCACCAGATGGAATTCATGATGACGGTCGATCAGCGCCGCTTCGGCCTGGCCCCCGTCGCGTACCCAGTCCACCGCATACCCCTCGTCGGTCAGTCCGCGTACCAGACTGGCACCGATCATGGCATCGTCCTCGACGATGAGGATGCGCATCGCTGTGATAGGTCCCCCTCTGACCGCGCTTCAGTGTCAGGACCATAACTTAGCGGACACTTAGGAGCGGCGCCGGCACTTTCGCTCGGCAGGACCGCTGGCGGAGGGGGCCGCCAGCGGTCGAGAGGACCCTCAGGTCTCGCGGGGCTTGAAGGAGAAGCGCTGACCCGCCACGGTGGCCTCGTACATCGCGCCCCCTTTGACGATGGTGAAGACCGCCATACCCTTGTAGTACTGGCCGGCCGTCAGGGCGTCCTTCTTGCCGCCACTGGCGCCGCCGGTTGCGCCCTCGGTGCCGACCGAGCCACCGGCTGCTGCGGTGATGGCGACGGCGCCAACGCCCGCATCGAAGGCGAACTGGCCGCTGGTGAATTCATCCAGCGCGCGTTTGTCCTTGAAGAAAACGATCTGGCTGTAGGCCTGGCCGCCGGCCTGGGCACCGACACTGACCTGCGTCATCGACGCATCGCCAATGTACCGGCCCTGCTCGTACACGTGCCCCGTGCCGTGCGCCGCGCCGACTACCAGGCCGCCTTTGGCAATGGTCGGAAAAACGGCATAGCCATAGGCGTCGTTGAAATAGGCAGCGCTTTGCCCGGCGTGCTTGAACAACTCCACCGTGTCGGAGTATTCGTTGGCCATCAGCGCGCCGACGGGCAGCAGCATCGCTGTTGCCACCCACAGCAGCTTGTGCAGTCCTTTCATATTCAGTCTCCTGCGGTTATAACCGTCAAATTCGAGGGAACAGCATGCCCAGCGTGAACCATCGCCGCAGTCGGATCGTGCCCAGGTCTTTTGTAGGCGCTGCCGCAGCAGCGGCAGTGGGCCTCGTCGCCCAATCCGCGGGCGCTCAGGCCTTTTCAGCCGCTGCCGGATCGCTCACGCACTACACCAAGGCAACGCTCGCGCCGCGTATGGGCTGCGCGGCGCTGAGCCAGTACACCGCCC
Organism: uncultured Gammaproteobacteria bacterium; assembly: GCA_963708865.1. Lineage (GTDB taxonomy): Bacteria > Pseudomonadota > Gammaproteobacteria > Steroidobacterales > Steroidobacteraceae > DAIDKA01. The sequence continues at coordinate 397,963 of CAVPUC010000005.1, forward strand.
CCGCGCTGCTGCGCATCAACGCCGTGGCCATCGAGGCGGCAAAGGGCATTGCGGCTCACTGCCAAGTCACGGGTGTGCTGGCGCCAGAGGTCGCCTTCGAGGTGAGTCTGCCGGCGCACTGGAACGGACGTTTCTACATGATCGGCAATGGCGGTCATGCCGGTGAGTCGCTGGAGGATCCGACGCGGGTGTCGCAGCGCAATGCCGCGCTTGAGGCGGGATTCGCTTTTGCCCAGACCAATACCGGTCATGATGCCCGCCAGGAGCCCGGCGCCTCATTCGTGATGAGCAATCCGGCCAAGGCCATCGATTACGCCTACCGCGCCGTCAACCTGACCGCGGTGACGGCGAAGGGCATCACGCAGGCGTATTACGGCCGGGACATCAGCCGCTCCTACTGGAATTCCTGTTCGAACGGCGGCCGCCAGGGACTGGTGGAGGCTGAGCGCTATCCGCAGGACTTCGATGGCATCCTGGCCAACTCGCCCTGGGTCGATCAGACCGGTTTCACGCTGGGCGCGGTGTGGAACCAGCAGGCACTCGATGCGGCGCCATTGACCGCGGCAAAACTGGCGATGGTCAGCAAGGCGGTCATGGCCAAGTGCGATGCGCTGGATGGCCTGAAGGATGGACAGATCGACGACCCGCGCCTGTGCACCGTGGATATGAAGACTGACGTCCCTGCCTGTGCGGCGGGCATCGACAACGATGCCTGTCTCACGGCCGGGCAGGCCGCCACCTTGACGAAGATCTACGGCGGCCCGGTCAGCCACGGCAAGCCGCTCTTCCCGGGCTTCATGCTGGGAAGCGAGAGTGGCTGGATGAACCTCGTGGTGCCGGCGCAGCCTGATCGCAAGGCCGCGGATTTCAATCTGGCCGAAGGGACGCTGCGTTATCTGGTGCACACCCCGCCGCAGCCCAACTACGACTATCGCAACTTCGATTTCGAGCGCGATACCCACCTGCTCGATGCCTGGGGCCAGCTGGTCAACGCCACCAATCCCGACCTGTCGCGCTTCAACAAGCGCGGCGGCAAGCTGATCATCACCTACGGGTGGGCCGATCCAATTCTGCAGCCTATGGTCGGCGTCAACTATTACGAGCAGGCGCTCGCCAAGAACGGCCCGGACACCCCGCAGTTCTTGCGCCTGTTCATGGTGCCGGGCATGAGCCACTGCGGGGGTGGCATCGCCACGGATCGTTTCGATGCCGTGACGGCATCTGGTGGACTGGGTTGAGAAGGGCAAGGCGCCGGATGTCATCCGCGCGGCGCGCGTGGTCGATAACCACGAAGTGCGCTCGCGCCCGTTGTGCGCATATCCGCAAGGTGGCGCGGTACAGCGGCCATGGCAGTACCGATGAGGCCGCGAATTTCAGCTGCGTCACTCCGAAAAGCTAAAGCATCAAGCCGCCACGATCGGCAGCGCCGCACGCAACGCCTGCTTCAGCCATTCCAGCAAGGTGACGATGCGCGCGAGCTTGGCGCGATGCTGGGTGACGTGCGCGCGGAACCACGATTTCGGCAGCGAAAACCCCTGGAGCAGTTCGACCAGCTGGCCGGATCGCAGCGCCTCGGCCGACACATAGCGGGGCAGCATCGCGATGCCATTGCCGGCCAACGCCGCGGCACGCAGCGTCACGTTGTCCGTGGCGATGAGTCGCGGCCGCACGTCCACGCTGAGCTGTCCCTGGTCGCTGTCGAAGCGCCACGCCGTCCCCAACGGTTTGAAGAACAGACCGTCATGATCTTCCAGGTCATGCGGACGCCGCGGCGTGCCGCGACGCGCCAGATAATCCGGGGAGGCGCATAACACCTGTTCAAACGGATACAGCGGCACATCGATCACGCCTTCGTAGCTGCTGGCGGCGTGGCCGCTGATCGCGAGGTCGAAGCCTTCCTCGGCCGGATTGACGGATCGATCCACCAGCGCCAGCTCCATGGTGATGTGTTCGTGCTCGCGCAGGAACCCATTCAGGGCATCGGACGAGCACCAGCATATTGAGCGTGGTCGGGACCATCATGAGGATGCGGCCTTCGAGCCGATCCCCGGCCCGCTTCAGGCCCGCAAGGGTGTCATCGAGCTCGGCAATGAGGCTTCGGGCGCGGACCTGGAACTGCTCGCCGGATTCTGTCAAATCGACCTTGCGGGTCGAGCGCTCGAACAGCTTGGTGCCGATCGCGTGCTCGAGCTGGCTGACCCGTTTGGCGGCCACGGACGGCACGACGTGGAGCTGCCGGGCCGCCTCGGAGAAGCCGCCATAGCGCGCGACCGCCAGAAAGGCCCGCAAATTGGCGACCGTGTCCATGATTTATCGTAAATCGCGAAAACTGAGGTCGTAATATGGGCTTAGTTATTGCGGTTTGCAAAGAATATGATGAGCCCACTTAAAGGCCTTTGCGAGCACCCCATGAACCCTCCCAGCCTTCGACGATATCCCGGGGACTTACGTTTTCACCGGTGAGCGCGCCATCGAGGGCCGTCATCTGAACCGGTTCTGCATGTCACTCATGAGCGCGGCGAATCGCACGCGCTTCAAGGCCGATGAGCGCGCCTATCTGGATGAATGGCCGATGACGCGAATCGCAGAAGCAGGCCGTCATGAACCGCGACTTCAAGGCGCTGCTGGAGCAGGGCGGCAACATCTTCTTCGTGCTCAAGATCGCCGCGGTGGATGGCCGCCCGACCCAGTCGGTGGCGGCCTCGTTTGCCGGTCAATCGACCGAAGAGTACGCTGCGATGATGCGCAGCGGCGGTCGCAATCCGGCGGGTCTCAGGTCGATTTCGGGACGTTTCTGATGGCCCGGATCACCGCAGGCATTGGCTCAAGCCATGTGCCTGCGATCGGCGCCGCGCTCGACGGCGGCCGCACCGCCCATCCTGACTGGGCGCCGATTTTCGCCGGTTACGAATGGTCGCGACAGTGGGTCGCGCGAGCAGCAGCCCGACGTCGTCATTCTGGTCTACAACGACCACGCCTCCGCGTTCTCACTCGATATCGTTCCCACCTTTGCGCTCGGCTGCGCGGACTCGTTCGCACCCGCTGATGAAGGGTGGGGGCCGCGCCGCGTCCCGGTCGTGCCACGGGCATTCCAAACTCGCCTGGCATATCGCAACCAGCGTGGTGCTCGATGAGTTCGATCTGACCATCATGAATGAGATGAGCGTCGATCACGGGCTCACCGTGCCGTTGTCCTTGATGCTGGGTCAGCCCACCGAGTGGCCGGTGAAGGTGATTCCGCTGGCGGTGAACGTCATCCAGTATCCGACGCCCACGGCCAATCGATGTTTCCGGCTGGGTGAAGCCATCGCCCGCGCCGTGAAGTCCTTCCCCGAGGATCTCAATGTGCAGATCTGGGGCACCGGTGGCATGAGCCATCAGCTCTCCGGAGAGCGCGCCGGCCTCATCAACCGCGAATGGGACACCCGTTTCTGGACCAGCTCACCTCGGATCCGGATGCGCTGCGCACCATGTCGCACGAGGAGTACATCCGTGAAGCCGGTTCCGAAGGGCATGGAACTGATCATGTGGCTGACGATGCGCGGCGCGCTCGGCAAGAACATTCGCGAACTGCACCGCTTCTATCACGTGCCCGCATCGAACACCGCGGTGGGCAACATCGTGTTCACGCCCGAGAACTGAAGGGCCTGTTCACCTGACCCAGCGTCCGTTAGCGCACAGACCGTCGCGCCGGCGGCCGATATCGTGTGGCACTGTTGAACGCCACACCCTTGTACCCGCTGCGGTTTGACCCGATTCCCCTGTCCCGGCTCTGGGGCGCAGAAATATGGCTGCTGAGCGACCGCGACGCGCAGGCGAGCCGGGTGTCGGACGGACCCCTCAAAGGCACGAGCCTCGGACAGCTGTGGCGGCAGGCACCCCAACAGGTACTGGGCGAACCGCATCCCCGGTATCGGCGCTTCCCGCTGCTGTTGAAGTTTCTGCAGGTGCGCCAGGAACTGTCGGTACAGGTCCACCCATCGGATGCGTACGCCGGGCGCCTGCCGGGCGGTGACACCGGCAAGACCGAGGCGTGGGTGGTCCTGGAGCACGGGCCTCGTGCACGAGTCTTTGCAGGCTTGAAGCCCGGTGCCTCGGTGGCGGCGCTGCGGCAGGCGATCGCGCAAGGCACCATTGCCGATCGACTGGCCGGTTTCGCGCCGAACAGCGGCGATGTGGTGTACCTCCCGGCGGGCACCGTCCATTCCTTAAGGGATGTCGTGGTGTTCGAAGTGCAGCAGAACAGCGATGTGACGTTTCGTCTGTATGACTGGGACCACGTGGACCCGGTAACCGGGCTGCGGCGGCCGCTGCAGGTGGAGGAGGCGCTCGCCTGCATCGATTATTCCCAAGGCGCCATCGCGCCGCTCACCCCGTGTACCCAGCAGACACAGCCCGTGCTGCGCGAGCAGCTGATTCAAAGCGAGTACTTCGGCGTGACGCGCATAAGCGGACGACACTCGTTCGTGGTGGGCGCTGTGCAAAGCGCCCGGGTGCTGGTCTGTTTGTCCGGGGCGGGCCACCTGGAACACGCCGGTGCCGCCTTCGAATTTGGCCAGGGCGACACGCTGCTGCTGCCCGCCGCGGTAGGCGCCTGTTCGTGCCTGCCGCATGGCACGGTGACCTTGCTGGAAATAGCGCTCCCGGCGGGCTGATCCAGTGATGAAGCGGCTCATCGTGTTTGACCTGGACGGCACGCTTGCCGACAGCAAGTCCGCCATCGATGCGGAGATGGCCGTGCTGCTCAATTCCCTGCTCGCCATCTTGAAAGTGGCGGTGATCTCAGGCGGCACGTGGGCGCAGCTGGCCAACCAGGTGCTGAGCGCTCTTCGCCAGGACGAGCTCTTGAATAACCTGTCGATATTGCCCACCTGCGGCGCAAAGTTTTATCAGCATGACCGCAGCTGGCGCGAGCTTTATTCGCAGGATTTCACGGCGGTCGAAAAACGCAAAATCATCGACTCCCTGCGGCTTGCCATGGCCTCATCGGGCTGTCAGCCTGCGCAGCAGTGGGGCGAGGTCATCGAGGATCGCGGCAGTCAGATCACGTTTTCCGCCCTGGGGCAGCACGCGCCTTTGCAGCAGAAGCTGCAGTGGGACCCGGATTTCTCCCGCCGACAAGCGCTGAAGGCTGCCCTGGATGAGCTGATCCCGGAATTCTCGGTACGGCTGGGCGGTGCGACCTCGGTGGATGTCACGCAGCACGGCGTGGACAAGGCTTACGGCATTCGCAAGCTGCGCGACATCCTGCACGTCCCCATCGAGGAGATGATTTTTGTCGGGGACGCCTTGTTTCCCGGCGGCAATGATTACCCGGCGATGGCGGCCGGCGCACTGTGCATCCAGGTCAAAGACCCGCACGAGACCAAACGGGTGATCGAGGCCATCGTCGCCTGCCTTGGAGAGGGCTGAAGGGCGGTTTTTCAGGCAAGATGGCGCATGCCATGGAAAAAGCCGCCTCAGCAACGCTCGACGCCTGGGCTGTCGCCCATGCGGCTGCCCGAGCCATCGGCACTTTCGATGCTGAACAACCCGGGCGATTCGCCTTCGCGGCGGACGGTAGCCTGCACCGGGTCGCCGCGCACGATTCAGGGGCGGTGCTGGCGTGGCATCCGGCCAGCGGCTGGGAGTCGGTGCTCGCCGCCGAAGACCCGCAAGCGCGATCTGCTGGAGCTGTATCTGCCGGTCAGCAGCGGTACCGCCGCCCGGCCCATTACCATCGGACATCTGGGACAAAGTCTCGACGGGTTCATCGCCACGCATTCGGGCGATGCGATTTCGGTCACCGGACCGGAGAACATCCTGCACCTGCATCGGCTTCGCGCCCTGTGCGATGCCGTGGTCGTGGGCGCAGGAACCGTGGTCGCCGACAATCCCCGCCTGACCACCCGTCTGGTCGTCGGCAGCAATCCGGCGCGGGTGATTCTCGATCCGGCGTGTCGGCTGCCCGCGGCCCACCTGGTCTTCAGCGACCGCGCAGGCCGTGACGCTGCGAGTGTGCACAGCGGGCAGCGCGGCTGGCGCGCAGGCGCGCGCTCGCGGCGAACGGACGCTGGAGGTGGCCACCGCGGATGGCGCGTTGGACCTTGCCGATCTGGTGCGGCAACTTCGTGCCTTGGGCTACGCCCGGATTTTCGTGGAGGGCGGTGGCGTGACCGTGTCCTCCTTTCTGACCGCGCGGACTGCTGGATCGACTGCATATCGCCATTGCGCCACTGCTCATCGGCGAAGGCCGTCCCGCGATACGCCTGCCGCCCCAGGCGCGCCTGCAGGATTGTCTGCGGCTGCAACATCGCGTCTATCGCGCCGGCTCCGACATTCTGTTCGATTGTGACCTGCGCGCCGCGGCGGCGCCGACGGATGGTCAGGGCGAGCTTTCATCCATGGCGGTGCGCCGGGTTCTGTAGTGCAACGCCTGCCAATGCCTGCGCCATGCGGGCGCAGGCCTGCGGCCAATCCGGCAAGGTGCTGCGCGACGTTGGCGGCACCCGCGGCCAGGGACTCAAGCCGCGCAGGTTCATTCAGCATGCAGGCCAGCGCGCTTTGCAGCTCACCCGCATCCCCCGGCGCCACGAGCAATCCGGCTTGAGAGCCGACCATTTCCGCAATGGCACCCGTGCGGGTGCTGATGACCGGCAAACCATGTGACAGTGCCTCGGCGACGGCCATGCCGTAGCCCTCCAGATGCGTCGGCAAGTACAAACAGGTCAGCCTCGGCGTAGAGGCGCGCGAGCGTCGCGTCGTCGACTTCACCGACGAGTGCGACACGCCGCTCCAGACCCAGCCGGCGCAGCTGCGCGCGCAGCCGTTCAACGGTCGCGGGACTGCGGTTGAGGCTGCCCACGCAGGTCAGGTGCCAGCGCGCAGCCGGCGAGCGGCGCGAGGGCCTCGAAGAGCAGGTCATGGCCCTTTCTGGGAATGAGCGTGGCGACGCACAGCATGGACAACGTATTGCCGCGTGCATGGCGCGCCAGAGGCGCAGCGTCGGTTCCCGGTTCCACGACCGAGATGTGGTCGGGATCAACTCCATAGGCACTGCACAGATCGCTTGGTGGCGCGGCTCGTGACCAGCACGTGGCGCATGGCCTGCAGCGCCAGACGCTCCGATTCCGCCAGCTCGCAGCGACAAGCTCAGGCGCAAGTCCGCTCTCGGCGGCGAGCGGATGGTGCACGAGCGCGACGAGCTTGCAGTCGCGTCGCATGCGCGTGCAGCACCTGGGGCATGGCACCGGCCGCCAACCCATCCACCAGGACCAGCGCATCCTGCGCCAACGCTGCGAACACCTCGCTCGCTTCATCGAGCGCCGCGCGCGAAGGCTGCGGAAAGCTTGCGTCCAACCGCGTGCACCGTCACCTGCCAGCCGTGGTCGGGCAGTCCGGCGATCATGCGGCGGTCGTAGGCATAGCCACCGGTCGGCGCCTGGAGGTCTCCTGGAATGACGAATTCCAGTGAGCGCGCGCTCATCGGGCGGCGATTCCGCCTTCGAATGCCGCCCAGGCCACGTGCGATTCATGCAAGGTCACGCGCAGCGCCGTGATGGCGGAGGCGGAAGGTCCGAGTGCGCCGCCGCGGATCGCCGCGGCGAGCCGCTCGAAGATGGTCCTGGCGAGAAACTCCGTGGTCGTGTTGCGTCCGGAAAACTCCGCTTCCGCATCCAGATTGCGATAGTTCATGCCGGCCAGCACCTCATGCAGTGCCGTCGCCGCAAGGCCGATATCCACGACGATGCCATGTTCATCCAGCTCGGGGCGGCGGAATTCGACGTCCACCACGTAGGTGGCGCCGTGCAGCCGCTGCGCCGGGCCGAACACCGCGCCGGAAAAACTGTGGGCGATCATCATGTGATCGCGAACACAGACCGTATACATGCCCTCTCCTTGGTTGCGGGTCAGCCGTTCACGCGTAGCTCACCCGGTGCATGATGACATCACCGGGGGCGTGCGCCAGCCGCTCCAGGGTCTGCGGCAGCTCCTCGAATCGGCCTTCGCTGTTAATGAGTACGTCGAGCGCCGGCGCGCTCAGCAGCGACAGGGCGAGTTCCATGCGGCGTCGCAGGGTCCAGCGCGCGCGGCGCAGGCCGCTGATCGCGCCCACCTGGGAGGACTTCAGTGTCAGGCGCCGCGCGTGAAAGGCCTCCCCCAGCGCCAGGGTGACGGCGCGGTCGCCGTACCAGCTCAGCTCGACCACAGTGGCCTCGAACGCGGCGATGCGCAGTGCCAGCGACAGCCCCTCGGCCGAGCCGCTGGCGTGCAACACGACATCCGCCTCGGGCTGTGGCGCTGGCTGGTTGAGCGAATTTCACCCCAAGCGCCTGCGGCAATCGCCCGCCGGTGGCTGATTGTGGTCGACCAGTTCGACCTCGCAGCCGGGCATGCGGGCGGCGAGCCAGGCCGTGAGGCAGCCGACACTGCCGGCACCGATGACGGTAATCCGGTCACCGGGCGCGGCGCCCGAATCCCACAAACCATTGAGCGCGGTCTCCAGATTCGCGGCGAGGATGGCGCGTGCCGCAGGCACTGAATCGGGCAGCACATACAGCGCATCGCCGGGCACCACGTAGTACTGCTGGTGCGGGTACAGGCAGAAGACGTTTTTTCCGGCAAGGCCGGCGGGGCCCTCCATGACCTGCCCGACGCTGGTATAGCCGTACTTCACCGGGGCCGGAAACTGCCCCGCCTGAAACGGCGCCCGCATGCGCTGCGTATTCCGCTTCGGGCACGTGGCCGCCGAACACCAGCGACTCGGTTCCCCGGCTGACACCACTGTAGAGTGTCCGTACACTGGCTTCCTGAGCGCTCGGCGCCGGGAGCGTTTCGCGGCGCAGCTCGCCGCGGCCCGGCGCCGCGATCCAGAATGCGAGCGTATCGTCCCGACTCATCGGATCTCCTGAAAAAATTGGTGTGACAAATGTCGATGGCACAGACCCTGCGTGGCAGTCTGCTGCGCAGTGCGCTGGTCGGTATCTTACCGGCTGCGGTGATGATCGGGGTGGCGGGTGCGATCCTGACGTACCGGCTTGGGTTCGATGCGGCCTACCTGGAAAAAGCGCTGGTGGTGTTTGCGGCCGGTGCCGTGCTGGTGCTTCGGGGGTTGCCGAAACATCATCCGTTCGACGCCTTCGGGGCAGCCAATGAAGTGACGGCGAGCCGAGGCGCGCTGGTCGCGCTGCTGGCCGGGCTGATCGGCGAGCGCACCGGTGCCGGCGTACCCCTGCTCGCTACTGCCGTGGCCGTGACGGTCGCCGTGCTGGATGGCGTCGATGGGTGGCTCGCGCGCCGCCAGCGCATGGCGAGCGACTTTGGTGCCAGGTTTGACATGGAAACGGACGCCCTGTTCATCCTGGTGCTGGCGGTGCTCGCCTGGCAGTTCGACAAGACCGGAGCCTGGGTCCTGTTGTCGGGCGTGCTGCGCTACGCCTTCGTCGCTGCGGGCATGGTCATGCCGTGGCTGCGCCGTCCGCTGCCGCACAGTGCGAGACGAAAAACCGTTGCGGTCGTCCAGGTGGTCGCACTCATCGTGACCATCGCGCCCTTTGTCCCGGTCGGCGTGGCAGCGGGTGTTGCCGCGGTCGGACTGTGTGCGCTTACCGGATCCTTTGCGGTGGATATCCTTTGGCTTTATCAAAGCGCGGTGCGGTCGCGTACGACCGTGTCACAGTCGCGACCGTGATGTCTGAACTTACTTGGGCCCGCATCAGGCAGGGGATTGGCGTGATCCTCGCGGTCGTCCTGCTGAACGCGTCGGTCACATTTCATAACATCTGGCCGACGCTGGGTATCCACTGGCCGGGGGAGCTGTCAGTCGAATTGGGCGTGCTGCTCTTGGCGCTGGTGCTGTCGAATGCCTGGCTCGGACCGACGCGCCGCCCCGTTCTGGTGTTGCTGTCGGGGCTGATCGTGGTGTTCGCACTGGGGCGCTATGCCTACGTCACGGTGCAGGCGCTTTATGGCAGAGACATCAACCTTTACTGGGACGGACCGCAGTTTGCCGCCGTCACGGGCATGTTCGTACGCGTGGCGTCCCCCTGGATCGTGGCGGCCATCGCGGCGGGGAGCGCGTTGGCGCTCGCCATGCTGTACCTCATTGCCCGCTGGTCGCTCGGGCAGATCGATACGGCAATGCGTAGGTTTCGTCCGGCGCGCTGGGCCCTTGGCGCGACCGGCGTGGTGCTGTGCGGTTGCTTTCTCGCCCAGCAATTGAGCGATGCGGTGCCACGGCAGCCGCGCTTCTCGATTCCGGTGAGCCGCACGTTCGCCGCGCAGATCGCCCGGGTCTCGGATGCGCTCGCGGGCGCGAACCGCCATGTGCCGGCGTCGCCGCCGCTGTATTCGAGTCTTTCCGCGCTTGAGGGCAGCGATGTGCTGCTGGTATTCATGGAGTCCTATGGCGCGACCACCTACGATCGGCCGCAGTTCGTGCGCGCACTTGAGCCGTCGCGGCGGCGGCTGGAGGCGGCGCTTCGTGACACCGGTCGCGGCGCGGTCTCGGCATTCGTCACCTCGCCCACGTTCGGCGGGGGTTCGGTGCTCGCGCACCTGAGTCTGCTGTCCGGTATCGAGGTGCGTGACCAGGACCAGTACGTGCTGCTGATGACGCAGCAGCGGCCGACACTGGTGTCGCTGTTCAAACGCGCCGGCTATCGCACCGTGGCGGTGATGCCCGGACTGCGGGAGAGCTGGCCGGAAGGGCGCGTTCTACGGGTTCGATGAAATCTATGGTGCGCCGGGCCTCGACTATCGAGGTCCCGCGTTCGGCTGGTGGCGCATCCCGGACCAGTTTTCCCTGGCGGCACTCGATGCGCGCGAATTGCAGTCGCCAGCCGCGCAAACCCGTGTTTGTCTTCTTCCCCACCGTCTCGACCCACATGCCGTTTGAGCCCACGCCACCACTGCAGGCCGGATTGGCGGCGGGTGCTCACGGCGCAACCCTTCGACGCGGAGCCCCTGCGCCGTTCGCTGACCCGTACGCCGGTGTGGACGGATATGGGCGAGGCCTATATGAGTTCCGTGCAGTATTTCTTCGACACGCTGACCAGTTATCTGCGGGCCAGACCCAACGGCAAATTCGTGATGATCATTCTGGGGGATCACCAGCCCGCGGCCAATGTCAGCGGCGAGGGCGCCTCCTGGGACGTCCCGGTCCACGTGATCGCGAGCCAGCCGCAGATCCTTGAGGCGCTGGAGGCGGATGGATTTCGGCCGGGGCTTCTGCCCGAAAGGCCCGCGGCCGGTAAAATGAGCGCATTGGGGCCGTGGGCGCTGGCGGCATTTGGTGACCCGCCGCCGCTGCCGCAGCCGCGACTGGCAGCGAGGATCTTGCACGCGCCGTGAACAGTTTTTCGGCGCACTGGCTGGACCTTCGTGAACCGCTGGATGCCGCCTCGCGTGCGGCCGGCATCTATACAGGTCTGGTTGAACACCTTGCCATACGGCAGCGCCGGTCACGGGTGGCAATCATTGATCTTGGCGCCGGCACCGGCGCGAACCTGCGCTATGCCGCGCCGCGGCTCGGTGGTGCGCAGGATTGGCTGCTGGTGGAAAGCGATCCGCTGCTGCAGGGTGCCACGGATGCGCGCATGCGCTCCTGGAGTCACGCGTCGCTGTGCGATTGTCGAATACAACACCTCGCCTTGGATCTTGCGGCACAGCTGCCGCAGTTGCCGCTACCGGACAGCGTGTTGCTGACCGCCTCCGCGCTGCTCGACCTGGTATCGGAGCCATGGCTGCGGGCGTTGGCCGGGCGCGCAGCACGGGTTTCGGCGACGGTCTGGTTTGCACTGACCTATGACGGCGACATCGACTGTCTGCCCGCCGAGCCAGTGGATGCCGAGATTCGCGAGCTCGTCAATTTGCATCAGCGTCACGATAAAGGCTTTGGCGCAGCGCTCGGTCCCCAGGCGGGACCGTTGGCCGAGCAGTTATTTGCCGAGCAGGGCTATCACATCCACCGTGCGCCGAGCCCCTGGCATCTCGGGCCGGAGCACGCGGCACTGCAGCATGCGCTGGTCGCCGGCTGGTTCGAGGCAGCGTGTGACATCGCGCCCCACCGGGCTGGTGCACTCACCAGCTGGCTGGTACGGCGCCGCGCCCACATTGATGCGGGCCGATCCCGATTGCGGGTCGGCCATCTCGACATGGTCGGTCACCCTCGAAACAACGGCGCATAATACGGGCTCAAACGGAGGAGGCATCATGCGAATGGGATTGTGGATGATCGCGACGGTCGCGCTGCTCGCCGCGAGCGTGTCGCTGGCGCAGGATCAAGGACAGCGCGCAGAGGATCACGGCGCGCATACGCGCCCGCCCAGTCATGCCCGCGCCCCTGCACACCGGGCCGCCCCGGCGCCCGCGTTTGCTCGCCGGCGTCCAGCGCATCGCTTTCTCAGTGGTGGCAGTTGGCAGCACAGTGTTCATGCACCGGTATTTCGCTATCCGCCGGGATTCGCGTATCGCGTCTGGACGACCGGGGCGATGCTGCCGCCGGTTTTCCTCTCGGCACCGTATTTCTATGATGACTACGCGCCCTTAGGCTTGGGCGCGCCGCCGCCCGGCTATCGCTGGGTGCGCTATGGACCTGATCTGCTGCTGGTGAACGTGGTCACCGGACGCGTCGCAGACGTGGTCGACGGGGTGTTCTACTAGCCCAGATAAGACTTGCGCGGCAGCTTGCGATGCGCCGTTTCAAGTGGATAGATCGGGCAGTGCGCAAGGATTTGTTCGGCCTTGGCGCGAGCCGGCGGCGGCGCCTCCTCGGGAACCGAGGCGATGAACGCATCGAAGCGTTCCTGCATGCCGTCCTTGAACTCCGGATGACTGAAGATGAACAGGTCGTTGTTGCGCACCCCGTTCAACACCCGCTCGCCCGCCTCGAGCGGGTCCATCATGATGTTCGGCCGGCGGGGCGGTGATCCCGGCGGCGGCGGCTTGCGCTGGCTTTCGGGACGGTTGTCGACCATGACCCCGCCCGGACAGAAGGCTGACGTTCCGATGTTGGTGCCCTCGAGTTCGACCCGCAGCGCCTCCATCATGCCGACAGCCGCTATCTTGGTTGCGGTGTAAACCCCCGCGAGCACGCCAGGTACCACGCCACTCATCGAAGCGGTGGTCACGATATGCGCGCCTTCGCCATGGGCCTTGAAATGGGGCAGGCAGGCGGCGACGCCGTTGTAGATCGCCGTGAAGTTCACGGCCACCGCGTTGTCCCAATCCTCCGCCTTGGCGAGGCTGGCCTGTGCGAGGGTCTTGGCGCCGGCATTGTTCACCAGCAGGTGCAGGTTGCCGAACGTGCTTTTGATCTCTGCGAGCAGCCGCACCCAGCCGTCACGATCGGTAACATCGTGCTTGATGGCATGGACGCCGGCGTTGCCCGGCTTAAACAGCGGCAGCGCCTCCGCCAACCGCGCCTCGTTGCGATAGCCGAGGATGACTTTCATGCCCGCGTTCGAGCAGGCGCGCGCGATGCCGAGGCCGATTCCGTCGGATGAGGCCGTGATATACGCGGTCTTGCCGGCGACGTCCTTCAACGGTGGCGGCTGGGCCACGCTCGGTGCAGGCGGCACTGACAAACCGGGGCGCGGCGGCGGCGCCGATGAGGATTGCGCGCGCGCGTGGCGAGCGGCTCCGGCCTCAGCCAGAAAGGCCAGCGCGCCGGCACTGAGGGCCATGCCTTCCAGAAACTGACGGCGGCCTGGCCTGCCCTTGGCCAAGTTCGCCTCGTCGCGGACGGATTTCTGCTTCGACATGATGTCCCCCTGTCTTAAATTATCTCGCTGCGGCTCGACTGTAGGATCCTGGGCTGAAGAAGGCTAGGGACACGCGAAGTCGGCATTTCTTCTGGGATCCTGATGCAAACACCACCGGTCAGGACAGCCCGCGCGCAATGGCCCGCAGTTTGGCCACGACAGCCGGGTCACGCGCGTCTGGCGCAGTGAGAATGGCGCCCTGCAAAGCGCTGTCGATCGGGGAGGGCTCCCGCTTGGCGGGCAGCGTGCTGACGAAATGCTCGATCATCAGGCGCGCCTTGCCGACATTATCCTGCATGCAGCGCACGATCTGCTCGGCCTCGACCGGGCGTTCCTGCTCATGCCAGCAGTCATAGTCGGTGACCGTGGCAATCGTGGCGTACGGCAGTTCGGCCTCGCGGGCCAGCCGCGCCTCGGGCATGTTGGTCATGCCAATCACCGCACAACCCCACGACTGGTACAGACGGCTCTCAGCGCGCGTGGAGAACTGCGGACCCTCCATCGCGAGGTACGTGCCGCCTTCCACCACCCGCGCGCCGGCCTTGCGGGCCGCAGCGGCGGCGAGCGCCGCGAGCCTCGCGCAGATCGGATCGGCCAGCGAGACATGCGCGACCACGCCGGGCTCGAAGAAGGAGTTGGTCCGCGCGACCGTGCGATCGATGAACTGGTCGATGAGCACAAACGTGCGCGGCGGCAGGTCGGCGCGCAACGATCCCACCGCGGAGATGGAGAGCAGATCGGTGCAGCCGGCCATCTTCAGCGCGGCGATGTTGGCCCGGTAGTTCAAATCCGATGGGCCGAGGCGATGCCCGCGGCCATGGCGCGGCAGGAACACCACGCGGGTGTCGGCGATGACGCCTTCGAGCAGGCGATCCGACGGCGCACCCCAGGGCGTTACGATATCGAGCGTGCGGCGAGCCTGCAGCGAGGCGATGTCGTAGAGCCCCGAGCCGCCGATAATGCCGATGACCCAATCCTTCACACAATTCTCCCGGTAGGAAGGCGCCTCTATCAGATCAGGACTTATGCCACTGAGCGAGGGCTCCATTTAGGAATACCCTTGCCACTCTGTTGAACGAATTCTCGGAGATTCCCATGTATATCGGCGGCGGCATCCTCGGCACCATTCTGGTCATTCTGCTCATCGTCTGGTTGATCCGGCGCGTCTGAGAGTATACCCACGCCTTGACGCAAATCGGACGCTCCGGAGCAGCTTCACCAGCAGTTGCTCTGCCGCGCGTTTTCATGATCCATTGATCCCGCCAGCAATCCGCTGCAAGCGCCCTCGCTCCGGAGTACAACAATGAAAGCGGTCCGGATACACGAATTTGGCGGGCCCGAGAAGCTCCTGTTCGAAGAGGACGTGCCCGATCCGCCGCTCTCGCCGGATTCGGTCCTGGTCGGGACGGTGGCGGCCAGTGTGAACCCGATTGATTGGAAGATCCGTTCCGGCGCCAGGCAAAAGGACTTCCCCATCTCCCTCCCCGCCATCCTTGGCAGGGACGTGAGCGGCGTGGTGCGCGCGGTGGGCGCCAACGTCAAAAACTTCAAACCGGGCGAGCAAGTGGTGGCGTTTGCCAACGCCACGTATGCTGAGTTCGTCGCGGTCATGGCCTCCGTGGTGACACATGTGCCCGATGGAGTGGAACTGGCGGGCGCCGCAGCGATTCCGCTGATTGCATTGACGGCAGATCAGCTGGTGCGGCGCACGACCGATGTGCGTGCCGGGCAGACGGTCGTGGTGACGGGCGCACTGGGCAGCGTCGGTCGGGCTGCCGTTCACACCGCGAAGAAACTCGGCGCGAAGGTCATCGCCGGTGTGCGCACGAACCAGATTGATGCGGCCCGCAGCCTGGGTGCTGCGCAGATCCTGGCCATCGATGACGAAGCGGCGATCGCCAGGCTCAACGTCGATGCGGTGGCTGATACGGTCGGGGGTGCAGTGGCGGCCCGGCTCATGGCGAGAGTGAAGGCGGGCGGCAGATTCGGCTATGCCTCGGTCATTCCGGAGGGCGTTGCCGCGATGCATCCGCAGGTCATGGTGGCGCGCGTATTCGCGCAGCCTGACCCCGCCAAAGTGAGGGAGTTTCTGGATGACGTGCGCGACGGCAGCTTCGTTTTGCCGATCGGACGCCGGCTCGCGCTCAAGGACGCTGCCGAGGCACACCGGCTCGGTGAGCGCGGCGGAGTAGGGAAGATCCTCTTGATGGTCTAGTGCAGGTGAACTGCATCACGGTCGGCGCCGACACCCCGGTTCAAAGCCCATCGGACCACGAATTACTGCGACCGGATTCACGTCGTGGCACGGCGATAGCGCATTGAATTGACCTGTGCCGACCAGCGGGTCGGCGGATCACGAAGGTCATCAGCCATGACGCGGTCTACCGGTTGGGCTTTCCAGGCCTGTCGCAGCGCTGCCGGCGTGGCGATCGTGGGCGCATCGCTCGCCTTAAGCGGTTGCTGGCACTGGGACGGCGACACCGGCAGCGCCAGTGGTGGCGCCGACCCCGTGGTGCCGCTCTATGTGCTGAGCGCGACGATCAATGGGCTCAACTCCTCCGGACTGGTCCTCAACGTCAATGGCACGGCAAAGAGCATGGCCGCCGGAGCCACCGCGCAGCCGCTGACTGGCGAGCTGCCTTCAGGCACGCCTTATTCCGTGACGGTCCAGGCGCAGCCCGCCGGCCTTACCTGCTCGGTGAGCAACAGCATGGGCACGATGGGTGATGCAACGGGCCCGTATATCACCATCACCTGCTCGGGCAACACCTACACCGTCGGCGGCTCGATCAGTGGGCTCACGGGGAGCGGCCTGGTGCTGCTGGACAACGGCGGCGATGCCACCTCCCTAAGCGCCAATGCCACGCAGTTCACCATGAACACCGGCGTTACGTACGGCAACAGTTACGCCATCACGGTCCAGACTGTGCCACCGGATCTGGTGTGCGCGGTGAGCAATGCCACGGCCATCATGGGCGCAGCCAATGTCACCAGCGTCAACGTCGGCTGCGTGCCGAACTTCACCCTGCTGTATTCCTTTGCCGGGGGCTCGAGCGATGGCGCGGGGCCTTACCATAGTTTGATCCAGGCGAGCGATGGCGATTTTTATGGCACCACCCTGACGGGGGGCACCGGGAATGGCGGCACCGTCTTCAGGATCACACCGAGCGGCACCGAGAGCATTCTGTACTCCTTCACCAGCAGCCCGTATTCCGGCCTGATACAGGGCAGCGATGGCAACTTTTACGGGACGAGCGCCAACGGCGGCGTCAATGGCCGCGGCACGCTCTTCGCGATCACGCCGAGCGGGACCCAGAGCGTTCTGTATTCCTTCCCCGCCGGCGGCAGCGATCCCTATACGGGCCTCATCCAAGCCAGCGATGGCAACTTCTACGGAACGACCGGGGCTGGCGGCGCGAGCGATGACGGCACGGTATTCAAAGTCACACCGGGCGGGACCGCGACTGTCCTGCACGCCTTCCCCAAGGTCGGCAGCAGCGACGGCCAGACGCCCTATGCCGGCCTGATCCAGGGCGGCGATGGCAATTTTTACGGAACGACGTATTTCGGCGGTAGCAACGGCTTCGGTACCGTCTTCAAGGTGACGCCGGGCGGGACGGAGACCGTTCTGTATTCCTTCGCCGGCGGCAGCGACGGCGAAAATCCCTATGCCGGGGTGATCCAGGGCAGCGACGGCAACTTCTATGGAACCACCTATCAGGGTGGCCGCAACGGCTTGGGCACGATCTTCAAGATGACGCCGAGCGGGCTCGAGACCGTTCTGTACGCCTTCACTGGCGGCAGCGCCGATGGCGCAAATCCGGAGGCCGGCGTGATCCAGGGCAGCGACGGCTATTTCTATGGAGCGACCTATCTGGGCGGCGCCAGCAACCTAGGCACGGTCTTCCAGCTCACCTCGAGTGGCGCCGAGACGATCCTGCATGCCTTCAGCGGCAATGATGGCGCCAATCCCTGGGCCAATCTGGTCCAGGGCAGCGATGGCAGTTTCTATGGATCCACCACGGCGGGCGGCGCCAGTGGGCACGGCACCTTCTTCAAAGTCGCGGTGCAATGACCAAGGCCCCCTAGCGCAGGCGGTGAATCCGGATTGACAGGCCTTCCCTGGTCTTCAGAAAGAACGCCCCGAGCACTCCGGGTCTGATCATCACCGCTTCATGCGGACTGAAGAACAGATCCGGTTCGGCATCCGTCGACTCCCACACCTGTCCGTTGTCCAGCTCAAACTGGTACTGGTGGCCTGGCCGCGCGGTGAGGTGAGCCAGCGCCGTGGCGATGGGCTGGATGGCCGGCGCCTGGATACCTTCTTCTTTGCGCTTGAGGCTCAGCTGCTTGCCGTCGAGCCCGATCGTGTCATCGGGCCCGACCTTCGCAGCGTTACGGCTCGCGGCATTCGGGGTGGCACCGGAAGCCGGCGTTGCAGCCGGTACCGATGCGGTGGCGCTGGCCGGCGCAGCAGCATGGCGGCGCTGCATCTCCTGGTCGTAACAGGCGACTCGCGCAGCGGAGTCAGTCACCCGAAAGCAAGTCTCCATCGAATCCGTGGATTGCTGCGCGATAGCCGCCGAGGAAGAACAACCGAGCATCAGCCATGCAACGGCGCTTTTATGCTGGCGTATCAATTGGGATCCCATGTTGCTGCCCACTTTAGCCAAAACAAAACGTTGTGAACCGAAACTGACGTTGTTACATTTCGCGCAGCGCACAGTTTTGTCAACGGTTGTGAGAACCAACCGATGGCGACCAGCAAGTAAACTAACTCGGGGGGGTAGGGTTATGGGCCGCAACAAGAGCACAGGCGCGCGCGCGAGGGGAGTACGGACTTTTATTGTGCGGGGGGCAGTCGCGAGCCTACTGTGTCTGCCGGCCTGGCTCCCGGCCTTTGCCGACAATGCGACCCAGTATCAGCTGGCGATTTCTCCGCAGCCGCTGCGCACCGCGCTCCAGCAATTTGCCGATCAGTCTGGAATGCAGGTGGTCTTGTCGCTCAAGGTCAAGGAAGGCTACGACGCGCCGCTCCTGAACGGCCGCTACACGATGTCGAGTGCCCTGGCGGTGCTGCTGCAGGGCACGGGGCTCACCTTCCGTCAGCTCAATGACAACACCATCGAGGTGCAGCCCGCAAATCCGGCGCAGCTGGTGCGAACGGCTGACGTGCAGGGTCAGGCCGGCGCTGGCGGCGCCATGTTGCTGGCGCAGAACAATACGGCCGCCCAGACCCCGAGCCCGCCGGCCGCGGCCGAGGAAAACCAGCTGCAGGAAGTCGTCGTCACGGGCACGCGCATCGCGCGTCAGGATTTTACCTCGCTCAGTCCCATCGTCACGGTGGACACAGGGTCCATCCAGAACCGCGGCGATCCGAGCGTCGTGAATGCGCTGCAGGAGCTGCCGCAATTCAATGTGGCGGGCAACAGCAGCAATTTGAGCGCCGCCTCGAATCCGTTCCCGGCGGCAACGGCGGCCGGCCCCGGCGCGGCGACGGTCAACCTGCGGGGCCTGGGCACCAACCGCACGCTGGTTCTGATTGACGGTCGGCGTGCCCAGCCGATCGACGCGTTACTGGAGATCGATCTGAATACGATCCCGCCGGATGCGGTCCAGACCATCGAGACGATCACGGGCGGTGCCGCCTCCACCTACGGCGCGGATGCGATCGCCGGCGTCGTCAACATCAAGCTCAAGCAGAATTTCCAGGGGTTCGAAGTCGATGCCCAGCAGGGCCTGAGCCAATACGGTGATGGGGCCGACACCAATGTCGGCGCCATCATGGGCGGCAACTTTGCCGATAACAAAGGCAATCTGATGCTGGTGCTCGACTACTCCAAGGTGGGGCAGGCCGATCAGACCAAGCGCGGCTGGTATCAGGCCGGCGAGCTTGCGCCGGGCACGCCCGGCGGGGCGCTGTACAACGGACCCAATCTGCCGGAATTCCTCTACACCGCCGGCAACATGCCCACCGGCGTCGGCGCCTATGGCAGCCCCGCCGTCGGCACCCTCATCGATCAGAACGGCCACTTGTTCAATCAGTATGCGCCGCTGGCCACCGGCTACAGCGGCCCCCTGGGCCTGGGCACGGGTTACAAAATCAACCCGGACGGGGAGCTGGGGTATGACAACCAGATTCCCAATCTGGCCATTCCCCAGACTCGTTGGCAGGCGCTGGCCTCGGGCCATTACAACATCAACGACTCCATTACCGCGTACGCGCAGGCGCAGTTCTCGAAAACCTACACCGTGGCGCAGGGCGTTCCGGCCGGACTGTTCAGCGTCTGGGCCCTGACGATTCCGTACGGCCAGTACGATAACCCGGCTTCCCCGACCTTCGGCCAGCCACCGGCTGGCGCGACATTCAATCCGGTGCCCCAGGCGCTGGCCAACCTGCTCAACTCCCGACCGATGCCGAATGCGCCGTGGACCTATGAAGGCAGCACCAGCTACTTCGGGCCTTACTCGACGGATACGACCAGCTCGGTCTATCAATTGACCACCGGTCTGCGTGGCGAGATTCCAGGCTTCACGCTCGCGAAGGACTGGACCTGGGATGTCTACGGTTCGACGGGTGAGTCAAATGTGAATGCCCAGCTCAACGGCTTCCCGAACTTGGGCCGGCTGCAGACGATCGTCAGCTCGAATCTGTACGGTCAGAACTGGACGAACACCCAATACCCGATCTCGGTCGGCGGTGGCTGCACCTCCGGCTTGCCATTTTTTACCGCGACCGGCGCGGTCAACACGGCGACCACGGTGTCGGCGAACTGCAATTCCTACGCCGATCCGGCCTTGAACAACGTCTCGACGATCGAGCAGAACGTCTATGAAGGCGATCTGCAGGGTAGCCTGCTCGACATGCCGTTCAATGCCGGCAGGCTGCGCTTTGCGC
The DNA here is from genome assembly GCA_963708865.1 of uncultured Gammaproteobacteria bacterium. GTDB lineage: Bacteria > Pseudomonadota > Gammaproteobacteria > Steroidobacterales > Steroidobacteraceae > DAIDKA01. The sequence goes on from CAVPUC010000005.1 coordinate 418,603, forward strand.
TGGGCGCTGACTATCGAGAGGAGAAGTATACCTTCACGCCGGATTCGGGTTACACCGCGCTGCAGGCTTACCCGGAAATCGATCAGAACATTGCCTTGCCCACCGCAGTCATCGGGGGGACGAGCGTCGAGGAGGTCTATACGGAGTTCTCGATTCCGCTCGTCAAGGACCTGCCCTTTGCCAAGTCCATTGAGATCGATCCCGGCATCCGCTTTTCGGACTACAGTGAGTCCTCGCCCGGGGTGGCGATTTCCAGTACCGGCCATGATGTGAAGACCTGGAAACTGTTGGGTAACTGGGTGGTGAACGACTGGGTGAACGTCCGCGGCGGTCTGGAAGTCGCCAATCGCGCGCCGAACATTGCTGAGCTATTTACACCATTGGGCGGCAGCGCCCTCACCTTCGGGGCGGATCCGTGCGCCGTGTACCCGGGAACGACGCCCTCCTACGGTAACGCCGCCGGCAATCCCAACCGCTACAATGTGCAGGCCGCCTGCGAGTACCTCATCCAACGGGGCGGAGCGCCCGCATCAGTCGCGGCCGCACTCATGACGCCGGGTGGTAGCGCCAACAACTACCAGTACAACGTCTTCGGCCCCTCGCCCGCACCCTTTCCCTTCGTGCTGGGTCTGAATTCCGGAAATCCGGCGCTGAAATCGGAGGTCGCGCGGACCATCACCGCGGGCTTCGTCATCAACTCGCCCTTCAAGAATGCCTACACGGAGCGGCTGCGCATGTCATTGGACTGGTATCAGATCCAGGTCAATGGCGCGATCGGTGTACCCACCTTTGGGCAGGTATATCAGGAGTGTCTGGACGCCCAGTACAACAAGTTGATCGGATCGCCTGCGGGCAGCCTGACGGGCGCGCAGCTGGTGGCGGGCAATCCCTATTGCGCCTACATCAACCGCGAATATGCGCCGGCGGCCTTCGACTTCTACGGGGCGCCGAGAAACTATATCGCGCCCTACGTGAATCAGGGCGGCATCCAGTCTCGCGGTATCGACCTGGAACTGGACTGGGGCCTGCATTTCAACGATACCGACCTGTTCAAGTCGGTGCCGGGGGGCATCAGTGTCAATATCGTGGCGAACTATCTGGATCGCTACGCCGTGTCGCCGTTCCAGGGCGCGGCCTATATCAACTATACGGGGACGGTCACCAACAACTCGTATCGGGATAATCTCCTCAGCACCTTTGCCTATTCGGTTGGACCGGCGTCGCTCGGCTTTCGCTGGAAGCACCTGCCTGCGGCGGGGCCGGATCCGAGCCAGCCAGGTACCACCGGTGCCGCCAATGCCTATAACGAGGTGGGCTTCTTCGCCAGCTATGCACTGACTGATGCCATCACCCTGCGTGGCGGTATCGACAATCTATTGAATGCGTGGCCGGTGTGGGTGGGTGCCAACGCCTCGACAACAGCGATTGGTTCCACCAATGCCAACTACGACACCATCGGTCGGCGCTTCTATCTCGGCGCGAAAATGAAGCTCTGAGGAGGCAAGCGGGTCCAGAGCCGTTCTCACGATCTGGACCCGCTCACTTCGAGTTGACGCAAGGTCGCAGCGATTCGCCACGTCTAGCGAGTCTGGGCGGCCAGCGTGACCGGCAGCGGCTGACGGTTCTTCGCGTTGTAGATCGCAATCAGCTGTTCGCGACCCACCTTGGTCACCGCATCCGCAATGGCATCGTGGACGCAGACCCGCTCGTTCGCCTGGTACTGAAGCGATCGCTCGCCGGAAGCATCACATACCTCATGGGCTGCCGTAACGATACGGCTGTAGAGGGCTGGCTGCACCCTGAGGATTTCCCAAGTTGAGATCCCCGTAGTGCACGATCACGCTTTGCGATTCGGCAGGGTCCGAGGCCGAGGCGACCCCGGCGAAGCCGGACGCCAGCGCGCTGAAAATTCCGGCGAAGATGAACCCGCGAAGCGGGCTGGAAGTGGTCAGTGTGTTCATGGTCTTCTCCCGTTTGATGATGTAGAGGTCATTGAGGGTGGGGCGGTGTCCATGCCCGCCTGGCTGGGTTGCCAAACCGGTGCATTTAACTGCCTCATCCATACAGACACCGTTCCCGGCGCAAACCCGACATTCGCGGTGAAACTTTTTTGGTGGCGCAGGGCATGCGGAGGGGCTAACTTGGGCGCCTCTCCATTCAATGTAGGCGCCGGCACCGATGAATCAGCTCACCGAGTTACTCGGGCGGCTCCAGTCGGGGGACCCTGCCGCGCGCAATGAGCTGTTTGCGGCGGCCTACAGTGAACTGCACCGGCTCGCCCGATCGCGACTCGGCGCCGGCGGACGCAATACCGTGCTGGATACGACCTCCCTGGTGCACGAGGCGTACATGCGGTTCGTGAGTGCCGGGGAGCTGCGCGCCGAGGACCGGCGGGCCTTCTTCGCCTATACCTCGCAGGTGATGCGCTCCGTGATCGTCAACAGCGCACGGGAGCGGATCGCGCAAAAGCGCGGCGGCAATCTGCGGCCGTTGACGTTGTCCACCGAACTGGGCGGCGGCGTTGCCCAGGATGAGGAGACGATTTTGAAGGTGCACGAGGCCCTGGAAGCGTTGGAACAGGCGGATGCCCGTTTGGCTCAGGTGGCGCAGATGCGCTATTTTGCCGGCTACAGCGATCAGGAAATCGCCGCGACGCTGGACATCAGCGAGCGTACGGTCCAGCGCGACTGGGAGAAGGCGCGGCTCATTCTCGCTACCGCATTGCGCTGAGCAACTATCGGTTTCGGACCCGCAAACTCATGGTCAGAGAGGATGATGGGATTATCGATTCCCCAGATGGCGTTGATGAGCCGCCTGCTCGATGAGGCCCTGCCGCTTGATACGGAGGGGCGCCAGCGCTGGCTCGAGGCGCTTTCACCGCAGTACCAGTCCCTGGCGGGTGCACTGCGCGAGGCGCTGCTGCCGGCAGGTGCGAACAGCGATCTGGACAATCTGCTCAAGTCCGGCGCGAGGCTGTGCCTCGAGCGAATCGGCAGTGCACCCAGTCCCGGTGAAACCGTGGGGCCGTACCGGCTGATTCGGCTGCTCGGCAAGGGGGGAATGGCGCAGGTATGGCTGGCGCAGCGCGCCGACGGGGCCTTCACGCGCGAGGTTGCCTTGAAGCTGCCCATGCTCTCGCAGCTGCGCGGCGACCTCGCCAGCCGCTTCGCCAGGGAGCGCGACATCCTCGCGGCGCTGGAACACCCCAACATTGCGCGACTCTATGATGCCGGCGTCAGCGCCACTGGCCTGCCGTATCTTGCGATGGAGTACGTCCCCGGCGAGCCCTTGACGGTCTGGTGCGATGCGCACCTGCTGAGTATCCGCGAGCGCCTGGAACTCTTTCTGCAGGTGCTTGATGCGGTGCAGTATGCGCACGACAGGCATGTCATTCATCGGGACATCAAACCTTCAAACATTCTGGTGACCCGCTCCGGACAGGTGCGCCTGCTCGATTTTGGCGTCGCGAAGTTGCTGGCGAGCGATCCTGCACAAACCAACTTGACCCAGCGCTTCGGCAAGGCGCTGACGCCTGACTACGCGAGCCCCGAACTGGTGCGGGGTGAACAGATTGGTGCACCGACGGACGTGTACGCGCTGGGGGTGGTGTTGTACGAGCTGCTCGCCGGCAACAATCCCTACCATTTGAGTGCGGCGGGCTCCATCACACTGCTGGAAGAGGCCATCGCTACCACGGTCGTCAAAAGGCCCAGCACGCAGCTCGCCCCCGAGGCGGCCCGCACCCGGGGCACGACCGAGCGGAAGTTGCAGCGGCGCCTCAAGGGTGACCTGGATGCCATCGTCATCAAGGCGCTTGCCAAGGCACCCGCCGATCGATACGGCAGCGCCGCTGCGATGGCCGCTGATCTGCAGCACCGGTTGCGCGGCGAGCCGGTAGCGGCGCGGTCGGCTCACCTCGGCTACCGTTACGGCAAGTTCGTGCTGCGGCATCGCACCATCGTCGCGACCACGGTCGCTGCGACCGTGCTGGTCGCGGCGGCGCTGGGCTATACCGTCATCCGCACACGCGCCGTTCAAACACCCGCGGTCGCGAACACGGTGCCGCCCGTTCGCGATACGATGGTCGGGCCACCGCAGGAAAATTCGATTGCCGTTCTGCCGTTTGTCGACTTGAGCGCAACGAAGGACCAGGAGTACTTCTCGGACGGCCTGTCCGAGCAACTGATAGACCGCCTCGTGCACCATTCGGATCTCAAGGTCATCGCGCGGACCTCTTCGTTCCAGTTCAAGGGCAAGAACGAGGACGTGCGCTCGATTGCCCGGCAGCTTGGCGTGGCACACGTGCTGGAAGGCAGCGTGCTCAAGGAAGGTGCGCAATTGCGGGTCACGGCGCAGCTGATTCGTGCCTCGGATGGTGTCGATGTCTGGTCGCAGATTTACGATCAGAAGCTGGTCGACGTCTTCAAGGTACAGGATGAAATTGGCAACAAGGTGGCGAATGCCCTGCACGTCGCCTTGCTCAACGACCAGGCAGTTGAAACGCCGGAACCCGATGTCGAGGCGTACAACCTGGTTCTGGAAGGCAATTACATCAAGGCACGCGCAAACCTGAGCGATGTTGAAAAAGCCGTCCAGCTGTACCGGCGGGCGCTCGACATCAACCCCAATTACGCACTCGCGTGGGCGCGCTTGGGCAGTGCCTATTTGAACGAGGAAATCTTAGAACAAGTGCCTTCGCAGAGCCAGGACCGCAAGGTGCTCGATGCGCTGGAACGGGCCATACGACTCGACCCCAACCTTGCCTGGGCCTACTACACGCGCGCCGGATTCGAGTTGGAATTCAGGTGGAACTGGGTGGCGGCCAAGGCGGACGACGAAAAGGTGCGCGAGGTTGACCCCAAGTTTTATTTGTTGCCCAGAGCGCTGGGTGACATCGCATTGATATTCGGTGAGGTCGACAAGGCCGTGACGCTGTACCAAACCGATCTTGAGCGAAACCCGCTTGATCCGAATGCCATAGACAGTCTGGGCAATGCGCTTTGCGCCGCGCACCGGCTGCCGCAGTGCCTGCAGGCGCGCCTGCGGCTGCAGCAGCTGCATCCTGAGTACGGCGGTGTCAACAACTCCGTGGGCACCGCGTACCTGCTGCTTGGCCAATTCCCCGCCGCGCTCCAGGCGATGCAGAAAGAGCCCACTGAGGACGGTCGCCTGGGCGGCCTTGCCTTGGTTTATTCGGCACTGGGCAGGCGTGCCGAGTCGGATGCGGCGCTGAAATCGCTAATCGGGAAATTCGCCTCGAGCGATTCCTACACCCTCGCACAGGTGCAAGCCTACCGCGGAGAGATCGATGCGGCATTCGAGTGGCTCGATCGGGGCTATCAACAACACAATTCGGGAATGTGGGCTGTCAAGACCGATCCGCTACTGCGCAATCTGCGGGGCGACCGGAGGTTTCAGGCGTTGTTGAGTCGCATGAAGTTGCCTGATTCACAGCAATCAGGGCGCATCCCGTTTCAGGCTCCCGAACGAAGGTCGGTATCGGTGGCGTCCTGATTTCATCAAACAGGAGGTTCGGACATGGCAACCAGGAAGAAAAAGCAGTCTGCGATAAGCGATAGATGCGAATTAACGAGGCCAGAACTCCTGGAGCTCGTGATGCAGGTGGAGCAGGAGGTGAGTAAGCTGTTGCGGCGCCATCCAAAACTACCTGAGCCCTGTGAGCCGCTGAGGTGCGGATTGGCCAATATTAAAACGACCATTAGGGCGGCGGTGCACAGCGCTTAGCAGCTGAGCTGAATCGAGCCGGCGGGGTGACCGAGCCTGTCAAACTGAAGAGCGCCTCCAGTCAGATCGCTTACTGGGAGCGCGGCAGCCTGCGCATCGCCAACTATCTTACCGGACAGACCTTTGCGGCGAATCCCGTCACGCTGGAGCTGATCCGTTTCTTCTTTGCGCCCCGGACGATCGAAAAAGCCCTCATCGAGTTCCGCGCCTACTCGCGGGAAAGCGTGGGTGCGGCGATTGTGGAGCTGATCAAGGCGCAGCTGCTGCTGGAATACGGTTCCGCGGCATGGCGACGGGATCAGCTGCTCGCCTCCTCGTGGAGACCCTGGCTCCCGCAGGCCGCCTTTCACTTCATGACCAAGGACGCTGCGTACCTCAATCCTGACAGGACCGTCGGGGAAGAGATCCAGGCGCTGCCGGCCGCTGCGGCCCCGTCGCCATTCAAGAAGATTCGCGGCGCGGCTTCGATCCCGCTGTCAAGGCGTCAGATCGATGAGGACAGTTTCTTTGACACGCTACGCGCCAGGAGGACGCATCGTCAGTTCGCCGCGGGGCCCGTATCGATGGAAAACGTCTCGACGCTGCTGCACACCACGTGGGGAGTCCAGGGATACTGGCAGTCGCCGGTTTACGGAGAGCTTGCGTACAAGACGAGCCCTTCGGGCGGGGCGCGGCATCCGGGAGAGGTCTATATCATGGCGCTGCGGGTGGCTGGGCTGAAACGGGGAATCTATCACTACCAGGCCAGGGACCATCGGCTTGCACTCATGCCAGCCAAGGCAAGCGCGCGCCTGGCCACGGCGTGCTGCGTAGGCCAGTCGTATTTTGGCGGCGCGGCGGCGCTTTTTTTCATGACCGCGGTATTTGCCCGAACCATGTGGAAGTACCAGAGTGCTCGGGCCTATCGGGTTGTGCTGCTGGAAACCGGCCATTTGTGCCAGACGTTTTGCCTCACCGCCACAAGACTCGGCTTGGCGCCATTCTGCACTGCCGCGTTCAAGGACTCACTGATCGAGAAGACCTTGGAGTTGGACGGCATTTCGGAGTCGGTGCTGTATGTGGCGGGAGTCGGCCTCGTGACAACTCGCAAAAACACGGTGGGGCCGAGAGCTCTCTAGGGCATGCGCGCATCCGGTGCCACACAAGCGGTCCACTCAGCGGCCCATAGCGCGGACCCGGCCACTCGTATCATGTCCCTTGTCTTGTCAACAAAGATGTTTGATAACGGCCCTTAGGATCAGGAAGGATTTGAACTCATAGAATCAAACCGGGAGAGCCTGATGGGGCACGTTGTGCGCGCGCTGATATTGTTGGTGATCGTGGGGCCCGCCTGGGCCGGCGATCTGTGCAAGGAAAACACCTTCACCAAGGTTCAAGCCACTCAAGGTCGGTGGGCATACGATTCCAGTTGCGGGCTGTGCCACCTTTTCAATCTGAAGGGCAGGGCACCGGGCAACTTTCGCAATGAAACCCCGGATGTCAGCCGTCCTGGACGCCAACTACCTGCATGCGCTTGACAATAACGGCGACATGACGCCCCCGCTAACGGGCGACACCTTCATGAAGAAGTGGAAGGACCAGAAGGCATTCGCAGACCGGATCAGCAACGCGACCGGCGCGTTTCCGCCGAAAAATTACGTCAAGTCGGATTCGGAAGCGCAAATAGCCGCCTACATCCTCTATGAGTATTGCAGGAAGCTGTAGCCCAAGCCCCATGGCGAGCACTCGCGTTTCGAGAGTGACGCTACGGCGAAAACACGACGTTCACCCGCAGTCCCGGCCCGGCATCGCGCAGCTCCAGTCTTGCGCCGTGAAGCTGCACAATGGCAGCTGCGAGCGCCAACCCCAAGCCGTGGCCTTCTGCTGTGCGGCTCGCGGTACCGCGATAGAATCGTCGTGTCACCTTCTCACGATCTTCCGGCGCAACTCCCGGTCCATCGTCGATGACGGATGCGAGCACCTCACCATTCACCAGTTCCAGGGCAATCTGGATCCGGGTCCCCTTCGGCGTATGGCGAAGGGCATTCTCGATCAGGTTGCTGAAGAGCTGTGTCAGGAGTTCCATATCGCCGCGAACGGTGATATCAGAAGTCAGATTCGTGAATAGCAAATGTCCGCAATCCTCTGCCACCGGTAGGTAGATTTCAAAAAGTCTTTGCAGTACCTCAGTGAGGCTCACCGAGGTGAAGGTCTGTACACGGGTACCGGCTTCAATTTGCGAAATCCGTAACAGCGCCGAAAACATCGACAGCAGTTGATCGGTATCATCGAGCGCCCGCGCGATCACAGTCGGATAGGCCCCGATGCCCGGCGGCTGTTCTCTCGCAGCCTCCAGGCGGTTCCGCAGCCGTGTTAAGGGCGTGCGCAGATCGTGCGCTATGTCGCTGGATACCTGCTGCAGGTTCTCGAGCAGCATCGAGATGCGATCGAGCATTTCGTTGATGGCGCGAGCCAGGCGGTCCCATTCGTCATCGCGGCCACGCACCGGAATGCGTTCATTGAATCTTCCGGCAATCACCCGCTCGCAGGTCCGGGTGACGGCATCCACCTGCGCCATGAATCGGCGGCCCAGAAACAGGCCGGCGAGGATAGCGAAGGCGCAGGTCCCGAGGGACACCCAGGCAAAGGCATGCAGAATCCGCTCGCGGGTCGCGTACATCGTAACGGTGTCGCGCCCGACAAACACCAGTGTCGTTGCGGTGAGCCCGGCACAGCGGCCGAGCACTGTTCCCGGATGGCTGCGGCCACCGGACGCAGCCACGGCTATCGTGAAAATGTGGGGGCGACACTGGACGTATGGCAGATTTCCCGCCAGCACCTTTCCCGATGTGTCCTCGATGACCATATAAGTCGCGGGCGTCAAGCGATGCCTGAAGCCCGCCGTAGCAGCCGGCGTGCCCAGTGTTTGCTGAACCACCTCTATCGCCTCGGCGAGTCCCTCCGTGCGTAGGCCATTCGTCACAGTTGCTATGTCGGTATCGTTGGCGGCGATCAGCAACTGCCGCTCGGTGCCGGCGACGATCCACAGCACGGTGCCGATGAGCGCCGCCGTCAGCGAGAGGAATACCAGCGCAAACAGCGCCGCAAACCGAAATGACTCGGCCTTGAAGAGTCTAATTGGAGGCAAGCAGTCGGTACCCGGTGCCGCGAACCGTCTGGATGGCGTCGATGTCACCGCGGGCGTTGAGTCGCGCGCGCAGCCGGCTGATGTGACTTTCGACCACGCTGGTGTGGGGGTCGAAGTGGATTTCCCAGACATTCTCCAGCAGCATCTTGCGCGTGACTGCCCGGTCGGCGTTGCGGATCAGATACTCCAGAAGCCGGAACTCCTGGGGAAGAAGCTCAATCGGGTGGCCATGCCGGGTGACGGTCCGTTGCACGAGGTCCATTTCGATGGAGCCCGCAAACAGCCTGGAGGAAGGCGGAGCATGCCGACGCGTCATCACCCGAATCCGCGCCAGCAGTTCCTCGAACGCGAACGGCTTGATCAGATAGTCATCGCCGCCGGCCTCCAGTCCGCGGACTCGATCGTCGATGCCACTCATCGTGGTCAGATAAATAACGGGCGTGGCTTTAAGCCTGCGAATTGCTTTGACGAGCTCCAGGCCGTCCATCCCCGGGAGCATGCGGTCGACGATGATGGCGTCGAAGTCCTGTTCGGCGGCTTCCTTGAGGCCGAGGATGCCATCGGCAACGTGCACGACCTCATAGCCCTGATCGCGGAATCGATCAATCAGCGACTGCGCCAGCTCGGCGTCATCTTCGGTCAGCAGCAGTCGCATGGACGGTGATTTCCATTTTGACGTTGTATCCGGTGACACCGCTTCAGGTCAGTGGGTTCCCATCACTAACATGGTGAAGGAGTCGGGCACCGGCACGGGCCGGGGACGGGGCTGATCCGCGGCGGCAGCCGCGGCCGCACCGAACGCGGCGGCGACAGGGTAAACGCGTCCGATCGGCTCAAGCCAGCCGCCGGCGCCCCCAATCCTCCAGCGCTGGACCACCTGCATTGGGGGGTGCGGCTGCGCGCTGGCCGTCAGCACTGCCATCGCAAGGCCGACGAGCAATCCTGAGCCGATGATTCTGGCGGCACGGTGAGTGAGCACGTCGTTCTCCTGAAGCGGCATGATGGTGTTCGCGGCACATCGGACTATGCCTGCGGCGCACGCCGGGTGAGTTTACAAAGATATACACTTGCGGCCAAAAGAGCTTGCTAGCCTCGCTCCAAATGGCTGATTGAGGGCAGAATGTTCCAGGGTGGCAACCGATTGGGCACGGCGTGCGCAGTGTCGCTGCTGACTTGCAGCAGTTGTGCATTGCAGCCTCCGAAACCGGTGATCCCACAAGTGCCGGCGGCCTTCCAGAATACAGCCCCCGCTGCCGAGGCGGCGTGGCCGGGGAAGGACTGGTATCGCGGCTTCAGAAGCCCAGCTCTGAATGGGCTGATCAGCGAAGCGGCGGGCCAGAACCTCGATCTGGCCGCGGCCCGAGCCCGAATCGTGGAAGCCGATGCGCGCGCGCGGCAGGCGGGTGCGGCCATCCTTCCCAGCGTTGATGCGGTCGGTAACGGCAATTTCCTTGCAGGGCACTCCAGCAATGGCGGTGCGCATGAGCTTGACTGGTCGGCGCTGCTGTCCGCGAGCTACGAAGTCGACTTCTGGGGAAAGAACCGCGCGACGGCGAATGCCGCACGCCTCCTCGGCACGGCGGCCCGTGCCGATCGGGATACGCTTGCGTTGACCACCCTGGCCGGCGTGGCCAACGGCTATTTTGAGCTCCTGTCGATACGCGAACGGCTGAAACTTGCAAAGGCCAATCTGGACAGCGCTCGCGGGCTGCTCGATGTAGTCGAGGCACGCTTTAATGCGGGCTCGTCGGATCCGGTGACGCTGGCCACTCAACGTACTGTGCTGGCGTCCGCACAACTGGTGCTGCCCGACCTCAAGCAGCGCGAGCAGGAAGCGTTGACGGCCCTCGCCCTCCTGATCGGGCGGCCGCCGGAAGGGTTTGACGTGCCCGACGCCATGCTGGATTCGATTGCAGAGCCTCAGGTGGCGCCCGGGCTGCCGGCGCAACTGCTCACTCGTCGCCCCGATGTGTACTCTGCCGAGGCGAACCTGCGCGCGGCAGATGCGGACCTGGTCGCGGCCCGCGCCGCGATGCTGCCGGCACTGACCCTGACCGCCTCCGGCGGTCTGCAAAACCCGGCGCTCAACGCCGCGGTGATGACACTGTCGGGCGTGGGACCCACCTTGAATCTGGGAGCCGGGCTCACGCAGAGCATCTTCGATGGCGGGCGGCTGCGCGCCGTGCGCGATGAAACACGCGGCAGGCAGGAGGAGCTGCTGGCGACGTACCGCAAGGCTGTCCTCGCCTCGCTGGTAGACGTGGAGAATGCACTCGCCGCCATTCACAATCTGGATGCCGCGCGCGAGTTCCAGGAGGAAAGCCTGAAGCAAAGCCAGCAGGCGTTCGATGGCGCGCAGCTGCGTTACCGCGAGGGAGCCGGGGATTTTCTGGCGATGCTCGAGGCGCAGCGAACCTTGTACGCCGCCCGCGACCAGGACAGTCAATACAAACTCGCGCGCCTGCAGGCCCTGGTCGCTCTGAGCAAGGCACTGGGCGGCGGGTGGGAGCTTCAGGAGTGATTTCATTGACCACCAAAATCGGCCGGCGAGCCACGCTGGCCACTACGGGCGTTGCGGCTGTGAGTCTGGCACTGCTGCTGCTCGCCGCGTGTCATCGCGCCTCAACTGCCGATGAGGCGAAGGGCGCTGACGCATCGCCGCCGTCTAAAGAGGACACTGAGAATGAAGCCGCCCGCGGGGGGGAGGGCGTTACCCTCACGGCCGATCAGGTGGCGAAGCTCGGGATCACCACAGAACCAGCGAAGGCAGCTGACTACACCGCGGAAACCATCGGATATGGCGTCGTCGTCCCACACGATGCCATCGCGGCTGCCGTTGCGGAACTGACGACGGCGAAGGCGGCCCAGGAGCAAAGCCGCGCGGCGGCAGCAAGAGCGCAGCGTCTGGCGGGTACGCCAGGGGCGATGTCGGCCGATGCGCTGGACACTTCCGCCCGCCAGGCTGCAACCGATTCCGCGGCGCTGTCGCTGGCCGAGCGCCGCCTGTCCTCGGTGATTGGCGCAAGCCCCCTCGCCAGCTCTGGTTCGGCGCTGCAAGAGCTGGCAAGCGGCAAGGTGAAGTTGCTGCGTGCGACCTTTCCATTGGGCGCGCTGCAGGGAGGCCCCCCGGGGAGCTTGCGTGCGATGCGTCTCGGAACGACTTCCCCTGACGGGTCGCAAACGGGCGGATGGAAGCTGCATCCGGTCTGGAACGCTCCGGCCGATGAGAACCTGCCGGGACGCAGTTTCTTTGCCCTGCTCAGGGACAGCGACGCCGGCGAGGGAGAGCGGCTGCTGGTGTGGGCGCCCGCAGCGGGGCCGCCGCAGCGTGGGGTGATGGTACCGGCGGCGGCGCTGGTCATCAGTGAAGGCAAGTACTGGTGCTACGTGGAGCAAAAACCCGGCGTGTACGTCCGCCGGGAAGTGGCGACTCGACCGGGCCGGTTGGCGACGGCTACTTGGTCAACCGACGGAATTGCAGCGGGCGACAAGGTGGTCACGTCGGCCGGCCAGGATTGCTCTTGGCCCGCGAATTGAATCCCAGCACCGAGGCGGACTGAAGCTCGATGCGAGCGCTTGTCGGGCTGTGCGTGCGCCACTACGGCGCCGTCACCGCGCTTGAGCGTGCTGGCGCTGGTCCTGGGGTGCTGGGGTGCGCTGCAGTGCGCCGCTCGATGTGTTTCCCGAATTCGTTCCCTCGCAGGTCGACATCCAGACCGAGGCGCCGGGATTCGCGCCGCAGCAGGTCGAGGAACTGGTCACCAGGCCGGTCGAGAACGCCGTCAACGGCGCCGCCGGGCCTGGCGACGCATGCGCTCGGAGTCCATTCCCGGACTGTCCGTCGTGACCATCACATTTCGCGGACGACATCGATGTGCACGTCGCCCGCCAGGGCATCTCCGAGCGTCTGTCGGAACTGGGCAGCAGCCTGCCGGCGGGCGTCGGGCGCGCCGAAGCTCTCGCCGCTCGTCTCGAGCACCATGGATCTGCTGAAGATCGGCCTGCTGTCCGACAAGGTCGATGCCTACGCGCTGCGCGACACGGCCGACTGGATCATCAAGCCGCGCCTGCTGGCCGTGCCGGGCGTCGCGCACGTCATTGTGTTCGGCGGCAACGTGCGCCAGATCCAGATCCAACCCGACATGCAGCAAGCTTGGCGAGCTTCGGCATCACGCTCACCGACGTTGCCGATGCGGCGCAGGCCGCACTGCCGCTGCGCGGCGCCGGCTTCATCGACATCGCCAGCGCAGCGCATCCTGCTGCAATCGCCGACGCCGGCGCCCGATATCGCGCCATTTCGGGCAAGGCGGTCGTCACCATGCGCAACGGCGTCGCCCATCCTGCTGCGCGATGTCGCCGAGGTGAAGATTGCGCCGGCGCTGCGTTCCGGCGATGCGCTGATCATGGGCAAGCCGGGCGTGCTGCTGTCGCTGGCGAGCCAGTACGGCGCCAACACGCTGACCACCACGCTGGCGGTGGAGAAGGCGCTCGCCGACTTGCGAGCCGGCCCTGAAGGCGCAGGGCATCACGCTGTATTCCGGCCTGCACCGGCCCGCGAATTTCATCGAGCGGGCGCTGGGCGACCTGCAAGCAGTCGCTGCTGATCGCCGGCGGTGCTCATTCTCGTGGTGCTGTATCTGTTCCTGCGCGATATCCGCGCGGCGCTGATCGCCTTCACCGCGATTCCGCTGTCACTGCTCGCGGCGATCGCGGTACTCGACCACATCGGCCTGACGCTCAACACCATGACGCTGGGCGGTTTTGCGGTGGCACTGGGCGTGCTGGTGGACGATGCGATCATCGGCATCGAGAACATCATGCGGCGCCTGCGCGAGAACCAGCGGCTCGCGCAGCCGCTGCCGCGACTCGACGGTGATCCGCGAGGCCTCCCTGGAGGTGCGCGGACCGGTGATCTATGCCACCGCGGTCGTCATCGCGGTGTTCCTGCCGGAGATTGTTCACCTCCAGCGTCCAGGGGCATTTCGTCGGGCCCCTTGGCCCTGGCCTTCATCTTCGCGGTGCTCGCATCGCTGCTGGTGGCGATGACCACGACTCCGGCGTTGTGCGCGCTGCTGCTGCGCGGCAGACGTTCGCTCGACTGAATGCGCGCTGGCTGCTGCAATTGAAGGCGTGGCAGAGACCGCGCCGTGCACGGGGTTGCACGCCATTTCAAGGTCGTCGATCGCGGTACTGGTCGTCTGCTGGTGGTCGCGCGCGGCGCCGCGCTGCCCTTTCTCGGCGGCACCTTCATGCCCGATTTTCGCGAAGGGCACTTCGTCATGCAGGTGTCGAGCTCGATACCAGGCACTTCCCTGGATCAGATGCTGGATGTCGGCAAGCGCATCAGCGCCGAGATCCTGGCGCTTCCCTACGTCGAGATGCGTCGCCCAACAGGTGGGCCGCGCGGAACTGGGCGAGGACACCTGGGGTCCGCATCGCAGCGAGTTCCACGTCGAACTCAAGCCCGATGCCACCGTCGATCAAAGTGCTGCGCAGGATGCACTTGCGCAGCATCCTCGCGCACTATCCGGGACTGCAGAGCGAAGTGGTGACCTTTCTCGGGCGACCGCATCAGCGAGAGCCTGAGCGGCGAGACTGCGCAGGTCGCCATCAAAGTCTTCGGCGAGGACCTGGATGCCCTCGATTCGACCGGCGACAAGATCGTCGCTGCGCTCGGCAAGATCCCGGGAATCGTCGACCTGCAATTCAAGCGCCAGAGCGGCACGCCGGCAATCGCGATACAGCTGCTGCCCGATGCGCTGGCTGCCAGCGGGCTCAAGGCACAGGATGTGCTCGAGACCATAGCAACGGCTTATACCGGAGCGCAGGTCGGACAAACCTTCAGTGGCACCCGGACCGTCGATGTCGTCGTGCTGCTGCCCGATTCACTGCGGCATCAACCGGCTCAGGTGGCGCAGCTCATGATCAGCGGTCCGCTGGGTCCGGTGCCGCTGTCGCAGGTCGCGCGGATCCTCCTGACCCAGGATCGTTACAGCATCGAACACGACGGCGGCCAGCGGCGCATCAGCGTGACCTTCAATGTGAACGGTGCATCGCTGCAAGAGGTGGTGCGGCAGGCCGAGAGGGCTATCGCGGCCAAGGTCGCCCTGCCAAAAGGGGTCTACACCGAGTTCTCCGGAGCCGCCGAGGCGGAGAATCAGACGCGCGATGAACTTATCCTCTACTCGGGACTCGCCTTGGCGCTCATTGTCATGATCCTGTTTGTTTCCTTCAGTTGGCGCGCCAACAGTTATCTGGTGCTGGCCAATCTGCCGTTTGCCCTGGTCGGTAGCGTGGCTGGCGATTGCCCTGACCGGCATTGGCGTCTCGCTGGGCACGGTGGTGGGCCTGGTAACCGTATTCGGCGTCAGCGCCCGCAATGCAATTCTGCAACTCGCGCATTACGAGCACATGGTCGGGGCGGAAGGTGCGCCCTGGGATACGCAGACCGTGATACGCGGTGCCAACGAACGCCTGGTGCCTATCCTGATGACTGCGGCGGTGACGGCGCTGGGTCTTGCGCCGCTGGCCTTCGGCATGAACCTGCCGGGCCAGGAAATCGAAGGTCCCATGGCGGTCACGGTACTCGGCGGGCTGGTATCCTCGACCATCCTCAATCTGTTCGTGCTGCCCGCTCTGGCACGGCGCTACGTGAAGATTCCCGGGCCTCTCGAAGCCCTCTAGCGCACCGCCGCGGCGATATTGCCGCCGTCGACCGTCAAAATCGCCGCCGTGGTACGGCTGGCGAGGGCCAGATTGACGAAGGCCTCGGCCACGTCACTGGCGCGCACTTCCAGTCCCAACATATTGCCACTCATATATTCCGCTTCGGTCACCCCGCGCGCGCCTCGACCGCGCAGCGATCATCGCCTCCGTCAGCAGGCCTGAACGGATGCGGTCGGCATTGACGATGTTGGCGCGAATGCCGACCGGGCCGTAGTCAATCGCATACTGTTTGGCGAGCGCCACGAGTGCGGCCTTGGGAATTCCATAGGGCCCGAAGTTCATGCCTGGATTCAGCGCCTGCTTTGAGGCATTGAACAGCAGCACACCGCCCGTTCCCTGATCCTGCATGACCGCGACCGCGGCTTGCGCCATGTTCTGATGGCCAAAAAAATTCAGCTCGAAGCTCGCACGCAAGTCGGCATCGCTGACCGCGCCGATCGGACCGGTCCAGGCAGCTCCGGCATTGGAGACCAGAATATCGAGGCCTCCGAACCGGGCAATGATGGCGGCCATGGTGTCCGCGACATCGCGCGCATTGGTTACGTCGCATCGCAGTCCAAGGCCCCGCACCGATCGCGCCGCGACCACTGCCGCCTCCCGATCTGCATCGAGGACGACGACTTCAGCGCCTTCGCTGGCGAAAGCCTGGGCAATGGCCGAACCGAGCGTGCCGCCGCCACCGGTAACGACTGCAATGTGGCCGCTCAATCGTTTCAGGGTCGACTTGCCGAGCTTGGCCTGCTCCAAGGACCAGTACTCGATATCGAACACCTCCGCCTCGCTGATGCTCGTGAAGGGTCCAAGCGCCTCAGAGGCGAAAATCACGGACGCGTTCGTCTCCGCCACATCGGCGGCGATCACGGCGTCGCTGCGGCGCGCGCCGACGCCGATCAGCCCCAGTCCCGGCACGAGAATGACCCGAGGGTTGGCATCCAGCGCGATTCGATCACCGCCCACACGGCTGTTATGGCGCATGAAATACGCCTCGTACCGCTCCTTGAAGGCGCGGACGGCGGCGCCGATGCGGCCCCGCAATTGTTCGGTGGACCCCTCGCCCAGGTCAGACAACACCAGCGGCCAAGGCTTGATGCGCAGTACGTGATCGGGCGTGGCGGGGCCGGCCTGACTGAAGCGTGCCAGCTCGGGGTGCTGCAGGTATTGCAGGAGCTGTGGCGAGACGCGGCGTTCCAGGATGACCCGTTTCCAGCTGCCTTCCCCCAGATTCTCAGCCAGGGCGCCGCGCAGCAGGGGCAGGATCCGCGCCGCGTTTTGTTCTGAGGGCTGCGGTGCACTCAAAACCCTGGGACGGCTCTGCCCGGCACGCTCCAAGGCGTCCTCGGCGCGGGTCACCATCTGGATCATGCGCTCGTAGGAGGTGCGGGCGTCCTCGCCCCAGGTAAAGATGCCATGGCGCAGCAGAACGACACCGTCGATGTCCGGATTCGCCTCAACGACCTGGCGCACTTGATGCGCCAGCTGGAAGCCCGGCATGACGTATTCACAGACGGCGAGTTCTGCGCCAAACAACTCCTTCGCCCGCTCTTGCCCATCCGGCTGATCGACCAGCGCCAGCACGGCATTGGCGTGGGTGTGGTCGATGACGGTGTGCGGAGTCCAGGCGTGCAGCAGCGTTTCCACCGAAGGGGTGGGAGCGGCAGCGTCCAAGCAGTGCCGAACGCTGCGCTGCCACCATGGCCTCATCGCTCATCTGGGCAACGCGCTTCAGATCCAGTAACGCCTGGAGCCGCATCGCCGGCATGCCTTCGGGCTCTATCGCGCCCAGGTCCCAGCCGCTGCCCTTCACGCGGATGACGTCGATAAACTCGCCCGTCAGCAGCCGGTCGCGCGTCTTTAAGGAAGTGTTGCCGCCACCGTGCTGGACCAGCCTCGGGTCGGAGCCGAGCAGGCGGCTGGAATAGATTCGCAGTGCCACGTCCTCGGCAATGCCCCGGGCGGCGAAATGCGCGGTCATGGCCGCCGCCTCTTGCGCATTCCACAGGCTCTTCATTGCCGGTGAGTCCGCGTGTTGGTCAGATAGAGCGCGGCAAGTCCGGCGCGCGAGGCCGCACCCACGCCGCGCTCGGTGATGAGGCCGGTGACCAGCCTGGCCGGGGTAACATCGAAGGCATAGTTGGCGGCAGCCGAGCCGACCGGCGTCAAGCGCACCCGCGATAAGGCGCCTTGGGGATCCAGCCCCACGATGGTATGAACCTCATCGGCGTCACGCTCCTCGATGCGAATCATGGCGCCGGTCGGCATCTCCCAGTCGATCGTAGAGTGCGGCATGACGGCATAGAAGGGCACCTGATTGTCGAACGCCGCCAATGCCTTGAGGTAGGTACCAATTTTGTTGCAGACGTCGCCATTGGCGGCGACCCGGTCGGCACCGACCAGACAAATATCGACTTTTCCCTGTTGCATCAGATGGCCGCCGGCATTATCGGCGATGACCGTGTGGGGAATACCCTGCTGCCCCAGTTCCCACGCCGTCAGCGAAGCGCCCTGATTGCGCGGCCGGGTTTCATCCACCCAGACATGAACGGGCAGGCCACGCTGGTGCGCCCGATACACCGGCGCCAGCGCGGTGCCCCAGTCCACGGCGGCCAGCCACCCCGCATTGCAGTGGGTGAGGATTTGCACCGGACGGCCCGTCACCGGCAGGCTCGCCAGTACCTCGGCGCCATGGTCACCGATGCGCAGGCAGCTTGCCACATCGTCCTCGCAGATCGATTGGGCTTCTTGCAAGGCGGCAGCGAACCGATGGGCGAAGGGCAGGGGGCTGACCGCTGCAGCGACCTTGCGCGCAGCCCACGCCAGATTCACCGCGGTCGGGCGAGCGTTGATCAGTGCGGTGACGGCGCTTTGCAGGCCTTGATCCGAAGGGTCGGCTCGCAGGCCGAGCGCCACACCGAATGCGGCAGTCGCGCCAATGAGCGGAGCCCCGCGCACGGTCATGTTCGCAATCGCCTCCACGGCATCGTTCAGGGTACGCAGCTGCCTCGTCGTGAACTCGTGCGGCAGACGTCGCTGATCGATCACCTGCACGGTGGCCTGATCCTCGGACAGCCAGATCGTCCGGTAGTTTTGTCCATCGACATTCATGCCCAACCTCTGACCCGGAATGGTACCGCGGAGTCGCCGCAGTCACCTGACCAGCGCAGCGTGCTCCCAGACCCGCAACCCCTCCGCAATCAGCTTGCTTGCAGCCGTGTCGCTCCCTATATAGACTTTCGAGTATGGCTAAGCGAGATCATGATGTCCGGATGTCTCTGCAGACGTTGCGAGTCTTGGAGGCGTTTCTTGAGACTCCGAGTGCTGAGCTGTCGGGCGCGGACATCCTGAAGCGTGGCATCGCTTCCGGCACGCTTTATCCCATCCTGCTGCGCCTGGAGTCAGCCGGGTGGTTCAAGAGCCATTGGGAACCCATTGATCCCGCCAAGGCCGGGCGTCCGCGACGGCGCCTGTACCGTCTGACGCCGACTGGCCTTCAACTCGCTACCGACGTACTCACGAGGTTCGCATTTGGCCGGGGGCTGCCGGCATGAACCCGAACGGGGCGTACGGGCTGATGGCCTGGATCGTTCAGCAAGCAGCCAAGCTGGCCCCGGCGGGGGTGCGTCATCGCCTGGAGGAGGAATGGTCGGCGGACTTGTCGGCCCTCGATGGCACCCTCCTACAGGTGCGTTTCGCCTTCGGCTGTTGCCTGGCTGCCCTGTCCCTGAGAGGTGACACATTCGACGCAGCCGCCTTCAAGACGGGGCGAAGCACGATCGCAGACCTGCCCGTATCGGCACCGCGGCGTGGCTGGAAGCTTCCGTTCGCCCAGGAGCGCGACCGCAGCCGTGAGGCGGCCGGCGCGTGGTTGGAACGTCTGCGCCGTGGCCTCAAAGATGAAGAGGGTCGTGAGCTTCGGGAGTGGCTGAAACCACGCTTCCACCGCGCCTCCATCACGCGCGCGGCGGCCAACAGGTCAAACCCGGAGGAGCTCGCCACCCTCGGCGAGTTCTTTCAAATTGATCCCGCATGGATCGCACCGCATCCAGGGCGCGGCCTCACCATAAACGCTACGGCTGTGCTGATGGCGATGTGCATCGCGGCCCTGCCGCTGTGCTACGCCCACTATAACGTGCCAGGCCTCGTCCTCGGGCCCGCCATCGAGGGGTCCTTCATGGAGGTGGTCGGTACCGTGTATGCCAGTGGCCGCCAGACGTTGCGACGCGTGGTCCTCCCCGACGGCTCGCGAGTGGTGCTGAATCGCGGGACACGCATCGCCGTCACCTATGCCAACGCCATCTGCTCTGTGCTGTTGGTGAAGGGCGAGGCGACTTTCACGGTGCCGCGCCAGGGGCATCGACAGTTTACCGTGACCGCCGGCGATCGGGTTTTCCACACATTGGCTGCGACGTTCAACGTTCGTGTGGCCGGTGGAAACGCAATACAGCTCACGGTTCTGGAAGGAGTGGTGAGCCTTCATGCACCTCCCGCCGCCATCAATCCTGCGACGCTCAACGAGGCCCCTGCGAGAGCTCCAGCCCCGACACTATTGAAGGCCCATGAATCGGTCGACACCGGAGGAGGAGCCGAGTCGGCACGGACGCTGTCGCCACCCGAAATTCAGGCCCGGATCGCCTGGCAGCGCGGATAGGTCAGCCGTCCACGGTGTCGGAGCGACACACAGATGAGCTTTTGGACACTGGTTCGGGCGGAATTGTGGCGCAGACCGGAGCGCACGATATTCACCGTCATCTCCCTGGCGGTGGGCTTTCTGCTTTTCGGTCTGTTGCAAAGCGTGAATGCGGCTTTCGCTGCCGCAGGGGCGCACAGCCACGCTGACCGGCTGATGGTCAGCGGGCGATTCGGCAACTCAATTCCGCTCGCTGACCTGCCCCAGATCGAGCGGATTTCAGGGGTGACGCAGGTGACGTGGCTGGGTCTGATTCCGGCCCAATATCGCGATCCGACGCACTCGCTCCTCATTCTGGCCACCTCACCCACGCGGTTCTTTTCCGTTCTGGATGAGTTCAAAACGTCGGCCACAGCCATCGATCGTCTCACCCGCACGCGCACCGGCCTCATCGTGCTCGATACCTTCGCCAAGCGTGTGGGCTGGAAGGTGGGTGACCAGGTAAGCATCACCTCCCCGGTTGCGGCGCGCGATGGGAGCCCCAACTGGACCTTCACTATCGTCGGCATCATGACCTGTCCGGGCGATCCGGCGCAGCCGCCTTTTGCGATTGGCAATTACGCCTATTTGGATGTGAACCGGGTACGCGGTGTGGGCACTGTCGCGTGGTTCTTCGTCCATATCGCCGATACGCACCATGCCGTCAGGATCGGCCGGGCGATCGATCGGCTGTTCGTGAACTCCGGTGCGCCGACGCTCTCGCAGCAGGAAAGTGCATTTGCCGCCGAGGGCGTTGCAGAAATCGGTGACGTGAAGTGGCTGACGAACGCCGTCATCATCGCGGTCTTCTTTGCCATGCTCTTTCTCACGGGCAACGTCATGTTCGAGTCCGTTCGGGAGCGCACGGCGGAATTGGCCGTGCTCAAAACGTTGGGCTATTCGGATCTCCAGGTGCTGTTACTCATAGAACTGGAAGCCCTTGCGCTGTGCATATCGGGCGCCGCCATCGGCCTGGGTCTTGCGGCGGTGGCCTTTCACTTCGTCGGGCAGATCCTTGCCAGGACTAGCGAATTCCTCGCCAGCGCGAATGTGCTCTCCCCCAGGATCGTTATGGCGGGAGTGGGGTTTGCCGTGATGCTCACGCTCATTGCCGCTGCAATGCCAGCTTGGGCGGCCAAGCGCCTCGTGGTCGTCGACGCACTGAGGCTGCGCGTGTGAGCGCCCTGAGACAGATGCGTGCGGTGACGACCGTCGCGCTGCAAACGATTCCGCAGCGTCTCGGGACGTCGCTGGTCGTCGTGATCGGGATAGCGACGACCGTCGCGGTCCTGATCGCGGCGCTCGCCGTCGCCACCGGATTTACCGGGGCGGCGACGAAGAGCGCAAGTCCAGACCGTGTCATCATTCTGGCGGGTCTGAATTCCGGATCGAGCAGTATCTCCCGCGCGAATGTCGCGGCGGTCGTGGATGCGCCAGGCGTGGCGCACACGGCAAGCGGGTCGCCCATTGCCTCAGCCGAGGCGCTCATCTCCGTTGCGTTCTCGGATTCCCATACGGGTCGGGATGTCTACCTTCCGGTGCTCGGCGTCGGCTTGCAGGCGTTTGCACTGCGGCCGGAAACCAAGATCATTGCAGGACGGCTTTTCGTGCCTGGAAAGCGCGAAGTGATCGTCGGCAGAGCCATCGAGGAGCGGATCGGCGGACTGTCGATCGGATCCAGCATTACCTTCCCGGACGGGGACTGGAAGGTCGTCGGGATCTTTTCCAGCGGTGGCGGTTCGCTTGAATCGCAGCTCATGACCGACGCCACATCGCTCATGAACGCCAATGGTTTCACTAACTTCAACAGTGTGACCGTGCGGCTCAACAGCCCCGCGGATTTCGCCCGCTTCAGCGCCGCGCTCGCTTCCGACCCGACGCTCGCGGTGAAGCCGCAGCGGGAGGATGAGTACTATGCGGCGATATCCCGCCCGATTTATCAGCTGCTCAAGAGCACCGCTTATGGGCTGGGTGGCATCATGGCCTTCGGCGCGATCTTCGGTGCGCTCAATACGACGTTCTCCGCCGTGAGAGCGCGAAGGACCGAAATTGCGACACTGCGGGCGATCGGATTTGGCGCGCCGTCGGTCGTCGCGTCCGTCGTCATCGAAGCGCTGATCCTGGGGTTCGCGGGGGCGCTGCTCGGCGCGCTTTGCGCGCGGCTGCTGCTGGGCGGGGTGAGGATCAGTACGATGGTGGCGTCTGGGTCGCCCTTACACATTACGTACGGACTCGATGTGGGACCTGGGATCGTCCTGATCGGCGTGCTGTTTGCACTGGTAATCGCCCTGGCCGGAGGGGTATTTGCGGCGACTCAGGCCGCGCGTATCTCCGTCGCTGTGGGGATGCGGCCCACGTAATCGAGCAGGGCGCCGCCCCGGCCGCATTGCGACTGATATCCTATAATGCGGTGTATAAGAGTCATAAAGTATATATTCCTCGATAATGTAGCTTATTAGATGAATTAAGTAATAATAAATAATTTCGTTTATGAATCTTATAAGCTACAATATTATCCGTTTCACGCTTAGTGACTCATATTAGACGCGTTATGAATACTAACCTCCTAGCTGCCCTTAGCGATGAGGCCGCTTTGGAAGCCTTGGGCTCGCGCCTGGCGGCGGTTCGTCTGAAGCGCAACCTAACCCAGACAGCGCTCGGCCGAGAGGCGGGCGTTTCACGCGCCACCATCGAACGGCTGGAGAGGGGGGCGGGCGCGGACTTGAAGCTCCTGGTCCGGGTGCTGCGGGCGCTTGAGCTGCTGGACGGATTTCTGGCCGGCATCCCCGCGGATGAACCCAGCCCCATGGCGCTACTGCGGGCCCGAGGCAAAAAACGGCAACGGGCGCGAGGCGAGAGTTCCCCGGGGACGGCGTGACCGAACTTGCCGAAGTGCTGCTATGGGGGGAGCTCATCGGGGCGGTCGCCCAGACTGGGAGAGATGCGTTCGCGCGCTTTGAGTACAACCCGCGGTTCTTGAAGTCGGGTCTTCAAGTGGCTCCCCTGACGATGCCGCTGTCGACTACGGTTTACCAGTTCCCCGCACTGGGCCGGGATGCCTTCAAGGGGTTGCCGGGCCTCCTGGCAGACAGTCTTCCGGACCGATTCGGCAACACCCTCATCGATGCATGGCTTGCCACTCAGGGGCGCGCGCCTGACAGCTTCGGCTCCATCGAGCGATTGTGCTACACCGGCAGCCGCGGCATGGGGGCGCTTGAGTTCCGACCCGTCAAAGGCCCGCGGGCTCGCAAGAGCCAGAAGCTGAAGATCGAGGCGTTGGTCGAGCTTGCCTCCCAGGTGCTGCAGCACCGCCATGACCTTGCGACCTCCTTCGCCCCAGGCTCCGTCCACGCGGGACTTGCCGAGATCCTGCGCGTGGGCACCTCCGCTGGCGGCGCGCGGCCCAAAGCGCTCGTCGCCTGGAACCTCGCCACCAACGAGGTGCGCTCCGGGCAGGTCACGGCGCCGGCCGGGTTCACCTACTGGCTGTTGAAGTTCGATGGCGTGCGCGGCGCCGGGGACCACGAGCTGTCAGACCCCAAGGGTTTCACCCGCGTGGAGTACGCCTACTACCTCATGGCGCAGACCTGCGGCATCGAGATGACCGAGTGCCGGCTGCTTGCGGAAGGCCCGCGCAAACACTTCATGACCAAGCGCTTCGACCGCACCGATGCGGGCTCGAAGCGGCACATGCAGACCTTGGGCGCGCTCGCCCACCTCGACTACAACACTCCGCAGGCCAACACCTACGAGCAGGCATTCCAGGTGCTGCGGCAGCTTGGAGGTACGGCCCCGGCGCGCGAGGAGCTGTACCGCCGGTGCGTCTTCAACCTCATCGCCCGCAACCAGGACGATCACGTCAAGAACATCTCATTCCTGATGGACGAGCGCGGCAGCTGGCGTCTTGCCCCGGCCTATGACCTCACCTATGGCTACGATCCTGCGAATCGGTGGATGGCCCAGCACCAAATGGGCGTGAACGGCAAGTTCGATGGCTTTACGCGCGAGGACCTCAAGGCCCTGGCCGATACGGCGAGCCTGTCGAAAAGCATGGCCGCTGAGATCGTGGAGCAGGTTGGCCGTGCGGTGTCCCGGTGGGAGGCGTTTGCCGCCGAGGCAGGTGCCCCGGAGGCTTACGTGCAGCAGATCAAGACGAACCAGCGGTTGGACCTGGCGCCCGGTGCCGCGGGAGCCTGATCGCGTTCTGACCCCGCTATGCCTCGCGTGTCAGCGTGACGACCCTGCCGGTCAGGGCAATGCGCAGCTCGTTGCCGCTGACACTGGCCTGCGCAATCTCCGCACGACCAGCAATCTCGGCATGCAGGCGCCCTTGCGTATCGACGGACCACTGTCCCGCGGAGTGCCGCCCCATCACACTGGCGGTGACGCGCCCGTCCGCCGTGAAGGTCGCATGCGCGAAACTGTTGCGCCAGCTGCCGACGATGGCCTCCTCAAGCGGGCGCTGCACGATTCCGGCCGGC
This sequence comes from uncultured Gammaproteobacteria bacterium, assembly GCA_963708865.1. Taxonomy (GTDB): domain Bacteria; phylum Pseudomonadota; class Gammaproteobacteria; order Steroidobacterales; family Steroidobacteraceae; genus DAIDKA01. The sequence goes on from CAVPUC010000005.1 coordinate 443,345, forward strand.
ATCACGTCCTCCGCCAGTGGCTCAATGTTTACCACGGCGCGACTTTCCGGCAGGTAATACAGACGTACCTGCCCCGATCGGGGCGCTGCCTCGCTGGCCACCGCGGTAACCCTGAAGCGCTTACCGCCGACTTTCAAGAAGTAGAGTTTGGTGCTATCCGCGTCCGGGGCCAATTCCTGCTCTTGGCTGATGGGCCCGGTCACCGATTCGACATGTCCGCGACGCAGGTCCTGGCTCAAGGCCTTATCCCCACCACTCACGACACGCAAGATCAAGGACACCGCGATACCGAGCGCTACGCCCACGATCGCAATGCGCCAGATAGGCGACAAGACACCCCGCGCTGGAAATCCAAGCAGGACAGCCACGGCGAACAGCACGGCCGCGATGATGGTCGCGCGCCGGTTGCGCAGGCGCAGCAGGCGAGCGAAGTCGTCGCGTTGAGTCCGCGTCAGCTCGCCTCGCCGGTTGGCGTCCAGCGCCTCGCTAGGGAATGGGCTCAAAGACCAGGCCCGTAAGTTGGGTTCGTTCGCATGAATGTCGCCTCATATCAATAAATCAAAATCGCGGCTGCGTACGCATACCGCGCGGCAGTCTTGATCGCCGAGCGCAGCACCGCGAATTGTCCGATCAGCAATGCCACAATCGCACCGATAGTCAGGGTCTGCACCGACATCCGCGACAGATGCAGATAGTCGATCAGGGCGAAATTCACGGCGAGCCCCAGGGCACTGCAGAAGGCCGCGCCGAGAGCACTGATGATGGCATTCTCGGACATGAATTAGGTGACCACCCGAGCGCGGTTGCGCCGCGAACGGCGAATCCACGTTTGCCGGACGCGCTGGTGTACAGGGGCGGCCGGTTGTCGCTCCCGAGCCTGTCATGTGAAATAGTGGCTTGAAACAGTCGCGCGCTCTTTTCCGAAATGGGGTCTTCGGAGAGCACGTGCAGGTGCGCAGCCCCAGGCGCAGAAAGTAGCGCAGATCGGCGAGTGACGATGAGGGACTTACGGCTGAGGAATTCGCATAGCGTCCGCCGCTTAGCTGAGTTGATATGTAGGTTTGGCTCCCACTTGTGCTGCGAGGCAACATGGCTTTTCGCGTCTTGGTCTTCGGCGGCACCGGGCAGGTGGGATCGGTACTGGTGCGCGCCTTGCTCGCTGCCAGCGCGTGCACGGAAGTCGTGATGGTCAATCGGCGGACGATTGCTCTTGCTGCCGATTCGCGCCTGCGCCAGGTGATCATGGATACGGGGGCGGAAAATTTCCCCAGCGAGATCGCCGAGCTGGCCCGGACCTGCAGCGCGCAAGCTGACCCGTTGTACGCCGCATCCTGTATCGGCATCGGCAAGGGCAGTCAGCAGTGGAGTGACGAGGACATCAGGAAGCTGGAAGTTGGCCTGGTCGGCGCCTTTGCGCGGGCGTGCCTGGCCGCGGGTATCGAACGGTTCGGGTTGCTCTCGGCAGCCGGGAGCAGCGCCAGAAGCTGGATTCGTTATGCCCGCATCATGGGGGAAAAAGAAGACACGGTGCGAAGGCTTGGATTCAAACGTCTGGCAATTTTCCGCCCCGGTATCATTTCGGGTAATGCGCATACCCCGCGAATTGTCGCGCTGCTGGGGCGTCTCATTCCAGGACCGTTTGGGACGATTGATCAGGACGATATTGGGCGCGCCTTTGTCGGTGAATTTCTCGACGGGAGAGAAGGCGCGACAATCCTGGACAATGCCGCCATGAGGCAACGATCGCGGGCGCAGCTTTGCTAGCCGCCGGTTCCCGCAGGTGAGTCGATCGGCGCACAGTTGGTGCGTCCCGACATCACACAATCCTGAAGTTTTCCCGTACGGCTCAGCACGTGTACCAGGAGCAGTCCGCCCACTACCAGCAAGACCGTAACGATGAGGCCTGCCACCGCCGCTCGGCGCGGATCAGGGAACCGCGGCATCTCGGGTTGGGGATTTTCGCCGGGTACAAAATACAGCGCGGGTCCCGCAAGGAACCTGGCGATAACGCTTGGACCGGAAATCAGTCGGCTGTACACCAGATCATCTCCGGCCTGTACCGGTCATGAGTGTAAGGCCCCCGGGGGCCACGCGAAAGGCCGCGCTGTGATGGCGACATATGATGGCCATTCACCACACCACGGAAAACTGCCGCCGCAAAGCGGCGCGGTTGAACCATCATTACTGCCTCAATCGCGCAGAATTGTCCAACGGCGTGGCCCTGGCAACTACTAGCTTGCCACCCCCGCTCAAGCAACCGTCTAGATTCCGGCCGCTGGTTTACCGGACGGACTCGCAAATTATGCCTGCAGCCAGTTAGAGTAACCTCATCGGGTTAGTTCTGAATGTCGCCAAGGGGCAATTCCCTGACGGATAGAAGGCTCGCAGGAGAGCGAAGTTGGGCCCGGTGCGATACGCGCGGTGATCAACGAAGAGGGGGGGATCCATGAAGACCATAGTGACGATAATCGGTGCGTTCCTGGCGTGCTGCATCTGCAGCCTGGCTTTCGCGAGCTATGCGGACGATCGAGCCGAAATTGAAAATCTATCGAACCGTTACATGATCGCGGTCGATGCGGGCGACATGGATACGGTCATGGCCGCGTGGGTGGCGGACGGCGTGCTCGACTGGGCCGGAGGCGTGGAGCGGGGCACGACGGCGATCCGCAAGGCGATGTCAGCGTTTTCGGGCGCTCGCACCAGCAGCGTGCCGAAAGATGCCAAATCCTGGCCGCGCTCCCGGCATTTCATCACCAATCACGTCATCAACGTCAATGGCGACACCGCAAAGAACATCGCTTACTGGTTCGAGATCACCAACAATTCTCCCCAGAAGGATGTGCAGCTGGTGTATTTCGGCCATTACGAGGATGAACTCGTGAAACGCAATGGCCATTGGTTGTTCAAGACGCGCAAGGTCTTTAACGAATCCGAGTCGAATCGAGCGCTCTACTATCCCGGGCTCGGGGAGAAGGCTCCGCACCCGAAGTGACGGACCGGACTGCTGTGGACGTACCGACGACCCGGCCGCGCGTTGAAATCGACGATCTTCTCGACGCCAATTCGCTCTCGACGCTGCAGAAGTACGTACTGCTCCTCTGTACCCTTGCGGTGCTGCTCGATGGTTACGACCTGCAGGTCCTTGCGCTCACGGTGCCGTCACTGACCAAGGCGTGGGGTATTGCCCCTGCAGGGTTGAGCCTGGCGCTGTCCGCGTCGCTTCTGGGGATGGGAGTCGGCGCCGCGTTGCTGGGTCCGCTCGGGGATCGATATGGGCGACGCACCGTGCTGGCCGCCACCATGGCGGTTGTGGGTGTCTCCTCCCTGGCCGCGGCGCTGGCCCACAACCCATTGCAGCTGGCGCTGGCCCGATTGGTCACCGGTGCGGCGCTGGGCGCGAGCCTGGCCAACGCCTATGTGCTGACGGCCGACTTCATGCCGCGGCGTCGACGCGCGACGCTGATCACCCTGTCGTACTGCAATACGGCGACCGGTGCGCTGGTGGCAGGATTGGTGGCGCCGACGCTGATTGTGCATTTCGGCTGGCCCGCCACGTTCATCATCGGGGGTGTGCTGCCACTGGGATTGAGTGCATTGCTGCTCACGGGACCTGAATCCATCAAATTTCTGCTCCATCGCCGACCTGGTAGCGCAGCGACTGCACGAATTCTGGAAAGCATCGTTCCCAACGTGGCGCCGGACACCGTCTATCTCAAGCCGCCTGCACACCAACTGTCGGGTTCAGTGCGCGATCTCCTCAGCCGGCCCTACCGCTGGCCCACGGTGTGCTTGTGGGTCGGCTTTGGCATGAATTCCTTCATCCTCTATCTGCTCGTGAGCTGGCTGCCGACGTTGCTCACCGGCGCCGGCTGGCTGCCCGCGCAGGCGATCCGGGCGATGGCTTTCAACCAGCTGGGTGGCGTGCTGGGCGGCCTATCGCTGGCCTGGCTCATGGACCGGTTCGGCGCCGAACGGACGCTCGCCCTCGGATTCGCGATCAATACGGTGTCGCTGCTGTTGTTCCTGATCGTGCCGTCCGGATTCTTCTCCTGGGGTGCGCTATTGCTGGTAATAGGCGCCTGCACCGGCGGTTCGCAGTTCGCGATTGTGTCGCTGGCAGCGGCGCTGTATCCGTCGAGCATCCTCGCCACCGGCAGCGGCTGGGCGTCGGCGGTAGCCCGCATTGGCGCCTTCGCAAGTCCCCTGGCCGGCGGCGCCTTGCTCGCTGCCGGGGCCGCCCCCATCCGGATGCTCGCAGGCCTCGCCATTCCGGCTGCGCTGTGCGTTATTTCGATGCTGGCGCTGTCGCAGGCGCGGCGCGCGGTGTAGCGGGGGTCTTCGAGGCATCGTAGGTGGGATCGGGTTTCTTGGTCCACGGCGAGCGCAAGTAATACGGCACGGCACTGAAGGTCGCTTCCACCGCGAGGATGCCGTCCCGGTCGGCCTTGAATGATTCGAGGAAACCCCAGGACTGGGGTTCCTGATAGTTCGACTTGGCCTTGGTCCCATCGGTCATGGCGTATTCGTCCAGCACGCCCTTGTGGTCGATGAAACCGCGGCACATGGTAAAGCCGCGCTCCTCGTCTACCAGGAAGCAGTCCCGATCGCGTACGCGGTTGTTGTATCGGTACCGACCGGATTTGAAGCCCTGCTCAAGGTCGGTCCACATGACGCCATTCTCATGTCGCACCGCACCGGCAGCGAACCGGGTACCGCGGATCACCCCCGTGTTGTATTGCAAGGTCGAGAAGTATCCATCGGCAAGATGCTTGATGGCGTCCCGCGACAGCCGCTGGCTCTTGGGAACGGGCGCACGCAGCGCGGGATCACGGTGGTATTGCAGGACATCGCCCATCGGAACCGGGGGGGAGCTGACATTGCGCCGGGTGGCAATGACGTGCTCGACCTCGGTGATCTGCCGGTCGCGCACCTGCAGCCGCACGGCGAGAAAACCCTGGGTCTGGCGTTGCAGGATGCTGGTGTAAATCCCGATCTGCCCGGTGGCGGGGTCCGACAGGATCAGTGGCGTATCAACCTCTTGGGTTACGGTATCCCAGGTGCCGTCCGGAAAGGTCATCGCGGCGTTGTTCTCGGAAAAGCGCACGTGTTTCGCAAACGGCGCCAAGGTCACGTCGTGCTTGAGGTAGGCGGCGCGATACGCCGCCGCGATACCCTCGAGGCAGCTCTTGTCACAGTCGGTGGCACGCACCGCCTGGGCGCACATGGCCACTGCACCGAGCATCAGCATGCCTGAGGTTGCCAGTTTCATTTGGCGCTCCAACTCGTATCGATGTTGACCCGTTCTACACGACATCCAATACTAGGACAATTGCACGCCGCCTGGGCTGGCCCTGAAATGATGTCGGGAGTTGAGTATTAACATCGGATTCATCGGTCTGGGTGCGATGGGCCGTCCGATGGCGGGCCACCTGGCGCGGGCCGGCCATTCACTCACCGTATCCGATCTTGATGCGGCAGCGGCGCAGCGCCTGGCCGATGACGTCACCGTGCGGATCGCTACCGGCCCGGAGGATTTTCGCGGGATCGACGTGATCGTGACCATGCTTCCGACTGGCGCGATCGTGCGGGAAGTCCTGGTGGGACCGCGCGGGGTCGCCGCGGAATTGTCCCGGGGCGCACTCGTTCTCGACATGAGTTCATCTGAGCCCGAGGGTACGCGTGAACTCGGCGCGAGGCTCGCTGACCTCGGCATCTCGCTCGTGGATGCGCCGGTGTCGGGTGGCGTGCCGCGGGCGACGGATGCTTCACTGACAATAATGATGGGTGGCGATGAGGAGGCGATTGCGCGCGCCAGGCCCGTGCTGGAACTGCTGGGCAAACGCCTGTTCCAGGTTGGCGGCCTGGGAGCAGGGCATGCGATGAAAGCGCTCAACAACTATGTGTCGGCGGCGGCCTTTGAGGCGACCTCGGAGGCGCTGCTGATTGGCAAGCGCTTTGGCATCGATCCGCTGCAGTTGATCGATATCCTGAACGTCTCAACGGGCAGAACCTTTCATAGCGAACTGTCGATGAAGGATCATGTCATCGGCGGCCGGCATGCAGCGGGGTTCCTGCTGGCGCTGGCGGCGAAAGACGTGAGAATTGCTGCCGGGCTCGCCGCCAGCCTGAAAATCCAGGCACCGATGCTCGCGCTCAGCGCGGCCCAAATGAGCGCGGCGTCGCAGACGCTGGGTCCCAAGGCCGATGTCACCGAAGCGATCAAGGCCTGGGACCAGCCGGCAACAACCACATGAGAAACACAAGGTGTGGCGTCTCGATGGCAATACCGTGCTGCAGAAGCTGGTATTGGGCACCGGCGTTATTCCCTCATCGTATCTGGGGCCAACCGAATTAACGTGGTCGTGTTGAAATAACGAGGCTCGGCGATGGCCTGCCGCACATCGCCGACGCCTCCTTGCGATGGGCTACTTGGTGCCGACATTCAGAAACGGAATGGGTGCATTCGCGTAGATCGCTTCGGGCAACTTGCCATCCCATTTTTCAGCCTTGGTCTGCTCCACAGTGATGCGCCGCAGCTCCAATACCTGAGCATTCTGGGATAGCGCCTGGCTTTGTACCTTGATGGCATTCGCCTCGGCGGTCGCGTTCGTGAGCCGCGCGTAGGCATCGCCGTCCGCGGTGGCCTTAACGGCGTTGGCTTCGGCTTCGGCGACCGCGACTTTCTGTTTCTGCTCGGCCTCAACAGTCTTCAGCTTGTTTTCGGCGGCAAGCCGCAGCTGCTCCTGAGTGACCTTGTCGTTGATTGCCGCCATATAGGTGGGCGAAAAAGCGAACCCGGTCATGTCGATGTTGATCACCCGTGCGCCATATTTCGCAAGCTTCGCTGTCAGTGCATCGTAGATGTCGGCTGAGACCTTGGGACGCTGGGAGATCAAATCTGGCGCGTCATACCTTGCCGTCACTGATTTAAAGATTTCATGGGTCGCGGTATCCACATACGAAGACAGATCGCCGTCGTGTGAATACTGCTCAAACACTTCCGAGACCTTGTCCGGTTGTATTGCGTATCGCACCGTCAGGCTCGTCGTGACAGGTTGGGTGTCGGAAGTGCCCCTTCCGCGTTCGTCACATTCGCAGTTTCCGCCCGGATGGAAAAGATTGAGAGCTTCTCCCACGGTGGCAGGATCGTCAGCCCCTCGGCTTCGATTCCCACAATTGCGCCGAACCGGGTAATAACGCCGCGCGAGCCGGTTGGCACGCTGTAGAACGGCCAAATGACCAACAGAACAATAATTGCGAGAACCGCAATGCCGCCCCACTTAATGAGTTTCTGCACGTTCCAGGCTTCCATACCGACTCCCCTTTGTGTACTTGAACCAATTTGGATGCATTATCGGCCAAACACGCCCGATGGACGCGTTGTTGCGGGTCCGTCATCCCTGCCGTTGCTCGCTTGTTGTGCGTTGCGATGCGCGCAGTAACGCGCGCCACGCGCAGTCGGACTCCATAATGCTCGGGCGCTAAACGAGAAAGCCTGCTAACTGGCCATTGCTCTAGGGCTCTGAATCACCTCGGCAGTTGAAACCGGCACACCTAAAAGAAACAAAATCAGCGCGCCTGGCGCGCGGGCGGGATGGTAAAGAAAACGGTAGGAACCCCGTCTCGATTGGTAAAGATCGCGGCCCTCTCGGACAGTGTGACAAATGCGCGTTATCACACTCTCTAACGATGGGGCAAGGGGAGGGCAGCTCCGGGGCTACTACGTGCCGGCGCTGCTCCGCGTCCCGGCCGCAGTCGGAGCTATATCTGGTGGCTCATTCCGTGACACTTCGAGTTGACGCATCCGTTCCTTGAGTGCTGCCAATTCCCGCTCGACCGAAGCTATCCGGTCCCAGGTGAGTCGAAGCCCGAGTAATTCAGCGCTTCTTCCATATCGCCACGTTTTTCATCAGACGACGAGACACCCCGGGTCCGCCGCTCACGTCAGTTGTCATGGTCATTGCTCAGTGAAGTTTTCCGGTAATCCGTCAGGCGTGCCGCGGCCGGAGCACCAGGTCGGCCGCTTCCTCAGCCTCTTCGAGGAGCGTCTTGCGTGGCAGGCCTAGCTGCGCACGCATGGTCAGCCCACGCGCTAAGTCCGTTACTTGTGTCGCGCGCGCAGTTGCGGGAAAGTCAGACGGGATTTCGCCCGCGCGCATCCCGTCCCGGAAACGGCGCTCCACCAGTGCCGCGCCGCCCGCGACCGCGTTCTGCAGGAACCGCTGAACCTCAGCATCGTCCACAAGCGGCGCGACGCAGATCATGAGGCAGCCCCGAGCGGAGCCTTTCTGTGTCGCACTTTCGACGGCGTACCTCAGAAAGCCCGTGATCGAGTCGCGAAGCGTCCGAGGCGCGAGGAGTGCCTTCGCGGCTGCCGCGCCCTTGCGTTCTGCGTAAGCCTTTAGGGTGCGCAAGAATATCGCCCGCTTGTCTCCAAAGACGGCATACAGGCTCGGCCGTCCCACGCCCATCCCTTCGACGAGATCGTCGATCGTTACGCCGTCGTAGCCTTTCGACCAGAACACCTGAGTCGCTTTTTCCAGCGCCCCCGTCTCATCGAAACTGCGCGGTCGACCCAGCGGTCTAGGGGTATTGTGAATCATTTAGTTCAAAACGCATTGACAATGTTTATCATATCTCAATATATAACTGAATAGTTCGAAATTAGCAAGCCGATTCGGGCCTCGCGGGGCATCACGACCTCGGCCTTTACCACGGAGCCCCCATGGAACATTCGATCGCTCTCGTCACCGGCGCCACTTCCGGGCTCGGTCAGGCGGCCGCCCGACTTCTTGCCGAAGAGGGCTGGCGCGAGATCATCGTCACCGGGCGCAGCCTGGCCGGGGCCCAGCAAGCGGCCGCTCAACTGGCCGTTGAGCACAAAACAGTGATCTTCACGCCGCTGGCGCTTGATCTGGACAAGCCGTCCAGCGTTCAGTCGGCCGTTGCCGAGCTCGTCAAGCGCGGCCAGCCGATCGATTTTCTGCTACTCAATGCAGGGTTGGTTCCCTTTAAGAAGCGCGCAGTCACTGCGACGGGCGATCGAGTCTTCTCAGGCCCCGCTTATCGGGCATCATCAACTGACGGTTGGGTTGCTCAATGCCAACTTGCTGAGCCCCAACGCGCGGATCGTTATCGCAGGTGCAGAACCTGCCCGCGGGGGCGTACCGATGTTCAAATACACCGACCTGCCAGCCTTCGCGGCCAAATGGTACCAGGGCAATCGAACCGCCGCTGTTGAAGCCCTGATACGCAACGGGCCGAACGTGAAGTACGTGCCCAACAATGCGTATGCCGACGCGAAGCTCATCGTCGCTTGGTGGACCGCGGCGCTGGCCCGCCGGCTGCCCTCCGGCATGGCCGTGTACGCTGTGTCGCCCGGTGGCGCGACCGGCACCAACGTGGTGCGAAGCGCTGGCTGGGCGTTGAGGTATCTCTTTATCCCAATCGTGAACCTCATTCCCGGCATGAATCAGACGCCGGAGACCGCGGCCAGCCGATATATCCAGGCATCAAAGTTCGGAACCGATCTCTCGGGGCAATTCTTCGCCTCGGCCAAAGGGAAGTTCTCAGGCCCAATTGAGGTGCAGCTCCAACCACACCTCCACGATCGCGCCAACCAGGAAGCTGCGTGGCAGGCCGTCGTCAAGGTCTCTGGCGTCGATTTGTCGTCCGTAAACCCGGCGTCGCCATCGCGTCCGAAACCGCCCGTTGCATGACGGGATCGTCGCGGCAGTTTTGAAATAACAGTTCTCAATTTTGTTCACCGCAAATTAGCTCGCTTAGTGTATTAGCCAAACAGTTCAAAATTAGTAAACAACCCTAACCTCGCAAGGAGAAATACAGATGGATCAGTACCAAGGAAAAAAGGTGGTAATTATCGGCGGCACGAGCGGCATGGGGCTCGCGACAGCGAAGATGCTCCTCAATGGAGGCGCGCGCGTGCTGGTGACGGGTCTCTCGAAGGCCGGCATGGAATCGGCGCAAAAAGAGATTGGCAAGCACGCCATTGTGGTCTCAAGCGACGCGCAGTCGTTAACGGACATCGACGCACTCTCCTGTCAGGTGAAGGCCGAGTTCGGCACCTTCGATCTGCTCTCCGTCAGCGCCGGGTTCAGCATCCCGACGCCTCTCGGGGGCGTGACCGAGGCCATTTACGACGAGATGTTCAACCTGAACGCCAAGGGACCATTTTTCGCGGTACAGAAGCTCGCGCCGCTAATAAACCAGGGAGGCGCTGTCGTCCTCACGAACTCCGTCGCCAACGCCAAGGGACTGCCAGGCCAAGCCGCATACGGAGCCGCCAAGGCCGCGCTGCGATCACTCGCGCGGACGCTCGCCGTCGAGTTGCTTCCTCGCGAAATTCGCGTCAACACAGTAACGCCCGGTCCCATCGACACGCCGAGCCTCGGCAAAGTGTTTCCCGATGAAGCCGTGGTCGCTCAGTTAGGGAGAGGACGATCGGCATGATCCCGATGAAGCGCTTTGGGACGTCGGAGGAAATCGCGAAGGCGGTGCTCTTCCTTGGGTTCGATGCGACCTTCACGACAGGCATGGAGCTTCCGGTCGATGGGGGTTGGTCGCAACTCTGATGGCAATACATTTGCCGCATCTTCGACGGCGTCAGGTTTAGAGATGAGGCTCTTTCCTGGCGCGTGATGCACGTCCTGGAGCTCGGTCGGCGACGGTCTAAAACGCCGCTCCGAGGACATTTTCCTGCAATCGAAACTCACACCCAGACGTCGGCGAACCTGACAGCCAGCGGGATTGGAGAAATAATGGTCGGGATGACAGGATTTGCACCTGCGACACCTACGTCCGAATCGTTCAGGCGGCAGGCTTCGGTGACCATTGGTGCACGCGGGTTAAGCACCTGATGAGCGGTCAGCCGAACGTCGCCAGCGTATAGACATTGGAGAGGGTGCTACCTCCCGCCCCAGCCGCGGGAGCCCCGGGCTGCTCGGTGTCGCTCGGCGACAGCACGGCTCTGGGCCCGTGTCTTGGCTTCGCTTAGAGAAAGGCCCCGGCGCAGACGGCCGGGGCCTGTTCACTTACTCCCGCCCAGTGGGGGAGTTGTACGGAGCGGTGAACCCCATCGCCTCGATCTCATGCATCTGCCCATCCGGGCCAACCTTGAAGATGTGCGCTGCCGGCAGATCGAACGGCGCAAACGGCATGTTCTTCTTGTTTTTCTCGGAGGTCGAGCCGTCCGTGTTCTTCACCTTATACGGCAAATTGTCCATCGGGTGACGGAAGTGCGACAGGCCCATGACCAGGCCCGTCTCAGGATCCGCAGCGAATACGCGGCGGTCCACGATGTGGTCGATGTACTGGAATGTGTTGCTGCTAATTTGGCCTCGGCAATCACGCGCAACGTGCGGAGCCGCTTTCTTGCCCGGGGTGACCGGCATTGTGGACGGCGCGCCGCTCGCAGTGATCATGCCGTTTTCATGGCGCTCGCAATCGGGTGCGAAAGGCGCGAGCTCGCCGTTGTTGTCATCGAGCGCATCGTAGTAAGAGGCGCCGATCTTGATCAGCTCATCATGCGACTTGCGCTGCGCGACGGGTATCTCGGTGAAGATGGCCGGCCGCGGTGTCTGCAGATTGACCATCTGTGCTTCCCGTACGCCCGACACCAGATGCTCGGCTTCGGTGATTTTGCCCTTATCATCGAACTTGAGCCGGATTGCAATGATCGCTGGCTGCTCGACCGGAGGCTTCTTGGCAAACGCTTCGCGCTGCTTGGGAGACGCGCCCTGCGGCGCCTGCTGCGGACCCATGTAGGTCACCATCGCGAGATAGCCGGCGGTCTCGTTGATCGGGTCCGGGACGTGGATGGCGAATTTGCCCGGCGCCTTCACGATGCTCTTCCAAAGCCCTTCTCCCGGCTGCATCTTCTTGACGTTTTCGACGAACGAGACGTTGTTCGCCAGCGGCGCCTTGGTCGGATCGTGTGCCACCAGGGCTGCGACGTACGCATCGGTGGCGTCGATCAGGCATTGGCGGTCGCACGCCACTTGGGGCGCAGCAGGCGCGGCGGACGCGGAGGAACCGACATCTGCCGTTGCATCCGCCGACGGCTTGCTACAAGCCCCCAGCACTAGCATCCCCACTGCTGCCGCTGCAACGGCGCTGAATTTTCCTAAGTTATTGATAAGCATGAAAGATTCCTCGTCTATTGAGCCACGACGGCTTTAGTAGTTCTTCGACCCGCCGGCGATTCTATTCTTTCATCTCCTGCGCGGCCTCAATACGCAGGGTACCGCTGTACGTCAGCCTCACATGCGAGATTCCGGGATGGAATTGTCGCCAAAACAAAAAATCAACCAGGTCGCCAACTAGCGTAGCTGGCGCATGGTCGCCATGAGCGAGTGTGGGGCACCGACCTTTCCATTCGGACCCGGAGCGTGCCCTGCACCGCGAGTCGTCGTGCACGGCGGGCGGCCGATGCATAGTTTCGGCGACCAGGACGACTCCCGGCATCGTGTCCGTGATGGAGGCCATTCAAATGACTGGAATGGTAAGAATGTCCCTATTCGACCTTATTACGGCTCCTATTGTCCGCAAAGTACCGAATGGCGTATTGGCAGTGCTGCCCCATCGCCTGTCCGGAAGGAATGGCTTTATTCCTTCTATTCAGCCCAAATTGATAAATTAGGCCCTATATGGCATCACGCGCAAATCTGATCAGGCTGTTGCCACATCTGGCGCACGTGCAGCTATTCGACAACAGCGCGCACGCCGCGCCGGGGGAGTCAATCCCGAATCCCGTGCTCCTGCTCGAAACGATCGAGGGCCCCATGGTGTTCCCCGATCCGGGGGATGCCCGCGCTTTGGCAGACACGCCTGAATGGGCGCGGCCGGTGTTGCAGGCAGCGCTTGAATCCGAATCCAGGAAGTAGACCGCGGCCGACACCGCTAACGAAGCGTATCGAAGTCCCATGAACTTAGAAAATGACTACAGTCGACTGCCGGGCACGCTATACACGCGGCTTGATCCGGTACCGGTGGTCGCCCCACGACTCATCAAGTTCAATGAAGCGCTTGCGAGCGAGTTGCGCCTCGAATTGAACTCAAGCGATCTAGAGCATCTGGCGAGGATATTCAGTGGCAACGAGAAACTGCCTGGTAGCCAGCCAATCGCTTTAGCGTACGCCGGTCATCAATTCGGGAGCTTTGTACCTCGCCTGGGCGATGGACGGGCGGTACTCCTGGGCGAAGCGCGTGATCACCGCGGAATACTCAAAGACATACAGCTCAAAGGGGCGGGGCGTACTGCCTACTCTCGGGGCGGCGATGGCAGGGCAGCGTTGGGTCCGGTTCTAAGGGAATACCTGGTGAGCGAGGCGATGACGGCAATGGGCATTCCCTCGACGCGGTCATTGGCAGCCGTCTGGACTGGGGAAAGGGTGAGTCGAGGACCTTCTTCGTTGCCCGGGGCAATCCTGACGCGCGTGGCTAGCAGCCATGTCCGCGTCGGAACTTTCCAATACCTGGCTGCCCAGGGTGACACACAGACGCTGCGAAGTCTTGCCGATTACATCATCGATCGCCATTACCCGGAGGCGAGGCTATCGGATACACCCTATCGGCGCCTTCTTGATCTTGTCGTGGATCGGCAAGCGGTCCTCATCGCGCAGTGGATGAAGGTGGGCTTCATTCACGGTGTCATGAACACGGACAATACGAGCGTCGTGGGCGAAACCATAGACTATGGGCCTTGCGCTTTTATGGACGCCTACGACCCGCAAGCGGTGTTCAGCTCCATCGACCAGAACGGTCGATACTCATTCTCTAATCAGCCGACTATCGCGCAATGGAACTTGGCGAGATTTGCGGAAACATTGCTGCCGCTATTCGGTGCAGAACACGATCAGTCGATTGCTCAGGCCACAGAATCGATCAACGCCTATTCCGCCAAGTTTG
>CAVPUC010000006.1:0-194289 GCA_963708865.1 uncultured Gammaproteobacteria bacterium
ATAAATCAATGACTTACATGGCGCAAGCGTCAACACGAAAACCTCCCGACAGCGTTTTTGAGTGAAATTCGCTGCCTGAGGCCGTGGACGGGCACGTCGGGATGTCCTACCGGTTGAAGACGCATTCGATGACTCAACCTGCGCTCGCTGCTGACGCACACTGTTGGCGGTGGGCATCCCTGCCTTATTTGACGTCCGCGATCTGAGGACACCACGCATGGCTATTCGGACTTTTTCCTTTGCAGCGCTGCCGCTCGGACTCTTACTCGCTGCGAGCGCTTGGGGACAGGCGACGAGTTCTGCGCCGGTGCCGCCCGATTCCAGCGCCCCGCCGAGTGGCGCGACCACGCCGCGCAAGCCGCGCATCAATCAAAATCAGGATATCGACTCGAAAAACGGCGCCGTGACGCCCAGCACGCCGGGCACTTCCCGCACGCCCGGCACCCCTGGCGCGATCGGCACACCGGATCACCCCGGCGGGTGACCCGGAGGCCTTCTTGGATCTACTGAGCAGCCGGACGCGGCGCAGAGCCTGCGCCCGGGCCGCCAGGACCACCGCGGCGTGGCATCTGCGCATTGGTGTCATTGCGGAAGCGGCCGACGTACGCCGCCTTGGCCAGCACCTTGCCCTTCATCGCCTCGAGCAGTTCAGGCCGCCCTGCGGTAGGGGGCAGGTCGACTTTGTCGCTGAGGGCATAAAACTCAAAAACGTAGTGGTGATAGCGCGGACCGTTCGGCGCGCCCATGCCCATGTAGGGGCGGCCGCGGCCATTCACCGCGCCCTCCGGTAGCTTGCCTTCCTCGATCTGCATGGTGGGCGGACTGGCTGGAATATTCCAGGCGAGCCAGTGCAGGTTGTCATCGGAGTTGAAGGCCGGCGCCACGTCCAGGTCATGCAGGATGACGGCGATGCGTCTGCGTGTTCGCCGGCAAGTTGCTCAGCTTGAAGTCCGGCATCGTGTTGGCGCCGTACATCGAGTACTTCAGCGGCACGATGCCGCCGTCGTCGAAAGCCTTGCTCTCAATCAGCATCGGCACCAGCGTCCAACGGGGGCCCGTGGCGCCGCCCGCGGGAGGTTGCTGCGCCACTGCGATCGAACCCGTTGCTGCAAGAACCAGAACCGCGGCAACCTTCGTTAGTGTCCTTACCATATCGAATTCTCTTTTTCCGGTGGTGGGATGAGGGCGCGTATTATGGGCCCTACAGGCCACCCCGGCGCAAGTCAGCGCTCGCCGACCGCCGCGACGCCGCGGATATCCGCTGCGCAGGTAGTTCGCCGCGCGACCTGGCTGAGTGCGGTGCAGGCGTCCACCGCCAGAATCTCACCGGCAGGCGAATCCACGCGTCGGGAACTTTGCAGCAGGAGGCTGCGGACATCGTTCACTGGGAGGTGCGGGCGCTGCGCCAGCAGCAAGGCGACGATTCCGGAGATCTCCGCGGCGGCGAGCGAACTGCCGGAGGCGAAGTCATAGTGGCCACCGGGCACCAGCGTCAGCACATCCCGTCCGGGTGCCAGCAGATGGCGCGGGTTTCCGGAACCATCCTCGGCGGCATCTACCGCGAGTACCTCATCAAGGTCGGCGGGAAAACCGTTGCCGCTTGCGGGTCGTCCGGCGGCGCCCACAAAAATCATGCCCTGCATGGCGCCGTACCTGACCAGCCGCGTCAGCAGCGGGTCGGCAGGTCCGCTCAGACTCATGTTCACGATATCGGCGTGAGCGGCAATCGCCGACTGCAGGGCCTGCGCCAGCGTGAAGCTGTTGCACACCGCGCCGCTCCCCGCCCCGGCCTGCCAGCAGGCCTTCAGGGCGATGACCCGCGCATCCGGCGCTATGCCGACAATGCCGATGCCGTTGTCGGCAACCGCCGCGATCACGCCACTGACCTCTGTCCCGTGCATATCGCGGTGAAACGTCGGCTCGTCCGCATCGACGAAGTTGTGTCGCGCGATGACCCGCCCCTTGAGGTCGGGATGATCGAAATCCACGCCCGTATCGATGACCGCAATCTGCACGCCCGCGCCGCGGGAACGCCGCTGCGCTGCGACCACCGCCAGCTCACGCAGCGTCACCTGCAGTTTTGCGTAGGGATCATTGTACGGGGTGACCACCGGCACCAGATCGGTCGCAACGCGCAGTGGCTCGGGTTCTGATTCGGTGGTGAATTCATTGAGCGGCTGCACCGACTCGACGCGCCGGTCGAGCGACAGCTGCGAGATCATCGTGGCGCGGGTCGCGGCGCCCGGCAACTGGAACATGATGCAATGAACGTGCAACGCGGCGATGGGCCACGCCGATATCTCGCGCAGGCCAAAGTCGCGCGCCAGCGCCCGCCCCTGCAGCCTCGCCGCGGCGGTGACGCCGTACTGGCCTGCCGTATCGTAGCCCCGCGGCGTAGACCCTGGATGTTCGGCCTGTGCGCCCGGCTCATTGCGCAACGTCACCACGACATAGCGACCGGCCTCGACGCGTGCCTGCGCGGGCATCGGATCAGCCTGCAGCGTCGCGGCCGTCGTGCACGCCGTGGCCAGCACGCTAAGGAGCAGCGCGAGCACGGCGATGCACGGCGCGCGGTTCATCTGGAATCGTCCGCGGCGCTGCCGCTACCACTGCCGAGCGGCTCGGCAAACAGCACATCTGCACTGGCGCGCAGCGCCGCAACCCGCCGCTGCACGATGACCGGCGTCACCTCGGCTCCGGCAAAGCCCAGCGTGTAGACGTTGGCGTCCGTCGGCCCATCGATGATGTGCGCGCCCGCCGCGTGCAGGATCGTGCCAAGGCCTGCCACGGAAAGTCCGGAGCGGAACACGATGCGCACGCGTGGACTGTCGCGATAGGACGGTTGCGGTGACGTGAGTGTGACGTAGGCGGCTGCGGCTGCCGCGCTGTGCGCGTGCCAGGCCCAGGCGCCATAGCCCAGACCCAGTCCCTCCACCACCACGGCCGCCGCCAGCCAGCGCGCAGTCCCGGCAAACCGGCGCCGCGGCGCAGGCGTGTTGGCGCTTGCCATCACCGGCGCCGGTCCCCCCGCCGACAACTCACCGGCATCCTCGTGAGTGCCGATCCGGGCCATCAGCTTCTTGAATGATGGCTCAGCGGCGAACACCAGGGTTGAGTCCGCCTGCATCGCGTCAAACAGCCGCTGCTGGGCTTCGTGGTCGCGTCGGCAGGGCGCACAGCCCTCCAAGTGCGCGCCGAGCTCTGCCGCCTCGCTTGCCTCGAGGGTGCCGTTCACGTACCACGGGATCTGCTCCAGCGCGCGTTGGTGCGGATCGATGCCTGAGTCTTGCTGATACACGTTGTCTCTCCTCGCCTAAAGGGCGCCGGCCAAACCCGTCAGCAGCCCCTTGAGCTTGCGTCGCGCATGAAACATCCGGGTCTTCACCGTATTGACCGGGCACTGCATGATCACGGAGATCTCCTCGCAGGAGTGTCCGAGGTGATAGGCGAGCTCCAGCACCATGCGCTGCTCGTGGGGCAGTTTGCCGAGCGCCGCGCCCAGCCACTCCCGCAGCTCCGCATGCTGCCAAGGCTCCTCGACCTGCTCGAGACCCTCGGCGTCCTCCGCCGCGAGCTCCGGTCGCACCCGCTTCAGGGTCTTCAACGCCCGACGGTAGGCGATGCCGAAAATCCAGGTCGACAGCTGCGAGGCGCCACGGAAGTCCGCAGCGTGCTGCCAGATCACCCAGAAGGTGTCGTTGATGACCTCTTCCGCCAGGTCGTAGCGCGAGGTTAGGCGCATCAGGAAGCGCCCGAGACGCCGGTGATACAAGTGGTAGAGCTCGTGCATGGCCTGTGCATCGCGTGCGGCGATGCGCGCCAGCAAGGCGAGCTCCAGCGTGTTCTGGTTGACCCCCGGGGTGGCGGGCCGCCGATCGGAGGCTTGGTGCATGTCCGTATGTCCCCTCCCGGGGCAGCCGGGTTCAAGGTAGACCGGCCGGGGAGAGCGTTTCTTTCCTAGAACCGCCACACGATCGAGGCGCAGAGGCGGTTGCCGGCGACATAGGTCCCGAACAGCCGCTCAGCCCTCCCGGCCGTCCCAAAGTACCCGAGCTGCAGCTGTACTGCACCGAGGGCGTAGTCTGAGCCGGCATTCCAGAACCCGTAGCCGGTGCCGAATGGATCGGCGATCTGGTCGTAGCCCACTCCGGCCGAGAGCGAAAATCCGCGCCCCAGCGGCTGGCGCAGCTGCAGACCATAGGACAGCGCCGTGCGATCGCGCACGACCGAATGATGCGCATAGCGCAGCGCATCGGGCGTCCAGGCCGCTGTCAGATAGACCTGATCCTGCCAGGCCCAGCGGGCCTCCAGGGTGTCGTAGTCATAGCGCAGGCCCGCCAGCGGCTCGATGGTGTAGGCGCCGCCCGGGTATCCATAGTGGGTGTAGGTGATCGTGCCGTTCGAGTCCGCACCGACCGCGAAGGCGTAGCCGGCATAGAAATTGGTCTCGTGCGCTTTGCCGCAGGCAGACTGGCCAAGCCCGGCCGATGCCCATGCCCCGGCAAACGCCTCCGTTGCCGATTGGCCGCCGGAACTTCGATAGTGCACATCGCCCTGCGCCGCCGGGTCACCACAGGTCTGCGAGATGCCGTGATAGATATCATCGCTGGTGAGCGCCAGCGAGCCGCCGATGTCATCCCATGTCACACCCGCCCAGCCGACGCGCGCGCCGATCAGGCTGATCGCCAGCAGCGGGCCAAGGCGCACGATTCCCATCCCCGGAATCTAGCGCATTTTGCCGGGCCTTTTTAGAAGAACCCGTGCAGCTCCACAAAGTACAGGCGGGTGTGCTGCGTATCGACTTGCGGAATTCCATCGTAGTAGCGCACGCCGGTGCGCAGCTGCACGAACTGGATCGGTGCCAGCTCGTACACCACGCTCCAGCGTGTCTCGCCATTGTTTCGCACACTGCGCTCCGGATCCAGGTACTCGCTGCTGATCTTCAGATTGTTACCGCGGGCGATCAGCCAGTTGGCCTCCAGCAGCGTTGCGAGTTCCCGTCCCTGGTCAAACCCCAGGCTCTTGTCCGCAACGACATCGGCCTCGGTGAGCCAGCTGATCGGCCCGGTGCGCAGGCCGCCGAAGACCCCATACGCACCGCGCGAGCCGCCGAGCTTGTCGTTGTAATTGGCGGCGATGCCCACACGCCAGATCGAATCGACATAGCTCAACTGGCTGCTGAATTGCTTGCGCGAGTCGTTCACCGGGCCGCCGGCGGTGCCATTGGTCACATCCAATTGCGCATCCCAGTGACCGCGCAGCCAACCAAATTCGACCCCCTGATCAGGCGTGGTCATGTTGATGCCGCTGACCTGCTGCACCAGCGCAGTTTGATCCTGCAAGCGAAAACCAAAGGGCAGATACATCTGTCCCGCCTTCAGGTACCAGTCGTGGGCGGCGGACCAGTACAGGACATAGGCCTCACGGTTGAGGGCACCTCCCGGAGCCACCTGCTCATCCACATAGACCAGCAGTCGCTCCGGTATGACCTGCGCTTCGATGTAGGTGCGCACCTGCTCGAGCTGAAAACCCGAGAGGGTCTTGGAATGCGGCACTTCGGTCGACAGCTCCTCGGTGCGCAGATCCCCGCCCACCCGCAGGAAACTGCTGAGACTTCCGCTCCAGGTATCGGAACCTGTGTCCAGGTGTGTTGCCGGCAGCAGCGTTTGCGCGAAGACATCGCCGTAGGCTGCGCGCAGCCCGCCACCGGTGGGATTGACGTGACACTGGGTGCACTTCAATCCCATCTGCACGGCGAGGTAAGGTTCCGCATACGCACAAGCGGCCGCGAGATACACGCTTGCGAGCGCGCACTGCGCGGTGATCAGCACCCATCGCTTGCTCATCAGGGCTCATCCACAGTGAAGGTAAAGGAGTAATCGGCCGGCAGCGACTCCCCGTCCATGGCGGCAAGCGCCCCACCGTCGCCGCCGCGCAGCGTCACCCGATACGACCCCGGCGCCAACGGCGCCAGCGGCGTCAGCAGCAGCGTCGCGGCATTGCCTTGCGCCGGGGCGATCAGCACCGGCACATCGAGCGGCTGCGCCGTGATGTTCTGCACGCGTATCGCGGCATTGAGGGATGAGCGATCGGGCTCTTTACTGACGCCAATCGCGATCGTCGCGAGCGCGGTGTCCACCCGGCTGCCGTCGGCGGGCATGGTGGCCGTCACGGCAATGGCCTTGGCTGCGGCGCTGGCTCCCGCGCTAACTGGCGGCGCACCATTGGTGATCCATTGCGCGATGAAATCGATGGTCGACTGCGGCAGGTAGGGGCCGCCGAACGGCATCTGCATCCCGACGATGCCGCTCGCGCCCTCCAGTTTCTGGATCAGGTAGCTGTCGGTGGGGTCCCCGGCTTTGACGCGCAGCACACCGGGCACCTCGGCGCTGGGTACGCCGACCAGGAGCGCGTAGCTGTGATCCTGATCCAGCTGCAGGCCTTCGGGCGCATTGGCACCGCTATGGCAGCGGGTGCAGATCGGCGTGAAGACATTGTCCTGGATGGACTGGAAATCCGCGGAGAGTGGCGCCGGTGCGCTGGAGCCTAAGCCGATCGGATTGCCATTGGCATCCAACCCCATGCCGTTGCCGGCACATCCGGCCAACAGTACTGATGCCAGCGAAAGCGTCGCCGCCACCCGCATGAATACCGGTCGGTGTCCCTGAATCGCCATTGGCCGCCTCGCGCACGCTCTTGCGTTCGTGCGTAAGTAGCCTCATCGAGGGGTTCGGGTTTGCGCGGCGGCACATTTAAATTTGCCGGCGCTTTGAACCTTCGTGGCGCGGGCGAAAGCCCTTAAGCGACTGCGCCACCGTGAGGATGCAGCGTTCGCCGGCGATCCTCGTGGGAAGTTGCCCAGCCCGCCACTTCCGGCGCCGGCATCGCCTTGCCCATCAGCCAGCCTTGCACGAAGGTGCAGCCGTATTCCTGCAGCAGCCGCCAGTCCTCCACCGACTCGACACCCTCTGCTACGGTGTTCAGGCCCAGCCGCATGGCCATCTCCAGCGCCGAGCGCAGCATGACCTGCACGCTTTCGCGCTCGTGCACACCGTGCACGAAGGATCGATCGATCTTCAGTTCCGTGAACGGTATGCGTGCCAGCTGCTGCATCGAAGAAAATCCGGTGCCGTAGTCATCCAGTGACAGACCAAACCCTCGCAGTCGCAGCCGGGTGAGTACGGACAGCGCGACGGACAGGTCGCGCATCAGCGAAGTTTCGGTAATTTCCAGCACCACACGCTCAGCCCGCAGACCGTAGCATTGCTGCAGACTCGAGATCTCCTGCAGCAGATCCTGGCTCTCCAGCAGCAGCGGCGAGAGGTTGATGGCGACCGACAGATCCATGCCCTGCGCATTCCACATGGCGGTCTGCAACATCGCCTGATTCATGACCTCCAAAGTGAGCTTGTGGATCAGTCCGTGCTTTTCCGCCAGGTGAATGAAATGGTCCGGACTCACCAGACCCAGGGTCGGATGATTCCAGCGGGCCAGCGCTTCCACGCCATGCAGTTCACCGGAATGCACCGCGATCTGCGGCTGGTAGTGAACCACGATCTCACCGCAGTCGATGCCGTTGCGCAACGCCTCCGGATCCAGCGACAACGCACCCGAATCCTGCGTGCGCTTTTCCGCCGCGCTGTCCCAATTGCGCAAAATATCGCTCAGCGCATCAAGACGCAGCGGCTTCTGCAGGGCGCCGATCAGGCACAGGCCCATGTCCGCCGCCCATGTCCTGCACCGAGTGCAGCAGCGAGCGCTCGCGCGAGGAGGCAACGATGATCGGCGAG
This sequence comes from uncultured Gammaproteobacteria bacterium, assembly GCA_963708865.1. GTDB lineage: Bacteria > Pseudomonadota > Gammaproteobacteria > Steroidobacterales > Steroidobacteraceae > DAIDKA01. The sequence goes on from CAVPUC010000006.1 coordinate 7,791, forward strand.
CGAATGCCGGTTTCACTCAGGCGCGTCAGCAGTTCCGACCCGTCCATGGTCGGCATCTCAAGATCGATGATCAGCAGATCCGGTGGTGTGGCGAGCCCGCCAAGCAGTGCCAGGGCTTCCTGGCCATTGCTGGCCTCGCGCACATGAGTCATTCCCAATTCGTTGCAGAGCGCGACGGCGTAGGCACGCTGTGCGGCGCTGTCGTCCACGATCAGGACGGAGTGAATGGTGGGCAGATTGGGTTGCGAGGCCATCCTTGCGATCGACTCTGCCTGTTTGGGGATAAGGGCGGATCCGTCCATGATCCAGAATATGTCTCAGCGGGGTACCGTATTGGTGCAAGCTTACCGGGCATCGTACCCTCCTCGGCGGTCACGGTTCACAATCCGCACCCGAGTTTCCGCTGGCGCAATGCGATTTTGACGGGTTGCGGGGTGGCCGAAAGGTTCGGGTGCGGGTCCGCTGTTGCCATGTCCACTGCTCGGTCGGCCGGGCGGGAGGCCTGCCTTGCCTCGGCCGGCCCGAGGCGCGAAGCTTGGCCGAACCAATACCTGATGGAATCGATGACTATGCAGGAACTGGGCGGCAAAATTGCATTTGTGACCGGCGGCAGCAGCGGTATCGGCTTGGGCGTGGTCAAAGTGCTGGCTGCGGAGGGTATGAAAGTCGCCTTCACTTACCGCCAGGAGGCCCACCGCGATGAAGCCCTGCAACAACTCCGGCTGCTTCCCCGAGCAGCGCGTCCATGCCATCCGCCTGGATGTCACGGACCGGGAGGGTTTCAGCGCGGCGGCGGATGAGGCGCAACGCGTCCTCGGCGGTCCGGCACAGGTGCTCATCAACAATGCCGGCGTCGGCGTGCTGGGCCTGATCGAACAGGCGAGCTACGCGGACTGGGACTGGGTCATGGGCGTCAATGTCGGTGGCGTCATCAATGGCCTGAAGACTTTCCTGCCGCGCATGCTGGCCTGCGGGCTGCCCTGCCACATCGTCAATGTATCCTCCATAGGCGGCATTGCCGCGCTTGGGTCGGCCGGTGTGTACGCGACCTCAAAGTTCGCCGTGGTGGGTCTCACGGAGGCGTTGCGCACCGACATGATCGGACGACCCATCGGCGTCTCGGTGTATTGTCCGGGCCTCGTGAAGTCCAATATCTCTGACAGCGCCCGCAGCCGTCCGGCGCAGCTGGGTGACTCCGGTTACGCCGCACCGGCCGCGGAGCCAGGTGTCCTGTCGCCGCCGTTCATGCAGCATGCGATGGATGCCGTCACGGCGGCCGGTTACGTTCTCGATGGCATTCGTCACAATCGCCTCTTCATCTTGAGTCATCCGGAATTTCGCGACGTACTCAGGGCACGCAGCGAGCTGTTGCTCGGTTCGATTCCCGATGAGCCCATCAATCAGGCGCGCGCTGACTCGGAGCGCTGGCTGCTGTCCAATCCGGTCTATGAGAACAACGCGTGAACGCCACCGCTGACCTGGTGTTCCTGATCGACGTCGACAACACCCTGCTCGACAATGATCGGCTGATCAGTGATCTCATGGAGCACATTGCCCGCGAATACGGCGTCGCCAGCCGCGAGCGGTACGCACAGATCCTCGAGGAGGTGCGCAGCAGACTCGGTTACGTCGATTACCTGGGCGCCCTGCAGCAGTACCGCCTCGAACACCTCGACACTCAGGGGCTGCTCGGCATGTCCGGCTTCCTGATCGACTATCCGTTCGCCGCGCGGCTCTACCCGCAGGCGTTGCAGGTGCTGGCGCATCTGCAGACCCTCGGCACCACCGTCATCCTCTCCGACGGCGATGTGGTGTTCCAGCCGCGCAAGATTCAAAAATCCGGCATCTGGGACGCGGTGGCGGGACGGGTACTCATCTATGTCCACAAGGAGCAGATGCTCAAGTTCGTGGAACAGCGGTATCCCGCACTGCACTACGTGATGATCGATGACAAGCTGCGCATCCTCGATTCGCTGCGCAGCCAATGGCACGAGCGCGTCACGACGGTGTTCCCGCGCCAGGGTCACTACGCGCACGATACCGCCGCCATCGCAGCCTTGGCGCCCGCGGACGTGACCATCGAGCGCATCGGAGAGCTGCTGAATTTCAACACCCGGGAGCTGCTGGGCGGTTAGCCGGGCGGCGGCGGCGGCAACGCCGCCGCGAGATCCTGCGCCGTCCCGATCAGCAGCGGCTGCTTCCAGGCCGCAAGCCTGCCCGCTTCGCGGCCACTCGCCGGGGGCCTGAAGCGTACCAGCGGCGCCCAGCGGCCATGCTCCCAGGTCAAGGCGCTGCAGCCCGCGGCGTGCAGCAGCGACAGGCCCGCCGCCGCGTCCCACAACCCGGGCCGCGGCATATGCGCGAGCCGCAACAGCCCACAGGCGACCCAGGCGAATTCAACGGCCGATGTGCCCAGCACGCGAACGTCGAATTGCGCACCATACCGCGACGAGCGGCCGTGCTCGGCGGCAATACCCCGCCAGCTACCCGGTTGGCGGCGGACCACGGGCGCACCGTTGAAGCACAACGGACCGCCCGCATGCGCGTGATAGACACCCGGGCCGAGCGCGTGTGAGGCCGCGCACCAGATCGCGCCGGCCACCGGCCAGCCGTCATGCAGCACGCCGATGGAACAGGCATACAGCGGCACGCCGTTGATGAAATTGCAGGTGCCGTCCACCGGATCGATGACCCAGCTGATGAGCGCATCGGGCGGACCGCTCGGCGCCTGCTCCTCGCCGATGACCGCGTGCTGCGGATGCGTCTGCAGCAGCTGCGCGCGGATGTAGCGCTCCACCGATTGATCGACCTCGCTCACCGGATTGGAATTGGCCGCCCAGTTGGGGCGCGTCTCCTTGAAGTGGACCGCCAGCTCGCCACTGACGGCGGCCGTGATCTGCGTGCCGGCGGCCCGCGCCAGGCGCGCGGCAGTCGCCTCCAGCGCCGCAGCCTCGGCGCGTGGCAGGGGCGAGGCGGGTGATTCCGGGTTGACTTCCACCCGGCACATGTTCCACTAGAAACCCCATGGTACTCAACGCCGATGAATGGCAGGCCCTGCGCCTGAGCCTCGAGGTGGCCGCCTGGAGCCTGGTGTGGAATCTGCCCGTGGCCATCGTCATCGCCTGGGTGCTGGTACGCCGACGCTTCCCCGGACGCACGCTGCTCGATGCCTTCGTGCATCTGCCGCTGGTGCTGCCCCCGGTCCTGACCGGCTATCTGCTGCTGGTGCTGTTTGGCGCGCGCGGGCCGATCGGCGGGTGGCTGCAGCGCGCCTTCGGCATCCATCTGATCTTCACCACCGCGGGCACCGTGCTCGCGGTGGCGGTGATGACTTTCCCGCTGATGATGCGCGCCATCCGCCTGACACTCGAAGGCGTCGATGCGGGCCTCGAGGAGGCGGCGCGCACGCTCGGCGCAGGTCCCGTGGATCGCTTCTTCAGCATCGCCCTGCCCCTGATGATGCCCGGAGTGCTCGCCGGTGCAGTCACGGCGTTCGCGGCGGGTCTTGGCGAATTCGGCGCCGTGATCACTTTTGTTTCAAACATTCCCGGTGTCACCCGCACCTTGCCGCTGGCGCTATACACCGCGTTGCAGACCCCCAATGGCGATGCCACCGCCGCCCGCCTGGCCATCACCTCCTTCACCCTCGGGCTTGCCGGACTGGTGTTGTCGGAGTGGCTGGCGCGCGCATTGCGCAATCAGCTCGGCCGCGGAACCGCCTGAATGCTCGATATCGATGTGCGCAAGCAGCGCGGCGCGTTCAACGCGCGGGTCACCTTCACCAGCACCACGCCCGGGATCACCGCGCTGTTTGGCCGCTCCGGCAGCGGCAAGAGCACCATCATCCACATGATTGCCGGATTGCTGCGCCCGGACCAGGGGCACATCCGCATCGGCGACACGGTGCTGTTCGATGCCGAGCAGGGCATCGATGTCCCGGCGGAGGAACGTGCCATCGGCTATGTGTTCCAGGATGCGCGGCTGTTTCCGCACCTGTCGGTGCGCGACAACCTGGATTACGGCGCGCGCCGCACGCGCGGCCGCGCGCAGCATCTGAAGTTTGACGACGTCGTGGCACTGCTGGGTCTTGCGCCGTTGCTGGGGCGGCGGCCGGCGCAACTGTCGGGCGGGGAGCGTCAGCGCGTCGCCATCGGCCGGGCCCTCTTGGCGCAGCCGCGCCTGCTGCTGCTCGATGAGCCACTGGCCGCCATCGATGTGGCGCGGCGCGGGGAGCTCCTGCCGTACCTGGAAAACCTGCGTGACCGGTTCAGTCTGCCGATGGTGTATGTCAGCCACCAGTTCGAGGAGGTGCTGCGCCTGGCGGGCGATGTGGTCGTGCTGGAGAATGGAACCGTGGCCGGGCACGGCAACGTCATCACCATGAGCCAGTCACCGGCGCTGCGCGCCATCATCGGCGCCGAGTCGCTGGGCGCGGTCGTGGAAGGCCTCGTCGAGGAGATCGATGCGGCGTCGGAGCTTGCCCGGATTCGCATCGGCGCCGGGCAGCTGCTGGTGGAACCCGCGCAGCTGCGGCGCGGCCAGCGCGTGCGCGTGCAGTTGCTGGCCCGTGATCTGATCCTGGCCACCGCCCCGCCGAGCGGCTTGAGCGTGCGCAACAGTCTCGCCGCGACCATCACGCAGCTGATGCCGGACGGCGAGCGCATCTGGCTGGTGTTCGCCGCGAGCGGCGCCGCGACCCTCATGGTGCGGGTCACGGATGACGCGCGCACCGCGCTCGCCCTGCAGGTGGGTCAGCCGGTGTGGGTATTGATCAAGGCTGTTTCCCTGCGCGGCCACGTTTTTTCGGCGTCACCGCCCGCCGTGGCGCCACCGGCCTGACTACCGGGGCGACGCCGGACTGCAGCAGCCAGTCGAGCTGCTCGACGGCGGCGGCCGTGGCACTGCGTTCGATCTCGCGAAACGCCTTGACCACGTGTCTGCCGAATGGCGTGATCCGGGCGCCGCCGCCGCCCGCACCGCCGACGCTCGCGGTGGTCGCCGGCTGACCGAGCGTGCGGTTCAGATCTTCCAGCAGCAACCAGGCGCGCCGGTAACTCATCTTCAGGATCCGCGCGGCCTGCGATAAGGAGCCGCTGCGTTCGATCTGCTCCAGCAGCGCGATCTTGCCCGGCCCGATGGAACATTCCGGCGTGATATCCACGCGCAGGCGGACGCCGACGGACGCAGTTGAGTTGCTCATGGCCCATTCTAGCGAGGAACGCCGCAGCACTGCGCCTCAGCGCTTGCCTGCCCGCGACCCCTGACCTATCGTTATGTTCCTGCCGATATAACACGTTCCCCGAGGCCAATATGAACGAAATCCAATCACTGGCGCGCCGCGCGCTGCTCGCCAGCGCGGTTTGGTGCATCGCGTTACTGAGCACGCTGCCGGGGAGAAGCTGCGCCCAGGCGGCAACGACCGCCGCGGCGGCGCAGGATCTGATCGTGCTGGGGGCCTCCTCGCTCACCGAGGTACTCAATGAAATCGGCCCGGCTTTCACGGCGGCGACGCACCAGGGTGTCAAGCTCTCCTACGCCGCAAGCTCGGCGCTCGCCCGGCAGATCGAAGCCGGCGCGCCCGCTGACGTCTTCGTATCGGCCGACACGGAGTGGATGGACTATCTGCAGACCCGCAACCTGATCGACGCGAGCAGCCGCCGCAATGTGGTCGGCAACCACCTGGTGCTCATCAGTCCCGCCGACAGCACGGTGCGCATCAAGATTGCGCCCCACTTCGCGCTCGCGAAGCTGTTGGGGGACGGGCGTCTGGCGACCGGCAATCCGGACTCGGTGCCGGTGGGCAAGTACGCCAGGATGGCACTGACCCATCTGGGGGTCTGGAGTGACGTTCAGGACAAGATTGCCGCCGCCGATAACGTGCGGGCGGCGCTCGCGCTGGTCGCTCGGGGCGAAGCCCCATTGGGAATCGTGTACCGCACCGATGCGCTGGTGGAAAAGAAGGTACGCATCGTGGCGGACTTCCCCGCCAGCTCCCACGAGCCGATCATTTATCCGGCGGCGGTGACGGCCCACGCCCAGGGCGGCGCGGTGGATTTCGTCAAATTCCTGCAATCCCCGGCGGCACAGACCGTCTTTGCCAGATACGGGTTTGATCGCGCCCCAAAATAGTGCAAGTCCTTGATAAATTTCATCCCTTATTCATCCCCAGGCTTGCGTTGATGCTCGTCGTCCCGCCTTCGTTCGGCTACACTTGCGACCCCCTGGCGGCAGGAGATCCGGACCATGGCCGTTCAACATGCAAGAGTTTGTGGCGCCTGCGAGCGCGAATGCCCTTCGTGGGCCAATCGTTGTCCGGCGTGCGGCAGCACCGCCATCTCCTATCAGCTGATTGTCGCGCCACCCGGCGGCACCAGCATCCGCAAGATCGCCGACAATGCACCGCGCCTGCGACGTAGCCGTGCGCGCGTCGCCATGGCCGCCGAATCGGGCGTGACCGTACACAAAGCGCCCACCACCACGGGGTGCGTCGGGTAGTCAGCGTTTTCCGCCGACGACCCCAAGCAGGCCCCGCCACAACGACGGGGCCTTTTCATTTCAGATGCCTGGAGACTTCGATGCCGTCCTCACAGTCCGCACAGCCCTCGCCGATCACTCCATCCTTTGTCGTTGCCGTCGTCGGCGCCACGGGGGCGGTGGGCGTGGAGATGGCCCACTGTCTCGAACAGCGCCATTTTCCGGTGACCGAATTGCGCCTGCTCGCCTCCGCCCGCTCCGTCGGCAAGCGCCAGAGATTTCGTGGCCAGGAAGTGGCGATCCAGGAGCTGACGGAAGCGAGCTTCGAGGGCGTGGACATTGCCCTGTTCTCTGCCGGCGGCAGCATCTCCAAGCGCTTCGCACCGATCGCGGCGCGCGCCGGCGCCATCGTCATCGACAACTCCTCGGCATTTCGCATGAATGCGGAGGTGCCGCTGGTGATTCCGGAGATCAACGCGGACCAGATCGGCGCGCACCAGGGCATCATTGCCAACCCCAACTGCGCGGCCATCATCTCCATTCTGCCGCTGTGGCCCATCCACCGGAAAAACCCGATTCAGCGTCTCCAGCTTGCCACCTACCAGGCCGCCTCGGGCGCCGGCGCCGCCGCCATGGAGGAGCTGCGCGAGGCCACCCGCGCGCATCTGGAGGGTCGCGAGTACCAGCACACGGTGCTGCCGCATCCTTACGCCTTCAACGTATTCAGTCACAACACGCGGGTGGATCCGGGTACCGGCTACAACGAGGAGGAGACCAAGGTCATGCAGGAGGCCCGCAAGATCTTTGGTGAGCCCAACCTGCGGATCAGCGCGACCTGCGTGCGCGTGCCGGTGCTGCGGGCGCACTGCGTCGCCTTGACGTTCGAGTGCCGCGATCCCATTACGCCGGACCAGGTGCGCACGCTCCTGCAAGGGGCCCCGGGCGTGCGGGTGGTGGACGATGTGGCGAACAATTATTTTCCCATGCCCAAGGATGCTTCGGGCCAGGATGACGTCCTGGTCGGTCGTATCCGCCAGGACGTGAGCGATCCGTCGGGACGCTCGATTGCGCTGTTCTGCGCGGGCGATCAGCTGCTCAAGGGCGCGGCGCTCAATGCCGTGCAGATCGCCGAGCAGTGGGTCGCGCGGCGTTAGGTCGCAGTGCTCGTGCCGTCCTCACCGATGAGCAGTTGACCGGCCGAAGGATAGGAATAAGGCGGAATGACCAGGTTCACCGACGCCGGTGAACCGCTGAATACCCGCCCGGCCAGGTCGAAGCGCGAGCCATGGCAGGGACACAGCCAGCCGCCCGGCCAGGTCGCACCGAGCTGCGGGTCCCCGGCATCGAAGTGCTGCTTGGGCAGGCACCCCAGATGGGTGCAGATGCCGCGCAGCACCAGGTACTCGGCATTGCGCGAGCGGATGGGATTCTTGCAGTAGGCCGGCTGGTCGGAATCCTCGGAAGCCGCATCCTTGAGCCGATCATCGTGATTGCCCAAAAGAGCCATCATGGCGGGCGTGCGGTGCACGATGTACATGGGCTGACGGCGCCAGATGGTGATGATCATCTGGCCGGCGTCGATCTTGGTCACATCGACCGCGGTCGGTCCGCCCAGGGCGCGCGCGCGCTCGGAGGGCAACCAGGATTCGATGAACGGTGTGGCCGTGAAGGCGGCGCCGACGGCCCCCATGCCGATGGTCGCCCGCAGCAGGAACTTGCGTCGGCTGTCGTCAACTTCCCCGCTCGCGGGGCTCAACTCTGCGGATCCGTGCGCCGTCAATTCCGACATGGCCTCTCTCAATCAGTGCTAGCAGCAGCGGTTAATAGTACCCCACCTGCGCCGCTGCTCGTCAACGTAAAAAGCCTTCCGTGACATCAGTGGCAGTTCCGGATGCGCGATCCCATGGTGGTGCCGATAACGGTCGTAGGCGTCATCGCCCGACAGGGCGCGCAGCGCCTGCCAGCAGGCGCGGCAGGCGGCGGCGACGGCGGCTGCAGCGCTCATGACCCGCTGCCTTCGACCGCCGGAAGACGCGTCACGCGCGGAGCCTCGGAGCTCGCCAGTGTCGGCAGCCCACGCGCCGCGCGGATGGAAACCCGCAGCATGTCGGCGATCACCAGCCACACGATCACGGTGAAGAATATCGTCAGCCAGCCATCCAGCTGCTGATTGAAGATGAGCTTCGGGGTGACCGCAGCGCGCGCCGCCGGCAAGGCGCCGCTGGCGAGTTTGTTGGCCAGATCCGCCGCCCCGGAGAAGAAGCCCAGGGTCGGATCCGGGCTGGTGATCTTCTGCCACGCCGCGACCGTCGTCACGATGGCGAGCCAGGCGAGCGGGCCGCCCGTCACCCAGGAATACTTGAGCTTGCCGCTCTTGATGAGTATCCCGGTCGCCACACTGAGCGCGATGGCCGCGAGCATCTGATTGGAAATACCGAACAGCGGCCACAGAATATTGATGCCGCCATTCGGATCGATGACCCCGACATACAGGAAGTAACCCCAGCCCGCGACGATCAGCGCGCTCGACAGCAGCACCGAGGGATACCAGGAGGTGCGCCCCAGCGGCTTGGCGAAGTGGCCGAGGAAATCCTGCAGCATGAAGCGCCCGACCCGGGTGCCCGCATCGATGGTCGTGAGGATGAAGACCGCCTCGAACATCAAGGCGAAGTGATACCACGCCGCCAGCAGTTTGTTGCCGAAGGTCGAGCTGAAAATGCTCGCCATGCCCACCGCGAGCGACGGCGCCCCACCGGTACGCGCGAACAGGGTGCGCTCGCCCATGCGGTGCGCCAGGTCCTGCATCTGCTCGGCGGTCACCGGAAAGCCCCAGCCGCTGATGGTCGCCACCGCGGTGTGCGGGTCCGCGCCGACGATGCCGGCGCCGGTGTTGATCGCGAAATATACGCCCGGATCCAGCAGCGTCGCCGCGATGATCGCCATGATGGCGACGAAGGACTCAAGCGCCATGCTGCCATAGCCGACCAGACGCACGTCCGCCTCGCTGCCGATGAGCTTGGGCGTCGTGCCGCTGGACACCAGGGCATGAAAGCCCGAGATCGCACCGCACGCGATGGTGATGAAGACGAAGGGAAAGACCTTGCCGGCGAAGATCGGCCCGTTCCCGGCAATGAAGCGGGTGAGCGCCGGCATCTTCAGCTCCGGATGGATGACGATGATCGAGACGGCGAGCAGCGCGATCACGCCGAGTTTCAGGAAGGTGGACAGATAGCCGCGTGGCGCGAGCAGCAGCCACACCGGAATGATGGCCGCAAGCCAGCCGTAGCCGATCACGAAGGCGGCGAGCTGCGGGCCGCTGTAGTCGAACATCCCGCGCAGCGCCGTGCTTTGATCGATCCAGCCGCCGCCGGCGACGCCCAGCAGCAGCAGCAGCATGCCGATGATGGAAGCCTCGAGCACCCGCCCGGGCCGCACGCTGCGCACGTAGACCCCGATGGCGAGCGCGATCGGAATGGTGGCGAAGACCGAGAAGGTCGCCCAGGGGCTGCCCTTCATCGCATTGACGACCACGAGTGCCAGCACCGCGATCAGAATGATCATGATCATGAGCGTGCCGACCAGCGCCGCGAAGCCCCCGAAGGGCCCGAGCTCATCGCGCGCCATCTGCCCGAGGCTGCGGCCGTCGCGGCGCGTGGACATGAACAGGATGGTCATGTCCTGGACGCACCCTCCCAGCACCGAGCCGAACAGGATCCACAGCGTTCCTGGCAGATAGCCGAACTGTGCGGCCAGGGTGGGACCCACCAGCGGCCCCGGCCCCGCGATGGCCGCGAAGTGATGTCCGAAGACGATCCAGCGATGCGTCGGCACGAAGTCGCGGCCGTCGTTGAGCCGCTCGGCGGGGGTGGCCCGGGTGGCATCCACGCTCAGGACCCGTGCGGCGATCCAGGCGGCGTAGAAGCGGTAGCCGATGACGTAGACGCAGATGCCGGCCGTCACCAGCCACAGGGCGTTGATCGGCTCATTGCGGTGCATGGCGATGCCACCGATCGCAAAGGCACCGATGATCGCCAGCACAATGCCGACTACTTTCTTGAGCATCTGAAGTCCCCCCCGAGATTCCCCGGGGGGGATTATGGGGCTTCCGGTCTCAGTAGCGGTAGTGATCCGCCTTATAGGGACCCTTGACGGATACGCCGATATAGGCTGCCTGCTCCGCCGTAAGCTCGGTCAGCTGGGCGTTGAGGGTGGTCAGCTGCAGTCGCGCCACCTTCTCATCCAGATGCTTGGGGAGGGTGTAGACCCCGATCGGGTACTTCGCGGTATTGGCAAACAGCTCGATCTGCGCGATGGTCTGATTGGCGAACGAGGAGCTCATCACGTAGGAGGGATGCCCCGTGCCGCAACCCAGGTTCACGAGCCGGCCCTTGGCGAGCAGGATGATGCGCTTGCCGTCCGGGTAGATCACATGATCCACCTGCGGCTTGATCTCCTCCCACTTGAGCTTCTCCAGCGCCGCCACATCGATTTCATTGTCGAAGTGACCGATGTTGCAGACGATGGCGTTGTTCTTCATGCGCTGCATGTGCGCGCCAGTGATCACATGGAAATTGCCGGTGCAGGTGACGAAGATATCGGCCTTGTCACAGGCGTAGTCCATGGTCACCACGCGGTAGCCTTCCATGGCGGCCTGCAGCGCACAGATCGGGTCGATCTCGGTCACCCACACCTGCGCCGACAGCGCCCGCAGCGCCTGCGCCGAGCCCTTGCCCACATCGCCGTAGCCGGCGACCAGGGCGACCTTGCCGGCCACCATCACGTCGGTGGCGCGCTTGATGCCATCCACCAGTGATTCGCGGCAACCATACAGATTGTCGAACTTGCTCTTGGTCACCGAATCGTTGACGTTGATGGCCGGGAACATCAGGCGCTGTTCCTTGTGCATCTGGTAGAGCCGATGCACGCCGGTGGTGGTCTCCTCGGTGACGCCGCGGATCTCCTTGGACATGCGCGAGTACCAGCCCGGGGAACTCGCCAGCTTCTTCTTGATGGCCGCGAACAGGAAAGTCTCCTCCTCGCTGCCGGGCTTGGAAATCAGCGACGCATCCTGCTCCGCGCGCACCCCCAGATGCATCAGCAGCGTGGCATCGCCGCCGTCATCGAGGATCATGTTCGGGCCCTTGCCGTCCGCGAATTCAAAGATGCGGTGGGTGTAGTCCCAATACTCCTCGAGCGTCTCACCCTTGGTGGCGAACACCGGCGTACCGGATGCGGCGATGGCCGCCGCGGCATGATCCTGGGTCGAGAAGATATTGCAGGAAGCCCACCGCACATCGGCACCCAGGGCCTTCAAGGTCTCGATCAGCACCGCGGTCTGGATGGTCATGTGCAGGGAGCCGGTGACGCGCGCGCCCTTGAGCGGCTGGCTCGCCGCGTACTCCTTGCGGATGGCCATCAGCGCGGGCATTTCCACCTCCGCAATGGCGATCTCGCGCCGGCCCCAGCCGGCGAGGTTCATGTCAGCAACTTTGAAGTCGGAAAAGCCCGCAGCGGGCTTGAGTGTGGCGTTCATGTTCAATGCTCCAGTTGAAGTACGAGCGCCGTGTAACACTTAGCGTCCGGCTTCCTGAGCCTGGCAGGCGCGGCCGCAAGGTCCAACCTCGCGGATGCCTGTCGCAGCGCTCCTCAGGCGCCGGACGCTGCCGCACGAAACGTGCGGCAGAATTTCCTAGGCCGCGCGGGCCTTGCCTTTCACTTCGGCGGCCAGCAGGTCCGCCTTGTCGGTGCGTTCCCAGGTGAACTCCTTCTCGGTGCGGCCGAAGTGGCCGTACGAGGCGGTCATCTGGTAGATCGGGCGCACCAGGTCGAGCATCTCCCGCAGCCCATAGGGCGTGAGATCGAAGTGCTTGCGCACCAGCGCCGTCAGCGCCTCGCGCGAGAGCTTACCGGTGCCGAACGTCTCGATCATGATGGAGGTGGGCTCCGCCACGCCGATGGCGTAGGAGACCTGCACTTCGCAGCGGTCCGCGAGGCCCGCCGCGACAATGTTCTTGGCCACGTAGCGCGCCGCGTAGGCCGCCGAACGATCGACCTTGGAGGGATCCTTGCCGGAGAACGCACCGCCGCCATGACGGGCAAAGCCGCCGTAGGTATCGACGATGATCTTGCGCCCCGTCAGGCCGCAGTCACCCACGGGTCCGCCGACCACGAAGCGCCCGGTCGGATTGATGTGGAACTTGGTGCGCTTGTCGATCCAGTTCTTCGGTAGCACGGGAATCAGGATCTCCTCCATGACCGCCTCACGCAGGGCGCGAGTGGAGATATCTTCGCTGTGCTGGGTCGACAGCACCACCGCCTCGATGCCCACCGGCTGGTCATTCTCGTAACGCAGGGTGACCTGGCTCTTGGCATCCGGACGCAACCAGGTGAGTTTGCCTTTCTTGCGCACCTCGGCCTGACGCTTCACCAGCCGGTGAGCCAGGGTAATGGCGGCCGGCATCAGCACGTCGGTTTCATTGGTGGCATAGCCGAACATCAGGCCCTGATCGCCGGCGCCCTGCTTGCGCTCATCCTTGCGATCCACGCCCTGGGCGATGTCCGGGGACTGCTTGCCGATGACATTGAGCACCCCGCAGCTGGCACCATCGAAGCCCATCTCCGAGGAGTTGTAGCCGATGTCCAGCACGGTCTTGCGCACCAGGGCTTCCACGTCGACCCAAGCGGAGGTGGTCACCTCGCCCGCCACGATGACCACGCCGGTCTTGATCAGGGTTTCGCAGGCCACCCGGCCGCGCTTGTCCTGCGTCAGGATGGCATCGAGTACCGCATCGCTGATCTGGTCGGCAACCTTGTCCGGGTGCCCTTCCGACACCGACTCCGAGGTGAATACGTAGTTATTGGCCATGGATGGGCTGCAGGTCCTGGTTGGGTAAAAACATATAATACAACAGCCGCCTCAGCGCGGCAGGTCCGCACCGAAGGCGAGCCGGTAGCGCACCGCGAACTCCTCCATGGCAAAGCGGTGGTTCTGGGTGCCGCGGGTGGCGACCTTGAGCGCCCCGAGGAGCGAGGCGATGCGCCCGGTCACGGGCCAGTCGAGGCCGCGCAGCAGGCCGTGGATGAGCCCGGCCCGATAGGCGTCGCCGCACCCGGTGGGGTCGACCACGGCTTCCGGATTGGCCGCCGGGATGACGATTTCCCCCTGCGGGGTGTAGATGGTCGAGCCGGCGGCGCCCCGGGTCACGATCAGCGCCTGCACATGCCGGACTACCTCTGCCGCGGGCCAGCCGGTGCGTTGCTGCACCATCTGCCACTCGTAGTCATTGACGGTCACCCACGTCGCCTGCCCGATCATGTCGCGCAGTTCATCCCCATTGAACATGGGCAGTCCCTGACCCGGATCGAAGATGAAGGGAATGCCGGCGGCGGCAAACCCGCCACAATGCTCCAACATGCCATCGCGGCCGTCGGGGGAGACGATGCCGAGCGTAATGCCGGCGTGCCCCGGAATGGCATTCAGATGCGACATCTGCATGGCCCCCGGATGGAAGGCGGTGATCTGGTTGTCGTCCTGATCGGTGGTGATGAAGGCCTGCGCGGTGTGCTCGGTGTCGATCACCCGCACATAATCCTGCGGCACGTCGGTCTCGCGCATCCACTGCGCATAGGGGGCGAAGTCCCGCCCCACCGTGGCCATGGGATAGCCGGCATCGCCGAGCAGCCGCAGGTTGTAGGCGATGTTGCCGGCGCAGCCGCCAAACTCGCGCCGCAGCTGCGGCACGAGAAAGGAGACGTTCAGCATATGAATCTTGTCCGGCAGGATGTGATCCTTGAACCGGCCGCCGAAGACCATGATGCTGTCGTAGGCGATCGATCCGCAGATCAACGCCTTGCCGGCGCCGCCCATCAGCTGTTCACCGTGAACTTCTCGCCACTCTCATCCATGGTGAACGTGCCATCGATGACGTGACGCAGCCACTGCGCCGTCTCCATCACGCCGCCGAAGGCGTAGTAATGCGGCTGCACCAGACGGCTGGGCGGGGCGCCGGCGCCGTTGGCCACCACGGCCAGCAGCATTTCATCCGGCGCCATGGCCATGCCGGTGGCGAGCTTGGTCATGTTGCCCATGTTCTTCCACAGCGAACCGAGCGAGGCGCCGATGCCGCACATGGCGGCGAATTTCAGCAGCTTGGCGAGCGGGGTGGGACCGGCGATACCGATGTGCACCGGCAGGTTGATGCCATTGGCCTGCAGCTGCCGGTCCCACTCGGCGACGGCCGCCGGGTTGAAGCTGAACTGGGTGGCGATGTGCACCTTCACGCCCGTGCGCTGCGCGTAGGCCTGCTTGTAGGCCAGCGCCTTCCACAAAGTCTCATTGTCGACCGCCGGGTGACCTTCCGGATGGCCGGCCACGCCAACGTGGGTGATGCCCGCATCGGTGATGGCCCCGGTATCCAAAAGCTCCAGCGTGCTGGTGAACGGGCCCGCCGGGGGCGCCAGGTCTCCGGCGACCAGCAGCACCTGCTCGATGCCGGCGTCGCGCGCGCGCTTGAGACCCTCGCGCAGCACCTCCTCGCTGGGAATGCGGCGCGCCACGCAATGCGGGGAGGCGCGAAAGCCCAATGACTGCACCTTGGCGGCCACCCGGATCACGTCAAACATCTGCGCCTTGGGCGTATGCGCGACGTAGATCGTGGTACCGGCGGGCAATACCCCGACCAGCGACTCCAGCTTGGGCTCATCGTGAGGCGAGATTTCCGTCGAGGTATGGCGCGCGAACTGTATGGCGCGCTGCTTCAGCTGGTCCAGGTCAATGGCTGCGGTCATGTCGAAAGGCCCCTCTTCCAAAAAAACTATTCCACCAGGCGATGCCCGTTGGCGTACACCACATGCTGCTCACGGCGCGCAAAGGCCACGAGCGTCAGGCCGCAGCGCTGCGCATGCCGGATGGCGAACGAGGTCGGCGCCGACAGCGCCGCCAGGAACGTCACGCCCATGGCGGCAGCCTTCTGCACCATCTCATAACTCGCCCGACTCGTGACCAGCACGAATCCGGCTTCCAAATCCGCACCTGCGGCGACCAATGCCCCGAGCGTCTTGTCGAGCGCGTTGTGGCGACCGACATCCTCGCGCAACTCGACAATGCCGCTGCCCGGTACCACCCAGGCGGCCGCGTGGACGCTGCCGGTCTTCGCATTCAGCAGCTGGCGCGGCGGCAGATCCGCGATCGCCGCATGCAGCTGCGCGATGCTCACTTGCGGACCCTGCCCCACTTGCGCCTGACCCCGCACCGCCTGCTCCAGGGTTTCCGTTCCGCACAGGCCGCAACCGGTGCGGCCGGTCAAGTTGCGGCGCCGCCGCAGCAACTCGGGAAAACGTTCCCAGGCAATGGCAATGCGCACCTCCGCCGACTCAGGCGCCGTACGCACCTCGATACCGCGGATCTCCTCCGCCGTATCCACCAGCTCTTCGCTCAGCGAAAACCCGCGCGCGAGATCCTCCAGATCGCTGCGGTGTCGCCAGCATGACCACATGCGGCTCGCCGTTGTACAGGAGCGCCACCGGCACCTCCTCGGCCACCCGATCGGTGGTGTGGACGCTGCTGCCCCGCACCCAACGGTCCACGGCGACTTCAATGCCCGTCTCCACCGGTGCCACGGCCGCGGTGATGGCCCCCATTGTTTCAGTGGAACGTGGCATGCGCGCCCATTGTCGCACGGTGCGGCACGTTAAAGGCTGCGGCCGGCATCTGGGCAATCACTTTTGCGAATGGGCACTATTCGCGCCCAATATAGGGCGCCTGGCCAGGACGCAACGACGACATGCAGCTGAATCGCTTTGACCTGAATCTGCTGATTGCGCTCGACGCCCTGCTTCACGAGAGAAATGTGACCCGCGCGGCGGAGCGGGTATTTCTGTCGCAGCCGGCCATGAGCGCCTCCCTGCAGAAACTGCGGGATTACTTCCAGGATGCGCTCTTGGTGCGGGTCGGGCGGGACATGGAACTGACGCCCCGGGCCCGCTCCTGGTGCAGCCGGTGCGCGAGGCGCTGCTCAAAGTCCAGGCCACCCTGGGCACGCAGGCGACCTTCGACCCGGCCACCGTGCGCCGAACCTTTACCGTGATCGCCACCGATGAGGCCATCCCGGAACTGGTCCCCCGGGTCCTGGGACGCCTGGCGCGCGAGGCGCCGCAGATCCAATGCCACATCGAGCAGGTCTCCCAGACCAGCCTCACCCGCCTGAGCTATGGCGATGCGGACCTGTGCCTGTCGCTGAACATCACCCGGGTGTATGGACTGGGCGAGTTCCCCGAAACCCTGAAGTTCACTGAGCTGCGCTCGGTCCGCTGGGTATGCGTTATGTCACAGGACCAGGCGATTGCCGGGGATACCATGACGCTCGCCGACTATCAGGCCCTTCCGCATATCTTCGCGCGCCCCAACGGGCACACCGCGCCGGTGGAGGAGCTGGTGCGACGCATGATCGGCATGGATCTGAACGTCCGGGCGACCACCCAGAGTCTGCTGGAAATGCTGTTCATGCTGCCCGGCTCACCCTTTGCGGCCACGGTTCCGGAGCGGGTGGCGCGGCTGGTGATGCCGCTGGTGCCGCTGAAGATCTTCACCCTGCCCTTCGACGCGCTCGATGGGCATGAGATCCTGCTCTGGCACCACCGCAACGAGGCGGACCCCGGCCACAGCTGGCTGCGTTCGCTGTTCATCGACGTGGCGCGGGATCTGCAGACCTAGACGCTGCCCCAGACTTCCTCGGCGGTCTCGATCACCAGGCGGCACTTGGCGGCCTGCTGCTCCACCGCCACATCGTTGCCGTGCACGGTGCTCGAGAAGCCGCACTGCGGTGACAGGCACATCTGCTCAAGCGGCATGTAACGTGCCGCCTCATCGATGCGCCGCTTGATGTCCTCCTTGGGCTCAAGCTCCCCAAGCTTGGTGCTCACCAGGCCCATCACGACGAGTTTGCCTTTGGGGACATGCCGCAGCGGCGCGTAGTCGCCCGAGCGCGCATCGTCGTACTCCAGGAGGTAGGCGTCGACGTCGAACTCATTGAACAGCACCTCGGCCACCGGCTCGTAGCCGCCTTCGGCGGCCCAGTGGCTGCGGAAATTGCCGCGGCACAGATGAATGCCGATGGTCATGTTGTCGGGCCGGTCACGCAGCGACTCATTGACCAGCTTCGCGTACAGCAAGGGCAGCTTGTCCGGATCATCACCGCGGGCGCGGGAGGCCTCGCGCTGCTTGGTGTCGCACAGATAGGCGAGGTTGGTATCGTCCAGCTGTACGTAGGTGCAGCCCGCGGCCGCGAGGCTTGCGATTTCCGCGCGGTAGGCCGCCGCGACATCGGCGAAAAATTCCTCCATGTCCGGATACACCGCGCGCACCGCGGTCGTGCCGCCCCGAAAGTGCAGCATGGTCGGTGAGGGAATCGGCACCTTGACCACCTCGGGAGTGATCGACTTCAGAAATTCGAAATCGCGCACCTGGATGTCGCGTGGATGGCTGATCCGCCCCTCGA
Source organism: uncultured Gammaproteobacteria bacterium (assembly GCA_963708865.1). Classification (GTDB taxonomy): domain Bacteria; phylum Pseudomonadota; class Gammaproteobacteria; order Steroidobacterales; family Steroidobacteraceae; genus DAIDKA01. The sequence goes on from CAVPUC010000006.1 coordinate 25,760, forward strand.
TCTTGAGCGCGGGGGGAGCGTAGTCGAGCTCGCCGTCGGCTTTGTGAAATTTGATCGACATTCCACCCCGCTCGATGACCCCGCCCAGCTGGGTGAGAAAATCGATGTGGAAGTATTCGCGCCGGTATTCACCGTCCGTGATGACCTTGAATCCCAGCTTCTCCTGAAACTTCACCACCTCGCGAATGGCGGCATCCTCGGCCGCCCGCAGCTGCTCGGCACCGATGTCCTTGGCCTTGAAGAAATGTTCGCGTGCATCGAGCAAGCCGTGCGGTCGCAGGAAACTGCCGACATGGTCGGCACGGAAGGTGTGCACGTGGCGCGGGGAACTCATCACGGACTTTGCAGTGGCGTTCATAGTCTCAAATAGTCTCAAGCCGTCTCGGCATCAGGTCTGCCATGATATCGCATCGCGGCCGCTGCTGATCGCGGCGCCCGCGCGTAAAATGCCCAGGACCCCGCTGACGTTGCGGGATCCCGCGGGAAATGATTTCACTCGATTCACTGCACGAGCGATGGTATGACGGCCCCCTACGAAGCACCGCTGAGCCTGATCCGGGAGGCGTTGGAGCAGGCCGCGCGCCGCTGCGGCTTCAGCCCTACGGCACTGCATGAGGAAATTCTCGGCGAGACCGCCACGGCGGTGCTGGAGGGCGCCGCGCGCATGGCCGCCGAGGTGCTCTCGCCGCTGAACCGGATTGGCGATTCGCAAGGATCGACGCTGTCGCCCGCCGGCGTCACTACCGCTGCGGGTTTCCCGGCCGCCTGGCGCAAGTTCTGCGCGGACGGCTGGCCGGCACTGGCGGCACCGCTGGACTGCGGCGGGCAGGCCTTGCCGATGCTCGTTGCCGCGGCCACCACCGAGATCTGGGGCGGCGCGAATCTCGCTTTTGCCATGCTGCCGGAAACCGCGGTCGGCGCCGTCATCGTGTTGGCGGCGCATGCGCACGCCGCCCTGCGCGCGCGCTACATCACACCGCTCGTGAGCGGCGAATGGACTGCCGCCATGAGCCTGACGGAACCTCAGGCAGGTTCGGATCTGTCGACGGTGCGCACCCTCGCACGGCCCGATGGCGACGCCTGGCTGCTCACGGGTCGCAAGATCTTCATCTCCTGGGGCGAGCACGACATGGCGGACAATATTGTCCATCTGGTGCTGGCGCGCACGCCGGATGCGCCGCCCGGGGTTGCGGGACTGTCGCTGTTCCTGGTGCCGCGTCGTCTTCAGAGCGACGGCGCCTGGCGCGACAACGATCTGCGCGCCGTGTCCCTGGAACACAAGATGGGCATCCGCGCGAGTCCGACCTGCGCCATGGTGCTGGGGGAGCAGGCGGGGGCGCGGGGCTGGCTGGTGGGCGAGCTGCACAACGGCTTGGGCTGCATGTTCACGCTCATGAACCACATGCGCATCGGCGTGGGCCTGCACTCCACCGGGGTAGCGGAGCGCGCCCGGCAGCTCGCGCTCGCCTATGCCGCCGAGCGGCGCCAGGGTCGCGATGCGCAAGGCGCCCAGCGACCGATCATCGAACACGCCGATGTGCGTCGCATGCTGCTCACCATGAATGTACTCACCCACGCGGCGCGCTGCCTCGCGTACTGCGCGGCGGCCACCCTCGATCTGGTACATGACGCGCACACCGAGGCTGCAACGCGGGCGCGCGCCGAGCGGCGCCTCGGGCTGCTAACGCCGCTGGTGAAGGCCTGGGCCTCCGATGTGGCGGTCGAGGTGTCGTCGCTCGCGGTGCAGGTGCACGGCGGTACCGGCTACGTGGATGACTGCGAAGCCTCCCAGCTCTATCGGGATGCGCGCATCGGACCGGTCTTCGAAGGCACGAACTTCATCCAGGCCCGGGACCTGCTCGGGCGCAAGATCCTGCGCGATCAGGCGCTCGCCTTCGGGGAGCTGATGGCGCAGATCGAAGAGGACGCGAACGCGCTCGCGGCGAACTCAAGCTTGCGCGCTTCGCTCCTGAGTGGCTGCGGGAGCCTGCGTGGGTGCGTGGCGCAACTGCTGGCTGCCGCCCCGACACAACCGCAACTGGTGGGCAGCATCGCCTACCCCTTTCTGCAATGGCTGGGCGTCGTGGCCGGCGCCTGGCAGTGGGCCATCGCCGCACGCGGCGGGGGCCGCGCGGCGCTGGATCAGGCGGAATTCTATGCGGCGCACGTGCTGCCGCGAGGCCGCGCGTTTGAGGTGATCGTCGCCGGCGGCGCCGACATCATCGGGCGGGCGGCGCTGTAAAGCAAAACGGGGTGGAAATCGCTTTCCACCCCGTCATTACTCAACGTTGCAATGAGGGCTTACTTGGTCGACTTGGTTCGCCAGCCGGCCGAGTAGTTCTTGCGGGCCTCCTCGCCGTACGGGACTGCAGCGACCTGGACACGCACTTCGGTCTCTTCATGACGCTCCACGGTGGGCTTGGCGGTGCCGCCGTCGGCCTCACCCCACACCAGCGTGAGTTCCTCGCCGATCTGCACGTCCGGATTGACGACGCCCAGCGACAGCGCGGTGCGCTCGTTGTAGCTGTAGCCGCCGAACATGGAGTAACCGACGACCTTGCCGCCTTTCTTGACGGCATCGAACGAGGATGAACCGTAGTTGGCGATCGGCCACTCGAAGTACTTATTCGTGGGCTTTCCCGGATGGAAGAACGAGGCGAAGATCTTCGTCATGTCCTCGCCGTTCCAGGCGAAGGTGACCTTGTTCCGATGCGGCTGCGTGGACAGCTTCTTGAGCGCCTCGCTGCCCGCGAACTCGTGGTCGAACTTCACGAATGGCCCGTAGCCCAGGTCGTACGGCGTCGTGTAGTAGTCCTCGATCTTGTCGGACACGAAACTGCCGGCAATGGAGCCGGTAGCCTCGTAGCTGTTGGCCGGCAGCCATTCGCGGTACTTCTTCATGCTCTCGCCGCTGTACACGGCCGGCAGCGGGGAGGGAATCCAGCCCGATTCGAGCGTATTGGACGCGTAGGCGCGTGAGCCGACGGCCGTCAAGCCGAACTCCCGGCCCGCCTCCATCACGGTGTTGAAGACCTTCTCGTAATCAGCGTACGGACCCCAGATCTCAAGTCCCGGCGCGCCGGCCATGCCATGGCGCAGCGCCTTCACCTTCTGGCCGCCCAGATTGATGTAGTTCCAGTTGAAGAACTTGATTTCCGGGACCGGGCCGCCGTTGAGCTTCTCGATCACTTTCCAGGCGTTCGGACCCTGGATCTGGAAACGGTAGTGACGGCGGGTCACGGCCTTGCCGCGCGGCGCCGAGGGCGAGCGGTCGTCACGGATGGTGTCGACCTTGAAGCTGCCCGTTTCAGCCTGGAACTGCAGCCAGTTCACCGTCGGGGCGCGGCCGACGAATACCAGTTCATCCTTGTCTTCATAGAACAGGATGCCATCACCGATGACATAGCCGTCATAGCTGATCGGCACCATCTGCTTGGCCTTGCCGACGGCAAAGTTGTTGAAGCTGTTGATCGTGCAGTAGGACATCAGCTTCAGGGCGTCCGGGCCCTTGACGGTGAACTCCGCCATGTGGTGCGACTGGTCAAACAGCACCGCGCTTTCGCGCCAGGCGCGCTGCTCATCGCGCCAGTTGGTGTACTCACTCGGCACCACCGGATAGACGTACGCGCCGATCTTGGAGTTGCGCAACATCTGGACCGGATTGCCGCCGGCCGCCTTCAACACACTTTCCAGGTTCTGCTGGCTCATGCCCCACCTCTTGACTATCAGGCCTAAATTAAAACCGTCCCGGACGAGTGTCTCAGACAGGTCGGGATCAGAAATGCGCACCGGAACTGTCATTGGTATCGCGATGTTTTTCGAAATTTCTCAACAGACGTCCCGGTCTTTGCGGCTGGCATTGTCCACCGGACGGCCATATGCCGCAACGCGATTTGGACAATACCCCCTATCCGCGGGGCAAATGAGCGGCGCACCAACTCGGGGCGCTGGAACTTAGCCGCGCAGCCCCAGCAGCCGGATGGCGTTTTCCTTGAGGATCAACGGCCGCACTTCCGGCTTCATGGCCAGTTTTTCAAAATCGGCCATCCAGCGGTCGGGCGTAATGGCGGGGTAGTCGGAGCCGAACAACACCCGGTCCTTGATCAGCGAGTTGGCGTATTGCACCAGATTTGCCGGGAAATACTTCGGCGACCAGCCCGACAGATCAATCCAGGTGTTGGGCTTGTGCGTCGCAATGGCCAGCGCCTCGTCCTGCCAGGGGAAGGAGGGGTGCGCCATGACGATGGTCAGGGTCGGGAAATCCGCCGCGACATCATCCAGAAAGATGGGATTTGAATACTTGAGCTTGACACCCATGCCGCCCGGCAGACCCGCGCCGACACCCGTCTGTCCGGTGTGGAACAGCGCCGGCAGGCCGGCCGCGGCGATGACCTCGTACAGGGGGTAGCACTTGGGATCGTTGGGATAGAAGGCCTGCATGGAGGGGTGGAACTTGAACCCGCGCACGCCATAGTCCTCGATCAGCCGCCGCGCCTCGCGCACCCCCATCTTGCCGCGCGCCGGATCGATGCTCGCGAACGGAATCAGCACGTCGTTGTTTTCGGCGGCGACTTCGGCCACCTCTTCATTGGCGATGCGCCAATGGCCGGCACCGGCTTCCGCATCCACCGTGAAGATGACCGCCGCGAGGTTGCGCTCGCGGTAGTACTGGGCGACCTCGGTGATGGTCGGTGCTTTCCCGGAGCGGAAATACTTCGCCATCTGTTCATCAAAGGCATGGGCGCACGGATCGCGCGGCGCGCGGCCCGAAATGGTGGCGTGGGTGTGAATGTCGATGGCGAGGAGCTTTTCCAGATCGAGGTTGGGCTGATACTTGGACATGTTACTCGTCGCCAAAAGCGGCATTATAAACCGCTATGATGCGGCCCTGTCAGATTGCATGCCTGGAGGTCCCCCATGTCAGCCGCAAATTCCTACCGGCGCATCGCCACCGAAGAGGCTTTTGCCACCGCTGATCTGCTGCGTCTTTGGCGCGAGGCGCTGGCGCGCAAGAGCATCGATGACATCGGTTTCAATTCCATGTGGGGCTTCTACCTCGGCAGCACCAGTCCCCGTGCCACCGGCATCATCGAGCGGCTGCAGTGGCTGGATAAGCGGCGCATCGCCGACATGGATGCCACCGGCATCGATATGCAGGTGCTGGCGCTGACATCGCCCGGGGCGCATGTGTTTGATGCCGCGACCGGCACCGAGGTGGCTCGTGCCAGCAATGACGAGCTGGCCGCCGCGGTCAGGAAATTCCCCGACCGCCTGGCCGGCATGGTGGCCATTGCCCCCCAGGACCCCTCCGCCGCCGCCAAGGAAATCGAGCGTTGCATCCGCACCCTGGGCCTGCATGGCGTGATCCTCAATTCCCACGTGCACGGGGAGTACCTGGACGCCCAGAAGTACTGGGACATCTTTGCCGCCGCCGAAGCCTGCAACGCGGCGATCTACATCCACCCCAATACGCCCTCGGATCGGATGATCGCGCCGTTTCTGGAAGCCGGACTCGACGGCGCGATTTTCGGCTTCGGCGTGGAAACCGCCCTGCATGTGCTGCGGCTCATCGTCAGCGGTGTGTTCGATCGCTTTCCCAAGCTGCGGGTGGTGATCGGGCACATGGGTGAGGCCCTGCCCTACTGGCTGTTCCGCCTCGACTACATGTACCGCGCCACGATCAACTCCAAGCGCTATCCGCAGTTAAAGCCGGTGCGCGGGCTGCCGAGCGACTACCTGCGCCAGAACATCTACGTGACCTGCAGCGGCATGCCGTGGGGCCCGGCCATCACCTTCGCGCAGCAGGTGCTTGGCCCGGAGCGGGTGCTGTACGCCATGGACTATCCGTTCCAGTTCGAGGCGAGCGAAGTCGCGGCCTGCGATGCGGTCGCCATGAGCGCGGCCGACAAGCTGAAATTCTTTCAGACCAACGCCGAAGCGGTCTTCAATCTGCAGCGCTGAGCTTCGCTAGAGGCGCGGCAGCCACGCATCAATCACCGCACAGCGGCCTTCGCCGATGGCGGCGAGCGCCCGCTCAAGCGCGGGCGCAAGTTGCGCGGGCGTGCGCACGATTTCCGCGTGCGCACCGCCGGCCGCGGCCGCAATGCCGGAATAATCCGGCGGCGGCTCGAAGCGGATGTCCAGATCCGGCGCGCGGCTGGCAAAGCCATCCGGATGCACGCCGAGCGTCGAGAACTTCGGTGCGCGCCAGCCCTGATTGTTGAAGATGATCTGCAGGAAGGGCGTGCGATAGCGCCGCGCGATCCAGTGCACCGTCGAAGGAATGGAAAACATGTAGGTGCCATCCCCGGTGAAGGCGCACACCAGCGCATCGGGACGCGCGAGCTTGGCACCGATCGCGGCGCCCCCATTCCAGCCCAGTGAACCCCCGCCGCTGACGAAGTAGGTGCCGGGCTTGCGCCGCCCACTGTGATTGGTGACGACATGAAAATTGGTCACCGCCTCGCTCAGCACCAGCGCGTCCTCGCCGATCGCCTCGCGAACCTGCGCGGTCACGTATTCGGCCGTCAGCTGCTCGCCGGGTTCCTCGAGCTTGAGCAGTTCCGCGCGCAGCGCCGCGTGACGGCGGCCCAGCTGGGCGGTGCGCTCACGCACCGCCGCCGCATCCACCTGCAAGGTGTCGAGTGCAGCATTGATCTGGCGCAGCGCCGTGAAGCCATCCGCCCGCCAGGCCCGCGCGGCGCGGACATACCACAGCGGCATCTGCTGCTTGAGCGGATCGACGTCGATATGCAGGATGTGGGCATCCGCGGCGGGTCGGTTGATCAGCGGGATCCACGGGACATCGCTGTCGAGGATCAGGATGGTGTCGGCTTCCGCGAGCGCCGGGTTCTGGCGTTTTTCATTCCACTGGCAACCCTGGTGCAGCGGATCATCGGCTGGAAAGTTCACGGTCGAGGGCACCGACTCCAGCACACCCATGCCGAGCCTGCGACACAGCCGGGTCAGCTCCGCGACCGCCGCCGGGGTGCGGCCGAGGTACGTCGTCACGACCAGGGGACGACGGGCGGCGACCAGTGTACGGGCCACCTCCAGCGCATCTTCCGGCGCCAGCGCGCCGACGCCCAGGCGCGGCCACAGCCGCACCTCCTCGCGGTGGGGCTCGACCTCCTGCTCGAGGATTTCGCGCGCCGCGACCAGGTATACCGGACCCTTCGGATCACTGCTGGCGACCTGCAGGGCGCGATGGACGATCTGTGGCGCATTCGCGCCCACCCGGATCTCGTTGTCGTAGCGCATGTACCCGCGCACCAGGCCGCGCTGGTCGAACACATCCTGGATCCAGTGGATGAACTCGTTGCGGCTGCCGCGCGCCTCCCCCTCGAGGGTCGCGGGGGACATGCCGGCCATGATCAGCACCGGCACGCGGCCCTTGGCTGCATTGTGTACCGCCCCGGCCAGTGCCTGGGTGCCGCACTCGACGTGTACCAAAACGGCCTGGGCCTGACCGCTGACGGCCGCATGGCCGTGCGCTGCGCTCAGCGCCACCATTTCGTTGGGGCAGGTAATGACCTCCGGATAGGGAAACGCCGTGCCCTGCGGCGCCGCCCGGGCGAGGGCATACGCTTCCATGAAGGCGCTGTGGTCGCTGCCCAGATTGACGAACAAATACTGCACGCCCGCTTCGCGCAGGGCCGACAACATGGCTGAGCTGGTGGTGTACATGAACGCTATTTTAGCGCATCAGGCCACACGGCAGCGGCCGCGTGGCTTAGACTTTGAGGCGTTTCGCGGGTCGCCAGGGAGGGCCATCCGCACCAATCAGCCAAAGGTGCCGTCTTATGGGAGAGTTGCTCAAGGGCCGCGTGGCCATCGTCACCGGAGCGGGACGTGGTTTTGGCCGGGCCATCGCCATGCGCTTTGCCGGCGAAGGCGCGGCCGTCGCGGTCACCTCGCGCACCCGCGCGGAACTGCAGTCCACGGTGGAGGATATCGGTCGCATCGGCGGTCGTGCCATTGCCATCGAAGGCGACGTCACCAACCCGGCCGATGTCGACCGGGTGGTCTCCACGACCGAGCAGCAACTGGGTGCGGTCAGTCTGCTGGTGAGCAATGCCGGGGTGCCCGGACCCTTCGGACCGGTCTGGTCGGTGAATCCGGAACAGTGGGTGGCCGCCCAGTATGTGCACATCCGCGCGCCCTTTTATTACATGCAGCGGGTGATGCCGGGCATGATCGAGCGACGCGCCGGAACCGTGATCCTGGTGTCGGCCATCGCCAGCCGCATCGTGGCCCCGTACCTGAGCGCCTACTGCCTGGGCAAGATCGCGCAGACCCGCTTGGCCGCGGTCGCGGCGGCGGAGAGTCGCGAATTTGGCGTCGATGTGTACTCGATCGATCCGGGCTTCGTGTACACCGGCATGGCCGAAGACACGGCCAACAGCCCCGACGCCCAGCGCTGGCTGCCCGGCATGGTGGACCGTCTGCGCTCGGTGCGCGAATCCCCGCACCGCAATGCCGACCTGGTGCGCTGCGCCCAGCGCTGCCTCGACCTTGCGAGCGGCCGCTACAGCGCCCTGTCCGGCCGTTACCTGGAATTGGGCGACGATCTGGATATGGCGTTGCGTGAGGCGGCCTTGACCACGCCGGCCAAACCCGCCGCACACTGAATGCACGGCAGGAAATTCCTATGCGCATGAAGAAATTCGGCAACACGGGGCTCGTGGTCTCCGAGATCTGCCTCGGCGCCATGACCTTTGGCGGCAACGAAGGCATCTGGGCGCAAATCGCCAGCCTCGGGCAGGCCACGGCCGATGAGTTGGTCAAGCTCGCCTTCGATGGCGGCGTGAACTTCTTCGATACCGCCGATGTGTACTCGGCGGGACGCTCGGAGGAGATCCTCGGCCAGTCGCTGCGCAATCTGGGTATTGCCCGTGATCAGTTCGTGCTGGCCACCAAGGTGCTCGGCCGCGCCGGCCCCGGGGTCAATCAGCTCGGCCTGTCGCGCTATCACATCATGGCGGCGCTGGATGCGAGCCTCAAGCGTCTGCAGCTGGATCACGTGGACCTGTATCAGATCCACGGCACCGATCCGCTCACGCCCATCGAGGAAACCCTGGAGGCCCTGAATGATTGCGTGCGCGCCGGCAAGGTGCGTTACCTCGGCGTCAGCAATCACGCCGCCTGGCACATTGCCAAGTCACTGGGCATCAGCGAACGTAAGCGACTGGCGCGCTTTGAAAGCATCCAGGCGTACTACTCCATTGCCGGTCGCGAACTGGAGCGTGAAATCGTGCCACTCGCCACTGACCAGAAGCTCGCCATCCTGCCGTGGAGCCCGCTGGCCGGCGGCTTTCTGTCGGGCAAGTTCAAACGCGACGCCCAGGGGCCCGAAGGCGCGCGGCGCAGCACCTTTGATTTCCCGCCGGTGGATCGCGAGAAGGCTTTCCGCATCATCGATGTCATGCGGCCGCTCGCCGAGAAGCACTCCGCCTCCGTCGCCGGCATCGCCGTCGCGTGGCTGCTGCATCAAAGCGCCGTCACCTCGGTGCTGGTCGGGGCGAGAACCCGCGAGCAGCTTGCGGACAACCTGGCGTCCACCAAAGTGAAGCTCACCGCCGAGGACCTCAGCGCCTTGAACCAGGTATCGGCGCTGACGCCGGAGTATCCGGGCTGGATGCTCGAGCGCATGGGCATGGATCGGCTGAACACGCTGCGCTAACGCGCCGGCGCCGGCTGCGGAATCGCGGCCGCCAGATCCAGCCGCGCCCTTTCGAAGTTGCTGCGCACGAACTCGCCGTTGTTGCTGAACTCCAGCAGCTGCTGGTTTTCCAGATCCAGGGCCGGCCACGGTTCGGTTTTGCTCGCCGGATTGCCCGTGATCACGAACCGCGCCCAGCGCTCCTGCACCGCCGCGACCACGGGCAGCGAATCGGGCGGCTCGGCAGCAGCGCCCGGCATCAGATTCATATGACCGAACACGGCGTACACCTCATCCACGTGCGAGGCCCCGGGCACCTGCTCACGCTGCGAGGGGCGCACGTACGAGTAGGAGTAGAGGAAGGTCGGCGAGCCGTGGGAGGCGGCGGCCCGTGCCGCGGTGCGCGTGGGCGCGGTGATCAGCATGTCGGTGGCCAGCTGCAACTGCGTAAGCTCGGTGCGGTTCGTGCCATAGCCGTCGAACAGCGCCGTGACCCGCGGCCACACGCTCGCGAGCCGTTGCGAGAGACCCTTGGCGGCATTGGCAAAGAATCCCGCCTCGTAATTGTTGGAACCGATCAGCAGCGGCACCTGGACAGCCTGTCCCTCATCAAACGCCGTCGCGACATCCTGGGTCAGAAGCTTGCCATCGATCATCGGCCCCACATTTGCGCCCGGCGCGGGGCCATCGCCCTGTACCTGCGCGGCCGACAGTCGGCGCAGCGCCGCTGCGTCCCGGGCGCTTGGATCCCAGCTGAGGGCCGCCGCGGCACCGGCAGCTTGCGCCTTCTCGAAGGAGGTGGAGGGGGTACTGAACACGCCGGATTCGATGATGGCCTTGGAGAACAGCCCCGCCGACAGCGGCGAGCTCATCAGGTCATAGACCACGCTGCCGCCGGCGGACTGACCGGCCAGCGTGACCTTGCGCGGATCGCCACCCAGGCTCTTGATGTTCGCCTGCACCCACTTCAGCGCCGCCAGCACGTCCAGGAGCCCGTAGTTGCCGAGCGGCCCTTGCGGATTCTCCTGGGTCAATGCCGGATGGGCGAAAAAGCCGAATTTGCCGAGGCGGTAATTCAAGGTGACGACCATCACTCCGCGCCGCGCGAGGCTTGCGCCGTCGTACAGCGGCTGGGCCGCCGAACCGGCCATGAAGGCACCGCCATGCACCCACACCAGCACCGGCAGATGACGCGCGGTGGGTTTGGCGGGCACCCAGATGTTGAGGAACAGGCAGTCCTCGCTCATCGCCACCACGGCGCGACCCCGACCCTGCATGCATGCCGGTCCGAACGTGAGCGCATCGCGCGTCCCGGCCCACGCGGGCAGCGGCTGCGGCGCCCGCCAGCGCAGCTCCCCGGTTGGCGGGCGGGCATACGGCACGCCGAGAAAACTGCGCATGCCGTCCTGCTCGGCGCCGCGCAGCACCCCGGCGGGAGTCTTCACGCTGACGGTGTTGGCGGGCGGCTCCTGCGCGGATGCGGTCCAGGGCATGGCGCACAGCAATGCCGGCACCAGCAGCCGACGTGAGCGACGGATCACTTCACCCCTGATGCGGCCTGCGCTTCGGCCACGCTCTCATTCACCCGATGGGTGACGTAGTCCCGGATGAGCTCGATGGAGGGTGGCGCCAGCAGTGTGCCGAAGGCCACCATGCCTTTGGGCTCGAGAATTCCATCGTGAACGATTTTCTGGAACAGCTCGTCATCGCGCAGGGCGGCCGAATAACGCAGGTCCGGCATGGTGCCGCCGCTGACCGCCGTATCGCCGTGGCAGTTGCCGCAGAAGGTGTGATACAGCAGCTTGCCCTGCGCCACCTGCGCCGCGTTGCCGAGCTCCGGCAGTGCCGCCAGCACCGCGCTCGAGGCCGGCGGCACCGGTGGCAGCGTGTCCGTGCCATCAAGCGCGAACACCAGCACCCGCGGAATATTGCCGCGATCGATCTGGGTTCGGCGCGCAAGTTCGCCCGCCGAGAGCGCAAAGGCGCCGCCCCAGCCGGTTTCAACCGCGATGTACTGTTTACCGCCGACCGCGTAGCTCACCGGCGGTGCCAGAATGCCGGTGCCGGTCGAGACGCTCCATAACAACTTGCCGTCCGCATCGCCGTAGGCGCTGAGCTTGCCCATGGCGTCGCCCGAGAAAACCAGGTGCCCTGCGGACACCAGTGTGCCGCCGTTCCACGGGTGGCCGAACTCCACGCGCCATACTTCCTTCTGCGCCACCGGGTCCCAGGCGGCGAGATGGCCTTTCAAGCCCTTCAATGCCGCCGCCTTGATGACCGGATCCTGGGGCAGGCTTCCGGCATTCTGGTCAATGCCCACATTGAAGGTGAGGTTGGTCGGGTGAAAGGACTGCTGGCCGATGTAGGGGAAGGAGACTTCGATGACCGGCAGGTACACCAGGCCCGTCTGCGGACTGAACGACATGGGCATCCAGTTGTGTGCACCAGCGGGTCCCGGCGCACCCACCCACGGCTTGCCGGTATGGTCATACAACGCCTGCGGGGTCACGTGCGGGCGGCCGGTGACCGCATCCACGCCCGTCGACCAGTTCAGTGCGTCCACATATTGGTGGATGCTGATTGGCTTGCCGGTCTGCCGGTCGAGGACATAGAAGTAGCCGTTCTTCGGCGCCTGCATGATGACGTGGCGCAGCTGGCCCGCAATCGTGAGGTCTGCCAGCACCAGCGACTGCGTCGCACTGTAGTCCCACATCTCACCGGGCGTGTTCTGGAAGTGCCAGACGTACTGCCCGGTATCGGGGCGCACGGCGATGATCGACGCGATGAACAGATCGTCGCTCGATCCCGGTGAGCGAAACTTCTTGTTCCAGGGACCGCCGTTGTCGGTGCCGAAATACAAGAGGTCCAGCTGCGGGTCATAGGCCATGGCGTCCCAGACCGTGGCGCCGCCGCCGCCCTGCCACCACTCCCCGCGCCAGGTCTTGCGCGCAAGCTTCGCGAGGATCTCATCCGAGGCGGCGCCGTCCTTGACGCCGGGCTTGCCGGGCACGGTGTAGAAGCGCCAGATGAGCTTGCCGGAATCCGCATCGTAGGCCGACACGAAGCCGCGCCCGCTCTCCTCGGCACCGCCGTTGCCGATGATGATCTTGCCCTTGATGACGCGCGGCGCACCGGTAATGGTCGCCCGCGAGCCCTCAGGTATGGTGCGCACCGCCCACACCGGCTTGCCGGTGGCGGTGTCGAGTGCCACCAGTCGCCCATCCAACGTGCCCAGGTACACGCGCCCCTGCCAGGCGGCGAGCCCACGATTGACGACATCACAGCAGGCATCGATGCCGGTGTGCCCCGGCACCTGCGGGTCATAGCTCCACTTGAGCGCCCCGGTGGCGGCCTCCAGTGCGAACACGCGGCTCCAGCTCGCCGTCACATACATCACCCCATCGATGATCAGCGGCGTCGACTCCTGGGCCCGCGGGTCCACCGGCAGATCGAAGTGCCAGGCAGGCTTCAGTCCCGCAACGGTGTCCCGGTTGATCTGCTGCAACGGACTGAACCGATGCTCATCGTAGGTACGCCCGTAGGTGAGCCAGTTGTCGCCCTCGCCGCCCGCGCCGAGCAGGCGCGCGGTGTCGACCGGCAGGGATGGCGGCGCGGGCATCGAGGCCGGCGCCGAGCCGGTGGTGGAACCCGTGACCGCACCCTGGTGACTGCAGCCGGCGCACGCGACCAGCCAGGCCAAGGCAATGACGCTTCGGCGCATGAGATACCCCCTCCAGATCTTTTCGAAATATGTCTTATCGGTCGTTCACAGCGCGATGCACACGGACTTGATCTCGGTGTAGTGCTCGAACACGGTATGGCTGTGCTCGCGGCCGAATCCGGACTGCTTGTAGCCGCCGAACGGCATGGCCGGATCCACGAAGCTGTGGCAGTTCACCCACACCGTTCCCGCGCGCACCTTGGGCACCAGCCGATGGATGGCACTGATGTCGCGACCCCAGATGCTGGCGGCGAGTCCGTACGGGGAGTCATTGGCCATGGCCGCGATCTCCTCCAGGTCATCGAAGCGCTGCGCCACCAGCACCGGTCCAAAGATCTCCTCGCGCACCACCGCCATGTCCGGGCGGACATTGGCGATGACCGTGGGCTTCACGTAATAGCCGTGTCCCTCCGGCGCCTCGCCTCCCGTCATGACCTTGGCGCCGCCCTTGCGCCCCGACTCGATGTAGCCGAGCACGCGGTCCTGCTGCTCCTTGGAGACCAGGGGGCCCATCTCGGTCTTGGGGTCGAGCCCCGGCCCAAGGCGAATGCGGCCGGCCGCCTGACTTACGCCCTCGACGATCTGATCGAACACCTTGCTGTGGGCATAGAGTCGCGAGCCTGCGGCGCAGACCTGTCCGGCGTTGAAGAAAATGGCATTGGCCGCGCCGCCGACGACGGCATCGATGTTCGCATCGGGCAGCACGATCACGGGCGACTTTCCGCCGAGCTCCAGCGACACACGCTTGAGGGTGTCGGTCGCGGACTTGTTGATGATCTTGCCGACGGACGTGGAGCCCGTGAAGGCGACTTTGTCGACATCCGGATGCGCCACCAGCGCAGCCCCGGTGGTCTCGCCGTTGCCGGTCAGGATATTCACCACGCCCGGCGGGAAGCCGGCCTCGGTGATGAGCTCCCCCAGCCGCAGCGCCGACAACGGGGTCTGCTCCGCCGGCTTGAGCACGCACGTGCAGCCGCACGCCAGCGCCGGCCCCAGCTTCCAGGCCGCCATCGCCAGCGGAAAATTCCAGGGAATGATCTGCGCCACGACCCCGATGGGCTCGCGCAGCGTGTAGGTATGAAACGTTGTACCCGGCCCCGCGAAAATCGAGGTGTTGAACGTTGAGCCCTCGAGCTTGGTGGCCCAGCCGGCCATGTAGCGGAAGTAGTCGCGCGTGCTCGGGACATCCACCACGCTGGCGATGAATTTGGTCTTGCCATTGTCGAGGCTTTCCAGCTCCGCGAGTTCATCGGCGTGCTGCTCGATGAGATCCGAGAGTTTCCACAACAGCGCCTCGCGCTTGACCGGCAGCATGTCGTGCCAGGCGCCCCGCTCGAACGCCGCCCGTGCCGCGGCCACCGCCCGGTCCACATCCTCGGCATTGGCATCGGCCACCACCGCGATCTGTCGGCCGGTGGCCGGATCAATCACCGGGATGGTCGCCGCGGAGCGCGACTGCACCCATTCACCGCCGATCAGCAGTCGCGGCGGACGTTTAAGGAAGCGGGCGACGGTCGCAGAGGGTTCGGGCTGGCGGGCGATTTCAATGGCGGCGTTCACGGCGATTTCTCCTTGACGGACTGCGCGGCTGAGTCTACCCCCCGCCGGCCCTTTACGGCAGCGCTGCCAGCGGTGTAAAACCCACGGGCCTTGCGCCCCTTAAGCGAACCTGGGATCCGAAAACCGATGCAACCCCAACGTCGATGTGCTCGCCTCGTATTGGACCTTGGCCGTGGGCGCGGTGCCGCATACCGGTCCTGAGTACAGCTCGGTCGACTTCCGGGTGCGCGCCGAGGAGGCCGGCAAGGCAGGCTTCACCGGCATGGGCCTGTGGCATGCCGACCTTGAGCACACCCTGCGCCGTTACTCCCTGCCCGACATGAAAAAGATCCTCACCGACAATGGCATCCGCCACGTGGAGCTGGAGTTTCTGACCGGCTGGTTCAATGACGGGCAGGAGAAGGCGCAGTCGGATGTCACCAAGAAGCTGCTGTTCGAGGCTGCAGCGGCCTTGGGTGCCCGGGCGATCAAGGTGGGCGACTTCACCAATCAGAAATGCCCCTTCCCGAAGCTCATCGAGCGCTTCGCCGCCCTGTGCCGGGAGGCCGAGGACTACGGTACCCGCGTGGCCTTCGAGATGATGCCGTTCAGCATCATCAGCTCACTGGAGGGCGCGCTGGCGCTCGCCAAGGGTGCCGACGCGAAGAACGGCGGCATCTTCTTTGACCTGTGGCATATGGTGAAGCTCAACATTCCCTACGACGCCGTCGCCGACTTCCCGGCCCAGTACCGCCTCGGCATGGAAATCAACGATGGCTTTTCGCGTGAACATTCGCTGCCGGACATGGTCGAGGAGACGACCCAGCACCGTCAGCTGTGCGGCGATGGTGAGTTCGACATCAAGAGTTTCGTCGCCAAGATCCGCGCCGCCGGCTGGACCGGACCCTGGGGCATCGAAGTGTTGAACAAGAAACTGCGCCAGGAAGACATCCACACGCTCGCGCCGAAGGTCTACCGCACGACCATCGCGCAGTTCGCGAGTTGATCGGCAGGGGTGATGATGTCACGACGTGACGCCATCACCCCTGTTGCGCACAAGGCGCGATCAGAACTTCTTCTTCACCTGCAACGACACCTCGCGCGGCGGGGCCACCAGCCCGTATTCGGCACCGGAACTGGCCGTCAGGTCGAAGTTTGAGATGTAGTAGATCTCGTTGAAGATGTTCGCGCCGATGAGCGAGGCTTCCCAGGTGTCCTGCGGAGAGCGCCAGGTGATGCGCGCATTCCCCAGGTGGTTGCCGTCGACCCGGTTGGTGTACGCCGCCACAGCGTTGGTGTTGAAGCCGCCGGTGTAGCTGAAATCCAGGCGCGGCGTCACCGATGAGCCATCGGGCATGGCGTACTCATACTGAATGCCGATCGCCCACTTCCAGTTGATCGTTCCCGGCGCCGAAGAGCCCACCGGCACCTGCAGCACCGGCGTATTCACGGCCGGGTCGATATACGTATAGGCGAAATCCAGCTTGCTGACGCTCGCGTCCATGGAAAGGCCGCCGATCGGGTGCAGCTCCCCCTCGATCTCGACACCCTTGATGTTCGCGTTGCCGGCATTCACCGGGGCCGCGCACGGCTCGGTGGTGCTGCCGCCCGAGAACTGCGGGCAGCTCAGCAGCACCAGCTGAATGTCCTTGAACTTGTTGAAGAACGCGGAGACGTTCACGCGCACCTTGCGATCCAGGAAGTCCGATTTGATGCCCAGTTCATAGGCGGTCAGGAACTCCGGCTTGAAGGGCTGCACCTGGCTGGGCAGGAAGGGACGAGGATTGATGCCGCCGCCCTTGAAGCCGGTGGAGGCGCTCACATAGGTCATCAGGTTCTCGTTCCAGCGGTACTCGAGGTTGGCGCGCCAGTCCACCTTGGAGCCGTTGTAGCGGCCGGTGTAGTCGTTCAACGAGGTCAGGCCGAGCGTTGCCTGGTTATCGATCGGAGCGCGCGCAAACGTATAGTCCTTGTTTTCCTTGGTGTAGCGCACGCCGGCATTGAAGGTCAGCGCATCGGTGATGTGGAAGCTGCCGTTGAGGAACGGGGCGTAACTGGATGCCGTGACCACATCTCCGGATGAGACGAATTCGAAAATGCAGTTGGTGGCTCCCGGCACCGTACACAGGAAGGGCGGGAAGGTTCCCACGTAATTCAGGACCTGGTGGGTGGCGTAGGTGCTTCCCTGGTTGAAGTAGTAGGCGCCCAGGGTGTAGTCCAGCAGCGAGAACTTGCCGTTCAGGCGCAGCTCCTCACTGAAGGAGTGATTCCAGATGTGCTCGGCGCCCAAAGAGCCGGACAGCGGCGAGATGTCGTTGTCCTCCACCCAGCTGCTGTCGAACTCGCGGTAGGAGGTGATCGATTTCACGGCGAAATTGTCATTCGCCGTCCAGTCCGTCGTCAGGTTCATGCCCCAGACCTTGGTGTGGGTCGTGGGATCGAAGTTGAGCACCGTCCCATCGGGGCGCACATCAGAGTAGCTGGCGTAGCTGATCCAGGGATTGGGCGGCACAAACGCCGAGGTATAGGGCACACCGTACGTCTTCGAGGCGATCGCACCGGAAGCAGCCGGGTTCACGCGCTGCAACACGGTCGCGGCAACCTCGGAGTCATCCACGGTCGTATCGATGGAGTAATTCACCTCCAGCGTGTCGCTGGGCACCCAGCGCAGCGCCGCCCGGCCGGCCGTATAGTCCTTGCCGCCCTCCTTGCCGTCGACACAGGTGCTTTGTTCGCTTTCATTGGGGATGCCGCTGTGGGGAAACTCGCAGCCGTAGTCGTAGCGCGTGACATAGCCATCCTGCTTCTTGTCCACGCCTGCGACTCGCAGGAACAGCGTGTCCTTGATGAGCGTCATGTCGCCTGTGCCGCGCAGCTCGATCAGGTCCCGGGAACCATAGGTGGCCTGAAAGGATCCGCCGTCGTTGCCGTCAGGCTTCTGGGAATACAGCTTGACCGCGCCGCCCTCGGAATTTCGACCGCCCAGCACGCCCTGGGGTCCGCGCAGGATCTCGACCCGGTCCAGATCGAGCAGGTCAAAATTCGCACCGGTCAGACTGGGGTAGTAGACATCGTCGATGTAGATGCCGACACCGGGCTCGAGCGCCGGATCAAAGTCCGCCTGGCCGATACCGCGAATCGAGGCCGACATGCCCGGACCGAATGCACCGCCGGTTTCGCGAAGGTTCACGTCGGGTGCCTGGTTGCTGACATCGACCAGATTCAGATCCCCGTGGGCGGCGAGTGACTCGGCACTGAGCGCCGTGATGGCGATGGGCGTGTCCTGCACGTTCTGCCGGCGAAACTGCGCGGTGACGATGACCTCCTGCAGCCCGGAGGTGTCACTGGACTGATCTGGCGGCGGCGTCGTGGGAGCGGTACCTTGATCTGCCGCCAGGGCATGGCCGCCGATGATCGACGAGGCGACCGAGGCGACAAGCCAGGGCCGGAGAATTCGGCGCACCGAGTGCGTGACGGAACGAGTCATTAAAGGGTCCCCCTTTTTCTGCCGCGGACAAATACTTATGCGCGGATCATAGGGGACACGTTCATGAACTGTTTGTCGCCCAGCGACCGGATGCTTGTCCTACGGTGACAAGTGCAGTGTTGTGGCGGCGCGACGGTAATCGCGCGGCGCCATGCCGAACTCCTCGCGGAACAAGCGCGAGAAATGCGGTAGCGATCTGAAGCCGTATTCGGCGCAGATGTGCGTGAGGCTCAGGCCCGCGAGCAGCGGATCTGCGAGCGCCGCGCGACACTTTTCCAGCCGGCGCCGCAGTATGTATCTGCCCACAGTGTCGCCCTCCCGGGCGAACACGCGGTGGACGTGGCGGGCGGAGATTTTCAATGCCTGCGCCACCTTCAGCGGCGACAGATCAGGGTCGCAGAGCGAGCGCTCGACGAAGTCGAGCATCCGCAGGCGCAACGCCGAACTTAGGTACGAGCGGTCTACTTTGCCGCGGCCGACTTCCACGAAGGCGCTGGCAATGAGCTCCAGCACCACATTGGCAAACCGCGGTGCCACGGCCGGCGCCAGCGCCTCATCGGAGGATTGCCAGATTTCACGGATCACTCGGGCGGCCAGGGATCCGCCGCCGGAACGTCCGCAGACCGGAATATTCACCAGATCCTCCGGCGTACCCAGATAGCGGCGCAAGACCTTGCGGGCGACGCGCACCGTCAGAATGGAAACCGGCTGGTCGAAGGACAGCTGATACGGGCGGGTCGAATCGCATAGCGCAAAATCCCCGGGTCGCAGCCGCACGTCTTCGCCTCCCTGGGAAAAGACGCTCTCCGCGCCCAGTTGGAAGCGGATCAGATAATGGGGTTCAACCGAGTGGGAGATGTGCGCCCGCGAACGGCGCACGACGCCGGCGTCGGAGTTGAATTCCACGAAGCGCAGCTCCCCGATATCCGCGCGAATCATCCGCCCGGAGAAGGTCTGCGGATTGCGCGGCTCGCAGGATTGCTCGGTCAGTGAGCTGCTGGCGGCATCGTTCCAGAATTCAACGCGCCGCCTCGGCACCACCGTGTCGGTGGACAGCACTTCGCGCCCGTTCGTAGTCCCTCCCCAACATCAGATGATCCTAAAACGCGATGTGTTCCATATAGCCACCGTCGACGTGCAGGTTCTGACCGACGATGAAGCCGGAGACCGGACTCGCCAGGAACAGCACCGCGGCAGCCACGTCCTCCGGACGCCCGAGTCGTCCGATCACGCAGTGCGCTTCGGCATCCGCCAGCACCGCCGGCGCCTTCTGCCTGATGCGGTCCCAGGGACCGCCTTCAAAGTAGATCGGCCCCGGTGAGACCGTGTTCACGCGGATGCCATCCTTGGCAACCTGCTTGCTGAGCATGGCCCCGTAGGCAATCAGTGCCGCCTTGCCGGCGCCGTAGGAGAAGGCACCCGGCGCGGGAATCATCTTGGACATCACCCCGGAGATGCTGCCGATGAACACCACGGCGGCGGATTTGGACTTGCGCAGATGGGGCAGTGCCGTCTCCACGCCGCGCACCGCGCCCATCACATCGATCTCAAACGTCGCCTTCCACCCCGTCTCCCCCGCCAGTCCCGGCGTTCCGGTGGTGTTGGACACGAAAATATCCAGACCGCCGAGACGGTTGCAGGCAGACTCGATCCAGCGGGTGTAGGCCTCCCGATCCTGCACATCCACGGCATCCCCGTAGGCCTTGACTCCTTTGCTGCCCAGCTCCTTGACGGTCGCCTCAACGTCGGCCGCGGTACGCGCGCAGATCGCGACATCGACGCCTTCGTCGGCCAGCATGCGGGCAATGGACAGACCGATGCCTTTGGTGGCGCCGGTGATGATGGCCTTACGGCCGCGCAGTTGCAGATCCATGTTTGCCCCTTGATGCGCTCAGAACGGGTAGTGGCGCGGAGTGGTCTGGATGGTCACCCATCGCAGCTCGGTGAACTCCGCCACACCGGCCCTGCCGCCGAAGCGGCCATAGCCGGAGGACTTCACGCCGCCGAACGGCATCTGCGCCTCATCCTGCACCGTGGGCGAATTGATGTGGGTAATGCCGGCATCGATGCGCTTGGCAAGCTCCAGGGCCTTGGCGATGTCGCGGGTGAAAATCGCCGACGACAGCCCGTACTCGGTGTCGTTGGCGACGGCCACGGCCTCATCGGCGGACTTCACGCGGATGATCGACACGTGCGGACCGAAGGTCTCTTCGCGAAACAGGTCCATCTTCTGCGTGACGTGATCCACCACCACCCCCTTCATGAGGGTGTTCGCGGTTTTCTCCCCGCCGACCAGCACCTTGGCCCCCTGCGCAATGGCGGCGGCGACCAGCTTTTCAACGTGCGTCACCGTGGGCCGGCCGACCACCGAACCCAACACCACCTCGCCCTCGCGCGGATCCCCCGCCGGCAGCGCCGCCACGCGCTTGGCGAGCTTGGCGGCGAACTCGTCGGCGACCTTCTCATGCACCACCACCCGCTCGGTGGACATGCAGATCTGACCGGAGTTGGCGAATGCGCCGAACACCGTGGCGCTGACCGCCGCATCGATATCCGCATCCTCGAGCACGATCAGCGGCGCCTTGCCTCCGAGCTCCAGCAGCACCGGCTTCAAATACTTGGCGCCGGTCTGGGCCACGATCCGGCCGACGCGGCTGGAGCCGGTGAAGTTCACCCGGCGCACCGCCGGATGGCCTATCAGGGCCTCGGACACCGCGGCGGCGTCTTTCGCATCGTGCGTGATCACATTCACGACACCTTCGCCCAGGCCCGCCTCCGATAGCACCGCGCCGATCAGGCGATGGGTGGCCGGACACACTTCCGAGGCCTTGAGCACCACGGTGTTGCCGCATGCCAGCGGCATCGCGATCGACCGCACGCCCAGGATGACCGGCGCATTCCACGGCGCGATCCCCAGGCACACGCCCACCGGCTGGCGGATGGCCAGGGAGATCATGCCCGGCACATCCGACGGCACCACCTCGCCGGTGATCTGCGTGGTCATGGCGGCCGCCTCGCGCAGCAGCGTCGCGCCGAAGTGGACATTGAAATGTCCCCAGCCATTGGTGCAGCCCGTCTCGGCCATCATGATGGTGGCGAACTGCGCGGCACGCGCCTCCAGCAGGTCGGCCGCCTTGTTGAGCTTGGCGCGCCGCGCGTTGGGGCCCAGCGCCGACCATGCCGGAAATGCCTTGGCTGCCGCTTCAGCCGCAGCGATGGCATCTTCCACCTGCGCAGCTGCCGCCCTGGTTGCCACTTCACCCGAGAGCGGGTTCAGTCGATTGAAAGTCGCGGCGCCCCGGGCGGGTACGTCACGATCACCGATCAGCAGTTTTACATCTTCCATGGGGCGCTCCAATTGGGGCGGACAGCTTAAGAACGCGCATTCCGCGCCGTCAAGCGAACTTGCCCACCGCCTCGGCCAGCGGATAGTCGGTTTGCGTCCGTGCGTACTCCACGAAGAAGTCGAGCGCCGCCGGGTTGGCGGTGGCATCGCGATTGCACGGCCTTGGCGGGCGGCGTGCCCGCCAGGATCCGGCGGACCGGCACTTCCATGCGCTTGCCGGTGAGGGTGTAGGGAATGTCGGGGACCTGGTAGATCGCATCCGGCACATGGCGCGGGGAATATTCCGAGCGCAGCTTGGCGCGAATCCGCTCCCGCAGTGTGTCATCCAGTTGCAGGCCGGCGCGCAGCTTGACGAACAACGGCATGAAGAATCGGCCGCCGGCGATGTCGAGGTTGACGATGAGCGAGTCCTCGACTTCCGGCAGCAGGGCCAGTGAGCGGTAGATCTCGGCGGTGCCGATGCGGATCCCATGACGGTTGAGCGTTGCATCCGAGCGACCCAGCACGAAGCCGCCGAGACGCTCGTTGATGCGGAAGAAATCGCCCTGGCGCCACACACCGGGGAACATGTCGAAGTAGGATTCCTTGTAGCGCTTGAAATCCTGATCGCCCCACAGATAGATGGGCATCGAGGGCAGCGGGCGGGTCAGCACCATCTCGCCCACCTCATTGACCACACTTTGGCCCTCGGCATTGAAGGCGGCAACCGCCACGCCCAGCAACGGGGCCTGCATTTCACCGGCGCGCACCGGCAGGATCGGCACACCGCCAATGAATCCCGAGCAGATGTCGGTGCCGCCACTGCCGTTCTGCACCTGCATGTCCTGTTTCACGTTCAGATAGAACCACTCCATGACCTCCGGTGTCACCGGTGATCCGGCCAGCATCGCAATGCGCAGGTGCGGCAGCTTGAATTTGTCCTTCGGGCACAACGCCCGCCTTCTGCAGCAGCGTCACATAGCCGGGATTGGCGCCGATGACGACGGCCTCGGTTTCCTCGTACATCCGCCACAGCGAATCGGGCTCCGGGTACATCAGACTGCCGTCATACAGCACCGGCACCACCTGCTTGAGCAGCGCGCTCGCCAGGAAGTTCCACATCATCCAGCCGGTGGTCGTATAAAAGAACAACCGCTCGCCGGGCTTCATGTCCATCTGGAAGTTGAAGGCCTTCAACTGTTCCAGCAGGATGCCGCCGTGGCTGTGGACGATGGCCTTGGGCAATCCGGTCGTGCCGGAGGAAAACAGGATCCACAGCGGGTGGGAAAAGGGCACCTGCTCGAATTTGAATTCCGACTTCGGTACCGGGCGCGCGGCCAGCAGCTCGTCCCAGAATACGGTTGGTTTGGAAAACGGCGTGCGGTCCGCAGTGTTCAGATACGGCAGACACACCACCTGCTCAAGCGAATCCAGGCCGCCCACGATCTGCGCAAGCTCCGGGCGCCGATTGAACGGCTTGCCCGCGTACTGGTAGCCGTCCACGCAGAACAGGATTTTCGGCGCCAGCTGCGCGAAGCGGTCGAGCACGCCGCGGGTTCCAAAATCCGGACCGCAGCTGGTCCAGATGGCCCCGATGCTGGTGGTGGCCAGCATCGCGATAATGGCGTGCGGGGAATTGGGCAGGTAGGCGGCAACCCGATCGCCCGGCACCACGCCCAGGCGGCGCAGCTGGGTCGCAAGGATGCGCACGGAACCGCCCAGCTCCTCCCAGCTCATGGCGGTGAGCGCGGTGCGCTCATTGAAGTAGAAGAGCGCCGTGGCGCCCGGGCGCTCCCAGCGCAGCGCGTGCTCCGCGTAGTTCAGGCGGGCGCCCGGAAACCACTCCGCGCCAGGCATTTCGCTGCGCCCCAGCACCCGCTCATAGGGCACCGAGGGGCGCACGTCGCAGTACTCCCACAGCGCGCCCCAGAAAGCCTCGAGGTCGCTCACCGACCAGCGCCAAAGATCCGCATAGTTGCTGAAACTCAGTCCGCGATGGCTCTGCAGCCACGTCATGAACTGCGCCAGATTGGACCGCGCCACCCATTGCGGGCTTGGCGTCCACAGCAGATCACCCTCTTTAACCATTTCGACCGGTACTCAGCAGCGGCCGGGGCGGCCAGCCCTTGAGCATAAAGGGTCGGGCCGTACTGGCGCTACGCCTGCACAGTGCGTGGCCGGCGGCGCCACTCTGTGTATTCACACCGCGGCGGCGGTACGTCAGGGTCTGCCCATGAGACTTCTGGGCATCGCGGCGGGGTTCGGTATGCAAGTGGTCGCCATGGGCGGCGCACTGGGCATGCTGCTGTCGCGCTGGCCACAGCTCGACATCGACCTGCGGTGTGTGGGCATCGGGTGCGCGATGTACCTCGGCTGGAAGTTGCTGCACTCGCGGCATGCCGGGGCGGGCGGCGGCAACGCGCCGCTCAGCTTCGGAGAGGTCGCGGCCCTGCAGTTTCTGAGTCCCACGGCGTGGCTGCTCTCCTTGGCCACCGCGACCCTGTTTCTGCCCCCGCCGCTGCAGCAGGTGCTGACCGACGGCTTTCCGGGCAGGATCTGAGCATGGAGAGCGTCTGATGTTGGATCCCCTGCCCTGTGCAACCTATGCGTTTGTCATGTCCATCACACCCGGACCCAATAACGTGATGCTCACGGCCGCGGGCGCGAACTTCGGCTTGCGACGCACGGTGCCGCATCTGCTCGGCGCGTCGTGCGGGTTTGGTGTACAGGTGGCGGGCGTGTGCGGCGGCCTGGGCGTCCTGTTCATCCGCTGGCCGCCGCTGCAGACCGCCCTCAAATGGGTGGGTGCAGGGTATCTGCTGTATCTGGGCTGGCAGCTGCTGCGCGCCAGGGCGGGCCCCGCGGCAGGCGGCGGCAAACCCCTGACCTTCGCAGAGGGCGCGGCCTTCCAGTTCCTGAATCCGAAGGCGTGGGTGATCTCGCTGACCGCGGCGACCCTGTTCCTGCCCCCGCAACCCGGCGAGGTCCTGGGCAGCGGCTACGTGGCCAGCATCGTGACCGCGGTAAATCTGCCGTGCATCACGGCGTGGGCCGTGTTCGGCAGTTCCCTGGGGTTGGTGCTCTCCCGTCCGGGCGCACGCCGGACCTTCAACTGGGTGATGGCGGTGGCGCTGGCCGCGACCGGTGTCATGATGGTCGCCTGATGTTCGAACTCGCCCGTGACTCAGTGGTGCCGCTCGTCGATCAGATTGTCGAGCGGTTGAGCGGACTCATCCACGACGGCCAGCTGCCCGCGGGCACGCGCCTGCCCTCCATCCGCAAGCTTGCGGCACAGATCGGCGCAAGCCCCTTCACGGTGGTCGATGGCTACGACCGGCTGGTCGCCCGCGGCCTCATCGCCTCCCGTGCCGGCCGTGGCTTCTATGTCGCAGCGCGCATCGCGGGTGCCGCACTGGCCGTCATCGAGGCGCTGCCGGATCCCGGCACGGACGCCGTCGCACTGGTGCGGGCCGGCATTGCCGATCCGACCCAGCTCATTGCGGCAGGCTCCGGGTTTATGCCCGAAAGCTGGCTGCAGGAACTGGCCTGCGGCACGGTGCTGGCGCGCCTCGCGCGCAGCCGCCGTCCGCAACTGTGGGCGACCTGCCCGCCGCAGGGATTGCGCGAGCTGCGCGAGCAGGTGAGCGCGAAGCTGCAGCGTCAGGGCATTGCGGCCGGCACGGACCACATCATGACGACGATCGGTGCCTCACAGGCCTTCGATCTGCTGTGCCGCAGCCTGCTCTCACCGGGGGATGCCGTGCTGGTCGAGGACCCGGGTTACTTCGTGCTGTTCGAACAGCTGCGTGCCCACCACCTGGAGCTGATCGCCGTGCCCCGCCGTCCCGATGGACCGGATCTGGATATGCTCGAGGCAGCCTGCCGCGCACACCGTCCCCGCGCGTTCTTCGTCCAGACGCTGCTGCACAACCCCACAGGCACCAGCATGGAGGCCGCGCGGGCCCATCGGCTGCTGTCGCTGGCCGAACAGTATGGATTCACGATCATCGAAGATGATGTCTATGGCGATCTGTACGAGGGTCCGGCCGTGCGCCTGGCGCAAATCGATGGCCTGCGCAACGTCGTCTACGTGGGCAGCTTCACCAAACTCATCGGACCGTCGTTGCGCGTCGGCTTCCTCGCCTGCCATTCCGGACTGATAGCGCAGCTGATTCAGCGCAAGGTGCTCTCGGTGCTTTCCGGGTCCACCCTCATCGAAGCCGTCATCGCGGAGGTTCTAAATGGCGGTCGTTACCGGCGGCACATCGAGCGCGTCCGCACGCGGCTCGCGCGCATGCGCGCCGACAGCCAGCGCTCACTGTCCGGGGCGGGCGTGCGATTCGACAGCGATGCGGGCGCCGGAATGTTCCTGTGGGGGCGGGTACCGGAGGCGACCGACGTCGACCAGCTGGTGCGTGACGCCCGCGGGCGCGCCATCCTCTTGGCCAAAGGCGCGCTGTTTTCCCCCTCCAAAGCCAACGTTCCGCGGTTGCGCTTCAACGTCGCCCACAGCGCCGCGCCACAACTGATGCACTTCCTGAATGAGGCACTCGCGCCGGCGCTATTATAGCGCATGCTTGCCAATCTGCCGCCCGCGACCCGGGCTCTGCTGCTCGCCAATGTGGGCATCTTCCTGCTCCAGCAGGTGTTCGGACCGTGGCTGCTGCAGTGGCTTGCCCTGTGGCCGCCTGGAACGTACTTCGAGCCGTGGCAGCTGCTCACCTACGCCTTCTTGCATGACGGCGTCATGCACATCTTCTTCAACATGTTCGCGCTGTACATGTTCGGTACGCCCCTGGAGCGGTACTGGGGGAGCGCGCGCTTCACGACGTTCTATCTGGTGTGCGTACTGGCCGCCGGCCTCACGCAGCTGACGGTGGCAGTACTGGGCGACTTGGCAGTCGCCGACGCTTGGCGCCTCGGGCGGCATCTTCGGTCTGCTGCTCGCGTTTGCCATCTACTTTCCACGACAGCGTATAATCCTGCTGTTCCCGCCGATTCCGATGCCGGCCTGGGTGTTCGTGTCGCTGTACGGACTGCTCGAGCTGTTCCTGGGCGTCACCGGCAATGAAGCCGGCGTCGCCCATTTCGCGCATCTGGGCGGCATGCTGGGCGGGGCCGCAATGATACTTTTCTGGCGTGTTAAAGACGGCGCAACCAAGCGATGATCAAGACTGAAGCGCTCAGCAAGCAGTACGGTGCCCTGACGGCGGTTGATGCCGTGAGCTTTACCGTCTCCCCCGGCGAGGTGCTGGGATTCCTCGGACCCAACGGCGCCGGCAAGACCACCACCATGCGCATGCTCGCCGGGTTCATCAATCCGACCTCGGGCCGCGCCAGCATCTGCGGTCACGATGTGGACAGCGATGCGCTGGCGGCGCGCGCCTGCCTGGGCTACCTGCCCGAAGGTGCACCCGCCTACGGGGAGATGACGGTGCGGGATTTTCTCAACTTCGTTGCCGATCTGCGCCAGCTGCGCGGCGCGGCGCGGCAGCGTGTCGAGGCAGTCATCGAACGTCTGCAACTGCAAAGCGTGCTTTCCCAGACCATCGAGACGCTCTCGAAGGGGTTCCGGCGCCGCGTCGGCCTCGCCCAGGCCATCATGCACGACCCGCCGGTGCTGATTCTGGATGAGCCCACGGATGGCCTCGACCCGAACCAGAAGCACGAAGTGCACACCCTCATCAACGAGATGGCGGGCGACAAGACCGTGATCATCTCCACACACATCCTCGATGAGGTCGATGCGATCTGTACCCGCGCCATCATCATCGCGCGCGGTCCGGATCGTGGCCGATGACACCCCGCAGCGCCTGGCGGCACGCGCGCCCTCGGGGCGGCTCGATGACGTTTTCCGATCCATCACGGCATAGGCTTCGATATGCGCAACAGTCGGCATCATCATGCGTCGGGAGCTGGCCAGCTACTTTGCCACCCCGCTCGCCTACATCTTCCTGCTGATCTTTCTGGTGCTCGCGAACCTGTTCACTTTCTACCTGGGCGAGTTCTTCGAGCGCGGCCAGGCTGATCTGAATCCGTTCTTCAACTACCACCCGTGGCTGTTCCTGTTCCTGATTCCGGCGGTCTCGATGCGCCTGTGGGCCGATGAACGCCGCACCGGCAGCATTGAGCTGCTGATGACGCTGCCGGTCACGCTGTGGCAGGCCGTCGTCGGCAAGTTCCTGGCGGCCTGGGCGTTTACCACACTGGCGCTGGTACTGACCTTCCCGATCTGGATCACCGTGAATTATCTGGGCAGTCCCGACAATGGTGCCATCCTCGCCGCCTACATCGGCAGCATGCTGCTCGCCGCCGGATTCTTGAGCATCGGCTCCTTGGCCTCGGCGCTGACGCGCAATCCGGTGGTGGCCTTCATCGTCGGTGATCGCCGCCTGCTTCGCCTTCCTGGTCGCCGGCTTCCCGCTGGTCCTCGATGCCTTCCGGGGCTGGGCGCCGCAGTTCCTGGTGGATGCGATCGCCTCACTCGGGTTCCTCACGCATTACGAGGCCATTTCCAAGGGCGTCATCGACATCCGCGACCTGGTGTACTTTGCGCTCCTCATCACCTGGTTCCTGCTGGCCACCGCCGTCGTGCTCGACGTGCGCAAATCGGAATGATCAAGGTCCGCTCACGATGAAACGTTCAACTCTGGGAGGCGGCACGCTGCTCGCGCTCGCCCTGCTGTTCGCCGGCATCACCATGCTCGGGGGCTATCGCGCTGCGCAGCTGGCGCATCGATCTGACGCAGAACCATCTGTACACCACGGCGCCCGGTACCGACCACATCCTCAAGGGCCTGACCGAGCCCATCAATCTGTACTTCTTCTATAGCGCCGCAACCGGCAGCCAGTACCCGCAGGTCGCCAGCTACGCCAACCGGGTACGCGACCTGCTGCGCGAATTTTCCGGCCGCGCCAATGGCAAGATCCTCCTGCACTTCATCGATCCGCAGCCTTTTTCCGCGGACGAGGACCGCGCCGCAGAACTGGGCGTGCATTCCGTGAACGTCGGCGGCAATGCGGCCAACCCCCTGTACTTCGGTCTTGCCGGCACCAACTCCACCGATGGCCATGCCGCCATTGATTTCTTCGATCCCAACAAGGGCGAGTTCCTGGAGTACGACCTGGCGAAACTGGTGTACCAGTTGAGCGGCGCGAAGAAGCCCGTCATCGGCTGGTTGTCCGAGCTGCCGATGAGCGCCGGGTTCGACCAGGCGAGCGGCCAGCCGCGCGCCGCCTGGGTGGTGCTCGAGCAGATCCAGCAGGTGATGGACGTGCGCCTGCTGGACACCAACGTCGCCAGCATCGATCCGGCCATCAGCGTGCTGGTGCTGGTGCATCCCAAGCATCTGTCGGCGGCGACGCAATTCGCCATCGACCAGTTCGCGCTGCGCGGTGGCCACATTCTGGCCTTCGTCGATCCGCTGGCAGACCAGGATCCGGCCGGCGCCGACCCCGCCAATCCCGCCGCCGCGCTGACCGCGGATCGCGCCTCGCACCTGCGAGAACCTGCTCGCCGCATGGGGCGTGGATTTTGATCCGCACCAGGTGGTCGCCGACTCCCGCTACGCCATGAGCGTGTCGGTGCGCGAGGGCGAGGCCCCGGTACGCCATCTGGGCGTGCTCGGGCTGGACGCCGCGGCCATGAACCAGAAGGATGTCGTCACCGAAGGCCTCACCGACGTCAACCTTGCCACCGCCGGCCACCTGACGGCCCACAAGGGTGTCGCGGTGAGCTTCGAGCCGCTGCTGTCCTCGAGCGATCAGGCGCAGCTGCTGCCGGTAGCAAAATTCCTGGTGCTGCAGGATCCCGCCACGCTC
Organism: uncultured Gammaproteobacteria bacterium; assembly: GCA_963708865.1. Taxonomy (GTDB): domain Bacteria; phylum Pseudomonadota; class Gammaproteobacteria; order Steroidobacterales; family Steroidobacteraceae; genus DAIDKA01. Next base: position 55,314 of record CAVPUC010000006.1, read on the forward strand.
TTTGACGGCTTTCATCCCAGTGGCGAGCACTACACGCTGGCGGCGCGGATCAGCGGCAACGTCAGCACCGCCTTCCCGGGCGGGCTGCCGCAGGGCGCGACGCTCGCCCCGGGCACGACGCTGCTGAGCAAATCGGTGAAGCCTTTGGAACTGATCATCGTCGCCGATACCGATGTGCTGTCGGATTACCTGTGGGTGCATTCACAGGACCTGGCCGGCCAGCGCATTGCGCAACCCTTCGCCAACAATGGTGACCTCGTCGCCAACGCGCTGGACAATCTCGCCGGCAGCGATGACCTGATCTCCATCCGCGGCCGCGCCACCTACCGGCGGCCGTTCTCGCGCGTCGAGGCGCTGCATGCGCAGGCGGACGACCGCTTCCGCGACAAGCAGCAGGAACTGGAGAAGCAGCTGCATGCGACGGAAGATCAGCTCGCCGCGCTGCAATCGCAGCGCACCGACCGCAGTGCCGCCATCCTCACGCCCGATCAGGAACAGGCGCTGACCCGCTTCCAGGCGGAGAAGCTGCGCATCCGCAAGGAACTGCGCGATGTGCAGCTGGGGCTGGACCAGGACATCACACGCCTGGGCAACTGGCTCAAGTTCATCAACATCGTGCTGGCGCCGCTGCTGTTTGCCCTGATCGCGGTGGTGATCGGCCTTCTGGTACGGCGACAGCGTGCGGCGGCGATCATGATTCGCCCCGCCCAGGTCTTATCGCTGATCGTGGCCGGCGTCGCGCTCGCGGGCGCCGGGGTGTGGCTGGTGTCACGGCACGGCACCGACAGCAGCGCGAGAGCCGGAAGGTCAGGTGCTGCCGCTTAAGCCCGCCGACCTCAATGCCGTGACGCGCCTGGAGATCTTCAAGGGCGATGGCAGCCGTACCACGCTGGTGCGGGACGCCACGCACTGGACGGTGGCGCAGCGCGGCTATCCGGCGGACACCGGGCAGGTGCGCAAACTGCTGCTCGATCTGTCGGCCCTGAAGGTCGAGGAACAAAAGACGGCGGACCCCGCGCTGTATCCGAAACTGGGCGTCGAGGAACCGCGCGGCGCTTCGGCCACCAGTACCGGCCTGAAGCTCGACGTCAACGGCAAGACGCTCGGCCTGATTGTCGGCAAAACCTCCGGCACGAGCGCCGGATACGTGCGCGTCATCGGCCAGGCGCAAAGCCTGCTCGCAACCCCGCAACTGGCACCGGATGCGGATCCTCGCCACTGGCTGGATCGCACCATTGTCGACATCGCGCCCGAGCAGGTGACCGAAATCGACCTTGAGCCGCAGGACGGCCCGGCCTACACCATCAAGCGCGCCGCCGCGGGCGCGGCGCGCGACTACACGGTCAGCTCCCCTTCCCAAGGGTCGGGAGCTTGCGGATGCTTCCGCGCCGGCATCCCAGGCTGGCGCGCTGGCCGGCCTGCAGCTGGATGATGTCCGCAAGGCCGGCCGCGCACGCCTTGGTGAGCCATGCCCGATTTCACACCGCCGATGGCCTGACGCTCACGATTACCGGTATCCCGGAGGGCGAGACGCGCCACATCGCCGTGGCGGCCGCAGGCGAGGCACCCGCGGCGCAGCAGCGTGCCAAGGATCTCAACGCGCGACTGTCGGGATGGGAGTTCGAGCTCCCGAGCTATCGGTATGAGGAGCTGTTCAAACCGCTCGAACAGCTGCTGAAGCCGAAGTCCTCCGCGCCTGAGGCCAAATCCGCGAAGGCGCCGCGAAGCCCGGTCACCGCGCCGAAAACATTGCCGTTTGGTCCCCACGAGCCAAAGCCCGGGCCAGGCCCCGGTCACGCCGCAACAGAGCCACTAAGGAGATTCGTATGGGCAAGTACGTCGCTGTGCGCGAGATCGCACGACCGGATCCGGCAGTGTGCAAGGCGCTGGGTACGCATGGCGTGGCCACCGTGCACGAGGCGCAGGGCCGCACGGGTCTGCTCGCCTCCTACATGCGCCCGATCTTTTCCGGCAAGTCCATCGCCGGGCCGGCGGTGACCGTGTCCTCACCCCCGGGGACAACTGGATGATCCATGTGGCCGTCGAGCTGTGCAAACCCGGCGACATCCTGGTGGTCGCGCCGACCTCGCCCTGCGAGGATGGCTACTTCGGTGACCTCTTGGCCACGTCCCTGCAGGCCCATGGCGTTCAGGCGCTGGTCATCGATGCCGGCGTGCGCGATGTCGCGACCCTCAAGCAGATGGATTTTCCGGTGTGGAGCAAGGTGATCTATGCGCAGGGCACCATCAAGGCAAGCCTGGGATCGGTGAACGTCCCGGTCATCTGCGCCGCGCAGCTCATCAATGCGGGGGATGTGGTCGTCGCGGATGACGATGGGGTGTGCGTGGTGCGCAGCGCCGAGGCCGCGACGGTGGCGGAAGCCGCGGCCAAGCGTGGCGCGGCCGAAGAGGGCAAGCGCAAGCGCCTGGCCGCCGGAGAACTCGGCATGGATATCTACAAGTTCCGCGAGCAGCTCGCGGCGCTGGGGCTCGAGTACAAGTAACGGCGGCGGTCTGCTGCCGCGGCACAACCGCTCGCGGCAGCAGCCAAGCAACGCGGGTCCGGCAGTTCAGCCCCGCCCTTCCTTCTTGGCGCGCTTGGCGGCGCGCTTCTCTTCCAGCGTCTTCGCCGGCTTTTTCTTTTCCTCTTTCTTACGATCCATGCCCTTGCCCATGTCGATGGCTCCTCTGGTTGGGTGGGTGACGCAGACTGTACCCGAAGATACCCCAACCTATAGAAACGCTTCCAGACCCATCATGTCCCCGATGAAGTGCGCGGCGCGGTTGGGAAGGTCGCGCACCCAGCAAAAATCCTCACTCTCATATCCCGGCGCGACCGTGCACCCCACCAAGGTGTACTCACCCAGGCAGCGGGTCGTCTGCCAGCTGCCCGCCGGGATCACGGCCACCTGGACGCCCTCGCCGCTCGCGAGCGGTGAGCCGGTAGCGCAGCAGCGTGCGGGCGGCCGGGTCATAGGACAAAAGCTCTGCCGGCGCGCCGCCATAGAAGTGCCAGAGCTCATCGGACTGCACCACGTGCCAGGGGCTGACGCGGGCGTGCTCCAGCAGGTAGTAGATGGTCGTGACGGCGCTGCGCGCGCCCTGCGGCGCAGCGACCTTCGTCGCGGAGCGGTAGGCCTCGCGGAACCAGCCGCCCTCGTGATGCGGCTGCAGACCGAGTTTCGCGATCAGCTCCTGTGCAGTCGGGCGCTCATGCCGATCGGCGCCCGAGCTTTCGCTGCAACACTTCGCGATCGAGCGCACCCTCCCAGCGAGCCACCACCAGGGTTGCCAGGGTATTGCCGACCAGGTTCACAAAGGTCAGCGCTTCGGCGAGCAGCCGATGGATGCCGAGCACCAGGGCAATGCTGGCGACCGGAATCGTGCCGACGGATCCCAGGGTTGCCGCCAGCACCACGAAGGCCGCGCCCGCCACCCCGGCCGCGCCCTTGGAGGTGAGCAGCAGCACCGCCAGAATGGTCAGCTGCGCGCCCAGGCCCAGCGGCGTGTCGGTCGCCTGCGCCAAAAACACCACGACGGTCGCCAGATACAGGCAGGTGCCGTCCAGGTTGAACGAATAGCCGGTCGGCACGACCAGGCCCACCACCGTGTCCTCGCAGCCCAGGGCGCGCAGCTTGCGCATCAGCTGCGGCAGCACCGTCTCGGTGGAGGTCGTGGCCGCGACGATGACAATCTCCTCGCGGATATATCCCAGCAGACGCCACAGACTGATGCCGCACCACCAGCTCACCGCGCCGAACACCACCACCACGAACAGCGCCGAAACCCCGTACAGGGTGAGAATCAGGCGCCCGAGCGCCACCAGCGAGTCGGTGCCGAAGCGACCGACCGTGAAGGCCATGGAGCCAAACGCCCCAAGCGGCGCAACCCACATGACCATCCCGACGATGCGGAAGAACACTTCCCGGACGCTGTCGATCAGCTCTTTGACCGGTCTGCCGCGCTCCCCGCAGGCAGCAAGGCCGGCCGCGAACAGCACCGACACCAACAGCACCGGCAGCACTTCGGTATGCGCGAAGGCATCGACGAAGGTGGTCGGGATGAGGTCGAGCAGGAACTGCGCGACGCCCTGCGCATGCGCCTTGGCGGTGTACTGGCTGACCGACTGCAGATCGAGCGCACCGGCCGCCACGTGCATGCCGGACGCCGGGCTTGAGCACATTCACGGCGGCGAGCGCCATCACCAGCGCCAGGGTGGTGATCACCTCAAAATAGATCAGCGCCTTGAGCGCCACGCGCCCGACCCGGCGCATGTCGTTCATCGCGGCCACCCCATGCACCACCGTGCAGAAGATCACCGGCGCGATCAGCATGCGGATCAGCGCGATGAACGCATCGCCCAGCGGCTTCATGTCGGCGCCGAGCTTCGGCCACCAGTGGCCCAGCACGATGCCGGCGAGGGTGGCGAGCAACACCTGCACCCACAGTTGCTTGAAAATCGCCATACCGCCCCTCTTTTGGATTGAGGTGCTGTTATCCCGCCGCGGCCAACCGCGCCTTCAGCCGCGGATAGACCCGATAGGCGTTGGTTTCAAAGATGCGCGTCTTGTCCGCCGCCGACAGGGCCGAGGAATCGATATAGCGTTTGGTGTCGTCGTAGTACTGGCCGGTGGTGGGATCAATCCCGCGCACCGCGCCGACCATCTCCGAACCAAACAGGATGTTCTCGACCGCGATGACCTTCAGCAGCAGGTCGATGCCGGGCTGGTGGTAGACGCAGGTGTCGAAGAACACGTTCTTCATGACGTGTTCGGCGAGCGGCGGGCGCTTCATGTCCTGCGCAAGGCCGCGATAGCGGCCCCAATGGTAGGGCACGGCGCCGCCACCGTGCGGAATGATCAGCCGCAGGGTCGGAAAGTCCTTGAACAGATCGCCCTGGATGAACTGCATGAACGCGGTGGTGTCGGCATTGATGTAGTGCGCGCCGGTGGCGTGGAACACCGGATTGCACGAGGAGCTCACATGCACCATCGCCGGCACGTCCAGTTCCACCAGCTTCTCGTACAGCGGATACCAGTGCCGGTCGGTGAGCGGCGGTGCGGTCCAGTGGCCGCCGGAGGGGTCGGGGTTCAAGTTGGCACCGATGAATCCCAGCTCATTGATGCAGCGCTCCAGTTCCCGGACGCTGTGGGCCGGGGGCACGCCGGGGGACTGCGGCAGCATGCACACGCCGACGAAGTTTTTCGGATAAAGGCCCACCACGCGTGCGATCAGGTCATTGTTGATCTGCGACCATTCGAGGCTCGTGGCCTCGGTACCGATGTGATGCGCCATGGTCGAGGCGCGCGGCGAGAAAATCGTCACATCCGAGCCGCGCTCGCGCTGCAGTTTCAGCTGCGCCTTCTCCAGGCTGTCGCGGATCTGGTCATCGCCGATGCGCAGCGACGCCCGCGACGGGGTCTGGGCCGGATCCTTGAGCGCCGCGATCTGGGCGTCGCGGAAAGTCGTCAGATCCGCAGGAGCCGTGGTGTAGTGCCCGTGACAGTCGATGATCATGGTTGGATACCGCTGAGCCTTTAACGGACACGGATAATAAGGTATTTAATCGTGTTTTATCTTGGAACCCACGACCATGCAGCAACGACCTTTGGGCAGGACCGGGGTGCAGCTTTCCGCGCTGGGCTTCGGCTGCATGACGCTGATCGGCTGGTACGGCACGCGCAACGACGAGGAGGCGCGCGCCACGCTGCTGTCGGCCCTGGACCAGGGCGTGACGCACCTGGACACCGCCGCCAGCTACCAGCTGGGTGAGAACGAGAAATTCGTCGGCGCCGCCATCCGCGGACGCCGCGACAATGTGTTTCTGGCCACCAAGTACGGCATTACGCGCAACGCCGCCGGCCAGCTGCACGTCGACAACCAGCCCGGATCCTTGCGCGGGGCCGTCGAGTCCAGTCTCACCCGTCTGGGTACCGACCGCATCGACCTCTTCTATCTGCATCGCATCGATCGCGACACCCCGATCGAGGAGTCGGTCGGCACGCTGGCGCAGCTGGTGACGGGCGGCAAGATCCGCTACATCGGGCTGTCCGAATGCAGCGTCCAGACGCTGCGTCGCGCCCATGCGGTGCATCCGGTCGCGGCCGTGCAGAGCGAGTACTCGCTGTGGTCACGGGAACCGGAGAACGGCGTGCTGGCCGCGTGCCGCGAGCTGGGTGCGAGTCTGGTCGCCTACAGTCCGCTCGGGCGCGGCTTTCTGGCGGCCAATTTCCGCTCGCTCAAGGAACTTCCGGCGGATGACAACCGGCGCAACCAGCCGCGCTTCCAGGACGCCAACGCCGAGCACAATGCCGCGGTGGTGGCCGCGCTCGCCGCCATGGCCGCGCGCAAGGGCTGCTCGGTGCCGCAACTGGCCCTCGCCTGGGTGCTGGCGCAGGGCGAGGAGGTGATGCCGATTCCGGGCATGAAGACCCGCGCGCACCTGAACGACAACCTCGGCGCGCTGGCGGTGGTGCTCAGCGCCGCAGAAGCGCAGCAACTGCGCGAGCTCGTCGATGAGGTCAAGGTGCGCGGTGAGCGCCACCCCGCACCGATGATGAAGACGCTGGACGCTTGAGGTTCAGCCCTTCAGCAGGTCCTGCTCGATGCGATCCAGCGTGCGCATGGCGGGCAGCACCTGCTGTACGCTGGAGTTGGGCTCACGCCCCTCGCGGATGGCACTGAAGAACTCACGGTCCTGCAGCTCGATGCCATTCATCGATACGTCCACCTTGGAGACATCGATGGCCTTCTGATTGCCATCCAGCAGGTCATCGTAACGGGCAATGTAGGTGCCGTTGTCGCAGATATAGCGAAAGAACGTTCCGAGCGGCCCATCGTTGTTGAATGACAGCGACAGGGTGCAGATCGCACCGCTCGGCACCTTCATGCCGATGCTCATGTCCATGGCGATGCCGAGCTGCGGATGCAGCGGACCTTGCAGGCCGTGGCAGCGCGAGACGGTCTGGCCGGTCTGGTACTGGAACAGATCGACGGTGTGGCAGGCGTGGTGCCACAGCAGGTGGTCCGTCCAGCTGCGCGGCTTGCCCAGCGCGTTCATGTTGGTGCGACGGAAAAAATACGTCTGCACATCCATCTGCTGCACCGTCAGCTCACCGGCCATGATGCGCTTGTGGATCCACTGGTGGCTCGGGTTGAAGCGCCGGGTGTGGCCCGCCATGGCGATGAGCCCGGTCTCCTGCTGCACGGCCAGCACTCTCTCGGCATCCGCGAGGTTGTCGGACATCGGGATCTCCACCTGCACGTGCTTGCCCGCGCGCAGACACTGAATGGTCTGCTCGGCATGCATCTGGGTGGGGGTGGCGAGAATGGCCGCCTCGATGCCGGGCTGCGCCAAAGCCTCCGCCAGGTTCGTCGTCCAGTGCGGGATTGCCGTACTTGCGTGCCACTTCCGCAGTGGAGTCGGGACTGCCGCCCGCGAGCGAGGCGATGGTGATCCCGCTGATCTTCTGGATCGCTTCGATGTGCTTTACGCCAAAGGCGCCCTGTCCGGCGACAACGATCTTCATGGTACGTTCTCGAGAATGATGTGCCCCAGCGCCGTATTCGAGCACGGCACGTGATAGAAACGGTACACCTCTTTCACGTTGTCGTTCAACGCCCCGCGCATCGCCAGCCACATGACCAGCTCGATGCCTTCGGACCCGGCCTCGCGCACGTATTCAAGGTGCTGGATCTTGGTGAGACCGATCGGATCCTTGGTCAATCCATCCAGGAACCTCTTGTCCCATTCGGGATTGATGAGGCCGGCACGGGTGCCCTGCAGCTGGTGCGACATGCCACCGGTGCCGAACACGACCACTTTGAGATCCTCGGGATAGGACTCGACCGCCTTCTTCAGCGCGCGCCCGAGATCAAAGCAGCGCTTGCCGGTCGGCGGCGGATACTGCACGACATTGATGGGGAACGGGATGACCTCGCAGGGCCACTCATCCTCGGGTTTCAGATCCCCGAACAGCAGGTTGAGCGGCACGGTCAGTCCGTGGTCGACGTCCATCTTGTTGACGACCGTCATGTCGAACTCGTTCAGGATCAGCGACTGCGCGATGTGGCAGGCGAAATCCGAATTGCCCTTGACGATGGGTACCGGACGACGGCCCCAGCCCTCGTCGGCCGACTGGAACTCATCGGCGCAGCCGATGGCGAAAGTCGGGAAGATCGTCGCATCGAATGCCGAGGCATGATCGTTGTAGATCAGGATCGCCACATCGGGCTTGTGCTCGGCCATCCATTTGCGGGAGAACTCGAAGCCCTTGAAGATCGGCGCCCAATAAGGCTGCTGCTGCTTGCCCAGATCAATGGTCGCAGCGATCGCGGGAACGTGGGAGGTGGTGACACCGGCGGTGATTCTTGCCATGTTTCTTACAGACTCGGGTTTGACTTGCTGCGGTTGCCCTTCGGGGTGCGACCACCCGAGAGCATCATCTTCTGGTAAGCCTCCTGCGTCATGCCGGTCATGGTCGCCACCGCCACCAGATACGGAAAGCCATCGGTGGAGAACAGCTTGGCAAGAAAATAGATATTGCCGCCGTTCTGCATCAACTGCCGTGTAGTCGCGATTCAGGACCGCGGCGGTTTGCGCCTCGGTGAGTTTCCAGGGCTTCAGGTACTCCGCCTCGTTCGCTTTGAACTTCTCGCGGTTCTCCGGCTTCATCAGCGACATGCAGAATTGATTGAGGTTGAAACCCTGGCGCGAGCGGAAGGTGTTGAACACCAGCGTGCCCGGGATGTCCTCAAATTCGTTGAGGTACGGAGACAGATGCTTATCGGACATTATCCTTACCTATAACCTTGCAAATTGGTACAGCCGATGCGGATTGTCGACCAGGATTTTCTGCTGCAGTTCCGGCTCCGGCGCCATCAGCGGAATCAGGTCGACGAGATCCCCGTCATTGGGCATGTATTTGGCGATGTTCGGATGCGGCCAGTCGGTGCCCCAGAGGATCCGGTCCGGCGCGGCCTCGATCAGGGCGCGCGCGAAGGGCACCGCATCGGTGAACGGCGGCCCGTTGCTCGAGATGCGCTCCGCGCCGCTGATCTTGACCCAGCAGCGTTCATTGGACTTGAGGACACCCAGCAGGTGCCGGAACGGTTCCTGTTCCAGGCCCGCCTTGGTGGGCACGCGGCCCATGTGATCGATGATGAACGGTACCGGCATGTCGCGCAGCAGGTCCGCGTGTTCGACCAGGTCGCCGGCATCGAAATGCAGGTCGACGTGCCAGCCGAGCGGCCGGATCCGCGCAATGATGCGATGGAACTCGCCCATGTCGGGCATGCCGCCCAGGTGCTTGACGAAATTGAAGCGCACGCCGCGCACACCGCCTGCATGCAGCCGGTCGTAATCACGCTCCGTGAAGCTGTCATCGGCGTTGGCGACGCCGCGGTACTGGCCGCCGCTGGTGGCGATGGCATCCAGGATGACCGTGTTGTCGCTGCCGTGGCAGCTGGCGTTGACCAGCACCGCACGGCCAAGGCCGAGAATGGCCTGCAGCTCGCGGAACTTCGCGAGCGGCGCATCCGGCGGGGTATAGGTGCGATCCGCCGCGTAGGGGTATTTATCGCCCGGTCCGAATATATGGCAATGCGCATCGCAGGCCCCGGCGGGCGGGCGATAGTCGGGCTTGCGGGTGTTGGGATCCGGTGGCTTACAGGTGGGTATCATCAGTATTTCTGCGGTGGCCACAGGTCGCCCCGGGCTAATTTGGTATCGTAGCCGCGCAGGCCAGCGGACACAATCGCCGGAGATCCCGACCCATGAATGCCCAACCCGCCCCCGAGCAGTCCTTCGGCGCCAGCGCACCATTGCGCAGCGATTTCGCGCATCTCATCGATGGCGAGTTGGTCAGCGGCGAGGCGTGGTTCGAGGTGTTAAATCCGGCCACTGGCCAAGCCTTCGCCCGTGCGCCGCTGCTGAGTCGGGCGCAGCTCGACCGCGCCGTGGCCGCCGCGCGCCGCGCCTTCCCCGGCTGGCGCGCCACGCCCGTGGCGGAGCGCCGGGCGGCGATCAGCCGCATGGCCCAGATCCTGACCGACAACGCCGATGCGCTCGCGCAGCTCTTGACCGAGGAGCAGGGCAAGCCCGTGGCCCAGTCGCGTGATGAGATCGCTCGGGCAGCCACGCAGTCGCTGGGCCTCGCGCAAATCGACATCGCTGATGAGCTGCTGGAGGAGAACGCCCAGCGGCGCATCGAACTTAGGTATTTCCCCCTCGGGGTGGTCGGCATCATCACGCCCTGGAATGCGCCCATCAACCTGGCGGCGGGTCCCTTGGTCGCGGCGCTCTATACCGGCAACACCGTGGTGCTGAAGCCCTCGCCCTACACCCCGCTTTGCACCCTGAAGATCGCAGCCCTGTTGCGCGACGTGTTTCCGCCAGGCGTACTGAATGTGGTGGCTGGTGGGGATGAACTGGGCGAATGGATGACGGCACATCCGGGTATCGACAAGATTTCCTTCACCGGGTCGGTCGAGACCGGCAAGAAGGTCATGGCGAGCTGCGCCGGCACGCTCAAGCGCTTCACCCTGGAGCTGGGTGGCAATGATGCCGCCATTGTCCTGGCGGATGTCGATCCGCGCACCGTCGCACCGAAACTGTTTTTCGCCGCGTTCGTCAACAGCGGTCAGGTCTGCATGGCCATCAAGCGCATTTACGCGCACGAGCGCATTTACGATGAGTTGTGTACCGCGCTCGCCGAAGAGGCCACCAAGGCGCGGGTCGGTAACGGCATGGAGGCCGGCGTGCAACTGGGCCCGATCCAGAATCTGGAGCAATACGACAAGGTCGTCGGCATCCTCAATGACACGACTGTCGGGGGCGCGCGCATCCTGGCCGGCGGCGTGGTACCGCGAGGGGCCGGGTTATTTCTTCCCACCGACCATCGTTGTCGATGTCGATGAGCACAGCCGGCTGGTGCAGGAGGAGCAGTTCGGACCCATTCTCCCGATGCTTAAGTTTTCGGACGAGGAAGATGCCCTGCGCCGTGCCAATGACACCCGCTTCGGCCTGTCAGGATCGGTGTGGAGCGCGGATGTGGCGCATGCGACGCGTCTGGCGGCGCGCCTGGAAGTGGGTACTGCCTGGGTGAACCAGCACCGTGCGACCTCGGCCACCGTACCCTTCGGCGGCGCCAAGGAATCCGGCATGGGACGACAGTACGCCGCGCTCGGGCTCAAAGGCTACATGGAGCCGCGCGTGATCAGCGTGCTGAAGAGCTAACGCACGCGGGCCAGCAAGCCCAGGGACACGATCATGAGGATGGTGGTCGGCAGCCACGCGAGCATCACGGGGTCGAGATTGAAGACGATCGTGCCGCTCTCGATGAACCGCTGCAGGAAGAAGAATCCAAGTCCGAGCAGGATGCCCAGTCAACAGGCGCGCGCCGGTGCCCGCGGAGCGCATGGGGCCGAGCACAAAGGGAATCGCCAAGAGCACCGCGAACGCGATGGCGCCGGTGCGCGCGATGCGTGACCAGAAGGCGAACAGGTACGGCTTTGGATCGAGCGAGTTCGCCCGGTAGTAGCCGATCAGACTCCACAACGCGCCGCTGGCCAGCTCCCCCGGAGCGGACATTGCCGCCTTCAGGAACTGGTCACTGACATTGGACTCGAGCGTCCGCACGCCCTGGGAGGTGGCCGTCACCTTGTCTGCGGCAAAGCGTGACTCGGCGTAGCCATTGAGCACCCAGCGATGATCGGCGCCGGCCACCGCGTGCGCAGCGCGCCCCACCGCCAACAGGTGATGATCCGGGGACAGCTCGAAGATCAGCATGCCGCCACGGGTCAGCCCATCCTGCGACTGCTCAACGTCCAGGATCTGGTTGCCATCGCGCACCCAGGCGGCCCCGCCGTTGAAGCTGGCATTGGCAAAACGGGCAAACGCTTTTTGTTGCCGTGCGACCTGTTGCAGCGGCGGTGCGAGCAGCTCACCCAGGACCACTTCCACGCCGATCAGCAGCACCCCGGCGGTGAAAACCGCCAGGGCCAGCCGTCGCACCGAGACACCGGAGGCCCGCGCCACGGTCAATTCACTGCCACTGGCAAGCCCCCCCAGTCCCAAGCAGCGAGCCGATGAGCGCGCCGATCGGCAACAGCACCCAGGCCTGCTGCGGCACGCTCATCAGTGAGTACCAGAAGGCATCGACACTGCCGTAATGACCGCTGCCGGTATCGCCCTGCTCGCCGATGAAAGTGACCAACAGTGCGAGCGCGATGATCACGGCCATCACCAGCGCGGTCATGGCCAGAATCCGTCCGATGATGTAACGGTCGAGGATATTCATGCGGGGCTCAGTTGCGCACGGGCCGATGAGCCGCCGTTGCGCAGCCGCGCGAGCCACCCGGGCAACTGCGTGATGAGCAGCACCGTGACGATGACCACGACATGCGTCCACCACAGTCCGGCTGCCGCCGGCAGCGTGCCGTGCTCGAGGGCCACGCGCCCCGCCGAGAGCAGCTGGAAATACAGAATGAACAGCAGCACCGCGAGCCAAACCCGCGACAGCCGTCCGCGCCGCGGCGGCAGGTGGCTGATGGGCACCGCCAGCACCGCCAGCACCAGGCACATGACGGGCAGGGCGATGCGCCATTGCAGCTGCGCCTGGCGATCGAGCGCGGAGGCCCCGATCAGCTCCCGCGTCGGCACGGCGTCCAGGTCCGCCGCCGCATCGCGCAGCGGCGGAATCCGTATGGGAATCGTGAGCTGCGAGAATTTCTTGATGATCAGAAACTGCGCGTTGCCGGGTATCCCCTCATAGCGCTCCCCGTCGTACAGCGTGATGGTGAGATTCTGGCCATCAGCCGACACGGCATGCCGCGCCCGCTGGGCGAGCGCCACGTCCACCCGGCCGGCATTGTCACGTTCGACGAAGACATTGCCGAGCGTGTTATCCGGCAGCGCGTCCTGGGCATACACCATGGTGCTGCCGCCACCGAAACTCAAGAAGCGCCCCGGGGCCACGGGGGCGAGCTGTCCGGCACGCACCGCTTCGCTGCGCAAGGCGAGCACCCGCGCCATCGAGGCCGGTCCCACCGAAAGCGACAGCCATGCCAGAAGGGCTGCGACCACGATGCCGACACTGACGACCGGCGCGTAGATGCGCGCCATCCCCACGCCGCAGGCCAGGGCCGCGGTGATCTCGCTGTCGTGGTACAGGCGGCCGAAGGCCATGACCATGCCGAGCAGCAATCCGATGGGCACAAAGATCGGCAGGTGCTGCACGGCGCCCAAGCCAATCAGCGCGAACACCACATCGTGCGGGTATTGGTTGTCCGCGGCCCGGCTTAAGACCCGCGCGCCCTCATTGGTCACCAGGATGAGGACCAGCACCAGTGTCACCGCAAAGGCAGTGGCAATCATTTCCCGCAAAATATAGCGTTCGAGAAGGCGACCCAAAACCCTACCTGCTACCTGAATTCGGTTAGACTTGCCCGTTCAACCGGCAACCTTAGAGCAGACCGTGCTGCACCACAACGGTTCAGATTCTCTGCATGCGGTACAACGGGGAGGTCGATGATGCAGTTTGACGTGTGGTCCAAGGCGCTTCCCGAGCTGTCGGTGGAGTGTATCGCGGTCGGCGTCTTCGAAGAGGGCAAGCTCGGCATCGAAGCGAGCGCGCTCGACAAGGCCACAGGCGGCCGCATCAAGGGTGTCGTGGAACGCGGTGATTTCAGCGGCAGAGCCGGTGAGACGCTGCTGCTGCCCGAGGCCGGCCTCAAGGCCACGCGGGTGGTATTGGTCGGCTTGGGCGCCGAACGCAGCTACAACCGCAAGGGCTGGCGCCGCGCCTGCGCCGCGGCCTTGACGACCGCGGGGCGCACCCGCATCCGCAGTGTGGCCCTGGGCCTGGAGCGGCCCTCGGCCAAGGAGCTGGATGATTACTACTTTGGACGGTGCGTCGCCGAGATCACCGGCCAGGTCCTGTATCGCACCAATGACCTGAAAACCGGCAAGAAGCCCCCGGTACCGGTCATTACGCTGGTGGTGGCCGGCCCCGTGCGGGCGACCGGCGTCGCACAGGCCAGACGCGGCCTGGAACACGGTCGGTCACTGGCTTCCGCCACCTCTCTGCAGCGTGATCTGGGCAATCTGCCCCCCAATCTGTGCACCCCGACCTACCTCGCCGATTGCGCCAAAGGCCTCGCCAAGCGCCATGCTTCAGTGAAGGTCAAAGTACTCGACGAGGCGGGGATCCGGCGCGAGAAGATGGGCTGCTTCCTGGCCGTGACGCAGGGAAGTGCCCAGCCGCCGCGCTTCATCGTCCTCGACTACCAAGGCCCGCGCGCGCCACGCACGGCGCCCATCGTGCTGGTGGGCAAGGGCATCACTTTTGATACCGGTGGCATCTCGCTCAAGGATCCGGGCGGCATGGATGAGATGAAGTTCGACATGATGGGCGCCGCCTCGGTCATCGCCGCCATCGCCTTTCTCGCCGAGACCAAATTGCCGCTGCGGGTCGTGGGCCTGGTCGCCACGTGCGAGAACATGCCGGACGGCCTCGCCGTCAAGCCCGGCGATGTGGTCACCAGCGCTTCGGGCCAGACGGTCGAGATCCTGAACACCGACGCCGAGGGCCGACTGATTCTGTGCGACGCGCTGCATTACGCGCGACGATTTGATCCGGCGATCGTGATCGACATGGCGACCCTCACCGGCGCCTGTGTGATCGCCCTGGGCGCACACCACTCGGGTGTCATGGGCAACGATGACGCCCTGGTGGCAGACCTGGTCACGGCCGGCGTGCGTGCCGATGACCGTGCCTGGCAGCTGCCCCTCACCGAGGAGTACGGGGAGGCGCTGAAGACCAACTTCGCCGACATGGCCAACGTGGGCGGCCGGGAAGGTGGCGCGATCACCGCGGCGGCCTTCCTGTCCAAGTTCACGCAGGGCATGAAGTGGGCCCATATGGATATCGCGGGTTCCGCCTATCAGGGCGGGGCGCTCAAAGGGCGCCACCGGACGCCCGATGCCGCTGCTCACCGATTTTCTGGTGCAACGCGCGGGCGCAGGCTGAGCGATCCTGGCCGCGCAACCCTCCGTGACATTTTATGTGGTCGAGGACGCCTCAGCGACCGCGCCCCTGACGGTTGCCTGCCGGATCACGGAGAAGGCCTGGAAAGCCGGCCACACCGTCCTCATCCAGCACAGCGATCCAGGCCAACTCGGACAGCTCGACCTGATGCTGTGGACGTGCGGCAGTGAGCAGGGCTTCATTCCGCACGAGATCGCCAGCGAGGCGCCGCAACTCGAGCGGCAATCCCGGTAGTCCTCAACTGCGGTACCGGTCCCAACGAGCCGGTGGATGTCCTCATCAATCTGACGCCACAGCTGCCCGCCCGGCTGGAACTGGCGAGTCGCATCATCGAGATCATCAACGCGGACCCGGCGCAGCGCGCGGCCGGCCGGGAGCGCTTCAAGGCCTACCGCGACCGGGGTCTGGCGCTCGAGAAACACGACCTGTAAGCGCTCAGCGGTGCGCAAGGCTCAGCGGCTATACTGCCCGACCATGTGTCACGGTTGCCGCCATTGATGGACAAGCTCTACGCCCCGCAAGATATCGAGCGGCGCATCTACGAACGATGGGAAAAAAACGGCTGGTTTGCGCCGCGTGGCACCGGCGACCCGTACTGCATCGTCATCCCGCCGCCCAACGTCACGGGCACTTTGCACATGGGCCACGCGTTCCAGCACACGCTCATGGACGCCCTCACCCGCCATCAGCGCATGCGCGGCGCCGACACCCTGTGGCAGTCCGGCACCGATCATGCGGGCATCGCGACGCAGATGGTGGTCGAACGGCAGCTCGAGGCCCAAGGCGAGCATCGCAGTCGGCTGTCGCGCGAGGAGTTTGTCGAGCGGGTGTGGCAATGGAAGGAGGAATCCGGCGGCACGATCTGCGCGCAGATGCGCCGTCTCGGGGACTCGGTGGACTGGACGCGCGACCGTTTCACCATGGATGCGGGCCTGTCCCGCTCGGTCATCGAGGCGTTCGTGCGCCTGTACGAGGAGGGCCTCATCTACCGCGGCAAGCGGCTGGTCAACTGGGATCCGGTGCTGCTGACGGCGCTGTCGGACCTGGAGGTCCAGGGCGAGGAAGAGGACGGTCACCTGTGGCATCTGAGCTATCCGCTCGAGTGACGGCAGTGGTCAGGTCATCGTGGCCACGACGCGTCCGGAGACCATGCTCGGCGACACCGCGGTCGCGGTAAATCCCGAGGATGAGCGCTATCGTCATCTCATCGGGCGCCAGATACGCCTGCCGCTGACCGAGCGGTTGATTCCCCTCATCGGCGATGACTATGTGGACGCCGCGTTTGGTTCGGGCTGCGTGAAGATCACCCCGGCGCATGACTTCAACGACTATGAGATCGGCAAGCGCCACAACCTCGCGCAGATCAATATCTTCACCCCGCGGGCGCAGATCAATGAGAACGCGCCGGCCCGTTTCATCGGGCTCGACCGCTTCGAGGCGCGCAAGCGCATCGTCGCAGAACTGCAGCAGGCGGGGCTGCTGGCGCGCATCGACAAACATCGCCACATGGTGCCGCGCGGTGACCGCTCAGGCGCTGTGCTCGAGCCGTATCTCACCGATCAATGGTATGTGAGGGTCGAGCCGCTCGCGAAGCCGGCCGTGGACGCGGTGCGCGAGGGCCGCACCCGCTTCATCCCCGAGAACTGGTCACGCACCTACTTTGAATGGATGAAGAACATCCACGACTGGTGCATCAGCCGCCAGCTGTGGTGGGGCCATCGCATTCCGGCCTGGTATGACGGCGCGGGCAATGTCTATGTCGGACGGGATGAGGCGCAGGTACGCGCCCGCCACGCGCTCGGCGCCGAGGTGACCTTGACCCAGGACACCGATGTGCTCGATACCTGGTTCTCCTCCGCATTATGGCCGTTCTCGACCCTGGGCTGGCCGGATGCCACCCCGGAGCTTGCCCGGTTCTACCCCACCAACGTGCTGGTCACCGGCTTTGACATTATCTTCTTCTGGGTGGCCCGGATGATGATGATGGGCTTGAAGTTCCTGGATGAAGTACCATTCCGCGAGGTCTATATCACCGGGCTGATACTGGATGAATTCGGCGAGAAGATGTCGAAGTCCAAGGGCAACGTGATCGATCCGCTCGACATCGTGGATGGCATCGGACTTGAGGCGCTGCTCGCCAAGCGCACCAGCGGCCTCATGCAACCGCAGCTCAAACCCGCCATCGAGAAACACACCCGCCGCCAGTTTCCGCGAAGGCATCGCCGCGCACGGCACCGACGCCCTGCGCTTCACCCTGGCGGCCCTCGCCACGCCCACGCGCGAGATCCGCTTTGACCTCGCGCGGGTCGAGGGCTATCGCAAGTTCTGCAACAAGCTGTGGAATGCCGCGCGCTTCGTGATGCTGATGGTCGAGTCGCCGCAGACCCCCGGAGCATCCTGAGTTTTCCACCGCCGATCGCTGGATCCGCTCGCGGTTCGGGCGCCTGCTCGGTGAGGTGGAGCAGTGCGTTCAAGGATTACCGCTTCGATTTCGTGGCGAGTGCGCTCTACCAGTTCACCTGGTACGAGTTCTGCGACTGGTACCTGGAGCTGACCAAGCCGGTGCTGCAGTCAGCGACCGCCTCGGCCGCCGCGCGCAGCGGCGCCCGCACGACGCTTCTGGAAATCCTCGAAGCGCTGCAGCGCGCCCTGCATCCGCTGATGCCCTTCATCACCGAGGAGATCTGGCAGAAGGTGGCGCCGCTCGCCGGCCGCAGCGGTCCTTCGGTGATGGTGGCGCCGTACCCGCTGGCGCGCGATTTTCCCGCCGACGAGCTGGCCGAGCAGGACATCGCCTGGGTGCAGCAGTTCGTGCTGGCCGTGCGACAGATCCGCGGCGAGATGAATGTCGCGCCATCGCGGCGCATTGCGGTGCTGCTGCGTCTGCCGCCCGACCACGCCGATTGGCAGCGCGCGCGTGCGCAACCGCGCAGCGCTCGAACACCTGGCGGGCCTGGCCAGCATCGAACGGTCTGGACGTGGCGCAGCAGGCCCCGCCAGTCGGCCACCGCCATGCTGGGCGATGTGAACATCCTGCTGCCCATGGCAGGGCTGATCGATGTCGCGGCTGAGAGCGAGCGGCTGACCAAGCGTCTCGCCAAAGCAACGCAGGACCTCGCCAAGACCCGCGCCAAACTGGCGAGCGAAACCTTCGTGCGCAACGCCCCCGAGGCCGTCGTGCAGGCGGAGCGCGACCGCGAGATCGAGCAGGCCCGCACGGTGGCCGCTCTGCAGGCGCAGCTGGATGACATGGGAAAGCTCGGCGGATGAACGCCACAGCGCCCACGGAGCAAAGGGAGCGTCTCGCGCGGGCGATCGACGCCTTGGAGCACATCATCCTGGGAAAATCCGCCCAGGTGCGTCTATGCCTGGCCTGCCTGCTGGCCCGCGGGCACCTGCTGATCGAGGATGTTCCGGGCGTCGGCAAGACCACCCTTGCGCATGCGCTCGCTCATCTGCTGGGACTGACCTGGCAGCGCGTGCAATTCACCAGTGACCTGCTGCCCGCGGACATCATCGGGGTATCGGTATTTGATCGGGCCACCCAGCAGTTTCGACTACAAGCGCGGCCCGATCTTCACCCAGCTGCTGCTGGCCGATGAGGTCAATCGCGCCAGCCCCCGCACCCAAAGCGCGTTGCTGGAGGCGATGGAGGAGCGCCAGGTCAGTGTCGACATGACCACCTTCCCGCTGCCCGAACCGTTCTTTGTCGTGGCCACGCAGAATCCGCACGAACAGCTCGGGACCTTCGCGCTGCCCGAATCACAGCTGGACCGTTTCCTCATGCGGGTGAGCCTCGGCTATCCGGATGCGGCATCGGAGCGACGGCTGCTGCAGGGCGAGGCGCCCCGCGAGCAGCTCACACAGATGGACCCGGTGCTGGATGCCGCCTCGATCCTGCAGCATGCAGCAAGCGGTGCGACAGGTGCATCGCGCGGCGCCGCTGCTGGACTATGTGCAACGCCTGGTGGAACTGACCCGCACGCGCGCGGACCTGAAACTGGGTCTGTCGCCGCGTGCCGCCCTCGGGCTGCTGCGCGCGGCGCAGGCGCACGCCTTCATCGCGGGCCGTGACACGGCGCTGCCCGAAGATGTCCAGGCGGTACTGCCGGCGGTAGCCGCCCACCGCCTCGAGCAGCGCGATTCGGCGCGCGGCAGTGATCCCGACCTGATCCTCGCAATGATCCGCGCCGTACCCGTTCCCATCTGACACGCGGCAGGCTGACCGGTGCGCGCTTTCCTGCAACGCCGAATGGCCGCCTGGTTCAAGAAGCGACAGGGTACGGACGTACTGCCGATCACCCTGCAGCGACGCCGGGTGTATATCCTGCCCACGCGCGTCGGCATCGCCTATGGCGTGCTGTTGCTGCTGATGCTGATCGCGGGACTCAATTACGCCAACAGCCTCGCCTTGCTGATCACTTTTCTGCTGGCGGGTCTGGCACTGGTCGCCATGCATGCCTGCCATCGCAATCTGCTCGGGCTTGGCGTGGTCGAGCTGTCCTCACAGGACAGTTTCGCCGGCGCGCAGGCGGATCTGCGACTGCGCCTGGCCAATCCCACCGCCCTGCCGCGCGTCGCGATTGCGCTCGATGGCCCGGGCCAGGCCGCCGTGGTGTCCACCGTGCCCGCCAACGGCGACAGTGTCGCGACGCTGCACAAGGCAACGCCCGTGCGCGGCGCGCTGCCCATCGGGCGGCTGCGCCTCATGACCACCTGGCCGTTCGGGCTGTTTCGCGCCTGGACCTGGCTGCACCTGGCCGATGAGATCACCGTGTATCCACGGCCCGAAGGCCAGCGGCCTTTGCCGCTCGCCGCCGGGACGAGCGGCGGCTCGGCGCCGCGCCAATCGGGCGACGCGGACGAGTGGGCCACGCTGCGGCCGTTCCGCGATGGCGACTCACCGCGCCAGGTAGCCTGGAAGGCGTACGCGCGCGGCGCGCCGCTTCTGGTCAAGGAATATACCGCCAGCGGCAGCGCGGAGCGTCTGTTTGAGTTCGCGTCGCTGGCCGGCCTCGACACCGAAGCGCGCCTGTCACAACTCGCGCGCTGGGTCGTGAACGCCGCGGCGGACGGCGAACGCTTTGGCCTGGTGCTGCCGCAGCGACGCATTGATCTCGACCAGGGGCAGGTCCATCGCCGGCGCTGCCTGCGGGCGCTCGCGCGTTTTGGCAGCGAGGCGCCCTTGAATGAGTGAACTGCCCGCAAGCGGTCGGCGCGCGACGCATTGGATGGTCGGCGCGTACCTCTTTGGCGCCCTGCTGCACCTGGGCCAGGTGCCGGTCTGGGTCATCCTGGTGGCCTGCGGTGGTGCGCTGTGGTCGCTGGCCGCCGCCCACGGCAGGGCGCGCCTGCCGCGTCGGGTGTTCAAAATCGCGCTCGCGCTGGGGCTCACCGCCATGGTGCTCGCGATGTTCCATACGCTCAATGGCCTGGAGGCGGGCTCGGCGCTGCTGGTGTCGATGGGCGCCATCAAGCTTCTGGAAGCGACCTCGCGACGCGACCGGCTCATCGTGGTCGCCGTCGCCTTCTACCTGCTGATCGCCGCCTGCCTGGTCTCCCAGGCGCTGCTGCGCGCACCGCTTTATCTGCTGGAGGCATGGCTGTGCTGCACGGCGCTGCTGTACGCGGCGCATCCCGACGCTGAGATGCCCTCGCGCATGGCCGGCCGGCTCAGTGCGCGCAGCCTCGCGCTGGCATTGCCGCTGGCAGTGCTGCTGTTTGTGCTGTTTCCGCGGCTGTCCGGATCGTTCTGGTCCCTGGGCGGTTCCGGTCAGGGCCAGACCGGACTGTCCGACACCATGAGTCCCGGCAGCATTTCCGAACTCGGCAGTTCGATCGAACCGGTATTCCGGGTCTGGTTTGACGGGCCGCTGCCGCCGTCGCAGCAGCGCTACTGGCGCGGCCCGGTGCTGCACGCCTTCAACGGCTACACCTGGACCCGCGGCAACGCCGACGCCTTGCCGCGGGAATCCTTGGAATACCAGGGCGAGGCCTACCACTACCGCATCAGGCTCGAACCGGACTCGACCCCATGGTGGCCGGCGCTCGATACGTTGCAGATCGCCGATGCGCCCGGCACCTCGATCTCGGCTGATCGGCAGTTGGTGACGTATCGTCCCGGACACGATGCGGTCAGCTACACCGCGACCTCCTACACCGCGACCCAGTCCCATGACGAGCTGTCACAGGTCGCGCGCAGCTTCGATTCCTACCTGACCATCCCGCAATCCGCGCAGCCGGGCGCTGGCCCTGCGGATGCGCGCTGCGGCCCCCGATGTGCCCGCCTATGTGAACAGCGTGCTCGCGCTGTTTCGCAACGGCCACTTCGCCTACACCCTCACGCCACCGCTCCTCGACCTGGACTCGGTCGATGACTTTCTGTTCAATTCCCGACGCGGATTCTGCGGGCACTTCGCCTCGGCGTTCGCGACGCTGATGCGCGCCGGGGGCGTGCCGGCGCGCGTGGTCACCGGCTACCAGGGCGGCGAATGGAATCCGATCGGCGGCTATCTGCTGATCCGGCGCTCCGATGCGCATGCGTGGGTCGAGATCTGGGAAGACGGTCGCGGCTGGGTGCGGGTGGACCCGACCGCCGTGGTCGCACCGGAACGGCTCAACCGCGGCATTCTCGATCTGCTGCCCGACGCCGGCACGATCCCGGAGCGGCTGCTGCATCAGTTTGCGTGGCTCGAGCACAGCCGCCAGGCCTGGGACGCCCTCGATTCGTGGTGGAGCACGCGGGTGGTGGCCTTCAACTTCGGCTCACAACTGCATCTGCTGCAGTGGCTGGGGTTCGACAATCCAGGCTGGCAACAACTCGGCTGGCTGCTCGCAGGCTCCCTGATCCTGTGGCTGATCGGGGTTGCGTGGCAGTTTGGCCGCGTGCGTCCGGCGACCGCGCCGGACCGGCTGGCACGCGCCTATCTGCGCTTGTGCGCGCGCCTGGCACGCCATGGACCGGTGCGCCAGGCGCATCAGGGACCCCTCGCCTATGCCGCCGTACTCGATGAGCCCACGGGGCCGCTCGCGCAGGCCCGGGAGCTGCTGGTGAGCTATGCGCGCCTGCGCTACGGCCGCGATGCGCCAACGCCCGCGCAGCTCAGGGACTTCGAACGGCGCGTCAGTCGCTGGCGGCCGCCGCGTCGGCGTGCTCGCGAGTCTCCCGGAAGGTGACGCCGGGCCAGCGTTCCAGCGTCAGTTGCAGGTTTACCCGCGAGGGCGCCAGATACACCAGCGCCCCGCCGTGATCCACCGCCAGATTCTCATAGGTGCGTTGCTGGAACTCGGCCAGCATTTTCGCGTCATCGCAATAGACCCAGCGCGCCGTGTACACCCCGATGGTGTCGAACACGCACTGCACGTTGTATTCATCCTGCAGGCGAAAGGCGACCACCTCAAATTGCAGCGGTCCGACCGCGCCCAGGATCAGGTCATTGTTGCGCAAGGGTTTGAACAGCTGCGTGGCGCCCTCCTCGCACAGCTGCGCGAGGCCCTTCTGCAGCGCCTTCATCTTCAGGGGATCCTTGAGCACGGCGCGGCGGAAAAGCTCCGGCGCAAAGCTCGGAATTCCCGTGAAGCCCAGCTGCTCGCCCTCGGTGAAGGTATCCCCGATGTTGATGGTGCCGTGATTGTGCAGACCGATGATGTCCCCGGCGAAGGCTTGCTCGGCCTGGGCGCGATCGGCCGCCATGAAAGTCAAGGCATCGGCAATGCGCACTTCCTTCTTCAACCGCGCATGGAACAGGCGCATGCCGCGCTCGTAGCGTCCGGAGCACAGGCGCATGAAGGCGATGCGGTCCCGGTGCGCCGGATCCATGTTCGCCTGGATCTTGAAGACGAAGCCGGTGAGTTTGGGCTCCAGTGCCGCGACCAGGCGCTCGCGGGTGGCGCGCGGCAGCGGACCCGGCGCGTTTTCGGCGAAGGCCGCCAGCAGCTCCTCGACACCAAAATTGTTGATCGCCGAACCAAAGAACACCGGGGTCTGCTTGCCGGCCTTATAGGCCTTAAGATCGAAGGCGTCGGTGGCACCCTGCACCAGTTCGACCTCCGCAGCGAACGCGGCGGCGTCGGCGCCGAGAAATTCGCGCGCCGCATCCGAGTCCAGGCCCTCGATGATGAGGTTCTCACCGACCCGGCCCTTGGCCGCCGGCTGGTACGCATAGATGCGGTCCTGCTGCAGGTGGTAGACCCCCTTGAGCCGCTGTCCCATGCCGATGGGCCAGGTGACCGGCGCGGTACGGATCTTCAGCACTTTCTCGATTTCATCGAGCAGCTCGATCGGCGCGCGCCCTTCGCGATCGAGCTTGTTGATGAAGGTGATGATGGGCGTATCGCGCAGACGGCAGACGTCCATCAGCTTCACCGTCCGCTCTTCCACCCCTTTGGCGCAGTCGATGACCATCAGCGCCGAGTCGACCGCGGTGAGCGTGCGGTAGGTGTCCTCCGAGAAATCCTCGTGGCCCGGGGTGTCCAGCAGATTGACGATGCAGTCGCGGAACGGGAACTGCATGACCGATGAGGTCACCGAAATTCCGCGCTGCTGTTCCAGACGCATCCAGTCCGAGGTCGCATGCCGGGTGGCCTTGCGACCCTTGACGGTGCCGGCCATCTGGATCGCGCCGCCGAACAGCAGCAGCTTTTCGGTCAGCGTGGTCTTGCCGGCATCGGGATGGGAAATAATGGCAAACGTTCTGCGCCGCTTGATTTCGCTGAATAATTCTTCTTCGGTCACCGGACAAATCCTATCGCACCCAACTCACTTAAGGACGCGGGGCGCCGATTGTACCTGTCCTTGCCGGACCCCGTATAAGCTGGGCCCCGGTGTTTTTGCGGAGGGCAGGACGTGACGCCATATTCGCGCCGTGGTTTTCTGGGAACCGCGATGGCCGTCGCTGCGCTCGGGATGCGGTGGCGCGGCGCGCGGGCTGATGAAACGCCTGCCGCGATTGCGCCGCTGTTGTTGAATCGCGCACAGCGGGCGTTGCAGCAGCATACCGACCGTGTGCCACGCAAGGATGTCATGGGCATCGCGGATTTCTCGTTGCCCTCGAGCGCCCGGAGGTTTCATTTGCTGAACCTGCGCGACGGCAGCGTCAGCTCCCATCTGGTGGCGCACGGACGGGGCTCAGACCCGGCGCATACGGGCTGGCTGCAGCACTTCTCGAATGAGCTGCACTCCAACGCCACCTCCAAGGGCGCGTATCTTACCGGCAGCCCCTATGTCGGGGCGCATGGGCGCTCGCTTCGGCTCAGCGGCCTCGATGCCAGCAACAGCAACGCCGAGCCCAGAGCCATCGTGGTGCATGCGGCCTGGTATGTGAACGCCGAGATGGCGCGCGAGCGCGGCCTCATCGGACGCAGCGACGGCTGCTTTGCGTTGGACCAAGGCAGTCTCGAGGATGTATTGCGCGCGCTCGGACCAGGCCATCTGATCTATGCCGACAAGATTTAACGGCCGCGCCGCTCGTGCGGGCTAGTCCTCGCAGGCCGGGCAATGGTTCGCGGGCAACGGCACCAGCGGCACATTGCGCGCGAGCTTGAGCCGCGGTATCAGATTTCCAATGGTCGCGATGGCCTCCTCGCAGGCCCGTTGCTGCGGCGATGGCAGCAGCGGCTCGCCGCGAACTTCAGCGGCCAGCAGCGATGAGAGCTGGGTGAGATCAGCGATGGATCGATCAATGAGGCGCTTGGGGTCGAGCAGCATGGCGGCACCGGGGGAGAGGGTGGCTGTATATTTATACAGTCACGGGGTCCCGTCAAGATGGCCCTACAAATAGGGCGATAACAGCCAGCACAGGCTGTCGCGCAGCCGCACCCCCAGGCGCAACGATGAGAGGGTCGCCGCGCTGAGCACGGTCGAACGGTCGCGCGCCGTGACGATGTAGCGGGCCAGCCCCTCACAGGTTGCGCCATCATAGACTTCCAGCGCGATCTCAAAATTCAAACGCAGGCTGCGCGGATCAAGGTTCGCGGACCCGATCTGTGCGTAGTGTCCATCCATCACCAGAAGTTTGGTATGCGCGAACGGCGGTGGCTGCAGAAACACGCGCACCCCCCGCTCAATCAACGGCGCAAGCCAACGCCGGCACGCCCAGTCCACGTAGCGCAGATTGCTGCGCTCGGGCAGCACCAGCGTCACCTCCACGCCGCGTAGTGCGGCCGATTGCAGTGCCGAGCTCAGTTCCGGCGGCGGAATGAAATACGGCGTCATGATCAGCAGCTGCGTGCGCGCCAAGGAGACGGCGCCCAGCATCACGAACAGCAGTTTGTCGTTGTCTTCATCCGGCCCATCGGTGATGACGCGACACAGGCACTCGCCGCACACGGGCGCCGCCTGCGGGACGGCCAACGTCTCGGCCGCCGCGAACTGCCAGTCGATGCAGAAGGCTTCGCCCAACTGTTGCAGCACCGGACCGCGCACCTGGAAGTGCAGATCCGCCATGCGCCGCATGCCGGCTTTGCCCACTTCGCGCCCACCGATGTTCATGCCGCCCAGAAAGCCGGTGCGCCCATCGACCAGCAGAAGTTTGCGGTGGTTGCGCATGTTGAGGGACAGGCGCGGCGGAAACAGCTGCGGCGGCAGAAAGCGCCGGCTGGCGACGCCCGCCCGACGCAGTTCGGGCACCGCATGCGGCCAGCTGTACCACTCCCCGACGCCGTCGATCAGCACCCGCACCTGCACACCGCGCGCGGCGGCGGCCTTCAGTGCCTCGATGAACTGCTGGCCGACCGGATCGGTCTCGAAGATATAGGTCGCCAGCCACACCGTGCGCTCGGCGGCGGCGATGGCCTCGAGCATTCTGGGGAATGCGTTCTCGCCGTTTTCGAGGGCTTCAATCGCATTGCCGGACATGCGCGACCACTGCGTCACCGCATCACCGATGCGCATCAGGTGATCGGCGGGCACCTCCTCTGTGCGCGTGCGCACCGTGGCGGTCGCATTGGCCACATCGCCGCGCAGCTGGCGGGCACGCACGCGCACCCGGTTGATGCCGAACAGTCCGTACATGATCGCCCCGCCCAGCGGGAACAGCCAGCACACGACGATCCAGCCGAAGGCGCTGCGCGGATCGGGCTTGGTGAGCAGCGCATGGAAGGAGGCGAAGGCGGCGCAGCCCAGCGACACCACCAGCACGATCCAGGTGTCGAGCAGCTCGTACGCCGTATGGAACGTGAATAACATTGGCGCACTATACGGCGCCGGTCGGCACCCTACCGCCCGACTGGCGGGCGCTGCCGCAGATCGCCCAGCCGCAAGCGCAGGACCGCGGCATCCTCACGGCCGCCCAAGGCCTGGTAGTAGCCGCGACGCGTGCCGATCTGTTCGAACCCCAGTGACTGATACAGGACCATGGCGATGGCATTGGAGGGGCGCACTTCCAGGAACGCTTCGACCATCCCGGCCCCTTCGGCCTGTTCCAGAAGATAACGGATCAGCGACCGCCCGACCCCGCAGCGACGCTTATCCTCGCGCACACAGAGGTTGAGAATGTGCGCCTCGCCCGCCCCCATGCTCATGACGGCGTAGCCCATGATCTGCCGGTCCTGCAGGGCAACGCGGCACAGGTAACCCACCCGCAGGCAGTCATGGAAGATGCCCTCGGTCCAGGGAAACTGATAGGACGCCCGCTCAATGCCGATGACCTCGGCGACATCGGCATCGCGCATGGGTCGCACGGTGAGCTCACCGGCAAATGCAAACTCGTCCGCTGCTGTGGCCATGTGACGGCGGGGTGTCCTTACGCGAGCCTTTCAAACACATTGCGGGCGAACTTCAGGTCCTCCCACGCCTTGCGCTTGTCCTCGGGTTTGCGCAACAGATACGCCGGATGATACGTGACGATCAGCGCGGTCTTAAGCCCGCCGAATTCATGCACCTTGCCGCGCATGGCGCCGAGCGGACTTTGGGTCGCCGAGCAGATTCTGCATGGCGATGCGCCCGACGGCCAGGATCAGTCGCGGCCGGATGAGTTCGATCTGGCGTTCCAGATAGGGCAGGCAGGCGGCCACTTCGGCCGGGCGCGGGGTCGCGATTTCCGGGCGGGCGGCTCTTGAGGATATTGGCGATATACACATTGGCGCCGCGACTGAGGCCAATGGCCCGCAACATGGCATCCAGCAGCTGCCCGGCGCGGCCCACGAACGGCTCGCCCTGGCGGTCCTCCTCGGCACCGGGCGCCTCGCCCACGACCAGCCACTGGGCACGCCGGTCGCCGACGCCCAGCACCGGCCGGGTACGGGTGCGGTAGAGCTCGCAGCGGGTGCAGCGGGCCACCTCGTCGGTCAGTTGCTGCCAGCCCTGCGCGGCAGCGGTGCTCGGGGCACTGGGCGGCAGGCGCCGCGGCTGCCACGCCTCGATGCCCAGCGCCGACAGGTAGTGAGCGCGGCGCGTGGCGTCGGCGGACTCAGCCAAGTTGCGCCGGCCCACGGAACAGGCGCCGGATGCGCCGCCCGACCCACAGCAGCGGCGCGGAGGCGGCGTAGACGCCGAAGATCGACAGCAGCATGGTGGGCGGATCGTAGGCCACCAGCACGATGAACAGCGGCACCAGCAGCATGTAGGCCCAGCGGATGCGCCGGTCCAGATTGAACTGCTTGAAACTCGGGTAGGCGAAGCCGCTCACCATCAACGCACCGGCGATCGCCGTGATGCCGAAGGCCGCCACCAGGCCCGGCAGTCCCGGTTCACGCCATTCGCTCGAGAACCAGATGAACGCGGCCACGATCGCCGCCGCCGAAGGGCTCGGCAGTCCCTCGAAAAAACGCTTGTCCGCGGTCGCGGCGCGGGCGTTGAAGCGCGCCAGACGCAGTGCCGCCGCCACGCAGTAGAAGAACGCGGCCAGCCAGCCGATCCGGCCCCAGGCACGGCCGTACTCGGCGATGCGCACCACCCCCCACTGGTACGAGATGATGGCCGGCGCCAGGCCAAAAGACACCATGTCGGAGAGGCTGTCGTACTCCTTGCCGAAGGCGCTCTCGGTGCGCGTGGCGCGGGCCGCGCGGCCATCGAGCGTGTCGAAGAGCGCCGCGACGAACACCGCGGCGCCGGCGGCGGCGAAGTGCTTGTCGATGGCGGCCACGATGCCGTAGAAGCCGGAGAACAGCGCGCCGGTCGTCAGCAGATTGGGCAAGCAGGTAGATGCTGCGACTTCTCGGGCGCGGCCGCTCTTCGGGCACATCGTTGTGGTCATGGGGCTCAGTCATCATCGGGCGATGATACTGTAAGATCGGCCGCCAGATGCCCGCCCCGATATCCCACCCGCCGACCGCGCTTGCGCGCCGACCCTCGAGCCTGGCACTGGCACTGCTGCTGGGGCTGTGGTGCGGCCCGGCGGCGCACGCGGATCAGCAACTCGACCCGGGCCTGCGGGATGTGGTGGCGGCTGCCATCGTGCAGGCGCAGTGTTTTCCCGACCGTTTCGACTCGGCTGTCTGGTACAAGCTTATGGAGCCGCGCCTGCGTGTGCGGGTCAAGGACGACTCGGAGCGGCTGGACATCCTCACCGCGGTGTACTGCGAGACCCATCGCAGCGGCGCCGCGCCCTTGCCCCCGGGACTGGTGCTGGCGGTCATCGATGTCGAGAGCCGCTTTGACCGCTGGGCGGTATCGCGCGCCGGGGCCGTGGGGCTGATGCAGGTCATGCCCTTCTGGCCGGAACGGCTGGGCATGCGCCGCTACGAGCTGGTGCATGACAGCCCGAACATTCACATGGGCTGCGCCATCCTGCGCTTCTATCTGCAACAGGAACACAACAACTACGCGCGGGCGCTGGCCCGCTACAACGGCAGCGTCGGTCGACGCAACTACTCGGACCTGGTGCTGGGACGCTGGGCGCACTGGACCGGCGCGGATGATCTGGGCGCCCCGCCGCTGCATCACTCCGAGACGAATCCCTCGCGCGGTTGAGCGGCAGCGGCGTCGTCGACTTCCACGCCGGTTACCTGCGAGGCGCTCGAGCCGATCCACAACCACTGGATGAAGGCCGCGACCGTCTCATCCGGCCCCTGCGCGAGCACCTCGACCCGCCCGTCGGGCAGATTGCGCGCATAGCCGTGGATGCCCATTTCGCGGGCGCGGTGCACCGCCGTGCCCCGGTAGTACACACCCTGTACCCGTCCGCTCACCCGACAGATCTTGCTGCTCATGGCGCGATGGATTTTAATGGATCCCATGGTCCGGATTCTGGTTCTGTTTTATTCGCGCACCGGTGCCACGCTGGAACTGGCGCGGCAGGTGTGTCGCGGCATCGAGAGTGTGACGGGCGCATCGGCCGTACTGCGCACGGTACCGCCAGTGGTCACGACGGCCGAGGGGCCGGCGCAGCCGGTGCCGGCGAGTGGACCTGCCTATGCCACGCCCGAGGAGCTCGCCGCTGCGGATGGCCTGGTGCTCGGCAGTCCCACCCGATTCGGCAATATGGCCGCACCCCTGAAGCATTTTCTGGATGGCACCGGTGCCTTGTGGGCGAGTGGCGCCCTGGCCGGCAAGGTCGCCGCCGTGTTCAGCTCCACCCAGACCCTGCATGGCGGCCAGGAGACGACGCTCCTCAGCATGATGCTGCCGCTGTTACATCACGGCATGATCCTGGTGGGATTGCCGTATACCGAAGCGGCGTTGCACCGGACGCGCTCGGGTGGCACACCGTACGGCGCGACCCATGTCAGCGGCATCGCCGCGGGCCTCAGTGCCGATGAGCAGGAACTGGCACAGGCGCTCGGGCGGCGCGTGGCGCAGATCAGCCTAAAGCTGCGCACCGCCCAGCAGGACTGAGCGGATGAAGGGCAGCGTCAGGCGTCGCTGCGCCACGAGGGCCGCGCTGTCGAGCGTATCCAGCAGCCGGTACAGCGTGCCCATGTCGCGCGGATAGCGCCGCTGCAGCCAGCGCGCGACATCCTCGGGCAGCTCGAACCCGCGCACCTTCGCCCGCAGCATCAGCGCTTCGCGTTGTGCGGCCTCATCCAGCGGGCGCAGCGCATGCACGGCGGCGGCGGCGAACCGCGAGGCCAGATCCGGCAGCTCAAAGCGAACCAATGCCGGTGCGTCCGGATGCCGCGGCGACCAACGCGCTGCCGCGCTCTTCCAGCTCCCGATACAGACCGAACAGGGCCCGCTCCCATTCGCTATGGCCCGCGGCCCGCTGCACATCATCCAGGCACACCAGATCGAGCCGCGGCAGACCGTCCAGTGCCGCAGGTCCCAGCGCCACGAGAGTCGCCAGCGGAAAGTAGCCGCAGCGACGCGCCGCCGGTGCGAGTGCGCAGGTCGCCTGCAGCAGATGCGACTTGCCGCTGGCATGGGGCCCGGCGAGCCAGGTCACCCCGCCCGCACCCCCCGCGACAGCCTTCAGGTGCGCGAGCAGCTGCTCGTTGCCCTGCGGCCAGAACGTATCGAATACGGCGCGGTCCGCCAATCTCAGTCCAAGCGGCAGCTGGTCCATGGCTATGCCGGTGCGCTGAGCGCGCGGCGGGAATACTCGATCACATACCCCAGCCCCGAGAACACCGAGGTGACCAGCGTGACCACGGTGCCCAGCAGCAGCAGCATGACGGGCGGAAAGCCGATGGCCTTGAACGTGAAGACGCTCAGCAGATAGGCCAGCTGCACCAGGGTGTTGAGCTTGCTGGCGAAGGTCGGGCGGCCCGTGAGGGGCCCAAGCCAGGCGAGGTAGGTGAGCGCGCCGAGTGCGATCATGACATCGCGCGCGACCACCACCGCCGTCAACCAGCGCGGCACCAGCCCCGCCCAGGCGGCGACCACGAACACCGTGACCAGCAGGCACTTGTCGGCGAGCGGATCCAGCCACATGCCCAGCTCGCTGGTCCAGCCGAAGCGCTTCGCGAGCCAGCCATCCAGCAGATCCGAGACGCCGGCGATGGCGAAGCACACTGCGGCCCAGCCGTAGGCATGCGTCGCGAGCGAGGCGAGAATCGGCCACAGCAGCGCGATCCGTGCGAGGCAGATCAGGTTCGGCAGGTGGCGCAGCGCCCTCACGGCATGTAGTTCAATTGCACCTGGGTCTCACCGGACCCGGTGCCGGCCAGATGCGCCGACCCGGCGAGCGCCCGTGACAGCGCCATGCCGCCGCCGCGCACGCCCACCGTGAAGGTCGCCGTGGTGCCCTGCGCGGCCGTCAGGCCCGATGACTGCACCGCCGGCACGTTGCGCAGCAGCTGCTCCACCCGCGCGTAGTCGGCAAGCGTGGCGACGCCCGTGACGTCGACCATGACCTGGACCAGGGGCCTCGACCCGGTATCCGCCGCGACGCTCGCCAACGAATCCGCCGCGCCGTTGACCCCGACCTCCAATGCGCCGTTCCAGCCCGCGGAGGTGTAGCTGCTCACCAGATGCCACTGCCATTCTGCCGGATTCGCCGGGTCCGCCCGGCCGATCAGCACCGCATCGCCGCCCAAAGACTGGGCACTCTGCAGCACCGCCTCATCGGGCAGCGTGACGCCGGCGGTATCGGTCACCGCCAGCGGCACCACACTGATCGGCAGGCCGCGCGCTTCGGCGGCCTGTTCCAGCTGCACGCGCAGCGCATCCCCCGCCGGACCGCTCGGCACCGGGTTGATGGCGACCAGCGTGAACGGCCGGTTGCTGTCCCACAGGCTCACGCCGGCGGCGACGATGGCCTGTGCGAGCGCGACCCCATCGAAGGTCACCTGGATGGCGCCGCCCGGAAGCGACCTGGACCCTTTCAGATACTGCGCGGGGTTCTGCATGATCCCGGCAAGCGCAGGATTCGCGGGCGCATCACGCCGTCCGGTGGCCCGCACCAGCGCCTGCCGCATGGCTTCGGTGACGACGCTCGCGGCCGCGGCGCCGCGCACCGTGACTTCGTAGACCTGCACCGGCCGCAGCGCCCAGGCCGGCACCGCCGCCAGCACGCCAAGGGCCGCAACCAGGCACAACGTCATCCAGCGGTCCTGACGGAGCGCCTCCCTGGGCAATCGATAGGGTGGGTTCATGGCGCTATTGTACAATCACTGGCGTGGTGACCTCGTCCATGCCTCCGCAGCCCCCGCCGGCGCCCTTCGTCGCCACCTACCAGGTCGCCTGGCACGGCATCGCGGCCGGCGAATCGGCCCTGACCCTGGCGGCCCAGGCGGCGGGCACCTTCAGCTACAGCTCCAATATCCAGGCGCATGGCCTGTTTCGGCTGGTGTTCCCCGATGCGCTGATCCAGAGCAGCACCTTCACGCTGGCCAGCGGCCATGTGATCCCGCTGCATTACCTGGAAAGCGGTCAGGCGCGCGATCACAGTGACGATGTGGATCTGACCTTCGACCGCAGCCGCAGCCGCGTGCACGGCACCGCGCAGACCCATCCGGTGGATGAGCCGCTGGATGAGGGCATCCAGGATCCGATGTCGGTGCAGATCGAACTCATGCAGCAACTGCAGGCGGGACTTGCGCCCACGCACTTCATGCTGTTCGACAAGGACCAGGCCAAGGAGTACTTCTACACCCGCGAGCGCGATGAGGTGTTGAAAACGCCGTTGGGAGAGCTGGCTACCGTGGTCTATCGCAGCGACCGGCCCGGGTCCGATCGGGTGACGCGGCTGTGGCTGGCGCCGACGCTGAATTATCTGCCGCTGCAGGCCGCACGCAGCCGCAAGGGCAGCGTGGATCTGTCCATGCGCATCATCGCGCTCACGCGCCCCAGCCCATAAAAAAACCGCGATGGAAACCGCCAATCTTCTTGAGACGCCGACGCGTTCAGCCGTTTACACCGGTTTTCTGCCCTGCCAGAAAATAGCTGAAATGATCGCCAACCGTGAGATCGCCCCGGTGGGCATTCTGTCGGAAATCCTGGCAGACCAGATTCAGCCGGCCAGCATCGACTTGCGGCTGGGTGATGTGGCCTACCCGGTCGATGCCAGCTTTCTGCCGGGCAAGGGCAAGAAAGTTTTGGAAAAGATGCGCGAGCTCGACCGGGATTGCGAACAGTTCGGGATGGACCTGACCAAAGGCGCGGTGCTCGAACGCGGCCGCCTGTACGTCATCCCGCTGTGCGAATCGATTCGACTGAAAAGCGACGTCGCAGCGTTTGCCAATCCAAAAAGCTCGACCGGCCGGCTGGATATTCTGACCCGGCTCATCGCGGATGAGGCCACGCATTTCGATCAGGTCGAAGAAGGCTACGAGGGCCAGCTGTATCTGGAGGTCGCGCCGAGGAGTTTCAGCGTGGTGGTGCGGGCGGGCACCCGCCTGAATCAGCTGCGATTTCGCCGCACGCGCGGCGAGTCGCCCAAGGCGATCACCGCAGCCGATTGGAAGCAGCTGTTGAGCGAAGGGCAGATTGCCACCGGCACCGAGCTTGCGGACCGGACCGGGCATCTGCCGTTCTCCATCGACCTGCAAGGGCGCGGGCGCCGAAGGCTCGCTGATCGGCTGGCGTGCCAGAAAGCACACCCGACGCATCGATCTGGATCGGCGCGACTACGACCCGATCGAGTTCTGGGAGCCGATTCGCTCCTATCGAAACGCCGCGCTGGTGCTCGACCCGGATGAGTTCTACATCCTGATGACCAAGGAAGCCATCGCGGTGCCCCCCGACTTTGCGGCGGAAATGTTGCCCTACGACACGCGCGCCGGCGAATTTCGGGTGCATTACGCCGGGTTCTTCGATCCCGGTTTCGGCTGGGATCCGCGCAGCCGCAAGGCCGGCAGCAGCCGCGGCGTGCTCGAGGTGCGCTCGCACGAGGTGCCGTTCGTTCTCGAGCATGGGCAGGTGGTGGGCTGGCTCAGCTACGAGCGGATGGCGGAGCGCCCGAGCACACTCTATGGACTTGAGATCGCTTCGAACTACCAGGGCCAGGAGTTGAAGCTCGCCAAGCAATTCAGGCCATTCGATCCCTAGTTCACGGCAGCACCGTTCAGGACTGTTCGACGACGATGGTCGGAAAACTGAGGCTGCGGTCGCGGGCACGTCGCGCCAGCACCGCACCGGTACGCCGTGCCATCTCAAGATACAGCTGCGCGCGCGGCGAGTCGGGCTCCGCGGCAACGGTGGGGCGCCCGCCATCGGCATCCTCGCGGATGCGCGCATCGAGCGGCAGTTCGCCGAGCAGCCGCACGCCGGCCTGCGCGGCCATGCGCGCGCCGCCGCCGGCACCGAAGATGTGTTCGGCGTGTCCGCATTGGCTGCACACGTGGATGCTCATGTTCTCGACGATGCCCAGCACCGGAACGGCGACCTTCTCGAACATTGCCAGGCCCTTGCGGGCATCGGCCAGCGCGATGTCCTGGGGCGTGGTCACGATGATGGCCCCGGCAACGGGCACGCGCTGCGCCAAGGTGAGCTGGATATCCCCGGTCCCCGGGGGCATGTCCACCACCAGGTAGTCGAGTTCGCCCCATTGGGTGTCGCTCAGCAGCTGCGTGAGCGCCTGCGTCACCATCGGGCCGCGCCAGACCATGGGCTGCTGCGGCATCGATCAGGAAGCCGATCGACATCGCCACCACGCCATGCGCCGCGAGCGGCTGGATGTGCTTGCCGTCCGGCGCGCTCGGGCGCTGTCCGGTCAGACCCAGCATCAGCGGCTGACTGGGACCATAGATGTCCGCATCCAGCACACCGACGCGGGCGCCCTGGGCGGCCCAGGCCAGCGCCAGATTCGCGGCCACCGTTGATTTGCCCACGCCGCCTTTGCCGGAGGCCACCGCCACAATATTCTTGACCCCCGGCAACGGCTTCAGCGGCCGCTGCACGGCGTGCGCGTGGATCTGTGAGGTCACTTCCAAGTCCACCGGCAGCCCACCCGCCAGCCGCTCGAGCTGCGGGCGCAGCGCCTGCGTCAGGACGCTCGGCGTAGCCCCCTACGGGAAATCCGAAGCGCAATCGGACGCTTACGCGGCCTTCGCGCAGCTGCACCTCATCAACGGCGTGAGCCGCTCCCAAGGTCTCGCCCAAAAAGGGATCGGCGTGATGCTCGACGGCGGTGCGGATCTGGTTCAGACGCGGATCGTTCATGCCGCCATCATGGCATGGCTTTGCCCGCAGTCCGCAGGTGCGCTGTGGCATAATTAATTGGTTACAGGAGATGGTTCGCCGTCGGCTGAATGAGCTTTTTCACGAACTTACGCGCCGACAGACTGGTATCTGAAATCCGGTCCGGCTCCGGCCCCAACGACCCGGCAGTCCTGAAGGCCGCAGCCAAGCTGAAGGACCTCGGACCCGGCGTCATCGATGCTGTGCTCGCGGCGGTGCCCGAAGCGGACAAGAACCTGACCGTCGCGCTGGTCGATGTGCTCTCCGCACTGATCAGTGCCAAGACCTTTCCGCGCTACGTTCTCGGCCTGGTCGAGGGCAGTCCGCGGGTCATTGCCGCCATTTCCTGGGCGCTGACCACCTCGCGGAATTTCCCCGCCAATCTGCTGCTGGACGCCCTTGCCCAGCCCGGCGTGTCGAAGTCGGCGGTGCTGGAGATTGTTGCGGCGCAGAAGTCGCGCTTCACCGTCCGTGAACTGCTGGCCATCGCCTATCAGCAGGAGCCCAACGAGAAGGCGGCGCTGTTTCGCATCATCGGTGATATTGCCGATGCCAACTGCAGTGCCGGAGTTGATTGGCCGCCTGCACGGCAAGGATGCCATTGCGCGGGTTCACATCATCAACATCCTCTCGCGCTTCAACCTGCCGGAAGTGCAGACCGCGCTCATGGCGCAGTTGAAGGATCCGCACAAGCTGATCCGCGGGGCGGCACTGGGCGCCCTGCACAAGATGGACAACCTCGTGGATGTCCAGCGGCTGTGCGCGCTGTTGCGCGACCCCGAGATCGATGTGCAGAACAAGGCGGTGGATGTGGTCATCAAGGCCAACCACCCCGACACGGTGCGCTACCTGATCGACGTGCTCAAGGACGAAAACGAATATGCGCGCCGTTCGGCGGTCGAGGTCCTCAACGAAGTCGGCAACGCCGGCAGCATCAAATACCTGGTGCAGGCGCTGAAGGACAGTGACTGGTGGGTGCAAAGCCGCGCGGCCGATGCGCTCGGCAAGATCGGCGGCCCGAAGGTCATCGATGCGGTCCTGCAGCTGGTGCAGGAGAAGGATGAGGGCATCCGCCGCGCCGCCATCGAAATCCTCAATCAAACCAAGGATGAGCGGGCGGTCGATCATCTGATCCAGGCCAGCCGCGACAGTGACTGGTGGGTGAGCGAGCGCGCCATCGATGCGCTGGCGGAGATCGGCAGCAAGCGGGCGCTGCCGCGGCTCCTGGAGATGCTGCAGACCGACAATGCCAAGGCGCTGCCGGTGGTGGTGCGCGCACTGGGCAAGCTCGGTGAGCCGCAGCACATCGAGGCCATCCTGCCGATGCTCGAGCGCCCGGAGCGCGAAATCCGCATCGAGGCCATTCAGGCGCTCGCGAAACTCGCCGACGATCGCCAGGCCGAGCAGGTGCGCGCCGGCCTGCAGTCCCAGTTGAATTCGCACGGATCAGACCGTGGCGCGGCTCGCCTCAGCGGCACTTGCCGAGATGGACGTGCGCACCGGCTCCAGCCCCGCCGCCATGCCCGGAACGCTCACCTCGGTGGCCGCCCAGGTGGCACGGGCCTCGACGACCACGCCGCCGCGCACCGCGACCACGCCCTCCGGCACCACGGTCATGCCCGAAGCGGCGCTGGCGCAGGCGCAGGCGCGCAAGGCAGCCGAGTCGCGCCTGGACATCAACGCGCTCAAGACCGGCGACATCATCGAGGGGCGCTACAAATACATCGACCGCATCGGCCGCGGCGCCTTCGGCACCGTGCTGCTGATGGAGGACACGGTGGTCGATGAGCGCCTGATCCTGAAGTTCCTCAATCCCAATGTCGCCGAGGACGAAGAGGTGATGAAGCGCTTCGTGCACGAGCTGCGCTACTCGCGCAAGATCACGCACAAGAACGTCATCCGCATCTATGACTTCCTGTACATCCAGGGTCTGTATGCCATCTCCATGGAGTATTTCCCGTCCCACACCCTGGGCGGGGAGATCGTCAACGAGAAGCCCATGGAGCTGCGGCGTGCCCTGCAGTTCGGCTGCGACATCGCCACCGGCATGACCGTCGCGCACCAGGTCGGCATCGTGCATCGGGACTTGAAGCCCGCCAACGTGCTCATCAATCAGGACGGGCTCTTGAAGATCGTGGATTTTGGCGTGGCGGCCGCGCACCGCGAAGGCGATACCCAGCTGACCAAGACCGGCTATGTGATCGGCTCTCCCAAGTACATGGCACCCGAACAGATCCTGGGCAAGAAGGTCGACGAGCGCGCCGACATCTATGCCGAGGGCGTGATCCTGTACGAGATGCTCACCGGGGTGCCGCCGTATGCGCGCGGCGACCATATGTCGGTCATGTACCAGCACGTCCAGGGCCGCGCCCGCCCACCCTCGGAGATCAATAGCGCCCTGCCCCAGGGCCTGAGCGATGCGATCATGAAGGCCATGGCCGTGGACAAGAACAAGCGCTTCCAGTCCATGGACGAGCTGCGCGGCGTGCTGGAATCCTATATGTAGGCCCGGCGGGCCCTGGACGGGCCGCCAATGGCTTTCTTTCGTGCGTTACGTCAAATTTCCTGGCGCAAGCCATTGATTATGTGGCCCAGAGTTGGCAAAACCTATGGGTCCAGTGCGCTTTGTGCGTTTTTGGGAGGGGTAGGCTTTGGCGCGCATCGACGCGTTCCTGAAACTCGGCATGCAGCAGGGCTGTTCGGACGTGCACCTCGCGGTGGGCGTCCCGCCCATGCTGCGCATGCACGGCGATCTGCTGCCCATCAAATTCCGCGACCTTCGGGCCGTGGAGCTGGAGGGCTACGTCACCGAGATCATGACCCGCTCCCAGGCCGAGCACTTCGCCACCGGCAGCGACCTGGATTTCTCCTATGTGTCCGCCGATGGCGGACGCTTTCGCGTCAACATCTATCGCAAGGACACCGGGGTGGGCGCGACCTTCCGGACGATTCCCACCGAGGTGCCGTCGCTCGAGAAGCTGGCGCTGCCGCCGATCGTGACCAAGCTGTGTGACTACCACCAGGGCATGATCCTGGTGACCGGCTCCACCGGCACCGGCAAGTCAACGACGCTCGCCGCGATGATCGATCATCTCAATCACACCCGGAAACTGAACATCATCAGCTTGGAAGACCCGATCGAGTTCGTCCACCGCAGCAAGAACAGCCAGGTCATCCAGCGCGAACTGCACACCCATATCCCCAGTTTCGCCGAGGGCGTGCGCGCGGCGATGCGCGAAGATCCGGATGTCATTCTGGTCGGTGAAATGCGCGACGCGGAAACCATCCGCATGGCGATGACGGCGGCGGAGACCGGACACCTGGTGCTGGGCACCCTGCACACCACCGGCGCCGTGAAAACCATCGACCGCGTGATCGATGCACTGCCGGTGGAGGAACGTGAACAGACCAAGAGCTTCCTTGCGCAGAGTCTGCTGGCGGTCGTCACCCAGGTCCTGATCAAGACCACCGATGGTCGCGGGCGCCGCGCCGTGTGCGAAATCATGGTCATGACCAAGGCCATCGCCAAGCTGATCCAGACGGACCAGAGTCACCAGATCCTCACGCAGCTGCAGATGGGGCGCGACTCCGGCATGCAGGTGCTCGATCAGGCGCTGCTGGCCGCCATCACCGCGCGCGAAATCGACCCGGATGATGCCTACGCCTACGCCGCCAACAAGAGCCTGTTCCAGAAATACGTGACCGATACCAGCGTGCTGCCGAAGATCGAGATCACCGGCACACTGCAGCTGCCCTCAGAGTGAGCGACCATGCCGGCCATTGACGCCTACCTCACCGAAATCCTCGACAAGCGCGGCTCCGACCTGCACTTCATCGCCGGCGATCCGCCCCGCGTGCGCCAGTACGGCGACCTCATGCCGCTGCGGCCCGAAAAGCTCGACCCGACCGTGGTGCGCGAGGCGCTCTACGAGATCATGCCCAAGTCGGCGATCGATCGTTTTGAAACCAAGGAGGGCGCCGATTTCGCCTACACCATGGGCGAGCAGCGGACGCTTTCGCGTCAATGTGCTGCGGCATCTGAACGGCATGGGCGCCGTGTTCCGCGCCATTCCCTCCAAGGCCCTGACCATGGATGAGTTGAAGCTGCCGGAGGCCGTGCGGCAGATGTGCCGCCAGAGCCAGGGCCTGATCCTGGTGACCGGCAAGACCGGTTCGGGCAAGTCGACCACGCTTGCCGCGATGATCGATGACATCAACACCCGTGTTCAGGGCCATATCCTCACCATCGAGGATCCGATCGAGTTCGTGCACCAGCGCCGGCGCTGTCTGATCAGCCAGCGCGAAGTCGGCAATCATGCGCCGACTTTTTCCGCCGCCCTGCACTCGGCCCTGCGCGAGGATCCCGACGTGATCCTGGTGGGCGAGTTGCGCGATCTTGAAACCATGGGCATCGCCGTGACCGCGGCGGAGATGGGCATCCTGGTCATGGGCACGCTGCACACCAACGGCGCCGCGCAGACCGTGGACCGCATGGTGAACGTGTTCCCCTCGGACAAGCAGTCGCATGTGCGCACCATGCTGTCGACCTCGCTGCGCGGCGTGGTCTCGCAGCAGCTGCTGCAGCGGGCCGACAAGCAAGGCCGGGTTGCGGCACTGGAGATCCTGGTCAATAACCCCGCGACCTCCAACCTCATCCGCCAGGGCAAGCTCGATCAGCTGGAGAACAGCATGCAGTCCGGCGCCGCAGTTCGGGATGCGCACCATGGACACCGCCATCCAGGCGCTGCTGGATCAGCGCGTGATCACGGGCAAGGAAGCCTTCAAGAAGGCCATCAACAAGGCGAAGTTCGAGGCCGGTGCAGGGATCAGGGCTGAAGTCGCGCACGAAGCGGCACAAGGTTGCAAAGCCGCTCTGGGCATCCTCGATGGTGATGTGCTCCGCCGGATGGTGGCTGACGCCGCCGGCGCAGCGCACGAAGATCATTCCGGTGTCGGCAATCGCCGCCATGGCCATCGCATCGTGACCGGCGCCGCTCGGCAGGCGCAGCGGCGATCCGCCCTGGGCCGCGATCGCCGCGATCGATCTGCTGCATCAGCCACGGCGAACACGGCGACGCCGGCGAATCATGCATGACGGTGATGCTCGACTGCGACACCGCGCGCCGCGCGCCGATGTCGGCCACGCGCGGCGCGAATGTCGGCCACGGCCTCGCGGCGCCGGCGGGCATCCTCGGGCGCGCGCACGTCGATCGTGAACCGGCATTCCCCGGGGATGACATTGACGGCGCCGGGGAGCGCCTCGATGCGCCCGACGGTGCCCACCAGGTGCGCTTCCTGTGAACAGCGCCGCTCGACGGCCAGGATCGCCTCCGCCGCGGCGGCCAGCGCGTCCTGGCGCGCGGCCATCGGCACCGTGCCGGCGTGGCCCGCCATGCCCTGCAGCGGTCACCTGCAGGCGCGTCGCGCCGTTGATGGAGGTGACGCAACCGACCGCCAGCGCCGGCGCGCTCCAGCACCGGCCCCTGCTCGATGTGCAGCTCCACGTAAGCCAGCAGCTCCTCGCGGTCGCGCGGCTCGCCGCCGCGACCTGCGGTCGGATCCAGCCCAAAGGCGCGCAGCGCATCCGCCATCGAGACGCCCTCGTGGTCCGTCGCATCCAGCACCGCGGGGTCCAGCGTTCCGGCAATCGCGCGACTGCCGAGCAGCGTTGAACCAAAGCGCACGCCCTCCTCATCGCCAAAGCCGACGATCTCCAGGGCAAAGGGCAACAGCCCGGCGCCGATCTGGTGGGCGCACTCGATCGCGCTCACCACGCCCAGCATGCCGTCGAACCGGCCGGCATCGCGCACGGTGTCCAGGTGCGAGCCGAGCATCAGGGCCGGCAGGCCGCGGAGCGTTGCCCTCCAGGCGGCCGGTGATGTTGCCGATGGCATCGACACGGGCGCGCATGCCGGCATCGCGCATCCAGGCCAGCCACCAGCTCATTGGCCTGGCGATGCTGCGCGGACAGGATACACCCGTGTCAGGCGCGGCGGGTCGCAGGTGAGGGCGGCGAGTGCCTCCAGGCGCTGCATGATCCGGACGGCGGCTGGGTGGCGGGTTCATGCCGGCGGATGGTGCTCGATCCAGTGGCGGGCGATGTCGATGCGGCGACAGAACCAGACATCGCGGTGGGATCGCATGTGGACGAACAGTCGTCGCAGCGCCCCGATGCGTCCGGGGCGCCCGATCAGCCGCGTGTGCAGCCCAATGGACATCATCTTCGGGGCAGTGGCCCCTTCGGCGTACAGCGCATCAAAGGCATCGCGGGCGTACACATAGAAGTCATCGCCCTGATTGAAACCCTGCGCCGTGCCGAACTTCATGTCGTTCACATCCAGCGTGTACGGCACCACCAGGTGGTTGCGCCCCGGACTCCCTGACCCAGTACGGCAGATCGTCATTGTAGGCATCCGCGTCATACAGAAAGCCACCCTCTTCGACCACCAGCTTTCTGGTATTGGGACTCAACCGGCCGGTGTACCAGCCCAAGGGGCGCGAACCGGTGACGCGCGTCAGCGCCTCGATGGCCCGCTGCATGTCGGCGCGCTCGTCCTGCTTCGGGAACCTCGTGGTAGTCAATCCAGCGCCAGCCGTGGCTGGCGATCTCGTGCCCCAGCCCGACCAGCTCGCGGGCCAGCGCGGGATGGCGCTCCAGGGCCATGGCCACCGCGAAAATGGTCAGCGGTATGCCGAATTCCTGCGCCAGTCGCAGGATCCGCCACACCCCCGCGCGGCTGCCGTACTCGTACACCGACTCCACCTGCAGATTGCGCGCATTCGCAAGCGCTGCGGATCCGACCACTTCGTGCAGGTAGCTCTCGGCGTGCCGGTCCCCGTGCAGGATATTGGCCTCGCCACCCTCCTCGTAGTTGAGGACGAACTGCACGGCGATGCGCGCGTCCTGCGGCCACCGCGGGTTCGGGGGCGATGCACCGTAGCCGATCAGATCACGAGGATATTCGCTGGACACGCTGTCGAGTGTACCCAAAGCCGCACGGCCACCGATACCGACGCTTGTGGCGCACGCGCGGGGCGACCGACAATCCCACTCACGATGATCCAACCCGCCGAGCTCACCCGTCTCATCAATGCGGCTTTCCCCGACCAGGTGAAATTCCTGGCGGAACTGGTGCGGGTGCCCTCCGACAATCCTCCCGGCGATTGCGCGCCGCATGCGCCGCCGTACCGCGGAACTGCTCGAGGGGCTGGGATTCAGCGTCGAGCGGCATGTGGTGCCGCCGAAGCCGAGGTGGCGGCCAACGGCATGGTCAGCGCCACCAATCTCGTGGTGCGCCGCCGCTTCGGCGCCGGGCCCATCATCGCCTTGAATGCCCACGGCGATGTCGTGCCAGCCCGGTGAGGGCTGGACCACCGACCCCTACGGCGCCGAGATCCGCGACGGCGTCATGTACGGCCGCGGCGTCGCGGTCTCCAAGTCCGACATCGCCACCTACGCCTACGCGCTGCGCGCGCTCGAGGCGAGTGGCGCGCAACTTCGATGGCACGGTCGAACTGCATATCACCTATGACGAGGAAGCCGGCGGCCTGATCGGACCGGGATGGCTGTTGGCGAAGGGCCTCACCCGGCCGGATTACGCCATCAGTGCGGGCTTCAGCTACAGCGTGGTCATCGCGCACAACGGCTGCCTGCACCTGGAAGTGCGCATCGAGGGGCGCTCCGCGCACGCCGCGCGGCCCGACACCGGCGTGGATGCGCTCGAGGCGGCCACCGGGATCCTTGCCGGGCCTGTACGCGCTGCGCAAGACCTACGCCGCGCTGCATTCGAAGATTCCCGGCATCGATCACCCGACTCTGGTCGTGGGCCTGATCAGCGGTGGCATCAATACCAACGTCGTGCCGGATGTGGTGACGCTGCGCATCGATCGGCGCATCATTCCGGAGGAATCACCCGAGGCGGTGGAGCGCGAACTGACCCAGTGGCTTAAGCAACAGGGCGCCGCCCTGCCCGGCATCCGGCTCAGCGTC
Organism: uncultured Gammaproteobacteria bacterium; assembly: GCA_963708865.1. GTDB lineage: Bacteria > Pseudomonadota > Gammaproteobacteria > Steroidobacterales > Steroidobacteraceae > DAIDKA01. The sequence goes on from CAVPUC010000006.1 coordinate 98,346, forward strand.
CGACGCGTGCTGCTCGCCCGCCCCTTCGTCCCGGTCGCAGGCCAGGAAAAGCTGGTGGCGATCCTGCAGCGCCACGCCCGCGGCATCATCGGCGCAGCCGGTACCCACCGAACGGCGTGCCCGATCTACACCGACGCCCGGCTCTACAGCGAGCAGGGCATCCCGACCGTCCTGTACGGCGCAGGTCCCCACAGTCTGCTCGAGGCCAACGGCCACCGCGCCGATGAGAAACTGGTGCTCGAGGACCTGCGCAAGGCCACGCAGGTGATCGCGCTCACCGTGGCAGAGCTGCTGTCAGGACAAGTAGATGAATCGCACCACGCATAGCACGGCGAGCAGGAACACCAGCCAGTCAGACAGCCGCGCCTGGCCACGGATCAGTTTCAGCACCGCGTAACTGATGATGCCGAAGGCCAGGCCGTTGGTGATCGAGTAGCTCAGCGGGGTCACGACCACGGTCAGGAAGGCCGGGTATCGCCTGCCCCGGATCGGTCCATTCGATTTCCGCCAGCGCCCCCATCATCAAGGCGCCGACCAGGATCAGCGCGGGCGCCGTGGCGGCGGCGGGAATGGCCTGCACCACGGGTGCGAACAGCAGGGTCGCCAGGAACAGCACCCCGACGACCACGCTGGTGAGTCCGGTGCGCCCGCCCGCCGCGACCCCGGCCGCACTTTCAATATAGCTGGTGACCGGACTGGTGCCGGCGAGTGCGCCGACTAGCATCGAGGCGGAGTCCGCCGCGAGGATACGGTTCAGGCGCGGAATACTGCCATCAGGCGCCACCAGTCCCGCACGGCGCGTGACCGCCACCAACGTGCCGACGTTGTCGAACATGTCCACGAACAGGAACACAAAGATGATCTCGACCACGGACAGGCCGATCCCGCCCTTCAGACTCAGTGCCGCCGGAATATCGAGTTTGAAGGCGGTGCCGCCCAGATCGTGGAGGCTGAAGTGTCCCGGGGTAAAATGCGCAAGCCCCACACTCCAGGCCACCGCGGCGGTGATCAGGATGCCGATCAGCATGTAGCCGCGAACGCCGCGGGATTGCAGCGCGGCGATGATCAGGAGGCCCAGCAGCGATACCGCCGCCGTCGGGGTGGTCAGATGCCCCAGGCCTACCGTCGTCCCGGGATCGGCGACGATGATGCCGGCGTCTTTGAGCCCGATGAAGGCGATGAAGAGGCCGATACCGCCGCCCACCGCGGCAAACAGCGACCGTGGCAACGCATTGATGATGACCTTGCGCACGCCCACCAGGGTCAGCAATGCAAACGCGCAACCGGACAGGAACACACAGCCCAACGCGGTCTGCCACGGCAGCCCCATGCCCTTGACCACGGTGTAGGTGAAATAGGCGTTGAGCCCCATGCCGGGCGCCAGCGCGAGCGGATAGTTGGACAACAGCCCCATGAGGATGCTGCCGAAGCCGGCCGCGATGCAGGTGGCCACGGCGACCCCGGCGACCGGCATGCCGGCATCACCGAGGATCAGGGGATTGACCACGACGATGTACGCCATGGTGATGAACGTGGTGAATCCCGCCAGGATCTCGGTACGCACCGTGGTGCCGTGGGCATCCAGACCGAACAGGCGCTGCAGCATGAGACCCTGACCCTCGAACTTCAGTGCCTTCAATCTAGCAATTACTGCGCCGCCTGTGCGGCGGAATCGGGCGCCGCCGCGATGCGCTCGGCGAGCCTGAAGCCGGCGATACGGTTGATCTGCTGCACCGCCGTGGCGCGCTCGGTTTCCCGATCATGGCGCAGCCGCTGGGTAAGCGCGGCCAGTATCGACTCCGGGGTGTGGCCACGAACGGCCAGGATGAAGGGAAAGCCGAAGCGCGCCAGGTACAGCTCATTGAGACGCAGCAGCTCGCTCAACTGCGCATCGCTGCAGGCATCGAGCCCGGCGCGCTGCTGTTCGCTCGACGAGGACTGCGTGAGCTGGGCGCGCTGGCGCCCCCGGGCGCCGAGTCTGGGGTGCGCCTGGATCACGGCATCCTGCTCCGCGACGCTCGCCTGCGCCAACTGCTGGCACAGCGCCTGATGCAGCGCCTCGACGTCCGCGAAGGGGCGCGATCCGGCCGCGCGCGCCGCCACCCATGGGGAATGCTCGAATACCGCGCCCAGCACCTGCGTGAACTCGTGCACCGACATGGCATTGAGTGCCTCAATAGTGGGCATGCGCCGGGCTCCCCTGGCTCTGGCCGATCCACTGCAGCAGACGCGCCCGCTCCGGCTCCGTCATGCCGGTGATGTTTCCCAGCGGCATGGTATGCAACGTGAGCTGTTTTCGCACATCGGCCAGATGCGCTCGAAGCTGCTGCGGTGAATTGAGCACGATGCCGTTGGGCGGCGCGTTGAAACCGGGCTGGGTGGGTGAGTGCGAATGACACGGTACGCAGCGCGCACCCAGAATCGCCGCCGCCTGGGCGGCCGTCACCGGTGTTGAGCCCGCCAGCCCGAGCGCCGGATCGTCGGGATAAAGCCCGATGATGGCACTGAGCAAGGCCAGCATGCCCATGACGAGCAGCAGCAGGGAGTCTATCCCCTGCCGTCCCTGTGGCTTATGTCGCGCCACGAACCAGGCGCGGATACAAACACCGGAGAAGCTGATGGCGATGAGCGCCAGCCAGTTGCCGTGACCGCCGTAGGTCATCGCATAGTGGTTGCTGATCATCGTGAACAGCACCGGCAGCGTGAAGTAGGTGTTGTGCACCGAGCGCTGCTTGCCACGCAGTCCCGGCGTCGGATCGGCGTCGCGCCCCTGCTGCCGCGCCTTTACCAGTTCGCGCTGCCCCGGGATGATCACGAAGAACACATTCGCCACCATGATGGTGCCGAGGGCCGCGCCAAATACGATGAAGGCACCGCGGCCGCTGAAGAGGGAACACACGCCCCAGGCCAGCCCGCACAGCAAGAGCGCAATCGCGAAGCCGAGCTTTACCGGACTGCGCCCCAGTTTGGAGCGGCACAGTCCGTCATAGATGAACCAGCTGCCGATCAGGAGGCCGATGACGATCGCGATGGCCGCTCGCGGCGAGAGCATCCGTACCGCAGGATCGATCAGATAGGCGTCGGCCTGCAGGAAATACAGCAGGCACAGCAGCCCGAAGCCCGACAGCCAGGTGCTGTAAGCCTCCCAGTAGAACCAGTGCAGGGTTCGCGGCAGCACCTCGGGCGCGGATTTATATTTGCGCGCCCGGTAAAAACCGCCACCGTGGACCGCCCACAGCTCGCCTGCAACGCCCGGATCGCCATCGGCCCGCTCGGGCGGCAGCAGATGGTTGTCCAGCCACACAAAGTAGAATGAGGAGCCGATCCACGCGATGCCCGTGATGACATGCAGCCAGCGCAGCAGCAGGCCACCCCAGTCCAGCAGATAGCCGCTCACGTCCCAGTCACCATGGCCGCTACCCGCCCCGGTACACGGAGTAGCTCCATGGCGCGATCAGCAGCGGCACATGGTAGTGCTGATCCGCGGCGATGCCGATCTGGATGCTCGCCTGCTCGATGAATGCCGGCTCCGGCAGCTGTACGCCACGTGCGCGGAAATACTCCGCAGTATGGAAAATCAGCAGATAACTGCCGGTTTTGAATTCAGCGCCCGACAGCAGCGGTCCGGGCGCCCTGCCATCGAGACCGGTGACCGTCGCCTTCAATGGCCGCAAACCCATGGCCAGCCTTTCGTGCAATTCGATGCGCACACCCCCCGCCGGCAGGCCCGCACTAATATCCAGAACATGTGTGGTCAATTCACCCATGGATTCATGCTAACGACATTGGCTCTGCGTATGCAATTATTAAGGCCATGGCACTCTCCACCCCGGATTTCATCAGGGCGTTGCCCAAAGCAGAACTGCACGTGCACATTGAGGGCACGCTGGAGCCTGAGCTGGTTTTCGCACTGGCCGCCAAGCACGGCGTCCGGCTGCCATACCCAAGCGTCGCCGAATTGCGCGCAGCCTATCGGTTCGATGATCTGCAGTCCTTTCTCGACATCTACTATGCCGGCGCCAGCGTGCTGCGGGATGCGGCGGATTTTCATGCCCTGACCAGCGCCTATTTGCATCGGGCTCATCAGGACGGCATCGTTCACGCGGAGATCTTCTTCGATCCGCAGACACACACCGCGCGTGGGATCCCCCTGGCGGCGGTAATGGCAGGCCTGACGCAGGCGCTGGATGAGGCGCAGGCGCAAACCGGCATCACACATCGGCTGATCCTGTGCTTCCTGCGTCACTTGTCGGCCGAGGAGGCAATGCAGACCCTTGAGCAGGCATTGCCGTGGCGCGGGGAGCTTGCGGCAGTCGGGCTGGATTCCGCGGAAGCAGGCCATCCGCCCTCCAAATTCACGGCGGTATTTGCGCGGGCACGTGCCCTCGGTTTGCTGACCGTGGCTCATGCCGGGGAGGAAGGACCGCCCGCCTACATCGAGGAAGCGCTCGACCTGTTGCACGTGCGTCGCATTGACCATGGGGTGCGCTGCGTCGAGGATCCGGCGCTGGTCGCCCGGCTGGCGCGCGAACGCATGCCGCTCACGGTGTGTCCGCTGTCAAATGTCCGGCTTCACGTGTTTGACAAAATGTCCGACCACAACCTCAAAGGTCTGCTGGAGCGGGGTCTGTGTGTCACGGTCAATTCCGATGATCCGGCCTACTTTGGCGGCTATCTGCAGGACAATTTCCTGGCGGTCGCCGAGGCCCTGGCGCTCTCCCACGCGCAGCTTGCGCAGCTTGCGCGCAATTCCATCGAGGCCTCGTTCCTCGAGCCTGCGATCAAACAAACCTGGTATGCGAAAATCGCACAGCTGCTTGCCGAGAATCCATGACCGTGAGCAATCCTGTGAATGACTCGCCACCGGTCGAATCGGTGCTCTGGGACGACTGGCATCCGGTCGCCGAAATGACGCCATTGCAGCGCACCGGGAGCCTGCACACCATGCTGCTGGGAGTCCCCCTGACTGTCACGCTGGCTGCGGATGGCACGGTTGCCGTCTGCCGCCATGGCGGGGGCCTCCCGGAAAGCCGCCTGCCGCACGTGGACCGACGCTACGGTCTGGTATGGGCCTGCCTGGGCACACCCACGCGCGACATCATCGATTTTCCCGAAACCCAGGAAAGCGATCGCATCGTGTGCACCGGAGGATCGGTGGGCGTGGCGGTGTCGGGGTTGCGCGCGGTCGAGAACTTCCTGGACCTGGGCCACCTGGCTTTCGTTCACGCCGGCTACCTGGGCGAGGAGCCGCATACGGAGATCTGTACCTACAAGGTCGAGGCCTTGCCGGAAGGGGGCATCCTGGCCACCGGATGCCGCGTCTACCAGCCGCGACCCTCGCCTATGGATTCGCAGGGCTTCGATGTCGACTATGTCTACGCCGTGCATCGGCCGTATATCGTCGCGCTGTTGAAGGCCAATCCGGTGGAAAAGGAGCGCATGGACATGATCGCGCTCCTGGCGCAGCCGGTCACCGAGGAGCGCTGCGTCGCGCATGTCGTGATGGCCTATCCTCCCCACAATGTCGATGTTGCCTCGGTGCGCTGGTTCCAGCAGCTGATCTTCGGACAGGATCGGCCGATCCTGGAAAATCAGATTCCCAAGCGACTGCCGCTGGATCCGCGCGCCGAGATCTCCATCCGCGCCGACAACTCCTCCGCACATTACCGCCGCTGGCTGGCAGCGATCGGTGTGCGCTATGGCGCGATCCCGATCAGCGCATCATGAACCGATGGTTCGCCGTCAGCGCCTGCGGCGAGGTGGCGCGCAACGCGGTGGCCCACACCCAGCTGCTGGGGCAGGAGCTGGTGCTGTGGCGCTCCGCCTCCGGCGCACTCAACGCCTGGGAGAACCGCTGCCCCCACCGCGGTGTCCGCCTGTCGCTCGGCAGCTGCATGGGCGAGGAGCTGCGCTGCCAGTACCACGCCTGGCGCTTCGCCTCAGGCTCCGGACAGTGCACCCATATCCCCTCCCACCCCGGCCAGAAGCCTGCGAGCACCATTCGCGCGCGGCGGTATTTCCGGTGTTCGAGGATGGCGCCTTCGCCTGGGTGAATCTCACGCCCGACGCAAGCATGCCGGTGTCGGCCGCGGAAGGACCGGGCTTGAGTCTGCGCAGCATCTTCACCACTGCTGCCGTCGCGACCGTCAGACGACAGTTGCTGCAAGGCTATGCGCAACATCCCGTCAACGTCGTGGATGAGTTCACGCTGGATGGCGCTCGCGCCTCACCGCTCGGCATACGTTTCATGCTGCAGCCCGTCACCGAGGCGCAGACCATCGTGCACGCGCGGCTGCGGGGCGCGATCGATGCGGCGCAGCGGCTTTCGCTGCTGCGGACGCATAACGCATTGATGACTGCCGTGCGCGATCGCGCCGAGGCGCGCGCCTCATGCTGACGCTGTACGACTACGAGCTGTCCGGCAACTGCTACAAGGTGCGACTGCTGCTGAACATGCTGCAAGTGCCGTTTACGGCCCGTGCCATCGACTTCCACCCGGTTCGCGAGCACAAGAGCGACTGGTTCCTGAAGTTCAATCCGCTCGGCCAGCTGCCCGTCATCGATGATGACGGACTGGTGCTGCGCGATGCCCAGGCCATCCTGGTGTATCTCGCCAGCCGCTACGATGAGTCCGGACATTGGTATCCGCGCGAGGATGCGGCAGCGCTTGGCAAGGTGTCGCAGTGGCTGGGGTTCGCCGAGGCCCTGACGGGCACGGCCGGCGCCGCGCGCCTGCATGACACCCTGTTCCTGGACGTGGACATCGACAAATGTCGCGCCGGCGCGCATGCGCTGTTGCGCATCCTGGATGAACATCTGTGGTTCGCGGAACAGGCAGGGCCAGCATTGGTTGTGCAGCGCGGCTCATCCGACCATCGCGGATCTGGCGTGCTTTCCGTATGTGATGCTGTCGGAGGAAGGCGGCGTATTTCGCATGCCGTACCCCGCCATCCGCCGCTGGGGCGAGCGGGTCAAGCACCTGCCGGGGTTTCAGCCCGATGTCGGGGATTTTCCCGGCCGGCGACGCTGTCACCACCTGGCGGTTCGCCACCCATACCTGGCTGATGTTGGCACGCGTGGCCGCATGAATGATCTTCTGCAGTACGCTCTTCGCCGAGTCATCGTCGGCCACCTGCAGGTCGCTCTGCGGCGCGGTTGCATCGATCACGCAGGCGTCGAACTGGTAGCCGGGCGCAAACACACCAATCGGCAAATCCAGCGCAATGCCGCCGCCGGCGGTGGCGAGCCAGAAGGCGGTCAAGGCATCGATGCGTGAGTGCGGCCGGCGCCGCTGCGCACGCCTCTGCTGCGCATCGACACCCGTTTCCAGCAGGCGCGAGGAGCTGATGGCCTGCCGCGCGTTCTCCAGGAGCGACGCGCTCGCGCCACCGGCGATATCCGTTCCCAGACCGACATGCATCCCCGCCTCCAGCATGCGTCGCAACGGGAATACGGCATCGGAAAAATACACATTGGACAAGGGACAATGCGCAATGCCGCTACCGCGCTGGACGATGAGACCTGCATCACTGTCGCTGATAAAGTTTCCATGCGCGAGCACGGTGCGGCGCGACAGCAGGCCAAAAGCATCCAGTGCAGCGGTGTCCGTGCGTCCGCAGCGGTCCAGTACGAACTGGTGCTCCCAGTCGCTTTCCGAACAGTGCGTCTGCACATGGCAACCGCTCTCGCGGGCGAGCCCGCCAAGGCGCTGCAGGAGCTCATCGGTGCAGGCCGGAATGAACCGTGGCGTGATCACCGGGTAGATGAGCCCGCGGCCGCCGGGAAGCGCGTTGACATAGTCGATGAACGCGCGCGTCTCCCGCTCGGCCACGTCCGCGCCGCTGTCGCGATAGAAATCCGGACATTGCTTGGGATCATCCATCGCGACCCGGCCGATCAGCGCGCGCTGCGAGCGGCGCAGGCAGATATCGGCCAGCACCTGGGTCGCGGCCAGGTGAATCGTGCCGAAGTACAGCGCCGTGGTGGTCCCGTTGGCGAGCAGATTGGCCACCAGCGACTCGTACACCTGGGCGGCGAAGGCGGTATCCGCATAGCGCGATTCGAGCGGAAAGGTGTACTTCTGCAGCCATTCCTCCAGCGGCAGGTCGAGCGCCTTGCCCAGCTGCGGCCACTGCGGCGCATGGACATGCAGGTCCACCATCCCCGGCAGCACATAGTGTTTTGCTGCGAGCCGCACAAGCCCACCGCTCGCAGCGAGTCGCGCGGTCTCGGTCCGGGCCAGCGTGGAGCCTTGCTGGTGGATCGCGGTGATGACCCCGTCCGCCGCCACCACCACGAGCGCATTTTCCCAACACTCAAGCTCCCCGCACCGAGGAGCGTGCAGGAAGGTGCCGTGAAAGCCGCGTTCGATGGCCGGGGTGATTGACGGCATGTCAGCGATCCGGTCGGAAGGGCTGTGCCAGAGACAGCGGTGTATTCAGCCGCAGCGTCTGCGGGTTACGGGAGATGGCCACCAGCACCAGGATGGTCGCCACATACGGTAGCGCGCTCATGAACTGCGAGGGAACATGCAGGCCAAAAGTCTGCGCGAACAGCTGCGCCACCGTTACTCCCCCGAACAGCCACGCGCCAAGCACCACGCGGCCGGGCCGCCAGGTGGCGAACACCACCAGCGCCTGGGCAATCCAGCCGCGCCCCGCGGTCATGTCATCCACCCACAGCGGCGTATACACCAAGGACAGATAGGCGCCGGCGAGCCCCGCCATGGCGCCGCCGAACACGATGGCCAGCATAGCGGATCCGGATGACGGGATAGCCGATGGCGCGCGCCGAATGCGGCGCCTCCCCGACGGCGCGCAGCACCAGGCCCGCGCGGGTGCGGTTCAGGAACCACCACACGAGCAGCGCCAGGGCGAGCGCCAGATAGACCAGAGGATCCTGGCTGAACACTACCTTGCCCACGACGGGCAAGTCGGACAGCACCGGCAGATGCAGCTTCGGCGATCGAGGTGACCGAGCTTGCCCCGAATTGCCGCCCGATGACGGCGGATATCCCGGATCCCAGAATGGTCAGGGCCAATCCGGCCGCGTACTGGTTGACGGCGAGTCCCAGCGCGAGCAACGCGAACAGGCTCGCCGCCAACATCGCCGCGAGCATCGCGACGATGGCGGCGACCAAGGCGGAGTGCCCGCCAAGCGCCACGCCAAAGGCGGTGGCCGCCCCGATCAGCATCATGCCCTCGATGCCGAGATTCATGACCCCGGAGCGCTCGACCAGAAGTTCGCCGATGGCCGCGAAGATCAGCGGCGTGGCGGCGACCAGGGTGCCATTGAGCAGCGGTATCAGCAGGCTCATGCCATGACCCGAACCCGGTAGTCGACCAGCACGTCCGCCGCCAAAAGACAGAACAGCAGCAGCCCCTGGAAGCATCGGGACAGTGCCGCCGGCACATTCAGGGTCATCTGCGCCGCCTCGCCACCCAGATACAACAGCGACAACAGCAGCCCGCCGAACACCACGCCCACGGGCCGCAGGCGGCCGATGAAGGCCACGATGATGGCGGCAAAGCCATAGCCTGGGGAGATCACCGGCGACAGCTGTCCCAGCGGGCCCGCGGCCTCGAACATGCCCGCCAGTCCCGCCGTCGCCCCGCTGATCAGCAGGCTGATCCAGATCAGCCGCGCTCTGCCCAAAGCCTGCGTAGCGGGCCGCGGCCGGTGCCTGTCCACTCACCTTTAGCTGATAGCCTAGGAAACTTTTATCCAGCAGCAGCCACGTGAGCACGACGATGCCCAGGGTGATGAAGATGCTCGCATTCAGGCGCATGCCGGCGACCAGGGGAGCGAACGTGGCCGACTCGCTGAACAACGCGGTCTGCGGATAGTTGAGGCCGGCAGGGTCCTGCATCGGTCCGTTGACCAGCCACGCGAGCAGCAGCTGCGCGACATAGGTCAGCATCAGGCTGACCAGAATCTCGCTGGTATTGAGCTGGGTTTTCAGAAACGCCGGAATCGCCGCCCACGCCATCCCGCCGAGTACGCCCGCCAGCATCATCGCCGGCAGCAACCAGTGGTGGCTGCCATCGGCGAAGCGCAGCGCAACCCACCCGGCACAGATGGCGCCGATGGTATACATGCCTTCGGCACCGATATTCCAGACATTGGCGCGGTAGCCGACGGCAAGGCCAAGCCCGATCAGGATCAGCGGATTGGCCTTCAGCAGCCACTCGGAGATGCCATTGCCGCTGGACAGGGGTTCAAGGAAAAACACCCGCAAGGTCGCGAAGGGATCCAGTCCCTCCAGCCGCAGCATCGGAATGGCGCACACGATCATCGCCACGAGCGCGAGCAGCGGGGCGCCCACCCCCATGAGGCGCGAGGGCACGGGACGGCGTTCCAGGTACAACCGGTTCATGCCGCACTCGGCTGAAGGTCCCGGCCGGTCATCAGGAGGCCCAGCTGGTCGATGCTGATGGCCTCGCGCGGCAGCGCCTGCGACAACCGGCCGCGAAACAGCACGGCGATGCGGTCACAGATCTCGAGCAGCTCCTCGAGCTCTTCGGAAATCACCAACACCGCGGCGCCCTGGCGACTGAGATCAATGAGACTTTGACGCAGGAAGGCCGCCGCGGCCACGTCCACTCCCCAGGTGGGCTGGGACACGATCAGCACGGTGGGGGCCAGGCTGTACTCACGGCCCACGATGAACTTCTGCAGATTGCCGCCGGAGAGGCTCGCGGCGACCGCCTCGGTGCCCGAGCACTTGACGCCGAAGCGCTGGATGATGCGGCTCGCGAAGGCCTCGATGGGGCGCGTGCCCATAAAGCCGCGTCGCACCAGGCCCCCGCGATGACCCGTGAGCAGCGCGTTTTCGCGCAAGCGACATGCCGGGTACGGCGCCGCGGCCCAGGCGCTCCTCCGGGACGTAGGCGAGACCGCGCTGCCGCCGCGCACCGGCGCCCAGGTGCCCGACGGATACCCCATCCAGCTTGATGCGGTCCGCCGCGCTCACCCGCTCACCGCTCAGTGCATTGAGCAGCTCCGCCTGGCCGTTGCCGGATACCCCGGCGATGCCCACGACTTCACCGCCATGCACCGCCAGCGCGACATCCTGCAGCGCGGTACCAAAGGGGTCAGCCGCTGGCACGGTGAGGTGGCTGACCGACAGGCGCGGCGCGCCCTGCACGGCGCGTGGCCGGGTCACCGGCGCAATGGCCGAGCCCACCATCAGACCGGCCAGCTCCGCGATACTGACCTGGGCGGGCCGCACCGAGCCTGCGACTTTGCCGCCGCGCAGGATGGTCGCGGTGTCACAAAGCTCGCGGATCTCCTCGAGCTTGTGACTGATGTAAAGAATGCTGCAGCCCTCGGCGGCCAGCGCCCGCAGCACCTCGAACAGCCGCGCGACCGCCTGCGGGGTGAGCACGGAGGTCGGTTCATCCAATATCAGAAGCTTCGGATTCTGCAGCAGGCAACGCAGGATCTCGACCCGTTGCCGTTCACCCACGGAGAGGTGATGCACCAGCCGGTGCGGATCCACCGGCAGACCATAGCGCTCGCTCAGCTGCGCGATGCGCGCCGCGAGCCGCACGCGATCGAACCGACCCTTGTTGACCAGGGCGATGTTGTCGACCACCGAGACCGTCTCGAACAGCGAAAAATGCTGGTAGACCATGCCGATGCCCAGCTCGCGCGCGGCACCGGGACTGGCAATGGACACCTGGCGCCCCTCCCAGAAGATCTCCCCGGCATCGGCACGGAGGGCGCCGTAGATGATTTTCATCAGGGTGCTTTTGCCGGCGCCGTTCTCCCCCAGCACCGCGTGGATCTCCCCGGGCGCCACGGCGCAGCGACACCGAATCGTTGGCCGCGAAGCTGCCGTAGCGCTTCGTGACGGCCTCGAGGGCGAGACGTGGCCTCATCAGCCCTTCAGGCTGCCCTGCATGCCCGCGACCAGCCAGTTGATGCTGCGCGCATCCTTCTCATTCAGCACCATGCCACGCGGCACCCGCACGGCCCCCGCCTGATCGCGGATTTCGCCCCCAAAGGGCTGCAGCCGGCCCGCCGTGATGGCCGCGCGCCGCTCATCGACCAGGGCCCGAACCGGTTGCGGCACCGCCGCCGCGTACGGCGACATCTGCACCGCCCCCTCCTTCAGTCCCCACCAGCGGCTCTGTGGCTTCCAGGTCCCGGCGAGCATGTCGCGGGCGTCCTGGACGTAGATGCCGCTCCAGTCCAGGATCATGGAGGTCAGCAGCCGCGTCGGCGCGTACTTGCGCACATCGCTGGCATAGCCCACCGACCATACCCCCTTCTGTTCCGCGGTCTGCGCGGCGACCGGACTGTCGGTCATGGCCGCCAGCACGTCGCAGCCCTTGGCGATCAGGGCCAGGGTCGCGTCCTTCTCCTTGCCGGGATCCTCCCAGGAGTTCATGAAGATGATCGAGCAGGTGACCGCCGGATTGACGCTCTGTGCACCGAGCAGGAACGCATTCGCGGGTCCCACGATATCGGGTACCGGGTAGCCGCCGATGAAACCGAGCTTGCCGGTGCTGGACATCTTCGCCGCCGCGACGCCGCCCAGATAGGTGCCCTCGTGGTAGCGCGCCTCGAAGTTGCCCAGATTGCTCGCCATGCTGACGCCGGCGCAGCAGTCAAAGGCCACCTGCGGGAAACTGCGCGCCACGCGGGTGATGGGCACGCTGTGCGAGAAACTGGTGCCCAGCACCAGCTGATGCCCGGAGGTCGCGAAGCCGCGGAATATCCGCTCGGCATCCTGCGGCTCGAACACGTTTTCGACCACATCCACCACGGCGCGGGCGCCGAAGGCGGCGCGCACCGCCTCGCAGGCCAATATGGTCTGGCGGGTCCATCCCACCTCGGCGGCCGGGGCCACCAGCGCCACGCCCACCTTGAGCTGGCCCAGCGGCGCGGCGCGCGCGAGCAGCGAGCCTGTGCCCAAGCCGGCCACGAGCGCCTGCGGCACCGCCCTGCTTGAGGAATATCCTGCGCGAAACCGCCAATCCAACCCCCCGCGGTCTAGAACCGGTAATGGACTGTTGCGATGAACTCCAGCGGCGGGGCCCACACCTGCGTGGTCTCACCGCCGAACTGGTTCGTGAACCGTGATGCCACTTCAAAGCGATTGAAGACATTGTTGACGGCCAAGGACACGTCCAGCCCGGAGTCCTTGTAGGCGTAGTCAAAGTACAGGTTGGCCATCGTATACGAGGGCGCCGTGTAAATGGGCGTCTTGCCGAAGATCGTATCGGCGTAGTCGCTGCGATACTGCAGCTGGAAGCGCGACAGTACCGTGGACCCGTCCTGGAGGTTCAAGGTATGGGACACCGCGCCGGTGACGGTCCACGTGCGGCAGACTCGGCGGCGCATTGCCATAGACATCCCGGTACGCGGCCTCCCGCAAGGCGTTGAGCCCGGGCGTGCCCTCGAAAATGTCGCCATAGCATGCGTAGTCGCACGCCTGCAGGTAGGTCTGGTTGGCCTCATTGCCGGCGACATTGTCCAGCGCCAGGAAGTGCGAGGTGATCTTGCCCTTCTCATAGGCGAAGTTGCCATCGAAGCGCAGGCCCGCCGGCATCAGCGCCGCGATTTCACCCTCGAGGCCATACACCTGCACCTTCGGAATGTTATCCACGCCGCCCTGGAAGCTGATCAGGTCCTCCGCCTGGAACTGCATGCCCCGGTCGTTGTAAAGATAGGCTGACAGGTTCGCCGTCAGGTGCTTGTCGAAGAAGCTGTTCTTGGACCCGATCTCGTAGGCCGTGATGGTCTCGGGCGCGAACTGCAGGGGCACCACCGCCGGGAACGAGGAGATGTTGCCGCCGCCGGGCTTGAAGCCGGTGGACACGCTGCCATAGACCAGGTTGCTCGGCGTCAGATCGTAGTCGACACCCGCGCGCCAGGTGAACTTGGTCTCGGTCTGCTGCACGAACGTCGCGGGCGCAAAGGCATTGTAGTAGTCGCTGAAGAAGGTGGTGTTGTGGTCACGGGTGTAGCGGCCACCCAGCGTGAAGCGCAGCGAATCGGTGGCATGCCAGATGCCCTGTCCATACCCCGAGGAGGAATTGCGGGTTTCCTCGCCGCTGTTCTGGAAGTACAGCTGATCGCCCAGCACCGAGGTGTCATTGACATCGTTGGTGAACAGGAATGCCGTGAGCGGATCGGCCGGGTTGTCCAGGTTGGGATGCGCATTGATGAGGTTGGGCGCCGGATCACCGTTATAGGTGGGATCGCCGGGATACAGGTTGTACTGGGAGTAGCCGACCGTCGTCTTGCCCTTCAGGAGGAACGCGCCGACGATCCAGTCCACCGGACCGCCCGGCTTGGAACTCAGATCCAGCTCCTCGGTCAGGTCCTTGGTGTTGTGCTCGAACCACTCCACATCGTGCGGCTCAAAATTCGCACTGGTGATGTCGATATTCATGCCGTCTTCGTTGACGGCGCCGTGATGATTCACTTCCTGGTAGCTGCTGATCGCCTTCAATGTGGCAAACGGCATGTCGTAGGTGATGGTCGCGCCCGCCAACTGCTGGTTGTAGATGAGGCGGCCCGGCCAGTCCGAGCTTTGGTGGTAGAAATCCGGATCCGGATCATCGATGTTCTTGCTCTCCGATTCATGCTGACGGGCCTGCGAATATTCGGCGCGCAGCAGGATCGAAAGACTATCGGTGGTCTGCCACAGCGCCTGCAGCCGGCCATGGACGTTGTTGGTGATTGCCCAGATCATACCCGCCGGAGTAGCCGGGAACGTCCGTGGCGGTCACGAAACCGTGCTGGTAGTTCTGGTCGTACGCTGCGCGAATCGCAAAATCGTTGCCGAACGGAACATTGATGGCGGCGCTGGTATGCAGGAAATCATACGAACCACCGGCTGCCTCGAGGTAGCCCTTCACCGCATCGAAGGTCGGCTGGATGCTGATGACGTTGATGGTGCCGCCGATGGAATTCTGTCCGAACACCGTACCCTGCGGCCCACGCAGCACCTCGACGTGGTCCACGTCCAGGAAGTTGGAATTCAAGGCCACCGGAAAGGCGATGTAGATGCCATCCTCGTGGTACGACACCGAGGTCTGCGCCGAGTCGTCCTGCGGCACGTTGAAACCGATGCCGCGGATCGAGACGCTGCGGTTGTAGCCTTCGCTGGAGGTGATCACCAGGCCCGGCACCTGACCGTTCAGGTCCGAGGGGTTCATGATGGCGGCCGCCTTCAGCGCATCACCCGGTGATCGCGGTGAGCGCGACCGGCGCGTGCTGCAGGCCGATGTTCTGCTTCTGCGCAACGACCGTGACCTCCTGCAGGGCATCACCCGGAGCGGCTGCCGCAGCGGTCGAGCGTCCGTCGCGGTATCGGTGGTGAGGGCGGTATCCGTATCGGCATCGGCCAATGCGATCCGGGCGGCGGCCCCGCCCGCAATGATCAGCAAAGTGACAGCAGTACTTGCCTTGCGGCTGTTCTTCATCGCGCTCTCCCAAGCGTTGGGTGGGTCGCCAAATGGTCGCAACCCCACGGTAGAACGCACGCCCCCTCTTCGTCGCCGCCATGTCTTGCCCGCTGTTTCGTATTCTTGGTGCGGTCAATGGCAGCGCCGTCGCCATATCGATGCTCAGTAAAAGATGTCACGTGGACTTGAGCGTGTCAACGCACTTCACCCACCGTCGTGCAAACATTTGTCGTCGCCGAAACTCGAACACGCCCCTCGGAAAAATGCCGCATCGGTTTTCAACCACGCTCGCCTGGATGATGTTCAAATCCAATGCGGACAATCCGCCGGTGACCCAGGATGATCGCGCTGCGGCGTGTGGTTGCGGCCACTGCGGCGCGCGCACTGCTCGGAGTGGTGATGCACGGCAGTGATGGCCCCGCTAGCGGCCACCACGATGAGCGCATCTTGCTGACACTCCAGCGTGGCGCGCCGCAATGCCCAATCAAATCAGCGCTGGGATTCGGGTCACAGCTTTGCCGTGACCGTCAGGTCGTAACTGCGCGGCGGGATCACCGTCACGAAGTCATTGCCGTAGAAGTTATAATCGTTCTGCAGATTGCGCTCATTGGTGAGGTTGTAGATTTCGAATTTGACCGTGTAATGATCCAGGAGGGTGTAGAACACGCCCGCGTTGATGCTGTACTGCCACGCAATGGTCGGAGGCGTGTAGACGCCCGTCGCCGCGATGGACGCAGGGAGCGCCGCCAGCGGATTGGAGTCGTAGAAGAATTCTCCGAGCAGGTTTGCTTGGGTCTGGGCGACATCGACCTTGCCGCCCTGCGTGGTCTGTATCGGCCCCGTTACCTGGACATTCGCCTGAAACCCGAGCCCGTTGTCCATTTTGTAGTTGACCAAGGCATTGAACAAATGCTGCGGAACACCCGGATCTTCAAAGGTCTGACCGGGCTCATATGCGATCGCCAAGCCGGCGCCGTCGATGTTGTAACCGGGCTGCGCCGGGAAGTTGTAGAAAGGCGCCGGGATAGTCAGCGTTGTGTGCAGGTACGAGTAGCTTGCGGTGGCGAAGAAATGCGAATTGGGCTGGAAGTTCAACTCGATCTCGCCGCCGTTGATTTTTGCGTTTGACTGGATCAAGCCACCGGCGCCGACCGGAACCGTACGCTCCTGGTGAAAACCTGCCGTGGAGATGAATAGCGCCTTGCCAAGCAGGTCAAATTTCATTCCGGCCTCCTCCAGCAGCGTCTTCTGTCGCAACTGCGAGGTGGCATCCGTGCCGAGGGCGCCGATGGCGCCGTCGTTGTCGTTGGCGTCGGCGTATTGGGTCTTGTTGTAGGTGACATAGCTGGATATCCATTCCGCGGGGCTGTAGGTCAGACTGACATTGCCGTTGTACAGCCCGTACCAGGCCGTGTGCTGCGATTCGGGCAAGGTGTCGCACGCGGAGTTGAAAAAGGTGGTGTATTCGATGCAGCCTGGACCGAATCCTGCGGCCACGCCTTCCGCATACAGCGGGTCCGAGTCGTTCAACTGCACCAGGTCGCCGCGCAAGCCGTACATCAGGCTCCATTGCGGCGAAAACACCAAACGATGTTCGAGGAACACGGCGGCGTCGTGAAGATTGGAATCGATGGTGGCACTGGGAAACCCGGCATTGCTGCCCGGCACACCATACTGAACATGGCCCATGGCAGCGGTGTAGGGCAGCGCGCCGCCGTAAATCTGGGCGTCGCTGGGGAATATCCAGGTGCTGGGAGCCTGCGACAGGTCGAACACGCTGACCGGCTCATTGGCATAGTTCTGGATACTCAGGACGTGCGCGTCACGATAGGTGAAGCCGGCATCGGCCTCATTTTGCACGGATCCGGTGTTGAACTTTACCTTGAAGTCGGTCTTGTTCTCGATCGTAAAGCTGCCCTTCGCCGTATCGGCGTAGTAGTCCTCGGTCTCGTTGTAGCGGTTGATGTAATCGTAGAACGTATTGTTGCTGATGGAGAAGTTGTCATTGACTTGGTAGGTCTGAATCGCTTGCAGCATCGCGTGCTGCGAGTGTGCGCCGGTGCCGTCCGGCTCATCGATGATGGTCCGTTCGTTGAGGTGCGTGCTGCCATCCGTGATGACCTCAGTCCCGAATCCTGAGACATCATCCAATGGCGGCGCCCCGGTGAGGTAGGTGCCATTATTGATAAGCGCCTGGTTAACGCGGTTGATACCGTCGTTCTCACGGTACTGCGTATCCACGTAACTGCCATTGAGGGAGATCGTATAGTTCGATGTGACCTGGTCCACCAGAGCTGCAAACACCTGCTGCTGGTGGAAGAACATGTCGTAGTAATAGCTGCCGCTGTCGTTGGAAATGACGCTCACGCGACCGGAAATGTTCGCGGTTAACGGTCCTCCCACGTCGAGACCCACGATGCGCTTTTGCTGACTGTCGACCTCCGCGTCGAGCATGGCCGAGAAATTACTGATTGAGGGTACCTTGGTGGTGATGTTGATCGAACCGCCCACGCCCGCCCCAGCTCCGCCCTGCACTGCCGCCGGGCCCTTGACGATGTCGATCGAATCCACCATCACAAAACTCATTGGGGCGCCGTAGCCATTCAGCGTGAAGCTGTCGCGCATGCCATTGAAGAACACGTCCGCGAGCTGGCCGCGGATACGCGGTACATTCGGCTGGCCGAACGACGCGTCTGAATAGGCGCTGGAGGTGAGGGCAGAGAATCCACCCGGGTTCTGCACGTTGAGTGCATCGATCTGCACTTTCGACAGCACCGTGTTATTGCGCGGCGTGTCCATCACACCCAGGTCCAGTCCGTAGGCTGACCCGGAAGTGACGGTCGTGGGCATGATCAGATCACCGCGCCTGATGCCGTTCACGATGACCTCCTGGAGATCGCCGGCAGCGGTCGCGGCTGAAATGGATGTCGTGGCAACCGGCGCTGGCGATGCGGCCGGAGCCGACGAGGTATTGGTCTGTTGCGCCTGCGCTGCCTGGAAGACAGCCAAGAAACAGAGTGATGACGTGATCAGTACTCGTATACCCAAAGTCACATGACACCCCATCTCGTTGTTAATTGAATGATGCTAACTACCGCAGAGCGCTGCGTGTCAAGGGACCAGCCCATAGTGGTGCGCCGATAAAAGCCTCGCACCATTTCGATGCGCAGTCGAAACGTGCGAATGCTTGGTCACATCGTCGCAACCTGGTCTTTCAGCGGAAAGCCAAGCAAGCCCGGTTCGACAATGGGCCCGCAAACCTAATACCCGCGCCGGCGGACGCTGCAATGGGAAGCTCCAACGTATATTCTCAACACATCAATTGGACGAGCCATTGAGCTCGCCAATATCACCAAACCGATACGGATGGATCATGACCCGTTACTCCGTGGCACGACTGCTGAGCAATGCAATGCTGATGGTGCTGGGCTGCGTCGCTGCCGGCCAGGCGATCGCGGATCAGCGCATCCCAGTAAAGGTCATGATCGTCGGTATGTTCGACCTTGAGACCGCGCCGTGGCTTGCGGCGCTGAAGCCGGATCGCGAAGTGCGGGTACCGGGCTTGTCGAGCGACTTTCCGCTGGTGCGCTGTACCGCATCGGGCGTATGCATGATGACTACCGACATGGGCCATGCCAACGCCGCGGCCTCGCTGATGGCGGTCATCTACAGCGCAAAATTCGATCTGCGCCGGACATATTTTCTGGTCGCGGGTATTGCCGGCATCGATCCGGCTCGCGGAACCATCGGCTCTGCAACCTGGGCACGCTACCTAGTGGATGTGGATATTGCCCATGAGATCGATCCACGCGACTTGCCGCCCGACTGGTTGGACGGCTATTTCGGCGTGATGACCAGCGATCCTCACCAAAAGCCGCAGTTTGATTATCGCACCGAAGTTTTTCAGGTTGATGAGGGACTCCTGCAGATGGCACTGCTGTTGTCGCGCCAGGCCAAACTGGAAGACAGCGCTAACGTCATGAGCTACCGGAAGTCCTATCCGCAGGCCCCAGCCAATGCGCCACCCGCGGTCACGCAATGCGACACGGCCTCCGGAGACATTTGGTGGGCCGGGCGCCGGCTTGGGGAACGTGCATCGCGCTATACCAAGTTGCTCACCGATGGCCATGGGGTCTACTGCACCTCACAGCAGGAGGACAACGCGACCTTCCTGGCCCTGACTCGCGGGGCCGAGTCCGGCCTGACGGACATCCATCGCGTTGCCGTGCTGCGCACGGGCTCGGACTTCGATCGGCCTTACCCCGGCCAAAGCACCTTAGACTCACTCATCGCGCAGCGCTCCGTCGGTGGCGCAATACGCATCTCGACAGCCAACCTCGTGCACGCCGGCATGCCGCTGGTTCAAGACATTGTGAACCGATGGGCGCAGTGGCAGGGCGGCGTCCCACAGACACCGTAAGCACCGCGACGCGCTGTGCTCACCGTGGGCTGCCCGTTGTCACGCGTGGGGGCTGGGAGCGATAGAGCGGCCAATTTCGGACCAGGGTATCCACCACCGGGGAGCCAACCCGGTAGGCTGCCTCGACCGCCGGCCCCAGCGCCGCATAGTTATTGTCGCTCTCTTGAGCGAGTGCCTGGGCCGGCGTCTCGCCCGCTGGCGGCACCGTAAAGTCGCTGCCGGTGCGCAGCACCAGCACGCGGCTCGAGTCCACGCGCCCGGATTTGCCCAGATAAGTGAGCGCCACCAGCGTGCCCGAATCCTCCATGGCCGAGGTGACCATCTCGCCTTGGCCGTGGGTCCAGAATTGCACCCAGCGCCCCGCCCACTCATTCATCAGCCGCCCATCCCAGAAGCGCATCGCGGCCAGGTTGTCACCGATGAGTACGAACGGCGGCCGACGCGCGTTGCGTTCGCGGTACCGGTCCCGCACCTGCCGCATTTTCGTGTCATCGGTCAGTTGCACATTGCGCGTCAAATCATAGGCCCACTGCACCAGCGCCGGATTCAGTGTGAATACCTGCCCTTCTGCGGGCTTCGCATTTGGGTCGAACGGCTGCTTGGATTGCAGCGGATAAATGCCCGTGCTCCAGTCGCCGGGAATCTCACGCGAGTCGATCTGATAGGCCAGGTCGCCATCCACGATGAATCTGGCCCACGCGGCCGAACCGATGGAGGCGTACTCGGGATTCACGCCTGCGATTCCGGCCACGATCCAGTATGCATGCGATAGGTCGAAACGCGGGTCCATACCCAGTTCCATGACGGCGGTCGTGGCGTTCGCGGTGCCCTCCCCGGTCACCATACCCAGCACACCGGTGGCCGGGTTCAGAAACAGGTCGTGGTGATGTGCGAACGCGAATCGCTGTGTCAACCGCTGCCGGTCATGCCAGAGCTGGAACTCGCCGGCCATGTCACCGGTATCGGCGCCGATCTCAAACATCGAGACGACGACGACCCTGATCTCGATGGGCTTGGTAGCTTCCCTGTGCGGGACCGGCCTGGCCGGCGCTGCAGAGGCCGCGCCGGGCAGCTGATCGCGGTAGACGCTCCAGCGCTTGACCAGGGTGTTCACGACCGTGGAGCCGACTGTGTAGGCGGCTTCGAGTGAAGGCAGCAGCGCCGTGTAGCTCGCCTCGGATTCCATGGCGAGATTTTCGGCTGCCGTCCGGCCCGGGGGCGGGACTGTGAAGTTGCTGCCCGTGCGCAGCACCAGCACCCGGTTCGGCGCGACCTTGCCGGTCCCCCCCAGATAAGTCAGCGCCACCAGGATGCCGCTATCCTCCATCTCGCTGGTCACCATATTGCCGGCGCCCCGGGTCCAAAAGCGCACCCAAAAGTTAGCCCAGTCGTTCATCCTCTGGCCATGCCAAAAGCGCATGCCGGCAAGATCGTCCCCCTCCAGTACAAACGGCGGCCGGCGCGCATTCGGATATGCGGTGTATTGCGAGCGGGCGCTGCGCAGATGTTCATCATCGCCCAGCCTGGCATTGCGCGTGAGCGCGTACGCCCAGTCGACGAGCTGCGGGTTCAAGGTGAAGAGCTGGCCTTCGGCCGGCTTGGCCGTGGGGTCTGAAGGGCTGTGCGACTCCAGCGGAAAGATACCGCTCGACCACCCCTGCGGAATTTCGCGGGAATCGATTTCGTATGCCAGATCACCGTCAATGATGCGGCGCGCCCACACCGCCGAGCCGATGGACGCATCTTGCGGATCAATGCCCGCTATCCCGGCCACCACCCAATAGGCGCGCGACAGGTCAAAGCGCGGATCCATACCCAGCTCCATCACTGCCGAGGCGGCGTTGGCGGTGCCCTCGCCGGTCACCATGCCCAGCACGCCGCTGTGCAGGTTCATGAACAGGTCATGATGATGCGCGAAGCCAAATCGGGTATCGAGGTGCTGGCGTTCGCGCCAGAACTGGAACTCCCCCGGTGCATCGCCCGTATCGGCACCGATCTCAAAGGTTGTGACGACCACGACTTTGACGACAATCGGGACAGGGGGTGTCACCTGTGCCGGCGCAGCGGTACCGGCACCGACCCCTGCCAATACAGCCGCAAGATACAAGGCTTTCAGCATGGACGCTGGTCCACGTATGCCCCCTGGATCAGCTGCTGCGGCGCGATGCCCAGCTCGGCCATGATGCGGTGGGCTTCGATCACCCCCGCATCGGTGGACTCGCCGTCCCGCAGCACCACTTCCAGTTCCAGGAAATCCCCGAGTCCCTCCACTGTATCCAGATGGATCCGGGTCCGGCCGACCACGAACAGCATGCGGCGCTTGCGGACTCGGCCAGTCTCACCGTGCGCGACTTCCAGCAGCGTCCGCAGCGCCTGCGGATCGGGAACCGGCACCCGGACGTAAAAGGATTCCTTCGGTCCGCTGGCATCCGCGCGCTGATAGAAAATCAGCTCCGCACCCGCGGCGAACTGCTCCCGAAGCTTCAAACGGCCGTTCGGGCAGGCAAAAAACGTGTCGTTCTGCTCGATGACGGTCGGACCGCTGTCGGCGAGGCTCGCGGCAAGCGGCGCGAGTGCCGCAACACCCGCAATCCGCGCCTTGATTTCCACATTGCGTGCCACAGAGCCATCTTGGCACCGCCATCGCTGTGCAGGCAACCGGCAGAGGATGCAGGTACGGTAAACTGCACGGATGTCACGAAAACTCTTCATCACCAGCGCCCTGCCCTATGCCAATGGTCCCCTGCATATCGGCCACATCATGGAATACATCCAGGTGGATATCTGGGTGCGCTTCCAGCGCATGCTTGGCTCCCAGGTGCACTTTGTCTGCGCCGATGACGCCCATGGCGCGCCCATCATGCTCAAGGCACAGGCCGACGGGGTGACGCCGCAGGAGCTGGTCCGGGGCATCGCCGCGGGTCGCCGTCAGTACCTGGACGGCTTTTCCTTGAGTTTCGATCACTGGTACAGCACCGACTCCCCCGAAAACACCGCCCTGGCCCAGGATGTCTATCAGCGCCTCAAAGGCGCCGGCCTGATCGATATCAAGCCCGTCGAGCAGTTCTACGACCCGGTCAAGGGCATGTTCCTGGCGGACCGCTACATCAAGGGCGAGTGCCCGCACTGTCACGCCAAGGACCAGTACGCCGATGCCTGTGAGGTATGCAGTACGGTCAATACGCCGGCCGACCTCATCAATCCCTATTCGACCCTGTCCGGATCGGTACCGCAGCTTAGGACCTCGGATCACCTGTTCTTCCGGCTCTCCGACCCGCGCTGCCGCGCGTTTCTCGAAGCGTGGATCGCGGCGCCCGGGCACCTGCAGCCGCAGGTCGCCAACAAGGCCCGCGAATGGCTCGATGGTACCGGCGAGGAGGCGCTGGCTGACTGGGACATCTCACGCGATGCGCCCTATTTCGGCATTCCCATCCCCGATCAACCCGGCAAGTACTTCTATGTGTGGCTGGATGCGCCGCTCGGGTACCTGGCTTCGCTTGAGAACTATTTTTCCACCGGCAGTGCCGCGCGCCACGGCGAGCCGGGAACTTTCCAGCAGTTCCTCGAAGATCCCGCCACCGAGCAGATTCACTTCATCGGCAAGGACATCATCTACTTCCACACCCTGTTCTGGCCGGCGATGCTGAAGTTCGCGGGGGCGCCCTACAAGATTCCCGACAACATCCATGTGCATGGCTTCCTCACCGTGCTCGGCGCCAAGATGTCCAAATCGCGCGGCACGGGCATCGATCCGCTGCAGTACCTGAAGCTCGGCATGGATCCGGACTGGCTGCGCTACTACCTCGGCGCCAAGCTCAACGCCAACGTCGAGGACGTGGACTTCAACCCGCAGGATTTCCTCGCGCGCGTCAACAGCGACCTGGTGGGCAAGTACGTCAATATCGCCAGCCGCTGCGCGAACTTCCTCACGCAGCGCTTCGAGGGACAGCTGTGCGCCCTGACCGATCCCAACGCCGCTGCGGTCTTGAGCGAATTCCGCCGCGATGTCGATGCCATTCGTGAAGGCTACGAGCAGCGCGACTTCGGGCAGGCCCTGCGCCTGACGATGCGCCTTGCCGATCTCGCCAATCGTTATGTGGCCGATTGCGCGCCGTGGGAAATCGCCCGCGATGCCGCGCGGCGCGCTGAACTGCAGGCCGTGTGCAGCGCCGCCATCGAGCTCTTCAGGCTGCTGACCTTGCTGCTCAAACCCGTCGTGCCCGAGCTTGCGGCGCGCGCCGAGAAATTTCTCGGCATTGCGCCGTTGCAGTGGCGGGACAGCGCGACACTGCTGCCGGCGGGGCACCGCATCAATCCCTACGCGCATCTGCTCACGCGCGTGGACCCGAAGATGCTCGACAACCTGTTCGCGACCGCCAAGGAGTCACCGCCCGTGACTGATGCTGCACCGCCACCCGCCGCCATCCCACCCACCGCTTGCCACCGCGGCGCCCGCGACCATTGCCATCGATGACTTCGCGAAAGTGGAACTGCGCGTGGCGCGCATCGTGTCGGCCGAGGCGGTGAGCGGCTCCGACAAGCTGCTGAAGCTTTCCCTGGACCTGGGGGAGCCCGCCGCGCGCACCGTCTTTTCGGGTATTCGTTCGGCCTACGATCCGGCGACCCTGGTGGGGCGTCTCACCGTCGTGGTCGCCAATCTCGCGCCGCGCAAGATGCGCTTCGGCGTTTCGCAGGGCATGGTGCTGTGCGCCAGCGGCGAGGGCGCGGGACTGTTCCTGCTGTCGCCGGATTCTGGCGCGACCGCCCGGCATGCGCATCACCTGAAGGCTTCCGACATGGACGTGAAGGCCATCGATGCCCTGCTGCCCCAGACGCAATGCACGCGTTGCGGCTACCAGGGATGCCTGCCCTACGCGACCGCCATCGCGCAAGGCACGCCCATCAACCAGTGCCCACCGGGCGGGGCGGCCACCATCCAGGCACTGGCGCAGCTTCTGGGCCGCGCGCCATTGCCGCTGAATCCGGACAACGGTGTGGAAGCCGCGCCGCGCGTGGCGGTCATCGATGAAAGCCGCTGTATCGGTTGTGCCAAATGCCTGCCGCCCTGCCCCGTGGACGCCATCATCGGCGCGCCGCGATTCGTGCACACCGTGGCCGCCCAGCTGTGCACGGGGTGCGAGCTGTGCATTGCGCCGTGCCCCGTGGACTGCATTGCCATGGTCGATCTGTCCGCGCAGAGCGTGCCGCAGGGGCCGCCCTCGCCGTCGGCCAATCGTTCGCGCTTCCATGCGCATGAAGAGCGGCTCGCACGCCGCGCCGCCGAACGGGCCGCATTGCTCTCGGCACGCAAGCAACTCGCGTACAGTCCGCACCCTGAGGAGCCATGAACAGGGCTCCTAATGCCAAAGCCCGAGGCGCACGCCGCAAGCCCTTCAGTGCCGCCCGCCGCCGGGCGTTGTTTGAACGGCTGCGGGCGGCCAATCCCGAGCCTGCCTCGGAGCTGCTTTACCGCTCACCCTTTGAATTGCTGGTCGCGGTGATGCTGTCGGCGCAGACCACCGACCGCAGCGTCAACGCCGCCACCGCCAAACTGTTCCCGGTCGCCAACACCCCGCAGGCACTGCTCGCCTTGGGGATCGACGGGATCAAGCCGTACCTGAAGAGCGTGGGCCTGTACAACACCAAGGCCGCGAATCTCATCGGCTTGTGCCAGCGGCTGATCGATGAGCATGACGGCCAGGTGCCCCCCGACCGCGAATCCCTCGAGGCACTCCCGGGTGTGGGCCGCAAGACGGCCAACGTCGTGCTGAACATCGCCTTCGGCGAACTCACCATCGCCGTCGATACCCATATCTTTCGCGTCGCCAACCGCACCGGGCTTGCGCCGGGGCCTACGCCCCTGGCCGTGGAGATCGAGCTGGTCAGGACCACGCCGCCGCAGTTCGCGCGCCAGGCTCACCACTGGCTGCTGCTGCACGGCCGCTATGTGTGTATCGCCCGCAGACCCAGATGTCCAAGCTGCGTGATCCGCGACCTGTGCGACTTTCCGGACAAGACCCCGGCCGCGGCCTGACAGGAGCGCTCATGCCGATTTTCGCCAATCAGAGCCGCGAACAGCTGCGTCAGATGTACCTGGCCTCGTGGCGCAAGTTTCGGGCCCAGCAGCCCTTGCAACCGCTGGAACGCCAGGTGGCGGCGGTGATTGCCGAACATCCCGAGTACGTTGCGTGGCTTGAGACGGGCGAGGATGTGCTGGAGGCCAATTTCACGCCCGAAGGCGGCCGCCAGAACCCGTTCCTGCACATGGGCATGCACCTGGCCATCCGCGAACAGCTGGCGACCAACCGGCCGGCAGGTTTTGCGGCGCTGCACCGCCAGTTATGCGAGCACTTTGGCGATGCTCATGAGGCCGAGCACGCCTTGCTGACACCGCTCGCGGAGACGCTGTCGGAAGCCCAGCGCGCCGGTCGCGCGCCGGATGAGAGAGAGTACCTGCACAAGGTCGAAACGCTGGTCGCGCGCATGCGCACGCGCCGCTGAGCGCGCGCGTTATTTTTTCTTGGGGATGTACAGGTCCGTCAAGCTGCCGTCGACCGCCTCGGCGGCGAACGCCACGGTCTCGGACAGCGTCGGGTGCGGGTGCACGGTGAGGCTGATATCGGTCGCATCCGCGCCCATCTCGATGGCGACAGCCACTTCGCTGATGAGGTCGCCGGCATTGGGGCCGACAATGCCGCCGCCCAGCAGCCGGTGCGTGACGGGGTCGAACAGCAGCTTGGTGAAGCCATCGTCCCTGCCCAAGGACAGCGAACGGCCGCTCGCCGCCCAGGGGAACAGCCCTTTTTCAAAGGCGATGCCCTTGGCCTTGGCTTCCGTTTCGGTAAGGCCCGCCCAGGCCACTTCCGGATCGGTATAGGCCACCGAGGGAATCACGCGCGCATCGAAGGCCGCCTTGTGCCCGGCGATGACCTCGGCGGCGACTTTCGCTTCATGGGTCGCCTTGTGGGCGAGCATGGGCTGGCCGACGATGTCGCCGATGGCGAAGATATGCGGCACGTTGGTGCGCATCTGCTTGTCCACCGGAATGAAGCCGCGATCACTGACCGTGACGCCCGCCGTATCCGCGCCGATCAGCTTGCCATTGGGCGAGCGGCCCACCGCGACCAGTACGAAGTCGTACAGCTGCGGCGGCGGCGCCTTGTCGCCCGCAAACGTGACCCGAATGCCTTCCTTGGTGGCCTCAACGCCCGTCACCTTGATGCCCAGCATGATCTGCGCATAGCGGGCGCGGAGGCGTTTCTCCAGCGGCTCGCACCAGGTCCGGATCACATCCGGGCATCAGCGCCGGGGTGAGTTCCACCACGCTGACCTTCGTGCCCAGCGCATCGTACACGCAGGCCATTTCCAGGCCGATGATGCCGCCGCCGACGACCAGCATGCTGCCACCCGAGGCCGGCAGCTCCAGGGCGCCCGTCGAATCGATGATGCGCGGATCCTCCGGCCAGCCCGGCAGCTTCACCGCTTCGGACCCGGCCGCGATGATGCAGTGATCGAAGCGGATCCGCTCGGCGCCTTTGGGACCTTTGACCTCGATGACATGCGGGCTCACGAAAATGCCCGTGCCCGTGACCACTTCAACCTTGCGTTGCTTGGCGAGTGCAGACAAGCCGCTGGTCAGTTTCTTGACGACACCGCTCTTGAAGCCCCGCAGCTTTTCAAGATCCAGCGTGGGCTTGCCGAAACTGATGCCATGCGCCGCCATGGTCGCGGCTTCATCGATGACCTTGGCCGCATGCAGCAGCGTCTTGGAAGGAATACAGCCGACATTCAGGCACACCCCGCCCAGGGTGGCCCAGCGCTCGATGAGCGTGACCTTCAGACCCAGATCGGCGGCGCGGAACGCGGCGGTGTAGCCGCCGGGCCCCGAGCCGAGCACCACCACCTGGGTGCTGCGATCCGAGCGCGCCTCGACGCGCTCGGCCTCTGAAATCGCGGGAATCTGCATGCGTACCGTGTCGCCCGAAGCGTCGGCCGCTTTGGCGGCCGCGGCTGCGGGGGCTGCTGCGGCCGGTGCCGCGCTCGCGGGCATTGGCGGCGCGGGTGGCGGCGCGGCCGGGGCCGGCGTCGCGGCGGCTGCGCCTGCGGACGTGAGGCGCGCGATCACGGTCCCCTTGCCGACCTTGTCGCCCTTCTTCACCAGTAACTCAGTGATGGTGCCGGCGGACGCCGACGGCACATCCATGGTGGCCTTGTCGGTTTCCAGAGTGATGAGCGGTGTTTCGACCTCGATGGCGTCGCCGACCTTGACCAGCACGTCAACGATCGGCACCGCATCGAAGTTGCCGATATCCGGAACGACGAGATCGATCGCGCTCATCAGGGCACCGCCTCGAGCAGGCCGCGCGGCTCGGCGAGCACCTTCGCCAGATAGGTCGTGAACTTCGCCGCGAGCGCCCCGTCAATGACGCGATGATCGTAGGACAGCGACAGCGGCAGGATCAGCCGCGGCACGAAGGTGCCATCCTTGAATACCGGCTTCATCGCGGAGCGTGATACGCCCAGGATGGCGACTTCCGGTGCGTTGATGATGGGCGTGAATGCCGTACCGCCGATGCCGCCGAGGCTGGAAATCGTGAAAGATCCGCCCTGCATCTGCGCCACATTCAAGGTGCCAGTGCGCGCCTTCTCTGACAGTTCGCCCAGCGCACGCGCCACCTCGTAGATGTCCATGCGGTCGGCATCGCGCACGACCGGCACCATCAGGCCATTGGGCGTATCGGCAGCAAAACCGAGGTGGACATATTTCTTGAGGACGAGATTCTCACCACTCGCATCCAGGGAGGCGTTGAACGTCGGGAAGTGATGCAGCGCGCGCACGCAGGCGCGCATGATGAAGGCCAGCGGCGTGAGCTTGATGCCCTGCTCGGTCGCCTTCACTTTCAGTTTGTTGCGTAACTCTTCCAGCTCCGTGATGTCCGCTTCATCGAACTGCGTGACATGCGGCAGATTGACCCAGCTGGCATGCAGTCGGGCGCCGGAAATTTTCTGAATGCGCGTCAGCGGCTTGGTCTCTACCGCACCGAAGGCTGCGAAATCCACCACCTGAACGCTGGGCAGACCGCGGCCGCCCGGGACAGCGGCCTTGCCGGCTGCCGCGCCGCCGCTCAACGCCTGCTTGACGAAGCCTTTGACGTCATCTTCGGTAATCCGCGACTTGAAGCCGGTGCCGTTGACCCGCGCCAGATCCACACCGAGCTCACGCGCGAAGCGACGCACCGAGGGGCTCGCATGGGCCGTGGAGAAACCACTTTCGTTGACCGCGGCAAGCTTGGCGCCGGCAGCCGGTACGGACGGCGCGGGCGCTGCAGGCGGCGCGGCGGCTTTGGGCACCGTCGCAGGTGCCGCAGGCGCGGCCGGCGCCGGCGCCGCGGCCGGTGCAGCGGCAGGCGCAGCGGCGGACGCCGCGGGCGCAGGCGGCGCGCCGGCGTCCTCCACGCGCACCGTGGCCACGACATCGCCGGGTGAAACGGTACCGCCCTTGTTGGCGAGAATCTTCTCGATGATTCCGGCAACGGTGGACGGCACGTCCATGGTCGCCTTCTCCGTCTCCAGCGTGACGAGCGGGCCCTCCACATCGATGGTATCGCCGGGCTTGACGAGTACGTCGATGACGGCGACGTCCTTGAAATTGCCCATGTCGGGCACTCGCACTTCTACGACGCGAGTCACGGTATCTCCCGATGCATGGTGATCAAGTGTTCAAAGGATCGGCTTTCGCCGGATCTATCCCCAGGGCCGTGATGGCGTTGCCCACGGTGTTGCGATCGATCTTGCCCTCCTCGGCCAGCGCCTTGAGCGTTGCCACCACGATGAAGTTGCGATCCACTTCAAAGTGCCGGCGCAACGCGGCGCGGCTGTCGGAGCGACCGTATCCATCCGTGCCGAGCGTGACGTAGCGACCGTTCACCCACTGGCGGATCTGGTCCGGAACGGCACGCATATAGTCGGTGGCCGCGATCACCGGGCCCGCCACGTCCTTCAGACAGCTGCTGACATAGGGCAGTTTCGGCGGATCCTGCGGATGCAGCAGATTGTGGCGTTCGCAGTCCAAGGCTTCGCGGCGCAACTCCGAGAAGCTGGTCACCGAGTAGATATCCACCGGCACGCCATAGTCCTTCTCGAGGATCTGGGCCGCCGCGATGCATTCACGCAGGATGGTGCCGGAGCCGAACAGGGTCGCGCGTACTTTGCCCTCGCCGCCCGTCTGCAGCCGATACATGCCCTTGAGAATGCCCTCTTCGACACCCTTGGGCAGCGCCGGCTGCACGTAGTTCTCGTTCATCACCGTGATGTAGTAGAACACCCGCTGCTGCTCGACGAACATGCGGCGCATGCCGTCATGGATGATGACGGCGAGCTCATAGGCATAGGACGGGTCATAGCTCACGCAGTTGGGAATGGTGCTGGCGTTGAGGAGGCTATGGCCGTCCTGGTGCTGCAGGCCCTCGCCTGCGAGCGTCGTGCGGCCCGCGGTCGCGCCGAGCAGGAAGCCGCGCGCCTGAATGTCACCAGCCGCCCACAGGAAATCACCCACCCGCTGGAAGCCGAACATCGAGTAATAGATGTAGAACGGCACCATGTTGATGCCGTGGTTGGCGTAGGCGGTGCCGGCGGCGATCCACGAGCAGGTCGCGCCGGCCTCGTTGATGCCCTCTTCGAGCATCTGCCCCTTCTTGTCCTCGCGATAGGACATCAGGGTCTCGGAGTCCTGCGGCGTGTAGAGCTGACCCACGGAGGAGTAGATGCCGATCTGACGGAAGAGCCCCTCCATGCCGAACGTGCGCGCCTCATCCGGAACGATCGGCACGATGTTCTTGCCGATGTTCTTGTCCTTCAGCAGCACCGTGAGGATGCGCACGAAGGCCATGGTGGTGGAGATCTCGCGCTCTCCGGTGCCTTCCAGCATGGCGCTGAATGCCTCGAGCGGCGGAATCACCAAAGCTGGCGCCGTGTTGGTACGCACCGGCAGATACCCGCCCAGGTTCTTGCGCCGGGCGTGCAGGTACTTGGATTCCTCAGAACCTTCCGGCAGCTTCAGGTACGGCAGTTTCGCCAGCTCCTCATCGGACACCGGCATGGCAAATCGATCGCGGAAGGCCCGCAGCCCCTCCACGTCCACCTTCTTCTGCTGGTGCGCCACCATCTGGCCCTCGCCCGCCTTGCCGAGCCCGAAGCCCTTGACGGTGTGCGCGAGAATGACCGTTGGCTGACCCTTGTGGTGCGACGCCGCGTAGTAGGCGGCGAACACCTTTTGCGCATCGTGTCCGCCGCGCTTGAGGGCATAGATGTCCTCATCGCTCATGTTGGCGACCATCTCTCGGGTCTCGGGGTACTTGCCGAAGAAATGTTCGCGCGTGTAGGCGCCGCCCTTTGCCTTGAAATTCTGGTACTCGCCGTCGACGGTCTCTTCCATGACCTTCTGCAGCATGCCCTTCTGGTCACGCGCCAGCAGCGGATCCCAGCGCGAGCCCCACAGCACCTTGATCACATTCCAGCCGGCGCCAAGGTAGGCCGCTTCGAGTTCCTGGATGATCTTGCCGTTGCCACGCACCGGACCGTCCAGGCGCTGCAGATTGCAATTGATGACGAACACCAGGTTGTCGAGCTTCTCGCGCACCGGCATGGTGAGCGCGCCCATGGACTCCGGCTCGTCGGTCTCGCCGTCCCCGAGGAAGCACCAGATCTTGCGGTCCGACGGCTGCACCAAGCCGCGATTTTCCATGTAGCGCACGAAGCGCGCCTGGAAGATCGCCATCATCGGCCCCAGGCCCATCGACACGGTCGGGAACTGCCAGAAGTCCGGCATCAGCCACGGATGCGGATAGGAGGACAGGCCCTTGCCGGGACCTTCGGCTTCCTGGCGGAAGCGATTCAACTGCTCTTCGGTCAGCCGCCCTTCCATGAAGGCGCGCGCGTAGATGCCCGGCGAGGAATGTCCCTGCATGAACACCATGTCGCCCGGATGCTGCGCGGAGGCGGCACGCCAGAAATGATTGAAGCCCACCTCGTACAGCGTGGCCGAGGAGGCGTAGCTGGCCAGGTGGCCACCGAACTCGGAGGAGACCTTGTTGGCCTTGAGCACCATCGCCACCGAGTTCCAGCGCAGGTAAGCCTCGATGCGCCGCTCCAAAGCGCGATCACCGGGGTATTCTTTTTCCTGGGTGACCGGGATGGTGTTCACATAGGCCGTATTGGGCCTGAACGGCAGATAGGCACCGGAGCGGCGGGTGTGGTCGATCAAGCGCTCCAGCAGAAAATGCGCGCGGTCCGCGCCGTGCGTCTTGAGGACGGAGTCGATCGACTCCAGCCACTCCTGGGTTTCTGTGGGATCAAGGTCTTGCAATTTGGGAAGTTCCGTCATGGCGGCTCTCAATACGCCGCGGTCCCGCAGGCACGGGCGCGAACGGATGCTGTGCTAGGATGCGCAACTGGACTGCGCGTGAATTCGCGTTGAATCAAGCTGGGTAATGATCCGGATTTCACTGGCGACGGTCAAGCAAGCATGGCGGAACGGGGCTCTTTCCGGGACGCTGCCCTCAATCTGCGCAATCCGGTCATGACATCTCGCTCAATATCGCTGTTGCCGGTCCAGGCGTCACCACGGATCGAGCGCATTGCCCGCCTGTCGGCGCGCAGCGCCGACACTCTGGATGCCATACTAGTCATCATTCCCATGGATGCCACTCCGGCGGTGTTTTCAGCGCTGCCGCACGCGCAAATCTGGCGCCAGCTGTTCGCCGGGCGGGTGCGCGCGGGGCGCCCGGCCCCCGGCGTTAAGGCCGGTTCCGGCCCCGGCAGCGTCCGCAGTGTCAATCTCACGAACTCGCGCCAGACCCGACTCATATTGGGAACGGTACCGCGCAATGCAAGTGCCTTCGAAACGCTGTCACTGGCCGGACGCATGGCGCGGGACCTGGGCGGCGCGACGCCAGGCGCCGTCGCCCTGAGCGCGCCCGGCGATCCGGGCGGCGTCCGGGATCGCGCCCTTGAGGCATTGCTCAGCGCCACCCTTGCCTGCGCTTTTGAGATGCCCAGTTTCCGCAGTCATCGCAAACCCGCGACGGCGCTGCAACGGATCGCGGTGGTCGGCGGCGCGCTCGATCTGCGCAGCATCCAGATCGCGGCGGAGGCCAATGGCCTTGCCCGGTGGCTCACCGCGCTGCCGCCCAACAAGCTCGACGCCACGGGCTACCAGCGGGTGCTGCGCGAACTGGCTCGCCGCCATGGCCTGAAATATCCGCTGGCTGTCGGAAGCCGCCCTGAAGCGCGCGGGGGCCGGGGCATTCCTGGCCGTTTCGCAGGGCAATGCACGACGCACCGCCGGCATCGCCCACTTGAGCTATCGGCCGCCGCGGCATCGCGGCCGGGGTCGATGTCTCCCTGGTGGGCAAGGGCGTGCTGTTTGACACCGGTGGCACCAATCTCAAGACGCATCGTGGCATGCTCGACATGCACACCGACATGAACGGCAGTGCGGTGGCGCTCGCCACATTGTGCGCGCTCGCCGCACAGCGCTCGGCGCTGGCGGTGGACGCCTGGCTTGCCATCACGGAAAACCGCACCGGACCTGAGGCCTTCGTACCGCAGGATGTGGTCACCGCGATCAATGGCACCAGCATCCAGGTCATTCATACCGATGCGGAAGGACGCATGGTGCTGGCGGACACGCTGGCCCTGGCGGGCCGCACCCGGCCCGCGCTGATCATCGACTACGCGACGCTGACCGGCGCCTGTGTGACGGCGCTGGGCGAGCGCATGAGCGGCATCTTCGTACAACCGCCGACGCTGGCGGTGAGCGCCCTCGCCGCGGGCGAAGCCAGCGGCGAGCGTGTCTGGAATTTTCCGCTCGATGCCGATTACGACGCGGAACTCGAGAGCCGCATTGCCGATGTCATGCAATGCGCTGCGGACGGCAAGGCGGATCACATCCTGGCGGCGCGCTTTCTGTCGCGCTTCGTGCCACCGGGCCACGGCGTGGATCCATATGGATCTGGCCGCCGCGGTGCGCAGCGGGGGCCTCGCGCACATCAACACCGACATTACCGGGTTCGGCGTGCGTTACACCCTGCAACTGCTGCGCGATGGCAAGCTGCCGCTGGCGGGCGGGAAAGCGCTGCGATGACCACCCTGACCCTGCGCCGCCCCGATGACTGGCATCTGCATCTGCGCGATGGTGCGGCGATGGCGGCGGTGCTGCCCTTCACCGCGGCGCGCTTCGCCCGCGCGATCGTCATGCCCAATCTCAAGCCCCCGGTCACCACCACGAAGCTGGCGCTGGCCTACCGCGAGCGGATCCTCGCCGCGCTGCCTTCCGGATCGGCATTCGAACCCCTGATGACGCTGTACCTGACCGATCGCACCGCTCCCGAGGAAGTGGCGCTGGCGCGCGCCAGCGGCTGTATCGCCGGCTTCAAGCTCTATCCGGCCGGCGCCACCACCAACTCAGAGGCCGGCGTCACGGATCTGCGCAACATCCGTGCCGTGCTCGAGCAGATGAGCGAGCACGGCATGGTGCTGCAGGTTCACGGCGAGGTCACGCGGCGCCGAGGTCGATGTGTTTGACCGCGAGGCGCGCTTCATCGATGAGGTGCTGCGGCCCCTGTGCGTGAGGCACCCCGGCCTGCGGGTCGTCTTTGAACACGTGACCACCCGCCAGCGCCGTCGAATTCGTGCGCACGGCGCGCGCCGGCGTGGCCGCCACCATCACCCCGCAGCATCTGCTGATGAACCGCAACGCGCTGTTCGCCGGCGGCATCCGCCCGCATCTGTATTGCCTGCCGGTGTTGAAAACCGAAGATGATCGCGAGGCGCTGATCGAAGCGGCCACCAGCGGCGACCCGCGGTTCTTCCTCGGCACGGACAGTGCGCCGCACGCGCGCCATGCCAAGGAGACGGCCTGTGGCTGCGCCG
The DNA here is from genome assembly GCA_963708865.1 of uncultured Gammaproteobacteria bacterium. Lineage (GTDB taxonomy): Bacteria > Pseudomonadota > Gammaproteobacteria > Steroidobacterales > Steroidobacteraceae > DAIDKA01. Next base: position 133,119 of record CAVPUC010000006.1, read on the forward strand.
GGATCTTCAGCGCGCACGCCGCCATCGAACTGTACGCGGAGGTTTTCGCGGGCGTCGGGCGGCTGCCGCTGCTGCCCGGCTTCGCGTCCGAATTCGGCGCGGACTTCTATGGTTTGCCGCGCAATGCGGACTTCATCACCCTGGTCGATGAGCCCTGGAAGGTCCCCGACAGCTACGATTTTGGCGGCGACAGCCTGGTGCCCCTGCGGGCGGGCGAGATGATAGGCTGGCGAATGATCGCAGGACCGGGTTCGTGAGCGACGCAGACGAGGTCCCGAAGAGCGCGATCGCGGTGCTCATGAGCCGTCGCTTCCGCGGCTTTCTTCCCGTCGTGATCGATGTGGAGACCGGCGGCTTCAACTCACGCACCGATGCCCTGCTGGAGATTGCCGCGGTGTTCATCGATATGGACGCGAGCGGCACGCTGTCCGTGGCGCCACGCACAGCTTCCATGTGCAGCCCTTCCCGGGTAGCGAGACTGGACCCGGCGTCACTGAGCGTCACCGGCATCGATCCCTATCATCCGTTGCGCCCCGCGCTGCCGGAGCGCGAAGCGATCCAGCGCATCTTCCGCGAAGTGCGCCATCAGCTGCGGGCCTACGACTGCCGACGCGCCATCCTGGTCGGCCACAACGCGGCCTTCGATCTGGCCTTCGTCAATGCGGCGCTGGAGCGCACGGATGTGAAACGCAGCCCCTTTCATCCCTTCTCGTGTTTCGATACGGCCACATTGGCCGGCGCGGCGCTGGGCCAGACCGTGCTGGCCAAGGCGGTCGCGGTCTCCGGCATTCAATGGGATGCGAGTTCGGCGCACTCGGCGTCGTACGATGCAGAGCGCACTGCCGATGTGTTCTGTTTCGTCTGCAACCGCATGCAGACCACCTATGCGGCGGCGCAGGAGCGGGCCGGTCAGCTCGGGATGGTTCGACACCCCGGTTGAACCGGGCGTCACGAGACGAGCCGGTAGGTCAGGCGCGACGGCGCCACTGTCCTCCAGGAGCTTCTTCAGTTCACCGCTGTGATACATCTCCAGGGCGATGTCGCAGCCACCCGACCAGCTCCCCTTTGACGTAAAGCTGCGGGTAGGTGGGCCAGTTCGAATAACGCTTCAGGGCCTCGCGCAGCTCCGGCTCCTCGAAGATGTTCACGTGTTTGAACTGCGCGCCCACGGCCTTGAGCGCCGCGGCGGTCTGGGCCGAAAAGCCACACTGCGGAAAATCCGGGGTGCCTTTCATGAACAGCACCACCGGCGCCGAATTGAGCTCGGCCTTGATCTTTTCCACCACGTCCATAATCCAGTCCTCATGATGGCGGCAAACGGCCGCCGCGGGCGATATCGGTGCGATTATGGGGGCTGTGATGCCATTCTTCAACGAACCCCGCCGCAATTACCACCTTGCCGGGGAGCTTCCGAGAGACGCCGCCGGCTGATCCCAGTGCATAGCGGCGTCACCAACTATTACGGGGGGCTTGAGCCGTTGAGCCTGCCCAAAGGCGGTTCTCTCCAATTCCAAGGAAAAATCGGTGTCACGGGAGGCTTCGAAACTCGCCTCCGTACGCCCCGCAGGAACCTCGACGAGCAACTGCGCGGTGCGCGCGAGCGAGGCGCGCGCTTCAAATCCCCGTCCATTTCCGAGCCTGTGCATGAGTCCGCGAATCACGGCCGCGGCCATCAGGTAGCCCGTGGCGTGATCCAATGCTTGGACCGGCAGTGGCGTCGGCCGATCCTTGCCCAAGGCCCGCATTCCAGCTGCAGCGATTCCAGAACTCATTTGTACCAGACTGTCGAACCCTCTTCGATTCCGCCAAGGACCAGTCCAACCATAGGCGTTGAGTGAAACATCGATGAGACCGGGACGAATCCGCCGCCGGGCGCGCGCCTCAAATCCAAGTGCCTCCAGCGCGTCGGCGCGATACCCGTGCACCAGCACATGCGCTTCGCTCAGCAGCTGCTCAAAATGGTCCCGCGAAGTCGATTCACGCAGATCAAGCCGGGCGCATCGCTTACCAATCGTGACTTCCGGCACCACCCCAGGCTCATCCCAGCCGGGCGGATCGATTCGCAATACATCCGCGCCGAAGCCGGCGAGGAATCGCGTGGCCACGGGACCGGCCAGCACGCGGGTCAGATCCAGGACACGCAAGTTGTGCAGCGGCCTTTCCCGGGATGGTGGTTGCCAGCCCAAGGGACTGACTTCCTCGGTTTGCCGGCTGAAGATCAGGGGTTCCGCCCGGACCGTTCGTCCTTGCGGATGCTGGCTCCACGCGCTGCCCGACCGCATTGCGGCAGCGCAGCCGCCACGCTGCACGACGGCCTGCTCAAGCGTCTCGGCATCATGACTGAGCGCCGCACGCTCCACTTCGCTCCGCTCTGCGGTCACGCCCAAGACGGCTAATACCGCATCGCGGTGGTGCGGTGCGTTCGTGTGCAGCCGGATCCAGCCATCAGCTGTTCGGTAATCTCCCGCGATGGCGTCCCACGGTGACGGTAATTTCCAGCCCAATGGGCGGATGGACCAGCCGAACCAAAGCGATGAGAGGCGCTGATCGACCACGACGGGTGGCGTCTTCCCGAATACGGCTCCAATCAACTCTGCGACCGCGGCGCCTGCTGCCCCAACTGCCGCGGCGGCGAGGTCGGAGACCGAAAAGACGGACGGCAGATCGCCCGAGCCCATGAAACTGGACACTGTCGGCGAACCCAGCGTCACTCTCAAGGCTGCGGCAGATTGTGTCGAAAAATCGTCGCCTGCTCGTCGGGGCTTCCGGCATTGGCTACGCTCCGTGAACGATTGCCTCGCCGCTCAGTTCACTGCCGTCGCCATCGCCTTTGCACCCAAATTGGGCGAATTTTCGGCTGCTCAAAGAGCGGGGTACTGCGCAAGTGCTTGAAATGCTTAGAGGCGCCGTCTGGCATGTTCATTGTAGGTGATCGGCTAGCACTTTCGCTCCATGCGGTCATCTCATCAAGAATTTCCTGAATGCGAAGCGCGAGTAGAGTGTCTCAATCAAGGCATCGTGTCGTGAATCGCGAGCCGCGGAGGCCCGGATGAGCAGAGCCAAGACCATCCGCCAGCAGATCTGGGAGCAACTACGCCCGGTCGCCAAACCCGATTCGCGCTTTCATTTTGACTTCACCAATGTCATTCCTGATTTTCAAGGAAGCGAGCAGGCGGTGCAACGCCTCGTCTCGCAGCCACTCTACAGTGAGGTCCGATACGCATTCGTCACTCCTGACAACGGACTTGCGGAATTGCGGCGGCGCATGCTCGACGACGGCAAGACTCTCGTGGTCTCGACCTACGGCATTCATCGCGGTTTCGTGTTGCTCGAGCCGTCACGTATTGCGCGCGAGCACACCCTCTTCGCCTCCTGGCTCGACGGTCTGGAATATTTCGGCAGGCCCATAGCGCTGGATGAGATCGCGAACCGGGGCCGGTTCGATTTGATGGTCACCGGCGCCTCAGCTGTTTCCGTGAACGGCGTGCGCTTCGGTAAGGGCCATGGCTACTTCGATCTGGAATGGGGGATGTTCACCGACATTGGCGTAGCCGATGAGCGCTCAACTGTCATCGCCGTGGTGCACGATGTGCAGGTCGTGGCAGAGGAGCTGGTTCCCAGTGAGACCGACATCCTGGTGGATGCCGTCGCAACGCCAACGCGTTATTTCAACGTCAAGCGCGGCAAGCGGCCCAAGGGCATCAAGTGGAACCTGCTCGAACCGGAGCAGCTTGCTTCGACGCCGCCTCTGCAGGAGCTGCAGCGCATGCAGGGCCGTGCCGCGGCGGCCAATACGTGATCGTTGCGACGAATCGACCAAGAGCCGGCAGTCCCTACCGCGACCGCATCATCCGGGCCGCCGACATGGCGGCGCCGCCGGGCGCACCTTACGCCTGCAATTATGTCTTCCGGTTGCCCGATGGCGACTGGCTGGAGCTGCCACTGCTGGCACTGCCCCCGGATGAGACCACCGCCATTGTCAGCCTGTGCATCACCGAGACCTCCTTTGATCTGGAGGACCGACTAAGCACCGCCATGGCAGCGCTAGCCCGCGACCTACGGCCCGATGCCATCGTTGGCATGCCGACCCTCGGACTGGTGCTTGCGGCCTCCGTCGCCCGGAAGCTGGGGCATCGTCAATATGTGCCCTTGAGCTACTCGCGAAAATTCTGGTTCGACGATGCGCTGTCCATGCCGGTGACCTCCATCACCTCACCCGGACGTGAGAAGACGATCTATCTTGACCCCAGGCTCCTTGATCGCCTCGCGGGTCAACGCGTCGTGGTTGTAGATGATGTCATCTCCACCGGCCAATCGATCCTCGCGCAGCTGGCGCTACTGGCCAAAACCGGCATCGAGGTTACAGGCATCGTCACAGCAATGCAGGAAACGCGGGTATGGCAGGATCGCCTCGCCGCGGCCGACCCGGCCTATCCCCGGCGAGTTCACTCGGTACTGAGGAGTCCGCTGTTCAGGCGCTGCGGCGGGGGCTGGACGCCTGATGAGGGCACCCTCCCGGATACGACGCATGTCTGAGGTTGAGCCCGTCATTGCCCAAAGCAATGAAGCCTTCCATATCGAGGTCCGCGGCTTCGATCATATTCCGGATTCCGAACGAAATATGACCCTGCGCCAGGTTGACTTCCTGTGGGTGGGAACGAGCGTGAATCTGCTCGCATTCGCCCTGGGCGCACTCACGATTACGCTGGGACTGAATCTGCGTTTGGCAATCCTGGCCTGCCTGGTGGGAACGCTTGCGTATGCGCTCATCGCGATCGGATCGATCGTGACGGTGCGGGCGGGCCTTCCGGTCAGCACACTGGCCCGCGCGGCGTTCGGCTTGCGGGGAAACTTGCCCAATGCCTTATTGTCCTGGGTGGCATCGGTCGCCTACGAGGTGATCAATACCATTTTCGGTGTCGAGGCGGTGCTGGCGCTGTTCAAGCTGCTGGGGTGGATCGATCCAGGCGGAACCGGAAAGTTGCTGGCCGTCTTTCTGCAACTGCTGCTGTGTGGCGGCATCGCGGTGCTCGGCCACGCCACCATGGTGTGGTTCCAGCGATTTTTCGCCATCGTGGTCGGCATAGCGCTGCTGCTGGTAATGGGATATACCCTGCCGCAAGTGAACTGGGCTCAGGCCGCCCTGGGGCACGCGCCCGGGCGCACCGGGACGCTGGCATTATTCATGGTAGCCGCCGGGATCATCGCCTCCAATCCCATCTCCTTCCTTTTTAATGGCCCTGACTGGGTTCGGTATTTACCCGTGCGCACCCCACGGCGGGCCATATTCTGGCGCGTTTTCCGTGGGGCATTCGTGCCCTCGATCCTACTGACCGTGATGGGCGCCTGCTGCGCCACCCTCGGCGATATGGCGGATCCGGTAGCGGGGCTTAGGCCGTTTATTCCAGGCTGGCTGTTCCTGATCTACATCGCCTCCGTCATCGGCGGTTCACTGGCCAACAGCGTGCCCACTTACTACTCCTCGGGACTGACGCTGCAGGCGTTGGGACTGAATCTGCACCGTTGGGCCGCAACGGCCCTCGATGTCGTCGTCTCCACCGCGATTGCGCTCTACGTCATCTTCGTGCAGGACTTTACAACGGCGCTGAATGATTTCATTGCCCTGCTCATCATGTGGGTCGGCCCCTTTGGAGGGGTATGGATCGCGGATGCCTATGTGCGACGGGGCCAGTATGACAGTCTCGCGATTCATGGACGCGGCGCATCGGCGGCCCGCTACTGGGGTTGGCACGGTTTCAATGTCTCCGGATGCGTAGCCATTGGCGTGGGTATGCTGGCCGCTGGCCTGACGATGCGTTCCCCATTGTATGACGGGCCAGTTGCGCGCCTGCTCGGCGGCGCGGATCTAAGTTGGGTGTTGGGGTTTCCCTTGTCCGCGACTGTCTATCTAGGACTGGCCAGACTCCAGTCTCGTCGCGCAAATACCTTGTCCGGCGCGGCAATTCCGGAACCCAAATGACTGCGGTGTGAGCTTATCATCTCGAAGATTTAGCCATGCCGAAACTAGCGCTTTCGCGGCTCTGGCTGGGGAAAGTCGCCACTGATTTCACTCGGCGCTATGCAGAAACGTCCACAAAGGGGTGGGGTCTTTGTCTGATCTTCTGCAGCAAGAATAGGAACATGCCGACGGCGAGAACCAGCAGCATGAGAACAATCGCGATGCTCACCCAGCGCAGCACCGGTATCGATGCGAGCGCTTCCCACGATAGGTTCCAGACCAGAATGGAGTAGCAATAGGTCGGGGCCAGCAGCAGCACGAACGACACCGGCCTGCCGCCGCGCGCCTGAGGCTTCGCAAGCTGGCCAAGGAATACCAGCAGAGTAGTGAGCGCGATAAGTGAGAATTGCACCAGCAGCTTCACATAGACGGAATTGGCCGGCCGCTCGAGCCACGCAGCGCCCATCGCAACCAGCAACAACAGGCCCAGCGCGATGGCAGGCGGCCTGATGGCAACGCCGTACAGGCGCGCCTGCCGCTCCTTGCCAATCCCGAGTCCCGGCAGGAGGGCCAACTCCATCGGCGCGCCGCTTATGGGGTTGAAGAGCGCCACCGCTCTGGACAGCGGCCAGATCCAGCACATGAGAATGGCCACGGCAAGACTGACGAATTCCGAAGCGTGCATCGTCGTGGCGAACCAGCGCGAGCTCAGCGAGCGGCCAAAGGCAATGACCAGCAGCGCAGGACCGAAGAGCACCGCGCACAGCAGCACGAACTGGAGCAGCCGTGCCCGCCAGGTCGTCGGCGCATAAGGAGGCCCCAGCGCCACCCGTAACGCGCGCGAGCGACTCGGCACCCACCCGGACCCCAATGTTCTGTTTTCCTTGTCAATGCTCGCGATACCTTCCGCCACACGACATCTCGCCAGCAACGTCCATAACCCTGCTGCGCTTATCCCTGCGATCGAGCCCAACACGACGACCAGCACGTCCCGCACTGCCGACCGCCATGACAGAACGAGCGCCACGGGGACCGCTACGATCAGTGTCAAAACGAATACCAGCGCCCCGGTCAGCAACTGCCGCTGCTTCGGGGTACGCAGTTCGCGCAGGTCTGCCCCGAGGTTCAGAAAAATCGCAAACAACGCCCCTGAGAACAACGCATTGAAGCTGGCGAGCATGACCGCCGCGATGTCGCCATGGAAAGTCACCGCAGCAATCTGCGCCATGCCTGCCCAAATGCCGAACATCAACAACAGCACGACCAGCACTTGTGGCGAAGCGCAGATCGCGGAAGCACCGGCCCAGACCCAGCGCGTCATTTTTGTGAACCACGCGGCGCCCGGCCGATCGGTCAGCTCGATGAACAGATCCTCGAGCGTCATGGTGTCAAGGACGCCACCGGCAGCGACGGGCGCCTGCGGCCAGTTTGCAGCGCCACTGCGGGTCAGTACCAGCGTCAGGCCGCCGTCGGGTCGGCGGCGGCGCGCGATTTCTCCAGGAATGGGCTTGCTGAATAGGGCCGCCGCCTCGCGCGACAGGGTCAAGCGGACGTGTGTTTCTTTGAGGTCGTCCATGGTCGTGTCGAGCAACAGCCTGCCTTCGTGCAAAAAGCACACGTGCGAGGCCACTCGCTCGAGGTCCGAAACGATATGCGTCGAAAACAACACGGTCATGCCGGACTCGCCGGCGCGCAGCGCGATCTCGCGCAACAGGTCGCGTCTCGCCACCGGATCCAGGGCGGAGGCGGGCTCATCCAGAATCAGCACTTCGGGCCTGATGGCCAGCACCCGAATCAGTGCCACGCGCTGGCGTTCGCCCGGAGACAGCTTGCCGAGTCGCTGTGAAGGGGCGATGTGCCAGCGTATCAGGGAATTCCACACGTATTCGCTGTCCCAACTCGGGTAGAACTTGCCGACAAACTCCAGCATGTCCCCCACGGTCATCCAGTTCAGCGCCTGCGGCTGCTGCGGGACATATCCCAATCGTGTCTTTACGGCGTCTGTCAGGTGCAACGCCGGTTCGCCCAGCACCGCGGCCTCTCCGTAGTCCGGCATCAGCAGTCCCACAAGGATTCGAATCAGCGTGCTCTTGCCGGCGCCGTTGCCTCCGACCAAACCCATGACGGCCCCGTTCGGTATCGCTAGGCTCACATCGCTCAAGACCTTGCGGATCCCGAAGTGCTTGTGAAGGTTCCGGCAGCGCACCGGAAAACCGGACGAATCATCGGGTGCGGCGGCATTGGCGGCGTTCACGGATCTGTCTCCCATAGCGAGCGCAATTTTTCGATGACCGAGTCGGCGGGTAACTCGAGTTCGCGACCTTGGCGCGCCAGTTCTTGGAGCAGCGGCTGCAGCTCCTGCAGGCGCCGATCGGTCGTTTGCGCACGCCCGCGAGCCGACGCCACCACCATGCCTTTGCCGCGCCGGCGTTCCAGCAGCCCCTCGAGCTCGAGCTGTCCGTACGCCCGCGAGACCGTCATGGGATTGATGGCGTGCCGGCCGGCGACATCGCGGACCGAGGGCAGCTCATCCCCGCAAGCCAGGCGTCCGCTTGCGATCAGGCGTCGCAACTGCTGGGCGATCTGGCGATAGATGGGCTCTGCGGCCCCGGGCTGAATGACTAGCTCGTCTGACTGCATGTGTATTGAGACACTAATACAGTCCGGGCATCGGCGCAACAGGCCGCAATGCCATCAGCAAAGGCTGGGCAGTCTCACCCCGGCGCTGAATGAACGGCTGACGAGCGCGTAGCGGGCTCGGCGGTCTCCGTGGAGCGGTCGGTCGGGGCGAGGAAGCGGCGGAAGAACACGGCGAAGATGAGCATGGCGACGGCGCCGCAGGCAACCAGAGCGGCATGCATCAGCCAGAACGATGAGGCCCGCATGCTCTCCAGCAACCCGCCGAGCCGTCCCACCAACATGTTGGCGGCGAACAGATTCAGGTAATACACCCCGATCATCAGGCCGCCCACCGCGTGCGGGGCGGCCCGCGAGAACAACGCGAGGCCGACCGGAAAGACCATCGCAAAGCCGATGTCGTTGAGGGTATGGAAACCGAGCGCCCATACCAGCGAGATCTTCCGGCCCGTGAGCGCCTCATCCGCGCTCGCCAACGCCAAAAGCAGCGGCGCAAGCGCCGCGATGAAGGCGCCGAGCGTCACTTTCACGATCTCATCGGGCTCCCGGTGCCGGCGGCTCCACAGTCGCCAGAACGCGATCACTGCGACCATGGTGACCGTGGAGATGACGGCATCGAACGAAATCAGCCACGTCACCGGCAGCGTCTGACCGAAGAACGACAGACCATAATGGGCATCGCCCCAGACAAGGTAGGCGTTGAAGATCTCCTGGTTGCCGACCGAGGCCAGCGCCAGGAACGGAATCAGACTCGTCAGCAAAACAATCGTGATCCAGTTGGATCGCGTGAGCTTGCTGCGGGGCACCGCGCCTGCCGTGGCGCGCGCGCGGAAATTGTCGGGCGGCAGCCAGCGGCGGCCGCGACAGATACACCGCGAGCCCGAGCAGCATCCCGATACCGGCAGCGCCGAACCCCCAGTGCCAGGCCACCTTCTGCCCCAGCGTTCCACACACCAGCGGTGAGACGATCACGGCAAGCTGAATGCCCGAGCAGATAGATCTGGAAGGCGTCCGCGCGGCGCAGGTCCCCGGGGGCGTAAAGCTCTCCGACCTGGCTTGCGATGTTGCCCTTGAAGCAGCCGACGCCGGCCAGGAGACACGCGAGCGCAATCAGAAAGGAGAATTCGAAGGCCATCAGAAAGTGACCCAAGGCCATCAAGCAGGCGCCGAGGGTGACGGTGGCGGTGCGACCCAGGAGCCGGTCTGCGATGACCCCGCCGGCGAGCGGCGTCAGGTACACACAGCCGGCGTACAGGCCAAAGATCACCGAGGCGAGCGCACCCGGCGAAAGCGGCCCATAGACATGCTCGATGCCAGCGCGGAACGCGGCAAACCCCGCTACGTGCTCGATATGTCCGGGCAGAAACAGCTGCTGTCCCATGTACAGCACGAGCAGCGCCTGCATGCCGTAGTAGGAGAAGCGCTCCCACGCCTCGGCAAACACCAGATACGCGAGTCCTCGCGGATGGCCGAGGATCGAGTGCTCTTCTGGCTTGGTCGACGCCACCGCATTGCTCAACATCGAATCTCCCCTATTCACTGACTTCGGTGCAGACGAGTTTCGTCTCCAGGTACTCGGCCATCCCGAAGCTTGAGCCCTCGCGGCCCAGGCCCGATTCCTTCATGCCACCGAAGGGCGCCACCGTGGTGGATATCAGCCCGGTATTCAAGCCCACCATGCCGTATTGCAGTGCCTCGGAGACCCGCCAGGCACGGTTCAGATCGCGCGTGAAGAAGTATGCGGCCAACCCCGCGGTGGTGTCGTTGGCGAGCTGTATGGCCTGGGCCTCGGTATCGAATTTGACGATGCCGGCGACCGGTCCGAAGGTCTCCTCGGCGCACATTGCGGCCTCGGGACTCACATCGGTAATGACCGTGGGCTGGAAGAAATTGCCGCTGGAGTCGCGCGCCGCCCTTGAGCAGCTTGCCGCCGCGCGCCATCGCATCCTCGACATGCCGCTGCACCTTGTCGACCGCCGCGGCATTGATCAGCGGGCCCTGCTGCGTGACGCCCGCCAGGCCATCGCCCACCACCAGGGTGGCGACCCGCGCGCACAGCTTCGCGACGAACACATCGTGGATTCCACGCTGCACCAGGATGCGGTTCGCGCACACGCAGGTTTGCCCCGAGTTGCGGAACTTGGAGGCCATCGCGCCTTCCACGGCGCGATTCACATCCGCGTCATCGAAGACGATGAAGGGCGCATTGCCGCCCAGCTCCAGCGACACATGCTTCACGGTGCTCATGCAGCGGGCCGCGAGCAGCTTGCCGACGCGCGTCGAACCGGTGAACGTGAATTTGCGCACCCGCGGATCGCTCGTCAGCACCTCGCCGATGGCGGTGGGCTCACCCGTCACCACGTTGAACACGCCCGCCGGCACGCCGGCCTGGCTCGCCAGCCACGCCAGCGCCAACGCGGAAAACGGCGTGAGCTCGGAGGGCTTCAAGACCACGGTGCAGCCGGCCGCCAGCGCCGGACCGACTTTGCGCGTAATCATCGCAGCCGGAAAATTCCAGGGGGTGACGGCCGCGACGACGCCCACTGGCTCGCGCAGGACCACCAGGCGCTTGTCCGCCAGGTGTCCCGGAATGACCTGCCCGTAGGCCCGGCGGCTCTCCTGCGCAAACCACTCGATGAAGGATGCCGCGTAGGCCACCTCGCCCCGTGATTCGCTGAGCGGCTTGCCCTGTTCAGCGGTCATCAGCCGCGCCAGGTCCTCCTGGTTCTCCATGATGAGTTCAAACCAGCGCTGCAGAATGGTGCCGCGCTCGCCCGCCGACACCCGCCGCCAGGATTCAAATGCCCGCTGCGCGCCGGCCACGGCGTGCTCGGTCTCGGCCGCGCCCAACGCCGGCACGCGTCCCAACAGTTGCTGGGTCGCCGGATTGATGACATCGAGGGTCTCGGCCGCCGTGATCCAGCGCCCGTTGATGAATGCCGCCTGTCGCAGCAGCTGGCCGGAATGCAGCGCGAGGCGCTGCTGCTCGGCGATATTCGTGGTCGCGGCCATACTGTCACCCCGCGGATCTGTCCGCCCGAATCGCAATTCCCCCCCGTTGAGGCAAGGATATCGCGATTTCCGCCCAAGGCCGCGCCGGTGCTAGGCTTCACCCCATGAATGCACTCCCGGCCGATCTGCCCCAGCCGCTGCCGGCGGACCTGGCAGAGCAGGTGAGGAACGCCCTGCGCGAGGATGTCGGCGGGGGCGATGTCACGGCAAACCTGGTGCCGGCGCGACAGCGCGTGCGCGGCCGGGTGATCACCCGCGAACCCATGACCCTGTGCGGCATCGCCTGGGTTACTGAGACGTTCCGGCAACTCGATCCCGGCATCGCCTTGCACTGGCAGCTCGAGGAAGGCGAGCAGGCCCAGACGGATGAGACCTTGCTGCTGCTCGAGGGGCTGGCGCGGCCGATCCTGACCGGTGAGCGCACGGCGCTGAACTTTCTGCAGCTGCTGTCGGCCACGGCCACCGAAGCACGGCGCTACGTGGACGCCGTCGCCGGCACGGGCTGCACGATTCTCGACACGCGCAAGACCCTGCCCGGGCTGCGCACGGCGCAGAAGTACGCGGTGCGCTGCGGGGGCGCCCAGAACCACCGCATGGGGCTGTACGACATGGTGCTCATCAAGGAGAACCATATCGCGGCGGCGGGCTCGCTCAGCCAAGGCCATCGCCGCCGCGCGCCGCTCGGCGCCGCGCCTGCAGGTGGAAACCGAGGTGGAGACCCTGGAGCAGCTGGATGAGGCGCTGCTGGCGCATCCGGAGATCGTGATGCTGGACAACTTCACGCTCGCCGACCTGCGTGCCGCCGTCGCCCGCAATCGCAGCGCCGGATCGCCCGTGAAGCTCGAGGCCTCGGGCAACGCCAGCCTGGAAACGATCCGCGCCATCGCCGAGACCGGCGTGGAATTCATCTCGGTGGGATCGATCACCAAGCACGTGCGGGCGATCGATCTGTCGATGCGGCTGGAATTTACCGCCTAGCGCGGGACGGACCGACGCTCAGGTCCCGACGGCCTTCAACACGCGCTGCGGCTGCGCGATGCCATAGCCTTGAGCGTAGTCGACGCCCAGGTTGCGCAACATCTGGATGATCTCCGCATTCTCGGCGAACTCGGCGATGGTCAGCTTGCCGGTCAGGTGCCCGATCTCGTTGATGGAACGCACCATCTCGCGGTCGATGGGGTCGCGGAGGATTTCGCGCACGAAACTGCCGTCGATCTTCAGGTAGTCGACCGGGAAGTGCTTGAGGTAGCCGAAGGAGGACAGCCCGGTGCCGAAGTCATCCAGCGCGAACTTGCAGCCCAGCTCCTTCAGCGACTGGATGAAGCGATTCGCCTGCGAGAAACTCGCGACCGCGGCGGTCTCGGTGATCTCGAAGCAGATCTTCGAGGCATCAAGTCCGCTTCGGTGAAACTGGTCGATCACGAACGGCAGGAACTTGTCATCCCCCAGGCTCTGGCCGGACAGGTTGATCGAGCACAGCTTGAGGGTCTCGCGCTCATCCGCCTCGGAGACCAGCCAGCGAAACGCGTTTTCGATCACCCAGCGGTCGATGGCCGGGGCAATCCCGTAGCGCTCGGCTGCGGAGATGAAATTATCCGGTGAGACGATCCGGCCGCCCTCATCGCGCATGCGCAGCAGCAACTCGTAGTGCTGGCCCGGATCCGGCTTCTGCAACGGCTGGATGGCCATGCGGAAGAGTTCAAAGCGGCCCTCCTCCAGCGCCGCGTTGATGCGCGCCGCCCACTGCATCTCGCGCCGGCGGCGCATGAGCTCGATGTCGTTTTCGGCAAAGCTGTGGACGCGGTTGCGGCCGCCTTCCTTGGCCGCCTGGCAGGCGCTGTCGGCCGCCGACAGGATGGAGGCCACATCCTCGTTCTCCGCGGTGATCGGCACGACGCCGACGCTGGCGCCGAGCCGGAACACCCGGTCCTCCCAGGTGAAGCGAAAGGTGCGCACCGCTTCGCGCAGCTGCTCGGCGGTGTGCATGGCCTCATCGAGGGAGCAGCTTTCCAGGAGGATGCCGAACTCATCGCCGCCCAGACGCGACAGGGTGTCGCGCCAGCGGACCTTGGATTTCAGGAGCGCGCCCACCTGTCCCAGCAGGGCATCGCCGGCGCTGTGGCCGCAGCTGTCGTTGACGATCTTGAACTGGTCGATGTCCAGGTAGCACAGCGCGTAGGAGGCCTCGCGGGCCTTGGCGCTCTTGAGCGCGCGCTCCACCCGCGACTCGAACTCGCGGCGATTGACGAGCCCCGTCAGCAAGTCGTGGCTCGCGTGATAGGACAGACGGCGATTCAGTTCCCGCGATTCGCTCACGTCGTGGAACACCAGCACCCCGCCCGCCACGTGGCCTGCGCCGTCGCGGATGGGCGCGGCGGTGCTCTCCACATACAGCTCGTTGCCGTCGCGGCGGATGAGCAGCACCGGGCGCACCGACTTGATGGGCCGCACCCGGCGGATCGCCACCGCGAGCGGGTTCTCGAGCGGCTCGCAGGTCTCCTCGTGGAAGGCGCGGAACACCTCCTCCACGGGTCGTCCCATCGCATCCTCGAGCCGCCAGCCGGTGAGCTCCTCGGCAATCGGATTGATGTAGTCGATGGTGGAGTCGGCGTTGGTGGTGACCACGCCGTCACCGATGGACTGCAGGGTGATCTGCGCGCTCTCCTTTTCCCGGAACAGCGCCTCCTCGTACAGCTTGCGCTCGGTGATGTCGAGTTCAACGCCGACCAGGCGCAGCAGCCGTCCGTGGACATCAACCCGGGCCTGTGCGCGGCTGATGACCCAGCGCCACTCGCCGTTGCGGTGGCGCATGCGATGCACGCTCTCGAAAATCGGCAGCTTGCCCGCGACATGGTCGCGAATGGCGTTCTGCACGCGGGTCATGTCATCCGGATGCACGAGATTGCGCCAGTCGGGCGACTCGCGCATGTCCTCATCGGCGTACCCGAGCATCGCCTTCCAGCGCGGCGAGAAGTACACCTCGTTGTTCTCAAGGTCGAAGTCCCAGACCCCGTCATTGGCCGCGGCCTGGGTGAGCTGCAGCCGCTCCTCGACCTTGGCCAGGCGCTGCCCCATGCGCAGGCGGTCAAGACCCGAGGCGACGCTCGTTCCGACCAGTTTCAGCAGCAGCTGCAGGTTCACATCCCAGGGTCCCTGGGGCATCGCGCGCGCGAGCGCCAGCAGGCCCGCCGGCTGGTTCTGGATGCGGAACACGACCATCAGGAGCGAACCCATCTGCAGCGCCGCAAACCGCCGCCCTTCGATGGCCTGGGCGGCGCTCGGTGCTCCGGTATCGCGCAGTTCGCTCAGCCGCAAATGCTCGAGCCGCGAGTTGAGCCAGGGATACTCGGACAGCGGATCCCCGCTCAGGGCTTCGGGCTGGCAGTGGGCCATGCCACGGCGGGCGACCTGAACGTTGCCGAACTTCGCATCCTCGCCGATGAAGGCCAGGAAGGCGCAGTCACTGATGGTCAGGTCGACCAGATGCTGCAGATTGCGCTGGATGGTGGCATCGGCGGAGTCGCGGGTGAGGCTCTGCAGATCCACCGCGATCTTGGTACAGGCGACATCGATGCCGACGACGGCGGGGGATGACTTGCCGCTCCACACGTCGGTCGACAACACATCGGAGGCGATGAACTCTACGGTTGAGTCTGGCGGGACGCTCGGCATTGCGACCTGGTTGCCTGTTGGGGTGTTGTTGCGGTGGTGAGGCTGAGTCGGTTAGCGGAACGTGCTGTTTACCAATAATGGCATACCGATACAGGAATTCAAGCTAAGGTACTGTCTTCGCTTGAAGTATTCGCTGATTATGCGACGCGGCCGGGGCCTAGCGCGCACGCCCTGTTCACAGTCCGGCCCTTGCCTTGGCGTAGAGTTGCTTGAGCTCCTGCTCCATCTCCCCTTGCAGCCGCTCGATGCCGGCGGCATCGAGCACCCGGGCGACATAACGCGGTTTGCCCACCGCGATGCTGATGCGTGCGAACGGCACCGGTATCACGAACTTGTCCCATTGGATGAGCCACGCATGCGAGGCGGCGTAGGCCATGGGCAGCATGGGGCGACCGGACATCTGCGCGAGCAGGATGGCCCCCGGTTTGAACTTGAAGCGCGGTCCCTTCGGGCCATCCGGCGTCACCACCGGGGAGACGTTCTCCTTGACCAGGGCAACGTAGTAGTCGCGCAGCGCCCGCGCCCCGGTGTGCGAGGAGGAGCCGCGAATGGCCCGCGCACCGATGCGGCTGACGATCATGGCGCCCAGCTCCCCGTCCACCGACGGACTGATCAACCAGCCGGGCACCAGGCCCTGCGCACGGCGGTCGAGCAGGTAGCGGGCGCAGAACAGCTGGTGCTGGTGCCAGTAACACGGCACCAGTGAGGGCGCCTTGGCGAGCGCGGCCGCGAGATGCTCGTCCCCCTCGATGTGGCGCACGCGGCAGGTGAGCCACCACAGCCGGATGATGGCGAGGCCGAGCGGCACCGCCACGGCATACAGCAGGCGTCGCGCCCGCGTCATGCGTCGGCCGGAACGGGTCACGGTCTTGTAGAGGGTGTTACGGAGCTCCCCGCCCGGGCCGGTATCGGTCATGAGACAATATTACTCTTTGCTCGGCCACCCATCAGGCATGACCGCATCAGACTTGCCCGCCAACCCGCCGCTCGCGCAACCGCCGGAGGCCGACATCCAGTTCGATGTGGGCGCCACGGAGGATTCGCTGCAACGGATGACGGCGCTGTTTGCACGCTATCGGCGATGTCTACCGGGTGTACGCGCCGGGGCGAAAGTCCCATACCTGGGTCATCAATCATCCCGATGATGTGAAACGGGTGCTGGTGGGCAACCACCGCAACTACACCAAGGGCACGGGCCTGGACCGGGTGAAGATCCTGCTGGGCAACGGCATCATGACCAGCGAAGGGGACTTCTGGCGCCGTCAGCGCTACATGATGCAGCCGCTCTTCCACCGCCGCGTGGTCACCGAGTTCAGCGAGCTCATCGATGCCGCCAACAGCCGCTTCATCGACAAATGGGCCGCGCAGGCCGCCCGGGGCGAGCTGGTCAACCTCACCGACGATATGAGCGAACTCACGCTGGAGATCGTGCTGGGCTCCATCTTCGGCAAGGATCTGCTCACCCTCACCCAGCAGCCCGGCGGCAATCCCTTTGCCGTGGTCACCAAGGAGACCGCCCGGGATCTGAAATTCGCCTACCAGTTCCGGCTCCTGGGCAAGCAGGTCGCGGCCCTCATGGCCAAGCGCCGCGCGGCGCCCGCGGAGCATTTCGACTACCTGAGCATGCTCATGAATGCGCGCGACAAGGAGTCCGGCGATGCGATGACGGAGCGCGCGCTCATCGATGAGGTGATGACGCTGGTCGTCGCGGGCCATGAGACCACCGCCAGCGGCCTGAACTGGGCCTGGTACCTGCTCGCCAAGCACCCGGAAGTCGATGCCCGCCTGCATGCGGAGATCAAGGCGGCCCCGGAGCTCGCGGCCCCGGGCCTCGCGCAGATGGAAGAGCTGCCCTATACGCAGAACGTGATCAACGAAGCCCTGCGGCTGTATCCGCCCGGGTGGCTGCTGTCCCGGCGCAGCATCGAGGCGGACGTGCTGGGCGGCTTTCAGATCCCGGCGGGCACCGATGTGCTCTTGAGCCCGTACCTGCTGCACCGGCACCCCCAGTACTGGAAGGAGCCGGACGCCTTTCGCCCCGAGCGCTTCGATGCCGAGCACGAAAGCGAGCGGCCGCGCTTTGCCTATATCCCGTTTGCGGCCGGCCCGCGGCACTGCATCGGGGAGTCCCTGGCCCTTTACGAAATGCTCATGCATCTGTACAAGGTCGCCCGTCACTACCGGCTTACCCTGGCCTCGGATGAGCCCATTGAGCTGGAGGCGCAGATCAACCTGCGTACCCGCAAACCCCTGATCATGAGGCTCGAGCGCCGCTGATGCCGAATCCCGCCACACTCATCGAACTGATCAGTGCCAACCGCACCGTCGAGCGCCGCATCACCTACCTGGAGGGTGAGCAGAACGAGCGCAGCGTCTCCTTTGGCGAGCTCTACACCCGCGCGCTCGGCATCCTGTATCACCTGCAGAAGCTCGGCGCCAGGCGCGGCGATCACCTGATCCTGTTTCTGGGCGACAACGAGCCGTTCATCGATGCCTTCTGGGGCGCGGTGCTGGGCGGCATCATCCCCGTGCCGGTGGCGTTGGGGATCAGCGATGAACACCGTCACAAGCTCCTGCGCATTGCGCGCAAGCTGGGCAATCCGTTCCTGTACACCGACCGGCGCTCACTGGAGCGCATCGGAACGTTTGCGGCCCAGGTGAGCGAAGCGGCGACCTTCGAGAAGCTCAAGTCACGGGTTTTCCTGGTCGATCAGCTCGATGACATCTCCCGCCCCGGCAAGCCGCATGCGGCCGCCCCGGACGATGTGGCCTTCATCCAGTTCTCCTCCGGTTCCACCAGCGAGCCCAAGGGCGTGGTCCTGACCCATCGCAACATCCTGGCCAACTGCCGGGGTGTCAGTGAGGTCGCCCGCTTCACCGAGGATGACGTGAGCATCTCCTGGATGCCGCTGACCCACGACATGGGGCTGATCGGTTTCCATATCTTCATGTTCGCCAACCGCCTCCACCAGCACCTGATGCCGACGGAACTGTTCGTGCGCCGGCCGCTGCTGTGGCTGACCTTCGCAAGCCACAAGCGCGCCACCATTCTGTGCTCACCGAATTTCGGCTATCGGCACTACCTGAAAGTGCTGGGCGATCGACCGGTCGACGCTCTGGATCTGTCCACTGTCCGACTGATCTTCAACGGCGCCGAGCCCATCTCGGTCGAGTTGTGCAAGGAATTCCTGACCCGCCTTGAGCCGGCACGGCTCAGGCGTGAGTCGATGTTCCCGGTATATGGCCTGGCAGAAGCTTCCCTGGCCGCGACTTTTCCGGCCCCCGGCGCCCCCTTGCACACCCTGCAGCTCGATCGTCATCACCTCACGGTCGGGGAGGTAGCCCAGGAGGCACCCGCGGGTTCCAAGAACGCGGTGGATCTCGTGTCGGTTGGCCGGGCCATTCCCTACTGCAAGGTGCGCATCGCCGCCGATGACGACCGGGATCTGCCTGCCAACACGGTCGGGCACATCCTCATCACGGGCGAGAATGTCACCAAGGGATACTTTGATGACCGCATCGGCCAATGCGGCGGCCTTCAGCGCCGATGGCTGGTTGCGCACCGGCGATCTGGGGATCATGCGCGGGGAAGAGCTCTTCATCACCGGGCGCGCCAAGGAGATCCTGTTCGTCAACGGCCAGAACTACTACCCGCACGACCTGGAGGGCATCGCCCAGAGCGTCGAGGGCCTGGACCTGGGCAAAGTCGTGGTCGCCGGGGTGCGCCCGGCGGGGGCGCAGACCGATCACCTCATCGTGTTCGTTCTGCACCGCGGCGACATCAAGGATTTCCTGCCCCTGGCGAATGCCGTCTCCAAGCTCATCAACGAGCATACCGGCCTGGAAGTCGCCGACGTGGTGCCGGTCAAGCGTATCCCCAAGACCACCAGCGGCAAGATCCAGCGCCACCTGCTCGAGGAAGGCTATGTCAGCGGCGAGTTCGCCGCGGAGCTGGCAGAACTCGCCGCGCTGCGTGCCTCGCTGCGCGGTCCGGTCTCCGCCTCGCGCACCGACATTGAAGAGAAGCTGCGCAACATCTGCGATGCCGCGCTCGAGGGCAAGAAGCTCGACCTGCACGACAACCTCTTTGAGGTCGGCGCGAGTTCCCTGAAACTCATCGAGATCCACGAGCAGATCGACCGCGAGTTCCCGGGGCAGATCGATCTCACTGAGTTGTTTGATTTCCCGACCATTGCGGAACTGTCGGCGCATCTGGAAGCGAAACTCCAGGGACAATCAGTCTGAGGCGCGCCAGGCTGGGTCAAGACGGCAACGCGCTTCGAGCGTGGCCTTAGCCCGTCACGGTCGTGGGCAGCATGGGCGGCGGCAGCGATCGAAACGCCGGACGGCCGAAATAATATCCCTGAAACAGCCGCACGCCGCTGCGCATTAACCAGCGGCATTCCGCTTCGGTTTCAACGCCCTCCGCGATGATATCGATTCCCAGATCATCGCAGGCCTGGATGACCGCACGAACGATGGCCTGGCGCGGGCCTTTGCTTTCGATATCTCGCACCAGCTGCATATCGAGTTTGACCAGGTCCGGCTGAAACTCAGCGAGCAGATTGAGGCCGGCATAGCCCGCGCCGAAATCGTCAATGGCAAATCGTACGCCTTGCGAGCGGAACACATTCATGCGCTCGCCAAAGCCTGCGGCGTCATGCACCGCCTCGCCTTCCGTGATCTCCAGAATCAAATTCCTCAGGGGTACACCCGCCTCCTCGGCCGCTGCCACGGTGGTGTTCAGTGCATCCGGAAGCGTTTCCAATGAACGCGGTAGAAAGTTCAAAGACAGGCGCGTGCTCAAACCTAAGGCTGCCGCCAGCTGCAGTGCCCGAATGCGGGCATCCCGATCAAACGCGTGCATCTGCCCTGGCGGGATCCGGCTCAGGACCTCGCTGGCCGATTGACCGTCGCGCCCCCGCACCAGCGCCTCATACGCATAAACGCTGTGTGCGTCGACATCGACAATCGACTGAAAGGCGAAACTAAAGTCCGACCCCGACGCCGCGTCGCCCGTCATCTGATCTGACTGCGAACGCGGTGCTGCCCGGTCTGCTCGGTATGCCAACGGCCGCGGCTGAAAGCCATCAACAGTTTCTTGGCGCGCCCCGCGTTGAGTGCCTCCAGACAGGAGGCTTGAGTGAAGAAGTCGTTCCGGCCCACCAGCTCACCGGCTTCCAACCGGCCGAGTGTGGCGAACCCCATGGTCCAGTCCCCGAAACTACGAGCCGCGATGGCCTCCCGGATGATCAGGGTGACATGCTTGTGGCGAGGGTCCGCGCATATCGTCCGGTACAGCGTATCCACCGCTTGCGCAGGTCCCTCAAGCGCCTGAAAGAAACTGCCCTCGATATACAGCAGCATTCCAGTGATGTCGCGCGCAGCGTTGGCCGCGCGCGTCTTCTCCAGGAGCTGCGGAATTTGGTGCTCCGCAAAGCTATCGGTCGCGGCGCTCGAGTAAATGCAATGGACCAGTCCGTTCATGTGCCACCTTGGGGCGAATGCCGGCAGCGCCGCGCCCATTGTTATATAGGCTTCGGGCGGCGGTCCCTGTCGTGACGGGAATCACGAAATGCAGGTTCGGCCTGATCCAGGCTCGCTTTCAGGCGTGCATCACGAACCGGCTGGCCTCGAGGGGCTGGTTGACCCGAATGTTTTCGTGGACTTCCTCCGAGAACGATTCATCCTGCGCCCCAGGATAAGTCCTCAGCTTGCGTATCAGCAGGGTGTCCTTCTCGATCCAGAACCGCCACTCGCCCCCTTTCGGATGCTGAGCGGAAATCAAATGGCACTCGATGCCATTGAACCGGGTGTCATCCAATGACCGCGCCTCGACCAGCTCCAGAATCGAGAACCCCGAAATGTCGCGCAGCAGGAGCTGACTGATCGTGTGGGCGGCGCCGGAGGAGATCCCGGTCGCTCGGGCGATGGCCTCGTTCAGATCTTGTGTCGGCTGAGACATCGGCGGCTTGTCGTAGCGCTTGGTCACATAGAAAGCTGCCGTTCCATCAAATCCGAGATCAACTTTTGTCACGATGTGGCGCAGCGGCGGATAGGGATGCGGTCTGGAAAAGCTGAATCGAAACAGCGACGGGCTCTGGTACGCGGTCATGAATGGGGTCTGGTAGGGCGAATCACTGCCGTCGTAACGCGTGACCGTGCCGCTATCCTGGTATGAGTTCAGCGCCGCGTACGCCTTGACCACGCGTCGCAGCAGCGTCGGCGCATCGGCCGGCGGGAGGGCGGCAGCGGGGTCGGCACCGGTCAACCCACCGGTCGCCAGAACCAGGGCAGAGGTCAGTATTTCGCGGCGATGAACCATTTCATTCACTCCATGAATGGCAGGCTCAGGGGTGTGATATCGAGTGTAACTCCGCGATATAGCCGCCGGGAAATTGCACGAGCGCGGCTTGACGCGAATCATCACTGTACGGGTGGACCAGGATCTTGACCCCTGCCGCCTCTGCCTTGCACAAGGTCTCGGCAAGATTCGCGACCTCGTAGCCCATGACTTCATGGCCATAGGGAAACGGCAGATGCCCGTCCGTCACCAGCACGGTGAGCTTGCCGAAATTCGAGTCGATGCGCACGCGCCGATACGTTTCGCCCGGCCGTCCGATCTCGATGCCCGGCGCGCGTGCGTCGTTCGAGGCGATCCTGCCATTTGAAAACGCCACGAAATCCTTGATGAAAGCCTCGGCACGGTCGGCGGAGACATACACGCGATTCTCCGGAACGCTCAGCAGTGCCGGCGATTTGGGTGCGGTGGTGTGCCAGTAGAGCTGCATGCGAACGCCGCCGGGCCATTCGATGATGGCGTCGCGTCCGATCGGATCCGGAAATGCCGCCACCTGGACATCCGCGCCAGCCTGCCGGGCCGCTGCAACGGCAGCGTCCATGTCCGTCACGAGGTAGCCGGTGCGCTCGAGCCCGAAGGGATAGGGAATGGGTGTCGTGAACCCGAACACCGACAGCAGTCCGACCGGCGTCGTCACGGCCTGCCAGTTCGTCTGGCTCGCCGTCGGTGTGACCTGCAATACCGACTTCTGGGGACTTCGAGCCACCGAAGGTTGCCAGCACGCTGGCGACGAAGCGGTCAAAGGCCTCGGGTGCGACATAGACGTGCGCACTGCTGTATTGCGGCGCCACCGTGATGTCGGCGCGGCTGGCAGGCCCTTGGGCGCCAACCGTCTGGCAAAGGCCAAGAAAGCCGCCAAGCAGCGCCACCACGCGTGCGCTAACGGAGGGCATCAGTCGCATGGCGCGATGCTAGCTTCCAGCGCCGCTCTCCGTCCAGTTGGCCGGGGGATCCGCGACCAGATCCAACGCGACGAACAAGGCGTGATACGTCGCCTGTTCGGTGGGGTAGCGGCTGATCAGCGGTGCAAGAATTCGCTGCGCCTGCGCGGAGTTGATCTTCGTTGCGTTGCGGGTCATGAGCTCCACCCGATAGCGCAGCGCGCGACGCTCCTCGGCAATCTGCCGGCTTTCGGCAGACCCGTCCGGCCACAGACGAAGGGCGAGGCTCGTGCCGTAGGCCTCGAACAGACTCGTGTCGGCGTGGCGGAAGGCTGAAGCGATCTGCCGGCATTGGACCAGCACCTCGGGCTGGGCGATATCCCGTGCCGAGCAGGCCCGGGAGATGGGATCGAAGGCCGGCGAAAACGCGGACTCGATGCCGAGCAGCTCAATCGTCGCCGATGTCGCATCAAAGCCGGCCTTGCCCGCCGCCGCCTTCGCCAGACGGGAGACGATGCGGTTCCAATACAGCTCGACGCGCGTGGATTGGGCGAGCCCGTCACGGGCGCGTTTCCAGTTGGGTCCATCATTCGCCAGCTCGGCGCGCACCAGCTGATAGGTCCAGGTGATGCCGTTTTGCGGGTCAAGCTTCTGCAGATGCGTTTCGATCGGCAGCGCATCACAGCCCGGCGCGCTCTCGCACAGCTGCAACTGCACGAACGCGAGATCGGCGCGATTGGGCGCACCCGCGACGGCGCGCGCGGCCAGCTCCAGCGACGTCGCGCTTTGGAACCCGGACAAAAGGCCTGCGAACAAGGCCGCGGCGGCGAGGGAATCCGGATCGCCGCGCGCGATGAGGTCGCCTTGCAGCTGGCGCAGCCGGGCGTCGTGCTGCGCCTGCTTGAGCTTCGCCGCGGCATCGGCTTTTGAATCCTTGTTGAGGTCGGCGGCCTCCTCGTTCTGCCGGCGCTGCAGCTGGGCGGCGTGCCGTTCCTGGTTCCACTTGGAGAAGGACGCGCAGCCCGATACACACACCACCAGCATGATCGCGAAAGCCGGAAGCCTCATACCCTCCCCCACTCAAACCGCCTTGCCGGCATACAGCGACTTCTTGAGCTTCCAGCGCTTGTGCGACCAGGGCCAATCGGCCGGCGCGGCCAGGATCTGCTGCTCCACCAGCCGCGCATAGCGCTCAGTCAATGCGCCCGGCGGCAGCCGCTCGCCGGCGAGCGCCAACGGCGTCACCGAGACAGTGTAATGCCCGCGACGGGTCCGTCGCAGCCCGACAAAGAACGCCGGAAACTTTGTGACCCGGGTGATCTCCTCAGCCCCCATGAAGAAGGCGGTGTCGCGGTTCATGAACCGGGTCCAGTGTCGGCGTTCGCTGTCGCGCGGTTCCTGGTCCGCCACCATGGCGATGACGCGCGGGGTACGCCCGCCGCGCAGGATATGCGCGAGCAACTCCTGGGCGGGCACGAGCCGCGCACCGAAGCGGCTGCGCGCCTTGAGCATCTCACGCTGCGCCCAACCGTCCACCAGCGGCTTGTACGCCGCCTCCAGGGGATAGCCCAGCTCCAAGGACAAGGCGAGCAGCATCCATTCCCAGTTGCCTTGGTGCGCGGCGACCAGCAGCACCGGTGTGCCGGAGGCGAGCGCGGCGCGCACGGGCTCAAAGCCCTCCAGCACCACGCGGCCTCGCAACTCCTCGGGCGAAAGGCTCACCGAGCGGACCACTTCCACCAGCACCTGCGCAAAACCGCGGTAGTAGTCGCGCATCAGGCGCTGCAGCTGCGCCTCGGTCAGATCCGGGAACGAGGCGCGAAGATTCGCCCGCAGCGGACGCTGCTCCACCCGCACCACGCGCCACGCCAGCCACGCCAGCACATCGGCAAACGGATTCATCACCCACCACGGCAGTGCGGCCAGCCCCCGCACCCACCAGGCGGGGCGCGCTTGCGCGTTGACGTCGGCCAATGGGCTCAAATCCTGAAGGCCGCCCGAAGGGCAGCGTAGTCCTCAGGATACCGCGTGCGGCGGGACCTTCGCAGCTGGGAGCGTCCGCGGCTCGTGCGACATCAGCACCTTGGACACACGCGGCCCAACCCAGCGCTCGACGTCATCCACCAGCGTGAATACCGCCGGCACAATCACCAGCGTCAGCGCGGTGGAGGTGATCAGCCCTCCCGTCACCGCGATGGCCATGGACGAGCGGAACATCTCCCCGCGCAGCAGCTGCAGCGCCACCGGCAACATCCCCGCGATCATGGCGACGGTGGTCATGACGATGGGGCGGGCGCGCTTGTGGCCGGCTTCCAGGAGCGCGGTGGTCCGATCGGTCCCGATGCGCATCTCCTCGATGGCGAAGTCCACCAGCAGGATGGAGTTCTTGGCCACGATGCCCATCAGCATGAGAAAGCCGATGACCACCGACAGCGACAACGACAGATGCGTCAGGAGCAGCGCCACGGCCGCGCCGCCCACCGACAATGGCAGCGCCGATAGAATGGTCAGCGGCTGGAAGACACGCGCGAACAGCAGCACCAGTACCGCGAACACCATCATGACGCCGGTGCCCATCGCAAGGCCAAAGCTCGTGTACAGCTCCGTCGCGAGCTGCGCATCGCCGGTCTCCACTTCGCGCACGCCCGGCGGCAGATTCTTCATCGTCGGCAAGGCTTCGACCAGCTTCAGGGCGGGCCCCAGCTCAGAGTGGTTGAGATTGGCATCGAGCTCGATGCGCCGGCTCTGGTTGTAGCGCTGCACGCGGCTCGGGCCCTGACCGAAGCTGATGTCGGCCACCGCCTTCAGGGGCACCGTGCGCCCGCCCGCCGCGGGCACCGGCAGGTTCTGCAACGTCGACAGATCACGCCGCGAACTCTCCAGCAGGCTCACCCGAATGGGAATCTGCCGATCGGACAAGGAGAACTTGGCGCCGTTCTGCGGCAGGTCGCCCAGGGTCGCGATGCGGATGGTGGAGCTGATGCTCTCCACGGTGACGCCGAGCGCCGCGGCCAGGTCCAGGCGCGGGCGGATCACGATCTCCGGCTGCTGCGGATCAGAATTGATGCGCGGATCGCGCAGCGTCGGCAGCGTGCGCATCTCATTCAGCACCTGCCCGGCGGTGCGATCGATCAGCACCGGATCCTCACCCGTCAGGAACAGCGTCAGGTCCGCATCCCCGCCCGAGGCGCTGTTCCTTTGGAAATGGATGCGCGCATCCGGTATCAGCCGCAGCTCCTTCATGACCTTGTCCTCGAACTCCGAGGAGGTCTCATGGCGCTGCGTGGCGGGGGTCAGCTCCACATAGAGCGTCGCCATCCGCACATCGTTATTGTCCCCGGCGAACTCGACGATGCTGCGCACTTCGGGGTATTTGCCGATGATGGCACTGGCGCGGGCCGAGACCGCCGCGGTCTGCTCCAGACGAACGCCCGGCGGCAATTCGATGGTCAAGGAGGAGCTGTCGGAGTTGTCCGGCGGAAACACCGAGGTCGGCAGGAAGTAGAACGACAGCGCGGAGAGCGCATAGATCACCAGGCCCGCGCCCAGGGTCTTCCAGCGGTGCGCGATGCACCAGGCCAGCAGGCGCAGGTACCACTTCATCACCGGCCCGTCGGGGTGGATCTTGCTGATCGCTCTTGAGCGTGTAGGCGGCGATCACCGGCGTCAGCAGGCGCGCGACCAGCAGCGAGAAGAACACCGCGGCCGCGACCGTCAGACCAAACTGCTTGAAGAACTGTCCGACGATGCCGCCCATGAAGCTCACGGGCAGGAACACCGCGATGATCGCCGCGGAGGTGGCGACGACGGCGAGGCCGATCTGATCGGCGGCATCCAGGGAGGCCTGGTAACCCGTCTTTCCCATGTGCATGTGGCGCACGATGTTCTCGATCTCCACGATCGCATCGTCCACCAGCACGCCCGCCACCAGCGACAGCGCCAGCAGGCTGATCTGGTTGAGGGTGAAGCCCATGATGTCCATGAATGCGAAGGTCGGGATGGCCGACAGCGGAATGGCGAGCGCCGAGATCGCCGTCGCGCGCAGGTCGCGCAGGAAGATCCACACCACCGCCACCGCCAGGAGCGAGCCTTCGATCAGGGCTTCGAGCGCGGTGCGGTAGGTGCGCTTGGTCAGCTCCACGGTGGTGAAGACCCGGGCGATCTTCACATTGCCGTATTCCTTGGTGACCTTGTCGATCTCGGCCTCGACCAGCTTCAGCACCTCGACATCGGAGTTGCCCTTGCTCTTCATCACCGCGAAGGTGACCGCCGGGCGGCCATTCAGGCGCGAGATGGTGCGCATCTCCGCCACCCCGTCGGTCACCTCGGCGAAGTCGCGCAAGCGCGCCGACCCGCCGATGGGCAGGTTGATCTGCACATCCCCTAAGGTGAGCGCGGACTGGGCGCCGCCCAGCACCCGGATGGTCTGCTCACCGCCGCCAACCTGCGCGCGGCCACCGGCCGCATCGAGGTTCAGATCCCGCAACTGCTCGTTGACCTGCACCGCCGTGAGCCCGAGGGCCTGCATGCGCGAGGGATCCAGATCCACGCGCATCTGGCGATCCACGCCGCCGCCGCGTGAGACCTGGCCGACGCCGGGCACGGCCAGCAGCCGCTTGGTGAGCGCGTTGTCCACGAACCAGGACAACTCCTGCTCGCTCATCTGGGTGGTGCTCACCGCGAAGTAGGCGATGGGGCCGCTCGCGACCTGCACGCGCTGCACGAGCGGTTCCTGGATGCCCTGCGGCAGATCCGAGCGCACCTTGGATACCGCATCGCGCACATCCGTGACCGCCCGATCGATCGGCGTGCCGATCTGGAACTCGATGAAGGTTTCGGCGCTGCCCTCGCTCGCCGTCGAGGAGATGTTGCGGACATTGCCGATGCCGGCGACGGCGCCCTCCACTTTCTGCAGGATCTGGTTCTCGATCTCCGAAGGGGCCGCGCCCGGCTGGGAGATGAAGATGTCGACGATCGGGTAGTCGATATCCGGGTTCTGGTTGATGGGCAGGCGGATGAACGAGACGATGCCGACGCAGGTCAGCACGACGAACAGCACCACCGGCAATACCGGGTGGCGGATGGCCCAGGCGGAAATATTGCGCATGACGTTAGGGCGCTTTCGGCCCGGCGATCGGGTCGACGCGCTCGCCGATGCGCAGGAATCCCGCCGCCGTCATGATCACGCGCTCCTTGCCCGTCAGGCCCGAGGAGATCACGAGGCCGCGTTCGTTGGTGTCGGAAACATGCACATCGCGCCGCTCGACACGGTTGTCGGCATTGACCACCAGCACGTAGGTGCCCTTGTCATCCGACAGCACCGCGGTCTGCGGCAATACCGGACGCTCGCCCTTGCCCACGATGACCTCGCCGCGCGCGAAGGCGCCCGGCCGCAGCTGCGGATCCGGCGGCAGCGCGATGCGCACTTCGCCGAGCCGCGTCTGCGGATCGATGATGGCACCGAGCAGGCGCACCTTGCCGACGTAGGGTTTGTCGACGCCGGTCAGATACACATCCGCGGCCTGCCCGACCCGCAGGCTCGGCAGGTCCTGCTCGGCCACCAGCGCCCGCATTTCCACTTCCGAGCCGCGCGCCATGCGGAACATCGCCGTGCCGCCCGGCGTGACGATCTGCCCGACCTCGGCCGCACGGGTCAGCACGACGCCATCGACGGGCGCGCGCACCTGGGTATGCGCCAGGCGCGCCTGATATTCCGCGAGCTGCGCGGCGGCCACTTTGACCTCGGCATCGGCCGTCACGGCGGCCGCGCGCCGCTTTTCGATGTCCTCCTTGGACAGTGCGCCGGCGGCTTCCACGCCCTGCGCGCGACCGTACTCGGCGGTGGCCAGGCTCGCATTGGCTTTGGCCTCTTCCAGTGAGGCGGCGAGCCGATCCACCTGCGGCTGCAGAATGGACTCATCCACCTGCGCGAGCAGCTGCCCGGCTTTGACGTGATCGCCCGCCTCCACATAGATCGCGGACACGCGCCCCGTTTCCCCTTCGGTGCCGATGGGCATGTCATAGCGCGCATTGATGGTGCCGGTGAATGCCACGGTGGTCGTAATGGGCGACACGCCCGGCATGCCCGCACTGACCAGCGGAATCGCCCCTTCGGTGGTCGAGGAGGCGCTGCCGCGGCTCGTGCCGTAATAAATGGCGGCCCCGACGGCCGCGACGGCGAGCAGCGCCCCGAACCCGACCAAGCCAATCTTAGCGGCGGACCAGCGTGGCCTATCGGCGACGTTCACGGCGTGTTCATCGATGTTCGGGGCGTCTTGTCGCCCAATCCAGGCAACAGGCGGTGTGTCCTGCCCCGGATGTGATTCTGGTTGTGGTCCCAAGTCCTTCCCCTGCTGCGGCGCTGCCGCGGCATCCAGTCATATGGTGTTATATATAACTATATCACCTGTCGTCAAGCTGGTCAGGTCGATACCCGCAGACGCCGCACGAAGAATTCTGACCTGTGCCGGCGCCAATGGTGCCGGCAGGCGTCATTACCGGTCGCTGCCCTCGGCACCGCCGCGCCAGGCCACCAATCCCAGCGCCTCGGTCGCCGGTGCCGTGGTCGCAAAGGTGCTGGGGTTCGCCACGGCCGGCGAGCCCGGCATCACCGATGTGGCCAGCGAAAAGCGCGGCACGGGATCGCCGCGGCCCGGCAGCGGTTCGGGCACCAGCGCGTGGATCGGGACGGCGAGGACGATGGTAGCCCGCCACACCACATCGAGCGGGATGCGCTGCCGTCCGGATTCGATATTCGCGTAGGAGGGACGCGGCAGGCCCAGTCGTTTTGCCAACTCCTCCTGCGTGATGCCTCGATCCTTTCGCGCCCGCTGCAGCCGCAGGCCGACCTCACGATCGAACCCGGCGCGGTCAAATTGCATGCTGCTCACCCATTTCAGCCGGATAGTAAGCCAGACCCCCACATGTGTACAGGCGTGACAAAAGTGTGTGTGTCATGCACAATTGATGGTGTAGCCATCAATTATAACGACTGGAGTCTTCTGCAATGCTAACGAAAGCCGACTTGGCCACCCCGACACTGATCGAGGGATGGCTGCAGGACATGGCCCTCAAGTGCACGCCCCGCACGGACCCGGGCAGCAATTGGATGCTGGAATTCACCGTCCCGGCGCAGAACCCGCTGGTACTGAGCGTGGTGAATCCCAAGGTGATTCCCCGCGGCATCATGTTCGTCTGCGGCATGTTGGCCGCCCCCGGACACGAGGCGGCATTCAGCAGGCTCGATGAAGGCCGTCGCACCGCATTCTGGCGGCAGCTGCGCACCATTCTGAGTCGCGAATTCGTCGAATTTCAGGCCGAGGGCGTCGTCACCGAATGCCCGAAGTCGATCCGCATTACGGCCATCCGCTTCGATGACGGACTGACCCTCGACTCCTTCAGTCGCACGCTGTCCTCGGTTTGCAAGGCCGTCGCGGATGCGATGATGCATTTCAACGATTTCCTCGGTGATCCGGCTCCGCCGGCGACCGGCGAGTTCGCCTTCAAGAAAACCGGAACACAGTAAGTTTCTGTCATAACCCGGTCGGCGGAGTCCGACGTGGACGGACGGCCAGCACCCCTTCGCGCGGTGCGCGCCAGCCGGCAATCTGGCCTTGGAGAGGTTACTGTTCGGAGAATACCAATGTCGAAAGTCCTGACCATATTGGCCTTGTCGCTAGGGGTCGCAACCGCGGCCAATGCGGGCTCAAGCCGCCCGCATTACACCTACGCCACGGTCAATCACCAGTCGCAGACGAATGCGACCAGTGACACGGTCACCGCCGCGCCGGAGATCGATCCGGCAAGCGCCATCAGCGCCTTCACGCTGCTGGCAGGCGGACTGGCCGTCGTACGTGGTCGTAGTGCTGCACGGAGCGCCAACAAGCGCGACCAGTGAGCGATGCAGACCCGGTCCGCGGCAACGCGGACCGGGGTTTACCCCGCAGGCGCAGTACGGCAGCAATCATCACCTTGCAGTCTGGCTTGACTGCCCCTCATCTTTTTAGCGAACGCGTTTCTCGAACCACCTCTTCGCACTGGGTCGGCGATGTGGACAGCCAGGCCAACAACAGGGGCGGCGTTTCCCTGCCTGAAGGTCCTCGAGCGCGCGTTGGATCCGGCGGGTGCGCGTCGTTTCCTGTTTGACCGAGATGACCCAACAGATCCATTCATTGCGCGCCAGCGGCGTCAGGTCCTTCCAGGCCGCCTGCGTCGTCGCATGTGAGTCCAGCGCCGTGCGCAAGTCCGTGGGGATTTTGTGCACCGGACCGGGTACGCCAGGCTTGCTCTTCATGATCTCATCGTACCCGACGCGCGAACCTGTGGCAGCCACGGTCCGTAGGTAGTCGGATAGCAGGAGTTGCCATCGACGAGCGCCCCTGAAATCGCGGCGCGCAAGGCTCGCTAGTCGTGCGGTTTATTCAGGTCGCGGGACAGGATGAGCTTGATCACCCGATGGTCCGAGCCGGCGCTCAATCCGAACCCCACGCCCGCCTCGACCGTGAGCGATGCGCTGCGATAGTCGAACACCGAAAACAGCTGATGCGACTGGACGCTGTGGCCGTAGAAATGTTTCAGCGGTCCGAAATCATCGTACTCCTCGGCAGCAATTGCCCAGGCCTTGGACAGGTTCCAGGCAAGGCGCATCTCAGGCGCGAAATCCAGTTTCCCAAGGCCCTCGTAGTTGTTGTCGACAATGGGATTGACGATGAAGTCGAGTGAACCCAGGTGCCAGCCAATAATCGGCCGTATCTCCCCCGTATAGCGATGCGCGTCCCAGTGCGGCTCGTTGTAGCTGAACTCGAAGTTGATGCCATAAACAAATACGTGATCGGCGGCATTGGGTTCCACGAAGAGCGTGCGCAGCTTGAAGCCGTTGAACAGCACATCGCCGTTGCCACTGACCGTGTACAACGGCAGATACAGGCCCGCCTCGAACCACGGCGCCACGCCGTACGCCCATTCGGGAACACCGTTTAGCGAGTGATTGGGAATGACACCACCGGGCTCCGCCGCCGCAGTGGCTCCGCTTGGCGTGAAGTTGTTGTGCCATGTGAGGTTGAATACGCCAGGAGCGGCGATTTCGGCGTCGTACACTTGGATTTCATCAGTCTGCGCGATTGAGATGGCTGGCGCCAAAGCAAGGATGATGAGAATCATTCGTAGCAAGGCGCTCTCCCGCACAACGATCGACTGCATCGCCTTATCTTAGCGGGTGCGCACGCAAAGTGATCGCACGAGGGTGTTGTGCGCCGCCGTGCCGATCTTACAAGGTCCTACCTCGGGTATGCGTGCGAATGCAAGACATTGAATGCGCAACAGGCGCTTCCCACTGGCACGCACAGCGTGAACGGGGAAATGAAAGCCGCATTTTCCGGGCTTGGCGAACGAATGATTGACGCTTTGACTATCAGTTGAGAAACCAACTGCGGGCAACTCGCATTGAGCCGGTCGCACTGACGTTTGATCTTGTTGCGACAGCATGTACCGGTGGGTGTTTGGGGACTATGATGCCGGTACTGTCGACCGTCTCGAATCCGGAGCGAACGATGAACATCAAAGCATTGCTGTTAGGTGTCTGCGTCGCTGGGTTTGCGGGGACGCTTGCTGCGCATGATTTATGGCTGACCAGCGCGCCGAGCGGGGCGCAGCTGGTGGCAACGATATTCTTCGGTGAAACCAATCGCCGCGATCTTCCGATTGTGCAGCGCCTTGCTTATGTGGAGGTTATCGCGGACCAGGGCACGGTCTCGCTGCAGAAGGGCCCCTTCACGGAGCAAAAAACAAACAACAGTCTGCTGGCGCCGCCATTTGATCCGCCTGGTTCCAATGCCGTTCTCGCGGCCAGCTACGACAACGGCTATTGGCTCAACACCCCTGAAGGATCCCGCAACGTCAGTCGCCGCCTATTGCCGCAAGGGGTCAACACCCGTTGGGTTGCGAAGTTTGCGAAAACTCTGATGGGCCCGGGGGCTTACACCCGCGTGCTGGGACAGGAATTGGAACTGGTGGCGCTCGAAGACCCGTTTACTCTCGCAGCGGGCAAGCCGCTGCGGGTGCGTGTGCAGCTGCGCGGCAAGCCAGTCACCGATGCCAAAGTGCGGATTCTGGACGGCGTAACCGTAATGGACCCGAAGGATGCGAAGGCCGTGCCGACCGATGCTTCGGGCGTGGCGATGGTGCCGCTGGACCGTCGCGGCTTGTATGTGCTGGCCGTCGAGTATATCTCGCCAGCGCTCTCCCCCGGGTTGGCGGATCACGATGAGTTCAACTCCACGCTGGTATTCACGCTGCTCTAGATCGCAGCTTGGACGACCGGCGTGACGAAATTCTGAAATCGGATAACGTTGAACGAGGGTAACGTTGGCGGCGGCATCAACAGTTATCGAGCGCAGCTAGCCGGAATCACCAGGACCCTTGAGCGGTTCAACGATCACGAGCCGTGTCCAATGACCGGCGCGCTTCACCATGAAGTAACCATTTGACGGTGGTACTAGCACAGCGCCATCCATGGCTTGAATGCGCGCAGGCGGTGTGCCCCGTGGACTGTCGGCAGGTAACGGGCCACTAGGTCCGGCCGGTGCGAAGCGGCCTGACACGAGCACAACGCCGAGAGAATCACTCACAGGCGCCCATTCGGAAGCACCCACACCCGGCGGCCGGTCTGCTCCATCGGTTCCCACTGCGTGTACCGCTGCGAATGCGCTGAGAGCAGCGATTGCTCCAGCAGCCATCAGCATTTTTGTCTTCATGACTCTGTTTACCTTGCAAAGTGAAGTAAGACTCCCAGCGTCCGGAATCAGTGTCTGCCCATCGCAAGGGCCTATCAAGTTCCCTGGCGCCTCTCCAGGATTGTTCACGGCAAGCGTCCTTGCGCACTTCGAGAAGCATTCGAAGTCGGGGATGCGCCCGAGCATGCGAAACGCCTCACACCGACTCCTGGCCGCCTTGAGTGCGCTAAGGAGACAAAGCATGGAGATGCATGCCGCCACGCACCCGGCAGCACTGCTGAAGGAATGGTTGGCTCAAATCAACGCGACAGCGGCGCAGCGCCTGGGGGTGTCGCGCCTGTCGCTGTCGAAGGTGGCTGAATGAGAAGGGGGGCATCGGCGCCGAGGCAGCTGCGGCCGATGCCCCATGCAGAGCTTCAGTTGGAAACCACGACCTGGAATTTTTTGGCAGGTGGCACGTGGGGCCCGCAGCGATTTCGTGAAATCGGGTCGGAATTTGTAAATTACTGATTTTATTGGTGCCGTCTCACAGAATCGAACTGTGGACCTACGCATTACGAATGCGTCGCTCTACCAACTGAGCTAAGACGGCGCCGAAGATGAGACGAAATTGTGGGCGCGGATTGTACTAAGAATCCGCCTGAGTTCAGGAAATTTTTCGGACCCGGATCACAAGATCGATCCCCGCCATTTCCATACCGGCCGGCAGCGCCGGCAGGCGCGAGAATTCGACTTCCGGCACCGGCACATCCAGGAGCGCGCCGGTGTCCATGTCGTGAAAGTGATAGTGGGGGGCGATATTGGAGTCGAACCAGGTGCGGGCGCCGTCCACGGACAGCTGCCGGATGACGCCCCGCTCGGCGAACAGGTTCAGGGTGTTATAAACCGTGGCCTTCGACACGCGCGCACCGGCGGCCCTCAAGGTCGCCAGGATCTGCTCGGCGGACAGATGCTGCGGTGAGGCCAAGAGCAATGCGGCAATCCGCACGCGCTGTGCGGTCGGCCGGATGCCCAATCCGGCCAGGCGCCGGGCGCACTGCCCGGGAGGGTCAGGTAAGCCGTTGTCCTGCATGGCGGCCATTATAGCTCAGGACGCCGGACCCACTTCCGGTCGGCGCAGCTCCCGCGGCAAGCCGAAAATCACGTGCTCCCCGCGCCCGGCAATCTCCTCGGGCACCTCGGCCCCCCACTCACGCAGCTGGCTGATGACCTGCTGCACGAGCACTTCCGGGGCGGACGCCCCGGCGGTCACGCCGACGACGTTCTTGCCTTCGAACCAGTCGCGGTGCATGTCCGCCGCGCCATCGACCAGGTACCCGGGAATGCCGGCACGGTCGGCGAGTTCCCGCAGGCGGTTGGAATTGGAACTGGCCCGCGAGCCCACCACCACCAGCACATCCGCCTTCTCGAGCAGCTTCTTCACCGCATCCTGGCGGTTCTGGGTGGCGTAGCAGATATCTTCCTTGCGCGGGGTCTCAAGGTCCGGGAAGCGCTTGCGCAAGGCCCCGACGATCTCGACCGTGTCATCGACTGACAGCGTGGTCTGGGTGACGAAGGCGAGCTTCGCCGGATCGCGCACTTCCAACGCCTCGGCGTCGCGCACGTTCTGCACCAGCCAGATACGGCCGCCGAAGCTGGTATCAAAGCGGCCGAGCGTGCCTTCGACTTCCGGATGACCGTGGTGGCCGATCAGGATCACATCCAGCCCATCGCGCGCATAGCGCTGCACTTCCATGTGCACCTTGGTCACCAGCGGACAGGTGGCATCGAATATCGTGAGCTGGCGATCCTTGGCCCCCAGCTCGATCGCGGTGGAGACACCGTGTGCGGAGAAAATCAGCGTGGCGCCCGAGGGCACCTCCTCCAGCTCCTCGATGAACACGGCGCCGAGATTGCGCAGCCGATCCACCACATGCTTGTTGTGCACCACTTCATGCCGCACGTACACCGGCGCGCCGAACATCGACAGGGCACGCTCGACGATCTCGATGGCGCGATCCACACCGGCACAGAAGCCGCGGGGGTTGGCGAGCAGTACTTGCATCAGTTCGAACTCCTGCGAGCATCCGTGAAGGCATCCAGCAACAGCAGCGCCGCGCCCACCGTGATGGCTGAATCCGCCACATTGAAGGCGGGAAACTGCGCATCGTGCCAATGCGCCAAGATGAAATCGACGACCTGCCCACCGAGCAACCGGTCGATCAGGTTGCCGAGCGCGCCAGCCAGAATCAGCGCCAGGCTCAAGCAGAGCAGCCGCTGCGTGCGCCCGTTGAGCCCGCGCAGCCAGTACAAAAGCCCCAAGCCGACCACCACTGCGAGGCCCGAAAACAGCCACCGCTGCCAGCCTGAGGCGCTATCCAGCAGGCTCCAGGCCGCCCCCCGATTGTACCTGAGCGTGATATCCAGCACCGGCAGGAGCGTCCGGAGGCCCCCATAGGCCATGTGATTGACGATCCAGGCCTTGGAGAGCTGATCCAGGGCGATCACCACCACCACCAGCGGCAGCCACCGCCAGCCGCTCGCCAAGAGGGGCGGCCGGGCGCTCACGTGAACCTCCGGGTTTCCCCCGGGCCTTCGATATTGGTCAGACAGCGATCGCAGATCTCGGGGTGCGCGGGATGGACACCTACCGTCGCGCGGTGATGCCAGCAGCGCACACACTTGGGGTACGTTGACGGCCGGACGGTGAGCCACACTCCCTCACGGGCGGTCTCGGTCGCCGGTACGGCGCCCGCCGGCGCCGTCGACACCTTGTGTACGGCGGCTTCCGAGGTGATCAAGAGGAAGCGCAGCTCCGCCCCCAGCGCATTGAAGCGCTCGAACTCCGCCGGCGCACAGTAGATGTCGACTTCGGCATCCAGGGGCGCACCGATCTGCTGCGCTTCGCGCAGCTTCTCAAGCTCCCGCGACACATCGCGCTTGAGGTTCATGAAGCTCGGCCAGTCGATATCGTGAGCGGCGCCTTCGGGCAGCGCATGCCACTGGGCCAGGAACACCGAATCGGCGGGTACCCCGGGCAGATGCCGCCACAGCTCCTCGGCGGTGAAGGACAGCACCGGCGCGAGCCAGCGCACCATGGCGTGGGCAATGTGATAGAGCGCCGTCTGCGCCGAGCGGCGCGCGTGACTGGCGGCAGGCGTCGTGTAGAGCCGGTCGCGCACGATATCCAGATAGAGGGCGCTTAAGTCCACGATGCAGAAGTTGTGCACCTTGTGGTAGACCAGATGGAACGCGTACTCGCGGTAGGCCTCGACGATTTCGGCCTGCAGCTGCGCGGTGCGCGTGACCGCCCAGCGATCCAGCGCCACCATCTCGGCCGGATGCACCGCATCCTTGGCCGGATCAAAGCCATGCAGGTTGCCCAGGAGGAACCGCGCGGTGTTGCGCATGCGCCGGTAGCCATCGGCGGTGCGGTTGATCAGCGCATCCGACACGCTCATCTCATTGGCATAGTCGGTGGCGGCGACCCACAGCCGCAGCACATCGGCGCCCAAGGATCCGACCACTTTCTGCGGCAGGATCACGTTGCCCAAGGACTTGGACATCTTGCGGCCCTTCTCATCCACGGTGAATCCGTGGGTGAGCACGGCGCGATACGGCGCGCGTTCGTAGAGCGCCTCGGCCATCAGGAGCGAGCTTTGGAACCAGCCGCGATGCTGGTCGGAGCCTTCGGTGTAGAGGTCCGCGGGCATCTCAAAACCGGGCCGCATCGTCGCCATGAAATCGAACGACACGCCGGAGTCCGCCCAGACATCCATCACATCCTTGAGCTTCTCGTAGTCCGCAGCTTCGCCGCCCAGGAGCTCCGCCGGATCGAGCGAAAACCAGGCCTCGACACCTGCGCGCGCCACGCGCCCGGCCACCGCCTCGATGAGTTCCGGGGTGCGCGGATGCAGCTCGCCGGTATTCTTGTGAACGAAGAGCGCGAGCGGCACGCCCCAGGTGCGCTGGCGCGAAATGCACCAGTCGGGCCGATCCGCGATCATGCCGCTGATGCGCTGCTCGCCCCACGCCGGCGTCCACTTCACGCCGCGGATATCGCGCAGCGCGTGCGTGCGCAGCCCCTTCTGATCCATGCTGATGAACCACTGCGGGGTGGTGCGAAACACCACCGGGGAGTGGTGGCGCCAGCAGTGCGGATAGCTGTGGACGTAGGGCTCCTCATGGATCAGCGTGCCATTGGCGCGCATGGTCTCGATGATCAGCTTGCCGCCCTCTTCCAGCTTAAGGCCCCCGACCAGTGGCGTATCGGCGAGAAAGCGGCCATCGTTGCCGGTGGGATTGGGGACCGCGAGGCTGTAACGCCGAGCGATCGCGAAGTCCTCCTGGCCATGCGCCGGTGCCGTATGCACCGCGCCCGTGCCCGCATCGGCCGTGACGTGATCGCCTAAGATCACCGGCACATCGTAGGCCTGGAAGGGATGCGCCACGCGCAGGTTTTCCAGCACGCGGCCCTTGAAGGATTCCTTGGGCAGCTCGGCCTCCACCGGGTCGGTGGTTTGCACGCCGTAGCGGGCCAGACACGGCTCGGCGAGCTGCAAGGCCAGCACCAGATTGCGGTCTTGGGTGCGCACCAGCACGTAATCAAACTCCGCATTCAGTGCCACCGCCTGGTTGGCGGGCAGTGACCACGGCGTCGTCGTCCAGATGACGATGTCCGTGGGGGTCGCGCCGAGCGATCCTGGTGCCGCGCCGATGCGGGTTTCGAAGTCGCGGTTGTCGAGGATGCGGAAGGCCACATCGATGGCGGTCGAGGTATGGTCCTCGTACTCCACTTCCGCCTCAGCGAGCGCCGAGCGGCAGTCAAAGCACCAGTGCACGGGTTTGACCCCCTTGTACACATGGCCGTTGGCGATGACGCGACCCAGCACGCGGATCTGGTGCGCCTCGTACTGCGGATCCATGGTGAGGTAGGGATGATCCCAATCCCCGAGTACACCCAGGCGCTTAAAATCCGCCCGCTGCAGCTCGACCTGCTCTGCGGCATAGGCGCGGCAGGCCGCACGAAAGCCTGCGGCATCGAGCTTCTGGCCGGGGCGACCGTGCTTCTTTTCCACTTGCTGTTCGATGGGCAGCCCATGGCAGTCCCAGCCGGGCACATACGGGGCATCGAAGCCGTCCAGCTGGCGCGACTTGATGATGATGTCCTTCAGAATCTTGTCGAGCGCATGGCCCAGGTGAATGGTGCCGTTGGCATACGGCGGGCCATCGTGCAGATAGAAGCGCGGCCGGCCGCCGCTTGCGGCGCGGATGCGGCCATGCAGATCGGACTGTTCCCACTCGGCCAGCATTTTCGGTTCGCGCTGCGTCAGGTCCGCCTTCATGGCGAAACCGGTCTGCGGCAGGTTTATGGTTTGCTTGTAGTCAGGCACTTCACACTCACTCAAATATTCAACAGCGCTCGCGCCTGCGTGGCATCGCGGTCGATCTGCGCGACCATCGCCTCCAGCGACTCGAACTTAAGCTCCGGGCGCAGGAACTGCACACATTCGACCGCGATCTCCCGACCGTACAGGTCGGCGGCGAAGTCGAACACATGCACCTCGAGCCACGGCTCGATCCCGCCCACGGTCGGGCGCGTGCCGATGCTGGCGACGCCGTTCAGCGGCGCCCCCATCGCGCCCCGCACGGACACCCGCACGGCGTAGATGCCGGCCAGCGGCAGCCGCCGATGGGGAAAGCGCACATTGGCGGTCGGAAAGCCAAGCTTACGTCCCAGCTGCTCCCCGCGCACCACCCGACCCGTCATCGTATAGGGACGGCCCAGGAGGCGCTCGGCCCGCGCCAGATCCCCGGCCGCCAGCGCCTCGCGCACGGCGCTGCTGCTTAAGCGCTCGCCGGCCAGGGTCACGGGTTCCACGATGTCGACCGCGAAGCCCAGCCGCCGCCCGGCCGCCTCGAGCTGCTCGGCCGTGCCGCCGCCGCCTTTGCCAAAGCGGAAATCATGGCCCACCACCACGATGGCGGGGCGCAGGCGCTCGGCCAGCAGGCCCGCGAAGTCATCGGCGCTCAAGGAGCGGGTGGCGGCGCCGAACCGCAGCACGCACACCGCATCCAGCTGCAGATGTTCCAGGCACCGCCAGCGTTCCCGGAAGGAGGTGAGCCGCACCGGTGGATTGTCCGGCGTCAGGTACTCCCGCGGCATGGGTTCAAAGGTGACCATGACGGTGGGCACGCCCAGCTGCTGCGCATGGCCACGCAACCGCGCGAGCAGCGCCTGGTGCCCCAGGTGCAGGCCGTCATAGGTGCCAACGGTGAGGGCCTGGCCGCCTTTAAGGGCGCCGAGCGGCGGAAGTCCACGAATCAGGTGCATTTAGTTGAAATTATAGGCAAGTCAGCTCCCGCCAAGTTGACAACCTTGAGGTCGATCAGCAGACTACCGGCCCCTTGAATCGGGCACGTCCCGTCGTCTTTTGGAGAGTCCTTTGGCCAATACCAAGTCCGCGGAAAAAGCCGCTCGCCAGGCCGAGAAGCACCGCGCACAGAATGTTGCCCTTCGTTCGCGCATGCGCAGTGCGGTACGCAAGGTCACGGCCGCCGTCGAGGGCGGCAACAAGGAAGTGGCCGGCACGAGCTACCGCGAGGCCGTTCCCGTGATCGACTCGCTCGTGAACAAGAACATCATTCATCGCAACAAGGCTAATCGGCACAAAAGCCGCCTCGCCGCGCGCGTTCGCGCCATGGGCTGAAGGCTCACGCTTCGCCCGCGTCCTCATCCTCGGGAGGACGCTGACTCTGCTCCAGAAACGTCATGATTGCCTGCACCAGCTCAGGCGTTCCCGCACCCGTGGCCCCGGAGATCAGGAAGTGCGGCCCGCGAAAGCGCAGGCGCCTCACGATGTCCTTGGCGCGGGCCTGGGCTTCCTCCGGCGGCAACAGATCGCTCTTGTTCAGGATCAGCCAGCGCGGCTTCTCGAGCAGATCCGCACTGAATTTCTTCAGCTCCGCGATGATGGCCCGCGCACCCTTGACCGGATCGGCGTCCGGATCGAGCGGTGCGATATCCACCAGGTGCAGCAGGACCCGCGTGCGCTGCAGATGCTTGAGAAAACGGATCCCCAACCCTGCCCCTTCCGCCGCGCCTTCGATCAACCCTGGAATATCCGCCATCACGAAGCTGCGCTGATCGCCGGCGCTCACGACCCCGAGGTTCGGATACAGGGTCGTGAACGGGTAATCGGCCACCTTCGGGCGGGCATGCGACACCGCGCGGATCAGCGTCGACTTGCCGGCATTGGGCAGGCCGAGGAGACCCACATCGGCGATGACCTTCATCTCCAGTTCCAGCAGACGCTTCTCACCGGGCAGCCCCGTGCCGAACTGGCGGGGCGTGCGGTTGGTGCTGGACTTGAACTTGGTGTTGCCCCAGCCGCCCTTGCCGCCGCGGGCGACCAGGAGCTGATCGTCGACCTTCGCGAGATCCCCGAGCTCCTCGCCGGTGTCGGCGTCGCGCACTACCGTGCCGACGGGGAGCGGGATGTAGAGATCGGCGCCGGCCGCGCCCGTGCAGTCGTTGCCGCTGCCGGCCGTGCCGTGCGGGGCGCGGTAGGTGCGCTCGACGCGAAAATCAGCCAGGGTATTGATGCCGGGGACGGCCTTGAGCCACACGCTGCCGCCGTGGCCACCGTCGCCGCCATCGGGACCTCCGAAGGGGACGAACTTCTCGCGCCGGAAGCTGGCGCAGCCCCGACCGCCATTGCCCGCCTGAACTTTGACGCGGGCTTCATCGACGAATTTCATGAGGGCAGCACTCGCGGCCGCACGCCGGCCCTCACCGGATCAATTGGAGCTGGCAGCGGCCTCGGGCAGCACACTGACGAACGTCCGCTGCTCAGGACCCTTGCGGGCGAACTGCACCCGGCCGGTCACCAACGCAAACAGGGTGTGGTCGGTGCCAACCCCCACGTTCGGGCCGGCGCGCATCGGGGTGCCGCGCTGGCGGACCAGAATGTTGCCCGCGGCGACCAGTTCTCCGCCGAAGCGCTTGACGCCCAGACGCTTGGAGTGCGAATCGCGGCCGTTGCGAGTACTGCCGCCAGCCTTTTTATGTGCCATGTCTAGATCCTTCGAATAAGTGGCGCGATCAGACCGCGCTGATGTCGGTGACCTTCACTTCCGTGAAGAGCTGCCGGTGCGTGCCCTGGCGCAGGTAGTGCTTGCGGCGGCGAAACTTGACGATGACCGCCTTGTCGCCCTGGCCGTGGCGCACCACGGTGGCCAGCACCTTGCTGCCCTCCACACGGGGGGAGCCGATCTTCACATCGGCGCCTTCGCCGATGAGCCGCACGTCGGCAAATTCGACGGTGTCGCCCGGCAGGGCATCCAGCTTCTCTACTTTCAGGACCGCGTCCTTGGTGACCCGATACTGCTTGCCGCCTGTGGCGATAACCGCGTACATGTTGAATTCCTGCAATGAAGTTGCGCGCCCGGCCAAACCTTGGGCCCACGCGA
Source organism: uncultured Gammaproteobacteria bacterium (assembly GCA_963708865.1). Taxonomy (GTDB): domain Bacteria; phylum Pseudomonadota; class Gammaproteobacteria; order Steroidobacterales; family Steroidobacteraceae; genus DAIDKA01. The sequence continues at coordinate 174,822 of CAVPUC010000006.1, forward strand.
AATGTCGCGCATTCTACTGACCGGGGCCGGGCGGGTCAAACGATGAGTTTTCGAGCCCCTACGGGGACTTACGCACCGGTGGGCGCCCCCGGGCGTCGGATTGGCAGAAGCATTCTCGGATGGCCTCCCGGTCAGCTACGATGCCGCAGTTTATACAGCCCTGGCACCCATGACCCTCAGCGAAATCCGATCCATCGTCCACTCAGACCTCACCGCCGTGGACGCGGTCATCCGGGCACGGCTGAAGAGTTCGGTGCCGCTGGTCGACCGTATTGCCGAACACATCATTGCCGGGGGCGGCAAACGGCTGCGGCCGCTCCTGGTGGTCCTGGCCGGCCGGGCCTGCAATTCCAACAGCAAAGCTCATGTTGAAGCTGCGGCCTTCATCGAGTTCATCCATACCGCAACGCTTCTGCACGACGATGTGGTGGACGGCTCCTCGATGCGCCGCGGCCGAGATACCGCCAACGAAGTCTTCGGCAATCAGGCAAGCGTCCTGGTCGGTGATTTCGTCTACTCCCGCGCCTTCCAGATGATGGCGTCCCTGGGCAGCCAGCGGGTCCTTGCCATCATGGCCGATGCCACCAACGTCATCGCCGAGGGCGAGGTGCTGCAGCTGATGCACGCCCATGATCCGGAGACCACCGAGCAGCGGTATCTGGAAGTCATCTATAGAAAGACGGCACGCCTCTTTGAAGCGGGCGCCGAAGTCGCCGCGGTGCTGGCGGAGGGGCCGCCCGAAGTCCAACGCGCGCTCGCCGACTACGGACGGCATCTGGGTACCGCGTATCAGCTGGTCGATGATGTCCTCGATTTCCGCTCCAATCCCGCCGAGCGCGGCAAGAACCTGGGCGATGACCTGGCGGAGGGCAAACCCACACTGCCCTTGATTCATGCGCTGCGTTCGGCCGGTGAGGCCGACCGCGCGCTCATCCGCACCGCCATCCGCCAGGGCGGATTGGCGCAGCTTGAGCCGATCGTCGCCGCCATCGAATCCACCGGTGGTATTGACTACGCATCACGCGTGGCGCAGCGTGAATCGGAGCTCGCGCTGCAGGCACTGACGGTGCTGCCTGATACACCGTATCGCCGCGGCCTTGCCGCGCTCGCGGAATTTGCCGTCGCCCACACGACGTGAGCGATCCAGGAGCCAAGATGATGTTGACCACTGCTCGTGCCCCCCTGACGCTCGCCTGGGCGCTGCTCATGGCGCTGGCGCTGGGCGGTTGCGTCAACTCCCACGACAGCAGCGCCGACACCGGTGTCGCACCCGGCTCCGGCGCCACGAGCGACGATGAGGATCACGGCAATGACAGCAATGGCAGTCACGCCATCAACGGGTCGATTCATGTGAGCGCCGGCAAGGCAGGCGGCGAAGTCACGACCATCAATGGCTCGATCCGCGCCGACGACAATGCCCAGATTACCGAGGGCCACACCGTCAACGGCAATATCAGTCTAGGCAGTCACGCCACAGCCACGTCATTGACTACGGTGAATGGCGGCATCTCCTTAGGCGAGGGCGCGAAGGTGAGCCAGACCGTCACCACGGTCAACGGGACGCTCGCGCTGCGTCCTGGCTCACAGGTCGGCGGCCGGCTCGCCAACGTCAACGGTACGATCATCCTGGCCGGCGCCACCGTCAACGGCGGCATCAATACCGTCAATGGCAATATCGATATCGGTGCCAACTCCCACGTGCAGGGCGGCATCATGGTCCATAAGCCCTCGACCGGCTTCTTCCACTGGTGGAGCGACAGCGACAAGCCCCGCGTGGTGGTCGGTCCCGGCGCCGTCGTCGAGGGCCCGATGCATTTCGACCGGGCCGTCCGGCTGTACGTCAGTGATTCCGCGACCATCGGGCAGGTCACCGGCGCCACCCCGGTCAAGTTCTCCGGCGACCAGCCGCCCGGCTGACCGGCTAGGCCAGATCGCCCTGCCCTTGTTCCGGCGCGGCGCGGTCGAGTACACTGCGCGCCCCCGTGTGAGCCCCCGAAGGCCCACCCCGGCGGCCAGATTCGGGATGTAGCTCAGCCTGGTAGAGCACTACGTTCGGGACGTAGGTGTCGCAGGTTCAAATCCTGTCATCCCGACCAGAAGAAACAGAAACTTACGTCGTGATTTTTGTGCCCCGTATGAGCTTTCCGGAACTAGTGCTCCACTTGTGCTCCATCGCGGCGTTTTGGGCGACCAATAAGAAAACAAAATTCCCCGAACTGCTTCTCAGCGCCCGGTGCTAAGCGCATTCCATGGGCAGTCACATCTTTCCTGCGCACCTCGGCCCTGTCATTGGCGACCTCGTAGCATTCTTGGATACGCTGCTCTTAGATGCAGACGGTGAGGTACGATGCGACGCTTCCAGCTTGAGGTTTGCCACACCGGCAGGGATCTGCGCACTAGCGTGTGCATGTCAGCAACTCCACGAGCATGGGCAACAAATATACTTCGATAAGCTCTCACCAGAACTCGACAGTTTCCTGGAACGGATGGACGTTTTTCAGCACTGTCATGTAGAGCACGGACCCAGCCGCCCTCGATACAACCGCGCTGCATCGTTAGTGGAGGTCCAGCACCTCAGCGAACAACGGCAAATTCCGGATACCGCTAAACGTCTAGCAGCCGCAATGACTGGGTGCTTGCTGCATGGGTTGTCGGATGACATTGACCCTGAGGGGATGAAGCCCAGACCCTCGGATCATTTGATGGTACTGCTCCGCTATGTGCTGGTTGAGCTTTTGGAAAATGCGCTGACCCACGCACGAGAGAGGGGATATGAAGACTCCGCCGTATGGGTCGCGGCGAACTACTTTCCGCGCACCGACGAAGTACGGTTTGCTTTCGTAGATAATGGATGTGGATTTCTTGAGTCCCTTCGCGACCATCCCGAGGTGCGCAGGCACGCATCGGATGCACGCGCGATCAAAGTCGCTATGGAGCCATTTATATCCAGCAATCGGGGGGTCGGGATACTGGATGAGACTTCCAACCAGGGAATTGGTCTAACCATAAGCAGGGACATTGCTTTGGATAGCGCCGGTTACATTCGAATAACATCCGGAAGCAGTTCTATTAAGCAAGATATCGCCAGTCAGAAGAATTTTACTCATGCATCGCGGTGGCAGGGATCGATAGTCGAAGTAAAGTTGCGACGCGATTCCTTGCTTAACGTCGGTTTGGGGGGAATTGCGGCGCGTTATCAGCATGCTCCTACACCCGGAATACAATTCACATAAGTGATAATTTGGCCCGCCTCTACCATAAGGTATACATTAACGGCTATGGACTGCGCGACGATTAATCTGAATGAGCTTGGCGGATCGTTCTTAGGGACTCGCTTTGAAGGGCGAATCCTGAGGATGGAGCTTGAGCGTGCCTTAACCGTCTCGTCGCAGGTAAACCTGGATTTCCGGGATGTTGCACTGACGCAGTCATGCGCAGACGAATTCGTAGGTGTGCTATTTGCGCAGGCTGGGTCGCCACTTTTGCAGCGCCTAATTTTTGCCGGCTGCTCGGATGATGTGCGCGCAATTCTCCAACTTGTGATCGGCAGTAGACTTCAGGAACGCGAGCAGTTGGTGCGTCAAGGCGTGCTAAATGCGCAAAGTGCTAACGCACTGCAGCAATCCTACTCCTAAGCGCTAAGGCCGGGTGGTTCCCGTGGGAACCATTGAGCGTTTGATGGAAGCGCCGCCATATCCGGAGTCGTTACTCAAGCCGACCGATCCGCCCCCAGAGATTCGGCCGTTTCTAATCACCCTATTCGCGCGACGACACGAGGGTGTCTTCACCAGGCAGGCCAAGGCAACAATTGGCACTTGGAGCCCGCAACCCCATTACTGCTTTCCTAACTGCAAAGAGTGGGTGCGCTTCAATCCAACTCACAAGTGCATAGTCGGGTTCTTGTACTTCGACTATCTGCCTCTCGGCTTTGTTCGCTTTACACCGCACGCCGTGATCGAAGTGGACGACGGCACGCTGGTGGACATCACGCCGCACGGCGTTGAGACACCGTATCCCTTCCTTCGACATGTAGGGACTGGCGAAGAATTCCAGGCAATGGTGGACGCGCAAGGCGAACGCACCGGGGTAGATCTGATCTTTGTGTAGGCCCCTGAGCGAGGTCCCAAACGAAAACGCCGCCCGAAGGCGGCGCTGTCGCGAGGGGCTAGGCACCTGGTTCGCTGCTACGCCACCGCGATCATCAGCCGATCTTCCATCAGGTCTGAGAGCACGAGGGCTGCGGAGCTAAGATTCCCGAACTGGTCTACGGTGTCGGAGTTGATATGGCCGCCGGCCTCGTGCAGCGCCCGACAGACCCCACGCAGACCCTGCCAAATGGTCAGGCTATCCGGACCCTCGCCGATGCCACCAAATGAGATTTCCGCCCTCTGCTGTTCAGGATCGAGAGCGCCGATCGACGTGACGTTGTCGCTCATGAGTACACCCCGCTAATTTTGCCGACCATGGTCCCGGCGCTCTCAAGGAGGCTCTCAGCACCGGACAGTGCGTTACTGATTCGGGATCGAACGTCTTCTGCCCCAAGATTTGACTCGTGGGCAACCGCAAACCCCACCACAGCGATAACGGCTTGGGCTTCGTAGATCCGGGAAATTGCGTCATCCAGAGGCTTCTTCGGGGCGCTCATGACCGCGCCCGCCCGGTGACCATGCCCTTTCGCTCGTTCCAGCTCTGTGCCGCGGCCTTTATGCTCTCAGCTTGGGGGCCACGCGACCCGCAGCAGTCTGCCCAGCTGTAATAGGGCAAAAGGCTATCGCCACCTTCCTTCAGGATGGAAACGTCTATCGAGGAGGCCCCGCAAAATGGGCACGGAAGAGCGGGCGGCACCCCGCCAACCCGTACTCTTTCGCCAAAGTCGGTTTTGACTTGGAAAACCGTCTGATTCTTTTTGGGCCGGTCGCTAGAATTCGTCTTAGCCATGATTGCACCTCTGTTGTGCGGTTGTGGTTAGGCCATGGGTGCTGTTTGACGCAGCGCCCGTGGCCGATTCAGGTCATCGTCGCGGCGGCTTCAGCTTCCTGTACTTGATGAGCAGATCGTCTATCGCCTCCCGCATCAGGATTGACTTGGGAAGGCGCTTCTCTGCCGCAAGCTCTTTAAGCAAGGCGGTGCGATCTGCGTCCAGATGCATCAGGTGAGCCGTTCGCTTCGTAACCATCAGGAGTTATATAACTCCGATATACTGGATCGGTCAAGCCATTCCCCATATCGACGGAGCGCATATCAGATGACAACTCCACAAGGGGTCGTAACAGGATCCTGCATTATCGCCTTGTCGATACTCGCGCACGCATGGATGACCCAGGCGCCCCGATACAGCATGAGCGCAAGTGCGGCGGAGCGGTTGAACGTGCGCACTGGCGAGATATTGCTGTGTCGCCCAAGTGACGAGAAATATCCGCCGACCTCCCTCGCCTGCAGCCGGTAGCGACTATGCGCTATGCGACGGCGGCCCTGGCCCGCTCGGGCTGTACCGCTCTATCCCTACTTCCAGCCGCAGCCCATCGCGCTCGGCGAAGAAGACACTGTCAGCGCGGCCGATGTCGGTACAACGCCAGCCGGCAGCGATGCGCTCGGACCGGGCCGCCTTGAGAACGGCTCGTAGGTCGGTGCTTGGGCCGATCTCACGCGCTGCTACAGGCAGCCGGTGCCCATCTCTCACGACAAGCCATGTACGCACTGAGAGCGGCTGCAGCGGGTCGTAGAGCGTTCGGCGGGGCATATCCGAAGCGTACCGGCGTCTCCCGGCCGATCAGCAAACCGAAATGGGCCGAGCTGGATGGCATACAGCACGACGCAGCGGCCGTAGCTGTATGAGCCACGCTTCGCTCAGGTTTACAATCGATGGCAGGCTTTGGCTGATCCGAACTGGGGGGCAAATGAGAAAATGGATGTTAGTAGCGCTGGTGCTCTTGGCAGGTTGTGCATTCGTACCGGTTCAGCAAAGAACGCTGCACAATTCCAGCGGCGGCACCATCACGTGCGATCAGACAGGAGCTGGTGTCGTCTCCTATTCGGTCGGCAAGTCCAGGTTCGAGGACTGTGTCGCGAAGGCGCACGCACAGGGATATCAGTGACCGGGAGGCAATCGGGCATGGAAACTAATCGAAATGCGCGACGTGGCTACCGCACCTGGCTCAAGAGTGTGCGCAGAAAAGAAACCGGATTCCACGGGCCCGGGTTGGTTTGCGGAGCAGTGGCTATCTTTGCGTTGTTGTGGCCGACTCTCACCAAAGCTGCGCGGGAGTTCGACTGGTTCGGGCTGCTGCGTCGGCGTTGCAATCTGGGGCGCCACTTCCACAATCGGACTTTGGAACCGTTGTGAGCGCTACGAGAAGCGGCTGCGCGCTGCAGGTCTACCTACAGACTGAGGCCGGCGTCGCCGCCATCGAGTACGTGCTAAGCCATTCCATTCGCATGGTCCTTCACTCACGGGGCGCCATGCCACACGACCACCAGGCTTGCCACGCTGCAGGTGATCTGGGCGGCAGCGGCATAGTTCACCAACTGGTCGAAGGGGTAGTAGGTGTCCACGGTCGTGGAACCGGTGAGCGTGATGGTCCGGGCCGTTCCAGTTTCATCCTGCGCAAAGCCGGTGAGCGTCACGGTGACCGCGGTGGCATTCGCCGGGATCAGGATAGAGGAGATCTCGGTGTCACCGGCCACCGGATTGAGCGCACCTGCGCCAATCCCCGCACCTGCGAGGTTTACCGCGGTGATCGCTGTAATTCGGTGCGCAATGCCCCCGACGCGCTCAGTGGGCGTGTAGCCCGAAGCACTGTCGGAGAAGCGATTGAGGTATGACAGTAGCGACACGTGAGATTTGGGGCTACTTGTAGCGCATGCCGTTCTTGAGCCCGGCCGTCGAGCCGCGGTTGATGCCGCCGGTTGCGACGCTCTGATGCGTGGCATGTTTGAATGTGCCGCTGCCGTCGGTTGCGAAACCGACAGACTCGGACTTCGGTTTCCCGGTCGCACCTTTATGTGCCACTGAGGCCGCGCTCCACGCGTCGGACACCAGCGGCTTTGTGGGTTGGTTTCCCGTGGAGCTGTTCGCGCCGTACCTTCTGACGGCCTTAGAGTGCACCTGCGGATTGTTCGCCCCGGACTGCGCCGCGGGGCGGCCGTGGATGTTCGCATTGCTGCGGGGCGTGACCCCGAAGCCGTTAGACTTGGACTTTGCCATCACTTCCTTCCTGGTATGCCGCGCTCGGCATCGTTGATCTGTTGCCGAGTGGGGGTTCTTTCATTCGTATCGCGCACCAGGTCAAGTGGCTGGCCGTCGTCATGCTTAAAGCCGGTGCCGACGACTCGCTGGGGCTGACTCGCCTGCGTCCTTCGGGTGCTGCCGTGGCTGAAGGGCCGTTTGGTAACCTTGGCCATTACTTCTGCTCCGGTGCGGCCCGATCAACGGCTTCGGCAACCATCAGGACGCAATCCCCGTCCACGACGGCATTCGCCTCGCGGATCGCATTGGCCAGGTTTGGCTTGTCCTTCAGGATTTCAGCAAAGCGTTTGGCGGTCGCCTGCATTACAGGCTCGACCCGTTCGCCAAAACGAGTGATCAGACGCTCGCGGTCTCGATCGGTCAACTGGGTGCGCGGGCTCTCCGCATTGCTGCCCAGACGAGCGCGATTGCTCTGCAAGTCCTGAAGCCGGCTGCCGAAGGCGAGCGCCTCACCGGCATTTAGCCCCAGCTCACCGCAGAGTTTCGCGAACTCCTTTTCCTCAAATTCCAGCGCTTTCGCTCGAGTGATGTCATTCGTGCGGCGGGCCACTACCTGTCGCACCGAGTACAGGGAGGTTTGCGCCTGGCGATAGTCGGCATCGGTTTTGGCGCCGTAGAGCTTGGATGAAGCGGTAGTCACAGGGTTTCCTTCAGCGGTAGTCGTGGATGAACTCTCGACCGTGATTGCGAATCAATCGGCCAAGATGTGTACCGGAGAGCATCGGCAGAAAGATCCGGGCAACGCCGGCGGGGTGGCCGCCGACGAGTGCTTCGTGGATGACCTCGCCTGGCCTGATCTCGCGCGTCTCGAACAGCGAGTCAATGGCATCGATCGCATTCTGCAGTGCCTGTTCAGCTTTCACTCGGGGAACGGGTGTGGTCATGTTCTGTCCTCCATGATGAAAGGCTATAGCTGCGACATGCGAAGAACCTACGTTGTGCGTAAATATACTTCCCGCATCACCTGCTGAATCCAACGCAGCGAGACGGAGCGCGTGACGCGGTACTGCATGTCCTTCGCCGTAACGTCTGGGTCGTTGGCGAGGATTGCGGCAACTTCCGCGCGAAGTGCATCTTTGGCTGCCTTGCGCCGCGCATTGACAGGCGCGAGAGCGGCCAGCACCCGCTCGCCGATCTCATGAGGCGTGGCGCTCATCCCGGCAGGCTCGGCGGCTCAGGGTCGCGTGGCACGGGCGGCAGGTGCCGCAGTTGCTCCTCGAGGTCTTCGATATGGCGGCGGTGCGACTCAATGGCGGAGGCCGTCGGAAATGGCTGCACAAGCTTCAATCGCGCAATCTCCCGCTCGATGCGGAAGCGCTCCAGTTGTCCCTCGGTGTACTCAATCATCGTCTCGCCTCGCGGTAGGTGATGCATCGAAGGGGTTACAGTCGGAGGAACGGTGGTGCTGTTGCAAGACCTCAGGGCGGCGCCAGCCTGGCGGCAGCGGGGCTCGTACCGGCAGCGGCACCAGCTTCCTCGGAGGCAGCGCGGCCAGTTGCGCCTGATACTGCGCAATGAGCTCATTGCGGCGGGCAAGGGCATCAGCGCTTGGCATTCCGGTGGCCATCCCCAGGCGCATCAAGGCCTGCTCCAGGCGACCCCGCTCGGCTTCAACGTCGTTTGTCATCGAGGCGCGCCATCTTCTCGGCATGTCGGGTGAATGGGTTGTAATCACTGCCTTTGACGTGCCGAGCTTCCAAGTACTCGGACGCCGTGGAGTGCCCGAGCCAAGGGCGGCGGCTCGCTTCGACCAGGGCGCCGCAAACAGAATTAGCTTGGTCGTCATGCGACCCACGAGGGTGGGTTACCTGGTCCCGGCCGCCGGCACGAGGGCGGCGCTCCAGACGGCGGAGCTCACCAGCGAGGCTTGGGCTATCCAGCAATTCAACTCGACGTTGCGTAAACAGTGGCTGAGCCGCGATGTAGATCTCGCTCGCGTTCAGCTCCGATGCCACGTAATGAATGCCGAAGCGTCGGAAGGCATCCGGCACCCATCCGGAGCCGAATCGATCACCGGTAACCTGCGTCAGGCCGTAGCCGGAAAGCACGTCGGCAAATCGCTGGCAGACATCCTCGGGCTTGAAGGGAGGCTTTGCGACCTCAAGACGATCGAGGATGAGCCTTCGGTCCGGGGTTGAGTGTGCGATTGCGAGCGTCATGCTGTCGCTCACCCCGCCACTGGGGTCGCAAAACGCAATGAACTCGGCAGATTGATCTCGCACCAAGCCTTGTCGATCGGGAACGATCGCCGCATCGATATCAGCATCTGGGAAGTGGGCCCGAGCGTCCGAAAGCCATTCGGAGCCGTATTCTGCGGCGGCACTCTGTGGATCTTCGACGTAGGCCGCGTCAATAACGTCCTGTCGGAAGCTCGGATTCATTGTCTGCGTGTCGGCTTTCCAGACCATGACAGAGCTAGTGTCCCGCCCGTGGTGCTTCTGGAACACCTCGTACAGCGGGCCGTCCTGAGTGTAGGTACTCGAGGCACACAGCAACATTGCGCCGGGGATCGTCGAGATCGACGGGCGCAGCGCGGCCAATATTTTGGCGGCTGGATTTCGACTATCGTCAGATTCCCAGAACGCTATTTCATCATTGAGGCAGGCGACCACTGTGCGTCCCCGGACCGACTTGTACGAACTTGTGTGGACGCCAATGAACACGCCATTGCTCAACTCCAACGTGTCCGAAGTCTCGCGAATGAGCATCTTCGCCAGCATCGGGGTTTCAGCGATCAGCGCCCGGGCGTAACCGAAGATGACGCCGGCCTGGTCGCGATCCTTTGCAAGTACCATAACGAGCGGCCGTTCACCCGGGGCGAGGTACGCCGAATAGTCCCGGAAGGTTGCTAGGCAGACTGCGAGCAGCGCCAGGACCCGCGACTTGCCCGCTCGCCGACCGATGGCAAACCACGCCTCTGTTAGGGCAGCGGTGAAGGGCTGAGTGCGCCCCGTGCAGCGCGTGAATAGGTCCATCTCCTCTGCCGATAGCGGAAGGCCAAACAAGCTGCGAATAGCCGTAAGCCAGGGAATCCATGATTCAGGCGGGGTGAAGTGCGCTCCGAACAACTGAGGATCGGCGAGAGCGCGGAGGATTGCCTGGCCGACTTCTTCTGGCTTCATGGCTGCACCCGCTGTCCCTGCATGCGGATGGTGGGCGCGGACCCTTCGCGCTCGACAATCCATGCCCGCAGCCGATAGGTGCGCCCGTCCAGCCGGACATAGCCGAGCAGATCATGGTCGCCATCCACACATGACTCGCGCTGAGTCAGGAAGCCGGCGCCATTCTGTAAACGATCGTCGCTACCCTGGAGCGGGTGAGGCTTCATGCCGCCACCTGTTTGGGTCGGGCAACTGCTGGCGCTGCGGCATGACTTGCGCCTTGGGCTTCGCTACGATTACACGGATGACGACCAGCGAATCTCTGCAGGCTCAGTGGCGACGCGGGCAGGCCATCATGAATGCCGCCGGCGCCATCCCAACGCTGATATTTTTGGTAGCGGTCTTTACCGGCGTTCCCAAGCACGCGCGGGATACCGTGATCGCGTGGATCCTGGGCACCGCAATGGTCGCCATTGCAGTTTGGATTGTGGTCGGCTTCCGGCTCAAATGCCCGATCTGCGGTGCGCTCGTCGGTCGGTCCATGAAGAAGGGAATCTTGTTGCGAAGCTGCCCCGCGTGCGGCGCAGACTTCAGCCAGCCGATGCCGCCGATCCCTCGCAAGCCAGCCTGACGGACTCCACAGGACGTCCCAGGACGTCGATAGAGCAGAGATCCCGCCAGAGCGCTGTGATGGGCTGGTGTCGGTGCTGGACGTCATAGCGTCCCTCCCATGACGTCACACAACGTCTGCAGCACCTGACGGATGAACTCGACGCTTAGGCCGGTGGAGCGGGCAATCGTGTGTTCGCCATGGCCAGCGAGTGCTTGTCGCCGGATGGCTTCGGCCTGCTGCTCAGGCTCCAAGGCATAGAAGTGCAGGCGGGCGAGCGCAGCCGTGTCCAGGAACGCACCGATGGGACTCATGAGGATTTCCCCGCTATGTATTCGTGAAGGCCTGGGCCGCCCTTCGCCTGGCGATCAAGCCCCAAACTGCGTAGGTACCCCTGGAGAACATTTGCATGGTTGCTGTATGTACCGGCATCCATGGGCGGATCGGTTCCGGCAATGACGGCCGACTCGTAGGCGAGGCAGCGACGCCGCAGGAATACCACCCGCTCGCACAGCCAGCGTTTCTGGGCGGACAATTGCTCGACCCCGCCCAAGTCCTGCCACAGCTCGAAAAGGTCGCTGGCGACGTCTCTGACGTTCTTACAGCGCCTGTCCAGATGCCAGGCGAATAGGCGCTCAAAGCGTGCGGGCAGCTCGGTGGGCAATGTCGTGGATAGCCCGCGCGTCATGGCGATACCTTGGGGATAGTTCGCCAAAGCAGAAGCCTCGGCAGGTCCTCACAGGAGCCGAATCTGTCCGTCGGGAGCACAAGTGGAGCACCGGGCTCGCACAGCCCACGGTGCAGCGCCTCAAATCCTATGGATTCAGCCTCCGCGTGTGCTGCTGTGAACCCTGGATTTACACGTCCTGGACGTGATTCTGACGATGCAACGCCCTTCGCATCTAGAAGCCCCGAGAACGTCCCGAGTGGCCGGAGGCTCGGTGATACTTGGTATGACCACAATCGGCCTCAAGGCGCGCTCGTAGACGTCCCGGGACAATTCGAGAGTGCATGACGACGCCCCTACCCAAATCAGTGTTGCGTCTCCAAGACATGGGACCCTGGTGACGGGTGGTGACGGGTCGTCCGTATATATCCCCATAACGCGCGCGCATGGGGAGAATAGGGAATAGCCGTCACCTGCCGTCACCCGAGGGGTGCTGATGGTGGTCATGGCCGTCATCGATCCCTCCAATCGAGTACTTCAGCGGCTCGAAACTCGATCCCGAGGAACAGACCGCCCTCCTTGGACCGTTTCCAGTCGAAACCGCGGCGCTGCATCTCGTTTGGCAGGTCCTTGGAGGCTACCCAGCGCTCACCCGCGCTCTGTGCGTACTCCTGGTATCGCTTGAAGAACACGCCTGACTTCACCTGCCCGAGCTTTGCCGGCTCGCAGCACTCAGCGATGAACCTGCCCAAGGTGTCGGACTCTTCCCGGTACTGGCGCACCGCATCGGTGATGATGGCTGGCGGCTTCAGGCCGTCGCGCTGCCATTCCAGGCACCCGGCAATGGCCCAGCACAGGATGCCGGGCAGTTCGGCCTCAAGCTTTCGCAGGAGGTCGCGGTCCTGCTCATCAGCTGGAATCTGGACGGTGAATGGGACTAGCCGCAGCCGCCGCCAGATACCCTCATCGGTGCCGTTAATGGCCGGCTTGTGATTGCCGCGGATGACGATGCGGTGGGTGGGGTGGAAGTCGAAGAATTCCTGATGCAGAAACCTCGCCGTGAGCGTATCGCCGCCGGTCAGGTCCTTGAGCTTCGCCTCATCGAAGCGGCTGCCCTGGCTGGTCTCGTTCATGAGCGCCGCCCGGACCCCGCGTAGGCGCGCTACGTCGTTCGGGATGCCGCCATGCCGGCGCAGCATGATCAGGTCCGGGCTGACGGTGATGGCGTAGTCCCCCAACATGCGCTGCAGCACCTCGGAGAACACCGACTTGCCGTTGGCGCCCAAGCCGTAGAGGAAGTGCAGAGACTGGTCCGAGGTATCCCCGACAAGCAGGTAGCCGACGAAGCGTCGCAGATAGTCGTACAGCGCATGGTTACGATCGGTCACCCGCATTAGAAACTCATCCCACAATGCGCAATCCGCCCCGGCCTGGTAGGTGATCTCCGAGACGTTTGTGATCAGGTCCTCGCGGTAGTGCGGCCTCAACTGACCGGTGCGCAGATCGACGGTGCCGTTAGCGACGTTGAACAACCAGCCATTGGAATCGAAGTCCACCAGCCGTGCCGGGATGCCGGGCTCGGACCTGGCCAGCGCCAACATCGCATCGATGGCTTTCTTCGACTGCGATCTCTTGGCATGGCGGTAAACCTCATCCCGATTGCTTGTGGCCTTCTTCACCTCATCGAAGATCGCGATGGCAGTCTGCTTCGCCATCTCCTGGACGCGGATGCCCTTGTCATCCACTGCCCACCGTTTGCCGTCCCACGCGAGCCATCCACGCTCCACCGTAAACCGCACGTCTGCGCCGTGTTGGCGGGCGAAACGCTGACCATTCGCAATATCGGTGTCGCTAAAGCCCTCTGGGATCTCGGACTCGGCATCTAATCGCGCGCGGACCGCATCCAAGTTGGTGACGTTATCGGCCATGGGCGTGGTCCCTGGCTCGGCCAATCCGTGCCGTGGCGGTTGCAAGTCGCATCCAGTCCTCATCCGACAGGTGTTTGGTGTTCTTGAACTCCAAGGCGATCATTCCTACCGTCAGCGCTTCAAGGTCAATGATCTCCAGCAGGTCGCGATAAGGGATGCGACTGTGTGTTGGACGGTTGATACCGCCGACAGCGCCAGGGAGCGGGGTGTCGTACAGATCCCCCAGAGTAAGCCCAAGGGCCCCCATCACCTCAGCTGCGCCACATCCTGCATGGCAGTAGATCAGCGCACAGCCATCGCCTACGCGCACACTCAGGCCGCGGCTTCGATCGCCGTGCTTGTGGGCAGCTGTTGGGCAGCTGGCGATGCCGGTGCTAGGCCCGGTACTCTTGAAGTTGCGCAGGTGGCCGGCCACTTTTTCGTAGGCGCTCATTGCATCGACACTTTGTGAGCAGCTAGCCACTCTTGGCGCAGAGCTCGCGCCTTCTCGTGTTCGCCGCGACCTTTGTGCCAGCAAATGTAGGCATCCAGCCACTGACGATCGAAGTGCACGACAGTGGCATAAGCGACCTCGCGGCCGCGCCGCACACGGTAGCGCCCAAATCCGTGGAAGAAGGACGCGCCCAAGCGAATGCCGAGGAATGAACTCACTTGAGTCAGCTCGATGAAGGTGCTCATCGGACTTCTGCCTTTGCCGGCCGGCCGCGACTCTTCAAGCGCTCGGTGTAGATGCGGCGTACCAGTTCTGCAGCGTCCTCAGCGAACAGCCTTACCCCATTTGTGGTTCGAACGCAGGGGATGAGGCCTAAGTTTTCATACATGCGAACCGTCGCTGAGGCGACTTCCGCGTCTCTGGCTACTTTACTGACCGTCTGGCTAAACGTGGGCATGCGGCTTTCTCTTGCTGCGATGTCCCAAACGATAAACCGCTAAAGAAATAACGGATGCACTCCGTTTAACGCATGGCGTACCAACGACAAACAGCACGCGCCACGTCATGCGCTCTTGGTCCGCAGTTGCCGCGGCTGCGCGGCCGGTGCTCGAAATTTTCGGTTTTTTAAATGCTGCTCGAGGTACCGATTGAGGCTTACCTCGTCATACCAGCAGATACCCACCTCATCGCGGGTGAAGTCAGGGCCACGGTCACGCGAGTCTTCAGGTCCGCGGCCTCGGGTCTTCTCGAGGTACGAGACGCTGCGTGTTAGGCCGCGCTGGCTCAGGTATTTGGCTGCGGCGCTGGTACGGTATTGGGGAACGGGTGGCGCGGTCATCTTCATCTCCTGCAACTTGGAGACAAAGAATATTGCTGCGTGCAAAGGCCGTGGGTTTTCTACCCCGTTTTTGGGCCAGGCATGACAGGAGCCGATTTAGCCTCGGCGAATGGTTCGGTCTCTGCCAGGGCCCCGCGTGTCATTTCGGGGTCGCCGTTGATCAGGTTGTCGGAGATCAATCCGAATTCCGGCCCATAGACCGTGTCAACCAATGCCATCTGCTTCGGTGCGGTGTAGCCTCGAAGCAGGCCTTCGGCCAGTAAATCGAGCGTTGGCGTCTCAAAGAAACTTCCGTCGGGTCGCCTCAGGCGCCAGACCCGCACGCCCTGTAGCCATCGCCGGGTGATGCCCTGCCGGCGTGGTGGTGGTGAGAAGCTCTTGAGCATGTCCTTGTAGATCTGTTCAATCCGGTCTGGTCCCAATGCAAAGCCTTCATGGTCGGTTCGACGAAGCACATCCCTTGCGAGCCTGCCGACGCACTCGCATGCCGCATCGCACGAGAATCCCCAGAACACGAGGCGCAAAACGGTGGTGGCCATCTTGCGGTCCGCGAGGTCTTTGGCACGATCATCGCTATTGCGTGGGCGGCCCATTAGCCGAGCTTTGCGACAGCAGTTGCCAAGTTGTCGGGTGAAAGGTGGCTGTACCTCAGGGTCATCTTGAGGTCGGCATGCCCTAGCAGCGCCCGGACGGTGTTCAGATCGACCCCCTTCTGAACAAGGCGGCTGGCGAAATGATGGCGGCAGTCGTGCAGACGGAAATTGGTGACCTTCGCCAATTTGCACACGGTGGCCCAGGCCTTGTTGATGTTCGTCAGCCGCGCACCCTCGGCACCGGGGAATACGAGCGCCTCAAGATCAGTCGGGCGGCTTTGGTCATGCCAGGTCTGAAGGATGCCGGCCGCCTCTGTATTCAGCGGTACATGTCGGCTGTCCCCGCTCTTGGCCGCGGCCGCGCGCACCGTGAGCATGGGATTCTTGTCGAGGTTCAGATCTGACCAGCGTAGGGAGAAAAGCTCTCCTCGGCGAAGGCCCGTGTTCAGCGCCACCATCACCAGCGGTCGCACGTGATCCACGAACACATCCGTGCGGGCCGGGAGCACGGGCTTGTGGCGCTTCTCCTTCCAGGCGTTGAACCGATCACGGGCGTGTCGCAGGTTCGTCTCTCGCGTCACCAGAGCGTCACGCAGGCGGTTCTCCTCGGCCGGTGTCAGGAACCGCACACGCTCGTCATCATCGACCTTGAGGCGCTTTAGGCCCTGCAGGGGATGGTTCTCGATGATCTCCCAGTCCACTGCCTTGCGAAGGCAGGCACGCAGTGTGTCGATTTGCCGGTTCAGGGTGACGGGCTTGACTCCCGCCTTCAGCCGATCGCGGCGCCAGGACTCGATTCGCCAGACGTTGAAGGTACCGAGGGGTTCTTCCAGCCATTTGCTGAAATCAGCCTTCAGGCGCGCTACAGCTACGTCTCCACGCCGTAGATGCCCTAAGGCCCAGGGCTCGTAGCGCTGCTCAATGAAGGCGCCTAAGGTTGATACCATGGCCCGGGCCGCTTCCACCCTGGCGGCCTTCTTCTGCGCCTGCACATCGATCCGACCAGCGATCTTTCCGGCCGCTTCTTCAGCCTGACGCCGGGCGCCCTCGGGCTGAAGGCCGGGGTAGCCACCTAGCTTGTAGGTGAGGCGCCGGCCTTGCTCATTGCGATAGTCGAAGAACCACGTCATGCCGCCGTTGGGACGCACCCGAAGTAGGAAGCCCTTCAGCTCCGTATCCCGGACGGCGTACATCTTCGGGCCGGGCTTTAGGGAGTCGATCAACCGCTTCGTGAGCTTCGCGCGCATCACCCTCTCCTGTGCTCCAGTCGTGCTCCAACTGGCGTGATAGAGTGTGCTACAGCGTGCGACGGAATGCAATGATACGAATAGCGCTTATTTCGCCAGCGATCAGTGACTTACGGGCAGTGACTTCTGGCGAAACAGCAACTTGTGGAAGAGCGATAAATCACGTTCGGGACGTAGGTGTCGCAGGTTCAAATCCTGTCATCCCGACCAACGATTCGGCAAAATCACCTAGGGTTTTGCGACTGACGCCAATCAGTCACGTCCCAGGTAAGTCTGAACTGACCTATCGGCCGTCGGGATGGTGGTAGTGGAACGGGGGCGTGAATCGGGAAGGCAGCAGCTGCCCTTCGTCCGAACCTGGCGATGCCCACCCACCTTTGTAGTAGACCTTCCAGGTCCAGTAGAGGTGGAGACGCTTGAACTTCCAGACCCCACTCTCCTTCACCACTTCGTTCTCGTAGATACCACTCCCCCACATTGGGCGGGCGTGGGCATCCCGCGTCAGATTCAGGAGACGGGAGCGGATCTTCGCTGTCCTTCCATCGGGAGCGATATGGATCACCGGCTGAAGCTGGAGCTGGCTGTTCAATTCGCCCTTGACCGGACCCTCGGGACCCGACGCCTTCAATGAGGCGAGGATGTTCTTGCGGCCCACGCTCCGTGTGCCGTCAACGTCGAATTCCCCATCGTCCACAAAGAGCGCGGTAATGTCTGACCACAGGGACTTCTCGGCGTAATAGCCGTAGGCGTTCTGCAGATTCTCGATCTCGTCGTAGTCCCTCACGCGCTCCATTTGGTGTTCGCCCGCGGCGATCGCGGCTTCGAGAGCCCTGGAGCCCGTGGGAGACACAGACGACGGGGGAGCCCCCGCATCTGACGGCGAAGGAACCGGCGTCCCCGCCGGGTACTGGGTCGGCTTGCCGGTCGAGGCGTTGTCGAAATGCAGAGGGGGCGTGTAGATCTTGGGATAGGCTTCGTAGACCACTGTCGGCGGACGATCCGGTGGAAGCATCGCATTTGTCGCGGATGCCGGCAAAGCACTCTTCGCCCAACCTTGATCGTAGTCGGTCGCGAGGATTGTGTAGTCGTGCAGTGATTGGATCACCCACTGGGCTCCGCGCCGCGCATACTCGACCTCCTCAACGCTCTGTACGATCCTCCCGGCCGAGCCACCACCCCCGACGAAGGCGAGCTCGAAAATGCGGGCCTGCGCGGTTTGGCCGTCGGGCGCGACGTCGACGATGGGCTCGATCTGCAGGTGATCGTTGAGTTGGCCTGCGCGAAGGCCACGCGGACCGCTTAACGCCAACGAGCGGCGGATATGCTCGCGCCCGACGTAGATACCGGCCTGGCCGACTTCCAGAGAGCCATCCTCCGCGAACAGGCCCGCAGCCTCCGTCCACAGACCACGATCCAGATAGTATCCGTAGGCATCCTGCAGATTCAGCACATCGTGTTCGTTCTCGAGCCGCAGCGCGCGACGGATCAGATCGCTGGCGCGATCACCCTCAGGATTGGAAGTCGTCATTGATGCTGCCGGCATGATCACTGCTGAGACATTTGTGCTGCGCGCGATCTTCCCCCTGTTTGGATAGGGGAACGGGGCCACGCATGCGGACGTATCTTCCTCGCACGGATCAGTCCACGGCCGGTCGGCCGGATGCGCCAGATTGAATCGTACCGGCGAAGTGTCGATGTACCCGGGCGGTCGCGGCTTCGGTGGTACCCAGCCTTGATCATAGCCTCCGCCCGATCCGGCGTAGGCGATCAGCGTTTTGATCTTCCAGTGGCCGTTCTGCTTTACGTAGTCGAAGCGATACAGCGAATCGGCCCAGGAGGCCGAGGCCCCGAATCGCCCCAGCATGCCGAGTACGCGCCAGCGGCCCGTCGCCGTCGCGCCGTCGGGCGCCAGGTCGACGACTGGCTGGAGGATGGTGTGGTTATAGATTCGCCCCTCGGCAAGACCCCGCTTACCCTGTCCCAGGTTCTGGATGAACATCGCCCGGATGCTGGCGTTGCCGTCGAAACCCCCGCTTGGATAATTCGCGACCGCGTCGGCCGCGAACAGATCTGCGAGGTCGTCCCATAGCCCACGGTCCGCATAGTAGCCGTAGGCCCGCTGCAGCTTCTTTATCGCACGGATGTCCTCGGCCCTGACAACATCGATCTCAAGCCGGTCGAGCCTTGCGCGGACCTCCATGGTGCCGGCGGTGCTATGGGCGGTGACGCTCAGGCTCAGGACGAAGGCTACGCCGGCGAGCAGGTACGCACACAGCGGGCGAGCGATGGCGGCCATGAATTGTCTTCCCACGAGCCCTCTTTACGTACCACAAAACGTTTCAAGTACCCGCTGGTCGGGACGCGGCGGGGCCGCGTAGGCAGCGGCACTCGGCTGCTCGTCGAAAGGTCGCACGATGACCTCAAGCAATGCCTCGAAGGGTGCGAAATCCTCCTCGGTCGTCGCCGCCTCTATGACCTCCTCGATACGGTGGTTTCTCGGTATGTATCTCGGGTTTGCTCGTCGCATGGTGTCGAAGCGAACAGCGGAAGACTCCGACTCATGAGCGCCCCGCTCCTCCCATCTGCGCAGCCACACCTGGAAGTCCGCATGATCACGCAGCGCCTCCACTACGCCGAGTCCTGACCGGTCTCGCTCAAGATAGTCCGATAGGCCCCAGAATGTCACCGTGTAATCCGCCTGCGTTCGGTGCATAACATCCAGCAAGGCGTTGATCAAATCTTTGTCCTCAGGCAGCGCCTGAAGCAGACCCACTTTCGATCGCATCGCCCGCAGCCATTCATGTT
>CAVPUC010000007.1:0-78969 GCA_963708865.1 uncultured Gammaproteobacteria bacterium
TGCCAATATCGATGATGCGCTGACGCTCATCAACGCCTGGTGATCCGTGCAAAGCGTTTGAGATTTACACCCCCATTGGGAAACAGACCATGAGCAAAGCCTATTGGATCTCTGCATACCGTGCGGTACGTGACGAGGAGGCGCTGTCCGCGTATGCCAAACTCGCAGGACCCGCACTCATCGCGGCAGGCGGCCGCTTCCTCGCCCGCGGCGTGCCGGCGCGCGTCTACGAGAGTGGCCTTGCTCAGCGCACCGTCGTCATCGAGTTTGAAAGCGTGGCGCAGGCCGTCGCCGCCCACGACAGCCCGCCGTACCAGGAGGCCCTGCGTGCACTGGGCAACGGCGCGGACCGTGATTTGCGCATTATCGAGGGCGTTGGCTAAAGCCCAACCACAACAGAGGCCATCATGACATCGCCAATAGTGAACCTCGCCGACCTCGAGCTGCTGCCGCGCCCGGCTGCCTTTGCCGCGAGCGGCCCTGCCGCCGCCCGCTTTGATGCACGCTCAGGCCAGATTGCGCCCCGACTCGGCGCGCAGAAGCTCGGCTACAACGTGACGGCTGTGCCGCCCGGGCAAAGCGGCGTTCCCGTTTCATTGCCACCGGGTGAACGAGGAGATGTTCTTTGTACTCCAGGGTTCCGGGGAGATCCGCATCGGCACCGCGACCTATCCCATCCGCCAAGGGGATTTCATCGCCTGTCCGCCCGGCGGCCCCGACAAGGCGCACCAGATCAGAAATACCGGCACCGATGAGCTTCGGATATCTGGCCGTGAGCACGAAGCTATCGCCAGAGATTGCCGAGTACCCCGACAGCGGAAAATTCGGCGTCCTGGCTGAGTACGCTCCCGGACCTGATGGCAAGCCGCAGGGCTTTCGTTTCGTGGGCAAGGAGAGCTTGAACGTCAATTATTGGGAAGGCGAAGGGCGGGAATAACGGCCGCCGCGCGCGCTTATGCCCAAGCCTACCGAGTACTGGTTTCTGGCCAAGCGCTACGGGTGGGGCTGGGGTCCGCCCATCACCTGGCAGGGATGGATGATTCTGCTGGGATGGCTCATCGCACTGATCGCCGCGGCGCTGCGGTTGATGCCCGCGCATCCGCTCACTTTTCTGCTCTTTGCCGTGGTCATGGCCGCCCTTCTGACATTCATCTGTTACCTCAAAGGCGAGCCGCCCCGGTGGCGCTGGGGAGATCAGGATGAATGATCGACACCACCCCTACGCATTGCAGGGTAACTGGTGTGCGGCGGGTGGCATGCCGTAGCATGGCGGATGCTGTTCGATCCCCTGCACCACGGATATCCCGTCATTTCCCACCCGTTGCGGCAGCCGTGACCACCCTCCTTACCTTAGTCTGCTGGCTGATCCTGTTTGTGCTGTGTTGGCCGCTCGCCTTGTTGGCATTGCTGCTGTGGCCGCTGATCTGGCTGGTGTCCCTCCCGTTTCGGCTCATCGGCATAACCTTTGAGGCAGTGTTTGCGCTGCTGCGGGGAGTGTTGTTTCTTCCAGCGCGACTGCTGAGCGCCAAGCGACGCAAGGCGGCCTGACGTGGCGGAACCGGCGACCCTGCTGCCACGGATCCTGCCCAAGGCGATCGCCTGGGCGGAGGCCAGGTCGGCTGAGATCATGGCGGACGGCGCAGCCCCTCTCGGATTTCGAAAGAAGGCTTGCGCATCTGTCAGGCGTCTATAGGCCGGAGCTGGTTCGATTGTCCGAAGTCACCCGCATTCCGCTTCCCGATGATCCGGAACTGCGGGACGCCGCGTTCAGAGCTGGCATGCTCGGGCCGGGCACGATTGGACTCACCCTCGGCTATGGGATCTATATCGTGAAAGACCATCGCAGCAACCGGCTCGTATCGCACGAGTGTCGGCACGTGTACCAATACGAGGTCGCCGGATCCATTGCCGCGTTCCTGCCGCAGTACCTGGAACAGGTGCTATCGGTCGGCTATGCGGCGGCGCCGTTTGAGATCGATGCCCGGGAACATGAGCGCGACACGGCCTGACGGGGAGAGGATCCGTGCCAAGGGATGACTGGAGCGTGGTGGCAACCTTCGGCGACCGGATTTCCGCCCAGGCGCTGGTAGGCCTCCTGGATTCGGAAAAGGTGCTCTGCCGGCTCGCTTCCAACGAGCCGCTGCCGGGTCTCGGCACCGAGTTTGCGGTCATGGTGCCGAGCGCACTCCTGCACCGGGCGAAATGGATTCGCGAGCACGCCCGGGTCTCGGAGCAGGAGTTGACCTATCTTGCCACCGGTGAGCTGCCGGGTGAGCCTGAAAAGCCGTAGCAATGGGCACCGTGCCGGCGCGGCATTTCGTCAGCGCGCTGCGCTCGGGCATACTGTCATGTCGCGACACGGGGGACTTCCACAATGAAACGCATCACTCTCGCAGGCCTCTATCTAATGCTCGGCGGCGCGTTACTGGCGCCGGCGCTGAGTCATGCCGAGATCTCCTGCACCCGCGACGGGCTGCAACAGGCTGTCGACCTGTATATCGGCGCGCAGACCAAGGGCGATTTCTCGGCGCTGCCCTTGGCGAAAGGCGTGGGCTATTGGGAGAACGCCGTCCCGGCTGACATGCAGAAGGGCCTGATCACCAAGCCCATGAAGATTGATCACCAGCGCAGCTTTCTCGATACCGCTACCTGTCAGTCCATCACCGAAGTCATCGTGACGGACAAAGCGGCGCCCTACGTGTTGAGCACCCGCCTGCGCGTCAATCACGACAAGATTGCCGAAGTTGAAATCCTCTGGACCACGACCGGCTACTGGCTCTTCAACGCCGACGCTTACCTGAAATATTCCTCCTCTGAGAATTGGGGTCCGATTCCCGTCAAAAAGCGCAGTTCCCGCGGCACCCTGGTCGCCGCGGCCAATGCTTACCTGGATGCCTTCTTGGAGAAGAGGCTCGACCTGGTGCCATGGGGCTATCCGTGCGTGCGGGTCGAGGGTGGCGCGTATACCGGCAAGGGCTCCCCGACCGACACCTGCGCGGTCGGCGTGCCGGCCGGTGTGAACATCGCCAACCGCCGTTTCGTCGTCGATGAGGAACTGGGCACCGTTTCCGTGTACTGCACATTTGGCGCCGGCGGTCCGGGAGGCGGCAGCGGTGCGGCCGACAGCCATGTATTTCGGGTCGAGAACGGCAAATTGCGTTACGTGCATACCCTGACACACCTGTTGCAGGCCAATTTCCGGGGCAGCGGCGGCAAGCCGCCGTAAAACGGACGGCTGTAACCGTTCCAGGGAGCCGTCATGAAATTCGCGCTGGATACGGATGCGGACTTCATGCAAGAGGCCCTGCAAGCGGGGCGCAACGCATTGCCTGAGTGTTTGCCGAACCCGCCGGTCGGCTGTGTGCATGGTGAGAGCGGGCCGCGTGATCGCCCGCGGGTTCACGCAACCGCCCTTCCGCAACCATGCCGAGGCGATGGCCCTGAGCCAGATGTCCGGCAGCGCGGAGGGCGTTAGCGCCTACGTCACCCTCGAGCCTTGCTCGTTCCATGGCAGGACGCCCTCCTGCGCCCAGGCGCTGATCGCCGCCGGCATTCGCCGCGTGGTGGTGGGAATCCTCGATCCGGACCCCCGCAATAACGGCGCCGGCATCGCGATGCTGGTGAGCGCCGGCGTCAACGTCCGCACCGGCGTGCTCAAGGCCGACGTGCACCGCGACCTTGATGCCTACCTCGCCTTGAGCGCCAACCTGGGTTGATGTCCATGCGTTCACCGTGGCTCGACGTGCCGCTCGCCGACTACGAAGGTCACATGTCATGGCCGGGGGTCGGGCAGGCCGGCATGCTGGCGACCGAGTTCGCGCAGCTGCTGGACAAGTGGACGCCCGCCTCAGCGGCAGTGATTGGCTGCGCCGGGGGCAATGGCTTTGACCGCCTCGACGCCGCTGTCACGCGCCGTGTGGTGGGGATTGATATCAATCCGCAATACATTCAGGAACTGGCTTACCGGTACGCGGCCACCCTGCCGGGTCTGGAACTGTACGTGCGCGATATCCAAGACCCCATCGAGCGCATCGCGCCCGTCGATTTCATTTATGCCGCGCTGGTGCTCGAGTATGTTGAGCCTGGCCCGGTACTGCGAAATTTCAAAGTGCTGTGTCGCCCGAACGGCGTGCTGGCGACCGTGCTGCAGCTGTCCTCGCACGAGGCTGAAAGCATTTCAGAATCGCCTTTTGCGAGCCTCAAAGGTCTCGCCCCCGCCATGCATCTGGTTTCCCCGGCGGTACTGGCGGCTTGCGCTGCCGAATGCGGTTTCGCGCCGCTGGCATCACGCCGGATCGCCCTGTCGTCCGGCAAGGCGTTCGCGCTACAGGTGTTTCGGCTCGATGCGCCCGAGGGGAATGCCGATTGAAGCAGGTCATCATCGTCAATGAAGCGCTGCGGCTGCCGTGCGGCAAATTGGCCGCCCAGGTCGCGCACGCCTCCATCGGCGCGTTTCTGGCAGCCGATCACGCTGCGCAGGTCGAGTGGCTCTCCTCGGGAATGACCAAGGTGGTGCTGGCCTGCGAGTCCGCCGAGGCGCTGCGGGCCTTGCAGGACCTTGCCACCGCGGCGGCGCTGCCGGAATTTCTCGTGGCAGATGCGGGCCGCACGGTAGTCGCGGCGGGCACCGTCACCTGCCTGGGGATCGGCCCGGCTGCCGACCAGGCGATCTCGGCCATTACCGGCGCGCTGAAACTGCTGCCATGACCGATGGACTTCTGGCCCGAACCGCACGGCTGGAGTTGATCGCCGCGACACTGGATCTGGTGCAGGCCGAGCTTGTCGGGCCCGATGCGCTCGGCGCCTTGCTGGGGGTCCCCGTGCCCGCCAGCTGGCCGCCCGGTGAATACGACCAGGAGGCGCTGCAGTTCTTCACGGCCGTGCTGGTGTCGGGCGGCCCGGCCGCCATCGGCTGGTACAACTGGTATGCGATCAGCCTCGATGCCGCCGGGCACCGGGAGGCGCTGATCGCGGGTGCGGGGTACCTCGGACCGCCGGCGAACGGCGTCGTCGAGATCGGCTATTCAGTGGTGCCGGAGGCGCGCGGTCGCGGCTTTGCCACGGAGATTGTGCAGGCGCTGACCGCCCGCGCGCTGTGCGTGGACACCGTGCAGCGCGTGATTGCCCATACGCTCGATGCCAACACAAGCTCGCAACGTGTGCTGCGGCGGTGCGGCTTCGTGCCCGCAGGCCCGGGCGCGGAACCCGGTCTGATCCGTTTCGAGCGGGCACGACCCCACCCCTGACCGCTACAGTCGCGCGGTAATGAGCGCCCGCGCGCGCAGGAGCTGCGCCGCATTCAGCTCCTCGGTATCGGCGGCACCGGGTGGCCGGTCGGCCTCCAGCAAGTCCAATATCTGCTGCTGCACGGCCCCGCGCTGCAGCGCCTCGGAGTAGGAGATCTGCGGGTGGAACATCACCATCGCGTAGCGGGGAATGAACCGTTCGGGATACAGCCGCTCCAGTTGCATCGCCCAGGCCTTGTGGCGCAGGAAGCGCGGCTCGAGCACCGCCGAGCGCATTTCGGCATAGTTTTCCAGCGCCATCTGCGCGATGGCTTCGGTGTCGGGACGACGCTCGTCATTGAACCTTGCGAAGATCGCGGGCCAGTCGTAGCCGGCACTGCCCGTGCGGGCGTGCGCCAGCATCGAGTCCAGCACCAGACAGTCCTCAAACGCCGCATTCATGCCCTGACCATGAAAGGGCACGATGGCATGGGCCGCATCGCCCAATAGCAGCACGGCGCCGCAGGCCCACGGATCGGTGTGAACGGTGCCGAGATGGCCTTGTGGATGGGCGCGGAACTGCGCGGTCAGATCAGGGATCAATGCCGCGGCGCTGCCGAACTCACGATGGAAGAATTCCTGCACCGCCGCATCGTTTCCCAGCGTGTCGAATCCGGGATTGCCGGTATGCGGCAAAAACAGCGTGGCGGTGAAACTGCGATCCGGGTTCGGCAGGGCAATGAGCATGAAGCCGTGTCGCGGCCAGACATGCAGCGCATCCGCACGCAGGGCGTAATCGCCCGCCTGCGGCGCAATCCGCAGTTCCTTGTAGTCGTGCTCGAGCGGCCGCTCGATGACGGCCACCTGCCCGTCCCGGGCAAGAACGGCGCGCAGCGCAGAGCCCGCACCGTCGGCCGCGATCGTGACTGAACCGTTGAGCGTATGCGGCGTCCCCGTGCGCCCATCGCTCACGCACAGCGTGCCGCGAACCGGATCCACGGCGGTGCAGGGGGTCTCAAAGCGCAGCTGCGCCTGCGGCAACTGCGCGGCGGCCTCGATCAGCACGCGGTTCAGTGCGGCGCGGCCGACCGAGTAGATGACTTCCTCGTCGCGCTGCCCATAGGGCAGCAGGTGGGCGCTCGCACCGCCCTGCGCCTCATGGATCATGCGCCCGCGCATCGGCAGCAGCAGCGGGCGCACCTGCGCCATCAGGCCCGCATGCTCCAACGCGCGGATGCCGCGCGCGGCCAGCGCCAGATTGATGGAGCGGCCGGCATCGGCATCGTGATTACGCGGGTCGGGGCGGCGCTCAAAGACCGTCACCGGAATGCCACGACGCCCCAGCATCACCGCCAGCAGCGCACCGGCCAATCCGCCCCCGGCGATGTTGACGGCTTGCTCGCGCATTAGGCCACTTCCCGCAGTGCCGCCTCCAGGGCCGTGGCGAAGCGAAACACCTCCTCGAAAGTGTTGTAGAGCGGCACCGGCGCCACGCGGATGACATCCGGTTCGCGCCAGTCGCACACCATGCCCGCTGCCTGCAGCTGCTCGAATACGGCCCGGCTCTGCTGCGCATTACGGCGCAGCCGCACGGAGAGCTGACAGCCGCGCGAGTGGCTGCCGAGGGGCGTCAGCACATCCAGCGCCAGGGGGTCGAGCAGGAAATCGAGATACCCGGTCAGTGCCACGGACTTGGCGCGCAGATGGGTGAGCCCGGCCTGCGCGAAGAGTTCCAGCGAGGCCAGGAGCGGCGCCGCCGCGAGGATCGAGGGATTGCTGATCTGCCAGCCCTCGGCACCCGGGGCGGGATCGAAGTCCGGTCCCATGGCGAAGCGGGTGCGCGGATCGTGCCCCCACCAGCCCGCGAGCCGCGGTCGCAGCGGCGAGCGGGCGTGCCGCTCGTGGACAAAGCAGCCGCCGATCGCTCCGGGCCCGGCGTTGAGGTACTTGTAGCTGCACCACACCGCAAAGTCGGCACCGCTGTCATGCAGGTTGAGCGGCACATTGCCGATGGAGTGGGCGAGGTCAAAGCCCACCGCGCACCCGGCCTTTCGCGCCGCTGCGGCGATCCGCGCCAGCTCGAACACCTGGCCGCTCAGGTACTGCGTGCCCGGCCACAGCACCAGGGCGATCTCGGCGCCCCGATGCGCCAGGAAATACTCGATCTGCTCAAGGGTGGTGTGAGCGCTGCCATCCGCCGGCGCCAGTTCGAGCAGCTCCGCGCGCGGATCCAAGCCGTGCCAGCGGATCTGCGAGGCCACGGCGTGGCGGTCCGAGGGAAAGGCGTTGGCCTCCATCAGGATCCGGCTGCGCCCCGCAACGGGGCGATAGAAGCTCGCCAGCATCAGGTGCAGGTTGACGGTCAGCGAGTTCATCGCGACCACTTCGCCGGGCTTGGCACCGGCCAACGCGGCGAGGCCCGAGGTCATCTGCTCGTGATACGGAATCCAGGCGCGCCTGGCGGACTCGTGGCCGCGCACCCCGAGGGCGGCCCAGTCATCCAGCTCCTCGTTCACGCGCTGGCGCGCCGCGAGCGGCTGCAATCCCAACGAGTGGCCGCACAGATAGACTAGGGGAACCCCCGCATCACTTACGGGATGCGCAAAGGCATCGCGGAAGCGCGCCAGGCCGTCGGCGGCGTCGCGCGCTCGGGCATAGGCCAGGGTGCGTTCAAACGTCATGGTGGGCGATATCCGGCGCCTAGCGGGTCTGCGCGGTGCCGCAGTGACGGCAGGTGAAGTGCCGCGGATCCCCGAAGAAGCGCTCGAACACCGGCGGAAACTGGGTCTCGATATCGGTGAGTTCGAAGAACTCCTCGTACAGCTTGGTGCCGCAGTGCTCGCAGTACCACTGCAGGCCGTCGCGCTCCCCGGGACGCCGGTCGCGCTCCACCACCAGGCCCACGGTATTGGCGGCGCGCCGCGGTGAGTGCGGCACCCCGGCGGGCAGCAGAAACAGGTCACCCTCGCGAATGGGGATATCGACGATCTTGCCGTCCTGCACGGTCTTGAGCAGCAGATCGCCCTCGGCCTGGTAGAACAATTCCTCGCCCGGATCGACGTGGTAGTCTTTGCGCGAGTTGGGTCCACCCACCGCCATGACGATGAACTGGCTGTCGCGGAAGATGCGCCGGTTGCCCACGGGGGGCTTGAGCAGCTGGCGGTTTTCCTCGATCCAGTGCTTGAAATTTAGGGGGCTGGGGACTGACATATGTATTCGGATCCTCTACCGCCATTGTAAGCCCGAAGCATTGCGGCGCGAGTGCAGGTAGGCTTAGCCCATGGACATCAGAAAACTTGGCTTTGCGCCCGCTGCGTTGAGCTTACTCGTCGCGGCGATCCTGGGTCTTGCAGGCTGCGCCTCCCTGTCCGCGCACCTGCCCTGGCACCACAAGGCGCCGGCGGCAGCGGAGGTGTCCACGGCCCTGACGGTGGCAACGCCCGATGGCGCCGCACTGTCCTGGCCCCAGGTATGGCAGCGCAACGATGTGGTCCTGGACATGACGGCGGCCGGCGCCGCGGGCTCCGCGGTGGTCATGCCGCGCAGCGGCCTCGCTTGGCCGGTGCGGGTGGCGCTGCGGGTCACGCCGGGCGCGATCGGCGCCATCGACGTGCGCGGCGCGCAGCGCCTGGTGGTGCCGATACCGGCAGGCGGCGCCGGCAGCGTCGAGGTCGAACTGCCCCCCGGGATCTACGTGGCCGCAACCAAACAGATCACGCTCAACTGGGGTCCGGCGAACGCACCACCCGGTCCATAGTTAGGCGCCGCGCTCATTTGAGGAGAACGTATGTTGTATCGAGACAGTCTGTGGGGCGTACTGGTGCTGATCGCCGATATCTGGGCGATCGTCAACATCATGCAAAGCAATGCCGACACGGCCAAGAAGGTGCTGTGGACGGTGCTGGTCATCCTGCTGCCCGTGCTCGGCTTCATCCTCTGGTATTTTCTCGGCCCCAGAACCGGCCGCACCTAAGAGGCGTCGGGCTGCTGGTATCCCGGACAGCCGACACTGATGGGCTTGATCGGCCCATCCAGATTCACCGCCGTCAGCGCGCCGCCCCAGACACACCCGGTGTCGAGCCCGATCACGCCATGGGCGTTCACATAGCCCAGCGTCGACCAGTGGCCGAAGATGATGCGGGTGTCACGACTGGCGCGCTCCGGGATTTCAAACCAGGGTAGCAGCGCCGCCTTGCCGGGCTTCGGCGGTCCTTTGGCCTTGAAGGCCGCGCGACCCGCGGCCGTACACACGCGCAGCCGCGTCAGGACATTGACGATGAATCGCAGCCGCTCGCTACCAGTGAGCTGCGCGCTCCACTGATCCGGCTGGTCGCCGTACATGTCATCGAAGAAATCCTCGGGCGCGGCGAGCAGCGCCGCGCGCACTTCCTGCGCGAGCGCCAGCGTCTGCGGCACCGTCCACTGCGGGACCAGCCCCGCGTGGATCAGCAGCTCTCCGTGCAGCGGGTCTTGGTAGGCGAGCGGCCGCTCCAGCAGCCATTGCAGAATCGGCATCCGGTCCGGTGCCCGCAGCACCTCCTGCAAGGTGTCGCCGGGCTTGTCCCGCAAGCGCGATCCGAAGGCGCGCGCGAGCAGGTGCAGATCATGATTGCCGAGCACCACCACGGCATTGTCGCCGAGGGCGCGGATCAGGCGCAGGCATTGCAGCGACTGCGGCCCGCGATTGACCAGATCCCCGACGAACCACAGCTGGTCGCGGTCGGCGGAAAACTTGATGAGTTCGAGCAGCGCCCGCAGCTCCGCGGCACAGCCTTGCAGATCGCCAATGGCAAAGCGCGCCACGGCCCGGCGCGGTTACTGAAGCACGCCGGGCATGGCCAGGCGAAAGGGCGCGATGGGTGCATCGAACGCCCGCCCGTCATCCGCGATCATCTGATAGCTGCCCTGCATGACACCGACCGGGGTTTCAATGATGGCGGCGCTGGAGTAGCGAAAGCCCTGGCCGGGTTTCAGATGCGGCTGCTCCCCGACCACGCCATCGCCGCGTACCTCCTGCACCTTGCCATTCGCGTCCGTGATCAACCAGTGCCGACGCAGCAGCCGGGCCGGATGCTCGCCATCGTTGCGGATGGTGATGGTGTAGGAGAAGACGAACCGCGGTTCATCCGGGTCGGACTGTTCGGACAGGTAGCTCGTTTGTACGTCTACCGAAATCCCGTGTGCGTCTTGCAATCAGGCCACCTCATTACCGCTGACGCGCATGGCGAGCACATCGCAGGGCGCCGCATGCAGGACGGTGTCCTCGGTCAGGTTCACGAATATCGACAGGCCGTGACGCTCGCGGGCACCCAGGACGATCAGGTCGCAGGGCATGGCGCGCGCCAGGCGCACGATCTCGGCCTTGACGTTGCCGACCTCCACCCGCTGCTGGGCGGCAGCGACCCCGATATCGGCACACAGCGCCACGAGGCGCTGGCGCGCGGCGGCGGCGAGTTGATCCAGAACCTGCATCGGCGGCACCATCGATTCTCCCACCGGTTCGACCGGCACGTATTCCACCACATGCAGCACCGTGAGTTCGGCCCCCAGCAGGGTGGCGAGCTCCCGGGCGCGCCGGCCGACGCCGAGGCTGTCGGCATTCAGATCAACGGCCAGCAGGATTTTGCGATAGATGGACATGGCGGCACCTCAGCGGGGAAGGTTAACCGATTCCATGGCCGAGCCGCAGCGCGAGGCGGTTGAACACCTCCGGGGCCAGGGTTTCGGCACGCACCGAGGGGTCAACCCCGCAGGCCTCGATGTCCCGGGCCTCAAGGAGGCTGCGCAGGGCATTGCGCAGGGTCTTGCGACGCTGGGAAAACGCCGCCGTCACGACCTGCGCGAACTGGGGCGCGACCGCAAAGGCGGGCGGGTCGCGCACCGTCAGGCGCGCCACCGCCGACCAGACGCGCGGCGGCGGCTTGAAGGCGCCCGGGCCGATATCGAACAGGTGCTCGACGCTGACCCACGGCGCCAGCATGATGGTCAGCCGCCCGTAGTCGGGGGTGCCGGGCGCCGCCGCCATGCGCGCCACCACTTCCCGCTGCAGCATGACGTGCAGGTCGATGATCGCGGGCGATGCGGCCAGCAGCCGGAACAGCAGCGGCGTGGAGATGTTGTACGGCAGGTTGCCGATGACCCGCAGTCGGCCTGCGCGCGTGCGCGCCAGCGCCGCGAAATCAAAATCCAGGGCGTCGCACTCATGCAGTGTCGCGGCGCGGGCCCGCGCCAGGGTGGGCGCCAGGCGCGAGGCCAGATCCCGATCGATCTCGACGGCATCGAACGTGGCGTAGGGCCCCGCCAGCAGCAGATCGGTGAGTGCGCCGCGCCCCGGGCCGATTTCCAGCAGGTGATCCTGCGCACCGGGATCGACGGCGCGCGCGATCCGCTCGATCACACCGGGATCGTGCAGGAAGTGTTGACCGAAGCGCTTGCGGGCACGGATCACGCCGCGTGCGCCGCCATGGTGGTGGCCATGCGCACCGCCGCCGCGAGGCTTGCGACGTCGGCATGGCCGGTGCCGGCCAGGTCGAGCGCGGTGCCGTGGTCGACCGAGGTGCGGATGATCGGCAGCCCCAAGGTCACATTCACCGCCTGGTCGAAGTGGGCGTGCTTGATCACCGGCAGGCCCTGGTCGTGGTACATCGCGAGCACCGCGTCGTACCCGGCCATGAGCCGCGGCACGAAAATCGTGTCCGCCGGATACGGTCCGCTGACATCCAGGCCGCGCTCGCGCATCCGCTTCACGGCAGGCTGGATGATACGCAGCTCCTCGCTGCCCAGATGCCCGCTCTCGCCCGCATGCGGGTTCAGGCCACAGACGGCGATGCGTGGCTGGGGCAGACCCCACCAGCGCGTCAGGTCGGTGGCCACGATGGCGAGTACGTCCTCGAGCAGCGTGCCGGTGATCGCCTGCGCGACGCTTGCCAGCGGCAGGTGCGTGGTCGCGAGCGCCACCCGCATGGTGCCCGAGGCCAGCATCATGACGGGCAGCGGTGCCCCGCAACGCTGCGCCAGGTACTCGGTGTGGCCGGTGAAGGCAAAACCGGCTTCAATGATCGTGCTCTTCTGGACCGGCGCCGTGACCATCGCGGCGAATTCGCCAGCCAGGCAGCCTTGGGCGGCGCGGTCCAGCAAGGCGAGCACTGCCGCGGCGTTGCGCACGGTGAGTTTGCCGGGCTCGGCCGGGACCGCCAGGGGAAGGTGCAGCACGGCGAGGGTGCCGGGCGTGTGCGGGCGCGCGGGCTGTCCCGGCTCGTATTCCCACAGATTCAGTTTCAGGCCGAGCTGCCGGGCGCGCTCCGCCAACAGCTCACGGTCGCCCAGGCAGATGAGCTCGCAGGGCAGCGGACCGCGTGCGAGCTGCAGGCAAAGATCGGGTCCGACGCCTGCGGGTTCTCCCGAGGTCACCGCGATCCGCGCCTGCGGCGCCACGGATCAGGACTTCAGTTCGACGTACGCATCATCGCGCACGCGCCGCAGCCACAGCTCCGTTTCCTCATCGAGCCGGCTGGCGCGGATCTGGTCCTCGGCGTCCTTGCGCTGCAGTTCCTTGGTGTCGTCGAACTTGCGGCGACCCAGGAGCTGCACGATGTGCCAGCCGAACTGGGTGCGGAACGGCTCGGAAATCTCATCCACTTTCAAACTGTCGACGACCTTGGCGAAGGCCGGATCGAAGCTGTCCGAGGTGGCCCAGTCCAGGTCCCCGCCATCGGCAGCCGACCCTGTATCCTGCGAACTGATCTGCGCCAGCGCCGCGAAATCCTCGCCGGCCACGATGCGCTTGCGAAGGTTGTCGAGCTTCTGTTTGACGGTCGCGTCATCCTGCAGCTCGTTGGTGCGCATCAGGATATGGCGCGCATGCACCTGCTCGACCACATCGCTTTTCTGCAGATTGCGCACCTCGTTCAGGCGCACGATATGAAAGCCGGTGGGCGCGCGGATCGGCGCACCGACTTCGCCGGCTTTGAGATTGAGCACGGTATCCGCCAGCACGGTCGGCAGCTCCGTTCCCTTGCGCCAGCCCAGCTCCCCACCGTCCAGGGCCGTCTGGCTGTTGGAGTTGGCGATGGCGAGCTTCGCGAAGTCCTCGCCGCTCTTGGCGCGCTGATAGATGTCATCGGCCTTTTTCTGGGCCGCCTCCAGCTGCGCGGTCGTGGCTTCCTGGGGCACGGCGATCAGGATGTGGGAGACGTTGTATTCGGCTTTCGCGGACGGATGATGCGCCTGGCGTTCCAGGTACTGATCGATTTCGCGGGGGGTGACGACGATACGCGCCACCACGTCGCGCTGCTGCAGCAGGCGCAGCGTCAGCTCGCGCCGCATGGATTCGCGGTAACCGGCGTAGTCGATCCCCTGGTTCGCCAACACCTGCGGCAGCTGCTGCAGGGTGATGTTGTTACGCTGCGCGACCTCCGTCATGGCGTTGTTCAAGGTCTCATCGGAGATCTTAAGTCCCGCATGGTCGGCGCGCTGGATCTCCGCTTCCTGCACGATCAGGCGTTCGACGATCTGCGTGCGCAGCACGGCGTCCGGCGGCATCTGCTGCCCCTGGCTGCGCAGCCGCTCCTTGAGGGCCGCCAACTGTTCGTCGACCTCGGATTCGAGCACCACCCCATCGTTCACCACGGCGGCGACCCGATCGAGGAGCTGGCCCTGGCCTTGGATTTCCCGAGTCTGCGCCAGGGCCTGGAGGCTAAACCCCGCCAGGGCGAGCAGGGCGAGGTGCGAGACAAGCGTGGTGACGCGTTTAAAATAATTCATGATGTTTCAGGGGCTTACAGAGTTTGGGGAGTATCCCCGAATCGCGGTGCCAAGGAAAGTGCCCGCTTCGGATCCGACACTTGCCAGGCCGTTGAGTTCCAGCTGCACGAATATACCCGTGTCCTGGCGTCCGGTGCTGTTGCTGAGCGAGCGGCGGGCGAGAATCCTCAAGCCCCAGCAGCAACCGTGGAATTCGAAACCGGCGAACCGCTCCAGCATCTGGTGCTGGTCCAGCGCATACACCACCCGGCCGTAGGCATTCCAGTTGCGCAGGATGGGCCAGGCGGTGGAGGCCTCGACCTGGTCGAGGCTGTTGGGCGTCAGATAGCCCTGGGTCAGGGCATCGGCGCGCAATTGCGCCTGCGTGGGGGTCAGGCCCTGCGCGATTTCCGAGGCGTAGATCTGGCCGTAGGCAACGGAGACGGCCTGCGCCTGGGCCTGCTGCTCGGCCGGCGTGTCGCGCTGAAAGCGGTAGGCGAGGTTCACCACCGCATCGTTGGCCGGTTTGTACTGCAGCTCCACAATGGTGCGATCGCTTTTGCTGGTTTGCGGATCCCATTGCTCGCCGAGGTTGACGCTCCAGTTGCGGTAGGCGGTGAGCGCGATTTCGGCGACCATGTCCGAGCGCAGCCCGCTGGTCGGTTCGAGCGGAATCTGCACGCGCGGCGGCTGGAAGTAATAGGTCTGGCCGAGGGTGGCGGAGAGGAACTGCTGGCCGCTGCCGGCGTCGAGCAGGCGGCTGGTGAGCGCGGTACTGACCTGGTTCGCATCGCCGATCCGGTCGATGCCCACGAAGCGGTTGGTGCGGAACAGTTCCACCAGGTTCAGGTCCGGCAGCGCCGTGTCAAACACCGGCAGCTGGTCCTGGTCGCGGTACGGCGTGTAGACGTATTGCAGCCGCGGTTCCAGGGTGAGGGTGTTCGCGCCATCGTGCCCGACGAGCCGTTCGAAGCGCAGCCCCGAATCGACACTGCCGGTCGGCACGGCCCGGTCCGGACTGTGATTCTGCCCGGGCGCGATGTTGTCGAGCGAATACTGGGTGAACTCATAGGCGACACCGGGGCGCACGAAGTAGCCCGGCCCCTCGAAATGCAGCGAAGCTTCGGGGCGCAGATCCAGGCGCCAGCCGGTCACGCCGATATCGCGGTCGAAATTCACCACCTCGGAATCAAAACCGTAGTGCAGGATGCCGGCGGGTCCGACCACAAACTCGCTGTCGGCGACGAGCTGCGGCAGCCGCGCATAGGGGCGCTCGGTGGGCTCCAGCAACTGCTCGATCACATCCAGCGTCTGGTACTGCTGGAATCGGGCTGACAGCAACCAGTCTTCATCGCGATACGACACCCCGGCGGTGCGCTGCAGGTAGGCGACGCTGGTGCCCTCGGGCCCTTGGCCAAAGTCCTGGAAATACAGCGAATCGCCGACGTTGGCGGCATCGATGTGCAGCCTGAACTCATCCGGCAGATCGGTGGTCTGGGTCAGGTGCACGTAGGAGCGGTCGTGGTTGTCCAGGCCCTCACCGCTCGCCTGGGCATCGTAGGGCAGGAAGTGCCAGATCAGCTCGCCGTTCTGCGTGTCGGTCATATAGCGGGCATCACCGCCGATGTCGATGCCGCGGCGGGTGTAGTAGGTGGGCGTGAGCAGCAGATCCTCGTTCGGGGCGATGTTCCAGTACCAGGGGGTTGAGAGTTCCAGGCCGCTGCGGCTGTTGGTGCCGACGCTCGGGAACAGGAAGCCGCTCTTGCGCTCATCGTCCAGCGGGAAGGACAGCCACGGCAGGTACAGGATGGGTACGCCCTTGAAGTCGACACTGGCATCGCGCGCCACGCCCGTGTGCTCCTCACTGTCGAGCGTGAGGCTGCCGGCACGGATCTGCCAGACCTCCTCGGTTTCCGGACAGGTGCTGAAGGTCACCTCCTGCAGCCGCAGGATGCCCCCGGGGGTCAGGTCGACGAGCTTTGCGGCGCCATGGGCGTCGCGCTGCAGCAGTTCGAACTGCGCATCTTTGAAACTCGCGCCGCCGGAGGTGGAGTAGCGCCCGTCGCTGCCCGTGAGATGGATCAGCGGGTCCTCGTATTCGAGCTTGCCGGGTACCCGCACGGCATTGTCGGCGCTCTGGTACTGCGCATCGTCGGACTTCATCAGTCGCTGACCCTGGCTCACGACGACATGGCCGCTGAAAGTGAGACTGCGATCCTCCAGGCGCAGCACCGCCTCCTTGTCGCTGTCGATGTTCAAAGGGCCGCCCGCGGCGAGCGTCGGCTCGTGGACCGGCTCGCTCTTCTGTCGCGCCATGGCGCGCGGCGCCGGGCAGGAAAACGGCGAGTCCGCCCGCGCCACGCTCGCCAAAGCGCAGAAAATCAGCGCCCCGGCGGCACACAGCGTGAAAGTGGGGAATTGGTGAGGGTGCGGCATGGGGCCGCGCATTATAATTGCGGCATACATACGCCGTAACAACTTGATTTTTATGGTTAAAATTCCGGATTCACGGCCCGCGTTGCAGTAGGCGATGCGGGAGTGCTAGCTTTTACGTGTGCCAGTTCGGCGTGAGTGAGGGGGAACGGCATGGCGACCATATTAAAGCGTAAGCAGAGTGACGGCACGTGGAGATGGACTGCGCAAATCCGCCTAGCGCGACTCGCGCCCGTTTCGCAAACGTTTTCAGATAAGAAACTCGCGAAGGAATGGGCTGACCAGCGAGAGCAAGAGCTGATTGGCGAACGCGAGCGGGGAGTCGTGCGTCGTGATGTCGGCAAGCTTACCGTTGAGGACCTGCACCTTGAGTACCTGGGCGACCCGGCCACTAAGGCGCTCCGTACCATTAAGGACACCTCGCGAGTCATTCAGGAATTCGCCCGCGACTACGGTCAGCTAAAGGTATTGGACCTTTCGGCGCTGCACATCAGGGAGTGGCGTGACCGTATCGCCAAGAAGCGAAAACCGGGCAGCGTCAACCGCAATCTCGCAGTCGTCCGAAGTATGTGGAATTGGGCACGTGCACAGCGGCTTGTACCCGCTGACCGGCTATGGCCCTCGCGGATGATGCTGAAAGCGCCGCAGGGCCGCCTCAGGTACTTGGACGATGCCGAGGTCGCACGGTTAATGGAATCGGCCGAACGCGACGCCGTAATGCATTCCTTCCTCACAGTGGCATTGAGCACCGGCATGAGACGCGGCGAATTGCTTCGCATGGAATGGGCCGATGTCGATCTCGCAAAGAGCGTGCTCATAGTTCATGTGACCAAGACTGACCGACCGAGATCGGTTTATTTGGCACCAGCCGCAGTTGCGGCTCTGAAGGCTTTGCGGGCAGGCAAAGTTACAGCGATGTGCGGTCCAGTTTGGCTAACGCGCGACGGCAAACCCTTGAAGTACTTCACTGCCGACAAGAGATGGGAGCGCATTCGGGACCGAGCGAAGCTTGATAACTTTCGCTTTCACGACATCCGCCACTCCTGCGCGTCCTGGCTCGCGCAGAGCGGCGCGACGCTTCACCAAATCGGGTCGGTGCTGGGCCACACAAATCCGGCGACGACGATGCGTTATGCACACTTAATCGCCGGAGCATCGATGCCGGGGCATCAGGAGATCAGCGACAAGCTGACCCGGCCAAAGTGACGCGCGACCTGGGCGAATCTGGTTGCGGCCTTTGCCTTTGGGCTCAATGACTTACCCGCGCAACAACTATACACACACTAATTGCCTGCATTTATAGGGTTTGCAAGCAACGAGGTACTGCGTTAGCGTGTATGCAGCGTCGCCGGGTGGTGACGCCTACGCATATCTAGCGACCGAGCTACACAGATGCGGTTTTCCTTCGATGCAGTGCGCATCGGTGGGAGCCGTGTTGGCTCGATTCAAACACAGCCTCTCGCCCAATGCGCGGGAGAGCCCTGTGTCCTCAAAGATACCTGACCCTTATGTGCCGCTGAAAGAAGCGGCGCGTTTCCTCAATCTTACGCCTGCCACCATCCGAGCGATGTGTGATCGCGGTGATGTTGAGTTCATTCGCGATAGCAATGATACGCGCCGCGTTTTGCTTTCAAGCCTGATGAAGTGGGCCGAAGAGCGCAAGAAGGAGGCAACCCGTAAAGCACGCGAACGCCGCGCAACGATGGACGCTCGTCAGAAGCGGGAGCGTCAAGCATGAGCGCTCGCAAAAAGAAGCGCGGCGTACCTAAGGCGCAGTCAATCACAACGAAGCCACCGCCCGTATTTCCTAAGGACTATCTGCCAGCACCTTTCGGCTGGCCAGTATCGAAATGGACTGAGATTGCCCGTCACGTGCCTCCTTGCTCGACCGAAGCCGGCAAGCATTTGTGTCGCGTCCGTAGGGACGAGCTTATTGCGGCCGGCGCACTCGTAAGGGTGGGCCGCGAGCTAACCATCATGGGCGGTCCCTATGCGCGATGGCTTCAATCCGAGGCACATCGCAAGGCCGTGAACAACTACCAAATTGCTGCAAATGGAAAGCGCGAGGACTTGCCATGACTAGCTACTTAGCAATGACAGTTCAAGAACGCCGATGGCACAGAGCTGCGTGGCGTCGTGCGTGGAAGATGCTTGGCCGCTTGAGGGCCGAGGTAAGGCGTCAGACGCGCCTTGAGCGGGAGGCGCCATGAACGAAGAACTTCTATATCTGCGACTTCTCGTCCTGTTCAACATCCTCTGGCTCTTCCTGTACGTGGATCACGCACTGGCGCGAGCCAGAAGCATTGAGCGCGAGAAGGCGGCCAAGAACAAAACTCCGAGGATTTTGTGATGGGCAAGTATTCACCTGAGACACTGGCCGACCTGAAGAAGTCTGGCCTCTTCGAAAGCGACGCTGACCTGATGAAGATAGAAGAACTTGACGAGAAAAAGCTCTCCGATATGACGTTGGGCCAGTTTCGTGGCACGGGCTATCTGATTCCGTATTTCGACTTCCAAGGTCGGCGCATCGATTTCTTTCGTGTGCGATTCCACCAGTCATTGCGAAATCTGAAATACAAGTCCAAGTCGACTAAGAAGCAGCGTTATTGGCAACCAGCTGGCGTGGGCATTGAAGTGTACCTTCCGCCATCTATGCCCTGGCGGAAGGCGCTCAAGGACAAGGAGATGATCGGCTACATCACCGAGGGCGAAAAGAAAGCCGCCAAGGCCTGTAAAGAAGGCTTGTTGACAATCGGCCTGGGTGGAGTGGACTCCTTCGCGAGCAGTGAAGCAGGTGTCGAGCTGCATCCCACCGTCCGGGATTTCGTAAATGGCCGAAGTATCGGCATCGTATACGACTCTGATATCCGCACTAAGCCCGAAGTAATGCGAGCGGCGCGAGACTGGCGGAACGGTCGGTGCAAGCCAAGGCGGATGAAGTTGTTTACGTCGACTTGCCCACAGGCTTTGACCTGGACGACTACCTACGGACACATTCCGTCGATGACTTCCAGACACTTCCAACGCGGCCGTATGACATTAAGGCCCGAGTTGAGGCGATCAGAAACGAGCCAAAGGTTAGCTAGCGCCAGAAGTGGGAAAGTATCCGTGATCTAATCGTTCCCGACATGGCAAGTTGCGGCAGCTTCCACTATCAGAAGCGCGGGGACTCGCAACTTCTTTTTTGGTTCGACAATAGAGTTCGGAAACTTTTCTCCCTGAACGCCACCAATGAGCGCTCGACAGTTGCTAGGCTGTCTAAGCTTTATGGAATCAGTGGTGCCGAGAGGGAATGGCACTGGCTATACGATGCCCTGGCCAGCCACTGTGTTAATGACGGTAGCCAGTCTGCAATCCACAGTCTTGTCTACGGAACGGGCAGTACCCTGTATCTGTTCAACGGCCGCAGTGTATTTATGATCCAGCCGGACGGGTGGAAAGACGTACCTAACGGCACTGACGGCGTTCTATTTCATAATCCAATGCTTCGGCCGGTGAAGTTGGAGGACAAGCGAAGAAAAGCCGAACGCAAGATAGATCCTATGCGGACGATATATGACTCGCCGCAATTTGTTGACACACCGTTCATGAAGGCAGAGCAAAGCCGCTTGCTGTTTGAGATGTGGTTGTGGTCGCCTTTGTTTCCCCATCGGATGCAGACACGTGCACTTCCACTTCTACTAGGTCCAAAAGGAAGTAGGAAGACGTCCGCTTTCCGGCGGTACCTAGCGACCATCTATGGCAGAGGTACCGACGTATCGTACTTTGACCCAAGAAAATCGATGGGCTGATCGCTCTATTGGCGTCACAGCACATCGCCATCTTGGACAATATTGACGGTAAACACGATGGACTCGCCAATCTGCTTGCGGTGGTTACCACAGGCGGCGAGTACACACTCCGTGAGCTATATACCACTGAATACGCACGCGTTGAGCTAAAGGCATTTGTCGGTGCTACATCACGCGAGCAGACGTTTTAGGCGTGATGACATTGCGACGAATTCTGCGCTCAATGTTGAAAGGAGCAAAGAGTTCGAAGGTGAGAACATTATTCAGAAGGCACAATCGCGCTCGCGGCGCGTGGTGGATCTATGTACTCGACATGCTGCGAGGATGCTAAAGGCACTTCGCGATTACGCTGACGAAGCAACAGCACTGAATGGCTGACTTGCTGATTTTTGCTACGCTGTTGCTACTGTACTTGGATACTCTCTAACAGAGGTGTGCGCTCTAAAAAGCATCGAGGAGGAGCGGGCGCTCTCGTTGGAGACTTCGTACTCTCGGATACATTGCGCACTACTGGCGTCACACGGCGGGAGATCAAGAACAAATCGGCTCTGACCTATTGGAAATGCTGAAGCAGAAGCTGCGATTTTCTGTTTCGTAGTGCGTTTCCTTAGGTAGTGTGCTTACGAACCAGCTCTGAGGTCTGTTTGTGATGGGCATAAATGTCGTGTCGGGGTGGATGCGCACACAAAGACCAAAACATACACGTTGACTACGCACGACAAATCTGAGGAATCTGATATCGACTAACACCGAAAATAGACATTTATCGTCACAAGACCGCATCTGCGCCGCTCCACAATACGCAAAACATGGGGATAGCGATGGTGTTGCGGGGCTTGCGGTAGCAGTTGGGCAAAAGTCGGAAAACGGAAACAGGTGTCGGTCCTAAGTATTGAGTGCTCTGGTTTACCAAGCATCCTGTTCTATTTAGGCAGGTTTTATGAAATGTGCACTCGCAGCCCCGCAGACCGCAACACCAATAATCTCGTAGTGCGGAGTACTGAACAATGAAGGAAAAGCTCAAACGCTACTAATCGCTATCGTCTTTACTCTCGTGTTCTGTTGCTTGAACTGTCATCGCGCATCAAGGCATTACAAAGCGAGTTCGGGATCAGACAAATCGTGATCGCGGCAGATTGGGACGTGATGCATGCGAGGTGTTGCGACGTGATAGCTGACTGTGCGGATGTGCAGTACTCCTGACAGATTGGTTCGTCTGCGAAGTCGATCACATCGTTGCGTTGATCGACGAAGGCGAGGACACCGTTTCGAATCTGTGGTGTTTGTGTCGTGCGTGTCATCTACGAAGACTGCTAACGAAGTCGCAGCACGGTCTGCGGTCTGCTCGCTGTCATGAAGTGCGTCACCAGTGCTGCACAAGTGACGAGGATGACGATGGGACGAGTCGCAAATACAGAGTTTGGTAATCCGGTGGGGGGACTGGAATACATCGGCACGGATGCGTCTGCGAGCCCAGATGTTTCACATTTCTAGCTTTTATTCTTGGATTAGAGGATTGGAATCTTGAGATTAACGCCACCGAAATCTAGGGACGACCCGCCTAAGATCGCAGCCGATCCTGTGGAGTTGCTGCGTCGCGTGTGTCGCGACAATGGCATTACCTACGATGGACAGGAGTGCTTGAAGCAAGATCAGGTCGCGATCTGCTTGGCGTGTCAAAGCGAACCGTGCAAAGGATGATAGACGAGAGCCGGTTGAACGAAGCGTATCGCCTCAACGGCAAGCCGAGATACCGGCTAGCTGATTCAGCGCCCTTTTGGGAACCGCCGAACGTGCCGTGAGACGACAACGGACGTTACTGCTTACCTGTACCGGGTCGCCTAAAATGTGATTGCGCACCATTTAACCCGGAGGGCGAAGCGTGCGCCGATATCGAAGCAACTAGCACAGTTTGATGAATTCCTCGGTCTGCTAGTGGAAGGTCGAGGCCGCAAAGAATGGACACAGATCGCGATGGACTCGCGGCGCTTTGTGGATCCGGTAGTAAAGCGAGCGTTATCCTTTCCGCAGCTGGTACAGCGCGACCTGGACCAACGCAATCCGATGCGTCGGGCGATGATCGCGCAAACAATCAAGGCCGCAGTCGCCGCCGGAACCACGGTGGATAACAATGCCGGATGCCCGTGGCTTCCAGAGCCTCACCGGCGCGTTCTTCGAGAGCATGCATTCCGTCAGTCTGCTGGACAGCATCTTTGCCTACTGCCAGCGCATTCCGCCGGGAGTAAAGATCGAGTTCACTTCAGCCATTGGGGCCGGAGCCAGCGTGGCCGAAGCCGCGTGGACCCCGCTGACGAAGTACGGGTTTGGAAGTTTCGATTTCGCAGACTACTCCCCGGCCAAGGCTCTCGCTCTGATCGTGGTCAATGACGAACTCCTGAAGTTCAGCGGAGCAGGAGACACATACCTGCGCACTGAGCTTCAGCAAGCGTGCGCACTCGCGGCCGATAAAGTCATCCTTCCGCTGCTGTTGGCGGGGGTCACGCTTCAGGCATCATCGGGCGATCCGAGACGGGATATGCGCCAGTTGCTTGCAACGGTGCCAATTAGCCAGCATTCAAAATTGCTCTGGCTCGCGAGTCCGGCCATCGCGGCGCAGCTGGCGCTCTTTGGAACCGACACGGGTTCGACATTCCCTGATCTCGGCTTGCCGAATGGTGGCACCGTGGCGAGTGTTCCGT
This sequence comes from uncultured Gammaproteobacteria bacterium, assembly GCA_963708865.1. Classification (GTDB taxonomy): domain Bacteria; phylum Pseudomonadota; class Gammaproteobacteria; order Steroidobacterales; family Steroidobacteraceae; genus DAIDKA01. The sequence continues at coordinate 22,891 of CAVPUC010000007.1, forward strand.
TCCTCGGACTGGACATTCTCGATTCGTACAGCACCGACGGCTCCTTGATGCTTCTGGTCGATTGCTCGCAGATTGCCGGTGACGCGGGCGACATCGTGCTAGAGGCCAGCCAGAACGCCGACGTGCAGATGGTCGATAACCCATCAGCTCCTGCAAGCATGGTCAGCATGTTTCAGACGAATTCTGTGGTCTTAGAAGCCGACCGGGAATTCGCGATCAAGAAAATTCGCAACTCCTGTGTCGGTGCGATCAAGGAAGTTTCGTATGACATTGGGAGCCCGTAATGATTCTCAAACCAATCATCAATAATATCGATGCGGCGAGCGCCGCGCTGAAGAAGCTGGACTCTACGAAGCCGCCAGTCTCGGATCGGGACGCTTATCACATCTGGAGCGTGAAAATCGGCAACGCGAGGCAACAGCTAGCAGATGCTGTCGCCAACATCATAGGATTCGCGCCGTGAAACTGTACGCGCCAGATGAGACAGATGTCATCTTCGATCTGGTCGACTTGGGGCGACGCGGTAAGAGGATGATCGAAGGTCTGGCTTCCTCATCGACCGTCAATACGCACATGTACTCTTTGGCAGCTAAGGGCTGCACTTCGCACTTCCGGCACCGCTGTTATGTGGACACGGAAAAGCTGCTAAGGAAAAGACTGTTGCGTCGGACAATCTTCACTCAATGAAGATCGGCGATGTGGTCTGGGCTTTGAAGACACAGCGCGGGCTCTTCATCCGGGCCGTCATTGATGATAGTGGCGAGGCCGCGAATGCCGCGTGGGACATGGCGCAGTCGGGCAAGTTCAAGGCGCTCTCAGGCGCGGCATCAGACTGTGGATTACAGCTAAGGGGAGTTGTAGACGCCGTGAAGTATTACGCCCAATGGTATCTGAAGGAAGTCAGTATGTGTCGACAGGAGCCAATCCTGACTGCGGAATGCGGCCGACCCTTAACTGGGAGCACCCCAAGTTCGCCGGACAGTCCTTAACCGTCAGCAGAGGGCTCAAGTACCGGTGGAAGTATTGGGACAGTGGCCATTTTGACTTGGAGGCTATCAATGGAGACTCCGGCCGTCGTTGAAAGCCTTCTACGGCAGATCGCTCTGCAGTTCGTGGAGCAAGTGGACCCCGTGCTGGAAGGCGACGGCGTAATGCTGCACGTGTACATGAAGGATGAGACCGTGATCATGACCTTCGTGCATTTACCGGAGCAGTGCCGCACCGAACGTGGAGCACGCACCATTGCTGATTGGATCTATTGCGGTTTGATTGCCCGTGAGATTGAGGATCATGACGATTGAGGACATAGAGTGCATGTGCGCCACCGCTCTTGCTAGAGGGATGCTCAGTGCAGGAAAGAGTCGCGTATCGGTGCATCGCACATTGATCGGAGCTGGATTCGATAGGTCAGTCCGAATCTTCAGCGTGCGTGTGGCGCTCGAACGATTGAAGCGAAAAGGTTTCCCGGCTGCGACGGCTGACATTCCCGCAGCAGCTGGGCGCGAGGCCGCACGATGATAAATGCAGTCTCTCCTACTGCTGACTACCACCTTGCGGCCAAGCGTTAATGAGTAGGTGGCGCGGCGGGTGCGGGGGCTTCTCTGCGGTACGAAACTCGCCGCAGCCTCACCCGACTCGCCGCGCGGGGACTCAGTCCAAAATGGCGTTAGCTATATGGTTATCCTATTCGGTGGCCAGAATTATGGTAAAAACAGAGATATCGTTTTATATCCATTCCATTTGGGCCATCCGCATGGTAGAGTCTCGCTCAAGTAGGGAGACTTGTAATCATGGCAACCGAATTCTCGAAAGCAGCGCTAAACACTTTTCTCACGTCCACGGCGGGAAATCTTTTCAACCCGCATACGGCGTCGGGTTATAGGGCCGCAATCGCTAGGATTTTCGAGCACATAGCTGATGATGCCGATGTTCGTAGCATTGATCTGGCTACAGAGGTGCGCCGTTATAACAATGCGCATCCGGGTGAGCTGAGCCCCTCGACGCTCGGCCAGTATCAGCGCCGATTGGAAGTGGCGATTGAGGAATTCGTGAAGTTCACGAACGACCCCGGCAAGTACAAGGGTCGCGGCAGATCCCGAGTGGAGGGTGGCAGCGCGAAGCGTGCCGAGGGAGCAAACACCAAGATCGCGCCCCCCGCTGGGGCAGCGCATATAGCGGCCGGCAGCGTTGGCAACGTGCGACTGCCGACTCCCGGCCTATCTTATGAGTTCCCATTGCGCAAGGATTTCCTGGCGCAGATCGTGGTGCCACGTGACATGAATGGTGACGAAGCGCGGCGACTTTGCCGATTCGTGATGGCGCTGGCACACGACGAAAGTGCCGATCCGAGCTTGCCGTCACCCGAATGACACCGATGACGCAAAAACGGCGACGTATATGTCGCAACTACCCTGAATACTGGTTAGGTGCATAGACGATAAGGTACTACGCAGTCTAAAGTGTGTAGCCATGGAAGACGAGGATTTGGGGTTCAAGGACGGCAGGGACGCGGACACGAAATGGGCGTGGCCGTGACCAGGGGTGTTAATGGGTATCAGATCGTTCCGGACGTTCTGATGCGTAATCAGCACCAACTAGGACTGGATGCGACGGATTTGGTGGTGCTGTTGAACATTTGCATGCATTGGTGGGAGCAGCGGCCCGCGGAGATGCCGCACCCTCGTCCCGCGACAATCGCGAGACGTATGGGCACCACGACACGAACGGTCGAGCGGCACATTGAGCGCATGTGCAAGTTAGGTCTGATTGAATGGCGACCCTTGGAAAAGAGGCCGAAGGCGGCGGGGGTCAGGAGGTTTGATCTGAGCGGTCTGGTTAGCAAGCTACGGCAAGTGGCGCTTGCGACCGAGATTCTCAATAGACGGTTGTCAGTGAGCTTTGAGGATTCGCAGGTAAGCCAGTAATTTTCGCGAAGCGGGTATGGTGAAATTGGTAGACGCAGCAGTCGTAAGGCTGCCGGGAATCATTCATGAAGGTGGTGGCCGCCGCCCTCAAGCTTGGTAAACCATCCGGGTTCGATTCCCGGTACCCGCACCTAATTGTAGCGCTCGCAGTTGCCTATCGGCAAAATGCCAGGCCAAAGCGCGCCACCCGTCACAAGCGGTGGCCTCGAAACCTTCCCTGGGCTGCACCTGACGCCCAGCACGCCGGAATCACCCTTCGCTGCTGGTCGCGGGCGGGTGATAACCCTGATAACCGCCCCAGCTGGCCGCGCATCATCGCCCTGGGGTGCCAAAACCCTTGACGCCCAGGGCGCTGCATTGCCGGGCGCCGCGCACACCCGTAGCCTGTAACAGTTGCGTTGCAGTTGGTCTGAAAAGCAGCACTTTCGGCCGTGGCAGCGCCATTTTGCCACTCCGATTTGTGAATTGCTTCAAGTGCTTACGCGTGCGAACGTTGGGCAACTGTGCGCGAAACCCCTTTATAATGAAGACCTATGATTCACGCCGACGAGCGTTTAAACCTGGTCACTGACTGGGTCACAAGGGAGCTGCGGCTGTCGCCAAAGCTGATCGAACCGGCCTCGAGCGATGCGAGTTTTCGTCGCTATTTCCGGGTTTTCAGCGATGCCGGCACCCATATCGTCATGGATGCGCCGCCCGGCCATGAGGATGTGCGCCCGTATCTGAACATCACCGTCATGCTCGAAACCGCCGGGGTCCATGTGCCGCGGGTGTACGAATGGGACACGGCGCGGGGCCTGCTGCTGCTCGAGGACCTGGGCACGCGCCAATACCTGCCGGCGCTGGAAGGCGGCCGCGATGTCGATCAGTTGTACGCGGATGCGCTCAAGGCCCTCGCCGATATCCAGGTCAAGGGTCGCGAATCGGCCTTCGAGCTGCCGGCGTATGACCGCGCCGTGCTGGTGCGCGAGATGGCGCTGATGCCCGAATGGTTCTGCGCCCGCCATCTTAAGATGGAGCTCACCCGGGCGCAGGGCGAGATGCTCACCGCGGCTTTCGAATTCCTGGTGGCCGAGGCGCTGGCGCAGCCCCAGGTCTTCGTCCATCGGGACTACCACTCGCGCAACCTCATGATCACCAGTGCGCGCAACCCCGGCATCATCGATTTCCAGGACGCGCTGCGCGGTCCGGTGGGCTATGACCTGGTGTCGCTGCTCAAGGATTGCTACATCAGCTGGCCGCGGGCGCGGGTGGAGGGCTGGGTGCGCGATTATCGGCTGATGATGCACACGCGGGGCTCGCTCAGCGCCGGGACCAACGATGCGCAGATGCTGCGCTGGTTCGATGTCATCGGCGTGCAGCGGCACCTGAAGGTGCTCGGGATCTTTGCGCGCCTGTGGTATCGCGATGGCAAGGCGAGCTACCTCAAAGACCTGCCGCTCACCCTGCGGTATGTGGTCGAGGCCTGCGCCCGCTTCCCGGCGCTGCGGCCGCTGCGCGAGTTTCTGCTCGAGCACGCGCTGCCCGCACTGCCCGCCGCCAATGCGCGCGAGGCGCGCGAACTCGCCCTCGCATGAAGGCCATGCTGCTCGCCGCGGGTCGCGGCGAACGCATGCGGCCCCTGACCGATCACACGCCCAAGCCCCTGCTCACCGTGGGCGGCAAGCCGCTCATCGTGTGGCATCTGGAAGCCCTGGCGCGCGCCGGCGTGCGCGAGGTGATCGTGAATCTGTCCTGGCTCGGGCCGCAGATCCGCGCGGCACTGGGCGATGGGCGCCCGTTCGGGGTCGCGATCCATTACAGCGAGGAGGGCAGCCCGCCGTTGGAAACCGGCGGGGGCATCTTCAAGGCCCTGCCGCGCTTGGGAGCTGCGCCCTTCCTGGTGGTCAATGCCGATACCTTCACCGACATCGATCCTGGCAGGCTGCACCTCCCCGCCGCGGCCGATGCGCGCCTCGTGCTGGTCCCCAATCCGCCGCAACACCCGTCGGGCGACTTTGATCTGGACGGGGACACCATCGTGATCCGCGAGGTGCGACCGCTGACCTACAGCGGCATCGGGATATTCAGTCCGGCGCTGTTCGCCGGCTGCACGGCGGGGCCGTTTGCGCTTCTGCCGCTCTTCAAACGGGCCATCGCGGCCGGGCGACTGAAGGGCGAGCGCCACGACGGACTGTGGCGCGACATCGGCACCCCGGAGCGCCTGGCCGCCCTGAACCGGGAATTGGCGCAAAAAGGGCCGTCCACCCTGACGTAGTACAATGCCGGATGGCTGACTTGAAGAGCATTCCCGTCGTCCTTGAGCCTGCCGCTGCCCGCAGCGGCGAAAAATACCTGACACCCCAGGGGTTTACGGCCATCCGTGACGGCGTCAAGGCGCACGGCATTGCCCCCGCCCAGCCGCCCAAGCCCTCCTGGCTGCGCGCCAAGGCGCCGACCGGCGCGGGCTTCGAGGCCGTCCGGGAGCTGGTGCGCGAGCATCGGCTGGCGACGGTGTGCGAGGAGGCCAAGTGCCCCAACATCGGCGAATGCTGGAACGCGGGTACCGCGACCATCATGCTCATGGGCGCGGTGTGCACGCGCGCCTGCCGCTTCTGCTCGGTGGACACCGGCAATCCGCGCGGCTGGCTGGATCGCGATGAGCCGGCCAATGCGGCGCGGACCGTGGCGCTGATGAAACTCAAGTACATCGTGCTCACCTCGGTGAACCGCGATGACCTGGGCGATGGCGGCGCCGGTCACTATGCCGCCTGCGTGCGCGCCATCCGCGCCCGCAATCCCCAGACCGCCGTCGAGGCGTTGACCCCGGATTTCCAGGGCGTGCTGCGCGATGTCGAAACCGTGGTGGATTCTGGGCTGCAGGTGTTTGCGCAGAATGTCGAAACGGTGCGCCGCCTGACCCATCCGGTACGCGACCCGCGCGCCGGCTACGAACAGACCCTGAACGTGCTGGCGCATGCCAAGCGCCACAACCCGGCCGTCCTGACCAAGACCAGCCTGATGCTGGGCTTGGGCGAGCGCCCCGAGGAAGTCATCGAGACCTTGGATGAGCTGCGGGGGATCGGGGTGGACCTGCTCACCCTGGGTCAGTACCTGCGACCCACCGCCCACCATCTGCCGGTGCAGCGCTTCGTGAGTCCGGCGGAGTTTGACCAGCTGCGCGAGGCGGCTTTGAAGCGCGGGTTTCTGGAATGCATGGCCGGCCCCTTCGTGCGCTCCAGTTATCGCGCCGAGCAGGCGTTGAACCGCAACAACGCCGGCCTCGACAATGCGCAGCTGGCGGCAGCCGAGAAGTGATCCGGCACTTGGGGCAGGTCGACTATGAGACGACCTGGCGGCGCATGCAGCAGTTCACCGACACGCGCACCGCGGCGACGCCCGATGAGCTGTGGTTCTTGGAACACCCGCCGGTATTCACCCTGGGCATGACGGGCCGCCGCGAGCATCTGCTCTCCCCGGGTGAGATTCCCGTGGTGCAGACCGACCGGGGTGGCCAGGTGACCTACCACGGTCCTGGGCAGCTCGTGGTCTACGCCCTGATCGATCTGCGCCGTGCCGGCCTGGGCCTGCGCGATCTGGTGACGGGATTGGAAACCGCCGTCATCCGCTACGCGAGCGCGCTGGGTCTTGCGGCGAGCGCGCGCCGGGAAGCGCCGGGCGTCTATGTCGCGGAGCGCAAGCTCGCGAGCGTCGGGATCCGCATCCGGCGCGGCGCCAGTTATCACGGCCTGGCGCTCAATGTGAACATGGAACTTGAGCCCTTCCAGCGCATCAATCCCTGCGGGCAGGTGGGCATGACCATGACGCAGCTCGCCGACATTTCCCCGGTGCGCGAGGTGAGCGTCGCGGCGGGGGGCCTGGAACCGTATCTGCTGGCGGCATTGGGATTGGCTTCTGTCACCGATTTATAACCAGCGCACGACTGACATCGAGACGACCCCGCTCTAGCATCGCCCGCTATGGGATTCATTTTCGTGGGGAGCGTCATGGTGAAGGTCAGGCAATGGCTGGTGCGCGGTGTTCTGATGTCGTTGGGCGCCGCCGTGCTCGCTGCGCCGCTGGCGCAGGCGGCCAGCGTCTCCATTCTGAACGTCTCGTATGACCCGACCCGCGAGCTCTACGAGGCTTACAACGCCGAGTTCGCGCGCTACTGGAAAGCCAAGACCGGTCAGGATGTGCGGGTCAACCAGTCGCACGGCGGCTCGGGCAAACAGGCGCGCGCGGTCATCGAAGGATTGCCGGCCGATGTCGTGACGCTGGGACTGGCAGGTGACGTGGATCAGATCGCCGCCCGCGGCAAGCTGCTGCCGCTCAACTGGCAAAGCCGCCTGCCCGACAACAGCGCGCCCTACACCTCCACGATTGTGTTCCTGGTGCGCAAGGGCAATCCCAAGGGCATCAAGGACTGGGGCGATCTGGTCAAGCCGGGCATCGCCGTCATTACGCCGAACCCGAAGACCTCCGGAGGCGCGCGCTGGAACTACCTCGCGGCCTGGTCGTGGGCCAAGCATCAGCCGGGCGGCAGCGATGTCACGGCCAAGGCCTTCGTGCACAAGCTCTATGCGAATGTGCCGGTGCTCGATACCGGCGCCCGCGATGCCACGACCACCTTTGTTCAGCGCGGCATCGGCGATGTGCTGCTCGCCTGGGAGAACGAGGCGTTCCTGGCGATCAAGGAGGTGGGCGCCGATCAGGTGCAGATCGTGGTCCCCTCGCTCAGCATCCTGGCGGAGCCCTCCGTCTCGGTCGTGGACCAGGTCGCCCTCAAGCACGGCACCACCACCGTGGCCACCGAGTACCTGCAGCACCTGTACAGCAAGGAAGGCCAGGAAATCATCGCCAGGAATTTCTATCGGCCGCGCGATCCGGCCATCGCGCAGAAGTATGCGAATCAGTTCCCCAAGCTCACCTTGACCACCATCGCCGACTTCGGTGGCTGGACCAAGGCCGCGAAGGACCATTTTGACGAGGGCGGCAGCTTCGACCAGGTCTACGGCGCCCGCTAGGCGGCGCGCACGGGCGCATCGCGCAGGAAGTCGGCGAGGTCGCGGTCAAACTGCTCCGGGATTTCCCAAAACGGCATATGGCCGATGCCAGGATAGAGGACATGGCGGGCATGGCGCGTATTGGCAACGGTATAGTCGCCCATGCCGGGCAGGATCAGGGCGTCGGCACCGCCATGCATGACCAGCACGGGCACCGTCAGCGCCCGCAGGGTAGCCCGGTAGTCGGCACTGCGGCCGAGGAGATGGGCGCGGATCTGCGGCGGCACCACCATGTTGTACGCCAGCATGAAGCCCAGATCCGCCACCGACAGGGCACTCGCGGTGCAGGCCTCAAGGAACGCCGTGGTGGCCTCGATATTGGCCGCCAGATCACCCAAGGTCATGTGCCGCAGCAGCGGTGCGGCAGGGCCGGTGAGGGTCGCATCCAAGGCGCTGGTCGCGCTCACGAACACCAATCCGGAGACGCTCCCATCGCCGCGACGGCTCAGATAGTCGAGCGCGATGCGGCCCGCATAGGACCAGAACACCAGGACCGGATGATCCAGCCCTGCCGCGCTCATCACCGCTTCGATTTCACCGGCCCAGCGCTCGGCGTCGCCGTAGAAATCAGCCGCCAGCGGTTTGTCCGACCCGCCGTGGCCGCGGATGTCATAGGTCACCAGATGAAATTCATCGGCCAAGGGCCCGCTGCACTGCTTGAGCCAGCAAAGATTGGCCTGGGAATAGCCATGGATGAGCAGCACGTCGCGCCCGGAGGTGGGTCGCGCCCAATCCTGCGCGGCAATGCGCACCCCGTCCGGCGTGCGCACCTCGAGGCTGCGATACCTGGCAATTTTCATGGCCGCTGACCGGTCTCCCCTGACAGCACTCATTGTAGGGCACTGAGCATGACTTCAATCTGGTGGAAAAGATGCGTGGCAGCGGCCGCCCTGTGCGCCGCCGCCGACGTGCAAGCGGCGCCGCGGCCCACCGTGGTCGAACTCTTCACCTCGGAGGGCTGCAATTCCTGCCCGCCGGCCGAAGCCTATCTGGGGGAGTTGGCGCAGCGAGCGGATGTGCTGGCCCTGGCCTATCACGTGCAGTACTGGGATGGGCTCGGCTGGCAGGACCGGTTCGGATTGAGCGCCGCCGCCCAGCGCCAGAATGCCTACGTGAATGTGTTGCGCCTGTCGTCGGCCTATACGCCCCAGCTCGTCGTCGACGGCCGCCGCGATTTCGTCGGCAGCGATCGGTCGGCCGTGGGCCGCGCGTTGAGTACGCCCTCGGAAGTGGCGGTGCCGGTGCAGATCGTGCTTCACGATGCCCAGGCGACGGTCACCGTGGGCGCCGCCTCGGGCGCCGCGGTGAGCGAGGTGATGCTGGTGGCGTATCGGCGCAGCGCGGTGACGGCCGTCGGACGCGGCGAGAATTCGGGCCGACGGCTCGCCGAGTTCAACATCGTACGGTCGATCCAGCCACTGGGCCGGTGGGTGGGACGAACCGCGGTGTTCGACACCGCCTTGTCGCAGCTGCCGCGCGATGCCACCGATATCGCCGTCCTGGTGCAGCCGCAGGGTCAGGGGCCGATCCTGGGTGCCGCGACCGCCGCGCTGCCCGCGGCGCGTTGATCGAGAAAGCGCGCTACTCGACCACCAGCTTGTAACCCGCCCCGGCCGCGGTCTGCAGAATCTGCGGCAGCGACGGATCCTTCTCGATCTTCTGGCGCAGGCGGTGGACCAGCTGTTTGAGCAGCTGCCGGTCGCCGGAATTGCGGTGTCCCCAGATATGCACCAGCAAGCGGTCCGAACCCACGGTGCGACCGGCGTTCACCAGCAGCATCTGCAGCAGTCGCAACTCAAGCTTGGTCAGGCGCACCGCGGCGGCCGCGCCGATCTCCACGGTGTGATCTTCGACATTCAGTTTGACGCGGCCGGCGGCCAGCGGCCCCGCACTCTCCATGCCGGCGCGGCGCATCAGCGCCTTGATGCGGGCCAGGAGCGTGCGCGGGCTGAAGGGCTTGGTCAGGTAGTCATCGGCACCCAGCTCCAAGGAGCGAACCAGGTCCTCCTCTTCATTGCGCGCCGTGAGCATCATGATGGGGACGGCCGACTGGGTGCGGATGGTTTCGCACACCTTGAAGCCGCTGGCGCCGGGCATGTTGATATCGAGCACCAGCAGATCCGGCTCTTCGCTGGCAAACAGCGCCAGCGCCGTATTGCCATCCGCCGCCTTGACCGGCAGGAAACCGGCCTGCGACAGCGTGAAGGCGATCAGGTCCAACAGGTCGCGGTCATCGTCGGCGATCAGGACTTTCATGTCAGGCGTTTCCGGTCTGTACGGGCAGTGTAAAGCTGAATCGGGTGCGCTGCTGCGCGGTGCGCTGAACGATGATGGTGCCCCCGTGGCGCTCGATCACTGACTTGACGATCCACAGGCCCAGGCCCAGGCCACCGGGCTCCGGTTCCGCCTCCGTGCCGCGCCGGAAGCGTTCGAAGACACTGCCTTCATCGCCTTCGGCGACCCCGGGGCCCTCATCCTCGACCCATGCGACGATGTGGGTGGCATCGGCGCTCGCCCCGATGCGCAGCACCGAACCGTCCGGTGAGAACTTGTTGGCATTGGCGATGAGGTTGACGAATACCTGCGTCAAGCGGGTCTTGTCACCGCGGATCATCGGCAGATCATCGGGCAGCTCCACGACCAGCTCCTGCCGGCGCTGCAACAGCAGCGACTCCACCAGCGCGTGGGCCTCCAGCACCACCTCGCCCAGCGCGACGCTTTGCTGGCGGATGCTCAACTGCCCGGACTCGATGCGCACGCTCTCGAGCAGGTTGTCGATGAGTCGGGTCAGGCGCAGCGTGCCGCGCTCAAGCGACACGACCAGCTTCTCGCGCGCGTCCGGCTGCATGGTCTGCAGGCCATCGCGCAGCAGCTCGATGGAGGCCAGCTGCGCGGCAAGCGGGGTGCGGAATTCGTGCGAGATGTTGGCGAGGACGCTGTCGCGCGCGCGGCGCACGGCTTCCAGTTCGGTCTCATCGCGGATCACCTGCACCTGCAGGCCCTCGACCATGCCGGAGCTGGTGATGATGGTGGTGCGCGGCGCCGCGTCATTCAGATCCAGCCGTTCGAGCGATTGCGCGGTGCCGCTCGTGCGGGCGCGCAGGATGGGGCAGTCCGCCTCACAGGGGCGCACGCCATTGATTCCCTGCGGCTTGAGCAGATCCCCGCAGAATCGGCCGACCGCCGCCTGCGGTTCGACGCCCAGGAGTTTGGCGGCCTGGGGATTCAAGTAGCGGATGTTGCGATCGCGGTCGACCGCGAACACGCCCTCGACAATGCCGGCGAGCACGCCCTGGGCTTCGGCCTCGCGCCGCCGCAGCGTGCCGGTGATGTTCACCAGGTTGCGGCGCATGTCCTCCATGGTGCGCGCCAGCGCCCCGACCTCGGCGGTGCCGCCCACCGGTATCGAGGTGGAGAAGTCGCCCTGGGAAAGTCGTTGCGCCGCCTCGGTGAGATCCTGCACGGGCCCTGCGACAAACTGGCCGAGCACGGCGCCGGCCACGATCGCGAGCAGCGCCAGCACCAAGGCGGTGATCAGCAGGCGGTGGATGAGGGAGCGGATCTCACTGTCGATCTGCGCCGCGGGCAGCCGCGCCTCGATGAGCGCGATGGCCTCCCCGGTATTGGTGAACAGCGGGAAGCTCGCGACAAACAGATCGAGCGGCTGGATATGCGCGACGGCGTAATGGCCGTCGGCGAGCCCCGCACTGTGCACACTGGTCAGCTGATCCACGGGGGCCGTGGTGAAGCTGCGGTAATTGATCAGCCGGATGGAAAGGCCCGCGGCAACGCTGAGATTGGTCGCGAGCTTCTCATCGAGCCGGCGCACGACGATGATGGCGAGCCCGGGACGCCCGCTCACCGGTACCGTGGCGCCAAAGAGTGCGGTGGAACTGGCCACCGGGGTTGCGAGAAACAGCCGTCCTTGCTTGGCGATGCTCAAGAACACTTCGGTCCACGGCACGCTGATGCCCGCCTTGGAGAGCAGGTTCGCGCCATCGAACACGGCGCAGGCATCGGCGGTATCGGCCGGGCACAATCGCCGCAGCACGGCGTCCAGCTCCTGGCTGTGCGCCGCATCGGTCGCGCTCTGCAGCGCCTTCTGCAGCGCCGGGTCATCCCCGATGGTCCGCGCCGAGGCGAGCGCATCTTCTTGCATGCGCCGCAGGGTCTCGCGCGCCATGGTGCCGCCCAGCTGCACCCGGGCCGTGCCCTGGCTGTCCACCAGCTGCCGCAGGCGATCGCCCGCATACAGCGAAAGGCCACCCGCCACCATCAGCACGATCACGACTTCGCTGCCGGCCAGCCACCAGCGCAGCCGCGTCGTGGCCGGATCGATCCGCAGCCGCTCGAGTAGCCGTCCCAGACGATTCAGCATGGGTTGCATCAGCGGCGCTGGTATCCGCGCCGCTCGACCAGCGTCTTGATCACCAGCGTGATCACGGCCAGCAGGGTCAGGAGCGACGCCACGGCGAAGGCGCCGACGGTGTTGTACTCGCGGTAGAGGATCTCCACATGCAGCGGCAGCGTATTGGTGAGGCCACGGATATGTCCGGATACCACGGAGACCGCGCCGAACTCGCCCATGGCGCGGGCGTTGCACAGGATGATGCCGTAGATCAGGCCCCATCGCACCTTCGGCAGCGTCACCCGGAAGAAGGTCTGCCAGGCCCCCGCGCCGAGCGTGATCGCGGCCTCCTCCTCGTCATTGCCCAGCTGCTGCATCAGCGGAATGAGTTCACGGGCCACGTACGGGAAGGTCACGAACATGGTGGCGAGAATGATGCCGGGCAAGGCGAAGATGATGCTGATGTTGTGATCCTCCAGCCAGCTGCCGAACCAGCCCTGGCGCCCAAACACCAGCACGTACACGAGCCCCGCGATGACCGGGGAGACCGCCAGCGGCAGATCGATGAGGGTGGTGAAGAAGCTCTTGCCGGGAAATTCAAATTTGGCGATGCACCAGGCGGCCGCAAGTCCGAAGACGGTGTTCATCGGCACCACCACCCCCGCGGTGATCAAGGTCAGTTTGATGGCCGAGATCGTGTTCGGATCCTGAAACGCCGCAAGGTAGACGCGGAGGCCCTTCGCGAGGGCCGTGGCGAACACCGTAATCAGCGGGGCAATGAGCAGCGCGGCCAGGAACAGCAGCGAGATGCCGATCAGCAGCCAGCGCATGAGCTTGCCCAGGAGCGAGTCATGACCGGGGCGCGAGCGCAGCTCCAGCAGGCCGATCCGTGAAGCGCCGCCGGCCATCTAGCGGCCCTTCGCCGTGGTGCGGCGGCGGCCCCAGCTTTGCAGGTGATTGATGGCCCAAAGACCCAGGAAGGAGATGACCAGCATCACGCAGCCGAGCGAGGCGGCGCCTTGGTAGTCGAACTCGTCGAGGTGAATGACGATGAGGAGCGGGGTGATTTCGGTCTTGAACGGCAGATTGTCGGCGATGAAGATCACCGAGCCGTATTCGCCGACGCCGCGCGCGAAGGCCAGCGCGAATCCCGTGAGCATGGCCGGCACCACGATGGGCAGGATGATGCGCCGGAACACATAGAAGCGGTTGGCGCCGAGCGTTTCGGCGGCATCCTCCAGATCGCGCTGCACCTCCGCCAGGGCGGGCTGCACGGTGCGCACCATGAAGGGCATGCCGATCAGCGTCAGGGCAATGGTGACGCCGAGCCAGGTATACGCGACCTTGATGCCCGCGAGCGCCAGGTAATGGCCGAGCCAGCCGTTGGGCGCGAAGACCGTCGCCAGCGCGATGCCGGACACGGCCGTGGGCAGGGCGAAGGGCAGATCGATGAGCGCATCGATGAGCTTGCGCCCGGGGAAGTCATAGCGCACGAGTGTCCAGGCCAGAATGAAGCCGAACACCAGGTTGATGGTGGCGGCCAGCAAGGAGGCGCCGAAGGAGAGCCGGTAGGAGGCGAGCGCCCGCTCACTCGCCACGGTGTGCACAAACTGGTGCCAGCTCGAGGAGGCGGCCATGCTGATCAGCGCCGCAAGCGGAATCAGCACGATGGCGCTCAGGAAGAAGGTCGTGAAGCCGAAGGTCAGACCAAACCCCGGCAGCACGCTCGGCTGCGTGAAGGTCCATTTGCCGGTTGCGGTATTCACTGGCATGACGGCCTCACGGCTGCGGCGGCGCATTCGCCGGGCTGCCACACGACCAAGAGCGGATTGGCGATGCGCGACAGCAGCGCCGTGAAGCGCTGCGTCAGCACCGCGATGTCCGAGACGCCCAGGATCAGCATCTGGTCCGGCCGTTCGGTGAGCCTGCGGGTGAGCTCCGCGGCCACATCCCCGTAGCCCAGCTCGGTGCGGATCTCCAGGCCATGCACGGCCTGTGCTTCAGAGCGCGCATCCAGCAAGGCGCGCATGGCATCCGGGCGCCCGGCTTCCCCGGCGTCGGGCATGATGCCCACATACACGGCTTCGGCGGACACGTGGCGCAGCAGACTTGCGGCCACCGCCAAGGTGGCCCGACGGGCCGGTTCATCCAGCCAGTGGATGAGCACGCGCGTGGGCGAGGGGGCATTGTGCGGCAGCAGCAGCACGGCCTCCGCGCCCTGCTGCAACAGCCATTGGACGGTGTGCACGGCGTCGGGGTCGGTGTTGATCACGGCGACGCCGGCAAACGGGGCGGCGGAGGCGCTGGCGGCCCGCTCCTGCAGCGCCGGTTCCACCCGGGTACTGACGCGGGTCTTCATGCGCGTGGCCAGCTGCACCAAGAGCGGCTCCTCGCTGATGACCTGCGCGTGCGCGGCAGTGCTCGCACAGGCCGTGAAGCTCGACAGCGGCGTCGCCAGCACATGCAGCCGCCGCACCCCGAGCGTCACGCTCTGGCCGACGGTCACCGGGTAGTTGCGCCGGTCGTGCTGGGTGCGGGTCACTTCCAGCAGCGCCTCGCTGGCATTGCTGTCCGCTGCCGTCACCACCGGTCCGCTGCTTGCGGCGTTGTTCAGCCGCACGCGCAGCCGTTCATTGGCGCCGACGAACAGCAGCTGCTCGACGCTGCCGAGGCCGAGGAAGCTTGAGCGCAACTCATCGGGGCTCGCGGCGATCTCGATGTCTTCGGGCCGCAGCACCGCCACCACTTCTTGATCACGACCGGCGGGCGCCGTGGTGCTGCCCAGGGCCAGGACCGGGTCGGCGCCGATGCAGATGCCCTGCGCGGTGCGCTGCGCCAGCACCAGGTTCGCCGCCCCCAGGAAGGTCGCGACGAAGCGGGTGGCGGGGCGCGCGTACAGATCCTCGGGACGCCCCAGTTCCAGGAGCCTCCCCAGGTTCATGATGCCGATGCGGTCGGCTAAGGCAAAGGCCTCCTCCTGGTCGTGCGTCACCAGGATGGTCGTGATGCCCAGCTCGCGCTGCACTTCGCGGATGGTGCGGCGCAGCTCCTCGCGGATCTTGGCATCCAGCGCCCCGAAGGGTTCATCGAGCAGCAGCACTTCGGGTTTGTGCGCGAGCGCGCGCGCCACGGCGACGCGCTGCTGCTGCCCGCCCGATAGCTCCAGCGGCAGGCGGTCCTCCATGCCTTCCAGCGCCACCAGCCGCAACAGCTCCCGGCGCCGTTCGCGCCGCTGGGCGCCGCGCATGCGCCGCACGCGCAGCGCGAATTCGATGTTGTCGGCCACCGTCATGTGGCGGAACAGCGCGTAGTTCTGGAACACCAGCCCCACGCCGCGATCGCGCGCCGAGACGTAGGTGACATCGCGGCCGTGCAGGGAGATGCGGCCGTGATCGACCCCCGTGAGGCCGGCGATGGCGCGCAGCAGCGTGCTCTTGCCGCTGCCGCTCGGGCCCAGCAGGACGAAAAATTCGCCATCGCCGATATCGACGGAAACGTCGTTGACGACGGGGCTGCCCTGGTAGCGCTTGGTGATCTGATCGAGGGTGATGGACATGAAACGCGGAACAGTGGCGACGGCCGGCTGGGGCCAAACGATCCATCGTAGTCGGTCGCGGTATGACCGTCAGGTACGACTCGGTTATAAAACGGTTACAGGCCGCAAGCGCGATCGGCCTCAGATCACAATCATCACATCGGGCGCCGCCTTCAGGTCCGTCGCGAGCGCCGTCACCTGGGCGGCGCTGACGGCGCGGATGGTGTACGAGATGGATTGGAAATTGCCGTTGCCGCTCAGGCGTTCGGTGGTGAGCGAGGGATCGAAGTCCGGCACGTGCGCGCGGAAAATGGCGTCGATACGCGCCCGCAGCGTAGCGCCGGTGCGGCCGACGACCTTGATCGGATAGTCGGTGGGGAACTGCAGCAGGGCAAGACGCGGCGCGCCATCGGCCGGGGGCTCCGGCGCGCTCACCAGGGCCGCTCCGCGAGCTCCTGTTTATAGCGCTGCAGCTCACCATGCAGGGCGCGCCACACCGGGCCGGGTGCGCCCGTGCCGACGGGCGTGCCGTTGATTGTTGTCACCGCGACCACTTCGCGCGTCGCCGCCGACACCATGACTTCGGAGGCCGCGCGCAGGTCCGCTTCGGTGACGGTGGCGCAGCGCGCGCTGATGCCGGCGCGCAGCGCCATCTTTTCCACGGCGCCGCGGGTGAGGCTCGGCAGCACCTGTGCCGACAGCGCCGGCGTGACCAGTTCCCCTGCCAGCACCACGTGTACGGCCGAGGCCGATCCTTCGGTCAGGGCACCGTCACGCAGCAGGATGGTCTCCGCGGCGCCCGCCTGGGTGGCGTGATCGCGCAGCAGGATATTCGCAAGCAGCGCGGTCGACTTGATGTCGCAGCGGCCCCAGCGATTATCGGCCGCCGTCACGCAGCTGATGCCGCGCTCGAGCATCGCCTGATCCGGCAGCGTCAGCGGCGAGCAGAACGCGAACACGGTGCGCGCAAGCACCGGCAGCGGTGCATGGTTGCGGCCGTACTCGGCGCCGCGCGTCACCTGCCAGTACACATAGACGTTGTCGGTGGCGTTGCGCTCGATCAGCGTGGCAATGATGTCGTGCCACTGCCCGCGGGTGTGCGGGTCGTCCATGCCGAGCGCCTTGAGGCTCGCCGCGAGCCGCTCGCAGTGCGCGGCGAAGCGGAACGGCCGCCGACCGTACACCGGCATGACCTCGTAGACGGCATCGGCGAACAGGAAGGCGCGATCGAGCGGGGAGATGCGGGCCTCGGCTAGGGCGAGGTACTCACCGTTCAGGTAGCACAGCGGCAGCGGCGTCGCCATGTCACCGGTCCTATTTGAACCACAGGGAGATGTGGTCGGTCATGCGCGTCCACAGGCCGCCCGCCGGCACTGCCGCGAGCGCCACCACGGGTACCTTGGCGACAATCGCGCCATCGGCGGTGGCGACGGTGAAGTCACCGACCTTGGCACCGGCGGGGAGCGGGGCGAGCAGCCGGTTGTCCACGGTGGTCGTGGTCTTAAGCTCGCTCGCCTGGTCGCGGCCCACGGTCACGAACACATCCTGCGCCAGGCCCACGGGGGCGGTGGTCGAGGCGGACAGGAACACGCGCGGCGAGGCCAGCACCTCCCCGCGGCTCTTGACCTTCACCGTCTGATAGAAGGAGTAGCCATAACCCAGGAGCGTCGCACTCGCCTGCTCACGATCCTTCACCGAAGGCGAACCCAGCACCACCGAGATCAGCCGGGTGCCGCCGCGCAGGGCGGAGGTGACCAGGCAGTATCCGGCGCTGTCGGTGTGGCCGGTCTTCAGGCCATCGACCGTCGGATCGGCGCCCAGCAGCCCGTTGCGGTTCTGCTGCTTGATGTTGTTCCAGGAAAACTCGTGCAGGCTGAAGAGCGGATAGAAATCCGGAAAATCCGCGATGAGGTGGTGCGCGAGGAGTGCCAGATCGCGCGCCGTCGTGTAGTGCTCGGGGCTCGGCAGGCCGTCGGCATTGGCGTAGTGGGTGTGCGCCATCCCCAGGCGCTTCGCGTATTCGTTCATGACCTGGACAAAGGCGGGCTCGGTGCCGGCCACGCGCTCGGCGAGCGCCACGGTGGCATCGTTGCCCGACTGCACGATCATGCCCTTGATCAGGATATCCACCGGGATCTGCGTGCCCACCTGCACAAAGGTGCGCGAGCCCTCCGAGCGCCACGCGTGCTCACTGATGGTGACCTGGTCGGTGAGCTTCAAGCGCCCATCGTGCAGCGCCGTGAACACGATATAGGCGGTCATGAGCTTGGTGAGGCTGGCCGGTTCCATGCGATCGTCCGCATGATCGGACCCGAGCACCCGGCCGGTCTGGTAATCCTCGAGCAGGTAGGCCCGGGCCGGCACCGAAGGCGGCGCCGGTATCGGTGCGGCGGCTGCGGCGGTGGCCACCGCGGCGAGAGAGGACAGGGCGAGGAGCGCAGTGGCGATGAGGCGTCGTAGCATCCGCGATGATCCTGGAAAGCTTAAGGGGTGAAGGGTCAGTTTATCAGTCGAGCGCCAGGAGCGCGTCGGGAACTCCCAGCGTGGCAAGCTTCGCCGCCACGGCGTCGAAGTCGGCGACACTGCTCACCGGACCCAGCCGCACCCGAAACAGATGATGTCCGGGCGCCGGCGCGATGACCACTGCGCTCGCAAGGCCCGCCTGCTGCAGACGCCGTTGCAGGCCTTGCGCATTCGCGGGCACCGCGAACGCACCGGCCTGCACATACAGCGTCGGCGGCGGGGTTTCGCTGCTGCGTGTCAGCGCCTGACTCTGCGGATCATTCGGGGTGACGACGCGTACCTCCACCATGGCGGTCCCGGCGCGCAGCATGTCGAGCTTCGCCGCGGCGGTGTACGACAGGTCGATGAGGCGGTTGGCGACAAAGGGGCCGCGATCGTTGATGCGCACGACCACCGATCGACCATTGACCAGATTGGTGACGCGCGCATAGCAGGGAATGGGCAGCGTCTTATGCGCCGCGGTCATGGCGTACATGTCGTACGGTTCGCCCATCGAGGTGCTGATGCCATGGAAGCCCGGCCCGTACCAGGAGGCGACGCCGCGCTCGACATAGCCTTCCGGGCTCGCCAGGAGTGCATAACGCCGACCGAGCACATTGTAGAAGGGCGGATTGCCGAGGCGGCTGCGCGCCTCGATGCGCGGTACGGCATCCGGAATGGCCGCGATCCCCGCCTCATTCGGCGCTGCCGGCACCGCTGCCGGCGCCACCGGCGTGGCCTGCGGCGGGCTGCCGCCGGGACCATGGCCGGCGACCAGGGCGCACCCCGCGCACAGCACCAGCACGCACCCGGCGAGGAGCCGCGCGGGAATGCGTTGCAGCGAGCGGGCGATCACGGCATCCCTGCGGCGATGGCGTGCGCCAGATCATCCACCGCCATGGCGTAGCGCGCACTGTGGTTGTAGCGGCTGATCACGTAGAAATTATTGAAACCGACACGAAACGCCGGGCCGGTGGCCTGCTCCGCCGCGATCAGCACCGCCGGGGTGTCGCCGGGGAGGTCGCTGTGGGTGAGTGATGCCGATGGCCTTGAGACTGTCGAGCGTCGCGGTGAGATTGAGCATGCGCGGGGCCACCGGCACCGCTGCGCCGTCGGCCAGCTGCGCCTCCGCCAGCACCGGCGCATCGGTCTGCCAGCCGTTTTGCTTGAGCAGGTTGGCGATGCTGGCAAAAATATCCCGCCAGTCGCTCCACAGGTCGATGCGGCGATTGGCGTCCGCATCCACCCCGTAGCGCCGATAGCTTGAGGGCATGAACTGCGGTGCGCCCATGGCGCCCGTGTACGAGCCCTTGACGCGCAGCGGATTTAAGTGCGCCTCGCTCGCCAGCAGCAGGAACTGCAGCAGTTCGGCGCGGAAGAAATCGGCGCGCGGCGGATAGTCGAACCCCAGGGTCGCCAGCGAGTCGAGCACGCGCTCCTTGCCGGTGATGCGCCCGTAGGCGGTTTCACAGCCCAGGATCGCGACCAGGTACTGCGGCGCGACGCCGCTGCTGCGCGCGACGCTTTCCAGATCCTGCCGGTGCGCCAGCCAGAACCTCACCCCAGTCGGCGATGCGCTGGTCGGTCACGAAGTTCGCGCGGTACTGCCACCAGGGCAGCACGGTTTCGGCGGGACGGGAGATCTTGTCGATGACGCCGGGGTTGGGGCGGGCGTGACGCAGGATGCGGGTGACCCGGGCGCGCGTGAGCGGCGGCTGCTCCGCGGCGCTGGCAATGAAGCTTTGGATCTCCGGGCGCGACAGATCAAAGCCTTGGCTGCCGGCGCGCGCCGATGCGGCGCATAAGAGCCCGGCGCACAGCAGTGCCGTGCCGGGTAGCCAGGTTTGCGGGCGCATGCGGCCCACTATGACCCGACCAGTTTCCGGTGCGAGTACATCGACATCAGAATACCGAAGCCGGCCAGCAGGGTCACCATCGAGGTGCCGCCATAGCTGATCAGCGGCAAGGGCACGCCGACCACCGGCAGCAGCCCGCTCACCATGCCGGCGTTGATGAAGACATAGACAAAGAACGTGAGCGCGAGGCTCCCGGCCAGCAGTCGCGCATAGGTGTCCTGGGTCTGCGTCGAGAGGTACACGGCGCGGCCCACGACGAAGGCATACAGCAGCAGCAGGCCGAAGAGCCCGAGCATGCCGAACTCCTCGCCGATCACCGCGAAGATGAAATCCGTGGAGCTTTCCGGCAGGTAGTCCAATTGTGCCTGGCTGCCATTCATCCAGCCCTTGCCGAACACACCGCCCGAACCGATGGCGATCTGCGACTGGATGATGTGGTAGCCGGCGCCCTGCGGATCGATCTGGGGATTGATGAAGGTGAGGATGCGATTGCGCTGGTAGTCATGCATGTGGTGCCAGCCCACCCAGCCGCCGGCCGCGGCCAGGGCGACCAGGCCGAGCACGACACTCGACTGCAGCCCCGCCATCATGACCACGAGCGCCCCGGAGATCGCAATCAGCGCCCCGGTGCCCAGATCCGGCTGCATCACCACCAGTCCCGCGGGGACCAGGATCAACACCGCGAGCACCACGAGCGACATCGGGCTGGGGGGCAGCGGCCGCTCGTGCAGGTACCACGCGCACATCATCGGCACCGCGAGCTTCATGATTTCCGAGGGCTGAAAGCGCAGCAGTCCCAGATCAAGCCAGCGCTGCGCACCCTTGCCGATGGCGCCCATGCCGGCGACGATGAGCAGCAGGAAGACGCCGAGCACAAACAGCCACGGCGACAGGCGCCGCAGGAAATTGGGATTGACCTGGGCGAGCAGCAGCATCGCCGCCGTGCCCATGCCGAGGTGGCCCACCTGACGGATGACCATGCCCAGGCTCTGGCCCGAGGCGCTGTAGAGCACCACCAGGCCATAGGCCGCGATCAGTCCCAGGCCCACCAGCAGCGGACCATCGAGCTTCAGCGCCAGCAGCATGCGCGCGGCGCCGGTGACGGCACGGCGGGCGCTTGGGCCCTCGGTGATTTCCTCGCGGATCATGGCAGCTGCTCGGCGGTGTCGCGGCTCGGGGGCGAGTCGGACTGCAACAGTGCCATCGCCGCCGGGGAGGGTGCGAACGCGGGCTTCAACTTGCCATCCTCGCCCAGCAGGTAGGCATCGAGCACCGCGCGCGCAATGGGCGCCGAGGTGCTCGAGCCGAAGCCGGCATTTTCCGCCAGCACGGCAATGGCAATGCGGGGCTGCTCGGCCGGCGCGAACGCCACGAACCAGGCGTGATCGCGCAGGTTCTCGGCCACCGTCTTGGCGTTGTACTTGGCGTTCTGCGCGACGGTGTAGACCTGCGCCGTTCCCGTCTTGCCGGCGGCGCTGTACGCCACCTTGGCGAAGGCGACGTGACCGGTGCCGTAGGTCATGGTGCCCATCATGGCCTTGATCACGGTGGTCCAGTCCTGCTGCGCGATGCCCGCTACGGCTTCTCCTCGACCGGCGCAATCGCCGTGACACGCCCGTCGGGACTGCGCGTGGCGGTGACCAGGCGCGGGCGGAAACTGCGGCCGCGTTCGCCGATGACTCCGACGATGTGCGCCAGCTGCAGCGGCGTCACGAGCAGGTAGCCCTGGCCCACGCCCAGGTTCACCGTCTCACCGGGAAACCAGACCTGGTCGGCCGGTTGTTTGAAGGCGGTGCGCTTCCAGGCGGGTGAGGGCAGGAGGCCGGGTTTCTCGCCGCTGATGTCGATGCCGGTGAGCCGGCCGTAACCAAAGGGCGCAAGCCCCGCATCGAGCTTGTCGATGCCCATCTCGTGGGCGAGTTTGTAGAAGTACACGTCGGAGGATTTGGCGATGGCGACGGTGAGGTCGAGCATCCCGCGGGGCTCGTCCTTGTCCGCGCGATAGACATGGGTGCTGTGGGGCAGCTGGAAGGTACCCGTGCAGAGCACCTTCTGATCGGCGGTGATGCTGTGATCGGTCAGGGCCACCAGGCCAATGGCCGGCTTGATGGTCGAGCCCGAAGGATAGGTGCCGCGCAGGGCGCGATTGAGCAGCGGCTTGTCCTCGTCGTTGGACAGCGCGGCATATTCGGCGCGCGTAATGCCGCGCGAGAACTGCGTGGGATCAAAGCCGGGCTTGCTGACCAGGGCGATGACATCGCCGGTGCTGGGATCGAGCGCCACCACCGCGCCACGGTGCGTCCCGAGCGCCTCTTCGGCCACGCGCTGGACCTTCAGGTCCAGGCCCAGCACCAGATTGTCGCCGGCGATCGGCAACTGCTTGCGCAATTGCAGCGCGACACTGCCGCTGCCGATCTTCTCCACCGAGCGGCCTTCGGCATTGACCAGGATCTGGCGAAAGCCGTTGGTGCCGTGCAGCTGCTTCTCGTAGGCGCCTTCCACGCCGAGCTTGCCGATCACCGATGTGCCGGCATACGCGGCGGTGTCCACGTGCTGCAGGTCCGTTTCACTGAGGGCGCTGACGTAGCCCAGGGCGTGCACGGCGAGCGCGCCATTGGGATACCAGCGGGTCTCGCGCGATTTGATGTCCACGCCCGGAAAGTCGAAACGATGCACCGCGAAGCGGCCCACATCTTCATCGGTCATGCGCAGCCGAATGGGCACACTGTCGAAGCTGCGGCGCGAGAGGATGGTACGGCGGATGTCCGGCAGCTCCTCGGGCCGCAAGAGACCGATCTGGACCAGGCCCTTCAAGGTGCCGTTCAGGTCGGGCACTTCCTCGCGCACCAGCTCCAGCTGGTAGCCGGGCTGTCCGCCGGCCAGGGTTTCCCCATTGCGGTCGAGCAGCAGGCCGCGCGCCGCCGGGATCGGCTCCAGGCGCACGCGGTTGAACTGCGACTGCTGCGAGTAATAGTTGTAGCGCGTCACCTGCAGCAGCACCAGGCGGCCGGCAAGCACCAGCAGCAGCACCGCGCCGATGGCGCTGGCCACGAGCGCGCGCTGGTCGAAGAGGCGCTGCTCCTTCCAGTGGTCCTTGATGCGTACGCCTTGCATGAGTCGCCTCCCTTTCAGCGTGCGCCGCGTACGCGATCCAGGACCGCGACCACGAGCGGCCAGATCAGGGCGCCGGTCACCGTGTGGATCCAGCGCAGCGCGCTGGTGTTGGGATGTCCGGTCCAGCCATCGATGGCGAACAGGATGAACTCATAGGCCACAAGCGCGCCCAGCATGATCAGGGCCTGCTGGAACGCCGGCTTTCAGGCGGATCTTCTGGTGCTCGCGCACGGCCACGTAGGTGATGGCGCTGAGCGCCAGCGCGTTCTGGCCCAGCACCGCACCGTGAAAGACATCAAGAGCGAGCCCCGCCAAAAAGCCCAGCGCAATGCCGCCAAGGCGCGGGGCCGCGATCGACCAGTACATGACCGTGAGCACCAGGAAGGCCGGGCGCACGGCGGACAGCCAGGACGGCAGCGGCAGCACCGACAGCACCAGCGCCACGACCACGGTCAGCAGCAGCGCGCCCCGGGAATCGCGGTGACGGTCAATCATCGGGGGCCTTGGCCGGTGGGCCCGGAACCCAGGCGCGGCAGTGCGGGCATCGGCAAGGGTTCAAGCGGCGGTGCCGGCTGGCGTTGCAGGGCGGCATTGCCGGCAGAGGAGGTGCCGTCCTTCAGGTGAGTGGGCGCGGCCGGATGGCTGTCCTCGAACCACACCAGCGTGACTTCGTGCAGCGCGTCCAGGTGCGCAAGCGGCGTCGCCAGGAACTGCGCCGACTGGGCCTTGTCGTGCCGATCCACCGCGATGCGCGCCACCGGATAGCCTTGCGGGAAGACCCCGCCAAGCCCCGAGGTCAAGAGCAGATCCCCCGCTTTGACATCCGCGTTGGCCGGCAGATACGGCAGGTCCAGCATGTTGTCGGTACCGCCGGTCCCGACCGCGATGGTGTGCACCCCGGTGCGCTCCACTTCGACCGGGACGGCGTGTTCCGGGTCAGTCACCAGGATGACTTCCGCGCTCCACGGGCCGACGCGCGTGGTCTGGCCCAGCAGGCCATAGTTGTCCATGACCGCCTGACCCTTGAAGACCCCGTTGCGCGCGCCGCGGTTGATGAGCAGACGCTGACGCTCGCCCTGGCCCTTCAAGTCCGACTCGATGACTTCGGCTGCCAACCAGTGGTCAGCGACGGGCGGCAGCGCGCTGCGCAGGCCGCGCAGTTCGGCATTTTCGCGCGCGAGCGCCTCGAAGCGCATCACTTTCAGGGACAGCTCCCGATCGCGCGCCCGCAGCGCGGCGTTCTGGGCCTGCAGGGTCTCCCGCGCCGTGAGACTGTCCTGCGTCCAGCGCAGCGCCTGGCCGGGGGAGCTCACGGCAAGTTGCAGCGGATAGGCCGCGGCGCTTAGGTAGTAGCGGGCCTGGACCAGCCAGCCGCCGCGGCGGTCGAGCGCCATGAGTACGATCGCCAGGACGGCAAACACCGTGAAACTGAAACCGGGGGCGGTCCCTCGCCCTTGCGATGCCCGGTAGTTTCCTGCGCCGTAGCCAGCCACACTCTTTAATTTACGGGGGTAAGGGGTTACTCGAGACCAAAATGTCCCGGACCCATCTCGTCCATGAGTTCGAGAATGCGTCCGCCGCCGCGCGCCACGCAGGTGAGCGGATCATCCGCGATCACCACGGGCAGCCCGGTCTCCTCGGTCAGCAGCTTGTCGATGTCGCGCAGCAGGGCGCCACCGCCGGTGATCACGATGCCGCGCTCGGCGACATCCGCGCCGAGCTCCGGAGGAGTCTGTTCCAGCGCCTGTTTGACGGCACTGACGATGGCCTGCAGGGGCTCCTGCAGGGCCTCGAGGATTTCGTTGCTGTTGAGCGTGAAACTGCGCGGCACGCCCTCGGAGAGGTTGCGGCCCTTCACCGACAGTTCCCGCACCTGCTGGCCGGGGTAGGCCGAGCCGATCTCGATCTTGATGCGCTCGGCGGTCGCCTCGCCGATGAGGATGCCGTAGTTGCGGCGGACGTAATTCATGATGGCATCATCGAAACGGTCGCCGCCGATGCGGGCGGAGTTGGCGTAGACGATACCGTTCAGGGACAGCACGGCCACTTCCGAGGTGCCGCCGCCGATGTCCAGCACCATGGAGCCGCGGGCCTCGTGCACCGGCAGCCCCGCACCCACCGCGGCGGCCATCGGCTCGCTGACGATGGCGACGTTGCGGGCGCCGGCGCCTTCGGCCGATTCACGGATGGCGCGCCGCTCCACCTGGGTGGAGCCGAACGGCACGCACACCAGCACTCGCGGCGAGGGCTTGAGCATGCGGTTGCCATGGACCTTGTTGATGAAATACTGGAGCATCTTCTCCGTGTAGGTGAAGTCGGCGATGACGCCATCCTTCATGGGGCGCACGGCATTGATGTGACCCGGTGTGCGCCCGAGCATGCCCTTGGCCTCGGTGCCGACGGCGACAATGATCTTGCCACCGCGCGTGGGCTCGTCCTGGACGGCGACGACCGAGGGCTCGTTGAGCACAATGCCCTTGTCGCGCACGTAGATCAGGGTGTTTGCAGTACCCAGATCGATCGACAGATCACTGGAAAAGTAACCGCGAATACGTTTGAACATGAAAAAAAACCGACGATTGAAGCAAGCGGGAGGAGCCTCCCAAAGTGGCGCGTACCATAGCAACCGATGGAACATTGAGCAAGGCGCGGTGTATCATCTCGCGCCCATTTTCCCGCAGTTTCGTGAACTCACACCAAGGTCGTCATGAAGCCCGAACAGATCGCTTCGATCGCCCACCTGGCACGTCTGTCGATGGACGAGGCTGAGATCCCGCGCTACCAGGAGACTCTGGCGAGCATTCTGTCGTTTGTCGGCGACTTGGAGCGGGCGCAGACTCAGGATGTGAGTCCGATGGCCCACCCATTGCCGGGACTGGTACAACGCCTGCGGGCCGATGTCGTCACCGAGACCGATGCGCATGAGCTCTACCAGGCAAATGCCCCGCAGGTCGCCGCCTCCTTGTATCTGGTGCCGAAGGTCATCGAGTGACGCTGCATACCAAATCGCTGGCGCAGCTGGCGGCGGGCCTGCGCGCCAATGAGTTCTCGAGTGTGGAACTCACGCGCACGCTGCTGGCACGCATTGAGGCGCATCAGCCACAACTGAACGCCCTGATTTCTGTGACGGCCACCTCAGCCATGCAGGCCGCGGCGGCCGCCGATGGCGTGCTGGCCCGCGGCGGGGGCGGGCCGTTGACCGGTATCCCACTGGTTCACAAGGATATCTTCTGCACGGAGGGGGTGCGGACCACCTGCGCCTCGCGCATGCTGGATAACTTCGTCGCCCCCTACGATGCGACGGTTGTGGCAAAGCTCAAGGCCGAAGGCATGGTGATGCTGGGCAAGGCCAACATGGATGAGTTCGCCATGGGGTCCTCGAATGAGACCAGCTACTTTGGTCCGGTGCGCAACCCCTGGAATCACAAGATGGTGCCGGGCGGCTCCTCGGGCGGCTCGGCGGCCGTGGTGGCGGCACGGCTGGCGCCCTTTGCCAGCGCCACCGACACCGGCGGTTCGATCCGCCAGCCCGCGGCGCTGTGCGGCATTACCGGTTTCAAGCCCACCTACGGACGGGTGTCGCGCTACGGCATGATCGCCTTTGCGTCGAGCCTGGATCAGGGTGGCACCCTGACGGTCTCCGCCGAGGATGCGGCGCTGGTGCTGCGCGCCATGGCCGGGTTTGATCCGCGCGATTCCACCAGCGTCGACCAGCCCGTGCCGGACTACGTGGCCGATCTGCATCAGCCGCTCGCGGGACTTAAGATCGGCTTGCTCAAGGAATTCTTCGAGAAGGGGCTGGACCCCGAGAACGAGCGCTGCGTCCGCGCGGCGCTCGCGGTGTATGAAAAGTTGGGTGCGCAGCTGGTCGAGGTGAGCCTGCCCAACCTCGGGCTCTCCGTTCCGGCCTATTACGTCGTGGCACCCGCGGAGTGCTCCTCGAATCTCGCGCGCTTCGATGGCGTGCGCTTCGGCCATCGGGCCAAGGATCCGAAGGATCTCCTGGACCTCTACAAGCGCTCACGCGGCGAGGGCTTCGGCGCCGAGGTGAAGCGGCGCATCATGACCGGCACCTACGTGCTCTCCGCCGGTTACTACGATGCCTTCTACATCAAGGCACAGAAAGTGCGGCGCCTGATCGCCAACGAGTTCGCGCAGGCCTTCGGCGAGGTCGATGTGCTGATGGGACCGACGACGCCGACGGTTGCCTTTGAGCTCGGCTCAAAGACCGCCGATCCGATCACCATGTACCTGAACGACATCTACACCATCGGCGCGAACCTGGCGGGTCTGCCCGCCATGTCGATTCCGTGCGGCTTCGTGCGCAACCTGCCGCTCGGACTGCAGATCATCGGCCGGCACTTTGCCGAAGCGCGCCTGCTCAGCGCCGCCCACGCCTATCAGCGGGAAACCGACTGGCACACCCGCGTGCCGCCCGGCTATGAATAACGACACCTGGGAAACCGTCATCGGGCTGGAGATCCACGCACAGCTCTCGACGAAATCGAAAATCTTCTCCGCCTCGGCCACCGCCTATGGTGCGCACGCCGAATGCGCAGGCGAATCTCGTCGACCTGGGCTATCCCGGCGTACTGCCCGTCCTCAACCAGGCGGCGGTCGCCATGGCGGTGAAGTTCGGTCTTGCGATTGCCGCACAGGTGGCGCCGCTGTCGGTGTTCGCGCGCAAGAACTACTTCTACCCGGACCTGCCCAAGGGCTACCAGATCAGCCAGTACGAACTGCCGATCGTCGCCAAGGGCCACATGGACATCGTGCTGGAGGACGGGCTGCCGAAACGCATCAGCATCACCCGCGCGCATCTGGAGGAGGACGCCGGCAAGTCCATGCATGAGGGGCTCGGCGCCTTCTCCGGCATTGATCTGAATCGCGCCGGCACCCCGCTGCTCGAGATCGTCTCGGAGCCCGACATGCGCTCGGCGAAGGAGGCCGTGGCGTATCTGAAGAAGATCCACGCGCTGGTGCGGTACCTGGAAATCTGCGACGGCAACATGCAGGAGGGATCCTTCCGCTGCGATGCCAATGTTTCCGTGCGCCGCCGGGGCACGGAGAAGCTTGGCACGCGCGCCGAGATCAAGAACGTCAACTCCTTCCGCTTCGTGGAAAAAGCCATCCATTACGAGGTGGCGCGCCAGATCGAAATCATCGAGTCGGGCGGCAAGGTGCTGCAGGAGACGCGGTTGTACGACCCTGACAAGGGCGAGACCCGCTCCATGCGCTCGAAGGAAGAAGCCAACGACTACCGCTACTTTCCCGACCCGGACCTGCTGCCCGTGGCCATCGATGAGGCCTTCATCGCGAGCGTGCGCGCGACGCTGCCGGAGCTGCCCGATGAAAAGGCGGCGCGCTTCGCCGCGGCGTTCGGCCTGTCCGCCTACGATGCGGGCGTGCTCACCGCCAGCCGTGAGCTCGGTGACTACTTCGAGGCGGTGGTACGCGAGATCCCGCAGGATCCGAAACTCGCCGCCAACTGGGTCATGGGCGAGCTCGCCGCGGCGTTGAACCGCGACGGGGTGGATATCGAGGCGAGCAAGCTCAGCGCCGGCCGCCTCGCGGGCCTGCTCAAGCGCATCGCCGATGGCACCATCTCGGGGAAGATCGCCAAGGAGGTCTTCGAGGCCATGTGGGCGAGCGGCGCGGATGCCGATTCGGTCATCGCGGACAAGGGCCTGAAGCAGATCTCGGATCCGGCTGCGATAGAAAAGGCCATCGATGAGGTCATGGCGAAGAGTCCCGGGCAGCTCGCCGACTACCGTGCCGGCAAGGACAAGCTGTTCGGATATTTTGTCGGCCAGGTCATGAAGGCGACCGGCGGCAAGGCCAATCCGGCGCAGTTGAATGAACTGCTCAAGAAGAAACTTGCGGGCTGAAAAATACGCAAAATCAGATAGTTACCGTACCAGACAGCGCGGGTATTGTGATTGACCGCAACCGCCCCCAAAGTGAGCGCCATGACCACTGAATTCAGCGCACCGGAGCAGGTGCAACGCTTCATATTCGAAGGCAAGCCGGTGCGCGGCCACTGGGTCGGCGTGGGCCAGGGTTGGCGGGATCTGCGCCAGTTCCGGGAGTACTCCCCACCCGTGCAGGAGCTGTTGGGTCAGGCCGTGTGTGCGGCGCTGCTCTTGGCGGCCACCTTGAAGTTCAAGGGCACCTTGACCCTGCAGCTGCAGGGCAACGGTGCCGTGGGGCTGCTCGTCGCGCAATGTACGCATGACTTCCGCTATCGGGCCCTGGCCCGGGCGCAGGGTGATGGCGCGGCGACATCGTTGACGCCGGAAGTGTTCCGCTGGCTGGTCGGGGATGAGGGCCGCCTGACGGTGACCATCGAGGCCGAGGAACGGGAGCTGCGCTATCAGGGCGTGGTGCCGTTGGCCGGGCATTCCCTGGCGGCCTGCCTCGAGGAGTATTTCAACTCCTCCGAGCAGCTGCCGACGCGGGTGCGATTGGCCGCCGATGCCAACACGGCCGCCGGCCTTTTGGTGCAGCGCCTGCCGGGCGTGGGCGGCAGTTCCTCCGACTCCGCCGACGATGAGGCGGGCACGGCCTGGGAAAATGCGCAGGCAAGCCTCGAGGCCGTGACGGCCAGCGATCTGTTGCACTTCACCGGCGAGGAGCTGCTGCTGCAGGATTTCCGCCAGCACGACGTGCGGGTGTTTGCCGGCACGCCGGTCAAGTTCGAGTGCCGCTGCGATACGCAGCGCGTCGACACCATGCTGCGCGGTCTGGGCCAGGATGAAGTGCGCGAGGTATTGAAGGAGCAGGGCGCCGTCACGGTGACCTGTGACTTCTGCAATCGTCCCTACCAGTACGACGCCGCCGCCGTGGATGCCCTGTTCGCCGCGGACGAGGCGGCCAATGCCGGCTCGGACGCCGAGCAGGGCCGCGACTCGGGGCAGGCGCTGCACTAAGCCAAGCCCAGCACCGCCATGAGGTGGTTCGCGGCAATGGCGGCGCCATCGACGCTTCTGACCTTGACCGCCAGCTCCTGGGCGGCATCGCTGTAGGCCCGGCTGCCGAGCAGGGGTCGCAGCTCGCGCACCAGGCGCGCAGCGCTTGCGCGTTTGAACGGCAACGAGCGGGCCACGCCCAGTTTGACGGCGCGTGCCGCATTGTCGGGCTGGTCAAACCAGACCGGGGTAATCAGTTGCGGTCGCCCGGCGCGCAGCGCCTGCGCGAGGGTGCCGATGCCGGCCTGGTGCACGATCGCGCAGGCGTGCGGGAACACCTGTGAATACGGCAGGTAGCTGAATTCGCGCGCGGAGGCGGGCAGGTTCGGCACCGTGCCGGCACCGGTGAGCAGGATGGCGCGGCGCCCCAGCTGCCGGGCGGCTTCGAGGGCCTGCAGCCAGAAATCCGCGCCCAGCCACACCGCCGAGGATCCGAGCGCAAAGACGATGGGGGGATCGCCCGCGGCCAGGAACTGCCGCAACTGCGCAAGGCTCTGCGCATCGGGGGCGACGCCGTCGTAGCACGGTGTGCCGCACAGATGCGTGTGCGGCGGCCAATCCGGCTGCGGGTGCATCAAGGCCGCATCAAACAGCGCGAGCGTTCCTTGCGGGGAAAACTGGCCTTCGAACACCATGACCTGCGTGCTTGCGGGCAGCCCCAACTCGCGGCGGTAATCGTGCAGCGGCCGCTCCCAGCGGCGCACCGCGAGGCGGATGGAGCGCATCAGGGTGTCGTACGCCCAGGGCCCCATCGCCTTGGCGATCTTGAGCGAGTTGATCGGCGTCAGTGCCGGCGGGTCATGGCGCGACAGGAAACTCGCCGGCGCCAGGACACTGGAGAGCCACGGTTTGCGCTGCTCGGCGGCCACGACCTGCAGCATGAAAGTGAGCGGGTGGCTGACCAGCAGATCGGCGTCGCGGGCCGCCGCGCGCAGCTGCTGATGCGATTCGCGCAGATGCGGCATGATCAGCTCCTGGATCAGCGTCTGCGTGCCGCGCAGCCCATCGGCCACCCGCCGCGCCAGTTCCGCAGGCGTGCCCAGCTGCGCCAGACTCGGCGCCACCGGTGCGAACTCCAGGCCCGCGACTTCCACGTTTGTCTGGTAGTCGCTGCTGGTCGCGATGCGCGCGTTGACGCCGCGCGCCTTGAGCGCGCGACCCACGGCGAGGTACGGGTGCAGATCCCCGAGCGAGCCAAACGTTGCCAGCACTACCCGTGCCATCAATGCACATTGCGCAGGTAGGCGACATCGCCCAGATCGCGCATCTGGCCGAGGATCCACTCGCGCCGCTCGGTCACATAGGCCGAGGGTTTGTCCGCATGCAGACGCAGCGGATTGGGCAGCACCGCCGCCAGCTGCGCCGCCTCACCGCGCGTGAGCGCCGCGGCATGCTTGTGAAAGTAGCGCTGCGCCGCCGCCTCGACGCCAAACACATCAGGGCCGAACTGCGCGCTGTTCAGGTAGATCTCCAGAATCCGGCTCTTCGGCCAGCACAACTCCAGGAGCGTCGTGAACCACGCCTCGAGGCCCTTGCGCACGAAACTGTGGCCGCCCCACAGAAACAGGTTCTTGGCGGTCTGCTGAGAGAGGGTGCTGGCGCCGCGCGAACGGATCCCTTCTTGCTGTTCGCGCACGGCGTCCTGGATGGAGTCGAAGTCGAAGCCGTGATGGAACGGGAACTTCTGGTCCTCCGAGGCGATGACGGCGAGCTGCGCATTGGGGGAGATGTGCTCGCGATCCACCCAGGTGTGATGCAGGTGGAAGGCTGAGTCGCCCCCGATGAGCGCCGCGACCTCGGCCTGCACCATGAACGCGCTGGTGACGGGGTGCCACCAGCGCAGCAGCAGAACCGCGGCACTGCTCAGGACCAGGCCGGTCAGGAGCAGGCCGACAATCCAGTGCAGCAGCCGTTTAATTGGCCGCGACTTCGCGCGCGGAGATGATCACCACGTCCTCCACCGGCACATCGTCATGACCGCGGCGACGCCCGGTCTTCACCGCGGCAATCTGATCGATCACATCCATGCCGTCCACGACCTTGCCGAACACGGCATAACCGTATGAGCCCGGCTTGTGATCGAGGAACTCATTGTCCTTGAGGTTGATGAAAAACTGCGAGGTGGCGCTGTTGATGTCGTTGGTGCGTGCCATCGACAGGGTGCCGCGCTCGTTCTTCACGCCATTGGTCGCCTCGTTCTTGATGGGCGCGTGATTGGACTTCTGGCTCATGTCAGGCGTCATCCCGCCGCCTTGGATCATGAAGCCGGGGATGACGCGGTGGAAGATGAGGCCATCGAAGAATTCCTCACGCACATAGCGCTGGAAATTCTCGACCGAGATCGGCGCCTCCTCGTTCAGCAGCTCGATGGTGAAATCGCCGAGCGTGGTCTGGAATCGGATCATGAAAAGCTTCCTTTGGCTAGGTGGCGCGATCTTCACGTCCATTGGCCTTCGGTCACCCGTTCGTGGCCCGCCAGATCGCGATGCGAGCGTACGCTGCCGAAGCCGCGCGCGACAAGTTCGCGGGCCACGGCACTGCCCTGCGCAGCCCCGTGCTCCAGCGCGAGCCAGCCCCCGGGCAGCAGATGCTCCGGGGCGGCCTGGATGATGGCGCGCAGGTCCGCCAGCGCATCGGCGCCCGGCGTCAGCGCCTGCCGCGGCTCATCCTTGAGGGTGAGCAGTGCCGGGTCGTGGGCGTCCACATAGGGCGGGTTGCTCACCACCAGGTCGAACGCGCGGGCGGGGAGCCCGGCAAACCAGTTCCCCAGTTCAAATTCGACCTTGAGCCCCAGGCGCCGGGCATTGTCGCGGGCGACGGCCAGTGCCGCGGCCGAGGCATCCGTCGCCAGCACCGACCAGGCGGGCCGCTCCGCAGCCAGGGATAGGGCAATGGCCCCTGAGCCGGTGCCCAGATCCACCACCCGCGCGCGCTCGAGGCGGCACAAGGCGAGGCCGCGTTCCACCAGCAGTTCCGTCTCGGGTCGCGGCACCAGCACATCGCGGGTCACGCGCAGTTCAAGGGTCCAGAACTCGCGTATGCCGGTGATATAGGCCAGCGGCTCGCCCGCGGCGCGACGCTCGATGAGGGCCAGATAGCGCTGCATATCCTCGGGCGTGCGGGGCTCCTCGGGATGGGACCTGAGGCGCACGCGCGGCACGCCGAGGCTGAAGGCCAGCAGGATACCGGCATCGAGATTCGGCTGTTCCAGGACCCGCGCCAGCACCGCTGCGCCTCGCGCCAGCAAATCCGAAGTCGTGGGCTGCACGGTCATCCTTTAGTATTGGCGAATGTCACAGATCTTATATCCCCCGGCCAAGCCGCAAACCATCGGTGAGGTGCTGCAGACCGGCGGCCAGATTTTCCGGCTCTCGCTGGGCGTCACCCTGCCTTACGGCGTCATGGTCGCGATTTGCGGCGATCTGGCCAACTTGCGTAATCTGAGCGTGGGTCTGCCACCGCAGATCCTCGACAGCACCGACCCGGTGTGGTGGGCCTGGTATGTGGCCGGCAGCATTCTCGCGCTGCTGTTCATCAGTGCCCTGATCCTGCGCCAGAAGGCGCTCGCTTCCGGCGAGCGCACCAGTGTGATGCTGGAGATGCGCCAGGCCTGCGTGCTGCTGTCACGCTTGATCGTGTGCGTGGCGCTCTCCAGCGTGGCGGTCAGTATCGCCCTGCTGCCCTTCGTCCTCGCGCTGCCCATGACCGGCCTGAATCCATCGCTCACGAACCTTGCCTCCGCGAATGTGGGCATGCTGTTGCTGCTCATTCCGCTGTCGTTGCCGGCGGCGTGGCTGTCCTTGGGGCTGTTCTTCGCACCGCCGGTGCTGGTGGTGAGGAAACTCGGTCCCATCGAGGCCATGCGCGTGAGCTTCAGTCTGTTGCGGGGCAACTGGTGGCGCACCTCGGTGCTGACGGCCGCATTGCTCGGCGTGCTGCTGCTGATGTTGATGCTGGTGTTCACGCTCGCGGGCGTCGCGGTGATGGTGGCGGGCATCTCCGATGTGAAACTCGCGACCACGTTGGCCATTCCGTTGGGCATTGTGTGCGGCGCCATCATGGTGCCGTGGTGCGGCGCGCTGGTGCTGGCCATGATGGGGGACCTGATGGTGCGCCAGGATGAGGGCAAGCGGGTGACACCACCATGAATCTGCTGCTGATTGAAGATGACCTGGAGGCCGCCAAGTTTCTCTTGAAGGGGCTGAAGGAGAGCGGTTACGCCGTATCCTTGGCGGTCGATGGCCGCGACGGGCTCAAACAGGCGCAGGAACAGGCCTTTGACCTCCTGATCACCGATCGCATGCTGCCGCATCTGGATGGCTTAAGCGTGGTGCGGGCGCTGCGCGAACAGGGCGTGCGAACCCCGGTACTGGTCTTGAGCGCGCTCGGGACCGTCGATGATCGGGTGCTGGGCCTCAAGGCCGGCGGCGATGATTACCTGACCAAGCCGTTCGCGTTCTCGGAGCTGCTCGCGCGGGTCGAGGCGCTGCTTCGGCGCAGCGCCGCCGAAAAGAATGTGCCCCAGACACGGCTGCGCGTGGCGGACCTGGAGATGGATCTGCTCAGCCGCTCGGTGACGCGCGCGGGCAAGGAAATCCAGCTCACTGCCCGCGAGTTCAAGCTGCTGGAGTTCCTGATGCGCCATGCCGACCAGGTGGTGACGCGCACCATGCTGCTCGAGGGGGTGTGGGATCTGCAGTTCGATCCGCAGACCAATCTGATCGACGTGCACATGAGCCGGTTACGCCAGGCGGTAGACAAGGGGTTCGCACGACCGCTGATTCACACCGTGCGCGGCGCGGGCTATGTGATCCGCGATGAAGATCAGCCCGTTTAGGACCTCCGCGGCGCGCCTGGCGCTGGGCTACGGCGCCATCTTTACCCTGGGAGTCAGTGCGCTGCTGGGCACGGTCTACTTCCTCACCACCAGGGTCATCAACAACGAGGTCGATGCCATCATCTCCGCGGAACTGGAGGGCCTCACGATTGAATACCATCGCTATGGGCTGTCGGGGCTTGCCGAGGAGATGAGCTTTCGTACCGATAGCTGGTGGCAGACCGGGGCGGTGTATCTGCTGGTGGATGCGAATCTCGAGAAGGAGGTCGGGAACCTCACGAGCTGGCCCTTCGATGGCATCCCCAACAGCCAATGGACCGAATTCGATCTCAAATCGCCGAATGAGGATGACAAGGTGCGGATGCATCCGGTGCGGGCCAGTGTGTCACTGCTGCCCGATGGTCATCGGCTGCTGGTCGGCATCGATGTGACGCAGCAGCGGCGCTTCGCCAGCACCTTCCGTTACGCGACGCTGTGGGGCATCGTGTTGACCGCACTGGCCGGTGCCATCGCCGGATACTTTCTGAGCCGCAAGCTCACCCGCCGCGTGCAAAGCGCGGCGGATACCTGCGATGCCATTGTCGGCGGTGATCTCGAACGCCGCCTTCCCGTCGGCGGTTCGCAGGATGAATTCGATGCGCTGGCGCTGGCGGTCAACAACATGGTTGACCGGCTGGCGGAAAACACCCAGCTCTTGCGGGCCACCTTCGACAGTGCCGCGCACGATCTGCGCGGCCCGCTGTACCGGCTGCGCGGCCGGCTCGAGGATGCGGGGCGGATGCCGACGACGGAGGCACCGGTGAAGGCCGGCATCGATTCGGCGCTGACCGAACTGGACCGGGTGCAGCGCACGCTCGCCACGCTCTTGCAGATCGCCCAGGCGGAGAGCGGCATGGCGGCAGCCAATCGTTCGCCCGTGGACCTGGCCGATCTGATCAATGACATCGGCGAGCTGTATGAGCCGGCGGCGCGCGAGAAGAGCCTGACGCTGCAGGTTCAGTCGACCGGTGACTGCCGAGTGAATGGCAACCGCCAGCTGCTCGCGCAGCTGGTTGCGAACCTGGTCGAAAATTCCCTCAAGTACATTACCGCCGGCGGCCATATCGATATCCGTGCGGCGCATGAGGGCCAGACGGTATGGCTGACGGTGGCGGACAACGGCCCGGGCATCGCGCCGGAGGATCGGGCTGCGGCGCTCAAGCCCTTCGTACGCCTCCCCCAGGCGCAATCCACGGATGGCAGTGGGCTGGGTTTAAGCCTGGTCGCGGCGATCGCCAGACTCCATCACGCGCAGCTCCTGCTCGAAGACAATGAGCCGGGCCTAAGGGTTCGGCTTGGGTTGGCTGCCGGGACGTAAAATCGCGTGGCTGCGGTGCGCGGCCATGCAGCTTTTGATGAAGGTTTCGCGCGCCGTGGTCTGCAGCTTCTTGGCATCGGCCGTGGCGTTGCAGCCGCGCATGCGCTGCTGCACGGACTTCGAGACCGGCGTCGCCGGCACCGCCTGCAGGGGCGGCCTCGCGGTGACGGACGGGGCCACAGTGCCGGAATCGGCGTGGGCCATCTGCATGGCCAGCGCGATCCCGGCCGCCAATACGAGCAGACGCGGATTCATCCGCAAACAATAGCGAACCTGCTTGTGCGGGCGGCTTGCGGGCGTATTAAGAATGCTTAACGCATCTTGAGCGGGCGCTGCGCACGCTCACAGCACGGCGGCCAGCTCCTCGGCCTGATGTTCCTGCTGCAGGGCGCCGATGAGTTCGTCCAGATTGCCATCCATGACGTCCGCCAGCTTGTAGAGCGTCAGATTGATGCGGTGATCGGTGACGCGTCCCTGCGGAAAGTTGTAGGTGCGGATGCGCTCGGAACGATCACCGCTGCCCACCTGCAGTTTGCGCGCGTGCGCCTGTTCGCTGTGCTGCTTCTCCTGCTCGGCGGCGAGCAGCCGCGCCTTCAGCAGCGACATCGCCTTGGAACGGTTCTTGTGTTGTGAACGCTCCTCCTGGCACTCGACCACCAGCCCGCTCGGAATATGCGTGATCCGGATGGCCGAATCGGTCTTGTTCACGTGCTGGCCGCCGGCGCCCGAGGAGCGGTAGGTGTCGATGCGCAGATCGGCCGGATTGATGTCGACCTTCTCCACTTCATCGACTTCGGGCAGGATCGCCACGGTGCACGCGGAGGTGTGAATCCGGCCCTGCGCTTCGGTGGCGGGCACCCGCTGCACGCGGTGGGTGCCGGATTCGAAACGGAACTGGAAGAAGGCATTGTGTCCGGCGATGCGGCAGATCACTTCCTTGTAGCCGCCGTGCTCACCGGCACTTTCGCTCATGATCTCGGTCGTGAAGCCGCGGGACTGGGCGTAGCGCAGGTACATGCGCAGCAGGTCGCCGGCGAAAATCGCCGCCTCATCCCCGCCCGTCCCCGCGCGCACCTCCAGGAAGATATTCTTTTCATCGCGCGGATCGCGCGGCACCAGGAGGCTGCGCAGCTGCGCCTCGGTGCGCTCGAGGGCGCCGCCCAGGCGCTGCACCTCCTCCGCCGCCATGTCGCGCATGGACGGATCCGGATCCGCCGCCATCTGCTGCGCGGTCGCCAGATCCGATTCCAACGCCCGATAGTCCCGGAAGCCTTCGGTGAGGGGCTGCAGGCGCGAATATTCCATCGACAGTTCACGAAACTGCTGCGAACCGCCGTCGGTGGACGGTTCAGCCAGCAGGCCACCCACTTCCTCGAAGCGGTCGACCATTCTTTCCAGGCGTTGGCGAATCGAATCCTTCATCGCACCTTACAATAAAGTTACAAATTAGCCCGCAAACGGGCGCGGCATTCTCGGGGATGGCCACCGCAGGTGACAAGGCGTGTGTGCGGCGCTCCACACAGATATAGTGGGCCCATGGGTGCGACACGAACTTGGATGACCCTGTCGGTGGGCGTGATGGCAGCGCTGACCTTGGCAGGATGCCACAGCGAGCGGTCGGCAGGCGTGAGCGCTGCAGCGGATCCGGCCGCAGCCTCGGCCGGGGCGGTCATTCCGGTCAAGGAAGCGGCGCCCGCGAGCCCCGCGCCGGGCGAGGCCGACGCGGCGGTGCCCTCGGATCCGGCCCAGGCCAGTGTGGCCGGGGAGCTGGCCCTGCAACAGGGCGACTGCCGCACCGCAGCCGATGACTATGCCGTGGCATCGCAGGGTGCCACCGCGCAGATGGCCAGCCATGCCAGCGAAGTCGCGCTGAACTGCCAGAACATTCCGGCCGCCTGGATCGCCGCCCAGAACTGGCTGAAGGCGGCACCCAAGGATCCCCAGGCCGCGCTGGTCTACGCGACCGTCGCCCTGAAGCTGTATCACGTGCCCGAAGCGCGCGCGGCGATTGCCACGGCGCTCGCGGCCGATGCCCAGGCCACGGACCGTGCGCTGATGAGCGCCATGCAGGTGCTGGCACAACAGTCCGATGCGACCGCGGCCTTTACCGCGCTCGCGCCGGTGCTCGACACCCCGCAGCGCTCGGCGACGGTGTTGATCGCGCTGGGTGATCTGGCCGTGGAGGCCTATGACTTCAAGCGTGCCGAGCACCTGGTGCAGGAAGCGCTGCAGCGGGACCCGAAGTCCACGGACGCCCTGCGGCTGATGGCGCGGATCGCCGTGCTGCGCGGCGATGGGGCGCTCGCTTTATCGACGGCGCGTGAGGTCGCGAGACTGGATGCGACCGACGGTACTTTCGAAGTGGCCGAGGTGCTGCAGGATCTGGGTCGGGCGGATGATGCGCGCAAGGAGCTGGAACGGCTGCGCGCCACGGGCGATGTCAATACCGAAGAGATCGATCGGCGCCTGGCGCTGCTGGCCTTTGACAGTGGCGATCTGCAGCAGGCGCAAAAGCGTTTCACCGATCTGATGCGCGGTGGCGAGGCGGCCGACGGCTCGCTGTTCTATCTGGCGCAGATTGCCGAGGCGCAAGGCGACAAGGACGCGGCGCTCGCCATCTATCGCCGGCTGATCGACTCCCCGATGGCGCTTCAGGCACGCATGGCGGCGGCGGGGCTGCTGCTGGACAACAACAAGCGCGCCGAGGCGTTCGCGCTGGTCGATGATCTGGCGAACAACGACTCGCAAACCTCCTTTGACCTGGTGGTGCAGAAGGCGCACCTGCTGGCGGATCACGGCGACACCGACGGTGCGCTGGCACTGCTGTCGGCGGCCGCACAGTCCTATCCGCGCCACCCGACGCTGGAATACGAGCACGCCACCATGCTCGAGCGTGCCGGCCAGACCCGCGATTCGGTGCAGGCCTTCGAGGGGCTGCTGGCCGAGCGGCCCGAGGATCCGACGGTACTGAACGCCCTGGGGTACACGCTGGCCGACCATAAAGAACAGCTGCCCCGCGCCGAGAAGCTCATCCGCCAGGCGCTCCTGACGACACCCGACAGTCCCGCCGCGCTCGACAGCCTGGGGTGGGTGCGGTTGCGTCGCGGGGATTCGCACGATGCCGCGGGCATTCTCGAACACGCCTACAACGTTGGCCAGGATCCTGACATCGCGGCCCACTGGGTCGAGGCGCTGTGGGTGAGCGGCTCGCAGGCGCAGGCGCGCAAAGTGCTCAACGATGCCTTGGCTCGCCATCCGGAATCTGCGGCGCTTGAGGCCACGCGGCATCGCCTGGTGCCAAGCTCCGGGCACCCTTGAGATGACGGTCCGCATGCCTGCGGCCGCGGCGGCGCGGCCGCTTCATCTTTTGCTGTGCGGGATGCTCGCGCTGCTGGCGGGTTGCCAGACCGTGCCGAAACCCATCGCCCCCACTCAAGCGCCCGAGCAGGTGGTCGCGGGCTGGCCCGCGCGGCGCGCGCAGCTGCAGGCCCGCGGGCAATTCACCGCGCAGGGGCGCATCGGCGTCATCGCCGGGTCCGATGGCTTCAATGGTCGGCTACGCTGGGTGCAGGATGGGGCGCGCAGCACCGTAAGTTTGGATGGGCCGCTGGGCGTGGGCGGGGTACGCATCGTCAAGGATGGCACGGGCCTCACCCTGACCACCCCCTCGGGTCAGGCGCTCGACAGCCAGGCCGCCCATGATGAACTCCTCAAGCGCATGGGCTTCGAGCCGCCGCTGGACAGCCTGCGCTACTGGGTGCAGGGGGTGGCGGATCCGGTCAGCCCCAGCACCGAAACGCTGGATGCCAAGGGCTACCTGGGCTGCCTCGCCCAGTCCGGCTGGACGGTGACGATCAGCGCCTACATGCAAACGCAGGACGGCGCCCTGCCGCAGAAACTGACCGTGGTGCGCGGCGATGTCCGGGTCAAATTGATCATCGAGTCCTGGCATTCGCCATGAGCGCCGCGACCTCATGGCCGGCGCCGGCCAAGCTCAATCTGTTCTTGCATGTGACCGGGCGACGCAGCGACGGCTATCACGACCTGCAGACGGTGTTTCAGCTCATCGACCTGGCCGATGACATCCAGATCGAAGTGCGATCCGATGGGGTGATCGAACGCCGCGCGGGAGCCGAGGGCGTGCCGGCCGAGGCGGATCTGGTGGTACGGGCGGCACGGGCCCTGCAGGCGGCCCACCCCACCCGGTTGGGGGCGACGCTGAGCGTCACCAAGCGCATTCCCATGGGCGGCGGCTTGGGGGGCGGCAGTTCGGATGCCGCAACGGTGCTGGTGGCGTTGAACAGGATGTGGAATTGTGGGCTCAACGAGATCGATCTTGCCGCCATTGGCGTCAATCTTGGCGCCGATGTGCCGGTATTTATTCGGGGGCGTTCGGCCTGGGCGGAAGGGCGCGGGGAGCGTCTGACGCCGCTGGAATTGCCGCCAAGCTGGTTCGCCCTGGTGCATCCCCTGGTTCATGTCCCCACCGCGGCGCTCTTCCAGGCTCCTGAATTGACACGAAATTCACCCCCCATCACAATGGGCGGCTTTTTACAGTCGGGCGGGCGGAATGATTTCGAACCAGTAGTGCGGGCGCGCTACGCCGAAGTCGCGCGCGCGCTTGACTGGCTGGGACACTTCGCACCGGCGCGGCTGACAGGCACGGGGTCCTGCATTTTCGCACCCTGCGCAAGCCTGAACGAGGCACAAGACATTATTACGAGGGTCCCTGCGCCATGGCGCGGCATAGTGGCCCGCGGAATGAATGTCTCGCCGCTTCTTTCATTGCAGAGCTGAGATGGGACTTTTTATGGTGGGGTGTCGCCAAGTGGTAAGGCAGCGGGTTTTGATCCCGCCATTCGGAGGTTCGAATCCTTCCACCCCAGCCACGTCTGTTGAAGGGAGAAGCGCGTCGTGAGTGACGACACAATGGCGTTGTTCACCGGGAATGCCAATCGGGCGCTCGCGCATGAGATTGCGCGACACCTCGGGGTACCGCTGGGCGAGGCCGAAGTGGGCCGTTTCAGCGATGGTGAAGTCAACGTCGAGCTGATCGACAACGTGCGCGGCCGCGATGTGTTCATCGTGCAGTCGACCTGTCCGCCGGTGAACGACCATCTGATGGAGCTGCTGGTACTGGTGGATGCCTGTCGGCGCGCCTCGGCCGCGCGCATCACGGCGGTGGTGCCGTACTTCGGTTATTCGCGCCAGGACCGCCGTCCGCGTGCGACCCGTTCGGCGATCACGGCGAAGCTGGTCGCCAACATGATGGCCGGCGCCGGCGTCGACCGGTTGCTCACGCTCGATCTGCATTCCGACCAGATAATGGGGTTCTTCGACATCCCCGTCGACAATGTGTACGGCTCGCCAGTGCTGCTGGGCGATGCCTGGAAGCGCGGCGACGATGAGCTGGTGGTGGTGTCGCCGGACATCGGCGGCGTGGCCCGCGCGCGCGCGTTCGCGCGCCGCCTGGACGATGCGGATCTGGCGATCATCGACAAGCGGCGGCCGCGCCCGAACGAATCCCGGGTGATGAACATCATCGGTGAGGTCTCCGGCAAGAACTGCGTGCTGGTGGATGACATGGTGGATACCGCGGGCACGCTGTGCCTGGCGGCACAGGCGCTGAAGGATGCGGGTGCGTTGAAGGTGACGTCCTATATCACCCACGCGCTGCTGTCGGGCGCGGCGCTCGAGCGGATCGGCAAGTCCGCGCTCGATGAGCTGGTGGTGACCGACACCATTCCGCTGTCGGCCGCGGCGCAGA
Organism: uncultured Gammaproteobacteria bacterium; assembly: GCA_963708865.1. GTDB lineage: Bacteria > Pseudomonadota > Gammaproteobacteria > Steroidobacterales > Steroidobacteraceae > DAIDKA01. Next base: position 65,144 of record CAVPUC010000007.1, read on the forward strand.
AGGTCGGCCGCATCCGCCAGCTGTCCGTGGCGGCGTTGCTGGCGGAGACCATCCGGCGCATCCGCGCCGAGGAGTCCGTCAGTTCGCTGTATGTGGACTAGGCATTGAATTGATAAGGCCGGCTGCCACATTGGGTGGCGACCGCGCCGTGTTGATCACGCCCCTTTGGTCGCGGGGTGGCGTGAAAGCCGCATGGTGCGGCGAAGTGAAGAACGTTTAGGAGTTCGAACATGCGCATTTCATTTGTGATCGGCGCGGAATTCCGAGACACGCAAGGCAAAGGTGCGAGCCGCCGCCTGCGAGTCGAAGGAAAAGTTCCGGCCATTCTGTACGGCGGGGGTCAAGACCCGCGTGCCCTGGTCCTCGATCAGCAGAAGCTGCTGACGATGATCGACAACGAGAAGTTCTACTCGTCCATCGTCCAGCTCAAAGTGGCGAACGAGACGCAGGAAGCCATCGTCAAGGATGTGCAGATGCATCCGGCCAAGAACCTGGTCGTGCATCTGGACATGCAGCGGGTGCTGGAGAACGAGAAGCTACGCATCCGGCTGCCGATCCACTTCCGCAACGCGAATGTCTCCCCCGGCGTCAAGACCGAGGGCGGCATCGTCTCGCATCTGATGAACGAGGTCGAAGTCGTGTGCCTGCCGAAGGACCTTCCGGAATATCTGGAAGTCGACATGATCGACATGAGCCCTCAACGACATCAAATATCTGGCCGATATCAAGGTGCCGGAAGGTGTCGTGCTGCCGCAGCTGGGCCACGGTCGAAATCCGGCCGTCGTGTCCATCCATAGCCCACGTGCCGAGGAGCCCGAGGCGGTCGCCGCCGAGGCTGCGCCGGCCGAGGGTGCCGCTGCAGCCCCTGCTGCCGCGGGCGCCGCGGGTGCGGAGGCGAAGAAGGACGACAAGGCAGCGCCTGCCGCCGCCGCTCCGGCCAAGAAGGACGCGGGCAAGAAGTAGCCTTGAGAAAGTCGCGCGGGCGGGGAGTGCCTCGCCCGCGCTTTCCTTGCTATTCAATGCAGGCGTGGGTCCATGGATGCCGTTCCACTGAAGCTGATTGTGGGCTTGGGCAACCCCGGTGCCGAACACGAGCGCCAGCGCCACAATTCCGGTTTCGCGTTTGTCGAGGCGCTCGCCGCCCGACATGGCGGGACTTTTCGCTACGAGCCGCGCCATCAGGCCGATCTCGCGCGTGTCCGGATCGCCGGAAGCGAAGTATGGCTGGCGAAGCCGATGACCTACATGAACTGCAGCGGCGGCCCTGTGGGCAGCGTGGCAGGATTTTACAAGATTGCCCCCGGCGAGATGCTGGTGGCCTACGATGAGCTGGATTTCCCGCCCGGCGATGCGCGGCTCAAGTTTGGCGGTGGCCACGGGGGGCACAATGGCATGCGCGACATCCTCGCAAATACCGCCGAGGGCTTCTGGCGCCTGAGGCTGGGGATCGGACATCCCGGAGACCGCAGCAAGGTGCTCCACTACGTCCTGAGCCGCCCTTCGAAGGCGGACGAAGAATTGATTGGCGTGGCGATCGCCGCCGCCGCGGACGCCGTGCCGATGATGATGCAAGATGGAGCGCAGCGCGCCATTCAGGGCCTTCACGGCCGGCCTGTTTGAGCTCAAGGTAAACCACTATGTCGATAAAATGCGGAATCGTGGGCCTGCCGAATGTCGGCAAGTCGACGCTGTTCAATGCTCTGACGCGCGCGCAGATCGCCGCCGAAAACTACCCGTTCTGCACCATCGATCCGAATGTCGGTGTGGTGCCGGTGCCGGATGCGCGCCTGCAGCAACTGGCCGACATCGTGAACCCCGACAAACTGGTGCCGGCCGCGGTCGAGTTCGTCGATATCGCAGGCCTCGTCGCCGGCGCCTCACAGGGTGAGGGGCTCGGCAACAAGTTCCTGGCGCATATCCGCGAGGTCGATGCCATCGCGCATGTCGTGCGCTGCTTCGATGATGGCGACATCGTGCACGTGGCCGGCAAGATCGATCCGCTCTCCGACATCGAGACGATCAACACGGAACTGGCGCTGGCAGATCTCGCCAGCGTCGAGAAGGCCCTGGATCGTGCCGCCAAGACCGCCAAGAACGGCGACAAGGAATCCGTGCGCAAGGCGGCGCTGTTTGAAAAGGTCAAGGCTCAGTTGAATTTGGCCCAGCCGGTACGCGCCATGAAACTGAGCGAGGAGGAGGCCAGGGACCTGCGGGACCTGCACCTGCTGACGGCCAAGCCCGTCATGTATGTGGCGAATGTCGACGAGCAGGGCTTTACCAACAACCCCAAGCTCGCCGTGGTGCAAAAGCTGGCCGCGGCCGAAGGCTCGCAGGTGGTCGCCGTCTGTGCCGCCATTGAAGCGGAGATCTCACAGCTGGAGGAGGCGGACCGCGCCGAGTTCCTGGCCGAGATGAATCTGGATGAGCCCGGGTTGAATCGCGTCATCCGCTCGGCGTTCAAACTGCTGGGCCTGGAGACCTACTTCACGGCGGGCCCCAAGGAAGTGCGCGCCTGGACCGTTCGTGCCGGCTCGACCGCACCGCAGGCCGCGGCCGTGATTCATACGGATTTTGAGCGCGGGTTTATCCGCGCCGAAGTCATCTCCTTCGCCGACTACGTGTCCTATCGCGGCGAGGGTGGCGCGCGCGAAGTCGGCAAGCTGCGCCTGGAAGGCAAGGAATACATCGTCCGGGAGGGCGATGTCATGCACTTCCGGTTCAACGTCTGATCAGGCATTGAACGGCAGTTTCAGGCCCGGGCGCGGCCAGCGCGTATGGAACAGCTTGCCGGTGGTGGAGCAGGTGATATACGCATCGCGCATATCGGTGCCGCCAAAGCAGATGTTGGTGGTCACCGGGTCGGGGCAGGGGAAATGCTCGTATGCCCCATTGGGCTCGAACGTCGTGATGCCGCCATTCCACAGCGTGCCCACGCAAATCCGGCCGCTGGCCTCTACCGCCAGACTGTCCAGCCACTGGTAGCCGGGGAGGGTGCAGACCACGCGCCCTGGCGCCGTCGGCGGCCCTGAAGGCGGCGCCATCACGCCGGGCGCGCTGAGCTCGAAGGCGTACAGACGCCCCACATTGCAGTCCGCCATGTACACGGTGCGTTGGTCCGGTGAAAGACCGACCCCATTCGGCGAGAACATGGCGCTGCGCCAACGGATGATCTTCGAGCCATCGCTCTTCGCGTAGTAGAGCGCGCCCATGCGGCGTACCTCGCCATCCGTCTGGCCGAGGCAGGTAAACCAGAAGCCACCCTGGCTATCGAACACCAGATCATTGGGACTGTTCAGCGGCTTGCCGTCGCAATGCTCGTAAAGCGTCGTGAACTGGCCGGTGGCCAGATCGACCCGCTGGATGGAGCCACCTCGGTATTCCGGCGGGGGACCATTGGGCATGTTTACCTCCCCGTCCTGCCAGGTCCAGGCGCAACCGTTGTTGCAGACGTAAACGGCGCCATCGGGACCGATCGCCGCACCGTTGGGACCTCCGCCCAAATTGGCGATGGTGTGGCGCTTGCCGTCGGAGGTGACGCGGGTCAGGGTGCCGCGGCGAATTTCAACCAGGACGACCGAGCCATCGGCCATCGCAACCGGACCTTCCGGAAACTGCAGGCCTTCGGCAACCAGATTCAGATCCATCGCGCCCCCTAAAACGTTGTTTCAGCTATATATTCACAGCTTCTTGACGCCGAATACGGGGCCGCTGACAATGCGCGCCCGGTTTCAGGCCGGTAGCATGCCCGTACAATGGAAAGGTAGCTCAGCTGGTTAGAGCACGGCACTCATAATGCCGGGGTCGAGGGTTCGATTCCCTCCCTTTCCACCAATAAAATCGGGTTCGTTCTGACCACCTAGGCAACGGTTTATACCGGCCGAGCACATAGGTAACACTTTTGCGCCGAAGGGGTTTTCGGCGCTGGTGACCCGGTCCGTTTCGCTGTCGAAGTAGCCCAAATCGTACTGCATAAGGCTCACGAGCCATACTTTGGGCTCGATCTGCTTCACCCCCACGTTCTGCCCGGCAAAGACCGTGCTGAGGTTGATCTTGCGTTTGCCGAGGCAAATGCGCCCACAGTTTGTGACCGTGATGGTGTGATCGTGGAAGGGGTATTCCAGATCCGACAGGCCTTGGTAGGGGCGCGAGGAGGTCACGTAAAGCTCCGAGTGGTACTTCATGTCCAGGGCCTGATGAGGGCGCTCCTGGTTGTAGACATGAACGAAGCGATCGAAGCGCTCTTGCTGCTTGAGGAAGTTCCTGCTGGCAGGTCGGGTGGCTTCCTTCTTCAACGTCAGATGTATGCGTTCGTGGCTGCTGTTTTGTTCCGGATGCTTTTTCCACCCCTGATGCCGCGAGGTGCCGGCAGAACAGAATGACTGAATCCTCCTAGTAATAGTCCACGACCTCGACGTTGCTCGGTCCCTTTGTGCCCTTCAACCACTCAAAGCATATTCGCCCCGACATTGAACCGGCGAGCGAAAGACTGCCTGTCTACATCCGCCCCTGGCCAGTACTCAGTTGGGATTTCGCACGTCGGGCGATGCATCATGCGTGTTACCGAAGGGCGGGATTCGCCGGGCAGTAAGGGTGCAAGTCGCGGGAACCGGGCCGGTAGGCGTGTCGATTTGCACCACGTCTCCCGCCGATTTTCCAACACAGGCAGCGTCGGCACGCTGATTTGCAAACGTCCTGAAGTGCTCTCCGCCATTGCTGCCACCGCCGCTAGAGTCAGTGCTAGCACCGACGCCGTAGGCGCTGGTACTGCCAATGGTAACGGTGCTCGCGGGTGCGTGAGAGCCGGTTTTGGCTCCTCCCCCAAACAATCTTGGGAAGCCATGGTCATCATCAAGGAACTGCAGCGATTGTTGAAAGTGGGCCGTGTCGGCCGATCTCTCCGTGGGATTGGGCGGCAACGCTTGACCGACCGCTGTATAGAGATAATTGTTGACAAAGAAAATCGCGATGTCGGAGCGGCTGCCGTCGCTTTCAGTAATAGTCAATTCCCTTCCGTGGTTCCGGTTGACCCGGGCGCCGGTATTAGCGTTCACTTTTCCCCTCGCGCTGAACGATTTCGCGGTTTCGCCAATTGTGCTCAGCGCGTCGGCGTTTGTGCTTGAATAATTCACGACGCTTAAGGTGTATTGGACGCCATTCTGTCGAACAACAAAGCGTGTTACCGATAGAGTTACGCCGACAGCGTTTTTGAATTTGCTCGTCTGCACATCTGGGACACCAGGAAACTGAATGGCAAATCCGGGGTCAGGATAGGTGTACGTCTGCCACTCCTGGGCGTGTGCCGCGCCGGAGATCACCAGACCGGCAATTAGAACCCCAGATAGTCCCTGCATAGACTTTCTCCGCAAGAAGGACTGAGCTCTTGTCCAAGCTCGTTGCTGCGCGATACGTAATTCAGATTGTGCTGAGTTCGGCCTCGGTCTTCCACTACTGTGCCGGGCGAGCCTTGAAGGAGGGGTAGCAAGCTGCACAAGTCGTTGATGCCCTATCCGATAGGGCTCCGGCGATCCGCGCCGCTGCGAGGTCGAAGGGGAGGATTCGAGGGCTGTAAAGATGCACCAGCGTCTCCAGCCATTCGCGCAAGCGGGCGGCCTTTCGTGTCGAGCCTTGGCGTTTTGACTTGGCGATCCCATCCTCGATTTCCGCCATCGTCACGACCGACACGTAGAGCCGCTCCGAGTTGCGGTCCAGCCACGCAATGAGCTGAGAGATGGCCTGCGCTTTCGCGGGCGCGCCGGCCGGTAGGACGTCAGTGTCAACGAGGAAGCGGTCGCTCATAACCCCACATCGCGCAGCGGTGCCGGTGATCGCTGCGGTACACCATCTTCTCCAAGCGGCGTAGCCATGAGCAATCGCCCAAACGAAGGTACTCCCGACAGTCGCTCCCATTCTTCGTAGGACAGCAGCACCGCCTCCCGTTTGCCGTGGCGGGTGATGATCGAGGGCTTACCTTGCACGGCATCGTCTACGACAGTCGAGAGTTTCGCCTTGGCATCTTTCAGTTGGATTTTTCGCATGTCTTGCCCAATATGACTACTATAGTCATATTGTAGTCAAAGTCTGTCGAAGAGCCACATCCGCCACCAGGTGCGTCGCAGCCCGGTCCATAGTTTCAGGTTGTGTGAAATCCGTGTGATTACCCTGTGCTTCCATGTGCTTCCATGTGCTCTCGTGGGCAAATTCGGGGTGCCAACGGGCGCCCGCCTTGGCTTGGACTCGTCTAGCAGCGATGTCTCCCCGACGCAAACCTCTCGTCGCGGGACCAGGATGGCGGCAGATGGATCCAGGTATCGCGCTGCTACCATTTTTCCGAATCGATGATGGCGATGCCGCGCCGAGCGGCCTCGCGCTCCAATTCCGTATCGGGCGGCGGGGGTTAATTGCGCCAACGGATCGCGGATTCGATAGAGCAAGGGGTGCGTCGAGAAGGTTCGCCACTTTGCCAACGGACATAGGGGAATAGCACTGGGCGGCTCGCTGGACATGATGTTCTAGCGACGGGCGTCACCGCTCCTCTATCCCTCTCTCAATCCTGCGTGTGCCCGGGCTGCCCCTTCATTTTTTGGAATACCGGCGGAAGCTCCTTGTGCTTGAAGACGGCAAACTTTGCCTGTGCCTTCCCGAATCGGTTGCGCATTTCTTCGGCCACTTCGGGGTGAGAGGAGGCGACACTGTAGCTCTCCGACGGGTCGTCCTTCATGTCGTAGAGTTCGGTGTACCCCATCCTCGCAAATGGGACGAGGCCGACACTTCGATAGTAGGCCCCGGAGATATATTTCCAGCGCTGGGTGCGGATGCCGACAACGTCCTCGTTATCGAAAAGGACGATTTCGTCGTGCGGGGATGGACCACCGCGCCGCAGAACGTCTCCGATGTCCCGTCCGTCGAGCACGATGTCCTCAGGAAGTGGCTGGCCCGCCATTGCGCAGAAGGTCGGTAGGATATCAATACCGGAGACAATGGAATTCACGCGCCGATTGGCCGGAATCACTTCGAGCTGCCGAGCAATGAATGGTACTCGATAGCCGCCATCGAACGCCGCACCTCCCTTCCGGTCGCGCAGACCTCCGGTCGATCCTTCGAACCATGGGCCGTTATCAGAGGTGAAGATTACGAGTGTGTCGCGCTCAATATTCAACTCTCGGAGCTTGGCGAGCAACCGGCCGACAATCGAGTCGATTTCGACAACTACGTCTCCGTAAGCTCCGCCTGCCGTCGTCCCGACAAAGGGAGGGTGAGGATACTCAGGCAAGTGGGGCGCACTCAGGGCGAGCTCGACGAAAAAGGGGACGCCCTTGTTCTGCTCGATGAAGAGCTCGGCATGCGCATAGAACTGTTGCTGTAGCTGTGGGTAATCAACAGGGAAGTTGACGACGTCGTTCGACCCTGCATGACTCTCATACAGCGAGAGCGGCTTCATGTCATGGCTGTACGGAATTCCGAAGAAGTGATCGAATCCGTGCTGCGTCGGGGGCCAATACGGAGCGATGTGCCCGAGATGCCACTTGCCGAACAACCCGGTCGCGTAGTGCGGCTTGAGCGCCTTGGCGATCGTGACTTCAGAAACTGGCAGACCTCGGGTGTCATCCTGCATGATGACTTCGTAGCCTAGGCCTGTTCGAATTGGATAACGCCCGGTCAACAAACCCGCCCGGGAAGGCGTGCAAAGATTTGCCGGCGCATAGTAATTCGTCAGCACCGTACCCTCCCGCGCAAGGCGGTCGACGTTCGGTGTTTTGAAAAGCTGACCGCCAAATGAGGTCAGGTCACCGTATCCAAGATCGTCGCATAGGACGATAATGAAATTCGGTGGACGCCCTGAAGCCGCTGCAGTCGCCGCAGTCAGCGTGCCGCTGGCAGCCATCGCGGTACCCGCCGACAAGCTCTTCAGCACAGTTCGTCGATCCATTGTCGTCTTTCCTTTTCAGGGCGTCGGGAGCACCACGAACTTCTCGCCCATTCTGCCTGCTCGGGGGGCGGCAACGCTGTGGGACTTTTGCGGGCGAGTTGTGCTCAGGTATGCTTCGTGGTGCCAGATGCAACGGACACCCTTTGGCAAGTTGTTGAATTTACTAAATCATTGTCTCTTGAACGGCACTCATAATGCCGGGGTCGAGGGTTCGATTCCCTCCCTTTCCACCATCCAGTTGAGGGTCCGTTCCGGTCACATCGGTAACGGCTATTGCGGGCACATCGGTGACACCCTGGCGCCGAAGGGGTTCTTGGCGCTGGTGACCCGGTCCGTTTCCGGCTCGAAGAACCCCAGACCGTACTGCATAAAGCTCACCCGCACACCCGCTTCCCGCTGATCTAAGATCCCCAGTTTCTGCCCGGCAAAGACGGTGCCGAGGGTGATCTTGCGGTTACCGATGCCCGCCCAGCCGCAGGTTCGTGGAGGTAATACGGCGCTCGTGAAGGAGTCTTTCCGGGTGCGATAAGCCCCCTATAGGAGCTCAGGGTAGTTGCTGTTCATTGACGCAGGATAAATGCCAGCGCCACTATGGCTTTGGAGCCATCGGTATGCGGATAATGAGCACAAACGACTTCGTTTCAACCGATGAAATCCGGACCCGCTTCTCGACGACGGTGTCCAGCATGTATCGGCGGGAAGTCCCACCATACGGCACGTTGCTGGACATCGTCTCCAACATAAACAACGCGACTTTGGACGCACAGCCAGGTTTGCGTCAGGCATTCGGCCCTGGCCAAGGGCGCCTTGAGATCGAACGCCACGGGGCGATCCGTCTCGGGACCGCAGAGGAGCTGTTCACCATCGGTCGGATGTTTGCCGTGATGGGCATGCAGCCGGTCGGCTACTACGATCTGTCCGTGGCAGGCGTTCCGGTCCACTCGACCGCGTTCAGGCCAGTCGCGGACGAGTCTCTTGCGAACAATCCGTTCAGGGTCTTCACCTCATTGCTGCGCCTAGACCTGCTCGCGGATTCGGACCTGCGGACCACGGCCGAGCGGCTGCTGAGCGCCCGAAGGATCTTCACCCGGCATGCGACGGAACTTCTCAGAAGATTTGAGCAGCGTGGCGGCCTCGCGTCGGATGAGGCGGATGAGTTCGTCTTGGAATTGAGCAAGACATTCCGCTGGAACGGACGCACCACGGTGTCCGCTGATGTCTATCAGAGGCTTCACCGCGCCCATCGCCTGCTTGCAGATGTGGTGTGCTTTAGAGGGCCGCACATCAACCATCTCACGCCGCGCACGCTGGATATCGATGCTGTCCAGGCCGAAATGCCCCGCCGTGGGCTCGTTCCCAAGGAGGTCATCGAGGGCCCACCACGCCGGTCAGTGCCGATCCTGTTACGGCAGACGAGTTTCAGGGCACTGCAGGAAAAGGTCCTCTTTGCCGGTAGTACCGCGGCTCTCGGCACCCATACCGCGCGGTTCGGTGAAGTCGAGCAGCGGGGAATGGCCCTGACCCGGCGCGGGCGGGAACTGTACGACACGCTGTTGCTTGGCGCGCACAAGACCGATACACCCGCTGCGGCAGCAGAAGACCAGATCGGCAGGCTCAAAGACGCATTCCGCAGCTTTCCGGACGACGTTGATTCCATACGGCGTTCGAATCTGGGATTTTTCCGCTACTCGTTGACCCCCGGCGCAGAAGCCGCCGCCAGCAATGGCATCGCGGCCCGCTCCATCGATGAGCTGCTGGCGCAAGGGCTGGTGCACGCGGAGCCCATAACCTACGAGGATTTTCTGCCGGTGAGTGCGGCGGGTATCTTCAATTCGAATCTTCACGATACGGCCTCAGAACACTACGACTCAGGTCCGAATAAGAGCGCATTTGAAATGGCCCTTGGCGTGCCGGTGCTTGATGAGCTCGCGCTCTACGAACTGACGCAGACCAAGTCGATCGAGGCACTTAACAGGCGCCTTGGGATGACGAGCGTTCTATGAATCAGCGAAGTACAGCAGGAGTGCCGATTCGCTCGCGGAAGGTTCGTGATCGTTTCAACGCTTTCCATCCTCTCATCGCAATCTTTCTACGCCTGCCGCAGACCTACTTCCACTGATTCTCGGCGATCGAGCCTGGCTTACCGCACGGTAATTCCGGTTGGTTCGGCCGCCTTTGCCGCGCCGCAGCACGCTGGAGCATGTGAAGAGCACCTCAGCGCACCGTCGACGCACAGCCCCCCGCGCCCAGACTTCCATGGTTCGATGCGCTCAACGGCTATTGAGCTAAGCGGCTCTATTACCACGTTCGCAAATAACGGTTTGGCTTCTGCAGAGTACTAGCGGCGATCCGCGGACGGCTGGCATTCACCTAAGCCGCGCGTAGGCGTCGGCAACGAATGCTGCCTTCAAGATCCCCGAATACCATCGTGGGGATGGTAGCGATACGCTATGTTTCCTAAGATTTTCTTACATTGCACTCGCGCATCCTCTGGCATCATCGCGTCTGCGTTGCCAAGTACTACACGGCGCTCACGGGCAAATGAGTGTCTAGAAAGAGCGCACACCAGGTGGCTGAACGCGAAGCATGAAGCCACGTAAACGCGCGTCATAGATTTCGAACGTCTTTTGGTAGAGCGGTGGGGCTTGAAAGAAGCTTTGCTCCGATGAGTGCGTTGATCCACTCAACTGCTGAAAATCGAAGACCAACAGGGGCATTTGAAGGAATTTGGCCCTCGCTAATCGTCCTGACCAAGAGTAGCCGTAAGAACTTATCCTTGCGCTGGACGCAGAATCATCAAATGACTCAAGTTTCATTTGCCATCAAAGCCACTCGCCGGGCAATCCTCGTTGCATTGGCCACAACGATTGCATTGGCAGCGCTGCGACCCGCTTGCGCCGCTTCCGCTGGGCCGGACCCGTCGAGCCCGCCGGCAGCTCCCTCAGCGTCGGGCGCTGAGCAGGAGACGGATGCAGCCAATGGAAGAGGTCATCGTCGAGGCCGCTGCGCCTGGCGCCGTGATTGGTGACATTCCCCCCGAGAACCAACTCAATCCGGCGCAGATTGCCGCATACGGCGACAGCACGATCAACGATTTGCTCAACGATATTGCTCAGCAGACACAAAGCGATCAGGGTCGAGGCAACACGGCGCCGATCATCCTTGTCAATGGGAAGCGGGTGTCTGGCGTTAACGAAGTGGGGGACCTTCCGACCGAATCGATATTGCGTGTTGATATCCTGCCCGAGGAAGTGGCGTTGCGATATGGGTATGGCGCCCAGCAGAAGGTGGTCAACATCATTCTGCGACGTAATTTTCGCGCTAAATTATTCGACCTCACCGGCAGCGAATCCACTGATGGTGGGGGTGAGTCCGACATGGCGGACGCGAACTACAGTCGCATCCATGACAATGACCGGGTGAATGTCGTGGCACGCGTACGAACACAGGAGTCCATTCTGGAAAGCGACCGCGGCGTATCATCGACCGCAGGCACGGTCAGCGATCCCACCGGTTCGATCGGCAATGATAGCGACGCCCGTACGCTCGAGCCGGCCACCAATACGTATTCACTGAATAGCGTTTTCGCCTACACGCTGTCGCAGGCCTTGCAAGGGTCGTTCAACGCCATGGCGACCTATCAAACCACGCGGGCCAAGGACGGCTTTCCGGCTGCCACCTTGGAGGTCCCGGCGGGCACGCCATACGCACTCGAAGACGTTGACGCGACGGTCGATCGCTATCTTTCGGGTGCGACGTTACATCAAGATGCCAATAAGGGTACCGTCCATACCGGCGTGACGCTGAATGCGGACCTCCCCGACAAGTGGCGATTGTCGTTCATTGGCACCTATGACTACGGCGACGCGCTGACCGAGACGCAACGCACATACGAGACGGCCAATTTGCAGACGGCGATCAATGCCGGTCAGGTTAACCCCTATGGGGTATTGCCGCTGTCTCTGCTGGGCCCGCTTGGCCGCCAGGACGCGACGGCAATCACCAATACCGGTAGCGGCAGTTTCCTGGCAAATGGCACGCTGTTTAAGGTGCGCGCCGGTAACGTCACGAGCAGCTTGCAGTTCGGTGCCAACTATAGCGATTTGGATGCGACCAGTACCGGTCTAGTCAGTTCAAGCTCTGCCCGCACGCAGGGGAACGAACAGATCAGCGTGGACTTTCCGCTCACCAGCCGTCTTAACCACGTTCTCGGCTTCCTTGGTGAAACCAGCGTCAATGTCACCGGGGGGGTGACTCAAGTATCCAGCTACGGTGATCTCAGCACTGTCGGCTATGGTCTGCATTGGATGCCGGTCTCGAGCTTGAGTTTTTTGGCGACGGTCAATCAGGACCACCAGGTGCCAACGCTGACGCAACTTGACGGTCCTCTGGTGGATACGCCGAACATTCGCCTCTACGACTACGTGCTGGGGCAGACAGATACCGTAACTCAGATATCCGGTGGCAACTCGGATCTGAAGGCAGATGATCGCCACGTTTTCAAGCTCGGTGCGACATGGAACGCTATCGACAAGCCCAAGACTAAACTGAATTTTACCGCCAGCTACATTGATAGTGTGACGCGCAACGTGATCGGTTCGCTCACTACGGCGACCTCGGCAATTGAGGCGGCATTCCCGGATCAGTTTGTGCGCAACGACGATGATGAACTGATCGTGGTCGACGATCGCGCAGTGAATTTCTCTCAGGAGTCGCGTCGCGATCTTCGCTGGGGGTTCAACCTTACCAAGGTACTGCGCGAGCCGACGCGGCCGCTACGTCCTCGTGGCGCAAGACCGCCAGCAGGCTTCGGTCCGCCAAATGGATTTCGTCAACGTCAGGCGGGCGGGATAGAGGGGCAGGCTAACCAAGTCAATGGTCAAGGCAACGGAGCGACCCCCGCGCAAGGTGCTGGACAAGACAACCGGCAAGCCAATGCGCAGCGCACCACCCCATGCAGTCCGCCGGGCGACGCAACAGCGACCGCTCCGGGCAACGGACCAGGCGGCGCGCAGGGCAGCAGTACATGTAACGCGCAGAATTCGGCGGCCCAAGCCGGCCCCGGCAGCCGCAGACAGTTCCGCGCCGGGTTCTCCTCCCGCCCCCGCGGACTCGAACAGTCTGCAGGAGGTCGTGGTTAACGGCTCCCGTGCGACAGACCCCAGTCCATTCGGACCGCCCGGCGGCGGCGGCAGGGGATTTGGTGGGCCGGGTGGTGGTGGTGGCGAGCGCGCAGGCGCACGCGCCGGCGCTTTGGGCGGTGGAGGGCCGCCGGGAGCCGGCGGACCGGGGAGCCGGGGAGGTGGACGCGGCGGCGGCGGCTTCGGCAGCGGTAATGGCGCACAGCTCGACATATCGCTCTATCACAGCTGGTATTTTATGGACACCGTGCGCCTGACACCTAGCAGTCCTCAGATTGATCTGCTCAATGGGGGATCGATAGGGGCGGGGGGCCAGCCCCGGCATCAGTTTCAATTCAACGCCGGGGTGATCGATAACGGTATCGGCTTCAGAGTGTCTGGCGTCTGGACCAGTGCCACCACGGTGCTCGACAGTGGCAACGGCGAGGGCGCGCTCTACTACTCATCTTTACTAACCCTCGACGCCCGGTTGTTCGTCAATTTGCAGCAGCGCTTTTTGGGAAAGATATGGGCCAGAAACGCGCGCGTGACGCTGGCGTTGAGCAACGTCTTCAATAGGCGCGAGGACATTCACGACGCTGCCGGCGCGATACCGCAGATTTACCAGCCAGCGTTTCTTGATCCGTTCGGCCGCACCGTCGGAATCGCATTTCGCAAACTGTTCTGACCGGATAACGGGCTCCGATTGGTCGGAGCACTGACACTTCTGAACTATGCCGTGGCGTATTAAAAATCCGTCGCAGTATCGCATTCTGGGT
>CAVPUC010000008.1:0-252500 GCA_963708865.1 uncultured Gammaproteobacteria bacterium
TTGGCCCCCAACGTCTGCAGTTCGCCAATTCTACCCGGATCGTCCATGGCGATGTTTCGCCCGAGCTCCACGGTCAGGCGTGCGTAGTGGTCCGTCCGAGCAGCTGCTTGGCCTGAAAATCGGCCACGCCGAGCACCCCGTCAGTCAGCAGGTCAACCAGGTGCAGGGCCCACTGGCTAAGGCCCCAGTTCCGGTCAGTTTCGAAATACGTGGCGGTGTAGCCGGTCCCCAGTGACAACATGCGGATGGAGGTGGGCTGGATTTTCCTGGCCAGGCGCCCATCCAGCGCCTGCGCGAAGGCGCACATCGCCGGATTGTTGGCGAATACGCCGCCATCAACGAAACTCTCAAAGGACGCGAAGTATGTTGGCGCCGCCGAGGTGCGCATGGCGACCTCGTACGCCAGCTCATCTGCGTCATTGGTATCAACGGCAACCGGGATATTGTGAAAAATCTTGGATTTCCAATTCCGCCTCGGCAGGTTCGTGTCTTTCGCGTCTTTGAGATCAAATGCGGTAATGCACACATGTCCCCGGGTAGCGTCGGAACTCAGATAGTCTTTGAGCAAGTCATCGCCGAGAACCTGTTGGAATACTGCCTTGCGATTGGTGTCGTCATACTTTGGACCGACCAGATCACCCATGTTTGCGATGAGGTGCCACAGGTTACGCGAAAATATCGTTTTGCCCTGGGTGACATAGACGTTCATGAGGTCGCGCGGCGTTTTTCCTTTGGCAAGACCCAGGGCAATCAGGCCGCCGGTCGAGGTCCCGGCATACATATTGATGCCGTCGCGCCAGTTCGGCTTCGCATCGTCAAGCCGTTGGATGATCATGAGAGGAATCAGGCCGCGCAATCCGCCGCCATCGATCGACAGGATGCGGTACGGCGGTGCCCCCGATGGCGCCTCTTGAGAGATTGCGAGGGCACCGCGTCGCGCTCGGACATCAGTCTCGGGATTCCCCGATGGCTCCGTCATGGAACTCGCTCCAGGCCCAGCGCACCGCGCACCGCGCACCGCGTCGCTGCGTGGACGTTGCCTATTCCTTCCAGCCGTCCGGCGGCTGCATACCCCCCTTGATCTGCCGCGTCTTGTAGCGCCATTGGCCGTTGACCTTAACGAAAGTGGCATATTCCCGGCCCTGCGTCGTGACGCCCGGCGCATCGCCCTGCTTGTCGATCAAGAATTCAGTGAAAGTCAGCTGGGAGCTCGCGGTACGACCGTGCACCACGATCAGCGGGTTGCCGATCTCGACGTTGAAGGAATAGGCCTTCTGCATCGGTGTGGGAGCGCTGCTGCGCGCATAGGCCTTTGCAATACCGTCCTTGCCCTTGAAATGCTTGTCACCCAGGATGAGTTCGGCGTCATCCGCGTAGAAGCTCGGGAAACTTTCCGGATTCTCTTTGCCAAAGTTGTAGTAGTACCGCGTAATCAAGTCCTGGATCTGCGCACGGTCAACCAGCGTCTGAGCGGTGATGTCTTGCGCCCGCGCCGCCGGACCCGCGCCGAGTACCAGCCAACAGCTGACGCATACTGCACTCAACAACGCCGCGCGCCGAATCTTTGCTAAAGTACCCATAACGACTTCCCCCCCGTTTGCATTGTCTTAGTCGAAAAAAGCAGCAACACAGAATATGACGACCTTGTCGGCTGCGGCAAGGGATTGCACGCAGCATCCAAGGCTACGCCGTATACATCACCCTCGTTGTTATCTCTTGAACCGCTGCCGGTTGAAGTCATCAGAAGCAGATATCGTCGTCAGTGCGAGCGAGGCTAGCGCCTGCGCCACCGTGCTAAAGCGATCTCTCACGTCATCGCGTGCGCGAAAGAGGTTGATGACAGGTCATTCGCTGGTAAACGGGTATCAGCAATCCCGCAAGCACCAAGGATCCAAACGGCAAACCGTCGGATTGTGCAGCGCACATTTAGGAGCTATAGGTGAGCCTAAGTCTCTGGCCGCATCGCCCGCTGACCGAGCGGCTTGAGGTAAGGCGCGTTACGGTCTTACGAACCTGCTGTGCAGCCTTTAGCAACCATGACTCGAGAGTTAGGGAAGGTCTGAAGAACTGGTCATGAGAACGCGCGAAGGGAAAGGATTGGCGTCGATTTGGCGGAACAGGCGGCTGTCCCGCTTCGAGTCGCCGTTTTTGGCTTCGATATCCGGCATTTCCCGAGTTTCACCGACACGTCTCCTACGTTCTGAGCAGTTGCCTTCGGACCATGTACAGATTGGTGAGCGCCGCAGTGACTTCCAGCCGATGCAGGTTTTTGGCCAGGCCCCGGTAGCGCGCCTTGCGGAAGCCGAAGATGTTCTTGATCACACCGAACACATGCTCGACCTTGGCGCGTACGCGCGACTTGTTGCGGTTCTTCGCCTTCTCGATCTCGTCGATCCAGCCCTTAAAGCGATATCGTTTGTTCGTGAAGTCCTTGGCCTGCGGCGAGCGCTTGTGGATGACGGCGCTTTGGCCTTGGTATCCGCGGTCACCCCAGACCCGCGTCTCATTGCCATGCAGCAGGTGCGGCAGCGCGTCCCGATCATGCACATTGGCCGCCGATGCAAGTACCGTGTGGATGATCTTTGTCGCGCTGTCGACGCCGACGTGCGCCTTCATCCCGAAAAACCACTGTTGGCCCTTCGCCGTCTGATGCATCTCCGGGTCCCGCTTGCCGTCCTGGTTCTTCGTCGAACTCGGCGCACCGATGATCGTCGCATCCACGATCGTGCCCTTGGCGATCTTGATGCCTCCCCGGCGCAAGTGATCGTTCACCGCCGTCAGCAACACCTTGCCGAGCTTGTGACGCTCCAGCAGGTGCCGAAACTTGCACACCGTCGTTTCATCGGGGGCGCCTTCGACCCCCAGGTCGATGCCGACAAAGGCGCGCATCGCCACCGAGTCGTAAAGTGCTTCTTCCACGGCCGGATCCGACAGGTTGAACCACAGCTGCAGGAAGTAGATCCGCAACATCCGCTCCAGAGGAATTGGCGGTCGGCCGCCGCTCTCGCTGACCTTTGGGTAAGCCGACTGCACGGCCGCCGCAAGCTCCGTCCATGGAATGATCTTGTCCATGTCCGCCAGGAACTGCGCCCGTCGCGTCGTCTTCCCGTACTTCTCAAAGCCCGTCAATGTCGTTTGCTTCATCGCCATATCCACATGACCGTGAACGCATGATAAGACATTATGGGTAAATCAGAGTTTCCTTAGCTCTTGTCTCCAAAGTGTTTTGCGAAGAGCTCCTTAACTTTCGCATTCACCGCACTGCCGCAGCAGGTCGGATAACTCCGGCAGCAGCCATCGGAGCAACCCAGAGTCGAGCAGTTCGACAAGCAATTCCAGTAGCCGTCGCATGAATCCTTCGCTGTTTCGCCCCCCAGGGACGCACGCAACTGCTTCAACTCGTCGCGGAACTTCTGTAGATCAGCCATACGCGTCCTCTTTGTATTGGAGTGCCACTGTCGACACAGTAACTCCGCCCGATTCGATAGTGCAATGGAAACTTGCCGTCATCTCCTTGACCCGACTGTCAGGCCTGATCGGCCACGAACTCGAGCGCCCAATAGTAATTCCACTGTGTAAAGCGCACCTCACGACCGAGGCCGCCGGCCAGCGATCGAAGTTCCACTTCAGAGGTGAAATTCTTTAGGACACGATGAGCGGAGCCGTCCCGGAGGCTCCTTATTTGTAGGTGTTGCCGTCCGCATCCTGCTCTGCAATGGGCGAGCTGCTGCCCTCGATGAAGCGATTGTCCAGAATCACGACCCTCGCGCCGGGCACGAGCACGGTTCGCAGTGACAACAAGAATTCACTCTGTCTCGCCTTGGGTACATGCGAGAACCAGAATCCCGCAAATGCGGTGTCGAATCCGCGGCGACCGCCGGGAAGCGCGTAGGCGTCGCCGCTCACAAACTCGACGTTTCCCGTAGAGATCCGGCTCTTGGCAATTTCGAGGGTCTCGGCGACTGCATCAAGGGCACAAACCCGTTTGGCTGCCGGCGCGATAAATTGGGTCCAATAGCCCGTGCCGCAGGCGACCTCCAGAACACTGGCGCCCGCGAAGCGCTGCGCCACCCACTGCTCGATCGCGCGCAGGTCGGGCTGGCGCTCCGGCTTCCCGTAAACGGCGTCGTACTCCGGGGCTCGTGCGGCGTAGTACTTCTCCATCGGTGGTCTGATCGCGGTCATAACCAGATCCGCGGCGAGCCGACATCCTGGCACCCGCAAGCCTCGCTGCGATCCGGTGTAGTGGCAAGTTGTGGCATAAACTCATGCTGGGGGTCGCGGCCGAATTACCAGTGTGCGACTCAGCTGCTCTGCGATGGCGAAGGTGGAGGTGGCTGCTGCGCCACGCGCTCCAGATTACCGTCGAGGCACGCCCACTGCGGTGCGCTGCTGGCCCAGATGTTCATGGCGGGGCGCACCGCCGATGGATCATCCAAGGTGCCCGCGCGCACGACCGTGAATTGCGGCCGCACTGAAGAGTTGGCAAACAGATGCGAGCCACAGCGCGGACAGAACCGGCGCCGTATCTCGTTGCCACTGTCTGCGATACTCAAATAGTCACTCAGCTGCCCGGAACTCTCGAGTCCAGCAGTTGGCACGACAACGTTCACGGTGCCGTTGGCCGCAATGTGCTGACAGGCTCGGCACCAGCACACCCGGGTGACGACGGGTTCGGCGAAGATTCGGTAGCTCACCGCACCGCATAAACAACGTCCAATCAGTTCTTTCATTTCATCCTCGTCCGCTCCGATTGTTGGCGCCCACCAATCGCGCCGCCCCACTGACCAGGCTCTCCAGAACCCCTTTGAGGTTCGGCATTGCCAGGCGCAAATGGACCCAAACAGGCTAACTCGAAATGCGAATGGGCGCCCTGCTCTTCCTGGGTCCGGTCCAATTGAGAAGTGATTGAACTCAGGCAAGGCCGCCGGAGGCGGCAACGATAAAGAGTCCCACGATGCAAAGCTTGGCTAACGAACCGGACCGCCAAGGGCGATCCGTGAGGCTGCGCGTCCTGTGCGAGTTGCGCGGGGCGCAGAAAACCTGAAGCCTTGCGCTCGCCACCAACTTCCAGGCATTGGATCTTCGCATTGTGCACCAGAAGTACGATCCAGAATGGCACAGCCGACGCTCGCGACGCCCGAACGCTTCGTGGAACGAAGTGCGGTAATATTGCTCCTGTCCGCACTGCACCGCGTGGCTTGGGGCGACATAATTGATCGATGACAGGCGCGACGTGCGCATCGAGAGGATGGCGATGAAACAGGTTTTGGTAGACCCGCTACGTCGTACTTGTGGTTTGGCGGCTCTCGTTGTCAGCGCCCTGTTCGTTACGGCCCTCGCCGCAGCGGCGGAGCCCAAGTCTGCCGCGGCACCCCAGGATGCCGATCCGCTCTCAGAAGTGGTTGTCACCGCATCGAAGCTTCCCCGGCAGACATTGAATCATCTGGCGATTCAGTTCGTGAAAGCGCACGCGGCAGAGAATCCGACTATTCACCAGATCGGCCGGTGGCATGCGGAGCTATGTCCCCAAGTGAGCGGGCTGCAGCCTGCAGCCACCGCCTTTATCTCGCATCGCGTGACGGAGATCGCGCGAAGCGTCGGCGCATCAGGCAGTGAGGCCGGCAAAGGCTGCTCGGGCAACGTCCGGATCGTATTCACGGCCGAGCCGCAGCGACTGCTGGATCACATTGCCAAGGCCTATCCGGAGCTTCTCGGGTCCTCCCGTTCGCGCGGTGATGCCATCGCTTACCGAGCCATTCAGGCCTGGTATGTCACCGGCACCAAGGTGATGACCGGATGGACTCCGCCCGCTGAGAATGCAGCCATGATGGTGGCGCTGCAGCAAGGCGTCGATGCCTCGACGCCTCCGGGTGTCGTCGCCAGCGACGGCGCCCGCGTCGATCCTGCCTATGGCGGGGGATATGCGGGGTTCGGCAGGGCCGGTAGCTACTTCACGAACGGTTTCACGAGCGAGCTGCTTCAGGTATTCGTCATCGTCGACACCAACAAGGTAGCCGGCCTTTCGCTAGCGTCGATTTCCGATTACGTCGCGATGCTGGCGCTCACGCGCATGGGTGCGCTCGACGGCTGCAGCAAGCTGCCGAGCATCATTGACCTGCTGTCAGCCGGCTGCGGAAATCGCGAGAAGCCGCTGGCACTAACTGAGACCGATGCGGCATACCTCAGAGCACTGTATTCCGCAGACCTCGAGAAGAACCTCAATCTTGAGCAGGGCAACATTCGCGATCGAATGGTGACCGTGATCACGGGCCGATAGAATCCATCGCGGAACGCCCGGCGGGCGTGCCAGGCCGCTTTCGAGTTCGCGAATCACAAGGGGTGCTGATCCCCGTCAGGTTATCCGCGCGTGGGCCCCTCTGACGTGCGTTTCGGCGGTGCGCTCATCGGTTCTCTTTGCGAACGACGATCTTGAGTCCGGACCACACTTCACTCACTGCGCAAACTTTGATATCGACAAAGCCAAGCGGCAAGGCCACGTCCCGAATAGTGTCTTCCGTAATGTCAGTTGCAACCTTCGCTGACTTTTTCGGCCAGGATATCCAGATTGGCACGTCCGCCTTGAGGGAAGCCCGCAACTTGGTCAAATACTTCTGAAGAAAGCTGCGCTGCGTGACAAACACGTGCGCAATGTCGACAGTGCTGTTGGGACGCGATACAAACCTCACCCGCGACGGCAGTGGGTGAACCAGCTGTTCGTAGCCATCTGGGGCGTCGATCAGTAGCACGGTACAATCCTCTCCAAGACCTAACTTCTTAGCGAGCGGGGTACCGGAATATCCGACCGATGTCGCAGCCACACTGAGAGATCTCCCGTCAAGGTTGAGAGGCGAACCGCAATATTACGACGGGCAGTTTGTCCACGGCGTGTTCGTTCAAACCCATGTTCGAAGTCTCACGACACGGCCTTCCAGTGGGGCCAACGTGGCGTACTGGTGCGATAGGCGTTCCAACCTTCGCCGAAGGTCCGCGCGGCCCATGGTTCTTCGGCCAGAATGATGCGAAGTTGAAATGCCACTGCGACCCCAGCGGCATAGAGAAACAATAGCGCGGACCAGTAGAGTGCGGCCCATCCTAGAAGCATGAGTTCGACACCGACGTACATGGGGTTGCGGCAATAGCGGTAGGGGCCGCTTACGACCAGAATTTTCGGTGGCGTCCACGGCGCCAGGGTGCCGCGGCCGGCTGTATAGAGCTCGCGGACGCTCGACAGCAGGAGAAGTAGCCCGGAGACCAGGATGATAAGGCTGAACGGGTGACGCACTGGCAAGGATTGCATCCCAGCAGCGATCGCTAATGGGATCAGGACTGCCACAATGCCGGGAAGCGCGAGAAATGCAGTGATCGCACGGCACAGCATGAGACGTTTAACCCCAAGGCCGAGCGGCGCTTCGCAACAGGACGACTGGCAGTTTATTGCGGACGCGCCCGCTCAAATGCAGGTTAGGCATTGCGTCAAGCAAACGCGCATTCACGCTGGTCGCGGCGGCAAGCGCGGCCGACCGGAGGCGATGCCAGCTTTATAGAAGTCATTACGGGATACAGTCAGGCGCCGAAGTACAACCTTTTGGCCGAAGCACCCTCCCGACGGAGGCGGGATAATCTATCAACTTCCCCGGCGGGCGCCGCGGTCGCGCGACAAGTTCGCCACCACAGTTGGGACATAGCCCACGCAATGGGTCTTGGGCACATGTCGCGCAAAATGTGCACTCGAACGAGCAGATGCGAGCGGCCGTTGAATCCGGCGGCAGATCGCAGCCACAGCATTCGCAATTTGGTCTTAGCTGAAGCATGGTGATGACACTTTCAAAAACGTCTGGCGCCAAAATTGCTGGGCCGCCACCACATCGTGGCGCCGATCGCACGGGGCAACACACGGGACACTATATTCATGGCGCGTTCCTGCAAGCGATGTTAGGGCTCGATCAGTTTGTGCGCATGCACCGCCTTCGATGCACACCATAGTCCTACCGGAACGGACAGGAGGCTCATAAGCAATCCTGGTAGGGATGGCCACCCCAGGCTTACTGAGAGTGCAGTCTGAAAAGAATATCCCGAGGTCCGAATGTAGTCGATTTCTCCCGCTACTGCGTATAGAACCCAAGGCAGCGCGGTCAGTATCCACAATAACGGCGATGATGAACCCATGGCGCCAAAGAGGATGCGGCCAACGATCCACGCGAGAACGCCCACAGGCACCACGCCCACAATATCCAACAGCAGCAGGAGCAAATGGCCGTGGTCATGTCGGAAGTGCGCCGAGACTTGCGGAATGGGTACGCCAGCGATGAAGGCCGCCAGATAGACCGCGATGACGGCCAAAACCACTCCTCCGGCAAGCGCAAGAAGATAACGGGTGTTGCATTTCATCGTTCAATGCCCTTACGCCATTGTTGAACTGCGCGCCGCGGCCGGCACTCTGTTCACGTCACCTCGGCTCGCAACGCATGGTGGCACACAACCGAGGCCCGACGAATCCGCTGCCATAGAGTTTACTTGAGTGGCCACCCGAAATCGAAGGCCTGGGACACTGCCATCCTGCGGCGGTTCAGTGAACCGCTCGACAAGAGCGCCCCCGTTGGCAGTCATGACCCGCTGCGAGGCGATATTCTGCGGGTCCGGGGTGATATCGACGAACGGCATACCCTCAGCCTTGGCACCGACCAGCAGCATGCGTAAGGCAAACGTTGCGTAACCGCGTCCCTGTTTCCACGGAACGACGGCATACCCAATATGGCCCAAACAATGCGGCGGAAGGTCTGTCGTTCCATGCTGCCACCGCAGGCTAATACTGGCGCAAAACTCACCGTCCCAGATCCATCGCCGATACCCTGGAATGCGCGCAACAGTCGAGCCATCCGGGAGCGTGACTGGGCCGGCCTTTGCTTCACGGTCGAACATGCTCTCGAGGAATGCCGCCGGATCCGCTGCGATTTTCGCGAGTTCTTCGCGCGCGCCGAGCACGCCTCTCACGTTGTCCGCGGACCAGCCGCGCTCCAGAGCCACAACGTAACTCGAGAGGTACTGATGAGAAGGCCACACTAGCTCCATGGCAGCGACCGCCTAACGCCGAAGCTGGGCGGGGCAGTATCGCAACCCCGCATGCATTTTTGTTCACAGTGCGACCACTCCAAGGCGCGTTAGGCAATTGCCGGGAATTGCTTCTTCATATGGACTGCGCTCATTGATAAGGTCTGAGTTAACGTTTGGGTTGTGGGACCAATCACTTCGTATCCGCAACGGCGGTAGAAAGCTTCGGCATTGTGGGATGCATTCACTTCAAGTACGGCGACCCCAGCAGACCTGCATTCTAGCTCAATGCGACGAAGCAGCTCTTGGCCAATACCTTTGTTGCAGTGATGAGGGTGGACATACAGCGCCCTTAACCACCCTTCAGCCGGAAACGCGATACCAAAGCCGACTGCAATGGCTTCGCCCTCTGCCACAGTGCATATAGTGGACCCCTGCTCGAGGAGGTCCGCGATTCGTTGCCGACGGGGCTCGTCCGGCGGCGGCGACCAGGCAAGGAGCAACTCATCCGGATAGACATTAGTGCCAATTGAATGAACGGCGGCGTAGTGAATACAAATCAAGGTCCACGCGTCGTTTGAGGTGGCACGACGATAGGACAGTGTCGCGAGGGTCATGACTGCCTAACGCGAAAGTTGGACAACGCGGCGCCGCAGCACCATTGAGACTGTTGCGTGCGATGGCGGGGCGGGCACTCTATCCACGAAGCGCCCCCTCGGACGCATTAGAGCGCACCGCCGGACTTGGCCCGGTATACGTCTGGATCGTGTATTTCCATAACCCGCTCCGGAGCCGCCAGGTGTTTGAATCCGAATTTCCGGTACAAAGAGTGAGCGTCTTTTGTAGCAAGCATCATGCGGCGGAGGCCCTGCAACTCTGGATGTTGAATTACCTGCTCAATTAAACGCAGCGATAGACCTTTGCCACGGTGCTCAGGCAGGACGTAAACATCGGCCAGATACGCAAAGGTTGCTTTGTCTGTAATGACCCGGGCAAAGCCCACCTGTAAGTCGGCTTGGAAAATACCAAAGCACAATGAATTCTCTATGGCGCGTTCAACGACACTTCGCGGAATGCCTTGGGACCAGTAGGACTCCGTGAGGAAACTATGGATGCTCCCTATGTCCAACCGGGATCTGTCGGAGGTAATTTCATATGTCGGCATGTGAGGCACTCTCTAACTCTCAGGCAATTTAGTCATGCCGCGTCCGCAGCAACGAAGATCAGGCCGCATCCCTTGTCATGGGCCGTCCGCAGAATATCGCGTAGCCAAGCAATGCTACGCCAATCACTGCGAGTGACTGTGTTACGTAGTTCGACAAGGCCACCGACGATGCGATGTGAAGAAGCGCTTCCCGACCAGATCGGGCGGCTGTAATCTGCCAGCGGAATACCATAAGACTGAGTATGTTTCCTATAGCCAGTAAGCTTGCACCGAGCGCCGCAGGGACAGTCGCTGCGCCGAGTTGGGCGCGCCTTATAACAGCGGCCGTCCCGATGGCGACGTAGACGAGCACCATCAAGAATCGCAACGCGTTACCGGCTACAAAGGTGAACATCTCTTGATTCATTACAGCCTCAAGTTATGCATTTTCCGGGCGTGGCGCCGCAACACGACTGGCAATTTATTCATGGCGCGCCCGCTCGAACGCATGTTAGGGCTCTACCCTGGTGCGCCACCGATATACAACTTGTAACAGCCACGCAACCGGAATGGCTAATGCCCCACCTATATAGGCCGAATTGTGCATGTAGCCAGCACAGATAAATCGACGCGGTTCTTTAAGTCCCCGAGGAATGAACCACCCGGAATAATTCTGTAGGTCAACGACTCTAGTCTGAAAGTACCCATATGCAAGTCCGCACAGTGCGAAAACGAGCGCGAAGACCAAAATCGTCGGCAATGACCATAACAGCGCAAGGCGCATATCCCGGGCAGTGCGCTGAATGAAACCAGCCAGGCCGCACATAACTCCCAGAGGTACACCCATCCACCACGAGGCTTGAACACCAACAATGGCAACCCTCATTCGTTCCGGCATCTCAGGGTTCAGGAGGCCGAATTGGAGGAACTTAAAACGGGTGAAATACTCGTGTGAAACTGTATAGCTGATTTGGTCGTGCACCACTCCGAACAATGCCGCGGCGCAAATCGCTAAAACGAGAAATTGCGCCAAGGCTACAAGTCTTGCCACAGCTGAGAGGCCTCACCCCAAAGTTAAGCGGTATGGCGCCGCATCATCCGGCACATTGCGCGCTGTGACAGATCGGGCACTTCAGTCACGACGCGTCCGATCCAAGGCATGTTGGGCCGCAGCTCTTGAACGCTGATGCAGTCAGCTTTGCTCATGCGAAAGCGAGCTGAGCGGTTCGATACAGAATGCGTCGTCCACGCGAACGGCTGCCGCAACCGCCTCCTTGTCCGCCGATAACGGGAAGGCGAACAGCACCTCCACGCCGTATGGTGGTTGCCGCGGGTTCTTACTCCCAGCGGCACTGCCGGTATCCACGCGCTGGGTCGGAGCGATGAGCGAGCCATCCGCTTTAAGCAGCCACACCTGCACGCCGGGTCGCCCCGGTTTTAGCTTTGGATCGTCTCGCATGGCCTGGGAAATGCGACCCGCATTAGGAAAGACCACCTGCAAAGTGCAATGGTCGGCGCGAACGGTCCAGATGACAGCGGCAACTTTGCCCGGCGTTCGCGCAGCATTGAGGTCCTTTGCGAGCACTTGTGTCTCGGCGGCAACAGCGCCTGATAGGCTGCTTGCCGCGATACCGAATAAGGCCACGCAGCAGGCCAGGGCGAATCCTGTGGTTGCTCTCATAAGTTCGATACCTTACGTGCTGTGAACAGCTTAGTGTGAACTCAACCGCCCCGAAGACCCAACCCGCAGGCGCAAGCGGCTCGCCGCCTAGGGCCAAGGCTGAGCGGCGCGCCGCAGCATTGCCCTCGTCGAACCCGTTGGCGCCCCGGGCGCTTTATCACAGCGCATGCGCTCAATCGCATGTTAGGCGACACCAAAATGAGCTTCCTGCCATTTTACGCGCTCGGTGTCCGACAGCCAGAAGTAGATCTCATTCCGATCCAGGTCGTAAATGGCCATAGTGGCGGCTCCCCAGTGGGTGAACTGCGCAGAGATTACTTTGCTATGAACGTGCTGCAAGATGGCAGCACTTTGATCGTCGTCGAGACCGATGAAGATGCGGCCGTGGCCGGCACGCTCGTCAGTCGGGCTCTCCTTCTGATAAGAATGATCTGGAGCCCAAAGAGACTTGCCTGAGCCACGTAGGAGCGGCCATTCTCCTCATGGGTCCAATCTGAGTTGAACCCGAGAGTAGTGGTATAGAACTCCATGGCACGTGGGGTGTCTTGAACGAAGAAGACGGGTCTTGCGCCGAGATCGTGCATTAGTTCAGATCCTCCGGTAAGCGCTTGCGATGCGCTTCAATACCGCCAAATGCCAAAGTGAGCGGCGCGCCGCAACATCACAACTGGCAGTTTGTTCACGGCGCTGCCGCTCGAACGATGGTTAGGCACCGGGCACGTCAGCCACTCCAACTTCAATTCCGCCCGTAAACCTCGCCGAGAGGTTATAAACCCAACAACACAGCGGTACGAAAATTAGCCCAAACAAGGCATATGCGAAAGGAATGAAAACTAACAGCGCCGGAGGGGGCATGCCCTTAACCGGCGCAGACGCCGCTGTGAGCACCCCAATTGGAATAACCACCAAAAGGCTGATGCAGAAATAAATGACGGCGAACACCTTACCCGCCTGCCACGGAGCGATCCGTATGAGACGCTTAGTCATGCAATCCCCCTGTTGTTGATCTGCCTTTGAATTCCGTGCTTCACGCCAAAGTTGGGCGGCGCGGCAGCACCGCTGCGCTTGTCGACCGTGGTGCCACACCGGGCACGTTATTCCCAGCCCGTCCGCTCAAAAGCATGTTGGCCAAGTTGCGCGCCACTGATCGAGCCGCTCAGTTTTGTCTTCAGTCAAGGCATTTGCCTTCACCCCTTCAGGAATACCTTTCTAACGGTGATTCCATTCCCTACGGTCCGTGACCCTACCCGCCCGTAACATAAATGATTTACTAAATGCGCCTACGTCCGCACCGCGATCAAATTGCGCGGGTCCAGAGCAGCGGGATGCGTTGCGATGCTCAACCGTCAAGCGGGGTTAGTTTGCAGCCAAGGTATGCGCTGCTAGGCGAAATCTCACAACGTTGCGTTTCTCCGGACACCCGGTAGCTGTGCGTCCTACTTTCTCTCCGCAGTATCAGCGGTAGGCCATAAGGTAAGTCTGTCGGATACTTTGTAGCCTTGATACGACATACCTGTCCAGTAGCACGGAGAACGCTGATGCAATCTCAAGTTAAAACGTGCGCAGTGCTGCCATTGGGCCTCTTGCTATCAATGGCGGCTCTCGCGCAATCGAATGACACCACGGCTGTATCTCCCGGTTCAAGCGCGCCCGGCAGTTCCGCGCCGCAGATTCAGAATCCGGCTCACAAGGGAACAAGAAAGCCCAAGGGGACCGCCCATACCGGAAGTTCCTCACCGGTGACACCTGATGATTCAACTGGGCAAACCGGCCGAGGAGGACACGGTGGGACTGATACCGGGGCGGGCAGCGCCGGTGGCGGCACCACTGATGGGGGCACTGGCACTGGAGGAGTTATGGGCAATGGTGCAATTATTGGCGGCAGTACCGGCGGCGCCGGCGGGACCGGGCGCAGCAAGTAGGTTGAAAGCTCGCCGCGCAATGGCGCTCTTCCGGCGACGGTGCCGCTAACCGGCGCGAACCGATGTTTCCTAAATCCGAAGTCGGGCAGCTCCCCAAACTATGGCAAAGATGGGCACGGTAAGAGCCAATCTGACAGAATTCGCCACAAGCTGGTCTCCGGAGATCTAACGCCGAAGTTGAGCGGCGCGGTGCAACAAATCCATGAGCACCTTTTGTACGGCGCGTCCGCTTAAACGCAAGTCAGGTTTATCCAGCATACAGTTAGCCAATTCCGACATTCCTGCACCTAACATGGCTCACCGACAGCTCCGAGAACGTTCGCTTTGTCAGATCGAAGCGCTTTGCGACCAGAGCGGCGTCTAACCAGGCTTTAGAGCTGTCGTTCCTCACCGCAGCGACAATGGTCTCGTCGACAGTTCCGTTTTCTGCGCATTCGGACAGAGCCATCCGGGTACCCGCCCGGAAGCTTGGGAATTCGGAAAGAGTCCAATACCAGCCATTTCGCCCTGCCCGAGTGCTCGTGACCTTCGAAGCGGCCCGCAAAAAGGACTCTCGGAATCCTCGCATCATCTTCAAGGATTCCAAACCCATAGGAACAAGTGGACGGTCGCTGCTGTTGGCGGATGCAGGAACCGTCGTGCTCCACCAGCCCTTTAGGATAGGGGGGCATATGAACTCCAGACAGCTCCCCGGCAAACGACGGGACTAAAATCACCATGGCTAGAGTAAAGGCGGCGAAGGTGTGCATCGTGAAGCCTAATGCCAAAGATGAGCAGCGGCACCGCACCATTGCGCTCGTCACTCGCGGTGACATATCGGGCACTCTATTCATGGCGCGTCCGCTCAAACGCATGTTAGGCCTGGGTAGCAACCAGTGGCAGCAGGCGCGAATCTTCTAACGCGGCGGCCCGGTGCCCGATACCGGCAAGATAGGCAGGATTTCGTGCGAACGCCAGAAACGCCTCAACACTAGATTGACGGACAAGCATGGCGGCATCCCAGCGCTCATCGGCGGGGCCAATGAAGTAGTCCCCACCGCGTCCATAGAACAATATCTTGCCGCCTGACGCCGTCAAGAATGGAAGCGTGTGCTCCATGTACAGGCGGTATGCCTCCTCCCCTGAGATCGGCAAATCCGGCTCTAATGCCGGCGCCCCAGAATAGTCCGCTTCGGCCCGAAAGCGGAGCAGGTTCAACATGACAACGCTGCCCTCAATGTGGCGGGTGAAGAAGGTGCGGCCTTGTTCCTGAGTTGGCTCCAGATATACCGGCATAGTTTCGAGTACCTCTTCTGGCCTAACGCCAAAGTCGAGCGGCGCGGCACCGCAACAAGACTGGCACTTTAATCACGGCGCGTCCGGTCAAACGCATGTTAGGCACGATCAAGGGCATTCACCTCCGCCAATTCCAGCACAATTGTACCCGAGAGGAAATCGTGAAGAGCGCGGCGCTGCTTTTGAACGGGCATTCTTACGAAGCTGATGATTCCAAGCAGATATTTGGCAAATACGCGGATTATTCCGCGCCAAATTGGCACCCTCTTCTGGCCGTTGAATGTGCGTACTCGAAATCTCATCAGCAACTGTCCAATTGTCGCCCCAAATCTGTTGCCTATGGGCTCGTACACAATAAAAAGCAACAGCGGCCACTTAACCGTGGAATTGGCATCCGAATCAGCAGCAAGTCCTACTCGGGAACCGAGGTAAATGATGAAGATCACCACCGCTACGTCAATTGCGGCCGCTGTATACCGTCGAAGCAAATTGGGATACGTCATGACCGCCTAACGCCAATGTTGAGCGGCGCGGCACCGCAACACTACGTGCACTTTATTCACGGCGCCTCGGCTCGAACGCATGTTAGACGGCACCCAGTAGTGCAAGATCGGCCAGATGCTTCGCCCTCTGCGTCTCCACGGCCTCCAGGGCGGCGGATATCGCAATCTCGTCGTACTGAGGCCCGTCCTTCTCTGGTGTAAGGACCTCGGCGAAATGGAACTGCTTAAGAGTGACTTGAACGTCCAATAAACGTGAAAGCATCTGACGGCCCATCAAGACCCAGCTTGTCCAATACTGCCGCAATTCGGGACGAATTATCTTCGGTCGGGTTCACCAGCAAGTCCATGTCATCCGCCTCCCTGGTTGGGCAATGCCATGCAATGGCGAGCCCCCCACCTATGACAACAAAATCCTCGTCCGCCCCAACTAGGGCACGAACGAGACTTTCGTTCTGGCCGCAGTGAATAAGGTTGTCGCCAACGCGATTCATCCCGTCTAACGCAATGTAAGGGACTTCCCCGTCCCGAAGGCGCACCGAGGTGCCAAGATTGGGTTGCAACATCCATCTCTCTTCGAAAAGGGGAAGTCCCATGAGCATAGTTTCTACAGTTGGCATCGACTTGGCAAAGAATGTGTTTTCCGTCCACGCGATCGACTCCCAGGGCCTAGTCTTGGTGCGCCGCAGCTTGTCGCGGGCGAAGCTCAGTGAGCTCATTGCACAGCTACCGCCTTGTCTAATCGGCATGGAAGCATGCTCCGGCGCGCACGAGTGGGCACGCCGGTTCGCTACGTATGGTCACGTCGTTAAGCTCATGGCCCCGAAGTTTGTGGCGCCGTACCGCAAGAGCGGTAAGAACGATGGCAATGATGCGGAAGCGATCTGCGAGGCGGTGGCCCGGCCTAACATGCGCTTCGTTCCGGTGAAGTCCACGGAGCAGCAGTCGGACCTGACTCTGCATCGCGTGCGCCAGGGATTCGTGGAGGAGCGCACCGCGACGTTAAACCGACTGCGCGGCCTGCTTGCAGAGTTTGGCCATGTCCTGCCGCTGCGCCCGAGTGAGCTATATCGACGTGTCCCGCAGCTGCTGGAGAAGTTGCCCACCCGAGTCGCCACCTGCGCACAGGACCTGCTGGAGCATGGCCGAGGACTGCAGGAGAAGGTTCTTCAGTACGAGCGCGAGATCAAACAGCATGTTCATTCCAATGCACTCGCGTGCCGTGCGCAAACTCGGTTGGGCATCGGTCCGATCACGGCCTCCGCCTTGGTAGCAACTGTCGGCAATGGTCGGGACTTCAAGAACGGGCGTCAGTTCGCGGCCTGGCTCGGCTTGGTTCCTCGCCAGTACTCCACTGGTGGCAAGACTCGTCTCGGACACATCACCAAACGCGGCGACCCATATCTGCGGACTTTGCTCGTCATGGGAGCTCGAGCCGTGCTGCAACGAGCCATGAGCCTCACCGATCCGTTATCTCGATGGGCTCTGGCAGTCCGAGAGAGGCGCGGCTATCACCGCGCCTGCATCGCCATCGCGGCGAAGAACGCTCGTGTCGCATGGGCCCTACTGGCAAAGGAGGCCGTGGTCGCCTGAAACGCGGCGTGCGAGCCTGCCTCATCGAACAGGAGATCCAAGCACTGCACTCGTAGAGCAAACAGGTCAGACCGGCGCTCGCGGAACCAGATCAACTTTCGAGCGGAAATCGCTGCCTAACGATCGAGGCGCGAGCGCGCGGCTTACACGCGGGCCGGAGTGCACAGCACTCATCAAAGGCCGATTAGAGTCACGCAGTCTGTCCTTCCCGCCCTATCGAACTGCAGTCGAAGAAACAGAGTTCCTCAATGCTGTTGACACAACGGGGAAGTCCTTAGAGCAAAAGTTGAGCGGCGCGGCACCGCATCATTACGCCTATCGCACATAGCGACAAACCGGGCACTTTATACATGGCGCGTCCGCTCAAACGCATGTTAGGCGCCCAACGTTACTCCGTCCGCACAAGCGACATAAAGGCTTCAATCTTGCTCTCGTCAGTGCCCTTCCTATAGCCGCCATCGCAATTAATGTGAAGAACGCCCCGATACTCCATACCCATATACGCAAAGGTATCCTTGAACATTGAGATAAAGGCGGCCGATATCTCATCGATCCCGGATGTGGCTAACACAAAGGCTCGCTTTCCTTGCAGCTGCCGCCCCTTGTCCCGAAGGTCTGGTAACTCCAAAAGGTCGCTCAGACGATCAAGGAAAGTCTTCATGGGTGGCGGCACCGAATACCAATAGACCGACGCCGCGAAAATTATTTGGTCATACCGCAAGATCCTGTCGATTAGTGGTTCGAAGCCATCACTTCGATTGGAATGGGCGTAGTCGTACGTCGACACATTTATCTCAGAAAGATCCACTACCTCAAAGTTCAGGTCTCGAGCGATTCGGTCAAGGACGATACCGGTGTTTCCGTGACGACGCGAGCTGGCGAATAGCGCAAGCGTGCTGAGCATTTGACGCAGTATCGCCTAACGCCAAAGTTGAGCGGCGCGCCGCAACAATACTAAGGGCACTTTATTCACGGCGCGTCCGCTTAAACGTATGTTAGGCGCCCGACTTAGAAATCAGTGGAAACTTCTCCGGATGGCGAAGAGACTCAACTGCTAGATCTACGTCGAGGTCTGCCCAATAGAGATGATGGGACGAAGGAAGGTTGACATTGGTAATTTCAGCGATTGAGGCGTCTCTGAACCAAGGGAACTGCTCAAATGGGACGAAGAGTTCCTCCGACTTCA
Organism: uncultured Gammaproteobacteria bacterium; assembly: GCA_963708865.1. GTDB lineage: Bacteria > Pseudomonadota > Gammaproteobacteria > Steroidobacterales > Steroidobacteraceae > DAIDKA01. The sequence goes on from CAVPUC010000008.1 coordinate 18,353, forward strand.
CTAGCAACCAAAATCCGTGGCCAGACACATTGAGGACTTCAACCCCCAAAGTGTCTTTTCCAAGCGGCACGGATTTCATCGCTATGTCCTTCAATAAGAGATCGGGCGGCCCGAAGCTGCTGTTCGCTTTAGCCGTAATTCTGCGCCTGAGTGATCACGGGCTCAAGCCAGAATTTAGCTTCGCCATCAGGACATTGCACATGAACGTGCATTCGCGGCTCTTCCCGAGAGAAAAAGTAAAACCGGAAGCTCCCATCGCGAAATATTGTCGGGCTCATAGCGTAAATTCTGTCCGCTGTTTTCCGGAGGAGGCCTAACGCCAAAGTTGAGCAGCGCGCCGCAACATCACGATTGGCACTTTATCCACGGCGCGTCCGCTCAAACGCATGTTAGGCCACGTCGGGGAATACATAGGAGACCTTCGCTCCGCTGATCGTTATAAGCTGTCTTTTCTGAAGCTCCGCGAGGATCGACGCCAACTCTTGCTCACCAAGTTGCTTCTGAAAGAGCGCGGCAATTGTGCTAGATAGCGTCTTAACACTACGCGGCCTGGACACACCACGTTGTCGCAGGTTGGCAACGATCAGCTTAATTTTCTCCGGCAATGTTTGAGAATTGGCCGCCTTGAGTAGCGGAATATCGGCGACGGACTTTGATCGTACCGCCGTGATTTTCAGATCTCTCAGATGACTAATTAGTGGATCGAAGCCGGTATCCTTGGATATAACGTGAAAGGAGGCATCAGGCTCTTTGGTGGACAACGCACCGATGTAAAATGCGATATGGAAATCCAACGCGTTCGGACCGTTGCCGGATATCTTGACGTAAGATCCGCGGTCCCCAAGCTTCTGCATGGCGGATGCAACGTCGTACGATAGCTTCACTTGATTCTGGCCAAGAAACAGATAGACCCGGAACGAGTCAGCTTCCAACCCGGAAAGCGAGGCTGGCTGGACGTTCTCGTAGTCGATCAAGACATAGTTGTTACGCAAGGTTTGGTCCTATCGGCCTAACGCCAAAGTTGAGCGGCGCGCCGCAACAAAACTACGGGCACTTTATTCATGGCGCGTCCGCTCAAACGCATGTTAGGTCGGTTTTCGCCTGGGTTGCCGCGAGTCGGATTTTCGCTCATTCCTACTTATAACCAGCGTGGTCAACCCGTAGACTCTATTCTTCGTGGTTCGGACCCTAATAGCGATCTCCTTATCGGGCGGCCACCGGTACGTTGTGATAACCCCTGTCCCTTCAATGCCTGCTTCGGGTCCGAACTTAGAAGTCAGGGTTGATATGAGAGTGCTAGTTTTATCATAAGGTACCTGGATTTCTATGACGTCCACCTTGCCGTCGACGCCCATGCCGAATACAACATACTGAGCGCGGCGTGAGATTCCCAACACCGAGTCGTCGATGTTCAACGCGTAGGCCACCCGACCAGGGGCAGTCGAGAACTCTGCAAATCCGCCCGGGAATTTCATCAAGAGCGCGGAGAACTCAATTCCCCACGGTACCCCTCCGAAACCAGCACCAAATTCGTCGGAGATAGTTTGGGCCGCTCCGGCGGACGAAATTGTAAGCGCCAACAGGACTGCTGCGATTCGCATTGGAGATCCCCTTGTGACGAGACGTGCCTCCGCCAACAGACCTAACGCCAAAGTTGAGCGGCGCGCTGCGGCATCACAGCGCCCGCACAATGCGGTGACAGGCCGGGCATCATCTTTATTCACGGCGCGTCCGCTCAAACGCATGTTAGGTGACCATACTCGGCCACAACAATGGCTAAGATTATCAGGCCGATGTGATCGACTGCAAGGCCTATCGGTGCACAGCGGCTTGTCGTAGGCGAAGATCAGTGAGCCACGCACAGCTACCACCTTGTCTAGCAACATCGAAGCACGCATCTGCGCCCTCTTCAAGTGGGTACGCCGGTTCGCTACATATGGTCACGTCGTTAAGCTCATGGCCCCGAAGTTTGCTGGCGCCGCACCAAGAGCGGTAAGAACGATGGCAATGATGCGGAAGCGATGAGAGGCGGTGACCCGGCCTAAGCATGCGCTTCGTTCCGGTGAAGTCCACGGAGCAGCAATCGGACCGTGACTCTGAATTGCGTGCGCCAGGATTCGTGGAGGAGCGCACCGCGACGTTAGAGCCGACTGCGCGGCCTGCTTGCAGGAGTTTGGCCATGTCCTGCCGCTGCGCCCGAGAGAGCTATATCGACGTGGCCCGCAGCTGCTGGAGAAGTTGCCCACTCCGAGTCGCCACCTAACGCACAGTGACGTGCCGGAGCATGGCCGAGGACTGCAGGAGAAGTTTATTCAGTACGAGCGCGCGATCAAACAGCATGTTCATTCCAATGCACTCGCGTGCCGTGCGCAAACTCGGTTGGGCATCGGTCCGATCACGGCCTCCGCCTTGGTAGCAACTGTCGGCAATGGTCGGGACTTCAAGAACGGGCGTCAGTTCGCGGCCTGGCTCGGCTTGGTTCCTCGCCAGTACTCCACTGGTGGCAAGACTCGTCTCGGACACATCACCAAACGCGGCGACCCATATCTGCGGACTTTGCTCGTCATGGGAGCTCGAGCCGTGCTGCAACGAGCCATGAGCCTCACCGATCCGTTATCTCGATGGGCTCTGGCAGTCCGAGAGAGGCGCGGCTATCACCGCGCCTGCATCGCCATCGCGGCGAAGAACGCTCGTGTCGCATGGGCCCTACTGGCAAAGGAGGCCGTGGTCGCCTGAAACGCGGCGTGCGAGCCTGCCTCATCGAACAGGAGATCCAAGCACTGCACTCGTAGAGCAAACAGGTCAGACCGGCGCTCGCGGAACCAGATCAACTTTCGAGCGGAAATCGCTGCCTAACGATCGAGGCGCGAGCGCGCGGCTTACACGCGGGCCGGAGTGCACAGCACTCATCAAAGGCCGATTAGAGTCACGCAGTCTGTCCTTCCCGCCCTATCGAACTGCAGTCGAAGAAACAGAGTTCCTCAATGCTGTTGACACAACGGGGAAGTCCTTAGAGCCAAAGTTGAGCGGCGCGCCGCAACAATACGACAGGCAGTTTATTCACGGCGCGTCCGCTCAAACGCATGTTAGACCTCTGAGTCGTGATGCTTCACGTAGCCATCCAGTAGACTCCGGATCATTTTCTGATACGGCACCTTGGATCTGGCTGCGTGCCGCTTAAAGAAATCGACACTCCGCTTGCTCAGGGCAATCGTGACCTTGACACCGTCGTCGCGCAGCACCAATTGATCGGGAGGGGGAAGGAAGTCACTCACCACTTCAATCCGCCCCAGCGGCTCATCCCTATACTTTACCTTGCGCTTCATAAAGCCTCTTTCCGCGGCGCCAATATCCAGCGCCATAGATTCGAATCACCCCGCCGCGATAGGTGAATCGCACCGTTGCGATTCCACCGCCAACGCGGCCGAAACAATAAAAGCGTTGCTCAGCCTGGCTATGCGACAGATCTCTAGCAATAACACGTCGTGGATCCAAAAACGCTCGCTGGGCGTCAGCAAAGCCCAAGCCATGCTTTCGTTGGTTTTCCGCATCCTTCGCCGGATCCCACTCGAAGCTTGGCACCATGGGGGATAGTGTAGCCGAGATATGGCTACATCACCATACCATTATATGGCTATTCCGCGGTCTAACGCCAAAGTTGAGCGGCGCGGCATCGCATCATTGTGCTTGTCGGGCACGGCGACAGATTGGGCACTTTATTCATGGCGCGTCCGCTCAAACGCATGTTAGACGCCGCCACGAGGAGCTGAACGTGCCTCACGTGTAATATGCCTCCACAAGCGCACTAGCATGATTATGGCGCCAACCCCAAGACACCAAGCAACAGTAAGGACAATCCGCGTTCGTCGAGAGGGCTCGTGGAGAAGCTCAGGGGTGATCAGTGCCAGGTAAGTCAGCACAGAAAGAGCCAGAACGATCACACCACCCCGCCGCGCCGGCGTCCAAGCAGCAAATTCCCGGAACTGAAGTTCTAAGGTATTCGGCATAGGCTCTTACCTCCACGTCTAACGCCAAAGTTGAGCGGCGCGCCGCGGCGCCACCATTGGCAGTTTATTCACGGCGCGTCCGCTCGAACGCATGTTAGGGGTCATACCTCAGCGCCCCACCCGTCAAACTGACAACCATGAGTTATGCCTTGTACCACCATCCAGGGAATCCACTGAGATAGAACGCGTGGTGATATGACGGTGGCATATGTCTTACCTGCGACCGTGAATTTGCGCGACAGAAAAGTGCCAGACCGCTCCACCCGAACGTCAAGGCAATCGTTTGCCGCGAGATGTTCCGAAAGAGCTTTGGCCGACGCCTGGTTTGGCGCATCGAACAAGAAGTCGATTTGTACTTCCTTTTCATCTGTAAGACCGGCTCTGCGCAAGGCGTCGAGCGTAGCGCCGCTCAATTCAAGCTGGCGCTTAGTGATGCGATCTGCCTTTTCTTCTTGGTCGGATGTCATGTGGGAGGTCCAGATGAGGCGCCTAACGCCAAAGTTGAGCGGCGCGGCACCGCAACACCACTTGCACTTTATTCACGGCGCGTCCGCTCAAACGAATGTTAGGTACCCCCTTCGGTGTCACTGGCGTGCTAATCGGAGCATGTGATAGCGTTCATCAAGCCACTCCTCGGCTCTCGGCCAAAATCCCGGCCTCTCACTGGCTGCCCTTCGTTTCGGGCAATAGCCAGAATCTCCTGACGAAGCTCTTCCAAGTCGTGCAATCGATTAGGGGTTTTCCAACAAAGAGGTCGAAGAGACGTGATTCCACGGCACCATCAAGGTCAAGCGCGTTTGCTAGGGCAGCAGCAATGTTGAGCTGAAAGATCCTCCGGGCTTGTTGCTGCGAAATTTCACCACAGCTCGGCAAGGGATCGAGCCCGACGATTGATGCAACTGGCCGACCAAGTTCCGTGACCGGGTTGACCTAACGCCAAAGTTGAGCGGCGCGCCGCAACAATACTAAGGGCACTTTATTCACGGCGCGTCCGCTCAAACGTATGTTAGGCGCCCGACTTAGAAATCAGTGGAAACTTCTCCGGATGGCGAAGAGACTCAACTGCTAGATCTACGTCGAGGTCTGCCCAATAGAGATGATGGGCCGAAGGAAGGCTGACATTGGTAATTTCAGCGATTGAGGCGTCTCTGAACCAAGGGAACTGCTCAAATGGGACGAAGAGTTCCTCCGTCTTCACTAGCAACCAAAATCCGTGGCCAGACACATTGAGGACTTCAACCCCCAAAGTGTCTTTTCCAAGCGGCACGGATTTCATCGCTATGTCCTTCAATAAGAGATCGGGCGGCCCGAAGCTGCTGTTCGCTTTAGCCGTAATTCTGCGCCTGAGTGATCACGGGCTCAAGCCAGAATTTAGCTTCGCCATCAGGACATTGCACATGAACGTGCATTCGCGGCTCTTCCCGAGAGAAAAAGTAAAACCGGAAGCTCCCATCGCGAAATATTGTCGGGCTCATAGCGTAAATTCAGTCCGCTGTTTTCCGGAGGAGGCCTAACGCCAAAGTTGAGCGGCGCGGCGCCGCAACACGACCGGCACTTTATTCACGGCGCGTCCGCTCGAACGCATGTTAGGCATCACCACGCTGCGCGCTGAGAAGACGATCATGAACCCATCTCACCTCCGGAATGAACTCAAAGGCAGGAGTCGTAGATTGGTTCAGCCCGGGCCAGCGCATCCCAGACATCCAGGATGCATTAGGCGGAGGACGGCCGAGAGTGATAGTTCCTGAGCCATCGGTTTTCTCCTGCAACGATATATCAGTGAGTGTTCCGAGAGGTAACGACGTAGTCGTTCTGGAAAAGAGGCCAGAACTGATCATCGCGCGGCGGCTGGTGAGTGCGTATACGGTGTTGCCCCTGATCCTTGAGTCCACAAAGAAACGGCCAACAATCATGTAGAGCCCAATCAATACGAAAGGAACGCCCCATAGGGCAAAGAAACCGGGAGCGGGCGTGTTGAGCACGGTCGTTTCCCAGAATATAGCGAACCCGCCCCACATAAGGCTGAACGGAATCATAAGCGCGTCGGAGGGCCGCAGCAAAAACCCTGCTTTAGGATTCCCCGCCCAAATTAGCGTCTCGCCCGGACCGAGGTTCCGGATGATCTCCTGGCGCGCTACTTCACTCACGGTAGATTTCAAGTTTCCGCCTAACGAATGTAAGGGACTTCCCCGTCCCGAAGGCGCACCGAGGTGCCAAGATTGGGTTGCAACATCCATCTCTCTTCGAAAAGGGGAAGTCCCATGAGCATAGTTTCTACAGTTGGCATCGACTTGGCAAAGAATGTGTTTTCCGTCCACGCGATCGACTCCCAGGGCCTAGTCTTGGTGCGCCGCAGCTTGTCGCGGGCGAAGCTCAGTGAGCTCATTGCACAGCTACCGCCTTGTCTAATCGGCATGGAAGCATGCTCCGGCGCGCACGAGTGGGCACGCCGGTTCGCTACGTATGGTCACGTCGTTAAGCTCATGGCCCCGAAGTTTGTGGCGCCGTACCGCAAGAGCGGTAAGAACGATGGCAATGATGCGGAAGCGATCTGCGAGGCGGTGGCCCGGCCTAACATGCGCTTCGTTCCGGTGAAGTCCACGGAGCAGCAGTCGGACCTGACTCTGCATCGCGTGCGCCAGGGATTCGTGGAGGAGCGCACCGCGACGTTAAACCGACTGCGCGGCCTGCTTGCAGAGTTTGGCCATGTCCTGCCGCTGCGCCCGAGTGAGCTATATCGACGTGTCCCGCAGCTGCTGGAGAAGTTGCCCACCCGAGTCGCCACCTGCGCACAGGACCTGCTGGAGCATGGCCGAGGACTGCAGGAGAAGGTTCTTCAGTACGAGCGCGAGATCAAACAGCATGTTCATTCCAATGCACTCGCGTGCCGTGCGCAAACTCGGTTGGGCATCGGTCCGATCACGGCCTCCGCCTTGGTAGCAACTGTCGGCAATGGTCGGGACTTCAAGAACGGGCGTCAGTTCGCGGCCTGGCTCGGCTTGGTTCCTCGCCAGTACTCCACTGGTGGCAAGACTCGTCTCGGACACATCACCAAACGCGGCGACCCATATCTGCGGACTTTGCTCGTCATGGGAGCTCGAGCCGTGCTGCAACGAGCCATGAGCCTCACCGATCCGTTATCTCGATGGGCTCTGGCAGTCCGAGAGAGGCGCGGCTATCACCGCGCCTGCATCGCCATCGCGGCGAAGAACGCTCGTGTCGCATGGGCCCTACTGGCAAAGGAGGCCGTGGTCGCCTGAAACGCGGCGTGCGAGCCTGCCTCATCGAACAGGAGATCCAAGCACTGCACTCGTAGAGCAAACAGGTCAGACCGGCGCTCGCGGAACCAGATCAACTTTCGAGCGGAAATCGCTGCCTAACGATCGAGGCGCGAGCGCGCGGCTTACACGCGGGCCGGAGTGCACAGCACTCATCAAAGGCCGATTAGAGTCACGCAGTCTGTCCTTCCCGCCCTATCGAACTGCAGTCGAAGAAACAGAGTTCCTCAATGCTGTTGACACAACGGGGAAGTCCTTAGAGCCAAAGTTGAGCGGCGCGCCGCAAGAATACGACTGGCACTTTATTCACGGCGCGTCCGCTCGAACGCATGTTAGACGGCATTGCATTTTTCTCCTTCCGTAGCATCCATCACCAATAGCATTTCGATATTGCCGATGGAAAACAGGAGCTGTCTTTTCCAATGTGAATACTGGGCTCCAGCTCAAATACCACAGTGTGCGTAGTTGTAGCTATTCCGCCGTGATCGTACTGTATGAGCCAGGCGGTCCCGACGTGCGTGATCTTAGTAAGGTGACGCTGAGGTCCGTGATTCATCACGTCGGTTGGGTTCCACGGCTTATCGAAGTCCGCGAATTCGCAGGGTGCGCAGAGAGCTAGGAGCGCATTTTTCACGGCAGGGGGCAATGACGCCAGAGTTGGAGCGCGTTCCTCGGCGATGCTGTTGGTCGCAATAAGTGCACCAAGCGCCACGAGGACTGCAATACGTCTCATGAGGTCTAACGCCAAAGTTGAGCGGCGCGCCGCAACATCACGACGGGCAGTTTATTCCTGGCGCGTCCGCTCAAACGCATGTTAGGCAGATATAAGTGGTGGCGGAATTTCCCGTCAGGTCTCTCAACAACTCTAGGCTTTCCCTTCGCAATGGCCATTGCTGGTCGAGTCTTCGGAATGAACAAGACTATCACCCTCCGAGCAGCTCCTATACCTGGTCTTTTGGCGTCAATCCAATAGCTCTCTCTAGTCTATCTTTCTCTGCAGCTCTCACCGCGGGATCTCGTGTCATTTCTTCCTTTTCCGCGACCCGCTGCCTTGCGGATTCTTTAGTTTGTCTAATAGCCGCATGCTGACGAATCACCGGAAGTACGACGAGAGTAAGCAGTACAAAAGCGGAGCCAACCAGCTTTCCCGGATGGGGAATCCACCACATAAAGGTCCAGAAATAGTTGGCGATTGCACCAATTAAACAGAGACTAACTGCTATAACGAGTGAGATCGAGAGCTTGTCGAGTTGCGGCTTCATCTGTTTTGCCACCGGAGAAGAATGCGTCAATGATGACAAACTTTTGAGGTGTGCGTCCGCCGCCTAACGCCAAAGTTGAGCGGCGCGGCACTGCAACACGACGGGCACTTTATTCACGGCGCGTCCGCTCAAACGCATGTTAGGCCCCTTTGCGCGATATCATCGCGGCGTTTCAACGTAATTCCAAAGGCTTGAGAAGGCCTTTCTGTATCCCCATGCCAGCCCAGCGAGCGCGATTAGGTTGAGGGTGCCCCAAATCCAATTCCCAGAAAGCACGACGTGAAAGAAGAAGATGATCACTACGACCGGCGCCAGCACCACAATACCTAGTGGGGCGGTCCGAGGCATTAGCAATGCGGCGCCACCGAAGAGGCAGGTCAGCGCGAGCAGAGGATCCATGAATCCGCTTTCTGTAAGTGTCTTCTGGAACGCAACTGCACCAGCCGCCACCTCACGATGCTGAGTCCCGCGTCCCAATCCATGGCTGACAAACCAAGAGGCGCCCGTGAGGAGGTACCACAGGCCAAATATCCAACGAGTGGCAATAGAAATGTATTTCAGCGACAGCAAAACTCGGAGGCCTAACGAATGTAAGGGACTTCCCCGTCCCGAAGGCGCACCGAGGTGCCAAGATTGGGTTGCAACATCCATCTCTCTTCGAAAAGGGGAAGTCCCATGAGCATAGTTTCTACAGTTGGCATCGACTTGGCAAAGAATGTGTTTTCCGTCCACGCGATCGACTCCCAGGGCCTAGTCTTGGTGCGCCGCAGCTTGTCGCGGGCGAAGCTCAGTGAGCTCATTGCACAGCTACCGCCTTGTCTAATCGGCATGGAAGCATGCTCCGGCGCGCACGAGTGGGCACGCCGGTTCGCTACGTATGGTCACGTCGTTAAGCTCATGGCCCCGAAGTTTGTGGCGCCGTACCGCAAGAGCGGTAAGAACGATGGCAATGATGCGGAAGCGATCTGCGAGGCGGTGGCCCGGCCTAACATGCGCTTCGTTCCGGTGAAGTCCACGGAGCAGCAGTCGGACCTGACTCTGCATCGCGTGCGCCAGGGATTCGTGGAGGAGCGCACCGCGACGTTAAACCGACTGCGCGGCCTGCTTGCAGAGTTTGGCCATGTCCTGCCGCTGCGCCCGAGTGAGCTATATCGACGTGTCCCGCAGCTGCTGGAGAAGTTGCCCACCCGAGTCGCCACCTGCGCACAGGACCTGCTGGAGCATGGCCGAGGACTGCAGGAGAAGGTTCTTCAGTACGAGCGCGAGATCAAACAGCATGTTCATTCCAATGCACTCGCGTGCCGTGCGCAAACTCGGTTGGGCATCGGTCCGATCACGGCCTCCGCCTTGGTAGCAACTGTCGGCAATGGTCGGGACTTCAAGAACGGGCGTCAGTTCGCGGCCTGGCTCGGCTTGGTTCCTCGCCAGTACTCCACTGGTGGCAAGACTCGTCTCGGACACATCACCAAACGCGGCGACCCATATCTGCGGACTTTGCTCGTCATGGGAGCTCGAGCCGTGCTGCAACGAGCCATGAGCCTCACCGATCCGTTATCTCGATGGGCTCTGGCAGTCCGAGAGAGGCGCGGCTATCACCGCGCCTGCATCGCCATCGCGGCGAAGAACGCTCGTGTCGCATGGGCCCTACTGGCAAAGGAGGCCGTGGTCGCCTGAAACGCGGCGTGCGAGCCTGCCTCATCGAACAGGAGATCCAAGCACTGCACTCGTAGAGCAAACAGGTCAGACCGGCGCTCGCGGAACCAGATCAACTTTCGAGCGGAAATCGCTGCCTAACGATCGAGGCGCGAGCGCGCGGCTTACACGCGGGCCGGAGTGCACAGCACTCATCAAAGGCCGATTAGAGTCACGCAGTCTGTCCTTCCCGCCCTATCGAACTGCAGTCGAAGAAACAGAGTTCCTCAATGCTGTTGACACAACGGGGAAGTCCTTAGAGCCTAAGTTGAGCGGCGCGGCACCGCAACACGACTAGCAGTTTATTCACGGCGCGTCCGCTCAAACGAATGTTAGGCTCTTCGGCGCCGAACCCAAGATCCAGCATAGCGAATGATCCTCTGCTGAGAGATGGCAGATCCTGACGGCACACCGGAACCAATCAGCCAGCCAACTCTGCCACCCGTATAGCAGCCGAGCAGAGATGCAGTCGCAATTGAGCAGGAAATAGGCAGGATTGCAGGAATGCCAATTACCAACTGAAGCCAGTTCGGCGGATGGAATGCTGAATAGAGTCCCAGTACGAATGCGAGCATGAGGCCCAGCGGTCATTACCCACTACCGCCTGGAACGCGAGTACGCCTGGCAGCGAGCATAGAATGCCCATGGAAAAGGCGCGCCGCGAGGCGGACGTTGTCGAAGGGAGACTACCAAGAGAGCGCATCCGGCAAAGCCTATGGCCATAAAGAACCAAGTAGGCAAAAAGGCAGAGGATGTACGCGAAGGTGGGAGGCTAAATATCCTGGGCCTAACGAATGTAAGGGACTTCCCCGTCCCGAAGGCGCACCGAGGTGCCAAGATTGGGTTGCAACATCCATCTCTCTTCGAAAAGGGGAAGTCCCATGAGCATAGTTTCTACAGTTGGCATCGACTTGGCAAAGAATGTGTTTTCCGTCCACGCGATCGACTCCCAGGGCCTAGTCTTGGTGCGCCGCAGCTTGTCGCGGGCGAAGCTCAGTGAGCTCATTGCACAGCTACCGCCTTGTCTAATCGGCATGGAAGCATGCTCCGGCGCGCACGAGTGGGCACGCCGGTTCGCTACGTATGGTCACGTCGTTAAGCTCATGGCCCCGAAGTTTGTGGCGCCGTACCGCAAGAGCGGTAAGAACGATGGCAATGATGCGGAAGCGATCTGCGAGGCGGTGGCCCGGCCTAACATGCGCTTCGTTCCGGTGAAGTCCACGGAGCAGCAGTCGGACCTGACTCTGCATCGCGTGCGCCAGGGATTCGTGGAGGAGCGCACCGCGACGTTAAACCGACTGCGCGGCCTGCTTGCAGAGTTTGGCCATGTCCTGCCGCTGCGCCCGAGTGAGCTATATCGACGTGTCCCGCAGCTGCTGGAGAAGTTGCCCACCCGAGTCGCCACCTGCGCACAGGACCTGCTGGAGCATGGCCGAGGACTGCAGGAGAAGGTTCTTCAGTACGAGCGCGAGATCAAACAGCATGTTCATTCCAATGCACTCGCGTGCCGTGCGCAAACTCGGTTGGGCATCGGTCCGATCACGGCCTCCGCCTTGGTAGCAACTGTCGGCAATGGTCGGGACTTCAAGAACGGGCGTCAGTTCGCGGCCTGGCTCGGCTTGGTTCCTCGCCAGTACTCCACTGGTGGCAAGACTCGTCTCGGACACATCACCAAACGCGGCGACCCATATCTGCGGACTTTGCTCGTCATGGGAGCTCGAGCCGTGCTGCAACGAGCCATGAGCCTCACCGATCCGTTATCTCGATGGGCTCTGGCAGTCCGAGAGAGGCGCGGCTATCACCGCGCCTGCATCGCCATCGCGGCGAAGAACGCTCGTGTCGCATGGGCCCTACTGGCAAAGGAGGCCGTGGTCGCCTGAAACGCGGCGTGCGAGCCTGCCTCATCGAACAGGAGATCCAAGCACTGCACTCGTAGAGCAAACAGGTCAGACCGGCGCTCGCGGAACCAGATCAACTTTCGAGCGGAAATCGCTGCCTAACGATCGAGGCGCGAGCGCGCGGCTTACACGCGGGCCGGAGTGCACAGCACTCATCAAAGGCCGATTAGAGTCACGCAGTCTGTCCTTCCCGCCCTATCGAACTGCAGTCGAAGAAACAGAGTTCCTCAATGCTGTTGACACAACGGGGAAGTCCTTAGAGCCAAAGTTGAGCGGCGCGGCACCGCATCATTGCGCGCGCCGAGCCCGTTGACGGACCAGGCAGTTTATTCACGGCGCGTCCGCTCAAACGCATGTTAGGCAGTCTGTTCAGGCGAGCCACCGAAACATTCCGATCGCGCCAAGAATGGAGGAAACTACCGAGGTGGTCAGAACAAAGTACCCCACGGCTCGAGACATATGCGACAGGGTGGCATTTCGCTTCGTCACAACGAGCGCCCTATTCCCAACCCGAATTGTCCCTAAAGCCAGCAGGGCGCTAGCCGCTCCGAGCCCGAAAATGAGAAGGCTTCCCAACCCTCGAACGTCAATGTAGCTCACTGCGAATATGACCGCAGGTAAGCCGAGTAGGAGGGAAAGGAACGCCATGGCCCCGGCTGCGGCACCCATAGAAGCATTTGACGTCCCCTCTGGAAAGTGGGGCTCTGGCTTTCCGGAGCCCAATGGTCCCTCGAGAAGCGCGCCAAGTAGCTCCCCAATGACTTCAGCTAGAAACGACATGGCTGAAAGTATCCTGAGCCTAACGAATGTAAGGGACTTCCCCGTCCCGAAGGCGCACCGAGGTGCCAAGATTGGGTTGCAACATCCATCTCTCTTCGAAAAGGGGAAGTCCCATGAGCATAGTTTCTACAGTTGGCATCGACTTGGCAAAGAATGTGTTTTCCGTCCACGCGATCGACTCCCAGGGCCTAGTCTTGGTGCGCCGCAGCTTGTCGCGGGCGAAGCTCAGTGAGCTCATTGCACAGCTACCGCCTTGTCTAATCGGCATGGAAGCATGCTCCGGCGCGCACGAGTGGGCACGCCGGTTCGCTACGTATGGTCACGTCGTTAAGCTCATGGCCCCGAAGTTTGTGGCGCCGTACCGCAAGAGCGGTAAGAACGATGGCAATGATGCGGAAGCGATCTGCGAGGCGGTGGCCCGGCCTAACATGCGCTTCGTTCCGGTGAAGTCCACGGAGCAGCAGTCGGACCTGACTCTGCATCGCGTGCGCCAGGGATTCGTGGAGGAGCGCACCGCGACGTTAAACCGACTGCGCGGCCTGCTTGCAGAGTTTGGCCATGTCCTGCCGCTGCGCCCGAGTGAGCTATATCGACGTGTCCCGCAGCTGCTGGAGAAGTTGCCCACCCGAGTCGCCACCTGCGCACAGGACCTGCTGGAGCATGGCCGAGGACTGCAGGAGAAGGTTCTTCAGTACGAGCGCGAGATCAAACAGCATGTTCATTCCAATGCACTCGCGTGCCGTGCGCAAACTCGGTTGGGCATCGGTCCGATCACGGCCTCCGCCTTGGTAGCAACTGTCGGCAATGGTCGGGACTTCAAGAACGGGCGTCAGTTCGCGGCCTGGCTCGGCTTGGTTCCTCGCCAGTACTCCACTGGTGGCAAGACTCGTCTCGGACACATCACCAAACGCGGCGACCCATATCTGCGGACTTTGCTCGTCATGGGAGCTCGAGCCGTGCTGCAACGAGCCATGAGCCTCACCGATCCGTTATCTCGATGGGCTCTGGCAGTCCGAGAGAGGCGCGGCTATCACCGCGCCTGCATCGCCATCGCGGCGAAGAACGCTCGTGTCGCATGGGCCCTACTGGCAAAGGAGGCCGTGGTCGCCTGAAACGCGGCGTGCGAGCCTGCCTCATCGAACAGGAGATCCAAGCACTGCACTCGTAGAGCAAACAGGTCAGACCGGCGCTCGCGGAACCAGATCAACTCCAAACAGAGTTCCTCAATGCTGTTGACACAACGGGGAAGTCCTTAGAGCCAAAGTTGAGCGGCGCGCCGCGACATCATAGCGCCCGCATAATGCCGTGACAGACCAGGCATTTATTCACGGCGCGTCCGCTCAAACGCATGTTAGGGAATCTCAGATGGAACACTAAAATTAGCATGGCATTTTGGACAGGAATCTATGCCATAGACAGCGTGCAGGCCAGACTGAAACGGCTCGAGTCTTCAACACCCACATCACCCACTTCACCTTACAACTGGGGCAATGAATTCCCCAAGCGCCTAGAGCCAGTTGCCCGCACGGACATCAGACTCCTCGCGAGTCCAAGCGGCCAAATCGCCAGGGAAAGGTCGCGCCAATGCGGGACTGATGCCCGAGATGAAGCGGTGCCTCCAAGCAACACGAAAAGAGACAGTCCGCCACCGCCGATTGTCACAGATGCGACCAATGGATTGCCAGGCACGCGCCATTTTAGTGGCTGCCTAACGCCTAAGTAGGCCGCTGCTTAGCGGGTACAACTGCGGCAGAGAAATGCTGCATTTTGCCCAGATTTGCATATTGTTTCGCCTGCATGTGCTTGTATCTACTAGAGCACCGGATGGTTATACCGTCAATCACTGACTGTGAAATGCCGCATATGGAGCCTGGGAAACCACGTCTGCTTGAACAGGTTCGGCAGTGTCTGCGGGTGCATCATTACAGCTACCGGACGGAACAGCAGTACCTTGGATGGATTCGGCGGTTCATTATCTTTCACGGCAAGCGGCATCCGCGAGACATGGGGGCGACGGAGGTCGAAGCGTTTCTGACTGATCTGGCGGTTCGCGGTAACGTCGCTGCTGCAACGCAGAATCAGGCGCTGGCGGCTGTTCTATTCCTATATCGACATGTTCTTCTGCAGGACTTGCCCTGGCTCGAGAACGTGGTGCGTGCTCGCAAGCCGAAGCGATTACCGGTGGTGCTCACTTGCGTGGAGACGCGGGCGGTTCTCGCGCAATTGCCGGGTGTGTATTGGCTGATTGGTAATCTGCTGTACGGCAGCGGGATGCGGCTGATGGAGTGTCTGCGCTTGCGGGTGCAGGACATTGATTTCAGTTACTGCCGGGTCACGGTTCGCACTGGAAAGGGAGACCGGGACCGGGTGACGATTCTTCCCGGCATGATCGTAGCGCCACTGCAGGCGCATCTGCAGGCCATGGAAGAGCGGCATCGGGTGGCGGTGCGCGCGGGTTACGGAGGTGTCGCGCTGCCGCCTTCTGTGGCCCATAAGAACCCGCGCGCGACCCTGGAGTGGGCGTGGCAGTATGTGTTTCCTGCCTTGCACGCGAGCCGGGATCCGCGCAGTGGCGCGGAACGTCGCCATCACATCATGGAAGACTCGGTCCAACGCCAGATGCGGGCTGCCGTGCGCCGCGCCGGCATCGCCAAGTGGGCCTCGTGTCACACGCTGCGGCACTGTTTTGCCACGCACCTGCTGGAACGTGGCTACGACATCCGCACGGTGCAGGAACTGCTGGGTCATGCAAACGTTTCGACCACACAGATTTACACGCATGTGCTCCAAAAGGGCGCCAATGCGGTGGCGAGTCCTGCGGACTTCTGAACGTACGGCTACGTGCACGCGACAAGACAGGCGCGCCTATTTGGAGAGCGATCGGATGTTTTCGCTGGCGAGCGCCTCTTCGATAACCTGTCCGTCGCGGCAGCTGACCCGATACGCCGTCGCGCCGCGCCGCCAGTTCACCACCTGGGCGATTCTGCCGTCCTCGTAGACAACGCCGGCATAGTCATCGATGCCGATGGCATCGGGAAAGGCGCGTGTGTGGACGAAGTCGTGCAGCTTGTCCCTGCGGCCGGGCTCGGCATGGAAATGCACGCTGCAGGCGCCTGCGAGAAACCCGAGGCACCGCAACGGCAGAAAACCTGCGCCCCATACCGAGTCGGTCAGGCCGCTGTCATACCAGCAGATGGCGCCCGCGCTCACTCCGCAAAGCAATACCCCCGAGGACAGCGCCCGATACAGGATGTCCTGCAGGCCCCACTCACGCCAGACGGCGAGCGCCGATTTGGTATTGCCGCCACCGACGAAAATGGCATCCATGCCGAGCAGGCTTTCGGCGATGTTCGCAAGGGCGATGGCGCGCGGAACGGGGTTGCGGAAGAAAGCCAGATGGAACGGCTCGCAGTCGAGTGCGCCATACGCCTCATAGAACTTGTCGATGTTCTGCGGCAGATCGCCGCTGGCCGTGGGCACGAAACAGATCCGCGGTCTCACTTTGCCCGTCAGACTCACGATGAACTGATCGATAGGCGAGTGGCGGTTTTCCATCAGGAATCCGCCGCCACCGAGCGCCAGAATGCGTTTCATCTGTCTATGAGCCCACTACCCCCTCAATCGTTCCAATATTACCCGTGTCACGCGCGCATCCGAAGGCAGAAAGGTGTGGGTCACCGGAACCTGCACCACATCGGTCAGCCACGGCGCGCTGGCCTCGGAGAGCGTCACCACGCCATCGTTGGACTCCTTCGGCAGCAGCCGCACAAGCAGCGACCAGCTTTTCACGCCGACCACGGCGGTGACCGGCACGGCGGGCGCACCGATCGTGGCCATGCGTTCCGCGCAACCGAGTATCCGGCCGCAGTCTCCCGTCAGCACGCGGTAGAGGGGATTTGACCCCATGCGCGCGGCGATACTCGACATCTGAACCGGGGAGCCGAGCAGAAACAAATGTCGGGGCTGGCGGACCGTTGGCGGCAGGCTGCGCAGCGCCTGGCGCAGCAGCACCCCGCCCAGCGAATGCCCGACCACCGCGTAATCGCCGTTGCTGCCGATCTGGGTCAGCCGCTCTTTGAGCCGGCCGACAATGGTGTCGTAGCTTTGATGGCTGACCAGATGACCGAAGTTATGGGTCAGCAAACCGGCACGCCGCAGCCGCGCCAGCAAGGGCCAGCCGGAGAGGGGCGAGCGCCCCATGCCATGGACAAACAGCACCTGCATCGCGAACGATTACCTCTTCTCCAGCGTAACGAAGCTCATGGCATAAGCATGACGCGCGTCCGCGGCGTGAAGCTCGCGCGCCGTCTCGATCCATTCGGCAAGATTAATCGCGGGCAGCCGGGTATCGCCGTCGATAACGGCGTGAATCCGTGTCAGATAAATGCGCGTGGCGAGCGGCAATGCCAGGGCATACACCTGGGCGCCGCCCGCGACGACCAGCTCGGGCGCTGCGCCGGCCGCCGCGATGGCAGCCTCCAGGCTCGGTACCACCGTCACGCCCGGCACCGACCAATCTCGAGTGCGCGTCAGGACCAGGGTGGTGCGCCCTGGCAACGGCCGACCGATGGAGTCGAAGGTCTTGCGGCCCATCAGTACCGGCTTAGCCAAAGTCAGGGCTTTGAAGTGCTTCAGGTCATCCGGCAGGTGCCAGGGCATGCCGTTATCGCGCCCGATCACGCCGTTCTCGGTGGCGGCCACCAGCAGTGAAATCACCGGTCCGGGTGCCGGCGGCATCAGATCTCGACGGAGGTATTGAGGATGATGGTGTCGCGCACCGGC
The DNA here is from genome assembly GCA_963708865.1 of uncultured Gammaproteobacteria bacterium. Classification (GTDB taxonomy): domain Bacteria; phylum Pseudomonadota; class Gammaproteobacteria; order Steroidobacterales; family Steroidobacteraceae; genus DAIDKA01. The sequence continues at coordinate 36,052 of CAVPUC010000008.1, forward strand.
ATACGGAAAAACTCCGTGGCGGTGCCGCTGCGCCGCTGCAAGCGCGCGAACAGCCGGCGCTTCAGGCCCTGCCAGCCCGGCCGCGGCCGCGCCACGACCACGTGCTGGCCGATGAAGAACGAACAGTCCTCCAGGTACACGCGCAGTCCCCGGGAGCGGCAGGCGCGCAGCGCCTCGCGCACGTCCGGTGTTTCCATGAAGCCGAAGCGCGCCGTGATGGCAAACACACCCGGGCCCAGCTCCTGGACCCGGGCGCGGTCGGTCTGGCTCTGCCGCGGCGTGTCCACGATCTGGAAATTCAGGATCAGGATGCGCTCGTGCACGACTTTGTTGTGCTCGAAGTTGCGGATCAGCGCCGACGGGATATAGGCGGGGTGGCTCGCCAGGAATACCCCGGTGCCCGGTACCCGGTAGGCATCCTCCAGCAACTTAGACAGGGTGGTCAGGGGCTGCGCCAGGGCCGCCAGCGCCCGGCGCAGATCCACACGACCCGCGCGCCAGACCGAGAAGATGCAATACACCCCGGTGGCCAAGGTCAACGGCACCCAGCCGCCGGCTGGAATCTTGGTCACGTTACCCGCCACATAGATCGCATCGACGCACAACAGCCCGCTGAACAGCGCGCCCACCGCGAGCGGCGACCAGCCCCACTGGGTGGCGGCGACGAAGCCGCCCAGGATGGTGGTAATGAACATGGTACCGACGACGGCCGCACCGTACGCGCCGGCCAGAGCATCCGAGGAGCCAAAACCCACCACGAACAGGCACACCAGCACGAATAGCATGAGGTTCACGATCGGCACATAGATCTGCCCCTGCTCATGGGCCGAGGTCTGCAGGATGCGCATGCGCGGCAAGAGGTCGAGCTGGATGGCCTGACGCGCGACCGAAAAGGCCCCCGATATCACCGCCTGGGAGGCGATGACGGAGGCCGCAGTCGCCAGCACCACCATCAAGGGCAGCACCGCCTGCGGCACCAGCGCGTACATGGCGTGGTCCGCCCCGCCGCCGCGCAGGCGCAGCGCCCCCTGGCCCATGTAGTTGAGCAGCAACGCCGGCCAGACTAAGGAGAACCAGGCGATGCGTACCGGACGCTTGCCGAAGTGCCCCATGTCCGCATACAGCGCCTCGCCACCGGTCACGCACAGGAACACCGCACCGATGAGCGCGAGCGCCGTTCCGGGGCTGTTGAGCAGCACCTTGACGCCGTATATCGGATTGACGGCTTTCAGCACCACCGGCGCGGTGATGATGGAGGCCGTGCCCGATACGGCCAGCGCCACAAACCACACGACCATAATGGGCCCGAAGGCCCGACCCACCTTCGCGGTGCCGCTGCGCTGGATCCAGAACAGCACCACGATCACCGCAAGCGTCACCGGAATCACCGCGCGACTGAAGGTCGGGTCCAGCAGTTCCAGGCCTTCCACCGCGCTCAGCACCGAGATGGCGGGGGTAATCAGGGCGTCACAGAAAAACAGCGCGGTGCCGATCAGTGCCAGGTTGATGACGATTCGCGGCCAAAGGCCGATCTGATTCAGCCGCCGCTGCGCGAGCGCGAGCAGCGCCAGGATGCCGCCCTCCCCTTCGTTGTCGGCCCGCATCATCACGATCACGTATTTGAGCGTGACCGAAATGGCGAGCGACCAGAATATCAGCGACAACACCCCGAGAATCGATTCGGCGCCGGTGGCGCCGGAGACCTTGAGCGACTGGTCGAAGGCGTACAAAGGACTCGTGCCGATGTCGCCGTAGACGATGCCCAAGGCGCCGACGACGGCGCCCAGGGCCGGTCTGTGATCGGTCTCCGAGCGTGTCTGGCTCACTTGGTCTTTTTCTTCTTCTTGCGGGTCGCCGGACGTTTGGCCGGCCACAGCATGGTGCCGCGGCAGCTCTTCGCGCCACAGCGGCAGGCGTAGATCACATCGACATTCGCCGGATCATCCCGCTCGCGGCCGATCTGGTAGTCGTAGTTCAGCTCGGCGCCGACCGGGATGGTCCTGATGGCATCGATGAACACGCGGCGATTCTCGATGTTCGACTCGCAGTTCGGATCACAGCTGTGGTTGATGAAACGCGAGTCGTTGCCATCGACCGTAGCATCGATGACGACGTTGCGGTCCACGGCGAACAGGAAGGTGTGGTTGTCATTCTCATCGTGATCATCGTAGCGGCGGTTGGCACGCGCATGCGAGATGCGGTCCCCCACGTATTCGATGATCCGCGTGCCCTTGGGGATGCGCTTGAGCGCGAATACGCCCTGACCATGCACCTTGGAGCGGCGTACCTTGATGAGCTTCGCCGCTTTTGCCGCGAGCTTCGCCGCACTGGTGTCGGCGGGCTTGGCCCTGGTGCCCTTGCGCGCTGATTTTTTGGTCGCCACGATCAGACCGCCACCGGTGCTTTGATCGCCGCGTGATGTTGGTAGTTCACGAATTCGAAGTCCTCATATTCATAACTGAAAAGGTCGCGCGGACGGCGCTTGAGCAAGAGCTGCGGCAAGGGCAGCGTCGCCCGCGACAGCTGCTCATCGGCCTGGGCCAGGTGATTCAGGTACAGGTGGCAATCCCCACCGGTCCACACCAGCTCCCCCACCTCGAGCTCGCTTTGCTGCGCCACCATGTGGGTCAGCAGTGCGTAGGAGGCGATGTTGAAGGGCACGCCCAGGAAAAAATCGGCACTGCGCTGGTAGAGCTGGCAGGACAGACGCCGGTTGGCGACGTAGAACTGGAACATCGCGTGGCAGGGCTGCAGTTTCATGCGGTCGAGTTCCCCCACATTCCAGGCATTGACGATCATGCGCCGCGAATCCGGGGAACGCCGCAGCTGCTGCATCACGATGCTGATCTGATCGATGGTGCGGCCATCCGGCGCCGGCCACGCCCGCCACTGGCGGCCATATATCGGGCCCAGCTCCCCGTCCGGGCCGGCCCACTCATCCCAGATGGTCACGCCGTGCTCATGCAGCCACGCCACATTGGTGTCGCCGCGCAGGAACCACAGCAGCTCATACACCACCGAGCGCAGATGCACCTTCTTGGTCGTCACCAACGGAAATCCGGCGCTCAAATCAAAGCGCATCTGATGCCCGAACACGGACAGCGTTCCGGTGCCGGTACGGTCCTCCTTGGCGGCGCCGTGCTCGCGGATGTGACGCAGGAGTTCCAGATACTGTCGCACGGCGCGATAACCTAGGCGGGGTTGCGAAAGTTTCCGGAAGGCGCGCGCCGACGATACGCGAACACCAACAGGATGATGCCGCCCAGGATCATGGGCAGCGAGAGGATCTGGCCCATGGTGACCCAGTTCAAGGCCAAGTACCCGAGGTTCGCATCCGGGACGCGTACGAACTCAATGCTGAATCGGGCGAGCCCATACAGCAGCAGGAACAGGCCCGAGGGCGCAAGCCGCGGCCGCGGCTTGCGCGTGAAGATCCACAGCACCGCGAACAGTACCAGGCCCTCGAGGCCCGCCTCATAGAGCTGCGAGGCATGGCGCACCTGCCCGTCCACCTTGAAGCCCCACGGCACCGTGGTCTGCTTGCCCCACAGCTCCCCGTTGATGAAGTTGCCGATGCGGCCGAAGAACAGGCCCAACTTCCGGCAGCGGCGCCGCAAAGTCGAAGACATCGGCGATGCGGCGCTTGCGGCGCCAGGCATAGACCGCCATGGCCACCAGCGTCCCCAGCAATGCGCCGTGGAAGGACATGCCACCTTCCCACACCTTGAGGGGATACCAGGCATCGTGGGCCCAGTACTCCATGCCATAGAACAGCACATAGCCGATGCGGCCACCGAAGATGACGCCCATCATGCCGAAGAACACCAGGTCATCCACATCCAGTGGCTTCCAGCTCGACTCGGGACGACTGGCACGGACCCGGCCGAGCCACCAGGCGGCGGCAAAGCCGACCAGGTACATGATGCCGTACCAGTGGACCTTGATCGGCCCAAGCTCTACGGCGACGGGATTGAACCCTGGGTATTGCAGCATGGTGAAAGTGTATCGGTTTCGACTGTCACTCGCGCGAAACGCGACAGAACAGCGCCTTGAGGTAGCGGGTTTCGGGGATCGCGGGATGCACCGGGTGATCGGGTGACTGGCCGCCGAAGGCAAGGACCTGGGCAAATCGGGCGCTGTGGCGGGCCGCCGTCTGCACCGCCATCAGCAGCTGCGCCTCCTCCAGGTGGTAGGAGCAGGAGCACGAGACCAGCAGGCCGTCACGGCCGATCAGGTTCATCGCCAGCTGATTGAGCTTGCGGTAAGCCGCCTGGCCGTGCGGAATGTCCTTGCGGCGTTTGATGAAGGCCGGCGGATCCAGGATCACCGCATCGAAGCGCTCGCCGGCCTCGTGCAGGTTCTTCAGCACCTCGAACGCATCGCCCCGTACCACATCGAGCGCATATCCCGCCGCCGCGGCATTGCGCTGTGCGAAATCGAGCGCCGCCGGCGAGGCGTCTACACAGGTGGCGTGACCGGCGCCGTGTTTGAGCGCCGTGATGGCCCAGGCACCCACGTAGCTGCAGACATCCAGTACCCTGGCGCCGGCCGGCACAAAGCGGCCGAGCAGCGCACGGTTGGCGGTCTGATCGTAGAACCAGCCGGTTTTCTGCCCCTCCGCCAATGGGGCCACAAAATCGATACCGGCCTCGCGCACCCGCAGTTCCGACTGCGCCGCACCGAAAGCCGGCGCGGAAAACGGCGGCAGCTGCTCAAGCTCCCGGGCGCCCGAATCATTCTTCCAGTAGAGCAGGCGGGGATTGAGCACCTTGCGCACCGCCGCCTCGACCTCGGGGCGCAGGGCCTCCATGCCGGCCGTGGCGATCTGCCCGACGATCACATCATCGAAACGATCCAGCACCAGGCCCGGCAGCTGATCCGACTCACCGAACACCAGCCGACCGTAGGGCTGCGCCGAGAGCCGCTCACGCAGCGCGAGCGCCACATTGAGGCGGTGCACGAGCAGCGAGCCATCGATGGGATGCAGCGCGTCCCGGCTCATGATCCGCGCACAGATCAGCGAGTGCGGATTGACGTAGGCGTACCCCAGGAACTTGTCGCGATCAGACATCAGGCGCACCTGCGAGCCTGCGGCAAGCGCCGTCAGCGGCGTGCGCGCGATGTCTACTTCGTTGCTGAACACCCACGGATGTCCGGCATTGATGCGCCGGTCTTCTCCTCGCTTCAGACGCAGCTCGGGCACGGCGGGCGCGTCGGTGTGAGGTTCGGTGGCGGGGTTCATCGGGCGCGAATTATACCGGATGCCCCGGTGTATCCTTGGCCGCATGACCCGAATCCGGCATTTGAACTCCGACGGGACGCCCCGTTACACCAATCGGCTTGGCGCGGAAACCAGCCCGTACCTGCGCCAGCATGCCCACAACCCGGTTGACTGGTACGCCTGGGGCCCGGAGGCTTTTGCGGCGGCCCGCAGCAGCGGCCGGCCGGTGCACCTGTCCGTGGGCTATTCGGCCTGTCACTGGTGCCACGTCATGGCCGATGAGAGCTTCGAGGATGAAGCCACCGCGCGCGTGCTCAATGAGCACTTCATCAACATCAAGGTAGACCGCGAAGAGCGCCCGGACGTGGACCGCATCTACCAGATCGCACAGCAACTGCTCACCCAGCGCAGCGGCGGCTGGCCGCTGACCATGTTCCTGTGCCACGACGATCAGCGGCCGTTCTTCGGCGGCACCTACTTCCCGCGCGAGCCGCGCTATGGCATGCCGCCCTTCACCCAGGTGCTGCTGCGGGTGAGGGAGTACTACCGTGATCATCTCGATGAGCTGCGCACGCAGGGCAGCTCGCTGGTGCGGGTGCTGGATGAGCTGACACCGCCGCCGGCCACCCCCGGGGAGGCACTGACCGAGGCGCCGCTCGGCGCCGCACGGCGCGACCTCGCCGCAAGCTTCGATGACGAGTACGGCGGCTTTGGCGGTGCGCCGAAATTTCCGCATCCTGCGTCGCTGGAACGGCTGCTGCGCGACTGGCACGCCAGCAGCGCAACGCAAACCCCGGATCTGCAGGCGCTCTACATGGCGACCCTGACGCTGCGGCGCATGGGCGAAGGCGGTTTGAACGATCAGCTGGGTGGCGGCTTTTGCCGCTATTCAGTGGATCGCTTCTGGATGATTCCGCATTTCGAGAAGATGCTCTACGACAACGGCTCGCTCTTGGCGGTGTACGCGCAGGCGGCGCTGGCCACGGGCGATCCGTTCTATGCGCGCATCGCCGCCGCGACCGCCGAATGGGCGCTGCGCGAGATGCGCTCGCCGCAAGGCGCGTTCTATAGCAGCCTGGATGCGGACTCCGAAGGCCACGAGGGCGTGTTCTACGTCTGGGACGTGCAGCAGATCCGCGCGCTCTTGCCGGCGGCGCAGTTCGCGCCCTTCGCCGCGCGCTTTGGTCTGGATCGGGAGCCGAATTTCGAGGGCCTGTGGCATCTGCATGCCTGGCGGTCACTGGAGGAGATTGCGCGCGAGGCGGATCGCAGCGAGGCGCAGATCAGCGCCGACATCGATGCCGCCCGCGCGACCTTGCTGGCCGCGCGCAGCGCACGCGTGCGTCCCGGGCGCGATGACAAGATCCTGGTGTCCTGGAACGCGCTGCTGATCAGGGGGCTTGCCATGGCCGCGCGCGCCCTGGGCCGCGCGGACCTGGCCGAGGCGGCCACCGCTGCGCTGCACTTCATCCGCGGCAGCATGTGGCGCGACGGGCGGCTCCTGGCCACGGCGCTCGGCGATCAGGCGCACCTCGACGCCTACCTGGATGATTACGCCTACCTGCTCGATGCCATCCTGGAATTGCAGCAGGTGCGCGTGGTGCCCGAGGAGCTGCGCTTCGCCTGCGAACTTGCCCAGGTGATGATGGATCGGTTCGAGGACGCTGCGGCGGGCGGCTTCTTCTTCACGGCCGACGATCACGAACAGCTGATCCACCGCTCCAAGGTTTTTGGCGATGATGCAACTCCGGCGGGCAACGGCATTGCGGCCTTCGCGCTGCAGCGCCTCGGCCACCTGCTCGGACGCACCGAATGGCTCACCGCCGCTGAACGTACGGTGCGGGCGGGGTGGCGCGGTGTCGAACAGCGCCCTTCTGCGCATGTGGCCCTGCTCGCCGCGCTCGAAGAACTGCTGCATCCGCCCCAGATCGTCATCCTGCGCGGTGAGGTCGAGCAGATCGAAGCGTGGCGCAGCCAGCTGGTGCGGCTGTACGCACCGCGCCGCATGGTCCTGGCCATCCCCGCCGGCATGCCGGATCTCCCCGAAGCGCTGGCACAAAAGCCGGCGCTTGGGGCGGCCGTGGCCTATGTTTGTGCGGGTAGCGTGTGCGGTCCGCCGGTCGCCTCCTTGGCCGAACTCATTGTGTCGTTGCGCGATCCTTGAGCAGCGCGTCGCCCGCAGCCACGAGGCGCTGCGGGGCGAGGCTGCCATGCGCACCCAGGGTCTGCAGATCGCGCCAAGCGCGTGAAAAGGCGCTTTCCCGATCGATCGCCCGCATGCCCGCGACGCTCGCCAGCTCCCCGATCGCGTGGCGCAGCTGCTCCTGCGACACACAGCAGGTCGCGCTGATGCGCGCGAGCTGTATGGCATCGAGCACGCCACCATCCGACACCGTGCGCCAGGCCTCCTCGGCCAGTGCGGCGATGGCAGCGGCAGTGAGCTCGACCACCGCGTGCGCCTGTGCGAATCGCATGGTGACGGCGGCGTACCCGCCGCCGGGCGACTTCTGCGCCGGCAGCGCCTGCGCAAACTGCTTCAGGGCGTTGCGCGCGATGCCCAGCCCCACTGCGCTCACGGGCAATTCGGTGAGCACGCTGAACGGCAACTTGTAGAGCGGGCCTTGCGCACGTGGCGCATCGGTCAGCACCGAAAAGGAATGGTGCTCGGGCACCAGCGCCTCGCGCACTTCAAAATCGTGGCTGCCGGTGGCGCGCATGCCCGTGGCATCCCAGCTATCGAGAATCCGCACATCCGCGGGCGAAATCGACATCGCACGCACCAGCGGCTGTCCGGCGGCATCGCGCACCGGGGTGCCACCGCTCGTCACGACGCACGCGGCCGTGAACACCGACGCATAATGCGCGCCGCTCGCGTAACGCCATGCCCCGCGCACGCGATAACCCTCGGGCACGCGCTCCGCGAAGCCTGACGGGGCACCGGAGCCGGCCACCAGCGCCTCCGCCGGCGCAAACAATTCCTGAGCACCGCGATGCGGCAGCCACGCGGCGAACAGCCCGCCGCCCGCGCCGATCATCACCGCCCAACCGAGCGACCCATCGTGGGCCGCCGCCGCGGCGTAGATCTTGAGCGCATCGCCCAACGACAGCTCAAGGCCGCCATGGGCGGCCGGAATCCAGAGGCGGAAAAATCCCTCCTTCAGCAGCGCCTCGCACAGCGCCGGCGCCAGCCGCGCCGAGCGCTCGCCTTGCGCAAATTGCGGCGCGAACTGCACGGCGAGACTGTCGAGCCTCCCCAGCAGCTGCGCCGCCGGAGCGGACGGTTCAGCTAAGGACATGCGCCACGCCGCGCGCGAAGTACTCGATGTTGTTGGCGCGCAGACCCGCGATATTGATGCGGCTGTCATCGGTCATGTAGACATGACGCTCGGCGCGGATGCGTTTGACCTCCTCCACGCTCAGACCCAGAAGCGAGAACATGCCCCGCTGCTGCGCGATGAAGTCGAAGTTGCGCGCCGGCAGCGCCTCGCGCAACTGCGCGACCAGTTCGCGGCGCAGACCGTTGATGCGTTCACGCATGGCCCCAAGTTCCTGCACCCAGCTCGCCCGCAGCGCATCGTGGGCCAGGATCTCATTGACGATGGCGGCACCGTGGTCGGGCGGCATGGAATAGAGGCTGCGGGCGACGCGCACCTCGTGGCTGAGCGCAGCCAGGCCGCTCGCGGGCTGGTCGGTGACGACATGCAGCACCCCGACGCGTTCGCGGTACAGGCCGAAGTTCTTGGAGCACGACACCGCGACCAGCACCTCGGGCAACTCCGCGGCGAACAGGCGGATGCCGAAGGCATCCTCATCCTCGCCCGTCCCCAATCCCTGGTAGGCCATGTCGATGTACGGCAACAAGTTGCGGCGCCGGAACAGCGGCACCAGCTCCTGCCATTGCGCCGGCGACAGATCCGCACCGGTGGGGTTGTGGCAGGAGGCATGCAGCAGCACCACATCGCCCGCCGGCAGGGCCTCGAGTGCCTGGCACATCGCGCCAAAATCGAGGGCGCCGCGGGCCGGGTCGTAATACGGATAGCTTCGAAGTTGCAGACCCGAACCCGTCAGCAACGGCACGTGGTTGGCCCAGGTGGGCGTGCTCACGTGGACGGTCGCCTGCGGGGCGGCGAGGCGCACGAGTTCCGCCCCCAGGCGCAGGGCGCCGCAGCCGCCCGGGCCCTGGATCGAGCGCACCCGCTCGGCGGCGAATACCGGGTGGCCGCCGCCAAAGACCAGCCTCTCCATGGCCTGGTTGAAGGCGGGATTGCCGGCCGGCGCCACGTACGTCTTGCTGGTCTGATGCTCCAGCACCGCCTTTTCGGCCTTGCGGACGCAGTCGAGAACCGGCGTGTCACCCTTCGCATCGCGGAATACCCCGACGCCCAGATCCACCTTTTTCGGGTCCGGATCGGCACGGAAGGCGGCCATCAGGCCAAGAATCGGATCATCCGGTACGCGCTCAAGACGCTCAAACATGGCTGCGCTTCAAGGTGAGTGAATCGGGGGGCGCAAGTGTACCTGCGCTGCCCTGTCGAAATCCAAGCACAAGCCGCTCGCGAACGGGCGAAACTACGCCCCCGAAAATCCACTCGACAGCTTGAGGTGTTCCGTGAAATCAAGGCATTGCGCAGCCGTGGCTGGCGCCCTCCTGGTCGCCGGCGTGCTGTCGGCTCAGGCCCAAACCAGCGTCAACACGGCTCCCGGTCACCCAGTCGCCGCCGCCAAACCCAAGGCCGGCGCCACATCCTCGGCACCCGCCGCCAATGAGAAATCACAGGTCAGCTACAGCCTGGGTTTGCTGATCGGCAACAACCTGCACAACACTCCGGGGCTGTCCTCAGGCACATTGAGTTTCGAGCGCCTGGTGGCGGGACTGCGCGACGCCATCAGTGGCAAGGCGATGCCCTCGGCCGAGGATTCACAGCGCGTGCAGACCTACCTCGGCAAGGAAGTTGCCGCTCAGGGCGAGCGCAACAAGGCGGCCGCCGCCCGATTCCTGGCGGCCAATGGCAAGCTCCCCGGCGTCGTGACGACCGCGAGCGGCCTGCAGTACAAGGTTCTGACACCGGGAGCGGGCGCCTCGCCGAAGGTCACGGACACCGTCACGGTCAACTATCGCGGCAGCCTGCTCGATGGCGCGGAATTCGACAGCTCCTACAAGCGCAATGAGCCCGCGGAATTTCCGGTCGGCCGGGTGATCAAGGGGTGGATTGAAGGATTGCAGCTGATGAAGCCAGGCGCCAAGTTCGAGTTCTACATTCCGCCCGAACTGGGCTACGACATGCAGCCGCCGCCGGGCGCACCCATTCCGCCTGGCGCTCTGCTGAAGTTCGAGGTCGAGCTGCTCAGCGTGAAGCCGGCTTCGTCATCGGCACCACCGCTCTCCGGCCCGATGACCGGACCCAAGCATTAGTGTCGATGGACGGCGTTGTGCCAGCGAAGAAAGTTACTTAACCGATTGAGGTGTTTCCGTGAAATCAAGGCATTGTGCAGCCCTGGCCGCCGGCGCCCTCCTGCTGACCGGCGCGCTGTCGGGCTGCAAAGGTCCTGCTGGCTCCGCTTCGGATCAGGCAGGATCCGCGCCGGTCGCGCCAGCCAAGGATTCGGCACCCGTCGATGCCAAGTCCGCCTCCAGCTACAGCCTGGGTGTGTCCTTCGGCACCCAGCTGCATGGTCAGTACGGGATCAATGCAGACGCGCTGGTCTATGACCGCGTGGTTCAGGGCCTCAAGGACGCGCTCGCGGGCAAGGCGGTCGCCGGACCCGAAGACAGTCAGCGCATTCAGGCCATGATCGCCGAGGTGCGCGCCACCCAAAGCGCGGACAACACGGCTGCCGCCGCGAAATTCCTCGCGCAGAACGGCAAGCAGCCGGGCGTGATCACGACGCCGAGCGGTCTTCAGTACAAGGTCATCCAGCCCGGTTCGGGTGAGCTGCCGAAGGTCACTGACACGGTGACCGTCAACTACCGCGGCACCCTGCTCGATGGCACGGAGTTCGACAGCACCTACAAGCCCGGCCGAACGCCCTTCACGACGCCCCTCACGGCGAGCCTGATCAAGGGCTGGACGGAAGCCCTGATGCTGATGAAGCCGGGCTCCAAGATCGAACTCTACATCCCGCCGGCGCTGGCGTACGGCACGCAGTCGCCGCCGCCGATTCCGCCGGATTCGCTGCTGAAGTTCGAAGTCGAGCTGCTTGAGCGTGAAGCCCACCGCTGCGGCCTCTTCGGCGCCGATGAGCGACATGGCGGGGCCGAAGCACCCCAAGGGCTTAAGGCCTGACGAACACGTGACTCTGCGGCCGGATCCCCAGATCCCGCTGCAGATTCTCGGCCGGACAGTAGGCCGTGCCATCGGCGTGCAGCGATGGCGTCGGTGAGCCGCAGTGGCTGCAGAACGAGCGCTGCTCGGCCGGCTGGTCGGACGCCGCGGTGTAGTGCGTAACCTGCTCCTGCCCGGCGAGCCAGCGGAACCGTCCCTTCGGCACCGAGACGTAGGTGGCGAATGCGGTGCCCTGCTGCATGCTGCAGATGGAGCAATGGCAATGGGACATCACATCGAAGGGTCCGTCGATTTCATAGCGCACGGTGGCGCATCGACAGGTGCCCTGCGCCACTTCAATTTCCCGTCGCACCACCGATTCCGGTGCGTGCGGCTCCGCCAGGGCCGCGAGCAGCAGCTCAATGAGCTCGCCATCCCACATGCGCTGCTCCGGGCCATCGCCCGCCGTGGCCGGCACTTCCAGACAGGCGAAAATCATGGCGCAGGCCGAGTCCACATGGCGCAGAGCCAGGGAGCTGTCCTGCTGACCCTTCATCAAAAGCCGCTTGAGCCGCGTCAGCAACATCAGCTCACGCTCGCGCAGACGCCGGCGCTGCCGCTCGGGCAGATCATCGCTGACGCGAAACGACAGGAATGAACCGCGCTCGCGACGGATGTCGAGCGCCGCCACCAGGAACGCCGCGAGCTTCTCGAGCGCGTTGCCTGGTGCGGTCTCACCGACCAGCAGGCTCTCCTCAATGCCTTGCGCCGTGCGCGAATAGCATTCGTCCAGCAGCGCCTGCAGATCCGGGTACCACTCCCACGCCTGCGAGACGCTGCTGCCGCCTTCCTTGACGATGGCGGCCCAGCGCAGCGCCCCCGGGCCCTGCCGCGCCACGACGCGCGCGACCGCATCGATGACTTCACTGCGGGACAACGCGTGCCCGGCGGGCGTCAGATTCGGGTCACTCACGGTCATGGCATTACCTCTGCATAGGAGGAGAGCAACATGTGTGCCAAAAAGTGCCTCGCGCGGCAGTCGAGGTTTTCCGCTACAGCCTACACCGCGGCGCCGAGATTTGGTGCAGCGCCCGCCATCTCGCACCGGGCCAGTGCGCCTTACCGGCCCTCATGACTTGCGTGTCTTGGCGGGATGGCGCACCGCAGGCTCCAGATCCCGCTCAGCAGGCGGCGGCGGCGTGTACTGATACAGCCAGGTTTCAGTCAGCGGCTGACCGTCCTCCGACAGGTACAGGCGCAGATTGATCGGTTCCACACTGTCATCGGTCAACCGCAGATCGAACATCGCCCGCCAGCCATTCAACTCGCGAAACGGTCGGGCCGAGGTGATCTCGATCTTGCCGCGCGACGCCGAAATCACCGGTACCACGTTGGAGTGATCGTTCAGCTGCGCAAAATTGCCGCCGGCGAAATCGACCACGAAGCGCCAGGAGAAATAGGTGCGTCGCTGCCCCACGATGCCGCCGATGCCGGTACGCGTAGCGCGTACCGTCGCGAGGCCCGAAGAGACCGGGTTTTCGCGGCACCAGTACAGCTTGTAGCCGTACAGCAGCTCCTGACCCTTCTGCGGCTTTTCGGCCGGATTCCAGAACGCAACGATATTGTCTTGGGTCTCATCCGGCGTCGGGATCTCCACCAGCATGACCTGGCCCGGGCCCCAGTGCGCCTTCGGCTCCACCCATACCGACGGGCGCTTGTCGTAAAACGCCCCGTCGTCCTCGTACTGGCTGAAGGCGCGCTCGCGCTGCATCAGGCCGAAGCCGCGCGGACTGTTGTCCACGAAGCTGTTGGTGCGCACCACCGCCGGGTTCACCAGCGGACGCCACAGCCACTCCCCGGTACCCGTCCAGATCTGCAGGCCGTCGGAATCGTGAATCTGCGGACGCCAGTCGACATCGACGCGCCGGTCATTCTGGCCGACCAGGTACATGCTGGTGCCCGCGGCGATCCCTAAGCGCTCAATCTGCTTGCGCGGATACAGCGCCGCATCCACATCCATGACCAGCGTATCGGCAGGTTCGATCACGAAGCGATAGGCGCCCGCCACGCTCGGGGAGTCGAGCAGGCCGTACACCGTCAGCTGGTTGGAGTCCTTCTGCGGGCGCTCCAGGTAGAAGGCGACGAACTCCGGAAACTCCTCCGGATACGGCATCCCCGTATCCACGGCAAGCCCGCGTTCCGAGATGCCGTACTGCAGATCCCCATCGACCGCTCGAAAATACGAGGCGCCCTGGAAGACGGCCATGTCGCTCGGCCAGTCGGTGTGAAAATTAACCCGGAAGCCGGCAAAGCCAAGGTTCTCCGGCACCTCCTGGGGCTTAAGGCCGCTCTTGCTGTAATCGAACATATTGCGGTCGAACCCCAGCTCTTGGACCTGGCCGTTTTCGACCACGAACATGCGCACCGCTTTCTTCATGGTGAAGCCGAGATGGAAAAACCGCACCTGGAAGCGCAGGCCGTCATTGGCCCACAGGGCCGCCTCCTTGCGGAAGGTGATGGACTGCCAGCGATCGTAGTTAAGGGCCGCGATGGCCGCGGGCAACGCCTCCGGACGCGGCTTGTACGGGGTATTGCCCAGCTGGCGCGCCGCGCCCTTGAGTTTCGCGTAGTCGAACGGTTCGGGTTTGCCCAGCCGCCGCAGACCCGGTGGCGGGGTCGCCGCGAAGGCGGCCTCGACCAAGGAGCCGAAGGGAACTCCCGCGGCGCCTAGCGCGGCGGCGGCCCGCTGCATCCAATCTCGTCTGTCCATCAATTCGTCCTCATCGAGCCTTCAGTTTTGCGCATTGGGCGTGCACGCGCTGTCCCAAATCGGTGCAACTCTCCCGCTTTGACCCGGCAGCTCGCCGTGCGGTTCACGAACAATCAGGCACTTACCTCGCTTGCGGCCGGCGCGGGCGGCTGGCATCCCGTTTGCAATATCTTACTCAGGTGTCCCTCGGACACAGCGATTTGAAACGATCGCAAGGTTGCTAGCAACGCGGTGCGCGCTTGTCGTGACCCCCTCTCGGCAGGGGCGCACCGCGGTTCTTTGCTCAGTAGCTCTCATCGGTCGATGGAAACTTTCCCGCTTTCACATCCGCCATGTACTGGCGGAACGCCTGGGTCATCACCTCGTGCAGCTGCGCGTAGCGGCGCAGGAAACGCGGCGAGAACTCCTTGTTGATGCCCAGCATGTCCTGGGTCACGAGGACCTGCCCGTCGGTGTGGGGACCCGCGCCGATGCCGATGGTCGGAATGGTCAGCATCTTCGCCACCCGCTCGGCCAGCTGGGCGGGGATCTTCTCCAGCACCATGCCGAAGCACCCCAGCTCCTGCAGCAGCTGCGCATCGCGCACCAGCTGCTCGGCCTCCTCCTGGGCCGTGGCGCGGGCGACGTAGGTGCCGAACTTGTAGATGGACTGCGGCGTGAGCCCGAGATGGCCCATGACCGGGATGCCCGCCGAGAGGATGCGCTGGATGCTTTCCGTGATGATCGCGCCGCCCTCGACTTTGACGGCGTGGGCGCCGGATTCCTTCATGATGCGCACGGCGCTTTGCAGCGCGCGCTGGCTGTCGCCCTGGTAGCTGCCGAAGGGCATGTCGACGACGACCAGGGCCCGCGATACCGCGCGCACCACCGCGGCGGCATGGTCGATCATCTGGTCGAGCGTGATCGGCAGGGTCGTTTCATGCCCGTGCATGACGTTCGAGGCGCTGTCGCCCACCAGGAGCACATCGAGCCCCGCCTCATCCAGGATGCGAGCGAAGCTGTAGTCGTAGGCGGTCAGCACCGCGATCTTCTGGCCCTGAGCCTTCATCTGCGTGAGGCGCGCGGTGGTGACCGAGCGGTTGGAGGTGTTCACTTGCTGCCCTTGTCCTTGGCGGTGCCCTGCCACACGGCGAGCATGTCCGCCGAGCCCTGCGAGCGCACGCCGTTGTCGGTCAGGATGGCATCGGTCGCGGCGACCATCTGGGCGCGCGGAAACACCATGGCCTCGCCGTTGCGGCCTTCATACTCGAAGACGACGTTCTCGTCCTTGAGGTCCCGCAGCACCGCCACCAGGTGTGCGAGGCTGCGGATGTGCACGCCATTCACCGTCGCCACCACCATCGCCAGCGGATTGGAATAGCCCTCGGCGAGCTTGCTCGGGAAGAACGGCGAGGCCACCACCACCAGCTCCTCACGGTCCGCTGAAGGCATGGCACCACGCTGGGTCACGAGCGGACTGCCCATGTAGCCGAATACCCCCATGAGGTTGGCGTTGTTGTTCAGGAACGCGGTGAACAGCGCGCTCGCCCGCGAAAACACCAGCGGCCCATAGATGAAGTACGACGGATATTCGCCGTGGACGTCCGGCACCAGCTGCGGTCGCTCGGTGATCAGCGGCAAGGAGATCTTGAGGGACTTGCCGCCCCGTTCGATGGTCAGCGGCACGTGGTTGTCATGCGCGATCTTCTGGATCATGTAGCGGAAGTTGACGCGCAGATCGGCGCTGGCATTGACCATGCCCTGGTCATCCACTGGGGTGTCGCCGATGTGCGTGATGACATCCCACTCCTTGAGCGGGTAGCCGGGCGCATCGTCGTACGGCTGATGTACGACAATGCCGGATGTCGACCTGTCCAGCTTGAGAAAGCTGCGCAGTGCCGGGTTCTCCAGCGTCTGCAGATCATCGAACAGCGCCGGCTTGCCGTCGTAGCGGCCGTCGGCAATGTCCTTGAGGAAGATCTCGATTTCCTCATCGGGAATGATGTAGCCGATGTTCTGGGCATCGCCCAGGCGGCTGAAGGCGAGGCCGATCATCCGGTCACCCGCGATCGCAGGTCCACCGCTGTTGCCCGGGTTGATGGCCGCGTCGATCTGGATCCGCAGTCCCGAGGTCGGGAAGTTATAGGATACGAATTCGATACGCGACACGATGCCCTTGGTGATGGACAGCGAGGTGCCACCGGCCGGAAAACCGTACGCCAGCACCGCGTCCTTGATCTGCGGCAGGGCGCTCGCGCGCGCCAGCGGCGCGTGCGCGGCAAAGAAGCTGTCGTCATCGAGCTTCAACACCGCAAGGTCGATGCCCGGCGCGACCGCCTCCACGGTCGCCGAGATCTTGTCCCCCGCACCGGTGCCCTGGATCTGCACCTGGCTCGAATACAGCACGGCGTGGGCGTTGGTCAGGATGCGATGTCCTTCGATCACGACGCCGGAGGCGGTGATGTCCTGCGGCGCCTGCTTGGCCCACGGCCGGTACGGATCCGGCATGCGCAGCGTCGCGAATACCTTCACCACCGCGTTGCCGAGATTGGCCGGTATCGGGCCTGAGACCTCGGCATTTGCGGCGGCCCGGGCGATGCCGGCTGCGCCAAGGCCGCAAACCAGGATGAGGGCAAATGGGCTTACTTTTTTCATGGTGGCGATTCTGACAGCCTTGGCCCACGGCCGTCGAATTGACAGTACCGGGGCGCACTAGGACACTGCCAGTCACCAGCCCGCATATGACAAAGAGAAATACCCAGGGATGATTCCGGCACACGAAGCACTGAAACTGCTGCGCGATGGCAATGCGCGCTTTGTCTCCGACAACCGCAATGATGATTCGGCCACCGGCAGCCGCCGGCGCATTGAACTGGCCGCGCAGCAATCCCCCTTCGCCATCATCCTGGGATGCTCGGACTCCCGGGTGCCGGCCGAGATCGTCTTTGATCAGGGCCTGGGCGACCTGTTCGTGATCCGTGTCGCCGGCAATATCGTCGCGCCCTCCCAGATCGGCAGCGTCGAGTTCGCGGCCGAACGCTACGGCACACGTCTGGTGGTGGTGCTGGGGCATTCCAGCTGCGGCGCCATCATCGCAACACTCGAGGAGCTCGGGCGCAACTCCCGTGAGCAATCGCCCAATCTGCGCAGCATCGTCAATCGCGTGCGGCCCTCGATCCAGCCGCTGCTGTCGACATCGCTGGCCGGGGATCCGGAGAAGCTGCTGCAGCATGCCGTGCGCGCCAACATCCGCATGTCCGCCGACCACCTGCGCCATGGTTCGGAGCTGCTCGAGCAGCTCATTCAAACCGCGGGGCTGTTGATCGTCGGTGCCGAGTACAATCTGGAAAGCGGTGTCGTCGAGTTCTTTGACGGCATGGACGACTGACACGCGCCCTCAGTGCGAGGGCTCCATGCGCAGGGGCGCGAGCGCCGGCGTCTGCAGCGTGTCGCCCCGGACCACGAGCGCGAATCCCGCACCGGCAAGTCCGCCCTCCTCGGGACGCTGCACCAGGGCACGCTGCAGGGCGGCCAGTTCCGGCGGCGGGGAAGTCTCCTCCGGCGTGAGCAGCAGCCCCCACCGGCGCAGCGCCATGCCGGCATCGACGCGACTGGAAATCATGGTGAGAAAGGCGGACAGCAAGAGCCCCGCCAGCACCGGCATCATCCACCAGATGAACCGTGGCGCGAGCCACAGGATCACCCCTCCCCACAGCAGCCCCAGCAGGATGTGCCAGCGGTGTCGGGCGAGCGCATCGCCGAACGTGACGCCGCGATCGCCGCGATCCTGCGCATTCCAGGTCACGGGCCTGCCGGCGAGCGTGGTGAGCACGAAGGTGGAATGGAACACCATCATGATCGGCGCGAGCAGCATGCTGAAGAGCTGTTCCACGAGCAGGCTGACCAGCAGGCGCGGTGCACCGCCAAAGGCGCGGCGCCGGCTGCTGTTGATCAGCGCAAGCGTTGCCCCCAGCACCTTCGGCAGCAGCAGCACGACGATGGTCGCCAGGAGCAGCGCCGCGATCTCCCCGTCGCGGTATTCCGGCCATACCGGGAACAGCGTGTGCGCGCCGGTCTCGAAGTACTGATAACCCTGCACGGCCTCCTGGCAGGTGATGACGGAACTCAACACCAGTACCGCAAACCACATCGGCGAGGTCGCATACGAGAGGATGCCCGTGATCATGTGCAGGCGGTTCAACCAATGCAGCTGCGGCATCACCAGCACATTCATGTGCTGCAGATTGCCCTGCGCCCAGCGCCGGTCGCGGGCCGCGAAGTCGATGATGTTGGAGGGCACCTCTTCCCAGCTGCCCATGAGATCCGGCACCAGCCACACCTGGTAGCCGGCGCGGCGCATGAAGGCCGCCTCGACGAAGTCGTGGCTCAAGATCTCGCCACCCAACGGCGGATTGCCGCGCAGTCGCGGCAGATCGCAATACGCGGCGAATGCCTGCAGGCGGATGATGGCGTTGTGGCCCCAGTAGTTCGCCTCGCCCATCTGCCAGAAGGCGAGGCCGCTGGAGAGCATCGGGCCGTTGAGCCGGGCGCCGAACTGCACCACCCGCGCGAACAGTGTCTCGCGACCCACCGGCAGCGGCGCCGTCTGGATGATGCCCACGTCGGGATGGGCGTCCATGAGACGCGCCAGGGTCACCAGCGCCTTCCCCGACATCACACTGTCGGCGTCGAGCACGATCATGTGTGAATACGCCGCGCCCCAGTTGCGCACGAAGTCGGCGATGTTGCCGGACTTGCGGCTGGTGTTCTGCGCCCGGCGTCGATAGAAGATCCGCCCCTGGCCACCGTGCTTGGCGACGAGTGCTCGCCAGGCGGCCTCCTCCGCCACCGCAATCTCGCTGCGGCGGGTGTCCGAGAGGATAAAGAGATCAAAGGCGGCGCTCTCCGCCTGCTTGGCGAGTGAACTCCAGATGGCCTCGAGACCCGCCGTGGTGCGTCGCGGATCCTCGTTGTACACCGGCATGACCAGCGCGATGCGACTGTGGATGGCGAGCCCGTCGGCGTCGTGCGCCTGCATGACCGTGTGGTCGCCGCCCCGCAGACGCAGAATGAAGCCCGCGATGGCGGTCCAGAAGGCACCCGCGATCCAGGTGAAGAGGCCAAAGAACAGCACCAGGCTCAGCGCCTCGAGCACCGTCAGGCCGTTGGCGCGCAGGATGTCCAGCATCAGCAGCGTCGCGAGCAGCCCCGTGATCAGCGTCAGGCCGAAAAACAGCAGCCGGCGGTGACGCGCAGTACCGGCGCTCATGTGGTGAGCTGATAGGTCCAGGTCTCGGACAGCGACTCGCCGTAGAGCTGCAGGAAGCAGTGCAGATCGACGGTATCGTGGGGATGGGAGGGCACGACCAGGAAACTCACCCGCCACATGCCGTCATCGGGCAGCCGCTCCACGGTCACATCCTCGGTGGTGCCGCCGTTGACGGTCAGCAGCGCCTTCAGCGGCTGCGTTGCGTCCAGCCCATCCAGATCGCCCCCCGCGAAATCGATGTTCACGCGGCGTGCGTCACTGTGGGACAGATCGCGTTGCTCATCGGGCGTTGCGGCCGTGATGCGCGTGGCACGCACCTTGGCGCCCGGTGGCCACATCGGGGAGTCGCCGTGCGCGGAGAGCAGGTAGGAGAATCGCAGCTCCTTGCCGGCGACGACGGGCTCGGCGGGCACCCAGTACAGGGCGATGTTGTCGTGGATCGACTCATCGCTCGGGATCTCGACCAGTTCCGCGCCGCCCTTGCCCCAGCCCCCCAGGGGCTGGATCCAGTAGCTGGGCCGACGCTGGAAGCGTGCCACCGGATCCTGGTAGTGAGTGAAGTCCCGATCGCGCTGGATCAGGCCAAAGCCATGCGGCTGCTGGTCCATGAAGCGGTTGATGCGCAGTTCGCGCGGATTGCTCAACGGCCGCCACAGCCACTCACCGGTGCCGGTCTGCGCCATGAAGCCATCGCTGTCATGCACCTGCGGACGGTAATCATCGAAGCGGTGACCGGAGGGGTCGGAGCCGAACAGGAACATGGAGGTGAGCGGCGCGATGCCAAGCTTGGCGATGTTCCGGCGCGGAAACAGGGTGCTTGAGACCTCGACCTGCGTGATGCTGCCCGGGCGCACCGTGAACTGGTAGGCGCCGCTGATGCTTTCGCTGTCCAGCAAGGCGTAGATCGTGAGCGTGCGCTGTTCCGGATCGGTCGGCCGCACCAGCCAGAAATCGGTGAACCAGGGAAATTCCTCACCGGCCTTCGCGGCGGTGTTGATGGCAAGGCCGCGCGCCGTCAGCCCGTAATCCTGATTGCGCCCCAGCACCCTGAAGAAGGAGGCGCCGAGGAACACGATGATCTCATCCTTGTATCCCGGGGTGTGCAGCGGGTAGTGGACCCGAAAGCCCGCGTAGCCTAAGTCGCGTGGCAACTTGCCCGGCTGGCGCACCACCTTGCCGAAATCGAACCAGGTCGAATTGTAGGGAACGGTCCGGGCGGTGCCATCGACCACTTCGGAGATCGCGACGCGCCGATCAAAATTGAAGCCGCGATGGAAGAACTGCACCTCATAGAGCGACTGATTGCGCCACAGCGCATCGGCACGGCGGAAGCGGATGCTCTGGTACTGATCGTAGGTCAGATGCGCGATGGAGGCGGGCAGGCGGGTCGGCGCGGCCTCGTAGGGCCTCGCGGCGCTGGCGCGGGCGAGTTCCTCCACATTGGCAAAGCCGAAGCCGGCATCGGGCGCGGGCGCCGCCGCCGGCGCCGCATTGGCGGGCTGTTCAGGGCTCGGCGCCGCGACCGTCGGGGCGCGCGCGAGCATTGCGGACGATCGGTCCGGCGGGGGCGCCGCGTGCCCTGCCGCCGGGCGGGCTGCGCGTGTAATCGCCCAGCACATAGGCGCCCACGACGGCCAACACGGCCACTGCACCGACTATCCAATGACGCGCCTGCACTCGAATCTATCCCCATGAAAAAGCCAGCATAAGTATATGTTACGTCGACACGAGCGACCCGGCCGTAACCTGCCGACGCACCAGGGCGTTCTGGGCCTGCCAGGCGCCAGCCGCATCCATTTCCACCAGGAATTGAATGTCACCGGAAATCAGCGTCGCAACCGGCAGGCCATCACGATACAGCACCCGGTTGGCAGTTAACGCCGGCACGCGCGGCCCCGCTGTCAGCAAACCGGTGAGGTTGAGCGGGTCCGCTGCCGACAAGGACACCTCCAGGTTGGCCGCCGGTTTGCGGCGCACCTCGCGCAGCGCGCCGACCGCCTCGGGCAGGGCATACTGCTCGCCGGACAAACCGGCGATGAAGCGTCCGCCGCGGATCTCACCGCGCGCCTCGAGCCGCCGCAGGCACCCGACGAGCTCGCGCCAGGGCGGCAGCCACGCCGCCTCCGCCCGCGACAGCTGCCAGCACACGACGCCCCAGCGCTTCAGCAGCGTGCGCACCACAGGCTCGACGACCGCCTCGCGCGCCGCGGGCGTCACGCGCCGGATCCATGACCAGCGCCCCGAGTCGGCCATGCCGAACAGCGCCACCCGCCGGCGGTTGCGCACCAGCGCACCGCGACGCCGGTCCGCCGGCAACAACAAGGCGCGCAGACCCGCGAAGCTGTCGGAGTTCGCCAACCCGAGCGCCACGAGCTCCGCCAGCGCCTCCTCCACCTGCACCGGCAGCAGGCGTGTCGTGTCGACCAGTTCGTCGAAAAAGCTCGCGCCCTGCGCCTGCAACACCTCGGCAACGGCGGCCGCACCGGAGCCGAGCGTCGGCTGGGGCGGCTCGAGGCTCAAGGCGGCCCAGACTTTCAGGTTGCGGCGGGACAGGAGCGAAATCGGTGTCGCCCGCACCGGCGCAACCGAACTGGACGGCGCATTGAGCCGCGCCCAGACATAGCGTCCCGCCAGGCATTGCTCATCGAGCCACGCCGGCTCGTAACCGGAGATCCGCGTCGGCAGGATGTCGGTCTCCCAGGCACCGGCGGCGACCTCCGTGCCCTCGAGCTGATCGAGCACGGCCTGCATGGCATCCGGCCCCTGCATACGGCTCGTCGCCGTCACGCGCTGCCACTCGAACAGGAAGCGCATGAAATCACGCGCCGCCACCGGCTCGATCTGCTCACGCAGGCTGCGCACCGTATAGCGGTGGATGCGCGCGAGCAGGCGCCGTTCACACCACTCCTCCTCGAGCGCCCCGGGCGTGAAGTGGCCGCGCATGACCACGCCTTGGGTCTGCAGCCGCAGCAACGCGGCCGTCACCTCGCCCTCCTGCACCTGCGGCAGCGTTGCCGCCAACGCGCGCGCGCTGACCGGCCCTGAGCCCTCAAGACGCCCCTGGACGATGGCGGCCAGGGTTTCCGCGCCAATCGGCGTCGCGAACTGCGCGCGCCGCTCGGTGGCCACCCACTGTGAGGATTCTTGCAGGAGCAGCGCCCGGGATTCAGCGGCCAAAGCGTCGATGAGGGCCGGCCACAGCGGATGGGCATCGATCTCGGCCACGGTGAGATAGCCCATCCACGCCAGCGCATCGTGCAGCTCATCGGCGCTTTGCGCATCCGGCCACGCCTCGGCGCGCACCTTGGCGATGGCCTCGGGGCTCAAGCGCCCGATGTCGGCCGCCGTTTCGGGGTCGAGCCAGCGTCGGCTCATGACCGCCTGGGTGCGCCGCTCTTCCAGCGGCGCATCATCCAGGAAGGCATACGGCCGGGCCGTCAGCACTTCGAGTGCGAGCGGCGAAGGCTCGGTCAGATCTCGCGCCACCACCTGCAGCGAGCCGTTCTCGATGCGCTTGAGGATCGCGAGCCACCCTGGCGCGTCCATGGCTTCATGCAGGCAATCGGCGATGGTCTGCCTGACCAGCGGGTGATCGGGAATCTCGATCTCGCCCGGCACGTTTTCGGCACAGGCCACCTGATCGGGAAACACCGCGGCCAGCAGATCCTCCGCATTCATGCGCGCGAGCGGCGGGGGCACCTTGCGTCCGTTGCGAAAGCGCGGCAGGGCGAGCGCGATCGATGCGGCCCAGCGCCAGCGGGTCGCGAACATCGGTGCCGCGCACAGCGCGTGCGTCAGCAGATGCACGGCGCTGTTCGAGTGCAGGTAATGCGCGACCTCCGCAAGCTCGAAACTGTGCGCCGTGGTCAGCGACAGAATGAGCGCATCTTCGGTCGCCGCCGCCTGCAGTTCGAAATTGAACTGCCGGCAGAAGCGTTTGCGCAAGGCCAGTCCCCAGGCGCGATTGATGCGCGCGCCAAAGGGCGCATGCAGCAACAGCTGCATGCCGCCGGCCTCATCAAAGAAGCGCTCCAGCACCACGGTGTCGGTCGTGGGCAGACAGCCCAGCGCCGCGTGCGCGGCGCCCAGGTATTCCACCAACTGATGCGCTGCGGCCTCGCCGATCCCGACTTCGTTCATGAGCCACGCCTGCGCATCGGCGCCGAGGCGCGCGGCGATGTCGGTGCGCAGCTGCGAGACCGCCGTCGACAGCTCCCAGGTGCGCCCCGGCGCCTCGCCCAGCCAGAACGGGATGCTCGGCGGCTGACCCTTGGCATCCTCGACCCGGATGGTGCCGTGTTCCACCCGCAGGACCCGATACGAGGCATTGCCCAGCTGGAAGATGTCCCCGATATTGCTCTCGACCGCGAAGTCCTCATTGAGGCTGCCGACCACAAGCGCCTCGGGCTCGAGCATCACCTTGTAATCGGCGGTGTCGGGAATGGCACCGCCGCTGGTGAGCGCGGTGAGGCGCGTGCCGCGGCGGGCCCGCAGCTTGTGATTGACCCCATCGTAGTGGATCAAGGCGCCGCGCCGGCCACGACGGGTGCTGAAACCCTCGCCGAGCATGCGCACCACCGCGGTGAAATCCGCCCGTGACAGGTTCGCGAACGGCTGCGCGCGCCGCACCAGTTCATACAGTTCGGTCTCCTCGCACTCGCGGCACGCGACTTCGGCCGCGATCTGCTGTGCCAGGACATCGAGCGTGCCGTCGGGTACGTGCAGCACATCCAGCTGTCCCGCGCGCACCGCCAGAAGCAGTGCCGTGCACTCGACCAGGTCATCGCGCGACAGCGGGAAGAGCCGCCCCTTGGAGGTGCCCCCGACGGCGTGACCGGAGCGACCCACGCGTTGCAGGAAGGCATTGATCGAGCGCGGGGAGGCGATCTGGCACACCAGGTCCACCTCGCCGATGTCGATGCCCAGTTCCAGCGAGGCGGTGGCCACCAGCACTTTGAGTTCGCCGTTGCGCAGGCGCTGTTCGGCGAGGTGACGCTTCTCGCGCGCCATGCTGCCGTGGTGGGCCATGACGTGCTCGACGCCCAGGCGCATCGACAGGTAGCGCGCCAGCCGCTCGCTCATCTTGCGGGTGTTGACGAAGATCAGGGTGGTGCGATGTTCGAGGGCGAGCTGCGCGAGCCGATCGTAGATCAGCGTCCACGCCTCCCCGGACATCACCGCCTCGAGCGGCACGCTGGTCAGTTCCAGCTGCAGATCGCGCAGGCGTGCATGGCCGGCATCGATCACCACGCAGTTAGGGGTCGCGCTGCCGGGCGCCAGGCCGGTCAGGAAGCGCGCCACCGCCTCGATCGGCGTCTGCGTGGCCGACAGGCCAATGCGCGTGAGCTTGCCGGACAAGGCGGCGAGACGCTCGAGTGAGACCGCCAGGTGGGCGCCGCGCTTGTTGCCCGCCAGGGCGTGGATTTCGTCCACGATCACCGTGCGCACCGTCCCCAGCATCTTTCGGCCCGACTCCGAGCCCAAAAGGATGTACAGCGACTCCGGTGTCGTGACCACGATATGGGGCGGCCGCCGGCGCATGGTGGCGCGCTCGGACTGCGGGGTGTCACCGGTGCGCACCCAGGCACGGATCTCAACGTCGGGGAGCCCGAGCGCCGCCAGTTCGGTGCGGATGCCGGCCAGGGGCGCCACCAGATTGCGTTCGATGTCGTTGGACAGGGCCTTCAGCGGCGAGACATAGACCACCCGGGTTTCATCGCGGAGCGGCTGGACCACGCCCTCGCAGACCAGGTCGTTGATGGCGGCCAGGAATGCCGCCAAGGTCTTGCCCGAGCCAGTCGGTGCGGCCACCAACGCATGGCTGCCCGCCCGGATCGCCGGCCACGCCTGCTCCTGGGCGGGCGTCGGGGTCGCAAAGCACTTGGCGAACCAGGCGGCGACGGCGGGGTGAAAAGCATTAAGGGCGCTCATCGCCAAGGAAGCTCCCAAGGCCGATATCGCCTCGTTAACGTTGTACAACGGACCGGAACCGTAATTTGGGGCTGAAGTCTATTGCGCAAGGCAATGGCCCAGGCTGAAGCTTGAAATATGTATGGCCTCGTGAGGTACCTGCTGGATCGGCGCCTGAGCCCGTTGCGGCGCTCCGTCCTCACGATATACGCCGTGCTGGTGGGCATCAATATCGCCGTCTGGGCGTGGGCCGCGGTGCTCTTCTACCATCAGCCGGTGCTGCTGGGAACCGCCCTGCTGGCGTATGGCTTCGGCCTGCGCCACGCGGTGGACGCCGACCATATCGCCGCCATCGACAACGTCACCCGCAAGCTCATGCAGGAAGGCAAGCGGCCGGTGACCGTGGGCTTCTTCTTTGCCATGGGCCACGCCACGGTCGTGATCATTGCCGCCGCCGCCATCGCCGCGACCGCCGCGGCGTTGCATTTCGACAAGGCGAAGAGCATCGGCGGCATCTTGAGCACCTCGGTGTCCGCGCTGTTCCTGTTCGCGATCGCGGTCATGAACCTGCTGATCTTTCGCTCGGTGTGGCAGACCTTCCGCCACGTGCGCGCGGGCGGTGTCTTCGCCGAGGAGGATTTCGACCTGCTGCTGAACAAGCGCGGCTTTGCGGCGCGGCTGTTCCGCCCGCTGTTCCTGCTGATCCGCAAGAGCTGGCACATGTTTCCCCTGGGGTTCCTGTTCGGCTTGGGCTTTGACACCGCGACCGAGGTGGCGCTGCTGGGCATCTCCGCGACCCAGGCATCGCACGGGGTGTCGCTGTGGTCGATCATGGTCTTCCCGGCGCTGTTCGCGGCCGGCATGTCCCTGATCGACACGACCGATGGCATCCTGATGCTCGGCGCCTACGACTGGGCGTATGTGAAGCCGATCCGCAAGCTCTTCTACAACATGACCATCACGCTCGTGTCGGTGGTCATCGCCGTGCTGGTGGGCGGCATCGAGGCCCTGGGCCTGATCAAGCAGCAGATGCAGCTGTCGGGTCCCTTCTGGAGGGTGGTCGCGCAGATGAACGAGAATTTCAACAATCTCGGTTTCATCATCATCGGCATCTTCATCATCGCCTGGGTCGCCTCGGTGTTCATCTACCGCTACAAGGACTACGACAGCCTCGAGGTCAAGCGACCCGTATCCTGAAGGCTGGTCCGCGAGGCAGGCTATCGAGGTGACTTCACGCAACTCCATCCTGGCGGCATTCGGCGCGGCGCTGCTGTTCGGCGCCTCGACGCCGCTCGCCAAGACACTGGCCGACAAGGTCTCCCCGGTGCTGCTGGCCGGCCTGCTCTACCTGGGAAGCGGGCTCGGACTGTGGGTCATCCGCCTGATCCGCGATCGCGGCTTCGGCGCCTCGATGCTGCCCGCACGCGAATGGCCCTGGTTCCTGGGCGCCATCCTGAGCGGCGGTGTGCTGGGCCCCGTGCTGCTGATGTTCGGCCTCAGCCGCACGGCCGCCGGCAATGCCTCGTTGCTCCTCAACCTGGAGTCCGTGTTCACCGCGCTGCTCGCCTGGATGGTGTTTCGGGAAGGCACGGACCGCCGCATCGTGCTCGGCATGGCGCTCATCGTCGCGGGCGGGGTGGTACTGACGGCGGCGCCGGGGGGCACCGCCTCGATGGGTTGGATCGGGCCGATGGCGGTGGCGGCGGCGTGCCTGAGCTGGGGACTCGACAACAATCTGACGCGCAAGGTGTCCGCATCCGATGCGCTCTTCATTGCCGGAACGAAAGGTCTGGTCGCCGGCGTCACCAACCTGACACTGGCCTTCGCGCTGGGCAGCTCACTGCCCGCGCTGCGTGTGGTGGGTTATGCCATGACGGTTGGCCTGCTGGGCTATGGCGTGAGTCTCGTGCTGTTCGTCGTGGCGCTGCGCGGCCTGGGCTCGGCGCGCACCGGCGCGTATTTTTCCACCGCGCCGTTCATCGGTGCGGCCATTGCCATTGCCGGCTTCGGCGAGCCGCTGTCCGCATCATTTGTCCTGTGCGCGCTGCTCATGGCGGCCGGCGTGTGGCTGCATCTGTCCGAGCGCCACGATCACGAACATACCCATGAGGCGACCGAGCACGCTCACGCCCATGTCCATGACATGCACCATCAGCACCAACACGATTTTCCCTGGGACGGCAAGGAGCCGCATCTGCACCCGCACCGTCACGGCAAGCTGGTGCATCGGCATCCGCACTTTCCGGATCTGGATCACTCCCACCGCCATTAGCGCGCGGGCGGCGAGGCTAGGCGGCGCTCAGCGGCTCATCAAACAGCAGCAGCCGGCCGGCATTGCCGATGCCGAGGAAGGTACTGACGTTGTGCAGCAGCGCCGCGATGATGGGCGCCTCGATGCCGAGCGTGCCCGCCGCGGCCAGTCCCGTCAGCACCAAGGTGAATCCCAGGCCGATCGCCACATTGACGTAAATGGTCCGCCGGCAGCGACGGCTCAGCCGGATGCAGGTGCCGAGCCTGCGCAGATCATTGGTCATCAGGGCGAGGTCCGCGGAAGCCATGGCGACATCCGCGCCCTGCGCGCCCATCGCCACACCGACGGCGCCGGCGCGCAAGGCCAATGAATCATTGATGCCATCGCCGACCACCATCGGCCGATAGCCGACCTTGATCTCCTGCATCACCCGCTCCATCTTCTGCTCGGGCAGCATCTCGGCGCTCACATGCTGGATGCCGACCTCGCTGGCGACCTGGCGCGCGACGGCGGCGCGATCGCCGGTCAGAAGAGTGATGCGTTCCATGCCGAGGGCTTTCAGATCGCGGATCGCCAGGTCCGCGCTCGGTCGCAGCTGATCGTGGAACAGCAGCCAGCCCAAAAACTGCGTGCCCTGCGCGACGCCGGCGATGGGGCCGTTGTGCGCCGGGGGCTCCGGCACCGCGATGCCGAGCCGCTCGAACAGATCGATGCGGCCGAGGGCCACCACCTCGCCGCAATACTGCCCGGTCACCCCGAAGCCGCCCAGCTCGCGCGCATCGTCGATGGGCAGATGCTGCGCGGCCGGCACCGCCGCGGCGCTCGCCCGGCTCAACGGGTGGTTGCTGGAAGCACCGAGGCTCGCGCCGAGCCGCCGCAGGTGCGCCGGATCCGTCGTCCCGGTGGGCCGCACTTCGGTCAACTGCAGATCGCCGGTGGTGATCGTGCCGGTCTTGTCGAAAACCACGGCGGTCACATCGGCCAGGTGTTCCAGGAAGGCCGAACCCTTGATCAGGATGCCGTGCCGCGCCGCGACCGCGATCGCCGCAACCGCCGTGGCGGGCGCCGCGAGCACCAGCGCGCAGGGGCAGGAGGCGACCAGCACGGCGAGCATCGCCGGCACATTGCCGGTGATCAGCCACACCCCGGCCGCAACCAGCAGCACCAGGGCCATGTACTGGCCGGCGTACTTGTCGAGCAGCCGCGTCACCGGCGGCTTGGCGTTCTCGGCTTCGCGCATGAGGGAGATGATGCGGCCGAGCGTGGTGTTCTCGCCGACGCGGGTGAGTTCGATATGCAGCAGGCCGTCGATGTTCATGGCGCCGGCGAGCGCGGTATCGCCCTCGTGCACTTCGACGGGCACGGATTCGCCGGTGAGCGAGGCCAGATCCAGGCTCGAGGCGCCACGGCGCACGATGCCATCGGCGGGCAGCCGCTCGCCGGCGCGCAGCTCGATCAGATCGCCCACCCGCAGCTGCTGGGTGGAGACCATCTCGAAGCTGCCGTCGGGCAGCAGCCGCCGGCTGTCGGCTTCGGTCAGCCGACCCAGTGCCTTCACCGCCTCGTGCGAGCCCAGCATGCTGCGCTCCTCGAGGATGTGGCCGAGCGTCATGATGATGGGCAGGAACGCCGCGGTCATGAGATCGCCCGTGGCCCAGGCGGCGATCAGCGCCAGCGCCACCAGCCGATCCGTGATGCCGTGCAGGCTCGGGTGACGCAGGCTTGCCCACGCCTCGGTGAAGACCGGAATGGCCACCAGCGCCGCGGCCAGACCCGCCACCAGATCCGCGACGCCGCGCTGCGCCGGCAGCAGCAGCCGCATGCCGCCGGCGACCAGCAGCAGGCACAGCGCGGCGAGCGCCAGCGTCAGGCGCAGACCCAGGATGAAGCGCTCGGCACGGTCCAGCAGCGGCCGATCCCCGCCACCGCCTCCGGTCAGGGGGGCAACGGCAGCCGCGACATCACCGGCGGAGACTTCGATTGTGGCGTTCATTTCTGCTTCCCGGGCAACCACAGCTGGATGCCGCCCTGCGGATCCACCAGCGTCACGGTGCCGACACGGTTCATGATGTCTGCTACCTCATCACGATAGATGCGATCGAGCAAGCTGCCGCGGGTCTGCGGTGTCGCCTCGCCCTCCAGCGCGACAATGCTCGCGGTGTCGACGTGGGCGTTGCTGACGCTCTCCTGGGCCGTGGCCTGGGCCGCCGCCAGCAGTCGGTCCCGCTCACGGTCGGCCTCCTGGCGGCGCCGCTCGGCATCGGTGCGGGCCATCGCCAACTCGCGATCCGCCGCCTGGGTCGCCACCAGCACCGAATCGAACGCCGCCTTCGCCTCCGGCGGCAGCCACGCGGTCGTGTCGATGCGCTGCACCTCGACCCCCAGCGAGGCCCCGGCTGCGGCGAGCTGCGCGAGGCGCGCGTTCATCGAATCCAGCAGCGAGGTGCGCACCTCGCCGCGCAGCGCCGTGATGACCTGATCGCTGGCATCGCTGCCCGCTTCGGGTGCCGCATTGCTCTGCACGGCCAGGAAATCATTCAGGTTGCGGCCGGCGGCCACGCGCACGGCGGTCGTCCTGAACATGCGGTCCAGCGCCGCCGCCACGTGCGTTTCGGCCAGGGCGTAGGCCACCGGATCGTTGATGCGATAGATCAGGGTCGCATTCAAGCAGCACGACATTGCCGTCGCCGGTGAGATAGGGCGCCACGTTTTTCGGCGGCGACTGCGCAAGATCCGCCGACCCGACCAGTGCGGCCGCCTTGTCGCTCTCGGCCGGCAGTACGCTGACATCCTGGCTCAATTGACGATCGGGACCCGGCAGCAGGCGCACCTGGTCGATGGGACGCGGCAAGGCCAGCAGCAGGCCCGCCTGCTGCGCGCGCGACGATGCGTCCGAAGCGCAGCACCACGGCCTGCGTGTCGGGGGCGATCTCGCGCACGTTGGTCGCCGAGCCACAGCACCAGGAGCAGCAGGGAGGCGATATACAGCGCACGAAAGCCGATCGCCACCGACTGGGCAATGGGCCCCGGCGGCGGCGGCGGCGGCGGCCCTGAGGGCGCGGCCGGCTCCCGATCTGCGCTGCTTTCGTTCATCACTTCGTCTTGGCCGCATCCGCGGCATGCGGCCCATCGACCAGCACCCGGAACGGCGCCGCATCGGTGCGCAGCACCATGGTGGTGTTGCGGCCGACGACCTTGGTGATCGAATCGAGCGAGCGCAGGGTCGAGTACAGCCCCGGATCGCCCTTGTACGCCTCGGCGTAGATGCGTGCGGCGGCCTGCTGCGCATCGGCTTCGATGTGCGCGGCCTGCTCGCGCGCCTGCGCCACCACTTCACGCGCGTCGCGATCCGCGTCGGCGCGGATGGCGGCGGCCTGCCGCAGGCCCTCGGCGGTACGCTCGGCCGCGACCGTTTCGCGCTCCGCCCGCATGCGCGCCACCGTGGCGGCGAGCGTCTCATCGGGCAGGGTCATGCGCTCGACGCCCACCTGGCGGATCTCGATGCCGTAGACCTGCAGCATGCGCGCGGCGACCTGGTCGTGCAGCTGCTCTCGAACTGATCGAGCCGCACCTTGTTGCGGTCGACGTTGACCAGATCGGTGAGATCGAAATTGCTGGAGGTGATGTGCAGCGCCGCGCTCACGAAGCTGCGCAGCTGGCGCGCGGCCTCATCCGGCTGGTTGCGGACCGAGCGCAGGAACTGGCGGATATGCTGCGGGTCGCTCGGCACCTGCCAGGCGACGTAGGCCTGCACCAGCACCCGCAGGCCATCGCGCGTGCCCACATCCTGCAGTCCCGTGGAGGAGGTGCGCAGCCGCAGGTCGATCGGAATGACGCTCTCGATCGGCGCCGGCAGCTTCCAGGCAAGCCCGGGCTGCGTGACCACGCGCACCGGATTGCCGAAGCGGGTGATGACCCCGGCCTGCCCCGGCCGGCACCATGACGATGCACGCGGCCGCGATCGCCGCGAGCACGATCAGTGCCGCGACGCCGATGCGCAGGTACGGCAGCAGGTGTTCGAAATCGTGATGATCATGATCATGGTCGTGATCATCATCGTCGTGATCCGGCTCGCGGGCATGACTATGGCTGAACATGGGTGGCTACCAGGTGGTTAACGGGTGTCGACATCAGGGTTGACCGGGGCGGGCGTTGCGGCAGGCGGCGCCGGGGCGGTCGGTGGTGCGGCGGCCGCGCCGATGCCGCGCATATCCATCACCGGAATCTGCGCCGCGCTCAGGCGGTGATCGAGCAGGGTGAGCGGCGTCTGCGCCAGGGCGCTCTTGAGGTCCGCCAGCTGGCGCTCGAGAATGAAGGACTGTCCGCCATCCCCATAGGCGCGGCGTTCGGCATTGAAGCGGTAGGCATCGCCACTGGCGGCCTCGCGCAGTTCCGCGCTGTGTGCGGTGGCCGCGGCAATCAGCTGATGCGACTCCTGCTGCGCAATGCCCGCGGTGCGTTCGGCCCGGCCCTTCTCATCGGAAATGCTCGCACTGGCGTTGATCTCGGCGGCCTGCACCGCGTGATAGGCGGCGGCGGCACCGGCCGGCGGATGGATCTCCTCGATCAGCACGGAGACGATGTCGATGCCCGCCCGGCGCGAGTTCAGATCAGCGCTCAGCGCGTCGCGCAGCGATTCGGCGATGTTCTCGCGGCGCGCGTACAACACGGTCTCGAGCGTGCGCGAATTGAAATACCGCAGCACCAGCCGGCTCGCCGCATCCTTGATCAGCGCCTCCGGATCGGCGACCGAATACACCGACTGCAGCGCCGCCTCATCGCTCAGCCCCACCCGATACAGCACGCTGATTTCGGTGCTGACGGTCTGGAATCCCTGCTGGCCGGTGCTGGCACTGGGCACCAGGTATTGCGCCTGTCCGGCATGGGAGCTTTCCCAAAGGCGATTGAGGCTGAGCGGCGGCAGCGCCTCGGCGTCGACCATCTGCTCGTCGTTCTCGGGCTGCGACTGATCGACGCCGATCGGAACCGAATGGATGGTGCCGTATTCGACCGGACGCAGGCGCCCGAGCGGCCACGGCAGCAGCAGGTGGATGCCGGGACCCAGCACGCCGACCGGCGCGCCCAGGCGTTCATAGATTCCGCGATCGCCCAGATCAATGAGCTTCACGCCGCTTAAGCCCCAGCAGAATGCCGCGGTGAGCAGCAACGCCGGCAATGCGGCCGCGCTCAGATAAGACAGCGCCCAGCTGCGCGTGAAGTCCAGTCCCAGATGGGTGCGCAGCAGCACCGCGGGCGCGCGCGGGCCGCCGGTCAAGAGGCTTGCCACGACGCTTTGGGTGACGGCCGTCGCGGCTTCCGCCGCCGGCGCCGGCAGGAACAGCCGCGCGAGTGCGCGCCCGGCAAGTTCGATGGCGACCAGGCACGGCAGACACAGCACGATGACGGTCGGCCAGCGCAGCCAGTTGAGCCCGGCGCCGCGGCCGAGTTCAATGCAGGCCGCCACCACCAGCAGCACCGTGGTCAGCAGCAGCAGCCGCCGCAGCGACGGCGCCTCGGGCAGCAACTGCGCCGGGAACCCGTGCATGGAGCGTTCCGCCACCAGCGAGAGGAAGGCCAGCACGAATACCAGCGCTGCCGCCAGATTCGCATTGGCGGGCACGGTACCGAGCGCGGCATTGGGCGCCAGCCGCCAGGCGGCGATACAGATCGCAATCGCGCCGAGGGTAACGATGACGGCCTGCCCCTGGCGCGCGGCGACGCCGGGAGTGAGGCGCTGCAACCAGGCGTTGCGCGGGGTCTGATGACGCGCGGTGGTGAGCAGCAGGGTCGCGATGAGCCCGGTGAGCGACAGCAGCAGCGCGCACAGCGTCAGTGCCCCCACGCCACCGACGATGGTCTCCACGGCGAGCTGCGTGGAGCGCTGCAACAGGCCGGACGGCAACAGCGCCGTCGAAAGCCCCGCCGCAACGATCAGCACGCAGCTTGCGTACAGCCAGGTCAGGCGCCGCACGAAGCGGTGCGGTCGCGGCACGACACCGCGCGGTTTCGCTGCTGGAATGTCCGACGGGTTCATTGTGCTAGCGTAGAAGTCCCATGATCGTGAAATTAGCATGTTTCGCAGTACCTGGACCTGGGTAGCGCTCCTCGCCGTGCTGGTGACGCTCGGTGCCGTCCGCTGGGCGGAGCACGCGGCCGATGAGCGCATGGCGCAGCGGCTGCTCACGGTCAGTGCCGAGGTGTCGGGCCTGGACCCGGCCCTGCGGCGCTTCGCGGTGCGCCAGGCGCCGCCGCTGTACCGCGCCCACTGCGCGGTGTGCCACGGTGAGACCATGACCGGCAATGCGACGCTCGGCGCACCCGACCTGACGGACCGGGTGTGGCTCTACGGGACCGGCAGTGTGTTCGACATCGAGCGCACGCTGCTGTACGGCATCCGCTCAAGCGCGCCCCAGACGCGCAACGTCACGGACATGCCGGCATTCGGCGTGCGGGGTCTTTTGACCCCGGCGGATATCAACAATGTCGTGCAGTTTCTTCTGCAGCTCAATAAACGCCCCTACCAGGCGGAGGCGGCGGATGAGGGCAAGCAGGTGTACCAACGCAAGGCCAACTGCGGTGACTGTCACGGCGCCGATGCGCACGGCAATCCGGACTACGGCGCGCCGGACCTGACCGT
This sequence comes from uncultured Gammaproteobacteria bacterium, assembly GCA_963708865.1. Classification (GTDB taxonomy): domain Bacteria; phylum Pseudomonadota; class Gammaproteobacteria; order Steroidobacterales; family Steroidobacteraceae; genus DAIDKA01. The sequence goes on from CAVPUC010000008.1 coordinate 70,352, forward strand.
CAATGTCTGGAACAGCGGCAGCGATGCGCCGTCACTGTATCGCGCGATCTATTTCGGCGAACACCACGTCATGCCAGGATGGATCGGCACGCTGAGTCTGGCGCAGATCCGGGAATTGGCGGTGTACGTCTTTAGCGTCTCTCATGGCGGAGGGTGAAATGCGGACCAAGCTCATCGCGGCGCTGAGCCGGCGCCCGGACCGAGCGACGCTGCTGCCGGGCTTGGCGGCGCTCGCCGGCGTGGTGATCGCCGGCGGGGCGCTGTTGCGGGCTGCGCCGGCGACCGTGACCGTCGTGCCGCCGGGATATGTCGCCCTCGTCAATCAGAAGGGCATTCTGCAAAGCGATTTCATCACTCAGACGGCCGCCGAAACCTCCAAGCCGTTCGAGCAGACCAGCCCCGCGGAACGACGTACGGTGCTGCACGAGATGATCGACGAGGAACTGCTGGTACAGCGGGGCCTGGCGCTGGATCTGCCGGAAACGACCACCGAGGTGCGCGAAACCATGGCGACCGCGGTGACGCGTCAGACCGCCGAACCACTGCTCGCGCAGCCTCTCACGGATGCGCAGCTGCGCGCGTATTACGAGCAGCATCGCGGCGACTATGAGACCGACGGTTCCATGACCTTGCGCGACCTCGTACTTCATTTTGGCGGCTACCAGGACATCGACCAGAGCGCCGCCCAGGCGGAAACCGATGCCGCCGAGGCGGTGTACCGACTGCGCTCGGGCGCCTCCCCGGAATACATCATCGAGCATTTCGGCTTCGTGGATTCGGGTCGGGTCTATGACGGGGAGCAGCTGGAATTCGCCGCGAAGCTGCGCCTGGGTCCGAAGCTGTACCCCGTCGCCCGAATGATGACCGATGGGCAAATCTCTGATGCGATTCCCGACACGGACGGCATCCATGTGCTGGTGATGGAGCGGCGTGTGGCGCCTCATCCGGTGAGCTTCGATGCCGCGCGGGATCGCATCTATACAGCCTTGCGGGCGGCGCAGTCCAAACTTGCAAATCAGCAGAACCTGCAGCTGCTGCGCCGCGACGCCCAGATCCTGCTCGCGCCCGGCCAAAGCGAATGAGAGCGGCGCTCACGCCACTCGCCGCACTGCTGGCCCTGCTGTCGGTGTGGGCGCCGCGGCCCGCGGACGCGGCGGAGCACAGCATCAGCTACTCGCTGTGGGTGGTATCAGGTGATTCGGTGCTGATGCGTTACACGCTGCCACAAGAGGAACTGCGCTACCTCGTGCCGGCGGGGTGGCCGAGCCCCGTCACCGCAGCGGTCGCAAGCTATCTGCTTGAGCGCATCACGGTGCAGTCCTCGGCCGGCCCCTGCCCGGCCATCGACCAGGGCTACGATATCGGTCGGGTCGATCCGCTCGCGGCCGCCCCCGGTCTCTACAGCTTCGAGATCCTGTATCGCTGCAGCGACCCCCGCGGCCTCACGCTCAGCAATACCGCGCTCTTTGAGCGCGCGGCGCATACCGACTTCGCGCGCGTGCAGGTGAACGGCAGTGACTTCGTTCCGGTGCTGTTCACCGCCGGCCGCCAGCAACTGCTGCTGCCGGATGCCGCGCCGCCGCCGCGCGCGAGCGCGGCGAGCTACCTGCGCTTGGGCGGCGCCCATGTGCTGCACGATCTGGAAGGCGCCTGTTTCCTGATCGCCCTGGCACTCCTCGTGACGCGGCGCGAGGAGTTCGCGTACCTCATGGCGGGCCTCGCGCTCGGCTACGTCGCGGCGACGGTGCTGGCCGCCGTCAATCTGGCGCTGCTGCGCCCGGCCGCGGGCGAGGCGTGGACGGGGCTCCTGGTGGCCTGCGTTGCTGCGGCAGCGGTCGTACCGCACGGGCAAGCCGCGCATCGGTTGCCGCTGGCAGCGGCCGCGGGGCTGGCACTGCTCGCGGGCATCGCCGCGTTGCTGCATCAACCGCAGGCGGCGCTGCTGCTGGCCGGCGCCGCGCTCTTCAGCGGGGGCTTTCTCACGTGGAGCGCAGCGCAGCGCCGCCTTGCCGCAGCGGTGGCTCTTGCCCACGATACTGTTCGGGGTGGTGGATGGCTTCGTGCTGCCGACGGACTGGCACATCCTGGGGATCGCGGCGCTGATGCCGGCGGCGGGCCTTGCGGCATTCAACGCGGGCGTGCTGCTGGCGGATGGGTTGCTCGCCGCCGCCGCGGTCGGTGTGATCGCGCTCCTCAAGCGCAGCCGGGCCGCCGCCTGGGGTGCGCTCGCGGCGGACCTGTCAGCGGCGGCGCTCGTGGGACTGGGGATGTTCTGGCTGGTCAGCCAAGTCGGACTTCGTTGAACTGAAGGCTGGGCGGCTCGTTGGTGAAATTCACGATGTCGGCCATGACGGCCTCGGCATGCGGCGAAAAAGCCGACTGAAAGGCGGCCATGGATTCAAACCGCAGCACCGTGATGACCGCGAACTCGGGCGGTGAGCCCGGCGCGCCCCCGCCGATGCCCTGTTGCACCAGCGCCTCTTTGAGCGCCGAACCCAAGAGCGTCCTGACCATGGGCATATGCGTGTCGAGGTAATAGTTCATGTTGAACTGGATGGTGTCGGTCTGCCGATACAGGACATTGACGGTAATCATGTGCTTCCCCTTGCGAGCGTTTACGGACTGCGGCCGGCGAATTTCAGGATCAGGTGCGCCAGCCCCTCGTAGTCGCCATCGAAATGATGGCCCCCGGCGAGTTCGATGGTGCCGGCGGTGCCGGCCGGAAAATCCGCGCACAGCGAGTCTTTGTCCCCGGCACCGAATACGCACAGGGTCTTGGCGCGCGTCATTTGCTGGAACTCGGGCAGAATCGGCAACCCCGTGGCGGGACCTACCCAGTTGGCCAGATGGAACTCGAAGGCCGCCTGGCGGCCGAGCCCCAGCAGGGTCGTCGTCACGATCATGGTGCGGGTCGCTGGCGGCAGGCGGTTGACCGCGAACGGCAGCACATCGGCGCCCTGCGAGTAGCCGATCACGAGCGCGCGATGCCGGCTCCAGCTCATCGCGTAGTAGTCCAAGGTCCGGTCAAGATCCCGCGCCAGTCCCTCCGGCGTGCGTGCGCTCCAGAAGTACCGCAACGTATCCCAGCCCACGACCGGGATGCCGCGCTCGGCCAGCGACTGCGCGACCTTGCGGTCAATGCCCGCCCAGCCGCCGTCCCCGGACAGCAGCACCGCAAAGCAGATCGTCATTGCCGGTGCCGGTCGCGGGCACCTCTACCAGGGGCAGATCCTTCAAGGCGAGCGGGGCGACGGCCTGCGCCGCGCGCGAGCCGGCACTCACGCTCTTGCAGTGCGGCACGCACCTGCGCGGACCACTGGTGGGGGTCGGCGAAGTCATGCTCGACGCCGGGGATCAGCGAAATCTGCGCATTTTCAATGGTACGGAGGAAGGCGGCCGCGGCGGGTGCCGGGCAGACACTGTCGATCGCGCCGTGCACGTCCACCCAGCGCAGCGCCAGCTTCGGATCCGGCACCAGCGTCAGACCCTTGCCATCGGGGCGCGACACGAAGTGCTGGCCGGCGCCGCGGCAGAAGGGTTTGGGGGACTCGTAATCGGGGGTGAACCCCAGGGTCAGCACCCCGGCGAACAGGCCCGGGGGCGCCTGGGCGGCCGTCGCATAGGCCAGCGTGGCGCCGGCGGAATAGCCGCCGAGGACCGGGGTGATATAGCCCGGCAGGCGGTAGTAGGCCTGCACATAGTGGCTGAGGTTTTCCAGATCCCCGTCCGCGAAGAAGCAGGCACTCGACCCGGCCGTGAAACTGGCCAGCAGGGCCGGTTCATCGATGCCGATGACCAGGGCGCCGTCGGCCTGCAGCACCCGGGCCATGCGGTCGGTATCCGCCTGCCAGCCGCCATCGCCGGAGAGGAACAGCACCACCTCCTGCACCGTCCCGGCCGGGTGGTAGATGGCGACCGACTTGAAGCGCCCGTGAGCGAGCATTTCGGTGGTGGGGCGGGTACAGGATGCCGTCACGGCGCAGACCAGAAGTCCGAGCAACAGGAGAGGAACCACGCGCATGGAAAGTGGGCCGCCTTATGTAAAACCAGAGCCAAGAGGCGGAAAAACCACCCAGGAGCCCAATTTGCATTCGTCCGATCAGCCCCCATTATCATGCTAGCGGCACAACGCCTTCAACGGCACGGCAGGTTCCGGGCCTGAGCGCGCCCGCGACAGGTGGAAACTGGCGCACAGATCACCTTGCTGCACCGACAAGGCCTCCCCGATCATGGTAATGTGCCGGCCGATTAATCACGCCCTTTCGAAGGCAAAACAAGCGCATGTCTACCGACGCTGTCCAGACTGACAAGCCCCCGCTTATCGTTCTCAACGTGCTGATTTTCACCTTGACCGCCCTGGTCACGGTGATCGCGGTACCGTGGTATGGCATCGTGCACGGCTACTCGGCGGGCATCTGGGCGTTCGCCGCATTCTTCCTGGTGACCAACGAGATGTCGATCACCGCCGGTTATCACCGGCTGTGGGCGCATCGTGCCTACGAGGCGCATCCCGCCTTGCGCGTGATCTACCTGGTGTTCGGCACCATGGCGCTGCAGAACAGCGCCTGGGTATGGTGCAGCGGCCATCGCCGCCACCACCTGAACGTCGACGACAATGAAAAGGATCCCTACTCCGCCGGTCGCGGCTTCTGGTTCTCGCACATCGGCTGGATGGTGCGCGATTACAAAAGCGGCGAAGTGGACTTCACCAATATCCCGGACCTGAAGCGCGACAAGATGCTGGCGTTCCAGCACAAGTACTACGCGCCGCTCGCCCTGGCCGCCAACTTCGGACTGCCCGCGCTGGTGGGCTGGGCGCTCGGCGATATCTGGGGAGCCCTGCTGCTGACTGGCGTCGCCCGTCTGGTCTTAAGCCATCACTTCACGTTCTTCATCAACTCGCTGGCCCACATCTGGGGCTCGCAACCCTATACCGAAGAGAACAGCGCCCGCGACAACGGGGTGCTGGCGCTGGTGACCTTCGGTGAGGGCTACCACAACTTCCACCACATCTTTGCGCATGACTACCGCAATGGGGTGCGCTGGTGGCAGTGGGATCCGACCAAGTGGCTGATCGCCTCCTGCTCGTGGGTGGGCCTCACCCGCCGCCTGAAATCCACGCCGGCCTTTCAGATCCAGCGCGCGCTGCTCGCCGTGCAGCTGAACCGTGCCCAGCAGCTGCTGGCCAAGCTGCCCGAGGCGCACCGCCCGCCGACCCACATCGAACAGCTGCGCCACAAGATCGCCCAGGAATACGATGCGCTCGCCACCGCGGTCGCCGACTGGACCCGCGTCAAGGAACAGTGGCTGGAAGAGAAGAAGCGCGCCGTCATCGAGCATTGGGAACACGCCAGTTTCCAGACCCGGCTGCGCGAGATCGAGCTGCGTCTGAAGACGCAGCGTCGGCGCCTGCGGGTGCTGCACGCCGAGCTGGCGTAGCCTTCGGGCCTCTTACCAGAAGGCAGCGCCGAACCCCCGCCGCAAGCGGGGGTTTTCACATCCGGGCCAGGGTCATACATGGGTCGCATTTTCGAAGTCAGAAAAGCCACGATGTTCGCGCGCTGGAACCGCATGGCCAAGCAGTTCGCGCGCATCGCCAAGGACATCACCATGGCGGTGAAAGCCGGCGGTCCCGACCCGGCCGGCAATCCAAGCCTGCGGCGCGCCGTGCAGAACGCCCGCGCCGTGAACATGCCCAAGGACAAGATCGAATCGGCCATCAAGCGCGCCGCGGGGCGCGATGCCGCCAACTACCAGCAGGTTCTGTACGAGGCGTACGCGCCGCACGGCGTCGCGATGCTGATCGAAACCGCCACCGACAATCCGGTACGCACGGTCGCCACCGTGCGCAATCTCGTCACCAAGAACTCCGGCAACTTGGCCACCAGCGGCAGTGTCAGTTTCCAGTTCCGCAAGATGGGTGTCTTCCGCCTCAACCCGGCCGGCATCGATCACGATGATCTGGAGCTGTATCTCATCGACCACGGCCTGGATGAGATGGGCGACAGCACCGATGAGAAGGGTGAGGCGCAGCTGGTGATCCGCTGCGCATTCGCGGACTTCGGCAGGTTGCAGGAGGCGCTCGAAGCGCGCGGCCTGGCACCCATTTCCGCGGAGCACGAGTACCTGCCGACGGTCACGACGGAACTTGGCGAAGCCGATGCGACCGAAGTGCTGGCGCTGGTCGACAAGCTCGAGCAGGAAGACGACGTTCACAGCGTCTTCCACAACCTCGCCTAGCTCCCCTTCAGTCCGGCGTGGGCACCATCTGACCCACCAGCGCGTCCTCGAAACCGAATCGGGTCATGTCCTCGACCCGCTGCGGAAACAACACGCCATCCAAGTGATCCACCTCGTGCTGCACCACACGGGCATGAAAGCCCTCGACCGTGCGCTCGAAGGGCCGGCCCTCGCGGTCGAGCCCGCGGTAATGCAGGCGGCGGTAACGCGGCACGACGCCGCGCAGGCCCGGCACGGACAGGCAGCCTTCCCACCCTTCTTCCATTTCGGTGCCCAGCGCTTCCAGCACCGGATTGATGAGCACGGTGAACGGAATCGGCGCGACCTGCGGATAGCGCGGATTTTCCTGCATCTCGAAGATCACGACCCGAAGACTCACGCCGATCTGCGGCGCGGCGATGCCGGCGCCGTTCAGCGCGCGCATGGTGTCTTCCATATCCGTGAGCAGCTCCTGCAGCTGCGCCGGATCGAACACCGCGACCGGCGCTGCCACCTGGCGCAGCAACGGATGACCCATTTTCAGAACGGCTCTGACGGTCATGTCGAGCTTTAGGCGACGGAACGCTCGGCTGACTGCACCGTGTTGTACAGCAGCATGGCGATGGTCATGGGCCCGACGCCGCCGGGCACCGGGGTGATGGCCGAGGCCTTCTGGCGTACGCCCTCGAAGTCAACGTCGCCCACGATGCGACCATCGGGCAGGCGGTTGATGCCCACATCGATGACCACGGCACCGGTGCGCACCATCTGCGGCACGATCAGGCCCGGAACGCCCGCCGCCACCACCAGGATGTCGGCCAGCATGGTGAACTCGCCCAGATCGCGGGTCTTCTTGTGGCAGATGCACACGGTCGCTTCCTGCTGCATGAGCATGAGCGCCATCGGCTTGCCGACGATGTTGCTGGCGCCGACCACGACCACATTGCGTCCCTCGACCGGAATCTTCTCGTGCTCGAGGATCTTCTGCACCCCGTACGGCGTGCACGGCGGGAACACGGTGTTGCCGGTGATCAGCCCGCCGACGTTGTACAGGTGAAAGCCATCGACATCCTTGTGGAAGTCGATGCGCTCGAGGACGCTGTGCACATCGATCTGCGGCGGCAGCGGCAGCTGCACCAGGATGCCGTGGATCTGCGGATCGGTATTCAGTGCATCGATGCGGCTCAACAGCTGATCCTGCGTGGCGGTCGCCGGCATCTCGACGAGCTCGGAGCGGATACCGACATCCTTGCAGGCGGTGACCTTGTTGCGAACGTAGACCTGGGATGCCGGATCGCTGCCGACCAGAATCACCGCCAGTCCCGGCCGTACGCCGTGTTGCTGCTGCAGGCGCAGGATGCGTTCTTTCTGTTCGCCGCGGATTTTTGCGGCAATGGCCTTGCCGTCTATGATTCGTGCAGTCATTGCGTCACATTATACAGGCTTGATGTGGAATACCCGCTCGGCATTCCCGTGATAGACCTTGGCTTTATCGGCCGGACTTAATGCCACCGCATCCATGAAGGCGACCGCCGGGGCGGTGGGCTGGTAGGGATAGTCGATGGCCCACAGCACGTTGTCGATGCCCAGCTTCTTGATCGAATAGTCAAGCGCCAGGGGGTCCTCCACGCCCGAGGTGGTGATGACGAAGTTGCGCTGGAAGTACTCCGCCATGGTGAGGCTGGTCTTGGGCGCGCGGCCGATCTTCTGCGAGCGGCTGTTCATGAAGGTGATGCGCCAGATCCAGAAGTGCACCGCCTCGCCCATGTGGCCGATGCAGATCTTCAGTTTCGGGAACCGGTCAAAGAGGCCCGAGGCCATCATGCGCACCACGTGGGTGCCGACTTCCACACCGTAGGCCCACATGGCCGAATCCATGCCGTAATGCGCCATCGGCCCCTTGAGGCCATCGACGGGGCCGCGGGGGTGGATGTAGATGCAGCGGTCGAGCGCCTCGGCGGCTTCCAGGATGGGCCAGTACTTCGGATCATCCAGGTACTCACTGTTGGTGTGCGAGTTGAGGATGAAGCCATTGAGCTTCAGGTCGCGGATGGCGCGTTCCATTTCCCGCACGGCGCGGCGCGGCGACTGTGGCGCGAAGGCGGCGAGGCCCGCGAAGCGATCGGGATGCCGCCCGATCACATCCGCAAGGCGGTCATTGGCCAACGTGGCGAGCGTACAGGCCGTGTCGGCATCAAACATCTGCACGCCGGGTGCGGTAAGGGACAAGAGCTGCATGTCGACGCCATTGGCGTCCATGTCCTTGATCCGCACATCCTCCAGATCGAGCAGGCCCTCCAGGAACTTCATGGTCGCGTAACCGCCCTGGGTGTCGTAGATGCCGCGCACCAGCGGCAGGTCGGAGCTTTCCCCCGGTGCCCGCGAGACCTGCCTGAGCGCCTCGGCGACCTCCGGAATGGAGAAGGCTTCCTCGACCGCGATTTTACGTATTTTCATGATGTCTCCCTCAGCCCCCGGCCAGTATTCGCGCCTTGATGGATTCGTACTCGGAGTCGGTGATCAGCTTCGAATCGAGCATCTGCTTGGCCTCCTGCAGACGCCGCACTCCCTCCGAAGAGCCCACGGAGGGCGCCGCCGCGCCCTGACTGATCTGCACCCCGCCGGAGCGGGCGCGCAGCTCCTCAAGTTCGCGGATGCGGCGCTTTTCCCGCCACGCCTGATCCTGGGCCTGACAGATGCGGTACACGGCCTGCGCCTGCTCCTTGCGCAGCCCGCTGATGGTGATGACCCGGGACCCGGGCTGCGCATTGATGGCCAGATCGGTCACCTGCTCGGCGCGGATGACGAGGTCGGCACCAAAGATGCCCACCCGCAGATTGACCTCGGAGAGGTCCTGCCAGCGCAGGTTCACGACATTGAATCCGCTGACCAGCCGGCGCACGAGCCAGATCAGCCGACCGCTGGTCGCGGCAATGATGATGCGGCGCTGCCACAGCGCGAAGAGGCGACGCTGCGTGGCCCAGGCCTCGACCGTCTCGCCCGGAATCAGGATGGAATGCAGATTCGCAAGGGCGTGTTCGAGCCCCGGTTCGTTCGAGCTCCGCGTTCGGCTCGATCATTGTGGCCTCCGAAGGTTGACGCCCCGCACCATGACTGCCCAGAATCGAGCGCAGCCAGCGAGGGGGTCCATCATGCCCGAAGTCGTGCGATTTCCCGATATACCCCTGTACCAGGGTTGGGGGATCCCGCATCGCGCGGAATCCGACATCCGTGATCTGGAGATCATCCAGGGCGAGATCCCGGCTGCGCTCTCCGGCACGCTGTATCGCTGCGGACCGGATCGGCAGTATCCGCCGCGCACGCCCCAGGACGTGTTCATCGATGGCGAGGGCATGGTGCACATGTTCCGCATCGCCGACGGCCGCGTGGATTATCGCAACCGCTGGGTGCGCACCGAGCGCTTCGTGCTGCAGGAGGCGGCGCGCCGCTCGCTGTTCGGACGCTATCGCAACCGCTACACCAATGACCCGTCGGTTGCCGGCAAGAACAACGGCACGGCCAACACCAATGTGGTGTGGCACGGCCGGCGCCTGCTGGTGCTGAAGGAGGACTCCCGTCCGATGGAGGTCGATCCGCAGACCCTCGCGACCCGCGGCGAGTTTGATTTCGGGGGTGCCCTCAAGTCCGTGAGCCTCACCGCGCACCCCAAACTCGATCTGCATCGCAACGAACTCATCGCCTTTTCCTACCAGGCGCAGGGCGATGCCACGCTCGACTGCGTCATCTACATCGCCGATGCGGACGGGCGCATCGTGCACGAGACCGCGCTGAAGATGCCGTATCCGGGCATGGTCCACGACTTCGCCGTCACGGAATTCCACATCATCGTGCCGTTCTTTCCCCTCATCACCGATCTTGAGGTCGTCAAGGCGGGCGGTCCCTACTACCAGTGGCATCCGCAGCAGAACAGTTTCTTCGCCGTGGTACCGCGACGCGGCAGCTCGCGCGAGGTGCGCTGGTTCAAGGGCCCGGCAGTGAGCGCCGGGCACATGATGAATGCGTTTACCGACGGCGACACGGTGCATCTGGATCTGTGCCTGTACGACGGCAACTGCTTTGACTTCTTCCCGAGCCACGATGGCTCGCCCTTCAAACCGGCGCCGCCGCTGCTCACGCGCATCAGCTTCGATCTCGCCACCGAGCAACTCGCCATGCGCCGGCTGCTGGGTTCGCCGTGTGAGATGCCCAAGATCGATGACCGCTGGATGGGCAAGCCCTACCGCTATGGCTTCGTGATCTGTCGGCCGCCGGATGCGGTGGCGGGCGCGGTGGGCCTGGGGGCGATCGGCTGCTTCGACCATCGCACCGGCGCCCTGTCGACCTGGTCGCCGGGTGCGGACAGCGGGGTGCAGGAACCGGTGTTCGTCCCGCGCGGCCCCGGCGCCGCGGAGGGTGACGGCTACCTCTTGGTACTGGTGAACCGGCTGTCGCAGCTGCGCAGCGATCTGGCGATTCTGGATGCACAAAAGCTCAGCGAAGGCCCGGTGGCGCTGGCGCGTTTGCCGACCCGCGTGCGCTCGACCTTTCATGGCATGTGGGTGCCCGATGCAGCGCTCGCGTCGGGCCGCTACAGCGCCTAGCCGGATTTGTTCTGTCGAATGCAGGCCTGACACAGGCAGGCCTGCTTACGCTCTTGCGGCACGGGGGTGATCAAAGGCTCCCGCATGCACCAGCACTCGCGCGGGTCGCCGCCGCCTGCTGCGACCGCACAGTGGTTTGGCTGCTGGCACCTCGGGCAACGATCCGGCTGCGTGGGCATGGCCAACGTCCTAGAGCGCGGCCGTCACCACGATCTCGACCTTCCACTCCGGTCTGGCAAGTCTCGCCTCGACGGTGGCGCGCGAGGGGGTGCTGGCGCCGATCCACCGGTCCCACACCGCGTTCAGGCCCGCATAGTCCGCCATGTCGGCGAGATAAATCTGCGCCATCAGGATCCGCGACTTGCTGCTGCCGGCCTGCGCCAGCAGCGTGTCGATGCTGGCCAGCACCTCACTCGCCTGCGCCTCGATGGTGTCGCCACCGCCGACCGCGACCTGGCCGGCCAGATACACCGTGCCCGCGTGAATACTGGCTTCGCTGTAGCGCGCCCCGGCATGCAGTCGCTTGATGTCCGACACGTGCACGCCTCCTTGGGGTTACCGGGCAACCTCAAGCAGGGTCTTGGGACGTTTCGCGGCCACCAGCAGCAGCATGCGCGCCGCGCCGGAGGGCGCCCGCCGCCCCTGCTCCCAATCCTGCAGCGTGCGTACCGACACACCCAGCAAGTTGGCGAACTGAGACTGCGACAGTCCCGCCTTTTCGCGAATCCCGGAAATCAGAGCGGTCACGCTCTTGCGAGCTGATGCACTGCGTTTGGTCTGTGCCATTCAGTTCCTCCATGAACTTTTTTTCGGCGGGATAAGGTACCAGATTGCGCTACTTGAGTGTCAGCGCCAGCACACCTGCGGTCACCAGCGCGAGACCCAGCCAGTCCTGCAAGGAGGGCCGTTCGCCGAGAAACGCCACGGCGAACAGGGCGACCAGCACCAGACTCAGCCGGTCGAGTGGCGCCACCTGCGAGGCCCGACCGATCTGCAGGGCACGGAAATAGCACACCCAAGACAGTCCGGTCGCCAGCGCCGACAGCGCCAGGAACAGCAGGGTGCGCGGCGGCAGCAGCGCGGGGTTCAGCCATTTGCGCCGCACCCACACCAGCACCGCCAGCAGCACCACGATCAGCACGGTGCGCAGGAGCGTCGCCAGGTCCGCATCGACGCCGGCGACGCCCACGCGCGCAAACACCGTCGTCAGGGCTGCGAATACCGCCGAGAGCAACGCCCAGAAGATCCAGCTTTGCGTCACTTTAAAGCGCCATCGCCATGCGCGGCGGCTTGGAACACCGGCAGGGCCTCGGCCAGGGCGCCGAATGCGGCGAGCGACGGAAACCGCGCCGCCGGCACCACTTGCGGCAACATCTGCTGGGCGAAGTGCCAGCTGACGGCGCAGGTGACGCCCGACTGCATCATCTGCGCCTGGGTGGCAGCCGGCGGGCGCCGTGCAATGTCAGCTTCGAGGCCCGCGAACGCCGCCAGCAGCTGACCGGTGACGCGCCCGATCCACGCCTCATGCTGCTTTTCGGGCGGGCGCAGCTTGCGCTCGTAGACCAGCTGCACGCTTTTTTCGCAGGCGGCCAATGCGAGGCCGATGACCCGCAGGTCAGCCCGCAGACTCGGCAGATCGGTGGGCAGCAGCGAGCGTGGCGCGCTGGCGGCCTCGGCGTACGCGAGGATCAGGTTCGAATCCATGAGCACGGTGCCGTCGTCGCACACCAGGGTGGGCGCCTTCACGACCGGATTGATCGCCTGGAATTTTTCAAAGTCGCCGAACACGGATACCGGGTGGTGTTCGAACGGCAGCCCGAGCAGTTGCAGGCTCACGGCCACGCGGCGCACGTAGGGCGAATCGAACCTGCCGATGAGCAGCACGGCAGCCCTTAAGGGTGCGCGTGCTGCTGCGCCAGCAGCTGCGCCTTCAGCTCCCGCAGGCGCGCCTTGAGCAGCGCCTCGTTCGCAGGCCCCATGCGGATCAGGGTCTTCTGCCCCGGGGAGAGCGCCTCGAGCTGCGGATCGGCGTACAGGTACATGACGTTGGGCTGCACCAGCACGATCGGCGCGGCCACATCGGGCGTCGCGAGCAAGTGATCGATGAGCGCGATCAGATGGTCGTTGAAGTACGCATCCTTGTACCCCAGGTCATCGAAGGCGCTCTGGAACAGCGGATAGAAGTGGTAGTACAGCTGCACCACGGTGTGCGGATCGGCTGCCTTCACGACCTCCATGAAGGGCTGATAGCGCGCGTAGTTCTGCGGATCGATGGTCAGCTGGTCGCCATTGCTCAATGTCATGAACTGACCGCCGGTCGGCTTGAGGGGCCGCTGGTTCACGGCGACCTTCTTCTTGGACAGGTTGTCCACCGTGACGACGATGTGCCGGATGATGTTCTCCGGCACCAGCAGTTTCTCCAGCGGTTGCGCGCCGGGCAGGCCCGTCAGCGCCGCGTGGAACGTGTCATCGCTTTGATCCAGTGCCGGCGCCGGCGCGCTCCCGGCAGCGCCGGCGGCCGCGGGTACCGGATGCTCGATGACGGGCGCACTCGCGGGTGGTGGCGGCGCGAGGGGCGCTTCGGCAGAGGCTTCCGGAGCCGATGCCGGCGTCGGTGTGCGGTGCACGCGATGCGCGTACAGGTACAGCGCCACCGCCGCGGCCACCACCATCGCGGCGGCGCCCCAGACGATGGGTTTGTCCGACATGATGGCCATCAGGCCGCCGCCGCACCCACGCCGCGGGTAAAGGCCCAGTCGAGCAGGCGGCTGGCGATGCCGCCGCCCAGGCTCGCGCCGGTCACATCCGTGAGCGTGTACGGCACGCCCCTCAGAATGGCGTCCGCGGCACGGTGGCCGCTGCGGATGGCGGGACCGATGCCCTCGCACATGTCGCGGGTGGCAAGACCTGCGGCATCCCCGGTGATGAAGGCATCGGCGATGCGCACCACCTTGACGTTGCCGCGCAGGTAGTAGCTGTAGCCGATCGGATCGTACTGCGCGCCCTTGGCGAGCTTGCGATCGAGCTTCGCGATCAGGTGCTGCCAGTGCTGGCGGATGTCGGTGCCGCTTTTCTTGATGCGCTCGGCCATGCCGCCGATACCCACGTTCAGATAGCCGTTGGCCTTGGGGACGTACCAGGAATAGCCGGGCATGCCCTGATCAAAGAACCACAGATGGCAATCCGGATCGCGCCAGTCGTAGGCGAATTCGTGCTCGAGGGTCACCGTCTGCAGCTGCGTGGCGCGGGGGTTGGCGTCGCGGAACAAGGTCCGGTACACCGGGCAGCGGGTGCCGCCCGCGCCGATCAGATACTTGCAGTGGTACTCGCCATCGATCACATAGCCGCCCGCCGGATCCGCCTCGATGTGCCGCACCGTGTGCTGCACGCAGCGCACGCCGGAGCGCTCGAGCAGCCAGGCGTCGAACTCGAAGCGGCGAATGGAATGCTGCACGCAAGGCAGCGGCAGGTGCACGCCGCGCAGGTACGCGTGCATGCGGCCGAAGGTGAGGAAGCGGTGCGGATAGGCGGCGATATCCATGTCCAGATCCTTCACCACTTCCGGAGTGATCCAGCCCGCGCACAGCTTCAGGCGCGGGAAGATTTCCTTGTCGAGGATCAACACGTCCGCGCCGCCTTGCTTGAGCCGCTGCGCCGCCGAGGAGCCCGCCGGGCCCCCGCCAATGATCAGTACGTCGCTGTGAATCACGCGCGAAACTTACCCCTGCGGCTGGTACAGGTGTTCACGGGTCAGCGCGACGTTGTTGTTGTGCGCGGTCGCGAACAGCACCTGGAACAGCTGCAGCGTGCCGGTGGTGAAGGCCGCGGCCGACCCGGCCAGATACAGCCGCCACATGCGCACGAATTTCTCATCGAACATGCCCCGCACCCGCTCCACGTTGCTTTCAAACAGCGACAGCCAGTCGAGCAGCGTGTGGGCGTAGTGCAGCCGCAGGTTCTCCACATCCAGCACTGACAGGTTCCACGGCTCGAATATCTGGGTCATCTCGCTCAAGGCCGGCGGGCAGGCGCCCGGGAAGATGCGCTGCTCGATCCACGGATGCAGCTGCGCCGGGTAGTTGCGGCCGATGCTGTGGATCAGGCCGCGGCCGTTGCCGCCGAGCACCCCATGCGCAACCTTGCCCAGCTCCCGATAGTTCTCAACCCCGACATGCTCGAGCATGCCGACGGAGACAAAGGCGTCGAAGGATCCGGAGATGTTGCGGTAGTCATCCTCGACATACTCGATCTGCGAATCCAGTCCCTGGGACTTCGCATAGTCGCGGGCGAAGGCCACCTGTTCCTTGGAGATGTTGAAGGCGCGCACCTTCACGCCGTAATGGCGCGCCATGTGCACGGCCAGTCGACCCCAGCCAAAGCCGGCCTCGACCACGCGCTCCCCGGGACGCAGCCGCAGCTTCCTGCAGACGTGGTGCATCTTGGCGTCCTGGGCATCATCCAGCGTGGCATCGGCGGTGGGGTAGTAGGCGCAGGTGTACGCCATGGTGCGCCCCAGCCACAGCGCATAGAAATCGTTGCCGATGTCGTAGTGATGGTGGATGTTGTTCTTGGAACCGGCCAGGGTATTGACCCGGGGCCGGTTCATCAGCTTGCCGATCAGACCGAGCACGGTCTTCTGCTTGTCGGCACGGTCGGAGCCGCGGTACACCTCTTCCATGAAGTGCACCAGGTCACCCTCGATCTCGATGCGGCCTTCGCTGTAGCCGTCGCCAAAGCGCACCCCGGGATTGCGCAGCAGGCCCCACAGCACACTCGGCATCGCGGATGGTGACGCGCGCGATGGGTTTACGGCCCTCCGGCAGAATATGCTCGCCGTTCCACAGCACGAACTCGAACGGCGGCGTTCCGAACATTTTCAATAGCTTGGCCACACCGCGGCCGGCGGCCGAAGTGGTCTGCCCAAGCTTGGGCGCATCGATTCTGGTGGCCGGCGCCCCTGGCGCCGAACCCTTTGTACGATCCGCTGATGACGACAGACTTTGCTCCAGCGCGTCCACTGCCAACTCCTTCCACTGTGGCGGTTCAACCGCTCTTACCCCCGATGCTACACGGGAGTGCCGCCACAGTCAGGTCCGCACTGTTTAGGGAGCCCTCAAGGCTATCCTTGAGGTTATCCCTCGTCGCGTTCCTGGGTGCCGATGGCACTGAACAGTTTGCTCAGAACGCTGTACAGGGTGCGGCGCTCATCGCGCGTCAGCTTCTGCAGCAGCCGCGCCTGGTTGCGCTGCGCCACCGGCAGTACCGTCTTATAGAGTGAACGGCCCTTGGTGGTGACGGTAAGGATCACCGGCACCGCCGCGGTGTCCCCGGCTTTGCGGGCACCGGGCGCCTGCGTCTTCGTGGCGATATAGCCACGCTTGATCATGCCGTGCAGCGTGCGGCTCGCCTGGCCCTTGTCCATGCTGCTGTTGGCGACCAGTTCCGAGAAGCGTACCGGCTGAAAACGGATGGTCATGGCCAAGAGGCGCCACTCCGGCACGCTCAGTCCGAAGTCGGCCAGGTAGCGGCGCGTCACATTCGACTTGGCCGCATTGGCCAGCCGGATCAGCTGGAACGTCAGGAAGTGCCCGATATGCAGATGGCTCCCGCCGCCCACATCGCTCCAGGGATCGGCACCCTGCTTGGGCTTTGCGCGCCTTGGTTTTGGCTTTGGTTTTAGCTTTAGTTTTGGCAGCCACTGGCGAAACTCCCGTTATTCGTGCAAGCGATCCATTTTACAGATGTTTTCACTCGATGCAGACAGGAAACGGCCCTTGTTTGAAACTTGAACCGGGGCCGTGCGCCACAATAGAGCACCGTGCATGCCTGCTGAATCCATAGAGCTGTACCGCTCGCCGAGTCGCAAGGCATGCGAGGAGCGCGCCTTTGTGCTCACGGCCGTCGGCGTGCCGCACGAGCTGTCGCAGTCGGCGGAAGGGTTCTCGATCTGGGTCGATCTGGAGAACCTGCCGCAGGCCCGCGACCATCTGTTGCATTACCAACAGGAAAGCCGCCGCCCGCCGCCGCCCGCGCCGGTGGCAACGCCGCCCTTGTATCCCCGTGCGTGGGTGGGCAGCGCCATCTACGTGCTGGTGCTCTTGGGTGTCGCCGAAGCGGTGAGTCTGGGATGGGGCCGCCTGGATGCATTCGATGCCGGTGAGCTCAACGCCGGGCTGGTACGCCACGGCGAGTGGTGGCGTGCCTGGACGGCGTTGACTTTGCATCTGGATGCGGCGCACATCGCCGCCAATATCGGCGCCGGGGCATGGTTCGGCTATCTGGCGGGGCGGCTGCTCGGACCCGGCACCGCCTGGGCGCTGGTGGTGCTGGGCGCAGGGTGCGCCAATGGGCTCGAGGCGCTGCTCGCCGCGGCGGATCACCGTTCGGTCGGCGCCTCGACCGCGGTGTTCACGGCCTTGGGCCTGCTCGCCGCCTACTCCTGGCGCGAACGACACCTGCTCGCGGTGCGCCCGGCCCAGCGCTATGGCCCGCTGTTTGCGGGTGTCATTCTGCTGGGTTGGCTCGGCACCTCCGGTGAGCACACCGACGTCATGGCGCACCTGCTGGGCTTCGCCGTCGGCGCCCTGCTGGGCGCCGTCATCGCCACCGCCCGCATGCAGCGCCTGTGGCGCCGAGTGCCTCAATGGGCGGGCGGGGTATTCGCGTTGGGGCTGCTCGCGGTGGCATGGCTTTGCGCATAGCCAACGAGTTCGACATATCCCTGCGCCGTGACGGGCGCACCCCGCTGCTGACCGTCGACCCGCACCGCCCCTTCCCAGTAGCGCGGCTGGGTCGCAAGTTCCTGGTCCGCCAGCAGCGGCACTACATTCAAGGTCAGATCCTGCGATCGGACCCGCACGCGCCACTGCGCGGGATACCGTCCGCCGCGCGGACTCGTCCAGTAGCGCAGCACGTCGATGTCGACATCGGCGTGGCGAGCGAGGTGGCGTGGCCCGCGGCATCCACGAACGTGCCGGCGCTGTGCGCATCGCGCCGCCCGTCTTGATCGCGCAGCGCATAGAACATCAGCGTCGCGCCATCCGCCAGATCCAATGCGAACCAGTCCCAGCCCTGCTGGTTGGGACCCAGCGAGCCGCTGCCCCATTCCCGATCGAGCCAGGCAAGTCCCGACACCGGCAGCGCCGTGCCCTGGCGAGTGAGGCTGCCGAGCGCATGCAATCGCGGCATCGAGTAGTAGTAGCTGGCCGCGCCCGGCGCATCCGCCTTGCGACTGAGGCCCTCGAGGCCGTTCAAGACCGGCGAGGACGCGGAGCGCAGGTCCAGCTGCAACTGATAGTCCCCGTCCGCCGCCTGCAGCTGCCAGTGCAGACCCGCATCGTCCTGTGGCGCCTGCACGAGTGACCAGTCCGCCACGTGTACGGCAAACGGCTGCGCCGTCGCGTCAGCCAGGCCCAGCGCATCGCGCGCATAGCGTGTGGCACTGAAGAACTGGCCGCGGCTGACATCGGTGATCGCGAAATGCGCGGCATACAGCTGTCGCGCCCGCCAGGCCGACCTCCCCGCGGCGGCAGCGCGCGGCGGCGCGAGGGCCAGCCGGAACAGCGTCAGCTCAAACCCGAAGCTTGCCCCATCGGCGCCCCGCAGCTGCCCGGTCAGGTACCACCACTCGTGGCGGAACGGCGGGTGAGGTCCATGGTCCTGGGGAAATACGAAGCGACGCGGCGCATCCGCCAGCGCAAATCCCGGCTGCGGGTCGGCGCGCAGCACACTCAGGCGATCGACTTGCAGCGCCGCGTCCGGGTCCGCGGCGCTGCCGCCCGGTGCCGCGCGCTGACAGCCGGCGAGGCCGAGTGCCAGCGCCGTCATCAGCAACAGGGTCAGGGTTCGCCGGCGCATCGCTACTCCTCGCGCAGGTCCTGGAACAGCGGCGCACGCGCCATGCGCCACGCCGGGTAGAGCCCGGCCGCGAGCGCCGCCAGCAACGCCAGCGCGACGGCGCTGCTGATCTGTGCCGGATGCAGGTGCAGCTGGATCTCCCAGCCGAACGCGCGACGATTGATGACGCGCACCAGCAGCAACGCCGTGAGCACCCCCGCCGGCAACGCCGCGAGCAGCGCGATGAAACCCATGAAAATCGTCTGCGCCACGATCATCACACTTGAGCCTGTGCGCGTCAGCCCGAGCACGCGCAGCAGCGCGAGCTCATGCGTGCGTCCCAGCTGCCACGCCAGAAGCGCACTCAACAATCCCATGGCGGCGACTCCGGCGGCCAGCCAGTTGAGCACGCGCGTGATGACGAAGGTGCGCTCGAATATCGTCAGCGAAATGGCGCGCACCTGCGCCGGCGTATCCACCTGCAGCGCCTGACGCCCGGCTGCGGCGGCATACAGGCGCGGCACCACCTCATCGGCCGCCGCACCGGGTGTCAGGTACAGCGCCAGCGCGCTCACCGAATCGTCCTGCCACAGGCGCCGGTACACCGCGCGGCTGATGCGCACACTGCCGCGGTCATTGCCGTACTCGCGGAACACGCCGGCAATGCGAAAAGCGCGCGGCCCCTGCGCCGTCGTCAGCTGCAGCGCGGCGCCGACACCGAGCTTGAGTCGATAGGCGAGCGGCTGCGCCACAAGCACGGCGCCGTCCGCGAAGGCCGGCCACACCTGCGCCGCGCCTGCAGTCAGATCCATGCTCGCGCGCAGCGCAGGTGTCAGGTCCATCGCATCGAGCGCCACCGGACCGCGATCCGAGTCCACCATGGCGCGGCGGCTCGCGCTGTAGCCCGCCACGCCCGCAACGCGCACCAGGTCCTGCACCACCGCGGCATCGAGCCGCCGCTCGGGTCGGGCAAATCCCGGGCCGGGTGCGCCGACATAGATATCCGCCTGCAGCGTGTGCGACAGCCAGTCACGCAGCGATTCCCGGAAGCTGTCTACCATGATGCTGATGCCGATCATCGCGGCCACCGCCATCGCCAGCGCCGCCACGGCGACGCCGGTGCGGCTCAACGATGCGGCGATGCCGCCGAGCGCGAGCCGCAGGGGCGGTGCGGAACACAGCCGGCTGCGCGCCAAGGCGCGCGCGGCGCCATAGAGCACGGCCGGCGTCGCCGCAGCCACACTCAACATGGCCAGCATCAGCGCCGCGAAACCCGCCAGCACGCTGCGCTGGGTGGCGAGCACCGTGCTCGCGCACGCCACCGCCAGCAGCGCACTCACGCCCAACAGTGCCCAGGCGATGCGGCGCGCGCGCCCCTCGAGTACCGAAGCCCGCAGCGTCAGCTGCGGGGCGCTGTGGACGGCTTCCATGGCGGGCAAGGCCGCCGCGAGCAAGGCCACCGCGAGCGCCGCGCCCAGCGCCAGCAGCGGCTCACTCGCCGGCAACGTGACGCTGCCGACGGCCACCACGTAGTACAGATCGTTGATGGTCCGCGACACCAGCCCCACCAGCGTGTGCGCGAGCGCAAGGCCCGCCGCGAGTCCCACGACGCCCCCCACCAGCGCCAGGCCCGCGGCCTCGAGCAGGATGATGCGCAGCAGCTGCGCGCGCGTCGCCCCGAGCGCGCGCAGGATGCCCAGACTGCGCCGCCGCTGCACGATGGCAAAACTCATGGTGCCGTAGACCAGGAACAGGCCCACCAGCAGCGCCAGCAGCCCCAGCGCGCGCAGATTGGTATTGAACGCCTGCGTCATGTCCAGGCCCGCCCGGGCGCGCTGCGCCGCCGCGGCCAGCGTCACGCCCGCGGGCAGCTGGTGCGACAGTTGGGCGAACTCCGCGGCCGCGGCGGCTCCCGCCGGAACGCGCAGGTCGATGCGCGTGAGGCGTCCCGGCACGGCCAGCCATTCCTGGGCGGTTGAGATATCGGTCAGCATCACCGACTGCAGGCCGCTCGCCGCGCCCAGCACGCCCAGCAGCCGCCCCGGCAGTGCGTGGCCGCCCACATCGACGCTGAAGGCCGACCCGGGCCGCAGCTGCAGCTGAGTTGCCGTGTCCGCCGCGAGCAGCACGGCACCCGTACCGGTGAACCACTGGGTCAGCGCCGCCGGGGCAGCCAACGCTGCGGCGCCGCCCTCGCCCTCACCCTCGCCACTGCCAAAACCGGCGACGGCCAATGGATCGATGCCCAGCAGCTGCAGCGACTGATCCGCGACCGTCACGTACCCGTCGATCACCGGATTCACGCGCACGTGGTGCAGGGTGCGGGCCAGGTGTACGTAGAGTGCTTCATCGAGGCCGGCCGGACCGCCATCCAGTTCATGGGTCGCCGGTCCCTGCACCGCCGCCACCGACAATTCGAAGGCGCGCGCCGCGCTGCCGGTGGCCACATCCACCGCCACGATGGTCGCGACCCCCAGTGCCAGACCCAGCAGGGCGAGCAGCAGCTGCACCGGATGGCGCAGCAGATGACGGAAGCTCGCCGACCACAGCATGCCCATTTGGATTACGACAGTGTGCCCTCGCGCAGGGTGAGACAGCGATCGGCGCCGGCGGCGAGCTGTCGGTCGTGGGTGACCAGCAGCACCGTGGCGCCGCGCTCGCGCGCCAGCGCCCGAAGCAGCGGCCCGATCTGCGCCGCGGTGACTTCATCAAGATTGCCGGTGGGCTCATCGGCGAGCAGCAGCGCCGGCTCATGGACCAGCGCGCGCGCCAGCGCGACGCGTTGCTGTTCACCCCCGGAGAGCACATCCACCGGCGCATGCAGCCGATCGCCCAGGCCCACGCGCTCCAGCATCGCGCGGCTGCGCGCTCGCGCCGGCGCCGTGGCCACGCCATCGAGCGACAGCACCAGCCGCACGTTCTCCTCCACATCCAACGTGGGCAGCAGATTGAAGAACTGGTAGACGAAGCCGACCTTGCGGCGCCGGAACAGCGTGCGTTCGGGCTCGCGCAGGGTGCTCAGGTCCTGTCCGGCAAAGATCACCCGTCCGGCGTCGGGCCGATCGATGCCGCTGATGAGATTGAGCAGGGTGGATTTGCCGGAGCCGCTGCGTCCGATGATGACGGTCTGCGTGCCGGCCTGGATGCTGACGCTGACCCGGTCAAGCACACAGCGTCGATGCACCCCGGCGCCGAAGCTGCGGCTGACCGACTCCAGGGTCAGCACGCGGCATTTGCACCGGGGTCATAACGCATGGGCTTGGCCACGCCCATGCGTGTGAGTTCGCGGCGCAAGGACTCACTCAACTCGGCGTATTCGGGGCGGTCGAACAAGGGTGCCGCCTGCCAGTCATGGGCCCAGGGGTGCGAGGTGCGCAGCGCCGCCGGCTCATTCGCATAGCGGGGAATCACATGAGCGTGCAGCGCCGGCTCGAGGTTGCCGAGGATGGCGTAATTGATGCGCAGTGCATCGGTGACCTTGAGCAGCGCATCGCCCAGGCGCGCCATGTCGAGCAGGAACTGGCCGCGCTCCTGCGCGCCCAGCGCGTTGAGTGTCGGCACCACCGGGTCGGGCAGCAGCAGCACATAGCCGCGCACGAACTGGCGTTCGCCGAACACCACCCAGCCGGAGAACAGACGCGCCACGACCCGCGGGTCCTTGCCATCGCGCGCCGCCGCGACCTGCTGATGCACCGCCGTCTGGACTGGGGGAGTGTCGCTCTTCATCGACCTGCCTTCACAAAGTGCCTTAGTCTAGCGCGGGACCGGGATCACCGTTCCTGGGTCGTTGGCCGTCATGTTCACGGATACCACGGTGGCGCGCGGAAAGAAATTGAACTCCGAGGCGCTGGCCCAGGTATAGGCCCCCATGGCCCGCCCGACGATCAGATCGCCGACCTCGAGCTTCGGCAGCATCAGATTCTCGGCGATCACATCGATGCTGTCGCAAGTGGGGCCCGCCAGCACCGAGGGCAGCCGGTGCGCGCCATCCCATCCCGCAGCGGCTCCACCGGATAGCGGGCATGGTCGTACAGCTGGCCGCTGTAGGACCCGTACAGCCCGTCATCCAGGTAATACCACCAATGACCCTCGCGCTGCGCGCGGCCCATGACGCTGGCGACGCCGATGGCCGCGGGACCGGCGATGAAGCGCCCGGGCTCGGCAATGACGCGGATGCGCTTGGGCAGCTTCACCAGCTGCTGGCGGATCGGGGCGCAGAACCGCAGGATGTCCGGCACCGGCGCGCCGTAGTCAATCGGAAAGCCGCCGCCGATGTCCAGGGTATCCAAGGTGCCGAGCTGCTCGCGGCGCGCCGCCGCCATCAGCTTGGTACACGCCTCGATGGCCTCGACATGCTTGGCGGGGTCGGCGGCCTGTGAACCCACATGGAAGGAGACGCCCTGGACATCCACGCCGAGGCTCGCGGCCTGGCGCGCCAGCTCGAGAAAATGCTCGGGATCGCAGCCGAACTTGCGCGACAGATCACACACCGCCCCGGGACTGCGGAACGACACCCGCAGCAGCAGCCGCGCGCGATCCCCGAGGCGGGCGAACTTGCGCACTTCATCCGGATTGTCGGCCACAAAGGTGCGCACCCCGAATTCCAGGGCGTTGCGGATGTCCTGGGCGCGCTTGATGGGATGGGTGTGGATGCAGCGCTCGGGGCTTGCGCCGAGGCGCTGCACCAGCTGCACCTCACCGGTGGTCGCCAGGTCCAGATACCCGCCCGCCTCCATCACCACCTGCACCACCGCCGGATGCGGCAGCGGTTTTAACGCGTAGTGCAGATCGACATTCGGCAACGCCTTCTTCAGCTTGCGCAGCTGAACGCGGACCCGTTCGCAATCAATGATCAGGAGCGGCGAGCCGAATTCGGCCACCAGGCGCCGGATCTGCGCGGGTTGAAACGGGTCCACAAAGCGCGTCGTGCGCGAACGGGTCGGCATGGAGAGTCTCGTAAGGAGCGAAGTGAGCGGGTCTAAGGCAGAACGGCGCGCGCGCCGGTGTCATCGCTTTCGGTGACGCGCGTGGCGGCGTGCAACAGCCGATCACGCACCGCATCCCAGCGCTCCCCGTCGGGCACGTCCTGCACCAGGATCTGCTGGCAGCCGGCGGTGTCGAGTGCGCGCAGGTTGGCGTACAGATCATGCGCATATTGCTCGGGGCGGCGCCCGGCGTTCACCCAGGTGACATAGCCATGCGACTTCAGCGGCAGTCGCTGCGCGAGCACCGCGATGCGCGTGCCGCCGGCGGAGGCTGCAGCGGCCCGGGTATCGATCTCGCCGGATGGGACGATGCTCAAGGGCGTGGCCGGCGCATAGTGCGACGGCAGACTGCCCGGCACGCGCGAGCTGAACGCATCCGCACCGATGATGAGATCCGGCGCCACCTCGCGCAGTTGGCTCGCGGTCACCGCACCGGGGCGCAGCAGCCGCACCTTGCCGTGCTGACAGCAGACGATGGTGGACTCAAGCCCGATCTGGCTTTCCCCGCCATCGAGCACAACCCGCACGGCATCGCCGAGTTCATCGCGCACATGTTCGGCGCGGGTCGGGCTTAAGCGCCCGAAGCGGTTGGCCGAGGGTGCGGCAATGCCGCCACCAAATGCCGTCAGCAGCTGTTGTGCCATGGGATGGGAGGGGACGCGGATGGCCACCGTGTCCTGACCCCCGGTGACGATGTCATGGACGTGCGCGGCACGCGGCATCACGAGCGTCATGGGACCGGGCCAGAAGCGCTCGGCGAGACTTGCGGCCGCGGCCGGCACTTCGGACACCCAGCGATGCAGGAACTTGGGGCTGTCCAGGTGCACGATGACCGGGTGGCTGGTGGGGCGCCCCTTGGCCACAAAGATCTTGCGCACGGCCGCCGGGTTCTGCGCATTCGCCCCCAGCCCATAGACCGTCTCCGTCGGAAACGCCACAAGGTCGCCGTCGCGCAATGCCTGCACCGCGGCCTCGATATCCACCTGACTCGCCCGGACCTTCACCATGGGCGAATTCTACCAAGGCTTTGGGGCCGGTCCGCCCTTTGTGCGCAACGTCTGTTGCGTGGACACTACTCCAGCATCTGCCGCTCCCAGCCCCCCGGGGTACGCCGCACCTCATAGGCCGGGAAGTAGTGCTTGTCGAGCTTGAGCGTGATGACCTCGGCCGCGTCATTCCAATTCAGGGTCTTAAGTCTGATGGACGCCTTATCCGGCCGCCCGCTGACAGCCTTGAGAAAGCTATCCAGGTCGGGCGTCGGCACACCGTCCACTTCGACAATGCGCCGGCCCGGATACAGGCCATAGCGCGCCGAGGGGGAGCCATAAGTAAAGAAGGCCACATAGACGCCCTCGGGGGCGATGCCTCGCTGGGCGGCGATGGGGCGCTGCGGGGCCTGAAGCGTGGCGCCGGCCCATTGCACCACCCGGTCGATATCCTGACCGTTCAGCGCCGCGGTCTGGACCGTCAGTTCCACCGGCGCCCCGGCGCGCCACACGGTGACCTTGACGGTGGCGGCATCGGCGACCGCATGTTCGACCTCGCCGAAATGGGTGACCGTGCGACCATCGATGGCGAGCAGAATGTCCCCCTGCTGCATGAGGCTCGCCGCATTCGAGCCGCCGACCAGGCGCACCACCATCAGCGCCTGGCGCTCGCTGCCGTCGTTCTGTTCCAGTTTCTTCAGCCACTCATCCGAAAGTCCCAGCTGGCGCGCATCCGCCAGCTGCAGCGGAACCAGCTCGGCCTCCAGGCTGTGCAGCGGCGTCCCCGCATGAATGTGCTCGAGCATGGTCGCCACCACATCGATGGGCACGCCGCGATTCTCCTGACCCAGGTCGCGCGCGTTCTCGATCGCGTAGCTCGACCACAGGCCCACCACCTGGCCGGCCTCGTTGGAGAGCACGCCGTCGTAGTCGAGCGGCGGGTTCACCAGCTGCGCCACATCCAGGTTGGCATCGCGAAAGCGCATCGAGCGCGACAACGGCAGCGCCAGGGGATCAACGCCCGCGATCTCGGTGCTGCGGGTGTGCGGCTGCCCATCGGCGCTCAAGCCCACGACCCATACCGAGTTGCCCTCGTGCAGTCCGCCGGGCGCCAGGGTCGCGCTCTTCACCGGCGTCGCACCGATGAGCGCCGGGTCGTAAGCCACCACCGAAAGATTGTGCAGCGGATTCACATACACGACGTGCCCGGGGACCTGCAGGGTTCCCGCGAAGGTAATCTGCACATCGCCCACCGATACCGGCACGGTGTTGCGGTCCACGACCACCAGGCCGCGCGCCGCATCGACCACGAGCCCGGTGCCATGAAAACTGGTTTCAGTGACGCCGGATACCGAGTACGGCATGTCGTAGGTGACGAACACCAGCGAGGGCGTGAGCTTCTTCAGGCGCGGGTCCGCATAGGTCGGCAGTTGGGTCGCCGCCGGCGCGGGCGGCGGCGCGGGCGTGACCGCAGGCAGATCCGAACAGTTCCACAGCCCCACATGATCATCGCGGCGACAGCGTCCGGAGAGGAACCAGCGCCGGTCCATGCGGAATGAGCGCAGCTGCGTGCTGCGCGGATCATCGAGCGAGAAGTACCGAACCGTGGCACGCGCCCCATCGCCCAGGGTGTCGAGAATCTTCTGCAGATCGTCGAGGTTGCTCACCGGTTTGGCATTCATCGCGACGATCACCGAACCGCGGGCGATGCCGGCCGCGCCCAATGCGTAGCCGGGATTGGCGACATACACGCCCTTCACCGGGACATTGAACTGTCGGGCCAGCTGGTAGGACAGATTGTTGAGCACGCCGTCGCCGAACTGCAGGTACGAGTCAGGCGTAATGGCGTGCAGATCCGTGATCGGCAGCGTCGCTTTGATACTCTTGCCGCCGCGCTCCATGGACAACTCGACGGTGCCGCCGACGTTGTCATCCAGCAGTGACTCCAGCGGCTCGAACTGCGTGACGTAGCGGCCATTGACGCGCAGCAGGATGTCGCCGGGCTGCAGCACACCGCTGCTGGGCGAACCGGGCAGCACCTTGCTGACCACCAGCATGCCCGTCAGGGCGGGAAATGCACCGCGCACGTCGGTCTCGGTCGCGGTGGTCAAGCCCAGGCGCTCAAGTTCGTCGTAAGGGGTGTAGCTGAAATCCGTTGAAAGGGTGCCGCGGGTGACGGGCTTGCCCTGCTGGATGAGTTCCAGCGCGCGACGCACCCGACCCAGCGGCAGATAGAAGCTCGAGGCCGCCCCATTGGCGCCACCGGCATTCAAGGCGATGACCCGGCCGCGGATGTCCACCACCGGTGAGCCCGAGGAACCCCCGGAGGTGCCCGAAGCGGCCTGCAGATAGAAGGTATTGAAGTCGTTGAACTTGTACAGGCCGTAGACCGGCGCATCGCGGTCCAGGCGTGCCAGCGTGCCGCCGAGAATCGACAACTGCTCACCGGCGTTGTTGCCGATGACGCGGATCTCGGTGCCGACCTTGGCGCCCTCCGGATACAGCGGCAGCGCCTTGGGTTTGATGAAATGCAATTTGGACGGATCGTAGTGATACAGCCCGAAGTCGTGCACCGGATCGCGGTACACCGGATACAGCGGCACCACCTCGCGGTTGAGGAACGTGGCCTCGGCGGTCACCGGTCCCGGCGTTACCACATGGCGGTTGGTCAGGATCAGGCCGCGCTCGGCATCCACGACGAAGCCGGTGGCCTGCGCCGTGGCGTTCCATTCGGTATCAAACGCGCGCACCTGGTCGATGTTGATGGCGACCACGCTGCTGACGATGCGCTCGAGCGTTCCGGACCAGTCCGGATTGCCTTCAGCCGCCGTGGCCTGCTGGGCCAGGGTCGCCGGTTGCGCCGCCGGCGCAGCGTGCAGATCCGGTTTGGGAGCGTCGGGGGCCGCCTGCGCCAGGGCCGGCAACAGCCACACGCAGGCCAGCAGGGCCAACGCGCGTGCAACGCGTGCATTGGTCATCGATGACTCATCAGTATCAGCAGCCACACCACCCCCAACAATACAAATGACATTAATACCGCGGCCGAGCCGATGTCCTTGGCGAGGCCCGCCAGGACATGCCGTTCGAGGCCGATCCGGTCCACCGTGGCCTCCACGGCACTGTTCAGCAGTTCCACGATGAGCACCAGCAGCATCGGGGCGACCAGCAGGGCCCGCTCCACGCCGCTGCGGCCCAGCCACACGCCCAGGGGTATGACCAGGACGCTCAAGGCCAGTTCCTGGCGAAACGCGGCCTCGCCACGATAGGCGCCCAGCAGGCCGCGCCCGCTGGCGCCCGCAGCCCGGAGGATGCGGGTCAGGCCCTGCGGCTTCTCACGCACCAGCGTTTGCGGGGCGGACATGGCGTTCCTGAGGGTTATTTTGCCGTCATGTTAAGCGGTACAATGCACCGATGTCGCATCCACGTCGCAAATCGCTCGTAACCAACGTTGGGGGAATCCGCGTCGGCGGTCTGCACCCCATTGTGGTCCAGTCAATGACCAATACGGACACGGCGGACATCGCCGGCACCGTCGAACAGGTCAGGTCTCTGGCCCGCGCAGGCTCCGAACTGGTCCGCCTCACCGTCAACTCGGCGGAGGCCGCCGCCGCGGTGGCGCCCATCCGCGAACGCCTCGACCAGCTGGGCGTCGCGGTGCCGCTCATCGGTGACTTCCATTTCAACGGCCATAAGCTGCTGCGCGACTATCCGGGCTGCGCGACGGCACTGGCCAAGTACCGCATCAATCCCGGCAATGTCGGCCGCGGCACCAAGCGCGACCCGCAGTTTGCGGAAATGATTGAAATGGCCTGCCGGCACGACAAGCCGGTGCGCATCGGCGTCAACTGGGGCAGCCTCGATCAGGACCTGCTGACCCGGATGATGGATGAGAACTCGGCCCGGCCCGAGCCGCTCGAGGCGCGCGATGTCATGCGCCAGGCGGTGGTGGCCTCGGCGCTGCAGAGCGCCGAGCGCGCCATGGAAGTCGGTCTGCCGAAGGATCGCATCATTCTGTCTGCCAAGGTGTCCGGCGTGCAGGATCTCATCGCCATCTACTCGGATCTGGCGGCGCGCTGCGATTTCCCGCTGCACCTGGGTCTCACCGAGGCCGGCATGGGATCCAAGGGCATCGTCGCCTCGACCGCCGGCATGTCGGTACTGCTGCAGCAGGGTATCGGCGACACCATCCGGGTGTCGCTGACGCCCGAGCCCAATGGCGATCGCTCCCAGGAAGTGATCGTTGCGCAGGAGATCCTGCAGACCAATGGCCTGCGCTCCTTTACGCCCATGGTGATCGCCTGCCCGGGCTGCGGGCGCACCACCAGCACCTACTTTCAGGAACTCGCGCAGCGCATCCAGTCGCATATCCGCCATCGCATGCCGGAATGGCGCCGCGGTTATGAGGGCGTCGAGGAGATGACGGTCGCCGTCATGGGCTGTGTCGTCAATGGTCCCGGTGAAAGCAAGCACGCGAGCCTCGGGATCAGCCTGCCCGGTACCGGGGAGCGCCCGGTCGCGCCGGTATACGAGGACGGCGAGAAGACGGTGACGCTCAAGGGCGAGCGCATCGCCGAGGAGTTCCAGGAACTCGTGGAGCAGTACGTCGCCCGCAAGTTCACCCCGAAGCAGGCCTCGTAACGCCCGATGACGCAGCTCGCCGACAGACGCTGCGAACCCTGCGATGGCGGCATCGCCCCCTTGACGCGCGCTGCCGCCGATGAATTGCTGCTGCGTCTGGACCCGGCCTGGGTGCTGGATGACACGGCGACGAGTCTGCGGCGTGAATTCACCTTCCGCGATTTCTACCGCACCATGAGTTTCGTCAATGCGCTGGCGCATGTGGCCAACATTGAGGACCATCACCCGGATCTGGAAGTCGGCTACAACGTCTGCCGTGTCCGCTACAGCACGCACGCGATCGGCGGGCTATCCGAGAATGACTTCATCTGCGCTGCCAAGCTCGATCAGATTCCCAGGCTGTAAGGTCCGGCGGCTGCCCCAGGGCCCGCCCGATGAACCAGCGTTTCAGGAGCGCGCTGCCATTGGTCAGCGCGAGCGCACGGCGCGCCAGGGTTGAGAGCGGGCCGACGCCCTGCGCGAGCACGCGGTTGAAGGCGTCGATGGCGAATTCCATCAGCTCATTCTCGCCCCGGCGCCAGCGCTCATAGGCGCGCAGGGTGCGCTGCGCACCCAGATGTTCGCCCGTGGCGCGCGCCTGCACGCACAGTTGCGCGAGCGCGGCGGCATCGAGCAGGCCCAGGTTCACGCCTTGCCCCGCCAGCGGATGGACCACATGCGCCGCATCGCCCACCAGGGCGCAGCGCGGCGCGGTGTAGCGATCGGCGCTCAGCCGCTGCAGCGCAAACGCGAAGCGCGGACCGGCAAGTTGCAGGGTGCCCAGCACCGCCGCGCTGTCTTCCAGGACCCGCGCTTCGAAATCCGCAGGCGGGACCTCGAGCAGCGCCCGCGCTTGCGCTTCGCGCAACGACCACACGATGGAGACACTGCCATCGGCGAGCGGCAGCAACGCCAGCGTGCCGCCGTCGAGGAAGCGCTGCCACGCCGTGTTCTGGTGTGAACGTTGCGGAATCAGGCGCGCCACGATCGCGGTCTGTTCGTAGCTTTTGGTTCGCGCCTCGATGCCGAAGGCAGTGCGCACGGCGGAGCGCGCACCGTCCGCACCCACCACCAGCTGCGTCGCCCATTCGCCCGCCGATGACTGCACAGTGATGCGACCTTCGGCCGCTGTGCTCACGGCCTCAAGTTCGCCACTGATCAGCTGGCCACCGGCCTCGCGGAACGTTGCCATCAGCGCCGCGGTGAGGCGGCGCGTCTCGATGATGTAGCCGAGGTTGGGTTCACCCACCTCGGCCGCATCAAACTGCAGCACCTCATCCCCCAGCGGCGCCATGCCCTCGTGCCACACGCGCATGCGCTCATAGGGCCATGCGTGCGCCCGAAGCTGCGCCCAGGCGCCGGCGGCGGTGAGAATCCTTTCGCTGGCGCGCGAGATGGCGAGCACCCGCGGCTCAGGCGTGGCTCCCGGCAGCGGATCCATGACGTGATCCGCGGCTCCCGCCGGCTGCAGCAGGCCGACGCGCCACGCCGGAGCGCCCGCGGCGCGCGCCAGCAACGCGCCGACACAGGCACCCACCGGTCCGCCGCCCACCACCAGCACATCGAGCGCCTGCGCGCTCATCGCAGTGGCAGGCCGCGCGCCAGTCGCGGGGTACGGCCGCCAAACCCGAGGCTCACGCGTGCCAAGGCGCGCTTGGCGGGCGGCAGCAGATCAAACAGCAGCAGCCCCGCATCGCGGCCGAAGCGTACCGGCCCGCGCCCATCGCCGAACAGGCGGATGAGCCCATCCGTGAAGCGCGTGACGCCGCGGCGATCCGCGGCGCGCTCCTGCGCGAAGCGTTCCAGCAGTGCGGCCGAACCGGGATCGCCGTCCCCTGCCACCGCTTCGGCGAGCGCCGCGACATCGCGCAGGCTCAGATTGAACCCCTGACCCGCCACCGGATGCAGGGACTGGGCCGCGTTGCCGATCAAGACGATGCGTTCGGCGACCGCCGCATCGGCGCGGCTGAGCTTCAGCGCATAACTGGCGCGGCGACCGACGCGCAGGAACCTGCCGACGCGCCAGCCGAAATGCTGCTGCAACAACGCAAGGAAGGCGTCATCGGTTGCCTCGAGCGCGGCGCGGGCCGCTTCGGCACCGCGCGCCCACACCACCGTGTAGCTGCCATCGCGCAGCGGCACCAGCGCCAGCGGACCCGCCGGCGTGAAGCGCTCATAGGCCGTGCCGTCGTGCGGCACATCGGTGGCGACATTGGCCACGATCGCGACCTGGCCATAGTCCGCTTCGGTCGCGCCGATGCCGGCATCGCGACGGACCACCGACTGCGCACCGTCGGCAGCGACCGCAAGGCGGGCACGCAGCGTCCTGCTGTGGGGATCGCCGGGGCCGGCCAGCGTCACGGTCACACCCGCCGCGTCGGTGTGAACGGACTCAACCTTCGCCGGCATGCGCACGCTGATGGCCGCCTGCTGATGGATCTGCTCCCATAGCGCCTGGCCCAGCACCCGGTTGGGCACCACGAAGCCAAAGGCCTCGATGCCCTGTTCGCGTGCCGCGAGGCGCGCGAAGGCCAGCCGTCCCGCATCGGAGACATGAATGGCACGGATCACCCCGCAGTGTGGGGCGATGCCGTCCCAGACACCGAGCGCTTCAAGAATGCGGCGGCTGGCGTTACCCAGCGCCGTAGTGCGCTCATCGAAGCTTTGGTGGGCAGCGGATTCGGGGCTGACGCCCTCGATCAGCACGACGCGGCGGCCGGCGGCCGCCAGAGCCAGAGCGAGGCTGGCGCCGACCATGCCACCGCCAATGACGGCGATGTCGAACGCTTCCACTACGCCGCGGCCATCAAGGCCTCGATGGCATCCGGATCCTTGGGTGCCCCGGCGGTCAGCACCTCCGCGCCGTCACGGGTGACGAGTACATCATCCTCGATGCGGATGCCGATATTGTCGAAGCGCCGCGGCACGCCCTTCAGTCCAGCGGGAATATAGATGCCCGGTTCGATGGTCAGCGCCATGCCCGGCTCGAGCACCCGCCAGGTATCGCCGAGCTTGTAGTCGCCCACGTCATGCACATCCATCCCCAGCCAATGACCGGTGCGATGCATGAAGAAGCGGCGATAGGCGCCTTCCTTCACGAGCTTCGCGACCGACCCCTTGAGGAGGCCCAGTTTCACCAATCCCTGCGTGACCACGTGGACCGCGGCCTCATGCGGATCATTCCAGGAGGCACCGGGCCGTACCTTCTGGATGGCGGCCTCATTCGCCGCCAGCACGATGTCATACACCGCGCGCTGCTCGGCTGAGAAGCGCCCGTTCACTGGAAAGGTGCGCGTGATGTCGGAGGCGTAGTAGCCGTACTCGCAGCCCGCATCGATCAGCAGCAGGTCGCCGCTCTTGAGGGGCTGATTGTTCTCCCGGTAATGCAGGATGCAGGAGTTGGCGCCGCCACCGACGATGGGCTCATAGGAAGTGTCGGCGTTGTGGCGCCGGAACTCGTGCAGAATCTCGGCCATGATGCCGAACTCGGAGCCGCCGGGGCGGCAGGCCTGCATGGCGCGGATATGCGCGCCGCTGGCGATGCGGGCGGACTCGCGCATCACCTCGACCTCGGAGCGCGACTTGGTCAGCCGCATGTCGTGCAGTACATAATCCAGCGTGACGAATTCCTGAGGCGGATGCTTGCCGTGGCGCGCCTGGGTGCGCAGACCATTCAGCCATCCCACCACCCGCTGATCGAATTCGGGGTGCGTGCCCATGGCATAGAACACGCGCGTGCGGTTCTCCATGAGTCCGGGCAGGATTTCATCGATATCGGTGATCGGGAAGGCATCGTCGGCACCATACTGCCGGGTCGCGCCCTCGGTGCCGGCGCGGCGTCCATCCCAGGTCTCGCGCTCCGGATCGCGGTCGCGCACAAACAACACGTATTGCGCCTGCTCTCGACCCGGCACCAGCACCGCCACCGACTCCGGCTCGCCGAATCCGGTCAGGTATTGAAAATCGCTGTCCTGGCGATACGCATATTCGACATCGTTATTGCGATGGCGCACCGGCGCCGCCGGAACGATGGCAATGGAGTCGCGTCCCATCAGCCGCATCAGCTGGCGGCGGCGCCGGCGGAATTCTTCACGGCTGATGATCTTGGGTTTGGCCAGCAGCTTGGTGGGCGCAGGCGTTGGCGCCGCGGCCCGGGAAGGCTTGCGGGATCGGACCGCGGGTCTTGTGAGGGGACGTGACATCAGTGCAATAGACCTTCGGGACGGCTGACTTCCCGGCGTAGGGGTTCAAGTTGATCGAACAGCAGCTGCACGCCCGCGCGCACGAACTCCACCAGCTCAGCGTAGGCCCCTTCGTTGGATTCCTCGCTCTCGGTGCTGTCGGCGGCGACGTGCGTGATCTCGGTCAGGTCGCGCACGACCTCACCGATATCACCCGGCAACAGGGTCGCATCGGTGAGCGAACTGGTGCCCAGTCCATACAAAAATCCCTGGCACCACGCGGCGAGCGCCGTCGCGCGGGTATCGATGGGCGTCTCATCCTGCGGCAGCAGCGGCGCAAAATCCATCTGTGCCTCGCGCAGTGCCACGCTGGTGCACTGAAACAGTTCGAGCAGCAGCTGGGTTGCGGTGGGTTCTGCGGCGCCCTCGGGCAGGATCTCGAGCATCCAGTCCTCGAAGCGGTAGGCCACGGTGGAGCACAGGCATCCGGTCATGGTGCCGTGCGCCTCGGCAGCGTCGGTCATCGAATGAGCCTGGGTCAGGACCTGCTGGATATGCTCATAGGCGGCGGCTTGCATCCTCTCGGATTATGCCTATAGTCGATGCCATGAGCACCCCACTGAATACGGAGCTCGATCTCGAGCTCGCCAGACTGGAATCCCGTGTCGATGAACTCGCCGCCCGGGTCACGCAACTGCAAGAAGAGAATCGTGCACTGCGACAGCGCCACGATACCCTGTCAACCGAACGTGCCTCCCTGCTGAACAAGAATGAGCAGGTGCGGGGTCGCGTCGAAGCCATGATCGGTCGTCTGAAGACTCTGGAGCACGCATGAGCAGCACTGAGCCGGCCCGGGTCAGCGTCCGGATATTGGAAAAAGAGTATTTTGTCGCTTGTCCCCACGAGGAGCGTGCGGCGCTGCTCGATGCGGCCGAGTTCTTGAATGGTCGGATGCGTGAAATACGCGACACCGGCAAGGTGGTGGGCCTGGATCGCGTGGCGGTAATGGCCGCGCTGAATCTCGCCAACGAGTTACTGCGCATTCGTGATCAGGAGTCCAAGGTCACGACCACCGCGGTCACCCGGGTACGCGCGGCGCGTGAACGCGCCGATGCGGCGCTGGCACGCCACCAGCAACTGGAGTTGTAGTCCTACACCGGTGCCGGCTCGCCTCCACCCCTCATCGTGGTAAAATCCCCGGGCGTCGCCTGCGGTGTTCGATTTCGTGCCGGGTTACCTCTCGACCTTAATTTAAACACCCAGGGATAGTGGCTCGTGGGCAGAATTGTGCAAGTCCGACTTCGTGAGCGGAAAGCCTTACCTCCCTCAGCTCGTCCCACTTTGTTGCTCTGGTTCGAGAGCAACGGTTCGTACCGGCATTGCGGGTGACGTCTTGAATTCCGGGTCAGAGGACCGATCGGCCCTGCGTCAGCGACTGAAGAAGCTGCGCCGGGCCGTCCCTCCCGCGGCGCGCCGTATCGCCGCCACCGCCGTCGCCCATCTCATCACCCGAACCTGCAACCTGCGTCCCGGCCTGCGCGTCGCGGTCTATGCCCCGATGCCCTCGGAGCTGGATACCGCGCCGCTGATGCGCGTGCTGCGGCGGCACCATTGCCGCATCTACCTGCCGCAGCTGACCGACCTGCGCCACCGTCGCATGCGGTTCGTCGAAGCGGGCGGCCTCATGCGGCGCAATCACCTGGGAATCATGGAACCGGTGCAGCCGCGAGCCCTGTCCGCGCGCAGCCTCGACCTGGTGTTCGTCCCGCTGGTGGGCTTCGATACGAGCGGCATGCGCCTGGGGATGGGGGCCGGCTACTACGATCGTGCCTTCCACTTCCTGCGCCATCGACGCCACTGGCGCCACCCGCGGCTCATCGGCCTCGCCTACTCCTTCCAGCAGGTAGCGCATATCAGGGGCGCACCGCACGACGTACACCTGGACCGCGTCATCACCGACAAGGGAGCGATCAAGTGCAATTCTGGCTGCTGAAGAGCGAACCTGACAGTTTCGGCATCGATGACCTGGACCGTGCGCCGCGCAAGACCACCGCCTGGGATGGGGTCCGCAACTACCAGGCCCGCAACATGCTGCGCGATCAGATCAAGCGCGGCGACCATGCATTCCTCTACCACTCAAGCTGCGAAACCCCAGGCATTGCCGGCATTGTAGAAGTCGTGAAGGCCGGCTACCCGGATGCCACCGCCTTCGACAGCAAGCACCATCACCATGACCCGGACAGTGATGCGAAGAATCCTCGCTGGTACCTAGTGGATGTGAAACTCGTGCGCCGGCTG
Organism: uncultured Gammaproteobacteria bacterium; assembly: GCA_963708865.1. Taxonomy (GTDB): domain Bacteria; phylum Pseudomonadota; class Gammaproteobacteria; order Steroidobacterales; family Steroidobacteraceae; genus DAIDKA01. The sequence goes on from CAVPUC010000008.1 coordinate 106,075, forward strand.
CCGCGCGTGATCACCCTGGATGAGTTGCGCAAGCATGCTCAGAAGCAACTTTCAGGGATGGTGCTGCTGCGTCCGGGCAATCGTTTATCAGTGATGCCGGTCACCGCGGAGCATTGGAAGTTCATCACTTCGATGGTCGCAAGCATCAAAAACTGAGTGATGCGTCTCGCGCGCCTACTCCTTCTTGCTTGTAATTTCAATTCGCGTGCGTATACTCCGACCTCGGACTAACCCTAACTGGAGATCTATCATGGCTAAGGCAAAAAAGAAGGCCAAGAAGAAAGCAGCGAAGAAGAAGTAGCTGCAACCGGTGGACGCGGCAGCAATGCCGCGTCCCCGGGTCGAAATGCAGATCGACTGTGTGCCCGCGAAAGCGGGCACAGTCGTTTCTGGAGTCCGGTAATCGAAACGGCAGCGAGCAAGCGAATGATCACGAATGTACTGGAAAACAAGCGTCGCGCCGCACGGGCCGCGCTTCCGTGGCTGGCGCGCCATGAGGTCGTCGGCATCGGTACCGGCACTACCGTCGATCACTTCATCGAGCTGCTCGCGATGGAGCGCGGTGCGCTCAAGGCCGTGGTGTCGAGCTCCAACCAGTCCACCCGGCGCCTCGAGGCGGCCGGCATTGCGGTGGTGGACCTCAATGAAGTGGGCGAGCTGCCGGTCTATATCGATGGGGCCGATGAGGCCAATGGGGCCCGCCAGCTCATCAAGGGCGGTGGTGGCGCGCTCACCCGCGAGAAGATCGTCGCCGAGTGCTCCAAGGTATTCGTCTGCATCGCCGATGCCAGCAAGCTGGTATCCACCCTGGGAGCCTTCCCGCTACCCATCGAAGTCATACCGATGGCGCGCGCCCTGGTGACCCGCAGGCTCACCGCCATCGGCGGCCGCCCGGTGCTGCGTGCCGGGGTCACCACCGACAACGGCAATCACATCCTCGATATTCATGGCCTGAGCATCACCGACCCGGTAGCGCTTGAGGCCGCGTTGAACCAGATTCCGGGCGTCGTAACGGTGGGGTTGTTTGCGCAACGGCCGGCGGATGTCCTGCTGATCGGCAGCGACGCGGGTGTGAAACAGCTCTAAAGAGCGGTTTAATGGCGCCTGCTGACTCAACAGCAGGGGGATCCATGTCTCAGTCCACTTTTCTCGTGCGCGGCCTCGCCGCGTTGCTCGCCGGCGCGGTCGCAAGCGTTGTTTGCGCCCAGGAGGCCAGCCCCGGTGCGCAATGGCTCACTTACAACAACCATCTCGATGGCCAGCGCTTCTCGCCGCTCAAAGAGATCACCCCGGCCAATGCCAGCCAGCTCGGCGAGGTGTGCCGGGTGCAGATCGATGGACCGACCTCCATGCATTCGGACCTGATCGTGGTCGACGGTGTCATCTATACCGGCACCGGCCGCGAAACGGTCGCCCTCGATGCCACCCGCTGCACCGTGCTGTGGCGCCACACCTATACGCCGGACGATGACCGCAGCTCGCCCTCGACCCGTGGTGTCGCCGTCATGGACGGGCGCGTGTACCGCGGCACCAGTGATGATCGTCTGATCGCATTGGATGCGGCAACCGGCAAACTGCTCTGGAAGACCGTCATCGGCACGCCCGCCCTTGGCGAATCCTCCGCAGCCGCCCCATTGGCGTGGGGCGGCGTCGTCTATATGGGTATCAGCGGCAGTGAGTCCGGCGCACGCGGCCGGGTAATGGCCTTTGATGCCCAGACGGGTCGGGAGCTGTGGCGCTTCAACACCGTGCCCCTGGGCAAGGAGGTCGGTGCCGAGACCTGGCTGCGACCCGGTACCGCCAAGACCGGGGGTGGCGGCGTGCTGGGGCGCGATGACGCTGGATGTCTCCGCCGGTGAGCTGTTCGTGCCGACGGGCAATCCGTGGCCCGACATCGACAAGGCGTATCGCCCGGGCGCCAACCTCTTTACCGACTCGATTGTCGTGCTGGATGCGCGCACCGGCGCACTCAAGTGGTGGCACCAGGGCACGCCGGAGGACTGGATGGACCTCGATATGGTCGCACCGCCCGTGCTCTATCGGATCGACGGTGCGCGCGACTACCTCGTCTTCGGCGGCAAGGACGGGTATGTGACGGCGGTCGACCGCGACACACACCAGCAGGTGTTCCGCGTGCCGGTGACGACCATCGAGCGCATGCCGAAGATGCCCACCAAGGAGGGCCTGCGCATGTGTCCCGGGCTACGCCGGCGGGGTCGAATGGAACGGCCCGGCTTTCGATCGCCTCAATCATTCACTGGTGACCGGGGCGGTGGACGCGTGCTTCATCGTCAAACTCGGCAAGGCGGCCTACACCCCGGGTGCCCTGAACTTCGGCGGCACCGTCGAGCCGGACGGGCCTACCACCGGCTGGATCACCTCCATCGACAGCGTTAGCGGTGAGGTGCGCTGGAGATTCCACGCCGACAAGCCCGTGGTCGCCGGCATCACCCCGACCGCCGGTGGGGTGACCTTCGCCGGTGACCTCGGCGGTTTCCTGTATGTCTTCGACAGCAAGAGCGGTGCCGTCGTCCACAAGGTCCAGACCGGTGGCGCGCTGGCCGGAGGGCTCGTGACCTACGAGGCGGGCGGCCGCCAGTACGTGGCCTTCGCCGATGGCAACATCTCCCGCAACGCCTTCGGCGCGCTCGGCATGCCGAGTGTCGTGATCATGGCGCTCAACCCCAAGAGCTTGGCGGCGGCGGCAGGTCCGGCCGGGACCGCGGCATCGCCGGCGCCGCAGCGCCGGTGCCGGCGGGCGCACCCGATCCGGCAGCGGGACGCCGCCTCTACAGCCAGGTGTGCGTCACCTGCCATGGGCCGGACGGTGCCATGGTCGCCGACCACAAGCTCAGCGCCGTGGTCGCCCGCCAGGGGCGGGCCGCGACCATCGCGTATATCAAGAACCCGAAACTGCCGATGCCGAAGCTTTATCCGGATCTGCTCACCGAGCAGAGCATCAACGACGTGACCGAGTATCTCTACCAGCAATGGGGGCATCATGACTGACAGTAACGACGCGGCATTCGCCGCAGGCATGCAGGTGCGCCGCGAAATGTTCGGACCCGGCGGGGCCGAGGAGCGCTATGCGCAGGCCACCGATTTCAACCGCCCACTGGAGGAGGTGGTCACCCGGTATTGCTTTGGTGAAACCTGGACCCGGCCGGGCCTGGACCGCAAGACACGCAGTCTCGTGACCCTCGCCGCCTTGACGGCGCTGTGCAGACCGAACCAGATCAAGGCGCACGTGGCCGGGGCGCTCGCCAATGGCTGCAGCATCGAGGAGATCCGCGAAACGCTGCTGCACACCATGGTCTATGCCGGTGTGCCCTGCGGTGTGGAAGCCTTCAATGCCGCCGCCGAGGTGCTGGCGCGCCATGCGGCCGCCAGCCCGGGCAAACCATGAACGTCGCCGTCGTGGGGGTCGGCAACATGGGCGCGCCGATGGCCGCCTGCATGGCCCGAGCGGGTCACGGCGTCATGGTTTTCGACAGCTCACCCGAACGGGCCCTCAAGGTGGCCGCCGAGGTCATGGCTGCCGCGCCGCAGCGAAACTCGAGGAGCTGTCGGGCGCGGATTTCGTCGTGACCATGCTGCCCACCGGCCAGGTGGTGAGCGATCTTTATCTGCGCGACGGCCTGGCCGGATATCTGCGCCGCGGCACCATCGCCATCGACATGAGTTCGGCGGATCCGACCGGCACCCGCGCGCTCGGCGTGGCCCTGGGCGCCCATGGCATCGTGCTGATCGATGCGCCGGTCTCCGGCGGGGTACCGCGCGCGGCGCTCGGGACGCTCGCCATCATGATCGGCGGCGATGACCGCGAGGCGATTGAACGCGCCAGACCGCTGTTGCGCAGCATGGGGGATCGGTTGTTCGATACCGGTGGCTTGGGGACCGGACACGCCATGAAGGCCTTGAACAACTTCGTCGCCGCCGCCGGCTACGCCGCCTGTGCCGAAGCCTTGATTGCGGGCGAGCGCTTCGGTCTTGATCCCACCCGGATGGTGGAGATCCTCAACGTCTCCACCGGCCGCAACTTTCACACCGATGTGGTACTGCGCGAGCACGTCATCGGCGGCAAGTTCGCCACCGGGTTCACCCTGGGCCTTTTGGCGAAGGATGTGAAGATCGCGGCGGATCTGACCCGCGATCTGAATGTCGACGCACCGCTGGTGCGCCTGGTCAGCGCACGCTTTGACCAGGCGCGCGATGCCTTGGGCTACGCCAGCGACAACAGCGAGGCGATCAAGGCCTGGAAGGGCTGAGGCGCGCGCGTGAAGAAACGTCCCGAGGAGCAGGCGCGCGACATCGATGCCCGGTACGGCCTGGAACCGGTATTCGAGCCCGGCGCCGCGCAGGCCGGTGCACCGGGCGGCGGGGAGTTTCACCAGGTCCACTGCCCTTATTGCGGCGAGCCTTTCGAGACCCTCATTGATCTGAGCGCCGGCTCCGCGAGTTACGTCGAGGACTGCCAGGTGTGCTGTCAGCCCATTGAGTTCACCGTGCAGGTCGACCCTGCGGGGGCACTTGAGTCACTGGTGGTCGGCAGGAGTGACTAGCGTACGCTCCGAAAACGACGCAGGGGTTCCCCATGGGTAGCACGATGACGGCGGCGCTGCGCATCCTGTCAGCTGCGGTCGCGGTGCTCGCTGAGGCAAGCGCAGCGGTTGCGGACGCAGCCGAGGCGCTGCCGCGACGCACCGCCGGAGCGGGTGGCGAGGTTCCTCAAGCACAGCATCGGGCCCCGCTTCTGCCAGATCAGGGAGGGTGCCCGCTCAGCCGATCGGCCCAGCTGATGAAGTACTTCACATTCGGCGCATCGGTATGGCCGCCATCGTGCTGACGCCAGGCGAGGGGTCCCTCCAGCAAACCGGTCCCGACCGGCGGCAATTGCGCGTGCTGGTAATCATCGCCGACGCCCAGATCCTTGGCGCCCAGTAACCGGTACACCTTGCCGGCCTGCACCGTCGCCATGTAACCGCCGCGCTGATCCATCCACGGCGGATCACCCCCCTGCCCCTGCGGCAACCCGTAGCTGACGAATACCATGCGCGGCGCACACAGGGCGATCAGCTCGCCCGCATCGATGGGAATGTCATCCGGGGTCTTCGCGCCGAAGGTCGCCTCGCTGGCGCCGTACTTGAGGAAGTTGCCGGCCATCCAGTGATACGCATCGAACGCCGTTTGATTTTCAACGGTCTCACCGAAGTTCCTGCGATGCGGCTTGGTGCCGCTCTCTCCCGATGAGGCCACCAGTGCCATCGCGAAGCGAGTGTCAAAGGCCATCGTGACCAGGGCGGCCTTGCCGTAGCGCGAGACGCCATCGATGCCGACATGGTAACGGTCAAGATCGGCATCGGTCTCAATGTAGTCCAGGGCGCGACTGGCACCCCAGGCCCAGGCGCGCAGCACCCCCCAGTCGTCGGGCTTGCGCCAATGTCCCCGGTTGGACAGGCCGATCACCCCGCGCGTCAGCCCCGCGCCGCTGTCCGGCTGAATGCTGTTGGGCTCGATCAGCGCGACGGCCCAGCCGTCGGCAATGAGCTGTTGCAGCGGCGGCGGATTGCCGTCAACGTCGAGCGCCGGCGGCGCCGGCCGCGGTGCGCTGAGCGGCTGCCACGCCGGGTGGGCTTGGAAGACGGCCTGCAGTGAGGGATCGATCTGCTGCATCTGCGCCTTCCACAGCTCATTGAGGTGCGCAAGGTCGGCCGCAGACGGCGGACTCGGTGCCGGAAAGGTCAGCGCACCGAACTGAAAGATGATGAGCACGGGCATCGGCAGCTTCGCGCGCGCCGGCTTCACCAGCATCATCTGAATGTCGACGTTGATATCGGGGTCGGCGGAATTATCGACATGCCCGACGAGCCTTGTGGCGGTGATCGGGGTAAAGCCCAGCGACTCGTGATCGACCATCTGCACGGCCCAGCTCACCTTGGGCGCCGTCGCCGGGATGCGCCCGAAAATCTCGCGCTCGAACAATTCGAGCAGTTCCGGGCGGCGCTTGGCCGTCCAGTCATTCGCCGTCCTGACCCTGCTGCCATCGGCAAAGGTCAGCGGATCCGGATAAACCGGATAGGGATTGGCCTTCGCTTCATCGTAGTTGACCGGGTTCAGCGCCGCGTTCGGATCGTTGACGCGGCCAGGGCGCAGCTTCTTGATGCCCAGCTGATCCATCATCTGCTGATGATCCTGCTCGGCCGTCGGCGCACTGCTGGTCGGCGTTTGCGCTGGCGCATTCAGCGCGCCGCCGAGCAGCGCCAGGACAGCGATCAACCCGGATGGGTGCGATCGCCAATACTTGATATACATAGATCGTTGGAGCTCCAATGGACACTGGTTGCTGCTGTGCGGTTGCGACCGCGCAGCTCAATTAGAATCGCAAGTGAGTCGCCCGGCAATGCATGGTCACAACATTGTCCTCGGCAGCAATTCCGCATTGCCGTCGCTCGCCTTCGAGATTTTCCTATGACCATGAATCGCCCTTTCTTTCATCCCATCGAGGACGATGGGACGGAGCAGCTGCTGTTCGTGGGACTGCTGATGAACCCCGTGGAATGATTGGAGCAACCGCAATGCTACACAGATCGGATCTGGTTTCGGCGCTGCTATGTACCGCGCTCGCGATGATGGGGCTGCCAGCGCAGGCCCAATCCATGGTCTCGGCCAAGGAGCAGGTGATCGCAACCGAGCGCGCCTTCGCGAAAACGATGGCGCAGCGGGACCAGCCGGGATTTGCCAAATTCATCTCCGCGCAGGCCGTGTTCTTCTCCGGCGAGCAACCGACGCGCGGCAAAGCGAAGGTCATCGAACGCTGGTCGAACTACTTCAAGGACCCCAAGGCGCCCTTTTCGTGGGAACCCGCAACGGTCGAGGTGCTTGAATCGGGAAACCTGGCGTTGAGTTCCGGACCGGTGCTGGACCCCGCCGGCAAACTCATCGGCACCTTCACCTCGATATGGCGACTCGAGGCCCCGAATACCTGGCGCATCGTCTTCGACAAGGGCAACGATGCGTGCAGTCCGTCGGCGTAATGCCCGCCAAAGCAAAAGGCCCGCCTTGCGGCGGGCCTGTCGTGTTTGGCTGGGGGACTAGGATTCGAACCTAGGTAAACGGAGTCAGAGTCCGTTGTCCTACCACTAGACGATCCCCCAACAGGAACCTCTTGCGGCCGCCAGTGTTAACGCTTGGAGTACTGCGTACCGCGGCGGGCCTTGCGGTGGCCGACCTTCTTACGCTCGACCTCGCGCGCATCGCGGGTCACGAACCCCGCCACGCGCAGCGGCTTGCGCAGGCTCTCATCGTACTGGATGAGGGCGCGGGTAATGCCGTGACGGATGGCGCCGGCCTGGCCGGTGATGCCGCCGCCGGCCACGTGCACCGTGAAGTCGAAGCGGTTGAGCAGGTCAGTGGTCTCCAGCGGCTGGCGCACGATCATGCGACCGGTGACGCGACCAAAAAACTCGTCCAGCCCGCGGCCGTTGACGGTGATCGTGCCGGTGCCGGGGGTCATGTAGACCCGGGCGGTGGCGGACTTGCGGCGGCCGGTGCCGTAATTGGTGCTGATGGCCATGAGTATTAAGCTTCCTGAATCTCGAGAGGTTTCGGCTGCTGTGCGCTATGCGGGTGCTGGCCCCCCGCGAACACATGCAGCTTCTTGTACATACGACGGCCCAGCGGGTTCTTAGGCAGCATACCCTTCACGGCGAACTCGATCGCGCGTTCCGGGTGCTCCTGCAGCAACTTGTCGAGCGCGATGGACTTGATACCACCGATGGCGCCGGTGTGATGGTAGTAGATCTTGTCGGTGAGCTTGCGACCGGTCACCCGGACCTTCTCGGCATTGATCACGACGATATGGTCACCCATATCCACGTGGGGAGAGTAATCCGCTTTGTGCTTGCCCTTCAGACGATGCGCAATCTGGGACGAAAGGCGGCCCAGGGTCTTGCCGCTGGCATCCACCACAAACCAGTCGCCACGGACCTGGCCGGACTTGGCGAAAACTGTTGATGTTGTGAGCATTTCTCTAACTCCGGCGGGGCGTTTGGACCGTGCCAAAAAAGGCCGGCAAGTGTACTCAAGCAAGCCTGGCAATGCAAAGCAGCTGGCGCACCTGTCGAGCGATCGCGGTGGCGACCCCTATAGAAGAGGGAGCGAGCCCTCAATCGGTGGCACACCGGCGCGTATTGGTGCAGCGCACATCTACCTGGACCCTAAGCGTGGCTGATGCGATCGCGCTTCTGACGGCATTATGACCCGTACGGCTGTTATAGTGCGGGGATGCTTACAGGGTTGCGGCCTCCCGATGGGTTCTGAGCGCCTCCTCGATCCGATTATCGCCGCTGCCGACCGGGCATTGCGGGCGGTTGCCGCCCCAGCTCACGCTTCCCGACCCTATCCGGGGCAGCCTCAACCCGCACTGGATGATGCCGAGCGCCGTGAAGCGGCGGCGCTCATGCGCGTGAACCACGCGGGGGAGGTGGCCGCGCAGGCGCTCTACCACGGGCAGGCCCTGGTGGCGCGTACCGCGGCGACCCGTGAATGGCTCCTCACGGCCGCGCAGGAAGAGGCCGATCACCTGGGGTGGTGTGAACAGCGGTTGCGGGAACTCGGCGCGGCGCCAAGCCTGCTCAATCCATTGTGGTACGCCGGGTCGTTTGCGATCGGCGCGGTCGCCGCAGCCTTTGGCGACGGCGCCAGCCTGGGGTTCGTCGCCGAGACGGAACGCCAGGTGGAAGGCCATCTGGATGAGCACCTGCGGCGCCTGCCGAGCGCGGATACGACCAGCCGCGCGGTGGTGGACGCCATGCGACGGGATGAAATCGCGCATGCGAGTAACGCGCGTGCGGCCGGTGCGATCGAGCTGCCGGGCATTGTGCGCGGATTGATGCGAGCGACTGCAAAGGTCATGACCCGGACTTCCTACTGGATTTGAGTCGCTTGCAGTTCTTGGGGCTTATGTATAAAAACGTGACCAGAGCGCACGCGCTTAGGGGATTTGGATATGGATGAGAACGTCAAACCGCTCAGCGACATTCCAGCGATCAATCGCTTTCTGAGCTACTGCCGCATTCGCACGGTGCCTTCAAAGACCGTGGTGATTCATGCGGGGGATCTGCCTGACGTTCTGTACTACATCATCAGCGGCTCGGTCGAAGTGATGATCGAGGATGAGGAAGGCAACGAGATGGTGCTCGCCTACCTCAATAAGGGCCAGTTCTTCGGCGAAATGGGCTTGTTCTACGAGCAGCCCACGCGCAGCGCCTGGGTCCGCACCCGCAACCAGTGCGAACTGGCCGAGATGACCTACCCGAGGTTCCGGCAGATCGCCGCGGAAAGCCCGGGGCTGATTTTCGAGCTCGCGACACAGCTGGCCACGCGCCTGGATCGCACCAATCGCAAGTTGGGCGATCTCGCCTTCGTGGATGTCACCGGCCGCGTCGCGCACGCCATCATGGATCTGTGCGGCGAGCCGGATGCCATGACCCATCCGGAGGGCATGCAGATCAAGGTCAGCCGCCAGGAGCTGTCACGCCTGGTGGGCTGTTCGCGCGAAATGGCGGGACGGGTGCTCAAGGTGCTCGAGGATCAAGGACTGCTGCGCGCCACGGGCAAGACCATCGTGGTCTTCAATGCCCGCCCCAAGACCAAGACCCGTCCGGTCATCGTTCCGGCCAACGCGAAGCCCGCCAATGCGCGCCTGGCGCGCATCGAAGAGGACGATGATGAGGACGAGGATGACGACGAGTAGATCCTCGTAGCGTCCGCGCCGCGTGGCGCGGCAGAGGCTAGCGCACCGCGTCGATGGCCGAGCGCATTGCCTTGAGTGTGGCGGCGTAATCGGGGCTTTCGAAGACAGCCGAGCCGGCCACAAATGTATCCGCGCCCGCCGCCGCGATCAGGCCGATGTTCTCGACCTTCACGCCGCCGTCGATCTCAAGACGCACCGGGCGGGTGTTCGCATCGATGCGGGTGCGCACGGCTTTAAGTTTTTCCAGCGACTGCGCGATGAACTTCTGGCCGCCAAAGCCCGGGTTCACGGACATGATGAGCACCAGATCGAGCTTGCCTAAGGTGTAATCCAGCCACTGCAGCGGGGTCGCCGGATTGAGCACGAGCCCCGCGCGGCAACCCTGATCGTGGATCAGCTCGATGGTGCGGTCGACGTGTTCGGTGGCTTCAGGGTGGAAGCTGATGTAGGTCGCGCCGGCGCGCGCGAAGTCGGGGATGATCCGGTCCACCGGAGTCACCATCAGATGCACGTCGATCATCGCATCCGGGGAGTGCCGATGCAGGGCCTCGCACACCGCCGGCCCGATGCTGAGATTGGGCACGTAGTGGTTGTCCATGACATCGAAATGGATGAGGTCGGCGCCGGCATGCAGCACCGCATCCACTTCCTCGCCCAGCCGGGCGAAGTCGGCGGAGAGAATGGACGGGGCGATCCAGCTGGGTTCCATGATGGGCCGATTCTAGCAGTATCAAATACCGCGGCGTTCGCGCACGAGTTCCCAGGCCTCGATGATCTGCTGGGTGCGCTCCTTGGCGTGCTCGATCATCGAGTCGGGCAGGCCGTTGGCTTTGAGCTTGTCGGGGTGGTGGCGGGAGAGCTGCCGCCGGTACGCCAGGGAGAGCTCCTCGTTGCTGTTCTGCGGGGTGCATTCCAGCACCTTGTAGGCCTGCGCCAGCCGCGCCTCCTCGTCCACGGCTGCGCCGCCGCCGCGGCCGCCATAGGCGTTGCGGCGCATGCGCAGCACCGCCTCGATATGCGCGAATTCCATCGCGCCCAGGCCCAGCCGGTGGGCGATGTTCTGCAGCATGCCGCGCGCCGCGCTTTGCAGGTCATTGCCCATCAATGCCGCGCGCATCTGGATTTCGACAAACGCGCGCATCAGGTCCGGCCGCCCGCCACAGACACCGTACAGCGTATCGAGCGCGCCGTTCAAGGCGAACTGCGGCCCCTTGCCGTCCGTGAAACAGGCAATCGCCACCTGCACCTGCGCCGGCTGCAGGCGCAGCTCCGACATGACGGCGCGCGCCGCCTGGATCTCCTGCTCCGTGACCCGCCCATCGGCCTTGGCAACGTGGCCCATGACCTGGAAGGTGGTGCGAAAGAAGCGCTCGCCGATCTGCGTCGCCGTGGCGCCCGTCGCACTGCCGATGCCCGGCCGGCGCATGATGGTCGGCTCCGAATAGGCATCAAACTGGTGACCGACGAAGACGCCGATCGCCGCCCCGATCGGGCCGCCGGCCATCAAGCCGATGACGCCACCGACCGCTTTTCCGATCCATTGCATACGCTGTTATATTAAAACGATGACTTCCGGGACTGTCTTCCGAACCGCTCTCACCGGCCTGAAACTGCTGCATGCCGGCAAGGTACGGGACAACTATGCCGTAGACGATGAGAGCATGCTCATCGTCACGACCGATCGCATCTCAGCCTTCGATGTGGTGCTGCCGGATCCGATTCCGGACAAGGGCCGGGTGCTGACGCAGATCTCCAATTTCTGGTTCGACCGCACCCGTCACATCGTACCCAATCACCTGACCGGGCGGAGCCTAACGCAACTGCCGCTGCCGGATGCGGAGCTGGCGACGCTGCAGGGCCGATCGATCATTGTCAAACGCCTGAAACCGCTGCCCATCGAAGCCGTCATCCGCGGCTACCTCATCGGCTCGGGCTGGAAGGACTACCAGCAGCGCGGCTCGGTGTGCGGCATCGAGCTGCCGGCGGGCATGAAGCTCGCGCAGCGCCTGCCTGCCCCTATTTTCACGCCGGCCACCAAGGCCGAGGTGGGGGCGCATGATGAGAACATCTCCTTCGAGCAGGTGAGTGACCTGATCGGCGCACCGCTCGCCGCCCAGGTGCGCACCACGGCGCTCGCGCTCTACCAGTTCGCCGCCGACTTCGCGCGGGCGCGCGGCATCATCATCGCCGATACCAAGTTTGAGTTCGGCCTGACCGCCGCGGGTGAGCTCACCTTGATGGATGAGGTGCTGACGCCGGATTGCTCGCGCTTCTGGCCCGCCGACACCTATGCGGTGGGCGCGAGCCCACCGAGCTTCGACAAGCAGTACCTGCGCGACTACCTGGAAACGCTGGACTGGAACAAGCGGGCGCCGGGACCGGCACTGCCCGCCGAGATCATCGCCCGCACCCGCGACAAGTACCTCGAAGCCCTGCAGCGCCTCACCGCCTAAGACCATGTCCAACTGGCCATGGGATCAACTGGATGCCGCTGTGTTCAGCCGCGCGTCCGGGCGACCGGGCGCCCTGCGCACCGTGCTGCGCATCGCCCGCTACCCCTACGCGGTCATCCGCGACATGGCCGACGGTCAGATCAACATGCGTGCCACCGGGCTGGTGTTCACCACGATGCTGTCGCTGGTGCCGTTGCTGGCCTTCAGCTTCATCATCCTGCATCAATTCGGCGGCCACGCCGGACTCGATCTGCAGCCCATCGTACTTGAGTTCTTCCGCCCGATCGGCGCCGACGCCGACAACTTTACCCTTCAGGTGCTGCAGTTCGCCGGACGACTGCGCGGCGGTGTGGTGGGCATCGTCGGCCTCACGTTTCTGATCTGGTCGCTCATCGGCACCATTCAGAAGGTCGAGGACAGCTTCAACTACGTCTGGCGCGTACCCCAGGCCAGAAGCCTCGGGCGGCGCATCAGTGAGTTCCTGAGCCTGCTGGTGGTGGGGCCGGTGCTGCTCGGCGGATTCATCGCGCTGTCGCATACGGCAATCATCTCAGGCCCGATGCAGCTGGCGAGTTCGCTGCCGCTGGTCAGCCGCCTGATGAGCGTCGGTGTGCATGTTGCTCCCTACGTGATGGTGACGACGCTGTTCACCTTCCTGTACATGTTCATTCCCAACACGCGCGTGCGCCTGGTGCCGGCGCTCTACGGGGCGGTGGTCGCGGGTGTGCTGTGGGCCGCGGTCGGCATCCTCTTCACGCGCTTCGTCGAGTACAGCGCGCGACTGACCCTGGTGTACGCGGGCTTCGCCACGGTGATCGCGGTGGTGACCTGGACCTATTTTGGCTGGGTGATCCTGCTGGCGGGCACGCAACTGTCCTTCTACATCCAGCACCCGAGCTATCTGCGCTTCGGAATGCGGCAGCTCAACCTGTCCGCGGCGGAGATGGAACAGCTCGCGCTGACCATCAGCTTTCTGGTGGCCCATCACGAGGCCACCGGACGGCCGCGCTATACCCTGGATGGGCTGGCCACCGACCTCGGCGTCACGGGTCTGGCCTTACAGCCCATAATCTCGGCGCTCGAGGAGGCGCGGGTGCTCAAATTCGAAGGCGAGGAGCTGGTGCTGGCGCGCGATCCCGCGCACGTGGCGCTCATCGACATCGTGGAGGCGGCCCGACACCAGCACAGCGGCAAGCCCATCAGCCGCGCGCTGGCGATTCCGGGCTATCAGTGCGATCGTGGCGCAGGTGGATACGGCCCGCCGCAGCAGCTGTGCCGGGCGCACCCTGCGCGACCTGCTGCAGGCGGGACCGGCGCCGCTTTTCAACGCGCTCACCGGCGAAACCGGCGAGTTTGCCGTGCCGCCGACCGAGGAGGCTACTCGCCGGCGATAGTCAGATCGCCAATGAGCACCGAGCCGGTATGCAGCGCCCCGCGGTTGTCCACATCTCCGCCCAGCGCCACGATGTCACGGAACATGTCGCGCAGATTGCCCGCGATCGTGATCTCGTGCACCGGGTAGGCGATCACGCCGTTCTCGATCCAGAAGCCGCTGGCGCCACGCGAATAATCTCCCGTCACCGGGTTCACGCCCTGGCCCATCAGTTCCGTGACCAGCAGGCCCTTGCCCATGGTGCGCAACAGCTGCTCACGCGACGGGGTGGCCTGCGAGGAGCGGATGAACAGATTGTGGACACCATCGGCATTGCCGGTGGTCTTCAGCCCCAGTTTGCGGGCCGAGTAGCTGTCGAGCACATAGCCCTGCGCCACCCCGTCGCTGACCAGCTGCCGATCGCGCGTCGCCACCCCCTCGCCGTCAAAGGGGCTGCTCGCCAGGCCCTTGATGATATGCGGCCGCTCTTCGATCTGAACAAAATCCGGAAACACGCTGTGCCCCGCGACATCGAGCAGGAACGTGGTCTTGCGGTACTGGCTGCCGCCGCGGATGGCACCGATGAAGCTGCGAAAGAGGCTCCGCGCCATCTCCGGAATGAACATCACCGGCGCGCGCTGCGTCGCGAGGCGCCGCGCGCCCAACCGCGCCACCGCGTTCTCGCCGGCGCGCCGGCCGATCCCCGCCGCATCCTCGAGGTCGCGGGGGTCCCGCGCGCTCGAGTACCAGAAATCGCGTTGCATGTCCTCACCCTGGCTTGCGAGCAGCACGCAGCTGATGGAATGCGAACTGCTGGCGAAGCCGGAGAGGAAGCCGTGCGAGTTGCCGTAGACGCGCACACCGCGCTGATTGCCGACCGAGGCCCCTTCGGAGTTGGTGAGCCGCTTGTCCACCGCCATGCCGGCGGCCTCGCAGCCGCGCGCCAGCTCCACCGCCTGATCCGGCTCCAGATCCCAGCGGTGGTAGAGGTCCAGATCCGGCACCTCACGCGCCAGGTCCTCGGGATCGGCCAGGCCCGAGCAGGCATCCTCGGCGGTGTAGCGCGCGATCGCGCACGCCTTCTCGACCGTGGCACGCACCGCCGCCGCACTCAGATCCCCGGTGCTCGCCGAGCCTTTGCGCTTGCCGAAATAAACGGTGAGCCCCAGGCCACGGTCGCGCTGGTACTCGACGGTGTCCACCTCGCCCAGGCGCACCGTGGCCGTGAGTCCTCGCTGCAGGCTGGCATCCGCCTCGCATTGGGATGCGCCGGCGCGTTTGGCTTCGGCCAAGACCTGTTCGATGACCTGTGTAAGCTCCGGGATCCGGGAGGCGTCGACTTCCTGCTGCATATGTCCTGCCGCTGCGATGGTGCAGAATTGTAGCCCAAGGAGCATGGTACCCACGTGAAGCGATTATCCCGACCCGATCCGCAGCCCGATGCCGCACCGCTCTTCGACGGCCCCAGCAAAAGCGTGCTCAAACGTGACGCGCACCGGGCGCAGGCACTGGGCGAGGAGCTGATCGCGCTCAAGGACTCGGAGCTTCTGGCCCTGGACCTGCCGGAACGCCTGTACGAGGCCATCGTCGCCGCACGCAGCATCAGCAGTCGCGGCGGTGGCGCGCGCCAGCGTCAGTACATCGGCAAACTGATGCGCGACATCGACCTGACGCGGGTGCGCGAGACCCTGAGCGCCAAGGCTGCCAAATCCGCCCAGGAGGCCCAGCGCTTCCAGCGCGCCGAGAACTGGCGGGCCCGGCTGATCGATGGGGGGCCGGCGGCGCTCGCGGCGCTGCGCACGGCTTACCCGGCCGCGGACGAATCGCAGTGGCAGCAGCTCCTCACGGCGGCCCAGGCGGAACGCCACCGTACCGGGGCCGGGGGGCCGGCCGCCCGGGAGCTGTTTCGGGCGCTGCGCGAACTGCTGGATTAGCGGGCCACTCAGCTACAATGTTCGATTGTGGCGGGCGGTTACGCAGCCCCCGGGGAGTAGCACAGTGTCAGCGTGGGTAGGCATCATCATGGGGTCGGCGTCGGATTGGGACACGATGCGTCCCGCCGCCGAAGTGCTCGAGGCGCTGGGCGTGCCGCATGAGGTGCGCGTGGTGTCGGCGCACCGTACGCCCGATCTGCTCTTTGAATATGCCGCCGGCGCGCGCTCACGCGGCCTCGAGGCCATCATCGCCGGAGCGGGCGGTGCGGCGCACCTGCCGGGCATGACTGCCGCGAAGACCAGCCTGCCGGTACTGGGTGTGCCGGTGCAGTCGAAGGCCTTAAATGGCATGGACTCGCTGCTCTCCATCGTGCAGATGCCTGCCGGCATTCCGGTGGCCACCTTTGCCATCGGCAGCGCGGGCGCCACCAATGCCGCGTTGCTGGCGGCCGCCATCATCGCCAACCGCCACCCGGAAATACTGCCGCGGCTCGAGAAGTTTCGCGAACAACAGACCGCCCGGGTCCTCGAGCACCCCGACCCGCGCATCAGCACCCCATGACGGTCGGCATCGTCGGGGCGGGCCAGCTCGGCCGCATGCTGGCCCTGGCCGGTTACCCGCTTGGTCTTAACTTCCTGTTCCTCGATCCGGCCGATGCGCCACCCGCGGCGCAGCTCGCGCCGGTCCTCAAGAGCGCCTTCACCGACGGCGCCTCGCTCGCGAGCCTGGCCGATTGCTGCGAGGTCGTGACCATCGACTGGGAAAACGTCTCGGTCGCGGACTTGCGCAAACTGGGCCGGCACACCCGCGTGAGTCCCCCGGTGGCGGCGATCGCGACGGCGCAGGATCGCGTCAGCGAAAAGCGGCTGTTTGAAAAGCTGGGGATCGCGACCACGCGCTGGCGCGCCGTCGCGAGCCGCCGGCAGCTGGACGCGGCGGTGCGTGACATCGGTCTGCCCGGCGTGCTGAAGACCCGACGCATGGGCTACGACGGCAAGGGTCAGGCGGTGCTGCGCACGCCGGCAGACGTGGAGCGGGCCTGGAGCGAGCTCGGACAGGTGCCCCTGCTGTATGAGGAGCTGGTGCCCTTTGAGCTTGAGGTGTCCGTCATCGGCGTGCGCGGCCGCGACGGCGATTGTCGGGTGTATCCGCTCAATCACAACGTGCACGCCGCCGGCATCCTCAGGCTCACCCGCGCACCGTACGGCAACGCACGCTTGAATCGCCTCGCCCGCCGGCACGTGCAGAGCGTGATGGAGCATTTCCGCTACGTCGGGGTTCTGACCATCGAGTTTTTTGTCCGCGGTGGCCGGCTGATCGCCAATGAAATGGCGCCCCGGGTGCACAATTCCGGGCACTGGACCATCGAGGGCGCCGTCACCAGCCAGTTTGAAAATCATCTGCGCGCGATCCTCGGGCTGCCGCTGGGCGATACCCGCGCGCGCGGCTACAGCGCCATGATCAATCTGATCGGCACCGTTCCGGAGCGCGCGGCGCTGCTGCGCCATCCCGGCGTGCACCTACATGACTATGCGAAACAGCCCCGGCCGGGGCGCAAGCTCGGACACTTGACTGTGGTAGAAGAGGATGCAGGGCGTTGTGAGCGCAGGGCGCGCCGGCTGCTCGCCGAATTGGCCCCTGAGATATACATCCCATAGAATCGTCGCCATGTATCTGGAATTGTTCAAACTTCGGGAATTGCCGTTCCGCCTCAGCCCGGACCCGCAGTTCCTGTATCTGAGCAAACAACATGCACGCGCCAAGGCGTACATGGAGTCCACCATCTGGTTTACCGACGGTTTCGTGGTGATCACCGGCGAGATCGGTTCGGGCAAGACCACCCTCATCGAGTCCTTCCTCCAGGAAATCCAGCGCGATGTGGTGGTCGCGCAGATCTGCCAGACCCAGGTTTCGGTGATCGATTTCCTGCAGTCCGTGCTGGTGCAGTTCGGCTTCTCGCCCTTCAAGATGAAGAAGGCCGAACTCATCGCCACGCTCAATCAATTCCTCGTCGAGCAGTATGCCGCCGGGCGCAAGGTGCTGCTGATCGTCGATGAGGCGCAGAACCTCTCGCTGAAGGTGCTCGAGGAGGTCCGCATGCTCTCCGGTGTGGAGACCACCAAGGAGAAGGTGCTGCGGATCATCCTGGCCGGGCAGCCCGAACTCAATCACAAGCTCGATGCCCCGGAGCTGGTGCAGCTCGCGCAGCGCATCCGGCTGCGATTCCATCTGGGCCGCCTGTCCGCGAGCGAAATGCACGCCTATATCCATCACCGTCTGGAAGTGGCGGGCGCCGCAGATCGGGTGGTGTTCGCCGAGGACACCTACGCGCAGATCTTTCGCTACACGGGCGGTGTGCCGCGGCTGGTCAACACGCTGTGTGACACGGCCATGCTGGCGGCCTTCGGCAAGGATCGCGACCATGTCCTGCTCGAGGACATCGATACCTCGATCCAGGAGCTGCGCTGGCAGGAGTACGAGGATCGGCCGCACTACCAGGAGCGCCCCGCCGCAACCGTCGGCAGTGAAGCCGGTGAGCGCAGCGGCAATGCCCCGCCCGCCGGGCGAAGCGCTGCCTTCGAGGATCCGCTGATCGACACACAGACTCAAGGGGATGCCGATCCCGTCGGTCGGGTGATCGTGGCCACCGAGGGCCGCACCGTCCAGGAGCTGCCCTTGCAGGTCGGGCGCGTCATCATCGGCCGCACCAGCGACAATGATCTGCAGGTGGACAGCCGCTTCGTGAGTCGGCATCACTGCCAGATCGTCACCGGCGCCGAAGGCAGCATGATCGAAGACTTGAACAGCACCAACGGCATTTTCGTGCAGGGTAAGCGCGTGCGCCGTCACAACCTCAACGACGGCGACGTTGTCGTGATCGGCAAACACGAGATCATGTACGTCGATGAACGTCGCGCACGCGCCCGGATGAACTCACCGGAGGTGGCGCCGAACGTGCCCACGCTGGACAAGCCGGTACCGGATCACGGCCGCACCGAGACCAGCGTTGAGCCGGTGGGCGACGCCGAGGATCAGGCCGCCAATGAGAACCCGGGTGGCCGGGCCGCGAATCGTACCCAGTAGGCCGGGCCGTGCTCAGTCGGCGTCGTGCGGCGCCGCGGGGTCCGGCAGCGCGTGTCCGGGAGGCAGCGCGGCCGCCGCCACCTCACCCAGGGCTTCCGGGGCATCGTACTGCGCCCGCAAACGCCGATAGCCGCGCCGTCTGAGCAGCACCACGACGCCCGCCAGCAGCACGAGCAGGCCGGGCAGGCCCAGCACCAGGCTCAGAGTCGAAGAGGTCTGAAAATAGCTTGCGATCAGCGCGAGCAGCCCGCCCAGCAGGTAGGCCCAGGGCAGGCCCTCATAGACCGGGCGGGACAACCTCTGATGAGACGCGCTCATACGCTGAGTCTAAGTGCGCCGGGGTCATTCGCGCGAGCGGTCGCGGTCCAGGAAGCCAAACATCCGTGCGAACAGCGAGCGCTTCTTCCAGCCTTCCACGTGGAAGTCGCCGCGGCGGCCATGCAGATGACGCTGCACTTCTGAGAGCAGGTCCTTCGGGAGGGTCAGTTCGGGTTCTCTCCTGAACTCGGGCGCCATGACATATTTCCTAAGGCTTTTCGCCGGATGAGTGGTGGGGAGGCACGGCAGATACCGTACGGGCAATGCCCCTCACCGCAGTGTGCGCAATATCTCGCTTCGTTGATGCCGGCCGCCGCCGTGCAGAAAATTCAGCCTACGCATTCAATCAGATGTAGTTATGTCTCTGGCATATGTCTGCTGCAACGGCGTCTAGCCTGTGCCACCGACCGTGAGTCCATCGACGCGCAGCGTGGGCTGGCCCACGCCCACCGGCACGTTCTGGCCTTCCTTGCCACAGGTCCCCACACCCTCATCGAGCTTCAGATCATTGCCCACCATGCTCACGCGCGTGAGGACATCCGGCCCGTTGCCGATCAGGGTCGCGCCTTTCAGCGGCGCGCCGAGCCTGCCGTTCTCGATGGCGTAGGCTTCGCTGGCGGAGAAGACAAACTTTCCCGAGGTGATATCGACCTGACCGCCGCCGAAATTGACCGCGTAGATGCCGCGCTCGACGGACTTGATGATGTCTTCGGGCGCATGCGGACCCGGACGCATGTACGTGTTGGTCATGCGCGGCAGCGTCATGTGCGCGAAGGACTCGCGCCGGCCATTGCCGGTGGAGCGCGTGCCCGTGAGGCGCGCGTTGAGCTTGTCCTGCATGTAGCCCTTCAGGATGCCGTTTTCGATGAGCGTCGTGCAGCCGGTGGTCGTTCCCTCGTCATCGATGTTCAGCGAACCGCGCCGCCGTGACAGGGTGCCGTCATCGACCACCGTGCACGCTTCGGTGGCGACCCGCTCGCCGATGCGGCCGGCAAACGCCGAGGTGCCCTTGCGATTGAAATCCCCCTCCAGCCCATGGCCGATGGCCTCGTGCAGCAGGACGCCCGGCCAGCCCGGCCCCAGCACCACGGTCATCGGCCCCGCGGGGGCGGCGATCGATTCGAGATTGACCAGCGCCTGCCGCACGGCTTCGCGCCCCAATTGCAGCGGCCGATCCTCGGCCACCAGATCACTCAACGAGTAACGTCCGCCGCAACCCGAGTAGCCCTGCTCGCGGCGCCCGTTCTGTTCGACAATCACGGAGACGTTGAAGCGCACCAGCGGTCGCACATCGGCCGCGAGGTCCCCGTCGCTGTTGGCGATGAGCACTACCTCATGGACAGCCGTCACGCTCGCCATCACCTGCGTGACCCGCGGATCGAGCTTGCGCGTCTCCCGGTCCACCCGCATCAGCCACGCCACCTTGTCCGCATCGCTCAGCGCCGTGAGCGGATCATCGGGCAGGTACAACTGGTGCCCGGCGCGTGACTGCCACACGCAAAGCGCACGCTCCGAGCCGCGTGCAGCAATGGCCCGCGCCGCGCGCGAGGCATCTTCCAGCGCCGGCAGCATGATCTCATCCGAGTAGGCGAACCCGGTCCTCTCGCCCGACAGCGCGCGCACGCCGACGCCCTGCTCGATGGCCGCGCTGCCCTCCTTGACGATGCTGTCCTCGAGGGCCCAGGACTCCTCGTGCGTCAGCTGGAAGTACAGGTCCGCGTAATCCACCGAATGCGACATGACCTGGCCGAACACACGGTCCAGCTGCGACTCGTCCAGACCGCTGGGTGCCAGGATGGTCTCCCGCGCAATGGCCAGTGCATCAGTGGAACGGACCGGCAATGCCATCTTCAATCCTCGAAAAAACGGTGATGATCACTAGATTAGAGCACGCGATGCTTCAGTGCGGGAAAACCCTCGCGCACCTGCGCCTGTGCCGCCGTGTCGACCTCGGCCATGACCACGCCGGTGCCCGTCGCCTGCCGGGCGAGTACCCGGCCCCAGTAGTCCACGATCATGGCGTCGCCATAGGTCTCCCGACCGTTCGCGTGTGGGCCCCACTGCGCGGCCGCCAGCACGTAGCAGAGGTTCTCGACGGCGCGGGCCCGCAGCAGCACCTCCCAGTGGGCCAGGCCCGTGGGGACCGTGAACGCCGCGGGCACGGCCAGCAACTGGGCCCCCTGGGCGGCCAGTACCCGATACAGCTCGGGAAAGCGCACGTCGTAACACACCGAAAGGCCCAAGACTCCCGCCGGAGTTTTGACGACGATCGGCTCTTTTCCTGGCTCAAAGGTGGCAGATTCGCGGTAGATCTCGCGTTTTTCTGGAATATCGACATCGAACAGATGGATCTTGTCATAGCGCGCGACCTGCTGGCCGTTGGCATCGAACACCAGGGAGGCAGGCGCGATCCGCCGGGCGCTTGCGCTCTTGAGCGGCAGGGTTCCGGCGACGATCCACAGCGACAGCTTCTGGGCCAGTTGGGCGATCGCCTCCTGAATGGGACCCGCGCCCGCCGTTTCAGCCACCGCCAGCCGATCGGCCTCCTTCGCCCCCATGATGGCGAAGTTCTCCGGCAGCACCGCGAGTACCGCGCCTGCGGCGGCGGCGTCCGTCAGCAGACCACCGGCCACGCTCAGGTTGTGCGCGACATCCGGCCCGGAGTTCATCTGCAGCGTCGCGACTTTCAAATCAGCACCACATCAAACTGGTCCACGCCGTACAGCGCCTCCACCTGCATCCGTATGGGGCGTCCGACCTGATGTTCAAGCTCGGCGAGACTCGCCGACTCGCTTTCCAGCAGATGATCCACCACTTCCTGGTGCGCCAGGATCAGCAGTTCGCGACTCGCGAACTGCCGGCTCTGCCGCATGATTTCCCGGAACACATCGTGCGCCACCGTCTCCGGCGTCTTCACGAATCCGCGTCCCTCGCAGGCCGGACACGCCTTGCACAAGAGGTGCTCGAGACTCTCGCGGGTGCGCTTGCGCGTCATCTCCACCAGCCCGAGCGGGGAGAGACTGACGATGTGCGTCTGGGCCCTGTCCGCCGCGAGCGCGCGCTCCAGCGCCTGCAACACCTGGCGGCGGTGCGCGACATCAGCCATGTCGATGAAGTCGAGGATGATGATGCCGCCGAGATTGCGCAGCCGCAGCTGCCGCGCGATCGCGACCGCCGCCTCGAGATTGGTGCGGAAGATCGTTTCCTCGAGGTTGCGGTGCCCGACATAGCCGCCGGTGTTCACATCGATCGTGGTCATCGCCTCGGTCTGATCGATGATCAGGTGACCACCGGATTTCAGCGGCACCTTGCGATCCAGCGCCCGCGCCAGCTCCTCTTCCACCCCATGCAGGTCGAACAGGGGCCGCTGCCCGGAATACAGCTCGATCTGCACGGGACTGTCGGGCAGGTAGGCACGCGCGAACGCCTGCATGCCTTCCAGTTCGGCGGCCGAGTCCACCAGCACCCGGGACACCTCGGGAACCAGTTCATCGCGCAGCACCCGCAGCGGCAACGGCAGGTCGGCATGCACGATGTTGCCCGCCTCCACGCGCGCCGCCGTTTCGCGCACGTGACGCCACAGTTTATCGAGGTAGGCCACATCCTCACGCAGCCCGGCGGGCTCGGCGGTCTGGGCCGCGGTGCGCACGATGTAGCCGCCGATGGCTTGGGGCGGCAGTACCGCCGCAATGGCGGCCTTGAGGCGCTGACGGGTCGCATCATCCTCGATGCGCGCGGAAACGCCGATGCCCTCGCCACGCGGCATGTACACCAGGTAGCGTGACGGCAGCGCGACGAAGGTGGTGAGGCGGGCACCTTTGGTGCCCATGGGATCCTTGACCACCTGCACCAACAGCTCATCGCCCTGGGTGACGAGACGGCGGATGTCATCGATCACCGGCAGACTCACCACGGTGTCATCGGGTCGCACGAGCGCAATGTCCGCGACATGCAGGAACGCCGTGCGTTCAAGACCCACATCGATGAACGCCGCCTGCATCCCCGGCAGTACCCGTGACACGCGGCCCTTGTAGATGTTGCCGACCAGGCCGCGCTTGCTGGCGCGCTCGATATGGATTTCGGTGAGCGCGCCATTTTCGACCAGCGCGGCGCGCGTCTCGCGCGGTCCCATATTCACCAGCAGTTCGCTGCTCAAGTGGCGCTCCAGCACGGCACGCTGGCCTGGCAGAGCAGCTGCGCCGTTTCAAATAGCGGCAGGCCCATGACGCCCGAATAGCTGCCCTGCAGGGACTCGATGAAGATCGCGCCCAGGCCCTGAATGGCATACCCGCCGGCCTTGTCGCGAGGCTCCCCGGTATCCCAGTAGCGGGCGCGCTCGGCGGCGCTCGAGGCGCGCATGCGCACGGTGCTGCGACTCGTGACACAGCGGGTGCCGGCGGCGGTCACGAGCGCGACCGCCGTGAGCACCAGGTGCTCGCGGCCGGCGAGCCCTTCGAGCATCGACAGGCCATGAGCGCGATCCCGCGGCTTGCCGAGGCTCAAGCCATCGAGCACGACCGTCGTGTCGGCGCCGAGCACCGGCAGGTCCGGCAATCGCTGCCAGACGGCCTCGGCCTTGGCGCGGGCCACCCGTTCCACGTACGCGGTGACGGCCTCTCCGTGCCGGCCGCTCTCATCCACGTCGGCGACCTCGATGGCGTGCGGCACGCCGATCTGCGCCAGCAGCTCCCGTCGCCTGGGGGATGCCGAAGCCAGTCGCAGCACGGGATTTACGGACATCGGCCCTCCGAGTGATCAGTCTCAGTCGCGATGATACGGATGTCCACTAAGAACGGTGTGCGCCCGATACAGCTGCTCGGCCAGCACCACCCGCACCAGCGGATGCGGCAGGGTCAGCCTGGACAGTGCCAGCTGCTGGTCGCTGCGCGCCAGCACCTCGCTCGCGAGGCCATCGGGGCCGCCGATCACCAGCACCAGGTCGCGGCCGTCATTCATGCGGGCCGAGAGCCAGCTGGCTAGTTCGCGCGTGGCCATCTGGATGCCGCGCTCATCGAGGGCCGCCACGAATTCCTGCGGTTTGATGAGGGCGAGGATGCGCTGGCCCTCGCTGTGCACGGCCTGGACCGGATCGCCGCGGCCGCTGCGCTGACCGGCCGGCACTTCCACCAGCGCCACCTTGAGACCTGCTGCCAGGCGCCGGGTGTAGTCGTCGACGACCTCATCCACCCAGCGAGGCATGCGCTCCCCGACGGCGATGATGCGAATGCGCAACGCGCCCCGCCGCCCGCTTAGGCTTTCGGCTTGCGCACCGCGCGTTTACGCGGCACCTTGGGTTTCACGGCCGCCGCGACCGCTGTCTCGGCGCTGCCCCAGAGCCTCTCCAGACCATAGAACTCGCGTACCCGCGGCAGCATCACGTGCACGATCACATCGTGCAGATCCACCAGCGCCCATTCACCGTCACGCGCGCCTTCCACACCGAAAGGCTTGACGCCTGCGGCCTTGGCATTCTGCACCACCCGATCGGCGATGCTGCGAACGTGACGATCGGAATTACCCGAGGCGATGATCATGGTATCGGTGATGTCAGTGAGGGCGCGGACATCCAGGACCTTGATGTTGACGGCCTTCATGTCGTCCAACGCCGCCTGGACCAGGCCGGGGACCGGGGATGAGGGGGTTGCGGGACGCGACACAGTCGCTCGACGGGAACGGGTACGGGTCGTAGCCATTGGCAAAGGTTGGAGCCTCCTTACAAAGTTCAGCGTTCGCGCTGAGCATAACACCCGGTTTCCAGGATTATCCTGCGCACCGGGTCCGGAACCAGATACCGCGGATCACGCCCCGCTTCGATGAGCTGACGCAATTCCGTGGAGGAAATCTCAAGCTGGGTCGGAACATGGACATAGATGTTGCCGGCCAGGCGCGTATGCAGGTCGCGGACGCTGCCGGTACCCCGGTCGACCATGACCTCGCCCAGCGGGCCCTGCGCCGGCGCCCGCCAGCCAGGGCGGTGCACCACGACGATGTGCGCCAGGTCGAGCACTTCGCGCCAGCGATGCCAGTTCGGCAATCCGAGGAAGGCGTCCATGCCCAACAGCACACACAAGGAGCGATCGGGATTTTCCTGGCGCAGCTCCGTCAGGGTGTCCACCGAATAGGAAAGCCCGGTGCGGCGCACCTCGCGGTCGTCCACGACGAAGCCGGCCTGACCTTCGACCGCGGCGCGCACCATCGCCAGGCGCAGTTCCGCGTTCGCACGCGGTCTCGGCGCGATGCGGCGGACTGCCGGTGGGCAGGAATCGCACCTCCGTCAGATGCAGGGCCTGCCACAACTCGAACGCCGTGCGCAGATGCCCGACGTGGATGGGATCGAAAGTACCGCCGAAAATACCGATGGGTTCCATGGTGTCCTGTTTCAACCCCGCGCGCGCGGCACGGCTGCGAGCGCGCGATGGCCGCATAGATCCGCCGCCAGCAGCGCAAGTTCATCCCAGGCGTCTCCGCGCAGGCGTCCCTTGGCCATGGCATCAGCGCGCGCGGCGCGCGCCACCAGCATCGCGGGCGCGGCCCCGAGCCGGCGCGGCCGCGGCGGCGCACTGTTGAATCCATAGCCGCCGCGCGCCGGCGCGGTACCGGCGTCGGCGGCGAGCACGGCATGCAACGCCTTGAGCGCCGCCCACAGCACCAGCGGCAGCTCGACCTCCTCGGCACGCAGGCCGGCCAGCACCCGCAGCGCCCGCGCGCCATCGGCCTGGGTCAGCGCGCGATCGAGCTCCGCCACGTCAAAGTGCGAACTGTCCGTGGAGCTGGCGAGCACCGCGGCCGCATCGACGCGCCCCGCAACGGCCAGCAACGCGAGCTTGGCCAGTTCCTGCGCGGCGGCCAGCAGATTGCCTTCGGTGCGTTCGGCGAGCAGCGCCAGCGCTTCGGGCTCAACCTCAAGATCGAGCTGGCGCGCGCGCGCCTGCAGCCACTGGGGAAATGCGGCGCGCGGGATCGGCCAGCAGTGCGATCGCTGCGCCGTGCTCCTCCACCGCGCGCGCCCAGTCACTGCCGGCGGCCTCGCGATCGAGCCGACCGGTCAGAATCAGTACCAGCGTCTCGGGGCCCGCGCTTTGAATGACGCGCTTGAGCACCTTGGCGCCGGTGACGCCAGGTCGCCCCGTCGGCAGCCGCACTTCCACGATGCGCCGTTCAGCGAACAACGACAGCGAGGCGACCGAGGCCTGCACGGCATCCCAGTCCGCGCCGCGATCCATGAAGTGTACGTCGCGCTCGGTAAACCCCAGCTCGCGCGCACGGCGGCGCACGGCGTCGGCGGCCTCACCGGTCAGCAACGGGTCATCACCACTGATCAGGTAGACGGGAAGCAGCCGCTCTCGCAGATGCGCGGCGAGCGACTCGGGTTTGATCTTCAAAGGCGGCGGCAGCACACGGGCTGGAACATGGGCTCAATGCTACCTGCGGTATATTGGGGTATCCAGCAAAACGAGCCGCCGCCATGGTAACTGTTAAAGGCCGCCGCACCGCTCGCGCCACTCAATCGAGCGCGAAATCCGCCAAAAAACCGGCCCGCAAGCCGATCCGCCGCCCGTCGGGGGCCTCCCGCGGGCTGTACCCGCCGATCAAGCCGTACAACGCCGGCATGCTGCGCGTGTCGGCCGTTCACGAGATCTATTACGAAGAGAGCGGTAATCCGCGCGGCAAGCCGGCGATTTTCCTCCACGGCGGACCGGGCGGTGGCACCGACCCGTCCATGCGGCAGTTCTTCGACCCGAAGCGCTATCGCATTGTACTGTTCGATCAGCGTGGCTGCGGGCGCAGCCGCCCGCACGCCAGCCTCGTCGACAACACCACCTGGCACCTGGTGGCCGACATTGAAAGCGTGCGCGAGCTCTTGGGGATCGAGCGTTGGCTGGTGTTCGGCGGTTCGTGGGGATCGACCCTGGCGCTGGCCTATGCGCAGACGCATCCCGAGCGGGTCACGGAGCTGGTGTTGCGCGGCATCTTCATGCTGCGCCGCTGGGAACTCGAGTGGTTCTATCAGAACGCCGGGGGCGCCGCAGCGCTGTATCCGGACCTGTGGGAACGCTACCTCGCGCCCATCCCCGCGCCCGAACGTCACGACATGATCGGTGCGTATTACCAACGCCTCACGAGCACCGATCGCAAGATTCTCAACGCCGCAGCGAAGGCATGGTCCGTGTGGGAAGGTGGCACCAGCCACCTGCGTCAAGATGCCGCGTATGTCGCAAAGTTCGCTGCAGACACCAAGTACGCCGCCGCGTTTGCGCGCATCGAATGTCACTATTTCATCAACGCCGGCTTCCTGCGCCAGGATGATCAGCTGCTGGCGGATGTCGATCGCATCCGCCACATACCGGCGGTGATCGTGCAGGGGCGCTACGACGTCGTGTGCCCCATGCGCAGCGCCTGGGATCTGCATCGCGCCTGGCCCGAGGCGCAGCTGCGCATTGTTGCCGATGCCGGACACTCGGCCTTCGAAGCCGGCAATACGCGTGAGCTCGTGGCGGCGACCGAGGTCTTTGCGAAACGCCGGTAAACGCCTAAGGTCGTCTTCCGAATTTGACCGTCCCGTGGTGTGTGGGTATACTCGTACACTCACATGGGAAGTCGGCCATCACTGCGAATCTTCACCCTGCAGCCGAGCTCCGGCGTGCCGATCTATCTGCAGCTCATCCAGCAAGTGCGGCGTCTGGTCGCAAGCGGCCAGTTGTCACCCGGCACGGAGCTGCCCTCGGTGCGCGAAGTCGCGCTGGAATACACCGTCAATCCCACCACCATCTCCAAGGCGTACAGCCTGCTGGAGCACGAAGGGTTGCTGCAGAGAAACCGCGGCAAACCCATGACCATCGCGGCAGGACGGCGCGCCGGCGGCTCCCTGTCGCAGCGCCTTAAACAGATCGAATCCCAGGTTGACGCGCTGCTACTGGCGGCGCGCCAGCTGGAGCTTCAATCCGCCGAACTGTGCCAATTCATCGAAAGGAAGATGGGAGAGAACCCGTGACTGAATCTCTCGTGAGCGCGCGCGGCCTCGGCAAGACGCTGGGCGGCAAGACCATCCTGCACGACATCACCGTGGACGTAAAGCCGGGCGCCGTCGTGGGCATCATCGGCAAGAACGGCGCCGGCAAGACCACGCTGCTTGAGATCCTGCTCGGCTTCTCACGCGCCACATCCGGCAGTTCTCAGCTCTTCGGCCATGACAGCTTCACGCTCCCCGCTGCCATCAAAGGCAGGATCGGTTTCGTGCCGCAGCAGGACGAGCTGGTGAATCTGCTCACCGGCAGCCAACAGCTGGCACTGACCGCAGCGTTGCACGGCCGCTGGAATCACGACTTGATTGAGCGTCTGCAGGCCGCCTGGGATGTCCCGCTCCGTCAGACAATTCAGGGGCTTTCCGGCGGGGAGCGCCAGAAACTGTCAATCCTGCTGGCGCTGGGCCACGAGCCGGACCTGTTGCTGCTCGATGAACCCATGGCGAGCCTCGACCCGATATCCCGGCGGCAGTTCCTGCACGAGATTATCGAGATCGCGGCTGAAAAGGCGCGCACGGTACTTTTCTCGACTCATATCATGTCGGACCTTGAACGCATTGCCGATCAAATATGGATCGTGCGCAGTGGCACCATTGCGTGGGCGGGCCCGCTCGATGCTCTGAAGGAGTCGGTCGTCCGCCTCACCATAACCTCAGAGCGGATGCTGCCGTCAACGCTGCCGCTACGCACTGCCATCTCGCAACGGATTTCGGACCAGCACGCGACGGTCATCGTCACTCACTGGAGCGAGCAGGAGTACCTGCGCCTGCGCCAGGAACTTGCCGCGCAGATCGAGGTGGAATCCTTGAGCCTCGAGGACATCTTCGTGGAATTTCATTCATGAAGGGCGTCGCCAGCACGGTCCTGCGGCTGTTATGGGTGAGTCGGCTGCAGCGCTGGTTTTTGGCTGTCGGACTGGCTCTGTCCCTCTGCGGGATGGGCGCGCAAGCGGGTTTATGGCCCACCGGGGCGCCATTGTTGTACATCTTCGCCGCCATCATCGGATTAATGGCTTGCGCGTTCATGCCATGCGTTGTGGATCCGCTGCTGTTCCGGTCACTGTCCGCGCCTCGTTCAATCCAGCTGATACCCCATGGCAGGTTGCAACTCGTGCTGGGCGCATTCTGCTCGCAATTGTTGATAGCGGTGCTGGTCGGTGCCGCCATTGGCACGGGTTCCGGCAACGGTGCGCTGAACTCACATGGAATCTTTCATGCGCTGTCCTCGAGCGCGAGCACCGCCGGCGCCCAGTTAGGCACGGCCTGCGTGCTGTCATTCGGCGCAGTCTCGCTGTATTTCCTGATCTTCTCTTGGTCAATGCAGTATCGTCTGGGAGTCCTCATGCTGCTGCCGCTGCTGGCCGTGCCGCGGCTGATTGCCCCGATATTTCCGCATCTGAAACCGGGTGCAGCGCTCACCAGCCCACTGGGGGTTGGTGGCGTGTTGTCGGTCACCCTACTGGCATGGCTGGTCTTCTCCATCGCCTATGTCACGCAGCGGCAAATAAGCGTGGGAGGATGGAACACGGTTGGATTGGGATATCAAAAGCACACACGTTCCGCCGACGCCGCTGGTCCGGGGGAGCCGCCGCGGTACAGCCGGCCAGACTCCATCCGCATACTAATGACGGGACTGGTGAACGTCCGCCGCACCATGCTGTGGACGGGTGTTGTTTTCGGTGCCGTCTCTGTCGGCTTCACCATCCTCACCCTCCGCGAAGCGCGCTCCGCCGAGCACCCCGGCGCCTGGCCCATGCTCCTGTGCCTGTACGCGGGAATGGTTCCGGGAGTCCTCGCAGGCGTGATGGCCCGGCGCGCCAAGTTCCTGTGGCTCACGGCGAGCATGGGGCGCGCCGAGATGTTCATTGCGATTGAAAGACAGTGTTGGCGGATGACTTTCGTGGCCGTCGGAGTGGCCATGTTGTTTGCCGTGCCGCTGCTGGTGTTCGGACTTCACGCACGCCCTGATCCCGCGCAACTGCTCGAATATCTCGCGGCGCCGCTCGCTGCCGGCGCAACCCTGCTCTATGTCGGCCTCCTGTACGTGCGCGGCAACCGACTCACCGACCTGATGATCGTCGCTGGGAATACGATCCTGCTGGCGGCTGCCTTTTTCAGCACCATGAGCGAGTGGCGAGGTCTGTCGGTGCTGGTCTCAATCCAGATAATTCTGGTGCCGCTGCTGCGCGAGGTGGGGCGCCGCCGCTGGACCCACGTTGATTGGCTGCGCCTAAGACCCCCGCTGGCCGCGGCGCGCTGGGCATAGCGCCGCGAACCGCGCCACACCAAGGACCATCAGTAGCGCAGCTCGCCCGTGAGCGATCCGTCCGCCCGGATGACGCCATGCGCGCGCAGCCACCCGAAGGCATCGGCGGCATCGCCTTCGAACCACGCACGGGTAGTTCCCAGGCGGAAGCTGTAGCCCCATTCGTCCATGTCCCGCATCAGCCGCTCGCGCCCGACCCCCGCCAGCGCATCGGCCAGCAGGAGCTGCAGGTAGCACACCGCGGATTCCTCGGGATCATCGCCGCCCGCATCACGATCCAGCCCCGCGCGGCGCTCCGGCGTCATGCAGACATAGTGGCTGGCTTCATGGAGCACGGAGTGCACCGGGGTGTCGAGCCGCGCGTACAGCTGGTCGCCCTTCAAGCCGGCCTCGGTATCGCCCCAGTAGGAGCCGGGAATCGCCTCGTCCGGCGCCGTCAGTGTCAGGTTCAGGCCGTAGTGATGCAGTACCAGCGCCAGCTCGACTCGATCCACGTTGGTCAGCCGCAGCATCTGGGTTGCCAGCGGAAGGCGCCTAGAGCCTCGACAGGCGCCGCATGACAGCGTCGACCAGGTCGTGGGCGAGGGCCGCCTGCAGGATGGCTTCCTCGTTTTCCTTGGCCAAAAGCTCACTGACCGCGAAGCTGTACTCGCGCGTCGTTTCAACTTCCTGCGCCGGCAGCAACTCCGTGTCGCCCGCGGTCACCGAGAACCGCACCGTATAGGTAAGTTCGTACTCGCGGGGCAGGTTGTCCGGCGACACCGACAGGATCCGCCGGGTGCGCTTGTCATCCAGCACATGCACGGTGGCCGTGGCCGCCTTGGTGTCATCCGTGAGTTCGACCCCCGACACCAAGAGCGCGTTGCGCAGTCCCTGCACGAAGTCGCTCTGCCGGTCGCGGGCGTCCACGTAGGAGAGTTTGAACGCCTTCGGCAGCGGCGTACGACCCTGCAGGTGAAAGCCGCAGCCGCACAGGCCGAGCAGCAGCGCGGCGAGCACCGCGACCGCCGCTTTGCGTGTCTCAGACAACGATGTTCACCAGCTTGCCGGGCACATAGATCAGCTTGCGGGGGCTGGCCGTACCGACGAATTTCTGGACGCGCTCATCCGCCAGGACGATGTCCCGCACGCTCGCCTCATCCGCGCCGGCGGCGACGCCGACCCGCGCGCGCATCTTGCCGTTCACCTGTACGCTGATCTCGATCTGCTCCTGCACCTGGGCCGCCGCATCCGGCACGGGCCAGGGCTGATCGATCAGCGCGCCTTCATGCCCCAATGCCTGCCACAGCGCGTGACACACATGCGGCACGATCGGCGATAACGCGACGGCGATGATGCCGAACGCCTCGTGTCGCACGGCGTGCCCCTGCGGCGAGGGATCATCAAAGCGGCCCACTGCATTCAGCAGTTCCATCACCGCCGCGATGGCCGTGTTGAAGGTGCGACGCCGACCAATGTCATCGGTCACCTTGGCCAGGGTCTGGTGCGCCATGCGCCGCAGCGCCTTCTGGCCGGCATCCAGGACCGCGACATCCAACGCCGGCGCAGCACCCGCACGGACATGCGCCTGCACGGCGATCCACAGTCGACGCAGGAACCGGAAAGATCCCTGCACGCCCTCATCCGACCATTCCAGGGTCTGCTCCGGCGGCGCCGTGAACATCACGAACAGTCGCACCGTATCGGCGCCGAAACGTTCGACCAGCTTCTGCGGATCAACCCCGTTGTTGCGCGACTTCGACATGGTGCCCAAGCCGTCGTATTGCACCTCCACCACCTCGCCACCGGGCAGGGGCGCGGTATAGCGCGTGGTGCCGTGGCTTTCAGTGACCGTGACCTGGGCCGGATCGAAAAACTGGCGCCGGCCTTCGGCCGGATGTCGCGAGTAGATGTGATTGAGCACCATGCCCTGTGTGAGCAGGTTGGTGAAGGGCTCATTGACGCTGGGCAGGCCAAGGTCGCGCATGGCCTTGGTCCAGAAGCGCGCGTACAAGAGGTGCAGGATGGCGTGCTCGATGCCCCCGATGTACTGATCCACCGGCATCCAATAGCGGGCGCGCTCATCCACCATGGCCTGGGCGTTGTCGAAGCTGGCGTAACGCAGGAAATACCACGA
The DNA here is from genome assembly GCA_963708865.1 of uncultured Gammaproteobacteria bacterium. Taxonomy (GTDB): domain Bacteria; phylum Pseudomonadota; class Gammaproteobacteria; order Steroidobacterales; family Steroidobacteraceae; genus DAIDKA01. Next base: position 138,395 of record CAVPUC010000008.1, read on the forward strand.
AGAATCCACGAAGGTATCCATGGTGTCGGTTTCACGGCGCGCCGCGGCTCCGCACTTGGGGCAAGTGCATTCATAAAACGCCGGGCTCTTGGCGAGCGGATTGCCGCTGCCATCGGGCACCAGGTCCTCGGGCAAGAGCACCGGCAGCTGCTGATCCGGTACCGGCACGACGCCGCAGGCCGGACAGTGGATCAGCGGAATCGGACAGCCCCAGTAGCGCTGGCGCGAAATGCCCCAGTCACGCAAGCGAAACTGCACCCGCTTCCTGCCGATGCCGCGCGCTTGCAGCGCCGCCGCGATGGCATCCACCGCCGCCTGAAACTCAAGCCCCGAGAATTCCCCGGAATTCACGGTGATGCCGTGTTCCCCGTAGGCCTCCTGCCAGGGCGCGCCGACCGTCTCGTACGCGCCGGTCGCCGACTTCACCACCGTGCGGATGGCGATACCGGCGCGCGTCGCGAACTCGAAATCGCGCTCATCGTGAGCGGGCACGCCCATGACGGCGCCCTCTCCATAACCCATCAGGACGTAGTTGGCGATCCACACTTCCACGGGTTGGCCGCTGAACGGATGCAGCACGTGCAGTCCGGTGCGGATGCCCTTCTTCTCCTGCACCGCGATGTCGGCCTCCATGACACTGCCGCGCTTGCACTCCTCGACAAATGCCGCAATCGTGGCGCTGCCGGCCGCGGCCGCCGTGGCGATCGGGTGCTCGGCCGCGATGGCCATGAAGGTCGCGCCGAACAACGTGTCGGCGCGGGTCGTGAAGACCTTGAGGGTCGCGGCGCCGCCCATCAGTTGCTCAAGATCCGGAGCGTAGGCAAAGGCAATCTCGGTGCCTTCGCTGCGCCCGATCCAGTGGGCCTGCATCAGCCTGACGCGCTCCGGCCAGTCCTTGAGGTCCTTGAGTGAGTCGAGCAGTTCCTGGGCGTAGCGCGTGATGTTCAGGTAGTACATCGGGATTTCGCGCTTCTCGATGAGCGCGCCGGTGCGCCAGCCGCGGCCATCGATGACCTGCTCATTCGCGAGCACGGTCTGATCCACCGGATCCCAGTTCACGACACCGGTGCGCCGATAGGCGATGCCGCTTTCGAGCATGCGCAGGAAAAACCACTGATTCCAGCGGTAGTACGCCGGATCGCACGTGGCAAGCTCACGACGCCAGTCGATGGCGAGCCCGAGCGAGCGCAGCTGCTGCTTCATGTACGCGATGTTGTCGCGGGTCCACTTGGCCGGCGGCACGCCGTTCTGCATGGCCGCGTTCTCGGCCGGCAGGCCGAACGCATCCCAGCCCATGGGCTGCATGACGTTGCGGCCCTGCATGCGCATGAAGCGCGCAATGACATCGCCGATGGTGTAGTTGCGCACGTGACCCATGTGCAACCGCCCCGAGGGATACGGAAACATGGACAGGCAGTAGTATTTGGGCAGCCCAGGGGTCTCCTGGGCCGCGAAGGCACCGGCGCGATCCCAATCGTCCTGGGCGGCCCGTTCAGTGGCCGCCGGGTCGTAGGTTTCCTGCATCGCCGGTCAGTTCAGGTGCAGCGGTAGAAACAGCTGTTGGCCCATGCGTTGCACCAGCAGGGCGATCGTCTTGCCCGCCGTCTTCGCCTCGGCCACCAGCTCCTGGGTGGTATGCACGGCCTTGCCGTTGATGCCGAGGACGATATCGCCCGGCTGCACATCGCCCGCAGCGGCCGGGCCCGACACGCTCTCGACGATCAGCGAGCCGGTGGTCTGGGCCTGCTGCTTCTCCTCGGCGCTCAGCACGCGCAGTTTGAGTCCGAGACGTTCGGCCTGGCCGCTGCTCGGACCCTTGGCGGGCTTGGCAGCGGCGTCGGCGGTTTCGTCGCTCACCAGCGCAACCTTCACGTTCACATCCTGTGCCTTGCGTTCGCGCCATATCGAGATGTGCACATCGGTGCCCGGATGCATGTTCGAAATCAGCAGTGACAGCTCGCCATAGTGTTCGATGTTCTGGCCATTGACCGCGAGGATGATGTCGCCGGGCTTGATACCGGCTTTTTCCGCAGGACCGCCCGGCTCCACGATCTGCACCAGCGCACCGCGCGGCCGGCCTAAGCCGAAGGACTCGGCGAATGCGGCATTCACATCGACGATGGAGACACCAATCCGACCGCGCATGACGTGCCCGGTCTTGATGATCTGGTTCTCGACGTTCACGGCGATGTCGATCGGAATCGCGAACGAGAGGCCCATGTAGCTGCCGGTCTGACTGAAGATCTGCGAGTTGATGCCGACGACCTCGCCACGGGTGTTGAAGAGCGGCCCGCCGGAGTTGCCCGGGTTAACCGCCACGTCGGTCTGGATGAAGGGCACATAATTGTCATTGGGCAGCGCGCGCGCGGTCGCGCTGACGATGCCGGCGGTGGCGGTGTTGTCGAAGTTGAAGGGCGAACCGATCGCGACCACCCATTGACCGGGTTTGAGCAGCCGCGGATCACCGATCTTCACCACCGGCAGACTCGTGGCATCGATCTTGATCACCGCGACATCGGTGCGCTCGTCCTGGCCGACGACCTTGGCCTGGAATTCGCGACGGTCGGTCAGGCGCACGGTGACGGTCTGCGCCGAGGACACCACGTGGGCATTGGTGAGGATGTAGCCATCGGGGCTGACGATGAACCCGGAACCCGTGCCATGCGCGGGCGGGGCATTGCGCGGCTGGCCCTGACCCTGGTTGGGAATGCCGAAGCGGCGGAAGAAGTCGTTCAGCGGGTCATCCGCATCGTCCGGTCCGCCGCGACCCGCGGCCTGCGGGCGCTCGACCACCTCAACGTTCACGACCGCGGGGCCATAGCGCTCCACCAGGGCCGAGAAGTCCGGCATGGTGACCGCGGGCAGCGGTTCAGCCGCCCGCGCCGAGGGCGTCCCTTGGGCGAAGGACAGTCCCGGAATACATCCGGCAGTCACTGTTGCGATCACTGCGAAAGCTGCCCCGCGGGCCGACCGTGAAAGGGTCATGTACAACTCCGTCTAGCTGCCAAGATTGCGTCTACCCCGGGCGAAGCCCCGGACAAGGATCACCGCCAGCGTGGTGGCGCTGAGGGAAATTATCAACCAGTTTCCAAACCGCGCATATGGCGGCAGGCCGCGCATCGGCACCACCGAGGCACGCAGTACGGCCCGGACAAAGCCCGGTGCCTGAGCCAGTACGCGCCCGTCGGGTCCGATGATCGCCGAAATACCGTCATTCGCCGCCCGCACGAGGTACCGGCCGGTCTCGATGGACCGCATCTGGGCAATCTGCAGATGCTGGTAGCGGGCGGTGGAATGGCCAAACCAGCCATCGTTCGTCACGGTCACAAGTGCATTGGCCGTGCGCAGCATGTGCAGGTTTGAGCTGCCGTACGCATCGTCGTAGCAGATGGCCGGCAGCAGCATCAGCGCCCCGGCCGCCACCGGCTGCTGGTCAGAGGCGCCGTATTCGAAACCCTCGAACGGCAGATGCATGAACTCCAGCCACTCGCGGGCGAAGGCCGGGCCCGGTATCGCCTCGGTAAAGGGCACGAGGTGCTGCTTGTCGTACCAGTCGACGCTGTCATCGCTCAGGCTCACCACCGAGTTGTAGAGGTCACCGGCCTTGTTCTCGCGAAATATGCCAACGACCAGCGCTGAATGGCGGGCATGCGCTTCGTGATAGCGTGCCAAGAGGTAGTCGGCGGCGTGCTGGGCGGTGTCGGGCACGGCGGCCTCGGGCCAGACGATGACCTGGGCGCCCAGCACCCCGCGCGTGAGGTCGCGGTAAGTGTCCAGCTGGTTATCCAGCTGCGCCGCCTCCAGCTTCTCATCCTCGGGTATCGCACCCTGCACGATGGCCACGCTGACCGGGGGACCTGCGGGGGAGGTCCAGCGGATACCGCGCAGCGACCAGGGCACCGCCCAGATGGCCACCAGCACGATGCCCGCCAGCACCCGCTCGCGCCGGCTACCCAGGCCCAGGGTCACGAGCGCGCCTGCGCCGATGAGCAGCAGCGCGGAGACGCCATAGACACCGAGTATCGGCGCGACGCCCGCCATCCAGGTGCCGGTCTGCGAATAGCCGAGCGACAGCCACGGGAAGCCGGTAAGGAACCAGCCGCGGAACCATTCCTCCAAGAGCCACGCGGCAGGCAAGACAGCCATCCAGCGCAGCGCACCGCTCGGCGCAAACCAGCGTGCCACCAGCCAGCCGAGCGCGGCGCCGTACAGCGCCAGGATGCAGACCAATCCGGCCATCGCGATGAGGGCGATCCAGGCGGGCGCCTGGCCGACCGTATGAATGCTGATGTACAGCCAGTAGGTGCCCGTGGCGAAGGTGCCGACGTTGAACCAGAACCCTAGCGCCGCGGCATGCCGGGGCGTCGCCCCCTGCCACAGCGACATCAAGCAGCGCCGGCGACAACAGCGCCAGCAGCCACAGGTTAGAGGGCGCGAAGGCCGCGCACAGGGCGGCCCCCGCGGCGGCGGCCAGCGCCAACCGCACACGCCGGTCCGCGAGTAGCGGATTCGAATGCAGCGTCACGTTTTTTTCGACCGCGTCAGTCAGCCGCGACGGGCGGGCGCGGCGGCAGCTCGCGCGCAGAGGTCACCCGCAAAAGGTCGATGCGGCGCCGGTCAACGCGCACGACGCGCACTTCGAGCCCGCCAAGGCTCACCGCCTCACCGCGGCGGGGCAGCCGGCCCAGCGTCTTCATCACCAGACCCGCCACGGTATCGAAGCCCTCATCCACCAGCTGGGTGCCGAAGTACTCGTTGAATTCCTCGAGCCGCGTGACACCGCGCACCGCGTACTGATGCTCGGCTTCCTTGCGGATGTTCAGGTCGTCCTCTTCGATATCGAACTCGTCATCGATGTCCCCGACGATCTGTTCGATGACATCCTCGATGGTCACGAGCCCCGAGACGCCGCCGTACTCATCCACGACGATCGCCATGTGGTTGCGGTTGCCGCGGAATTCCTTCAGCAGCATGTTCAGTCGCTTCGATTCCGGCACGAACACGGCCGGGCGCATGAACTCGCGGATATTGAATCGCTCCTGCTCGCCGGCAGCACACAGGCGCAGCAGATCCTTGGCGAGCAGGATACCGACGATGTCGTCCCGGTCATCATCCATCACCGGGAAGCGTGAGTGTCCGCTTTCAATGACCCGCGCCAGAATGTCCGGCGCCGGCTCGGCACGCCGCACCACCGCCATCTGCGTGCGCGGCACCATGATGTCGCGCACCTGCAGATCGGCGACATCCAGCACACCCTGGAGCATCGCCATCGCATCGGCGTCGATGAGGCCGTGTTCACGTGCCTCGAGCATATGGCCCACCAGGGCCTCGCGGTCCTGCGGCTCACCAGACAGGGTCTGGGTGATACGGCGCAGCCAGCGCCCGGTGGCATTGCCGTCCTTAGACACCGAGGCTCCGGTAGGGGTTGATGATGCCGAAGCGTTTGAGCACGGCGACTTCGCGCCGCTCCATGCGACGTGCCTCCGCGTCGCGCTCGTGATCATAGCCCAGGAGGTGCAGCGCGCCGTGAATCACCAGGTGCGCCCAGTGGGCCTTGAGCGCCTTGCGCTGCTGGCGCGCCTCGGCGCGCACGACCCGGGCGCAGATCACCAGATCCCCAAGCGGGCGCGGCGCGCGGTGCGCAGCGGCATCGAGCGCCGCGAGCTGCGACACCGGGAACGACAGCACGTTGGTCGGCCGGTTGCGGCCCCGGTAGCGGGCATTGAGGCGTTTGCTCTCGGCGGGGGCGACCACCCGCACGGCAAGTTCCGCGCCGGCAGCGCGGCGGCCGAGCGCGGCGCTCGCCCAGGTACGGATCTCGGTGCCGGAGGGCGCCCAGTCCCGCCCCGCGCGCACCACGTCCACCAGCAGCGGCATGCGCGCGGAGGCCGCAGCGGACGGCTTCACGGCGCATCCCCGCGCGCTTCATAGGCCTGCACGATGCGCTGGACCAGCGGGTGACGCACCACATCGCGGGCATCAAAGAAGGTGAAGGAGACCCCGGCGACGCCCTTCAGCACCCCGAGCGCGTGCCGCAGGCCGGACAGCTTGCCGTGCGGCAGATCGGTCTGGGTGACATCCCCGGTCACGACCGCGCGCGAGCCAAAGCCGATGCGCGTCAGGAACATCTTCATCTGCTCCGGCGTGGTGTTCTGCGCCTCATCCAGAATGATGAAGGAGTCATTGAGCGAGCGGCCACGCATGAACGCCAGCGGCGCCACTTCAATCACGTTGCGATCGATGAAGCGCGCCACCCGATCGAAGCCCAGCATCTCGTACAGCGCGTCGTACATCGGCCGCAGATACGGATCGACCTTCTGCGACAGATCGCCCGGCAGAAACCCTAAGCGCTCGCCCGCTTCCACCGCCGGTCGCACCAGCACGATGCGGCGGACCCGTTCGGCCTGCAGGGCCTCCACCGCCGAGGCCACCGCGAGGTAGGTCTTGCCGGTGCCGGCCGGGCCCACACCGAAGGTCAGATCGCTGACCCTGATCTGCCGCAAGTACTCGCGCTGATTGCCGCCGCGCGCACGGATGGCGCCGCGCAGCACGCGGATCGAGGGCTCATCGTCGTCGCGGCCGGCCGGGTTTTCCCCATCCTGGGCGCGCTCGTGCAGCGTCAGGTGCACGTGATGCGGCGTGACATCCTCATCCTTGGACAGACGGAACAGTTCCCGCAGGGTTTCCTCGGCTTCCGGCGCACGCTCGCCCACGACGCGGAAATTCTCGCCACGCCGGTGCACCTCGACATTCAAGCGGCCCTCCACCAGTCGCAGGTTCTCATCCAGCGGGCCGCACAGTTTTGCCAGCCGCGCATTGTCGGCGGGCTCGAGCTCAAACTCACGCTGCATCGCGTACCTTGAGCCGTCCGCGCAGCGTGTGCGCGCGCGCTTCGGTGACCGTCACATCGACGAACCGGTTCATGAGGGATGCGGGACCCGCGAAATTCACCCAGCGGTTGTTCTCGGTGCGCCCGGCGAGTTCGCGCGCATCGCGGCGCGAGGGCCTGACCACCAGCACGCGCTGCACGCTGCCCACCATCTGCTCGCTGATCCGGCGCGCGTGCTCATCGATATGCGCCTGCAGCTGCTCGAGCCGCTGCTGCTTGACGGCCTGGGGCACCTCATCGGGCAGGGAGGCTGCGGGAGTACCCGGCCTGCGGCTGTACAGGAAGCTGTACGAGGAATCGAACCCCACATCGCGGATCAATTGCATGGTGGCCGCGAAATCGCGCTCGGTTTCACCCGGAAAGCCGATGATGAAATCCGAGGAAACACTGATGTCCGGCCGCACCGCGCGCAGCTTGCGGATGCGATCCTTGAATTCCAGCGCCGTGTAGCCGCGCTTCATCAGCGACAGCACCCGGTCCGAGCCGCTCTGCACCGGCAGGTGCAGATGATTGGCGAGCTTCGGGACGTTCGCGTAAGCCTCGATGAGACTGTCGGTGAACTCCACCGGATGGGAGGTGGTGAAGCGGATGCGCTCGATGCCGCGAATGCCCGCCACATGATGGATCAGCGTCGCCAGATCCACCCGCGCACCGTCCGCCATCGGTCCGGCATAAGCGTTCACGTTCTGACCGAGCAGCGTCACTTCGCTCACGCCCTGGTCGGCCAGGGTGGCGACTTCGGTGAGCACATCGGCAAGCGGCCGGCTGATCTCCTCACCGCGCGTATAGGGGACGATGCAGAAGCTGCAGTAGCGGCTGCAGCCTTCCATGATGGACACGAAGGCTGCGGCGCCCTCGGCGCGCGGCGGCGGCAGCTCATCAAATTTCTCGATCGCCGGAAAGCTCACATCGACGACGCTGCGGCCCGTGCGGCGCAATTGCGCAATCATCTGCGGCAGGCGATGCAGGGTCTGCGGACCGAACACCAGGTCCACGCACGGCGCGCGTTTCACGATCGTGCCGGCCTCCTGGCTCGCGACACAGCCGCCCACGCCGATCACCACATCCGGACGCGCCGCCTTGATGGCGCGCCATTCGCCCAGCAGGGAATACACCTTGTCCTCGGCTTTTTCTCGCACCGAGCAGGTGTTCATGATGAGAACGTCGGCCTCGGCCGCCGTGTCGGTGGGAACCATACCAGCGCTGCTATGCAGGACATCCGCCATGCGCGCGGAGTCGTATTCGTTCATCTGGCAACCGAACGTCTTGATGAAATAGCGGCCGGACATACCTGGGTGAATCGTTGAAACAGCGGCAATTTTACCCGTCGGCGGCGCGGGGCGTGGTGAAACTGCAATCTGGCCGCTGCCGACCAAGATCAATGGCCCCGCTGGAGCGAGCCAAGGCCCGTCGCAGGGCGTGCACCGGACGTTGGGTCTTACGCGTAACCAAAGTCGGCAGCGGCGTCCGACTATGATCGAACAGCGGCTGAGAATTTGACCTACTATAATCGAACGATATACATGAATGTCCGACTATAATCGGTCAAGGTACTGCCATGCTTCAGGATCTGACCCTAAGACAACTGGATGAGCAGCTTGCCCCTTGGCGGGATCTGCCCTACTCGCGTCCCCGCAGCGGGTGGTTGCGCGCGGTCCGCGGTGCGCTGGGCATGCGGGCGCGTCAATTCGCCAAGGCGGGAGGGGTTGCGCCCTCCACGGCGATGGCCGCTGAGTTGGCCGAAGCCCGCGGGGATATCACCCTGGCAACCCTCACCCGATACGCGCAAGTCCTGGGGTGCGAGGTCCGCTATGTGCTCGTGCCTAAGAAGCCTCTGCAGGAGGTCGTCGAGGAGCGCGCCGAGGCGCTCGCACGATCGGAGGTCGCGGCCGTCCATCACACCATGGCGCTCGAGGCACAGTCCACCAGCGCAGAGCAGTTCGAGCGGCAGGTTGGCGAGCTTCGCCGCAAGATCCTGGATGGCAACCGCTCGAGGCTTTGGGCCTGAGGCTCGAGTACGCGCCGGGCGCCACGCCCCTATCTCAGAACGGGATGTCGTCGTCGAAGTCGTGCTCGGTGCTGGTCGCCGGCGCGTCGCTGAATTCCCCGCCACCGCTGCCGGCTCCAGCGGCGATGGCCGCGCCGCCCGTGCTGCGCGCCGTGTCGCGCGCGGCATAGGCCTGGCGCCCACCCTCGGCGCCGGCGGCACCGCCGCCCTGGCCACGACCGCCCAGCATCTGCATGTCGTTGCCGACGATTTCAGTGGAATAGCGGTCATTGCCGGTCTTGTCCTGCCATTTGCGGGTGCGCAGACGACCTTCGATATAGACCTGCGAGCCCTTCTTCAGGTACTCGGCGGCCACCTCGGCCGTGCGCCCAAACAGCACCACGGTGTGCCACTCGGTCTGTTCCTTGAATTCCCCGGACTGCTTGTCCTTCCAGCTTTCGGTGGTGGCGATGCGCAGGTTGGCGATGCTGGAACCGGACGGCAGCGCGCGCACTTCCGGATCCTGACCCAGGTGACCGATGAGAATGACCTTGTTGATGCCGCGTGCCATGGCAGACCTTCCTATGCGCAATGTCGTCTCCACATAGTGTAGACGCACGGCAGCGCCGGCGCGACGGCGTATGCTTCCTGGTTTGTTCACTTTTGACTGGGGCGGGAATGCCCGCTTAACGATTCATGCAGTACATCCGCATCCGCGGCGCCCGCACCCACAATCTGCGCGGCATTGACCTCGATCTGCCGCGCGACCGGCTGATCGTCTTCACCGGACTTTCCGGATCGGGCAAGTCCTCGCTGGCGTTCGACACCCTGTATGCGGAAGGCCAGCGCCGCTACGTGGAATCCCTGTCCGCGTACGCCCGGCAGTTCCTGTCCATGATGGACAAGCCGGATGTCGACTCCATCGAGGGGCTGTCACCGGCCATCGCCATCGAGCAGAAGGCGACCTCGCATAATCCGCGCTCCACGGTGGGTACGGTGACCGAGGTCTATGACTATCTGCGCCTGCTGTTTGCGCGCGCGGGCATCCCGCGCTGCCCTGACCATGGCATCGATCTGACGGCCCAGACGGTCAGCCAGATGGTCGACCAGGTCCTGAAGCTGCCCGAGGACACCCCGATTGCGCTTCTGGCACCGCTGATCAGCGACCGCAAGGGCGAGCACAGCCAGGTATTCGAGGATCTGGCCCGCCAGGGCTTCGTCCGGGTGCGCATCGACGGCCACCTGCATGAACTCGACGCGCGGCCCGACCTCGACCCCAAGCGCAAACACAGTATCGAAGCCGTGGTCGACCGGCTGAAGGTGCGCCCGGACATCGCGGTGCGGCTGGCCGAGTCCTTCGAGACCGCGCTGCGCCTGTCGGGGGGCCTCGCCCAGCTGATCTATCTGCCGGGGAGCGCGCTGTCGTCACACGAGCCGGTGGTGTTCTCGAGCCGGCACGCCTGCCCGGTATGCGGCTACAGCGTGCCGCCGCTTGAACCCAAGCTCTTCTCCTTCAACAACCCCGCGGGCGCCTGTCCCAGCTGCGACGGACTGGGCGTCAAACCGTTCTTTGATCCGCGCCTCATCGTCGCCAACGGCTCACTGTCGCTGGCCACCGGCGCGGTGCGCGGACGCGATCGCAACAACGTGCACTACATGGAGATCGTGACCTCGCTCGCGCGCCACTACGGTTTTGATGTCGAAACCCCCTGGGACGATCTGCCCCAGAAAATCCGCAAGACGCTGCTCGAAGGCAGCGGCGGCGAGTCGATCGAGTTCCGGCAGATGCAGGCCAACGGGCGGCTGTCGAGGAAGCGCCATCCGTTTGAAGGGTTCCTGCCATACATGGAGCGCCGCTACCGGGAGACCCAGTCCCCGCGCGTGCGCGAGGAACTCGCCAAGTACCTCGGCCACCATGCCTGTCCCGAGTGCGGCGGCACGCGGCTGAATCGCACCGCGCGCTTCGTGTTCGTGGGCGACTACACGCTGCCGCAGATCGCGCATCTGTCGGTGGGCGATGCCCTGACCACGATGCAGGCGTTGAGCCTCCCCGGCTGGCGCGCGGAGGTCGCCGCGCGGATCCTCAAGGATGTGGGTGATCGGCTGCGCTTCCTCAAGGATGTCGGACTGGATTACCTGACGCTGGAGCGCAGCGCCGAGACGCTCTCGGGCGGGGAAGCCCAGCGCATCCGCCTGGCAAGCCAGGTGGGTTCAGGTCTCACCGGCGTCATGTATATCCTCGATGAGCCTTCCATCGGCCTGCATCAGCGTGACAATGCGCGCCTCTTGGGCACGCTCGCGGCGCTGCGCGATACGGGCAACACCGTGATCGTCGTCGAGCACGACACCGACGCCATCCTGGCCGCCGATCACGTGGTGGATCTGGGGCCCGGGGCCGGCGTGCACGGCGGCCAGATCGTCGCGAGCGGCACCCCGGATGAGATCAAGCGCAATCCGGCCTCACTCACCGGCCAGTACTTAAGCGGCGCGCGCTCGATCCAGGTGCCGAAAGTGCGCACGCCGCGCATCGCGGACCGCAGCCCTGCGCATCCTCGGCGCGACCGGCAACAATCTGCGCGATATCGATGTGGAGATTCCGCTCGCGCTCTTCACCTGCGTCACCGGCGTATCCGGTTCCGGCAAATCCACGCTGATCAATGACACGCTGTTCAATCACGTGGCGGCGCATCTGAACGGCACGCCACGCGAATCGGCCCCCTGTCGCAGGATCGAGGGCCTGGAACATATCGATCGGGTCATCGACATCGATCAAAGCCCGATCGGCCGCACGCCACGCTCCAATCCGGCCACCTACACGGGCCTGTTCACGCCGCTGCGCGAGCTGTTCGCGGCCGTGCCGGAAAGCCGGGCGCGCGGCTACGATGCCGGCCGCTTCAGCTTCAACGTCAAGGGCGGCCGCTGCGAGGCCTGCGAGGGCGATGGCGTGCTCAAGGTGGAGATGCACTTCCTGCCGGATGTGTACGTGCCCTGCGATGTCTGCAAGGGTCAGCGCTACAACCGCGAGACACTCGAGATCCGCTACCGCGGCAAGAACATCCATGAAGTGCTGGAGATGACGGTCGAGGATGCGCGCCGTCTGCTCGCCAACGTCCCGACCATCGCCGGGAAACTCGCGACGCTCCACGATGTGGGCCTGTCGTACCTGCGCCTGGGCCAGAATGCGACCACGCTCTCGGGCGGTGAGGCCCAGCGGGTGAAGCTCGCGCGGGAACTGGCCAAGCGGGCCACGGGGCGCACGCTGTACATCCTGGATGAGCCGACCACCGGCCTGCACTACGCGGATATCGAGCAGCTGCTGCGGGTGCTGCATCGGCTGCGCGATGAGGGCAATACCGTCGTGGTGATCGAGCACAACCTGGATGTCATCAAGACCGCCGATTATGTCATCGACCTGGGACCCGAGGGCGGCGGCGGCGGAGGTCAAGTCATCGCCGCGGGGACCCCCGAGCAGATCGCCGCCCATAAGGCTTCCTACACGGGCGCGTACCTGAAAGCGCTGCTCAAAAAACCCACCGTGTCGCACCCTTTCAGGCAGGCCGCCGCCGCCAAAATATAGTCGGCATTGCATCGCGAATGCCGGTCGATGCACATTGCAAATGCGAACGGTTCTCATGATACTTGGCGCATGGATACTGCCGTCCGAAGCGATGCCATCGACACCTCGGTGCCGACCGCCTTAAGCGATCTGCGGCCCGGCATGGGCGCCACCATCGTCGCCGTGGGCTCGGCCACTGACGGCGTCAGCCAGCTGGAGCTGCGGCTTTTGGAGCTGGGCTTCATTGCCGGCGAGCGGGTCGAAGTCGTTGCCGAAGCGCGTCCCGGACGCGATCCGTTCGTGGTCCGGGTGGGCTGCAGCCAGTTCGCGCTGCGGCGCTGCGAGGCGCAGAACATCTGGGTCGAGGACGCCCTGCCCACTTGAGCGCCGCAGCCGCAACGGCCGGCTTTTCGCTGTCGCTGGTCGGGGTTCCCAACTGCGGCAAGACCGCACTGTTCAATCGCCTCACCGGCAGCCGCCAGAAAGTCGCCAATTACCCGGGCGTCACGGTGGAGCGCAAGGAGGGCCGCTTCATCGGGCCCACCAGCGGTCGGGCCTATCGCCTGCTCGACCTGCCCGGCGCCTACAGCCTGCAGCCGACCACGCTCGATGAGGCCATCACCCGCGACATCGTCCTGGGGCGGCATGCCTCGGAGCAGCCTCCGGATCTGATCGTCTGCGTGGTGGATGCCACCAATCTGCGTCTGAACCTGCGCCTGGTGCTGGAACTGAAGCGACTGGGCAGGCCCATGGTGGTCGCCCTGAACATGTCGGATCTGGCGCGTGACCGCGGCTTTCGCCTGGACGGGGCGGCGCTCGCGCGCGCCATCGGACTGCCGGTGGTGGAGACCGTCGCCATCCGACCGGGCGGCGAACGGGAACTGGTGGCGTTGCTGGACCGCACGCCGCAGCCCGGGGCGGGCGCGGGGCGCATCGAGTTCAACGGCGGCAGCGCGGCCGAAATCCAGGCCACCCAGTCCGAGGTGCGCCGGATTCTCGATGAGATCGGCTATCGGGTGCCCGCCCGGCTGCGCCTGCTGCAGCGGCTGGATGCGCTGGTGCTGCATCCGGTGAGCGGACCGCTGCTCCTGGGCGTGGTGCTGTTCTTGATGTTCCAGGCGGTCTTCAGCTGGGCAAAATGGCCCATGGATGCCGTGCAGAGTGGCATGGCGGCGCTCGGTAACTGGATCGGCGCGCACCTGAGCGATGGCCCGCTGCGGCATCTGCTGGTGGACGGGGTGATCGCCGGCGCGGGCAGCGTGCTGGTGTTCCTGCCGCAGATCCTGATTCTGTTCGCCTTCATCCTCGCGCTCGAGGATTCGGGCTACCTGCCACGCGCCGCCTTTCTGCTCGACCGCCTCATGGGCAAGGTGGGACTGTCGGGCCGCGCCTTCATTCCGTTGCTGTCGAGCTTCGCCTGCGCGATCCCCGGCATCATGGCCACGCGCACCATCCCTGCGGCGCGTGATCGGCTGACCACCATCATGATCGCGCCGCTCATGACCTGCTCGGCACGCCTGCCTGTCTATACGCTGCTGATTGGCGCCTTCATCCCCCGGCGCATGGTCGGTCCATTCAATCTGCAGGGCATGACGCTGTTCGCGCTGTACCTGGTCGGCGTCGCCGGGGCCATGATCGTCGCCTTCGCCATCAAGCGCATCTTCATGCGCGGTGACTATCACCCGCTGATGCTCGAGCTGCCGGAATACAAATGGCCCAACATCAGAAACCTGGTGCTCGGGCTGTGGGAGCGCTCGCGCATTTTTCTCGGACGGGTGGGCTCGGTGCTGCTGACGCTGATGGTGGTGCTGTGGTTCCTGGCAAGCTTTCCGCACCCGCCCGCGGGTGCCACGGATCCTGCGATCAGTTACAGCTTCGCGGGCCGCATCGGCCATGCGCTGCTGTGGGTGTTCGCCCCCATCGGTTTTAACTGGCAGATCTGTGTCGCGCTGGTACCGGGCCTCGCGGCACGCGAGGTCGCCGTGGGCGCGCTCGGTACGGTGTACGCCATGTCCGCAGCCGGTCAGGACGTTGCCGGGGCGCTGCAGCCCATTCTGGCCCGCGGCTGGACGGTGGCGACGGGACTGTCGCTGCTGGCGTGGTATGTGTTTGCGCCACAGTGCCTGTCGACGCTCGCCGTGGTGCGCCGGGAGACCAACACCTGGCGGTATCCGGCGTTGATGGCCGCCTACCAGTTCGCACTCGCGTACCTGACCTCGTTCATCACCTATCGCGCGGCGCTCGCCGCGGGGCTGGGCTGAGGTGCTGATCGCGCAGTGGAGCGTGGTCATCGCGGTCGTCGCCGCCAGCGCCATCTACAGCGTATGGCGAATCCTGGGGGTGCGGGCGCGGCTATGGTTGCTCGACCAGCTGCTGCCCATCGCGCGGGCGGCCCACGTGGGCTGGCCGGCACGGTTGAAAGCGTCGCTGCAGCTGCAGGCCCTCAAGGGCTGCGGCAGCTGCGGGTCTAACGCCGACGCGGCCCCGACTCGAAGGACTGGCGCACCTCGCCATTGAAGATGCGCTCCTCGAAGCGCCCGCCGGTATAGCTGGTCACGACCCGGCGCCAGAATTTCACGGCGTTGGGGTTGCGCTGGTATTCGGTGATTTCCCAGCGGCCCGCGAAGCGGTCGAGGATCAGCTGCACGGCACCCCGACCCAGTCCCAGGCCACGATGGCCGCGGGCAATGAAGAACTCGCCCATCCGGTAGTCCGCGCCCGCGGCGTTGGCACGCGCCACCATCGCGAAGCCCACCGGCAGCTGCGATTGCGCGATGACCAACGGAAAGGCGTTCGGATCACCGAACCAGCGCGCCACCTG
Source organism: uncultured Gammaproteobacteria bacterium (assembly GCA_963708865.1). Classification (GTDB taxonomy): domain Bacteria; phylum Pseudomonadota; class Gammaproteobacteria; order Steroidobacterales; family Steroidobacteraceae; genus DAIDKA01. Next base: position 153,648 of record CAVPUC010000008.1, read on the forward strand.
ATCGGGCTCGCGATGACCCACCTCGCCCAGCACCGGAAAGATCCCCGTGCTCATCGGGTCGAGGTCATCGATATAGTCGCGAAACACCTTCGCGATCCAGGAACGGTCTTCCTGCGAACTGCGGGCGTCGCGCAAACTGATGGTCAAGTCCGATCCTTACAACAAAAAGCCCGGAGCCGTGCTCGCGCCGGTCCGGGCCATTTGCGAGCCCACGGTCAGGCTCGAATCAGTAACTGCGAAGTTACTACGGCGAGCTGGAAGCCGGCGCTGAGGACGGAGCAGAGGCAGCAGCAGCAGCTGCATCCGCCGAGGAGGACGCGGCAGCGGCATCAGAGGCGGCAGAGGAGGCGGAGGCGGCCGCGGCGGCCGACGAATCTGCTGCCGACGGCGTGGCGTCCTGCTTGGCGCAGGCCACCAGCGCGAGCGCGGCAACAAGAGCGCTGAGAGCGAGTTTTGTCTTCATTGAGCTGTACCCCGAGAAAGAAAAGGCAAACGGTGAGAGACCAAATTTAAAACTAACTAGTTAGTCTGGCGATTTCAGATCGCGGCGCAGAATTCTATAGAGTTACGGCCGGTTTTTAAACATTCGTGAACGTCCCGTCATGAATGCCTGCCGGGCCCCGCGCCAAAACAGCGCTTGAACCGGCCTGCGCGCACCATCACAGCCATCCCCACGACCCGCGGCGACGCTGTGACTACAATGGAGCATATCGCAATGAATGGCCGTGACAACCCGTGTGTGATGATGCAATGGTCGAGCCAATGACCGAATCGGGGTCCGAATACGAGCAGCACCTGGCGAGCCTGCACAGCCGCTTCAGCGCGGCCCTCGCAGCCTCCTCGTACGATGCCGTCCTGGTGTATTCGGGCCTGCTTTTGCCGGTATTTCGTGACGATCAGAGCTATCCGTTCCGGCCTTGCGCCTGGTACTCGATATGGGGGCCGTTGCCGCCCGCCCCGGACTGTTTTCTCTATGTGAAACCGGGGGCCAGACCCAGACTGCTTATTTGTTCGCCGCCCGATTTTTGGTACGAGCCGCAGGCTAGTCCTACAGGGGAGTGGACCCGACATTTCGATATACAGGTCCTGGGAAGTCTCGCCGCCGTGCGCGCCGCACTGCCGCAGAATCTGACGCAGGTCGCGCTGATCGGGGCGCCCAGCGCGCAGATCGCCGGCTGGGGGCTGGGCGCGCAAAACCCGGAAAAACTGCTGCTGGCACTGGATTTCACGCGCGCCGTGAAAACGTCCTATGAGCTGTCGATGCTGCGGCTCGCGAATCGCGTGGGGGCGCGCGGCCACGGCGCGGCCGCCGCGGCGTTTGCCGCCGCCGACAGCGAATACGCGATTCACCAGGCCTTTCTGGCCGCAATCGAGCAGCGCGAGCAGGAATTGCCCTATAACGCCATCGTCGCCCTCAACGAAGCCGGCAGTGTGTTGCACTATCAAAACCTCCGGCGCGAGCCTCCCGCAGCGCACCACTCGTTGCTGATCGATGCCGGAGCGCAGTGGCACGGCTACGCCTCCGATATCACCCGCACCTACGTCACGGACGACGGCGCGCCGGACCACCGGGAATTCGCGGCCCTCATCCAAGCCATGGACGCGGCCCAGCAGCGCCTGTGCGGGCAGGTGCGGGCGGGCGTTGAATGGGTGGACATCCACCTGGCCGCGCACCGGGCCGTGGCGGGGGTCCTGCGCGACGCGGACCTCATCCGCTGTGATGCGGACGAAGCGCTCGCCAGCGGGCTTTCCAGCGTGTTTCTGCCCCATGGCATCGGCCACCTCCTGGGGCTGCAGGTGCACGATGTGGGCGGGCTGCAGCGTTCAGCGGCGGGGGGCGAGATCGCCCGTCCGCCCGGCCACCCTTACCTGCGCCTCACACGGCGCCTGGAAGCGGGCTTTGTGGTCACCATGGAACCGGGGCTGTACTTCATCGAGCCGCTGCTTGAGCAGGCGCGCGCGGACAGCGCGCGGTGCGCACATCAACTGGCGGCGGGTCGACAGCCTGCGGCGCTTCGGCGGCATCCGCATCGAGGATGACCTGGTGGTGGGCGCATCAGGCTGCGAGAACCTGACGCGGGAGGCGTTCGCGGCGGCCTGAATCAGCGCTTCGCGAGCAGGTCGCGGATCTCGGTCAGCAGCACCTCTTCCCGGCTCGGCGGCGCAGCGGCCGCCGCTGCCGGCGGCGGCGGGCGCTTGAGCGTATTGATGCCCTTGACCAGGACGAAGATCACGAACGCCACGATCAGAAATTCCAGCACCGTCTGGATGAATGAGCCGTATTTGAGCAATACCGGCTTGCCGGATGGATCCAGGCCGAGCTTCACGGCAAGATCCGTGAAGTTGATGCCGCCGGTCAGCATGCCGATCGGCGGCATGATGATGTCGGCAACCAGGGAGGCGACGATCTTGCCGAACGCGGCGCCGATCACGACACCGACCGCGAGGTCGATGACGTTGCCCTTCATCGCAAATTCCTTGAATTCAGATCCGAGGCTCATGGCAACTCCTTAGGCGAATCCTCACTCAAACAATTAAGTTTCCGTAAGCCGCTTTAGGCGGCGGCTTTCTTGCGTCGGCGCGGCTTGGTCTCGGCGGCAGCAGACGCGGCTTCCGCCTTCGGCGCGGCAGCCTTTTTCTTCTTGCGCGCGGGCTTCGCGGTGGGCTTGGCGGCCTCGACCACGGCGCCGGCCTTGTCGACCAGCTGCATCAGCGCCATCGGCGCATTGTCGCCGGCGCGCGGCACCATGCGCAGGATGCGCGTGTAGCCGCCGGCCCGCGCCTTGAAGCGCGGACCCAGGTCGGCGAACAGCTTCTCCACGATGGCCGTATCGCGCAGGCGCGAGAAGGCCAGGCGGCGGTGCGCCTCACTGTCGGTCTTGCCCAGCGTGATCAGCGGCTCGACGACGCGCCGCAGTTCCTTGGCCTTGGGCAAAGTGGTACGGATGGTCTCGTGACGCAGCAGCGACACGCTCATGTTCCGCAGCATCGCGTGACGGTGCGGACTGTTGCGTGAGAGCTGGCGACCGCTCAGTTGGTGACGCATATCTGTTCCTCAATCGGGCGCATCAATCAGATGCTGTCCCGCTCCTCGTCGTGCTTCAGTCCCGCCGGCGGCCAGCCATCCAGACGCATGCCCAGCATCAGCCCATGGCTCTGCAGGACTTCCTTGATCTCGGTCAGGGACTTCTTGCCCAGGTTCGGGGTGCGCAGCAGCTCGACCTCGGTGCGCTGCACCAGATCGCCGATGTAGTGGATGTTCTCCGCCTTCAGGCAGTTGGCACTGCGGACGGTGAGCTCCAGCTCATCGACGGGCCGCAGCAGGATCGGATCGAACTGCATCTCGGAAACCTTGGTGGCGGCTTCCTCTTCGCCTTGCAGGTCCACGAACACCGACAGCTGGTCCTTGAGGATGCCGCCGGCACGCCGGATGGCCTCCTCGGCATCGATGGTCCCGTTGGTCTCGATGTCGATGACGAGCTTGTCGAGGTCGGTGCGCTGTTCGACCCGCGCCGCATCCACCGAATAGGTGACGCGGCGGATGGGCGAGAAGGACGCATCCAGCTGCAGACGGCCGATGGGACGGGTCTGCTCCTCGAATGCCGCGCGCTGCGCTGCCGGGCGGTAGCCGCGGCCGCGCTCGACGCGCAGGGTCATCGACAGCTCCCCGGCCTTGGTGAGGTTGGCGATCACGAGGTCCGGATTCACGACTTCAACGTCATGGTCGAGCTGGATGTCGCCGGCGGTCACCGGGCCCGGCCCCTTCTTGTGCAGGCGCAGCTCGGCGCTGTCGCGCGTATGCATGCGCAGCGCGACCAGCTTCAGGTTCAACAGGATGTCGACCACGTCCTCCTGCACACCCTCGATGCTGGTGTACTCGTGCAGCACGCCGTCGATTTCGACTTCGGTAATGGCGCTGCCGGGCATGGAGGACAGCAAGACGCGCCGCAGCGCGTTGCCGAGCGTGTGGCCGAAGCCGCGCTCGAATGGCTCAATGACCACACGTGCCTGACGCGGCGCAACCGGTTGCACCTTCACCACACGCGGCTTTAGAAACTCACCCACGGATCCTTGCATAACTTTCACCTTGCCGGGTTGACCGGCCGCAGAAAACACCAAATCGGACGGTCAATAATCACTACCGTCCGACCCCTGCGGAACACTTCCCGCAGGCTGCTTGAAATTACTTCGAGTACAACTCGACGACGAGGTTCTCATTGATGTCGGGCAGGATTTCGTCCCGCGCCGGCACGGTGCGGAACACGCCCTTGAAGGTCTTCTCGTCCACTTCCACCCATTCCGGCAGGCCGACCTGCTGGGCCATGGTGAGGGCGCTCGCAATGCGCAGCTGCTTGCGCGACTTCTCGCGCACCGCGATCGCATCCCCGGCGCGCACCTGGTAGGAGGCGATGGTGACCACCTGGTCATTGACCGTGATGGCCTTGTGGCTGACCAGCTGACGCGCCTCGGCGCGGGTCACGGCGAACCCCATGCGGTACACCACGTTGTCCAGCCGGCACTCGAGCAGCTTCAGCAGGTTCTCGCCCGTGGCGCCGCTGCGCCGCGCAGCCTCTTCGTAGTAATTGCTGAACTGGCGCTCGAGCACCCCGTACATGCGGCGCAGCTTCTGCTTCTCGCGCAGCTGCGTGCCGTAGTCCGACAGACGCTGGCGGCGCTCGCCCTTGATGCCGCCGGGGGGCACCTGGAACTTGCACTTGCTCTCGAGGGGCTTGGCGCCACTCTTGAGGAAAAGATCGGTGCCTTCGCGACGAGCGAGCTTGCAGGTAGGACCGGTATAACGCGCCATATTCTGTGTTCCTCGCCTTAGACCCGGCGCTTCTTGGGGGGACGGCAGCCGTTGTGCGGAATGGGCGTCACGTCCGAAATACTGGTGATCTTCAAGCCTGAGGTATTCAGCGCCCGCACCGCCGACTCACGGCCGGGTCCCGGACCCCCCACGCGCACTTCCACGTTCTTGAGCCCATGCTCCTGCGCCGCGACGCTCGCCTTCTCGGCGGCGACCTGCGCGGCGAACGGGGTGCTCTTGCGCGAGCCGCGGAAACCGCAGCCCCCGGAGGTCGCCCAGGACAGCGTGTTGCCCTGACGATCGGTGATCGTGATGATGGTGTTGTTGAAGCTGGCATGCACATGCGCGATGCCGTCGAGCACATTCTTGCGCAGCTTCTTCGGCTTCTTCGGTCCGCCGGACTGGGCGCTGTTCGCCGCGCCCTGCGCTGGTTTCTGATCGGCCATTATCGTGTTGCCTCGTTACGCCTTGCCCGGCGGTGCGTTCAGCTTGACGGCCTGCTTGCGCGGCCCCTTGCGTGTACGCGCATTGGTCTTGGTACGCTGGCCACGGACCGGAAGTCCGCGGCGGTGCCGGATGCCCCGGTACGAACCCAGGTCCATCAGGCGCTTGATGTTCATCGACACTTCGCGGCGCAGATCGCCTTCGACCGCGAACTTCGCGATCTGCGAGCGCAGGGCATTCACCTCCGGCTCGGTCAGATCCTTGACGCGGGTGTGCGGGTCGACCCCGGCAGCCACGCAGGTTTCAACCGCACGGGTGCGGCCCACGCCGTAGATGTGCTGCAAGCCCACCCACACGTGCTTGTTCATCGGAATATTGATGCCGGCTATGCGAGCCATAAGTTCAACCCTGTCTCTGCTTGTGGCGCTGGTCGCTGCAGATCACATAGACCACGCGCCGACGGCGCACGATCTTGCAGTTCTTGCAGATCTTTTTAACGGATGGACGTACTTTCATGAGGATATTCTTCCAGAATCTTGGCGAATGTCGGCGCGCGCAGGCCGTCAGCCGCCCGCCCCTGTGCGGCCGTAGCCGAGCAGGTTCGCCTTCTTGAGCAGACCCGGATACTGATGCGACATCATGTGAGCCTGCAGCTGCGACATGAAATCCATCACTACCACCACCACGATCATCAGCGAGGTGCCGCCGAACTGGAACGGGACACCCTGTTGTGACACCAGGAATTCCGGCAGCAGACACACGCTCGCCACGTACAGCGCACCCCACAGGGTGAGCCGGGAGAGCACCTTGTCGATGTATTCGCCGGTCTGCTGACCGGGGCGGATGCCGGGGATGAACGCGCCGGACTTCTGCAGGTTCTGGGCGGTGTCGCGTGAGTTGAACACCAGCGCCGTATAGAAGAAGCAGAAGAACAGAATCAGCAGCGTGTAGACCACCAGGTGCGCGGGCTGCCCGTAGCCTAACGAATTGGCCACCTTCTGCAGGATCTCGCCGGTCTTGCCTGAGGTGGCGCCGCCGAAGAAGTTCGCGATGGTCGCCGGGAACAGCAGGATGCTCGAGGCGAAGATCGGCGGGATCACGCCCGACATGTTGAGCTTGAACGGCAGGTGACTGCTCTGGCCCGCGAACATGCGCCGTCCCACCTGGCGCTTGGCGTAGTTGACCGGGATGCGCCGCTGCGCACGCTCCACGAACACCACGAAGGCCGTCACGCCCAGCACGACGATCACCAGCAGCAGGAATTTGGGACCGGACATCTCACCGGTGCTCACGGCCTCGAAGGTGTTGCCGACGGCTCCGGGCAGCCCCGCCACGATGCCGGAGAGGATCAGCATCGAGATGCCGTTGCCGATGCCGCGCTCGGTGATCTGCTCGCCCAGCCACATCAGGAACAGGGTGCCGGTGGTCATGGTGATGGTGGCCGTCATCAGCCATCCCGGACCGCCCGCGAGCACCATGTGGTTGGCCTGCAGCGCGACCGCCGCCGCGAACGACTGGAACGCGGCCAGGATCACGGTGCCGTAACGGGTGTACTCGGTGATCTTGCGCCGGCCGGCCTCGCCTTCCTTGCGCAGCTCCATCAGCGTCGGCACCACCATCGACATCATCTGGATGATGATGGAGGCGGAGATGTAGGGCATCACGCCCATGGCGAAGATCGACAGGCGCTGCAGCGCGCCGCCCGAGAACATGTTGGCGATGCCTAAGATGCCGTTGCTCTGGTCCTGGAAGAAGCGCAGCACCGCGGCCGGGTCGATTCCCGGGACCGGGATGTAGGTGCCGATGCGGTACACGACCATGCCGGCGATCAGGAACGCCAAACGTCCGCGGATCTCGCCGAAGCGTGACGCCTCGCCGAGCGCGCTGGCCGGACTGGTGTTGATGCTGGTGGCCACTGTGCCGATCGCTCCCTTACTTGGCCTTCAATTTGGTGATCTTGGCGGGCTGCTCGAACGCCTCGACGGTGCCGCCGGCCGCGACGATCGCCGCCTGCGCCCCCTTGGTCGCCGCGACGCCCTTGAGCGTCACGGCGCGGGCAATGGCGCCCGAGAGCACCACCTTCGCGGTTTCGGCATGCTTCGGCACCACATCGGCCGCCTTGAGCGCCGCCAGATCGATGACCGTGCCTTCCACCTTCGCCAGCTCCGACAGCCGCACTTCGGCGCGCGTCGCCTTCATGGCCGAACGGAAGCCGACCTTGGGCAGCCGGCGCTGCAAGGGCATCTGGCCGCCTTCGAAGCCGACCTTGTGATAGCCGCCCTTGCGGGCGCGCTGACCCTTGACGCCGCGGCCGCAGGTCTTGCCCTGGCCGGCGGAGGCGCCGCGTCCCACCCGCAGGCGGTTGCGCTTCGCCCCGGCGGCGGGCGCCATTTCATTCATTCGCATGACCATCAGACTTGTTCCACTTTAAGCAGATGCACCGCCGCGTTGATCATGCCGCGGTTCTGCGGCGTGTCGACCACGGCCACACTCTGGTGCGGCTTGCGCAGCCCCAGGCCGCGCACCGAGGCGACGATGTGGGTCAGCTGCCCGTTAAGGCTCTTCACCAGCGTCACCTTCACGGAACCGGGGCCGCCGATCGTCATGTCGTCAGCTCCGTCAAGGTCTTGCCGCGCTTGGCGGCGATCTCCTCGGGCGAGCGCACCTTGGACAACGCCTCGATGGTTGCGCGCACCACGTTGATCGGGTTGCGGGAACCGTAGCTCTTGGCCAGCACGTTGCGCACCCCGACGCACTCGAGCACCGCGCGCATGCCGCCGCCGGCGATGACGCCGGTACCATCCGAGGCCGGCTGCATCAGCACGCGGGTCGCGCCGTGGGTGCCGCGGATCGCGTAGTGCAGCGTGTCGTTACGCAACGCCACGTTGATCATATTCTTGCGCGCCTGGGCCATGGCCTTGGAGATGGCCACGGGCACTTCGCGCGCCTTGCCAAAACCGAAGCCCACCCGGCCGGCACCATCACCGACGACCGTCAGGGCGGTAAAGCCGAACTGCCGGCCTCCCTTGACGACCTTGGCGGTCCGGTTGACGGCCACGAGTTTCTCTACAAACTCGTCAGCCGATTCTCGTCCTCTTTCTGGTCTTGCCATGATTGGGATACCTGCTTAGAACTCAAGGCCCGCTTCGCGAGCGGCGTCGGCCAATGCTTTGACACGACCGTGATACTGGAAACCTGACCGGTCGAAGGCGACCTTGGTGACGCCGGCGGCCTTGGCGGCCTCCGCTATGGCGCGACCGACGGCCTTGGCCGCCTCGATATTGCCGGTGCCCTTGAGGCCCTTGCTGACGCCTTCCTGCAGGGTCGAAGCTGCGGCCAGCACCTTGGCGCCCGAGGCCTCGGTGAGCTGCGCATAGATATGCTGCGGCGTGCGATGCACGGACAGGCGCGGGGCACCGAGCACGCGGATATGCTGCCGGGTCTTGACGGCGCGGCGCTGCCGCCGGTCCTTCTTGCTGATCGTGCTCATTTCTTCTTGCCTTCCTTCAGCTCGATCTTCTCGCCGGCATAGCGTACGCCCTTGCCCTTGTAGGGCTCGGGGGGACGATAAGCGCGAATCTTCGCCGCCGTCTCGCCCACGACCTGCCGATCGATGCCCTTGATGACAATCTCGGTCTGGGTCGGCGTCTCGATGCTGATGCCCTCGGGCACCGCGAAATTGACCGGGTGCGAATAGCCCAAGGTCAGGTTCAGCACCTTGCCCTGCGCCTGCGCGCGATAGCCCACGCCCTGCAGTTCGAGCTTGCGCTCGAAGCCCTTGGACACGCCCTCCACCATGTTGGCCAGGTGCGCCCGGGTGGCCCCCGCCTGCATGCGGATCGCATCATCGGCGCCGTACTTGACGTTCAGCGCCTTGTCGGCCTGTTCCACGGTCACCCCGCCCTTCAGGGGCAGGCTCAACGATCCCTTGGCGCCCTTGATGGTGACCTGGTCGCCCGAAATCGTCGCCGTCACGCCCTGGGGCAGTGAGACGGGGGCTTTTGCAACTCTGCTCATAACTTGACTGTCCGTTAGGCCACGATGCACAGGACTTCGCCGCCCTGTCCGATGGAGCGGGCCTGCTTGTCCGTCATCACGCCCTGGGGGGTGGAGACGATCACGGTGCCCATGCCACCCAGCACCTTCGGCAGCTCATCCTTGCCGCGGTAGATGCGCAGGCCGGGACGGCTGACACGCTCCAGGCGATCGATGACCGGGCGGCCGTCGTAGTATTTCAGGCCAATGGTGAGCGTCGTCTTCTGTCCCGCCGATTCGAGGCGGACATCGCCGATATAGCCTTCCTCTTTCAGGACGCGCGCGATCGCGGTCTTGAGCTTGGAGGAGGCCATGCTCACTTCAGGTTTGCGCGCGGTCTGCCCGTTTCGGATACGGGTCAGCAGATCGGCGATGGGGTCGGTCATGCTCATGCCGCTATTCCTTACCAGCTCGCCTTGGTGAGGCCGGGGATCTCGCCGCGATTCGCGACTTCACGGATCTTCACGCGGGCCAGACCAAACTTGCGATACACCCCGCGTGAGCGGCCGGTGATCGCACATCGATTGCGCTGACGCGACGGACTCGCATCCCGCGGCAACTCCTGCAGCTGCACCTGGGCAGCCAGACGGTCCTCGTGCGAGGTCTTGGGGCTTCGGATCGCCTCCTTCAACGCCGCACGCTTGACCGCGTACTTCTTCACGATTTTAGTGCGACGCTTATCGCGCTCGACCATGTTCGTCTTCGCCATAGCCTTCTGGAACCTCTTACTTCCGGAACGGGAAGTTGAAAGCCTCGAGCAGCGCCCGACCCTGTTTGTTGTCGGGTGCTGTCGTCGTGATTGTGATGTCCATGCCCCGGATCTGATCGACCTGGTCGTACTGGATTTCGGGGAAAATAATCTGCTCTTTGACGCCCAGGGTGTAATTGCCGCGGCCGTCGAAGGCACGCGGGGAGACGCCCCGGAAGTCACGGATACGCGGGATCGCGATGCTGATCAGCCGGTCGAGGAACTCGTACATGCGCTCGCCGCGCAGCGTCACCTTGCAGCCGATCGCGAGCCCCTCGCGCAGCTTGAAGGAGGCGATCGACTTGCGTGACTTGCAGATGAGCGGCTTCTGGCCGGTGATCTTGGTCATGTCGCCGACCGCGGCGTCCATGACCTTGCGATCGGCCACCGCCTCGCCCACACCCATGTTGACCGTGATCTTGGTGATCTTCGGCACTTCCATGGGATTGGCCAGCTGCAAGTCGGCCTTGAGCTTGGGTACCACGGTGTCGCGGTAAAACTGATGTAGTCTTGCCATAGGTCTTTGTTAGTTGTCCGACGCCATCAGGCGTCGAGCATCTCTCCGTTCGAGCTGAAACGCCGCACCTTCTTGCCGTCCGCCAGCACCTTGAAGCCGACCCGATCGGCCTTCTTGGTGGTCGGATTCCAGATCGCGATCTTGGAGACATGCATCGGCATCTCCTTGGAGACGATGCCGCCCTGCTTGCCGGCCTGCGGATTCGCGCGCGTGTGGCGCTTCACCACATTGATGCCTTCCACGATGAGCTGCTCGTCATCGAGCACGCGGATCACCGCACCCTGCCGGCCCTTGTCGCGGCCGGTAATCACGACGACCTGATCGCCTTTACGAAACTTTCTCATGACTGCCTCACAGCACTTCCGGCGCGAGCGAGATGATCTTCATGAACTGCGTGTTGCGCAGTTCGCGGGTCACGGGTCCGAAGATGCGCGTGCCGATGGGCTCGAGCTTCTGGGTCAAAAGCACGGCCGCATTGCCATCGAAGCGGATCAATGAACCATCGGGGCGGCGCACACCGTGGGTGGTGCGCACGACGACGGCGTCATACACCTCGCCCTTCTTCACCTTGCCGCGCGGAATCGCATCCTTGACGCTGACCTTGATGACATCGCCGATGGCGGCGTAACGGCGGCGCGTGCCGCCGAGCACCTTGATGCACATCAGGGTGCGGGCGCCACTGTTGTCCGCGGCATTGAGCAGGGTTCGCATCTGAATCATACGATGGCTCCGCTCAGACGCCCGGGGACGATGAGGTCACCGAGCTGACCTTCCAGGACTTGTGACGCGACATCGGGCGGCACGGCACGATGACGACGGTGTCGCCTTCGCGGGCCTTGCCCTCCTCGTCGTGCGCCAAAAGCTTGGTGGTGCGGCGGATGAACTTGCCGTACATGCCATGGCGGACCAGCCGTTCGATTTCCACGGCAATGGTCTTCTGCATCTTGGTGCTGACCACGCGACCGGTGAGGGTGCGTTGGCCTTTTGCTTCTACCGTCACTTCTTCTCTCCAGCGCTTTCGCGCAGCACCGTCTTCAGGCGGGCAACGCTCTTGCGAACCTTGCCGAACTGGTCGGGCTTGATGGCCTGGCCGGTCGCACGCTGCATGCGCAGGGCGAACTGCTCCTTGCGCAGCTTGATGAGCTCATCGGCGAGCTCGGCGGCGGACTTGGTGCGCATCTCTTTGGCGTCCATTATCGAACCTGCCGTTTCACAAATGCCGTCGACACGGAGAGCTTCGAGCCCGCCAGGCGGAACGCCTCGCGAGCCGTCACCTCATCCACACCTTCCATCTCGAAGAGCACCTTGCCGGGCTGCACCTTCGCGATCCAGTACTCCACGTTGCCCTTGCCGCTACCCATGCGCACTTCCAGCGGTTTCTTGGAGATCGGCACGTCCGGGAACACGCGGATCCAGATCTGGCCGCCGCGCTTCACGTAGCGCGCCATGGCGCGACGCGCGGCCTCGATCTCGCGGGCCGTCATGCGCGCGCGGCTGGTCGACTTTAAGCCGAATTCGCCGAAGGCGACCGAGCTGCCACGGTGGGCGAGACCGGTATTGCGGCCTTTGAACTGTTTGCGGTACTTGGTGCGCTTGGGCTGCAGCATGATCTTGCTCTATCGTCCTAGCCTGCGACCTGCGGCTGGTCGGCAGCAGCCGCAGCCGGGGCGGCGGGCACGCCGTCGGTGACCACTTCAGGGGCCTGCTCGGGCCGCGCGGCCTCGAAGATCTCGCCCTTGAAGATCCATACCTTCACGCCGATGACGCCGTAGGTGGTGTGGGCCTCCGACAGACCATAATCAATGTCGGCACGGAAGGTGTGCAACGGCACGCGGCCCTCGCGCGACCACTCCGTGCGCGCGATCTCGGCGCCGTTCAGGCGACCCGAGGCGCGCACCTTCACGCCCAGGGCGCCTGAGCGCATGGTGCTCATCACCGCGCGCTTCATGGCGCGGCGGAACATCACGCGCTTCTCGATCTGCTGCGCGATGCTGTCGGCCACCAGCTGCGCGTCGAGCTCCGGCTTTCTGATCTCGGCGATGTTCAGGCGCACATCATTGATGTTCATGGACAGGAGCTTCGCCGTCGCCTGGCGCAGCTTCTCGATGTCCTCGCCCTTCTTGCCGATCACGATGCCGGGGCGCGCCGTCTGGATGGTGATGTTCACCTTCTTGGCGGCACGCTCGATCAGGATGCGGCTCACCGAGGCCTCGGCGAGCTTGCTGTGCAGGAACTTGCGCACCCGGTAGTCGGTGAACACGAGCAGCGGGTACTGCTTCCTGTCGGCATACCACTTTGACGTCCAGTCGCGGGTGATGCCCAAGCGGATGCCGAGCGGATTGACCTTCTGACCCATGCCTTAGTCCTTCCTGCCGTCGCTCACAGCCACGGTGATGTGACTGTTGCGCTTGATGATTTGAGTGCCGCGGCCCTTGGCGCGGGCGGCAAAACGCTTCAACACCGGCGCCTCATCAACCAGGATGCGCGCCACCTTCAGATCATCCACGTCCAGGCCCTTGTTCTCCTGCGCGTTGGCGATCGCCGACCACAGGACCTTGTAGACCAGTTCAGCGCCCTTCTTCGGCATGAACTTCAGGACGTTGAGCGCGGTGTTGACGGGCTGGCCGCGGACGGTATCCGCCACCAGCCGGCACTTCTGCGGGGAGATGCGCGCGTGGCGCAATGTTGCTGATACTTCCATGGCGCCTCCTTAGCTCGCGGCCTCGACCTTCTTGTCGCCCGAGTGGGACTTGAAGGTGCGCGTGGGGGCGAATTCGCCAAGCTTGTGACCGACCATGTTCTCGGAGACCAGCACTGGGATGTGTTGACGGCCGTTGTGGACGGCGATCGTCAGGCCCACCATGTCCGGCACGATCATCGAGCGGCGCGACCAGGTCTTGATGGGCTTGCGGTCGTTGCGGGCAGCGGCGATCTGCACCTTCTTGGCGAGGTGCAGGTCGACGAACGGGCCCTTTTTCGTTGAACGCGGCATATGTTCCTCAACGCACCTTGTTCTTGCGACGCTGCACGATCATGTTGTCCGTGCGCTTGTTGTTGCGGGTCTTCTTGCCCTTGGTATTCCAGCCCCACGGGGACACCGGGTGCGGGTTGCCCTGGCCGGACTTGCCCTCGCCGCCGCCGTGCGGATGGTCGACCGGGTTCATGGCAAGCCCGCGCACCGTCGGGCGCACGCCGCGCCAGCGCATCGCACCGGCTTTGCCGTAGCTGCGCAGGTTGTGCTCGTCATTGCTGACCTCACCGAGCGTCGCACGGCAGTCGATGTGCACCTTGCGCGACTCACCGGATTTCAGGCGCAGGAACGCGTACAGGCCTTCGCGCGAGGTGTACTGCACGGAGGATCCGGCGCTGCGCGCGAGCTGCCCGCCCTTGCCGGGCTTCAACTCCACGTTGTGCACGGTGGAGCCGACGGGCAGATGCCGGAAGGTCATGGCATTGCCGGGCTTGATCGGGGAATCCGAGCCGCTGCGGATCTCATCGCCGGTGGCCATGCCCTTGGTGGCGATGATGTAGCGGCGCTCGCCATCCGCATACAACACCAGCGCGATGTGCGCGGTGCGGTTCGGATCGTATTCGACGCGCTCGACGACGCCGGCGACACCGTCCTTGTCGCGCTTGAAGTCGATGATGCGGTACTTCTGGCGCGAGCCGCCGCCCACATGGCGGGTGGTGATGCGGCCGAAGTGGTTGCGCGCGCCGGTCTTGCTCTGCGCCACGGTCAGCGGCGCATACGGATCGCCCTTGTGCAGGTGCGAGCGGTCGATGCGCACGACGCTGCGCGTGCCGGGGGAGGTGGGCTTGAATTTGATCAGTGCCATGGTCTTTAAGCCTTTGCCTTGGCCTCGTAGTCAATCGTCTGGCCTTCGGCCAGGCTGACATACGCCTTCTTCCAGTCCTGGGTGCGACCGTTGAGCTTGCCGAACTTGCGCGCCTTGCCGGGTTCGTTCAGCACCTGCACGCCATTGACCTTGACTTCGAACATCAGCTCCACCGCGGCCTTGATGTCGGTCTTGGTGGCTTTGCGGCTGACGCGGAAGCAGTACTGGTTGTGGTGCTGCATCGCGCTTGACGTCTTTTCGGTGACGTGCGGGGCCAGCAGGACGTTCATGAGTTGTTCGCGGTTCACTGGAACCTCTCCTCGAGCAGCTTCACCGCACCGACGGTCATCAGCACGCGCTCATGATCCACCAGCGACAGCGGATTCAACTGCGCGACTTCGATGAGCTCGACGTGCTTCAGATTGCGGGCCGCGAGGAACAGCTTCTCATCCAGCGCCTCGACGATGATCAGCACGTTGGAGAGCGACCAGCCGGAGAGCTTGTTGGCGAGCAGCCGGGTCTTCGGCGCCTCGAGCGCGATCTCATCGGCGACCAGCAGACGATCCTGACGCACCAGCTCCGAGAGCATGGAGCGGATCGCGCCGCGGTACATCTTGCGGTTCACCTTCTGCGAAAAATCACGCGGCCGGGCCGCAAACGTCATGCCGCCGCCGCGCCAGATGGGCGAGCGGCTGGAGCCGGCGCGGGCCTGGCCGGTGCCCTTCTGGGCATGGGGCTTCTTGCCGCCGCCGCGCACTTCGGCGCGGGATTTCTGCCGCTTGGTGCCGGCGCGACCGGCGTTGCGGTAGGCGACCACGACCTGGTGGACCAGCGTCTGGTTGTATTCCTGGCCGAAGGTGGCGTCGGACACGGTCAGCTCGGCCCCACCACTGATTAGCTTCAAATTCATGATGGGTCCTACTTCTTGCCGGCCTTGGCAGGGTTCGGGGCCTTGTTCGCGGGCGCCTGCTTGGTCGGCACGATGGTCTTGCGGCGGGCCTGGCGCTGACTCTTCACCGAGGCGCGCACGATGACGCGACCGCCCTCGGACCCCGGCACCGCACCGCTGATCAGCAGCAGGTTGCGCTCGAGGTCCACTTCCACGACTTTGAGATTTTCGATGGTGCGCCGCACAACGCCCATATGGCCCGACATGCGCAAGCCCTTGAACACCCGGCCCGGCGTCTGACGCTGGCCGATGGAGCCGGGGGTGCGATGCGCCAGCGACACACCGTGGGTGGCATGGTGGCCCGAGAAATTATGCCGCTTCATGACGCCGGCGAAGCCCTTGCCGATGGTGGTCCCGGTCACATCGACGACTTCACCCGCCTTGAAGCGATCAACCTTGAGCTCGGCGCCGGCCTTGAGATCCGCGCCCTCGCCCTCGGTGAGGCGGAATTCCATCAGGCCGCGGCCCGGGCTCACGGAAGCCTTGGCCAGATGGCCCGCGGCCGCCTTGGACAGAAGCTGCGGGCGCTTGGTGCCAAAGGCGATCTGGACGGCGCTGTAGCCGTCGACTTCCTTGGATTTCACCTGCGTGACGCGGTTGGGCAGTACTTCGATGACGGTCACAGGGATGGTTTCGCCGGCGTCCGTAAACACCCGCGTCATGCCCGCCTTGCGACCGACCAGACCAATAGAGTTTTTCATGGGCTGAATTTCACAAAAACTGGTGCACAGACACCCCCTCGGGGCGCCTGTTCACATCCGTAAGGTTCATCCGGTGGAGGAAAGTCCACGCAAGACCCATGCGAGCCGGTCCGGCCGCATGATTCTCGAGTGGTCTTGGCGTCCTTTTGACCGCCAACCTCGCCCGACACTGCTTTCGCAGCATTACCGCCTGGGGTTACCCCCCGGCGGAAAAGGTCGCGCAGTATAAGCACCGACCCGCCGCTCTACAAGCCCGAAACGCGACCGTTCCGGGCTTTTTTGCCCCGGGCGGGCCTTTTTCGGACCGGCCGGGGCGCCTTCAGGTGGAAGGCCCTTAGTTCAGCTTGATCTGAACGTCCACCCCGGCCGGCAGCTCCAGCTTCATCAGGGCGTCCACCGTCTTGTCCGTGGGGTTCAAGATGTCCATGAGGCGCTTATGGGTGCGCAGCTCGAACTGGTCCCGGGCATCCTTGTCGGAGTGCGGGGAGACCAGCAGGGTGAAGCGCTCCATCTTGGTCGGCAGCGGCACCGGGCCCTTGACGGTCGCGCCGGTGCGCTTGGCGGTCTCGACGATCTCGCGGGCCGAGTTGTCGATGAGCCGGTGGTCAAACGCCTTCAGGCGGATGCGGATGTTCTGGTTGGCCATGTTCGTTTGTCCTAAAGAATTACTTGATGACTTTGGCGACGACGCCGGCACCGACGGTCTTGCCGCCCTCGCGGATGGCGAAGCGTAAGCCCTCATCCATCGCGATCGGGCTGATCAGCTCCACCACCATCTTGATGTTGTCGCCGGGCATCACCATCTCCACCCCTTCGGGCAGCTGCACATTGCCGGTCACATCGGTGGTACGAAAGTAGAACTGCGGACGATACCCCTTGAAGAACGGCGTGTGCCGTCCACCCTCCTCCTTGGTCAGCACGTACACTTCGGATTCAAACTGCGTGTGCGGGGTGATGCTGCCGGGCTTGGCCAGTACCTGCCCGCGCTCCACATCCTCACGCTTGGTGCCGCGCAGCAGCACCCCGACGTTGTCCCCGGCGCGACCTTCGTCCAAGAGCTTCCTGAACATCTCAACGCCCGTACAGATCGTCTTCACCGTGTCCTTCAGGCCCACGATCTCCACCTCATCGTTCACCTTGACGATGCCGCGCTCAATGCGCCCCGTCACCACCGTGCCGCGACCGGAGATCGAGAACACATCCTCCACCGGCATCAAAAAGGGCTTGTCGATCTCGCGCTTGGGCACCGGGATGTAGCGGTCCATCTCCGCCACCAGCTTCACCACCGCCGTGACCCCAATGTCCGACTTATCCCCTTCCAGGGCTTTCAGCGCAGATCCAATGATGATCGGGGTGTCATCGCCCGGGAACTTGTAGAGCGTGAGCAGCTCGCGCACCTCCATCTCCACCAGCTCCAAGAGCTCCTTGTCATCCACCATGTCCGCCTTGTTCATGAACACGACGATGTACGGCACGCCCACCTGGCGCGCCAGAAGGATGTGCTCGCGCGTCTGCGGCATCGGGCCATCGGCCGCGGACACCACCAGGATCGCCCCGTCCATCTGCGCAGCCCCGGTGATCATGTTCTTCACATAGTCGGCATGTCCCGGGCAATCCACGTGCGCGTAGTGCCGCTCCTTGCTCTGGTACTCCACATGGGCGGTGGAGATCGTGATGCCGCGCGCCTTCTCTTCGGGCGCCTTGTCGATCTGGTCATACGCCATGAACTGACCGCCATACGTCTCGGCCATCACCTTCGTCAACGCCGCCGTCAGCGTCGTCTTGCCATGGTCCACGTGGCCAATCGTGCCTACGTTTACGTGCGGCTTGGTGCGTTCAAATTTTTCTTTCGACATGCAAAAATCCTCGTGCGCAAAGCGTATCTAATATTTGATGATTGAGTCTGCGATGTTCGGCGGCACTTCGACGTACTTGGAGAATTCCATCGTGAAGGTCGCGCGACCCTGGCTCATGGAGCGCACGGTCGTCGCGTAGCCGAACATCTCGGCAAGCGGCACATCGGCCAGGATGGCCTTGCCCGCCGCCGAGTCTTCCATGCCGGTGATCTGGCCGCGCCGGCGGTTCAGATCCCCGATGACATCGCCCGAGTACTCCTCGGGGGTCACTACTTCGACCTTCATGATGGGCTCGAGAATCACAGGCTTGGCACGGCGGAAGCCGTCCTTGAAGCCGATGGAGCCGGCGACCTTGAAGGCCATTTCGTTTGAATCGACATCGTGGTAGGAGCCGTCGAACAGCGTGACTTTCACGTCGACGACCGGGTACCCGGCCATCACCCCGGTCTCGACGGCTTCCTTGATGCCCTTGTCGACCGCGGGGATGAATTCGCGGGGCACCGAGCCTGAGACGATGCCGTTGATGAATTCGTAGCCCTTGCCCTGTTCATTGGGCTCGAGCCTCAACCACACATGACCATACTGGCCGCGCCCGCCCGACTGGCGAATGAACTTGCCTTCCGACTCGACGGTGCCGCGGATGGTCTCGCGATAGGCGACCTGGGGCTTGCCCACGTTGGCCTCGACCTTGAACTCGCGCTTCATGCGATCGACGATGATTTCCAGGTGCAGCTCGCCCATGCCGGCGATGATGGTCTGGCCGGACTCCGGGTCCGTGCTCATGCGAAACGAAGGATCCTCCTTCGCCAGGCGCTGCAGCGCCATGCCCATCTTTTCCTGGTCGACCTTGGTGCGCGGCTCGATGGCGACCGAGATCACCGGCACCGGGAACACGATCTTCTCGAGCGTGATGTGTTTGTCCAGGTCGCACAGCGTATCCCCGGTGATCACATCCTTAAGGCCCACCGCCGCGGCGATGTCACCGGCGCGGACCTCCTTCAACTCGGTGCGCTCGCTGGCATGCATCTGCAGCAGCCGCCCGATGCGCTCCTTCTTCTCCTTGATGGGCACGAACACGGTGTCGTTGGTATGCAGCGTGCCCGAGTAGACGCGAAAGAAGGTCAGGTTGCCGACGAACGGATCGTTCAGGATCTTGAAGGCGAGCGCGGCGAACGGCGCATCGTCGCTCGCGGCGCGCGTCTCGATCTCGCCCTTGGCGTTGAGGCCCTTGACGGGGGGCATCTCCACCGGCGAGGGCATGAACTCGATGATGGCATCCAGGAGCGCCTGCACACCCTTGTTCTTGAAGGCGGTGCCGAGCATGCACAGCACGATCTCATTGCGGATCGACCGCAGGCGCAATCCTAGGCGGATCTCCTCATCGGAGAGCTGGCCGCCTTCCAGGTACTTGTTGGTCAGCGTCTCGTTGGCCTCGGCCGCCGCCTCGATCATCAAGGTGCGGTATTCATTCGCCTGGGCCACGAGCTCCGCGGGGATCTCGCGGTATTCGAACTTCATGCCCTGGGTGGCCATGTCCCAGTAGATGGCCTTCATGCGGATCAGGTCGACCACGCCTTCGAACTTCTCCTCCACGCCGATCGGGATCTGGATGGGCACGGGATTGCCGCGCAGGCGGGTCCTGATCTGCTCCAGACACCGGAAGAAGTCGGCGCCGGCGCGATCCATCTTGTTGACGAAGGCGATGCGCGGCACGGCATAGCGGTTCATCTGCCGCCACACCGTTTCGGACTGGGGCTGCACGCCCGAGACGGCGCAGAAGAGGGCGACGCAACTGTCGAGCACGCGCAGTGAGCGCTCGACTTCGATGGTGAAATCGACGTGTCCCGGGCGTGTCGATGATGTTGATGCGATGCTGCGGGAAGGTGCCGTCCATGCCCTTCCAGAAACAGGTGGTCGCGGCCGCGGTGATGGTGATGCCGCGCTCCTGCTCCTGCTCCATATAGTCCATCACCGCCGCGCCGTCATGCACCTCGCCGATTTTGTGCGAGACCCCGGTGTAGAACAGGATGCGCTCAGTCGTGGTCGTCTTCCCTGCGTCGATATGCGCAGAGATGCCGATATTGCGGTAGCGCTCTATGGGAGTTGTACGGGGCACGGTTCAAGCGTCGGGTCGCCGACTGTTACCAGCGGTAATGCGCGAAGGCCTTGTTCGCCTCCGCCATACGGTGAGTGTCTTCGCGCTTGCGGACCGCGGACCCACGGCTCTCCGCGGCATCCATCAGCTCATGCGCCAGGCGGAACGCCATGGACTTCTCGGAGCGCGCGCGCGCCGCCTCGATCATCCAGCGCATGGCGAGGGTCTGACGCCGGGTCGAACGCACCTCGACGGGGACCTGGTAGGTGGCGCCGCCGACGCGGCGTGACTTCACCTCGACCACCGGCTTCACGTTGTCCAGGGCGGTGGACAGGACTTCGATGGCCTCGGGGCCTTTCTTGCCGGTCTTCTCGCCGATACGGTCCAGGGCGCCGTAGATGATGCGTTCGGCGGCGGACTTCTTGCCGCTCTTCATGATGACGTTCATGAACTTCGCCAGCATCAGATTGCTGTACTTGGGGTCCGGGAGAATGACTCGGACGGGAGCTTGGGATCTGCGGGACATGGTTCGAACTCCTTACCGGATCACTTCTTCGGGCGCTTGGCGCCGTACTTGGAACGACTCTGCCGGCGCGCGGCGACGCCGGCGCAATCCAGGGAGCCGCGGACAGTGTGATAACGCACGCCCGGCAGGTCCTTCACACGGCCGCCGCGGATCAGCACCACCGAGTGCTCCTGCAGGTTGTGACCCTCACCGCCGATGTAGCTGGTGACTTCATAGCCGTTGGTGAGGCGTACCCGGCATACCTTGCGCAGGGCCGAATTCGGCTTCTTCGGCGTGACGGTATAGACGCGCGTGCAGACGCCGCGCTTCTGGGGGGCCGCACCGAGTGCCGGCACCTTCGTTTTTTCCGCCCCGGACCTTCGTGGTGACCGGATGAGCTGACCTGTGGTGGCCATTAATTCTCCAAAATACAATCATTTGCGCCTTGAGACGAAACACCGGGCCGCCTTGGCAGGCGGCCCGGTGCAACATAAAGGCGCGATTTACGGTACGGCATGTCTAGGCCGGACCGATAAAGGCCGGCGATTCTAGGTACCGACCTCTATCGTGTCAACCGGCACCGCCTAGCCGGCCGGGCTGCTTTCTTCCTCCGGAGCACTGCTTTCTTCGGTATCGGGCAGTCCGCCGCCCACATCCATGAAGCTGCGGTGGTTGGCATTGCTGTCCTCGTGCTTGCGCCGGCGGTGGGCATGGGCCGCGAAGCCCGTGCCGGCCGGGATCAGGCGCCCGACGATGACGTTCTCCTTAAGTCCCCGCAGGTCATCCTTGAGCCCCCGCACCGCCGCCTCCGTCAGCACGCGGGTGGTCTCCTGGAAGGAGGCCGCGGAGATGAAGGATTCCGTCGCGAGCGAGGCCTTGGTGATGCCGAGCAGCACCGGCTGCAGCTTGGCCGCGGACTTGCCGTCCGCCTCCAGCCGATCGTTCATGTCCCGGGCACGACCGCGGTCCAGCTGCTCACCGCGCAGCAGCGGGGTGTCACGGGGGTCCAATACCTCGGTCTTGCGCAGCATCTGGCGGATGATCACCTCGATGTGCTTGTCGTTGATCTTCACACCCTGCAGGCGGTACACGTCCTGGATCTCGCGAACCAGGTAGTTGGCCAGGGCCTCGACGCCCTGCAGACGCAGGATGTCGTGGGGGTTGGGCTCACCGTCCGCGATGACCTCCCCGCGCTCGACCGTTTCACCTTCGAACACGTTCAGCTGCCGCCACTTGGGGATCAGCTCCTCGTACTTGGTGGTGTCCTCGGAGGTGATGATCAGGCGGCGCTTGCCCTTGGTTTCCTTGCCGAAGCTCACGGTGCCCGAGACTTCGGCAAGAATCGCCGGATCCTTGGGCTTGCGCGCTTCGAACAGATCCGCGACCCGCGGCAGACCGCCGGTGATGTCACGGGTCTTGGAGGACTCCTGCGGGATGCGGGCGATGACATCGCCGATCGACATGCGCGCACCGTCCGCCAGTGAGATCAACGCGCCCGCAGGCAGCGTGTACACGGCCGGAATCTCGGTGTTCGCGAAGGTCATCTCCTTGCCCTTGGCGTTGACCAGCTTGATGGTCGGGCGCAGCTCCTTGCCGCCGCGCTGCTTGTTGTCCAGCACCACGGTGCGAGGAAAGGCCCGTGACCTCATCCAGCTGGGTCGTCACCGTGAGCCCATCGACGAAGTCCTGGAACTTCAGAAACCCGCCGACTTCCGTCACCACGGGGTGGGTATGCGGATCCCAGGTCGCCACGACCTGGCCGCCCGCCACCGTCGCGCCTTCCTTGACGCTGATCACGGCACCGTACGGAATCTTGTAGCGCTCGCGCTCGCGGCCGTAATCATCGACCACGCCGATTTCGCCCGAACGGGATACCGCGACCAGGTGACCCTTCTCATGCTGCACGGTCTTGATGTGATGGAAGCGGATGACGCCCTTGTTGCGCACATCGACGCTGCTGGCCGCAGCGGCCCGGGAGGCCGCGCCACCGATGTGGAAGGTACGCATGGTCAGCTGCGTGCCCGGCTCACCGATCGACTGCGCCGCGATCACACCGACCGCCTCGCCGATGCTGATGGTGCGGCCACGCGCCAGATCCCGTCCGTAGCAGTTCGCGCATACGCCAAAGCGGGTGCGGCAGGTGATGGGCGAACGCACCATCAGCTGATCCACGCCCTCGGCTTCGAGCGTGCGCACCAGCAGCTCATCCAGCTGCACGTTCTTCTCGATGAGCACCTCTTCGGTGCCCGGCTTCATGACCGCCTCGGACAGCACCCGGCCGAGCACGCGCTCGCCCAGAGCCTCCACGACATCGCCACCCTCGACGAGGGGCGCCATCGCCAGGCCCTGATCGGTGCCACAGTCGATCTCGGTGACCACCAGGTCCTGCGCCACATCGACCAGCCGACGGGTCAGGTATCCGGAGTTCGCGGTCTTCAGCGCCGTATCCGCGAGGCCCTTTCTGGCGCCGTGCGTGGAGATGAAGTACTGCAGAACGTTCAGGCCCTCGCGGAAGTTCGCGGTGATCGGTGTTTCGATAATGGAACCGTCGGGCTTGGCCATCAGGCCGCGCATGCCGGCCAGCTGGCGGATCTGGGCCGCGCTGCCGCGGGCGCCGGAGTCGGCCATCATGAAGATGGAGTTGAAGGACTTCTGCTTCTGCTTGACGCCCTTGGAGTCGACGGCCTCCTCGGTGCCGAGCTTCTCCATCATGGCCTTGGCCACCTGGTCATTGGCACGCGACCAGATATCCACGACCTTGTTGTAGCGCTCGCCGTTGGTGACCAGACCCGAGGAGTACTGATCCTGGATCTCCTTCACTTCCCGGTCGGCCGCGGCCACGAGCTTGGTCTTCTGTTCGGGGATGACGATGTCATCGATGCCGAAGGAGACGCCCGAGCGGGTCGCGTAGGCGAAGCCCGTGTACATGAGCTGGTCGGCGAAGACCACGGTCTCCTTGAGCCCGAGCGCACGGTAGCAGGCGTTGATCGTTCCGGAGATCGCCTTCTTGGTCATGTCCTGGTTGACGATGTCAAAGGACAGGCCCTTGGGCAGGATCTCGGACAGCAGCGCACGGCCGACCGTGGTCTGCACATGGCGGACGCGCTGCACGATCACCTTCTCGGCGTTCAGCACGTGCTCTTTCAGGCGCACCCGCACGCGGGCCTGCAGGTGGACCTGGCGGCTCTCGTAGGCACGATGCACTTCATGGACGTCGGAGAACGCCATGGCCTCGCCCTTCGCACCGACGCGCTCGCGCGTCATGTAGTAGAGACCCAGCACCACATCCTGCGAGGGCACGATGATGGGATCGCCGTTGGCGGGCGAGAGGATGTTGTTGGACGACATCATCAGGGCGCGCGCTTCCAGCTGCGCCTCGAGGGACAGCGGCACGTGCACGGCCATCTGGTCACCGTCGAAGTCGGCGTTGAAGGCGGCGCACACCAGCGGATGCAGCTGGATGGCCTTGCCCTCGATCAGCACCGGCTCGAACGCCTGGATCCCTAAGCGATGCAGCGTCGGCGCGCGGTTCAAGAGCACCGGATGTTCGCGGATGACCTCTTCGAGAATGTCCCAGACCTCAGGACCCTCACGCTCCACCAGGCGCTTGGCGGCCTTGATGGTCGAGGCCTCGCCACGCAGCTGCAGCTTCTGGAAGATGAAGGGCTTGAAGAGTTCCAGCGCCATCTTCTTCGGCAGACCGCACTGGTGCAGGCGCAGCGTCGGTCCCACCACGATCACGGAACGACCGGAGTAGTCGACGCGCTTGCCCAGGAGGTTCTGCCGGAAACGACCCTGCTTGCCCTTGATCATGTCCGCGAGGGACTTCAAGGGACGCTTGTTGGATCCGGTGATGGCGCGGCCGCGGCGGCCGTTGTCCAGGAGCGCATCGACCGCTTCCTGCAGCATGCGCTTCTCGTTGCGCACGATGATGTCCGGCGCATTGAGCTCCAAGAGGCGCCGCAGCCGGTTGTTGCGGTTGATGACGCGACGGTACAGATCATTCAGATCCGAGGTCGCAAAGCGCCCGCCATCGAGCGGCACGAGCGGGCGCAGGTCCGGCGGCAGCACCGGCAGGACGGTCATGACCATCCATTCGGGCTTGTTGCCGGATTCGATGAAACTCTCGAGCAGCTTCAGGCGCTTGGAGAGGCGCTTGAGCTTGGTCTCCGAGGAGGTGCTGGCCATCTCCTCGCGAACCTTGATGACCTCGGCCGGCAGCTCGATCGACTTGAGCAGCTCATAGACGGCCTCGGCGCCCATGCGCGCGTCGAACTCATCGCCGTGCTCCTCGATGGCCTCGAGATACAGCTCATCGGTGAGCAGCTGCCCGCGCTGCATCGCCGTCATGCCCGGCTCGATGACCACGAAGGCCTCGAAATACAGCACCCGCTCGATCTCGCGCAGCGTCATGTCGAGCATCAGGCCGATGCGCGAGGGCAGCGACTTCAGGAACCAGATGTGCGCGGTGGGGCTCGCGAGCTCAATGTGGCCCATGCGCTCGCGGCGCACCTTCGACTGGGTGACCTCGACGCCGCACTTCTCGCACACCACGCCGCGGTGCTTCAGGCGCTTGTACTTGCCGCACAGGCACTCGTAGTCCTTCACCGGACCGAAGATCTTGGCGCAGAACAGGCCATCGCGCTCGGGCTTGAACGTGCGGTAGTTGATGGTCTCCGGCTTCTTCACTTCGCCGTACGACCAGGCACGGATCATCTCCGGGGAGGCCAGCCCGATCTTGATCGAATCGAAATGTTCGACCGGAGCGTGCTGCTTGAAGAGCTTAAGTAAATCTCTCATGGTGCTTCCCTCAATCCTGCTCGAGCTCGATGTTGATACCGAGCGAACGGATTTCTTTGACGAGGACGTTGAAGGATTCCGGCATTCCGGCATCCATCTGGTGATGACCGTCGACGATGTTCTTGTACATCTTCGTGCGGCCATTCACGTCATCCGACTTCACGGTGAGCATCTCCTGCAAGGTGTACGCGGCGCCGTACGCCTCGAGCGCCCACACTTCCATCTCACCGAAGCGCTGACCGCCGAACTGCGCCTTGCCGCCCAGCGGCTGCTGGGTGACGAGCGAGTACGGGCCGGTCGAACGCGCGTGCATCTTGTCGTCGACCAGGTGGTTCAGCTTCAGCATGTACATGTAGCCCACGGTGACCTCGCGCTCGAAGCGCTCGCCCGTGCGGCCGTCGAACAGATGCGTCTGGCCGCTGGTGGGGAGGTCCGCGAGCTTGAGCAGATGCTTGATCTCCTCTTCGCTCGCACCGTCGAACACCGGGGTGGCCATCGGCACGCCGTGCTGCAGGTTCTGCGCAAGCTCGATGATCTCGGCATCGTTCAGGTCATCGGTGTGCTCCTTCTGACCGCCGGTCTCGTTGTAGACCTGCTTGATGAAGGCACGCAGATCGACCAGCGCGGCCTGTGCCTCGAGCATCTTGCCGATCTTGAGGCCCACGCCCTTGGCGGCCCAGCCCAGATGCGTTTCGAGCACCTGGCCGACGTTCATGCGCGAGGGCACGCCCAGCGGATTCAGCACGATGTCGACCGGGGTGCCGTCGGCGGCGAACGGCATGTCCTCGACCGGCACGATGCTGGAGATGACACCCTTGTTGCCGTGACGGCCGGCCATCTTGTCGCCAGGCTGCACGCGGCGCTTCACCGCCAGGTACACCTTGACCATCTTGAGCACGCCCGGCGCCAGGTCATCCCCGGCGGTGATCTTGGCGCGCTTGTCGTCGAGCTTCTTCTCGAAGGCCTTGCGCTGCAGTTTCAGGCGCTCGGAGGTCGCCTCCAGATGTGCATTCGCCTCGTCTTCCTCGGCGCGGATCTCGAACCACTCCTCGCGCGGCACCTCATCCAGGTACTCGGCGGTGATCTTGGCGCCTGCCTTGAGCTTGCGGGGGCCGCCGGCTGCGGTCTTGCCCACCAGCACTTCGCGCATGCGCTGATACAGATCGTCCTCGAGGATGCGCAGCTGATCGGCGAAGTCCTTGCGGACCCGCTCCACTTCCGACTTCTCGATGGACAGGGCGCGCGAGTCCTTCTCGACGCCATCGCGGGTGAACACCCGCACGTCGATCACCGTGCCGTCCATGCCCGGGGGCACGCGCAGGCTCGTGTCCTTAACGTCCGAGGCCTTCTCGCCGAAGATGGCGCGCAGCAGCTTCTCCTCGGGGGTCAGCTGGGTCTCGCCCTTCGGGGTGACCTTGCCGACCAGGATGTCGCCGGCCTTGACCTCCGCGCCGATGAAGGCGATGCCCGCCTCGTCCAGTTTCGCAAGCGCCGTATCACCCACGTTCGGGATGTCGGCGGTGATCTCCTCGGGCCCCAACTTGGTATCGCGAGCCACGCAGGTGAGCTCCTCGATATGGATGGTCGTGAAACGATCCTCCTGCACCACCCGCTCGGAGATGAGGATGGAGTCCTCGAAGTTGTAACCGTTCCAGGGCATGAAGGCGACCAGCATGTTCTGGCCGAGCGCAAGCTCGCCCAGGTGCGTGGAGGGCCCATCGGCCAGCACATCGCCCCGGGCGATGTGGTTGCCGGCATTCACCAGCGGACGCTGGTTGATGCAGGTGTTCTGGTTGGAGCGGGTGTATTTGGTCAGATTGTAGATGTCCACGCCCGGCTCACCCGCGGTGGTCTCGGCGTCATTGACGCGCACCACGATGCGCGAGGCATCCACCGAGTCGACTGTGCCGCCGCGCCGTGCGACCACGGTGACGCCCGAGTCGATGGCCACGGGGCGCTCCATGCCCGTGCCGACCAGCGGCGTCTGGGCACGAAGCGTCGGGACCGCCTGGCGCTGCATGTTCGAACCCATGAGCGCGCGGTTTGCGTCGTCATGCTCCAGGAACGGAATCAGCGAGGCGGCTACCGAAACGATCTGCTTGGGGCTCACATCCATGTAGTTGATGCGCGCGCTCGGCATCAGCGTGAATTCGTTCTGGAAGCGGCACGGCACCAGCTCATCGGCCAGCTCCCCCTTCGGTCCCAGGCGCGCATTGGCCTGGGCGATGGCGAACTCGCCTTCCTCGATCGCCGACAGGAAGTCGATGTGCGAGGTGACGTGGCCGGCGTCCACGCGCCGGTACGGCGTCTCGAGGAAGCCGTACTGGTTGGTGCGCGCGTACACCGACAGCGAATTGATCAGACCGATGTTCGGACCTTCCGGGGTCTCAATCGGGCACACGCGCCCGTAGTGGGTCGGGTGCACGTCGCGCACTTCGAAGCCGGCCCGCTCACGGGTGAGGCCGCCCGGTCCCAATGCCGAGACGCGGCGCTTGTGGGTGACCTCGGACAAGGGATTGTTCTGGTCCATGAACTGCGACAGCTGCGAGGAGCCGAAGAACTCCTTGACCGCCGCCGCCACCGGCTTCGCGTTGATCATCTCCTGCGGCATCAAGGGCTCGCTCTCGGCGATGGTCAGGCGCTCCTTGACGGCGCGCTCGACGCGCACCAGGCCCACGCGGAAGGCGTTCTCCGCCATCTCACCGACGCTGCGGACGCGGCGGTTGCCCAGATGGTCGATGTCATCGACGGTGCCGTTGCCGTTCCTGATGTCGATCAGGACCTTCAGCACATCCAGCACGTCCTGCTTGGAGAGCACCCCTGAGCCGACGGTCTCTTCGCGCTTCACGCGGCGGTTGAACTTCATGCGGCCCACGGCCGAGAGGTCGTAGCGCTCGCTGTTGAAGAACAGGTTGTTGAACAGGTTCTCGGCCGCATCCTTGGTGGGCGGCTCGCCGGGACGCATCATGCGGTAGATCTCGACCAGCGCCTCAAGGCGCGTCTTGGTGGGATCGATGCGCAGCGTATCGGACATGAACGAACCGCGATCCAGATCGTTCACGTACAACGTGTTGATCTCGGTGATGTCCGACTCGATCAGCTTCTCGACACTGGTGGCGGTGAGGACTTCATTCGCCTTGGCGATGATCTCACCGGTCTCCTTGTTGACCACGTCATGGGAGAGCACCTTGCCGTACACGTACTCACGCGGCACGCGCAGGCGGGTGACGCCGGCATCCTCCAGCTGGCGCACGTGGCGCGCGGTGATGCGCCGGCCCTCCTCGACCACGACGGTGTCGCCGATGCGGATCTCGAAGGTGGCGGTCTCACCGCGCAGGCGCTGCGGGACCAGCTGCATCGACACTTCGTCCTTGGAGAGGAAGAAGGCGTTGTTGTCGAAGAAGGTCGCGAGCACTTCGCTCTCGTTCATGCCGAGGGCGCGCAGGATGATGGTGACCGGGAGCTTGCGGCGCCGGTCGATGCGCGCGAACACGCAGTCCTTCGGGTCGAACTCGAAGTCGAGCCAGGAGCCGCGATAGGGAATGATGCGCGCCGAGAACAAGAGCTTGCCCGAGGAGTGGGTCTTGCCACGGTCGTGGTCGAAGAACACGCCAGGGGAGCGGTGCAGCTGCGAGACGATGACCCGCTCGGTACCGTTGACGATGAACGTGCCGTTGTCGGTCATCAAGGGCAGCTCGCCCAGATAGACCTCCTGCTCACGCACGTCCTTGACCGGCTTCTTGGCCCCGGCGGCCTCCTTGTCGAGCACGATCAGGCGGACCTTCACGCGCAGCGGCGCGGCATAGGTCAAGCCTCGCAGCTGACACTCCTTCACATCAAATACCGGCTCGCCCAAGCGGTAGCTCACGTACTCAAGAGAAGCGTTGCCCGAGTAGCTTGAGATCGGGAACACGGTCTGGAAGGCTGCATGCAGCCCCACAGTCGTGCGCCGGTCCTCGGGTATTTCCGCCTGCAGGAACGTCCGATAGGAGTCCAGCTGAATGGCAAGCAGGTACGGCACATCGAGAATGCCGGGCTGCTTGCCGAAGTTCTTGCGGATGCGCTTCTTCTCAGTAAAGGAATAGGCCATCTGATCACCTCGGAACGGAAAAAAGCGTGCGACGCGCAAGCCACCCGGAAACCATGGTTTCCAGGGCGTTGCGCACCTCACGCGGGGTGCGAATACACGGGGTAAAACTGGGAATCGCCCATCTTACCCCCAAAACCAACATCAGTACAGATGGGGCCCGCATGCGCGCGGGCCCCACTGGCCATGGATCGAAGGCTGCTGCAGGCCAAAGACCCATGCGGTGTTACTTGATCTCCACCTTCGCGCCAACGTCTTCCAGCTTCTTCTTCATCACTTCCGAATCGGCCTTGTTGACGGCTTCCTTGACGTTCTGGGGAACGCCTTCGACCAGGTCCTTCGCTTCCTTAAGTCCCAGCCCGGTCAGTTCGCGGACCACCTTGATCACGCTCACTTTCTTGTCGGCCGGGTATTCCTTCAGGATCACGGTGAACTCGGTCTTCTCCTCAACCGGGGCAGCCGCGGCGGCGGCACCCGGAGCGGCCGCGGCGGCCACCGGGGCAGCTGCGGTCACGCCGAACTTCTTCTCCATGTCGGAGATCAGCTCGACCACCTCGAGAATGGTCATTTTGGAAATGGAATCGAGGATTTCGTCTTTAGATACGGCCATGTGGGGTCTCCAAATAAGGTTTCAAGAACAAATTGATATCAACCGGCCGCGGCCTGTTTCTGGTCGCGTACGGCGGCGAGCGTGCGTGCCAACTTCGGCAGCGGCTCGGCGAGCGTGGCTACGAACTTCTGGATGGGCGCCTTCATGACGCCCAGCAGCATCGAGATCGCCTGGGCCCGTGTCGGCATGCTGGCGAGCTTCTCCAGGTCCTTGCCGGGCAGCACGGCGCCGCCCAAGGACATGTGAGTCGCGATCAGCTTGTCGTTCGCCTTGGCGAAGTCCTTCACCACGCGCGCGGCCGCGCCCGGATCGTCCTTCGAAAAAGCGAGCACCAGGGGGCCCTTCAGCACCGGTCCGATGGTCTCGAACGCGGTCCCTACCAGGGCTTTGCGCGCCAGCGTGTTTTTGATGACACGCATGTACACGCCCTGTGCACGCGCCTTGGCCCGCAGATCGGTCATCTGCGTTACCGTGAGTCCACGGTACTCGGCTGCGATCACGGACTGGGCTTTCGCCGCAACCGCGTTCACTTCCGCAACCAGCGCTTTCTTGTCTTCAAGGTTCAGTGGCATTCATTTCTCCAAGCCCGAAGATCACTGTTGCAAAACGGAAGCCGCGGACCAGAAGGTTGCCCTCCGGATCCGTCGCTTCCACCCTTGACGGCGACCTTCACGACCGAGAGGGAAACCCCTTTGCCGTGTGCGGCGCACCATCTGCGCAGGCTCTGCATTAAGAAACCCGTGTCCGCCCCGTTGCCGGTTGGGACCTGGTTTCGCCTGCGGTCTTTGACTGCCGGCGTATCGGATACGCCGGACCGCAAAACTCTTCTCTCTAAACTAGACAGCCGCAGCGGTGAGGCTGGACTGGTCGATCACGACACCCGGTCCCATCGTCGAGGACAGGGTGACGCGCTTCAGATACTGGCCCTTGGCCGCGGCCGGCTTGGCCTTCTGCAGATCGTTGATCAGCGCCTGGAGGTTTTCCTTCAGGGCGCTGGTCTCGAAATTCGCCTTGCCGATGCTCGCGTGGACGATACCGGCCTTGTCGACGCGGTAGCGCACCTGACCGGCCTTGGCATTGCGCACGGCGCCGGCGACATCCGGGCTCACCGTGCCGACCTTGGGGTTCGGCATCAGGCCACGCGGTCCCAGGATCTGACCGAGCTGTCCCACGACGCGCATGGCGTCGGGGCTCGCGATGACCACGTCGAAATTGATCTGCCCGGCCTTCACCTGCGCGGCGAGATCCTCCATGCCGACGATGTCGGCACCCGCCGCCTTGGCGAGCTCCTGGTTCTTGCCCGAGGTGAACACCGCGACGCGCACCGTCTTGCCGATACCGTGGGGCATCACGGTGGAACCGCGCACCTGCTGGTCGGACTTGCTGGCATCGATGCCGAGGTTCACGGCCGCATCCACCGACTCGTTGAACTTGGAGGTCGCCAGTTCCTTGACGATCTTCAGCGCCTCCTCGATCGGATACTGCTTGCCTGGCTGGACCTTGTCCTTCCAGGTCTTCACACGCTTGGTCTGTGCCATGTTAGAGGCCCTCCACATCGACGCCCATGCTGCGCGCCGTGCCGGCAATGGTGCGCACCGCCGCTTCCATGTCCGCGGCCGTCAGATCCGGCTTCTTGGTGGTTGCGACTTCCTCGATCTGCTTGCGCGTGATCTTGCCCACCTTGGAGGTGTTCGGCGCGCCGCTGCCCTTCTCGATGCCGATCGCCTTGCGGATCAGCACCGAGGCGGGCGGGGTCTTCATGATGAAGGTGAAGCTGCGGTCGCTGTACACCGTGATGATCACGGGAATCGGCAACCCCTTCTCCAGCTTCTGGGTCTGCGCATTGAACTGCTTGCAGAACTCCATGATGTTGACACCCTGCTGGCCCAGTGCCGGACCGATCGGTGGCGAGGGGTTCGCGGAACCCGCCGGCACCTGCAGCTTGATGTAGCCTTGTACTTTCTTTGCCATCGACTCGCTCTCCCGGGTGCATGCGGCTTCCCAATTAAGAGTGGCCTCCCCGTGTTATGGCGCTATTGCGCCGGATAGTTTGCTCTTACGCTTTTTCGACCTGGGAGAAATCCAGCTCCACCGGAGTGGAACGTCCCAGGATCTGCACCGCCACCTGCAGGCGGTTCTTCTCGTAGTTCACGCTCTCGACGACGCCGTTGAAATCATTGAACGGCCCCTCGACAACGCGCACCACTTCGCCGGGCTCGAAGAGTACCTTCGGCCGCGGCTTGTCGACACCTTCCTCGACGCGACGCAGGATCTGCATCGCCTCCTTGTCCGTGATGGCCGCGGGCTTGTCGGATGTGCCACCGATGAACCCGAGGACCTTGGGGACGTCGCGCACCAGGTGCCACGTCTCCTCGTCCATCTCCATCTGCACCAGCACGTAGCCGGGGTAGAACTTGCGTTCGCTCTTGCGCTTCTGGCCGTCGCGCATTTCCACCACCTCTTCGGTGGGCACCAGGATCTCGCCGAAGCGCGGCTCCAGGCCGTGACGCTTGATGCGGTCCTTCAGTGACTCGGCGACGCGATGCTCGAAATTCGAGTACGCGTGCACGACATACCAACGCAAAGCCATGCCTTCAGCCTCCCTGACCAGTCAAATGCCGGGTTGCCCAGGCCAGGATCACGTCTACGACCCAGAAAAAAAGTCCACCGATCACCACGAAGCCAAACACCACCGCGGTGGTCGTCAACGACTCACGCTGGCTGGGCCACACCACCTTGCGCAGCTCGACGCGCGAGTCGAGCGCGAACTGAATCACCGCTTTGCCATAGATCGATGTGGCGAACACGCCCAGGCCCAACGCGAGCCCCGCCACGACGCCCAGCCATCGCGCCCAGGTCGGGGCCGTGTCCAGCACGTAAAACGCGACGACGCCGGCGATCACCAGCACTATCGCGATCACCAGACGGGCCACATCGGCACCGCCTGCGTTCTGGACTTTCAGTTCTTCTGTCACTTCGATCCGATGGCAGGCCAGGAGGGAATCGAACCCCCAACCTGCGGTTTTGGAGACCGCCGCTCTGCCAATTGAGCTACTGGCCTGTACTTAAACGCTTGATCCAGAACGTCCAGATTACTTGATGACTTTGGCGACGACGCCGGCACCGACGGTCTTGCCGCCCTCGCGGATGGCGAAGCGTAAGCCCTCATCCATCGCGATCGGGCTGATCAGCTCCACCACCATCTTGATGTTGTCGCCGGGCATCACCATCTCCACCCCTTCGGGCAGCTGCACATTGCCGGTCACATCGGTGGTACGAAAGTAGAACTGCGGACGATACCCCTTGAAGAACGGGGTGTGCCGTCCGCCCTCCTCCTTGGTCAGCACGTACACTTCGGATTCAAACTGCGTGTGCGGGGTGATGCTGCCGGGCTTGGCCAGTACCTGCCCGCGCTCCACATCCTCACGCTTGGTGCCGCGCAGCAGCACCCCGACGTTGTCCCCGGCGCGACCTTCGTCCAAGAGCTTCCTGAACATCTCAACGCCCGTACAGATCGTCTTCACCGTGTCCTTCAGGCCCACGATCTCCACCTCATCGTTCACCTTGACGATGCCGCGCTCAATGCGCCCCGTCACCACCGTGCCGCGACCGGAGATCGAGAACACATCCTCCACCGGCATCAAGAAGGGCTTGTCGATCTCCCGCTTGGGCACCGGGATGTAGCGGTCCATCTCCGCCACCAGCTTCACCACCGCCGTGACCCCGATGTCCGACTTATCCCCTTCCAGGGCTTTCAGCGCAGATCCAATGATGATCGGGGTGTCATCGCCCGGGAACTTATAGAGCGTGAGGAGCTCGCGCACCTCCATCTCCACCAGCTCCAGGAGCTCCTTGTCATCCACCATGTCCGCCTTGTTCATGAACACGACGATGTACGGCACGCCCACCTGGCGCGCCAGAAGGATGTGCTCGCGCGTCTGCGGCATCGGGCCATCGGCCGCGGACACCACCAGGATCGCCCCGTCCATCTGCGCAGCCCCGGTGATCATGTTCTTCACATAGTCGGCATGTCCCGGGCAATCCACGTGCGCGTAGTGCCGCTCCTTGCTCTGGTACTCCACATGGGCGGTGGAGATCGTGATGCCGCGCGCCTTCTCTTCGGGCGCCTTGTCGATCTGGTCATACGCCATGAACTGACCGCCGTACGTCTCGGCCATCACCTTCGTCAACGCCGCCGTCAGCGTCGTCTTGCCATGGTCCACGTGGCCAATCGTGCCTACGTTTACGTGCGGCTTGGTGCGTTCAAATTTTTCTTTCGACATGACTACAACCTCTGGCGCGACAACTTTATCTAAACTGCAAACCTAAACTTCATGGTGCTGACGTCCGGGATCGAACCGGAGACCTCGTCCTTACCAAGGACGTGCTCTACCAACTGAGCTACGTCAGCGAATTCGCTGGAGCGGGTGATGGGAATCGAACCCATGCCATCAGCTTGGAAGGCTGAGGTTCTACCATTGAACTACACCCGCCGATGGCAACCGCAACCTTGTAAACACTCACGGATCCTCCCCGTCTTGGTGGAGGGGGTAGGATTCGAACCTACGAAGGCGTAAGCCGGCAGATTTACAGTCTGCTCCCGTTGGCCGCTTGGGTACCCCTCCGCGAAAACGAGCCGCGTATTCTGATTTCCACACGGGGGGGTGTCAATGCGCGGGGCAGGTAAATTTTCAGCGGCGGCAACGGGGCGTCCGGCGACTTCGCGTACTCGATCGTCACCGCTTCGACCGAGGAAAATGCCGCTCGTGCGCCTCGCAATAATTAAAGAGATGAGCAGGACGCGGCGAGGGGCGGCCGCCGCGGGAGAAAGCGCGCGGCCTACGCGGTCAGCGGCTACTCCTGGGCTGAAACTGGGTTCTGCATGATCGGCTCCTGATCGGCACTGATACCGTTATGTTCGAAGCAGTTGACCCCAGGAGGTCCTGGGGCATTACGCCGCGCCACGCTCAAGGCTTGCGCGGCGGGGGGCGTCGCGCCGCCGCGCGGGATGGCGCGATCCGACGCCGTTCACGCGCGGCCTGCCACACTGCCGGCTCATCGGCAGCGGGCATGAAACGGTCCGCAACGGGGGCTTCGGGCCTCGATGCGCGCGACGGCCGGCGTCCCGGCGGTGCCCATTTTCGTCGCCTTGCTCCCGGCCAGCGTCAATTCGGCGTAGACCGCTGGCGCCAGCAGCTGCCAGCTGCCGGCGGCGAGGTCACGGGGCAACGGCACCGGGCCGTAGCGGATGCGCATGAGGCGGCTGATTTCACTGCCGATGGCCTGCCAGAGCCGGCGGACCTCCCGATTGCGTCCCTCGCGCAGCACGACGCGATACCAGGCATGAGTGCCTTCGATGCGGGTCTGCGCGATGCTGTCGAAACGCGCATCGCCATCCTCCAGGCGCACGCCGGTCTTAAGCCGCAGCAGTTGGGCGGCGCTCAAAACGTCCCGCGAGCGCACCAGGTACTCCCGATCCACCTCGGCCGAGGGGTGCATGAGCCGATGCGCAAGCTCCCCATCGGTGGTGAACAGCAGCAGCCCCGAGGTCATGAAATCCAGTCGCCCGACGACGATCCAGCGACCCTGCGGCGGGGGCGGCAGCCGATCGAATACTGTCGGGCGACCCTGCGGATCACTGCGGCTGGTCACCTCGCCCATGGGCTTGTTATAGAGAAGCACTGCATGGGTGTGCGCGGAAACGCCCGTTGCCAGGGGTTTTCCGTCGAGGCGCACATCAGCGCCCGGCAGCGCCCGATCGCCCAGCTGGGCGATTTTGCCATCGACCGTGATCCGCCCGGCGCGGATCCACTCCTCAATGGCGCGACGCGATCCATGGCCGCTGCCGGCCAGTAATTTTTGAAGTCTTAGCACTAAGAGATCGGTTCTTAGCCAGCGCCGTCAGGCGCGTGGCACTATGGCGGCCCCCAAGGGCCAAGCACTGTGGGAATACTAGCCTACCCGAGGTATTCACATGATCTACGACAGTATTCTGGGAACCATCGGGCGCACGCCCATTGTGCGCATTCAGCGGCTTGCGCCCGCCAATGTGACCCTTTATGCCAAGTGCGAATTCTTCAATCCGCTCGCCTCGGTCAAGGATCGCCTGGCCATCGCGCTGATCGAGGATGCCGAAGCGCGCGGGGCGCTCAAGCCCGGACAGACGGTGATCGAGGCCACTTCGGGCAACACCGGCATCGCCCTCGCCATGGTGTGCGCCGCCAAGGGTTACCCCTTCGTCGCCGTCATGGTGGAGTCCTTTTCGGTCGAGCGCCGCCGCATCATGCGCATGCTCGGCGCCAAAGTGCTGCTCACGCCGGCCGCCGAACGCGGCCAGGGCATGGTGCGCAAGGCCCAGGCGCTGGCGGACAAGCACGGCTGGTATCTGGCGCGCCAGTTCGACAGTCCCGCGAACCCGGCCTATCACCGCAACACCACGGCGCCGGAGATCCTCTCCGATTTTGCCGGCAGGAGGCTGGACTACTTTGTCAGCGGCTGGGGCACCGGCGGCACGCTGACCGGCGTGGGCGAGATGCTGCGCCTGGCGCGTCCGGAGACGCAGATCATTGCCGCTGAGCCCGAGAATGCGGCGATGCTGTCGGGCAAGCCCTTCACCCCGCACAAGATCCAGGGCTGGACCCCGGACTTCCTGCCGTCGGTGCTGAACCGCGAAGTGGCCCATCGCATCGTCACGGTGTCCGACACCGACGCCATTGCGCAGGCGCGCGCCTTAGCCTCCCGCGAAGGCATCTTCTGCGGCATCTCCTCCGGCGCGACCGTCGCGGCGGCACTGAAAGTCGCCGCCGAAGCCCCACAGGGCGCGGTGATCCTGGCGATGTTGCCCGATACCGGCGAGCGCTATCTGTCGACCCCGTTGTTTGAAGGAATCGGTGACGGTGGCGATCCCGAGCCCTGAGCTGTCACGGCCCGCCGACTCCTCCGGAGCCGATACCAGCACGGCATTCGACGCGCGCCGGTTCGCGGCGCTGCCCGATCCCTTTCCCATGTGGCACGGCGGAGTGTTGCATGGGGGGCGCATTGCCTACGAAACCTGGGGAACATTGAATCCCCAGAGAGACAACGCCGTCCTGTTGTTCACCGGGCTTTCACCGCCGGCGCACGCTCGCTCCTCGGACGCCAACCCGGCGCCGGGGTGGTGGGAGGGCATCATCGGACCGGGCCTGGCGCTGGATACCCATGAGCTGTTCGTGGTGTGTGTCAACTCGCTCGGCAGCGCCTTCGGGTCCACGAGTCCCCTGTCAATGAATCCCGCCACGGGCGCACCGTACCGCATCACTTTCCCGGATCTGGCCGTCGAGGACATCGCCCGCGGCGGATTCGAGACCTTAAAGGCGCTCGGCGTTGAGCGGGCGCATACGGTGGTCGGCCCCTCCTTGGGCGGGATGGCGGTGCTGGCATACGCGGCGTTGTTTCCCGGTGCCGCGCGCAACCTGATCAGCATCTCCGGCACCGCCGCCGCGACGCCGTTCGCCATCGCGCTGCGCTCGATCCAGCGCGAAGCCATTCTGCGTGACCCCGATTTCAAGGCCGGCCAGTACACCGCCGAACGCCCGCCGGAAACCGGCATGCGCATCGCGCGCAAGCTCGGCATGATGACCTACCGCTCGGCCGCCGAATGGGTCGAGCGCTTCGGCCGCACCGCCGCTGCCCCGGATATGCAGGACCACAGCCCCTTCGGAGCGGAATTTGCGGTGCAGAGTTACCTTGAGCTGCACGCCCGTCGCTTCGTGCGCGCCTTCGACCCCAACTGCTACCTGTACCTGTCGCGTGCCATGGATCGCTTTGACCTCGCCGTGCACGGCAGCGGCATTCCCGCGGTGCTTGAGCGCTCGGGCGTGGAGCGCGCGCTCGTCATCGGGGTCGAGTCGGACATGCTGTTTTCGATTGCCGAGCAGGCGGCGCTCGCCAAGGCTTTCACTGCGGCGGGCATCGACACCCACTACGCGCCGCTCGACTGCATCGAGGGACACGATTCGTTCCTCATCGACATCAAGCGCTTCGGGCGCGAGATCAGCGGCTTTCTGGCGCTCGACGCGCAGCGCTAATTCAGGATCGGCATCGGGCAGTGCAGTAGCGCGCAGGTGGTGCGCAACAGCTCCGATTCCTCGACCTTCAACACGCCATCGTTGCCGATGGTGCGCACCAGGCCCTTGATCAGCTCCTGCTTGGCCTGCGGCTGCAGCTGATCAAGCTGACTCAATGCGGCGCTGGTGCGCTGGGCCCAGTCATCGTAGGTCGCGTACGGCGGGTAGGTGGGCAACACCGTGCTGATGCCGGCCACGTAGGCGGCGCGGATCTGCTGCTCATCATCGCTGCCGCAGCGGGCGAGGGTTGCGAACAGGTTGTGCACGTGTTCCGCCGCGGCCTCCAGCGTCAGGCGCCCATACGGCGCTGCGTTACCTGCCGCGTCATTGAGCATCAGCTCCAGAAGTTTCGCCAGGCAGAATTCAAATACGTCGATGTTCGCATCGATGTGGATGAGATCCATGACCAGCGCGTTGAGACGCTGCCGCTCCGCGAGCGGCAGGCGCCGCAGCGTCGGGAACAGCTGCAGCAGCGATGGCAGCCGCAGCATCGGCGCGATGCTGCCCGCCGCACTGATCGCGGTGTTCACCGCCTGCAGTTCCGCACTGCCGTACTCCTGCGCGATGCGCTGCGCCTGGGCATCGCGGATGGCCGGGTCACGGCTCAAGAGCAGCGCCAGCACCAGCGAGCGCGCATGCGCGCCGGTGTCGGAGAAATCGCGCAGCACCGCCGGAATCTGTTCGCGCAGCGACTGCGCCTGGTCCACATTCGCCGGTTGCGGGCGCCCCACCTGCGCGGCAATCGCGCCGGCGCCGCCGGCAAAGCCGCTGGCGGCGGCGGGCGTGGCGCTCGCCGTGGTGCTGGCGCCATAACCGCCCGCTTCCGGCCCCGGCACGCCGTGTTCGATCAGGCGCTGAAGTTCGGCCGGATCAAACTGCGGATCAAGTGTGCGGATGCGCTCGAGCAGCGGCGGATGGGTGGCGAACACCCGATCGAGCCCCGGCGCAAACAGCATGTGCGCCACCTGCTCGGCATCGGCGGCGACGAATTTGGAGCCTTCCTCGAGCGCGGCGATTTTCAGCAGCGCCCCCTTAAGGCCCGTGGTATTGCGCGTGAACTGCACCGCTGAGGCATCGGCGAGCCGCTCGCGCTGCCGCGACACAGCAGCCTGCAGGATGCGCCCGGCGAGCAGTCCCAGATAGCCGAGCACCATGGCGGCAAGACCCACGCCCACCCAGCCCAAGCCGCCGCGCCGATCCCGATCGTTGCCGCCGCGCGGCGCGAAGTTGAATACCAGGCGGCCGATGACGGCGATGACGAGCAGACCGAAAATGGCGCCCATGAGCTGGATGTTCAGGCGCATGTCGCCGTTCAAGATGTGCGAGAACTCATGGCCGATCACGCCCTGCAGTTCATCGCGATTCAGATGATCGAGCGCGCCCTGGGTCACCGTGACGCAGGCATTGGCGGGCGTATGTCCGGCCGCGAAGGCGTTGATCGCCGGCTCCTGCTCGAGCACGTAGATCTCCGGCACCGGCACGCCTGAGGCAATCGCCATCTCCTCGATGATGTTGCGCAGGCGCTTGCGCGCCGGGTCGGCGGTGTCGCGCTCGACGCGCACGCCGCCCAGTGACTGGGCGACCACGGCGCCGCCGCCGCGCAGCTGCGCGGACTTGAACAGGCTCGCGAGCCCGATCACCCCGATGATGAGCAGCGACACCGTGAACAGCGCGCCGGGGTTGCGCATCGCGAATTCGAGCGGGCCCACCGGGCCGCCGTACGGTGCGCCATAGGAGGAGGCGGAACTGCGCGCCGCCAGCACCGTGAAGATCACCGCATCGAGCGCGAAGACGACGGCGGCGACCGCCGCCAGGAACATCACGACAAAGAGCCGCGACTGGCGATGCGCAGCGGCCTGATAGGCGTAGAAGTCCAAGGCTTGAGCCGTCGCGAGGCTAGGTGAAGCTCACTTTGGGCGCCTCGCGCATTTCAGGCTTCGCGACATCCAGCTGCTGGGCCGGCTGGAAGCCGAACATGCCCGCGACCACGCTCGCCGGGAAGACCTCGCGGTGATTGTTGTAGCTCATGACCGCATCGTTATAGGCCTGGCGGGCGAAGGCCACCTTGTTTTCGGTCGAGGTCAGCTCCTCCGACAGCTGCATCATGGTCTGATTGGCCTTCAGGTCCGGGTAGGCCTCCGACAAGGCGAACAGCCGCCCCAGGGCACCGCCCAGCTGAGCCTCCGCCCCCGACAGTTGCTGCACCGCAGCAGCATCGGCGGGGTTGGCCGCCGCCGCCTTCAGCCCCGATACCGCGCCATTGCGGGCGCTGATGACCGCCTCGAGCGTCTCGCGCTCGTGCTTCATGTAGCCCTTGGCGATTTCGACCAGATTGGGGATCAGGTCATAACGTCGGGTGAGTTGCACATCGATCTGGGCGAAGGCGTTCTTGAAGGCGTTCCGGGCGGTGACCAGCCCGTTGTAGGTCGAAACCAGGAACAGCACCACGAGGACGATAATGACCAGCAGGACAATCAGGCTCATAGATACCTCGAGCGGCATTGAACGTAATGCGATGCTGACAAGGTACCCGGGACCGCCCCGTAGTCAAGACGCACAGCAGCGGGAGGTGGCACAAGGATTGCCGGGCGGCCTATCTCGCGATTAATGTTGAGTCAACCGCGAGAGCAAAGAACCGACTGGCATACTGCTCGGGCGACGCAGTACAACACTAATAAACCGCCATTCGGAGTCTGGGATCTTGGAACGTCGACTGCACACTCGGCATCGTGCCCGGACCACCGTCTACATCACTCTGCCGGGCAGTGGCCGGCGGCTATGCCGCGCGGTCAACCTCAGTGCCACAGGCGTCTTCATCCAGACCACGAACCTGGGTCTGCGCAAAGGCCAGAACGTTGAGTTGGTGTTTGCCATCAATCTCGGCGCCGTCACCAAGCTGCATCGGCGCACGGCGGTCGTGGCCCATGTCTCGCGCGGCGGCACCGGCCTGATGATGGAGTCCTACTCCTCAAGCGCCGCACCGACCGCGGCGCGCGCGGGCTAAAGTCCCGGCGCGCCATCGGCGGCGGCCACCGGCGCCGCCAGCCCCGCTGGCGCACGGCTCGGGGTCACGGGCCCGAAGTCCGGTTTGTCCGGCTTTGCCGTATCCAGGGTTTTTCCCGGCGAGGTGTCAGTGGTGGCGGGCGCCGCAACTGCCGGTGCCGGTGATTTCGCCGGCGTGATCTGCTGCGGGACGGGTGTTAACGGCGCTGCCGGGGGCGCAGGCGTCGCAAGCCCCGCCGGCAGCATCTCCGGGCGTGACTCGGTCTTCAGCGCCGAATCCTCCGCCTCCTTGGTCATGACGATGATGCTGATGCGCCGGTTGATCGGGTTTTGCGCATCATCCTTGTCGAACAGCACCGACGATGACAGTCCGACGACGCGGGCAATCTTCTGCTCGGTGAGGCCGCCGGACTGCAGCGCGCGCCGCGCCGCATTGGCGCGATCGGCCGACAGCTCCCAGTTGGTGTAGTTATCGCCGCCCGGATACGGGCGGATGTCCGTGTGTCCGGTCAGTGAGATGCGATTCGGCACCGTATTCAGATACCCCGCAAGGGTCTTCAGAATGGTGTTGGTGTAGTCCTTCAGCTTCGCCGAACCGATGTCGAACATCGGCCGGTTGAGCTTGTCCACGATCTGGATGCGCAGTCCCTCGGGGGTGATGTCGAGCAGCAGCTGGTCCTTGAAGGGTTTGAGGGCCTGGCTCTTGTCGATGGCCTGGCGCAGTTCATCCAGCAGGCTCTCGAGCTTCTTGTGATCGGCCTCATCGGTGATCTTCTTGGCCTCGGCCACCTCCATGTCGGAGAATTTCTTGGTCTCGGCCACGGCTGACATGTTGAAGGGCTGCGGCTTGGACTTCGCGACCTCCGGTGAATTCACGACGGTGACGCGCGGCGCATCCATGCCGCCGCCCATGTTGATGACGCTGGTGCTGGCGCCTCCCGGACCCATCTGCCCGGGCGCCGCACGCAGTGTCTTGCCCGGCTCCATGCTCGGGTTCTTGAAGTAGTCAAACAACGCCGCGCGCTGCTCCTTGGAGACTGAACTGACCAGCCACATCACCAGGAAGAACGCCATCATGGCGGTCACGAAGTCGGCATAGGCCACTTTCCAGGCGCCGCCGTGATGTCCGGCGCCGCCCTTCTTGCGGCGCTTGACGATGATGATCTGGGCTTTTTCTTCCTTGGCCATAGGCAGACGCTGCCATGCGCCTCAGCGGCCGCCCTTCAGGTGCGCTTCCAGGTCGGTGAAGCTCGGTCGCACGCCGGCAAACAGCAGCTTGCGCGCGAACTCGATGGCCACCGGGCGGTGCATAGCCGCGAACGCTCGCGACAAATGCCATCTTCACCAGCTCAAAGGGCTTGCAGTCCTCGTTCGCGCGCTGCTCCATGGCCGCCGCGATGGGGCCGACGAAGCCGTAGGCAACCAGGATTCCCAGGAATGTTCCGACCAGCGCCGCGGCTACGTTATGGCCGATGGTCGCGGTATCGGCGCCTTCGATCGATGCCATGGTGTCTGACGATGCCGAGAACCGCCGCGACAATGCCGAATCCGGGCAGTGCGTCCGCGACTTTCTGCATGGCATGCGCCGGCTCGGCGGCCTCGTGATGATGGGTCTCAAGCTCCGTTTCCAGCAGGCTTTCCAGCTCGTGCGGATCCAGGTTGCCGCCGATCATCAGGCGCAGGCAGTCCGTCATGAAGTCCGTCATATGGTGATCGGCGAGGATGCGCGGGTACTGCGTGAACAGGCTGCTGGCATGCGGGTCATCGATATGGGATTCGATGGCCAGCATGCCTTCCTTGCGCGCCTTGACGAGAATGTCGTAGAGCAGCTTGAAGATGTCGACGTAGTCGGAGCGTCCATACTTGGCGGGCTTCAGCAACGCGATGACGCCCGACAGCGAGGCTTTGACCACCTTGGGCGGATTACTGATGACGAAGGCGCCGAAGGCTGACGCCGCAGATGATCAGTACCTCGGTCGGATGCCACAGCAGCAACAGACTGCCGCCGCCCATGATGAAGCCGACGCCAACGCTCAGCAGGACGACGACGGAGCCAATAATCACGAACATTATGGAAAGAAGCCCTTCGTCAGACGATAAGTACGGGAACCTTCCCGTTATCGGCGCGATTGTGCGTCCCTTGAGCTGTGGAAAAACGGGCTACCATCGCAGAAATGACCGTTCACCCCGCGGAGCCTGAGATGCGCGTCAGATCTTTGATTTTTTTAGCGAATATTCTGCTCGCGATGGCGGCATGCGCCAGCGGCGCGCCGGCGCCGCAGCCGCCTTCAACTCAGCTTGCGGTCGGCGCGGCAAAAGCCGCCGCGACCGCTCTGCCGCCGGCCCCGTATGGCGGCGATCACTACCTCACCCCGGCCTCGCTGAATCTGTATCGGCTGCTGCCGCCACCGCCTAAAGCCGGTTCAGCGCAGGAACGCGCTGAACTCGACGAACTGCTGCGCCTGCAGGCCACCCGCACCCCCGCCGAGGTGAAACGCGCAGCCGAGGATGCGAAGGTCAGCATCTTCCGGTTCGCCGATGCCCTGGGCAGCCCGCCCGCGTTCAATCGGCAGCAGTTGCCGCTGACCGCCATGCTGTTCGACCGCATCGCCCGGGATGAGTCGCTGTTCATGGGCCCCGCCAAGGATGCTTTTGACAGACCGCGTCCATTCCTCACCGAGCGGCGGCTGGCGCCCGTGGTCGCCAAGCCCGCCTCGGCCTCCTATCCCAGCGGCCACACCACCTGGGCGGTGGCCT
Organism: uncultured Gammaproteobacteria bacterium; assembly: GCA_963708865.1. Classification (GTDB taxonomy): domain Bacteria; phylum Pseudomonadota; class Gammaproteobacteria; order Steroidobacterales; family Steroidobacteraceae; genus DAIDKA01. The sequence continues at coordinate 197,503 of CAVPUC010000008.1, forward strand.
GCGCCATCGTGCTGGCGGATATGCTCCCCGAACGGCGGACGCAGATCTTTGCCCGTGCGGATGAATACGCCCATAACCGCGAGGTGGGCGGCGTCCACTATCCAAGCGATGTGGCCGCGGGCCATCTGGCCGGCGCGGCACTCGCGACCGAGCTGTTCCACTCATCGAGGTTCGTCGCCGACGAAGGCGCCGCCGCCGCGGAGCTGCGCCGGGCATTGGGTCTGCCGGCGCTGTCCCCTGCGAGTCACTAGCTCGGCAGATCGAACACCAGGACTTCCGCATTCCGGCCATTTTCCAGCACCACCGCATCGCTGTGCGTGACCTGCAATGCATCGCCCATCGCGAGCGGCGCGCCGTTGGCGGTGATGCTGCCGCGGGCCACCTGCACATACGCCTGACGCTCGGGTGCCAGCGGGAGCTGCGCACGCTCGGCGCCGTCGAACAAACCGGCATAGACCCGCGCGTCCTGGTGGATGAGCACTGAGCCCTCCGCACGATCCGGGGAGGCGATCAGCCGCAGGCGCCCCTGCTTCTCCTCGCTGGTGAAGTGTTTCTCTTCATAGCCTGGTTCGATGCCGCGCTCCTTCGGCTCGATCCAGATCTGCAGGAAGTGCACCGCTCGCTCCTGCGAGCCATTGAACTCGCTGTGGCGAACACCGCTTCCCGCGCTCATGCGCTGCACGTCGCCCGGGCGGATCACTGAACCATTGCCCAGCGAATCTTTGTGCGCCAGTTCCCCATCCAGCACATAGCTGATGATCTCCATGTCGCGGTGACCATGCGTGCCAAAGCCGCCACCGGGCTGCACGCGATCCTCGTTGATGACGCGCAGCGGTCCAAACCCCATGTGCCGAGGGTCGTAATAGTCGGCGAAGGAAAACGTGTGGAAACTTTTAAGCCAGCCGTGGTCGGCCAGCCCCCGCTCGTTACTGCGTCGAATCTCGTTCATACCTACCTCCCTGTCAGGCAGCAGAGCATGGGCTCGATTTTATGAATAAAAAAGCGCAATATTCTGGCGCTTTATGATCGAAATATCTGATTAATGCCGCTCCCGCGGACCACGCTTGAGCAATGGGCCGTGCTCGCGACGGTAATCGACCGGGGCGGGTTTGCCCAAGCCGCCCACGCCCTCAACCGCAGCCAATCGGCCGTCAGTTACGCCGTGGGGCGGCTGCAGGACTCATTGGGCATCGCGCTGCTCACCATTCGGGGCAGAAAGGCCGTGCTCACCGCGCACGGGCAGACGCTGCTGCGTCGGGCGCGGCCGTTGCTGCAGGAGCTATCGACGCTCGAAGAACTGGGCGAGAGCCTGGTTCGCGGTTGGGAGTCGCAGCTGAAACTGGTGGTGGACCTGGCCTTTCCGCGCGAGCGGCTGCTGCGCATCGTCGCGGAACTCGGGGCGGCCTGTCCGCACACCCAGCTGCAACTGGCCGATGCCGTGCTGTCGGGCGACGAGGAAGCCATCACCACTCGCAGCGCCGATGTCGTGGTGACCACGCGCGTGCCACCCGAGTACCTGGGTGACTTTCTGCTCGACGTCCCGTTCATCGCCGTCGCGCATCCCGACCATGCGCTGTTGCGGTTGCAACGCCCGCTCGCGGCGGCGGATCTGGCGCATCACACGCAGGTGGTCGTACGCGACTCGGGTCAGCAGGACCCTCGGGATGAGGGCTGGCTGGGCGCCGAGCGGCGCTTCACCGTGAGCAGCATGGAGGCCTCACTCGCGATGGTGACCGCGGGGCTCGCCTTCGCGTGGCTGCCGGAGCATCTGGTCGCCGCGGCCCTCGCATCGGGCAGCGCGCGGGCGCTGCCGCTCGCCACCGGGGCGATCCGCAACGTATCGCTGTACCTGGTCCTGGTGCACGCGCCGGTTGCAGGTCCCGCGGCCCACGAAGCCGCGCAGAGTTTTGCCCGGCACGCGCCGATCAGGAGCCTTTAGCGCCTTAAGGCGCAGGAGGCGTATTCATCAGGTGCCGCAGCAGTTCCGCTTCCTCGGCCGGATCGGCCGTGGTGGCGTTGGTCTTGGGTGTCTGGAAATCGCAGCTTCAGCGGATAATCCTCGGGCTCATGGATACGCATGCCTTCCACCACCTGCGCGTGATACGCCATGGCCTGCTCGACGGTGTTCTCGCCGGTGACGATGGTATTGGCGATGTTCAGGATCAGGGTATTGGCCTCCTCGCTGTCGCAATGCGCCGTGATTTCACCGCGGGTGCGATCGACCAGGATGCTGCCGTCATAGGTCATCAAGGCAACGACCTTGTTCAACGGCACCTTGTAATTGACGGTCTGCCACAGTACATCCTGATGCGGCAGCGGGAAGCGATGCTGATCGCCGTCCTTGTAGAGGATGGTGCGTTTCCACGGCCCGTTGTTGTACCAGCCGATCGACCGGGGCGTGATTTCCTGGGGCTCGCCGTAGCGTGTCACCAGATGTGCCGCCAGCACCTGCCGATCGACCGGCCAATCCTTCAGGTTGATCGCCGCCCATTCATGGGCTGCCGGAGTCGAGGTGGTCTGCGCGACCTTGGCCGTCGGGGACGGCAGTGGCGTCGGGGACACCGCTTTTTGTGCCAGCGCCACGCCGCCGGGGAGCATGCACAGGACCGCGAGGGCTAAAGGCAATCTCATCAGACTCTCCTTGCAAAAAAGACGGCGGATACGGCCAAGACTTGTCCAAAGGGCCGCCATGAGTCTGTACGATAGCGAACTTCCCTGCCGGAGCTGTAATTTTGCCTGGGCCGAGCGACTCCACCGCCCACAAGTCCGCGCGCTACATTCTGATCGGCGCACTGCTGCTGCTGGGTGGCTGGATGTTGCAGCGGTTCCTGCCGGCGCTGAGCTGGGCCGTGGTGCTGGCGGTTGCGACCGCATCGCTGTACGACACGTGGCTGAAGCGCTTTTCCGGGCCGCGACGGCGGGTATTGGCGGCGCTGACCTTTACCGCTGTCGTGGGCATCATCGTCGTGGTGCCGCTCATCTATTTCGGCTTCGTAGCGGTACGCGAGTCCGCGGTGCTGGTGCGCAGCTTCATCGAAAGCTCTCACGATGGCGCACCGCCCCTGCCGGCCTGGTTGATCCACCTGCCGACGATCGGCGACTGGATCCAGGCCCAGTGGCAGCAATTGATCCAGCAAGCGCACGAGGAGGTGGGTGCCAATGCCGTGAGCGCCCACCCCTCCTTATTCCAGTGGACGCGGCGCCTCGGTCTGCAGATCGTACACCGCGCGGTAACGCTGGGGTTCACGCTGCTGACCCTGTTTTTCATCTGCCTGAACCGCGAGCGGCTCAGACAGGATGTGCCCTATGCGGCACGGCGCCTGTTCGGTCCGACGGTGATTCCGATCCTGACCGGCGTCGTCAACGCCATACGGGCAACCGTCGACGGCATCGTGCTGGTGGCCATCGCCGAAGGGGCGATCATGGCAGGCGTCTATGCGCTGGTGTCGGCGCCACATCCCATCCTCTTGGGCGCCATCACGGGGATTTTCGCCATGATTCCGTTCGCCGCGCCGATTGCGTTCGGTGCGGCGGCCCTGGTGCTTGCGCTCAGCGGGGCCATCGGCGCTGCGATCACGGTGGTCGTGATCGGTTTCATCCTGCTGTTCATCGCGGATCATTTCGTACGGCCGGTCATCATCGGCGAGGGCGCGAGTCTGCCGTTCCTGTGGGTACTGCTGGGCATTCTCGGCGGGGTGGAGCAATTCGGTCTGGTTGGACTGTTTCTGGGTCCGGCACTGATGGCAGCCCTCGTGTCCGTATGGCGCAGCTGGGTGCGCGCGCCGGTGGAGGAGCTGCGCGACTGATCGCGCACAGCTACTCATGATGCGATTCCCTCAAGTACACTCCACGGCGCGATGAACCGACCCGCTGAAATGACCAACCAGGGCGCCGCCCTCGAGATCCGCTTCGGACCTGTTGACATGGCCCAGGTGCGCATTCGCAGCACCGATCCGGGCATCATCGTCGATGAGTTGACCGGGCGGGTGGCGACCGCGCCCAAATTCTTCCAACGTACCGCGGTCTGTCTGGACTTAAGCGAGCTCGATCACGAACCTGACGTTGCGGAACTGCGTGGCGTGGTCGAGGCCGTGCGTCGGGCCGGCATGCTGCCCGTCGGTCTGGTCAATGGTACGGCGGCGACGGATGCGCTGGCGCGCGAGCTGGACATGCCGGTGCTGGCGCAGTTTCGTGCGACCGGCAAGACCCCACCGGTGGTGCATGCGGCGCCCGTGACCGAGCCGGAACCGGACTTGAGCCCCCTCATTCATACCCAGGCGGTGCGCTCGGGACAGCGCCTGTATGCACGCCGCCGTGATCTGATCGTGATGGCGCCCGTCGGGGCGGGTGCGGAACTGATGGCCGATGGCTGCGCACATGTTTACAGCGCGCTGCGCGGCCGGGTCATGGCCGGCGCCCGCGGCGACACGCGCGCGCGCGTGTTCTGCCAGGCATTCCATGCCGAGCTGGTGTCCATTGCCGGAGTATTCCGGGTCTTCGAGACCATTCCGGCGGAGCTCGCCGGCAAGCCGGTGCACGCCTGGCTGGAGGGCGATGCCCTGCGGTTTGCGCGGCTGGGCGAATAGCCCAAGCGACCCTTTGAAATTTACGGAGATCCTGTATTGACTGAAATCATCGTTGTGACGTTCTGGCAAGGGGGGCGTCGGGAAGACAACGACTTCCGCGAGCATCGCATGTGGACTGGCAAGCCGCGGCAAGAAGGTGGCGGTCATAGACTTCGACATCGGCCTGCGCAACCTCGACCTGATCATGGGGTGCGAGCGGCGGGTCGTGTACGACTTCGTCAATGTCATCAATGGCGAGTGCACGCTCAAGCAGGCGCTGATCAGGGACAAGCGGCTGGAAACGCTGTTCGTGCTGGCCGCCTCCCAGACCCGCGACAAGGACGCGCTCAGCGCCGAAGGGGTCGAACGCGTGCTCAATGAACTGCGCGCCGACGGCTTCGATTACGTGCTGTGCGATTCTCCCGCCGGCATCGAGAAGGGCGCGCACCTGGCCATGTATTTCGCGGATCGCGCCATCGTGGTGGTGAACCCCGAGGTCTCCTCGGTGCGCGACTCGGATCGGATCCTGGGGCTGCTCGCCAGCAAGACCAAGCTTGCCGAAGGCGGCAATGGTCGGGTACAGGAGCATCTGCTGCTCACGCGCTATAGTCCGCGACGGGTGGCCGCCGGTGAGATGATGGGGGTCGAGGACGTGAAGGAAATCCTCGGCCTGGACGTCGTGGGCGTGGTGCCCGAATCCACCGACGTGCTGTCGGCCTCCAATGCCGGAACACCGGTCATCCTCCACGAGGATTCCGATGTGGCGCGCGCCTACCAGGACGCCGTGGCACGCCTGCTGGGTGAGACGGTGCCATTGCGCTTCATCGATGAACCCAAGAGGGGTTTCTTCGCTCGCCTGTTTGGAGGTTGAGCATGGGGCTACTGGATTTATTTCGCCGCCAACCGCCGTCGGCGCAGGTGGCCAAAGAGCGCCTACGCATCATCGTCGCGCAGGAGCGCAGCGCGCGCGGCGGCCCGGATTACCTGCCGCTGCTGCGGCGGGAACTGCTCGAAGTCATCCGCAAGTATGTGAACGTCGACCCGGAAGCCGTGGTCATCAATCTGGAACGCGACCAGGGCCAGGAGGTCCTCGAATTGAGCGTCGCGCTGCCGGACAAGGTTCGCGGCGGCAAAACGGCCGCTGCCGCCAAGGCGTGAAGGATGCCGGCGCGGCCGCTGCCTCGCGCCAGCGTCGACAATCAGTCCTGCTTGCCCGCGCCCATCTGCGACTGGCTGTAGTTCTGGATGCCGACCCGATCGATCAGGTCGAGCTGGGTCTCCAGGAAATCGATGTGCTCTTCCTCGGATTCGAGGATCGACTCGAACAGTTCCCGTGACACGTAATCGGCCAGGGATTCGCTGTCGGCGATCGCCGCCTTCAGATCCTGGTGCGCCGCGAGCTCCAGCTTCAGGTCGCATTCCAGGCACTCCTGGATGTTCTCGCCGATCAGCAGCTTGCCCAGATCCTGCAGGTTCGGCAGGCCCTCGAGAAACAGCACGCGCTTGATGAGACGGTCGGCGTGCTTCATCTCATCGATGGACTCGTCCTTTTCGTATTCTTCCAGCCGCGACAGCCCCCAGTTGCCGAACATCCGGGAGTGCAGGAAGTACTGGTTGATGGCCGTGAGTTCGTTCTTCAGCACCCGGTTCAGGTGCCCGATTATCTTTGGATCGCCCTTCATCAACCGCACTCCGACCGCCCAACGCTGGAACGCCCGATCATGGGCCAGGGTCCTGGCACGCGCAATGAATTCGAGGAGCGCCATACCACCCGGTGTCGGGTCGGCGCGGTTTGCACGAAGGCCAAGAAGGCGTGCGCTGACCTTGAGCGGCTGTCAGGCGCGGCACGCTGGGCCGATCGCCGGATTCAACCGGGTGGGAAGAGTATCGCCGTCACCCGGCGCGCGAAGTGAGGGTCGCGGACCGACTCAGGCCGCGTTGCGGCGACGGCTGGACAGAACGTATTCATCCACCATGGCTTTCGCCGTTTCCTGGCAACGGCCACAGCACATGCCGACCGGGAGATGCGACTGGATGTCGCACAGCGATGAGGCGCCACGATCCACCGCTTCGTGAATCTGGCGATCAGTCACTGCACTACAGACGCATACGTACATGGTGCCTCCGCTTCAACTGCGGCAATTATAAATGAGAATGATTCCGGATTGCAAATGATAGTGGTTACGAACTGGGACGGCCGTCACAGCTCGCGCTCTAACTTAAGCTTCGCAGTAAATGCCGTTAGCGGGTCGGTTTCGGCTGATAGGTGCCCACGGTCCACAGATTGCCCTCCGGATCACGCAGGTCGAACTGCGCACTGCCCTGCGGAAAAGCAGGGGTTCGGGCGACATGCAGGTCACGCACGATGTCGGCGCCGGCCGCGACGGCGTGATGGAAGTGGCGCCTGACCGACTCGGCATCGGCGGCGGCCAGGGCAATCGCGGCCACCCCCACCTTTGACCAGGGATTTTCCGCAGGAGGACGGCTCGAGACGAATACCACGCCGGTGCGCCAAGCCAATTCCGCAAAGGCGACCGAGCCGTCCGGCATTGGGTACCGTGACAGCGGCGTAAGGCCGAGAACGCGGATCAGCCAGTCGATGCCGGCGGACGCATTGTCGTAGATGACCGAAGGGGTAACGCTGGGAGAATCCATTTTTCGGCGAAAAAAGGCGCCGAGTGACGCACAGCGCAGCCAATCCGGTTCGCCGGAACCTGCGCGAAGCATATATTCAAAAAAGGCGATGCCCCAGCTGACGAGCGCTGCAACCATCCAGGGACGGGTATTCAGTTCTTTGAGGTGGCCGTACCAGGCGAAGTCATGAACACATCGGACAAGGAGAGCAGCACCACGGTCTGCAGCAGGACGACCGCTTTCATCAATTGCGTAACCTCTACTGGCTGCTACAGATACCGGAAAACCGAATCGGCGCGATTTCTTCTTGGCTGTTTTTCGGACCTGAGGGGCTGAAGCTGCGACAAATTGCAACGCCTGCGCGAAAAGTGTCTGCAGCTCCTTGCGCTCGGCGGTCGCCAGACGTACCAGCACCGACCCATACGGCAGGTAGTGCGGGGTTACGTAGTAGGTCTTGGGTTTCGCAGCGATCAAACGGTCACGCTCGGTGGCGCCCACGCGCACCACCAGTGATTCGGGCTCGGCGGAGCGGTGAACCGCCTTGCATGCCAGCAGTTTACCGCGCGCCTTGAAGGAAATGCCGCGCAGCGTCGAGCTGTCGATGACCTCCGGAAGGTCCAGCGCGACTTGCCGCACCATCGCGTAGTCAATGACGCCAGACTTGCGGATGTTCAAATGCCCGGAATGTCCCGATTCTGGGTGGCTCGGCGATGCGCGATCTCCTGTACATAGATCGGCGAGCGATAGACACCATTGCTGCTCGTCAGTTGCGTCGGCAGCGGCTTGAATGGGTTCATCGATTCCAGCAAGGCGTTGCAGCGCGCTTCGACGCCGGCGCGGTACTCGGGCTCCGCGACAATGTAGAAGTCGTTGTGAAGCATGCCATCCAGCACAAATCGGGCCGCGACCATCGGGTCCATGGGCCGAACGGCTGCCGGAGCCACGCCGGCCGTGGGAGCGGCTGGCGGCCGTGGGGGTCGCGGCCCACCGGCGCCCGCAGCCGGGCGGGGCTGGGCCCCCGGCGCGACGGCCGGCGGCCCGTCATTCTTCAATGCGGCGGGGCGGTAGCTTTCGCTCACACCAATATTGGTGGCCGTCAGGCCCGGCACGAAACAGGAGGTCCCGATGTTGGTGTTGCGCAGCTCCAGCCGCAACTCTTCCATGAATCCCACGGCGGCAATTTTCGCCACGGTATAAATCCCGGCGCCGCTGCCCGGCAGAATGCCACTGGTCGAGGTCGTCGTGATGATATGCGCGCCCTGCTTGCTGGCCAGCATGCGCGGCACGTAGGTGTGGGTGCCGTAAATCGGGCCCCACAGATTCACCCCCAGGCCCCACTCCCAATCCTTGTAGGTGCCGGTACTGGCCGGCGCCTGCAGGCCGACGCCGGCGTTATTCACCAGCACCTGCAGTCCACCAAATTTCTTGTCGATTTCATCGGCGACGCGATCCCACGCGTCACGTTCCATCACATCGTGCTTGATGGCATGGATGCGCGGATCATCGGTCGGGAAGTGCTTCAGGGCATCCCCGATGTGCTGCTCGTCCAGGTAGCCGATGACGACCTTCATGCCGGCTTCGTAGAAAACGCGCGCGATGCCCAGGCCAATGCCGCTCGATCCGCCGGTGATGTACGCCACCTTGCCCTTCACATCGGTAATGGGCGGTGCCTGCGACATACCCATGTCGGGCAGATCGGCGGCTGCCGCGGCGCGTGGCGCCATTGCACCCAGGAGACCGGTCGTGCCCGCCGCCGCAACGCCCCCCAGGATCTGGCGTCGGTTCAGTGTCTGGTCATCCATGATGGTCCCCTCGTTATTGTCGTCGTGCCGCTGCGAAGCCGTAACTCATGATAGGCGAGTCGCGACCCGGTGCAACAGCGCAATACGGCGTGGCAGCTATCGCCTGACGCCAAGAATCAACCACCTAGCGTGGGTTGCGCCCGCTTACGCTGCGTTGCAACTAACCACCGGTGCTACCCCGGCATGACGCGTTCCCACGCCGCCACGGGGCCGGCGACGATTCGAAACATCGGATGGGGCATCGGTTCTGAAACCTGACGGAGACGCCGATACTGTGCCGGGCTGCGCGTGCGCAGCTTCTTCAGGAGATGTTGCCATTCGTACTGCAGCTGGCCCGAAGTGCTGATGATTTTGGCGCAATGACGGATGGGCCCGACTTTGCGGGCATCGAACGAATAGCCGCGCGCCACCGCCTCGGACAGGATGCCGGCGAGATAACTGTTGATGGCGGAGCGCGGCGCAGGCTGCAGTTGAAACCGCTGCAGCTGGGGATGGTGCCGATAGCCCTTGGTCGCGCCGCGCAGCACCGCTTTGGCGAGCAGACTCTCGCGCCACAGCGCCACCAGGCCCTGCGGGTCCAGATACTGAGGGTGCAAGGTCCAGATCCGCATTGCCGTCAGGCCGGAGATCTCACGGGAGTCGCCGCCGCCGCGCCGACCACGGTGGTCCATGGTCGCACCGACCAGTGCGTAACCAGTCCCGACGTCACGTAGGGGTCCTTGGCGGCGAAATCCCGCGCCTCCCGATCATCCTCGCCCTCGAACAGCAGCACCGCTTTGTCCGGCGGGTCCGCGAGGGCACCTCCGAGCACGAGCGTTCCACGTTCCTGTGCCTCCCACGCAAGGCGCAGGTGTTCGCCGCGGTACGGCGCCCTGCGCTGGAGGTAATCGGGTGTGAATTCATAGAACAGCAGGAAATGCACAGCGCCTCCGATCTATCGCAAATCATGACCGCAAAGCACCTGCAGATACTCTGCGACCGCGTGGCGAAGCCCTACGTCAAGAGCGTGTGCGACCAGTGCATGGCCGATGGAAACTTCCTGCAAACCCGGCACGTTTGCGCAAAAACGACCCAGGTTAAGCAGGTTAAGATCATGTCCGGCGTTCACCCCCAGGCGGATATCCTGAGCGATGGCGGCCGTATCGGCAAACTGACTCAGGACTTCGCTCTCGCGGTCCGTTCCGCAGGCACGTGCGTAGGACTCGGTGTAGAGCTCGACCCGATCGGCCCCGATGGCCTTGGCCGCTTCCATTTGGGAGGGCTTGGGCTCCATGAACAAACTCACGCGAATGCCGAGAGTCTGCAACTGCCGGATCAGCGGCCGCAGGCGCTCACCGTCCGAGACAAGATCCCAGCCGTGGTCCGAAGTGAGCGCATCGACCGTGTCCGGAACCAAGGTGCATTGGGTGGGCTTTACCTCACAGACAAGCTGAATGAACTCGGGAAACGGATTTCCTTCGACATTCAATTCGGTACCGGGACTGCCCCTGGCGAGGCTTGCCAGGTCGAACACGTCCGACGGTGTTGCATGTCGCCCGTCGGGCCTGGGATGGACGGTTATTCCGCCGGCTCCAGCCTCGAGACACAACTCGGCAGCCTCCCTGACACTGGGTTCGCGGCCGCCGCGGGCGTTTCTGAGCCGCGCCACCTTGTTCAGATTGACGCTCAGGCGGGGCGGGGCTGCCCTATTCACGCTGGTGACACCAGTGCCATGGCTCGAATATGTATCCTTCCGGATTATCGGCAGGATAGGACATCCGAAACTCGAAGCCCGCTGCATTGGATTGCAGCCAGGCGAAAGCCGCGGTGTCCTGGAAACTGTATTCAAGGGGTGCTGAATCGGGCGTGCCGATATCCACTGCCCGTCCCGTATGGTGCTCGCTGTAGCCCGGCAATGCGGACACCGCCAATACGTCGCCTATCGATATTCCGGACGCCAGTTTGCGGCGCACGATCTGGGCCTGGCGCTCAATGCTTCTGAATGCCGAGACGATGTAAATCGACCGGCCATCGCGCGATGCCGCTTGCTGCATATGACGCCACGCCTGCGCAGCCGCGGGCGTCAGCAAATGCTCCCTGTCGTGTTCGCCACGCTCGGCCAGCACAAGATCGCGCGCCTCCGGATACGCTCGACGGTGCTTTTCCAGCAAAGTGGCGACCGGAATAGAGAATTCAGCGGCAATTTGCTGCAGCAGTTCGGACATCGAGGCCTGTGGTACTGGGGTACGGTTCAAACCGGGCGCGACCCAACGATATCGTATGCGGTGAATTGGCGCTCGAGCAGGCCGCAGGCCCGTGCGGTCTTGCGCCAGGGTTCCAAATGCGGCGCCCGAAGATGCTGAGCCAGGCTCTCATGGTCAGGCCATAGCTCCGAGAAGCGCAGCAGCCCTGGCTCAAACGGGTCCTCGGCTACGTCATAGGCCAGGCAATGATCGTTGCGATACGTGGTCTCCACCAGCATCCTCACATGCGGCCGAACCTCCGCCAACTTGTCGGGCGGGAACCTGAGAATGCCGAAGACGGCGACTTTGGGTTGCACGTGTACACCTTTGGCCAACGGCCATGGCAGCGATGGCGCTTTGTGGGATCTCTCTGTCAGACAAGTAAGCGGATGCGCAATTGGAGCATTTCCCGAATCCTGATATTTGTACGCGTCATCGAGGTACGCATATGACAGCCATGCCCCCCAATTTCGACCCGCTGCGCTTTTGCACCGCGCAACGCGTCTCTGCAGAAGAGCGGCGCCAGTGGATCGAGACGGCTGCCTATTATAGGGCCGAGCACCGCGGCTTTGCCCCGGGCAACGAGGCCGGGGACTGGATTGCGGCGGAAATGGAAATCGAGCACCAGCTCGCGCAGCAATCCCCTGCCTGAGCGGCTCCTCCTTCAGCGAGCGCCCGCCGCCGGACGCACCCACCCTTGACTCGCTCGAGCGTCACGTTCGAGCGCTGAAGGTGTTGGTGTGCGAGCCACGTTCCGCATACCAGCAGCGTGACATAGGCAAATAGATCATAGAGGGCGATCACGGCGGCGGCCCCCTGTACTGAGGGCGACAGGACATTGGCGAGGTAGAAATAGCTTGCGGGCAGGACCATCGCCAACGACATGACCACGCCGCTGCGCTGGTACAAGAGCGCCACGGGGTAGCAGAACAGCACCGCCAGGACCGCCGCCGTACAAAAGCCCTGCGCCACGGACAGGAGGTAAAACGCAACCCCGTGCGCCCGCAACCTGATGGTGTGTGCGAGCACCGTGAGCACCTCCCCAAAGGCAATGAATGACAGGAAGATGAGCGCCGGGGCGAACACGATCTTGAAATCCCTAAGCACGATCGCGCGGCTCAAGTTTCCCGATTCGGGGAGTGACGGCGTCAGCGTCGATAACCAGCTCCGCAACGCAGATTGGCAGCTTGAACCTGCGCGGACCCGCGGTGCCGGGATTGAGGTACGTCACGCCGTCGCGATGGGTGATCGAGGGCTTGTGAGAATGCCCTGAGAGAACGACCGCGACCCCCGCTGCCACCGGATCGATGTCGAGCTGGGAGAGGTCATGGATGACGTAGATAAGGATCTCCCCGACGCGGATCGTTGCCCATTCGGGCAGTTGGTCGGCCCATGAACCCTTGTCGTTATTACCCCGCACCGCTGTGACGGGCGCCAAGCGGGACAATTCCTCGATGACGTCGGGCCCGCAGATATCACCGCAATGGATGATCAATTCGCTACCCTCGAGGAACTGCAGTGCCTCGGGGCGCAGCAGCCCGTGAGTGTCAGAGATCACGCCAACGCGGATGGGCACAGTCATCTCGCCTGACCTTAAGTCATCGCCACCAATAGTTCTTCAGAATTATCGGGTGGACGCAGCCCATCGGCCCGGCCCGCGAAGTAGCGCTCGGCAAGCGCCGCAGCCGATATGTGCCGAACCGTCTTGAACCCCGCCTCGCGCGCCACCTGCAGCATTTGCTGCGGCGTGAAGAAACTCAAGAATGGCGTGCCGTTGGCGCGCGCACCCGCGGCCGCTCGCTCAAACCCGGCGCGCAACGGCGGATCCGCCATTTCAATCGGAAGCATGAACGACATCGCCAGCGTCGAGCCCGGCGCAAACGTCGCGAGCTGACGCAGCGTGGCGTCAATCGCCTCGCGGGTCAGGTACATGCTGACGCCGGTCGATGCAATGATCGCCGGTCGCCCCTTGTCGAAACCCGCCGCTGCGAGCCGCCCCCACCAGGCCTCGCCGGCCTCAAAATCCACTGGCACCAGTCGCAGGAACGATGGGATGCCAAAGCCGAGGTCGAGCAGGCGTTGGCGCTTCCACGCCTGGGGGCCTGGCCGGTCGATCTCAAACACGCGCAGCCGGCAGGTGAGTTCCGGGCGACGCTGGGCGAATGTGTCGAGTCCGGCACCGAGGATCACGTACTGCCCAACGCCAAGGTCCGCCTGCGCCTCGACCAGATCCTCGATGAAGCGGGCGCGCGCGACGATGGAGGCACGGAACGGGCGCGTAAACGCGCTCATATCCGCACGGTCGCGCCACCCCGCCTCTGGCGCCGCCAGCTTCAGCCCGACTGTCGTCTTCCAGCACATGCGGCGGCGCGTCGGCTTCGACGTGCAACGCCCGCCACAGGGCGACTCGAACGGCGGTGTTGTCTGGCGCCGCCTCGTGCTTGTCACGCATGAATCATGCCGGCGACCTATTTGAGAATGAGCGCGTTCGAACTGATGTGATAACCCGCCAGTATTGGCTTATCGCCCACCATCCGGTAGACGAATTGCTCGCTTGCCGGACCTTCGGCATAGACAGTCTGGTAGTTCAGGGTGATGAAGTTTCCAGAGGTACTGTAATTCACATTCCATCCGCTGCGGGTCGCCGTCTTGGTTTGTCCCAGCTTGCGGTGAACGGCATCCAGCAGCGGCACAAATTGCTGCTCAGGCGAGACGCGCTTGAGGTCATCGCTGGCACTGTCATAAACGGCGCTCGATTGGCCGCTGTCCAGCAGGTCGTGGAACTGCTGGACCGCTGCCTCCGCCTGCCGGGTGTTTGCCGACGCCGAGCAGGCCGCGAACACCGCGGCTGTCGCGAGTATTGATAGGCGTAAAGCGAATCGAATCATATGAACCTGTCTGGCCAGTGCACCGCCGGGGCAGGCGCGGTGGTCTAAAGTGATTATGCCGCCGATTCCGCTGCCGTAACGCAAGCCGCTTGCCGGCGCGTGACCGGGTTCACGAACCCATGGCGCAATGCAGCAGCCGTCAGACAGCGCTTGCACGACGGGGCGATAGAGCTAGAGTACAGCGCAAATCCACCATAGCGCCGAGGCCTCAATCATGAATATCGACCGCCGCACGGTACTCGCCGCTCTGGGTGGCGCAGCCGCTGTGGAATTGCTGAGCGATGAGGCGAAGGCGGACGCCTTGGAGCAGCATCTCATCGCGCAGACGAACCCGCGCGCGCCCTTTCCCACCGCCGAGGAGATTGCCCTTCAGATCGACACCCAGCCGTCTCGGAAGGGCGTCGGCAATCTGTTCGTGGCGCGCCAGGGCAATGTGAAACGCCTGACACCGATGCCGGAAGCACCGACGCTCGCCGACTATTTTCGGCTGCGTTTTACGGCCACCGCCAACCATTGCCTGCAGAGCGCCAATCACGCGATGAACGCGAAGATGTCGGAAGAGGTCGTCTTGGCGTGTCTGCTGCACGATACGGTGCAGGAACTCATCAAGGTCGATCACGGCTGGTGGAGCGCGCAGATGTATGAGCCTTATGTCTCGGAGAAAGTGGCCTTTGCCATTCGATACCATCAGGCGCTTCGATTCTACGAGGACAAGGAATACGGCTACTCATACCCGGATCTATATCGGCAGATATTCGGTTCGGACTATCAGCCCGAGCCCTATATCGAGCAGACGTATCAGCGGGTGCGAAAGCATCGATGGTATGTGGAGGCGCGCATGGTCACCGTCAATGACCTCTATGCGTTCGAAAAGGGTGTGAATCCCACGCTCGATCAGTTCACCGATATCATTGGACGCCATTTCCGCCAGCCCAAGGAAGGGCTCGGCTTCGACAACAGCTCCAGTGCGCACATGTGGCGATCCATTGCCACGCCGGATCATCCGCTGTAACGGCATCCGCAATGCGCAAACGCCTATCCGGAAGCTTTGCACTCCAGAAACTTATAGGAGTCAGCGGGGAGGGTGCGGCTGTATTCGCCGCCACTGTTGCTGACGATGACAGAGTCGTCCACGAAGTACAGGTTGATGCCGGAACCTATCACGACCATCGACGGCACATAGTCGGCGCTGCGGCTATGCCAGCCCGCCGTGTTCTCCTGCATGAGCTGGCCGAGCTTGCGGAATTTATCCGAACCGGGCGCTATGGCGCAGCGCTGCGACACCTTGCCTTGCGAGTACACCATGACGGTGAGCGGCGTATGCGGGAGCGCTATGGAAATCGACCGCGCACAGCCGGCCACAACCCACAGCGGCAGGACCGCCCATATCAATACGCGCATACCTGATCCTAGCATTGGAACTCACCTAAGTGCGATTGGGCGCAAACAGGACATCGGTTGGCAGGCGAATTCCGGCCGCTATCGGCGCGATGCCCTCGAGCTCCTTGTAGATGACTGCAAAATCAACATTGGCCGTGCGCTGGACCAGGTCCGCAAAGCTTTCGATCACAAAGTAGTTTTTCTGAAAGGCATCGCTGCGATAGTCCGTCAGCATGATACGCCGCAGGTCAAACCGGATTCTCAGCGGTTCGGTGCTGTCGAGCGCGTACGCGCTCTCACCGTTGGAAGAGAGGATACCGGCGCCGAAGATTCGCAGCCGATCGCCATCGCGGATCAGACCGAACTCCACCGTATACCAATACAATCTCGACAGCTCCGTGAACGCCTTGCCCTGCTGCAGGCGCGCACCGGCTTCACCGTACGCCTGCATGTAGGCGGCATAGGCCGGATCTACGAGCAGCGGGACGTGGCCGAAGACATCATGGAACACATCCGGCTGCTCCAGATAATCGAGCTGCGAGGCATCGCGGATGAAGCGTCCGGCGACGAAACGACGATGCGCGAGATGGTGGAAGAAGACCTCCTCCGGGACCAGGCCCGGCACGGCGACGACGGTCCAGCCGGTCAACGGTTCAAGCCGCTCATTGAGCCGCTCAAAGCGCGGAATACCCTCAGGCCCGAGTCCCAGGGCCTCGATGCCTCGATGGAACGCCGCAACCGCCCGGTTCTGAAGCTGCGCAGCCTGCCGCGCGAACAGCTGGTCCCAGACGGCGTGTTCGGCCGCAGAATAGTCGGACCAGCGCTGCGGTACCGTCCAATCCGCCGCGGCATCCTGCGGTGCAGGATGGGGTCGGATGTGTTGCCCTGAACCTTCTTCCATGGTTCATAAACGTACGCTTCGTTGCTGAAAAGCGGTAGCCCCTGGCACGTGGACTTCAAATGCGATGGTCGCAAGTCCCGCACGGTGACCATCGATGCAAACTTCGTCGCATCACTCATTCGTGTCGGCGTACCGGCGCGCGGCGGCTCGAGAGTTCATTTACGCAACCGGCAACCCGACGCCGGCGCGGGCCTGCGTTGGGCACAACCGGATTGGACATCCGGCACCTGGACTGAAAAGGTCTCGGCCGACGGCGCGAGCTACAGGACGCTTGGCGTAACCAAGCTCACCAATGGCCGGGCGCGCGACGAGCACAGAGAGTTCCTCAGGCGCAATAAGTCCGCGGGTCGCAAAACCAAATCCGCTGCGCAGGGCACTTACGCTAGGAGTGCGGCTGCCTTTCGCTGTGTCGAGGGCACGTAGCGATTATTCAACGGATTGCGGAGAGACCCATGACCACGCTCGCGCCGCAGCCCACACCCGCCCGGACGCGGGTCGGTCAGATGTTGCCGCGCGCCGATCCGCTGAGGCGGCTGCCACTGCTCATCCTCTATCCCCACAGCCGCTGCAATTGCCGCTGCCTGATGTGCGATATCTGGCGCAATACCTCGCGCAACGAGCTGGCGCCCGGCATCGTGGCCGGTTGGCTCAACGAGTGGCGGGCGCTGGCTGTCCAGCGTGTGGTGCTGAGCGGCGGTGAGGCATTGATGCATTCACAGCTGTGGGAGCTGTGCGCACTGCTGCGCGAAGCGCAAATCGGCATCACGCTGCTGAGCACGGGACTGCTGCTCGAACGCCACGCGACGCGCGTAGTCGAGTGCTGCGACGACGTCGTGGTCAGCCTGGATGGTCCGGCCGAGGTTCACGATCGCATTCGAAACGTTCCGCGGGCCTTCGAGCGCCTGACCCGTGGCGCGGCGGCCGTCAATGCGGCGGCCCTTGAGCGCGGGGTTGCCGTGGCGCTGTCGGGGCGCTGTACCGTGCAGAAGCAGAACTTTCGCAACCTGTGCGCCGTGGTGCGGGCCGCGCATCAAATCGGATTGTCGCGCATCAGCTTTCTCGCCGCGGACGTCACCACCGAGGCGTTCAATCGCCCTGCCGCATGGGACGACGAGCAGGTCGCCCGCGTGGCGCTGGCGAGCGAAGATCTGCCGCTGCTGCGGCAGGAACTCGAGCGACTGGAACGCGAACACGCCCAGGATTTCGCGACCGGGTACATCGCCGAATCTCCGATGAAACTGCGGCGCCGCCTGTACCAGTACTACGCGGCACTGCTCGGGAAGGCTCAGTTCCATCCCAATGACTGCAATGCGCCGTGGGTCTCCACCGTGATTGAAGCGGACGGCACTGTGAAACCCTGTTTCTTTCAGCCGTCGCTCGGAAACCTGTACCGGACCGGGTCCCTGCAGGCCATCCTCAACTCTCCGCAGTCCCGGGCATGGCGCCAGGGGCTCGATCCGCACCGTGACGCGATCTGTCGCCGCTGCGTATGCACGTTGTCACTGCAAACCGGGCAATCCCCCTCAGGGATCGAGAAATAGCAGCTTGGTCGATCCGGCGATGAAGGCGGGCCGTCGCGGCGGCCCGGGCGGGCTTCCGGCGGCCGGCGCGGCCGCGCTCGTATCGATGTCGGCAGCAACGAGATAGACGCGTCCGGTTTCCGGGTCCACAGCCATGGTGCGTGCCGTGATCGCCGTCTTGACCTCCCCGAGCGACACGAAGGTGTTGGCGTCCTTTTCCTGGATGACGCTCAGCGTGCCGTCGCGGCCGTTGGAACTGAAAACCAGCTTGCGCTTCGGATCGAATGCCGCGGCATCACTGCCCGCGCCGATCGGTAGGGTCGCGACGGTCGCCCCGCTTTCGGTATTGACCACCACCAGCACCTTGTTGACGCAGCTGGAAAATACCCGATGACTCGCCGGATCGACGGCCAGGCCATGCGGACTTTCACAGTTGGGAATCGGCCAGTGTGCATCGACCTGGTTGCTGCGGGTGTCGATGCGCACGATCTCTTTCTTCTCCTCGCCGTTCACGTACAGCTTGCCCTTGCCGTCCGCCGCAGCGAATTCCAGCTTGCCGCCGGTCTTGATGGTCGCAATCACCCGATCGCTCTTCGGATCGATGACCGTGACGGTGCCCGGATCGCCTTCAATGACGAAAACGTGGCCGCTCGAGGCATCGTAGGCGATCGCATCGGCGTCCTGCCCGGCCTTGAGGTATTGCTGGACCTTGAGTGTTCCGAGGTCAAAGGACGCGGCCTCGCCGGCGCGGCCGTCGTCGGTGTAGCCGCGCGAATCGGCGGTGACGATCGCGATGCCGTGGGTACCGCCCGGCAGTCCCTCGACCTGGCCGACGATCGCGCCGCTGTGACCGTCCACCACCGTCAGGTGATCGCCATGCGAGACATACACTCGATGCGAGGCCGGATCATAGGTGAGGTAGTCCCAGCGGTCCGGCAGTCCCAGCGCCACCGAGTGGGTGACGTGGTAGGCGGGCGCCTGGGCGCTGACGGGAAGCGAGGTGGCACCTGCCGTCAGCAGCAGAAGGGTCAGCGCCGATGCTGCGCTGAACCGCATAGGGCTCTGGGTGGTAATAATGGCGCCGAACTCCCGCAAACGCTGTCAAGGCTAACTGGCGACAGCATGGTCTGCAACAATGAGCGTTCCCTTAGCGACGCAGCCGTAGCCCCGGAGCGTTCGCGAACATCGCCGTGCCGCGGATCAGACAGGCGGCCGCCAGGCCGTATCCGAGGTAGACGTGAAAATCATCCAAAGAACCCGGCCGCGCGAGATTGCCGAAGATTCTGTGGCCGTTACCTGCTGCGGCGGCCTCAATGCCATACAGGCACAGGCGTACCCCCGCCATGACATACAGCAGAATGTAAACCTGGCGGGCGAGCCGGCGCGTGTAGAGGTAGAACTGCTCGCTGCGTGAATCCCGCAACGAGTGCGAATGGATGAACAGGCAGCGTACGACTACCGCCAGGAGTACCGCGCCAAAGAGCAGGTGAACGTTCAGGATCCGGGGTTGCGGAAGCTTCAGCGAATCGCCCAGCAGTGCAGCCATGCCGATAATGAATACCAGCAACTGCGCCAGGGGCCACGGCCGCCGTAGTGAAGTTCTCGCGTGAGCGTCGATGATCTGTTCCACACCAGAGGCCTGAAATGCGTTGGCGGACTGTCGCTTTGCCCGGCAAAGTATACGGCCACATGCCTTTGAGCAAGACCGCAAACCGCGACAGCTTCGCGGAAGCCATCGCTAATGTCGGGCTATGGATCGCTTCGCATCCTTCGTGCCTCACACCACTGCCACGACAGCAAGGGTGGTACGCCACACAACACCTCGCGCATGCGCTTGACCGCCGAGACGGCCAACGCGAGCTCGGCACTGATGCCCACCGTATGGCCGAACAGCACCAAAGCGGCTTCCTGCACACCCAGACCGGCCGGCACAATGAAGGCGAGATGACGCACCGCCTGAGTCAGGCCTTCGAGCATGACCGATGAGGCGGCACTGACGGGATGGTCGAACAATCGCAGCGCCCACCAGATCTCAAAGGACGCCGAGACGAGCGCCACGAATTGCAGTGCGCCCGCCGTCACGAGGATGGGCACCCGAGCGAGACAGGCGCGCAGATCCGTATCGAGGGACACAGCGGTCCCGGCCCCGGTGAGTCCGACCATGGGCCTGAGAAAACGCTGCAGTCGCTGGAACACCGAGGCGTATCGCAACAGCAGCAGTGACACCACCGGAATCGGCAGGCTGACCAGCAGCACCGCCAGGACCTGCCGGTGACTCTCAGCGGTGTCCGCGTCAAGCAGCAGCAGCGTCGCGAGCGCCCCGAACACATACAGTGCGAACAGGGTCAGCAGAATCTCCACGATGACGGTAGCGCTCACCGGGATCGTTGCCAGGCCGCGCCATCTGATCAGGCGCACGCCGATCACGCTGCCCCCGACGCTCGCGACCGGCAGCAGCCGGTCCACCGCCTCGCGGACCGTGGTCACCCACAGAACGTAGCCAAAGTCAGCACGGCCGGCGGGGTCAAAGGGCCGCAGCATGGCGCGCCAACCCACGGCGTAGAGCGCGAAGAACACCAGCCGATACGGCACCAGCCAAAACAGGGCTGAGCCGGCCAGCTTCCAGGTGTGCAGTATTGCCGGGACATTGGCGTGAACGACCAGAACGGTCAGCAGCGCAAGCCCAAGCAGACCGGCGATGTAGGCCGCCGTTTTCAAACGGCGCCCGAACTACGCAACGCGGCGCATCAGGCCGGTCGAATCCACGTCAAATTCGTAGCCCCGCCAGGTCATCCGCCTGGAGAAGAAGCTTTGGCACCAGAGCCAAACGGTCAGCAGATCCCGCAGCGGCACCAGCAGCAGGTCCTCGAGCAGTGGCCGACCAAAACGCAGCCGATGCACGATGTGCAGCCCGCAGCGCGCGACGGCCGTCACGCCGAACAGCCCCCACGCCACGGCGTGCCACGGTGCGCCCATGGTCAGCAGCAGGCCGAGCAGGGCGAGCGTCAGGCTGAAGGTCAGAAAGATCATTCTGAAGCTTAGCGGGCGCACGATGTGCAGCGTCCTCATCCAGCGCAGCTCGTGGTGCGTGAGCGCCCCGAGGTCCGGCTCGTGGTGCCCGGCCTCGATCTCATAGGGGGACAGCACGATCCGTAATCCCTGGCCGCGGATCAATTGGCCGAGCTGGTAGTCATCGGCGAGCTGGTCGACGAACGCGTGCAGGCCGCCGATGGCATCGAGCGTCGTACGCCGCAGGCACAACGTCTGGCCCGAGGCATAGCCCTCATGACCGAACAGCCATGCGAGCATGACCGAGGGGAAATACCATTCATTGTTGTACATGGCGCCTAAGGCGTGACCATAAACCCGGCGTCGGTGAGTCGTGCGACAGGCAGGTCACCAGACCGACACTGTCATCCTCGAGCGGCGCGGTCACGGTGGCGAGGTAATCCGGTCGTACCCAGATGTCGCTATCGGCGATGAGCAGCACCGGATAGCGGGCCTTTGCCAGCATGTTGATGAGATTGCTGGTCTTGTTGTTATGGCCGTGGCGCTGCGGATCCACGACCGTATCGATCGGCAGATCCGGAAACTCCTCGATCAGGCGTGCGACCACGGCAAGGGCCGGGTCGGCGGCATCCAGCGTGCCGAAGACAATCTGGAATGGCGCGTACTGCTGCTGGCAAAACGAACGCAAATGCTCGTACAACCCGGGCTCCGCGCCGCACAGCGGCTTCAGTACCGTGACCGGCGGTTGCGTCGGTGACACCAGCCGCGGGCGCGACACGTAGCCGCGCCAGGCCAGGACCGCAGTGAGTGCCACGATCGAATAGCCCGCCGCGATCGCGAGGCTGATGTATCCGACTATTGCAGGAATCGCCTGGGCCGCATTCATAAATTCGTCATTCCGATCTTGGACGAGGGGTGCTTTGACCCCCCGAAAGTATACCGCCGTTCTCAAATGGGCAGCCAGGTGCACGCAGATGACTTCAGGGGCGCGGGCGAAAGTCCTGATCCGGATACGGGTTCGTGGCAGGAACCCGGATGACGACGGATGCGTGGTCCTGACTCAGATGGCAGGCGTTGCAAGCAGTCGTCAGTGCGGCGTACGCCACCTTGAATTGACGGGAGTCCTTGGCGTGGATCGCCTGCTCCACGGCAGCCAGCGGCTCGACGGTCAGCGCACCGATGAGCGCCGTCATGTCAGTGGTCCGATAGGCCGGGATGGTGCGCGCGACCCGCGCAAATGCGTTACGCAGTTCGCTCAATTCGTACTGCGCGTAGGGCCAATTGCGCTCGCGCCCTGCCAGCGCAAGTTTGGTGTGACGCGGCTGAATCGCCATCGTCATCAAATCGCCCATGCTGGGATGGTAGTCCGGTTGCGCCACGACCGGAGCGCTCGAGGCGGCAGTTGCGGCTGGGGTTTGCGCGCTCGTCATGCCGCTCAACAGCAGCAGCCCTGATGCCGTGAGCGTACCCAGGATCGTGCGGGTGGCGCTTTTGATGTCGCGCAAAGGTCCTCTCCTCGTGCCTGCGACACTGGCGCAGTTGGCTTTACGCGGCAAAGTATACGCCGCCGCGACGCATCCGGCGCGGATGCCAAAGGCGGGCCGACATCGGTGTCGGCCCGCCGCACTTGCCCGCTGGGACCTATCGGGTCAGCGAGGCATCCACGTTCGCCCCGTTCGCATTGAGCGCATCTTGAGTTGCAGCATGAGGCGCCGAAGCGCTCGTAGCCATTCCGGACTTCGATGCCGTTGCGCCGCCGTTGAGTTGCGTGCGGCCCTCTGACACCTGTGACTGCGAAGTTTGCGAGTTGCCTGCGGACGCCGTGGTCGCGCCGGTCGTGCGGGTGTGCGAGGCATTTGCCGCCGCGCCGCCGCTGGTGGTGAGCGACTGATTCGTCCCCGCGCTGCCGGCCAACGTCGAGGTGCTCTGCGCCGCAGAGGCCGTGCCAGTCGTGGTCTTGTTGGCGGCAGCCGCAGCTGAAGCACCGCCCGTTGCGGCCACTCGTCCGGGACTGTCAGCGTGGTGAATGCGGCTGGCGCTGCCGAAGCCATCGGCATCCGCCCCGAGGCTGTTGCCGTTCGCGGCGCCGCTGATGCCACCCGCGCCGGCAAAGCCAGACGTGCCGGTAAAGCCAGACGTGCCGCCGCCGGCCGCGCCGCCAAGCGCACCGCCAATATGGCCGCCGATGGCGCCCAGACCCTGGGCCTGCGCGGCGGCGGCCAGCATCAGCCCCGCGGCGATGACCGTCCCTGCAATCAGTTGGTTCGCTTTCATGTACGTATCTCCCGTTGGGACCGCGGTCAATCCGCGACCTTCTATGGGAACTACGACTGTCCGCTTTGATTCCTTCCCGACATCAACGAAAACAATATTTTACTTAATTCTGATCACGGGTCCCGCAAGCCTGCCAGGCGCATATCCGGGCCGAGATCGGCCGCGACCAGCCCATAGCCGTAGACCGGATCAAGGCCATGCGCGCCCAGATCGACGGCGCGACTCGCCAGCGCACTGATCGCTCGGGCAGCCGCGGCCGGATCAGGCTCACGCATCTCGGCGGCGAGCATGCAGGCCACCAGCGGTGCGGCAAAGGAGGTGCCGCGAACGGCATCGAAGCCTTGCGGAGATCTCGCCGCCACCATATCCGCACCCGGCGCCGCGAAGCGCACCTGCGGTCCGCGCGCGGCTTCGACCAATACGTGTCGGCGACCATCCACCGCGGTGACGCCCACCACACCGGGGTAGGACGCGGGATACAGCGGCGGGGCCGCCGGTCCGTCATTGCCGACGGCCGCCACGATGATGAAGCCGCGCGAAATCACCGAGCGCACGACCGCTTCGAGGATCACATTCGGAGGTCCGACCAGGCTCACATTGATCACGGCCACACGCTCGTGAACGAGCCATGCCAGCGCCTCGGCTACCGCATCCACCGCACCGCCGGTCGCAACCCCGCAAAACACATCATCGGCGTAGAGTTCCGCGCCCGGCGCCGCCCCGTGGAAATCGGCGGAGTGCCCGACCATCAGCGAAGCGACAGCCGTGCCATGCGCCGAGGGTATGGCCACGGACCCGCACCCGTGCCGATGGATGGTCAGATCTCGAAAGACGGGATGAGCACCATCAATGCCACCGTCGATCAGGCCCAGCCGCGAGCGCGCGGGGATGAGCGGATCGGCCGCTACGGATGGTGCAGCCGCAGCCGTATCGGCTGCGCCAGCTGCGGCACCACTTTCGCTGTAGACATGGTTGAAATCAAACTGATCCGCGGGCAGCAGCGCCCGCAATCGCAGCGAGCGCGCGCGCCGTCGACAGCCCCCGGGGCACCTGCAGGGTGACGACGCGCGCGTCGAGTCCATCGAGCGTACGCACGCCCAGGACGGAAAACCCGGCCGTCTGCGCCAACGCAATATCGGCATCCGAAGGCGAAAAGGCCACGATCTGGTTGCGCAGCATGGCGGCGCCGGTGGGATCGGCCTCAAGCGTCGCGCGATTGCGGCGGATGAGCGTGCTGATCTGCAGAGTGCGCGCCGCCAGCACAGGAGTCGCGTTGACCTGCGCATCGATCCCCGCGAGGGTGCGATTGATCGGGGTGGTGACCTGCGGCAGCGGCAGCGGTACGCGCACCCCCGGCAGCCCAAGCTGCGCGTGCGCGGCAGCACCTGCCAAGCTTAATACCAATGCTAGAGTCATCCGGCGCATGCGGCTAATCTAGTTGAATCGCTCACCGTAGGGAAGGAAATGGCCGGCCCGTTCGTATGTCAGACATAACGTAAAATGCCACCGATTAGCGAGGCCCTCAGTGTTGAGATCGTTGAACTGCTGCCACGACTTCGTCGCTTTGCCCGCGCACTTGCCGGCAATCCGAGCGATGCGGACGATCTGGTGCAGATCGCGGTGGAGCGCGCACTCGCGAAGTCTGCGCAGTTGCGCGCGGGCGCGCCATTGGCCGGGTGGATGTTCGGCATCTTGCGACATGCGTGGATTGATGAGGCCCGGTCACGAGCCCGGCGCAAGCGGGTATTCGTGCCTGAGGAGCTCGGGGCAGATGTGGCGGACCCGCACAGCGCGCGCGTCGAGATCCTGCCCGTGCAGCAAGCCATGGAACGGCTTTCAGATGAGCATCGCGAAGTGATCAGCCTCGTGCTCATCGAAGGCCTCTCGTACCAGGAGGCCGCGGACATCATCGGTGTTGCCATCGGCACCGTCACCAGCCGCCTGGCGCGCGGCCGTGAGGCGCTGCAGAGCCTGCTCGGTGAGGAGCGGCCGTGAACTTCTCTGAAGAGACCCTGATGGCGTACGTCGACGGCGAGCTCGACGCAGCAACCCGCGAGCAAGTCGAACAGGCGGTCGCGGCGGATCCTGAAGTGGCGCGACGCGTGGCCGCCCATCAGGCGCTGAACCGCGAATTGCGTGCAGGTTTTGATCCGGTGCTCGAGGAGCCGGTACCGGCACGCTTGGTTTCCCTGGTGCGCGGCGCACACAAAGGATCAAAGCCGGGTGAACTGCTGCAATTTCGCCTAAGGCCGGTCGCGCCGACGCCCGTGGGTCAAGTGGAGTTCGCTGGCCGCGAGCTTCGCACTGGGGGCGCTCGCCTGGCATTTCGCATCGAGACTGAACTCCACCGCGCCGATCACCACGAATCACGGTGAGTTCGTCGCCTCCGGCGCACTGGAGCAGGCGCTCGAGGGGCAGCTGGCGGCGACCCAAGCGCCTGCCGCCGCCGTGCAGATGGGGGTCAGCTTCCGATCCAGACAAGGCAGTTACTGCCGCACGTTCCGTCTGCGCGACACCGCGGCGGCGTCGGGCCTTGCATGCCGCGAGGAGCGCGGATGGACGGTCCAGGTTCTGGTGCACGCTGCTCCCGCAGCGGCGCAGGGCCCATACCGTCAGGCGGCCTCCGATCTGCCAGCCACGGTGTTGCGCGCAGTGGATGACTCCATCGCCGGTGAACCGCTGGATGCTGCCGGCGAGGCAGCGGCGCGTGCCGGCGGCTGGCGGCCGAAGCGGTAACGATGTCGGCTATTGCCCGACTTTGGAGAAGTCCCCGGCCTTGACGGTGATCATGGCATTGGGGTCGAGGTGAGCCTGCAGTGCTTTCTCGATCGAATCCGCCGTCACACTCCCAAGCGCCTTTTCGAAGCGCGCGTCCCAGGTAAAATCGCGGCCGAGGTACAGATCTCTCGCCAGCTGGGCGGCCAGTGCGCCATCGCTGGAGCGCCCGACCTGGCGAGATTGCAGCAGGCCCGATTTCGCGGTCGCAATCTCTGCTGCCGTAAACGGCGTTGCCATTGCCCTGGCCACCTCTTCACGGGCGTCGGTTTCGACCTTGGCCGTATTCTGCGGCGCAGAAATGGCAGAGACGCTGAATGAGCCAACCCGGTCGAGCGCATCGGCACCCAGCGAAGAGCCCACGGAGTAACTCAAGCCATCCTGCTGCCGGATCCGTGTCGCCAGACGGGAATTCAGAAAACCGCCGCCGAGGATGGTGTTGCCGACGACCAAGGCAGGATAGTCGGCATCGTCGTCGCGCAGCCGCAAGACGCCCAATTGCAGATACACGGCATTGGACTTGTCGGGCGTCGCGATGGTGACGACCTTGCCCTGCACGGGCTTGGCCTCGCTTGGCGCGCGCTCATAGGCTGCGGGGCTATGCCAGGCACCGAACAGTTCTGCGATCAGCTTCGAAGTCGCGGCGCCATCGAAGCTGCCGACGATCGCCACTTCGCCGACACCCACTCCGTAGAACGCCTGGTAGAACGCCTTGAGATCATCCACGGTCACCTTCCTGATCAGCTCCGCTCGCTCATCGAGCGTCGGCAGGTAGCGGAAGTCATTCGTTGGATAAGGCGAGACGTATCGGTCCGCGGTCAGTTGCGCCAGCGCCTGCGGATCGGTCCTTGAACTCTCGATGCCGGCGAGCTGGCCGCGCCTGATCTCATCGAGTTGATCGGCGGGAAAGGCCGGCTGCTGCAGAACTTCGGCGGCCAGGCGCAGCACTGCCGCGAGGTTCTCCCGAGTCGTCTGGATACCGACGGTGACCTCGGTGGGACCGCCGCCGACGCTCATGGTGGCCTTGAGTCGCGTCAGCTCATCCTCCAGCTGCTGCCGGGTGTGCAGCACCGTACCCCGCATGAGCATGGTCGGCACGTAGCGCCCCACGAAGCCACGGTTCTGCAACGCCTGGGCGTTGCCGAAATGAAACTGCAGCGAGACGTTCACGCGATCGCCCCGGGTCTTCTTCTCCAGAAATGCCGTCTTGATGTTGCCGATGGCGCCGCGCTGCGTCCGGGCTTCAATATTGGCAGGCGTGGGGTCGAAGTGCTCCCCAGCCGCCTCGGCGGTCTCGCCTTTGTAATCCTTCAACATCGCCGTCAAATCGGGTGTCGCCCCAACGGCCACCCGAATTGGATGCTCCTCCGGGATGAACTCGCCAACCGTCCGATTGGACGGGATGAGATAGGCCGATGCGACGCGCCGCAGGTCATCGAGCGTCACCTTCTTCAGCTGGTCACGGTCCCAGAACAGCAACCGCCAGTCTCCCACCGCCACATTCTCACTCAGGGTTGCCGAGACCTGTTGGGAGGAGTTCAGCAGCCGCTCGTAGCCGAGGAGCTGCTGACTCTTCGCGCGGTCGAGTTCCTCCGCTGTGAACGGCTCCGTCGCAAGACTGGCGACGATGCTGTTGAGCTCGGATCGAACGGCTGCAATGTCACCACCCTGCGGCAGGACCACCGTGAACAGCAACCAGCCGGGGTCGTGCATCGTATTGGCCTCGCTCGAAGCCGAGGTCGCGAGCTTCGTTTCCACCAGTCGCTTGTACAAGCGTCCCGGCCGGCCGGTTGTTCAGAATCTGGGTCAGCAGGCTCAGAGCCGGGCTGTCAGGGTGCGCGTCAGCGGGAATGTGATAGGCCTCCATGAGCGCCTTCTCTCCGCCGGTACGACTCAGGGTGACTTCGCGCTCACCGTCCTGCGGTGGCTCGGCCGTATACATATTCGGCAGCACGCGGGTGGGACGCGGAATCGGCCCATAAAGGCGTTCGATCAGCTGCAGGGTTTTGGCCTGATCGAAGTTGCCGGCAACAATGAGGGTTGCGTTATCGGGCTGATAGTAGAGGTGGTAGAAGGCCTGAAGACGCGTGATCGGCACGCCTTCGATGTCGGCGCGGGCGCCGATCGTAGGGTGGCCGTAGTTGTGCCACAAGTACGCCGTCTCCAGGACGCGCTCCTCGAGAACGCGGGTCGGACTGTTCTCCCCTCGTTCGAACTCATTGCGGACCACCGTCATCTCGGAGTCGAGATCCTTCTTGGCGATGAAGGAATGGATCATGCGGTCCGCTTCCAGGCCCAGGGCCCATTCCAGGTTCTGCGGGTTTGCGGTAAAGGTCTCGAAGTAATTGGTGCGGTCGTAGGAGGTGGTGGCGTTGGCGCTGGCGCCGTGGCTGGAGATCTCCTTGGGGATATTCAAGTGCGTCGGGGTGCCCTTGAAGCTCATGTGCTCCAGCAGGTGCGCCATGCCGGTCTCGCCATAACTCTCATGCCGAGAGCCCACCCGATAAGTCATGTTGACCGAAATGGTGGAACTGGCCGCATCGGGATAAAGGAGGATTTGCAGGCCATTTGCCAGGCGGTACTCGGTGACCCCTTCAATCGAGATGACTTTCTCGGCCGAGGGCAGCGGCCGCCGACGCACCCTGCGCCAGGCCCGCCAGCAGCCAGCACAGCATCACAGCACTGTTCCGGAGAGGCGAATCCGCACTGAATTTGCCATCGTGGCCACCGCCGAAGTGAGTGGGAAGGGAAAGCCTTCCAATTAGAAGTGATTGATTTATCAATGAAAATGTGGTGCCGGCTGAGGGATTCGAACCCCCGACCCCCTGATTACAAATCAGGTGCACTACCAACTGTGCTAAGCCGGCGCCGCAAGCCGCCATTATAGACGAGCCGCCGATGCGTGCTGTGACCGCCGGCTTGGTGGCACCGGCATCCGGTGGACTGCGCCATACGATCAGGAAGTGTCCGCTGGTCCGGCGATGCGATTGCCGTTCAGATGATGCGGATACCGGCGGCCTTTATTGCGAAGGGCCGGCGCCCCACCGCTCGCTACCCGCCCAACCGCACACCTGACTTGCCCAGTCGTCCAATAGATAGGGCAGCGACGCGTAGTGATGATGACGCTGCGCCAGCAATTTACCGATTTGAGCGACGAGTCGACGCGCTGCCACGGAGCGCTGCACACCGGCCGTACCGGCGCAGGGCCTGCCGTGCGGTCATGAGCTGAGTCTCAAGGTCCCGAGTGCGCCCGTTGATCGCCGCCGTTCGGGCCAGGTCCAGGCTCGCCGCAGCACTCAATAGCGACAGCGTCGGTGGAATGGCGGCGCGCGGAATACCGTTCTGAATCGCGCGCAGGTCGGCGTCCGCGCTCTTGAAGCGCAGCTTCCCAAGCTCAGCCCGGCTGGAGTTCAACTGCACCAGCGCGTCGAAGTCCGTCACGCCACTCGCCTCCTTCGGGGGGATCAGCTTCGAAGGCCGATCGGGAAGATGCTCGGGCCAAGGTTTGCGCTTCGCTGACATCGTTGACGGCCGCCACGACATCGCGTCGCGCGATTGCAAACCGTGCGTTATCAACCAGCGCGAGCATCGAGACGCCAAGATCCTGCTGGCTCAGCGGCACCGCGCTGTCGGCGGAGCCGCGCCCGGGCGTCGCAGCCCATGTCCAACCGGCGATAAGCGTCGTGGCCATCGCCACTGCGAGGTTGCCGGGCCTGGCGCGGTCGATCATGTCAAGATTCCGCCGAGGAAGCGGCTGTCAATTGTGCGTGAGTGGACGGTCAAAACCAGCGGGGTACTTCGGCATCCGCCTGTAAGATGTGCCTGACCGGCTCTGCGATCACAGCACCATCAGATCCTGCCCGACGACCACCTCTCCGGCATATCCCTGGCGCACGCCTTGAATGAAGGCGGTCACGGGATACGCGAGATTGCCGGCCGACGCACCGGTCAGCTGATGATTCAGTACCACCATCTTGACGTTTGCCTCCTTGGCCATGCGCGCCACGTCGGCCGGTGAGGAATGCGTTTCGGCCACGTGGCGGAAGATATTGTTGGGATTGCCGGCGGCCGCGGCCGCCTGCGCGCGCGCTTCCATCTGAGCCAGAACCGCGGCATCGGCGATCTCACAGACGAAGACATCGGCGTCGCGCGCAAGTTTGGCCATGTTGGCGGTATAGGCCGTATCCCCGGCGAATACGATCGAGCGATCCTTGGTGTCCAGCCGCAGCGCGATGCTCCGGTGCGGCATTTTGGCCTTGGAGCGCTCCGGATAATGCGTGTTTTCGACGGCCGTGACTGTCACGCGGTCATCCTTGAATACCTGCACCGGAGCATCCGCAGCCGCCACATCGTGTCCATGGAACTGTGCCTCCGCATCGACGCTGCGGCCCTCGTCGGCGGTGCGGATTTCGACATTGCTGCGGATGACCGCCACGGAGGCTGCGACCAGCCTGGCGGTACCGTATGGACCATAGGCGTCGGTCTTCGTGGTCTTGCCGTTGGTCCACTGAAATGACAACAGGGCAGGCAGATCGGCGGTGTGATCGTCGTGCAGGTGGGTGAAGAAAACCGTGCTGACCTGCAGATACCCTACGTTGCTGGCCACCAGCTGCCGCAGCGTCCCATAGCCGCAATCGATCAGATAAGGCCGGCCGTCGACGACGACAACGCTGCCGGTTTGACTGCGTGTGATATCGATTCCCGGTCCTGCGCGGGTGCCCAGCAGGACCAGCCACGTACCGGGCTTCGGTCCTCTTGGCGCCGGCAGTCCGGCCGTCGCGATACCACTGCCGGCGTCCTGTGCGCGCGCGGGGCGCAAGCACAGCGCCGGCGCCAGCGTCACGGCAGTCAAGGCCAGAGCCGTATTCATGACATCGCGCCGTGTGAGTGAACTGCCTGGCATAGTGCCTCCCTGATCCATGGGCCCGTGGCGTGTCATTCTGCGCGATGACAGCGCAGATTACAGCTGCAGCTTCAGACCCACCGTGAATCGGCGTCCTAGCACATCGTACAAGCTCTGATTGGTCTGAATCGGTGCGCTGGAAAGGGCGACATATGAAGGGGCGAGCGGCGGCGCCTTGTCGAAGATGTTGTTGATCACACCGTAAAGCTGCACCGTGGTGGCCCCAAAGGTCAGGTCGTAGGACAGTCGGGCATCGTAGTAGGTGACTGAGGGCACGTGGTTGTTGGCCACATCCCAGCCATTCAGATTGTATTGGGCGTTGAGCTTGCCGCCATCGATGAAGCGCGTCTCAAAGAAGGTCGTGAAGGGCCCGTTCGCGTATTGCAGGTAGGCGGTCACCTTCCAGGTGGGCAGCCCCATGGTGCCCACGTCGCCCGCAAACTCAGTCTCGACGCCGTTCGAGCTGGTCGTGGTATTCGATGCCATGTAGCTGACGAACGCGCGGCCGGAAATGCTCTCCGCGCCACCGCCCAACAGCTTGATGCCGTGCAGATAGCCTAATTCATAGTCGATGCCCCTGACCGCCGCCTTGGCGATGTTCTGGTAGGTCTGGTTGACGATGAAGATCGTGCCGTCGGGATTGCGGCTGATGTTCGCGCATTGATCGGCGTCGTGCTGCTGGTAGCAGGCAGTTACGATCTGCTGCGCGGTGAAGGCCTGGATGGCATCCTTCAAGGAGACGTCGAACCAGTCGACCGTGAGGTCCGCTCCGGGCAGAAACCGCGGGCGGTAGACGATGCCCGCGGTGACCGTATGTGCGGTCTCCGGCTTCACCGACGGATTGCCACCCTGGACAATCGTGATGTTTTCGGTGGGATTGCCCGCCGTGCCGTAATCGATGACGCTGGCAGCACCGCCCGTTCGGTCGAAGCGCTCGTCCAGATTGGCGGCGCGGACATCCTGGGAGTAGGTCATGCGCACGCGCAAGTCCGGGAATACCTGGTCATCCAATCCCATCTTGTAGGCCAGGATGCCACCGCTGCCGCTGTAATCGGCTTCGCGGACCGCGGCGTTGAAATTGAGCTGCTGAAGCAGGAATTGCTTGGAAATGAGCGGTATCTCGGTCTCCGCAAATTCCTCCGTGACGTTGAATCCTCCTTTGACGAACGGTACTTTGGAGAACTGAGTGTCGACGGAGTTATTGGCGGCACCCGGCGGCACGCCTTCGATTCCGAGGGCAGGGTTATTTGCAGGAACGGGAAAAACGCTCGGGCTGGTGGAAGGATTGCCCTGCGAGTCGAATACGACCTGATTGAGCGCTTCGCGGCGGTACGTGGCACCAAGCGCCATGGACACGGCACCGGCACCCCATCCCTTGAAGATGTCCCCGCTGGCCGTGAACTCACCATTGCTTTGCTGGATGTCCACATCGCGAACCTTGTCGGGTCCTCCGATGTAGCTGAAAGTCCCCTGCGGGCCGCTCGCATAATACGGCGTCGTCGTCACGGCGACGCCGGGATCGTAACCCGTCACCCAATTAATGGCGGCCTGTGAGGCGTTGCCCCGGCCGAAGAGATCGAGCGGCACGCAGTTCGGGTACTGACCGGACACCAGGGTGACGTTGCACTCGATCTGGCCGGTGGCTGGATTTTTCACGGCATCCAGGGCCATGAAAATGCGATCGATGCGGATACCACCGATCTGCCTCGCGTCAAGATTGGTCTCCCCGAACTGATAGTAGCCATCGAGCGCCCAGTTCTTGAAGAAGCCGTTCGGAATCGTCGATTTGAAACCCACGGTACCGGAGCGCACCTTCGTGTCGTTCTCGACATAGGCGTCATTCGCAATGTCGAGACTGTTGCCGATGCGGCCGAAGGTAAATGAAGCGATATTATTGGCCGCCATCGCCGCACTCAGGCTGGCGGGCAGATAGGCGTTATCGGCGTAGATGGTGATCGGCTGACCGCTGGTGCTAGAAAAGAGGCCACCGGTGGTAGTGGTCTTCACCATCTCATCGGCATAGATCCCCTGAAAGTAAACGTTGATGTTCTGCGTCAGGTCCGAATCCAGGTAGGTGAAGAAGTTGGTGCGGGCCGACTGCGGCTCGACATCCGGGCGATCCGAGTTGTTGTCCGTGCCGCTGCCACCGCCGAGTGTCGATTGGGCCTGGGTGGCGGTCGAAACCTGCGACCCCAGCACGAACGGACTCAACGTACCATCGCTGTTGAAAATACTGCGGCCGAAGGAGGCCGGAACGGTATTGCCGGCCGTAGGCTGCCAGGCGGTGATGACGCCATCGTACGAGGCATTGAGCGAGGCCACGTTGGATGCCGGATAGAATCTGGGATTGGACTGACTGTTCCCGGCGTTGGCCGCCGTGCTTTGCAGCAGGCCCCAGCTCTGATACCACGAGCGGCCGTTGAAGGTGTACACCGGATCCTCGCCGTAGTGCTCGCCGGAGAGAATGATGTGGGTGTGTTCACCCAGACTGCGCCCGTAGGTCAGCGAAAACTCCTCGTTCTGATTGTCGCCGCGGCTCGTCTGACCACCTTGAAGGGTTGCCTTCAGGCCATCGAACTTGGTGTCGAGGATGAAATTGACGACGCCCGCGACGGCATCGGTGCCGTACGCCGCGCTGGCACCACCCGTCACCGTATCCACCCGTTTGATGGCGGCCTGCGGAAACAGGTTGATATCCGGGCCGCCGTACAGTGTCGAGTCCACCATGCGCCGGCCGTCGAGCAAGGTGAGCGTGCGCTTGGTGCCGAGGCCGCGCAGGTCAAGGGAGCCACCGCCTGGTGAGGTGAAGAATCCGTTGGCGCCGGTATTGAAGTTACTGGTTGTGGCGCTGCCATAGAACTGCGGCAGTTCCACCAGGGCGTCGATGAGCGTGGTGGGCGCCATGGCGGTCAGCTCATCGATCGTCACCGAGGTGACCGGCGTCGGCGAGGTCATGCCCACGTGCTGAATTCTGGTTCCGGTGACGTCCACCTCCTGCAGCTGTTCGGTTGAGTCTGCGGCCTGCGCCTGCATGGCCGCGGACACCGCCGCACAGACGTAAACGGCGATCAGTTTCTTGCGCATCGAATCCCCCCGGACTTACAGACGATATCTAAGTTGATGATTTATTGGTAAAAAGCCTGATATCAGGCCGCATGCTCTAGTCGGCAATCATTTGTTATTAGAATCAGAACACGGATTCGTATTTTGAGTCAAGACGCATCGCGGTGAGCGAGCGAGGAACTCGCCGCGTCAAGCGCCGAGCGCGTTGATCCCCATGTTATGGTCGAGACATGATTTCACTGCGCAGCGGTAGCGTCTGCCTCGCGTGCTGCGGGCTCTTGTTGTCGGCGTGCAGCACCGTCTCATTTGGTCTCGCCAATCTTCCGGCGCGGCTGGCCCGTTCGGAGCGCATCGCCGATGTGTCATTCGGCCCGGCCTCCTGGCAGCGGGCCGATGTCTATCGGCCGGCGCGCACCGCAGGCCCCGCACCGGTGATCGTATTCTGGTACGGCGGGTCGTGGGACTCAGGGAACAAGGATGAGTACCGCTTCGTCGGCGCGGCACTGGCGAGCCTAGGCTACGTCGCCGTACTGCCCGATTACCGGCTTTATCCGCAAGTGAAATTCCCGCAATTTCTCGACGATGCCGCCCAGTCAGTCGCCTGGGTTCAGGGGCATGCCGCCGAATACGGCGGCGATGCACACCGCATCGTGCTCATGGGTCACTCGGCCGGTGCGCACATGGCGGCAATGCTGGCGCTGAATCACCTCTACCTGAAGCAGGCCGGGGTCGACACGCACAACATCGTCGGCCTCATCGGCTTGTCCGGACCGTACGACCTCATGCCGGATACCCCGACGCTGAACGCCATCTTCGCCGCGCCCTACACGCCGCAGGATTGGCAAGTTCTGCCGCATGTCTCCGCCGATGCACCGCCGGCACTGCTGATCCACGGCGGCAACGATCAAGTCGTGTGGACCAGCAACACCGAGCATCTGGGCAATGCCCTGCGGAACCTTGCGGTGCCCGTGACCGTGCGCATCTATCCGAACCGGGGACACGCGGATACCGTGGCGTCGTTGTCATGGATCGTGCGTTTTCGCGCGCCGACCCTTGCCGACATCGATCGCTTCATGCACTCCCTGCCCAGGTAGGCTCATCCCTTGGATGGCGGTGCGCTGCTGGGCGGCGTGGGGCAATCACTGATCTCAAGGTGCGCATCGGCGGCGGCCGGCGGCAACAGTCCCTCGGTGGAAACGCTCTGGCCCGGGGAGCTTAAG
Source organism: uncultured Gammaproteobacteria bacterium (assembly GCA_963708865.1). Lineage (GTDB taxonomy): Bacteria > Pseudomonadota > Gammaproteobacteria > Steroidobacterales > Steroidobacteraceae > DAIDKA01. Next base: position 232,659 of record CAVPUC010000008.1, read on the forward strand.
TTGATGTTCACCCAATAGGTGGCCTGGGGTTGGTGCTGCTCGGAGATCGCCGCCGACAATCCCAGACTCTTGACCTGCTTGACGCGCCGCTCGGCGCCCTTGCGCTCGTTGAACAGCCCCACCGAGACGCGCAGCGCCTCCGCCGCGGTGGCGATGGGCATGACACGCGCATCCGCGATACCGTTGCTGTGCAGTTTCTGCAGCATGCGGGTGGCCGCCGCTTCCGACTGTACGTCATCCAAGTACACCGAGTAGGCGATCAGATCCGGACCCGCTTCGTCGCGTTGGGTGGGCGTGAAGCCCCGGCTTTGCAGCAAAGCGGAGGCCGCGGCGGCGGCGGCAAGATCAGCGAACGGCCCAACCGTCACGCAATGCGCGGGCGTGGGGGGACTCGCCACGGTCGGTGCGGCGGCGACCTCTTTGGCGGCGCTGCTTACCGCCGGTGCGGCCAGTGCCGCATCGCTCGCGAGCACCAGCGTCGGCAAATGGCTGATATCGCGCGCCGCGGCCACCTCCGCCGGTCGATCAATCAGCAGCGCCCACGCCGCAAACCCAAGATTGGCGAGGACCAGCATGACAATCAGTGCGCGCAGGCTCATTTGATCGGCAGTCCGCAGCGCAGGGCGATGCCGCGCAGCACCAGGTCCGGCACGCTCACGTAGGAACACTGCAACAGGGGTTCGATCTCCACTGCCGCACCACCGGTCAACAGCACCAGTGGCGCTCGCTGCAGCGCCCGCTGCGCCTCGGTCACGGCGCGATCGATGATGGCGGCCACGGCGAAACGCCCGCCCTGCGCGATCGCCGCACGCGTGTCCTGGGCGAACAGTCCCTTGCCCGCCGGTGCGCCCCGGGCGCGTCGCGCAATGCCGGCGGTGTGCCGCAGCAGGCTCTCCACCATGAGTTCGGGCCCGGGGATGATGGCCCCGCCCAGGTGCACACCCAGCGGATCCACCAGATCGACGGTCATCGCGGTGCCCACATCGACGACGCAGGCACCGCGCGCACGCGCCATGTGGTAGCCCGCGATCACGGCCATGAATCGATCGACGCCCAGGCGCCACGGTTCCTTGTAGCGCGTCGTGAGGCCGGCGGCGTTGCGGGCCGAGGCGACGAACTCACAGCGAACGCCGGTCTTGCGCTGCGCGGTGCTGGACAGCAGCCGGTTCAGACGCGTGCCTGCCACGCTCGCCGCAATCACCCGGGTGATGCCGCGCGTGGCGAACATCAGCCGCTCCAGATCCCGCGCGGTGATCCGCGCATGTTCCTGTGCCTTCTGCCGCCCCAGCCGCTCCCCGCGCAGCACCGACCACTTGATGCGGGTATTGCCGATATCCACCAACAGCACGCTCACCCGCTGTCCCTCATGCTTCCGGCCTCACGCTGACTTCTCCAGCAACAAAGCGCATCAGTGCGTCGGGGGTTTCCACCAGCAAGGCCCCATCCAGATCGATACCGCGCGCGGTGCCGCGGGTGGTGTCCTGCGCCGTGGTCACCGTCACGGCCCTGCCACGGAGCGCATCGGCACGCTGCCACGCTTCCCGAAACGGCTTGAACCCCTCGTGCTCGAACACCGCAAGACCCCGCAGCAGGCACTGTAACAGGCTTGTCACAACCTGATTGCGATGCAGCGGCGAGACACCGAGCGATGCCAGGTCCCCCGCCTCGGTGCCCGTCTCACTGATCCGGGTCCGTGCCGCCGCAGCCAGCGCCACGTTGAGGCCGATGCCGATGACCACGAAGCTGGGACCCCCGGCTTCGGCGCGCATATCAATCAGGATACCGCCCAACTTGCGTGAGTCGCACCACAGGTCATTCGGCCATTTCAACTGCAGGGGGGTGCGTGCCAGCACCGCTTCGGGCAGATGCTCGTGCAGGGCCTGCAGGGCGCATACGCCCACCACTAGGCCCAGCGCTGCCATATCGCGCGGCATCTGGCCGAAGGTCCAGCCCAGCGACACGCATAGCGCACCGCCCGGGGTCGCGATCCAGGGGCGCCCGCGGCGTCCACGACCCGCACTTTGTACCTCGGCGAGCAGCACATCACATTGGGCGGGCAACAGGTCGGTGCGGGCAAAGAGCGTGGAGTTGGTGGAGTTGAGCTGCCATGCAACGTCAAGGCGCCGGATGCGCGCCCGGGTGGGGGCGTCCAGGCCGTCGCGAATCGTCGCCGCGGATAACGGGGCCGTCGGCACCGCGAGCCGGTAGCCGCGGTTGCGCACCGCATGGATGATGACGCCGAGGTCCTTGAGCACCCCGACCGCCTTCCATACCGCGTTGCGGCTGACGCCCAGCTGGGCGGCAAGCGTCGCGCCGGAATGAAAGCCACCCGGCGCCAGTTGCTGGAACACCTTCGCCGCCAGCGGTTGCGCCGCTGCGGGTGTCAATTCGCTCGCCACGCCGAACGCAGGCGCGGCTCGGTTCCCGCACGCATCCGGGCAATATTGTGGCGATGGGTAACGATCATGAAAAGCGCCGCAGCAACCACGAAAGCATTCAACGGTGACGGCACGGCCGCGAGTTGCTGCCAGGTTGCCGCGGCGGCCACTGACAGCATGGAGGCGAGGCCCACAAAACCGCTCAGCCCCAGCACCACCAGCCAGGTCAGCGAAAGCGGGATCAAGAGCACCGGTGCCAAGGCGCCAAGCGTGCCGAGGACGGTCGCCATGCCCTTACCGCCGCGCAGGCCGAACCATGCCGGATACACATGTCCCACGACCGCAGCCGTCGCGCAGGCAACCGGCAACCATAAGGTGGCGGTCGGATTGGGTCGCAGCATCGGCCACGCCGCAGTGAGGCTCGCCGGCAACGTCGCCGGTGCAATGGCGCGCACCGCAAGCCAGCCCTTGCCCACATCGATGAGCAGCACGCCCAGCCCAAACGCCGCGCCTTGGGTGCGCCAGGCGTTGGTGCTGCCGGCATTGCCGCTGCCGAGATTGCGGATGTCGGGGCCACCGCGCAAGCGTGCGAGCAGCAAACTGCCGACCAGGGATCCGAGCAGCCACGCGAGCACGATCTTCAGGGCAAGGTCCATCACGTCGGCGAGAATACCTCAGCCAGCATGCATCTCACGCTACCGCCCCCGAGCCGCTCGATGGTCGGGATGGCGAGGGGCAGCAGCTGGTCGGTGGCGGCCGCGAGCCGGTACCGCGCTGCCGCCGGCAGGACGTTTTGTGCCTGCGCCGATAGCGCATAAACGCTGCGGCCGTCGGCGCCGCGCAGTTCGAGCATGTTCCCGGCAAAGCCGGCCACTGCGTCTTGATCGATGGCGATGAGATCGCGCGAGCCGGCGGCCAGTGCGCCGAGCACGCGCTCGCGATCGGCCGGCACGATGGCCTCAGCCGCGACCACCACCGCTCGCCAGCCAATGCTCAGCATCACATTGGTGTGGTAGAACGGCACGCCCGCGGCATCGATGCCATCGAAGATCACCGCTTGGTAGCCCATTGAGTCGGCCCAGTGTCGCACCAGGGTCTCATCGGTGCGGCTCGAGCGGCAGGCGAAGGCCTGGCGCCCGACATGATCCAGCACCAGGGAGCCCGTGCCCTCGAGGTAGCGGTACTGATCCTCGAAACCCGACAGATCCAGCACCCGACCAATCCGGTAGTCACAACGCTCGGCAACAGCCTCGAGAATATCGCGCCGGCGCTCCAGGCGGCGATTGCGAGCCTGCATCGGATAGAGCACCACCGTGCCGTCGGCGTGCCAGCTCACCCAGTTGTTGGGAAATACCGCATCGGGCTTCGGCGGCGACGGCGTATCGGCCACCACGCACACCTGCACGCCGGCAGCGCGCAACGCCAGCACCGCCGCATCGAATTCGGCCACTGCAAGCGTCGCGGGGCTCACCGCGCCCGGAACGTCCGCGATCTGCAGGCGATTGCTGGCAGCGGTTTGCGGGTTGTAATCGAAGGCCGCCGGCCGGATCATCATCACTGCCGCAGCGCACTGTGTCCGGATATCCATGACCGACCCCCAACCTCTCATCACCGCCACCCGCCGTGGATTGTATTGCCCGCCGGGGGATTTCTATATTGATCCGGCCAAGGCGGTGCAGACGGCCGTGGTGACCCATGCGCATGGCGATCATCTTCGCGAGGGGAGCGTGCGCATTTTTATGGCGGCAGCCGGCCTCGGCATCGCGCGCAAGCGCCTCGATGACGCCCGCAGCGTCATCGCCATGGAGTACGGAACGCCTTTCATGATCGGCCCGGTGAGTGTGTCGTTACACCCGGCGGGCCATATCCTGGGATCGGCCCAGGTGCGCCTGGAGCATGACGGGCAGGTCTGGGTGGTATCCGGCGACTACAAACGCCAAGCGGATCCGACCTGTGCGCCCTTCGAGCCGCTGGAGTGCGACGTATTCGTCAGCGAAACCACCTTCGGACAGCCACACTTTGTGTGGCCGGATACCGCTGCGGTCGTCGGCAATATCGTGCGCTGGTGGCAGATCAATCGAGAACGCGGCCGCAATTCGGTGCTGTTCTGCTATGCCCTCGGCAAAGCCCAGCGGGTACTCGCTGAAATGCTGCATCACACGCAGGAGACGGTCTATGTTCACGGCGAAATCGGCACACTGGTGGAGGTGTATCGCAGCGCCGGCATCGCCATGGTCCCCACCCTGCCGGTGACCGCCACGTCGGCCGCCGCCCTGCGCGGGGCGCTGGTCATGGCGACGCCGACCATGAGCCGCTCCGCGTGGTTGCGCGCGCTGGGCGCCGGGACCCGCGCATTCTGTTCGGGATGGATGCTGCTGCCCGGGGAAAGCCAGCGTCGCGGCTACGATATGGGGTTCGTGGTATCCGATCACGCCGACTGGCCCGCGCTCGTCAGCACCTGTCGGGAAAGCCGTGCCCGGCGGATCCTGCTGATGCATGGCCGCACCGACCGGCTCGCGGCGCACCTGCGGGAACTCGGCCTTGACGCCGCCCCGCTGCAGGCCGAACTGCTAGGATCGGCCTCCGGCTGACGGGGAATCTGATGGACAACGCATCCGGCCGGCGACACGCCGGCTTTGCCTGCGGCATTGCTGCGCTGCTGCTGCGGACGGCCGCCCTGCCCACGGCCATGGCCCAAGGCGCACCCCCGGCCGGCCCCGCCGGCATTTTCGGACAAGCGACTTTTCCGGGCAAACAGCGCCCGCCCGGGGACCCGATCGTCATCGCCCGGGGGCAGGCCCTGTTCGGGATCAACTGCAAGGCCTGCCACGGTGCAGACCTGCGCGGCGGTGACCTCGGTGGCCCGAACCTGCTGCGCTCGCAGATCGTGCTCGGTGATCAGGCCGGCGAGGCCATCATTCCGGTGGTGCAGAACGGTCGGCCGGCTGCCCAGGGCGGTGCGCCGATGCCGGCGATTCCGCTGTCGCGCAGCGACATCCAGGCCATAGCGGAATACATCCACAGCGTCGTGAGCCGCAAGCAGAACCAGGGAGGGCCGCCGCCGGAACGGGACAAACCCCTGCAGATCCTGGTGGGCGACCCCGAACGCGGACAGCAATACTTCGCGGCGCACTGCCAGAGCTGTCACTCCGCCAAGGGCGACCTCAAGGGCATCGCGACGCGCGTTTCAAACCCGGCGACACTGCAGGACAGCTGGGTAGCGGGCCGCCGGGCCGGTGCGCCCGCGGCCGGCGCGGCAGCGACCGCGCCCGTCCAGGTGCGGGTGACACTGGCGACGGGGGCGACCGTGCAGGGCACGCTCAAACATGTCGATGACTTCACGGTGAGCCTGACCACTGCGCAGGGACAGTATCTGAGCTTCACCCGTCAGGGGACCCAGGCCTTGCGCGCCGTGGAGGTGCAAGACCCGCTGCAGCAACACCGCCAGCTCCTCGGCCAGTATACGGACCAGAACATGCATGACGTCACGGCTTATCTGGCGACACTGAAATGAACATTCCAACCGTCTGTGCCGGCGCCCTGCTGGGGCTGTCAGCCCTCGCGCTGGCTGCCGACCCGCCGCCTTCCGCATTGCTCGCACCCGTGTTGCCACCGGCACAGCTGCTGCAGCCGCTCAAGGACTCCTGGCCCACCTACTCAGGCGATTACACCGGCCAGCGCTACAGCGCGCTGCGCCAAGCCGACAAGACCAATGTCGGCCACTTGTCGCTCGCATGGACCACGCGCTTGAACGGCGAGGTGCGCGACGGCCGCGCGCGGAATCCCTTCGCGCCACCCAGCGCCATCACCACCACAGTCGGCGGCGAGGGCACGGGTGACTACGCCATTCCCGCCCCCGGCCGTGAAGGGTGCGGTGCTGCAGGTTGCCGGCGTGCTGTACGTGACCTCGCCCGATAATGCCTGGGCGCTGGATGCCCGCAATGGCGTGGAGCTGTGGCACTACTTCTGGAAGACCCGTGGCGGCACTCACATCGCCAGTCGCGGGCCGGCGCTGTGGAACAGTTCGCTGTTCTTTGAGACGCCTGACGATTACCTCGTTTCGCTGGACGCCCGCACGGGTCATGAAAACTGGCATGTGCAGATCGCGCCTTTCGCCGATGAGTACTTCTCGACCATGGCGCCGATCGTAATCGGCAACCATCTGCTGGTCGGGACCGGCAATGACAGCGATGAACCGGGCTTCCTGCAGTCCTTTGATCCGGCGACCGGCAAGCTGCAATGGAAGCGCTATACGGTACCGGTGAGCGCGAACGATCCGGCGCTGAAAACCTGGCCTTCTCTGGATGCCGCCCGGCATGGCGGCGGTCAGGTGTGGATGCCCGGTTCATACGACCCGCAGACGGACCTGTACATCACCGGTACCGGCAATCCGACGCCGGGTTACACCGGTATCGCGCGCAACGGCGACAATCTCTACACCTGTTCATTGGTGGCCATCCGCGTCGCCACCGGCGAGATCGTCTGGTATTACCAGACCTCCCCGCATGACACCCACGACTGGGATTCCGCGCAGACCCCCATCCTCTTTGATGGCACGATCGACGGCAAACCCCGCAAGCTGGTATCGACCGCGGCCCGCAATGGCTACTTTTTTACCCTGGATCGCCTGACCGGTGAGCACATCGCCACGTACAAGTTCGGCACCACGGCGAATTGGACCAAAGGCATCAAACCCAACGGTCAGCCGGATCCCGATCCGGAAAAATCCGCGACCGTACCGGGGTCGCTGGTGTCGCCCTTTGAAGGCGGCGTCACCAACTATCAGGCGGCCGCCTTCAATCCGGATACGGGCCTGTTCTATACCCATGAAAACACCGGTTTCAACATCCTCTACCTGACCGATCCGGATCCGCGCGGCTCGATGGGCCTGGGTGGCAAGCGCTTCACGGTCGTCGGCTACACCGGCAACGCCTTCCAGGCCATCGACTATCACACCGGAAAAGCCGTGTGGCGGCATGTATGGCCGGGCAACGGCGGCACGGGCACCAGCGTGCTCACCACGGCCGCGGGCCTGGTGTTCACCGGCGACACCAACGGGAACTTCGTCGCCATGGACGCTGCGAACGGGGCATTGCTGTGGCACTCCGGCATCGGCAACATTTCGGCGCCGCCCGAAACCTACAGCCTCGATGGCCAGCAGTACGTGCTGGCGAGCGTGGGTGATGCGCTGTTCTCCTTTGTGCTTAACTGAACGGCTCGCAGTGCGGTCAGGAGAATCAGCATGAAGGGCCCCGGCATTTTCCTGGCGCAATTCGCGGGCAACGAGGCCCCGTTCAATTCTCTGGAGCGGATGGGGGAATGGGCCGCGAGCCTGGGCTATCGCGGCGTACAGGTTCCGACCTCCGATCCAAGCCTGTTTGACCTGCAGATCGCCGCCAGCAGCCAGGCCTACTGCGATGACGTGAAGGGCCGGCTGGCGCAGTACGGCATCGAGATCAGCGAACTCTCAACGCATCTGCAGGGTCAGCTGCTGGCCGTGCATCCGGCCTACACGGATCTATTCCGCGGCTTCGCCGACCCCGCCGTGCGTGACAATCCCGGCGCCTGGCCCGAGTGGGCTGCACAGCAGCTGAAGTTTGCCGCGCGTGCCAGTGAGCGGCTCGGGCTCAAGGCCCATGCGACCTTCTCGGGCGCGCTGCTGTGGCACACGATGTATCCCTGGCCGCAGCGCCCACAGGGCCTGGTCGAAACCGGTTTCGCCGAACTCGCCCGCCGCTGGCGGCCGGTACTCGATGCCTTCGGCGCTGCCGGCGTCGACGTCGCCTTTGAAATTCATCCCGGCGAGGACCTGCACGATGGCGTGACCTTCGAGCGCTTCCTGGCCGCCGTGGACAACCATCCGGCGGCCAATATCCTCTATGACCCCAGTCACTTCGTCCTGCAGCAGCTGGACTACGTGCGCTTCATCGATCACTACCACTCCCGCATCAAGGCCTTCCATGTGAAGGATGCGGAGTTCCGGCCCAGTGGCCGCGCGGGCGTCTACGGCGGCTACCAGGAATGGGTGGATCGTCCCGGACGGTTCCGGTCACCCGGGGATGGCCAGGTCGATTTCAAGCAGATCTTCAGCAAATTTGCCCAGTACGGTTACAGCGGCTGGGCGGTGCTCGAGTGGGAATGCTGCCTGAAGCATCCGGAAGATGGTGCGCGTGAAGGCGCACCGTTCATCCGCGCACACATGATCCGCACCACCACGCGAAAGTTCGATGACTTTGCGGACAGCGGCGCGGACGACGCGGCAAACCGCAGAATTCTTGGAATCTAACGTGCCCGGTCAGGTTTGCTGCAATCCGGCAACCGCCCTGAAGCTGCGCAACAACGCCACTTCGAATTCGCGCGTCTCTAGCATGATCGGACCGGGTCGATTGAGGATGCCGTTGTTGATGACGCCGTTCACCATCTGGAAGGCGAAGCGGATGTCCCGGATCTCCTGAGCGGACAGTTCCCGGCCCAGCTCCTCGGTGCGCAAGCGGATGCACTCCTTGATCCGGCGCAAGCCGGACTCGCGAAAAGGCCCCCAGAATTCCGGGACTTTCACGCCGCGGATGATCGCCGCATGCCAGAAGTGCCGGCTGCCGACCACGCTGCGATAGACATCCATGATGATCGCATCGACGTAGTCGTCGGCACTGCTCAAGCGGGCATACAGCGCCTGGCTCTCTCCCCGCCGGCGCTCGAGCCATTGGGAAGCCAGCGAATCGAAGTACGAGTCTTTGTCGGCGAAGCGGGAGTAGAAGCTGCCGACCGACGAATCCGCCTCGGCCACGATGTCATTGACGCTCAGCTGATCCCAGCTGGTTTTTGTCAGCAGCTTCCAGCCGGCCGCCAACAGTGCATCACGGGTTTTGCGACTGCGGTTCTGCTTTGCCGGCAGCGGCGCGCTCAGCGTGACCTTTGGCATTGCTATTGGCGCAGGATCCGGATCTCACGGATGGGTGCGCGGGCCGTCACGGCAAGTCCGGGCCGCAGCGCCTCCTTCATACCCTGAATGCCACTGCCCGTCGGGGGCACAGTACAAACACCGCCGGTGCGGTACGACAGGGCGGCGCTGAGCTGTGCTTCATTCGGATCGCCGAGTGCGTGGTGAAAATCGTCGGCGACTGAGCAGCCCGGCACCGCGACACCGGCGGGATCCACCGTATTGGCGGGTGAGAACCCATCCGTATAGTCGCCGAAATTCTGGTTATTGACGCCACGGAACTCGATGGAGAAGTAGGTGGTCCCGCAGTTGTCCTGCGGATAGAACCCATAGGGTTTGCCGCAAGTGGTGGAACCAATCTGGATCACCTGCACATTGATGCCGCGCAGGCTGTTCATGATCGATTCGCTGGCCGAACAGGTACCGGCAGTGGTGAGGACGAACACTCGCGTCAGGTTCAATGACGGCAGCGCCTCACCCGATGCCACCGAATACCCTTGCGAGGTCGAATGAAACGGCGTCGGGGTGATGGTGCCACCGGTGATCGGATTGGTGGTCGGGTAATGGCTGTTGAACTGTTGCAGCTCGAAGGTGCGCCCGGTGGTCTGCGCGGAGCCTGCAATCATGAAGGCGACTTCGCTGGCGATGTCCAGGAGTCCCCCGCCGTTGTAGCGGATGTCCAGCACCAGGTCCGACACGCCCTGCTGGCGAAGGGTGGCAAAAGCGTTGATCAGCTCGCTTTCCGCCGTGGCGATATGCGAATTGAATTGGATGTAACCCACCTTCGCGCCGTTTGATGTGAGCGTGGTCACCAGCGGCACGGGCGTCTCGGCCGCATCCGTTGCGGTGAGCGTGATCGTGCGCGCACTGGAGGTGCCCACATCCAGCACGGTGAAGGTATGGGTCTCTCCCACTGTCGTCGGCGACAGCCCCGCATTCAACGCAGCGACGCCCGCGGTCGTGTCGTCATTGACATCGGTGCCGTCGATGGCCTGGACGACCGCGCCACGCGCGAGGGTGGCGGCCTCGCCCGTGGCGCTGGGATCGACATACGCCACGATGATGCTGCGCGGCGGGGTCGCAGCGATGACGTCGAAATCCACGCCATAGCCGACGGCGATGCCCTGCATCGACAACGACTCCCACACCGATGTGGCATAGGTGAAATGGAATTTGTCCACCGGCGCGCCGGAGGCCGTCGTGGCCGAAGTCTTCAGCAACGGGAAGTAGGCGGCCGTGGTGTAGAGCGAGGGGTCCAGGTCCGGCACCTGGTCAAACCACAGATACAACTGGTGCGTCCAGCTGCGCAGATAGTTGTTTTCATCCGTCGCGGTGCCCTGAACATCCGGATAGACCACGTGGGTCACCGGGTCGGTGCCCGAACGCGGACTGGCACACTTGGCCGCAAACTCACTTGCCGCCAGATACTGGCCCGGTACGTAGGCGGTGCCGCTTGTGCCGCCCGAAGAGCCCGTGCCGCTCGAACTGCCACCCGCAACGCTGCCGCCGCCGGAGCCGCCACCCCCGCAAGCGGTCAGGCCCAGCGCCAACAGGCCCGCTGCGAGAGTCGCCAGCAGGGGGCTACGAGTGATCATTTAATTCACTGCCGCCGCCATCCGGGGAGGGTCTTTGAAGAACAGCATGAACAGCACGGCGACTACGATAGCCATCACGGCCGGTACCGTCCAGATGGCTTCCCATTGATGCCGGGTCGCGGCGTCCTGGGCATACGCATAGTGATCCACTACGACTCCGGCGGCCCACGAGCCGATCAGCTGCCCGACGCCATAGGTCACCACATGGATGAAGCCCTGCGCGCTCGCCCGTTGCGTGCGCAGCACGGTCTGATCCACATAGATCTGACCGGTGACGAAGAAGAAATCGAAACACACCCCGTGCAGGATGATGCCCGCGTAGAGCAACGCCACCAGCGTGCCGTTATTGCCCAACGCGAACAGCGCGTAGCGGGCGACCCAGGCGAACATGCCCACCAGCAGCATCTTCTTGACACCGAGGCGCACGAAGAAGAACGGGATCAGGAACAGGAACAGCACCTCGGACATCTGTCCGAACGTCATCTTGCCGGCCGCGTTCTGCATCCCCGTTTCATTCAGGAACTGATTCGCAAAGCTGTAGTAAAAGGACAGCGGAATGCAGATCAGCAATGAGCCCAGCGTGAAAATCGCGAACGAGCGGTCCTTCATGTAAGACAGGGTCTCAAGTCCCAGTGCCTGAAACAGCGAGGGCCGCTTGCCTGCGTTGCCCGGCGGGGTATGCGGCAGCGTCAGGCAGTACAGCCCCATGGCAAGCGACAGGATGGCCCCGAAGCGCAGCGGCAGATTGGTGTTCTCGATGGAATGGCCGAGCACTGCCGGTGCCCCATAGCCCACGATCAGCCCCACGACAATCCAGCCGATGGATCCTAAGACACGCACGCCCGGAAATTGCCGGCCCGGATCGCTCATCTGATGGAACGAGACGGCGTTCGCAAGCCCGAGCGTCGGCATGAAGCAGATCGAGTACAGCAGCAGCGTCCAGAAGAAGGTGGTCGGATCGGTGATGGTCGAAATCCACCACAGGATGGCGGCACCCATGAGGTGCAGCACCCCCATGACGATCTGCGCGGGGAAAAACCGGTCAGCCAGCATGCCGGCAATCACCGGCGCCAGGATCGCGCCCCAGTTCACGGTGCTGTAGATGCCGCCGATGGAAACGTCGCTGAAATGTATCGCCGACAGGTAAGTGCTGAGCGTCACATACCAGGACCCCCAGACACAGAACTGCAGAAACATCATCACTGACAGCCGCAGCCGGATGGCTGGATGCATGGAAGCCTCGCGCATGCTCGTTTTCGAGTTCAGGCGATCGTCGACAGGTACTTTGCGCTGATGGCGATCGAGTCGAGGGGATCGCCCTTGAACGGCGGTTCCTGCTCAACGAAGAACTTGCGCACGCCGGTGGCATAGGCCACATCCAGGATATTCGGCCAGGGCAGCATGCCGTTGCCGACCTCGGCAGGATCCTGACGCATGGCGTAGTTGGTCTTGGTGGTCGCCATCAGATCCTTGACGTGCATCATTCTGAAGCGGCCCTTATGGTGCTCGAGGATCTTGACGGGGTCCGCACCACCGGCGGCGACCCAGCCCACATCCATTTCGAAATGAACCAGCTTCGGGTCGGTTTCATGCAGCAGGATCTCAAGTCCACAGGTATCCCCAATGGGCCGGAACTCCACATTGTGGTTGTGGTAGCTCAGGCGCAGCGCCACTTTCTGCAGTGCAGCGCCTTTCGCATTCAGGAAGGCAGCGGTCCCCTTCCAGTCGTCGACCGTGATCTGCGGACCGATCTGGTCGAGATACCCTGCGTAGCCTCCGGCAGCGCCGCCCCCGGGGTCCGGCTTGGGCAGGTGGGAGGGCATCAGGAACATGGGCAGGACCACATCCTGGAGCCCCAGCACCTGCATGGTCGCCGCCAGCACTTCGGGCGGCTGATCAAATCCCGGCTCGCCATTCTGCGATTGGGGCTGGATATGAATGCTGGTGTACTTGAGCCCCACGTTGTCGGCGGCCTTGCGCATCACCTGCGGGGTATTGCCGTACAAGCCGGCGAGCTCCACGGTCTGATAGCCCGCAGCCGCCACCCTGGCAAGCGTGCCCTGCAGGTCCTTGCGGGCGGCTGCGCCGACGGTATACAGCTGCAGGCCGATCGGCAGATGGTGACGGGTAAAGAAGGGCGTCGGTTCGCCGGCCAGGGCGCGCAGCGCCGGCACGGCCAGCCCCAGACCGGCCGCCGCAGCTTTCAGAACCTTTCGGCGCCCGAACCGGTCGCGGTTATCGGCATCCATCTTGACCCCCTCAAGCCACACAACTGTCGTCCTACGAGCGGCAGAATAGCCGAAACGGGCCGGGATGGCTGCTATGCCCGAGGCTGGCGGGGTCGCGCCAATTGGTGTTCAATCGCCACTATAAGAAGCGCAGGGGTCTCCTATGGACGCCGATTTCGCCACCTCCCCTCGTCTGGACTGGACGGTGCTGCTGCCTGCGATTTGCGTCGCCTGTGGCTGGTTCCTCATGGCGTCGGTGATCACGGATTTTGGGTTCATGCAGCTGCAGTTCCGTTTCTACAATGTGCTGACCCTGCTGCATTCTCCGGGCAGCATCGCGACGGGGGCATCCGGCGGCCAGGCAACCTTTGAGGCCTTCGTGTTCGGCACGGTTTGCGCCGTGGCGGTACTCGCCACACTCGCACCGGTGATCTCCCGGCGCAAAGTGGCGTGGCTGGGCTGTGTGGCACCCTTTGCCCTGATGGCACTGTGCGGATTGATCCTGTACCACGGCATCAGTCGCGATTTCATCGCTGATGATGGCTCCTATGGTGATACCGGTTCGCGGTTGATCCACTTCGCCAACGCCGTCGTCGGCAGGGTCGGCAACGTGATCGCGCGCCGGATCCACATCGGACCGGGCGGCTATCTGTCACTGATCGCCAGCACCTTTCTTGCCGTAAAGGGCCTGCTCGCCTATCGGGAGGCGCCGTGAGCCCGCAACGCCTCACGCCTCTTGCACTCCTTGGGGTGATCTCCCTGGCGAGCAGTTGTGCCACCACCCATATCGTGAAAAACGATGTCAGGCAGGTCATCGCCGGCAAGCCCATGGACAACCACGACCTGGGAAGGGCGGTCGTTGCGGACACCCACTCTCTTGAGCAGCAGCTCCAGGAGCTGCGCGTGAAGTTCGCGCAGGAGGTCACGACGCTGCGCGCCAAGGCGCAGAAGCGCTGGGGCAAGGGCGCGCGGGTGGCCGATCGCACCGTCTATGTGAAGTACACGCAGGGCTACAACAGCCGCGTGATCACCGACTTTGACCGCGGTGTACTCACCGTCGAGACGCGCGACACCAAAAATCCCCAGAGCAGTCTGCGCTCCGCCATCATCGCCGCGCTCCTGACCGGCAGCGACCCCGCCTCCGTCGACCTGTTCAGCGACAAGGAGGTGGCGCTCGATCCGGCGCACCGTCCCTATCTGTACGGGCTGATCCATGACAACCAGGGCAGTTCGATTACCACGCGCAAGCAGGCCGAGGACTACGCTTCGTATCTGATGGCCAACCGGGCCAAGTCGCGACCGGTTCCGGCGAGCGAGGGCGGCGGTGTCGCCTGGTATGTGACGCTCACCATGGTGAAGAATTTCGAAGCCCGCGGCGCCGAGCGCTATCGCGCCAGCGTCAACAAGTACGCGGCGCAATACCATGTGAGCCCGAGCCTGGTGTTCGCCATCATGCGCACCGAGAGCAATTTCAATCCCTTTGCCGTCAGCGGCGCCCCGGCCTATGGCCTGATGCAGCTGGTGCCCACTAGTGGCGGGCGGGAGGCCGAGCGGCGCGTCACGGGCACCGACCAGACACCCTCGACGGACTACCTTCTGGATCCCGAACACAACATCGAACTGGGCGTCGCCTACCTTTCCGTGCTCGGCAGCGATGAATTCAACGCCGTGGCCAACGAGAATTCCCGCGACTACTGCGTCATCGCCGCGTACAACACCGGCCCCCACAATGTCACCCGGGTGTTCTCCTCCGAGCGATCGGCGGCGTTCGCCGAGATCAACAATGAGCCGCCCGCGCAGTTGTTTGAACATCTGCGTACCGGACTGCCCATGCAGGAAACGCGCGATTACGTCGTCAAGGTCACGGGGCATCGCAAGGAATTCATGACCGCGACGGATGCGCCGCTGGCGCCGGCGGCAGCACCGACCGTGGTGAAGCCTGCCGCGGCACCAATGCCCGTGAAGTCCGCCGCAAAACCGACTGCATGACTGCACTAGAAGATGAGTCGCCTTCGCGGCGAGCTCATTGGTCGGCTCGCGAAGCTCGGTGTTGAACATCGATTGCTGGCGGGCCGAGAAGATGGATTTGCATCGTTCTTTTACCAGGGCAAGGCGTTCGCCCATTTTCGCACCCGCACTGAACTGGACATTCATCTCACCAGAGCAGTCATCGCCCGCGCGGGCCTGACCCATCCGGCTGGGTCCACGGTGCATCCGAATCAAAGTCCGAGGTCCCAGTGGCTGGAGGTTCGCTTTACAAAGACCGCGGACCTCGGGCGTGTCAGGAACCTTGTGAAACTGGCGCTGTGGAGCAAATCTGATCCGCAGCGCGCGCGTTCTATCGAGCACAAAGAAAAACGCCCCTGAAGTCTTTCGACCTCAGGGGCGTTTTGTTTGAGAGCCTGGCAGTGACCTACTCTAGCATGGCAACAGGCCAAACTACCATCGGCGCAGAGCGTTTTCACTTCCGAGTTCGGAATGGGATCGGGTGGTTCCCGCTCGCTATTGCCGCCAGGCAAACCGTTTTGAGTTCGATGTGCCGGTCCGTGTTACGGGACCGGCTCACCGTTCTCGAATCCATTGAGTTTTTTGTATCGACGCCATGTCGCGCTCGAATATGGAATGACTCACTCCATATCTATTGCATCGGTCGATAACCATCTTCGGAAATTTGGCGACTCTTTTGGAGTCAACCAAACCCCTTGAGGTTATATGGTCAAGTCTCACGGGCAATTAGTACTGGTTAGCTGAGGCCATCACTGGCCGTACACACCCAGCCTATCAACCACGTAGTCTTCGTGGGCCCTTTAGGAGAGTCAAGCTCTCAGGGAGATCTAATCTTGGGGGGGGCTTCCCGCTTAGATGCTTTCAGCGGTTATCCCGTCCGTACATAGCTACCCGGCGGTGCCACTAGCGTGACAACCGGAACACCAGAGGTACGTCCATCCCGGTCCTCTCGTACTAAGGACAGCTCACCCTCAAATCTCCAACGGCTACGGAAGATAGGGACCAAACTGTCTCACGACGTTTTGAACCCAGCTCGCGTACCACTTTAATCGGCGAACAGCCGAACCCTTGGGACCTGCTACAGCCCCAGGATGTGATGAGCCGACATCGAGGTGCCAAACTCCTCCGTCGATGTGGACTCTTGGGAGGAATAAGCCTGTTATCCCCGGAGTACCTTTTATCCGTTGAGCGATGGCCCTTCCATACAGAACCACCGGATCACTATGACCTGCTTTCGCACCTGCTCGACTTGTCAGTCTCGCAGTCAAACACCCTTATGCCATTGCACTCTGTGCGCGATGACCGACCGCGCTGAGGGTATCATTGCACTCCTCCGTTACTCTTTGGGAGGAGACCGCCCCAGTCAAACTACCCACCATACATTGTTCCCAGCCCAGATTATGGGCCAAGGTTAGAACTCCGAAATTGTCAGGGTGGTATTTCAACGTTGCCTCCACAAGAGCTAGCGCTCCTGCTTCAAAGGCTCCCACCTATCCTACACAAACAAGTTCAAAGTTCAGTGTAAAGCTATAGTAAAGGTTCACGGGGTCTTTCCGTCTTTCCGCAGCTACGCCGCATCTTCACAGCGATTTCAACTTCACTGAGTCTCGGGTCGAGACAGTGGGGCCAGCGTTACGCCATTCGTGCAGGTCGGAACTTACCCGACAAGGAATTTCGCTCGGGCCTTACAAATCAATCACTTGCGATTGACTCGCGAGACTGGTGCTATCACCGATCTCCTGCATGTCGCCATGCAGATGGGACTATATCTTCACCAACGAATAAGTCGTCGGTGTTTGGCGTGTAGTCTCTGAGGATTCTGATCATTTCAGTGCGTGGCTTGCAGTGATTCATCGTCTGCATGATCTCAATAATCTGCAGCAATCCAGGAGCCAGCACGTGCTCATTGGACTGGATGATTCGCATACACGCTACAAACTTCTCGAAGTCCGAAGACTTCGCGGTTCGCAACGGATGTTGTTGAAAAAACGGAATGATTGTCTGAAAGAGATCACTTCGCTTAGATACAACAAACTGAAGCAGGTCCTCTTTGTGGTTGTCTTTTCTGCGGTTGCAGTACAAACGCCCCACGCCGAAGAACCGTTGCATCGCTTGTAGGCACTCGATGCTTTTCGCACCTTGTGTCACTACGAATTGATGCGCCACTTGGAATCCGGTTCGGTAGCCTCTTCGTTTTGCTCGATGAGGTTGCCGCACGACGTGGATCGAAAAGCATCCCTCGCCGTCGACAAAACCGGTTATCCAACCAACCATGATCAGCCTTTCCTGCTGATTGTCCGCAGCCAGAGGATTGTCACTGCTCAACTCTTCAACACCATGCGGTGTCAATTTGTCGAACGAGTACCTCGGCATACACGGGTATTCCAGCATATAGCCAAATTTTACTAAGGCAGCTTTGTTCACCTTAGGACCGTTCTTGCTGTTACACCAATACGCATTTCTGCCGCATTGATTGAGTAATGCGTTGCGCATTACTTCCTGCATATCGCTATGCAGATCGGACTATCTCATCACTCCGAAGGGAGTGCCTGGCGTTTAGTCTCTGAGGATTCCGGCGATTGCCGGTCTTTCCTGCTGATTGTCCGCACCCTTAGATTTTCACTGCCGCTTGCGCGACGAGTACTACAGGGATACTCGGAGTTTCCAGCATTTGGCCAAGTTTATTAACGTAACTACAACATTGGTCAAAAAGATCTTCATTGCGAAGACCATTCTATAGTTACGGCCGCCGTTTACCGGGGCTTCGATCAGTAGCTTCGCCTTACGGCTGACCACATCAATTAACCTTCCGGCACCGGGCAGGCGTCAGACCCTATACATCCACTTACGTGTTCGCAGAGTCCTGTGTTTTTGATAAACAGTCGCAGCCCCCTATTACCTGTGACCTCTATGAGCTTGTGGAGCAAGTCCACGCACCCAAGGAGGCATACCTTCTCCCGAAGTTACGGTATTAATTTGCAGAGTTCCTTAACCCGAGTTCTCTCAAGCGCCTTAGCAGATTATCTGCTCGCCCACCAGTGTCGGTTTACGGTACGGACAACAACAACCTGAAGCTTAGAGACTTTTCCCGGAAGCGTGGCATCAATCAATTCGGAAACCGAAGTCTCCTCTCACTCAGTTCTCGGGGATAACTGCAATCCGGATTTACCAGGACTACACCCCTACGGCCTTGGACGGCACTGCTGCCGCTGATTTAGCCTTCTCCGTCATCCCATCGCAGTTGCTGTCGGTGCAGGAATGTTAACCTGCTTTCCATCGATTACGCCTTTCGGCCTCACCTTAGGATCCGACTCACCCTCAGCCGATTAACGTGGCTCAGGAAACCTTGGGCTTTCGGCGAGCGGGTTTTTCACCCGCTTTAACGTTACTCATGTCAGCATTCGCACTTCTCATACCTCCAGCGTGCCTCACAGCACACCTTCGCAGGCTTAGAGAACGCTCCCCTACCGCGTGTATTGCTACACACCCATAGCTTCGGTGCTTGGCTTAGCCCCGTTAAATCTTCCGCGCGAGCCGACTAGACCAGTGAGCTATTACGCTTTCTTTAAAGGATGGCTGCTTCTAAGCCAACCTCCTGGCTGTCTATGCCTTCTCACATCGTTTACCACTTAGCCAAAACTTTGGGACCTTAGCTGATGGTCTGGGTTTTTTCCCTCTTCACAACGGACGTTAGCACCCGCTGTGTGTCTCCCGAGCATTACTTCAGGGTATTCGGAGTTTGCATGGAGTTGGTAGGCCGAGATGGCCCCCTTCTCCAAACAGTGCTCTACCCCCCTGAGTATTCACTCGAGGCACTACCTAAATAGCTTTCGGGGAGAACCAGCTATCGCCAGCCTTGATTAGCCTTTCACTCCTATCCACAACTCATCGACGCACTATTGCAACAGTGGTTCGTTCGGACCTCCAATCAGTGTTACCTGATCTTCATCCTGGTCATGGATAGATCGACTGGCTTCGGGTCTATTCCCAGCGACTGTGGCGCCCATTTAAGACTCGGTTTCCCTACGGCTCCCCTATGCGGTTAGCCTTGCCACTGAAAATAACTCGCTGACCCATTATACAAAAGGTACGCAGTCACTCTCTTGCGAGAGCTCCTACTGCTTGTACGCACACGGTTTCAGGTTCTATTTCACTCCCCTCTCCGGGGTTCTTTTCGCCTTTCCCTCACGGTACTGGTTCACTATCGGTCGGTAGAGAGTATTTAGCCTTAGAGGATGGTCCCCCTATGTTCAGACAAGATTGCACGTGTCTCGTCCTACTCTTCGTCAGTCCTCGGCTCGTGTTTTCGCGTACGGGGCTATCACCCACTATGGCCAGACTTTCCAGACTGTTCCACTAACACTCACCAATTTTTCCTGACTGGGCTGTTCCCTGTTCGCTCGCCACTACTTAGGGAATCTCGGTTGATTTCTATTCCTCCGGTTACTGAGATGTTTCAATTCACCGGGTTCGCTCTATATGCCTATTTATTCAGCATAAAGTACCTCTTGCGAGGTGGGTTTCCCCATTCAGATATCGCCGGATCGAAGCTTGTTTGCCAGCTCCCCGACGCTTTTCGCAGGCTACCACGTCTTTCATCGCCTTCTACCGCCAAGGCATCCACCATGTGCGCTTATTCACTTGACCATATAACCCCAAGGAGTTTGGGGATATGGAGCTGATTCATCACATTA
>CAVPUC010000008.1:255000-1017406 GCA_963708865.1 uncultured Gammaproteobacteria bacterium
CCTGGCAGGCTTACCGGGCGGGGCTCGCACTGCAACACGGGCGTCGCGATCCGGTTTTTCTGCGGTCAATCCTGGCTCACACCGATGTGGTGGTGGCGCCAGCTAAACCCAAGGCTGGGGGTGTGGAAACCGGTCAGGATTTTCGCTCGGGGCGGCCAGAGCGTGGATCCGGGCGTTGAACTTAACCTTGAGCCTGACAGGGATCGGACGGGTCAGTCCTAAGCGCCAATCAGCTGGACCCGCGCATAACGGCGGGTCCCCACCTGCAGGACGTGATCCGCCCCGGCGTGCAGGGTCAGGGCCCGATCGCTCACCCGGGCACCGTCCAGCTTGACGGCCCCCTCGTCGATCTTGCGGTTGGCCTCCGAGGTGCTGGCCGCAAGGCCCGCGGCCTTCAGCAGATTCGCGATGCGCAGCCCCGCCCTATCGACCGTGATCGCCACCGGCACCAGGTCGGCGGGCACGGCCTTGTCACTCACCCGGGACATGAACCCCTGCTGCGCAGCTTGCGCCGCCGCTGCTCCCTGAAACCGCGCGGTGATCTCACTGGCGAGCTCCAGCTTGATGTCGCGCGGATTGCGCCCGGCGGCCGCCGCACTGCGCAGGGCCGCGATGTCGGTGGAGCGTGCGAAAGCTCAGCAATTCGAAGTAGCGCCACATGAGCTCATCAGAAATCGACATCAGCTTGCCGAACATCGATTCCGGCGCTTCATTGATGCCGATGTAGTTTCCCAGGGACTTGGACATCTTGTTGATGCCATCGGTCCCCTCGAGCAGTGGCATGGTCATGATCACCTGCGGCTCCTGCCCGTAGGCCTCCTGCAGCGTGCGGCCCACCAGCAGATTGAACCGCTGGTCGGTTCCGCCCATCTCCACATCGGCCTTGAGCGCGACGGAGTCATAGCCTTGAACCAGCGGGTAGAGGAACTCGTGCAGGGCGATGGGCTGACCGCTCTTGTAGCGCCTGGAGAACTCGTCGCGCTCGAGCATGCGCGCGACGGTGTGCCGGGCCGCGATTTCGATGAGTTGCGAGGCGGGCATCGCGCCGAACCAGCGCGAATTGAACTCGACGCGGGTGGCCTGCGGATCCAGGATCTTGAACACCTGCGCCTGGTAGGTGAGCGCATTGGCCTGCACCTCGGCAGGCGTGAGTGGCGGCCGCGTGGCATTGCGTCCGGTCGGATCGCCGATCAGCCCGGTGAAATCCCCGATCAGGAAGATGACCTCGTGCCCGTGCTGCTGGAACTGGCGCATCTTGTTCAAGAGCACGGTGTGACCCAGATGCAGGTCCGGAGCCGTCGGATCGAATCCCGCCTTGATGCGCAGCGGGCGTTGCTGCGCGAGCTTGCGGATGAATTCCGCCTCGGGCAGAACCTCGTGTATCCCGCGCTTGTATTCGGCCAGTTGCGCGGCCAGCTGCTCGTTACCTTCCACCATGGTTCTCATTAGACCGGAAACGTGTAAGTCTATAACAGGAATAAGATGTCGAAATTCGCCACCCACCGCGCCCTGCTGGGGACCGTGCTCTATATCGCGTGCCTGGTCGGGGCGACTTTCGCGGTGCACGTGATGCAGAAGAAGGCTGCCCCGGTCGCTGCGAGCAGCAGCGCGCCGGCCGCATCGACCCCGGCCCGAGTGGCCGCATCGACGGCTTCCGCGGCAGCGGTCCGCGCCGTCACGCCCAGCGAACTGTCCACCATCCGCGTCATCGTCGCCCGCAATGACACGCTCGATCGCATCTTCCGGCGCCTGGCACTGAGCCTGTCGGATCTGGCCTCACTGCGCAGCCTCCCCGGCATTCGCGCGCAGCTGGATCGGCTGCGGCCGGGGGAAACCCTGACCCTGACTGCAAAGTCTGGCACGCTCGTCGGCCTGGAGCGCCGCCTGAATTTCGACCAGACGCTGAAGGTCGACCGCTCCGAGCAAGGCTTCACCGCCAATGTGCTGCAGAACCCGCTGGCCACGCGCACCCGCACCATCACCGGCAACATCGACTCCTCGCTCTTCGAAGCGGTGGCGAGCGCCGGTGGGCATGACCGGACCGCGTTGAGCCTGGCCGACATCTTTGGTTACGACATCGACTTCGTGCTCGACATCCGCCCCGGCGACTCCTTCACGGTCACCTACACGGAAGTCCTGCAGGACGGCAAATATCTGCAGGACGGCCCGGTCCTGGCCGCCCGCTTCATCAACCAGGGCAAGGAGTACCTGGCCGTGCGCTATGTCGGCCCCTCGGGCAATGCGGACTACTACTCGCCGCAGGGCCGCAGCCTGCATAAGGCGTTTCTGCGCGCCCCCCTGGAATTCACGCGCGTGAGCTCCCCGTTCAACCTGCACCGCATGCATCCCATCCTCAACACCATCCGCGCCCACAAGGGCGTCGACTACGCGGCCCCGATCGGCACGCCGGTGCGTGCCG
Source organism: uncultured Gammaproteobacteria bacterium (assembly GCA_963708865.1). GTDB lineage: Bacteria > Pseudomonadota > Gammaproteobacteria > Steroidobacterales > Steroidobacteraceae > DAIDKA01. Next base: position 257,420 of record CAVPUC010000008.1, read on the forward strand.
CGGGCGATGGACGCGTGCTGTTCGCGGGGCGCCGCGGGGGCTACGGGAATCTCGTGGAACTGGACCACTCCCGGGGCATCACCACGGTGTACGGCCACCTGTCGCGCTTCATCGCGGGCCTGCACGCAGGTCAGCACGTGACCCAGGGCCAGGTCATCGCCTTCGTCGGCATGACCGGGCTCGCCACCGGTCCCCACCTCCACTATGAATACCGGGTGAATGGGGTGTTCAAGAACCCCCAAACCATCAAACTGCCCGAGGCACTGCCCATCGAGGGGCCGCAGCGGGCCGATTTCCTGGCCAAATCCGCGCCGCTCCTGGCCTCCTTGACCGCGCCGCCGGCGCCGAATCTCGTCTCCCGCTGAGGGCGCGCCCACCCGACTTTCTTATGGCGCTGCAACATGGATTCTTCAATCTGCGGGGGCGTTTGTGTATGGTTGTACGGTGGATGTCCCTGACCTCAAGGCGCCGAGCTGCTACATCAACCGTGAACTCTCATTCCTGGAGTTCAACCATCGGGTGCTGGCGCTGGCATTCGATGACACCCTGCCTCTGCTCGAGCGGCTGAAGTTCCTGTGCATCTCCTCCGGCAACCTGGATGAATTTTTCGAAATCCGGGTCGCGGGCCTGAAGCACCTGCAGGAGCTGGGCAAGAACCAGCACAGCCCCGATGCGATGTCGATTCCCGAACAGCTCGACGGCATCCACACTCGCGCGCAGCACCTGTGTGCCGAGCAATATCGCTGCCTCAACGAAGTGCTGCTGCCGAAGCTGTCGCATGCCGGCGTGAGCCTGCAGGCACGCTCGGACTGGACGCCCAAGACGCGGCGCTGGCTGGAGAAGTATTTCGCCAATGAGGTCGAACCGGTCTTAAGTCCCCTGGGCCTGGATCCGGCCCGCCCGTTCCCGCGCATTCAGAACAAGAGCCTGAACTTCATCGTGCATCTGACCGGCAAGGATGCGTTCGGGCGCGACAGCGAGCTTGCCATCGTCCAGGCGCCGCGCTCCCTGCCGCGGGTCGTGTCACTGCCGGATGAGGCGCCCGGCCAGCCGCGCGGCTTCGTGCTCTTGACGAGCATCGTCCAGGCCTTCGTGCAGCGGCTGTTCCCCGGCATCGAGGTCAAGGGCTGCTACCAGTTCCGGGTCACCCGCAACAGCGACCTGTTCGTCGATGAGGAAGAAATCGACGATCTGCGCCGCGCGCTGGAGGGCGAACTCGCCCATCGCCGCTACGGTGCCGCCGTACGCCTGGAGACCGCGCGCGACTGCCCGAAGGACATGATCAGTTTTCTGCTGCAGCAGTTCGCGCTGGCGGACGTGGACCTGTATCGCATGCCGGGCCCCGTCAACCTCAACCGTCTGTCGGCCTTGTACGATCTCATCCAGCGCCCGGACCTGAAGTACCCGCCGTTCACGCCCGGACTGCCGCGCCGGCTGGCCAGCACCACCGATCTGTATTCGGTGATCCGGCACAAGGATCTGCTGCTGCATCATCCGTTCCAGAGTTTCGCCCCCGTGATGGACTTCGTGCGCCAGGCCGCGCATGACCCGCAGGTGCTGGCCATCAAGCAGACCCTGTACCGCACCGGCCATGACTCCCCGGTCGTGGATGCGCTGGTGGCCGCGGCGCAGGCCGGCAAGGACGTGACCGTCATCGTCGAGCTGCGCGCGCGCTTTGACGAGGAGGCGAACATCGAGCTGTCCAACCGGCTGCAGGAAGCCGGTGCCCACGTCATGTATGGCGTGGTCGGCTTCAAGACGCACGCCAAACTCACCCTGATCGTGCGGCGCGAGCCCGAGGGCATCCGCCGCTACTGCCACCTGGGCACCGGCAACTACCATCCGCGCACGGCGCGCGGCTACACCGATTACGGTCTGTTCACGAGCGACCGGGACATCGGTCAGGACGTACACGAGATTTTTCTGCAGCTCACGAGCCTCACCCAGACCCCGAAGCTGGGCCGCCTGCTGCAATCGCCCTTCACCTTGCACACCGGCATGATCGAGCGCGTGGACCGCGAGGCCGACCACGCCCGCGCCGGCCGACCCGCGCGCGTGATCTGCAAGATGAACGCGCTGGTGGACCCGCAGACCATCGAGGCGCTGTATCGCGCCTCCGGAGCCGGGGTGAAGGTGGATCTGATCGTGCGCGGAATCTGCGCGCTGCGACCCGGACTGCCGGGGGTCTCCGAGAACATCACCGTGCGCTCGGTGATCGGCCGCTTCCTCGAGCACTCGCGGGTGTTCTATTTCGAGAATGGCGGGGCGCCCGAGCTGTACTGCGCCAGCGCCGACTGGATGGAACGGAACTTCTTCCGGCGCGTGGAGGTGGGCTTCCCGGTGCTGCGCGACTCACAGCGTGACCGGATCCTGCGCGACCTGATGCTCTACCTTGAGGACAATACCCAGGCGTGGCTGTTGCGTCCGGATGGCAGCTACGTGCGCACCGAGCCCGGCACGGATGCGCCGGTGTGTGCGCAGAAGCAATTGCTGGAACACTACGCGGCCGGGCCCGGCAGTATCGGCTGACGTTACGCGCGTGAGGTACTGAACACCCGCAGGCGAAAGCCGTGTGGCTTCAGATGATCGATCTCCTGCTGCAGGTCCGCGGTGGTCAGCGGATGTTCGCGCAGCCAGCGCGCCGGAAACTTTATCTCCAGGCTGCGCGGTTTGGCGGTGAGCTGGATATCCGGCAAGGCGGCCGGACTGCGCCCGCGATGCAGCAGCACGGCCAGCCGCAACAACACGATGAGATAGACCGCGCTGCGGTCCCACGGCGGCACCAGCTCCTCGAGACCCTCCAGCGTCAGCTTGCGCCGGTGGCCGCCGATCAGTCGCGCCAGCAGCCGCTGCTCCTCGCGCGAGAATCCCGGCATATCCGCGTTCTCGGTCAGATAGGCACCGTGGCGGTGGTAGCCGTTGTGCGAAACGTCGAGCCCCATCTCATGCAGACGCGAGGCCCATTTCAGGCCCAGGTCCGCGAGCGGATCGGTGAGCTTCCACGCATCGCGGGTGGCGCTCAGGAATTCGAGCGCCGTGGCTTCGACGCGCTCGGCCTGCGCGAAATCCACGTGATAGCGCCGTTGCATCGCGCGGACCGTGCGCTCACGGGCGTCCTCATCGGTGAGTCGCCCGACCATGTCGTACAACAGTCCCTCGCGCATCGCGCCATCGGCGATGCGCAGCTCGCTGATCTCCAGCACGCTCAGGACTTCCATCAGGATCGCAAGGCCGCCGGGAAACACCGGCCGCCGATCCTCGGTCAAGGTCGAAAGCTTCAGCTCCCGCACATGGCCGGCTTCACCGATGTAGCGCAGCACCTTCTCAAGCCCCGCCACCGTGATGCCCTTCGCCGCCGGATCCAGTTCCCGCACCACATCGCCGATGGCGCGCACCGTGCCGGAGCTGCCGTACGAGGTCTGCCAGCCGCGGCGCCGATACGCCGCCTGGATGGGCTCGAGTTCCAGGCGCGCCGCCACCCGAGCGCTGTTCAGCCGCTTCAACGACAGTTTGCCGTCGCTGAAGAAGCGCTCGCTCAAGGACACGCAGCCCATCTGCAGGCTCTCCAGTTCCAGCGGCTCGTTGCCCTCGCCGATGATGAGCTCGGTGCTGCCGCCGCCGATGTCGCAGACCAGGCGGCGGCCGGGCTCGCTGGGCACGGTGTGCGCGACGCCAGAATAGATGAGACGCGCCTCTTCCATGCCGGAGATGATCTCGATCGGGTGGCCCAGCGCCTCGCGGGCGCGCTCGAGGAAGGCCTGCTTGCGTCGTGCGCGCCTGAGCGCATTGGTGCCGACCACGCGCACGCTGTCGGCATGCATGTCGCGCAGCCGCTGGCCGAAGCGTTCCAGACAGGCCAAGGCGCGCGCGGCGACATCCTTGTCGATGCGGCCGTTTTCCTCCACGCCCGCGCCCAGGCGCACCATCTCGCGCAGCCGATCCATGATGACGATCTGGCCGTGTATGTAGCGCGCCACGACCATGTGGAAACTGTTGGATCCCAGGTCGACGGCGGCAAGGATGTCAGGAACCGGATTGGCGGCCATGCGCGATCGCGGCAGAGAAAGGAAGGTTGAGGGGACCGCAGCCTGTGCCAGTTGCGGTCGTGCGGCCATCAGGCCGTGAACGAGGATCCACACCCGCAGGTGGTGGTGGCGTTCGGATTGCGGATGACGAACTGGGCACCGTCCAGCCCTTCGCGGTAATCGATCTCGGCGCCCATCAGGTATTGCACGCTCATCGGATCCACCAGCAGCCGCACACCCTGGTTCTCGACACACAGATCCCCGTCCTGCAGGGTCTCATCGAACTCGAACCCGTAACTCAAGCCGGAACAGCCGCCGCCCTGCACGTAGACACGCAGCATCAGCTTCGGATTCGACTCAGCGCGGATCAGATCGCCGACCTTGCGGGCCGCCGCGTCGGTGAAAATCAACGCATCCGGCGCCGGCGCATCGGTCAGGGTCTCGGGCGAAGCACTCATCGGAATATGTCCTGCAGCGGCAATGGCAACAGATATGGGTACCCGTACAGTGTATGCCAAGGGGCCGCTGATACAAAATCAGCCCCTGATCGGCCCTCCTGCGGGCTGTACCTGGACCAGGGTGCCCGTGATCTGCGCCCCGGCCGACGATTCGATCATGCCGTACTGGATATTGCCGACCACGCGCGCGTTGGGGCCAAGCGCCACCTTGCCGGTGGCCTGAACGTTGCCGCGGACCACGCCGTTGACCACCACATGGGTCGCGACCACATCGCCTTCGATGACGCCGCTGTCGCTGAGCGAGACGGTGGACTCACCGGCGCCGTAGGCGCAAACACCCCCGAACACATGGCCTTCGATATGCAGGCCCCCGGAGAAATCGACATCGCCGTGAACACGCGCGGTGGCTCCAATCAGAATGTCGATGCGCGTCTGCGGCCGCGGCTCACGGTTGAACATCGACCCTCCAGGGAAAACTCTGCGTGGCCGCGGCGGCATTGCTGCGGCTGTCGCGCAGTGTGACCTGCACGCTCGCCGGATGAAACCCGTCCGGCAGCACAATCTGGTAATCGACGGCCTGGTAATAGCGAAAGCTCACCGCGCCATTGGCCGCGCCGCCTTCGGCATCGACCATCGCGGCCGCGCCGTGCAGTTCGCCCACGATCCGCACACTCACATCGCCGCTCGCCGTGGCATCGGGCTTGCCGCCCTGCATGAGCGTCATGCGGGCCACGAAGTGATTCGCCGTATCGCCCGCCAGGATGCGCAGCTGCTGCACCTGCAACGAGGTGCCACTGGAGGTGGGTGCGATCACGCCTCGATACACGGCGAGGTCCTGGCGGTCGCGATCCAGCTGCGCCTGCAGCGCCGCCATCTCCTGGGCGACTTCCTGGTGCTCGCGCGCCGCGCCGGCCTGCAGCGTCTGCAGCTGCGCCGTCTGCGCATGCAGATTCTGGATCTGGCCCTGCAATCCGACAATGACCTGCTGCAGGTCGCGGCGCTGTTGGCTCGCGCTCGCGCGATCAAAGCCGGCGCTGTAGCGACCAAACTCAAACACGACGTACAGGGCAAACAGGCCGATCAGCAGTGTCGCGATCCGCAGCGCGAGCGTGCGCCTCGGCGTATGACGACGGATGATGAATTTGCCTGAAGTTTCGGCCATGGAGTACTAGCCGCCCGCGGTGGCCTCATCCCACCAGGCCGGCAGCGGCGGCGGCCCCTGCGGAAACGCCAGCGCCGCAAGCTCGTTCAGCATCTGCACGTAGACCGGACGTTTGAAGAAAATCACCTCGCGCACCGGCTCCCACCAGCCTGCCCAGCGCCACCGGTCAAACTCCGGTTCAGCGGTGGCGGTGAACGCGAACTTCGCGGCACCTTGCCGCAGCCGCAGCAGGAACCAGCGCTGCTTCTGGCCGATGCACAGCGGCAACTGCTCGCGGCGCACGAAGCGGGCGGGCAGCCGATAGCGGATCCAGTCCCGGGTCGCACCGATGAGTTCCACGTCCTCGGCAGTGAGACCGATCTCCTCATGGAGCTCGCGAAACAGCGACTCCTCGGGCGCCTCGCCGGTCTGCATGCCGCCTTGCGGAAACTGCCAGCCGCCGCCGCGCGCCCGGCGGCCCAGGAACACCGATCCGTCGCCGCGCATCAGGACGATGCCGACGTTTGCGCGGAAGCCTTCAGTGTCGATGACGTCACTCATGCCGTTTCACACTGAAGTCTGCCACAATGACAGCTCACTGAGGTACGAATGGCCGGCTCCGCAAACATCAGGCTGCGTGCGACAGCCTTGGCAATCGCTGCGGCCTTGGTTCTTGCACTGTCGCTGATTTGCGGCAACACGCTGTCCACTCCAGCGCAGGTACTGCATGCACTGGCTGGCGGCGGTGATCCACTGACGCGCGCCGTCATTCTCGAACTGCGGCTGCCGCGACTGCTGAACGCCTTGGGGGTGGGGAGCCTCCTCGCCCTGACCGGTGTGGCGCTGCAGGCGTTGTTCCGCAACCCGCTGGCCGATCCCTACATCCTGGGTGTCTCCGGCGGCGCCGCCTTCGGCGCCATCTGTGCCATGGCCGCGGGGCTCGCCGCGCTCGCCGTGCAGGGGGCCGCCGCGGCCGGGGCGCTACTGACCCTGGTGCTGGTGTGGGCGTTGGCCCGCCAGGCGGGTGCCACCCGCGTACTGCTCACCGGAGTCGCCGTCGCCAGCGTCTGCGGTGCGCTCGTGACCCTGGTGCTGACCAGTGCCGATGAAAGCCGGGTGCGCAGCATGGTGTTTTGGCTCGCGGGAGATCTGTCCTGGGATACCCATCCGGCACTGGGTCTGGGGGTTGCGGCCGGCGCGCTGGCCGGGGCGCTGCTCCTGGCGCGGCCGCTGAACGTGCTCGCGGCCGGTGATCTGCGCGCACGCAGCGTGGGCCTCGATGTAGCCGTGTGGCGTGCGCTGGTCTACGGCATTGCCGCGGTGCTGACCGCCATCGCGGTCGTCAGTGCGGGCACCATCGGCTTTGTGGGACTGATCACCCCGCACTTTGCGCGACTGCTGTTTCGCACGCACGATCACCGCATCATCGCGCCCGCCGCCGCGGTGCTGGGCGGCACGCTGCTGGCGCTCGCCGACCTGGTCGCGCGCACCGTCGCGGCGCCACGTCAGTTGCCGGTCGGGGCCATCATGGCGGTGGTCGGCACGCCGCTGTTCCTGGTGCTGCTGCGCCAGCTGCGCGCCCGGTAACGCGCCGGCGGGCCGCCGCTTCAGGTGACGACGGTGGCCGACACGGTCACGCAGTTGCGCCCGGCGGCCTTCGATTTATAAAGCGCCGCATCCGCCTCGGCCACCAGCCGCTCCCCCAGCACCTTCAGATCGCGCGTGGTGGTCTCCGGCGCCGCGAGCGCCACGCCAATCGACAAGGTGATCGTGGCGGTCACGCCCGCGGCCACCGGTATCAGCGTGCCGCTGACGCTTTGGAGTATGCGGCGCGCCAGCGCCTCCGCATCGCGCACCTGACCGCCGGGCAGCACGATGGCGAACTCATCGCCGCCGAAGCGTGCGCCGGTGTCGCTCATGCGGATCTGCGAGTCGATGCGCCGGGCGACCTCGCGCAGCAGTGAATCCCCCGCCAGGTGGCCGTGGGCGTCATTGAGGCGTTTGAAATGATCAACGTCGATCATGAGGCAGGCGACCGTCGCCTTGTCTCGCTGCGCGCGGGCCAGCTCCTCGCGCAAGCGCGCCTGCATGTAGCGGCGGTTGTGAAATCCGGTCAGAAAATCAGTGAGCCCGCTGCGCACCAGGCGGGCGCGATTGACGGCATTCTCCAGACAGATCGCCGCGATGATGCCCAGATGCTCCATGTAGTCGCTGGCCAGGCCCGGCGTAAAGCGTCCGACATCGCGCGACCCGAACACCAGCACCCCATCGAGCTGCTCGCCACGGCGCAGCGGCACAAGCGCGATGCTGGCAACCAGCCGCGACTGCAGCAGCAGTACCGCATGCTCGGCTTCCAGAAACGGCCCAAACCAGGGGCGTTCCAGATTGGCCAGCTGCGGCGCCAGCGACGACAGCGAGTCCACGAACAACACCCCGCGCGCACCGGATGAGGCCGGTTCGCCGATCAGCAGGTGGCGCATTTCATGCTGCGGGTCATGCAGCACCAGCGACACGGCATCCAGATGGAACGACTTGCGCAGTCCCGACTGCAGCAGATCGATGAGCTGCGACAGCGAGTTCGCCCCGAGCAGCGCCAGCTCCCGCTCCTGGGTCTTGCGCCGCACGTCATCGTTGCGTGCGGCAGCCGCGGTCAGTTCCACCAGCCGCGCGGTCAGTTCGCGATTTTCGCGCTGCAGCGTTGCCAGCCGCTCGGCGGACATCGGTTTTACGCCCTCCGCTCGGTGACGCTGCGACGATCTTCCAGGTATTCACGACCGCGGTTCATGAGCGCGACGAACGCATCGTGATCCTGGGACAACACGGCCGTGCGGATGCTCTCCACCGCTTTCGCCAAGGCCTCGAGCGGCTCGGCGCCAAAATCGTTGAGACTCTGGATTTCATAATAAAGCTCCGGGCTCTCCTGCGCCACGCGCGTCGCCACATCGAGCTGCGAATCGAAGGTGGTGCTCGACATCTCCGCAAGCCGCGGCGCCGCCTCGCCGCTGTTGGCCAGCACCGTGAAGAAGGCAATGTTGAGCGCGTGCGATAGCCCCAGGATATAGGCGGTCAGACGGTCATGCTCATCGAGGCTCGTCACCACCTGTTCCACCATGGTGGGGGCGAACAGATCCCGGACCTTCTGCAGCGCCACGGGACAGCCCAGATCGACGAACACGACATGCCGTCCCGAGAGCAGCTCGGTATCCGGCCCGAACATCGGGTGGATCGAGGTCACCTGGCAGCCATGCGCTTTGAGTGCCTGCAGCCCGGCGCGCAGGGGCGACTTCAGCGAGCCCACGTCAAAGACGATACCGGGCGGCCGCAGCAATGCGAGCTCGCGCAGAATGCCGCCGGTCGCACCCAGCGGCGTCGCCACCACGATGTAGTCGTAGCCGGTCAGATCGGCGATGTGCCAGTCGGCGATGAGCGCCGATCCCGGCGGGCCGCCGGCGGTGTCGGCTACGTCCACCGTAAAACCCTGCGAGGCCAGGAAATCAACAAACCAGCGGCCCATCTTGCCGCCGCCGCCGATCACCAGCGCGCGGTGCCCGGAACCGGTGCCCTTGGCCGCGACGCTGATCTGCTCCTGGGTCGCGAGGGAGGAGCGGATGAGCATGCGCATCAGGTTCTCGGCCAGGTCCTGCGAGACGCCAAGCTCGGCGGCGGCCTTGCGCGCCCCCACAATCACCGTCCGTTCCCGCTGGTAATCCCGGGTCGGATAACCGGTCTCGCGCTTGACGCGCGCCACTTCGCGGCTGACGCGCTGACGCTCGGCGATCAGGGTCAAAAGCTGGCGGTCGAGGTCGTTCAGACCGCGGCGCAGTTCATCGAGCGTGATATCTGTTCGGGTCATGGTCTGGCTCAGGTTTCCGGACTCCTCTTTTACGGGTGCGGCGCAGGCGCTGCAAGCGTCTCGCGGACGGCTTACCATTGGCCCATGAGCGAACCTTCCGCCGAATTCCTGGGCAATCCACTCCCCGCTGAGCCCTTGATGGTGGCCAGCGAGTGGCTGGCGGAGGCCTGGCGGCGGCGCCTGCAGCCCAATCCCAATGCCATGACCCTGGCGACGGCCACACTGGAAGGCTGGCCCGCGGCGCGCATCGTGCTGTGCAAGGACGTGGTGGGCGTACCCGGCTATGTGGTGTTCTACACCAACTTCCAGTCACGCAAAGGCCTGGAACTGGCCACGAATCCCCGCGCGGCGGCTGTCATGCACTGGGATCACATGCACCGGCAGGTGCGGATCGAGGGGCTGGTGGAGCCTGCGCCGGCGGCCGACAGCGATGCTTACTTCGCCTCCCGCGCCCGCGAGAGCCGCATCGGCGCCTGGGCCAGCGCGCAAAGCCAGCCCGTCGCCAGCCGTGAGGCCCTGCTGGCCCAGGTGCACGAGGCGACCGAGCGCTTCGCCACGGGTGCCGTCGCCAGGCCCAGCTTCTGGGGCGGCTACCGGCTGTGGGCCGAAGTCGTCGAGCTGTGGGTGGCGGGACAGGCCCGCATCCACGATCGGGCGCGCTGGACCCGCACCCTCACGCGCGCGCCGGACGGCAACATGCACCCCGGCCCGTGGTCCGTCACCCGCTTGCAGCCTTGAACCCCGCTGCCGGCTCGCTGCACGCGAGCGACCTAAGCGTCAGTGCCGGCAGCCGGCGCCTGGTGATGGGCCTCACGGTGACCTTCGCACCGGGCGAGTTCGTGGCCATCCTCGGCCGCAACGGCTGTGGCAAATCCCTGACGCTGCATACCCTGGCGGGTCTGCGCCCGCCGCTGCGCGGTGAGGTCGAGCTCGAGGGCCAGCCGTTGACCCGGCTGTCCCGGCGGCGCATCGCACAGCGCATGGGTCTGCTCACTCAGGATCTGGAGGACGGCTTCGCCAGCAGCGTGCTGGAGTCGTTGCTGATTGGCCGGCATCCGCACCTGGCCTTGCTGGAGCGGGAAGGCCCGCAGGATCGGCTGCTGGCGCTGGCGGCGCTGGCCAAGGTGGGACTTTCGGGATTTGAACACCGCAGTCTCGAAACCCTCTCGGGCGGTGAGCAGCGGCGGTGCGCCATGGCCGCGCTGCTCACGCAGGATCCCCAGATCTTCCTGCTCGATGAGCCTTCCAATCATCTGGATCCGCAGCAGCAGCTGGCGGTGCTCGGGCTTTTCAAGGAGCAGGCCAACCGCGGCCGCACGGTCGTCGCCATCCTGCACGATCCCACCCTGGCCGCCCGCTTCGCGGACTCAGCGCTGCTGTTGTACGGGGATGGCAGCTGGCGCGCCGGCGCTGCCGCGCAAGTGCTCAACGCCCAGGCGTTGAGCCAGCTGTATCAGACACCGCTCACGGAAGTGGCGGTGGGCAGTCGGCGGGTATTCACCAGTCTTTAGTCCGGCCCCGACAGCGCCTGCTGGAGGCGCGCATGCAGGATGCCGTTGGTGGCGAGCACGCTGGTCGTGGAAAGGCCGACGGCGCCGCCATCCAGATCGGTGAACTGTCCACCGGCTTCGCGCACCAGCACCGTGAGGGCCGCGATATCGAGGATGTTCACATCCGATTCAATGACAACGTCCAACGATCCGCGTGCCAGCAGGTGGTAGTGCACGAAATCGCCGTAGCCGCGAATGCGGCTGATGCCGCCGATCAGATCGCCCAGCCGGCGCCAGCCGGCGGGTGAGCGCGCCAGGGTCTTGAGGTTCCCGGTCGACACAATGGTCTGTGCCAGCTGCGCGGTCCGGCTGACACGGATCGGCTTGCCGTTCAGAAACGCCCCGCTGCCGCGTTCCGCCCAGGCGACCTCCGCGTAGGCCGGCGCACTGGACACCCCCAGCACCAGCTCGCCGGCGCGCATGAGCGCGATCTGCGTGGAAAAGAACGGGCACTCGCGCACGAAGGATTTGGTGCCATCAATGGGATCCACCAGCCAGATACTTTCGGCTTCCAGGTTGTGCTGACCGGTCTCCTCGCCGTAAAAACCGTAGTGCGGGAAGCGCGCCTGCAGCACCTCGCGAATCGCCTGCTCGGCGCGCACATCCGCCTCGGTGACCGGTGACTGGTCCGCCTTGATGGTGATGCCGAGGTTGCGCTGATACAGCGAGCGGATGAGCACGGCAGCGGCCTGCGCGGCATCGATCGCGGCGGTAAGTTCGGTTGACTGAGTGGGCATGGGCAGTGGCGTCTCCAGACGCTATGCTGGGCCATGGGCAATCGCTTAAGCAAGATCTACACCCGCACCGGCGATGACGGGAGCACCGGATTGGGGGACGGCAGCCGCACGCCGAAGGAATCGGCGCGCATCGAAGCCATCGGCGCCGTCGACGAACTGAACAGCACGGTCGGACTGGTGCTGGCGCGTGCCGGACCTGCCGGTGCCCGTGATCGGCGTGCTGCACGAAGTGCAGCACGACCTGTTCGACCTGGGCGGTGAACTGAGCATCCCGGGCCACACCATCCTCGGGCCCGCGCACATCACGCGCCTGGAGCAGGCACTGGATGGTTTCAATGATCAGCTGCCGGCGCTGCGCGAATTCATCCTGCCAAGCGGCGGCCCGGCGACCGCGGCCTGCCACCTGGCGCGCGCCATCGCCCGGCGGGCCGAACGACGGGTGTGGACCCTGACCCGGACGGAGCCGGTCGCCGACGCCCTGCCGCAGTACCTGAACCGCCTGTCCGACCTGCTGTTTGTGCTGGCGCGCGTCCTGGTGCGCCATGAACGCGGCAGCGAGGTCCTATGGCGCCATGATCGCGGTCGCGGCTGACTGCGCCACCAGCGCGCGCAGCCGCGGCCAGTCGAATTTCGCGCCCGGATCGAGCTTGCGCCCCGGCGCGATGTCGCTGTGTCCCACGATGCGGCTCGCAGCAAGCGTTGCATAACAGGTCAGCAGTGCCCTGATCACGGCGGCGAGCGTGCCGTACTGCACCTCCTCAAAGCCGGTGTCATCGGTGCCTTCGAGTTCCAAGCCGACCGAGAAGTCATTGCAGGCTTGCCGACCCTGGTACTGCGAAAATCCCGCGTGCCAGGCGCGCGCGCCGAACGGGACGAACTGCACGGGGCTGCCGTCGCGCCGGATGAGCACATGCGCCGAGACCCGACCGGCCGGAATGGTCGCGAAGAACGGATGCGCGTCGACCGGCAGAGTGCCGGTGAACAGCCGCTCGATCCACGGTCCCCCGTACTCACCCGGCGGCAAACTGATGCTGTGGACGACGATCAGGTCCGGCACGCAGCCCGCGGGCCGGGCGTCGAAATGGGTGGACAGCACCTGCCGCGTGCGCACCAGCAGGCCCGTCGCCGGGTCGATCTGCAGGGGATGAGCGGGCGCCGTGTCCATGCGACCGGATCATGCCAAACTCTGCCTCCAAATGCCGCAACCGCTGAATAACCCCGGCGCCGCCGCCAATCTCCCCTGGAAGGCGCGCGATCTCGCGCACGTGTGGCACCCGTGCACCCAGATGCAGGATCACGAGTCGCTGGTGCCGATGATTCCGATCCGCAGCGCGAGCGGCGTGTGGCTCACCGACTTCGCCGGTCAGCGCTACCTGGATGCGATCAGCTCCTGGTGGGTGAATCTGTTCGGGCACGCCAACCCGCGCATCAATGCGGCGCTGCGTGCACAGCTGGACAGTCTCGAGCACGTCATCCTGGCCGGCTTCACCCATGAGCCGGTGATTCGGCTCAGCGAGGCGCTCACGGCGCTCGCCCCGGCCGGATTGACCCGCTGCTTCTATGCGGACAATGGCTCCGCGGCCGTCGAAGTGGCCCTGAAGATGAGCTTCCACTACTGGCGCAACGCGGGCCATGCCGCCAAGCGGCATTTCGTCACGCTGGCGGGCAGCTACCACGGGGAGACCCTGGGCGCGCTCGCCGTGGGCAACGTCGAGCTCTACAAGAGCGTCTACCAGCCGTTGCTCATGGATGTCATCACGGTGCCCTCGCCCGATGCCTTCGACCGTGAGCCCGGAGTCAGCGAGGCGAATTGGGCGCGGCGGCAGTTCGCGCACCTGGAGCGCGTATTGTCGGAACGCGGAGCAGAAATCGCCGCCGTGATCATCGAACCGCTGGTGCAGTGCGCGGCCGGCATGCGCATGCATGACCCGCTGTACTTGAAGCTGCTGCGCGCGGCCTGCGACCGCTATCAGGTGCATCTCATCGCCGATGAAATCGCCGTGGGTTTCGGGCGCACGGGCACGCTGTTCGCCTGCGAGCAGGCGGGCATCCGGCCGGATCTGATGTGCCTCTCGAAGGGCCTGACCGGCGGCTATCTGCCGCTGTCGGTGGTGCTGACGACGGATGAGCTCTACGCGGCCTTCTACGATGAGTATGCAAAGCTCAACGCCTTCCTGCACTCCCACAGCTACACCGGCAATGCGTTGGGATGTGCGGCGGCGCTGGCCACGCTTGCGATCTTCCAACAGGACCCCGTCATCGAGCGCAACCGCGCCCTGGCGCAACGCTTCGCGCAGGCCGTGGCGCCGCTGGCCGATCATCCGCACGTCGCCGAGGTGCGCCAGCGCGGCATGATCACCGCCATCGAAATGAGCCGCGACAAGCGCCGCCGCGAACCCTACCCGTGGCAGGAGCGGCGCGGCATGACGGTGTACCGGCATGCGCTGTCACGCGGCGTGCTGCTGCGGCCGATCGGCAATGTCATCTACTTCATGCCGCCGTACATCATCGAGCCTGAGCACATCGAGCTCATGGTGCAGGTCGCACGCGAGGGGCTGGACCTGGCGACATGCGGCTGAACCGGGTCCATGTCGAGGTGCCGGTCGGCGGGCGCGTCCATGTGGAGCTGGACGGCACCGCCGCCAATCACATCACCCGCGTACTGCGACTGCGCGCCGGGGATTCGCTGATCCTGTTCGACAACGCGGGCGGCGAATACGCCGCCTCGGTGGTGGCGTTCGGGCGAAAGACGGTGCGCGTCGCGGTAGGCGAGTACCACCCGGTCAGCCGCGAGTCGCCGCTGCGGGTCACGCTGGTACAGGGAATCTCGCGCGGCGAACGCATGGACGTGGTGGTGCAGAAGGCCACGGAGCTCGGCGTGTGGCGCATCGTCCCGGTGCTCACGGAGCGCACGGTCGTGCGGCTCAACGCCGCGCAGGCCGCCAACCGTCTGCGCCACTGGCGCGCCATTGCCATCGCCGCCTGCGAACAAAGCGGCCGCAATCAGCTGCCGGAAATCATCGCGCCGATTCGGCTGCAGGAGTTCCTGGTATCGGACCTGCCCGATGGGCTGCGGCTGCTCCTCAATCCGGATGGCGGCCTGAAGGCCAAGGACCTGCCGGCGAGCGATGCCGCGACCTTGCTGATCGGGCCCGAGGGCGGCCTGTCCGATGCCGAGCGCACCGCGGCATCCGCCGCGCAATTCCAGCGGCTGTCACTGGGTCCGCGCATTCTGCGCACCGAGACTGCGGCGCTCGCGGCACTCGCCGTCATCCAGCAGCAGCTCGGCGATCTATAAATGCCGAGTGCGCGGCAGACCGTCAGCGGAAGCCGCGACACTGCGACTGACGTGCATCCGGCCTAAAACGCCGGAAATCTCGGACGCGTACGGTCGCGATGCTGGTCTGCGCATTACGCATTGAATACGTACTGTTCGAATTCGGCAGCGGCATCGTGGCTGCGTGAGGCCGCCGTCGATTCGCGAAGTGCGCCGCTGCAATCCCTCTAAGCAAAGCTTATGCCGGTAAGCCAACACTGACAGTGCGACGCAGCGGCGAACGGCTTGGCGAGGATAAGGAGATCCGGCACTGTGATCGCTCGCGGAAATGGGCAGAACTGTCACGGGAAATATCATGAAGTCTTCATTTCGAAAAAATTTACTGAGCGCCATCTTGATAGTCGGCGCCGTAGTCCCGGCCTTGGCGCTGGCCGATGCGACGACGGACAGTACGGATAAGGCAACCAGCTGCCAGCAGATGATGGATAAGTTAAAGCCGACGCTGGATGTGACCACGGATCCATCGAGGAAAGGCCTGGTGCAAAAGGAATACGACCAAGCAAAGATGGCCTTGGATAAGGGCAAGATGACGCTGTGTAAGCGACACATGCGTAAAGCCATGGATCTGATGGGTGCGCCGCCTAATACGGCGGGTTAAGCCGCGACGCGCTGTGTTTGCTCTCGCCTCCCCGAGTAAGACCGCCTCGGCTGCATCAGCGGGGGCGGCTTTCCCGCGGGCTCACCAGGCAACGGTTCTTCCCAGATAATCAAGATAGTGCAGGCCCGCCCTGCCGCTCGCCGCGATCATCGTATCCGCAAGTCTCGGAATGCTCTCCTCGATGCTCAGACGCGCCTGCGGGCCACCCATGGCGGTGCGCACCCACCCCGGTGCCATGAGCAGCAGCGTGCGCGCATCGCCAGCGTGGCGGGCCGCGAAGCTGCGCATGAACATGTTGAGCGCCGCCTTGCTGCTGCGATAGACCTCGTACTGGCCATTGGTGTTGTTCGTGACACTGCCCTGGCCCGAGGACATGACCCCGATCGTGCCGTTCGGCAGCACCAGATGCTGCAGGGTCTCGATAGCACGCATGGGGCTCAGTGCGTTGGTGATCATGACGCGCATGAACTCATCGGTCGACACATCGGCGACCGTCTCACGATCGTCGTTCTTGACGCCGGCGTTGACGAACAGCATGTCGAACTTTCGTAGCGTGAGGCGTGCTGCAAGCGCCGCCACCTCGTCCGGATGATTGATGTCGACCGCTGCGATTTCCAGCCGGCCACCTGCATCCTTCAGCAGCGCATGCAGCCCCGATGGGGCCGAGCCCCGCTCGGTGGCGGTAACGTGCCAGCCGCGCCTGAGGTACTCCGCGGCCAGCGCGAGACCCAGTCCGCGGGAGGCGCCAATGAGCAGCAGGTGCTGGATGTTCAGGCCGCGCGAGTCTCTTCGGCGATCATGACTTCGAGCCGCTCGATGTCCGGCACCAGCGGTGCCTCGTTGAGCATGCGCACCTGGCAGATCACCGGCGTGCGCTCGCCGAACACCTTGGAATTATCGGGCCGCACGACATCCGAGCTGACCCGCACCAGTTGCGGGAAGCCCTGCGAGACGATGCCGAAGTAGCCGCCCTCAAGCTTGTCGCCGATGCAGTGGAAGATCACCACGCGACTGCGTCCGGCGGCGGCCGGAATGTTCTGACCGCAGGTGCCTTCAAAGGATACCAGCGGCACCTGGCGCCCATTCCAGGTGATGGTGCCGATGTACCAGGGCGGTGCGCCGGTCATCTCGGTGGGCACCTGGAAGCCGATGACCTCGGCGATGCAGGCGCGCGGTACGATCAGCCGCGAGTCCACCAGCGGAATCAGCAGGCTGTAGATTTCATTGACGCGCTCAGCCATCGGCGGACACCCTGCGGCTGCGCTGTGTCTCGCGATGACGTTCCACCAGCGGCACGATGGCGTCCAGCAACTGTGCCTCCTGGTAGGGCTTGCCGAGGTAGTCGTCCACCCCGAGCTCGATGGCGCGGGCACGATGTTTCTCGCCCACGCGTGAAGTGATCATGATGATGGGTATGTCGCGCAGGCGCGGATCACTGCGGACATGCGCGGCAACTTCGTAGCCGTCCATGCGCGGCATCTCGATGTCCAGCAGGATGATGTCGGGGACGTTGTCCTGCAGCAGCGTCACGGCATCCATGCCGTCGCGCGCCGTGATCACGCGCATGCCATTGCGTTCCAGCAGCCGCTGGGTCACGCGCCGCACGGTGATCGAGTCATCGACGACCATCGCGAAGGTACGCCGGTCGCCCTTCTCGCGTACCGGCAGCGAGGAGAAGCGCGAGCGCCACTCACCGCGCACCAGCGCGCCGATGTCCAGAATGATGACGATGCGGCCATCGCCGAGGATGGTCGCGCCGGAGATGCCGCGGATGCTCGAAACCTGCGGACCCACCGACTTGACCACGATTTCGCGGCTGCCGATGAGGTCATCGGCGACCAGGCCCGTGGAGTGTTCGCCGGCGCGCACCAGTACCACCGGCACCGTGACATCGCCTTCCGGCAACGGCGAAGGCTCAAGACCCACGAACGCCGCCAGATGCTGGAAGCGGTACTTCTGCCCGTTCTGTTCGAAGGTCGCCGCTTCGCGGCCCAGGTGGGCGGTGACATCGGCCTTGGACAGCCGCAGCACCCCTTCGACGGTGGGCAGCGGCAGTGCGTAATACTCATCCCCGGTGCGCACGACCAGTGCATGGCTGATCGCCAGGGTGAACGGCAGACGGATGGTGAAGGTGGTGCCCTTGCCGGCCGCGGTCTCCATGTTCAGGGAGCCGCCGAGGCGTTTGATCTCCGTCGCCACCACGTCCATGCCGACGCCGCGGCCGGCCTGCTGGGTGACCGACCCGGCCGTGGAGAATCCCGGCTCCAGGACCAACTGCATCGCATCTTCATCCGAGAGCGACTGGCCAGGCTGGATCAGACCCAGTGCCAGGCCCTTGTCGCGGATGGCGTTGAGCTTCATGCCCGCGCCGTCATCGCTCACCTTCACCATGACTTCAGCGCCCTCGCGCTGCAGGTCCAGATGAATCGTCCCCGACTCGCCCTTGCCTTGCGCGACGCGCTCCTCGGGGCTCTCAATGCCGTGAACCACCGCGTTACGCAGCATGTGCTCGAACGGCGGCAGCATGCGTTCGAGCACCTGCCGGTCAAGCTCGCCCGAGGCGCCGCTGACGATGAGCTCGGCGCGCTTGCCGGTATCGGCGGCCGCCTGGCGCACGATGCGCGACAGCCGCTGCACATGGCGCTGGAAGGGCACCATGCGCGTACGCATCAGGCCGTTCTGCAGCTCCGTGACCGTACGCGCCTGCTGCTGCAGCAGGTTCTGCGTCTCCTGCACCAGGCTTTCCAGGAGCTGCTGGATGCTGGCCACGTCACTGGCGGTCTCGGCGAGGCCACGCGAGAACTGCTGGATGGCCGAGTAGCGGTCCAGCTCCAGCGGATCAAACTCCGCGCGATGCCCGGTTTCCTCCTCGTGACCGTGGAGGATCTGTTTTTCGGTCTCGATTTCGAGCTTGCGCTGTTGTTCCTTCAGGCGCGTGACGGTGCGTGACAGTTCGCCCAGGTTGAATTCAATGGAGCCCATCTGCTGTTCCAGACGGGCACGCGAGATGCTCACCTCACCGGAGACATTCAACAGCTGATCGAGCAGGTCGGCATCGACGCGCGCCATCTCGGGGCGATCGCCGGGGGCCACCGGCTCACGCCCGGGCGGTACCAGCTGCGGCGCGGCCGGGATCTCAAAACCCGTCGTCGGCTGCGCCGGTGAGGGCGGCAGCTCGGGGGATTGCGGAATCTCCGGCGCCTGCGGCGTGTCGGGCACCTCGGGAAGGTCGGGGGTGTCAGGCACCTCTGGCGCCTTGGGCGTATCGGGCGCCTCGGGCGTCTTGGGTGTATCGGGAACCTCGGGAGCCTTGGGCGTATCGGGTACTTCCGGGATCGGCGGCGGCGGCGGCGCCTGATCCTGGGGCGCCTGGGCGGCGAGCGCGGCCAGCTGTCCGGGATCCAGCAACGCGCGGATGCGGGCAATGCACTCGCGCGCCGGCGCGACGCCGCGCCCGGCGGCGACGCTGTCACGCATGCGAGACAGCTCATCGACACTGCCCTGCAGGACATCAAAGGCAGCGGCATCGGGCAGCACGCTGCCTGAGTCAATGAAATTCACCAGCGACTCGAGTTCATGGCTCAAATCACCCATGGCCGAGATGCCGGCCATGCGCGCGCCACCCTTGAGGGTGTGCAAGGGGCGCTTGAGCGCCGCGGGCCGCTCGGTGTTGCCTGGATCAGTGCGCCAGCCCGCCAGCTGCGACTCGCACACCTCGAGCAGCTCCGTGGCCTCTTCGGTGAAGATGCTGGCCACGTCCGGATCGTAATCGACGACCGGTTCCTCCTCCGGAGGGGCATCCAGCTGCGCATCCGTGGCCGGTCCTTCCACTTCCGGCGCCGCGCCATCATCGAGCGCGACCTCCTCGGCGGGCGGCACATAATCCAATGGCTTGATCAGCTGCGTGACTTCGGGCCCCGGCGTTTCCGCAGAGACGTTATCCGCCGCCGCAGCCAGAAGCTCCGGGTGGTCCACCACGAACGGCGCCGCCACCATCGTCTCGGCGGCGCTGTCGCTGGCGGCCGCGCTGCTCGCGGCGACCTCGGCGGCGGTACCGATCGGCTGGGAGCGCGCGTTGCGGCGCTCGGCCTCGACGGCTTCGGCAATGCGTCGGTCGAGGTCCTTTTCAGCCTCGGACAGCCGATCCAGCAGCCGGCCGTGCATGACGAAGTAGCCCGTGTCCTCATCCAGATTGGACGCGACCGACTCCATGGCGGTCATGCAGTCCTCGAGCAGGAGCAGATCCGAGTTCGTCAGGCCCACGCCGCTGTCGAAGGATTTGCGCAACCAGTGATCCAGCGGTTGCGCCAAGCGGATGCCGTGACGCGCCGCGGCCATGGTGGAGCTGCCGGAGAGCGTATGGCAGGCGCGATAGACCGCCTCGGTGAGCTCATGCGGCTGCGGCCGCTGCGATTCCTGCCGCAGGTATTCGCGCACCGTGGCCACGTGGGCGTTGGTCTCGCGCGTGTAGATGTCACGCAGCACATCGTCCTGCGCGTTGGCGCTCTCGAGCGGAGCGAGTTCGGGCACGGCCAGAAACTCAGGGCCCGTGGCGTCCTCCGGCAGCGGCGCGACGTGGGTGGCCGCGGCCCGATCGGCCGCCGCCACGACGGCGTCCAGGTAGGGCTTGCCGCCCTGCAGTACCTGGGTCGCCAGCACCGTCGTTTGCCGGGCCTCGGCCC
Source organism: uncultured Gammaproteobacteria bacterium (assembly GCA_963708865.1). Lineage (GTDB taxonomy): Bacteria > Pseudomonadota > Gammaproteobacteria > Steroidobacterales > Steroidobacteraceae > DAIDKA01. The sequence continues at coordinate 277,801 of CAVPUC010000008.1, forward strand.
CCTCCCGCGCGGCGGCGAGCGCATGAGCCCGCGCCATCAATGCCTTGGCGTCAAATCTCACCGGCGTGCCGTGTTCCAGCGCATCGATCAGCTGCGGCAGGCCCGTGACGGCCTCATGCAGCGTCGCGGCGATCGCCGGGGAGCGGGTCAAGGTATTGTCGAGCAGCCGGTTGAGGAGATTTTCGGCCGCCCAGGCGAATTCGCTCAAATCCCGCGCGCCGACCATGCGACCGCTGCCCTTGAGCGTGTGCATCGAGCGGCGCACGTTCAGCAGCGCCGAGACCTCCAGCGGGTTTTGTTCCCAGATCGGGAAATAGGTCGCGATGCGCGCGAGTTCCTCGCGCGCTTCCTCGACGAACAGCTTCAGCAGCTCGGGGTCGGCAACCCCGGCGGCCACCGGGACTTCGGTTGCCAGCAGCGGCACGGTGCCCTGGTGACGCAGGTCCGCTTCCATCTGCGCGCGCACCGCCGCGGCGCCGCCGCCGATCTGCACCGTCTGCGCGAATGAACTGTGCTCCAGCGGCGCGACGGTCGGTACCGCGGGCGCCGGCTGCGCCTCGATCGCATCCAGGGACGCCTGCGCATTGTCGAGCATGTACCACGGATCACTGCGCCCCGCCTGCAGCGTCTCCATGTAGTACTCGAGGCTGACGATCGCATCGGCCAGGCGATCCAGGCGACCGCCGGTGAGCGCCGCCGCGCCGCCCGGCTGCATCAGCGGCGCAAGCCGCACCTGGATGTTTTCGATCAGCGCGACGGCGCGTGATTTGCCGAGCATCAGCAGGCCCGCCTTGAGGCCGCGCATCAGTTCCGGCCACGCATCCAGTCCCGCCGTGTCGAGCGTGCCCCCCACGCTCTGGGCGATCGATTCCTTCAGCCGCGCCAGATTCAAGATGCATTCGCGCAGCACCGCGGACTGCACCTGTTGGAAATCCGAATCGTTCGACTCCGCCGACTGCGGCTCGCGGGCGCGCGGCAGGATCATGCCGACGAGGCGTCCGTCGAGCTTGTCTTCGACGCCGATCAGTGTCGCGGCGATATCCACCAGCAGCGAATGCTCCGGCTGCAGCGTGCCGGAGACGATCTTGCCGAGCCGCTCGGTCTCACCCTGTACCGCCGCGCGCAGTTCGCCCAGACCCAGCACCCCCAGGGTGTCGCCGATCTTGCGCAGCATGTCCACCTGCGGGGCGAGACTCTGCGGCTGGCCGGCGCCGCGGCGCACGAAGATATCCAGCACATCCTTGACCTTGCCCAGATCCTCGCGGATGGCGGCCGCCACGGTCTGCATGAGTTTGACGCTGGGCGCGGACAGACTCTCGCGCTCCTGGTCGACCGCATCGTCGACCGGCAAGAGCTCATTCAGTCGGAACGAGGCACGCACCGCCGTGACCCGCGGGCCGCTCGATTCGGCCCGGCCGACGTAGTAGAGGAGATTGTTCAGCAGATCCACCGCCGGGCTTTGCGCATAGCGCGCCTCGGTCAGGTCATAAAGACGTTTGATTTCCCGGTCAGCCAGCCCCAGCAGGCGTTTGATGGACACACCCGTGGACAGTCCGTGCTCCTGCAGCGCCTCGATGACGGCGCTGGTCACCCACCAAAGCTGGAAGACCGGCTGGCGCGTGGCGACCTGCTCTAGCTTGTGCGCCACTTCGGCCAGCATCGCCAGGTTCTGATCGGGCCGCTCGCCGCGGATCCAGCCCACCAGACCCAGCTGGAAACGCGGGCGCAGACGCCGCGCCCATTGTTCGAGCGTCAGGGGCGCCTCGCCCGCCGCGGCCGCCGCCGGCTGCGCCTGCCGGTCTGATTTCAGGTTCAGCAGCAGCAACGTGCCCTCGGACAGCAGCGAGCTGCCGCGCACCGCACGCAGGTCATTCAGCAGCGGCAGCAGGATCAGCGCAAGATCGCGGCCACCGGCCAGCACCCGCTCCAGGTAGCTCGGCAGCTGCACCATGGCCCGCATCAGGGCATCGAGGCTCTCGGCCTGGTTCTTGTGTTCGCCGGCGCTCGCCACCAGGTAGCGGGCGACCTGCTCCATCTCCTCCGCGAGCAACGCCGCGCCGTAGATCTCCAGCACCTTCAGCACGCCCTGCACCTGATGCAGTTCGGCGGCGGTGCGGTTCAGCAGCGAGAGATTCTCGGGCTGCTCGACGTAGCTCTCGAGCGCAGTGCGCGCCTCACCCAGCGTGAGGTTCAGCTCCCGTCCGACATGCTCGAAACTCTGCACTGCCACTTCAGTCATGCGCCGCGTCCATCCCGGCCATCAACTGCCACGAACGGCAACAACCGGTCGCACTGCGGTGGCGGTGCGCGGATCCTCGGGGCGCTGGAAGGTTCCGGTGCCGGCGGTGGGGGCGGCGCCAGTGGCGGGGGCGGGGGTGACGGCAGCACCCGGCGCCAGGGCGCCGGGCAAGCGGAAGCCCGCCGCGGATTTGCGCAGCCCGGCGGACAGTTCCGCGAGTTTCGCGATGGCCACCGAGGTGGCGCTGGTCGAATCGGCGGTCTGGGCGCTGATTTCCTTGAGCACCTGCATGTTGCGGGCGATGTCCTGCACCGCACCGGACTGCTGGCGGGAGCTCGCCGAGATGTTCTGCACGAGGCTTGCGATCTGGTTGGACACCTGCTCGATTTCCTCGAGTGCCGCGCCGGCGTTTTCGGCCAGCAGCGCGCCGCCCACCACATCGGTGGTGCTGCGCTCCATGGAGACCACCGCCTCGTTGGTGTCGGTCTGAATGGTGCGCACCAGCACCTCGATCTGCTTGGTGGCGGTGGCGGCGCGTTCGGCCAGGCGCTGGACCTCATCCGCCACGACGGCGAAGCCGCGGCCCGCCTCCCCGGCCATCGAGGCCTGGATGGAGGCGTTCAACGCGAGAATGTTGGTCTGCTCGGCGATATCGTTGATCAGCTCGACGATGTTGCCGATTTCCTGCGAGCTTTCTCCGAGTCGCTTGATGCGCTTGGAGGTGTCCTGGATGGTTTCGCGGATGGCATTCATGCCATCGATGGTCCGACGCACGGCCTCGCCGCCCTTGTGGGCGACATCGACCGAGTGGCGCGCGACATCGGCCGCCCGCTCGGCGTTGCCCGACACCTCCTCGGTGGCGGACGCCACATGGCCTGCCGTCTCGGTGGCGGCGGCGATCTGCTTGGACTGGGCGCCGCTCGCCTTGGCCAGATGCTGGGCGAGGGCCTGGGTCTGGCGGGCCGCGCCATCGAGGGAGATGGCCGAACTGTTGATGGTCGTGACCAGGCCGCGCAGGGCGTCCACGGCGTAATTGATGGAGTCGGCGATGGCGCCGGTGATGTCCTCCGTCACCGTCGCCTGCACCGTGAGGTCCCCGTCGGCGAGGCTGGAGAGCTCATCGAGCAGCCGCAGAATCGCCTGCTGGTTGCGTTCGCTTTCACGTCGTTGGGTGTCGACCGCCAGCTGCTGGGTCTCGGCGAGATCCCGCACGCGCCGCAGTTTCAGATACAAAAGCGCCAGCACGACGGTCGCTGCCAGGGCGAAACCCACCGGGAGCATCGCGGTCGCAAGTTCCGTGCGCCACAAGGCGGCCACCGCGCCGATGAGCACCAGAAACGCCGCCAGTGCGACCAGCAATTCAGGTTTGCCTGAGGTTTCCTTCGATTCCGCCATTTACGCTGCCGCCTCGGCGAACGCCTGGCTTTCCAGGATCGTGCGCAGACTCAAAACCGGCCACTGCTCCTGGCCGCGCCGGAAGCACCCGGCAAGATAACGTTCGCAACGCGCCACGGTCGGCGGGACGTCGCCTGAAAACTCCGCCTCGGCGAAGCGCCGGAATCCCAGCACCTCATCGACCAGCAGGCCGGCGGGTATCTCGCGATGGTTGACCACGACGATGCGCGTATTGCGCGACAGTACCGCGACCCCGCTGCCGATGAACTGTTTCATGTCGATGATCGGCAGCAGCTGGCCGCGCACGTTCGCCAGCCCCCGCACCCAGCCCTTGGCACCCGGCACCCGAGTAATGCTGTTGGGCACGCTCAGGACCTCGCGGGTCTCCTCGCGCGCGGCGAGAAACAGCTCTCCGGCCATGCGCAGCGCGACGCCGACCCATTCCCGACCGGCGGCGCCGTCATTGCCCTGGCTCGCCGAGACGGCGCGCCCGCGACGCTCGAGTTCGGCGAGCAATTCGAAGGGGCGGTCCCGCAGCGATTTGAGTGATACCTCTTCCATCCTCGATACGCTCACGTCTAGTGAGCGAGCGTCGCCTGTGCCTTGGCCACAAGCTGGTCCGGCGACACCGGCTTCACCATATAGTCGATCGCGCCCTGGCGCAGTCCCCAGATTTTGTCCGTCTCATGGCCCTTGGAGGTCACCATGATGATCGGAATGGTGCGCGTCTTGGGATCATTCACCAAGGTGCGCGTCGCCTGATAGCCGTTCATGCCCGGCATCACCACATCCATGAAGATGAGATCCGGGTTCATCTCGCGCGCGAGCCTGATGCCCTCGGCACCATCGGCCGCGGCGGCGGTGCGGTAGCCGTGTTTCTGCAGGGCCTTTTGCATGACATGCAGCTCGGTCGGCGAATCATCGACGATGAGTACCAATTGCATTGCCATCATCTCCCTATGTGCGTTTCGATGGCGCTGAGCAGCTCGTCCTTGGTAAACGGCTTGGTCAGGTAATGCTCAGAACCCACGATGCGTCCGCGCGCGCGGTCGAACAGGCCGTCCTTGGAGGACAGCATGATGACCGGTATGCCGCGGAACACCTTGTTGTGCTTGATCAGCGAACAGGTCTGATAGCCGTCCAGACGCGGCATCATGATGTCCACGAAAACGATATCGGGCTGATGGTCGGCAATCTTGGCCAGGGCGTCAAACCCGTCGATGGCGGTGAAGACTTCGCAGCCTTCCTTCGCCAGCAGGGTCTCCGCCGTGCGACGGATGGTCTTGCTGTCATCGATGACCAGAACCTTCAGGCCCTGGAGCTTCGAATTAGTGCCCGACACGGAGACGACTCCTTCCACCTGAGGTTCCCAATGGACGCCTGACCGAATTGCAGGCCGTTCGGGTTTTAACATATCGGCACACCCCCTGCTATGTCAGACTCGTCACGATTTTGCACACAGACGGGCTTTCAGGTTGTGCGGCATTCGCGTCTTGCGACGTAACTCCCGCTCCTTGGCCCGTGCGAAAATGGCGACATGACCCAGAACATCCGACTTGCCGTGGTGATGGACCCCATCGGGGCCATCCGGTACGCGAAGGACTCTACCCTTGCGATGCTGCTCGCGGCCCAGTCGCGCGGGTTTGAGCTGCATTACCTGGAGCAGCAGGAGCTGTTCGTGCGCGACGGGCGGGCGATGGGGCATTCGCGCCCGCTGACGGTGCGGGCGGACCCGGCGTCCTGGTTCACCCTGGGCGAGCGCAGCACTCAGCCGCTGGGCAGTTTTAACTGCATCCTCATGCGCAAGGATCCGCCCTTCGACATGGAGTACATCTACACCACCTACATCCTGGATCGGGCGCAGGAGCAAGGCGCCATGGTGGTCAACCAGCCGCAGGGCCTGCGCGACATGAATGAAAAGGCGTACACCGCCTGGTTCCCGCAGTGCTGCGCCCCGACCCTGATCTCCCGCAGCCTTGCCGACATGGACGCCTTCCTGCAAGAACACGGCAAGATCGTCTGCAAGCCCCTCGACGGGATGGGCGGGCGCTCGATATTCGTCACCGACGTGACCGACAAGAACCGTCTGGTCATTTTCGAAACCCTGACGGCGCATGGCTCGCGCTTCGCCATGGCGCAGCGCTACCTGCCGCAGATCGTGGACAGCGGCGATTCGCGGGTGCTGCTGGTGGACGGTGAGCCGATGCCGTATGTCCTGGCCCGCATGCCCTCCGCCGATGACCACCGCGGCAACCTCGCCGCGGGCGCGCTGGGGGTCGGCCGTCCCCTGAACGACCGTGACCGCTGGCTTGCGGCCCAGATCGGGCCGGCGCTGGCCCGGCGCGGCATGCTGTTCGTGGGTCTGGATGTGATCGGCGGCTATGTCACCGAAATCAATGTCACCAGTCCCACCGGCATCCGCGAGCTCGACAAGCAGTTTCACATCAATATCGGCGACCTGCTGATGCAGGCCATCGAGCGTCGGCTGCAGCGCTGAGGGGCCAATGCGGGCACTCATTCCACGCGAAGGTTCGGCCCCGGTCCGGGATCGGCTGCTGATGACCTTGTTCATTGCCGCCCTGATCCATGGGATGCTCATCCTGGGGCTTACCTTCGCCGGCAGCGGTGGCCACGACAGCGACACCCGCGGCATCGATGTCCTGCTGGCCTCCGATGAGCTGCCCACCGCGGACCACAATGACTCGGCGGCGTATCTCGCGCAGCGTACCCAGCTGGGCTCGGGCAATACCTCGGCGCCGGTGGTCGCACACCATCAGGCCACCGAGGCCTCGCCCCCGCCGCAGGTCGGTGACGAGCACGGCACCGGGCTGAGCAGCGCCGCGGCGGCGGCCGCGCGCGCCGATGACCCGGTGCTGAGCACCACCGCGGCGCGCACGGACATCCGCTACTTCGCCGCGACGCAGGGCGAGGAGGCGACCGCCCACGACTCGCCGCTCGCGGTCGACGCCACGGCGGCGCAACCGGCCGAGGCGGACAGCGGCGCGCTGCAGTTGCGCGGCATGAAGCGTGACGAGCTGTGGATCACCCCGGACACCCGCGAATCCATCATCGCCCCCTACCTCGACAGCTGGCGGCGGCGCGTGGAGCGGATCGGCACCCTGAACTATCCGACCGCGGCCCAGCGCGTCGGGGTGCAGGCAAGCCCGGTGCTGGAAGTCGCCATTGCCGCGGACGGCCACCTGGCGACCGCCGAGATCCTCACCAGCAGCGGCTATGCGGACCTGGACGCCGCGGCGCTCGCCATCCTCAAGCTCGCGAGCCCGTTTGACCCGTTTCCACCGGATCTGGCGGCCCGCTACCACACCCTTAGGTTCGCCTATGAATGGCAATTCACCGGGGGCAGGGTCGCACCCGGACACGTTGCTGCGGTGCCTTGAGCCCTCCGCCCGGTGACGCCATACTTGAAGCGTGACCCAGGCCAGCTACACCAACCACCTGCTGATCGCCATGCCGGCGCTGACCGATGATGACTTCTCGCACTCGGTGACGCTGGTGTGTGAGCACAGTGACCGCGGCGCGCTCGGCATCGTCCTCAACAAGCCCTCCCCGATGATGCTGCGCGATGTGCTGTCGCAGATGAAGCTTGAACCGCGCGACGAGCAGATCGGCGCGCAGATCGTGCTATGCGGCGGCCCGATGCGCACCGACCGCGGCTTCGTGCTGCACCGGCCGGGCGGCGAATGGGATTCCACGCACAAGGTCTCAGAGCTGATCCAGGTCACGACCTCCCGCGATGTGCTGGCCGCCATGGCGCGCGGCGAGGGTCCGGGCGATGCGTACGTCGCCTTGGGATTCGCCCGCTGGGATGCCGGCCAGCTCGAGCAGGAGATCCGGGACAATGACTGGTTGCCGGTGCCGGCCGATGAGCGGTTGCTGTTCAATCTGCCCTTCACGCAGCGCTGGGAGGCCTCCTGGCAGTTCCTCGGCGTGGATGTCGAGAAGCTGAGCCCTACAGCCGGTAATGCCTGACCCCGACCGCGCCACGCCGCGCATCGCACTCGCCTTCGACTATGGCCGGCGTCGCATCGGCATGGCGGCCGGGGACACCTTGACCGCCAGTGCCGCCCCGCGGCCCGCCATCGCCGCCCACGACGGCGTCCCCGACTGGACCGCCATCACCCGCGAGGTGCGCGCCCTTTCACCGCACGTGCTCATTGTCGGTGTCCCCTATAATGCCGACGGGACGGATGGGAGCCTCGCGCAGGCGGCCCGCGACTTCGGCACCGCACTGCAGGTGCGGTTCGCGCTGCCGGTGGAACACGTGGATGAACACGGCTCCTCCTTGGAGGGCGGGCGGGTTCTCAAGGACCAGCGCGCGAGCGGGCAGCGTCGCCGGCGCGTGCAACGTGAAGACATCGACAGCGCCGCCGCCGCCGTCATCCTGACGCGCTGGCTGGCCGGAGAAGGGGACCGCAAGACGTGACCGACACCACCATCAGGACCCGCGCGATCACCGCGCAGCTGCGTGACAACGGCCACCTGCGCCACCTCCTGACCCTCGCGGGCCTCGACCGTGACGTCATGAGTCATCTGCTGGAGCGCTCACAGTCCTACGTGCGACCGCTCGGGGAGGCGCCCCCGGCCTCGCGCGATCTGGCCGGCATCACGGTCGCGAACCTCTTCACCGAACCCTCCACCCGCACCCGGGTGTCCTTTGAGCTCGCCGCCAAGCGCCTGGGCGCCGATGTCGTCAATCTGGAATTGCAGCTGTCCTCGCGCGCGAAGGGCGAGAGCATGCTCGATACCATCTACACCCTCGAGGCGCTACACGTCGATGTGCTGGTGATCCGCGATGCCGAGGAAGGCATCCCGGGTCTGGTGGCCGACCATGTGCGGCCCCATGTGAGCGTGCTCTCGGCGGGCGAGGCGCACGTGGCGCATCCCACCCAGGGGCTGCTCGATGCCCTCACCATCCAGCAGCGCAAGCCGGACTTCGCGCGGCTCGCGGTCGCCATCGTCGGTGATGTGCGCCATTCGCGGGTGGCGCGCTCCGCCTATGATGTGCTGACGGCCTTGGGTGTCGGTGAGCTGCGGATCGTCGCCCCGCCGGTGTTCATGCCCGAACCGGGGGAGTTCCCCGGCTGCGCGCGCCATACGACGCTCGCCAAGGGCCTGAAGGATGCGGACGTGATCATGATGCTGCGCATCCAGAAGGAGCGCATGAGCCAGGCATCGCTGCCCGATGCGGACCGTTACTTCGCCAAGTACGGCCTGACGCCGGAGCGGCTGCAGCTGGCGAAGCCGGATGCCATCGTCATGCACCCGCAGCCCATGAACCGGGGTATCGAAATCGCCTCCGACGTGGCCGATGGCCCGCAATCCGTGATCCGCGACCAGGTGCGCAATGGCGTCGCGGTACGCATGGCCGTTCTGGCCGAGGTCATTCTCAACCGAAGTTGATCTTGGTCTCGAGGTTGGCGCGCGAGTCGGCGTGCATCAACGCCTCATCGAGCGTCACGCGGTTATGCTTCACCAGGCCATGCAGGGCGACATCGAAGCTTTGCACGCCGCGCTCGCCGCTGGCGATGATGGCCTCCTTGATGCCCACCACATCGCCCTTCTTGACCAGCTCGCCGATATGCGGGGTGTTGAGCATGACCTCCACCGCCGCCACCCGCTTGCCGTCCTTGCCCATCACCAGGCGCTGCGCCATGACCGCCTTCAGGTACTGCGAGAGGTCCAGGAAGATCTGGTTGTGCTGCTCGCGCGGAAACATGTTGATGATGCGGTCGAGGGTCTCGGCGCAGTTGTTGGCGTGCAGGGTGGCGAGCACCAGATGGCCGGTGCCGGACAGGCTGATCGCCGCCTCCATGCTCTCCCTGTCGCGGATTTCGCCGACCAGGATGACATCCGGTGCGGCACGCATGACGCTGCGCAGCGCACGCGAAAAGGACTTGGTGTCCAGGCCCACCTCGCGCTGATTGACGATGGAGCGCTTGTTGGTGTGCAGGAACTCGATCGGATCCTCGATGGTCACGATGTGATCCGAGGAGCCCTCATTGCGATGGTTGATCATCGCCGCGATGGTGGTGGACTTGCCCGAACCGGTCGCGCCCACCACCAGCACCAGCCCGCGCTTGAGCATGATGAGGTCGCGCATGACCTCCGGCAGGCCCAGGGCTTCCAGGCGCGGCATGTCGGCCGTGATATAGCGCAGCACCACGGCGGGGTAGCCGCGCTGCATGAAAATGTTGACCCGAAAGCGCCCGAGGCCGGGGCGGGAGATGGCGAAATCGATCTCCAGTTCGGACTGGAAACGCTCGCGCTGCTCCTGATTCATGAGACCCATGGCGGTCTGGCGCACGACTTCCGGGGTCAGCACATTCTTGTTGACCGGAAAGATCTGGCCTTCAATCTTGATCTTGATGGGCGCGTTGGCGGTGAAGAACAGGTCCGAGGCCTTCTTCTCCACCATCAGCTTGAACAGCGGCTTGGTGTTGAGAACCGTTTGCGAGGGGGGTTCGCCCCCTGTTGGCCCCTGGCCGGTGCGCGTATCCGCGCCCTCGGACTCGGGCAGCAGATCCTCGCTCACCGCGTTCACAGACTCTTGCCCTCATCGGTCTCTTCGCTCAGCGTCAGACCGCCATCACCCGCATCCACATGCTCGCGCCGGCTTTCCAGCTTGATGCGCAGGCGCAGCTCGTTCTTGGAGTCGGCATTGCGCAGGGCATCCTCATAGGAGATGTAGCCGCTCTCATACAGTTCATAGAGCGACTGATCGAAGGTGCGCATTCCTAAGCGGGTGGAGCGCGACATGACCTCTTTGATCTTGGCGACCTCGCCCTTGAAGATCAGGTCCGAGATCAGCGGCGAGTTGAGCATGATCTCGGTGGCCGCGATGCGCCCGCCGCCGGATTCGCGCGGAATCAGCCGCTGCGAGACGAACGCGCGGATATTCAAGGACAGGTCCATGAGCAGCTGTTCGCGCCGCTCGTCGGGGAAGAAGTTGACGATGCGGTCGAGCGCCTGGTTGGCGCTGTTGGCGTGCAGCGTGGCCAGCACCAGGTGGCCGGTCTCGGCGAACTGGATGGCGTACTCCATGGTCTCTCGGTCGCGCACCTCGCCGATGAGGATCACATCGGGCGCCTGCCGCAGCGTGTTCTTGAGCGCCGCATGCCAGGACTCGGTGTCGACCCCCACCTCGCGATGCGTGATCACACAGCCCTTGTGCTGATGGACGTACTCCACCGGGTCCTCGATGGTGACGATGTGGTGCTTGGTGTTCTCGTTGCGGTGCCCGATCATGGCCGCGAGCGAGGTGGACTTGCCGGACCCGGTGCCGCCGACGAGCAAGACCAGCCCGCGCTTGGTCAGGGCAACTTCCTTGAGGATTGCCGGCAGATCCAGCTCCTCGAAGCTTGGAATCTTGGCGTTGATCAGCCGCACCACGGCGCCGACGGCGCCCTGCTGCACAAAGGCGCTGACGCGGAAGCGCCCGATGCCCGGCGGGGAGATGGCGAAATTGCATTCCTTGCTGGCGTCGAATTCCTTGGTCTGCCGGTCGTTCATGATGGCGCGGACCAGGGTGGCGGACTGCTCGGCGGTGAGCGCGCGATCGCTCTGCGGCCGCACTTCGCCGTCGACCTTGATGGCCGGCGGAAAGCCCGCCGTGATGAACAGATCCGACGCCTTCTTTTCGATGACGCGACGCAGCAGGTCCTGCATCAGCTTGATGGCCTGATCGCGATCCATGGCTACAGGGCGTCCTTGTTGGAGGCCTTGTAGCGTGCTTCCTCCTTGCTGACCAAGCCCTTCGACACCATGTCGGTCAGGCATTGATCCAGGGTCTGCATGCCCTGCGCCTGGCCGGTCTGGATGGCCGAGAACATCTGGGCGATCTTGCCCTCGCGGATCAGGTTGCGGATCGCCGGGGTGCCGATCATGATTTCATGCGCGGCGATGCGGCCACCGCCGTTCTTTTTCAGAAGCGTCTGGGAGATGACCGCGCGCAGGCTCTCCGAGAGCATCGAGCGCACCATCTCCTTCTCGGCGGCGGGGAACACGTCGACCACGCGGTCAATGGTCTTGGCCGCGGAACTGGTATGCAGGGTGCCGAACACGAGGTGGCCGGTCTCCGCGGCCGTCAGCGCGAGGCGGATCGTCTCCAGGTCGCGCATTTCGCCGACCAGGACCACGTCCGGATCCTCGCGCAGCGCCGAGCGCAGCGCCTCGGTGAACCCCAGGGTATCGCGGTGCACCTCGCGCTGATTGATCAGGCAGCGCTTGGACTCGTGCACGAACTCGATGGGGTCCTCGATGGTGAGGATGTGGTCGGGGCGATTGTCGTTGCAGTGGTTGATCATGCCCGCGAGCGTGGTCGACTTGCCCGAGCCGGTGGGGCCGGTGACCAGCACCAGGCCGCGTGGCAGCATGCACAGGTCGCGGAAGATCTTCGGGCAGTTCAGGTCATCGAGGCTCAGGATCGCCGAGGGGATGGTGCGGAACACGGCGCCGGCGCCGCGGTTCTGATTGAAGGCGTTGACGCGGAAGCGCGCGAGCTTGGGAATCTCGAACGAAAAATCGGTCTCGAAGAATTCCTCATACGCCTTGCGCTGCTTGTCGTTCATGATGTCGTACACCATGCTGTGCACTTCCTTGTGGGCAAGTGCCGGCATGTTGATGCGCTTCATGTCGCCGTCGACGCGGATCATCGGTGGCACGCCCGCCGAAAGATGCAGATCGGAGGCGCTGTTCTTCACTGCGAACGCAAGCAGCTGCGCAATGTCTACGGCCATTAAAATACCTCGAAGGACGGCAGCGCGATTCAACTTCGAGTATAGCGGAGGGGTTGGGCCACCCATATGTTAATAGATCCACAGAATTCGGCAGATGCGCGACGCGTGAGCGAGAATCTCGCTCGCGTGCGGGCGCGGATCCGCGCTGCCGCGGCAGAATCGGGCCGGAGTGTGGACCAGATCACACTTGTCGGTGCGAGCAAGGGGCAATCCATCGCCTGCATCAGGACGGCGCGGGCGGCGGGCTTGAAGGATTTCGGGGAAAGCTACGTCCAGGAGGCGCTGCCCAAGATCGCCGCGCTGGCGGAGGACCCCGCCGGCGGCGCCTCCCTCATCTGGCATTTCATCGGTGCGCTGCAGGCCAACAAGACCCGGGCGGTGGCCGAGCACTTCGCGTGGGTCCACACCGTCGACCGGCTGCGCCTCGCCGCGCGACTGTCGGAACAGCGTCCGTACCATGCGCCCGCGTTGAATGTGTGCGTGCAGGTTCATATCGGCGGCGAAGCCAGCAAGGCGGGCGCCGAGCCCGCGGCGCTGCCGCAGCTGTTGCGCGATATCTCAAGCTTGCCGCGGCTGAAACTGCGCGGCCTCATGTGCCTGCCACCGCCTGAGGCTGACCCGGTGCGTCAGCGGCACTGGCTGCGGCAGCTGCGGCAGTTGTTTGAGAGCGTGAACGCGGCCGGTGCGGGACTCGACACGCTGTCGATGGGGATGAGCGGCGATCTCGAAGCGGCGGTTCAGGAGGGCGCCACGCTGCTGCGCATCGGTACCGACCTGTTCGGACCGCGCGTGGCGCCGCCAAGCCCCAGCCATATACAATCCCCGCGATGAAGTCTCCTCGAATCGCCTTGCTGGGCGGCGGCAACATGGCGCGCGCACTCATCGGCGGCCTGGTGGCGCGCGGCATGGCAGGCGCGCAGTTGAGTGTCGGGGAGCCTGCGGCGCCGGCCCGGGAACTGTTGGAGCGGCAGTTCCACGTCCGGGTGAGCGCCGACAACCGCGCCGCCATCGTTGACTGCGAACTCATCATCCTCGCCGTAAAGCCGCAGGAAGCGGCCCAGGTGCTGCGTCCGCTCGCCGCCCCGCTGCAGGACGGCCGTGCCGTGCTGGTATCGATCGCCGCCGGAATATCGATCGCCTCGCTCAACGCCTGGGTGGGGCCCGGCGTGCCGATCATCCGCACCATGCCCAATCGTCCGGCGCTGATCGGCGCGGGCGTCACCGGCCTGTATGCCGCCCCGGAGGTGACTGCTGAGCAGCGCCGGCTTGCCGATGAGGTGCTGGGCGCCACGGGCGAGACGGTGTGGGTGGGCCGCGAATCCGATCTGGATGTCGTCACGGCCCTGTCGGGCAGCGGCCCCGCCTACTTCTTTATGTTGGCCGAACTCATGATGCAGGCGGCCATCGCCCAGGGCCTGGAACCTGCCGCCGCGCGCCGGCTTGCCGTCGCTACCCTGCACGGCGCTGGCGCACTGGCGCACGACTCCGACGGTGATCTCGCCCGCCTGCGCCGGGAGGTCACCTCCAAGGGCGGGACCACCGAGGCGGCCCTGGCGGCCTTCGCCAGCGCGGACCTTGCGGGCATCGTGGCCAGCGCCGTGCAGGCGGCGACCCTGCGCAGCCGCGAACTCGCCGCCCAGTTTGGAGACGCCCTGCCGTGAACGCACTGTATTTTCTGGTCGATGCCCTGATGTCACTGGCGCTGTACGTGGCGCTGCTGCGGCTGGTGATGCAGTGGTCGCGCGTGGATTTCCGCAATCCGGTCGCGCAGGCGGTGGTCAAGGTCACCAACCCCCTGATCATGCCGCTGCGCCGGCTGCTGCCGCCGGTCAACAAGATCGACACCGCCTCCGTCGTCACCGTGCTCATCGTGGCCACCGCCTACGTGGTGCTGATGAACGTGGTGCGCGGCTTCGGACTGCCGCCGCCGCTGCTGCTGCTGCGGGCGGTGACGCTGCAGATCGCCACCTCGGTGCTGTGGTTGTACTTCTACGCCATCTTCCTCTATGCCCTCATGAGCATGATCGCGCAGGGCTCCTACTCACCCATGCAGCCGCTGCTGGCGAGCTTGTGCGAGCCGGTGCTGCGCCCGATCCGGCGCATCATTCCGCCCATCGCAGGTCTTGATCTGTCACCACTGTGGGCCGGACTACTCATCCAGGCGCTGTTGATTCTGCTGCGCTGATCAGTCTGCGTGACGACGCGGAAGTCCGAGGAAAACAGCCACTTGCAGCGTAGTGCTGGCGCAGCAGATAGCGCTCGCGGCGCACCTGCGCGCGGCAACCAGATCGCAGCGGTGACCACGCACGCAACACAGACGACGCGTGCGCAACGACGGTGCAACGCGCACGCACAAACCGCTTGCACACGCAAACGCTGAAAAAAAAGGCACTTCAAGCGCAGCAGCAATTTCAGAAATAGCTTGCGAATGTGTCCCCATGTGCTATTTTTCCGCGCGAATCGTTATGCGCGGCGCGGTCCGCGCGCTTGAGTTACAACGTTGGAGGAGTAGCAAAACATGGCGAAAAAGGGTGGCGCACCGACCAAGTCGGAAATTCTGACTCAGATTTCGAAGGACACCGAACTGTCCCGCAAACAGGTCAGTGGCGTGTTCGATTCATTGGGTGGCGTGATCAAGAAGAGCCTGCGCAGCAATGGCCTGTTCACAATGCCCGGCCTTCTGAAGCTGAAGGTCGTCAAGAAGCCCGCCACGAAGGCGCGTGAGGGCGTGAATCCGTTCACCGGCGAGAAAATGACGTTCAAGGCGAAGCCCGCGAGCAAGAAAGTGCGCGTGCTGCCGCTGAAGAGCCTGAAGAGCATGGTGAATTCCTAAAGCCGCCGACGGCTGGCCTGAATTCTCAATCGGCCCGGGTTAGCGTCAGTTCACCCGGGCCTTTGATTTATAAAGGCGAGAACGGCCTCGCGCAGCTCGGGCAGACGGCCGTGAAAGAAGTGCCCGGCGCCCGCCAGCACCCGGATGAGGGGCGGTGGCCGCAAGCCTTGCGCCCACTCGAGCATGCGCTGCGGTGACACCACCTCATCGGCGTCTCCCAGCACTACCAGCCACGGACACTGCGGCGTCACCGCCCCGATAGCCATCCGATCCACGGCGGGCGCCACGGCCACCACCCCGACGGGCGCTGCCGCAAGGCTCGCGCGCACCGCCACCGCGGCGCCGAAGGAAAATCCCGCCAGCCACACGCGCACCTGCGGCCAGCGTGCGCGGCAGTAGCGCACCGCGGCCAGCGCATCCTCAACTTCGCCCGGCCCCCCATCGTGCGTGCCGGCGCTGGCGCCAACGCCACGGAAGTTGAATCGCAGGCTCGGCATCCCCGCATCGTTGAAGGTCCGGCCCAGGGTGTGCACCACCTTGTTGGTCAGGGTGCCGCCGAAGAGGGGGTGCGGATGACACACCACCGCGCACGCCGCGGGTGGCGCAAGCGCGGCGCCGGCCGCGCCGGCGGGAAAGTCCAGACGCGCCTCGAGGTCCCCTGCGGGTCCGCGCAGCAAGAGGCTCTCGGCCGCGGGGGCAGGCCCCGGGCTCATTCGCCGGCGGGAACGGCCAGACGCACCAGCAGCCGGTTCAGGCGCCGCACATAGTCGGCCGGATTCACGAGCTGCCCCCCTTCGGACAGCGCCGCCTGGTCATACAGCAGCTGCGCCAGTTCGCGGAACGCGCCGTCCTCCGTCACCCCTTCCAGGTGCCGCACGATCGGATGCTCCACATTCAGCTCCAGCACCGGCTTGCTGTCGGGCACTTTCTGGCCCTGAGCCTCCAGGATGCGCCGCATCGCGGACCCAAGGTCGCGCTCACCCATCACCAGGCACGAGGGCGAATCGGTCAGGCGCGAGGCGACGCGCACTTCGGCGACCCGTTCGCCCAGGGCTTCTTTGACGCGCTTGAGCAGGGCCTCATGCTCCTTCAGCTGATCCTGCGCCTTGCTGCGCTCGGCCTCCGGGGCGAGGCCCCCCAGCTCGAGGTCGCCACGGGCCGCATCCTTGAAAGGTTTGCCTTCGAAGCCCTCGACCTGCCCCATCACCCATTCATCGACGCGCTCGGACATCAGCAGCACCTCGACACCGAGCGCTTTGAGCTGCTCAATATGGGGGCTGCTGCGCGCCGCGGCCACACTGTCGGCGATGACGAAGTAGATGCGCTCCTGGCCGCTCTTCATGCGCCCCAGGTAGTCCTTGAGACTGACCGTCGGGGCATCCTCGGCCTCGTGGGTGCTGGCGAAGCGCAGGAGCGGCAGGATCTTCTCCCGGTTGGCGTAGTCCTCGGCGAGGCCCTCCTTGAGTACCGCGCCGAATTCCTTCCAGAAGGTCGCGTACTTGGCGGGCTCCTCGGCCGCGAGCCTGGCCAGCATTTCCAGCACCCGGCGGGTGAGTCCGCCCTTCATCGCCTCCACGTCCGCGTCCTGCTGCAGCAGTTCGCGCGAGACATTCAGCGGCAGGTCGCTGGAATCAATCACGCCCTTGATGAAGCGCAGGTACAGCGGCAGGAACTGTTCGGCATCGTCCATGATGAAGACGCGCCGTACGTACAGTTTGAGGCCGCGGGCGGCATCCCGATGCCACAGGTCAAAGGGCGCGCGGCCGGGCACGTACAGCAGGCTCGTGTAGTCGCGCTTGCCTTCCACCTTGTTGTGACTCCACGCCAGAGGTTCGGTGGGGTCGTGCGCGATGTGCTCGTAGAACTGCTTGTATTCCTCGTCGGTCACTTCGGTGCGGGGGCGCGTCCACAGGGCCCGGGCCTGGTTGACGGCCTCGAACGGCTGCTCGCCCTCCCCGGCCTTGCGCATCAGCACCGGGAAGCTCAGGTGGTCCGAGTACTTGTGGATCAGGGAGCGCAGGCGCCAGCTGTCGGCGAATTCCTTGGTGTCCTCCTTCAGATGCAGGATGACGGTAGTGCCGCGCTCCGGCAGCTCCACGTTCTCCACCGTGAACTTGCCATCGGCGCTCGACTCCCAGTGCACGCCGGCGCTGGCAGGCTCGCCGGCCTTGCGGGTCAGCACCTCCACCCGCTCCGCAACGATGAATGCCGAATAGAAGCCCACGCCGAACTGGCCGATGAGCTGCGAATCCTTCTGCTGGTCCCCGGACAGGGACTTGAAGAACTCGGCGGTGCCCGAGCGGGCGATGGTGCCGAGGTTCGCGATCACCTCGTCGCGGTTCATGCCGATGCCATTGTCACGGATCTTGAGCGTCGCTGCGGCCGGATCTCCCTCCACCCACACCGACAGGGTGGTGTCGTCGGCCAGCAGGGCCGGCTGGGCGATCGCCTCGAACCGCAGCCGGTCGTTGGCATCCGAGGCATTGGAAATGAGTTCCCGGAGGAAGATTTCCTTGTGGCTGTAGAGCGAATGGATCATCAGCTGCAAGAGCTGACTCACCTCGGCCTGGAAGCCAAGGGTGGTTTTCTGGTTTTCAGTCATGCGCGGTCCTGCCGGTCAAAAAGGTAAGCAGGCGTGCATCTTGGGTATCCCGGCGGATTTTTCAAGCCGGAATCGCTGTTTTATGGGACGGTGGCCCCTCAGCGACGTGGCAGCAGGCTGCCCTGCATCACCAGGAAGGCGCGGGACACCAGGCAGCGGCTCACGCCGACCAGGTCATCAAGCTCGTCCCAAAGCAGCAGCAGTCGTTCCATGGGACAAGCCTACAAACTCACTGCGGCCTGCGGCGTGTCTGAGATCTCACCTTGCGGCTGTGGGGCGGCACCAGTACCCTGTGATTCCATGCAGCGCATCGTCGTCCTGAACCCCAAGGGCGGGTCCGGCAAGACGACCATCGCCGTGAATCTGGCCGGCTACTTCGCCTCGCAGCAGCAGCAGCCGGTGCTCATGGATTATGACCCGCAGGGATCATCGGGGCGGTGGGTGTCGAAACGCGATCCGGCACGCCCCAAGGTACACCTGATCTCGGCGCATGAACGCGACCCGCGCGTGACCCGTACCTTCCAGCTGCGTCTGCCGCCGGGCGCGACCCATATCATCTTGGATACTCCGGCTGCGGTGAACAGTCAGGCCATGGTCGAGCTGACGCGGCAGGCGGACAAGATCCTGGTTCCCGTGTGTCCCTCGGATATCGATATCCATGCGGCTTCGCGCTGTATCCGGGATCTGCTGCTGGTGGCCAAGATCCGGCGCCACGACAATCGCCTGGCCGTGATCGCCAATCGGGTCAAGGTGCAGACGCTGGTGTACCAGTCGCTGCTGCGCTTCCTGGAATCGCTGGGCATTCCGTTCGTGGCAACGCTGCGCGACTCGCAGAACTACATTCGCGCGGTGGAATCCGGCACCGGAATCCATGAAATGAAGGACAACCAGGTCCTCGAGGACACTCAGGCCTGGGAGCCGCTCACCGCCTGGCTTGCCAGCCCGGGCGCCGCGCAGCGGCCCGCCGCCCGCGCGGTGAAATCCGAAGCCCGCGCCAAAATCGTCTGAAGCGTTATTTGCGCTTCGGATCAGGCTCCGCTTCCCACGATCCCTTCACCTGATCGGCCCAGTTCTTGTAGTTGCTCCAGGTGTAGAGATTGCGCGTGATCGCCGCGTGACGCGTGCGCGCCCGCTGCATGCGATCCAGCCACGAGCCGTACTCCTCGGTGCCCGCGAGCGGCGGGGCGATCGGCGGAACCATTGCGGCGGGCTCTACCGGGGCGCCGATAGGCCCTCCCCGCGTCCTGTCAGATGAGTTCATGCGACAACTCCTAAAGTGGTTCCCGCGAGCGTACGGAGTTGGGGCAGTAAACCTACAGGAACTGGGTCACACCCACCGCCCGCGCCAAGCGATGTGTCAGCGATAATGCAGACGCAGATTGCCGCGTCGCGGCGGCGGCGTGTTATGTCACGCAACGAGTCGATAGCACGGCTTGTAGACCGAGCCGGGCAGCTTCATGCGTCCTTGCGCGACAAACGCCGTGAGCAGCTCATCCAACAGGCGCATCACGTTCTGATCGCCGGTGAGTTCGTACGGACCTTGCTGTTCGATGGCCTGCACGCCGTAGTCCTTCACGTTGCCGGTGACGATGCCGGAGAACGCTCGGCGCAGATTCGCGGCCAGCATGTGCGAAGGTTGCGAGCGCGACAGGACCAGCGAGCGCATCGACTCGTGCGAAACCTGGAAGGGTCGCTGCAGCTCGACACCGACCGAGAGCAGCCAGTTGAAATTGTACGAATCACTGCGCTCGCGCCGGAACGTCCGCACCGCCTCCATGCCGGCGACCATGCGCCGCGCCACCGCCGCCGGATCATCGATGATCACTTCAAGCCGCTGCAGCGCCGCGCGACCCAGCGTGCCTTCGACGAAGCGCAGGATGCGCTCGAAGTAGCCGGCGCTCGCGGCGGGTCCGGTGAGCACCACCGGAAAGGGCTGCTCGGCGTTGGCCGGGTCGAGCAGCAAACCGGTCAGGTAGAGGATTTCCTCGGCGGTACCCGCGCCGCCCGGAAACACCACGATGCCGTGGCCCATGCGCACGAAGGCCTCGAGGCGCTTTTCGATGTCGGGAAGAATCACCAGCTGGCTGACGATGGGATTGGGGGGCTCCGCGGCGATGATGCCGGGTTCGGTAAGGCCGATGTAGCGGCTCTGTCCGGCGCGCTGCTTGGCGTGGCCGATGGTCGCGCCCTTCATGGGGCCCTTCATCGCACCCGGCCCGCACCCGGTGCACACATCCAGGCCGCGCAGGCCCAGCTCGTAGCCCACTTTCTTGGTGTAGTGGTATTCGGCATCGCCGATCGAATGGCCTCCCCAGCACACGACCAGGTTCGGGTAGCCCTTGTACTCGAGCGCGCGCGCGTTGCGCAGGATGCGGAACACCGCATTGGTGACGGCATCGGAGTCCGTGAGCGACACCATGCGGCTGTCGATGATTTCACCGGCGATATAGATGACGTCGCGCAAGACGGCGAACAGGTGCTCTTTGATGCCGCGGATCATCTCGCCGTCCACAAACGCCGTGGGCGGAGCGTGCTTGATTTCAAGCTTGATGCCCCGCGCATGCCGCACCACCTCGATATCGAAGTCCGCGTAGCGCTCGAGGATTTCCTTGGCGTTGTCGGTATCGTTGCCGGTATTGAGCACCGCCAGGGCACACTTGCGAAACAGGCTGTGCAGCCCGCTGTGGCTGGTGTCGAGGAGCTTGGTGATCTCCTCCTGGGAAAGATTCTCGAGGCTGCCGCGCGGCGCGACCAGGGCGTCCACCGAATCGGGAATGACGATACTGCTGGTGTTCACGGCCCGTGAGTCTACGGCAGGATGTCGATGGGCGTATCCGGCGGCGTCATCAGCCAGATCTCCAGCATGTCCGAGTCCGACACCGCGATACAGCCGTCCGTCCAGTCGCGCTTCTCGTAATAGGTCGGCTCGCGGCGCAGCTCATTGGGCAGGCCGTGGATCATGATCGATCCGCCCGGCGTCAGCCGGTTGCGGCGCGCCCGCTGCAGGTCCCGGTCGTTGGGATAGGACACCTGGATGGACAGGAAGTACTCGCTGCGCGGATTGCGCCGGGTCAGCTGGTAGTGACCCTCCGGCGTGCGCGAGTCGCCTTCCTGCTCCTTCGGTCCCACCGGGTTCAGGCCCAGTGCCACGCGGTACGAGCGCAATACGGTGTCGCCGTGCATGAGATCCATGCGCCGCGCGGCTTTGCGCACGATGACCCGGTCCGCCAGGAGCGGCGCCGGCACCGCGCTCGCATCCCCGGCGCTCGAGTCTGCCTGCGCGCGCGCCGTCTCCTTGCCGGGACTCTGCGCCTTGGCGTAGAGGTAGTCCGCGGCCGCGGCAGTGCCCAGGGCGGCGCCTGCGACCAGCGCCAGCAGCGCCGCTGCGGCGGCCCTGCCGAGCCTTCTGAAAACCAGACGATCAGACATATTGGCAATTATAGAGGGTCTGGCGGCGTTTCGGCGAAGTGCATCCGTCACAGCCGCCGCGGCTGTGACGCCATTTCCCGACAAACGTCTCAATTGTCACCACCGGCATTGCCGAGATCCTCCACGCGCGGCACGACAATCTGCGTGCCGGCCTTGAGCGCATCGAAGCTCACATCCGGGTTGTACTGCTGCAGCAGCCACTCCGGCAGATCACCGAAGCGATGGGTCAGCCCCCACAGCGAATCACCGGAACGCGCCACATGCACCTGCGTGCCGGATATGCGGTGCGAGGCAAAGTACGCCGCCTCCAGCTGGCGATGATAATCGCGGCGCTGCGCTTCAAACATGGCGTGCGTGCTGCGCGCGAAATCCAGCTTCAGCTTGTGCCCGATGCGCACGCGTCCCGCGCCGCGCACATGATTCAACGCGCGCAGCCGCGCCGTGCCGACATCCAGCCAGGCGGCATAGGCGCCCAGCGTCTCGGTTGCCGCGACCACGATGGTGTCGTCGGCCGCCACCGAGTAGTCGGTGGCGTCGGCATTGTCGGCCGCCACGATACTCGCCGGCCCCAGCCCCGGCGTGATGTCCTCGGCCTGCTTGGCGGACACCGGCTCGGATGCGGCCAGCGGCTTGTCCTGCGCCACCGCGCGAGCATCCTGCTCGCTTTCCTGCTGCGCGACTTGCGGGGAGACACCGCCCGCATTGGTCTCCGGCTCCACGTTCGGCGCCACCGCCGCGTTCGATGCGGGACCGCCGGCAACCGTGGCGGCATCGGTGGTCGTGGTGACCGCGGCGGCAGCGGGCGCAGGTATTCGCGGCGACGATGGCCGCTTCGGGTGGTGTGGTCGGCGCAGCCGGTGCGGTGGAGGCCGCTTCGGCCGCAGCGCCGAGGTGGTGGCCGCGACGCTGGCTGGCGCACTCGGCGCACTTGAGGCGGCGGCCAGCGCAGGTACCTCGCCAGGCGCCGGCGCGGCGCCTGGCGGCGCGGAACTCGCGGCCGCGACGCTCGCCGAGTCGGCAACCGTGTGGTCGGGGACGTGATCCGCCCGCGCGACGCTCACCCGCACCGGGGTCGCCTCGGGAACCCGCACGAAGCGTCCCGGCCGCAGGCGCGTACGGGCGCTGATGCCGTTGAGCCGCGCCAGCTCGCCGGGCTTCATGCCGTAGTCCCCGGCGATGCTGGCGAGCGTTTCACCCTTCATGACCTTGCGCCGCTCCGGCACCGTCTGACGGGCCTGCAGATCCGCAGGCGAGAGGCGCGCCGCCAGCATGTCGCTCGTCCAGGTGGGCCCGGTGAGCGGCAGACGCAGCACATAGCCCTGCGGCACGCGCCGCCGGCCTTCCCAGCACGCCGGCAGCAAGGCCGGATTCAGGCGACGCAGTTCATCGGCGCTCAGATGCAGTGCGTGCGTGAGGGCGCTGACGGTCACGAAACCCGGCAGGGTCACTTCCTGGAACTTGGCCGCGGGCTCGCGCTTGATGGGACCGAAGTATTTTTCCGGGTTGCGGTCCACCGTGAGCGCCGCGAGGAAGGACACATAGTAGTTGCGCGACGCAAATCCGAAGCTCGGGCTGTGGTAGTTGCGCAGGACCATCACGATGTCATCCGAGCCGACCGCTTCCTTGGCCCGCCGCACGCCCTCGGCCCCATGGTTGTAGGCCGTCAGCGCCAAGGGCCAGGTGCCCAACAGCCGGTAATTGAAGCTCAGCAGCTGCGCCGCCGCCTCGGTGGCGCGGAACGGATCCATGCGATCATCGACCGCCGAATCGATGCGCATGTAGCGCCGCCCCGTGGAGCGCATGAACTGCCACAGTCCGGCTGCGCCGGCTTTGGAATACGCCGCCGCATTGAAGGACGACTCCACATGCGGCAGCACCGCCAGTTCCAGGGGCATGTCGAGACTCGCCAGCGTGTCCACGATATGCTGCTGCCACAACCCGGCACGCAGCAACCCCTCACGGAAACGATCCGATTGGCCGAGCTGAAAGCGCACGTCCTCGACGGCGCTCAATAAACGCGCCGGCGTGCCGGCCTCGCCCCACATGTCGCGGATGTGCTGATCCTCGGGCGAGAGCGTGCCGGTGGCGCCGGCGATGCGCTTGAGCGCCGCGACGATCCTCATTCGCGCGGCCTCCACGAGGCGCTCGCGCTGCCTGGCACTCATGTCGGGGCCGAACTGCACGGTCTCGTAGACGACGCCGAGGTTGTACTGGTCGTGCAAAAATCCTGCGTTGGTGCCGATTTCCGTATAGACGCGAATCCAGAAATTCACATCCCGGTCGAGCGCGGGCGGCTGTGGAAACAGCTTGTCGAGTACCCGAGGCGCCACGGTGGCGGCGGCCGCGGCCGCGGGCGGGCCACCGGTGAGCACGGGCGGGACATCGGTCGCCGAGGCGGCAGCCTCGGAGGCGGCGATCGGCGTGGCGGGCATCGGTTCGGCAGGCACAGGGGTGGGCGCCGAGCTCGCGGCAACACTCACCGGCACCCCAACCTTAGCGTCGTCGGCCGGCGTCCGGGGCTTTGGCGCCGTCGTCGAGCAGGCCGCCACGCCCAACGCCAGCGCGACCAGGCAGGGGAGAAGCCATTTCCAGTTCGTCGTACGGAGTGTCGGAGGCATTTACACATGCAATCAGCACGTTTATCTTCATACAATTCATTAGGTTAATCATATCTTGTATCGCGCTGTGCCCCGGCATCGATGCGTTGAGCGTCGAGGATCTTGACACTACCTCGCGCACTGCACCAAACCCATCCACGATTGGAGCCTCGCGAGGTCCCGAAGGGTCGCATATGGGGCGCTGCGCCACGGTTGAACACCGTCTCAGATACAAGATGTCACATGACAGCGTGCGTTATGCGCCGTGGCACGCAGGTTGCTTATACCTCTATAGAGGCCGCAACAAGGCCGGGAAGGAAGGACGCAGGGCGGATCGGCCAAAGATTCCAATCAAGAAGAAGAGGCAGCGCGACGCGCGCATGCCTCGGATCAGATAAGAAGCAGAACAATTGCTCCTACAGCAAGCAAGCAGTGACCAGATAACCCCGCCTCTCGGGGTTTTTTTTGGCCAGCGATCCGCCATAGCATGGCCGCCATGCCGCTCACCCATAAGCTGTTTGGTCAGGCCAGGCCGGCTGCGCGCCGCGGCCGGAAGCTGGCGCCGGAATACCATCCGGCACTGCAGGATATCTGGCACGTGATCGCTGCGATTCCGCGCGGCCAGGTGTCAACTTATGGCGAGGTGGCGCGTGCGGCCGGCCTTCCGGGCCGTGCGCGTATGACAGCGTATGCGCTGCGCATCGCGCCAGAGCAACTGGCGCTGCCGTGGCACCGGATCCTCGGCGCCGGCGGCCGCATCGTTTTCCCGGCGGGCTCCAAGTACTTCCGCGAACAGGCGCGGCGCCTGCGCGCCGAGGGCATCAAGGTGACCGACGGGAAGGTGCCGCGCGCCGTGCTTCGAACCTTTAATAACTTGTAACCTGCGTAAGCTGGTTGCGCGGCCCCACGTTGTTACTCCTCATGAGGCGGAACTCCCGCCTGCTGTTGACGACTCAAGACCCAAGATTCGAGGAGCATTGCATATGTCGCATTCATTTCGCAGAACGCTGACCTTCGCCACCGCCATGGTCATGCTGGCCGGCGTGGTCGGTACGGCTTCGGCCGAGACCACCTGGCAGAAGAATCATCCGCGCCGCACCCAGGTCAATCATCGCCTGCACAACCAGAACCGTCGCATTCGCAATGACGTGAAGAACGGCACGCTCACCCGCGGTCAGGCGGCCAATCTGCACAAGGACGACCACCAGCTGCGCCAGGAAGAGCGTGACATGGCCAGCCAGAACGGCAGCCACATCACCAAGCCCGAGCAGCGCGTGCTGAACAAACAGGAAAATGGCATCAGCAGCCAGATTCCGCCCAAGTAGCATGCCGGCAGATCGCCACTCGCCCGTCTGGTTGTGTACCGGCGGGCGAGTGACCCGCAGGGTGACTTGACCGATGCCGACCAACCCGGAATTATCGTCTCAATGCGAATTCTGGTGGTGGGAGCGGGAGCCATCGGTGGCTACTTCGGTGGTCGGCTGCTGCAGGCTCGGCGCGATGTCACGTTTCTGGTACGCGAGGCACGCGCCGCGCAGCTGCGAGCGGCGGGCCTGTCCATCCGCAGCAAGACCGAGTCGGTGCAGCTGCTCGATCCTCCCACGATTCTCGCCGCCCAGCTGCACACGCCGTTCGACCTGATTCTGCTGAGCTGCAAGGCCTACGACCTGGAGCAGGCCATCGAGGCCATCCACCCCGCAGTGGGCATCGGCAGCAAGGTTCTGCCACTGCTCAATGGCATGCGCCACCTCGATGCGCTCGAAGCGGCCTTCGGCGCCGACCGCGTGCTGGGCGGGCGGTGTTTTATCTCCACGATGCTCGATCAGGAGGGCCGCATTGTGCATCTGGATGAGAACCGCGCGCTGGCGTTCGGCGCCAGGGACGGGACTCGCTCGCCCACCCTGGAACGCATTCTCACCGACCTCACCGGCGCCGGATTCGATGTCGAATTGAGCGAGTCGATCCTGCAGCAGATGTGGGAGAAATGGGTCTTCATTGCCGCTGCCGCCGGAATCACCTGTTTGATGCGTGCGGCGGTCGGTGACATCCTGCAGGCCTGTGGCAGCGAGCTGCCGCTGGCGATGCTCGAGGAATGCCTGCAGATCGCCGCCGCGGCGCACATGCCGGTCTCGGAGGCGACGCAGGCGCAGGCGCGCGGCTTTCTGACGAAGGCGGGATCTACCTTTACGGCATCGATGCTACGGGACATCGAAGCGGGCAAACGTACCGAAGTGGAGCACATTCTCGGCGACCTGATTGCAAGAGGGGGCACCCGCATGCCCGGCCGTGCGCTGCTCGAACTCGCATGCGCACAGATCAGGGCGTACGAAATTCGACGCGCGCGCGAGCAACACCATGACTGACATCGCGGTGCTGGATGACTGGCAGGCAATCGCACGGCAGTGCGCGGATTGGTCGCCCTTATGTGCCCGCGCCCAGGTCAGGTTCTTCGTCACGGCGTTCGCCAATGAAGATGACGCGGCGGCGAAACTTGCGGACTTTGACATCGTGCTGTCGATGCGCGAGCGCACGCCGCTGCCCGATTCACTGATCGGCCGACTGCCGCGACTCAAGATGCTCGGGATCACGGGGATCAAAAACGCATCCCTCGATTTGCAGGCGTGCACCGCCCGGGGCATCGTCGTCTGCCATACCACCGCTTCGTCCGGCAGCCAGTCGGCGCCGGCGGAGTTGGCGCTGGGACTGCTCCTGGCGGTGGCGCGCTCGATTCCCATCGCGGACGCGCGCATTCGCGCCGGAGGATTTCAGGAAGGCATACCGGCTGGAATGACACTGTGCGGCAAGACGCTGGGCATTATCGGATTGGGCCGCCTCGGCGCCTGCATGGCCCGATACGGCCAGGCCCTGGGAATGAAAGTGCTCGCCTGGAGCGCAAATCTCACGCCGGAAGCTGCGACCGCCGCCGGCGCCGAGCTCGTCACCAAGGAGGAGATCTTTGCCCTCGCGGATGCCATCAGTGTGCACCTGGTGCTGTCACCGCGCAGCCGGCACACCATCGGCGCCGCCGAGCTTGCGCGGATGAAGCCGGGCGCGATCCTCATCAACACCTCGCGCGGCCCGTTGATAGACGAGGATGCACTGGTCGCGGCGCTCGAGGCGGGCCGGATTTTCGCAGGACTCGACGTTTTTGATCGCGAACCACTCAATCCGGAGGATCGAATGCGCCGGCTGCCCAATACCGTACTGACCCCGCACCTCGGCTACTGTGTCGCCGAGACCTTGCGGCAGTTCTACGCACAAAGCGTGGAAAACGCGCTCGGCTTCCTCGCCGGCGCGCCGGTCAGAGTCGCCAATCCGCAAGTGTTGGGTGGCGTATGACGAGGCGCATCACCATGAGCGGCAGCGAATTGCGTCCGCTGATCGAGCGCGGCGATGTGAAGGGCACGCAACGCGCCTTGGCTGAGAATCGCGCGCTCGCCAATCAGACCATCCACTGGGTCGTCAATCAGGCGAACGAATCGGATCCGCTCCACTATGTCAGCGATTGCGTTTACCACGGGTGGCTGACCAATGGCAAAGAGGGCGAGATCGCAAGCCTGCTGCTGGCCCACGGCGCCGCCATCGAGGGACGAGCAGACCGGGAAACGCCGCTGATCGGCGCAGCCTCCCTGGGTGCCGAAAAGGTCGCGCGCGTGCTGCTCGAGGCAGGCGCGGCGCTGGAGGAGACTTCGGTGTTCGGCGCGCGCGCCTTGCACTGGGCGGCTTGGATGGGTCTATCCTCGACGGTGGAGCGAATGCTGACCCGTGGCGCGCAGCTGGAGCCTCGGTGTGAGGAATTCGGCGCGACGCCGTTGTTCTGGGCGGTGCATGGCGATGGCCCGAATGGGCCTCAGCACAAGCAGGACCAGCTGGGTGCCGCGAGGCTACTCATCGCCGCAGGCGCGCGTGTCGACACCACCAACAAGAATGGCCTCAGCGCCCGCGACCTCGCCGCGAAATACTCGCAGCGCGAGATGGTGCAACTGTTGCGCTAGAAATTGGCCATGGTCGGATCGGGTCCGATGCGGCCATGCGGCGAATCCAGGCCGGCAATGGCGGCAAGATCAGCGGCTTCCAACTTGAAGCCGAAGACATCAAAGTTCGCGGCGATGCGCTGCGGCGTCACCGATTTGGGAATGGCGATGTGGCCGGTATCCAGGTGCCAGCGGATGATGATCTGCGCCGGCGTGCGTCCGTGGCGCGCCGCGATGGCGGCGATGACCGGATCGCTCAGGGCCCGGCCCTGTCCGAGCGGACTCCAGGACTCCGTGGCGATACCCAGCGCCGCATGGGCCTCGCTCAGCGCACGCTGCTGGAAGTGCGGGTGCAACTCAACTTGATTCAGCACCGGGGTGACGCCGGTCTCCCCGATGAGGCGCTGCAGCTGGTCGGCATTGAAATTCGAGACACCAATCGAGCGAACGCGCCCATCGGCCTGCAAACGCACCATCGCCCGCCACGAGTCGACATACAGGTCGCGCCTTGGCGACGGCCAATGTATGAGGTACAGATCCAGATAATCCACGCCCAAGCGTTTGACGCTGTGATCGAACGCCTTGAGCGTCGAGTCAAAGCCCTGATCGACGTTCCACAACTTGGTCGTCAGGAATACATCGCCGCGATCCAGCTCCGATGCACGCAAGCCCTCGCCGACCCCCGCTTCGTTGACGTAGATCGCCGCCGTATCGATATGCCGGTAACCCGCCGCGAGCGCGGTTCGGACCACTGCGGCGGTGATGTCCGGAGGTGTCTGGAAGACGCCAAGGCCGAGTTGCGGAATCGAGTTTCCATCGCGCAAGGCGACGAGTGGCTGGTAGCTCATGCCGGCAAGTCTATTCCATTGTCCGGTGCACGCACGCAGCCGGCGCGGGTTTGCGCACTCTGTCACGAAGCTGCCTGCCAAAGCGTGAAAGGCAGCCTAATGTGGCCACCGGTTTACGCCGCCGGATTTTGCCGATAGGCTGACCGCCGTGAATTACCCGGCACGCCAAGGCGCCCCAATCTTCCTGCCATGAGCTTTTTGGATGGCGGCGGTGAGATGGGCGCGCTCATGCGCGCACACGACTGGGGGCACTCCTCGCTCGGGCCGCCCGAGACCTGGCCGCAACCCTTGCGCACCGCGCTGCGACTGCTGCTCAACAGCGGCCATGCCATGTACATCTGGTGGGGGCCGGACCTTATTTGTTTTTATAACGACGCCTACCGCGCCTCCATCGGCAATGACCGACACCCCAGCTCGCTCGGCCGCCCGGGGCGGGAGGTGTGGGCAGAGATCTGGCCGATCATCGGCCCGCAAATCGATCAGGTCATGTCCGGACGGGGCGCGACCTGGAACGCGAATCATCTGGTCCCGATCTCCCGTCACGGCAAGCTCGAGGAAGTCTACTGGACCTACAGTTACAACCCCATCGATGACGAAACCGCGCGCACCGGGGTCGGAGGCGTGCTGGTGATCTGTACCGAAACCACCGAGCAGGTTCTGGCGGAGCGGCGCATGCGGGCCGCGGAGGCACGGTGGCGGGAATTGTTTGATCAGGCCCCCGGCTTCATGTGCGTGCTGAGCGGTTCGGAGCACCGCTTCGAGTACTTCAATTCCCGCTTTGCCGAGCTCGTAGGCCGCACGGATATTCTGGGCAAATCCGTGCTGGAAGCGTTTCCGCAGGTCGAGAGCCAGGGTTTCTTAGCGCTGCTGGATGGCGTTTACCGCACCGGCAAGGCCCACATCGCGAGCGCGGCGCCGATAGAGCTGCCGCGCGCCGGCGATCCCAATACCCTGCAGCTGCGCTATGTGGATTTCGTCTATCAACCGATCCGCGACGCCAAGGGGGACGTGACCGGCATATTCGTCGAGGGCGCGGATGTCACCGAGCGGGTTCTCGCGGCCCAGGCGCTCGCCGAAAGTGAAACCCGGTTCCGAACGCTCGCGGACAACATCGCTCCCTTGTGCTGGATGGCCGACGAGACCGGAGCGGCCTTCTGGTACAACAGCCGCTGGTATGAATACACCGGAATGGACCCGGGCGGCGCTGATGACTGGAACTGGGAGTCGGTTCACGATCCCAAAGTCCTTCCCGAAGTTCTCAAGCGCTGGCGCGAATCGATCTCGAGCGGCGATCAGTTCGAGATGGTCTTTCCCCTGCGAAGCGCATCCGGCACTTTTCGACCGTTCCTCACCCGCGCATTTGCATTGCGCAATGCAGCGGGGCAGATCATTCGCTGGTTCGGCACCAACACGGACATTTCCCAGCAGCTGGCTGCCGAAGCGGCACTTCGCGATGCCGACCGCCGCAAGGATGAATTCCTGGCCACGCTCGCCCATGAGCTGCGAAATCCGCTCGCGCCGGTGCGCAGCGCCGCCAAGGTTCTCAGGGCTCCCGGCGCCGACACCCGCACCCGGGAGCTGGCAACGACAATCATCGAGCGGCAGATCCAGACCATGGCCGGGCTGCTCGAAGACCTGCTGGATGTTTCAAAAATCTCGCGGGGCCAGATCACCCTGCATCGGCAGCGCACCTCCATCGCCTCCATCGTGGAGACCAGCCTCGAGGTCGCACGACCGCTGCTCGATGCGCGTGGCCACCAGCTGACGGTTCGTCTGCCTGCCGAACCGATGGAAGTGGACGCCGATCCCTTGCGTTTGTCGCAGGTTTTTTCCAATCTGTTGACCAATGCCGCGAAATATACCGCGCCGGGTGGCCATATCGAACTGCATGCCCGATCAGAGGGTTCGGGGGTTTACATCGCGGTCAAGGATTCGGGCGTGGGACTTGAACCTGAGTCGATTGCGCGGATCTTCGAGATCTTCTCGCAGGTGAAAAATACCCTGGATCGCGCCGAAGGAGGGCTCGGCATCGGGCTTGCCCTGGTGAAGGGATTGGTCGAACTGCACGGCGGCTGGGTCAATGCCTCAAGTAACGGCTTGGGACAAGGAAGCGAGTTTGGAGTTTGGCTGCCGACGTGTGTGACGCATCTGGAAGCTCAAGAGCAGGAACAGCAAAGGACATCAGCGATGCAGATTAAGCCCCGTCGCGTCTTGGTGGTCGACGACAATGAAGATGCTGCGCAGACCCTCGGCATGCTGCTGGAGATGTCAGGACATGAGGTGCATCTGGCGCACGACGGTGAACAAGCCGTAGCCATGGCGCGCGAACTGAAGGTTGACGTCGCACTGGTCGATATCGGCCTGCCGAAGCTCAACGGTTATGGTGTCGCCCAAAGCATTCGCAGCGAGTCCTGGGGCGAGCAGATGGTGTTGGTCGCGCTCACCGGCTGGGCGCAGGACGAGGACAAGCGCCGCGCGCTCGCAGCCGGCTTCAACTTCCACCTCACCAAGCCCGTGGATCCTGATCAGGTGGAGGCATTGATTGCGCAGAGCTGAAAAAAAGGCAGCCCGCTAAGGCTGCCTTTAAAAAGGGGCACTCCGGCCACCGCGCCGGGTCTGTCAGCTTCGCCTGCTTTCTGCCCCGCTTCTCACCTAAAGCCGCTTCTGCATCTGTCCCAAGCTCTCACCCTAACCGCACTTCGAATCCCCGCAGTTCAGGCACGTCATGCAACCGTCCATCATGATGACGGCGGCGGTGCTGCACTTGCTGCACAGTTGCGCGCCTTCGGGGAAATGTGACTTCGCGAACGCATCGGTCTGCTTGGCGCGCGCCATGAACTCAGCGCGCTTCTCGTCCACCAGCTTCTGCTGATGCTCATCCAGCGCGACCTTGCGCAAAAGACCGATGTTCTGCAGGTGCCGTTCGATCACATAGCCCAGCTCGGCGATGATCGAGGGCATGAACTTGCCGCCCGGCTGCCAGTAGCCGCCGCGCGGATCGAACACGGCCTTCAGCTCATCGACCAGAAAGGTCACATCACCGCCCTTGCGGAACACGGCGGAAATGATGCGCGTCAGCGCAACGATCCACTGGAAGTGATCCAGGTTCTTCGAATTGATGAAGATCTCGAAGGGCCGCCGCTGCTCGTAGTCGGTGCCTTCATTGAGAACAATGTCGTTGATGGTCACGTACATGGCGTGATCCGACACCGGCGTCTTGATCTTGAAGGTTGAACCGATCAGGACTTCGGGCCGCTCCACGCTCTCGTGCATGCGGATGACCTTGGCCATGCGTCCGCTGCGATCCTTGAACATCTCAGGCTCGGTGCCGTTGGCGCGCGCTGCCGCCGCGATCTCGGCGGACACCTTCTGCGCAGCTTCCTTTTCGGCCTTGTCTTCCGGCTTCTCGACGTTGTACTTGACGATTTTCTTGGCGATCTTGATGGTCATCTCGCTTTCCTTGGGTCTCAGATCCGCTCAATAGCGGCCGAAGTACCCCTCCTTCAGACTGTCAAACAGGTTCGCGGCGGTGTGCATTTCACCGTCGTACTCGACTTCCTCATCGCCGCGGGCCTCGACCACCGTGCCGTCCTCGAGCGTGAACTTGTAGACCGTGTTTTTGAGGTCCGCTTCCTTCACCAGCACGCCCTGGAAGGCCTCCGGATTGAAGCGGAACGTGGTGCAGCCCTTCAGCCCCTGTTCATGGGCGTACAGGTAAATATCCTTGAACTTGTCGTACGCAAAGTTCGTCGGGACATTGGCGGTCTTGGAAATTGAGGAGTCGACCCACTTCTGCGCGGCGGCCTGGATGTCCACATGCTGCTTCGGACTCACATCATCGGCGGAAATGAAGTAGTCCGGCAGCTTCTCCGCATCGTTGGTCGCATCCGGCCGCGCCTTGGAATTGACCAGTTCGCGATAAGCCAGCGACTCAAACGAGAAGACGTCGATCTTTTCCTTGGACTTCTTGCCTTCGCGAATCACATTGCGGAAGTAATGATGCGCAAATGAAGGCTCGATGCCGTTGGAGGCATTATTGGCCAACGACAACGAAATGGTGCCGGTCGGCGCGATGGAGCTGTGATGCGTGAAACGCGCGCCGACCTCGGCCAGCTCGTGCACCAGCTGCGGCGCCACTTCCGCGATGCGCTGCATGTAGCGGCTGTAGCGGGCATGCAGCACGCGGCCGGCGATGCGGGCACCCGGGCGCCAGCCATCGCGGGCCATCTCGGGGCGCTTGCGCAGCATCTCCTTGGTGACCGTGAACTCCTCGTTCATGATCGGCGCGGGGCCCTTCTCGCGCGCCAGATCCAGCGCCGCCTCCCAGCCCGCCACGGCCATCTCGCGGGAAATGTC
Organism: uncultured Gammaproteobacteria bacterium; assembly: GCA_963708865.1. Taxonomy (GTDB): domain Bacteria; phylum Pseudomonadota; class Gammaproteobacteria; order Steroidobacterales; family Steroidobacteraceae; genus DAIDKA01. Next base: position 310,830 of record CAVPUC010000008.1, read on the forward strand.
TTCGGTGAACTTCACCGACTCCTCGGAGCCGTACTTCATGCCGAGGCAGGTGATGGTGCTGCCGAGTCCGAGAAAACCCATGCCGTGGCGGCGCTTGCGCACGATCTCGCCGCGCTGTTTTTCCAGCGGCAGGCCGTTGATCTCCACGACGTTGTCCAGCATGCGGGTGAACACCCGCACCACTTCGCGGTACTCGTCCCAATCAAATTCGGCGTAATCGGTGAACGGATGACGCACGAAACGCGTGAGATTGACCGAGCCGAGCAGGCACGAACCATAGGGCGGCAACGGTTGTTCGCCGCATTGCCCTGTCACCAGGCCGTTAAAAATAACGGAGTTTCTGTCTTCCTGCGTCGTATCAAACACCGCCTCGCGACCTGCCGGTGTAATCTCTTTGATGCGGGAAGTGAAACTCTGCGATTTTTTCAGCGCCTTGCCGACCGTCCAGTCGCGATATTCGGAATTCTTGGATTCAGTCAGGAAGCCGACTTCGCTCATGTATCGGTCCCGCGACTCACCGTCGATCACGAGCTCGTAATCAGCCTTGCAGTTATAGGATCGCTTGGTGCCCTTACCGTCCGGCAGGATTCGCTGACCCGCCTCCCGTCTCTTATAGATTCGCGTGAAGATGCCGAGATTGGCCAGGAGCATCTGCACGTCTTTCAATAGTGACGGAACACTCGAGGCCAATCGCACTGAGCAGGTCGTGCTGGTCTGCCCGGAAACATTGACGGTGCCGTCACTTTGAAACAGGGCGCGCAGGTAGCCCTTTACGCACTCCTCGTTACCCCGCCATACGATTTCTGGGACGGCGGTCTTCAGGGCCGGCGTGATTCCGTACATCTCAAAGAGAACGCGGGTGAGCAGAACGGAGCGGATCATCACCAGATTGCGCTCGGGAACCGCCACCGCACTGACCTGATAGCTCCTGGCGCGCTCGGCCCAGCCCGCAATCATGGCGTTCGCGTAGGCAACGACGGTCTCCGATAGATCGCGATCAACGCCCCAGAGATTCAGCACGGCGGCTTGCTGGCCTTTACCGCGATTCGTGAAATGCCCATCGCCGGTGAGCAGACCCAGCAGCACGCCGAGTTCACCGTTGCCGCATCCGCCGAACTGCCCCACTGCGGACTGGATCAGCAGTTCGTCGCCCGGTTTCAGGTCCCGCAGCTTGATTTTCCCACGCGTCGTATAGAAGTCATGCCACTCGGTGGCCTTGATTTCGTAGCCCGCCTCCGTCACCACGCGATAGACTTCGGCAGAAGGTGACGTCATGAATGCCGGAACGGCCTTGCGAACGGTCGCGCCCATGCCTTCACCCAGCGTACGGGTATCCACCGTCGCCTGGATCTCCAGATTGCGCTCGTACAGATCGCCGATGCGCACCATGCCGTACTGGGTCGCCAGCCGCGTATCCGCAGTCACGCACGGGTTGGTCGCGCGGATATCCTCGCACCACCAGTTGTTGTTCATCTCATTGACGCGGTCGATGAGGATGAAGCCGGGCTCGGCGAAATCGTAGGTGGACGTCATGATGACGTCCCACAGGCGTCGCGCCGGGATCGTCTTGTAGATCTTGCAGGCGACCAGGCCTTCTTCGTTGACGACATACCCGTCATGAACCGGCCATTCGCGCCAGATGTAGCTGCTGGCGTCCTCGAGGTTCGCGCCTTCGGTCTCGGCCTCCTTCTTGCTGACCGGGAACGCGAGCTTCCAGTCGCGCTCCTCGCGCACCGCGCTCATGAACTCATCGGTGATCAGCAGCGACAGGTTGAACTGGCGCAGGCGGCCGTTCTCGCGCTTGGCACGCACAAACTCCAGGACATCCGGATGCCCCACATCGAACGTGCCCATCTGCGCGCCGCGTCGGCCACCGGCCGAGGACACGGTAAAGCACATCTTGTCGAAGATATCCATGAACGACAGCGGGCCGGACGTATAGGCGCCCGCACCCGACACATAGGCGCCGCGCGGCCGCAGGGTCGAGTGCTCGTAGCCGATGCCGCAGCCCGCCTTCAAGGTGAGGCCGGCCTCGTGCACCTTGTTGAGGATGTCATCCATCGAATCGCGGATGGTGCCGGACACGGTGCAGTTGATGGTCGACGTGGCGGGCTTGTGCTCGAGCGCGCCGGCATTGGAGGTGACGCGCCCGGCGGGGATCGCGCCGCGCCGCAGCGCCCACAGAAAGCGTTCGTTCCACTGCTCGCGCGCTTCGGGCAGCTCGACATCCGCGAGTGCCCGCGCCACGCGTTTGTAGGTGTCGTCCATCGACTTGTCGATGGGCGATCCGTCCTTCGCAGTGAGTCGATATTTCTTGTCCCAGATGTCCAGGGAAGCTTCCTGGAACGGAACGGTATCGATCTCGCGCGGTTCAATTTTCACAAGCGTATTCATTGTATTCGAGACGCTCCGCATCCCCAGAGGAGCGACACAAGATCTTGTGTCGAGCGGCCGAGATTAAAGACGTGCAACATAACCGTCAAGAATCGCATGGCTCAGTTTTTTGGATTATTTAGCGTTGTTAAAACAACGAGTTACAGAATAATTGGCTGCGGCGGACCCGGCCAAAACTGCGTTAAGAGGCAAAAAATTCATTTACGGCGCAGCCCAAGATGTTGTGCCCGGTGCCCACAGACTGTACGCAGCTGCCGCACAGGTTGCCCACAGGGTTTACAACACGGTTTGCGGCCATAAATCGATCCGTGGCCGCCGCTGCGGCCCTTGAAAGCCGGTCAGCCAGCCATAGATCGGTGTCATTCGCGGTTATCGCGAGCAATTTTTGGAGACCCACATGACTTTTGTCCGCTACGAGGCCCGCAATGTGGCCTGGATTCCTTCCGTTGATGTGCATGAAGAGACCGAGCGCTATGTCGTGCGCGCCGATCTGCCGGGCGTCAGTCCGGATGACATTGAAGTGACCGCCGATGCCGGCGTGCTCACGATCAAGGGCGAGCGCAAAGCCTCTGCAGAGAAGACCGAAGGCGGCTACCAGCGCGTCGAGCGCGTGGCTGGCAACTTCGTGCGGCGCTTCACGCTGCCGGAAGCCGCGCAGACCGATGCGATCAAGGCGACCCATGTCAACGGCGTGCTCGAGCTGTCGATTCCCAAGCAGGCGAAGCCCGAGGTCCGTCGTATCAAGGTCGAAGCCGCCTGATCCAGCGTCTGACCTGAGGCCGGCGCGCGTACCGCGTGCGCCGCCGACCTGTCGAGCAGCTGCCGGGCTACAATGCCCGGCATCTTCTCTTTAGGATCATCGCAACGATGAAAGGCGTGGCGACCAGCCAGGTCGCGCTGGCGGCACTGACCGTTCTGTCAGGTCCGGCAGCGCGTGCCGCACTGCCCTCGCCCATCGCACCAACGGCCATCACCGCCGTGGCCAATCCGGCGGACGATGCCCCGCTGCCGTCCTTGGCACCAATGATCCGGCGCGTCGCCCCGGCCGTGGTCAATGTCGCAACGCGCGGCTCCATCAGCGAAAGCAGCCCGGCGAATCCGCTGCTCGCGGATCCGGCATTCGATCGATTCTTCGATGTGCCCCAGGCGCGCGGCGGGCACTCGCCGCAGTTCCAGAGCGCCGGCTCCGGCGTCATCCTCGATGCCCGCAAGGGTTACATTCTCACCAACGCTCATGTGATCGAGAACGCGAGCGAAATCACGGTGACGCTGGCTGACGGTCGCGACCTGAAAGCCGAAGTCGTCGGGATCGATGAGCCCACCGACATCGCCGTGCTCAAGGTGCGTCCCGTGAAGCTCGCGCAGATCACGCTGGGCGACTCCTCGAAGCTGGAAGTCGGCGACTTCGTCGTCGCCATCGGCAATCCTTTCGGACTGCGCAATTCAGTGACCTCAGGCATTGTCAGCGGCCTTGGCCGCAGCAATCTGGATCAGGACGGCTTTGAGGATTTCATCCAAACCGACGCCGCCATCAATCCGGGCAATTCCGGCGGCGCGCTGGTCAATCTGCGGGGCGAGCTGGTGGGCCTCGCCACGGCCATTCTGGCCCGCTCGGGTGGCAATATCGGCATCGGCTTCGCCATTCCGGTCGACATGGTCCGCAGCATTACCGACCAGCTGGTGCAATTCGGCTCCGTGAAGCGCGGCCTGCTCGGCGTCGACACCTACCCGGTGAGTCCCGACATCGCGCAGGCCCTGGGCTTGAGTGGTGCGCAGGGCGCGCTGGTCACGCAGGTGCTGCTGGGGTCGCCGGCCGAGCAGGCGGGTATCCACAGCGGCGATGTCATCGTTTCCCTCAACCACGCGACCGTCATGGTGCCCGCCGATGTGCGCAACGCGGTGGGGCTGCTGCGCGTGGGCGATACCGTGGACATCGCGCTGCTGCGCGACGGCCGGCCACGGCATGTCCAGGCCGTCATCACCCAGCCGCCGGAAGCCGCCAGCGCGACACCGGTTGTGCCGGGCGAGATCAACCCGGCCTTCGAGGGTGCGATGCTGGTGGAAGCTGCCGGTGGCAGCGGCGTCATGGTGCGCAATGTCGACAGCGGCAGCCCCGCCGCCGCGGCCGGCATTCGCAGCGACGACCTCATCGTCGCCGTCAATCAGTCGCGGGTGGCCAACCTGCAGCAACTGCGCGAGCGCAGCGCGGGCCTGGCGACGCTGGTCATCGAAGTCCAGCGCGGCAAGTCCACCGTGCTCATTCCGATTCAATGAACCGCGCACACCTGCGCAGCGCGCGCCGCCGCCGGCTGCTTTGAGAGCTTGCGCACGGCAGCATAGAAACGCGGCAGATCGCCATCCTCTTGGGCCAGCAGCCGCTGGAATCCCGGCATGCAATCCTCATAAGTCGCAACGGAGGCGAGTTGCGCGTTGTTGAGACCCTTGGCCAGCCACGGGCCGTAACCCGAGGGTGCGCCGAGGCGCTTCTCGGTCGCGCGAATCGCCCCGGCCAGGACCGCCAGACGCGCCTGCTTGGCGGCACGCATCTCATCGGCTGGCAGCTTCGAAGCATACAGGCGTGCCAGATCCAGGCGCGCCTGTTTCAGCAGGCCCGAGTATTCCCTGGCCCGTGATTCGCTGCGGTGGAACCGTTCAATGTCGGCGGGACGCCCCTTCACGGCCAACCAGCGCGCGAGCCCGGCTTCCTCCACGGTGTTGGCAAACGCTTCGTTGAAGGCCGAGTCGCCCGGTACGTAGACAAGCTGATGGGCGAGTTCATGAAAAATGATGGCGGCGAGCTGGTCGCGGCCATACGGCAGCATGGTGTTCAAGACCGGGTCGTCGAAGTGCCCCAGGGTCGAGTAGGCCGGCACGCCGCCAACGACGGTGTCGTAGCCGTGTCTTGCGAGCTTGTCGGCATAGGCTTGGGCGGATTTCTGGCGGAAATAACCGCGGTAGGGGACGCACCCGGCGATAGGGAAGCACCACACCTTCGGCCGCACGGAAAACTCGGGCGCAGCAACCACATTCCACACCACGTAGGGGCGTCCGATGTCGGCGTACAACCGATAGCTGCGGTTGTCCGGCAGGCCCAGGCTTTGACTGGCGAAGTCACGCGCCGCGCTCACCTCAGCCAAGGTATCGCGCACCGTCGGCGCCGTTTTAGGATCTGCCACCACTTCTTTGATGGGACGCCGGTCCACCAGGATCTGCGCCTGCCCGCGCGCCGCCTGCAGCAGGTACAGGCTCCCGCAGGCAGGGAGGATGCTGGCGGCGCCCAGCAGCAGCGTGATCGTCAGGAGCTTGCGACTCTCGGTTAACATGAGCCGATGCAAGTGTACTTGGTAGGCGGTGCGGTTCGTGACCGACTTCTCGGCCGCACCGTGGGCGAGCGCGATTGGGTGGTCGTCGGGGCGACGCCTGCGCAGCTTACCGCGCAGGGCTACAGCGCCGTCGGCAAGGACTTCCCGGTGTTCCTGCACCCCAAGTCCAAAGAGGAATATGCGCTGGCGCGCCAGGAACGCAAGGTCGCCCCCGGCTACCACGGATTCACCACGGTGTTCTCACCAGAGGTCACCTTGGAGGAGGACCTGAAACGCCGCGACCTCACCATCAACGCCATGGCCGAAGATGCCGCCGGCAACATCGTGGATCCCTACGGCGGTCAGCGCGATCTTGCGGCCCGCCTCCTGCGCCATGTGTCGGAAGCGTTCGTCGAGGACCCGGTGCGCGTGCTGCGCGTCGCGCGCTTCGCGGCGCGCTTTGCGGATGAGGGGTTTCGTATCGCCCCGGAAACCGCGGCGCTCATGGCGCACATGACGGCAAGCGGCGAGATCGCTGCGCTCACGCCAGAGCGGGTGTGGCGGGAAACCGCGCGCGCGCTGCTCGAACCGCATCCGCAAGTGTTCTTTGAGATTCTGCGTGAATGTGGCGCACTGGCCGTGCTGATGCCCGAAGTGGCCGCGCTCCACGGCGTGCCCCAGCCGGCGAAATGGCATCCGGAAATCGACACCTTCGTGCATGTCATGCTGGCGCTCGGGATCGCGGCCCGGCACCAGGCATCGCTCGCGGTGCGCTATGCGGTACTGGCGCACGATCTGGGCAAGGCACTGACTCCCCAGGAGCAGTGGCCCAGTCATCATCAGCACGAAGAGCGGGGACTTGCGCCCATCGAGCAGTTGTCACAGCGCCTGCGCGTGCCGAATGATTGCCGGGAACTCGCGCTCCTCACCTCGCGCCACCACACGCTGGTGCATCGGGCGCTGTCGCTGCGGGCCGAGACGCTCATGAAACTGTTCGCCGAAACCGACGCTTTCCGTCGCCCGGAGCGTTTCGCCGAACTGCTGCTGGCCTGCGAGTGCGACGCGCGCGGCCGCGCGGGGCTGGAATCGCGGGCTTATCCGCAGGCGGATTATCTGCGCCAGGCGCATGCGGCAGCCGCGGCGGTGAACCTCACGGCGGAAGAGCGCGCGGGCCTTGCGGGTCCGCAGATCGGCGCGGCCCTGCAGCTGCGGCGGCTGGCGGCGGTCACGCAGCTGCGAGAGCTTGCCACAGCGAGTCGCGCAGATCCTGATGCCTGAAGGCATCGAGCGGGGCCTCGATGCCCCGACCCAGCGCCAGCAACTTGAAGGCCTCGCCCATCTCACCGGGCATCAGCAAGCGCCGCGCCTCACCGGCGAGCCGCGCCTGCTCAATGGCGCCACCGGCCTGCGCCAGCAGTTCGGCAATGCCCGCGCCCAGGAGAAATCCGGCCTGCGTGGCAAAGCCCAGCACCTCGAGGCCCGCCGTCTGGGCGGCGAGCGCCACGCGCGTGAAATCCACCCATGCGGTGATGTCCTGCACCCCCACGTGAATCAACGGATCAAAATGTGCGCGATGTTTGAAATGACAGCTGAGCGTTCCGGAGGCGCGCTGCGGATGGTAGTACTGCGCCCGCGGCAGGCCGTAATCAAACAGCAGCATGGCGCCGTGCGCGAGACACGCCGCGAGGCTCGCGACCCATGGATCGGCCAGCAGGCACAGCTCCGAGGTGTAGCCGGGTGGCAGGGGTGTCTGCAGGTCCGTACTCAGCGCCTGAACCGCCGCCGTCAACGCCGCATCGGCGGGCCGTCGCGCCCAGGCCAATGTGCCGTCCACGGTGTGCGTCACCCCGAGCTCCTCAATCCGCGGCTCGTGCATGACGAACCGCCGACACGGCAACGCGTCCAGTACCTCGTTGGCCAGAATGACACCCGCCATCGGCTCCTCCGGCAGCTGCTGCAGCCAGCGAACGCGCGAGCGCAGCTCGGCGGGCAATGCCGCGAGGCGCTGCCGCTGGCGTTCGGCGAGGTCCGCACTGACCTCCAGGATGTCGTAGCGCACCGGCAGCGCCCCTGCGGCCGCCAGCTCCTCAAGGAGAGTGGCCGCCATGCTGCCGGTGCCGGCACCCAGCTCCAGAATGCTGCCGCCGGGGACGGCGGCGAGGATCTGCGCGCACTGGCGCGCCACACAGCGTGCGAACAGTGCCGACACCTCCGGCGCGGTGGTGAAGTCTCCGGCGCCGCCGATCTTGGTGCTACCGGCGCTGTAGTACCCCAGTCCCGGGGCGTACAGCGCGAGGTTCATGAAGGTCGCGAAATCGATGCAGCCTCCCGCCGCGTCGATGTGGTGCCTGATTCGCTGCAGCAGCGCGGCGGAATGCGCCGCCTCGGCCGCATTGAGCGCTGGCAGCATTGGCAGTGGGCCCGATCGCGTCATAATGAGCACCTATGACACCGACAGACGCGCAGCCCCTGGCCGGACAGACGGCATTGATCACCGGGGGTGCGCGCCGCCTCGGTGCCGCCATCGCGCGAGCCCTGCACGCGCAGGGCGCGAACGTGGTGATCCATCATCTGAAGTCCACGCAGGATGCCGCAGCGTTGATCAGCGCATTCAATGCGGCCCGCCCGCACTCCGCGCTCGCGGTGCAGGCGGACCTGCTGGATACGGCGCGCCTGCCTGAGCTCGCCGCCGCCGCCCTGCGCGGGTTTGGCCGGCTGGATATTCTCATCAACAACGCCTCGTCCTTCTACGCCACGCCCGTCGGCGCCATCACGCTCGCCCAGTTCGAGGATCTCTTCGGCACCAATTTCCGCGCACCGCTGTTTCTCGCCCAGGCCGTTGCGCCGGAGCTGCGACGGCGGCGCGGCTTGATCCTGAACATGGTCGATATCCACGGCATGAAGCCGCTCAAGGGCTATCCCACCTACAGCAGCGCCAAAGCCGCGCTGATCATGCTGACGAAGTCGCTGGCGCGGGAACTCGCGCCCGACGTGCGCGTCAATGGCATCGCGCCGGGACCGGTCATGTTTCCCGCCGATGTCGATGTCGCCATGCAGGCCGACATCATCGACAAGACCCTGCTGAAGCGCTCGGGCGATCCGCAGGACATCGGCAAGGCGGCGCTGTACTTCGCCGCCATGGCGCCCTACGTCACCGGCCAGATCCTGGCGGTGGACGGCGGTCGCAGCCTCACCGGCTAGGCGCACGGACTCACCGTCGCGGCGGGCCGCACGGCGATCATCTCGTGAGCGGCCGTATCGAAGCCCGCCCACAGCTGCGCAATGCTGCGACCGTCGGTGGGGTGAGGCAGGTCGGGCGCGATGTCCGCCAGCGGGCCCAGCATGTAGGGCCGCAGCAGCAGATCCGGGCGCGGCAGTTGCAACTGCGGCTCAGCCAATACCAGATTCGCATACAGCAGGATGTCCAGATCCATGGTGCGTGCCGCCCATTTGGGCGCATCCGGCGCACGGCCGCACAGCGCCTCCACCTCGCGCAGTTGCGCCCGCGTTTCATGCACGCTCAGCGCCGTGTCGAAACCGAATACGAAATTGATGAAGTCCTCACCCGCGAAACCGACGGCGGCGTTGCGATACCACGGCGAGACGCTCAATGGGCCGAAGCGGCGCGCAAGCTCGGTTTGCGCCCGCGCCAGATGCGTGTACGGATCGACATTGCTGCCGGCGGCGACGTAAACCCGGGCCATCTCAGTCCAGGTCGGCGCGGGTGCGCTCGATGCTGACGCCGACATCACGCGCGGCACGGATGGCGCCACGCTTGTTGACGGTCACCTTGATCCACGGAATGTCGAACTCCTGGAGAATGAGCCTCGCGGTGCGGTCGGCGAGGGTCTCGACCAGCTTGAACTCGGAGCCGCCCACGAAGGCGATCACGAGCTTCGAGAGGCGTTTGTAGTCGAGCGTATCGGCGACCTCATCGTGGCGCGCCGCCTTGCGGCAGTCGATCGGCGCCTCGATGTCCAGGTACACCGTCTGCTTGACCAGCCGTTCCCACTCGAGAAAGCCGATGATGCATTCGATACCCAGCTCGCGCAGAAACACCCGGTCGGTTGGTGCAGTCATATTTCCTGGTTCCTAGAGGGCGGGCAGCGATTCCAGCGCCCACTGTGCGTGGGCGCCTATCGCCAGATCATCATGCTGGCCGGCGCGCAGGCGCGCCAGACCCGCCACGGCGATCATCGCCGCATTGTCGGTACAGAATTCTGGGCGCGGATAGTAGGCCCGGCCGCCGCGCGCGGCCAGCTGCCGCGACAGCGTTTCGCGCAGCCGGCGGTTGGCACCGACACCGCCGCTGACGGTGAGCACCTGGCAATCCGTGTCATCAAGCGCCCGCAACGCCTTCACACACAGGCACTCGACAATGGCCTCCTCAACGCCGCGGGCCACATCGGCGCGCAAGGTATCATCGAGCTGGCGGTCGCGAACGGCATGCAGCACGGCGGTCTTCAGACCCGAGAAACTGAATTCCAGGCCCGGCCGGTCCAGCATGGGTCGCGGGAACACGAACGCCCCGGCCCGGCCGCTGGCGGCAATGCGCGCCAGTTCCGGCCCCCCCGGATACGGCAGGCCCAGCAGCTTCGCGGTTTTGTCGAATGCCTCGCCGGCCGCATCATCCCGCGTCTGACCGAGCAGCCGGTAGGCACCGATGCCCTGCACCTCGATCAGCATGGTGTGGCCGCCGGAGACCAGCAGCGCGACGTGCGGGAAGGGCGGCGGATCGGGCTCCAGCAGCGGCGCCAGCAGATGCCCTTCCAGATGATGCACGCCCAGTGCCGGGATGCCCAAGGCGAACGCCAGCGCGCGGCCCAAGGCAGCGCCGGTCAGCAGGGCCCCGACCAGGCCGGGCCCGGCCGTATAGGCGATGGCATCCAGCTGCTGCGCTGCAATGCCCGCCTCGGCCAGCACCCCCCGCAGCAGCGGCAACAGTCGCTGGATGTGATCACGCGCGGCCAGCTCCGGCACCACGCCACCATAGAGACGGTGCAGCTCGATCTGGCTGAATACCGCGTGCGAGAGCAGGCCCTGGTCGCTGTCGAGCACGGCTGCGGCGCTTTCATCACAGGAGGATTCGAGACCTAGGATTTTCACGGCGGCAAGTTTAGAGGCGGAGCACCCGGGAAATCTTTGCCTTTTGCGGCACGGATCTTTAGAATCGCCAGCCCGATCCTGCTACGACGCCGGCAAAATCGCCGGTAGATCAAGGACTTGAGGTTCCAATGCCGAGCGTTCGTGTTCGTGAGAACGAGTATTTCGATGCGGCCCTGCGCCGTTTCAAGCGCGCCTGCGAAAAAGCCGGGATCTTGACCGAGCTGCGCCGCCGTGAATTCTATGAAAAGCCCACGCAGGAGCGTAAGCGCAAGAAGGCCGCGGCCATCAAGCGCCACATGAAGCGCGTCTCCCGCGACGGCATGCGCGCCGCGCGCTAGCACGCCATGTCATTGAAGGAACGCATCACCGAGGACATGAAGGCCTCGATGCGCTCCGGCGACAAGGAGCGTCTCGCCGGCATTCGCTTCATCCTGGCCGCCATCAAGCAGCGGGAAGTCGACGAACGCATCCAGCTGGATGATACCCAGGTGCTCGCGGTGCTTGAGAAAATGATCAAGCAGCGGCGCGAGTCCATCACGCAGTTCGAAGCCGGCGGCCGCGCCGACCTGGTCGCAAAGGAGTCGGCGGAGCTTGCGGTGTTGCAGGCCTACCTGCCGGCGCAACTCGCCGATACGGAAGTCGAAAGCCTCATCCGTGCCGCGATTGCCACAACCGGCGCCGCCTCCATGAAAGACATGGGCAAGGTCATGGCCGCCGTCAAACCCCAGGTCCAGGGCCGCACCGACATGGGTGCCTTGAGCGCCCGGATCAAGACGCTGCTCAGCAGCTGACATTGTCGGACCGGGGAGCACCCGGTAGCCTCACCGGCATGGGCCGGATTCCGCAGACCTTCATCGATGAACTCATCGAGCGTACCAACATCGTCGAGGTGATCGGCCTGCGTGTGCCGCTGAAGAAGGCGGGCCGCGAATACCGCGCCTGCTGCCCGTTTCACAGCGAGAAAACGCCCTCTTTCTGGGTGAGTCCCGAGAAGCAGTTCTATCACTGCTTTGGTTGCGGGGCCCATGGCACGGCGCTGGGCTTCCTCATCGAGCACGACCGGCTGCCGTTCCCCGAGGCGGTGGAAGAGCTGGCCCAGGGGCTGGGGCTCACTGTGCCGCACGAGGGGGGCGTCGCACCGCCACCGAAGCGCAATGAATCTTTGTTTGATCTGATGGAGAAAGTCGCGCGGTTCTACGCGACGACGCTCGAGTCCAACGCGCGGGCGAAGGAGTATCTGGCCCGGCGCGGCCTGGAGCCTGAGACCCTCAAGCGCTTCTGCATTGGCTACGCGCCCGACTCCTGGAACGAGGTGCTGCGCCGCTTCGGCGCCACCGATGAGGCCCGTCGCCAGTTGAGTGACTGTGGCCTCATCATCGAGCGTGACAGCGACGCGCCCGCCCCGCGCAGCGGCGAGCGCTATTACGACCGCTTCCGCGACCGCATCATGTTCCCGATCCGCGATGCGCGCGGGCGCGTCATCGCCTTTGGCGGACGGGTCCTCGATAAGGGCGAACCCAAGTACCTGAACTCCCCGGAGACCGTGCTGTTCCACAAGGGTCGCGAGTTGTACGGCATGTACGAAACACGCCAGAGCCGCGCGCCGCTGAATCGACTGCTGGTGGTAGAGGGCTACATGGATGTGGTGCGGCTGCACCAGGCGGGCGTGCACTACGCCGTGGCCACGCTCGGCACCGCCACCACCGCCGATCACCTCAAGCGGGTCTTCCAGCTGGTGAGTGAAGTGGTGTTTTCCTTTGACGGCGATCGGGCCGGTCGCGCCGCGGCGTGGCGCGCCTTGCAGAACGCGCTGCCTGAGGCCGTCGAGGGGCGGGAGCTGCGCTTCCTGTTCCTGCCCGAGGGCGAGGATCCCGACACGCTGGTGGGGAAGGAGGGTCGTGATGCCTTTGAGCATCGCCTCGCCACCGACGCCCTGCCGTTGTCTGAATATTTTGTCCGCGAACTGGGCGAGCGGGTGATGACCCGCGGTGCCGACGGTCGCGCCAAGGTGGCCCAGGCGGCGCGGCCGCTGCTGCTGCAGGTGCCCGAAGGCGTGTACCGACGGTTGCTGACCGAGCGGCTGGCGCAGGCCTTCGGCTTCCAGCGCACGCCCGAAGGCATTGCCGAGCTTCTGGGCATCCGCCTTGGCGCGGGCGCGACCGCCGCTCAGGCGCGCAACCCCGGTGGCGGGCGCGGCAGCCTGGTGCGCCAGGCTGTCAGGCTGCTGCTTCATTTTCCGCAGATCGCGGCCGATATCCCAGAAGAGCACCTGGCGCGGATCCGGGCGCTCGATGAGCCGGGCATCGATGTCCTGTCCGCGCTCATCGATGAGTTGCGCATCACTCCTGCACAGACCACTGCGCAGGTCCTGGAGCGCTGGCGGGGTCGGCCCGGCGAGCCGCATCTGGCGCGGCTGGCAAGCCTCGAGGCCATGGTGAAGGATGCCGCGGCGGCCCAGCGGGAACTGGATGACGCGCTGGGACGTCTACACCAGGAGTCGGTGCGCCGCCAGTTGGACCTATTATTGGAAAAAGATCGTAACCTGGGCTTGTCGAAGGAAGAAAAGCTTGAACTTCAACAACTTATGGTCGATCTATCGCACTAGCCGGGAACCCGGCCGCCGCTTTGAATTTGGCAGGGCGCGGGATGTGAAATACAATCCGCGGTTCGCCCAAATGCCTCTTGAGTTGCCCCATCCGGGACTCACAATGAGGCCTACACACCATATATACGGGGTTGCACCAGCTTCACCATGAAAGTTAAGCCGAAGCCCACTGCTGCCAGCAAGAAGCATCCTCAGCCCGAGAAGAAGCCGGTCAAGGCGGTTGCCACCGCCAAGAAATCCGCTGCTCACGCCTCGGCGACCGCGGACAGCGCGCGCAAGACGCCGGTTTCCGCGCCAGTTGCGGAGAAAGGACGCAAAGCCACCGCCGCGCCGGTGGCGCCGCCCGCCCCTGCCCCGAAGAAGGGGGGCGCTGTCCCCGGCAAGACGCAAAGTGCGGCGGCCGCGAGCCTCGATGCCAAGACGGCCGCAAAGCTGCTGGCGGAGAAGGACAAGAAGGCCCTCGCGGCGCGTCCCGCGGGTGTCCCCGAGGACCGCCAGTCGCAGCTGAAGCTGCTGATCGCCCGCGGCAAGGAACAAGGCTACCTGACGTACGCCCAGGTGAACGACCATCTGCCCTCCGAGATCGTGGATCCGGAGCAGATCGAAGACATCGTCAACACCATCAACGATATGGGCATTCCGGTGTACGAGAAGGCACCGGACACCGCCTCGCTGCTCGCCTCCGAGCCTTCACAGCCGGCCGATGAGGAAGCCATCGAAGAGGCCGCCGCGGCGCTCGCGGCGCTCGACGCTGAGCTCGGCCGCACCACCGACCCGGTCCGCATGTACATGCGCGAGATGGGCACGGTGGAACTGCTGACGCGTGAGGGCGAAATCCGCATCGCCAAGCGCATCGAGGAAGGCCTGGATACGGTGCGCGGCGCGCTGTCGATGTATCCGGCGACCTATGATTTTCTGCTCAAGGCTTATGAGCCGGTCAAGGCGGGCCAGTCGCGCCTGGTGGATGTGATCGTCGGATTCATCGATCCGAATGCGCCCGACGTGATTGCCCAGCCGCAGAATCCCACCAAGATGGAAGTGGTCGCGGAGCCGCTGCCGGGTGCGGAGGAACGCGAAGACGGCGACGATGCGGATGATGCCGAGGAAGCCGTGGACACGGGTCCCGATCCCGAAGAGGCGGCACGTCGCTTCGCCTCCATCCACAAGGTCTTTGGCCAGGCGCTGAGCGCGATCGAGAAACTTGGCGCCAAGGAACCCAAGACCCTGAAGCTGCGCAAGAAGCTCTCCGATGAATTCATGGAGCTGAAGCTCTCGCCGCGCATGTTCGATGCGCTCATTCTCAATCTGCGCGGGCATATCTCCGAGATCCGCCAGCTGGAGAAGGAGATCATGATCATCGCCGTGCGTGACTCGGGCATGCCGCGCAAGGACTTCATCGCGACTTTCCCGAAGAATGAAACCAGCGCGCGGTGGCTGCAGAAGCACATGAAGGCGGGGAAGAAGTATTCGACGCCCCTCACCAAGTTCAAGGACGAGGTCGAGCGGCGCCAGAACCGCCTTGCGGTCCTGGAGACGCTGTACCACCTGTCGATCAACGACCTCAAGGAGATCAACCGCGACGTCTCGATCGGCGAGGCCAAGGCGCGGCGCGCCAAGAAGGAGATGGTCGAGGCCAACCTGCGCCTCGTGATCTCCATCGCAAAGAAGTACACCAACCGCGGCCTGCAGTTCCTGGATCTCATCCAGGAAGGCAACATCGGCCTGATGAAGGCCGTCGACAAGTTCGAGTACCGGCGCGGCTACAAGTTCTCGACCTATGCGACCTGGTGGATTCGCCAGGCCATCACCCGTTCGATCGCCGACCAGGCGCGCACCATCCGCATTCCGGTGCACATGATCGAGACCATCAACAAGCTCAACCGCATCTCCCGGCAGATGTTGCAGGAGATGGGTCGCGAACCCACGCCCGAGGAGCTGGCGGTGCGCATGGAGATGCCCGAGGACAAGGTACGCAAGGTGCTGAAAATCGCCAAGGAGCCCATCTCGATGGAGACTCCGATCGGCGATGACGAGGACTCACATCTCGGGGATTTCATCGAGGACACCTCGGTGGCCTCACCCATTGACCAGGCAACCTCGGAGTCACTGCGCGAGACCACCCACTCGGTACTTGCGCAACTGACCCCGCGTGAGGCCAAGGTCCTGCGCATGCGCTTCGGCATCGACATGAACACCGACCATACCCTCGAGGAAGTCGGCAAGCAGTTCGACGTGACGCGCGAGCGCATCCGGCAGATCGAAGCCAAGGCACTGCGCAAGCTCCGTCACCCGAGCCGCAGCGAGCAGCTGCGCAGTTTCCTAATGGACGACTGACCGACAGGACGGCAACACCAAACAAAAGGCCCGGAAGCTCTCACTTTGAACTTCCGGGCCTTTTTTCTGATGGGGACCGATTAGCCGGGTCCGTGCGGCAGGTTGTACATCAACTTGCCATCCGGCTTTTTCAAGCTCACATCGAACCCACCCTTGCGGCCGTCCTTGAGCGGATGGATGGTGAGTTCCACCTTTTCACCGGCACTGAGCGTGTGCTTGTCCCAGCCCACGCGGGCCAGATAGTTGGGACTCATTCCTTCGATGCCGTATTCATCGGTACCACCCGCCGCATTGGGCACATCGATATAGATGAAAGTGTGGGGGTTGGTCCATTGGAACTCCTTGATGGTGCCCTGCAGAACCACATTCTTGCCCATGTCGAACATCGCCGTGGAGTGATGCGCGCTGGCATGGCCCGCCGCAATCAAGATGACGACGGCCCACGCAATGATTTCGATGCGCAGAACTTTCAGAACTTTCATTCCCGTTCTCCTGAATTTCACTTGGTCACCTTGAAGCCCGGCCGGCCCTCTTCATCCGCGCTGTCGTGGTTGTTCTGCTCGCAAATATATTCGCGCAGGTCATCCTTGACGAGCTTGTAGGGGTGCACCACCGTCCACGGCTCCATCAGCACCTTCGGATCGGTGATGGTCTGCTCGATCAGGATGGTGTCCGGTCCGCTGCGGTGGATGCGCTCCACGATGTGCATCTGGTCGCTGTGGCCGACGCCCGGGGAGATGTTGCTGAAAGGCACGAAGCCCACGGTGTCCACCACCAGCGTGTCGCCCTCCCAGTGACCGACGGAGGTTCCCTGGAACAAAGGATCAGGATCCTTGGGAAGGGGCCGCCCGTCGGTGTAGATATGGCGGAACTGCATGTAGGCCTCGATGGCAATCACCACCTTGCCGGGGGCGTACAGGAACTCGATGGGATAAGGCTGCGTCATGATCCCCGGCATGCCCGGCGGCAGGCAATTGGCCTGGTCCGGCTGCAGGTTCTTGCCCGACCCCTGTGCCTTGCGGTACGCGTCCTGTTTGGCCTGCGCCTCGGGCGTCAGCTTGGGAGGCGCCGGGCGGGCGGCGGCGAGGCCGCCATGCTGCCAGTCCAATTCCCAGATGCCCTGCCAGTCGGGCAACTTGGCAATGGAGGCCCAGGTGTCTCCCTGCGGGCCGCTCGGCGCGGATCCTTCTGCCAGAACCGGCGCCGCCGCCAAGCTCACCATCCCCGCCGCCAGCAGCGCGGTCAGCACCGCAAGGGTCCGTTTTGAATTATTCATCGATGTCCTTCGGTGATGCTCAGCGCCCGCGGGTGGCGATTTTGCGGCATCCCGGGCAGTCGCGCCACATCCCCCCGGCAAATCGGCCGTTCCGGGCCCGCACAGCGCCCGAGCGCATCATTGTCTAGTGATTGCTGAGCGCGTACCGAATGGCCACCTGCACATCACTTTCCGTGGCAAACGGCGCCTCACCGGCGTAAATCGCCCGATTGGTCTGAAAACCACGGACACGCACCCCCTCCAGCGTGAAGCGCCAGTGCGGATTGGGCTCGAAGCGGTACGCCAAGGTCACGCCGTGTCCGGCCTGGTTGCCGAGCGGGAATGACTGCTCGCCGCTCACCTTGAAATCGTCATAGCGCACGGAAACGGTATGGGCACCACTGCGCTTTGACACCAGCACGTAGCGGGTGAGGTAGTTCCAGCCCAAGAGGCCCAAGCCCTCGGGCTCAACGTAGGTCTCCCCCGCCAGCCACTGCACGATGGCGGTCCAGCCCGCATCGTTCTCCACGCGCACGCCCGCCGTGTCGAATCGCGTGAGCCAGGCGTAGCTGCCGGTGGCCTCCTCCTCAGCGGCAGGATTGGCGTGGTTGTCGTAGTGAAGGCCCTCGAGCGTCACGCGATCCAGATAGTGAACATCCAGGCCCAGGTAAGTCCCCGCGCGATTGTCATACTGGTGATACTCATTGATCGCGCCGGTGAGGCCATCGGTGCGTCCCACCCTGCCGAACAAGGTGCCCTGCCAGTCGGTGATCGTGAAACCCGAAGTCGCGAGCGCCGCACCCGCCTTCTCATTCCATCCGTACACCCCGACCACCGCGCCAACATCGAAGTCGTGTCCCGAATGGGTACCCAGCCACTCGAGTTTGAACTCCGCGCCAATGGTGCGCAGTTCCTGAGCCACCCAGCTGTCCATCGCGGAGGATGACAGCGTGTACGGTGATTCCCAGCCGTCGGCGCGATTCTCGAGCGACATCGGTGCATAGAAGGCGCCGAGCTTCACCCGCGTGCGCCAATCGCCAAAGGGATAGGGATGCAACTGAAAATAGGCCTCGGTGGCATCCACCGGACTGCGGTCGTGCTGGCCCCAGGCCGAGGCGTCGATCTTGAAGGTGAGCAGGTCGCCGAGCTGCTGCGACAGGGCAAAGCGCGCACGGCCCAGTTGCACGCCGTCCCGATCGTCTCCGTAGCGCACCATACCCAAGCCACCATCCGGATAGGACGTGGGTGCATCGGCCGCCACCAGACGCATGTCGAGCGAGACATCCCATTCCGTAGCGTGAGCCGCGGCTGCTCGCCACGATGAACACCAGCGTCGTGGCAGCGATCATGGCGCGGCGCGCCGCCATCAGTACGCATCCCAGGAGTGCGGCCGTTTCTGCAACTGCGCCGGGCGCAGTTCATGCTCAGCGTGAATCTCCGCCACGGCGTGATCACCGGGCGCCACGACGATCTCGCGTTCCAAAGTCTGGCCCGGCTCCAGCAGCCGCGGGCTCCAGATCTCGATGCGATACTTGCCGCGCGCCACATCCGCCTGCATCCAGTTGCCGTCGGCCGCGGTGCGGCCGTAGTACGCCGCATCGGTGACCAGAATGTAGGCCAGCATGGCGTCGTGGATATTGCAGCCGAGCGTCACGAGGCCCGCATGCGCAAACAGTTGGGGGGGATGCTGCGTGCCGCGATACAGGCCCAACTTGAACGGATGGGCCGGTGAAAACGAATACACCTCATGACCGACCTTGTCCGAGTTCGGAAAGCTCACCGTCGACCCCACCGGGATGACCAGCAGGTCGGGCGCGAAGGCCAGATCGATCTGATCCATCACCGCCTGGACCGGCGCGGCCGGCGCAACACCCGCCCCCAGTGCATGCACGGTGACCACGGCGCCCGGCAGCGGCTTGCCGTCGGCCTGGGTGACGCGTACCTGCAGGTCCGTAGCCCATGTTGCGCCGCACAGACCCAGGGCCAGCAGGACGCCGCGCAAGCCGCGCTGGGTTCATCCAGAGGCGCCGATTCTCACTACTGTGGCCCACCGCTCGTCTCATTTGCGCGTCAACGATTACGATTCAACCCGGCCATTTGAACGGGTCTCATGGATAGTTTCCGCAACCGGCTTCTCGCGCTGATCATCGGCCTAGTAGTCATAACGCAGAGTGTGACGCTGGTCGCAGTTCTCGTGAGCACGGATCGGCAGGTACGGGTGCGGGCCGATGCCGAGCTGCACTCGGCTGCCAAGGTCGTGCAGAACACCATGCGATCGCGCGCCGACCAGCTGTCCAGCACCGTCGCCGTGCTCGCGTCGGACATCGGGTTCAAGGAAGCCGTCGCCAGCGACGATGCCACCATGCTGTCCGCGGTAGACGAACATTCCCAGCGCATCAGCTGGGACCTCGTCGTGTTCCTGGATGCCAATGGTCGGCTGCGCACCTCGAACTCCCCTTACGTCATGACGCATGCGAAAGCGGTCGAGCGCCTGGTCAACTCCATGACCGGCGGGCGCGACGACGTGCACTTGGTGGTGCTGGGCGATCACCTGTATCAGTTGGTCGTGGCTCCGATCAAGGCGCCCGACACCATCGCCTGGATGGCGATGGGCTTTGCGGTGGATGACGCGCTCGCGGCAACCCTGCGCAAGAGCGCGGGAGCGGCCACCCAGGTCAGCGTACTGGCTGAAAATGGCGCGAACTGGAATCTCGTCGCCTCGACCCTGCCGGCAGCGCAGCGTGCCGCGCTGGCCGCATGGCACGATCCGGCCACGGGCAGCACGACCTCACGGACACGCACGCTCGGCAGCAATGACTACCTGACGTATGCGTTCCGTCTGAGCGATACCACCGAGTCCGCGGTCATCGTCCTGCAGCAGCCGATGGACGAGGTGATGGCTCCGTTCCGTTCGCAGCGCAACGCGCTGCTGGCCATTGGCGGCATCGCCCTCGGCGCCGCCCTCGCCATCGCCCTGCTGTTGAGTCGCGGCGCGACCCGGCCTATTCGCGAGCTGGTGCGTGCGGCGCGCCGTATCCAGGCCGGCACGTATGACAAGGCCGTCGACGTGCGCGGCGGGGATGAGTTCCGCAGTCTCGCGGCGACCTTCAACACCATGCAGCAGAACATCGCGGAACGCGAGGCGCGCATCAGTCATGACGCGCATCACGATGCGCTCACCGGCCTGCCCAATCGCGTCTATGCGGAAAAGCATCTTGAGGAGCTGCTGCGCGCGGCGCCATCTTCGCCCGTGGCGCTGATCCTGCTCGACGTCGCCAACTTTGGCGAAATCAATGCCTCGCTCGGCCATCACGTCGGTGACGAGGCCTTGCGTGAGATGGCGCGTCGCCTGCGCCAGAACTGCGGCGAGACCGACCTCACGGCGCGGCTCGGCTCCGCGCAATTCCTGGTGCTGGCGCGAGGCTGTACGCTGAACCGCGCCACGCTGCTCGCCGAGCAGCTGGTGGGGTCGCTGCGCGCCGGCTTCAGCCTGCTCGCCGTCAGCCTGGATCTGGACGTGAATGCCGGCATGTGCTGCGCGCCGGATCACGGCAACAGTCGCGGAGGATCTGCTGCGCCATGTGCACACCGCGCTGGAGGATGCCGGTGAGGCGCGGGGCCGCATTGCCAGCTACCGGCCCGGGCGCGAGGAGGATCTGCGGCGCAGACTCGCGCTGGCCGGTGATCTGCGCGGCGCCATCGAGCGCGATGAGCTGACGCTCGTCTATCAACCCAAGGTGGACCTGATCAACGGGCGGGTACGCAGCCTCGAGGCCCTCGCGCGCTGGACGCATGCGCAGCTCGGTGTGGTCTCACCGGGGGAGTTCGTCCCCATCGCCGAGCAGACCGGTGGCGCGCGACGTCTGACCAGTTGGGCGCTGGGGACTGCCATCCGGCAGATGGCCGAGTGGCGCCGCCAGGGCATTGATATCGATGTGGCGGTGAATCTGTCGGCGCCGGACCTGCTGGACTCGCAGCTCGGGGATGAAATACTCGAGACCCTGCGCGAGCACGGCGTGGCGCCCACCCGCCTGATTCTGGAGATCACCGAAGGCGCCGTGATGCGCGACCCCGCGCTCGCGGTGCGCAACATGCAGCTGCTGAGGATCGCGGGGGTGCGCTTTTCATTGGACGACTTCGGCACCGGGTACTCCTCCTTGTCCCAGCTGAGTCGCCTGCCGCTCGATGAACTCAAGATCGACCGTTCGTTCATTGTCCGTGCCCATGAACGCCGGGATGATGTGACCATCATCATGTCCACCATCGAACTGGCCCATAACATGGGCCTGAAGGTGGTCGCCGAGGGCGTGGAGACCCAGGAGGCATATAACCTGCTGCGCCGCCTGGGGTGCGATCTGGTGCAGGGCTACCTCGTCAGTCGCCCGCTGTCAGTCCCCGACACCGTGACGTATCTGAAGCAGTCGAAGACCGCACCGGCGGATGAACTCACCCAACGCCAGCTGCGCACCATCCAGCTTTAGCCTACTTCATGGTGACGTCGCGCGCCTGGTCCGACATACCCTGCGCCCAGCTGCTCCAGCCTGAATTCATTCCATAGGGACTGCGTTGCAGCACCGCCTGGATCCGATGGATCTTGCCACCCTGCACCTTGAAAAGCTCGGCTATCTCCCAGGTCCATGGCTGTACCGGTCCCGCCACGACGTCGCGCCCGTCCGGCGTCTTGAAGTGGCGCGTGTCACCGCCCTCATGATCGAAAAACCCAAAGGCGAAGACGATACCGCGCTCCTCATCCACGGCCACATAGCGCCGATCGCGGATGCGGCTGACGAAATGCAGCAGTCCGGACTTGAACTGCTCCATGCAGCTCCACTGCGACGAGTAGTTGCTGGCGGTCTTCGGATCCGGCCTGGTCTGTCCGGCGGGCGTGGGGGCGTTGGTGGTCTGTGCGCCATTCTCGAGCCGGTTGCAGTCATCCGCGAACGGATAGTCGCCCTTGCCGTCATTCTGCTGCATGCCCGTGAAGTACTTGTCGGCGGTGGCGATCAGCTGGGCACGTGAGACACGTTCCGCCGGCGGCACCGTCGCCAGATAAATCGGATCCACCTGCTTGCCTTCCATGGCGAGCGCCGGCTTCTCATCGCGCGCCATGAGCTCCTCGATCTGCGTGATCTTGCCGTCCTTGACCCGCAGGCGCAGCGCCATCAGTACCTCGGTGCCCTTGGTCGGATCGCGGTTGTCCTCTTGAATGGTGCCAATGAAGGCCACTTCGCCTGCCTGCGGGTCCGCGACGAACAGGCGGTAATGTCCCTTGGCATGCATGGTGCGCCACAAGCCATCGCCAATGGCGAGCTGCTGACCGTCTTCGGTGTAGCGCACGTTCGGCGCCAGCGGCACTTTTGATGGATCGTGTGCCAGCAGCGCATCGAAGTAGCTGTCGACGAAGCCTTCCAGGCACGCACGGTCACAAGGTGCCGCGGCGTGCGCGCTCAGCGCGCCGCCAAGCAGCAGCGTCGCCGCCAGGTACCGCATCCTTTGCAGATTGTTCATGAACCCCACCGTCATTGATTTCGGAAATTGATTTCGATCTTCACGCCATTCGGATCGAACACGAACAGCTGGCGCATACCGGACTTGGACTGAAGGTTGCGCGCCGGCGTTACGCCGTGCCGGCCGAGGCGCGCAAGCACCGCATCGAAGTTGACCGCATTGAAGGCCACATGATCGAACGCCCCCGTGCTCGCCGCCGGTGCGGTCACCGGAATCTCCTTGGCGTCCGAATGCGCGGTGTAGGTATTCCACTCGGCAATGTGAATGACCGGCGTTGCGCCCAAGTACATCCAGTAGCCTGGAAAACCCAACGCCGGGCGAAAACCCTCCGTCATGCCCAGCGCGTCCTGATAGAAGTCCCGCGTCGCCTCGAGGTCCGAGGTCAGCACCAGGTAGTGCTCGAGGCCGGTCAGTGCCACGCGTGCAGCCTTGCTTAAGGTGTCTTGGTCTGTGGCGCGAGCGGGCTCGGCAGGGTCGCAGCCGGTGGCTCGCCTGTCTGGCGCATGACCTTGCCATCCGCCAGCGTCACGCTCATGAAGCTGCCGCCATGTTCGGCGCCCTTCAGCGGGTGAATGACCACACTCACCTTGTCGCCGGGATTCAACGTGTGCTTGCTCCAGCCGCGACGCGCCAGGTAGTTGGGACTCATGCCCTCGATGCCCCACTGTTCCGTGGCGCCGCTGGCACCGGGAACGTCGACCCAGATCCAGCTGTGCGGATTGGTCCACTGAAAGTCGCGGATCGTGCCCTGCAGCGTGACGGTCTTGGACAGGTCGAACATGGCGTACGAGTGATGCGCCAGCGCGACGGGCGGCAGCATGCCCAGTGCCAGCGCAAGTACCAGTGCGCTGGTCCCGGTGCAATGGGCGAATGATTTCATGGGTGTGATCACTGCGGTGAGAGTTCAGTGGTTGAGGATGATCCCGGCCTTGCCCTGCTCGTTGGACAAGTTACGGTTGTTCTGTTCGCAGATGTATTCGGCGATATCCCAGTCGCGGTGGCGCTTCAGCACTTTGGTCGCCGTCAGGGGCTTGGTGAGCGCCTTGGCGTCATCAATCGTGGTCTGCACTTCCATGGTATCCGGGGCGGTCAGACGGAAGCGTTCCACGATGTGCATCTGATCGCTGTGACGGTATCCCTGGCTCGGACCCAGAGCCGTGTCCGGCGTGAAGCCCACCGAATCCACCACCAGCGTGTCGCCATCCCATCTGCCGATCGAATGACCGTTGTAGGTGAGATCGGGGTCGTCCGGATGTTTGCGGCCATCCATGAAAATGCGCCGCGTCTGGCTGTACGCCTCGATCACGATGGTGAGCTTGCCCGCTGTGAACAGCAGCTCCATCGGATAAGGCTGATTCATGATGGCCGGCATGCCCGGCGGCACGCAGTTGGCCTGCGGCGTCTCCTCGTTCTCGCCCTTGGCCTGCGCCGCCTTGAAGTCCGCCAGTTTCTGCGCGTATTCGGGGGTCAGGGAGGGTTGTTCCGGCATGCCCGGTCCGGGGCGGGAACGTGCGCCCATGGTGACTTCCCAGACCCCGCTTAAGTCAGGGGCTGCCTGGGCAACGCCGACCATGAGGATCGAAACGGCGGCCATCATCCAGGTGATGCGCCTGACAGGCTTTTGCAATGCGGTCCCCCTCTTGCCCCGCGCAGTGTATCAGGCGAAGCCGACCCAACGCCCCAGGGCGACGATGGCCACCCAGATGGCCAGCGAGATGCCGCCGGCAAGTTTTGCGGCCAGCGGGGGCTGCGCCGGCGCCTCGTCCCAGTGCGCCACGGACTGGAAGGCGCCCAGATGGAAGATACCCATGTTGATGGCCGCCAGCACCAACAGGCACATCTTGGTCTCGAACTGCCAGATCCCCGAGTATTTCATCGCTGAGGAACTGAACAGCAGGGTGCCGGTAATGGCGGCGCCGACGAAGGCCGTCCAGGTCCAGGGCAGTACATCATTGGTCAGTTCCCTGACCGAGCGCTGGCGCGACGCCAGGTTCAGCAAGCGCAGATCCACCACCATGATGGAGCCTACGACCATGACCAGGCACAGCACGTGGATGGACTCGATGGTGGGGAACAACCAGGTCGATTCGCGGACGGCCGTGCCCCAGGAGGTGGCCTCCATCGCATTGAAAAATTGCTTCAACATCAACCGTGCTCGACGTAGGCGATCCAGCGACCGGCCGCGACAATGCCCACCCAGATCACCAGCGAAACCGAGCCCAGCAGCACCGCTGCCGCGCGATTGCGATCCCAGAACGTCTTATTGCGCTGCAGCATGCGCTGAAACGTGAAGGTCAAGACGATGGCGGTGGCCAGCAGCGACATCTTGACCCAGAACACCACGTTCAAGAGGTCGCGGCCAGGCTCGCCGATGATCAGGATGGACCCTGAACACAGCAGCACCACCAGCGCGATCCATACCCAGGGCAGGAACCGGGCAGCCATGTCAGGCAGGCTCTGCCGGCGCCCGGCGACACCGACCAGGCGCAGGTCCAGCATGGCCATCAACGTCATGACAATGGCGATGGAGACGATATGCACCACCTGCACCGTTGGAATCACCCAAAACGCGTCCTGGATGTGCTGGCTCAACGACGTGGCCGACAACCACACACAGAATTGACTTAACACCGCTACCCCCTAGCTGCCTGAACCGGATTTCCACATGGTGCGCTACAACGCCCTTGCTAGTCAGCTAAATCACTGTTTCTCATTGCGTTATTTAACGTTAACAAATCGTGCTAGCATCGCCGCCCGCGCCACATACATCGCATCTCATGTCCGACCTCGAATCATTGCAGGCGCTCGCCGACCGGATTCGCGCGACCGGTGCGCTGGGGCGCTCACAGCTCATTCAGAAGCTGTTCGATTTCCTGATTGAATGCTCTGCCACCGGCCGCGCCCCCAAGGAGACGGAAGTCGCCATCGAGGTGTTCGGCAAGGACGGTGGTTTCGACGTTGCCCAGGACGCCATGGTTCGGGTTTACGTCCATAAACTGCGCCGCAAGCTGGAAGAATACTATTCAGCGGCGGGCCGCAGCGATCCGTTTCAATTGACCATCCCCAAGGGCGCCTACCGGATCGTCATCCATGACCGGGACGCCTTGGCGGCCGCCGATGCCGGCGCCGATCAGGCGAGCGCCGCGAACCCACCGGCGATCCACGACCTCGCGGTCGATGGCGCCGCTGCGGCGCCGGTGCACACGGCTGCGAACGCCCGGCGCTGGGTCTGGCCGATCCTCGCCGCCTCGCTGGTCATCAACCTGGTGTTCGTGGGCACGCTCTTCTGGTACAGCCACCGCACCGGCACCACCAATCCGGCCCTGAACAACCCGCTGTGGTCGCGCGTGCTGGCGGCGGATCGCCCTCTGCTGGTGGTGCTCGGCGACTATTACATCTTCGCCGAGACCGACCGGAACATGGAGGTGCAGCGCCTGGTGCGCGAGTTCTCCATCAACTCCCCCGCTGATCTGGACCAGTACCTGAAGCTGCATCCGGAGTTCGCGGATCGTTATCAGGACATGCAGCTGAACTACCTGCCGACCTCGGCCGCCTATGCGCTCAAGGATCTGATGCCGCTGCTGGCGGGCGCCAGTGCCCGCACGCGCGTCGTACTCGCCTCGGAGCTGACGCCGCAGATGCTCAAGTCCTCGAATGTCGTCTATATCGGCTACCTGAGCGGCATGGGCATGCTCAGCGATCTGGTGTTCAGCGGTTCGCGCTTCGATGTCGGCGAATCCTTTGATGTGCTGATTGACCGCGCCTCGGGCAAGAAATACATCAGCCAGGCCGCATTGCCGGTACCCGGTGAGCAGACCTACCACGACTTCGGGTACTTTGCGACCTTCGCGGGCCCCTCCGGCAATCAGATCATGATCATCGCGGGCACTCGCGATGTCGCGGTCATGGCGACCGCGGAGAGCATCACGCATGCGGACTCGCTGCAGCAACTCACCGCACGCAGCGGCAACGTGCGTTCGTTCGATGCGCTCTATGATGTCTTCGCCATGAACGGCACCAATCTCAACGGCACGCTGCTGCTCACCGGCAGGATTGACACCTCGCGCATCTGGGCCGATCAGTCCGCCACGCTGCCGGTGAGTGCCAGCCACGCCGCCGGCGCCGTGGCGCCCACTGCCAGCCTGCCGTAATGCGCCCATGAATTCCGTCACCGAGGCGCCATCGGGCCGACCGCGCAAGGCGCGTTACGCCGCCACCGTACAGCAGGTACGCAGGCTCACTCCGCGCATGCTCCGCATCGTGTTCGGCGGACCGGCGCTCGCGGCCTTCAACTGGAATGGCCCGGCCGCGCATATCAAGCTGATCTTCGGATCGGACAGCGCCGAGCAGCGCGCGCCGTCGCGGACCTATACGCCGCGGCATTTCGATCCCGCCACGCACCAGCTGACCGTGGACTTCGTGCTGCACGGCGAGGGCCCGGCCGCCAGCTGGGCCGCGCAGGCGCAGGTCGGCCAGCCGATGCTGATCGCGGGCCCCGGACGCTCCTACGCCCTGGATCCCCAGGCGCACTGGCTGCTCATCGCGGCGGACGAGTCGGCGATTCCTGCTGCCGCCACCATCCTGGAAGTGGTACCGGACAGCGTTCGCACCCAGGTGCTGCTCGAGGTCGAGGAGGCGAGCGACGAATATGCGATCGCGCCGGCTCGAGCGCACATCACTGTGCGCTGGCTGCATCGCCGCGCGGGGCTTGCGCTCGCGGACGAAGTGGCGGCGTTCCATCAGCCTGCCGGCGTCGGCCAGATCTACGTCGCCTGCGAAGCGGACGTGATGCGCGGCATCCGCCGGCATCTGCTCGGGCAACGGGCGCTGCCGCGCGAGTGGGTGACCACTCGCGGCTACTGGAAGCGCGGCGCGACCGATCACCCGGATCGGGATTACGGTGAGGATGCAGGCTGAGGCGCGGTGCCGCCCGCGCAGCTCAACCTGACGCCTCCCGTCACGAAGATGCGCGGCCCGGGCGGCGCACCGACCTCGCCGTGCAGCACCTTCAGATAACGCTCCAGCGCTTCGGTGTCGAGCGGCCCCACCTCATCGACCGGCAGTCCCGTAAAGCCGTGGAAGTCATCGCCGCCGCCGACCAGGAAGTCGTTCACGGCCACCTCGTAGACACCTTCGCTGCGAATCGGCCGGTGCCGCGCATCGCAGGCCAGCACCACGTGCGCACCGCTCGGCTGCGCCGGGTCCCATTGGTAGTACAGGCCCGATGTCTTCAGAACGCGTGGAATGGCCGCGGGATCCGCCGACCACTGCTCTTCCAGCACACGCCGCAGCTGCGCACCCGTCATCGCAAGCTTCAGGATGTGATTGCCGAACGGATGCAGGGTCAGGACATCGGCCCAGGTAATCGGGCCGGCCGCGAGATCGGCCCGCAGCCCCCCGGGATTCATCAGCCCGATGTCTGCCTGCACCGCGGCGCGCTGGGCGTCGGCCACCAGATCACCGAGCAGCGATTCGCCCGCCGCCGACAGGCTGCGCGTGAGCGCGATGCGGCTGTGTGCCACCACCCGCGCCACCCGCGGACCCACGGCTTTCGCGGCATCCTGGGTAAGCTGCGCCACCGCCGGATCGGGATGCAGCCCCACCCCCGCATCGGCCCACGCCGGCCACACGCGGGCGGACTTGGCGAGCACCCGGCCGCTCGCCCGATCCAGTTTCAGCCTCAGCTCGCCGTAGGCCACGCCATAGGAGTAGTCCTGTACCACCAGCACGGGGCGGCCGGCGTGGTCCGGCCACAGCGCATTGGTGAAGTTGTGCGTGTGCCCGGAGATCACCGCATCGATGCCCGGATCCAGATGCGCGATGATGCGCAGCAGCGGTCCATGCCATGCAAAGCCATCGCCCGCGGGTACCGGCAGGACGCCTTGATGGATGGTCACCAGGATGGTGTGTACCCCCTGCGCCTGCAGCGCCTTGGCGGCGGCATTGATCGCCGTCGCCTCATCCGTGAACTCCAGGTCCGCGGTCGCCCAGGCCGGTATCAGGGTCGGGGTCTCCTTCAGCACCGCGCCGATGATGCCGACGGGCACTCCTCGAATCACCACCACCGCATAGGGCGGCAGAAGCGTGCGCCCGGTGCGCCGGTCGATCACATTGGCGCACACATACGGCACGCGGCTGCCGCGCCACGGGTTCTGCAAAAAGGGGCCGGCCTTGGCGTTGCCGCCATTGAGCAGCCGCAGCAGTTCCGCCGGACCGGCATCAAATTCATGATTGCCCGGGGTGCCGATGACGTGGCAGCGATCCGGATCCTCGCGCCAGGCGGCCGCGGAGTAGAAGTGCGTCGCCGCGCCGTACTGGCAGTGGGCATCGGCCAGCAGATTCAGAAACTGCATGGCCGGCTCGTTCTGCAGCAGGCGCGTGATGGGCGGGCTGGCCCCCAGCAGGTCACCCGCATGGATGATGAGCGTGTCGGCTGGATCGCGGTCGCGGCGGCTTTTCAGATAGGCGGCGAGCACGGCCGCGCCGCCGGCCGGTCGTCGGCCATCCGGCGCCGCCGGCGTCTGCAGATTGCCGTGAAAGTCATTGAAGGTGAGAACATGCAGCACGACTGCGGAGGCCAGCGCCGCTCCGGCCCCGGGGTCCTGCCAGCTCACGGTCACCGCCGGCGGCGGCCAGGGCACCCCTGGGGCAGCGCCAGCAGCGACGCTCGCCGCGGCCGCCAAGAGGGCGCTCGCCAGAAAATTTATTCTCAATAAAAACAATAAGTTAAGTTTCATTGGCGGTTCGCACACCGACCCGGTGAGCCGAATGTTAAATAACGGTAATTACCCCGTAAGGCACTTTCAGTAAGATTATCGATAATCGATTCCCCAGCGACTGGTGCTCACCCATGTGGATTGTCGAGGTGGCGCTGAAGCGCCCCTATACCTTCATTGTCCTCGCCCTGCTCCTGCCGCTGCTTGGCGCTCTCACGCTTTTGGGCACGCCGCTGCGCGCGGGTATGCCGGTGGACATCTTCCCCGATATCGCCATCCCCATCATTGCAGTCAATTTCAATTACGCGGGTATGTCACCGGATGATATTTCCGGGCGCATCAGCGCGCAGTTCGAGCGCTACGCGACCACCATCGTCAACGACATCGAGCATGTCGAGGCGCAAAGCTACCCAGGCATGACCGTCATCAAGCTGTTCTTCCAGCCCGGTGTGAACATTGACCTGGCGATGTCGCAGGTGACGTCCTATGGCCAGACGGTGTTGCGACAGATGCCGCCGGGCGCAACCCCACCGCTGGTCCTCAAGTACAGCGCCGCAAGCGTCCCCATCCTGCAGCTCGCCATGTCGAGCGACAAGCTCACCGAGGCGCAGCTGTTCGACTTCGGCAATCAGGTGATCCGCTCGCAGATCGCCACCATCGCCGGCGTTTCGATTCCCTACCCCTTTGGCGGAGCGACCCGTCAGGTGCAGATCGATCTGCGACCCGATGCCCTGCGGGCCCAGGGCCTCACCCCCGTCGACGTCAATAATGCGATCACCAACCAGGCGCTCATTGTACCGGCCGGCACCCAGAAGATCGGCGACACCGAATACAACGTGCGCCTCAATGCCAGCCCCACGACCATCGATGCCCTGAACGATCTGCCGGTGCGCAGTCGCGACGGCTCGGTCACCTACATCCGCGATGTCGCCTTCGTGCATGACGGCCACCCGCCACAGACCAATGTCGTGCGCGTCAATGGGCGCCGCGCGGTGCTGATGTCGATCCAGAAGACCGGTTCGGCATCGACCCTCAGCATCGTCAATGAGATCAAGGCCCGCATGCCGCGCGTGCAGGAGTTGATCCCGGAAGGCGCTTCGGTCGCCGCCACCGGCGATCAGTCGGTGTTCGTGCGCGCCGCCATTCGCGGTGTCGTCACCGAGGCGTTGATCGCAGCGGCCCTGACGGCCCTGATGGTGCTGCTGTTCCTCGGTAGCTGGCGCAGCACCCTCATCATCGCGATCTCGATCCCGCTGTCGATCCTCTCTTCCATCATTCTGCTGGGCGCCCTCGGCGAGACCATCAACCTCATGACCCTCGGCGGTCTCGCGCTGGCCGTGGGCATCCTCGTGGACGATGCCACGGTCACCATCGAGAACATCAACCGCCACCTTGAAGAGGGCATGGACGTAACGCCCGCCATTCTGGAGGGGTCGCGACAGATCGCGGTGCCTGCGCTGGTCTCCACCCTGTCGATCTGCATTGTGTTCGTACCAATGTTCCTGCTCACGGGCGTGGCACGTTATCTGTTCGTACCGCTGGCCGAGGCGGTCGTGTTCGCGATGCTGACCTCCTACCTCTTGTCACGGACGCTGGTGCCGACGCTGTGCAGATACTGGCTGCGCACGGCGGCCGACGAGAAAGCGGCGCTCGCCGCTCCGAATCCCTGGCAGCGTGTCCAGCGCCGCTTCGAAGCACGCTTCGAATCCCTGCGTGCGCGCTATCACGAGGTGCTCAAGTCGGCCCTCGCCAATAGCCGGCCCTTCATGATCGTCTTTCTGGCGCTCGCCTTTGCCTCGATGATCATCTATCCCTTCCTCGGCCGGAACTTCTTCCCCGAAGTGGATGCGGGTCAGATCAGACTGCATGTGCGCGGACCCACGGGCTTTCGCGTGGAGGATACCGCCGGCCTCATCGATCGGGTCGAGGACGCCGTGCGCAAGGTGATTCCGCCGGACCAGATCAGCAGCCTGGTCGACAATATCGGGCTGGCTGTTTCCAGCATCAACGTCACTTATAGTACCTCCGGTACCGTCGGCAGTTCGGATGCGGACGTGCTGATATCGCTGAAGCCGGGACACGCACACACCTCGGACTACGTGCGCACCCTGCGTCGCGATCTGCCGCGGAAGTTTCCGGGAGCGAGCTTCGCGTTCCTGCCGGCCGACATCGTCAGTCAGATCCTCAACTTCGGCATCCCGGCGCCGATAGACATCCAGATCGTCGGCCCGAGTCCGAAGAATCGCGACGTCGCCAATCAGTTGCTGGAGTCGCTCCGGCACGTCCCGGGTCTGGTGGATACCCGCATCCAGGAGCCGCCGGATGAACCGGAAATCCGGGTGCAGACGGACCGCAGCCGCGCCCAGCAGCTGGGGATCACCCAGCGCGATGTGGCCAATAACCTGCTGCTGACCCTGTCCGGCAGCAGCCAGATCGCGCCCACCTTCTGGCTGAATCCGGAAAACGGCCTGCAGTATCCGCTGGTGGCACAGACGCCGCAGTACCGCATGACCTCGCTCGATGACCTGCGCAACGTTCCGGTCACCTCCGGTGCCAACGCGCAGATTCTCGGCGGCGTCGCGACGCTGACCCGCGGCACGACACCCGCGGTGATCTATCACTACGATAGCCAGAACCTCATCGATATCTACGGCGATGTGCAGGACCGGGATCTGGGTTCGGTGGCCGACGACATCAATGCGAAAATCGCCGCGCTCGACGGCAAGCTCCCCAAGGCCACCCACATCGTGCTGCGCGGCCAGGTGCAGACCATGTTGAGTTCCTACACGGGACTGGCGATCGGCGTCGTGGGCGCGGTGCTGCTGGTCTACCTGCTGATCGTCATCAACTTCCAGTCCTGGGCGGATCCTTTCATCATCATCACGGCACTGCCCGCGGCGATCGCCGGCATCGCCTGGATGCTGCTCATCACGGGCACCACGCTGAGCGTTCCGGCGTTGACCGGCGCCATCATGTGTATCGGCGTGGCGACCGCCAACAGCATCCTGGTGGTGAGCTTCGCCCGCGACCGCATGAACGAAGGGGCAACCGCGCTGCAGGCGGCGCTGGACGCCGGCTTCACCCGCTTCCGCCCCGTGCTCATGACCGCGCTGGCGATGATGATCGGCATGCTGCCCATGTCATTGGGCATGGGCGAAGGCGGCGAACAGAATGCACCGCTCGGCCGCGCCGTGATCGGTGGCTTGCTGCTGGCGACCGTCGCCACGCTGCTCTTTGTACCGGTGGTGTTCGCCGCCGTGCATGGCCGCAGGCGCCCATCGGAACCGGCGCACGCGCATTCGCTCTCCCACGCCTGACCCCGACACGTACCGATACCGGACTTTCAACTATGCACGCATCCAATACATCCAAGACCCGGATCCGCATGAACGGATTTGCCCGAGTGGGCGCCGTGATCGCCATTGCGGCGGTCGCCTTGGTGATCTGGAGCATATTCTCGGCCCACCGTGCTGCGGCGAAACTCGCCATCGCGACCGATGATGCGGCCATCGTCACCGTCAGCACCACGCATCCGAAACCCTCGGACCCGACCGGGAGCGAACTGATCCTCCCCGGCAGCGTGCAAGCCAACATTGATGCACCGATCTACGCGCGCACCAGCGGTTATCTGAAACGCTGGCTGGTGGATATTGGCACACGGGTAAAAGCCGGCCAGCTGCTGGCGGAAATCGACACGCCGGAGGTTCAGCAGCAATTGAGCCAGGCTGAGGCCGATGTCGCCAATGCGCAAGCCAACGCGAAGATCGCCTCGGTTACGGCGGACCGCTGGGAATCGCTGCGCAAAACCGACTCGGTGTCCCGCCAGGACGCGGATGAGAAGGCCAGCCTCGCCGAGGCCAGCAAGGCGCAGCTGCAGGCCGCCAACGCCAACCTGCAGCGGCTGCGGGATCTGTCGGGGTTTCAGCGCATCGTGGCGCCCTTCGATGGCGTCATCACCGCGCGTGATACCGACGTCGGCCGCCTCATCACCGCCGGCGGCGGTAGCGGTCCCGAACTCTTCCGCATCAGTGATGAACGGCAGCTGCGGCTGTACGTGCGGGTGCCGCAGGCCTTTGCGCCGCTGATGGGACCCACGACTACGGCCGCCGTGGCGTTCCCGGATCACCCCGGTACCACCTTCAGCGCGCGGATGGACTCCACCGCCAGCGCCATCGATCCGGCGACCAACACTCTGCTGGTGCAGCTTAAGGTCGACAACGCCAACGGCGCGTTGCTGCCGGGAGCCTACGCTGACGTGCACTTCAAGGTACCGCCCGGCGCCCAGTCATTGCAGCTGCCTGCCAATACGCTGCTGTTCCGCAGCGATGGCATCCATGTGGCCACGGTGGATGCCAACGGTCAGGTCATCCTGAAGCCCATCATCATCGGCCGCGACTATGGTTCAGCCATCGAGGTGGTGAATGGCCTGACGCCGCAGGATGAGGTCATCCTGAGCCCGCCCGATTCGCTGCTGGATCATGCGCACGTGCGGGTCGTCGCGGCGCCCAAGTCCGCGGCCGGAGCCTGATCGTGATACGTCTGGTCATTGGCGGCACGCTCGCGGCACTGCTGTGTGCCTGCTCGCTGGCGCCCCGCTACGTTGCGCCCAAGCTGGACCAGGACGTGGCGCAGTACAAGGAGGCCGGTGACTGGGCGCCGGCCGCACCGGCCGACGATCAACCGCGTCCCGACTGGTGGCAGGCGTTTGGCGATCCGAAGCTCGATGAACTTGAGCAGCAGCTGCACGCCGGCAACCCGGATCTGCGCGGCGCCTTTGCGCGCTTCCGTGAGGCGCGCGCCCTCGCCGGCGAAGCCCGTTCGCAGGAATATCCACAGTTGAATGCCAATGCCTCGGCCATTCGCGGCCGCGCGTCAGTCAATGCACCGAACACGCTGGCCGACGGCAAGACCGGCAATGACTTCATCACGTCCCTGGACGTGGCGTGGGAGATCGACCTGTTCGGTCGTCTGCGCAATACCACCGCAGCCGCCAAGGCGCGTGCCCAGGGCAGCGCCGCGGATTTCGCCGCGCTGAATCTGACCCTGCAGGCGGAGCTTGCGACGGATTACTTCACGCTGCGCGGTGATGATGCGACGGTGAAGCTGCTGGAGGATTCGGTCAGCCAATTTGACACCGCGTGGGAGCAGACCCAGCGGCGCTACGACACCGGCGTCGCCGCGGCTACGGACCTCGACCAGGCCGACACCCTGCGACAGAACGCGCGGGCGCAGCTCGCGGCGACGCGCCTGCAGCGCGCGCAGCTCGAACATGCGATCGCGGTGCTGCTGGGCCTGCCACCGTCCAGCTTCACACTGCCGACCGCGCCACTGGCCGCCGAGCCGCCCTCCATTAAAGTTGCATTGCCCTCGGCACTGCTGCAACGGCGCCCGGATGTGGCGAGCGCCGAACGCGAAGTGGCCGCGGCCAACGCCGGCATCGGCGTCGCCCGCGCCGCCTGGTTTCCGGTGTTTTCGCTGCAGGCCGCGGCCGCCGGCTTTGAAAGTGTCGCCACCGCCAACTGGATCGGAGCGCCCAGCCGCTTCTGGTCCATTGGCCCCGGAGCGCAGCTGCCGCTGCTGGATGTCGGCGGTCGATCGGCCGTGAATGCCCGGGCCCGCGCCGTTTATGACGAGTCGGTTGCCAGCTATCGCAAGACCGCGCTGACCGCTTATCAGGAAGTCGAAGACAATCTGGTCGCGGTACGCCGCCTGAGCGAGGAGCAGGCCGCCGATGCGGCAGCCGCCAAGTCCGCACAAAGCGCCGCCTATCACGCCGATGAGCGCTACGCGGCGGGCGTTGCCGACTATATCGAGGTCACCACGACGCACACGGCGGCGCTGTCGGCCCAAAGCGCCGCGCTGGCGGCGCAGGCGGCACGGCTGAATGCCGCGGTTTCGCTGGTCCAGGCGCTGGGCGGCGGCTGGACCACCACCCCTGATCACCTGAATTCACCGACGCTGTGATGGACACCGCCCTCAAACGCGTCTGCATGCGCGACCGCATCCGCGATGTGCTGGTGGCACGCATCCTGGATGGCACCTACGCTTCCGGCCTGCAACTGAAGGAGCTGTCGCTGGCGCGGGAGTTCAACGTCAGCCAGTCTCCGGTACGCGAGGCCCTGCGCGAGCTGGAAGGCACGGGTCTGGTGACCTCCGAGCGCTATCGCGGCACGCGCGTGCGCGGGGCCGACTCCGTGGAAATGCGCGAGTCGTATGAGTTACGCCTGATGATGGAGGTCCGCTCCATCGAGCGCGGCCTGCCCCTAAGTACAGCAATGGTCGAGACGCTGCAGTCCTGCATTACCAACATGGCGGCCGCCGTCGCCCGCAACGACGCGGAGCAGTACATCGATTGGGCCTTGAATTTCCATCGCAGTCTGGTGGCGATGGGAGGCAATGGCACGTTCCTGAAGCTTTGGGACTCGTTTCACTGGGATGTGCGCGGGCGCATCGCCCTGCGCCGGCTGGCCGCCGTGGGCGCGGGCCTCTCGCCCATGGTCGTTATGCATGAGCGTCTGATGCAGACCCTGCGCGAAGGTAATACCTGCCGCGCGGTCGAGGAGCTGACGACCATCCTGCAATCGGTCTCGGGCGCGTTCGCGACCGAGTGAGTTACTGACCCAGCCGGGTCCAGAAAGCCACGAACAGCTGGGTGGACAGGACGTACCCCAAGGCGACGTTCACCAAGACGCCGGCCGTGAAGGCATAGAAAGGTCGTGCGCCGACGGCCGCGAAATCCCGGATCCGGGTGGACAGGCCGATGCTGAGGAACGTGAACGTGAATGCCCAGATGCGCAGCGACTGCAGCGGCGTCACCAGCGATGGCAGCACGAGCTTGCGGTAATCGGCGAAGCTGTAGCCGCGCGACAC
The DNA here is from genome assembly GCA_963708865.1 of uncultured Gammaproteobacteria bacterium. Taxonomy (GTDB): domain Bacteria; phylum Pseudomonadota; class Gammaproteobacteria; order Steroidobacterales; family Steroidobacteraceae; genus DAIDKA01. The sequence continues at coordinate 346,920 of CAVPUC010000008.1, forward strand.
CAGTGTGATGATCAGTGATGCCGCCAGGAACCCCAGCACGAACTTCGGGAAGCGCTGCCAGATCTGGCCGGCTTTGGCCTCCGAGCGGTTGTCCGTCTGCCAAAAGGTGGTCGCGATGATCGACAGCACGAAGGCCCAAACACCAATCCAGATGTCGCGGCCGATGACTTTCATCAGCGTGAAGGCGTTCACCGCGGCGTCGGCGTTACCGGCTATGCCGGCCACCTTGCCGGCATAGCCGCCGTAGGCCTGGGCTGCCGCAAGTCCCGTGGCGTCGGCGAGTTCGGAAGTGCCGATCCAGGCGCCGGCGACGCCGGTTGCGAGCCCGAGGCTGCGGGCCGCCAGCGGCAGCACGAAGATCAGCACGATGGCCCAGAAGACCACCAGCGATATCGCAATGCCGGTCTGATCCTTCTTGGCACCGACCGCCGCGCTGATGGCAATCGATGCCGATACGCCGCATACGGCGCCGCCGGTGCCGAGTACGGCGGCGAGACGCCGATCCAGTCCCAGGCGCGTGGCCGCGAAGTAGATCACGCCAAAAGTCACCACCGACACGATCGCGGCCTGCAGCAACGCCACCGGACCCGCCCAGGCGATCAAGGTGAGCGGCAGGCTGGTTCCCAGCAGCACGATGCCGGTCTTGATGTACAACTCGACCCGCACGCCCGCGGCCGCGGCTTTGGGCAGCCCCACGGTGTTTGAGATCAAAAGGCCCACCACCAGTCCCACCAGCGGCGGCTCAAGGCTATAGCGCGCGGCCTGATCCCACTGGCCCAGGAAATACAGCACGAGCGCACCCAGGAAGATAAAGACGAACGTACCCAGGAAGCTGCCGAGCCGGTAGCCGAGCGAGCGGGCACCGAGCGCGAACACCGCCGACCACAGCACGAACAGCGCCAGATATTGCAGCGCGTGGTCCCGCAACTGCGCACCAACTTCCGCGACATGGGTCCACTTCTGGGGCGCGACGGCGAGCCACTTGATGCTGCTGCCGCTCAAAAACAGCGCGACCGCAACGCCGATCAGGCCAATGCCGATGGCGATCGCCCACAGATCTTCGCTGTTATTCGGGCCGGTGAGGGGACCGGTGACCTCGGGCTCGACGGCGCTGGCGACGGAATTCATAGGCTGCCAAGCGTAGCCGAGCCGGCTGCGTAAAGCTCATAGCGACTGCGCATGAGCTTATGCCAACCCGCGGCGACCTTGGCGATCAGCTGCTGTGCTTGAGCCCGGCGACCGTCGCGATGCCGGCAAAGGTCATCAGCAAGGATCCGCCCAGGTGCAAGGCGATGGTGGACAAGGCCCACAGGGCCCGATCCTGGCGAAACAACAACACCGTTTCAGCCGAGAAACTCGAGAAAGTGGTCAGTCCGCCGCAGAAGCCGGTGATGATAAGCACGCGCCACTCGGGCGCCACTGTCGTGCTCAACGCAAAAAATGCCACGGCGACGCCGACGATGTAGCCGCCGAGCAGATTGGCGGTCAGCGTCCCCAGCGGCACCACTGAAGCCGAGCCATTGAGCCACAGACCCAGACACCAGCGCAGCAGGCAGCCCAGCATTCCACCCACACATACCGCCACGGCCGATCGCCACATCGTCACTTCTCCAGTTTTTCGGTCTGGGACGGAAACCCCTCGACCGCGCCGCATTCCAGCGCGACATCGAGCAGCTCGATGTCGGTGGTCACGCCGAGCTTCTGCCGGATGGTCGAGTGGTTGTTCGCCACGGTCTTGATGCTCAGATTCAACAGTTGCGCGATGTCTTCGTGATTCTTGCCACTGGCGATCATGCGGAAAATATCAAACTCCCGCACCGACAATCCCAGGGTCGGGGAGGCGCGGATATCGGCGGCGATGCGTTCCAGACGCTGCCGGACATCGGGACTCAATGCCACATCGCCCCCGAGCACGCAGCGCACCGCATTGACCATCAGCTGCGGGTCGCTGCCTTTGGTCACATACCCGTTGGCGCCGGCGCGCAATGCATGGGTCGCAAACGCCACGGTATCGTGCATGCTGAAGACCAGAATCGGCAGCAGCGGCCAGCGCAGCTTGAAGCGCCGCAGGCTCGATAAGCCGCCAAGCCCCGGCATACTCAGGTCCAGCAGCACGATATCCGGCGATACCCGCTGCAGCAGGGCGTAAGCCTCCTCGCCCGATGCCGCCTCGCCGATGACCGAGTAGCCGGGCTCCTGCTCCAGAAAGCGCCGGTAGCCGGCCCGCACGACGGCATGGTCGTCCACCAGCACGATGCGCACCTCACCGTCCATCTTCAACTCCGATTGGCATCGACGCCGTCAGCAGCATGCCGCCCCTGGGCTGCCATAGTAGCTGCAGCGCGCCACCTTGTGCCTCGACGCGTTCGCGCATGCCGTCAAGACCTGTGCCCCCGGTTGCCTGCGGCACGACTCCGGGCGCCACTTCGGATTCGCTCACGCGCAGCTGAACCTGATCCTGCTCCACCTGGATCCGGATGCGCGATGAGCCGGGCCCGCGAGTGGCGCACGGCGTTGGTCAGGCACTCCTGGATGAGCCGGTAGAGGGTGATGTTCAGCTCAGGCGGCAGGCTGTCGATCGGACCTGCGAAATCCAGCGTGCAGTTGAAGCGGTCGGCCATGCGCACCTGCCACACCGCCACCAGCTCCTGCAGCGTCCCGCGCAGGCCGACGGTTTCCAGTTCATGCGGCCGCAGTCGATTGAGCATGCTGCGGGTCAGCGCCATGATGCTGTCGATGACCTCGCCCACGCCGTGCGCACAGGTGACGACGCCCGGCAGCACGCCGCGCGCCTCCCGCTCCATGTAGGCCGCGTCGACCTTGATGGCGGTCAGCGACTGACCCAGCTCATCGTGCAGCTCGCGGGCGAGGCGCCGGCGCTCCTCCTCCTCCACCGCGATCAGTCGCAGATTCAACGCGCGTCGCTGCGCTGCAGCCGACTGCATCGCCTGGGCGCAATGATTGAAACTGTCCGAGATGTCATCGAGATCCTTGACCCGGAAACGAGGCAGCCGCGTCGCGAGCGCGCCTGCCTGCAGCTGTGAGAGCGCCGACTGGATCTGTCCCACGGGCCGCAGGCCGCGGCGGACCATGAAGTACACCGCCCCTGCCATGGCGAGAATGACCAGCACCAGCAGCAGCAGATCCGACTCGGCGCGCTCCTCGATCTCGCTCACCTCGGAGCGCGGATTGGCGCTGACCCGCAAGCTGCCGAGGCTGCCGCCGGACCAGTTCAGCGGGTAGCTCAGATGCGCCCGACCGCTGCGGTCGGCGAGTTCGGCCGCCAGCCAGCCGCCCTGGTCCGCATCCAGCGCGGTCGCGGCAACGGGCCGCCCAACGCTGTCCTGCAGGGTGATCCGGACATGGCGCAGCGGCTGCGACTGACGCACCGCGGTGGCCGCGGCCGCCAGCGCTGCTGCGGCATCCGGTGCCGCGCGCACCCGGTCCTCAACGGCCACCAGCAACGTGGTGAGCTGCAAGGTGGCCTCGGTCTCCCGGTCCACATCCGAACGCACCGAACCCAGCGGCACCAGCACGCTCAGCAGCAACGCCGCCAAGGTCACCGCTGCGATGCCCAGCAGCAACCGGGTATGCAGATACATATCGACCCTCCCTGAAAGCCCGCACGGCCGTTCAGGGGGTGAGCGTACTCCTCAATCCCAGCCGGACGGCAGGTGCGCGGGCATCACTTTCATGAAGGCCTCGACGGCATGGATCTGACCGCCATACACCTTGAAGGCCTCCCAGGCATGCAGCGCATTTTCCTTCGGCCCCATCGACCCCGGCCCGAAGTCCAGCCGGAACCAGACGATGCCCTGCTCCTCATCCACCGCCGCCACGCGCCAGCTGATTTCCGGCAAGGTCGGGATGCGTTGCTGCTTGATGTCCACGCAGCTGGGCGGCATGAACGTACAGCCGACTCCGGCCATGCGGCGGCCGTTCTCAAAGCGGTAGGCCTCCGGCGCAAACTGCGCATCCGATTTGACGAAACTGCCGATCTTGAGGCCACCCGGATAACGTGCCGCGATGGCGATGGCATTGTCGCGCGTTTCGCGCTGCGCCTTCGGCACCGGTAGATTCATCGCCACCGACGCCGTCTTCAACGCCTCGATGTCCATGAAGGCGCCTTCCTTGGCGTTGTGAACTACCATGGTTTCGATCTCGCCGATCCGGCGGTCGATGACCTTGAGTCGCAGCACGAACAGCACCGGGTGATCCCCCTCGCTCATCACCACCAGCGCGCCCGCCGTGCCATTGCGCACGTCCAGGAAGTCCTGTCGATAACTGCGCTCGCCGGTGACCGTCTTCCAGAATCCCGCGCCGAGGGGCAGCTCATGAGTGTCTTCGGTGAAGCGTACCTGCTTCGCGAGCGGCAGCTTAGAGGGGTCATGGGCCACGAGCGCCGCAAGATACAGATCAATCTCGGACTTCAGACAGGCGCGCCCGCAGCTTGCCGTCGTCCGCGCTGCGTCATGCAGCGATGCGCAGGCCGCCAGAAGTCCGCTCACTACCAGGCACCACAGGACACGCTTCATTGAGATCCCCTTATCCGGCGCACAGCAGCACCGGCCGGCAAGCATAGACCAACCGCGGGATCCAGTGCGGTACACTATTTGACAAGTCATCACACGGAAGGGGCGCTCGTGACCAACAACAAAAGCCGGCGTGCAGTCATCCTTGCTGCATTGTTTGCCGCAACCGGCTGCTACGCCGCGACGGCCAGCGCCGCCGAATGCACCCGCAAGGAACTCGCGGCGACGGTGAACACCTATTTCAAGGCGCTGACCGCGCACAATCCCAAACGCCTGCCCTTGGCCCGGCACGCCGGATTCACTGAAAACGGCATGCCCAAGGATTTTGGCGAAGGTTTCTGGAAGAGCGCCGGCGCCGTACGTCTGAAGCGCAGCGCCCTGGACACTCAGACCTGCGGTACGGTGACGCAGGCCATCATCGAGGAGGACGGCAAGCCGATCATTTTCGGAGTCCGACTCAAACTGGTGCACGGCCGGATTTCAGAAGTCGAAACGCTCCTGGCGCGCTCGAAGGACTTCGCCTTCAAACCCCAGGGGGTGCTGGATACCGCGAATCAGGACTGGGAAGGCATACTGCCAGTCAAGGATCGCACGCCGCGCGCCGTGATGATCAAGGCGGCCCATGACTATTACGACATGTTCGCCAAGGACCCGACCGCCAGCGTGCCGTTCGCCATGCCGTGCGATCGCTGGGAGAACGGCACCAAGACCACACGGAACGGCGACTGCTCTCCCAAGGGCCTGGTCATCAATCAGCCGGCGCGGCGTGTTCCGGTGGTGGACGAGGAGGCCGGCATCGTCGTCGCGTTCATCCATTTCGCCCGATCATTGCCGGACATGCACATGTTCAAGATGAAGGACGGGAAGGTCATTCTGGTGCAGGCAGTGATCGGCGCCCGCGCACCTTCCGCTGGCTGGCCGATCGAGGATGCGCCGCAATGAATCCGCCGATGGCACGCCGGTCAACCATCATACGGGCCGCGCTCTGGTCGGTCGCCGCGCTTTGGGTAGCCTCCGTCGCCAATGCCGCAACGGCCGCCAGCTGTGATCGACCGTGTTTGAAAGCATTGCTCGACGGCTACCTGGCTGCGGTCATCAGGCATGATCCGGCGGCGGCCACACTGGCGGGCGGCTACCGGCACACCGAAAACGCCATCAATGTGCCGCTGGGCAAGGGCGTATGGCAGAGCGTGACCGGCCTCGGGCAGGTGCAGCGTCGCTACGTCGATCCGGTCAGTGGTCAGGCGGCCTACTACGGCATCCTCAGTGAGGGCGACAAGCTCATCATCGCGACCGTCCGACTGCGCATCGAAAACCGCATGATCACCGAAGCCGAGTGGTACGTGGCGCGCGAGGGCGATCCTGGTCTGCCGGGCGGTACGCCCCCGAGTGCCTGGAATCCGCAGGGCCTTGCGGCAACGCCACCGCCGGAGCGGGTATTGCCCCGGTCGCAACGGCTGCCGCGCGAGACCATGATTGCGATCGTCAACAGCTACTTTGACGGCATCACCTCGCATGACGGCAGCGTCGTGCGCGCCCATCCGGGCTGCAATCGCTACGAGAACGGCACGCGCGTGACCGGCCGCCGCGGCGGCGTCAATGATGACTGCGTGTCGGGTCTGGCCAACTTCAATCTCGCCAATGTCGCGGGCCGGCGTGTGGGGTTAGTCGATGAGGAAGCCGGCGTGGTGCTCGGCATGGCGGTCTTCATCCGCCGCCCCGGCGCGACCCTGCCGCGCAATGCCTTCAGCGAATGGTTCTGGCTGGAGGACGGCAAGATCCGCAATATCTGGACCGCGATGTACTACCCGGGTCCGGAGCGGCCGGTCCCGAACTGGCCACCGTTCGATGGCAATTTTCCGTTGCCGGTATTCACCACGGCCGCGCCGCCGCCCGAGCGCCTCAGTGCCCTACGAGACCGACCTTGCGGCCATCTCGGCATTCAACGTGAAATACCTCAAGGCCATCAACGACGGTGACATCAATGCCTTGAGCGCCCTGACGGACGATGACCACATCGCGATGGCTCCGGGCAGCGCGCCGCTGATCGGCAAGGCGGCCAATGACGCCGCCAATGGCCTCGCCTACCAGAATTTCAAGATTGACGAGCACTGGGCGCCCGCCGAGACCGTGATCGACGGCAATCTCGCCTATCAGCGCGGCAGCTTCACGGTCATTGCCACACCCAAGGCGGGCGGCGCGGCCCGTACCGTCGCCGGCACTTTTCTGCGGATCTATCGCCGCCAGCCGGATGGTTCCTGGCGCATGACCCGCGACATGTTCAACAGCGGGCCTCCCGACGGCCCGCACTGACCGGAGCGACCCAGATGGCCTATACGCGCGAACCGCGTGTGCACCCGGTGCCGATGACCGCGCTGCGTCCTACCCAGATCACCGTAGGCATGCGCGAAGTCAAAGCCAAACGCAAAGCCTGGCGAGAGCATCCCGAAGGCAAAAAGGCCGAGTTCCTCGGCAAGCACCTGATCCCGGTGGTGTGGGGTCCGAAAGGCGACTTCTACGTCGTTGACCACCATCATCTGTCGCTGGCGCTGCATCAGGAAGGCGTCAAGCAAATCGCCACTACGATCATGGCGGATCTGCGCCGCCTGCCACGCGAGGCGTTCTGGATCTACCTGGACAATCGCGGCTGGCTGCACCCCTTCGATGAGCGCGGTCGCCGCCGCAGCTACGATGATGTGCCGCGCCGCATCTGGGATCTGGTCGATGACCCCTACCGCAGTCTTGCCGGCGAATTGCGCCGTACCGGCGGGTTCGCCAAGGACACGACGCCTTTCAGCGAATTTCTGTGGGCCGACTTCCTGCGCCGGCGCCTCAAGCCCAAACTGCTGGAGGACGACTTTCCCCAGGCGCTGGTCCGGGCGCTGAAACTCGCCAAGAGCGCGGAGGCGGATTTCCTCCCGGGCTGGTGTGGACCCATCATCAGCTAGGCTGCGGTGAACATCAGACGCCCCGCGGACATGGCCGACGTGCTGGCCGCGCTTTCCATCGCGGGCCTGCTGCTGCCCGAAGCCGTTGCCTATTCGGGCCTTGCCAACCTGCCGCCACAGGCCGGCGTCATTGGCCTGTTCGCGGGGCTCATCTGCTATGGCCTCATCGGCCGCAGTCGTTTCGCCATCGTCTCGGCAACTTCCTCCTCCGCCGCCGTGATGGCCGCCGCGACCGCGGCGCTGGGCGCGGGAGACGTGGCCGCCCGCGTATTGTTGGCCGGCATCCTCGTTCCCTGTACCGGCCTCGCCTTTGTGCTGGCCGGCGGTGCACGCCTGGGTGCCATCTCGAATCTCATTGCGCGGCCCGTGCTGCGGGGCTTTGCGTTTGGCCTGGCGCTGGTCATCGCCGTCAAGCAGATTCCCGGCGCTTGCCGGACTCCACACTCACAGCGGCAATTTCTTCGCGTTGATCCTGGAGCTGGTGCGCACGCTGCCCGCCGCCAATCCGGCGGCACTGGCCAGCGGGCTTGGCGCGCTGGCCGGATTGTTCGCGCTCGAGCGCATCCGGCGGGTCCCCGGTGCGCTGGTGGTGATCGTGGGCGGCATCGCCGCATCCGGCTGGCTCGCCACTCACGGCGTCGCACTCACCGGCCCCATCCGCCTGGCACTGGACCCGCCGAGATTGCTGCTTCCGGCGCAGCTCAACTGGCCACAGCTCATCGAGTTTTCGCGTGGCACTGATGTTCATTCTGTATGCGGAGTCCTATAGCTCGATTCGCACGTTTGCCCTCAGACACGATGATCCCGTGCAGCCCAATCGGGATTTGCTCGCGCTTGGCATCGCCAATCTGGTCTCCGGTTTGTTTCACGGCACGCCGGTGGGCGCCGGCTACTCCGGCAGCTCCGCCAACGATGCCGCGGGCGCCCAGTCGCGTGCAGCCGGCTTGCTGGCCGCGGTCATCATTCTTGCGCTGGTGCTGGTGTGCCTGCCGTACATCGAGCGCATACCCGAGCCGATACTCGCTGCCGTGGTCATTCATGCCGTCAGCAAGTCACTGCGCCTGACACCCCTGCGCACCTATTTCCGTTGGCGTCGCGACCGCCTGATCTCGGTGATCGCCATCGTCGCGGTGCTGGCCTTCGGCATGCTGAACGGCCTGCTGTTCGCCATCGCCTTCAGCCTGGCGATGCTGCTGCGGGCGCTGGCTCGACCGCGGCTTTCGGAACTGGGCCGCCTGGGGGCGCACGACTATGTGAGCATTGAGCGCTTTCCCAACAGCCAGCGCAGCGCGGAGCTGCTGGTGCTGCGGCCCGAGGAGCCGTTGCTGTTCGCCAATGCCGATCCGATGATGGCGCTCGCCCGCTCGAAAGTTCAGCGCATCGCCACCGTAAAGCTGGTGGTGCTCAGTCTCGAGGAGTCCCCTGACCTCGACGCCTCCTCACTGGAGAGCCTGTCCGAGTTCAGTGCGTGGCTCGCGCAGCGCCATATCGAGCTGCGTCTCGCCAGACTGAAGGACAATACCCGCGATGCGCTGCTGCGCGCCCAGATCGTGCAGTTGCCCGCAACAGCGCTCGAGTACTCAAGCGTCGATGATGCGGTGAGCGGCAATGTTGCGGGTGGCACCGCGCCGATTTGAGTGCCGCCCGATGCCGAAGCATATCATTGGCTTAATTCACGCTCAATGGTGTGTGCAATCTGGCCTCGTTGGCCCTTCGAGGTCTGGTCGGTCGAATAGAGAGATCTCAGGAAGGCCAGATCCCATTCGCTCATCCCGACGGGTGCGGCCGCGGGGGTGCCCTCGAAGAGTCTCAGAATGGTCGGGGCATCGCCCAGGTTTGCGGCAGGCTTGAGGTCCGCAAGCGTGACCATCGCGATGTAGTCGGCGAATTGGCCGCGTGACAGGCCCTGCAGCCGGCTGCGGTCGACAACCACGAGCAGTCTCGTAAAGCTCCAGATGATGTTGCGCTTCACGTATGAGGTCTGCGCTGAGACGGCCGGAAAGCGACCGTAGATTGCTTCCATGCTGTCGGTACGGTCTGTATCCCCCAACGGAATGCCCTCGGGAGTGGCCATGCCCGTTTTGTACCAGACCCTTACCGGCCGTGGCGTTGCGATAAACTCATCGATATCGATCGGATGCGCCCCGGCAAAGGTCAGCAGGCGGGTCTGTAGATTCATTCCCCGCAGAACCCGCTGCGGATCTTTGGTCACGACGATGAAGAGATTCGGGCCGCAGTTTTCCGCACCAAGCGGCGCGCCGGCCGCGCGCGCCACCTCCGAGATCCGCCCGAGGATGAATTCGCCCGCCTCGCGGGGCAGACCCGTCACTTGCGGGCAAACACCTTTGCGCCACCGGGGGAGCCCTTGTGCATTCTCGAGAGCGGCGATCTGGTAGACGAACTTTGAAACGCGCTTTGCCAGTTGGAAATGTTTGGCGGTGACGGTGACTTCCTGCAGCGCCTCGGTCTGATCGGGGGAAGACAGGCGAGCCGCGGGAGCGGAAGATCGAAATGCGTCGCTGCCAGCGGATGCGCTTGCAGTCGCCGCGAGGGTGGCGGCTACGACAAGCAATTGAAATGTCCCGGACGGGCGCATGCCGGATCTCACCTGGGCTACTTCCCCTCCATCTGCCGCATCATCCGTTCGTGCACATCGCCCTGCTCGAGATTGATAAATTTGTCCAGGTTGGCGCTGTACAGGCCCTTCAAATAGGCGCGATCCGCCGCCGTCATTTCCTCGGGCGCGGCGCAATCGTGAGCGAGCAGATCGGTGATGCTCGGCAGCGGCGCACATTTGTCGAGCTGCGCCATGCGGGTCAACGACAGCAGCGCCACGTAGTCTGCGATTGATCGCAGGGAGTACCGCTCGATCTCGCTGCTGTCGGCAATGATCAATATATGTGCGAACTCGCTGAGCTGACCATGGCTGAGCAGACTCTCCGCCGAGCCGCTCGGCTGCCATCCAATGGCGGTCAGATCTGAGTCCAATTGCGCCTGGGGAGAGATCTGGCCGTCGACCACGCCCGGATGATCATTCAGGGACCGGGTCGCGGTTTCATACCAGGCCTGAATAGGCCGGTTGAACTTCAGCGCCTCGGCGACCTGCGAGCGTGGGTAGTAGCCAAGCACTATCCGATAGGACTTCGCAATGTGATCCAGCAGCGCTTGTGGCTGGCGGGTGAACACGATCTCCACGTTGGCATCGCATTTCTTGCCGGTTGTCCCGGCGGGCGCGCCGACGCCGCGCGCCATGTCGAGCACTTCGCGGGCCACGAAATCGTTCGCCGCGGGCTGCAGCCCGGTCACCAGCGGACAGACTTTGTTGTACCAGCGGCCAATCTGCTGGATCCGGCCGCCGGGCGCGGCATGGGATTGCACGAAGCTGCTGACGGCATGCGCCAGCTCTTTATGACCCAGCGCCCGCTGGGCGGTGACGGTTACCTCCTGCAGCGGCTCCGCGGCTGAGGGCCCCGCGGTGTTTGATTGCGCCCCGGCACCGGTGGCGATCGCGCAGGCCAGCAGACATATGCAGGTGGACCAGCGACGGTACATGGCGAATCTCGTTGATCCTGAGGCAGTTCCGTAAGTTACCGCATCGGCTCCCCGTGTCAACCGCGTCAGGCACCTGTATTGCACTCCGGTTACGACGCTGCGGCGACAAGGCGTAAATCGCACAAAGACATATAATGTCGCAATTATTTACGTCAGCATCCAAGCGCACCACAAATTATTGTCAGGGGCGGCTGCTCGCTTTGCAAACGCTTACTGCGTGTCGGAATGCGGAACCGAGCGCAGATCCGAGGCCCAGGGCTGCGCGGAGCGGTACCAGATCTGCCGCTTGGGCGCCAGCAGCGCACGCTGCTTGAGCGTGCCGACACGAATGCCGTAGGTGCGGGTGTCGTGGGGCGCCGCGGAATATATCGGAGTACCACAGCGCGGGCAGAATGCGTGCGCGCGTTGATTGCCGCTGTCGGCGGTCTTGATGTAGATCGAAGGCTCTCCGGTGCGCAGCTGAAACTTTCCCGCGCTGACTGGCACGCTGACTCGGTAGGCGGACCCGGTAAGCGTCTGACAGTCAGTGCAGTGACATATGCGTACCGCTTCCGGATCTATCTGCGCCTCGAACGAGAGGTATCCGCAGTGACATGCGCCTTCAACCTTCATGGCGGGTTCTCCAAACAAACTGTCATTATCATAGTGCGCTTCGCGGCGCGCCGTTACCGTACTGGCCGCGACTTGATACACTGTGTCGGCGCGCAGCACCGATCATTCAAACAGCGAGCATAACCGCATGAGATCGCACGCCATACGCACGTCGGGTTTGCGGGCCTTCATGGTCATCGCTTGCATAACGCCACTTACGGGGCTCGCACAGGTTACGGGCCCTTGACCATCAAGGAGCAGGGCAGCTTCTTCGTCGGGGGCGAGGAGCGCACAGTCAGCGAACCGCCCGCCGCCCCTTCGCCGGCGCAAAGCGGCGAAATCACGGTCAACCAGATGTACGTGCAGTACCAGATCCCGCTGCAAGGCGCACGGCACGTTCCGGTGGTATTCGTGCACGGCTGCTGTCTCAGCAGCAAGACCTGGGAAACGACTCCCGATGGACGCATGGGCTGGGGCGAATATTTTGTGCGCAAGAATCGCTCGGTGTACCTGGCCGATCAGGTTTCCCGGGCCCGTTCGGGATTCGACCCGAGCGCGTTCAATGAGGTGCGCACCGGCGCCCGACCCAACGCGCAAATGCCCGGGATCTTGGACGCAACCCATCAGTTCGCCTGGACCGTCTTTCGCTTCGGGCCAAAATATGGGGAGGGGTTCGCCGATGAGCAGTTCCCGCTGCAGGCGGTCGGGGAACTTTACAAGCAGATGATTCCGGATTTGAACTCGACGCTGCCGCCGAGTCTCAATCCAACGTTGACGCAGATGGCAGCGCTGGGCGTGAAGCTGCACGGCGCGGTCCTCGTCGGACACTCCGAGTCCGGCTTCTTTCCGGAACAGGCGGCGCTGCTCGACCCGAGCGGCATAAAGGGAATCGTCACGATTGAGATACGCTGCGATACCGCTTTGACGGCGGCGCAGCTTGCAACGCTCGCCAGAATCCCGACCCTGGTCATGTTCGGCGATCATCTCGGGGACGTGAAGGGACCTTTCAGCTGGACGGATGCGTTAGCGAGCTGCAACACCTTCATCGATCAGCTCAAGCACGCGGGTGGGGATGCCGAGATGATGTATCTGCCGGCCCTCGGTATCAAGGGAAACAGCCACATGCTGATGCAGGACAGAAACAGCAATCAGCTCGCGGACCTCGTGATCGGCTGGATTGACGGTCACGTCGAGAACAACAAAGGCGGCGCGCCGTAACGCGCGGCCGCTCCATCAGGAGCCATCATGGGTCACAGAGTGTTGGTCACCGCCGGAGCGGCTGGAATCGGTCTGGCCATCGCCCGCGCTTTTGCTGCCGATGGGGCCCAGGTTTACGTTGTCGACATTGACGCCGCCGCGTTGGCGAAGCTCGCGCAGGAATCGACCAACATCCGGTGCAGCATCTGCGATCTGTCCGACCGCGCGGCAATCGAGCGCATGGTTCCCGAGGCCATCGCCCAACTGGGTGGTCTGGATGTGCTGGTGAACAATGCCGGAATCGGCGGTCCGACCAGTCCGGTGGCGCAGCTGGATCCGGACGCCTGGGAAGCCGTGATGCAGATCAACCTCAACTGCACGTTCAACGTCACGCGCCTGGCCATCCCGGCGCTCAAGCAATCCAAGGCGGCATCCATCATCATCATGTCGTCAGCGGCCGGACGCTTCGGCTATGCGAATCGCAGCGCCTACGCAACCAGTAAATGGGGCCTGATCGGCTTCACCAAGACACTGTCGCTGGAGCTGGGCGCATTCGGGATACGGGTCAACGCCATCCTCCCGGCGGCAGTCGCCGGCGCACGGATGGAGAGCGTACTGGCAGGGCGCGCGAAGCTCAGCGGGCGGACCATCGAGGCGGAACGCGAGGCCGGACTTGCCATGCAATCGATAAAACGGTTCGTGGAGCCGGCCGAGATCGCCTCGCTGGCGCTGTTTCTGGCCTCGGATGCGGGCAAGTCGATTTCCGGACAGATGTTGCCCATCGACAATGATACGTTCACGAATGGGGGTGGCTAGGGAAACTCTGATTTACCCATAATGTCTTATCATGCATTCACGGTCATGTGGATATGGCGATGAAGCAAACGACATTGACGGGCTTTGAGAAGTACGGGAAAACGACGCGTCGGGCGCAGTTCCTGGCGGACATGGACAAGATCATTCCATGGACGGAGCTTGCGGCGGCCGTGCAGTCGGCCTACCCCAAGGTCAGCGAGAGCGGCGGCCGACCGCCGATTCCCCTTGAGCGGATGTTGCGGATCTACTTCCTGCAGCTGTGGTTCAACCTGTCGGATCCGGCCGTGGAAGAAGCACTTTACGACTCGGTGGCGATGCGCGCCTTTGTCGGCATCGACTTGGGGGTCGAAGGCGCCCCAGACGAGACGACGGTGTGCAAGTTCCGGCACCTGCTGGAGCGCCACAAGCTGTGGCAAGGTGTTGCTGACGGCGGTGAACGATCACTTGCGCCGAGGAGGCATCAAGATCGCCAAGGGCACGATCGTGGACGCGACGATCATCGGTGCGCCAAGTTCGACGAAGAACCAGGACGGCAAGCGGGACCCGGAAATGCATCAGACGGCGAAGGGCCAGCAGTGGTTTTTCGGGATGAAGGCGCACGTCGGCGTCGATAGCGCGACAAAGATCATCCACACGGTACTTGCATCTGCGGCCAACGTGCATGATCGGGACGCGCTGCCCCACCTGCTGCACGGCAAGGAGACGCGGGTCTGGGGTGACCGGGGATACCAAGGCCAAAGCGCCGTCATCCACAAGCGCTCGCCGCAGGCCAAGGATTTCACGAACAAACGATATCGCTTTAAGGGCTGGATCGACGAGATCGAGAAGGCGAAGAACCGCAACAAGTCGCGGGTACGCGCGAAGGTCGAGCACGTGTTCGGCGTGATCAAGAACATCTTCGGCTTCCGCAAGGTGCGCTACCGGGGCCTGGCCAAGAACCTGCACCGCCTGGAAGTCACTGCGGCGCTCGCCAACCTGTACATGGTTCGCAGGCAGCTGCTCAAAACGTAGGAGACCTGTCGGTGCAGATCGGGAAATGCCGGAAATCGAAGCCAAAACCGCCGACTCGGAGCGAAAAAGTTGCCTGTTCCGCACACGCAACGCAAAACCGTTCCATTCCCTCGTTTTCATGACCAGTTCTTCAGACCTTCCCTAGCCCAGGAGCTCGTCCAGTTGCTGCTGGCACTGCGTGGCGTTCTGAAAACGGATGGCATGCAGGCCCACCCTCTTCGCCGCGTCCACGTTGGCCTGCATGTCGTCGATGAATACGGACTCCTCCGCCCGCAGGCCGAACCGTTCCAGTAGGTGCAGGTAGATTTCAGGTTCCGGCTTCATCATCCGGATCTCGCCGGAAATCACCACGCCGCGAAACACGTCAAAGAAGGTGTGTTGACGCCGCAGATGCGCGTACATCGGGGTGGGCATGTTCGACAGACAGTACAGGTCGAAGCCGCGCTGCTGCAGCGCCCGCACCAGCTTCACGGTCTCGGGCTTTTCGAGCAATGAGCCGCGCACCGCCTCAATGATTTCGAGCAGCTTGCCGCGAGCGTGCCCGGTGCCCTTCTCCAGTCGATCCACGAGCTCGGCTTCGGTGAGGCTGCCGCGATCAAAGAGATGCCAGTCGGGACCGAATATCGAGGCCCGCAGCTGCTGGCGCAGCAGGGGCTCGGGCTGAAACGGCGTCAGCAGGTGATCCGGATCCCACTCCAGCAGCACCCCGCCCAGATCCATGATCACGTTGCGAACTGCGCTCACCGGAAATCGCGCCCCTGTCCCAATCAGACTTCGATGCCCTGTGACTTGAGGTACTCATCGTACGTGCCATGGAAGTCCGCGATCTCGCCGCCTTCGCGCAGCTCAATAATGCGCGTGGCGAGGCTGCCGACGAACTCGCGGTCATGCGACACGAATATCAGCGTGCCGGGATATTTCTCCAGGCCGATCTGCAGGGATTCGATGGTTTCCATGTCCATGTGATTGGTGGGTTCGTCCATCAGCATGATGTTAGGCCGGGTCAGCATCAGCTTGCCGTAGATCATGCGGCCCTTTTCGCCGCCGGAGAGCACTTTCACCGACTTCTTGGTCTCATCGCCGGAGAA
Organism: uncultured Gammaproteobacteria bacterium; assembly: GCA_963708865.1. Classification (GTDB taxonomy): domain Bacteria; phylum Pseudomonadota; class Gammaproteobacteria; order Steroidobacterales; family Steroidobacteraceae; genus DAIDKA01. The sequence continues at coordinate 362,655 of CAVPUC010000008.1, forward strand.
CAGCAGACGCCCCAGGGTGGCGCGCGTGATCTGCTCGTCGTCGGCCTTGCCCGTGAAGTTGGACATCCAGGTGAACAGGTCGATCTTCTCTTCGAACTCCGCCTGGGGATCCTGGGGCATGTAGCCCACTTCGGCGTTTTCGACGTAGCTGATGGTGCCGCTGGTGGGCTTCAGGTCTCCTGCGAGGCAGCGCATCAAGGTGGTCTTGCCGATGCCGTTGGCGCCGATGATGGCGATGCGTTCGCCGGCCTCGACGGCGATGTTGACGTTCTTCAGCACCTGCACCTGCGAACCCGGATAGGAGAACTTCAGCTTCTCCACGGTGAACGCGGATCGATACAGCTTCTTGGCCTGCTCGAAGCGGATATAGGGATTCTGGCGCGATGACGGCTTGATCGTCTTCGAGCTTGATCTTTTCCAGCTGGCGCTTGCGCGAGGTGGCCTGCCGCGACTTGGACGCATTGGCGGAGAAGCGCCGCACGAACTCCTGCAGGTCCGAGATGCGGTCCTTGGCCTTGGCGTTCGAGGCTTCGACGCGGGCGCGAGCCTGGACGGAGGCCAGCATGAAGTCATCGTAGTTGCCCGGATAGATCGTCAGCTTCTGGTAATCGAGGTCAGCGATATGCGTGCACACCTGGTTCAGGAAGTGGCGATCGTGGCTGATGATGATCATCGTGGCGTTGTAGTCGTTGATGATGTTTTCCAGCCAACGGATCGAGTTGATGTCCAGGTTGTTGGTGGGCTCATCCAGCAGCAGCACATCGGGACGCGAGAACAGCGCCTGCGCCAGCAGCACGCGCAGCTTCAGGCCCGGCGCGACCTCGCGCATCGGCCCATTGTGCAGCTCCGCGGGAATGCCGGCATCGGTGAGGATGCGCCGGCGCGCGCCTCGGCATCATAGCCGCCGTATTCGGCGAAATTGCCCTCCAGCTCGGCGGCGCGCATGTAGTCATCGTCGGTGGCATCGGCATTGGCGTAGATGGCATCGCGCTCGCGCATCGCCTTCCACATCTCGACGTGGCCCTGGATGACCACGTCCAGCACCCGTTCATCCTCGTAGGCGAACTGGTTCTGGTTGAGCTTGCCCATGCGCAGCCCCACCTGGAGCATGACCTCGCCGGTGCTTTGTTCGAGTTCGCCCCCCAGTACTTTCATCAGCGTGGATTTGCCGCTGCCATTGGCGCCGATCAACCCGTAACGGTTGCCGTCGGAGAACTTGACCGTGACCTGTTCGAACAGCGGTTTGGCGCCGAACTGGATGCTGAGATTGGACGTGGAGAGCATGGGCTTGTGATCGTCGTGGCAATACGACTGCCGCGGCGGCGATGGCGCTGCCGAGATAAGTCATTGATAGTGATAGCTGTTTATGGCCAGGACGGGGGGTCCAGCCAGTCATTCATATTCTATCAGAACTGCCACCCCAGACTCGCCCACACCCGGGTGTGCTGCCGGGCGCCGGTCAGCCCGCTATCCGGTATTTCGGCCGACGCATCGCCCCCCACTTTGCGGACCACCGTCAAGGCGAAACTGAGCCTGTCGGGACCGGTGCCGAAGGCCCCGAGGCCCAGCCCCTGCAGGAAGTACGAATTCGGTTGTGGCGCAAGCGGGAAATCAACGTTCGCGTTCAGGCGGATATGACCCACGTCATAGAGGAGCTTCAGCCCGCAGGTGCACGCGGGCGACTTCAACGCCATCCAGCGCAGTTCAATGTTCAGCAGCTGCCCCGTTGAGCCGCCGTTGCTCGCCACCGGGTAGGCCCGCACCCCGGCAGGGCCACCCAGGTAGAACGCTTCCGACGGATCAAGATTCTGATAGCTCAGCTGACCGCTGAGCGCGAGATAAGCGGAGAGGGAACCGGCCAGCCTTTGGGTCCGGTCCAGCCGATAACGCAGCATCCCGAACTGGCCCTGCGTGTCGGCGCCGAAGCGGTCATTGGCCTCCCCGGGGGAACCGGCCATGCTCACCCAGCCACGCCCCATACTGAGGGAGGCGGTGCTGACGGCGCCGCCGCCCAGTTTGTCGAACACGTTGGCGTTCACAAATATCATGGCGTCATACACGTGGTAGTCGCTGATTCGGCCGCCGCGCTCATCGTTGTAGAAGTTCTTGCGCAGCAGTGTCAGGCCGACGGACAGGTTATGGTCGGTGGTGCGCAGGAGCTGGTACTCGAGATCCGAACCGAAGCTGTCCGAACTGCCATGGGGCTCGGAGGCCGTCCACCCCGGTGCATGCACCTCATAATTGAAGCCCGACGCATTCAGGCCCAGCGTCAGGCCATCGTCATTCAGCGGCAGCTGCGCGTTGAGGCGGCCGAACTGCAGATCGGGGGTGACGATCCCCAGCACACCCACTTCCTCACCGAATCCGAACACACTGTTGAAGTCCAGCCAGCCGGTGGCGCGTTCGGAGCCCACGCTGGCCTCACCGAAATTATCCACGGTGAACTGTCCACTCAACAGCTCCTGGTTCCTGACCGTCAGCACGATATCGGTCAGTCCCTCCTCCGCACCACCGGTCTCGCTGGCCGCGACGCTGATGCCGGGCAGGTCCCCGGCCAGCAGCACGCCGCGGGTGAGATCACTCAATACCACCGGCGCCCCCGGCACCAGCTGGGATTGCACCCGATCGACAATGCGCCGGGGCGACACATGCAGGGCGCCAAGGTCCGTATCATCCGAAAACACGATTGCGCCAAGGCGGCCCTCAATCACCCGGATCAGCAGATTGCCATTCTCGACGCGCTGGGGCGGTACCAGCACGCGCGCCAGCCAGCCCGACTTGTCATAGAGATGGGCGATTGAATCGGTCGCCGCGCGCAGCTCAGCGGGCGTAAGATCCCGATTCACGTAGCCGGCCAGCAACTGCTGGATCTGAGACGTCTTGATACGTCGATTGCCTTCGATGCGAAACGCACGGACATGGATTGCGGGCCCCGACTGTGCCGCGGCGGGTGCGTTTTTCTGAGTCGAATCCGCCTTCGGGACCGGCAGTTGCGGCGTTTCAGGCTCCAGCTGGCGCAGGATGCTGCCGGCGTTCGGGGCCTGCTGCGCCACAGCGCTGCCGAGCAGGCATAGCAAGGATGCCGCCGAAGCGGCCAACTGAGCAATTCTGTTCGGCATCTGTTTTCGGATGGCGGACGCCGCAATGTCGCCCAGGCTGGTCGTGATCCCCTGCGGGGATTGTACCCTCAGAGAGCGTCAGGATGCGCCGGCGGCCATGGCGAGTCCCACCACTTGATCCCAGGTTGTCGCCTTGAAGCTCGGTCTGGCACTGGCACGCTCGAACCAGGCCACGATATTCGGCAGCGTGCCGGTCAGTTCGGCCCATTCGGGCGCTTGTGTCAGGAAGTCGATTTGCGGAACTAGCATCATTTCGGCAAGCGAAACCTGATCGCCCGCAAAGTACGGCTTCTCGCCCAGCAGCCGCGACAGCTCAGCGAATACCCGACGGGCCTGAGGCATGGCGGCGGCGATCGCCGCCTCATCGGGCGTCAATCCCATGACCTTCGGCCCGACCACCCGCTGGAAGCCGATTACGTTGCCGCAGCCCTGGAACAGGTACCAGTCGTTGATATTCATGGCCTGATCCATTTGCGCCGCAGCGCGTGGCTGCCGTGGCGTCAGCGCAGGCTGCGGCCAAACGCGATCGATATAGCGAACGATGGCCTGCGTCTCATACAGTGCGAAGTCACCGTGCTCGATCGCCGGCATCCTGCCGAACGGATTGCGTGACAGGTGCGGCTGCTGGCGATGCTGCCCCGGTCGCAGTGGCGCGATCCGCCATGCCACCTGCTTCTCCTCAAGAGTGGCCAGCACGGCGCGCGCGAACGGACTTCCGGGAATGGTATGAACGATGACTTCTGACATGTTGAAACCCTTGTCCTCGCTGGTCCTGACTTGCCGGCCGGTCAAGTCACCATATTTGTAACATTCCCAGCTCAGCCAGGGAACCCTGATGCGCGTTGTCACGTGAACTTCCCCGGCGCATTTCAGTCCCAAGACCACACAGCAAAGGATTTCAGAATGGCAACACGAACCACAGGCTGGATGGTGGGGTTGACGCTCATCGCTGGTGCGGCATCCGCGAACGCAGTGGCCGATGCCACGCTCTTCGGGCTCTACAATCCGCTCGGCCTCTACGTCGGTGCCGGAGTCGGCAGATCGACGATCAATCAGACGCAGATTGATGAGTATGGCGACTACTTCCACCACATCGACGGCGAACCCCTGGGTTGGAATGCCGTGATCGGCGTACGCCCCCTTCCGATTCTGGGCGCCGAGGCTGAATACATCGACTTCGGCGACAAGCGTCTCGGCGCCGGCGCGCCGTACCTGGTGGACGGCGATACGCAGCAATTCCTCGGCGGTGATTCTCATGATCGCGCGGCGGCGGTATTTGCCGTCGGCTACCTGCCGCTGCCGATTCCGTGGGTTGAGCCCTTCGCAAAACTCGGCTGGGGCCAGATCTGGGAACACGACAACTCTTCAGGGATCTATAACAATGTCATCGTCAACGGCGCACGGGTTGGCCGGGCATCGGTGTCCCAGAGCAGCCATCCGAGCGGCGCAGCTTATGGCGGCGGCCTGCAGTTCCATTTCAGTCAGCTGGGGGTGCGCGCGCAGTTCGAGCGCATTAGCGGCTCGCGCTCATTCGGCGGCTGGAACAATCCGCAACTGCTGTCGGTCGGATTGAACTGGACCTTTTAGGCCGCCCTGGTACTCGCGCGTGATGGGCGCGACCTGCACAGTGTAGGAGACATACCAGCGGTCACGGCCGGCCTGTTGCGCCAGCACATGTTCCGGATGCGCCCGCCAGGCGCGGATGGACGCCTCGTCCGGCCAGTAGGAGAGCACGACTTCATTGTCACCCTCCACCACCGCGTGGAACTCCAGGCAGCCGAACTGCGCGAATGCCAGCTCGCGCATCCGCGCCGCGGTACGGGAATATTCAGCATCGAAGGCGCGGACCCGGGCGCGGAAGATGACCACGTACATGACCATCCATGTTACAGGATCCGCTCACCGAAGCGCTCAAAGCGCGGCCGCCAGTTACCCTTGAAATTCACTGATATCAGCACGTGATGGGCTTTGCCAATCAAAAGGCGGCGCGGCACGAAACCGATATAACGAGAGTCGCCACTGTCATCGCGGTTGTCACCGAGAACGAAGTAGCTGTCGGCCGGCACGACGACGGGACCGAAATTGCGTCGCGCGTCGATCTGCGGCAGGAACTGAATCTCGCGGCGGTTACCGGCGATGGTCTCCGCTGACTTTACGGCGAGTGTCGAGCCCGCATAATTCCTGGGCTCCCGGTACGGGCTGGGCTCCTGATACGTGGCCGCCACGCCATTGATGAACAAGCGGTCCTCGCGCAGCTCAACCCGATCGCCCGGCACCGCAATCAGCCGCTTGATGAGACGGGTCCCATCGGCAGGGGAGCTGAAGGTCACGACATCCCCACGCTGCGGCTCACCGAGTCTGGTGACCGAAATGTCAGTGAGGGGCAGTTTCAGGTCGTAGGCGACCCGGTTCACCAGGACAACGTCGCCGTCCAGCAGCGTCGGATGCATCGACTCCGAGGGAATAGGATTCCAATCTGCCAGGGCAGTGCGGAACACCCCGAACAGCATGAGGAAGATCAGGAATGAGCGGTTTTTCTTCAGCCAGTGCTTCATGGGGTCCTCAGCATCGACGGTAGCATCGTAGACTTCGACTCCACCACCTGGCTTCGGGTTCCGCGTTCCGAGCGCGAGCGCCTGCTGCACTGCGCCATCAAGCCGTTACGGCAGCCCGCTACTGCGTGGGCTACTTCTTCTTGCTGGCTTTCTTCTTGCTGGCTTTCTTCTTCGGGATATGGGCACCAGCCTTTCTGGCTTCCGACAGGCCGATCGCGATCGCCTGCTTGGGGCTGGTGACCTTCTTGCCTGATCGACCGCTGCGCAACGTACCGGCCTTCATCTCGTGCATGGCCCGCTTCACTTTGGCGGGACCAGTCTTTCGCTTTGTCGCCATACATTCTCCGAGGTCCACAGGATCAGTCGTTGAGTGTCCGCGCGCATGCCGCCCACACTAAGAGGCCAAACGCGCACCATGGCGTCGGAATCCACTGATGCCCGCGGCCACCCCGCTGTTTCGGGTGCACCTAACTTAGACTACGGTGGGACGAAGCAATTCCCGCGTCCCAGAGGTAGCGTTTCATGGCCGTGTATTCGCATCGCAGTATTCTCGTGCTGATTGCTCTCGCCTGTTCCTTACGGGCCGCAGCCGCTCCACCGGATGCGGCGCCCGTCGCGTGGCATGACTCCTATACGACGCGACTTGAGGCGCTGGCACTGCTGCAATCCCTGAACGCTGATCTGCTTTCACATGACAGCGCGACGCTCACACTCGACAGATGGTGCGCGGCGCATCAGCTAGCCAACCGATCGACGATCACGGCCGAGCGGGTTCACAACGTCCAGAAGCCCGCAACGGATGCACAGCGCGCACTCCTGCATGTGAGTCCAACTGAGCCATTGGGATACCGGCGAGTGCGGTTGCATTGTGGTGCTCACGTCCTGTCGGAGGCTGACAACTGGTACGTGCCATCCCGACTGACCGAGGATATGAACCAGGCCTTGGAACACAGTGACATCGCCTTCGGTCGTGCCATTCAGGCGCTTCACTTCCAACGTCATACGCTCTCGGCGCGCCTGCTGTGGACACCGCTGCCGCAGGGGTGGGAGATGTCAATGGCCGGACCCTCCAGCCATGCAGGCAGACTGGCCATTCCGCCCTACGTGTTACAGCACGCGGCGGTGCTGAGCCTGCCCAACGGCACGCCAATCAGCGCACTGACCGAAACCTACACCGCGGAAGTTTTGGCATTCCCCGAGCCGGGGCCTCACCCCGGCCATTGAACCTGCGCACCGATGCGCCGATGCGCTGCCGATCGCGGCTAGTCCTCTGAACGGCTCCGGTAGCGACAGAACGTTGCGTAAATTACGGTTATTAGTATGGCAGCACAGAAGGTTTCTCACCGCGCGTACGGTCGCCGCCTGAATGGATTGAGTGTGCACTGCGGTAAAATACGTCGAGCCCATCGGCTTAAGTACAACGTAGGAGCGCAATCACGACTCGCACTCAATGGACGACGATTGCCGTTGCCGCGATGGTGGTGACGGCGGGTGGACTGGCGAAGGCCGAGGACGGCGCGGCAAAGCAAAATGGGGCAGTGACAGCAGGAGAAGCAAAAATTGACGCAGGTGAAGCCATGGCGCCGCGAATATGCCAGTACCGTAGGGGTCTGACCTGATGCAACATTGAAGTTTGGAACTAACAAGGCGCCCGACTCTGGGTAAGTTATCCTCCCATCGGTCAACTCTGACCGAAGCCGAGCATGACATCGTCCCCCGTACCGCAAGCGACCGTACCGTTCTCGCTGTTTGCTGGCGATCTGCTGAACCGCGTCTTCGCGCGGGCGGGTGTCCCTGAACACAGCCGGTTTCAGGTGCTCAAGCGCAGCATGATAGTGGTGCTCCTGACCTGGCTGCCCGTTGCGCTGCTTGCCCTGTGCGGCGGCCCGGCCGGGGGCGGGACCATCACTACCAATTTCTTCGCGGATTTCGCCGCCTACGCCCAGTTCCTGATCGCGATGCCGCTGTTCATGCTCGCTGAACCGATTGTTGAGGCGAGCACGCGTGACGCCGCGCGGCAGTTCCTGACCTGCGGAATCATCAGGGCCGAGGACCATCAGCGCGCGTATCTGCTTCACGGGCAGATCAAGCGACTGCGTCTGTCGTACTGGCCGGAAATTGCCGGCATCATCATCGCCTATACGCTGTCCCTGGTCATTCTGGTGCCGGAATTCGGCTCGCATCCGCTCCCGACATGGCATATCCAGGACTACACCCACTGGCGCACGCTGACCGGGGCCGGGGCCTGGGAGTTCCTGGTTGCGCTGCCATTGCTCAACTACACCTGGCTACGGTTCGTGTGGAAGATCCTCATTTGGACCTACTATCTCTATCGCGTCCGCATGATGCGGCTTGAGTTGCATCCCACTCATCCGGACCTGACGGGAGGCATCGGCTTCATCAGCTATGCCCAGAGTCGGTTCGCGCTCTTCATCCTGGCCTACGGCATCAGCAACGTGGCGGCAACCGTAGGCTATGAAATTGCGATCCTGCACTACGATCTGTCCACGCTGACGGTGTGGGGACCATTGCTGGGATTCACAATCGGGGCGCCGTTGCTGTTCACATTGCCGTTATTGATGTTTACCGAGCAGTTGTACCGCAGCAAGCGCCACGCGCTGGCGCTGTACCGCGAGCGCGTCACCGAGCAGAGCCGGCTTGTCGAGAAACATTGGCTGGGCGCGGATCACAACACCGCCTCGGCGACGGAGGAAGTGCGGCAACTCGCGGAGTTGACCACCTTGGGCACGATGTTCTCCCGCATCGAGTCAATGCGTGTCGTGCCGTTCGACCTGCGCTCTTTTGGACAGCTGATCGGTTCCTCGTTCGCCTCGGTCGCGCTGATCCTGCCCGTCCTGCACGTCAACCGGGACATCAGCGGGATTTTCGATGCGATGGGAAAACTGCTGGGGCATTTGGGCGGACATTAGGGTCCTGGCCATCTGCCCTGGCAGAGCCGTCCTGATCAGCGCCACTTGATTATCCGGCACGTCGCTGCGCTTTTGACCGTTGTTGACAGTCACAACCGTCTGCTAGCGGGCTCACAACACCGGTTATCCGGGCTGGACGGACATCAAAGATTAAAACCCAGATTGGTCGGCGTCGGCAGGAGGGCCTCAACTGGCGCTGGCCCTATTGTCCCTTGCATCGGTGGTAACGCCGTAGTCACCGGAATGCTCTGGTCAACGCCCTCCACTTTTACGGCATCCAGCCATACCTTGCCGTTACCTTGCAGGCCAACCCCATAACTGATGGCGACGGCGCCTTCCGGAACGTCCAGGACTAGGCTGCTCTCGACCCAGTCGTTATCCCCCTGCAGGTATCGCTTAGGCGCAGTCATGTTGTCCAGCACCTCGACATTTCCCGGGCCATCCACACGAAGCCACAAAATGGCGAAGCCGTCGACGGCGCGCGTCTTTATGCTCGCGGTGAAGCGCACGTGTTTGCTGCGATATTCGTCCGCTTTGATTTGTTGCATCAGAGTGCCTCCTCCACTGGCCTGACCGCTGCGCGACGCCAGACTCGCGATTGCGCCACCTGCACCGTCACTCTGATGCTCCACTGCGACTAAGTAGTGCGCCGGATTGCTGCCGGCGAGGAACCATCCAGGAGGGGCTTGGTTGGCGTCCTGACCAAATGCTGTTGAGGCGAGTCCTAATAGTCCAATGGTCACAAAGCGAATCATGGATTCTCCCTCTGTTGGATAGATCCGGTAGATGCGGATACTAAGGCCGCCGGAAACTCCAATAATCCGGATCACGTTAAGACGCGATCCTACAACTACAGTGAAGAATGTTAGGTGGTAGACATCAACGGCACAGCGAGAGCTACAGGCGGTCCGGTTTGCGGCACCAACTCCGGTAGGGTTGCGCAAGCAACACATATTCCGTGGACGGTGCTCCGCCGGTGTGCGAGAGGTAGCCGATCAAAAATCTGGCTGATCAGCTTCATGCACTGCGATCTGGGGTTCTTGGATGATCAGGGCTGCCGGTGGAGCTGCCCCAAAAACCCTTCACTGCTAAAGTGTTACCCATGTCTCCGGAATAATCCGTTACCCATGTGTCCGGAATGGACCTGCGTAGGAATTGGGCCTGCTTGGATTCGAACCAAGGACCAAGGGATTATGAGTCCCCTGCACTAACCGCTGTGCTACAGGCCCGCAACTGAAGAAAACAATCGCTTGTCCGCGCAGCAGAATACCAAATCCGAAACCTGGCTCCGCACATTCTGGGCTGCGATTGAGCTACCTCTTCTGTGGCGCGCAGTTTACAGCAGCTGACGGCGAATAGCGGGGTCCGTGCAGTCGATCAACTGGAAAATGCTGGGCCGCGGGCGCCGATGCCGGATTATCGGCCCGAGACCGATTTCAGCATTCGGTCGCGAATGTCGCTCTGCTCGACATTGAGGTTCATGTCGAGGTTCGATGAATAAAGCGCTTTGAGATATGCCGTGTCGGCATCCGTGAGCCCTTCGGGCTTCTGCCTGTCGCCGCAGCCTGTAGACAACAGATCGATGATGCTCGAGAGGGTGTTGCAGCCATCGAGGGAGTCTGTTCGCGTGAGCGCAAGCATGGCGATGTAATCGGAAATCGGCGACAGCGAGATTGCGGCTACCTTACTGCTGTCGACGACGACGAACACCTGCAGAATTTCGCTCGTGAAGCCCTTCGTGACGTAGCTGCCGGATCGTCCGAACCCTGTAAACCCGGAGCCGTAGGCCGGATCGACCCGCGCGCCGTCCGGAGCGATGGCGCCGCCAGGCGTGGAGGCATCGACTCCCATCTGCAGCGCCGTGATCATCGGGGCCAGCAGGCCGGTCGCTATCGGATTTGCTCCATCCACCTTCGTTCCGGTCACATACCAGGATTGAATTGCGCGGCGAAAAATAGCGTCCCCGGGGGACCGCGACGACCCGAGAAGCGAAGGATAGGCCTTCCCGATTTGATCTAAGAGTTGCTGCGGCTGGCGCGTGAACACAATGTGGACGTTTGCGGCGCAGCCTGTGCCGGCATCCCGGGTCGGTGCGCCGACGCTGCGTGCGGCCTCCCGCACACGGCGGGAAACGAACGCACTGGCCGCAGGCTGCAACCCAGTCACCTCTGGACATACATCCATCTGCCATCGGCCAATCTGGTGAACCGCCGCGCTCGCCACGCCGTGCGATTGCGCGAACTGGCTGACTACATGCTCCAGGGTACGCTGGTCGAGCTTAGTCGCGGTGACCTGCACCTCCGTAAGCGGATTCGAGTCCTGGGGTGCCGATGAGTCCGCAGACTGCGCCGCGGCGCCGATGGACGCTTTGAGCATGGCGCCGACCAGCAAGGCTGCCCAACCGACGGCACGAATGTGAGGGCTTATCAAGCATCGCTCCATAGAACACTCTCCACTTAAGCCGGGAGACAATATCATCACTATCAGGCCAAGCCGCCCCCTGGAAAAGGCGGAATGCCGAGACTTCTGCCTCGGCCGCTGCTGCGCATTGGCGGGGTGTTTCAAAATGTGAGTCCCTACCAGCCGGTATCGTTCAAAGTCGGCGATTATTGCCGAGGTCGGGGTCTCAACCCGGCTGGATGAAATACGTGCGGACGGCGCTGCGCGCGGACAGGCGCATTCTGGAAATCACACAATTCCCCGCATTGCAAAACGTCTCGCTCTCCTCCGTGGCGGCACGTGAATTGGTCAGGTCTTGGCTGACCCGGGTCTGTTCAGGAACCCCCGGCAGGTTGCCTGAGCCGCATCGCCGTGGGGAATCTGCGCGCAGATGGCATCCATGCGCTGGCGCAGGGCTGCGATGGTTGCGTGGTGAGCGCCCTTGGCATTCCACTTTGACAATACGTGATCGAGCCGTTCCAGGCGCACGCGGCTGCGGCGATAAATTCGATCGGGCCCATCCAGCTCACCGAGCACGGAGAGGCCGACGGCGCGGATTCTCGCATCATCGGTGGGCTTCATGCGGATCAGCCCCATCAGATAGTCGGTGCCCCACTGGAAGCGGGTGGCAGCGCCTTGGGACTGGGCATAGGCCTTCGCGAGCCAATCGACCGCCGTATCGATGTGGCCATGCTTCTCATCCAGCGACGCCAGATCCAGCATGTAGTAGTACGGGGACTTTGACTGCGCAAGTTGCTCGCGCGTGATGGCGTAGGCGCGATCATCGTCGCCTACCGCATCGAGGATGTTGAGCGCCGCATTCACGACGCTCGCGCGGGCATGCTCGTCCAACTTGCCGGCCAGTGCGGCATCGATCTGCTGGTGCGCCTGAGTCGCGAGTTCCACTGGGATCTTGTGTTGCGGACTCAGCGTCTTGGTGGCCACCAGCTTCGCATACACGAAGTACAGATGATCGGCCGCCGAGAAGCGCGCATCCGTAGCAGCCTGATCCATCACCGCCGCAAAGCGCTCCCGCCAACCCGCTGCATCATTCGGCGCGACCTTGGCGACGGCCTGGAAGAACGATTCGTCCAGGCCCCCGACTGCGTCGGCAAGATCGCCAGCGTTGGCGGCATTCTTCAGAATCCCATCCACCTGACTGATCAGTCGATCCAGTCTATGGTCCGGTGCCTTGCCGGCGGCCAGCGCCTCAGCCTGCCCGTCCGCCGACAGGCTCGCCGCCGCGAGAATCAGCCGCGCGCGGTCGGATCCGCTATCCGCACATCGGGCAGCCGCCTGCGACAGTGTCTGTGCCAGCGCCGCAAATTGACTGCTCACTTCGTCGCTGAGGTCCCAGCCGTAGTACGCCAGCCGCCGACAGTCATCGTGCGACAGCGGCCCAGTACCGCCGGACTTGAGCGTCACGAGAATGCTGCTCACCGGCCGCACATCGCCGAGCACGGTATCCAGAATTTGCGCGTACTGCGACAGATCCATGCCACCGGAGAGTCGTGCCAGCTCACTTTGATCAGCACGCAGAACGAGGACGGTGGGATAGCCGCTGACGCCGAACTTGTCGCCCCACTTTTGCGCGCCGGGATCATCGCCATCCAGGTACACGGGAACGAAGAGCTTCAACTTCTCGATAAAGTCCGGACGTGAGAAGACAGTGGCCTTCAACTCGTGACAGGGCGGGCACCATTTGGCGCCCCAGTACAGGAACACGGGTTTGCGCTGGGCGCGTGCCGCCGCGAATGCCGATTCGACACTGCCGCCGTACCAGGCGATCGCAGGCTCCGCGGCATGTATTTGCGCTGTTGGACGCTGTTGCGCTCGTGGACGCAGTTGAACTCGCAGCGGACACAGCGCCTGTCGCTGCCGGCGGCGGCGCGGTATGCTCTGCGCATCCTGCCGCATTCAAACAGAGCATCGTCACAAGGATGTAGCGCCGGAACATGGTTCAATTGCTTTGGAAGTTCTCTATGAGCCTATTCTACGCCGTGAACCGATTCGCGACGATCCAGGCCGCGACGCTAATGGCCACACTGGCGTGCCTGCTCGAGGCCGGCTGTGCAATCCCGTCCGCCGTGCAACTTCCCTCGACCCAGCAGCAGTACCAGTTCGTCCGCTCGGGCACCCAGGGACCTTTCACGATGAAAGAGGTGTCGGTCCCCGTGCCGCAGCCCGGCGCGCACCAGGTACTGATCCGTGTTCATGCGACATCCATAAACCGGCGCGACATTTTCGTGCTGCACGGGCAGTACCCGGTGGGGCCGCGTCAGAACCTCGTGCCCCTGTCGGATGGGGCGGGGGATGTGGTGGCGACGGGAGCCGCGGTCACGCGCTTTCACACCGGAGATCGCGTCGCGGGCATTTTCTTCCAGGGTTGGGTGGGCGGCCGTCCGTCGGCGAATGTCCAGCAGACGGCGCTGGGAGGATTTGTCGACGGCATGTTGTCGCAATACGTGGCACTCGATGAGTCCGGTGTGGTGAAAATCCCGGCAACACTCACCTATGAAGAGGCCGCCACGCTGCCCTGCGCCGGCGTCACCGCCTGGAATGGCCTGTTCACCCGTGGCCGGATGCAGCCGGGCGACTACGTGCTGCTCGAAGGCACCGGTGGCGTGTCGCTGCTGGGACTGTCACTGGCGGTGGCCGACGGCGCCAAACCCATCATCACCAGCTCACATGATGAGAAGCTCGCGCGCGCCAAGTCCTTGGGGGCCATCGGCGGCGTCAACTATCGCACCACCACGGACTGGGAGAAGCCAGTGCTGGCGCTGACCGGCGGTAGCGGCGTCCAGGAAATCCTGGAAGTGGGCGGCAAGGATACTGTGGGCCACGCCCTGGCGACGTTGGGGCCAGGGGGACACATCGCGCTGATTGGTGGCCTCGGCGGCTTCGGCGGCAATGTGCCGGTCATGACGCTCATGAATGCCAACAACACGGCCTCGGGAATCTATGTGGGCTCGCGCGAGGATTTCGAGGCGCTGAACGCCTTCATCGATGCCCACCACGTCAAGCCGGTCATCGACAAGGTGTACGAATTTCAGGACGCGGCGGCGGCATTTGATGCTGTGGACAAGGGCGAGTCCTTCGGCAAGTCCGTTATCCGGGTAACCGGCCCTTGATACACAGGTGACGCTCGGTCAACTGACTGACGGTCAGCGACAGTGCGGCTGCTGACAGCTGCGCGCGCACCTCCTCTGCCGTGAACGCGGCACATAGGGAATTGTAGAAGTCGGTCTTCAGCAGCGCATGTTCGCTGCCCGAGACCCGTTCGACAATGTCGTGTGCCGCGGACGGCGTCGCGGGGCGGCTCAGATCCATGACGCACACGGCGGCTCCCGGCCGACCCAGCCGGGTGACCTCGCGCCACAGCACCTGCGGGTCCGGCAGGTGGTGCAGCATGTCCTTGGATAACACCAGGTCGAAGCTGTGATCCGCCAACGGCACACCCGGCAGGCGCGCTTCCAGAAAATTCACCCGACTCTCAAGGCCGGCCGATCGCAATGCAGCGCGGGCGATCGCGAGCATCGCGGGACTGCCATCGACGCCCGTGATCCGGGTTGTCGCAGCGGCCCGGCTCAGCCGAATCGCGATGTCGCCTGGCCCGCAGCCCAGATCCACCACCTTGCCGAGCCGGTCGGGAAAGCTGGCCACGACATCGACCACATACGCCTCGTTCGAGTCAGAGAAGTCAGCGCGTGCATAGGCCGCGGCCTCCGCCTCCCCATCCATGATTTCCGGTTCGAGTATTCTGTCCATGCGCCTATTATGGACTCATCCACGCCTTGGCATCCTTCGTCGCAAATTCGACCCCGTCGGTCGCGACCCCGCTCCGGCGAGCGACGGCAGGGCTATTATCCCGCCATGTACTCGCTCCGCGAACCGCTGCCCGGCGAGGTCATTGACCAATCAGGTCTCATCGGCGCATATCGGCGCTTTCCGGTGTTCAGCGCGCCGTGGCTGCTCGGCCGATGTGCAGTCTTCGTGCCATTCACCGCGGCCATGGGTGCCGTGGAAAGCATTCTCATCGGACTGGAGCTGCATGACACGCGATTGGGATGGGAAACCGCCGCGGTCAGTACTCCGGTCTGGGTCGTGATCGGCTCGGCGGGTCCGAGTCTGGCCACATTCGCCCGACATCATCTGGCGCCTGCAAAACTGACGGCCGCGGTGGCGATCCTGCTCGGTGTCGCACTGAGCTTCTACGGTCAGCATCTGGCTGAACTGTACACGCGCACCATCGTAATGCCGCGTTATATGGCGGTATTCCCGGGGTTTAATCCAGAGAACTGGCCGCAGCGCTCTACCTCGCTCATCCTGGCGATACGGTTCTTTCAGTTCCTGATCTTCAGCCTGCTTGGTGGCGGCGTTGCGCTGTTCGCCTTCTACCGTGAGCAGCGGTTGTGGCAGATAGCACAGCATGCGCGAGAGCTTGCGGCGATGAACCAGCAACGTGCGGAGGCGGACCTGCGGCTGATGGTGCTGCAGGCACAGGTGGAACCGCACTTTCTGTTCAACACGCTGGCATCGGTCCACAGCCTTATACGCCAGGATCCCGCTCGCGCGGAAGCGACCCTTGAGGCGCTCTCAGACCACCTGCGGATGACGCTGCCGAAGCTGCGTACCGATGTCGGCAATGCACGTTCCACCTTGGCAGAGCAGCTGGAAGTGTGCCGCGGCTATCTCACCGTCATGCAGATACGCATGGGCGAGCGTTTCTCTTTCCTCATCGATGTGGACCTGCCGCTGCAGCGGCAGCCGTTTCCGCCGCTGCTCCTGATCTCCCTGGTCGAGAATGCGATCAAGCATGGCATTGAACGCACCACTGGCGCCGGGCAGATCGCCATCCACGCGGCGGTTGAACCGCGCGGCGGCGCACAGCAGCTGGCTGTTACTGTCACCAATACCGGCGCCGGTCTGCGCGCCACGGCCGCTGCCGGCACTGGCCTGACCAATATTCGCGATCAGCTGACCGCGCGCTACGGTGCCTACGGCTCGCTTAGCTTGCTAGACCGGACGGCCGGTGGCGTGAGCGCCACGATCCGGATTCCCTACGAGGCCGACGCATGAGTCGACCGCGCGCGCTGGTCGCCGAAGACGAAGTTCCGCAACGGCGCAGACTGTGCGAGCTGCTCGATGAATTGTGGCCGGAACTTGAAATCATAGCCGAGTGCGGTGATGGCCTGGCGGCGCTGGAGGCCCTGACTAGGCACCAGCCCGAAATCGCCTTCCTCGACATCCGCATGCCGGGTCTGACGGGTCTTGAAGTCGCCCGTGCGGCTGAGGCGACCCAGGTGGTATTCACCACCGCCTATGAAAGTCACGCGCTCGATGCTTTCGATCACGCCGCCGTGGACTACCTGCTCAAGCCGATCCGCCGCGAACGCCTGGCTCAAAGCATTGTGCGCCTCAAACAGCGACTAACTGAAGCGCCAGCGAGTCTCAGCAAGGCATTTGGAATGAGCGCGGGAATACGCTGGATTACCGGCAGCGCCGGCCGGGTGACACGCGTGCTGGGTATCAATGAGGTGCTATTCTTCGCCGCGCAAGACAAATATGTCCGCGTGGTCAGCGCCGATGATGAACTGCAGATCCGCACACCCTTGCGTGAACTGCTCGGTGCCCTGGATCCGGAGGCTTTCTGGCAGATTCATCGCAGCGTCATCGTGCGCACCGGCGCCATCCATCGAATTGAGTCGGGCGCCGACGGGCGCATGAAGCTCACGGTCAAGGGTCGCACGGAGGAGTTGCCGATAAGCCAGGCCTTTCAGTTTCGCTTCAAGCCCATGTAAGAGGCACTCATGACAGCAGCGCTCGAAATTCAAGGTATCCGCAAATCCTTTGGCGACAAGGTCGCCATCGAATCCCTGGATCTGTCCATTCCCCAAGGCGCGACCTACGGACTCATTGGTCCCTCGGGAGCCGGCAAGACCACCGCCATCCGCATGGTCATGTCGATCCTGTTTCCAGACCGAGGCCGCATCAGCGTGCTCGGCCAAGGATCCGCGCTGGACGCCAAGGACCGCATCGGCTACCTACCCGAGGAGCGCGGCTCGTACCGCAAAATGACGGTCGGCGCATTTCTGAGCTACATCGGATGCCTGAAGGGGCGCACTCGCGCTCAGGCCCTCGGTCGGGCCGACCGACTGCTCGGGCGCTTAGGGCTCACCAACGTCAACACCAAGAAATGCGAGGACCTCTCCAAGGGCATGCTGCAACGGGTGCAGTTTGTCGCGGCCATCGTCAATGAGCCGGACCTCCTCATCCTGGATGAACCCTTCAGCGGCCTGGATCCGCTGAGTGTGCGGCTGCTCAAGGAAGTCATTGCCGAAGAGCACGACCGCGGCGCCACCATCATCTTCTCCACGCATGTGATGGCGCACGCCGAGGAGCTGTGCCAGCAGATCGTCATGATTCACCAGGGCCGCAAAGTGCTGGATGAACCGGTCTCCGGGCTGCGCCGTCAGTACGACACGCGACGCATCTTCCTGGAACCGCTCGACCCGGGCGCCAATCTGCTGGCGCTGCAGGCTGTAGCAGGCGTCGAACACGTCACGCTGAACGATCACGGCTGCGAAATCCGCCTGCATCAGGGTACCGATCCGGCCACTGCGATACGTGCCCTGACCACCCAGGTGGCACCCGCGCGCATTGAGCTCGCCCGCATTCGGCTCGAAGATGTGTTTATCCGCCTGGTCGGTGAAGCCGATGCCACCGAGTCTCAGGACGCACTGCGCACCCACCTGCAGGGTCTGTCTCAATCCGGAGCAGTTTCATGAGTCTGAATGTGCGTCGCGTCGGGCTGGTCGCCGCCCGTGACTACCGGGCCGCCATCACCTCCCGAGGCTTCCTGATTGGTTTGCTGTTCATGCCAGCCATGATGTTGCTGGTCTTCCTGCTCATTCCGCGGGTCATGAACTCGCGCTCCCCCCAGGTCACGGGCCAAGTGGCGGTGATCGATCCGACCCTGAAAGTGACGAGCGAACTGCAGCGCACCTTGACGCCGGCGGACATCGCCCTACGCAGAAGCCTCGAGGCCACGCAGACTGCCTCGCCCGCGCCAGGTGCGGCTGCCCGGGCGGCCGCATCACAGGGGCCACCCATTCCGCAATTCAGCATGATCTCCCTGCCCGTCGATACCGACGTGCAGGAGGAGAAGTCGTGGCTCATCCAGTCCAGTGATGCCATACCGAAGCACCTCGCCATCGTGGTGGTGCAGCCCGATGCGCTGATCCCGCATGCCGGTTCGGGCACGCTCGGCAGCTTCGATCTGTACACCTCCACGCACATCGACGATGCTACGGAGAGCACCTTGCGCAACAGCGTGCGGGCGGCGCTGGTGGCGGCACGCCTGCACGGCAGCGGGCTGGACCCGACCACCATTGCCAAAGTCGAGCAAGTGATTCAGCCTGATTCGGTGGTGGTCGCGGCCGAAGGCGATCATTCCGGCTCACGTGGCATTGCGCGCTTTCTGCCCTTTGCCTGCGGCATCCTGGTCTTCATCGGCGTCATCATGGGCGGCCAGGTACTGATGACCTCGACGGTGGAGGAGAAATCCAGCCGTGTCATTGAAGTGCTGCTCGCAGCGGTGTCACCACTGGAGCTGATGTTCGGCAAGCTCCTCGGCCAGCTCGGTCTGGGTCTGACGATGACGGCTGTATACATCCTGGCCGCGCTGTACGGCCTGGCGCAGTTCTCGATGGCAGGACTGCTCGATCCGATGTTGATCGTGTATCTGCTGGCGTTTTACATGGTCACGTTCCTGGTGTTCGGCTCCCTGATGATGATCATCGGTTCAGCCGTCAATCAGATGGCCGACGCCCAGTCGCTGATGGGGCCGGTCATGATCCTGCTGGTAGGGTCGTACGTGATGACGCCGATCGTCGGCCAGGCGCCAAATTCGACGTTCAGCGTCGCGATGAGTTTCACGCCGTTCGTGAATACCTTTGCCATGCTTGGGCGCATTGCGTCGAATTCGCCGCCCCCCGCATGGCAGATCTGGCTGACGCTGCTGATTGGCTGCGCCACCGCGGCAGTCGTGGTGTGGTTCGCGGCCAAGGTGTTCAAGATCGCGCTGCTCATGCACGGCAAGCCGCCGAGCCTGGGAACGCTGGTCAAGTGGGCGCGGATGGCCTGATTCAACCCATCGCGCGTTGCCGCACCGGTGAGGCGTCGAGCGCATCGGGCGCGGTCCTTGGCGGCAGACCGTTGGGCGAGGCCTGCCAGAGCATCGCCGGCGACTCCTCAGGCGTCGAGCTGCTCTGCGGGGGTGGCCCGAGCGCGACAAGCAGCGCCGAGCGGACGGCGCTGGAGTTGCAGGTCCAGAATACTTGGGTCAGCGCCGCGCGCAGTTCAGCCAGCTGCGTGCGCGTCTGCTGCAGCTGGGTTAGCGCCGCGATGGTGTCGCGCGACAGATTGACGAGGGTTGCTGCCGGGGGCAGGTTGCCTTCGTCCTTGCCGTGCCAAAGCATCAGTTCCTGCAGCCGCTGCGCAGACAGCTGCACCTCCGCATCTCGCAATTCCATCCCGTCCCGTGATCGTCACTCCTGAGGAGAACCATAATCGCATGCCGCGATGCAATACGGGAACTCTCAGGCCTTGGATTTTCCGCCGCCGGGGGGCTTGGCCCGACGGGTGGGCTCAGCGATGGCGGGGTCCTCCGGCCAGTAGTGGCGGGGGTAGCGGCCGCGCATATCCTTGCGAACATCGGCATAGGACCCCTGCCAGAAGGTCGCAAGATCGCGCGTGATCTGCACCGGCCGCTGTGCCGGAGACAGCAACTTGAAGGTCACCGGCACCCGACCGGCGGCGAGCCGGGGAGATTCCAGCATACCGAATACCTCCTGTAACCGGACCGCAACGACGGGCGCCAGCTCATCACGGTAGTCGATGCGGATGCGCGAACCGGTGGGCGCCTCGAAATGCGTGGGCGCGAGCTCCGCAAGCTGCAACTGCTGCGCGCGCGACAGCAGGCCCATGAGAATCTGGGACATGGACAGCCGCGACAGGTGCGCGGCGCGCGTGACGCCGCCGAGCCAGGGTGTGAGCCAGGCCTGTAAACCTGCACTTAAGCTTATGTCATCGACCGCGGGCCACTGCGCCATCAGCGCAGCCGGCGCGTGGGCACGCACGAACTCCATGCGCGCCTGCAGATCCCGGCTGTCCGGGTTCCACGGCAGGGCGGCGAGCCCGAGTTTCGCGACACCATCGAGCATGGCGGCGCCGGCCGTCTCGGGCGCCACATCGCGCAGCGGTCGCTCGTCAATCTCCAACTCGAACAGCCGCGTGACGCGGCGCGCGACCACCCCCTGCTCCCGATCATCCCACCGCACCTCGTCCATGATCCGCAGGTGAGATGAAAAATATTCTTCCAGATCCTGGCGGGACAGCGGCGCCGCGAGGGTGATGCGCGCATCGCGATCCCGGTCATCCGCATCGATGGCGACGATGAACTCGCGCTGCGACAGGGTCTGCGGCTGGGCGAACTGAGCGCCACGACCGTTGGCCATCACGAACCGGTTGTCATCCCCGGGACGCTTGCGCGCGATACGATCGGGATAGGCGAAGGCCAACAGCACGCCGGCCATCCCCGGTAGGGGTTCGGCGGTTGCGGCAGCGGGCGACTGCCGCAGCAGATCGCGCGCCAGACGCCGGGCCCGCTGCAACGCGCCGCGATCCATGCCGGCGGGTTCGGATTCACCGTGCAGCAGCGCCAGCCGCGAGCGCAGGTCCGCATCAGCGCCGCCACCGGCCGCGCGCAGCAGGTCACGCTCGGACAGCAGTGCGGCCAGATCCGCCGCCAGCGGCACGCAGTGCAGCTGGCGCGCAGCCACCAGCATGTGCGCCAGACGCGGGTGCAATGGCAGTCGCGCCATCTCCCGGCCATGGTCCGTCACGCGGCCACGGTCATCCACTGCGTCCAGGCGCCGCAGCAGATCACGCGCTCCGGCGAGCGTGGCGGCGGGAGGCGGGTCCAGCCATGTCAGCGTCCCCGCATCGAGGGTTCCCCAGGCCGCCAGCTCCAGTGCAAGCCCGGTCAGATCGGTCTGCAGGATCTCAGGGGCGGAGAATGGCGCAAGCGAGCGCTGCGCCCCCTCACTCCACGCCCGGTAACAGACGCCCTGCTCAAGACGACCCGCCCGACCCTGGCGCTGGTCGGCCGAGGCGCGTGAAATGCGGGCGGTATCAAGCCGCCCCATGCCGGTGACCGGATCAAACACGGCCCGGCGTTCCAGGCCCGAGTCGACCACGATGCGAATGCCTTCGATGGTGAGACTGGTCTCGGCGATGTTGGTCGCCAGCACCACTTTGCGTGCGCCCGCGGCGGCCGGCGCCAGCGCCGCGTCCTGCTCCTCAGGCCGCAGCTCCCCGTACAGCGGCAGCACGCGCGTGCCGGGCGGCAGCGCGCCATTTTCCAGCTGCGACTGCACGCGGCGGATCTCGCGAGCGCCCGGCAGGAACACCAGCACATCGCCGGGCTCCTCGCCAAGCGCCCGCCGCACGATGCGCGTCGTCAGCGCTTCAACCGTGTCGTTACCCGACGCCGCCGCGGACAGCAGCGGCGCGGAGGTGGCGGCATAGCGGGTTTCCACCGGCCAGGTGCGGCCGGCCGATTGCACGACCGGCGCATCGCCGAGCTTCGCCGCGATGCCCTGTGCATCAAGCGTGGCCGACATCACCAGCAGCTTCAGATCCGGCGCCAGATTCGCCTGGGCGTCCAGCGCCAGCGCAAGCCCCAGGTCAGCCTGCAGACTGCGCTCGTGAAACTCATCGAATATGACGAGGCCGACCCCCTCGAGCGCCGCGTCCTGCTGCAGCATGCGCGTGAGCACGCCCTCGATGACGACTTCGATGCGCGTGTCCCGCGACACCCGCGTATCCATGCGCATGCGATGCCCGACCCTGCGGCCGACCTCCTCGCCGAGCGTGCGCGCCATGCGCGCGGCGACCGCCCGGGCCGCGAGCCGCCGCGGCTCGAGCATGATGATGCGGCGACCGGCCAGCCAATCGCAGTCGAGCAGCACCAGCGGCACGACGGTGCTCTTGCCGGCGCCGGGTGGCGCCTGCAATACGACGCGAGGTGCCGTGGCCAGTACATCCAGGAGTTGCGCAATGACGGCCTCAATGGGCAGTCCGGACGAGCGCCTCACACCGCGCGCCGCGAACGCCAGGAGGCGATGGCGAACATCACCCAGCCGCCGATCAGCAGAATGCCACCCAGCGGCGTCGTCAGTCCGACAACGAGTGGTGCGCCCAAAGTGATGTGGAACGCCAGCAGGTAGAGACTTCCGCAGAAGGTCACGATGCCGGCGACCAGCAGCAACGCCGCCGCGTGCAATCCAGAGGAATAGCCGCCGCGGGCGACGGTGCCCAGTACCAGCAGTCCCAGGGCCTGGAAAAACTGGAAGCGCACCGCTGTGTCGTAGATCTGCAGTTCGCCCGGTGTGAGCCGCCCCGGCAGCGCGTGCGCCCCCAGCGCACCGCAGATCGTGGCCAGCGCCATGAACACGCCGCCCGTGGCGAGGATCCAGTGCGAGGCGCGGGTGGCGCTGCGGTCCGTCACGATGCCGTCATTGTCCCGGGCGACCGG
Organism: uncultured Gammaproteobacteria bacterium; assembly: GCA_963708865.1. GTDB lineage: Bacteria > Pseudomonadota > Gammaproteobacteria > Steroidobacterales > Steroidobacteraceae > DAIDKA01. The sequence goes on from CAVPUC010000008.1 coordinate 385,297, forward strand.
GCGGCTTGCTGCGCACCCGCGGCGTATGCGGCAGACCCGTATGCTGGGTGCGAAACGGCTTGGTCGCCTGGCGCACGCCAGAGGTTCGCCGGCCCTCCTGGGCGGCGCCGGTATTGGCGGGCTGCCAGGCCGGAATGAGCTGCTGCTTGCCGTTGCCGATCAGGTCGGCGCGGCCCATGCGTCGCAGTGCCTCGCGCAGCATCGGCCAGTTGTTGGCGTCGTGATAGCGCAGGAACGCCTTGTGCAGACGACGCACCTTCAGGCCCTTCGGAATCACGACCTCTTCGCTGTCATGGCTGACGCGATGCAGGGGATTCTTGCCGCTGTGATACATGGCGGTCGCGGTGGCCATCGGCGAAGGCAGGAACGCCTGGACCTGGTCAGCGCGAAAGCCATTGGTTTTCAGCCACAGCGCCAGATCCAGCATGTCCTGATCCGTGGTCCCGGGGTGCGCGGCAATGAAGTACGGAATCAGGTACTGCTCCTTGCCCGCCTCCTTCGAATAGCGATCGAACAGTTCCTTGAAGCGGTGATAGGTGCCGACTCCCGGCTTCATCATCTTTGACAGCGGTCCATCGCCGATGGCTTCGGGCGCAATTTTCAGATAGCCCCCGACATGGTGTTGCGCCAGCTCCTTCACATACTCGGGGGATTCGCTCGCCAGGTCATAGCGCACCCCCGAGGCAATCAGCACCTTCTTGATGCCCGGTAACTCGCGCGCCCGCCGATAGAGCTTGATCAGCGGCGAATGATCGGTGTTGAGATTCGGACAGATGCCCGGAAACACGCAGGAGGGTCGTCGACAGGCGCTTTCGATCTCGCGTGTCTTGCACGCCAGCCGATACATGTTCGCGGTCGGACCGCCCAGATCGGAAATCACACCCGTGAAGCCCGGCACCGTGTCGCGCACGGCCTCGACCTCGCGGATGATGGAGTCTTCGGAACGACTCTGGATGATGCGGCCTTCATGCTCGGTGATGGAGCAGAACGTGCACCCGCCGAAACAACCGCGCTGGATGGCGATCGAGAAGCGGATCATCTTGTAGGCCGGAATGTTCGCATCACCGTACACGGGGTGCGGCTGACGGCGATATTCCCGCTCATACACCCAGTCCATCTCTTTGGTCGTGAGCGGAATCGGCGGTGGATTCAACCAGACATCGACATCGCCGTGACGCTGGATCAAGGCGCGCGCATTGCCGGGATTGGCCTCCAGATGCAGGATGCGCGAGGCATGCGCATACAGTACCGGGTCATCCACCACCTGTTCAAAGGATGGCAGACGAATGACGCTGTTGCCGCGATCGGTGCTTTTCACACGCCGCACGAAGCGCACCACCTGCTCGCGCGGGGCGTTCGCGGCGGTTGCGGTATCGGCGAGCGCCGCAGCCGGTCGCGCCGAGGCCGGCTCCATCGCATAGGGATCGATCGGCGGATTCAACGGACCTGGCGCATCCAGGTGCGCGGAATTCACTTCCACCCACCCTTCCGGCAGCGCTTTGCGCGTGAACGCCGTGCCGCGGATATCGGTGATCCGGCTGATGTCCTCGCCAGCGGCGAGGCGATGGGCGATCTCGCAGATCTGCCGCTCGCCGTTGCCGTACACCAGCATGTCGGCCTTCGCATCGAGCAGCACCGATCGGCGGATCTTCTCGGACCAATAGTCAAAATGCGCGATGCGCCGCAGTGAGGCCTCGATGCCGCCAATCACCAGCGGTACGTCCTTGAACGCCTCGCGCACACGCTGCGCATACACGATGACGGAACGGTCAGGGCGTTTGCCGCCGATGCCGTCGGGCGTGTAGGCATCGTCGCTGCGCACGCGCCGGTCGGAGGTGTAGCGGTTCACCATCGAGTCCATGTTCCCGGCGGTCACGCCGAAGAACAGGTTGGGCCGTCCGAGTGCGGCAAAGGCCTCGGCGCTGCGCCAGTCCGGCTGCGCAATGATGCCGACACGGAAGCCCTGGGCCTCGAGCACGCGCCCGACGATGGCCATCCCGAAACTGGGATGATCCACATAGGCATCCCCCGTGACCACGATTATGTCGCACGAGTCCCAGCCCAGCAGCTCCATTTCCGCACGCGACATGGGCAGAAACGGCGCGGTGCCGAATCGTGAGGCCCAATGGCGGCGGTAGCTGGCGATGTCGCGTGCGGTCTGCAAAGGTCGAGTTCCGGTCGGGGTAGGCCATGAGGCCGGGCGCCAATGATACGCATTGCGCCCCGCCGCTGCCCAAATGGCGCTATTGGGCGGTTTTTGGCCTATTTCAATGCCGCGTCGAGCTCAGCGATCAGATCGCCCGCGCTCTCAATGCCCACGGAGATGCGCACCAGGCCATCGCTGATCCCCAGGTCCGCCCGCATCTGCGCCGGCAGTCCCGAGTGGGTCATGAGACCGGGGTGTTCGATGAGGCTCTCCACGCCACCGAGACTCTCGCCCAATGAAAACAGCTCACAGCGCTCCAGGAAACGACGCGCCGTGGCCAGATCCCCCTTAAGTTCCGCGGCGATGATGCCGCCGAAGCCGCCCAGCATCTGCTGCCGCGCCAGCTCATGCTGCGGATGGCTCGCGAGGCCCGGATAGCGTACCGACCTGACCGCGGGGTGTGTTTCCAGGTGCTGGGCGATGCGCTGCGCGTTCAAGCAATGACGCTCCATGCGCACCGCCAGCGTCTTGATGCCGCGCAAGAGCATGAAACTGTCGAACGCGCCGGACATGCTGCCCAGTCCGTTCTGCAGGAACTTCAGCTGCTCGGCGAGTGCCGTATCACGCACGATGACCGCGCCGGCCAGCACATCCGAATGTCCGTTCAGGTACTTGGTGGCCGAATGCATGACGATGTCCACGCCCAGATCCAGCGGCCGCTGCAGGTAGGGCGTCGCGAAAGTGTTGTCGCAGACGCTCAGGATGCCGCGCTTGCGCGCGAGTTGCGCCACGGCGGCCAGATCGATCAGGTTCAGCATGGGATTGGTGGGGGACTCCATCCACACCATGCGGGTGTTCGGCCGAACCGCCGCGGCGAAGGCCTGCGGGTCCGTCAGATCCACGAAACTCACTTCGAGGCCGGCGCTGCGCTTGCGGATTTTTTCGAACAGCCGGTAGCTGCCGCCATACAGATCGTGCGAGGCGACGATGTGGGAGTTGGCATCCAGCAGTTCCACGATGGTCGAGGAGGCAGCCATGCCGGAGGCAAAGGCGAAGGCCGCCGTACCATTTTCCAGATTGGCGAGCGCCGCCTGCAACGCATCGCGGGTCGGATTGCGGGTACGCCCGTAGTCGTACCCCTTGTGAACTCCCGGGCTTTCCTGCACGTAGGTGGAGGTGAGGTAGACGGGCGTCATGACCGCGCCGGTCAGCGGGTCGGGCCGCTGACCGCCATGAATGACGCGGGTGCCAAAATCGAGCTTGCGCCCGGTGTCAGAATTGCTCACTTACTTACTCCGGCGTCGCAGCCAGTTCACCAGATCAATGCGGGTGATGAGCCCGAGAAACTCGCCCTTGTCCACCACGATGGCCACCATGCCGCGTTTGAATGTCTCGATCAGCTGCCGCAGCGGCGCATCAGGCGCGACGGTCACCAGGTGGCTTTCCATGATGTCGGTCACCGGCCGGTTGAAGCCCTGCGGATCTTCGAACACCGTCAGGAGCACGTCCTCCTCATCGATGATGCCGACGATCTGCCCCTCGCGCATGACCGGTAACTGCGACATATCGTACAGCTTCATGCGCCCATAGGCCGCAAGCGCGGTTTCCGAGGCGTTTACGGTGATTGCCGCCTTTTCCCAATGGCGCCGCGCGATCAGGTCGCGCAGGTCTCCGAAGCGCTCGCGCTGCAGGAATCCCTGATCGAGCATCCAATAGTCGTTATAGACCTTGGACAGGTACTTGTTGCCGCTGTCGCAGACCAAGCTGACCACGCGCTTGGGGGTGGACTGCTCGCGGCAGTAGCGCAATGCCGCCGCCAGGAGCGTGCCGCTTGAGGTACCCGCCAGGATGCCTTCCTCGCGAAGCAGCGCCCGGCAGGCCGCGAACGCCTCGGCGTCCGGGATGGTGTACGCGTGGCGCACGCGGGACAGATCGCACACCTCGGGGATGAAGTCCTCGCCGATGCCCTCCACCAGCCAGGAACGCGGCGCCGCTTGGGTCACGCCGGTTTTCACGTACTCGGCGAGCATGGAGCCCAAAGGGTCGGCGAGCACCATGTCCACCCCGGGCGCCGTGCGCCCGAAGAACCGTGACATCCCGGTCAGCGTCCCGCCGGTGCCCACGCCACAGACGATCGCATCCACCTGATGCTGCATCTGTTCCCAGATCTCCGGCGCCGTGGTCTCCTCATGCGCCTGCGGATTGGCCGGGTTGGTGAACTGGTTGATGTAGAACGCGCCCGGGGTTTCCCGGGCGATCCGCGCCGCCTTGTCCTGGTAGTAGTCGGGGTGGCCTTTGACCACATCCGAGCGGGTCATCACCACCTCGGCGCCCATGGCCTTGAGATGAAAGATTTTCTCCTGGCTCATCTTGTCGGGGATGACCAGCAGCAGGCGGTAGCCCTTGCGGGCCGCAACCAGCGCGAGCCCCAGACCGGTGTTGCCGGCGGTGGCCTCGATCAGCGTGGCACCGGGCTTGATCTGACCGTCGCGCTCCGCCGCCTCGATCATGTAGAGCCCGACACGGTCCTTGATCGAGCCGCTGGGATTTTGGTTTTCCAGCTTCAGAAACAGCTGGCAAGGGCCGGTGTCGAAGCCGGAAGTTGCCACCAACGGCGTATTGCCGATCAGTGACAGGACATCAGGCTGGGCCTGTAAAGCCATAATGACCGTCCCCATACAGCACCATCATGAGCAGCATACTGTATGCACGGCAGGCCTGCGCGCGCGCCGTGGCTTCATTAATATAGTCAAAATGGGGCACTTCATTCGCATCCGCGGAGCGCGGCAGAACAATCTCAAGGGTCTGGACCTGGACATTCCCCTGAACGAACTCGTCGTGGTGACGGGCGTTTCAGGCTCCGGAAAATCCTCCCTGGTGTTCGACACCCTGTACGCGGAAGGTCAGCGGCGCTATGTGGAGACCTTCTCTCCCTATGCGCGCCAGTTCCTGGACCGCATGGACAAGCCTCAGCTGGATTCGATCAGCGGCATCCCGCCGGCCATCGCGATCGACCAGACCAACCCCGTACGCACTTCGCGCTCCACCGTGGGCACGATGACCGAGCTTAACGATCATCTGAAACTGCTATTCGCCCGCGCCGGCAGTCTGTTCTGCGAGTGCTGCGGCAAGCCGGTGCGCAGTGACTCGGCGGAAAGCATTCTCGAGGACATGCAGCGCCGCGCGCGCGCGGCAGCAGATCCGCGCCTGTTGCTGTGTTTTCCGGTGCCCGTGCTGCGCAGCTTCAGCGAGACCGAGGTGCGCGACCTGCTGGCGCGCCAGGGCTATACGCGCATCTTTGAACCGGCACGCGATCCCAGCGCCGCGCCGCTGCCAGCGCAGGACCCCGTCAGGCGCCAGAAAAAAGGGGCGAGGAAGGCGAAGCCCAAGGCCGGCACGTCGGATGAGGCGCCGACCGCGGTCCTGCAGGTCATTCAGGATCGCTTCCGCTTAGGCGCTGCTGAACGCGGGCGGGTGCTCGAATCCCTGGAGGCCGCGCTGCGCGTCGGCCAGGGGCGCATCCTCGTGCAGGTGGTCGATGATGCGGATCCGCCTCGCAGTCTTGATGTCTGGCGCTACTCCGCGGGGCTGCACTGTCCGGATTGTGATCGCGCCTACAGCGCGCCCACGCCCAGCCGGTTTTCATTCAACTCACCCATCGGCGCCTGTGAGACCTGTCGTGGCTTTGGCCGGCGCATCGGCATCGACTACGGGCTGGTCATTCCCGATGAGAACAAGACGCTGCGCGAAGGGGCGGTGCGCCCGTGGCAGACCGAATCCTACAAGGAATGCCAGGAGGACCTGGAAAAGCACGCGAAGAAACGCGGCATCAACCTGGACCGCCCCTGGCGCGAACTGACCCAGGCCGAGCGCCAGTGGGTGATCGATGGCGAGGGGCCTTGGGAGAAGGGTTACTGGTACGGCATCAAGCGCTATTTCGAATGGCTCGAATCGCGCTCGTACAAGATGCACGTGCGCGTTCTGCTGTCACGCTATCGCGCCTACACGCCCTGCGATGTCTGCGGCGGTGCGCGCCTGCGCACCTACGGCCTGCTGTGGCGCGTCGGCAGCCACGCTCTCGCGGAAGCGACGCTCGCGGGGCGGCCACGCTTCAAGCCCCAGGGCGTCAAGTGGAGCCAGCAAACCCTCGATGCCCTGCCCGGGCTGTGCCTGCACGATCTGATGCTGCTGCCCGTGGAACGCGTGCTCGCCTTCTTCCGGGGGCTTGAGCTACCAGCACCGCTCGACAAGGCGACCGACCTGCTTGCTCGATGAACTTCGCAGCCGCACCGGGTTTCTGTCGGATGTGGGCCTCGCCTATCTGACGCTCGACCGGCAGTCGCGAACCCTGTCCGGGGGCGAAGTCCAGCGCATCAACCTCACGACCGCGCTGGGCACCTCGCTGGTGAATACCCTGTTCGTACTGGATGAGCCCTCCATCGGGCTGCATCCGCGCGACATGCAGCGCGTCATCGCCGTCATGAAGCGGCTGCGCGACGCCGGCAATTCGCTGCTGGTGGTCGAGCACGATCCGCAGATCATGCTCGAGGCCGATCGCATCATCGACATGGGGCCCGGCGCGGGCGAGCGCGGTGGTCAGATCGTCTTCAACGGCACGCCCGAACAGTTGCGGCACAGTCGCGTGTCCTTGACCGCGGACTACTTGAGCGGACGGCGTTCGCTGCCGGTCTCAAGCGAAGCGCCGAAGCGGGTGCTGCCCGAGATACCCGGCGAGGTGGTCGCCGAGGCGGTCACCAACCGCTGGCTGGAGATTCGCGGCATCCGCCACCACAATCTCAAGGGCGTCGATATCCGCATTCCGCTCAAGCGCCTGGCATGCATCACGGGTGTCTCGGGTTCCGGCAAGTCGACGGTCGTCGAGGATGTGCTGTACCCGGCACTGCTGAAGTACAAGGGCCGGCCCAGCGAGCCCCCCGGCGAATTTGAATCGCTGCGCGGCGCCGAACTCGTTGACGATGTCGTGATGGTCGACCAGACGCCGATCGGCCGCACCACGCGGTCGAATCCCGCCAGTTACGTGGGCGCGTTCGATGTGATCCGTGAGCTGTTTGCGCAGGAGCCTGCGGCGGTGGAGCGCAAGTACACCGCCGGCACGTTCAGCTTCAACTCCGGCAATGGCCGCTGCCCCACCTGCAGCGGCAATGGTTTCGAACACGTCGAGATGCAGTTTCTGTCCGATGTGTACCTGCGCTGCCCGGACTGCGACGGCACCCGCTACCGCGCTGAGATTCTGGAAGTGAAGCGTGAGGGCAGCGACGGTCGGCGCGCGAGCATCGCCGATGTGCTGAACATGACGGTGACCGAGGCGCTCACCTTCTTCGGCGAGTCGCGTGAGCTGGCGACGCGGCTGAAGCCGCTGGCGGATGTCGGTCTTGAGTATGTGAAGCTCGGCCAACCCGTGCCGACGCTGTCGGGCGGGGAGGCGCAGCGCCTCAAGCTCGCCGGCCACCTCGCCGATGCGGCCGCCAAGGCCGTCACCGCCACTGCCAATGGCAAGCTGTTCCTGTTCGACGAGCCGACCACGGGCCTGCATTTCGAGGATGTCGCCAAGCTGTTGCGGGCCTTCGCGAAGCTGCGCGCCGCCGGGCACTCCCTGCTCGTGATTGAACACAACCTGGATGTCATGCGCGCCAGCGACTGGATCATCGATCTGGGCCCTGAAGGCGGCGACGGCGGCGGCAATGTGGTCTTCGCCGGCACCCCCACCGCGCTGCGCACCCATCCAAAATCGCACACCGGCCGCGCCATTGTCGAATACGAGCAGGCACTCGCGAGCGCGTTCGCGGCGCCAGCCGCTGCGGTGGCGGAGCCGCAAGGCGCCTGGGCGCGCGCGACCAGCGACGCGACCGAAGAGATCGTCATCCACAATGCCCGTGAGCACAACCTCAAGAACGTGGATGTGCGGATACCGCGTGACAAGTTCACCGTCATCACCGGGGTCTCCGGCTCCGGCAAGTCCACCCTCGCCTTCGACATCCTGTTCAACGAGGGCCAGCGACGCTATCTCGAATCGCTGAACGCCTACGCCCGCCAGTTCGTACAGCCGGCCTCGCGCCCGGATGTGGACGCCATCTTCGGGATTCCGCCCACCGTCGCCATTGAACAGCGCACCAGTCGCGGCGGACGCAAGAGCACGGTCGCCACGCTCACCGAGATCTATCACTTCCTGCGATTGCTGTATGTGAAGCTCGGTACCCAGTACTGCCCGGACTGCGACGTGGCGATCGAGCCGCAGACTCCGGCCGCCATCGGCGCGCGGCTGCAACGTGAGTATCGCGGCCGTACCATCACCCTGCTCGCACCATTGGTGGTGGCGCGCAAGGGCTTCTACACGGATCTTGCGAAGTGGGCCAACAAGAAGGGCTACCGCGAGCTGCGGGTCGACGGGGTGAATATCCCGACGGCGCGCTGGCCGCGGCTCAACCGTTTCAAGGAACACACCATCGAGTTGCCGGTCGCGACCCTGGGGGTGAGCGTCAAGACCGATTTTGAACTGAACCTGGCACTCGGCAAGGCACTGGACTATGGCAAGGGCCTGGTGAGCGTCATGCCGGCCGGGGATACCCAGGCGGCGATGTTCTCGACCCGTCGCGCCTGCCCGTGCTGCGGCCGCAGTTTCGCCGAGCCCGATCCGCGCATGTTCTCATTCAATTCCAAGCACGGCTGGTGCACCAGCTGTTTCGGCACCGGGCTTGAGATCCCGGACTTCGATGACGCGCAGACCGGCGAGGAAATCTGGTGGAACGACTGGTTTGAGCGCGAGGCCATTCCCTGCGGTGAATGCCACGGCCAGCGCCTGAACCCGGTGTCGCTCCATGTCCGTTTCCGCAAGCAGTCCATCGCGACGCTCGCGGCAGGCTCCATCGAGGCCACGATCGCCTTCTTCACCGCGCTTAAGCTCTCGGTGCGCGAGCAGGAAATTGCCCGCGATCTGCTCGCCGAGATCAGCGCCCGCCTGAACTTCCTGGTGCGTGTGGGCCTGGGGTATCTGCAGCTGGACCGCGCCGCCCCGACCCTGTCCGGCGGTGAAGCGCAGCGCATCCGCCTCGCCGCGCAGCTGGGTTCGAACCTGCAGGGCGTCTGCTACGTACTGGATGAACCCACGATCGGGCTGCATCCGCGCGACAATGCCATATTGCTCGACTCGCTGGCGGAGCTGGCCGCACATCGCAACACCCTGGTCGTCGTGGAACATGACGAGGACACCATCCGCCGTGCCGACTACGTGCTGGATCTGGGACCCGGCGCGGGGGTGCGCGGCGGTGAAGTCGTCGGCCGCGGCAGCGTCGCTGATCTCATCGCCAACGACAAATCCGTCACCGGTCGGTTCCTGCGCGCGCCCCTGCTGCACCCGGCAAAGCCGCGCCGTGCGGTGACGGCGGAGTCACCGCGCCTCATTCTCAAGGGCGTGACGCTGCACAATGTGGATGACGTCGACGTGGAAGTTCCGCTCGGTCGCCTGGTGGTCATCACCGGCGTGTCCGGCTCGGGCAAGTCGACGGTGGCCCGCGATGTGCTCTACACCAATCTGCGGCGTCTGGTGAACGAGGAGACGCCCACTGGACGCGCGCGCGCGGCCAAGAATGCGGTTGCGCGACAGGCCGCCGCTGCGACCAAGCGCGCCAAGAAGAAGAAGCTGTCCGCCAAAGCCAAGGCGCTGGCCGCGCGTATCCTGGCGAGTGCAACGCGCGCGGCCGAGCCCGGGGCGCTGATCGGCTGCCGGGCCATCCGCGGCGCCGAGCAGGTGCACCGCGTGCTGGAGGTCGACCAGACACCGATCGGCAAGACCCCGCGGTCCTGCCCGGCAACCTATGTGGGGTTCTGGGACGAAATCCGCGGCATCTTCGCGGGCACCACCGAAGCACGCATCCGCGGCTATACCGCCAGCAGGTTCTCCTTCAATTCCGGATCGGGTCGTTGCGAAGGGTGCGATGGCCAGGGCTTGCGCACCATCGAGATGAGCTTCCTGCCCGATGTGAAAGTGACCTGCGATGTCTGCAACGGCCGCCGCTTCAACTCCGAGACGCTGAGCGTGCTGTGGCGGGGGCGCAGTATCGGCGACGTGCTCAACATGAGCATCGATGATGCGGTCGAGTTCTTCGCGGCCCATCCGCGCGTGCATCATGCGCTCAAGCTGCTGCAGGATGTCGGGCTGGGCTATCTGACCCTCGGGCAGCACAGCCCAACGCTCTCCGGCGGCGAAGCCCAGCGCATCAAGCTGGTCACCGAGCTTTCGAAGGTACGCGATGGGGCCGGTGGCCCTCGACAGTTGCCCCGGCATACCCTGTATGTGCTGGATGAACCGACCGTGGGACTGCACATGGCGGACGTCGAAAAGCTGCTCCACGTCCTGCACAGGCTCATCCAGGCAGGCAACACCGTGGTAGTCGTGGAACACAATCTCGATGTCATGGCGGAGGCGGACTGGTTGATCGACATGGGCCCTGAAGCGGGCGCAGGCGGCGGCCGGATCGTGGTCGAAGGCACGCCGGCCCAGGTATCGCGCCGCAAAGTGGCTTCACACACGGGTCGCGTGCTGGCCGGGTTTCTGAAGGAGCGCACTCATGGCGAATGATCTGGTGTGCTGGAAGTGTGGCGCGGCGCTCGCCGCCTTGTCACTGCCGCTGCGCCGGCTGGATGAGTGCCCCCAGTGCCGAGCTGAGCTGCATGTGTGCAGGCTGTGCATGCTCTATGACCGCCAGGCGTACCAGCAATGCCGTGAACCCACCGTCGAGGAAGTGCGCGACAAAACCCGCGCTAACTTCTGCGATCACTTCAAGCCGCGGGCGGGTGCCTGGAGCGGCGGCGACGCCTCGGCGACCGATCGCGCACGTTCCGAGCTCGATAAGCTTTTTGGCAAATAGCGCCATTGCCCACGGTGGGATTCGTCCCGCGCGGCATTGGGTCCCCTCCGCCTAGCTCGAGCGGCGGTGAGGCTTTAACGTGTGTTCCCCCAAGCGGGTTTAAGGGAGGGTACGGTGCAGGCTTATGTCTATGTCATCTTGAGCGCTGTCGCGCTTCAGCATGGGCCTAAACTACAGGGCCTGCGAAGCCTATGAAATCCTCGCCGGCGCCTGCCAGCTTCATCGACACCATGGATTGCCTCGGGGTGAGCAAGCTTCCGGAAGGGCCGGTATGGAGCTATGAAATCAAGCTGGACGGCTTTCGCGTCGAAGCGATCAGGGCCGGCAGGCAAACCACGCTGTGCTCGCGACGCCGCAATGTCTTGAATGCAAAATTCCCCTATATCGCAGCTGCCCTCACGAAGCTTCCCGCGAGAACCATCGTGGATGGTGAACTGGTGGCGATCGGCGCCGACCAGCGCTCGAACTTCAATCTGCTGCAGAACTTCCGCTCGGCCGAAGCACAGATTCGCTACTGCGCCTTTGACCTGTTGGTCCTGCGCGGCAAATCATTGCTGGAAGTCCCGCTGGCAACCCGCCGCGCCATGCTGGCAGAGGTGCTGAGGCCCAATGATCACGTCATGCTCTCGGTGGTCGACCAGCGGCCGAGTCGGCACATCCTGAAATTCGTTGAGGAACATGGATTGGAAGGCGTCATCGCCAAACGAATTGACAGTGTCTATGAGCCGGGCAAACGCAGCGGGCTGTGGCAAAAGCATCGGATTAACCATGGTCAGGAATTTGTCGTGGGCGGCTATACCCCCGGAACGCACGGGTTTGATGCGTTGATTGTCGGGTTCTATGAGGTCGGGGAGTTGCGGTTCGCGGCGCGTGTACGGGCGGGATTCGTACCCGCAACGCGGCGTGGCGTCTTTGAGAAAATCCGGCGTTTGGAGCGTGCCACCTGCCCATTCGTCAATCTGCCCGAAAAAAGCGCGGGCCGCTGGGGCCAGGGCCTGACGGCTGAGAAGATGAAGGGCTGCGTGTGGCTCAAGCCCGAAGTGGTGGTGCGTATCGATTTTGCGGAATGGACCGGCGCCGACAAGCTGCGTCATACCAAGTACGTCGCCTTGCGCACGGACAAGGACGCTCGCAGCGTCGTGCGAGAGCAAAACTGACGCTAGAACCGGACGCCCGCGGCCAGGCGCCACGCGCTCTGCGCCGAGAAATTCTGATAAGGATCGAAGGCCAGTCTTGCAAACCATCTTGACCAGTCGTAGTTGAGGCTACCACCCCACGCCTTGATGCGGCCCGCATCGCTCAAGCCCGACTTGTACAGCACGTCCACCGTGGCATGAGTTGCGCCGAAGGGAATCTGAACGTTGGCATGCCAGTCGCGCTGTCCGGTGTGGAAGCGGTTATCGGCGACCACAAAGGCACTGTAGATCCAGCCATTGTCCTGTGAGTGGCCGACACCAAGGGTTACCGCGTCATTCGGATCGAAATTCAGATTGAAGTACGGGCGCGCATCGGTGCGGCCGATGCCCGCAATCCCGTACCAGTCCGCGCCGATCTGCAGATTGACGCTGCCGCCGACGAAACCACCACTGGCCAACTGCACGGAGGGCTGCATCTGAAGATATTTGGCCACTTGCAATGAGGTATCGGCGCCGGTTCGCCATTGCGTCCCAAATACCGAGTCCGAGTAGACCCCGATCCAGGCGTCGGTACCGGCATTGCGCCAGCGCAGATTAACGTCCGACCCGTTGTAGCTGGAATAGGAATATTCACCGAGCGTCAGTTTCCATTCGTAAGGATTGTCGGCTGCCCGCGGGGAGGGCCCGGGCTGCGCTGCGCCGACGATAGTCAGCACGGCGAGCACCCGCTTGAACACGACTGGCGATAGACCCATGCACATCATCCAATGACCGATCACGCACCCCCAAGCAGCCGCAGGGTGGCCTGATCTTGCTCGCCGCCGATGTACTTTTGCAAAGCTTGCGCCAATACCGGGTCATCCGCGACGACGGCATTGAACAGCGTAAGCAGGAATGCAACGTGAGATAGTCGGGAAACCCGAAGATCTGCTCGGTCGTCAACCCGGCATGCCCCATCCAACAGCGCAGCGCAGTCATGGAGCCGGGCGTTACGCGGTGGGTGAGACAGGCACGCCAGCGGTGCCGGGCAGCAGGACTGTGGCCCAGGCCCGCCAGTTAGGGAAACCCGCACCACAACCAGTGAGAACGCTTGGTACCGTCTCTCAGTTCGGTCACCACCTGTTCGTAGATCGGCGCTCGTGCGGCGACGAACCGTTGCAGGTCATGCCTTTGCGGCTAACGGTTCCTTTCCGAAAGCCGATCGAGAAGGCGCGAGAGTGGCGAATTCTTCTGCACTTTCACGTCCAGATGGCGGATCGGTCCCCCGCTGCGAGCATTTGGCCGGACGCCTTCCATCTGCAGCTGATCGGCGCCGAGGATTTCGAGCGTCTCTTCCAAAGTTTGAGGCGTACGCCGCTCCTGGGCCTGCACCCGGTTGCCCCGGCCGCGCACAGTCCTGCCGGCTGCGCGCGCCGCGGCGGCGGGCTTGCCTGCACCAACCACCCGCGCACGACCCGGCGGCGCGGGCAAAGCCGATGACGTGCCCGATTTCGGCTTGGCGCTGGGTGGGTTGCCGGCGACAGCTGCACGGGCGGGCAGCTTCGGCGTCTCACTCGTATCGTCCAGCAATTTGAATTCTGCCGTCCGCTCGGGCAGCCGCTCCGTGGGCCGCTGCGGGGCCGCTGCAGCACCGCTGGCACCGCTGGCACCGCTGCGACCGCTGGCGCTGTCACGCTCCCTCAGACTGACCGGTACCACGGCGACCGTGGAGAATTCCGAGCGCACGTACTGCGCCACCTGCTTGGCCGAGTGGGCATCGCTGAAGAACCCCAGGCGCAGCCCGTACCAGTGTCGCCCCTCACGACTGCCCTCGACCGTGTACAGCGTATAGGCGCCAAAAATGGCCAGCGAAGGCACCCGTGCCAAGTCGATGGGCTGCACGGACCACTGCAGCTGTACCGAGAAGGCTGCCGGGGTACTGGTCGTGTTGAGCGGGTCACTGCGCTTCTCCTCCAGCAGATGCAGCACCTGAGACTCGGGAAGCACACCCGTCTGCAATGCGGCCGGCGCGGGGGGCGGAGCGGCCACCACCGGTGCAGCCGGCGCCGCGCGTGCTGCGGGCGCTGCGGGCGCTGCCGGTGCTGCCGGTGCTGCCGGTGCTGCCGCCGGTCGGGACATCCGTGGCGCCGGAGGCGCAGCTGCTGCGGGGACCTTGCGCGCGCTTTCATCCAGCGACTTGAGGACCTCGCGCACGTTGGAGCGCTGATCGAACGGCGGCGGCGTCTCGCGTTTGGGCGCCGCAGGTCGAGTGGCGGGCTTGACAGTGACGCTCTGCGGTGCGACCGGCGCTGCGGGCGACGCGGGGGGCGGGGTTGCGACGGCGGGAGCGGGGATTTCGGTTGCGCCCGGCAGCTCCGCCGCAAACGAGCGCGGCGGCGTCGCAACGAGTTCAAGTTTCAAGGCGGGCGGCGCCTCCGCCGGCTCCGGGGCCGCTGACAGCGTCGGCGTATTCGCCAGGATATCCGCACTGGGCCCCACGACAGCGGGAACCGATGGGCGCACGTCACCGCTCGCCGGGGGCGTCTCTGGCGCCTTGGCACGCAGGCGCTTGCCCGGGGCCTCACCCGCCCAGGCCCCTGGATAGATATCGCGCACCACCGGCAGCAGCTCCTCGGCCTGCAGCAGCGAATCGAAGTATCCCATGTGCAGCCGGAAGCGCTCGCGGCCATCCTCGAGACGGCGGCTGACGAAGAATTTGTACTGCTTCAGTTCCACCAGCTGCGGCTGGGTTAATGCCATCGGCGTGGTGGAAGAGCAAAGATTGATTACGAAGGATTCGCGCTCGGCAGCCGGCGGCGCTGCCGCGGGCGGCGCTGCGAGTGTTGAATCAGCCTTCGGCATCGGCAGTGTCATGATGAGTTCCCCGGACAACGATCGGTCGTGCCGGACTATCCGAACCGCTCTTCATAAAGGGGGAACTGCCTGGTTTCCCGGCGCTGGCGCGCCTGAGAAGTGGAGACCCCGCCGTCATGGGAACAAATCCGTTAGACCGGTGGCTTTGCGTCCCCGTCTTTCGACGGGTTTGCCCTTTTCACGTAAGCAGTGTCGGGAGGTGGCGACTATCCGTCAAGCGACAAATTGCGCAGTGTCTCTCATCCGCGAAACATGCCGTCGCGCGGCGCTTTGCGGCATGCCGCGACACAAGACATAACCCGCGAATGACCATTTGTGCGCCAGCCGCGGGACGGATTACGTCACCCGCCGAAGCGGCTCATTCACCCCGTGGCGCGCGCTTCTTCCGAGGAATTGTCGTAGATACGTGAGCTGAGCAGCTCAGTGACGGCGGCCGCCGGCAGCGGTCGGGCGAGATAGTAGCCCTGGGCGCAGTCGCAATGACGCTCGCGCAGAAAATCGAGCTGCTCGATGGTTTCAATGCCTTCGGCGACGACGCGCTTCTGCAGCGAGTGCGCCATCACGATGATGGTTTCGATCAGCGTGGCGGCCGTGGAGTCCTGCGGCACATTGACCAGGAAGCTGCGATCAATTTTCACGGCGCTGATGGGATGCTGACGCAGGTAGCCAAGCGACGAATAGCCGGTGCCAAACCCGTCCAGTGCCAGACACACTCCGGTTTGCGCGAGGCGTTCGATCATGGCGCTGTTGGCGGGGTCCGCCAGCACCCGCTCATCGATATCAAGTTCGAGGATCTCCCCGGGCAGACCGAAGCGGTCGAGCACGCGGCGGACGCTGCGCACGAACTCCGGATGCCGCAGCTGCTGCAGCGAGACATTCAGCGCCAGGCGCGGCGGCGACAGACCCTGATCGCGCCACGCCGCCAGCTGCGCACAGGCCGTCTCCAGCACCCAGCCGCCGATGTCGACAATCAGCCCGCTTTCCTCGGCAGCCGGCACGAAATCCCCGGGATGGCGCATCCCCTCGCGCTGGGTCTGCCAGCGCAGCAGCGCCTCAAGCCCGGTGAGGGAGCCGTCCGCGATGGAGTACTGCGGCTGGTAGAACAGTGAGAATTCACGCCGGCGCAAGGCGAGGTGCAGGCCCGAGTCGGTGGGCACCGGCCGCTGCCCGCCCATGTTGACGTCATAGAACATGGCGCGACCGCGCCCCAGATCCTTGGCGCGATACATCGCCGTATCCGCATTGCGCAGCAGGGCATCAATGGCCTGACCATCCTGCGGGAACAGCGCAATGCCGATGCTCGCGCACACCGTGTGGTCGCGATCGACCAGATTCACCGGCTGCTGCAGTGACAGCACGATGCGCTGCGCGACGGCATAAGCGGCATCCGCGCTCGCGACATCGCGCAGCACCACCGCGAATTCATCGCCGCCCAGCCGCCCTACGGTGTCGCCTTCCTTGATGCAGGCGCGCAACCGCTGCGCAGCGATGTTCAGCACCTGATCACCCGCGGCGTGTCCCACGGTATCGTTGATCTTCTTGAAGTGGTCGAGATCGATGTAGAGCACCGCCCCGTTGGTCATTCCCAGCGCCGCACTCTGCAGCTCCGTGGCGAGGCGGCTGCAGAACAGCACGCGGTTCGGAAGCCCGGTCAGCGGGTCATAGTGCGCCTGGCGGTACAGCTGCTCATCCCGCGCGCTCTTGCTAAGTGCGATCGCGAGCCGCGCTGCGAACTCGGTGCCGCAGTGGGCGATATACGGGTCGGCGACCGGTGGCTCCTGGTAACCCACCGCCAGGATGGCCTCGAGATGCGTCTCGAGTTTCACTGGCCACACCCAGAAGAATTCGGCGCCGAGGTTCTTGAGCGGCACAAGGAAGCTGTGGCGGGTGGCTTCGCAGCGGGCGACCGTCAGTCCTTCGGACTCGGCGGCGAGCGTGACCATCATGTCGTCATCGAGCGCCACCCGGCTGACGGGCAAATCCCGGCGGCTCTTCGCGGCCAGGTACACCCGTCCGCGCCAGGGTGCATCGGGGTCACGCAGCACGATGCCGGCACTGCTGCAGCCGGTGACGCGCTGCACGCGCGTGAGGATCGCATCCAGCACCGGCTCAAGGCCACCGGGCTGCAACAGCAACCGGTCCACCTCACTCAAAGTCTGCAGGTTGGCGTGCTGTGCGCGGATGCGCTGCGCGCAGCGATTGAAGCTCTCAATCAGGGATCGCAGATCATCGCGCCCCGCCGCGGCCGGCACCTCGGCGAATCCGCTGGCCCCGAGGTCGTGGAATCCATCCCGTAACGCGACCAGCGCAGGCTGATAGCAACGCACCAGGTAGGCGGTCGCCGCGCCGGCGCTCAGCACCGCCGCACCGACGCCGATGACGAGTGCGCTCCACGGGGCATGCACACCGGCAGTGCCGGACCATGCGGCGATGACTGCCAGCATCGGCAGCAGCGCGCTCAGGACCAGGATTAAGGCAAACCGCCTTACCATTCTGCTTTTGACAATTGCGCGATACATCCTGAACGGCACTTTCCGCATGAACGCATTGGGGATTCCTGCAATAACCGGACCGAAGAGTCCGGTCTGCCGCTACTGATTCCCGGAATCTGTCATGCCGCCGAGGTGATCGATGTTAACTGCATCACGTTCTGCCATGCATTCTGGAAAGTGCACGGATGCCTGAAAATTCGTATCGGTACACGCCACGTCGGCCCGACTGCACGGCCCCCAGCATCGCCGCCGCCACTTCTGAGGCACCGACGGCCCGGCGGCGTTCCCACGCACCAAACTGCAGCGGACGCAGCGCCGCGGCGCCGGTCATAACCAGCAGCTGCGAGAAGGCGGCACCGCGGCGCAGCCCCAGCAGCGGTCCCGGGAGCAGGATGTCCAAAGAGTCGAAACCGAGCGCGGTCAAGCCATCCAGGGTTTCACCGTAGCCACGCGCGGCAGCATGAGGCGACATCGAGTCAGCCGTGTGACAGGACAGCATGACGAAGCGCTGAGCCCCCGCGGCTTTGGCGGCCCGGGCGAACGCCAGGACATTCAGTTGCACCGCCTCGTGAAAGGCCGCCGCGGATGCTGCGCCCTTGAAAGAGGCGCCCAGACAGCACAGCGCCGTGTCGCAGGGTTGGCCCTTGAGTTGGGCCTCCAGCTGGGCGAACGGCACGATCCGGTTCGCGAGCCGCTGATATTCGCGGCCGAGCGGCCGCCGCGTTACCGCAACGACACGCGCGTATTCAGGCAGTTGCAGCAGACCTTCAAGGACGCGCGATCCGACCAGGCCGCTGGCGCCGGCGAGCCACGCAATCTTCCCGGTGTTCTCAGCCACGCGGGCGAGCTTAGCATTCCGCTGTGAGGCTCGGGGTCAGGGCGAGTTCGCGGGCGCTCGCGCTCAGGGCCAGGGATTCGCGGGTCTGCGGGTCATCGAGCGCGGCCGCAAGGCCGGTGATCACCTCGCCCATGGATTGCGGCCGGTGGCCGGGATCCTTCGCCAGCAGTGAGCGCACCAGATCGAGCAGGCTCGCCGGGACCAGATGGACCGGCTGGAGGGTCGGCACCGGATCTTCCAGCACGCGACGGACAGCGAAGTGCGGAAAATACGGCGCAGTGCCGGTCAGCAGTTCGAACGCCAGCGCCCCGAGCCCATACAGATCATCGCTGGGCGCGGGCGGCAGGCCCACCAGCTGCTGGGGGCTTGCCGAAGCGGGCGACCACCCCGCGCGCGCCTGGTCAATCGAGATGCCATGCTGCGCCCGGCCGGCCACCCCGAAGTCCGCCAGCTGCACCCGGCCCATGCCATCGAACAGCACATTCGCCGATTTCAAGTCGCGGTGGACCACCCCGCGCTCATGCGCATGCTCGAGCGCATGCGCCAGATCGATCAGCACCGGTACGATCTCCAGGTACGGCGCACCGCGCAATTGCCGCAGATCCCCGCCCGTGGCGAGCTTCATGGGCAGTACGGCCAGTTCCCCATCGCACAGCGGCGCATAGGTCGCGAGAATCAGCGGGTGGTCCAGCTCGCCCACCACCCGGTGTTCACGCAGCAGCATCTCATAGGATCTTCAGCGCGACCGATTCGCGGTTCTGTTCGTCATAAGCCCGCCACACTTGCCCCTGGCCACCGCTGCCGAGTTTTCCGGCGAGCGAATAACGGTTCGCGATGCGAAGATCCGGCGCTACGTCTCGAGTCATCGGACCCATTCTACGCAATCAGCCGCGCGTCCAGACTCGCATAGCGGCCTAAAAGCCGAACGTGATCTGTCCGTGATTCGCCCGTGTCATTCGCAACAAAGTGGAAAGCCAAGCTGCGCAGTTCTACTCTTAGCCATGAACTGCCTGAAGCCTCACCGCGCGATCCTGGCTGCAGCGCTGGCGTCCCAGCTAGCGCTGGCGGCGCCGCCGGGTTCATCAGCGCCGACCGCCAGCCGGGCAACCGACCAGGCCTACGAGCAGGTGGCCGGGCGTTACCTGAATGAGATGCTGGCGCTCGACCCGGTGGGTGCGACGCAGCTCGGCGATCACCGCTTCGATGGCCTGACCAACGATGAAAGCCCGGCGGGCCGGGCCCGTACGCTCGGCACGGCGCGCAGTTTGCTGACGGACCTCGACAAGGTCGACACCTGGCACCTGTCGCGGGCCAAACAAGTCGATGCCCAGCTGCTGCACCACGCGCTCGATTACACCGTGTGGCAGCTTGAGACCTTTCGTGACTGGAGCTGGGATCCCCTCACCTACACCAGTCTTGCGGGCAATGCCGTCTACCTGCTGCTGGCCCGCGACTTCGCGGCATTGCCGACGCGCATGACGCACGCCGCCGAGCGCTTGCAGGCCTGGCCCGAGCTGTTCGCCCAGGAACGCGCCGCGCTTGATCCGGCGAAAGTACCGGCCATCAACGCGCAGACGGCGATTTCCCAGAACGCCGGCCTGACCGAACTCATTGATCAGGTCGTCGTGCCCGAGGTGAAGAACCTCGCACCGCAACAGCAAGCCAGCATCAATCGGGCGATTGCCACGGCCAGAGGCGCCGTCGCCGAACAGCAGGCGTGGCTGCAAAAGTCACTGCTGTCGCAGGCCAAGGGCAACTTCCGCCTGGGAGCGCAGCGCTACGATGAGAAGCTGCGCTTCGAGCTCGATTCATCGTTGTCACGCCAGGAGATCCGCACCCGCGCCGAGGCCGCCATCGCCGTCAAACGCGCACAGATGTACGACATCGCACGCCAGGTGCTCGCCGGGCGCGCCGCTGCACCCCCGCTTCCGGAAAAACCCACGGCCGTTCAGCAGCAAAAGGCCATCGAGACAGCCCTGGAACTGGCGTACGCCGAACATCCGGCGCGCGATCAGGTCGTGGCCGCAGCCCGGACCGCGCTGGCGCAGGCGACCGCGTTCGTCAAGGCAAAGGACTTCATCACGCTGTATCCGGATCCACTGGACGTCATCATCATGCCGGCCTTCCAGCAAGGAGTTGCCCTGGCCTACTGCGATGCCCCCGGACCCCTCGCCCGCGGCGAGGAGACCTACTTCGCCATCTCGCCCATTCCGGCGGACTGGAGCGGCGCGCAGGTGCGCTCCTATCTGCGCGAATACAACACGCGCGCCATCAATGAGCTGACCATTCATGAGGCCATGCCCGGGCACTACGTACAGCTCGCCCATGCCAACCGCTATCGCTCGCCCATTCGCGCCGTGATGCAGTCCAACGCGTTCGTGGAAGGCTGGGCGATGTATGGCGAGCAGCTGATGAGCGAACAGGGATACATGGACCACGATCCGCTGATGCGCCTCGTGCACCTGAAGTGGGACCTGCGCGCCACCGCCAACGCGATCCTCGATCAGGCAGTGCATGTCGACGGCATGACCCGCGAGCAGGCCATGCACATGCTGATGCACGACACCTTCCAGGAGGAGCGTGAGGCCGCCGCCAAGTGGGTGCGCGTGCAGGTGACATCGACGCAGCTGGCGACCTACTTCGTGGGATTCCAGGAACACCTGGCGCTGCGCGATGAGGCACGGCAGCGTTGGGGTGCGGCATTCAGCCTCAAGCGCTACCACGATGCCGCGCTGGCATTCGGTTCCCCGCCGGCGCGCTATGTGCGCGAGCTGATGTTCGATCTGCCGATCGGGTAACTTAAGCTCACGCGCCCAGGAACATCCGATACGCCGGATTTGCCGTTTCCTCGTTGTACGGATAGTGCAGCGCGTTCAGATGCTGCGTCACCTCGCCGCGCTCGGCCTTGGGCACCTGGATGCCTGCCAGCACCCGGCCGTTGTCCGAGCCGTGATTGCGATAGTGGAACATCGTGATGTTCCAGCGCGTGCCGATGGCCTGCAGGAACTTCAAGAGCGCGCCGGGCCGTTCCGGAAATTCAAAGCGGAAGATCACCTCATCAACGAGTTCACGCGCATGGCCGCCGACCATGAAGCGCACGTGCTCCTTGGCCAGTTCGCTGTCGCTCATGTCGTGCACCGCGTAGCCCGCCTCGCGCAGCTGCCCGATTACCGCGTCCTTTTCCACCCGCCCGTTGACCAAGCTGAAGCCGGCGAATATCTGCGCCCGTGCCGTGCTGTCGTAGCGGTAGTTGAACTCCGTGACACTGCGCGATCCGAGCGCTTCACAAAAGTGCAGGAAGCTGCCGGGCTGTTCCGGAATCTCGACAGCGAGCAGCGCTTCGCGCTCGGCCCCGAGGCTGGCACGCTCGGCGATATGGCGCAGCCGGTCGAAATTCACATTGGCGCCACTGTTGATGGCGACCAGGCGCTTGTTGCGCCAGCCGTCGCGCGCGACCACTTTGCGGATGCCGGCAATCGCCAGTGCACCGGAGGGTTCGACAATGGTCCGGGTCTCCTCGAAGATGTCCTGGATCGCGGCACACATCTCATCGGTGTTCACCAGTACGATCTCGTCCACGAACTGCCGGGCGAGTGCGAAGGTCTCCTCGCCGACGCGTTTGACGGCGACGCCATCGGCGAACAGACCGACCCGCTCGAGCGTCACCCGCCGCCCCGCCTGCAGTGACTCGTACATGGCATTGGCATCGGTGGGTTCCACCCCGACGATGCGCACGCGCGGATACAGCGATTTGATGTACACGGCAATGCCCCCGATCAGCCCGCCGCCGCCGACGGGGACGAAAACGGCATCAATGTCGCCGCCGGCCTGACGCAGGATCTCCACGGCAATGGTGCCCTGCCCCGCGATGACATCCGGATCGTCAAAGGCGTGCACATACACCAGATTGCGCTCACGAACCAGGTGCTGGGCGCGTTCGAACGCCGCATCGTAGTCATCGCCATGCAGCACGGCCTCGCCGCCCAGATCCATGACCGCCTGCACTTTGATCTGCGGTGTGGTCTGCGGCATGACGATGGTCGCCGGTACCCCACGGCGGCGCGCGGCGAGCGCCACACCCTGCGCATGGTTGCCGGCCGAGGCGCAGATCACCCCGCGTTTGGCGACCGACTCCGACAGGTGCGCCACCTTGTTATAGGCACCGCGCAACTTGAAGGAAAAGACCGATTGCAGGTCTTCACGCTTCAACAGGACCTGGTTGCCGAGACGGCGCGACAGACGCGGCGCCGCCTCCAGGGGTGACTCAATGGCCACTTCATACACGCGGGCCTTGAGGATGCGTTCTACGTAGGGGTTGGTCATGGGCCAAGTTTACCGTCGACGCTGAAGGCGAGCAGCACATTCCCGGGTTCACCGACGATGCGGCCGTAGCCGGAATTCACGAACAGCATGCCGCCGACCAGGGTGGCGCCACCATTGTCCAGTGAACCACCCGCCGCGGGCACCCCGTTGACGGTGGCATAGACCCGCGCCGTATCCACGTCCCAGATGACCCGGCCGTCGGCGCTCGAGTAGGCGCGCAGGTGGCCATCCTCGGAGCCTGAGAACACCACACCCGGGATGGCCGTTGCGGCCGCCGATTGTGCCGCGAGGCAGTTGCGCGGCCCCCAGCTGCACAGCGGCGGCGGTGGCGCTGCGCGCCACAGCTGCCGCCCATCGCTCAGACGCAGCGCGACCAGGCCACCGGGCCGGCCCGGGGCGGCCGCGGCATCGGATACCGGCGCGTACAGCCGCTCGGCGTCTGCGGCGCTCCCCCACTCGATGCCGCCCAGGCTGCTGCCTACGCCGACCTGCGCGTGCCACAGTTCCTGCCCGTTCGCCGGGTTCAGGGCATACACCCGCCCGGATTTCTCACCGGTGAGCAGCACCCGCGCGCCGCTCGCCAGGGTGCGCAGGATCGGCGAGGTGCCAAAGTCCACATCCGGCCCCAGGGTGTGCGGACAGTTGCCCTGTCCCGCCGTGGCCGGCGCATCGCAGCCCACGATGTAGTTGTCCTTCGGCCGCAGCTGATTTGCCCACATCACGGCTCCGCTGCTCATGCGCAGCGCCAGAATCGAGTCGGTGTGCTCCGTGGCCACATCGGTGTAGGAGTTTCCGGTACCGACGTAGAGCAGGTCGTGGTCCGGATCAAGCGTCGGTGCGGACCACACCGATCCGCCCGCAGGCCCGTAGAGCTGCGTGCCCGTCCCATTCTTGCGATAGGGCTTGGGCGGCTGCGCAATGATGTAGGTGCGCCAGATGACCCGGCCACTGGCCACGTCGAGCGCCGCCACGCTGCCGCGGAACTTGCAGCACTCGTAGCTGGGCATCGGCGCCGTCAGCTCCTCAAGCGAGGATATCGGCACGTACAGGCGCCGGCCCTGAAAAGCCGGCGCGCCGGTGATGCGCGCCGAGGGCTGGGGATCGAGCCGGCGCTTCCACACCAGCCGCCCATGGTCAGCATCCAGCAGGTAGATGAAACTCGCATCATCGCCGAACGCCACGCGCAGCTTGCCGCCAACCCGGGCAACGCTCACCGCGGTGCGCACCGCCGTCGGGGCATCAAAGGTCCAGTAGCTGCAGCCGCTTTTCGCATCCAGCGAGTACACGCGGCCACTTGAACTGGTGACATAGACGCGGCCACCGACCAGCGTGGGCTGTCCATAAACGTACGTTGCACGGTAGCCGAATGCCCATCTGAGTTTCAGACGCGGCACCTCGGCCGCGGTGAGTCCGGGGTCGCTCTGAAAGCGGGTATTCGCAAGCTCCCGGCCCCAGCCATTCCATGCAGGACCGGCATCATCGGCGGGCGCATAGGGCGCCTGGCAGCGGTTCGTCTCAGGGACCGGCGAGAGTCGCCCGCTCGGCGCCCTGCCGGTGAGATAGGTGGCGAGTGCCACCCGGTCGTTCATGCTTAAGCCCGCCGCCTGGGGCTGCATCGGGCCGCTCGTCAGGATCTGCATGAGTTCATCAGCTGGAGTGCCGCGCGATGGTCGCGCGTGCCGGGATGCGATCCTTGGGATGATCGTGGCAGGCGGCGCAGCTTTGCTGATACAGCTGGGCGGGATCTGCGGTGGGTGGCCCATCACTGGTCCCCGCGCGCACGATCGGCAGGAAGGGCAGCAGTGCCGCGGTGAGGACCAGGCAGCGCCGGAAGCTGTGGGTTCGGACCAAGGGCAACGCCTTCACTTCGTAGCCTGCCCGGTCCATGGCGATGCCATGTTGTACGGCACGGTGGTGAAAACGGCCTCGACCTGCTGGATCTTGCCAGCGCGGATCTTGAAGGTCTCGAGCAGGCAATAGCTGTGCGGGTGGCGAAAGATGGTGGAGGTGGCGGTGCGGCCATCGCTCAGCTTGTAATCCCCGATCCGGCCTTCGTGGTCGATGAAGCCGGCCGCCATGACCAGGCCGCGCTCTTCGTCCACGACCAGGAAACGCCGGGCGCGCAGGCGGTCATCGAAGCGGTACCAGCCGAGTCTGAACTGCTGGCCGCAGCCCAGGTGCGTGATCGCGCCCCAGGTGTCGTCCTGGCGGTTGGTGGTCTGAAAGCCGTCCTCGCGACGATTGCAGTCGTCGCTAAATACCGTGTGCATGGTGCCGTCATTGCGCTGGATGGTTTCAAAATAACCATTGGCCAGCGCGATCATGCGCTCGCGGCTGCTGCGCTCGGCAGCCGGCACGATCTCATTGAGAACCGCCAGCGGGTGAATGTCCGCGGTGACGAACGGCACTTCGGCCTCCTGCGGTCGCGCCACGATGGTTTCGGCCGCGGTGATTGCGCCATGGCGCACTTGCAGCCGCACCGCGAACGGTGCCGCGGTATCGGTCTCGCGCACGACACCGTAAAAGGCGATGCTGCCGGTTCGCACATCGGCGAACCGCAGCTGATAGTCGCCGAGCGCGGTGATCGTGCCCCACAGCCCATCGCCGGGCCGCAACATCACGTTGTTTTCGCTGGTGCGCGCGCCGGCAGCAAATCCGGCCTGTGCGGCATCGTGCCCCTTCAGGGCCACAAGGTAGCGGTCCAGGACTTTATACAGGCAGGCGCGGTCACAGCCTGGCGCCGCACTGGCAACGCCCGCGACCATGAGTCCCACGCACGCCGCCAGCACCATCCGATGAATCACGTAGCCCCCTCTATCCCATTGCCGCAGATTCGCGGACCGTCAGTCTATCGCCTAGCCGGACGCCGCGGGCGCCGGCAGCATCCGGTCCTGCATGGCAAGCAACACGTCCTGGCGCGAGATTTCCCCGAGCAGGTTGTTGCGCCACTGCCCCCCGATGACCGGCAGCACATTCGCCCGGGCCCGCAGAAACACATCGAGCGCGGCGCCCAGCGACATATCTTCCGTCAGGACCAGATCGGCCGGCCGGGTCACGGTTGCAACCGTCGCGGCACCGTCCACCGTGTTGGCGCGCAGCGCGGCCAAAAGCTCACGCAGGTCGAGCCACCCCACCAGCTCCTCCCCGTCGGTGACGTACGCCCGTTCCAGGGGTCGGCGCGGCAGTTTCTCGAACATTTCCTTCAAGGGGATGGTCCGGGAAAACACCGCCTCGGCGGGCTTGATCAGCGCCGCCACGGTGTTCAACTGCCAGCCATCACTGGTGGCACGTCCCTTCAAGGCCGCGTGATAGATGGACTCACCGCGACGATAGACCTTGGCCGTGTAGTGCGCGGTGACGCAGGCCAGCATCAGGGGCAGCACCATGTCGTAGTCGAGTGTCATCTCAAAGAGCATGAGAATGGACGTGAGCGGCGCGTGGGTGGTCGCGGCGAGGAATCCACCCATGCCAACCAGGGCGTAGGCGGCCGGGACCGAGGTAACGCCGGGCAGCAGCGCATGCAGCACCCCGCCGAACAGGGCGCCGATGGCGCAGCCTAAGAAGAGCGTGGGGGTGAAGACCCCACCGACGGCGCCCGAACCAACGGTGGCCGCGGTGGCCAAGAGCTTCGCGAGCAGCACCGCCAGCAGCCACCAGCCGACCAGATGCGCGTTGAGGATATTGCCGACCGCACCGAAGCCATTGCCCCACACTTCCGGCACCCCCACCGAGATGATGCCGACGATCAGGCCGCCCAGGCCCAGTTGCCATTCCAATGGCAGCTTGAGGCTCACGAAACGCGACTTGGCGAAATCCAGCGATGCCAGAAAGGGCGGCGCCAGGTGACCCAGCAGCACGCCGAGCACGACGTAGAAGATCAGTTCCCAGTTGGAGGCGAACTGCACCTTGGGTACATCGTAGATGGGTGAATAGCCCAGGAACCGATGCACCGTCGCACTCGAGACCACCGAGGCCACCACCAGCGGACCGAAACTCTCCATGGCGGTGCCGCCGAGGATGATTTCCGAGACGAACAGCGCCCCCGAGATCGGCGCGTTGTAGGCGGCGGCGATGCCCGCCGCGCCACCGCAGGCCACCATCAGTCGCAGCCTCGGGATGGGCGCGCGCGCGAATCGCCCGATGCGCGACCCGAGCATCGCGGCCAGCTGCACCATCGGGCCCTCGCGACCGATCGAACCGCCCGAGGAGATGGTCAGGAGCGACGAGAGGCTGTTGGCCAGCGTCGCGCGCACACTGATCGCCCCATCGCCCACCCGCACCGCTTCCATGTAGTCGATCGCGCGTGGCGACGCCAGTACCCGGCCCGCGAGCCGCAACACGAATCCGGCGAGGATCGCGCCACACAACGGCAGCAGCACCCGCCGCCACCACACCATGCCCGTCGCCGCACGCTCGAGGCTTGTGGCTTGACCGGTGAACAGCAGTTCGAGCAGTCGCAGTCCTTCGCGAAAGGCGACGCTGGACAGCGCCGCGCAGAAGCCGACCAGGGCGGCCCAGAAGATGATGCCGGCAAGATCCTCATGGCCCAGCAGCACCAGACGCAGCCGTGTCAGCAGCGACAATGGCACCCGGGCAAGCTGTCTGACCTCGGGAGGCACCGCCGGTAGCAGGCGGTTGGCTTAAGCGGAAGGTTCTGCGTTGCCGCGCGCAAGCGCAGGCCGGATCACGAAGCGGAAGCGCGCCTTGCCCACCATCACCAGATCGCCATCATTCAAGGATTCACGGCTGATGCGGTGACCGTTGACGTGCACGCCGTTGGTGCTGTTCAAGTCCTCGATGATGGTCTGCGAGCCATTGACCAGCAGCACCGCGTGATGACGGCTGATGAAACTGGCGTCGATCTGCAGATCATTGTCCGGCGTGCGGCCGATGGTGGTCTTGCGACCCAGCACGTGCACTACCTCGTGACCGTCCTTTGAGCGCACCAGCAGGCGCGCGCCGGTTTCGCGAATCGCCTCATGGGTGCCGGTGTTCCCGGGCGCGAGCGAGCGGATGCTGCGCTGGATATTGTCGACCAGCGCCGAGCTGTGCGCCGCCTCGGTCTCCAGTCGCTGCATCAACGAATCGCGCTCATCAAGCCAGCGCCGCGCATCGGCGATGTCGGCCTGCATCTGGGCATTGACCCGCGTCAGCTCCTCCACCCGCACGTTGCGTGCGCGCAGCTCCGACTCCAGACGGTTGAGGGCTTCCTCGGACACCCGCAGGTCATTTTCGGCGATCCCGAGCCGCTCCTGCGCGACGCGGTTGCGTTCGACCTCGGCGGCGATGGTCTGTGCCTGGGTCGCCACCTGCGCCGCGAGCGACGCAATTTCAGTTTCGCGCGCCTGCAGCTGCAGCAGCCGATTGGCATGTTCGGAGCTGATCTGCTGCACGGCGGCCACATGGTCCGCGCTCTGTTCGCGCAGCGCCGCAAGTTCCGCCGCGAGCTCGGACTTCTGCGCGATCAGCGCGGTCTGGCTGTCGTTGAGTTCACTGTGTGCGGCCGCCGCGGCGCGCAGGCTTTCCGCGTGAACCTGAGTCTGGGCGAGCGCCTGCGCTTCAAGTTCAGCGATGCGCGCGGCGCGCGCCGCGCTCTCCTGCTGCAGCGCCTGCTGCGACTGCTTCAATTCATCGTTGCTGCGGGCGATGGCACTGGCCTCGTCCGCGCGCAAGCCAAGCTTTGCATTCGATGCGGCGAGTTCCGCCTCAAGTTCCGTGACGCGTCGCGCGCGCTGGTCCAGCTCGCGTGTAAGCTCCAGCCCCTGTGTGGTATGGCGCGCCAGATCCTCCACCACGCGGGCGTGTTCCTGCTCGCGATCCGCGACCCGCAGATCCAGCCCACGCAGCATGGCGTCAAAAACTCCGCGCCGACCTTCCAAAGATTGCAGCGCTTCGGCATGTGCCGCGCACTGTGTCTGCAGTTGCGCGACCTGCTGCCACGAGGCTTTGAGGGCGACGTCATGGCTCGCGACCAGATGGGCAGTGCGGGCGGCATCGGCGGCCGCGTTGCGCGCAAACTCGGCTTCGCGATTCGCCAACTGCTGACGCAGCTCAGCCTCTCGCCCGGCAGCGGTGCGCACGGCCTCTTCGTGTTCCCGCATGGTCGCCTGCATGGACTCGACCTGCGAAGCGGCGGTGGCCACCGCGGCGCGGCCGACGTTGAGTTCCTCCGCCAGCGCCGCTGCGCGCTCGGCAGCCGCCATGCCGGTCTGGCGCGCCTCGGCAAGTTGCGCCTCGATCATCGTCAGCCGCTCGCCCTTGGCGGCCAGACGGGTTTCCAGCTCCGTCAGGTTGTTGGCCAGCGACTTCAGTTCCACCTCGAGTTTCGCCGCCAGATTAGCCGACTGCATCGACACGGAGGCCTCAGTGGGCGATTCGGTCGCGGGCTGACCCAGTTGCGGCAGCACCGCCGTATTGAGCGTTGAGGTTACCCAGGTGTCGGTGTTGGACAGCGGATCCTGCCCATAACGCGCCTCGTACGCGGCGATATCCAGCGCCGGCAACTCGGCGGTGATTTCCGTATCAGCTGTGCTGCCTGACAATGATTGACTGGATGCGTTCATGATGTGCGACTCGCTTTAAGCGCGTAGGAACTCCCGCAACACGCCGCTCACTTGGGCCGCGGCGGACTCAAACAGATCGCTGCCGAAAATCTCAGCCTGCTCCACCGCACGCGCCTTCGGCATCAGGTCGCGCATCCGGCCGCTGTCCATGCCGCGCGCGTCGCGCGAGCCGAGCAGCAGGGCCGGCTGGGTCACCAGACGCAGACGCTCGGCCGCCGGGTACTGCATGGCCGCTTGCAATCCCCACCAGGCGTTTGGCCCATTGGCTAGCTCGTCAGCGAAGTTCGCCGCGACCCTCGCCACCGCGCCCCGGTCATGGACCGAGGCCCGGACGCGATTCCATTCCGGCACCAGGTGGCTGCCGTCGGCGACGGGAGCTGCCGGCCAGGGCATGCGCTGAAAATGTTCACGCTCGTTTTCATCCGGCACGGGCACGCCCATCAGCACCACCCGGCGCACGACGGTCGGCAACGACAATGCCAACTCGGTCGCGACCAGCGCGCCGGTCTGATATCCCACTACGTCGATCTGGCGGAACCGCATCGAGGTGCAGAAGTCACCCACGGCGCCGGCGTAGTCGGCGATGCCGGGCTGGGCCGGCGGTGCATCCGAGTGACCGAAACCCGGCAGATCCGGCGCATATACCGAACGGTCCAAGCCCATGAGTTCCAGCAGCGGCAACACACTGCCGGCAGATCGGGGCGTGGCGTGCAGGCACAGCAACGAGGTGTGCTCATCGAAGCCGCCGCCGGGCGGAATCGCGTTGTGCACATGCAATTGACCGTAACGGCATTCGAAGTAACCGCGGCGCACCCGCGGCACAACCGGCGGTGCAGGTTTTACAGGACCCTTGGGCATCAAGCCTCCAACTTAAGGCAGCCGGATCACTATATAAGGATTCCGGGTACGCTTTAAGGAACGAGACCCGGTACCTGGCACCAGTTCTCAGTCTGCGTGCAGACTATCGAAAATGGGCAAGGAGATCCCCATGCAGCACAGCACTATTGAGAGACGCAGCGCCCGGCGCTCGAGCCTGCTGCGCTTGGCGCTGCCGGTCCTCGCCGCGAGCCTGTGCGCAGGCTGCGGATTGGCCGGCACCACCGCAGCCACCGGCGCGGGCGCGGCGGCTGAAGTGCAGGAGGCACAGCAGGCCAAGCAGACGGAAGATCGCGTCGTGCACCAGGTGGAAGCAGCGCAGCAAGCCGCGGCCAAGCAGCTTAACGACAGCGAGGCACAGGGCAAGTAGCCCCGCCGACCCCTTTATTTGCCGCGCCGCGCCTGTTTGCGGCGGCGTGTCAGCGCCTTTTTTCTTGGTCTTGGTCTTGGTCTTGGTCTTGGTCTTAACCTTAGCCTTTGTTTTGGCTTTGGTCTTAACCTTTGGCTTGGCCTTCGCTGCGCGCTTGGTCTTGGGGTTAACCCTTGATTGAGCTGCCACCTTTCGCTTTGCCGTGGTCTTGCTCTTGGCTTTGCTAGGGGGCTTGCGCGCCGTCTTGGACTTCGTCTTGGCCGGAGCGGGCTTGGCCTTGCTCTTCACTTTAGAGTGGGCTTTCGGCGAAGGCGCTGCCTTGGGGGCCGCGTCGGCCGCTTCTTTCGGCCCATGCACGGCCACCGCCACGCCATGGGAGTCGAGCAGCTGCGCTATCCAGCTGCCGCCAGGCACCTGATGCGGCGGATTCAGCACTTTGCCCCCGGCGGCTTTGGCCGCCTCGACTGCCGCGGTCACGCTGGGCACGCTCAAATAAACCAGCCAGCGCGGCCCGCTGCCGCCGCCGCCCTTCGCCACTGCATAGGCGCCGCCCTTCTGCGTGGCGCCTTGTCCGAAGAGATAGTAGGTGCCGACCTCCCCACCCATCTCGTGAGTCGCGACCACCTCCCAGCCGAAGATGGCGTTGTAGAACTGCAGCGCGGCTTCGGGGTTTGCCGCGGTCAGTTCGTGCCACACCACTGGCCCCGCCGCCGCAGCGGCGCCGCCCGACATGGCGGCGGGCTCGTACACGCCAATCGTGGCGCCCTGGGGGTCGACGATGACGGCATAGCGGCCGCCATCGCCCGGGACCGAGGTCATCGGATGCAGGACGCGACCGCCCTTGGCCTCCACCGCAGCGAGCGCGATGGGAAGGTCCGGCACCCCCACGTACGTGAGCCAGCTCGGGCCCGCCTTGTCCGCGAGCGGATCCTTGCCGACCACGCGCGCACCGCCGACGGGACCCTGCGCATTCCCAAGCATGGTGTAGCCGGCATCGCCTTCATACGGCACCTTGTTCCACCCCAGCACCTTGGAATAAAACCCGGCACCGGCTTCGGGGTCGGGCGTCAGCAATTCATGCCAAAGGTACTGGCCCAGGACTGCGGAGCTGCTCATCGTGAATCCCCTTTGTCGCGAAACTGGCGCGGCGGTGACTGACTCTAAATCGCCGATGGCCGGTGGTTCAACCTCGCGTGTGACGTGACCGGCGTCGCAGCTATGCCAAACCATCCGCCCGTTGGCGGCGCGCCGGCGCGACAATACGCTAACTGAGCTCCTTGGACCCACCTGGATATCCCATGCCTACGACTCTGCTGTCGACCCTGTCCCGCGCGTCATTGCTGACCCTGGCGCTGGCGCTCGCCGCGTGCGCGGCCCCCAGGGTATTTCCGGACTCGACCGAGGAGGGTGCGCGGGCGCCGCTGCCGCCGCCCGGCGATTATCGCGGTTTTTCCGGAACCCATTGGCCATGGGACTTCGATGTGCGCTCTGGGCATTGCGACCGCCGGCGCATTACGCAAACTGCGCGCCGGGCGGATGCGATGGCGAGCCTCGGACAACGGCTTGCACTGAATCGCAGTGCCGCCATGCTGGTCGGCGCGAAGCTCCCGGATCTGCTGCCCACGAAACTGGACGCCGAAGTGGATGAAGGCGACCGGGCCTGCATGGGCCAGGTCCTGGAGCTGGGCGCGAGCGGCCGGTGGGTCAAGTGGGACAACGCCGCCACTGGCTTGCATTATGAGATGCGACCGGATGCCGGCCGTGACGGCATTGCCGGCGCTTGCCGCAGCTTCCACCTGAAGGCCTCGGGCAACTACCAGCACGCCAAGCGCAAGGCGATGGCCTGTGAGTCAGGCCCGGGTCTGTGGCAGTTATCGGGCCTCTAAGGCCTCAGAACCCTTCGGGAGAAACCGGCGTGTGCTCCGCGGGCCGCTCGCGCGAGGCGATGAAGTCCCCGGTGATCATGTCCGAGTAAGGCTGACCGGGCCCCACCATCGGGTACACGCCCGCGTCGCGGTCGATGACGACTTCCAGGAATGCCGGGCCCTTGAAGTGGATGAACTCGGCCACCACGCGCGCCACGTCTTCCTTGCGGTCCAGGCGCACGGCGTACTTGAAGCCATCCGCCTGCGCGGCCTTGATGAAATCCTTGGTGTGCAGCGACTTGTCGCTGGCCGAGAAGCGGCCCTTGAAGAACAGCTTCTGCCACTGACGCACCATGCCGTCGCCATTGTTGTTGAGCACGACGACTTTCACCGGCAGGTCGTAGGTGGTCACGGTCTCCAGCTCACCGATATTCATGCGGATGCTGGCGTCGCCGTCGATGTCGATGACCAGCCGCTGCGGATGCGCAATCTGCGCGCCAATGGCCGCGGGCAGGCCGAATCCCATGGTGCCCATGCTGCCCGACGTCAACCACAGCCGCGGCCTTCGGAAATCGAAATACTGGGCCGCCCACATCTGATGCTGGCCCACGCCGGTGCTGACGATCGCCTCACCGCGGGTCAGCCGGTTGATCTCCTCGATCACATGGTACGGCTGGATCGCTTCGCTCGCGCGATCGTAGTTGAACGCGTGGTTGTGCTTGAGCGCACCAATATGCGCATGCCACTGCGAATAGTCGGGCTTGAAGCCGGCGCGTCGGCCGTGCAGCACCAGCGTCCGCAACGCCTCATCGAGCAGCCCGACGTGACTCCACTGCACCTTCTTGACCTTGTCGATTTCGGCGCGGTCGATATCAAACTGCGCGATGGCGCGGGCATTGGGCGCAAATTTCGCGGGCACCGTCGCCACCCGATCATCGAAGCGCGCGCCCATGGCGATCAGAAAATCGCAGTCATCCACGGTGTAGTTGGAGTAGGCCGCGCCGTGCATGCCGAGCATGCCCACGCACAGCGGCCCCAGCGTATCCATGGCACCGAGACCCATCAGGGTCGTGACCACCGGCAGGCCAAAGGCCTGCGCAAACTGGTTGAGTGCATCGGCGGCCTCGGCATTGATGACGCCGCCGCCCGCATAGATCAGCGGGCGCCTCGAGGCACTGAGCAATTCAAAGAACCGGTTGGCGTCGGCGACGTTCAAGCTGTCATGAGCCAGGTTCACGATGCGGCTGCGATACCCCGGCACCGGCAAGGTGCCGCTGCCCGCGTAGGCGCCGAGCCAGTTCTGCACGTCCTTGGGGACATCGACCACCACCGGTCCGGGGCGGCCGGTGCGGGCGATTTCGAATGCCGTGCGCAGCGTCGCTTCAAGCTTGGTGGGGTCGGTCACCAGGAAGATGTGCTTGGCCACCGCGCCCATCAGGGATGCGACCGGAGCCTCCTGGAACGCATCGGTGCCGATGGCGCCGGTGGCCACCTGTCCGCAGATCACCACCACCGGGATCGAATCCGCCATGCAGTCGCGCACCGGCGTGACCGTGTTGGTAGCGCCGGGGCCTGAGGTGACCAGACACACACCGACTCTGCCGGTCGCCCGGGCGTATCCGGCGGCCATGAATCCCGCGCCCTGCTCGTTAGCCGGCACGATCAGCGGCACCTGCGGGGTGCCCTGTGCCTGGGCCCGCTCGTTGAACAGGAATACGGCATCGTAGGTGGGCAGAATCGCCCCGCCGCTGTAACCGAAAATGGCCGTCACGCCCTCGTCCGCCAGAACCTGGACGAGCATCTGCGCGCCGGTCATCTGCTGGCCGGCCAAGGGGTGCCCGGTGGGCTGGGCCATGATGACGGTATCGTTCATTGAGCAGTGGGACGCAAAACCCGTAGGGGGTTTTAAAGAGTAGCAGTTTGGTGCAGGGAGAGGCTACAGTTGCCGTTTAAGCCCCATTTTTGGGCTCATTCGGGTAATCGGTCCGCCACATCCATGCGTCATATCATCGCCATTCTTCTGCAGAACGAGGCCGGCGCGCTGTCGCGCGTCGCGGGCCTGTTTTCAACCCGCGGCTACAACATCGAGTCGCTGTCGGTCGCGCCGACGGATGATGCCACGGTGTCGCGCATCACCATGGTGACCACCGGCTCCGATGCCGTCATCCAGCAGATCGTCAACCAGCTGCACAAGCTCATCGACGTGGTGCGCGTGGAAGACATGACGACCGGCGAACACCTGGAGCGCGAACTGGTGCTGTTGAAACTCAAGGTGCGCCCGGAGCACACCGATGGTCTGCGCGGTTACGTGGTGCGCACCGGCGGGCGCGTGCTCGATCCGGCACTCGACGGCTTCATCGTGGAGCTGACGGCGAGCGAGGCGGAGATCAACAGCTTCATCCGGGAGCTGGCCGCGCGCGCCGAGCTGCTCGAGGTCGCCCGCAGCGGCGCGCTGGGCATGGGCCGCAGCGCCCGTCCGATGCAGCTCGTGAAGTCGAGCGCCTGATGCCGTGGCGCATCCGCGGGTACTCATAGTCGACAAGCCCGAGGAGCGGCTGCCGTTTTATCGCAGCGTACTGGGTGAATTCGACGCCGAAACGGTGGTCGCCTATTCCGGCGCCGGCACGCTCGATCAGGTTCTGCAGGAAGACTACGCGGTCATCCTGGTGAATCTCACGGCGCCGGGCAGTGACGGACTTTCCACGGTGCGCCGCATCCGGGATAACCCGCGCACCCGCCGCACGCCCATTGTGCTGATTGGGTTGGCCGGACCCACCGCGGCGCTCGAGCACATCGAAGGACCGGTGGACTTCATTCCGGCGCCGGTGGTCTACGAAGTCCTGCGTACCAAGGTGCGCATTTTCGTGGACCTGTATCGGGCCCATGCGGAGCTCGCCAGCGGCTACCAGGAACTGGAGCGGCGGGTCACGGAACGCACCGCGCAACTGCAGGCGGCTAACCTGAGCGAGAAGCGCCTGCGCCGTGAGGCCGAGGAGCTTTCGCGCCTGAAGGATGAGTTCCTCGCGACCATGTCGCACGAGCTGCGTACGCCGCTGAACGCCATCTTCGGCTGGATCACGCTGCTGCGCACGGGGCGTCTGGATGCCGCCACCGCGGAGCGGGCGCTGGAAACCATCGAACGCAATGCGCGTGCGCAGAAGCACCTCATCGATGACCTGCTGGATGTCTCGCGCATCGTCTCCGGCAAGGTGCAGCTGGAACTGACGGATTTTGATCCGCGCCAGGTCGTGGAATCAGCGCTCGCCACCATGGGGCCGGCGGCCGAGGCGCGGCGCATCACGCTGCTGCCGGAGTTCGCCGCGCACGCCGCGCCGCTACGCGCGGATTTTGCGCGCCTGCAGCAGGTGGTATGCAATCTGCTTTCAAACGCCATCAAGTTCACACCGGAAGGCGGGCGGGTATGGATCCGCATGGATCGCAGTGTCGGCGCCATGCAGATAACGGTTACCGATACCGGCCAGGGCATCTCAGCGGAGTTTCTGCCGCATGTCTTTGACCGTTTCCGTCAGGAGGACGGTTCCATCAGCCGGCGCCACAGCGGACTGGGATTGGGGCTGGCGATCGTGCGCCACCTGGTGGAGCTGCACGGCGGGACCGTGGCCGCGGCAAGTCCCGGCGAAGGCCAGGGCGCGACCTTCACGGTGCGCATTCCGGCCGTCGAGCTGGCGGGCGCACCGTTCGAGCCGCCGGCGGTACTCGATGCGGCGGGGCTGCAACGGCTGGCGGGTCTTGCGGTGCTGGTGGTGGACGATGACGCCGGTTCGCGCGAACTGGTCGCCAACATGCTGCAGGGCTATGGCGCCGTGGTCACCACGGCGGACAGCGGTGAGCGCGCGCTCACCTTGCTGATGCTGCAACCACCGGATGTCCTGATCGCGGATCTGGCGATGCCGACCATGACCGGGATTGATCTGATCCAGCGCGTGCGCACGCTGCGGCTGGACCAGGGCGGTCAGGTACCGGCGATTGCGGTATCAGCCTTCGCCGCGGCCCCCGACCGGCGGCTGGCGCTGCAGGCGGGGTTCGACAGCCATGTCGCCAAACCCGTTGGACCCGAGGAGCTGGCCACCGTGGTCCTCAATACCATCCTGCAAAAATGAGCTAAGCCGGCAGCGGTGCCGTCTGGAACGTCAGCTCCGACACCGGCTGCCCGCCCAGCAGGTGCTGCTGTAGGATCCGCTCCAGATTCTCGGGCGAACAGTCGCGATACCACGTGCCTTCCGGGTAGACCACCGCAATCGGCCCGGCGACGCAGATGCGTAGGCAATCGGCCTTGGTGCGCAGCACACCCTGCGGGGCGTCCGCCACCCCCAGCTCGCGCAGCCGTCGCTTCAGGTAGTCCCAGGATTGCTGTTGGGCCTCGGGCGTTGCGCATTTGCCGCCGGTGCAGAGAAAGATGTGGCGCCGATTGGCGCCCAGGCTCAGTTTCTGCGCCGCCAGCCGCAGTGCATCAGGGTTTTCCATGCAGGGGAGTCTACCGCGTTAAGTGGCACGCCAACGCTCATCGGGGCCGCAAATGCGGCCCCGAATTTCGTACGAGTTGATTGGCTGGAACTCGCGCCCTACAGGTCCGGCGGACCGACGCGGGTTGAAGAAAGTTACAGCGCGGTGTCGTCAGTCTCGCCGGTGCGGATGCGGATGACGCGCTGGATGTCCGTGATGAAGATCTTGCCATCGCCGACCTTGCCGGTCTTGGCAGACTTGAGGATTGCTTCGACGACCTGATCGGCGAGGTCGCTGCGCACCGCCACCTCGATACGGGTCTTGGGCACAAAATCCACCACATATTCAGCGCCGCGGTACAGCTCGGTATGGCCGCGTTGCCGGCCAAATCCTTTTACTTCCGTGACAGTCATTCCCGAAACGCCGATGTCAGACAGTGCGGCGCGCACGTCGTCGAGCTTGAACGGCTTGATGATCGCGGTGACCAGTTTCATGTTGTTAATTCCCCGTCCAGGTACTTATGGGCCATGTTACGCAGGCCAGACCATTTTTGCAGTTTTCATGCCATGCGAAAAGCGATTGGAAAATCAGGGGTTTTCAGGCCCTTAGGCTTTTTATCGCAATGCAACACGCACCCTTCAGGAGCGCCCCGACGTAGGGCATGCACCGACTTAGTGCGCTTGCCTTCGCCCGCCGGAGCTCCCGACGCGGCCAGTATAACCGGCAGCGCGGCGCGCTTGCGCAGTGCCGCATCGACGCTTTTCCCGCTGTAGCCACTGCTGCGTCGCTGGCCAAGCAATCCTCAGCGCAAAACCGCCTTTCATTTCCCGGCAACCTCGGCCTTCTAGTATCGCTGTGCCGTATGGTGAATTTCCCGCATCCGCAGATGCGGTGAATTCAGCATTGAGGGGCGGGCGGCTCACTACACTCGACCATGTCGACAGCGACCCGGGGACCACCATGGCGCGCAGCCTGCAGCACGACCGACTCATGCGGGTATCCCATTCGCATGTGCAAGCCACGGCCCGTGACGACAGCCACGAACAGCAGATCGTGGCGCTGCGCCTGCTCCAGCATCCCTGCAGCTACCTGGAGTGGGAACACCAGCACTCCCAGCTCATGCAGCGGGTCTGCCAGCCGGCCCGGCTGCGGACCCAGATCGTGCGGATGCGGGCCACCACCCTCGCCCTCATTCACCGTCGATCCGTGTTCGAATACCTGCGCGACCGCAAGATCACCGGCGCGAAGCGCCATCAGTACATCGCGCTCTTCTACGGCTCGCGCGACTACGCAAGCTCCGTGGTCGTCGAGCATGGGCATTACACCCGCAGCTGGATCAGCGCCTCCTGCTCGCGCCTCATCGGCGCGGAGATCCTGCACGATGAGGCGTTTGACGCGCCGCTCACCGCGTACGAGCAATGGTATCGCGAGTATTTCCGCGTGTTCTGCGATCTGCAGCTCGATACCTCGGACGGTGCCGATCTCACCTGTGATCAGGCTCTGCTGCCGTTGCTCAAGGAGCGCGCGCAGCTCGCGCGGGAGCAGTTGCTGCGCCTGCGCTAGGTCGGCAGATCCGAAAAATACTTCGCCAGGTACGCGTCGAAGGAGATCCGGTCGGAGGCCTCGATCTCGCGCTGCCGGCGCAGCGACTCTTCGGCTTCGGCCGACAATTCCGCCAGTTTCTGCGGATTCGGGGTGTACAGGTCACGGAAGTACGCCTTGTGCATGCTCGACATGCGCAAGGCCAGGTCAACAAAGGACTCTCCGGTGGAGCGCAGCTCGGCGAGCAGGCGCGCCGAGGGCGTCAGGCGCACATCGGCAAGTTTGCCGGTCTGGGCCGCCAGCGCCGTCGCGTACGGTCTTGCCGCATCACCCCGATCGAGTACTTCGCATATGCCGGTCATCGAGTCGAGCAGCTCCGCGGCCCATACTTCCATGGGTACGCCGCGGCCGTCTCGCCACAGGGTCAGCCCCGGCTCGCGGCCGCGCCGCGCCACGATGATATGGTTTTCATCCAGGAGCGCCTGTTCGCTCTCGGCAATGGGGGGGCTGTCCTTGAGCACGCACAGTGCCAGAAAGGCCTCGAGGAAGCGCATCTTGCTCTGGTTGACGCCCACCGGATCAAACGCGCTCACATCCAGCGCCCGCACCTCGACGTATTCGACGCCGGCGCGCCGCAGTGCCCGGGTGGGGCGCTCCCCAGATGCGGCAACCCGCTTCGGGCGGATGAAACTGTAGTACTCGTTCTCGATCTGCAGGATGTTGGCGTTGAGCTGGCGATATTCGCCATCCACCTTGACCCCGAGGGCCTGGTACGCAGGATGCGGGGTGCTGATGGCGCGGCTCAGATCGCGCACGTATTCCTGCAGGCTGTTGACCGATACCGACAGCCCCGCCTGATTGCGGTTGCGGTAGCCGATGTCGCTCATGCGCAGCGACGTGGCATACGGCTCGTACAGTGTATCGCGGGTGAGTTCGGGAAGATCGATGTCGCGACCCGCCAGGAACGAGCGGCTCACCACGGGCGAGACTCCGAACAGGTACAAAACGATCCAGCCGTAGCGGTGGTAGTTGCGCAGCAGCTCAAAATAACCACTGGAGATGAACGGCTGACCGCGCTCGCGCGAACCGCGCAGTTCCTGGTACGCCTCCCAGAACTTTGCCGGGAACGAGTAGTTGAAATGCACGCCGGAGATAGCCTGCATCATCCGCCCGTAGCGCAGGCCGAGACCGCGGCGATAGATGGTCTTCATCTGCGCGACGTTGGCTTTGCCGTACTCGGCGATCGGAATGCTGGCGTCCGAATCGATGATTCCGGGCATGCTGGTCGCCCACAAGAGCTCATCGCCCATGTGGCTGTAGATGAACTGGTGCAGATCGAGCAGGTACTGCAGCAGCTCCCAGCTGTGCGCGAAGGGCGGGGTGACCAGTTCGATCAGCGACTCGGAAAAGTCGGTGGTGATGTGTTCATTGGTCAGCGCCGACCCCAGTTCCCGCGGATGCCGGGTCTGCGCCAGCCGCCCGTCGGGCCGCACCCGCAGCGACTCCTTCTCCGCTCCCTTGCGTCCGCCCTGCAATACCTGGGGCTCCCCGCAATTGATCAGGGCCGACAGGCGGCGCTCGAAGACGCGGTCAATACGGGTGCGGGTCACGCTGGGATGCCGGGTTGGCCCATGGAGCGCGGCATCTTGCCCCGGTTTAGTGCCAATCTCAAACCGACGTGGCATTCTTGGGCGATAACGGAGGCGATATGCTCGTAGGCTCGCAGGTTCGACGCGTTGCAATCCTCGGTGGTTTGCGCATTCCCTTTGCCCGGGCTTACGGCGCCTACGCCACGGCCGGCAACCAGGACATGCTGACCGAAACGTTCCGGGCGCTGGTGCAGCGCTTCAAGCTCACCGGAGAGCACCTGGGCGATGTCATCGCCGGGGCGGTCATCAAGCATTCGAAGGACTACAACCTGGTGCGCGAAAGCGTGCTGTCCTCGGGGCTCGCCCCTTCCACCCCGGGACTGGACATCCAGCGCGCCTGCGGCACGAGCCTCGAGGCGGCGATCCTCGTAGGCAACAAGATCGCGCTCGGGCAGATGGAGGCCGGTATTGCCGGAGGCGTGGATTCCATCAGTGATCCGCCCATCGTCTATCCGCGCTCCTATCAGCAGTTGCTGCTGCGCAGTTACATGGGTCGCTCGGCCATGGCCCGCATCAAGCCGTTCTTCGGCCTGCGGCCGCGGCACTTCAAGCCGGTGATGCTCGGCGTGGTCGAGCCACGCACCGGCCTGACGATGGGTCAGAGCATGGAGCTGACCGCGCAGAAGTGGCACCTCACGCGTGCGGCCCAGGACGAACTGGCGTACGAGAGTCATCGCAAGGCCGCGGCGGCCTGGAAGGAAGGCTTCTATGAGGATCTGGTGGTGCCGTTCCGGGGCCTCGCTGCCGACAACAATATTCGCGCGGACACCAGTGTCGAGAAGCTCGCGAAGCTGCGGCCCGTTTTTGACTTGGGTGCTGCCGGCACCCTGACCGCCGGCAACAGCACCCCGCTGACGGACGGCGCCAGCGCCGTTTTGCTGGCCTCCGAGGAGTGGGCCCGCCGGCATGCCCTGCCGGTGCTGGCGTATCTGTCGTACGGCAAGGTCTGGGCGGTGGATTTCGTCTCGGGAGCCGAGGGACTGCTCATGGCGCCGGCCTACGCGGTCGCCGCCATGCTCAAAGATGCCGGGCTCGGGCTGGCTGATTTCGACTACTACGAGCTGCACGAGGCGTTTGCAGCCCAGGTACTGGCCACCCTGGCGGCCTGGGAGTCCGATGAGTATTGCCGCACCGCGCTCAAGCTGCCCGCGGCCCTCGGCAGCATCAATCGGGCACGTCTGAACGTCAAAGGCGGAAGTGTCGCGTTGGGTCACCCGTTCGCCGCGACCGGCACTCGCATTGTCGCGAGCCTTGCCAAAATATTGGCGGCGGACCCCACTGCGAAGCGCGGCCTGGTATCGGTCTGTACGGCAGGCGGTATGGGAGTCACAGCAATTCTCGAGCGCGCATAATATGATGCGGCTCTGCCCCTAAGCCGCCCGACCGCTCACCGATGGCATCTGAACAAGAACTGCGCCAGAAATATCGAGACGTACTGGCGCAGCTGGAGGCGCACGAAGCGCAATCGGGCCAGCTCGAAGCCGTACTGCGACTGCTGATCGGCCGCCTGTGCCTCGCCGGCCGCGGTCGCGATGCGCGACTCGATGATGAGCTGCGCAAGATCGGGACCCTGACGCGCAATCGATTGGAAATCGCCCAGATCAATGCGGCGCTTGAGCCGCTGTCGCGCGCCGTTGCCGGCCTGGACCAGATCAGCACCGATACGGTCAACATGCTGCGCGGGCCGGACGCGCAAGCTGCCGCTGCCGATGCCACGGCGAGCCGCGCCGGACCGGCAGCCGCAGCACCCGCTGCCGCAACCAAGCCTGCCGTACCGCTCTCCACGACTCAGACTCAGCGGGCACTGCACGCGACCAGCCAGTCTCACAAAGCAGTGCCGACGCCGCCCGCACCCGCCGCACCCACCCCACCTGCCGCGCCTGCCGCCGCGGCTCCCGCGGCGACGGTGGATCTTGCGGAACGCGAGTCGCGCGTGCACACCGCGCTCGCGCAGATGCTCGACCGGCTGTCGGCGCTGCCGGAATTGCGCCCGGCGATCGCCGCGCTGCATGACCGCA
Source organism: uncultured Gammaproteobacteria bacterium (assembly GCA_963708865.1). Lineage (GTDB taxonomy): Bacteria > Pseudomonadota > Gammaproteobacteria > Steroidobacterales > Steroidobacteraceae > DAIDKA01. The sequence goes on from CAVPUC010000008.1 coordinate 427,317, forward strand.
CCTTCAATGACCTGTCCTCGGACGAACTCGCCGAGCGGCTGGAGCGCGTCACCAACCTGATCAGCGAACAGCGCGCGACGCTGCTGCGCGAGAAGCGCGAGATCGAAGACATGCTGGTGCAGATCGACTCGCGCCTGGAGGCGATTTCAGCATTTTTCGCCTTCGAGGAAGCCGATCGCAGCGACACCCGCGACAGCAGCACGCAGCTGAACATGCTGGTCATGGGTGAGGTCAACGAGATCTCCAGCGACATGACCCAGGCGGCCTCGCTCACGGACCTGCGGGGGCGGGTCGGCAACCGGCTCGAGGCCATCAACACGCACCTGTCGGACTTCCGCAATCGCGAGGAGGAGCGCCTGACCGCGCAGGTGGACCGAACTTTGAGCCTGCGCGCGCGCGTCGAGGAGCTCGAACGCGAAAGCCGTGTCCTGCAGCACAATCTGCAGGAGGAACAGCGCGCCGCCATGGTCGATGCGCTCACCGGCATCGCCAACCGCGCGGCCTACGATGACCGCATGGCGCATGAGTTCGCACGCTGGCAACGCCACGGCGGCACCATCACCATCGCCGCCTGGGACGTCGACAATTTCAAGAGCATCAACGATGAGTTCGGCCATATGGCGGGCGATAAGGTATTGCGCATCCTCGGCCAGCACCTCGCCCGCAGCGTGCGCGGCACGGATTTCGTGGCGCGCTACGGCGGGGAGGAGTTCCTGATGCTGCTGGTCGGCATCGACTCCGAACAGGCACTGAAGACCTGCAACAAGGTCCGCGCCGGCATCCAGGCGATTGCCTTTCACTTCCGGGACCGACCCGTCACGGTCACCGCCTCGTGCGGCATTACCACCTTTCGCATGGGGGATGTGACGGAAACGGCCTTCGAACGGGCCGATCGTGCCCTGTACGAGGCCAAGGACGGCGGGCGCAACCGCTGCGTGGTGCGCTGAGCTAAACGCAGCGGTATCCTAGGCGGCCTGGCTGCGGAGACTACCGATGAGCGAATTCACTACCCTGATGGCCCGAGACGGTCACGAGTTCAGCGCCTGGCTCGCGGCGCCGGCGGGAAAACCGCGCGGCGCGGTCCTCGTCCTCCAGGAAATCTTCGGTGTCAATGCGCACATCCGCGCCGTCGCGGACAGCTACGCCGCCGAAGGGTACGTGGCCATCGCCCCGGCGCTGTTCGATCGGGTCCGCCGCGGCATCGAACTCGGCTACACGCCCGAGACCATGAAGGAAGGCATGGGTTACGTGCAGCAGCTTGCGCCGGAGAAAACCCTGCTGGATCTGGCGGCCTGCATCGCGGTGGTCAAACATGCCGGCCGGACGGGGGTCGTGGGATTCTGCTGGGGCGGCAAGCTCGCCTATGTCAGCGCCTGCGAGTTGCCGGTCGCCTGCGGCGTGGCCTACTACGGGGGCGGCATTGCCAAGGAACTCGCCAAAACACCGAAGTGCCCGATGCTCTATCACTTTGGCGGCAAGGACAGCCACATTCCGGAAAGCGACATCGCGCAGATCCGCGCCGCCGACCCGCGCGGCACGTTCTATATTTATCCGGATGCGGATCACGGCTTCAACTGCGACATGCGCGGCAGCTTCAATGCCGCCGCGGCGGCGCTCGCCCGTCAGCGCACGCTCGCCTTTCTAGCCCAGCACCTGCGCGGCGAAGCCGCGGCGACCGGCGCCTAGTGACTGCACCGGCCTAGCCATGCGCTACATCAGCTCACCCGACTTCCGCCAGGATGCCGAGCGCATCGGCATCCTGCTGGTCAATACCGGTACACCGGACAGTCTCGAATTGCGCGATATCCGTCGCTATCTGGCCAAATTCCTGAGCGACCCGCGAGTGATCGAACTGCCGCAGTGGCTGTGGCAGCCGCTGCTGCATGGCTACCTGCTGCGCACCCGGCCGCGCAGCTCGCAGGCCAAGTACCGCAAGATCTGGACGCCGCAGGGGGCCCCGCTCCTGAGCCTGTCACGCGAACTGCGCACGCAGCTTGCCGGCGCCCTCGGCCAGCGGGCGCTGGCGCCGTTTTCGGTGGAACTGGGGATGCTGTATTCCACGCCCGGCGTCGCCGCCAGCCTCCTGAAGCTGCAGCAGTCGGGCGCCCAGCGCATCCTGGTGCTGCCGCTCTTCCCGCAGTACTGCGGCGCGACGACCGGCGCCGTGTATGACCAGGTCGCCCAGGAGCTGGCGAGCTGGCGGTGGTTGCCGGAGCTGCGCTTCATCGCCGACTACCACGACCATCCGGCCTATGCGGCGGCGCTGCGCGATTCGATTCTCGCGCACTGGCAGCAGCAGGGACGCACCGGACACCTGCTGATGTCATTTCACGGCATTCCGGAGGCCTACTTCGACAAGGGCGATCCGTATTTTTTCAAATGCCATCGCACCGCGCGCCTGCTGGCCGATGAGCTGTTGCTGAAGGACAGTGAATGGAGCGTGAGCTTCCAGTCGCGCCTCGGACCCTCCAAATGGCTTCAGCCCTACACCTTTGATGAGGTCACGCGCCTGCCCGCCCGCGGTGTCGACGATGTGACCGTGGTGTGCCCCGGCTTTGCGGTCGACTGCCTCGAGACGCTTGAGGAAATCGACGTGGAAAACCGCCAGCGCTTCATGCAATCGGGTGGCCGCAAGTTCTCGTATGTTCCGGCACTCAATGCCAGCGCCGGGCATGTGCGCTTCCTCGCGGATCTGATCTGCCAGCATATCCAGGGTTGGGCGGACGCCGGCCTGGGGCTGCCGCTGCGCCGCGCGACGCGCTCGCCTGAGTCGCCGGCACCTTAGGCCTCCATGCCGGGTAGATTCCACGAGCTCAGCCTTTCCACCCCCGATATCCGCGCTTCGATCGATTTCTACGAAACCCTGGGGTTCTGGCAGGCGCCGACCGGGGACGTGTGGCCCCACCGCTATGGCGTGGTCACGGACGGTCGCCTGGTGCTCGGACTGCACGAGGTCCCCGACTTCGCCGCGATCACGTTCGTCCATCCAGAGGTGGCGACGATCGCCGGGTCGCTGGAGGCTGCCGCTGTGACGCTGACGCTGCGACGGACCCACCCGGAAGTGTTCAACCAGATCGAATTCGCCGATCCCGCCGGTCGCAGAATCCGCATGCTCGCGGCGCGGACCTTTTCCCCGACCGATCGTGCGGCCGAGCAGGATTCGCGCCTGGGTTATTTCTCCCAGTACAGCATGCCGGCGCGCGACGGCGCCGCGGTCGCCGCCTTCTGGGAGGCCCTGGGGTTCGTGGCCATGCCGCCCGAGCATGAGCCGTACGCGCATCAGAGCCTCACCAGCGACGGGATCGATCTGGCGTTGCATGCGCCACGATGGCTGGCGGCTCCCGCACTCGTATTCTGTGAAGAGGGGATGGCGGCGCGCATCGAGCGCCTGCGACGAGTCGGGTGCTGGTGACTGAGGCGTCACTGCCGCCCGGCCTCGCGCCCGAGGGCAGCGCGCTGCTCGAAGCGCCCGAGGGCACGCTGTTGCTGTTGCTGACGGGCACGCTTTGAAATCCAGCCAAGCGTGGCTGGCAGCCCTCGCGCTCATCGGCGCCGCGCTCGGCGCAGCCACCCTGCGGGCCGAGGAGGGCATGTGGCCGTTGCAGCAGCTGCCCGCCCCCGCCATGCGCCAGCAGCATGATGCGCAGCTCACACCCGAGTGGCTGACGCGCGTCCGCAATGCCAGCGTGCGGCTGGCCAACTGCAGCGCAACCTTTGTTTCTGCCGACGGGCTGGTGCTCACCAATCAGCATTGCGTGCGCAATTGCCTGGCGGAGCATTCCTCGCGCCGCCACAACCTGATCAGCGAGGGCTTCCTCGCGCCCTCGCGTGAGCGCGAACCGCAATGCAGTACCCAGGTGGCGGATGTACTGCTGAATATGGAGGATGTGACGGCGACCATCACGGCCGCCACCCGCAATCTGGATGCGCGGGCCGCAAACGTCACGCGCAAACAGGCCCTCACACGCCTGGAGCAAAGCTGCGAGCAGCAGGCGCGCGGCGCGCAGCCGAATGGGCAGATCCGCTGTGAGACGGTCGCGTTCTACGCCGGTGGACAGTACTTCCTCTACCGTTACCGGCGTTATACCGATCTGCGCATGGTGTTTGCACCGGAGCTCGCCGTCGCCGGCTTCGGTGGCGATCCGGATAATTTTCAGTTTCCGCGCTGGGATCTGGATATCGCGCTGTTGCGGGCTTATGACGCCGCCGGCGAACCGGCGCACCCGCCGGGCTTCCTGCGCCTGGATTTCGCGGGCCCGACGGCCGGTGAACCGGTGTGGGTCGCGGGCAATCCCGGCTCGACCTACCGGGAACTGACGGTGGCGCAGCTGTTGGAGATGCGGGACGTGGAGCTGCCGCGCGCCATCCAGCTGGACTCGGAACTGCGCGGCCGGCTGATCGAATTCGGCCACCTGCGCAGCGCCAACCAGCGCATCGCGCAGATGCCGCTGTTGTCACTCGAGAACTCGCTCAAGGTGCGACGCCTGCAACTGGATGCGCTGCACGCGATCGAGCCGTTCAATCGGCTGCTGCGCGAGGAGAATGAACTGCGCGCGCAGTTCGCCTCCCGCTCGCGCGCCAGCCATGAGGAGGCCGATCCGTGGGAGCAGATGGCGCGTGCCCAGCAGAACAAACGCCAGCTGTCGATGCCGTTCGCCTTCATTGAAGGCGGCGGCGGCTTTGATTCACGGCTGTTTACCTATGCCCGCATCCTGGTGCGGGCGGCCGACGAGCGCGTCAAGCCCAATGAGGCCCGGCTGCGCGAATACACCGACGGGTCGCTGCCACGGGTTGAGCAGACCCTGCGCGCCAACGTGCCGATCTACCCGGATCTGGAGGAGTTGACGCTGTCCTTCTCGCTGGATCGGATGCGCGAATTCCTCGGGCCGGACTATCCGCTGGTTCAGCAACTGCTGGCCGGGGACTCCCCGGAACGCCTCGGCGAGCGACTCATCGCCGGCACCCGGCTCGCCAATGCGTCCTTCCGCATGCAGTTGTGGGCGGGTGGTGCCGCCGCCGTGAACGCCTCCCGCGATCCGATGATCGCGCTTGCTCGCAGCATCGATCCGGCGGCGCGCGTGCTGCGGCGGCGCTACGAGGATGAGGTCGAGGCACCGATGCAGATGGCCTCAGAACAGATCGCCCGCGCACGCTTTGCCGCCTCCGGAACCAGCGTCTATCCGGATGCCAACTTCACGCTGCGCCTGAACGCGGGCACCGTGCAGGGGTGGCAGGAAAACGGCACGCAGGTTGCGCCCTTTACCGAGCTGCGCGGACTGTTTGCACGCGCCCGCGGATACGAACCCTTCGCGCTGCCGCCACGCTGGCTCGATGCCCGCGGCAGACTCAACCCGCAAACGCCGCTCGACATCAGCACCAGCAACGATATCGTCGGCGGCAACTCCGGCAGCCCGCTCTTGGATGCCAAGGCCAACGTTCTGGGTGTGATCTTCGATGGCAATGTCCACTCCGTCGCCGGCAGCCTTCTGGTACGACGCGGCGGACAATCGCGCCGTGGCCGTTGATAGCGCGGCATTGCTGGAAGCGCTGCGCGTGGTGTACGGCGCACGTGCCCTGCTGAGCGAGCTTGGCGCCCCGGGCGGCTAAGGCGTATCCGGATCGCGCAGCTGCGCGATGATGGCCGGATTCTCCAGGGTCGAGATGTCCTGCGTGATCTCCTCGCCGCGGGCGATCGCCCGCAGCAGCCGGCGCATGATCTTGCCGGAGCGTGTCTTGGGCAGCAGCTCGGCGAAACGGATGTCATCGGGTTTGGCAATCGCGCCCAGCTGCTTGCCGACCCATTCGCGCAGTTCGACCGCGAGCGCCTTGGCAGCCTCGCCGGTCGGCCGCTCACCGCGACACACCACGTAGGCGAATATCGCCTCCCCCTTGATGTCATGCGGGCGGCTCACGACCGCCGCTTCGGCGATGCGCGGATGCGCCACCAGCGCCGACTCCACTTCCATCGTTCCCAGTCGATGGCCGGACACCTTCAGCACATCATCGATGCGGCCCATGATCCAGAAGTAGCCGTCGGCATCCCGGTGTGCACCATCACCCGCGACATAGAAGCGGTTCTGGAACTTCTCCCAGTAGGTCTCGAGGTAACGCGGGTTGTCGCCCCAGATGGTGCGCAACATGGACGGCCAGGGTCGGCGGATCACCAGATAGCCGCCCGCCTCGGGCTGGGTGACCGGATCACCCTCCTCATTGACGATGTCCGCTTCGATGCCGGGCAGCGCCTGGGTGCAGGATCCAGGTTTGGTCGCCGTGACGCCGGGTATGGGCGCGATCATGAAGGCGCCGGTCTCGGTCTGCCACCAGGTGTCCACGATGGGACAGCGCTCGCCGCCGATCACGGTGTGGTACCACATCCAGGCTTCGGGGTTGATCGGCTCACCGACGCTGCCCAGCAGGCGCAGCCGCGACAGATCGTGGCTCGCCGGGATCTCGTCCCCCAATTTCATCAAGGCACGCAACGCCGTAGGGGCGGTATAGAAAATCGTGACACCATGCTTCTGGCAGATATGCCACCAGCGGCCGGCGTTCGGCCAGGTTGGCGCGCCTTCGTACAGGACCACGGTCGCGCCCAGCGCCAGGGGTCCGTAGGCCACATAGCTGTGGCCGGTCACCCAGCCGACATCGGCCGTACACCAGTAGACATCATCCTCGCGCACATCCAGCACCCAGCGGGTCGACAGCTTCACGCCCAGCAGGTAGCCGGCGCTTGAATGCTGGATGCCCTTGGGTCGGCCGGTGGAACCGGAGGTGTACAACAGGTAAAGCGGGTGCTCGGCATCCACCCATTCCGGTTCACACACCGGCGAGCGGCCCTCGAGGGCATCGTGCCACCAGATATCCCGGTCCTTCACCATCGGCACCGGAGCGCCGCTGCGCTTGAGCACCACGACCTTCTCGATACTCGGACAGCCCGTCGCCAGCGCCTCATCGGCCGCCGCCTTCAGCTCAATGAGGTTGCCGGCGCGAAAGCCGCCGTCGGCGGTCAGCGAGCACGCGCGCGCCCGCATCCTCGATGCGTTCGCGCAGCGACAGCGCCGAGAACCCGCCGAATACCACCGAGTGCACGGCGCCAATGCGCGCGCAGGCAAACATGGCAACGATGACCTCGGGCACCAGCGGCATGTAGATGACGACCCGGTCACCCGAGCGCACGCCCAGGTGCCGCAGCGCATTGGCGGCGCGGCACACCTGTGCGTGCAGCTCCTGATAGGACAGACGCCGCGAATCACCCGGCTCGCCCTCGAATATCAACGCCGTCTTGTGACCGCGCTCGCGCAGATGCACGTCCAGGCAGTTGTAGGCGACATTCAATTTGCCATCGGCGAACCACTCGTAATTGGGCGCACGCGACTCGTCCAGCACGCGCGTGAAAGGGCGATGCCAGACCAGCTCCCGCCGAGCCTGGTCGGCCCAGAAGGCCTGGTTGTCCGTCGCCGCGTCATGGCGCAAGCGCTGCAGTTCATCGGGTTTGAGTTGCGCCTGGGCAACGAACTGCGGGCTGGGGACGAAAAGTCGTCGCTCCTGCAGCGCGGATTCGAGGTTTTTGCCGTCGTTTTTCATGGCATTCTAGCGGCTGATGATACCTACATCGTCATCCGAAAATCATGCGGCCGCGGCCTGGATCGCCGGCACCATGAATGAGGCGCAGCGGCAGGAATTCGAGGCCCATCTGGCCACTTGCCCCGAATGCCAGGAGCAAGTCGGTGCGATGATCACGCGCACCATGCAGCAACTGCACGAGCCCGCCCCCACGGCAGCTCCCGAACCGGTCACGGTCACTGCGGCAAAGGCCAGCGGTAGTTCCGTAGGTCGCACCATCCTCATCGTGCTCGGCGCGGTCCTGGTTTTGCTTGCCGGATATGGCCTGGGCTGGTGGGCCTGGCAATTGGCACATCACTGAGCCGTCAGGCCAACCAGCGCTGGATGCGATCGTGCAGCGGACTGCTGCGCGGAAAGTGCGCGATCAGATATTCCATCTGATCCGCCAGCACGCGCCGACCTTTGAGGAAGATGTATTCCGCATACGTGGGGGTGAAGGGTACGGCGATCAGCTGCATCTTCGCCTGCTCGGGCGTACGCGAGGCCTTGTGATTGTTGCAGCGACGACAGGCGGTCACGACATTCATCCAGGTGTCCTGGCCCCCCTGGCTGAACGGGCGCACATGATCACGGGACAACTCGCGGGTGGGGAAGCGCTGCGCGCAGTACAGACACAGGTAAGCATCGCGCCGAAACAGCGTCTGGTTGTTGAGCGGCGGCACATAGTCGTGGCGGCAGTTGCCGGGATTGCCGGTATGACCGCGGGTCGCGACGATCGAATTCACGTCAAGCACGGTACGCCGGCCGGTGCGGGCATTGACACCGCCGTACAGGGGATAGAGCGTGGACCCGCAGGTGTAAGCCACCTGGTTCTGGTGGTAGAGCCGGGCGGCCTCCCGGTAGTCGATCCACTCCAGCGGCATGCCGGCGATGTCCGTTCGCAGCACGAGCTGGGAGAGCCCGCGAGTCCCGTGCGAGGCGATGCGCAAGTCAGCATGGTGGCCGTGATCGGCTTTGTCCAAGTCGATGCCCAGCATAGGTGCTGTAAGATACGGCAGCTTTGTGCACGAATTCAACGTTACCCCGATGAATATCGCCGTATTGGCCTCGGGTGAAGGCACCACCTTGCAAGCGGTGCTGGATGCCTGCGCCGAGGGCCGGCTGCCGGCGCGGGTGGCTGTGGTAATCAGCAACAATGCGACCGCCGGCGCCCTGCGCCGGGCGCACAGCGCGGGAGTCGCGACGCGGCACCTGTCGACGGCGACCGCGGGCGGGCGCTTGGATCAGGCGCTGAAGGAGGTGCTGGTGGAATTCGCCACCGACCTGGTACTGCTGGCCGGCTACATGAAGCGCCTGGGTCCGCTCACCCTGGCGGGCTTTGCGGGCCGGATCATCAATACCCACCCGGCGCTGCTGCCGCAGTTCGGCGGCCAGGGGATGTTCGGCATGCACGTGCATCGGGCGGTGGTGGCGGCAGGAGAGCGGATTTCAGGCGCCACCGTGCATTGGGTGGACGAAAACTACGATACTGGCCCAGTGATCGCGCAGGCCCGCGTGACGGTGGCGCCCGGCGAGAGCGCCGAGATGCTGGCGGCCCGGGTACAGGCGGCCGAGCGCGAACTGGTTGTGGAGGTGCTGAGGGCGGCGGCCTCAGGCAGGCTCGTACCGCCGCCGCACGCGCAGGCGAGCGCTACTTCTTGATCGAGCGCTTGGCGGCCTTTTTCTTCTTTGACGGATCCTTGGGACGGGTCTTGCCGAAAGAGCCCTTGTAGATCTTGCCGCGCTTGGATCGTGGATCGCCCTTTCCCATGCTTGAATTCTCCTTAAAAACACGCAAATTGAAGCCTCGCAGTCTAGCACCCCCGAAGCCCTCGAACCCGAGCAGATGATATGGACCGGATTCAAACCCGCCTCTACCTCGCCATCGCCGGCCTGATCGCGGCGACCCTGGTATTGGCCGTTTACGCCGCCAGCGCGGTGCAGAGCACGGTGCGCCTGGAGTACCTGACGCTCGCGGCGGTTGCTGCCGCGGTCGGCGCGGGGCTGCTCGCGAAACTGCGCCAGCGCACCAACCGTCTGGTCACGCGCCTGCGCGGGGTGGCCTACGAGGATCCGCTGACCGGCCTGGCCAACCGCGCCTACGCCGAGGACCACATCGACAGCCTGCTGCTTGAGGGCAACCCGCCACCGTTCGCGCTGGTGATCGTGGAGGTGCTCAACGTCCGTGAGATCAATGCCGTCCTCGGGCACCCGGTGGGCGATGAGGCCCTGCGTGAAGTGGCGCGGCGGCTGCGCCAGAACATCGACCCGGGTGATCTGGTGGCGCGCCTCACGGCCAGTCAGTTCCTGATCATTCTGCATTCCTGCAGCAGCGAGCGGGCGACGCTGCTGGCACGCCAGCTGGTGGGCGTGATTCACGCCGGCCTGCATCTGCCCGATGTGAGCCTGGAGCTGCAGGTCCAGGCGGGTTTCAGCCAGCATCCGGACCATGGCGCCTCGTCCCGCGAACTGATGCGTCGTGCCCAGATTGCCCTGGAGGACGCCCTGGGCGCCCGCGCGCTGGTTTCGCCCTATCGCCCCGGCCGTGATGAGGAGCAGCGGCGCCGGCTGCAGCTGGCCGCCGGACTGCGCACCGCGATTGAAACCGATGCCCTGCGGCTGGTGTTCCAGCCGGAACTGCATCTCGCCAGCGGCGCGATCACGCAGCTGGAGGCACTGATGCGTTGGCGGCATCCGGTGCTGGGCGATCTGTCGCCTGCGGAATTCGTGCCGATCGCCGAGCACACCGGCAGCGCGCGACATCTGACCAGTTGGGCGCTCACACGCGCCATCCGGCAGCTGGCCGAGTGGCATGCGGCGGGCCTGGATATCAATGTGGCGGTGAATCTTTCCGCACCGGACATCATGGATCCGCAGCTGGTGACGGAGATCGAGGGCTGCCTGCAGGAATTCGACGTACGGCCTTCGCGGCTGGTGCTCGAGATCACCGAGAGCGCCGTGATGCGCGATCCGGCGCTCGCCGCGCGCCACATGCACCTGCTGAAGCTCGCCGGGGTGCGCTTCGCCATGGATGATTTCGGCACCGGTCACTCGTCGCTGTCGCAATTGAGCCGGCTGCCGCTGGATCAGCTGAAGATCGACCGCGGCTTCATCACCCACGCCCACGAGCGCGACGCCGATGCGACCATTGTCAAATCGACCATCGAGCTGGCCCACAACATGGGCCTGACGGTGGTCGCCGAGGGTGTGGAGAACGCCGCGGCCGTGCAGTTGCTGCGCACCCTCGGCTGCGATCTGGTCCAGGGTGAGTACATCAGCAAGCCCCTGGCCCCGGAGCAGGTGCGCGAATTCGTCGCCGCAGGCAGCGCGGTCCCGGCGTGAGACAATGCGGCCATGGCTTCCCTCATGGCGACCGAACTGAAGCTGCGCACCACCTCACGGGTGCTGCAGGTGACTTTCGACAGCGGCGAGATCTTCCAGCTCCCGTTCGAATATCTGCGCGTGCACTCCCCGTCCGCCGAGGTGAAAGGGCACGGCCCCGGACAGGAGGTGCTGGTGACCGGCAAGTCAGGCGTCGGCATCCGTGCGATTGAACCGGTAGGACAGTACGCCGTGAAACTGGTGTTCGACGACGGTCATGACACGGGGCTCTTCACCTGGAAGTATCTCCACGAGCTGGGACGCGATCAGGTGACCAACTGGGAGCGCTACCAGGCGCGCGTTGCGGCAGCAACAGCTGCGGGGCAGGCGGTGGCGCATAAAAAAGGGCCGAGCTGTTAAGCCCGGCCCCCGAATGCAAGACCCCCGTTCTATTTTTGTCCCCAGTCTTAAGCCCGGGGAAACGGTGCGGATCATGCTCCCGAGTACGGGGCAATTGCAACACTTGACTTTACATCTGTAATGCGATGACAAGACAACACCAATGAGCGACACCGAACCCACTGACTTCGGCTTCCAGAGCGTGCCCCGGGCGGACAAGGCGCGCCGTGTGCGCGGAGTCTTCGACTCCGTGGCAGGGCGCTACGATCTGATGAACGACCTGATGTCCGCCGGTGTGCATCGGCTGTGGAAGCGGTTTGCCTTGTCGCTGACGCAGTTGCGGCCCGGACAGCAGGCGCTCGATGTCGCCGGCGGCACCGGCGATCTGACCGCCGGCATGGCCCGGCAGGTGGGTCCCGGCGGGCTGGTGCTGCTGACCGACATCAATGCCGCCATGCTCGCCCACGGCCGTGACCGACTCATCGATGAGGGCTTGGTGAGCAACGTGCGCTGCCTGCAGGCGAATGCCGAAAGGCTGCCGTTTGCGGATGACAGCTTCCATTGCATCACCATCGGCTTCGGACTGCGTAACGTCACTGACAAGCTGGCGGCGCTCAAGTCCATGCATCGTGTCCTCAAGCCCGGTGGCCAGCTGATCGTGTTGGAATTCTCAAGGCCCGCGGCGGCGCTGCGGCCGCTGTACGACGCGTATTCGTTTCATATCCTGCCCAGGCTCGGACAGTGGGTGGCACAGGATGAAGCCAGTTACCGCTACCTCGCCGAATCCATCCGCATGCACCCGGATCAGGAAACGCTGCTGGGGCTGATGCGGGATGCGGGGCTCGAGGACTGCCGCTATCACAATCTCAGCGGCGGCATCGTCGCGGTACACCGCGGATACAAGTACTAGGGCCAGTACTAGGGATACAGCAGGAACGCATCGCGTTCCTGACGCCACGCTGCCTCGTCGGCCGCGGCGAGCGCCTCCAGATCCGCCGGCTGCGCCGCGGGGTCATCGACCCACTGCCGCAACAGCTCGCTCCCATTGAGCACATCGATGGCGAGCCGCCCCACCTCGTACTCGTAGGGGAAATCCCGCCACAGCGGCTGGTCCGGCCGCAGTTGTTTCGCGGCCTTGAAGGCCAGTGCGATCAGCCGCCAGGGCTTGAAGTGTTCGTGTTCATAAGCCCCATCCTCGACATGAATCTGTACGCCGGCGCACAGCTGACCCACGTGCTTGTGAAAGGTTGGCTCAAACCAGCAGGGGCGCAGTCGACAGCCGCGCAGCCACTGCGGCGCCAGCGTCTGCATGCGCGCCAGCAACTCGTTCACCGGCAGGTCGGGGGCACCGAACAGTTCCAGCGGATGGGTGGTGCCCCGGCCTTCCGACCACAAGCTACCCTCCAGCATCACGGTGCCGGGATAGGCGCGCGCCATCGAGAGGTTGGCGGCGTTGGGGCTGGGGTTCACCCAGCTGCGCTCGCCAAGCGGCCAGCCAAAACCCGGCGACTGTGCCGGCATCCAGGCCTCCATCGGCACCACCTCGAAGTCGACATTGAGGTTCAAGGTACGGACAAACCAGCCGGCCAGCTCCCCGAGCGTGAGGCCGTGGCGCATCGGCATCGCGCCGGCACCCACAAAACTCTCCCAGCCGGACTTCAACAACATGCCTTCGACCGGGCGGCCGGCGGGATTGGGTCGATCGAGCACCCACACCGACTTACCATGGACGGCTGCGGCCTCCAGCACATACCGCAGCGTGGTAATAAAGGTGTAGATGCGGCAGCCCACATCCTGCAGATCCACCAGCAGGACATCGAAGCTGTCCATCATCGCCGCCGTCGGCCGGCGCACGCTGCCATAGAGACTGAACACCGGAATGCCGTGCACCGGATCGCGGAAGTCCGGCGACTCCACCATGTTGTCCTGCTTGTCCCCGCGCAGGCCGTGCTGCGGACCGAAGGCGGCAGTCAGCGTGAGATCACCGCAGGCCGCCAGCGCATCCAGCGAATGGGTCAGGCGCTGGGTCACTGACGCCGGATGGGCCAGCAAGGCGACTCGCCGCCCCACCAGCGGTTTGCGCAGCGCCTGCTCGGTCAACAGTCGGTCAATGCCAAATCGCATGGTTCAGATCTCGAAACCGAAGCCGTCGGGGTGGTGAAAATCAGGTTTGGGCCCGGCATGGCGCAGCGCCCAGTATTCCAGTGGTCCGCGGGTGTTTTCCACGACCGCGGAAATACCCAAGTGCAGTGGGGCGGCAGCCAGGTCCTCCGGCAGCTCCACATCGGCGCTCAGCAGCAACCGCTCGGACTGCAGGCGCAGCTCAATGCGCGGCGGGCGGATGGCGGTGAGCGCTGTCATACCCGCACGGTAACCGGAAAACCGGTAAGCCGCCCACTGGCCGTCGGGAGCGAGGTTGAATTCCAGGTAGGGGCCCGCCGGCGTACCGCCGACAAAGACTTCCATGCAGGTGTGGCGCCACAGGCCCTCGGTAGGTCCATCCGGATGCCCGGTTCCGATCCGCACGCGGGCCAGATCGCCCACCAGCTCATATTCCAGAACCAGCCGCGCAGGCTCGGGCCGCAAGACGCGCACGTCGATCCTGCGGACGGCGGATGCGGGATCGGCCGCGAATGGGCTCAAGGCCACGGTTGCGGAAAGCCTGGTCAAAGGGTTGCTCGCCCTGGCGAGTGCGGATATTGGTAATGTACACCGGCATATGGACGCTGTGATGCCACGGGCTTGTCATAGATGTTGTTGGCGAGTATCGAAACGATCCTGAATCGCTCCCTGCCGCGCTCCCCGCGCGCGCAGGCGCTGGCGGCGGCGCTCGCTGGCCGGAGCATGGCCGTGGAAGTGACCGGCACCGGCCCGGTGGTGGTCTCGAGCACCGGCGAGCACATAAGGATCGCGCGCGGCACGGGGGTGCCGGCCGATGCGCGCGTCAGTGGCGGCCCCTTCAGTCTGCTGGCCCTGGCGGGCGGGCAATCCGAGCGCCTCGCCGCAACCGGCGCCACCATCAGTGGCGATGGGGAGGTGGCGCAGCAATTCAGTGAACTGCTCGGACTGCTCAGACCCGATCCCGAGGAGGAGCTGGCGCAGCTGCTCGGCGATGCCCCGGCGCATCACCTAGGCCGCCTGGCGCGTGCCGCAGCCGGATTCGCGCAGCGCACAGCCCGGACCGGCGTCACCAACCTCGCCGAGTACCTCGCCCATGAACGCCGCGACCTGGTGCCGAAGGCCGAAGGGCGGCAGCTCTTGGATGGGGTCGACGCGCTGCGCGATGACGTTGATCGCTTCGAGGCGCGCCTCGCGCGCCTTGAGCAACGACTGGAACGCACCACACCGTGAGGCTGCGGGTGTTTGTGCGCCTGGTGCGCATTCAGCGGGTGCTGCTGCGCCATCGACTTGATGAACTCGTGCGCGCCACGCATCTGTATCGGCCGCTGCGCCTGTTGCTGCTGCTCTCGCCCGGCGTCTGGGTGGCACGGCGCCACGCTGGGGACCGGGGTGAAAATCTGCGTCTGGCGCTGATTGAGCTCGGACCGATTTTCGTGAAGTTCGGCCAGGCAGTCTCGACGCGCCGCGACCTGCTGCCGCCGGATATCGCCGATGAGCTCGCGAAGCTGCAGGACCGGGTGCCGCCCTTCTCCGGCGCCGTTGCCCGCGCGAGTCTGGAACGCTCCTACGGCCGGCCGCTGGGCGAGGTCTTTGCCGACTTCGATGAGACACCCATTGCCGCGGCCTCCATTGCCCAGGTGCATGCCGCCACGCTGCCCGGCGGCCAGGAGGTCATCGTGAAGGTGCTGCGGCCGAACGTGCGGGTGCAGATTGAACGCGATCTGGAGCTGTTCTACGCCCTCGCGCACCTGGCCGAGAAGTATTGGGCCGAGAGCCGCAGGGTGCGGCCGCTGGAGGTGGTCGCCGAGTACGAGAAGACCGTGCTCGATGAGCTGGATCTGATGCGCGAGGCGGCGAATGCCTCGCAGCTGAAGCGCAACTTCGCAGGCTCGGATCTGCTGCACGTGCCCGAGGTGTATTGGGATTACTGTCGCCTCGAGGTGCTGGTCACGGAGCGCATCCACGGCGTCATCATCAGTGACATGCACCGGCTGCGGGCCCTCGGCACTGACTTCCGCAAACTGGCCGAGAATGGCGTGCGCATCTTCTTTACGCAGGTGTTCAAGCACAATTTCTTCCACGCCGACATGCACCCGGGCAACATCTTCGTCCTGGTGGAGGACCCCGCCAATCCGCGTTACGCCGCGATCGACTTCGGCATCGTCGGCACCCTGGACCTGCGCGATCAGTACTACCTTGCGAGCAACTTTCTGGCGGTGCTGGACCGTGACTACCGGCGCGTGGCGACGCTGCATGTGGAATCCGGCTGGGTGCCGCCGAACACGCCCATCGCCGAGATGGAGTCCGCGGTGCGCACCGTGTGCGAGCCGATTTTCAATCGGCCGTTGAAAGAGATTTCCTATGGGCACGTGTTGCTGCGCCTGTTCGAGATCGCCCGCCGCTTCGACATGGTCATACAGCCGCAGCTCATCCTGCTGCAGAAAACCCTGATCAACGTCGAAGGCCTGGGTCGCGAGCTGTATCCGGATCTGGATGTCTGGAGCACGGCGGGTCCGGTGCTGCGCACCTGGATGCGCGAGCGCATCGGCCCGCGCGCCATGTTGCATAATTTGCGCTATCAGCTGCCCGATATGCTCGAAGCCATGAGCGAGTTGCCCGCCGTGGTCAAGGAGGCCGTGCGCCAGGCCCGCGGCGCCCGGACCGGGGTGCGGCTGGATGAGTCGGTGACCCGCTCCCTCGCCCACATCCTGGAGCGCTCAGGCCGGCGGCGCGAGGCCGTCACCATCGGCGCGGTCATCCTGTTGGGCGGAATCGTCTGGCTCGCCGTGGACCGCGGCGGCGCCTGGCCCGGCTGGGCCCTGCTGATTCTGGGGGCCGGGTGGATCCTGGTGGGTCGCAGCCGTTAGACATGTCAACCCGCCTGCGCTAGCCTTGCGAGCCTTCCCTCTCGGCGCGCCCGCTCTATTTCCCCATGCCACAGCCCCATAACCTGACTGAAGGCTCGATCAGCAAACGCCTGCTGCTGTTCACACTGCCGATCCTCATCGGCAACATCCTGCAGTCGCTGAATGCGACCGTTAATTCGATCTGGATCGGTCACTACCTGAGTGAGGCGGCCCTGACCGCCAGCTCCAATGCCGGCATCGTGCTGTTCCTGGTCCTGGGCGCCATGTTCGGGGCCTCCATGGCGGCCACTATCCTCATCGGCCAGTACATGGGCGCCCGGCGGCTGCACGACGCCAAGCGCGTCATCGGTACCAGCACGACCTTTGCCGCCACGCTGTCCATCCTCATGGCGATCCTCGGCTGGTTCATCTGTGAACCGCTGCTGCGCGCCATGCAGACGCCGCCGGAAGCACTGCAACTGGCCGTGGCCTACATGCGCGTCATCTTCCTGGCGCTGCCATTCATGGTGTTGTACATCTTCGCAACGTCCGCGTTGCGCGGCGCCGGCGATGCCAAGACCCCCCTGTACTTCCTGTTCCTGTCGGTGGGACTGGATATCGTGCTGAACCCGGTCTTCATCTTCGGCATCGGCCCGATCCCGCGGCTTGGCATCGCCGGCTCGGCCGTGGCGACGCTGCTTGCCCAGGTCATCAGCCTGGGGGTGCTGATCGCCTACCTGTACGCCAAGAAGAACCCCCTGTGCCTGCACGGGGATGAGATCAAGCTGCTGAAAATAGACTGGTCGATCGTCAGCACGCTGGTCGGCAAGGGTGTCCCCATGGCGCTGCAGATGATGGTGCTGTCGCTGAGCATGGTGCTGATGATCAGCCTGGTCAATCGCTTCGGCATTCACACCACCGCCGCCTACGGCGCCGCGGTACAGCTGTGGAACTACATCCAGATGCCCTCATTCGCGATCGGCATGGCGGTCTCATCGATGGCAGCGCAGAACATCGGGGCGCAGAAGTGGCACCGTATCAGCAGCATCACGCGGATGGGCGTGATCTATCAGCTGGCGCTGACCGGCACCATGGTGCTGATCGTCGATGTCTTCTGCCGCTCGGCGCTGCGGCTGTGGCTGCCCGAAGGATCCACCGCGGTGGACATCGGCGTGCACATGAACAACATTGTCACCTGGAGCTTCGTGTTCTTCGGCATCTCGATGGTGCTGTTCGGCGTGGTGCGCGCCAATGGCGCGGTGGTCGCGCCGCTCATTGTCCTGGCGATCAGTCTGCTGGGCGTGCGGTTTCCTTTGGCGCTGGCATTGCTGGATCGGCTGGGGGCCGATGCCATCTGGTGGAGCTTCCCCGCCTCCTCCTTCCTGGCGGTGGTCCTCGCGATGGCCTATTACAAGTGGGGTAAGTGGCGCACCCTGCGCATGATCACCCCGCAGGTGGCGGCGGCCCAGGCAGCCGCCGCGGCCAGCGCCGAGATCGGCTAGCCGCGCAGTTCGGCAAGCCAGCGTGCCGGATCGCCGCCGCGCTCCAGCACCTCGACCAGTGCGGAACCGATGATGACGCCATCGACATGGTCGCGCAGCGCCTGCACCTGCTCGCGGCTGCGGATACCAAAGCCCGCGCATACCGGCACGGTGGCCTTGCTGCGGACCCGATCCAGGTACTGCATGACTTCGGCGGGCACGGCGACATTCTTGCCGGTGACGCCGGTCATGGTCACGGCATACACGAATCCGGTGCTGGCGCCGACGACCCGGCTCAGACGCTCGGGCGTCGTGACCGGTGTGACCATCTGCACCAGCGCGACCCCGTGGGCCGCCAAGGCCTCCTTGAGCAGGTCGCTCTCATCCACCGGCATATCCGGCACGATGAAACCGTTCACGCCGGCCTTGACGGCCGCCTCCGGCAGGCGCTCCACCCCGAATGCGAGCAGCGGATTGAGATAGCTCATAAGCAGCAGCGGCGCCGCCACTTTCGGCATGGTGGACAGTTCCGAGAGTATCCAGCGCAGGCTCACGCCCTGCGCGAGAGCCCCCTGGCTGGAGCGCTGAATGGTGACCCCGTCAGCCATGGGATCGGTGAACGGCACACCGATCTCCACGACATCGGCGCTGGAGGCGACCGCCCGCAAATGCTCGGTGAACAGCACCTTGCTCGGATACCCCGCGGTCAGATACGCGACCAGCGCCGGATTGCCCTTGGCGTGCGCGCGCCGGATGGCGTTCGAAATGTGTTCGCCGGGGACGCCCTGGCGCGCGCTCATGAGGGGTTCGCTTCCAGGCTGGTCAACAATGTCTTCTGCAAGGTGGGCATGTCCTTGTCGCCGCGGCCGGACAGACAGATGAGCATGCGTGCGCCGGGATTCGCAGCCGCCCAGCGCTTCGCGCCGGCCAGCGCATGGGCGCTTTCGATGGCGGGCAGAATGCCTTCGGATTCGCAGCATTCCTTCACGGCAGCGAGTGCCTCGAGGTCATCCACGGCCTGGTACTGCACGCGCCCGGTGGCGTGCAGCAGGGCATGCTCCGGCCCCACGCCCGGATAGTCGAGACCGGCGGACACGGAGGTGGTTTCCTGGATCTGTCCGTCATCATCCTGCAGCAGCATCGAATAAAAGCCATGCAGCACGCCCGGCCGCCCGTAGCTCAGCGTGGCGGCATTCATCCCCAAACCCTTGCCCGTGCCGCCGGCTTCGAAGCCGATGAGCTTCACGCCCCGATCCGCAATGAAGGGATGGAACATGCCGATGGAGTTGGAGCCGCCGCCCACGCAGGCGAAAACCGCGGCGGGCAGTCCGCCGGTGACTTCCTGGATCTGCGCGCGCGCCTCGCGACCGACAACGGACTGCAGCTCGCGCACCAGGTAGGGGTACGGATGCGGACCCAGCGCCGAACCCAGCAGATAAAAGGTATCGGTCGGGTCGGCTACCCAGTCGCGCATGGCCTCATCGATGGCGGCACGCAGCGTGCGATCCCCGCTGGTCACCGGCGTGACCGTCGCGCCGAGCAGGCGCATGCGTCCCACGTTCGGTGCCTGGCGTTCCATGTCGACTTCACCCATGTACACGACGCACGGCAAACCGACGCGCGCGCAGGCCGCCGAGGCGGCCACACCGTGCTGCCCGGCACCGGTCTCGGCCACGACGCGTTTGGCGCCGATACGCTTGGCGAGCAGCGCCTGGCCGATGGCGTTGTTGATCTTGTGCGCGCCGGTATGCGCGAGATCCTCGCGCTTGAGCCACACCTCGGCGCCCCAGTGCGCCGACAGGGTCGTCGCATAGGTCAGGGCCGTGGGGCGGCCGACCCAGGTCCGAAGCTCGCGTCCGAGCGCCTCCTGGAATTCGCTGCTGCGCAGATGCTGACGCACGCCCTGCTCCAGGCGGTCCAGGGCGGGAATGAGGGTCTCGGGCACGTAGCGACCACCGAAGGGTCCGTACCGGCCGCGCTCATCCGGGAACCGGCCGTCGATGGCAGCCTGCAGCAGCTGCTCTTTCGCGGCTGCGGAATTCTCGCTGGTCACTGTCGTATCTCCGTCATTGCTTCAACCCCAAGCTGCTCATGCGCACTGCGCGCCGCTGTCACGAAGGCCACGATCAGGTCGGTGCTCTTGCGGCCCGGCTGCGCTTCGACGCCGCTGGATACATCGACCCCGAACGGCCGCACCGTGGTGATGGCCGCCGCCACATTCTCAACATTGAGGCCACCCGCGAGGATCAGCTGCGACTCGCCGCTGAGCCGGGCGGCCTCACTCCAGTCACTGGTCACACCCTGGCCGCTCACCGGGCCTTCAAAGAGAAAGCGTCGCGGTGGCGACTCCAATGCCGCGCAACCGCTGCGCAACACCGGCAGGATCGGCAGTTGCCGTGGCACCCGCAGCACGCCGAGGTCATTGATGTCGGTCTGCCAGCCATCGGGCTTGAACTCGCGCACGATTTCATCCAGCAGCGCCTGCTGCGGATGGCGCGTCACGGCGATGCACAGCGCCCGGCCACGCGCGGCGGCGGCAAGCCGCGCCGCCTCAGCGGGACGAATCTGCCGCGGCGAGGGCGAAAACACAAAACCGATGGCATCCACGCCGGCCGCAAGCGCCGCGGCCACCGCCGCCGCATCGGTGAGCCCACAGATCTTGATCCACAGGGGCTGCTTGGCGCTGCTCATGTCAGATCCACTGCTGGCGCGCGCGCCGCCCGGCCACGATCATGTCGTGCGCCAGGGAGCTTGGCTGCTCGGCGCTCATCAGCGCACTGCCTACCAGCGCCATGTCGTAGCCGGCGGCCGCGATGCGCCCGGCATCCTCGGCCGTGGTGACGCCGCTTTCGGCCACCCGCGGCACCTGGGTCGGCAAGAGGCGCACCAGCTTCTCGAGTCGCCCGGGCACGACTTTCAGCGTCGACAGGTCGCGGCAATTGACGCCAACCAGCCACTGCACCGGCTCCGTGCCCGGGCGCGCGCGGCTGTTGGCGCTGCGGCTGGGGCCGACCCGAAACGGGCCCGGCTCCTGGTTGGACTGCGACTCCAGCACATCGTGTGCCAGTTCGATGTCGGCCTCGTCGAAGGCCTCGAGCAAGGCGAACAATCCGCAGGCCTTCGCGGCCGAGCACAGCTCATCCAGCTGCTGCCGGGAGAGCATCCGCAGGATGATGAGCACGCCACCGGCGCCATGGGCGCGCGCTTCCACCACCTGGTAGGGATCGACCAGAAAATCCTTGCGCATGGCCGGCACGCGCCGCGCACGCAGTGCGGCGCTCGCGGCACTCAGATGCGCGAGCGATCCATCAAACCGGGTGGGTTCAGTCAGCACCGAAACCACTGCGGCGCCCGCCTCCGCGTAGCTCAGGGCGCGCTTGCCGGCGTCCTCCTGCTCCGCGGCGCGCAGCTGACCGGCGGCCGGTGAGCGCAACTTCAATTCCGCGATGAGGTCAAAACCAGCCGTGCCGCGCACCAGCGGCGGCGGCGGCGCCGTCGCCTGGGCCTGCTTCAACAGTCCATTTTCCGACAGCTTGGTGCGGGCCGCGAGCACCCGGTCCTGACTGACCTGCGCCATGGCCTGGAGGAAGTCTCCGCTGCTCATGTGGCACCTTCGGTAGCGCGCGCGAAATCCGCGACGGCGCCGAGGGTGCGGCCCGCGGCGCCGGAGTCGATGGCGGCAGCGGCGGCGGCCACGCCTTCGCGCGCGGAGCGCGACCGGCCGGCCACTTCCAGTGCCAAAGCGGCGCCGAGCAGCAGACAATCGCGGTGCGCGCCGCGCTCCTCGCCCGTCAACACCGCGCGCAGCGCGCGGGCATTGTGCAGGGCATCGCCTCCCGCCAGATCTTCGTTCCGGCAGCGCGCCAGACCAAAGTCCTCGGGATGGCGAACCTGCTCGGTGACATGACCTTGGTGAACGTCAAACAACATGAATGGCCCCATGGGTGTTGGCTCGTCCCATCCGTGGCTGCCATGAACCACAAAGGCGCGCTCGATCGGCATGCCGGACACCGCTTCGGCCATGAGCCGCGCGACCTCCGGGCTGTAGGCGCCGATCACGTACAACGGCGGTGAGGCCGGATTCGTGAGAGGCCCGAGAATATTGAAAATGGTGCGTACGCCGAGCGCGGCGCGCGCCTGGGCCACCGCCTTCATGGCCGGATGGTAGTGGGGCGCGAACAGGAAAGTGAAGCCGGTGGCGGCGAGGCAGCGCCCCGCAGTCTCCTCATCCATCGGAATCCTGACACCCAGTGCTTCCAGCACATCGCCACTGCCGCACTTGCTGGAGATGGAGCGGTTGCCATGTTTGACGACCGGCACGCCGCAGGCCGCAGTCAAGAGCGCGGTTCCCGTGGAAATGCTCAAGGAGCCGGACGCATCGCCACCGGTGCCGACGATGTCGATGGCGCGGGTTCCCGGCGGGATCGTCGGCCGCAGCGCCAGGGCACGCATGCCATCGGCAAAGCCGCGCAGTTCATCGGGCCTGACACCCTTGGCGCGCAGCGCCGCAAGCACCGCGCCGGTGACGGCGGGATGCGTGTCGGGCGCGGTCAGCCGGGTCAGCAATGCAGCGGCTTCAGCCTGCGTGAGATGCTGGCCATCGAGGAGCTTGTCCAGTGACTTACGCACGCGTGCCGCCGCTTTGCCCGAGGAAATTGCCGAGCAGCTGCGGGCCATCCGGAGACAGGATGCTCTCCGGGTGAAACTGCACGCCCTCCACCATCAAGGCGCGGTGGCGCGCGCCCATGATCTCATCCTCGCGAGTCCGGGCGCTGATCTCCAGCGTCTCAGGCATCCTTGATGCTTCCGCGATCAGCGAGTGATAGCGGCCGATTTCACACTCCTGCGGCAGCCCCGCGAACACGGTGCGGCCGTCGTGCGTGATGCGCGACGTCTTGCCGTGCATGAGGCGGCGCGCCCGCACAACTTTGCCGCCGAACACCTCGACGATCGATTGATGCCCGAGGCACACGCCGAGCACCGGCACGCGACCCGCGAAGGCGCGGATCATATCCATGGAGACGCCGGCGTCGTACGGCGTGCCGGGCCCGGGCGAAATGCACAGATGGGAAGGCGCCAGATCGAGCGCCGCAGCCACGCTGATTTCATCGTTGCGCCGCACATCGACCTCGGCGCCGAGTACCAGGAATGCCTGCACCAGGTTGTAGGTAAAGGAGTCGTAGTTGTCGATCAGCAGCAGACGCGGCTTCACAGGCCCTCCTCGGCCAATGCCAGCGCGCGCACCATGGCGCCGCTCTTGGCCAGCACTTCATCATGTTCGGCTTCCGGGATGCTGTCCGCGACGATGCCGGCGCCGGCCTGAAAGCTGTATTCATCGCCGTGGAACACGAGCGTGCGGATGGTGATGGCCTGATCCATGTCGCCGCGCGCGCCAAAGTAGCCCACCGTACCGCCGTACAGGCCGCGACCCACGGGCTCGAGCTCATCGATGATCTGCATGGCGCGCACTTTGGGGGCGCCCACCAGCGTTCCGGCCGGGAAGGTCGCCGCGAACAGGTCGAACGCATCCTTGCCGGCAGCCAGCCTGCCCTTGACGCCGCTGACCATGTGCATGACGTGACTGTAGCGCTCGATGTGCTTGTAGGGTTCCACGTGCACGCTGCCCGCTGCCGCCACCCGCCCCAGATCATTCCGGGCCAGGTCCACCAGCATCACGTGTTCGGCATTTTCCTTGGGGTCCGCGCGCAGTTCGGTTTCGCGCGCCACGTCGATCGCCGCATCATCAGCCCGTGAGCGGGTGCCCGCGATGGGGCGCAGCTGGGCGTGGCCGGCGTTGAGCTTGACCAGCGCCTCGGGCGATGAGCCCACGACGGTAATATCGCCGAGCGCGCAGTAATACATATAAGGAGAGGGGTTGATCAGCCGCAGGGCCCGGTAAGCCTGGAATGGATCCAGTTCATGCCGGCCACTGAAGCGCGACGCCAGCACCAGCTGGTACACATCCCCCGCGGCGATGTACTCCTGGATGCGCTTGACGGCCGCCATGTACCGGTCGCGAGTCATCGAGGGAGCGGGCGGCTGATAGCGGCCCGGCCGCCCGGGTTTGGGCAGACCGCCGCGCAACGCCTGGATGATCTGCAGTCGCAGCGAGGCGCGCTCGGACGGGGAACCGGCGTGCAGCAGGGCGATGCTGCGCGTCAGGTGATCAAACACCAACAGCGAACGCGGCGCCACGTAGTGCAACGCCGGCACACCATCGGCGGTCGCAATCCGCTTGGGCAGATGCTCAAAGAAACGCACCACGTCATAGGATGCAAAGCCGACCAGTCCGCCGGCGAGCGGCACGCCCGCGATCTCCGGTTGCGGGCGCGGCGCGGCGGCGAGGGCGGCGCGCAGCTGGTTCAACAGCTCAGCGGCATTGTCCGGCCGGGCATGCAGCGTCGCGCCGACGTGCAGGCCTGCGCCGTCGAGCTTGACCTCCAATGCATCGCCAAAGCCGACAAAGGAATAGCGCGCGAGCCGTTCGCCCCCTTCCACGCTCTCCAGCAGGAAGCAGGGCCTGAAGGCCGCCAGCTTCAGGTAGGCGGAGACCGGGGTGTCCAGATCACCGGCAATATCAAAAGGCGCTTTCATGCTCTTCCTGGCTTCAAATCCTGCAGACAACAAAAAACCCATCCCGGGACAATTCCGGAGATGGGTTCTGGCGACGCTCGAGTCTATTAGGGGAAATTTAAGGCGGCAGCAACCAGGGCCCACTCCGTCAGGAAGTGCGCCACCACCGGGTAACAAGCTCGTTGCGAAGCTGCGTAGACATGCGCCGGGAGTATCGCCGGAAGGCTGAAAGCAGTCAAGGATGGCTTAGAATGCGGCCTTTCGCCGGGAATTGGCATGCCTTCATTTGATGTGGTCTCGGAGCTGGACTCCCACGAAGTCACCAATGCGGTGGACCAGGCCAACCGCGAGTTGAGCCAGCGCTTTGATTTCAAGGACACCGGCGCCGTCTTTGAACTGAACGACCTGGTGGTCACGGTGAAAGCCCAGGTGGAATTCCAGCTCAAGCAGATGCTGGAGATCCTGAAGCTGCGCCTCGCCAAGCGCGGCATCGATGTCATGTGCCTGGAGATCAAGGATCCAGTGGTGAACCTTGCGGCCGCCATCCAGGAAGTGATTCTGCGTCAGGGCCTCGATGCCGATACCGCCAGGCTGATCGTGCGGCTGATCAAGGACTCAAAGATCAAGGTGCAGGCCAGCGTGCAGGGCGAGAAGATCCGTATCACCGGCAAGCAGCGCGACGATCTGCAGACGGCCATGGCCCTTTTGCGCAAGGCCAAGGTGGACATGCCGCTGCAGTTCAATAATTTTCGCGACTGACAGCCCATCAGTGTCGAGCGCGCGCCGCATCGACCTGCACGCACAGCGCGATGGTCGCCTGCACCACGCTTGGACCAAGCCGGCTCAAGGCCTGGTCCGCAAAATCGAGCAGATTCTGTGAGCGCACGGCCTTCATCGAGGGGTACTTGCGCCATGCCGCAAGCCATTGCGCGCCGACGCCGGGCGGTGCCGCCGCGATGATCAGATCCGGATTGCGCGCAATCACCGCCTCCACCTGTACGGCGGGGCTCAGTTGCGGCAGATCCCCAAATATATTGACTGCACCGCAAACCGACAGCACATCAGACATCAAATGCCGGCCGCCCACGGTGTATAGCGGCTGATTCCATGTCTCCAGAAGCGCGCTGACGGGCCGGCGCTGCGAATACCGCTGGCGCAGCTGCGTCAGCTGCTGCTCGATCTGGCGGGCGCGTTGCTGCGCCATTGCCGTCGTTCCCGCAAGCAGGCCCAGCCGCAGGAGCGAGACGCTCAGGTCCGAAAGCCGGTTCACCTGCTGGCCATACAACGTAAAGCCCAGTCGTTTGAGTTGCGCGATCTGCGCCGGGTTGTTGCCGCCCGGCCAGTACACGACCACATCCGGCTTCAGCGTCAGCAGCCGCTCCATGTCGATGGCACTGCTGTCACCGATACGCGGCACCTGGCGCGCCGCAGCCGGCTCATCGGCATACGCCACCGTGGCGATGACTTGTGATCCGGCGCCCGCCGCGAACAGCATCTCGGTGGCGCCGGGCGCCAGGCTCACGATGCGCTGCGCCGGATGCTCCAACATGACACGGGCGCCCGTGTCATCCATGACGGCAATGCCGGCCGCGTAAACCTGTCGTGCCGCAGCAAACAGCAGGACCAGTATAATGCGGGCCATGACCGTCAAAGCCGTGTTCCTTGATTTCGCCACCGTCAGCAACGGCGATCTTGACATGAGCGCGCTTAAGCGCGTACTCCCCGACGTGGTGCTGCACGATGTCACCCCGGACGCGGACATCCCGGAGCGGATCGCGGGGGCGCACATCGTCCTCACCAATAAGCTGCGCATCGGCCGGGCGCTGATCGAGGCCAATCCGCAGCTGCGGTTGGTAGGGGTCTCGGCGACCGGTACCAACAACGTGGATCTGGAGGCCGCGCGTGAGCATACAGTCGCGGTCTGCAATGTCCGTGACTACTGCACCCGTTCAGTCATGCAGCACGTCCTGGCGGTGATCCTGGCGCATACCCATCGGCTGCGCGAGTTCTCGCGCCTCGCCGTCGACGGCTCGTGGACCCGCACGCCGCAGTTCACGATGCTGGATTATCCGATCCGCGAGCTATCCGGTCGGGTGCTCGGCATTGTCGGCTACGGCAATCTGGGCCGGGCCGTGGCGCAGGGCGCGCAGGCGGCTCTCGACATGCGCGTGATGATCGCCGGCCGTCCCGGCCAGCCCGCGGCACCCGGCCGCGTGGAACTGGAGGTGCTGCTGCGGGAAGCGGACGTGCTGAGCCTGCATTGTCCCCTGACGCCGCAGACCGCCAACATGATCAGTGCGCGGGAACTGGCGCTGATGAAGCCCGATGCCCTGCTTGTGAACACGGCCCGGGGCGGATTGATTGATTCGGCCGCACTGGTCGAGGCGCTGCGCACCGGCAAGATCGGGGGCGCGGCCATCAACGTCCTGCCGCAGGAGCCGCCGCTCGACGGCAATCCCCTGGTTGATGCGACCATCCCCAATCTGATCCTCACCCCGCACATCGCCTGGGCCGCCCGCGAAGCGCGGCAGCGCTGTCTCGATGAAGTCGCCGCCAACATTGCCGACTTCCTCAAGGGTGGCACGCGCAACCGCGTGGTGTAGGCTCACGCGGCCTGCACCTGCGCACTCTGGGACTGCGGTGCTTCAAACTCCAAAACCCCGGCGACCGCATGCACGGTCGCGGCGATGCGCACCGCACTTTGTATGGCCTCGCGCGATACCCCGTGTTGACGCAGCTGCCGCTCGTGCGAGGCGACACAAGTCCCGCACCCATTGATGGCCGACACGGCGAGCGACAGCAGTTCGAAGTCGAGCTTGTCGATTCCGGGGTTCGCCAGAACGTTCATGCGCAGGCGCGCCGGCAGCTGTTTGTATTCAGCGTCCTCAACCAGATGCAGGAACCGGTAATAGATGTTGTTCATGCCCATGATTGCGGCGGCGGCGCGCGCGGCGTTCAGATCCTCGCTCGTCAGGTGCGCGGTGGCGAGCGCCTCGATATTGCGCGCCAGCGGGACATGCCGTGAGGCGATGGCTGCGGCGAAGGCGATGGCCCAGATCTGACGCTCGGTCAGGCCCGGTGCGCCGGTGGTGGCCAGCACCGCACCGAGATTGAGACGAAGGTCGCGTGCGTAGTCGGGCAGTGAATCACGAATGGAATCCAAAGAAGTCATCGGGTGCTCTCCAATAAGGGGCCTGTACCGGTGGGAGGTCCTTATGCGGCCTTCAGGGTTTCATCGCCCTTCTGCCAGTTGCAGGGGCACAGCTCATCGGTCTGCAGCGCATCCAGTACCCGCAGGACTTCCTCGGGATTGCGGCCCACATTCATGTCCGTGACGTATGCGAAGCGGATCACGCCCTGCGGGTCGACGATATAGGTGGCACGCTGCGCCACGCCCG
The DNA here is from genome assembly GCA_963708865.1 of uncultured Gammaproteobacteria bacterium. Lineage (GTDB taxonomy): Bacteria > Pseudomonadota > Gammaproteobacteria > Steroidobacterales > Steroidobacteraceae > DAIDKA01. Next base: position 455,055 of record CAVPUC010000008.1, read on the forward strand.
CGTCCGCATCCAGAATGCCCAGCGCGGCGGTAAGTTCGCGCTTCACATCGGCCAGCATCGGGAACGGCAGATCCCGCAGCTCTTCTTTGTCGCGCCGCCATGCCAGGTGCACGAACTCGGAATCCGTGCTGGCCCCGAGCAGCTGCGCGTCGCGCGCCCGGAACTCCTTCTCCAGTTTGCCGAATGCCGCGATCTCGGTCGGGCACACGAAGGTGAAGTCCATGGGCCAGAAGAAAATCACCCGCCACTTGCCGGCATGGGTACCGCCGTCGATGCTCTGGAAGGCCTTGCTCTGATCGGTGGAAACGACGGCATTGAGCCGGTACTCGGGGAACTGCTTGCCTACGCCCAACATGGTCCTGCTCCTGTAAATCATCGGCTCATGCCGACTTCGATGGAGCCATCCTGGGACCGCAAGCCCCACATATCCAATCGATTGACTTTATAATCCCGATAGACGCCATATATCGGATATTCATATGGACATCAAGCTCAAGGATTTGCGCTACCTGGTCGCAGTCGCCGACACCGGCCATTTCGGCAAGGCCGCGCAGCGCTGCTTCATCAGCCAGCCCACGCTTTCCGCCCAGCTGAAGAAACTGGAGGATTATCTGGGGGTGCAGCTGATCGAACGCCAGCCGCGGGGCGCGACGCTCACTCAGGCGGGCGAACAGATCGTCGCCCGGGCGCGCCTGATCCTCGCTGCCAGCGATGAGGTGGTCACCATTGCGCAGACCTACCGGGATCCGCTGTCGGGACGGTTGCGGGTGGCGATGATTCCGACCGTTGGCCCCTACGTGCTGCCACAGGTGGCGCCGGCGGTGCGCAAGCAGATGCCACGGCTGGATCTGCTGCTGTTCGAGTACCAGACCGCTGCCATGCTCGAGAAACTTCACAGCGGCGACATCGATGTGGGGGTGCTCGCCCTGCCGGTCGAGGTCGAAGGCCTCGCCAGTCGCAAATTGTACGACGAGGATTTCAACGTGGCGCTGCCGCAGCACCACCGCCTGGCCGCGCAGCCGAGCGTCCGGATCGCAGAACTCGAGGATGAGAGCCTGCTGCTGCTGGAGGAAGGACACTGCCTGCGGGACCAGGCCTTGGAGGTGTGCGGCCGCATCTCCATGCACGAGCGGCAGGATTTTCGCGCCACCAGCCTCGAAACCCTGCGCCAGATGGTGGCCGCCGGTGCCGGTGTCACGCTGATGCCGGAACTCGCCAGCCGCGGCGCCTATGGCAATGCGCGCGGCGTTGTCATCCGACCACTGGTTCGGCCGACGCCACACCGGCAGATCGGCGCGGTCTGGCGCAAGTCGAGCGCGCGCCTGGCGGCCATCCAGGCCTTCTGCGACGTGGTGATTAAATATGCCAAGTGAGTCATGCATACTCTGCTGATTGCATCACCGCTTCGAAGGAGCCGCCTCATGACAGCCCCCGACCGGGTCCCGGCTCTGCTGGCCATGTTGGTGCTGCTTGCCCTGCTGGTGCCGCGCGTCGGCACGGCCGCCGACAGCAATCTGCTCGTGGCCGGCGCCTGGATACGCCAGCCGGCACCCGGATCCGATGTCGCGGCGGTCTACCTGTCACTTGAGAATGTGGGAACGCGGGCCGTCAAGCTGATCGGCGTCGAGTGTCCGGTGGCCAGCATGGCGATGATGCACGAGACGCGCGAGTCGGGCGGCCAATCGCAGATGCGTGCGCTCAACGCCGTGTCGCTCGCCCCCGGGGCGAGCACTGCCTTCACGCCGGGCGGCAAGCACATCATGCTGCAGGGTCTGGCTCATCCGCTACAAGTCGGGGAACGCGTGCCGCTCGTGCTGGTGTTCGCCGGTGGCATCAAGGTGCATGTCACCGCGCTGGTGCGACCCCTCGGGGCGAGCTGAGCCGGATGCTTCCCTAGCAACCATGCGATTAGACGGCGCCTCCGAGCACATCACTCCGTACGACAAGCTCGCGTTTTCGGACGTGCAGGCGCAGGCGATGCTCGCCAGCGGCGACCATCGCCAGGAGCTCACGGCGTTTTTCGGCGACCGTGAATACGGCGAGCTACATTACCTCGCCCGGCGCGCGGTCAAAGCGCGCACCGGATCCCGCGGCGCACGCGTGCTCATTGTCCCCGGCATCATGGGGTCACAACTGGGCTTTGAGCGTCCGGCACCGATGCCGCGGGATCTGTTGTGGGTGGACCCCGTGGATATCAGTGCCGGGCGGCTACGCGCCTTGTGCATCGATGCCGGCGCACCCATTCGTACCATGGGCGTGGTGCTGCATTCGTATCTGCGGCTGCGCCTGCATCTGGTCGCGAGCGGCTTCGATGTCGACTGCGTGGACTATGACTGGCGCTTGGGTATCGATGTGCTGGGCAGGCAGCTCGCGCAGCGTATCGAAGCGGAGCCTCATGGACACGTGCACCTGGTCGCCCACAGCATGGGGGCATTGGTCAGTCGCGCGGCGATGTCGCAGCCCGCGCGGCGCAAGGTGCAGCAGTTCGTGCTGCTTGCCTCCCCCAACGAGGGGTCCTTCGCCGGCGTGCAGGCGGTGCGTGGCACCTACCCCGTGGTGCGCAAGCTCGCGCGGCTCGATGCCCGCACCAGTGCCGAGCAGCTCGCCGAGGAGGTATTCAACACCTTTCCGAGTCTGTATCACCTGCTGCCCTCTGCGAGCCACACCTATCCCATCGACCTGTTCGACGCCGGGCAATGGCCGAGTCAGGGACCGCGTCCGCGGGCCGAACTGCTGCACGCGGCACGCGAGAGTCGCGCCGGTTTCGCCAAGGCCAATGAACGCTACTCAGTGGTGGTGGGAACGGGCCAGCCTACGGTAACCGGCATCGAGCGCGTCCAGGATGACTTCGTCTACACCGTCACGCCGCATGGCGATGGCACCGTTCCTGTCGTCAGCGCCCGACTGGAGGGTGCGCATACCTACTATGTCGCCTGCGCGCACAGCGAGCTCACCCGCAACCCGTTGGTCGCCAACGCCGTCGCCGATATCCTCAAGAGCGGCGCAACGCGCCGCCTCGCCCGACGCTGGGGGCCGCGCAATCGCGCCACCGGCCGGATCAGTGACTCGGCGCTGCGCCTTACTCATACCGAGAAGGTGGATCTGACCACCCTCGATCCGGATGCGCGGCGCGCCTTCATGCAGACTTTGAATGAGGCCCCGCCGCTGCGGCTGCGCACGCCGGGACGCTGACAGGAGGTATTTCAGCCATGCCAAAGCGAATCGATGGGGCGACGCTCACCGCGGTGATTGGCACGCTCTACCCACCGCCGTTCGATCAACCCTGCCGTGCCCGCGAACGTCGTCGATTGGGCGATGCCGCGGGTCTTGAGCAATTTGGCGTGAACCTGCTGCGACTACCCCCAGGCTCATGGTCCAGCCAGCGTCACTGGCACACCGCGGCAGATGAGTTCATTTATGTGGTCTCGGGCGAGGTCACGCTCGTGACCGCTGCGGGAGAGGAAGTGCTACGGCCCGGAGATGCCGCGGGGTTCAAGGCGGGTGATGCCGACGGCCACTGTCTGCAAAATCGATCGACGACAGATGCGCTCGTCCTTGAAGTGGGAACGCGAGCCGCGGCCGATGTCACCTACTACTCGGACATTGACATGATGGCCCCGGCGGAGGCGAAACCGGCGATTTACACGCATCGCGACGGGACGCCTTACGAAGGAATCCGACGGCGCCGCCCCCAGGACTGAAGGGTGCTGATCGCCTCCTGCTCAGATCAGCGCCACCTCGACGCCGGCGACAGTTGCGGATCCCTGCACAATCATCTGGCCATATCCGAGCGCGCGCGGCAACAGCTGGCAGGCATAGAAATGCGCAGTCGCAAGCTTCGCCGCGTTGAACTCCTGAGCGGCTGCGGCGCTGACCAGACGCGCGGCGCGCGCCATCAGCCAGCCGCCCAGCACAAAACCACACATCATCAGATACGGCACCGCGACCGAGAGCGCGCGCTCGGTGTCGCTCGCGCCCCAGCCCAACAGCAGCGCGGTGGACTCACGCAGCCCCTGCACGGCGGACAGCGTCGCCTCGCGCACCACTTGCGCCGTTGCTGATCCGGCGTCGCCGGCGAGCTCCGTCTCGATCTGCGCCAGCAGGCTCATCATCGCCGCGCCCTTGTCGCGCGCCAGCTTGCGCCCGAGCAGGTCATTCGCCTGGATGCCGGTGGTGCCTTCATAGATTGCGGTAATCCGCACGTCGCGCAGCCACTGCGCGGCGCCGGTCTCCTCGATGTAACCGGTACCGCCGTGCACCTGGATACCGGTGCTCGCGAGCTCCACGCCAAATTCCGTGCACCAGCCTTTGACGATGGGAATGAGCAGGTCGCCCTGTGCCTGGGCCTGCATGCGCACCGTTGCCTCCGCGTGCGATTCGGCCAAATCCAGCTGCAAGGCCGCATACAGCGTCAGCGCGCGCATGGCCTCCGTGCCGGCCTTCATCTCGAGCAGCATGCGTTTGACATCCGGATGATGAATGATGGGGCCTGACTTGCCGCCGGCGCTGCTGCGCCCCTGCACGCGGGTACGCGCATAGTCCGCAGCCTGCTGGAACGCGCGTTCGGCCACCGCATAGCCCTGCAGACCCACCGCAAGCCGCGCCACGTTCATCATGATGAACATGTATTCAAGGCCGCGATTGGCCTCACCCACCAGATAGCCTACGGCACCCTCGTGTTGGCCGAAGGCCATGACGCAGGTCGGGCTCGCGTGGATGCCCAGCTTGTGCTCAATGGAGACGCAGTGGACGTCATTGCGCGAGCCGAGCGCGCCGTCCTCCCCGACGAGCCGCTTGGGCACCAGAAACAGCGAAATGCCCCGCACACCGTCGGGCGCACCGTCGATGCGCGCGAGTACCATGTGAATGATGTTGTCGGTGAGGTCGTGTTCACCCCAGGTGATGAAGATCTTCTGGCCGAACAGGCGGAATTCGTCGACGGCGAGATCGCCGCCGGCGGGCACGGCCCGGGTCCGGATCGAGGCGAGGTCCGAGCCGGCCTGGGGTTCGGTGAGCACCATGGTGCCCGTCCACTCGCCGGTCACCATCTTCGGCAGATAGCGCGATTTGAGGGTCGGCGAGGCGGTGATTTCCAGCGCATGGATGGCCCCATAGGTGAGCATGGGACACAACTTGAAGGCGAGATTTGCCGAGGCCCAGGTCTCCTGCGCGGCCGTCGCGAGCAGCATCGGCGCGCCCTGACCGCCAAGCTGCGCGGGCGCCCGCAACTGCTGCCAGCCGCCCGCGACGAACTGCTGATAGGCCGCGCGAAAGCCTTTCGCGGTACGCACACCGTCCTCGCTCCAGTGCGCCCCTTCCTGATCGCCGCTGCGATTGATGGGATCCAGCACGCCTTCGGCGAAGCGCGCCGATTCGCTCAGCACGGACTCGGCCAGATCGGCGGAATAGTCGGCATGCGCGGGGCATTGCGCCAGGGGCTGGGGTCCCAGCAATTCATTCAGGACAAACAGCAGGTCCTTAAGCGGTGCGCGATACATCTCGCCCCTCCTTGCGTCAGATCTGCGCCAGCGCCGGGACCACGTTGGCCGCAAGAAAATCCACGAAACACTGGACCCGGTGGTCCGCGCCCTGGGTTGCAGGGTACACCGCATACAGGGGCATGATCTGCGGCAGCTCCCAGTCGGGCAGCAGCAGCTTGAGCCGACCCGTTGCCAGGCCCTGGCGGCACAGGAATTCTGGCAGGATGCCGATGCCAAGCCCGGCCGCCGTCGCCGCGTGCAATACCGCCGGATCATTCACAGCGAGCCTGGAGGTCACCCGGATCTCCGCGCGCATCGCACCGTGCACCAGGGTCATGCGAAATTCGGGGCCGTCGCCCTCCGGCGTGAGCAGCTCGTGAGAGCGCAGGTCATCGGGTCGTTCGGGGGCCCCGCGGCGTTGCAGGTAGCCCGGCGTCGCGCAGAGGATGGCGGGGGGAGACCCCAGCAGCTGCTGCGCCATGCCCGCTTCATCCCCGGTGCCGGCGCGAATCGCCACATCACAGCCGCGGCCCGACCCCGCCATCATGCCGGTGCCGGGTGCCTGCAGATTCACCTCGAGCGGAATGTCCGGAAAGCTCTCCATGAACCGCGGGACCAGCGGCGCAAGCAAAATCCGGCCATAGGTGGGGTCGGCAGCGACCCGCAAGGGCCCGGTGGGTGGGGCGAACCAACGACTGATCTGGGTGCGTGCGGCATCACTCTCGTCAGCCAGGCGGCGGGCGTGGGGGTAGATCAGCTCCCCGGCTTCGGTCAGCGACAATCGGCGGGTGGTGCGGTTGAGGACCCTCACCCCCAGGGCGGCCTCCAGATCCGCCACGGCGCGACTGACCGCAGCCTTCGGCACGCCGAGGGCGCGCGCGGCCGCCGAGAAGCCATTCAGATCGACCACCTTCGCCAAGGTGGCCAGTTGAGCCGGCAGCCAGAACAGACTCATGTGGGATCCAATAAGGGCTGTCTAGACCGTTATTGTTTCACTTCTGGTACATATTTGTACAGAAGAACAGGGAGTAGAATCCGCCGCCTTGCTCCCGCGAACCGCGTTACGAGGAGACCCCGATGCAGATTTCCGTGTACACCATGACGGTGGAGACTTTCCTGCCGATGCTCGCCAACCTGTCGAAGCAACTCGACAAGGCCACCGAGTTCGCGGCCGCCAAGAAGTTTGATGCCGCGGTGCTGGCCAATGCGCGCCTGGCGCCGGACATGTTTTCCCTCATCAAGCAGGTGCAGCTGACCACTGACTTTGCCAAGAGCGGTACCGCGCGCCTGGCGGGCATCGATCCGCCGAAGTTCGAAGACAACGAGCAGACCTTCGCGGAGCTGCAGGATCGCATCAAGAAGACCATCGATTTTGTCTCGAGCGTGAAGGCCGACACTTTCAAGGGTGCCGAGGACCGCGACATCGTGATTCCGATTCGCGACAACAAGCTTGAGTTCAAGGGGCTGGTGTATCTGCGCAATTGGGTTCTGCCGAATTTCTATTTTCATCTCACCGCCGCGTACTCGATCCTGCGCCACAACGGAGTCGAGCTCGGCAAGCGTGATTTCCTGCCTTCGGGCTGAACCGATTCGATACGGGCTTGATTAAGTCCTATCGCCTATCGTTATGACAAGAGCGGGGCGCGCAACGTTCGCCCCGCTGCGTTTCACGTCGCAGAACGCGAGCGCCATCACGCTGTCGCCACTAAGAGACTGTCACTCTAGCAGCAGGCATCGGGGTGATCTGACTTGTCTAATTCCCATCAAAATTCTGCCCTGCGCTCGGACACCGAGTCGCCAGGCGAAACAGCCGCGACGCTGGGCGCGCAGGTTCTGGCCTTGCTGCCCGCGCTGCGTCTGCATTCGGTTTCACTGTTTGACGCCAAGGGCGACGTGCAGTGGCTGAGCGAAGGGGCCCTCGGACCCGACGAGCAAGCCGTGGTGGAAGAAGCCATCGCCACCTTGACCAATGCCGTCATGCGCGCCCACTTCGAAGTACCCCTGAGCGACAATCGCGCGGCGCTGTTCCTGGCGGTGCGCACGCCGCGCGCGACGCTCGCCGGCGTGGTGATGGTGCTGATGGATGCCAAACTTCTCAGCTCCGGCAATCTCGCGGCGCGCATCCTCACCACCAGCATGCGCTCCGTGTTGCAGAAGATCGCCATGTTGCTGGCGCCACCGCCGCCGCTTGGCGCGACCGGCACGCTTTCGGCAATCCGGGCGTTTTCGAGCGGCACGCTGCCGCTGGAAGTACCCAAGGTTCCCGGCTCCGGTATCGGCGATACCGCCAATACGGCATGGGTCAAGGATTCCGCGGATCCGCCGCTCCTGGAAATACTGGCACCCCCCAGCGCCGGCGCCTCAACGTCCGGCATTGACGTACTGCCCTGGAGCACACCTGAGACGGATCGCTCAGCGGAAATCTGCTTTGACGCCGATCCGGTGACAGCCGTCCCCAGGACCGGCGAGGTGCAGTCATTGCCGAGCGCTGCGGTTGAGGCGCCCGCCGGCAAGACCCCGACGCTGCGATTGCGCGAACTGGTCCGGCTGCGCAGCGGCGGACGCACCCGTCGCTATCAGGTCGTGCCGGTGGCGGAACACCAGCGCGGGGATGCGCTCGCCACGCTCAACCAGCTGCTGGCGTGGCTGCAGCAGAACTCCCGGGTGCTGCGGGGTGATCCGCTCAGCTTCACCATCGCGGTGTCGGCGCAGGCCCTCGGCGATGCCGGCTTGCCGGAAGCCCTGGGCAAGGCCCTGGCAGCGGCCGATCTGGATCCCGGCACGGTCGGATTTGAACTGCGCGAGGCCGCCTGCGTAAGCCAGCGCGTGATGGCCGAACAATTCCTCGCCCAATGTGAGCAGTCGCACTGCTTCGCGGTGATCGATGACTTCACGTTCGATACGACGATGCTGGAACTGCTGCGCTCGAATGCCGTGCGGATGTTGAAAGTGGATGCGCGCCTGGTGGCGGCGGCGCTGAAGGACAAACTTGCACAGGCTCGCGTCATTGCCATCGCCCAGGCCGCCAAGGTCCTGGGCATGCATTGCGCCGCCAAGTATGTGGACTCCGCGGCAGGCCGGCGCTGGATTTCCGCCGTGGGTTTCGACTTCTGTCAATCCTCGACGACCGAACCGGTGGCGCGGCTCACCGAGCTGACCCCATCCTGACAGGCTGCGCCGCCGGCGGCGGTGCTGCTCGCAAAGACCCCGGTCGTGCTGGTTTGCGCGTCTCGATCCAGGAACGTGAATTGGTTGCGCCCCGCACGTTTCGCCGCATACAGACCTCGATCAGCCAGCATGATGGCCCCCTGCGGGCTGCGCTCCAGGGTCGGGCGGACAAACGCCACACCGCTGCTCACGGTCACCACGGGTGAGACCGAGGATTTCGGATGCGTGATCTCCAGCTCCTCGACCATGCGCAAGACGCGCTCAGCCGCGTCCGCCACATATTCGCGGGTGACGTCAAACAGGATGATGGCGAACTCCTCACCACCGTAGCGCGCGGCCAGATCGAGCGGGCGGCGCGCCGTCGCCGCCACGACCTTGGCAATGCTCTGCAAGGCGGCATCCCCGGCCTGGTGGCCCAGGGAGTCGTTGAAGGCTTTGAAGAAGTCCACGTCTATGAGCATGACCCCGAGCGCGCGCTTGTCCCGCAGCGCCAGCTGCCACACCAGGCGCAGATGATCATCAAAAGCGCGCCGGTTCTTCAGACCCGTGAGGCCGTCGCGGGCGGCCATCTCCCCGACGCGTCGATTCTCGACGTACAGGGCGCGTACCGAACGCTCCAGCGCAAGGGCGACGATGCCGGCCATCAACATGGCGAAGCCGACATGGCCAATGACGGAGACCAGCGCCATCAGCGGCAGCGACTGCCGCCATGCGCTGATGATCAGCACGCACAACGCGACGCCGTTGACCAGCACGGACTGTCGGAACTGCAGCCCGGTCAGCACCGCTGCGCCAAAGGCATACACCGCGATCGCCGCCATATAGCCGGGATGGGAGCCGAAAATCTCGCTGCCAAATACCGCGTTGATGCAGGCATGGCCGAGCATCGCCAGCGGCAGGACGACTTTCAGATAGCCACTCGCGATGTCGGTGCGCCAGGAAAGTCCGCACAGCACCGCACGTGCGCACACCGCGATGCCGATCAACCACAGTTTCGCCGGTTCGATCTGCGCGGCCGACAGCGGCAGCACCGGATGAGGGAAGCCGGCTTCGTAAAGAATTGAACCGGCGATCAGCAGCAGCAATGCGAGGCACAGCGATGTGGTATGCCAGGCGCGGATGCCGGGCCGAAACACACGCAGACTGAATTCGATATAGTCGGTTTCGACGGGCTCGGAAAAGCGCCGGGGCAGGATCCATCCTGCGGAGACCGTCTTCAGTGCATCCTCGTCTCCAACCATGACGGAAAATTAGCAGAGCGCAGGCGTTGCGGCTGTGACCCGGCGCATGGACCCCGTTGGCATCGGCGACCATATTGAGACGCAGTTCGCACTCGGCCGGCATCCGGCGCCGGTTCTGTGAGGCAGCCCCTGGGCTTCCTTACCTCAACCCTGCACGATCCAATCTGGATCAATGCGGATGTGAATGAGCTGAGCCGATGGCGCCGCAATCAAACCCCGATTCGCTCACCGACAGCGGGGCCAATACACTCCTGGATACCCCGTCCGAGGATGATCTTTTGGCATTGGTGCCGGACATGGAGTTGCTGGAGAGCTCCACCATTGACGCCCTCAGCGCACAGTCCGCCGCCGCCGCGGCAGCAGGATCGGGACGCAGACGGCTCATCGACGCCAAAGCTGACCGACGAGAACGCGGCCGCCACCGTGCGAAGCGCCGCCGCAACGACTACGATCCATGACGATCCGTATGCCGACTTGATGCCTGAACTGGAGGCGCTCGAAGACACCACGGCCTTCACCCGCACCATCCCGCAAATGTCGGCCAGCGTGGCTGCGACGGCGACTGCCAGGGCGCCAATGCCGGCGCCGGCCACCATTCGCCTGCGAGACCCACACCGATCGTGAGTCCCGCAGCGCCACCGGCCAAACGGCCTACCGCCACGGCCAGCCGACCGGTCTCGCCGCCGGCGGCCAAGGCGCCCGCCTCAACGGCAGTGCGAACGCCGCTACCCGCGACCGCCAAGAATCTTCCCAACCCGGATAACGTTGCGGTTCCGCCGGTCATGGACCGGGATTTCATTGCCCGCAACCGCATCGTTGAATTGTATTTGTCAGGCAGCCTGCCGCTGCGCGGCGCGACCGTATTTGAACGCTTCTGTCGGGCGAATCCGCAGATCCTGGACGAGATCGGCCTGCCCGAGCGCGTCCACACGGCCCTGCGGCTGCTGGATGCCAGCGGCAAGCCCGAACCCTGGCAGGAGAAGCCCAAACAGTTCTGGGAACGACCCTACGTACTCGCAGTGGTCTCAGTGCTGACCGTCGTGCTCGGCATTGCGACACTGGTGCTGAACAGCCGTCTGTCTGAGCAGACGCACAAGATCAACATGCTGCACCAACTGGTCACCAATCAGCCGATCGACGCCGCCACCGGCAGCAGCACCGTCTACGTCTCGCCCACGCGCGCCGGACCTGCGGCGCCCGTGCCCGTGATCGTCGGCGGCGCCGCGGCACAACTGGTCAACATCAAGATTGATCTGAATCATTCGGACTTCAGGGCATTTCGCATCACCATCGATCGCAAGGATCAGGGCCGGGTCGCCGTGCTGAACAATCTGATCAAGGATTCGAACGGCTCACTGGGTTTCGCACTGAATACTTCGGCCCTGGGTCCTGATACCTATCAGCTGACCATCGAAGGGCTGGATTGGCGCGGTGACCCGCAACCGGACTCCTGGGCCGCGATTACCATCCGACACTGACGATCCTGACAGGGACGGTAGGTAACGGGCTACAGCGAAATGCGCGCTTGGCGGTCGGTGACGAGACCGCGTCAGGGTAACGTCACGTCAGTTCCCAACTGACAGACCACCGGAAAGGTGTCCGCTCCCCCCTGTGCCGCCTGGGAGCCCGGTGCGCCACTCATAGGAGATATCCATGGCTACTCGAAAGAGCGGACCGAGCGCGCCGGCGCGTTCGAAGACTTCATCCCAGACTGCCGAGGCCAGCAACAGCGCGAAGGGCACCACCGCTGCCGGTGCCTCGCACCCGGGAGCGGCCACCACCGCTTTGGCAAAACATGCGGCGGACCAGGCGGCGCTCGCCGCCGCCATGCCGTTCAACGCCGATAAGGCGAGTGAGTTTGCGCCGGCCGCGGCGGTGCGGCCTCCTGAAGGCGCACACGAGGCTTTGCCCTCCCCCACGGCGGGCGCCGGGACGCTGAGTGAGCGCAATGAATCCGCTAAAACGGGCGAGCCCACGCTCAAGACCCGCTCGCTGGATGGCTCGCTTGCCGACAAGCGCGTGAATTCGGCGGGCGAGCGGCTCACCACCAATCAAGGTGTGCCCGTCGGCAGCAACCAATCCTCACTGAAGGCGGGACTGCGCGGTCCGACGCTGCTCGAGGATTTCATCCTGCGTGAAAAGATCACCCATTTCGATCACGAACGGATTCCGGAGCGCATCGTGCACGCGCGTGGCTCCGCCGCGCACGGTTTTTTTGAAGCCTACGAAACCCTGCCAGACCTGACGCGCGCGACGGTGTTTGCGAAAGCGGGAAAAATCACGCCGGTATTCGTGCGATTTTCAACCGTCGCAGGCGAGCGCGGATCCGCCGATACCGCGCGCGATGTGCGGGGCTTTGCGGTCAAGTTCTATACCGATGAGGGCAACTGGGACCTGGTTGGCAACAACATACCGGTGTTTTTCATCCAGGATGCCATGAAGTTTCCGGACTTGATCCATGCGGTCAAGCCCGAGCCGCACCACCAGATGCCCCAGGCCGCCTCCGCACATGACACGTTCTGGGACTTCGTTTCGCTGATGCCCGAATCCACGCACATGCTGCTGTGGGTGATGTCGGACCGGGCGATTCCGCGCAGCTACCGGATGATGCAGGGGTTTGGCGTGCATACCTTCCGGCTGGTCAATAGCGCCGGTGCGTCCACTTTCTGCAAGTTTCACTGGAAGCCGCGCCTCGGCACCCACTCGCTGGTATGGGATGAGGCCGTCAAGATTGCCGGCGCCGATCCGGACTTCCATCGTCGCGACCTGTGGGAGGCGATCGAGTCGGGTCACTATCCGGAGTGGGAATTGGGGATCCAGACCTTCTCGGAGGCCGACGCGGAGAAGTTCAGCTTCGACATTCTGGATGCGACCAAACTCATTCCCGAGGAACTCGTTCCGGTGAAGCCGATCGGCAGGATGGTCCTTAACCGCAATCCCGATAACTTTTTCGCGGAGACTGAGCAGGTGGCCTTCTGCACCGCCCATGTCATCCCGGGCATCGACTTCAGCAATGATCCGCTGCTGCACGGCCGCATCCATTCCTACGTTGACACCCAGCTGACACGGCTGGGTGGCCCGAATTTCCACGAGATTCCCATCAATGCCCCGCTTGCGCCGGTCCATAACAACCAGCGCGACGGGCTGCATCGCCAGGCGATCGCCCGCGGACGAGTCGCCTACGAACCCAATTCGCTTGGCGGAGGCTGCCCCTTCCAGGCGGGCGCGGCAGGGTTCGTCTCCTTCGCTGAAGCGATCGAGCCGGACAATGCACCCATCGACAAGGTGCGCGGCAAGCCCGAAAAGTTCGCGGAGCACTACTCGCAGGCGTCGCTGTTCTTCAACAGCCAGACGCCGCAAGAACAGGCCCACATCATCGGTGGATTTCGCTTTGAGCTCAGCAAGGTCACGGTGCCGGCGATCCGTCAGCGCGTGGTGTCGTCATTGCGCAATGTCTCGGAGCGACTGGCGAAGGAAGTCGCAAAAGGGCTTGGCATGGAACTGCCTGAGGCCATGCCGCGCGCCGTCAAACGTACGCCGAAACCTGAAGTGACGATCTCCAAGCCCTTGTCACTGATGGCGTTGCCGGGTAACGGTGGCATTGCCACCCGCAAGATCGCGATCCTGATCGCCGATGGCGTGCGCGGTAAATCCATCGTTCCGCTGCTCAAGGCGCTCGAAACCGCAGGGGCTGTGCCGCGGCTGCTGTCCAGTCGCCTGGGCACCGTGAAGGGGCAGGGCAATGAGCGTTTCGAGATCGATGCGACGCTGGAGAATTCCCCGGCCGTGCTGTTCGATGCGCTGGTGCTGCCCGATGGCGAGGACGCCGTACAGACGCTGGCAGAGGATGGCCATGCGATGGAGTTCATCAAGGACCAATACCGGCATTGCAAGACCATCCTGGCACTGGGTGCGTCGTCGACCCTGCTGCAGAAGGCGGGGATCCATGCCGATCTGCCGTCCGGCGCCAAGGACCCGGGACTGTTGACCACGGCGGCCTCGGAACAGACGGACACGGCGGCGTTCATCGCTGCGATTGCCAAACACCGCCATCCGGAGCGTGATTCCGATCCGCCGATTATTTGATCTCTGAGCGTCTGACAGGGCCTCGGCACACTCGCTGATACGCGCGGCCGTGGGATCCGGCAGAACACTGCGGCCCACATGCTTATCGTGAAAGGGGCAAATCGTGAGCAACCGCGCCAGCGTTGACCATCATCGGCAGCTCGAGAGCGCTTTCCGCCGCGTCAAAGCGGCGCTGAGCGCCGCCGAGCGCAACCGCGCGCACTCGGAGCTTAAAACTGCTGCTGTGCGCGCACGGTGATCCCTGCCAACGGAAGCGTGAGAGCTGAGTTAGCGGCGCTCGAAAAGCTTCAGCCCATGACCCGGGAGTACTATCAGAAGCTTGAGCATATTCGAAGCGCAGTGGCTGACTCGGCCGAGGCGGTGGATGACCCGTGGTTTCGACCGCCGCGAGCCGACTGCCGTCGCGGCTCAGGTCGGCGGCTAGCGCAGCACCTGATCGTCCGCGCCCAGACTTGTCCTACGAGCTGTTACGCGACGCGGGAATGTGTCGCTCGCCTGCCCGCCATTACATTCGGTGGTACTTAACAATGTAGGCCGCAGGGGGTCCTATGAAAATCCGCTTCGGGTATGAGCTGGTGTACAGCAGTCCGCAGGTGACGCCCATGGTGTTGCTGCTGCGGGCAGCGCCCAAGCCCACACAGCGCCTCCTGGTCACCGACTTCATGCACACCAACCCGGTGGTGCCGCTCTCAACCTACCGGGACGTCTTTGGCAATCTGTGCACCCGGCTGCAGGCGCCCGCCGGCACCATCCGTATCAGCGCAGACGGTTTGATCGAGGACTGCGGGATCGCGGAACCCGCCCATTGGGCTGCAGCGGAAACGCCCATCAGCGCGCTGCCGCCTGAGGCACTCATGTACATGCTTCCGAGCCGCTATTGCGAAAGCGATCTGCTCGCGAGCGAGGCGCTACAGCTGTTTGGGCATCTGCAGCCGGGCTGGCCGCGGGTGCAGGCCATCTGCGATTTCGTCAATCAGCATGTGACGTTCGGCTACCAATACGCACGCCACACCAAAACAGCCCTGGAAACGTACCGCGAGGGCCAAGGCGTTTGCCGCGACATGGCGCACCTGGCAATTGCCTTCTGCCGGGCCCTGAGCATTCCGGCGCGCTACGCGACCGGTTATCTCGGCGACATCGGCGTGCCGGTGGTGGATGCACCCATGGACTTTGCCGGCTGCATGGAAGTCTTCCTGGATGGAGCCTGGCACACCTTTGATCCGCGCAATAATGCACGGCGCATCGGTCGTTTGATGATCGCGCGTGGCCGCGATGCCGCCGATGTGGCCATCAGCACTGCCTTTGGACCCTCGTATCTGCAGGTCTTCCGCGTATGGACCGATGAGATTTCGGAAACCGAAGCCGCGCAGATGCTCGGCCGTCCGGTCCCTATGCCGCCGATGGCCGTACAGGTTGCCTAGCCACAGGCATCGCGACGGCCAGCCGCTGGGTGGCCGCTTGTAGGACAGCGTGTAGGACAAATTCGCTTTCACCGGGCCGCGCGGTGGTCCGGCGTGCATTCTGTGACCTGTGCACGGCCACGCTTGAGTGTGCGCCTGATTAGATCAGACGCATGAAAGGGTGGATACGGGCCGTACCAAGTCGATTTCGCTTAGGCATCGTCGGACGACTGTCGATCAGTTTCGTTGGCGTCGCCCTGCTGATCCTGGCCGCCAATCTGGTGGTGCAGCAGGGCATCCTCGTCGAGAGAACGACGCGCGTCACGGCACCTTCACCGCCGGCCGCCGCACCGGTCGCCGCGACACCCGTGCCGCCGCCAGTGAGCGCGGCGCCCGTGGATCCTTCCCCCCAGCTGCTCGAGAATGCGTTGGCGGCACTGGCAAACTTCGACGAGGCGTGCCGGGCACGAATCAAGAATGCGGATGTGTCCGCCGCGGCAGCGTATAAGCAGGCCGCGGCGGAGCTCAACGCCGCCCTCGCGCCGATGGGCGACACACCCCGGTCCGAACTGCATGCCTATACCGCGCGCGCCGGCGCGCTGATCCGGGTCGCCGATGCGCGGCGCGCGGCCGAACTGAGCCGCAAGGCGCAGGTGGACAGTTTGAACGTTCGGGTCAAGAAGCTGCTGGCGGGCGCGTGGACCATTCTTGGCCGTGTCGTGGCGCGGCAATCGCTGGTCGTTCTCGGCGACGATCTGGATGCCCTGCGACAGCATTCTGAGCCGCTGGAGGCACCGACCCCCCTTTCGGCAGCCCAGATCAGCGCCATCATCGCCGCTGAGCAGCGCGTGCAGAAGACGCTCGCCGATAATGCCTCGAGCTTCCGCAGCGCCCAAGGCAACGAGTGGTATCAGTCGATGGCCGCCGATATGGCGCAGGTGATCACGCTGCGCGCGTCCTCCATCCAGCTTGCCGGCACGCTGTCCGACGGACTTCAGGCATTTGCCGAGCAGGGCAGCCGCTTACGGCACACCGTCTTCAAGGCTCGCGCCGCGGCGACCCCGATCGCGCCGCAACAGCCTGTCGCAGCCGCGGTGGCCGTCCAGCCGACGGTGCGAGCGCCAAGCCGGTCGATCGTCGAGACGAAATCCGTCACGCGGATGCCGGCCCAGTCCGGGTCGCAGCGCGCCATCGCGTGGGGCAGCGCGGCGGCCGCGCTGCTGATGCTGCTCATGTGCGTCGGCATCGTCATCAGCATCGTCAGACCCGCCCGGCGGCTGTTGCGCGCCACGGAGGAAATTGCGGCGGGACGCTATGCGGTGCGGGTGGCCAGTGGTGGAATCGCCGAATTAGACGCCATCGCCACCGCCTTCAACACCATGGCCGAGGAACTCGCCTCGGCAAAGGCGCTGAGCCAGCAATACCAGCAGGGCCTGGAAGAGAAAATCCAGCAACGCACCCGGCGCCTGCGGGAGCTGTCGCAGCGCGATCCCCTGACGGCACTGCCGAACCGCCGTCACCTGTTTACGCTGCTCGATGCGGCGCTCGAGCGCGCGCAGCGCTCCGGTCATTGGGTCGGGGTTCTGTTTCTTGACGTCGATAACTTCAAGTACATCAACGACGGGCTAGGCCATGCGTTTGGCGACAGCGTCTTGAAGGCGATGGGTCAGCGCCTGGCCGAGATCACCCAGTCGTATGGATTTGCGGCCCGACTGGGCGGCGATGAGTTCACCGTCGTTCTGGAGTGCGCGAGGACGATCGAGGATGTCGAAGCGGTCGGCGAGGCGCTGGTCGCGGCATTTCAGTCACCCATGTTGATCGAGGGTCGCGAGCTCATCGTGAGCATCAGCGTCGGTGCATGTGCCTATCCCGTTCATGCCCAGCAGTCCGGCGCGCTCTTGAAGGCGGCCGACATGGCGCTGTTCCGGGCCAAGGCCTTGGGCCGCAGCCAGCTGTCGATCTTCACGTCGGACCTTGCGCAGATTGCGGCGGCCCGGTTTGCCACCGAGCAGGGCTTGCGGCGCGCCATTGAGCGCGGGGAATTCGAGTTGCACTTCCAGCCCGAATTAAATGCCGAAACGCTGGAGATCGGACTGGTCGAAGCGCTGATCCGCTGGCGCACAAGCTCCGGTGAGTTGATCCCGCCCGGTAAGTTCCTTTCGGTCGCGGAGGATTCCGGGTTGGCGCTCGAAATCGGCGACTGGGTATTGCGCGCGGCGATCAGTGCGGCATCTGGATGGCAGCGCGGGCCATGGGCCAAGGCACGGGTGGCGATCAACGTGTCGTCCCGGCAGCTGACTGACGACAACTTCGTCGATCGCGTTCAGGCGCTATTGGCTGAATTCGCGCTGCCGACTCGCTGTATTGAGATTGAATTGACCGAGTCCGTGCTGCAGACGGGCCCTTCCACCATTGCCTCGTTAAGAAGGTTTCGCGAACTGGGTATTGCGGTTGCACTGGATGACTTCGGGACCGGCTATTCCTCTTTGGCCTCTCTGGAGATGCTGCCGCTATCACGCGTCAAGCTGGATCGTTCGTTGATATCGGGCATCGACACCAATCCGCGATCCGCCGCCATTGCCGAAGCGATCATCGTCATGTGTCAGAAACTCGGACTTGAGATCACGGCCGAAGGCGTCGAACGACCCGAGCAATTCGCTTATCTGGTCCGGCAACGCTCGATGTTCATTCAGGGGTTTCTGCTGGCGCACGCGGTCCCGCAAGACGAACTCATTCAAGAGTTCAGAATCGTCAAAGAGCGGGCACAAGAGCTGCTGCTCAGCTCAAGGGAGTCGCCCGTCACGGCTGTCAAACACGGCGAAGCCCGTCAGCTCGCGCCGCCCGGTCCGGGGTACGCTGCAGCCAAGGCCTGAAGATCGGCGGGCGTGAGCGCGATGGAAAGCGCCGCGGCGTTTTCCCTGGCATGCGCCGGAGAACCGGATTCCGGGATGGCGATGACATTACCGCTGCGGATCGCCCAGGCCAGTGCAACCGCGGCTGCCGAGCACCCATCCCGAGCGCGGAAGCTACCGGAATTCTCAGCGCCTCGTAGAGACCCGCAGCGCTCATTAGCCGGCGTCGGTACTCCTCCGATGTAAGCGTACTGGCTCATAGGGCGAGGAGCGGCGAATGTCGCAATGGAGCGCTCTGCGATGAGCGGTATCCCGCCACTTTGTGCCGACGGCACTTGGACGCGTTTGGGGAAGCTGTCGTTTGCAGCTGTATCCGCAATCGCGCGCCGCATTGGTGTGTGCCGGTGCGATCCGGTACGGGATCCAGTCTTTTCAATGTGCCGATTGCATCGCCTTGCCTGACAAGCCTCCCGCCGTCGCAGACTTCGCGAAGGCGGGAGCCTGAGGGCCGCGGGTCAATTGATGTTACGGCGCGATTCGAACTGCGTACGACGTACCAGGGTAGCCGCCGGGCGGTGGTGTCGGCGAAGGGTCTCCCGGTGCAGGCACCATGTTGCCGTGCATGTCGAAGAAAATGGAAACGTTAGTTCCCGTATATGAGTTTCCATCCCTCGACAGGGTGTCAGTCTCGGTCTCGTTGAAGTACCCGGTGACGAATCCGCCGGTAAAAATCCAGCCGTAGTGGTTGCGGGAATAAGTCCATGGGCCCGCTGCTACCCAAGACCCCATGCAGATGTTGCCGCCGAGTACGGGAAAATTGATGTTCTCCCATTCAGTGCCGTCACTGTGCCATTGAATGAACGCACTGCCATTGGGATAGGTTACCTGCCAGGTCCCCACGATGCCCTCATGGGTCCCGAAGTGATGTGAAGAAAGTTGCATCTGCACGTGATTCCCGGCGCCTGAATATGCGCAGTTAGCATGTGCAGGCAGTCCGAAAAGCAATAACGCTGCAATAGCAGCAATTCCGATGAAGGTTGTTTTCATGAAGTTATCCCCTAGGTGATTTTGCTCGTTGCAGAACATCTTCCGATGGCATGACCATGTCACCGTAAAACATACGGTGATTTCGCAAAACCAAGTTGTCAAATCTGGCTTACGGCCGCGCCGCACGCTCACGCTCACGTTTCGGCTGCCACGCCGAATGACGGTTTCTATGCAGCCACCCGAGCGAGTCAGATGATTGGTGTGGCCGTCTGCTGCTTCGCGTCATTCTTCAGAGCAGTCCTTCGCGCGGCTTTTCTCCAAGGCGGCTCATCCGAGCTGTTCGTGCACCCATAGGCGTCTGTCACGAGTGAATGCTTTCCGACAGTGAAGCAGCCCGCTTCGCTTGCCCACAGACTCAAGCAAAGAACTTAATGCCGACCATGCTGACGATGTTCGCGGTCAACCACAACGCAATAGAAACGAGCTGAACAGTGGGATCGGGCGCGGTGGCCGCAAGCTGAGCCTAGGGATGACGCAGGGGAACCGGAACCGTGCGACGCACCTGATCAGGCTAGGAGGTCTATCTGCATCAGCGCGCTCGGCGAGCCGCACGCGAGGCTGGAATATCAGGCGCAGACTCTGTGGCGGAATTCCACTGAGGGTTATTGAGAGTGGTGTTCCGATGCGATCCGGTTTGACGGTCCGGTAAAGCGCCGGGCCGCAAAGATGGCGCGCCGCAGCATTGATGCGTGGGCGTGACGCAATGCAGGTTGACTGATAGCTTAACAACAACCGGTCATACCGCCAGTTTGCAGCTTCCGGTCACCATGCCCGATCTGTTTCTTTCTTATGCGCGCGACGATCGGTCGACTGTGGAGCAGTTCGCTGATGTGTTGCAGCGCGAGGGCTTCGAGGTCTGGTGGGACCTGGCATTGAATCCGGGTGAAGCCTTCGACCAGGCGATCGAGCGGGCGCTGGAAGAAGCCAGGGCCGTGATTGTGCTGTGGTCAAAAGCGTCCGTGAACTCGCGCTGGGTGCGGGCCGAGGCCACGCAAGCGCAGGCCAGTCAGCGGCTGGTGCCGGTGATTATCGAGGCCTGCAAGCGTCCGATCATGTTTGAACTGACGCATACGGTGGACCTCACCGGCTGGGCCGGCGATTCCAAAGATCCGCGCTGGCGCTCCTTCGTTGCCGGCCTGCGGCGGACCTCGGGGCGGCAAGACAACTCGGTGAAACCGGCCGCAATAGGCGAGACCCCCCGTGCGCCGCCCGCCGCCGGAGGGCTCAGCCGGCCACGCCCCGAAATGGGCGCCCGCAGACTTGCGCTGGCAGCCGTGGCGTCACTGCTGGTCCTCGGGGGCGCCGGTGCCTGGTGGTATCACGTGAACCACGGTAGGCAGGCTGCCGTGCCGGGCGCAGTGCCGGCAACTGTTGTGACGTCAGCGCAGGTCACACTGGCCGTTCTGCCCTTTGCCGACATGTCCTCGGCGCATGACCAGGAGTATTTCGCCGATGGCCTGACCGAGGAGATCCTGAACCAGTTAGCGCAGATACGCGACCTGCGCGTTACGGGGCGCACCTCAAGCTTCTACTTCAAGGGGCGGAACGAGGACTTGCGCACCATCGGCGAGAAGCTCGGTGTCGCCAACCTGCTCGAGGGCAGCGTGCGCAAGGCCGGCGATCAGTTGCGCATTACCACCCAGCTCATCGACAGCCGCAGCGGCACGCACCTGTGGTCGCAGACCTACGACCACAGCCTGACCGATGTGTTCAAGGTCCAGGAAGAGATCGCCACTGCGGTATCCGGCGCCCTGAGCGTCACACTGGACGTGGGCGAGCTGTCCCGCGCCCGCGGCGGCACTGCCAGCATCGAGGCCCATGACAAGTATTTGCGTGTATTGCAGATCGCGCGCGGTGGCGGCGACGGTAAGGATGCGCTCATGCTGCTGCATCAGGCCGTCGCCATCGATCCGACCTTCCTGCTGGCATGGCAGGCGATCGCTCAATTTGCCTGGGAGTTCGAGCAGATCTACCCGGAATCAATCGCGACGATGCAGCCACAGCGGGAAGAGGCCGAACGGCACATCGAGGCTCTGGCACCGGCGTGGTCCGGTGTGCTGCTGGCGCGGCGGCTGATCGATCAGCACCGCTGGACCGAGGCCGAAGCCGCGGTCAACGCCGTCCTGGAGTCTCCGCCGGGTACAGTCGGCCCCTGCGACTTCGCCTCGCTCGCCACGCAGCTGGGCCAGCTCGGCGGCTGGACCGAGTGCCTGCAGCACACGGTCGCCACGGATCCGCTGGCCACCCAAACGTCAGCGGACCTGCAGGTGGAACTGGACATGACCCGCCACAACGATGAGGCCCAGGCGGAATATGAGCGCTTCATCAAGCTGGTGGGTTCCGACGACCGCATGGAGAGTTATGCGCTGTTCCGGGTGCTGGGCCGCAAGGATGTCGATCCACAGCAAGTCCGCGCACTGTTTGATTCGCACACCAGCCGGACCACCATTGCGTTCGTCAAAGCGTTGCGCGACAAGTTCGACGATCCCGCTGGCGCGCGCGCCATCCTGCGCCGCGCCGTCGCGGATCCAGCCAATCGACTGCATACGGGGAACATGGTCCAGCTCGCCTATTACGCTGACCGATTCGGAGACCGGGACACGACCTTCGCGGCCTTGCGCTGGCTGGTGATCGACCGGCACCCCCTCGACGTCACGGTGCTGTGGCGCGACTGGCACAGCGGCGTACGCGCCGACCCGCGTTTCAAGGAATTGCTGCGAGAGCTGAAGATCGCCGACTATTACCGCGCCAGCGGCAACTGGGGCGATTTTTGCAAACCCACCACCGGGGACGACTTCGAGTGCCATTGAAGGCCTGCCTCCGTCCTGCGTCATGAGGCATGAGGCATGAGGCATGAGGCATGAGGCATGAGGCATGAGGCATCGCAGCAACTACCGCTCGGCGTGGGTTCGACCGGCGCCCAGCGATGACCGACTACGCGCGGCTTCTTGCCAATTCAAGTCCGGCACCGACCGCTTTTGGCCGATTGCACCGCTGGCGCCGACACCGGTCGTAACGGAGCCTCGCTCTACTTCTCGATCAGCGCGCTGATGAATTTGAGCGCGGCGCTGCTGCGATTTGCGCTTCCGAGCAAGATGATCTTCATACGTCCGATATTTCGGTCGTAGATCGATTCGATGCGCAGAGACTCATCGGCCTTTGACGTTCCCTGCACAAATGCGGCAAGTGAGCTTTCCAACTGGTGCGAGACTTCGGCACTGATTGCATCGATCTGCATGACGCTCGACACCTCAACGTGACGTTGACGCCTGGCCACTTCGCTCTCGCTCGGCGGCAGGGGCTGACCAGTAAAAGCCTCCAGATCGGAGCGCAGAATCCGATAGGACTTGCCGATCCGTATGCCTTTCAATCGACCGTCACGCACATAACTGCGAACCGTCTTCACATGGAGATTCAGCCGCGAGGCGATGTCGAACACCGAGAGCAGATCCTGAGACATATGAGCGGTCCGGTTAGCCGTCGTGAAGCACTGACTTGGACGATAATGGACGTATTATTCTGTGTCAATAGGGAAGTATTAGGGTAATTAACAGCAGGTGAACGGCCGCCGCGACCTCGTTACCATTGGAACTCTGCTGTGATGGATCACCGGGAGTTCCGGTGCGCTCGTATGATCAAATTAGGGCTCTGACATGACAGTCGACCCAATGAGCGATCTCGAAACCATTCACTCCCCCTGCCTGCGCGATTGCTGTCTGGGCGATGATCTGACCTGCCTCGGATGCTTTCGATCCTTAGAGGAGATCAAGGAGTGGGGACTGGTCGATGCCGACAGGCGTCGCGCCATTCTGCAAAACGCCAGGCAGCGAAAAGCGGCATATCAGCACCCACGCGACGCATCCGCCCAATAGCGCCGGACCCTCTTTGCTGGGCCATTGACCCTCACGCAACGTCACAGTCCATAGTTGCGTCCAAGAGCAGGTCAGGCACTTCATGAACGAACTCACGGTCAAGCAGCTCGCATCCATATCCGGCGTCACGGTGCGCACCTTGCATCACTACGATGAGATTGGGCTGTTGCGGCCTGCCGCCGTGGGTGCGAACGGCTACCGTTACTATGGGCGCACGGAGCAGCTTCGGCTGCAGCAGATCCTGTTCCATCGAGAATTGGGTGTCCCATTGAGTGCCATTGCGAAGCTGCTGGATCTCGAAGGCGAGAATCAGATTGCCGTCCTCAAGCAGCATCGCGAGAAGCTCGAGGCCGAGCGCGAGCGCTATCGCGTCCTCATCCAAACCATCGACCGCACCATCGAAAACGCCACGGGAGACACGCACATGGCCAACGCGGAGCTGTACAGGGGATTCAGTCCTGAGAAACAGGGGGGATATGAGGCTTGGCTGCTCGAGAAATACGGCGAGCCCATGCGCGAGGGTATTGAGCACTCCAGATCGTCGTACGCGAAAATGACTGCGGCGGAACAGGAGGCCTTGGAAGGGAGTTGCAGGAGGTCAGAGGCCTTGGCCGGTGCGATGCGCCATGGGCTCGATCCGGCGACAGAGGACGTTGGTACCCTGATCAAGCGGCACCGCGCATGGGTAGCGGCTATGTGGGGTCGGCCCTGTTCTGCGGAACGTTATTCGGGTCTTGCCGAGCTGTATCTGTCGCATCCGGACTTCGTGGCTCGGTTCGAGCGCCTCGAACCGGGATTTGCGGAATATCTGGCAAGCGCCATGAACCTGCACGCGAAGAGCAGTCACCCTTGACTGGCGCATCCGCCGTGGTCTTAACTATCCACATGACTCACACGCGCAAATATGCATTTTCAACAAAGCCGATATCTATGGCGGTCGTTGCGCGTGCGTCCGGTGGGATGGTGAGTAAACAGAGACCGGTTCATCCCGACTGAAACATTCCGCAACCCCGCCCGTCTGGCGGGGTTTTGCTGTGCCCCGCCGGCATCTCACAACAGGAGCCGGCGATGCCGACGACATTTACTTCCGATGCCGCTGTGGAGCGAATCGCACGCGGGCTGATGCGCGCCAATTCAGCGAAGGGCGCAATGGCACCGCTCGATCGATCGCTGCCGAAAACAGAATGGACGCACGCGGCGCATTTCACGGCTGTACTGTGGCTGTTGCGCGACTGTGCCGAACCGGCCGTTTCCGCGCGCATGCCGAGTTGGATTCGGGCGTACAACGAAGCCACAGGCGTCGCCAACACCGCTTCAAGCGGTTATCACGAGACCATCACCCGCGCCTCGATCCGAGCCGCCTCCACGGTACTCGCAGCCCACAGCCACGCGACACCCCTACATCAGATCGTGAATGCGCTAATGGCCACAGAGCTCGGTCAATCCGCCTGGCTGCTGCGCTATTGGTCCCGGCAGCGGCTGTTCTCATCCGAAGCTCGCCAGCATTGGATGGATCCAGACCTGGAGCCCTTTCCGTTTTGATCTGCGCAATCAATCGACCAGAGCGTACGCGCGCACTGGAAATGTGCCGAACCCGCAAACCTTGGGCGGCACCGCAAAGAAGCGGCTGCCGACCCGAGGTAGTACACCGAGCCCGCAGAGATGTTCGACAATGGGAATATCCTGCCGCAGCAGCGTGGTATGCACCGGTCGTTCGCCATCGTCCGTGCAATCAATGTTGTAGGAGTCGATCCCGACCAGGACGACACCGGCATCGACGAGCCACTGCGCCAGTGCCCCGCTAAGAAAAGGGTGTCCTTCAAAGTATTGATCCGTCTGCCAATGTCTAGCCCAACCCGTCCGGATGAGCACGGCGCAGCCGCGAACGTCGGAAGCCGCCAGTGGCAGCTCGTCGATGGCGCGGTCCGCCAAGGGGTCTAAATGAGCCACGACGCACGGTAGATTGGCCAAACTGCCGAGCGACAATTGACTCAGGTCCTTGCCGTTGGCAAACCGATGGAACGGGGTGTCAAGGTAGGTGCCGGTCGTGCCGACCATTTCGATTCTACCGATTTGGAACTCCGTGCCGGGCGCATAAAGCCTGCGCGAGGCCTCGCGGCTCAGGTAATCACAGATGAGCGGCGCCGGCAGGCCCTTGTAGGTAATCATGCCGTGGTCAATCGTGTGACTGAGATCGGCGAGCAGCGACATGATTGCAGATCCAACGCAGGGGGCGAAAATCTTAGGCCGAACGCCCGTAATAGTCACGGCGCATAGCAGCACCGCGACAGCCAATCGCCCCTCGGCTATCCTCAGTCCTCATTGACCGATCCTTACGGAGCCAAACATGGGCGGCGCCAACATCTCTGAAAGGCCGATCCATCTGGGGTTGGGTGCCACGGCGGTCGTTGAGCCGGCATTCACCGGCACGATGGACTGGTATATCGACTACGCGCGACGCCATAGCGGTGACGGCGCTGAGGGCCGCGTGGTGAGCATGAATACCTACAAGAGCCCGTGGCCGATGTGGGAAATGCATCCCCGCGGCAGTGAAGTGGTGCTATGCATCGCGGGTGCGATCACGCTTCATCAGGAGACTGCCGCCGGTTCACGCGCGATCATTGCGCTCGCGCCGGGCGAGTATGCGATCAATGAGCCGGGTACCTGGCATACCGCAGACATCCTGGACAGCGCGACGGTCTTGTTCATCACGGCCGGCCTTGGAACGCAGCATCGACCGCGCTGATACGTGAGCCGGCACGCGCCGACCATGCGGGGAAATTTTCCTCTGTCGTTCGAATATGTCCCAATAAGCCCGTCATCCAAAGTGCCCCTAAGCTTCACCTGCTGATCCAGCCGATCTCGCGGGCGGTCAGCGGTCCGACGCGCTCCTGCGCAAGACTGTCGGGCAGGCGGGCCTGCGTGGCGCTGAGCGGCATCCGTCCGGCCATGATCTCCGCCAAGTGCTGCGGATAGCGCGGAACGAGCTGCGGCTCGGCGAATCCTTCCGGATACTCCGGCAGGCTCGTCGCCAGATCGTATTTGTCCGTGGCACCGAAGGTATGCAGCAATTCGTGCGTCATGACGATGCGGTTCTGTGCTTCCTGGGAGCGGCTGGCGAACAGGTGCACGACGGCAGTCAGTCCGCGTTGCAGTCCCGCCGAGTGCGGAAGGCTTTGGGTCAGGGCCGGATCGTGATACAGCAGAAACAACGCAATCTTCGGGTGCGGCCCCGGAAGCGTCGCGAGCGCGCGATAGCGGTAATAGCGCAGTTTCAGGCTCCAGAGGATGCGCGTGAGCACGCCGGCCCCCGGCTCGAGCGCCGGGGGTGGTGAGCTGAGCGGCGGATAAAGCGTCAGCTCAATCGGATCCTCGAGCGCGACACCGTAACGCCGCGCCTCGTTCGTCACAAAGGCGCCGACCTCATCGATTTTCCCCTGCTCGAGCTGCGCGATATAGCGTGCGCTCGCTGGACTTGCATCGGCGCTGACCGGGAATGCGCCGACGAAAACCGTGCGCTGCCAATGAGTCGTCGTGAAGCGGTCGAGCCAGGCTTGGCCGGCCACCACCAGCAACACCAGCAGCAGGAGGGTGATGCGCACTACTCGCCACATAGAAAACGGGTACTCGCCGCCTGAGAGGATCGAATGCATTAAAGACCGTTAACGTAAGACTACACCGGTTCACTCGGGGCCGGCGCGGGTCTGCGAGTTTGTTGCGTGCTGCGGACTTCAAGCGCTATTGTTTGAACGCGGAGTGCTGCTCGGGGCAGCGCCAACGTAGCGCCTTCCTCCTGAATCCGGAGACATCCTGTGCGTGCCAGTCTGCTCTTGCTCACCGCGACCATCGCCCTCGTGGCATCGACGGGCGTCATCGGCGCCGAGGCGGCTACCGAACAATCGCCTACGCCACAAAGCCAGTCCCGGCTGTCCGAAGTCACCGTGATCGCGCAGCGCATCAAACTGGAATCGAAGGTTGCCAGCTTCGTATACGGGGTTGCGGCGCTCGAGAACGATGAGGGGCTCGCCCGATGGCACGCGCCGGTGTGCCCGCTCGTCTCGGGCCTCACCCGCGAGGATGGTGAGTTCGTCCTGGGCCGGGTTTCGGAAATCGCGCGCGCCGCCGCAGTGCCGTTAGCCGGCGAGAAGTGCCGCGCGAACCTGTACATTTTCGTGACTTCCCAGCCTACGGAGCTGCTGCGAGCCATGGCGAAGCGCAACTACGCCGTGACATTCGGCGATGCTGCGCCGTTCAGAGTCGATGAGTTCATCGATACACCCCGCCCTGTCAGAGTCTGGTTCAACTCCTATGAGACAGCTGCCGGATGGGACGCACCCATGCCTCAAGGCCCGCCACCCTCCGCCCAGGTTCTCGGCGGAGGCATGGTTTCCGCACTCTCCGCGCCGACCTACAGCGGACCGGGACTGCTGGGAGCGAGCCACCTTGTTTCAAACATCGTATTTTCAGTCTCGTACGTCTACGTCGTCGTCGACCGCGCGAAATTGCTTGGTGTGTCGCGTGGGCAATTCGCCGACTACGTCGGAATGGTTTCTCTCGCGGAGATCAAGACCAACGCCCACGTGGGTGATGCGCAGAGCATTCTGAAGTTGTTCGATGGTCCCCCGCAGGCCGCGCTGGCCGGCATGAGCGACTGGGATCGGGCATTCCTGAAATCCCTGTACGGGACGGGTCAGTATTCTAAACTGCAGCGCTCATTGATCACGCGGGCCATGGTGCGCGAAATCGCTCCGTGACGGGGCTGCACTGAAGACGGTACGCAGTCAGGCCGCTAACTCAAATGGCAGCAGGCGTTCATACTCCCGCCTTACCATCGCGTAGCACTCGCACGAACGCTGCTCGAGCGCCTCTCTGTCCAACACCCGAATCCGGCCGGCTTGGTATTGGATCAACCCCAGATCCCGAAGTTTCATTGCCGCTTCGGACGCTCTTAGCGAGCTGACCCCTAGCATGTGGGCTAAGAGTTTCTCCGGCATTCCCATCTGCGTACCCTGCAGGCGATCCAGGCTCAGCAATAGCCAGCGGCACAGTTGTTGGTCGAGCGGGTGATGCTTGCCACACGCCGCTGTCTGCACCATTTGTGTCATCAGGGCTTGGGTATAGCGAAGCAGCAGATGCAGTAGCGGGCCGCCCCGATCAAATTCCCGTCGCATGAGTTCCGCGCTCAGCCGATAGGCGCCGCCGGCGCTCTGTACCAGCGCGCAATTGGACGTTGAGCCGCCGCCCGCGATCGACGACATGCCGACCAGGCCTTCGCTTCCAACAATGGCGATCTCGGCGGATTCGCCGCTCTTCAGGACGTACAAGAGCGACACGATAGCCGTAATCGGAAAATACACGTGAGTGGGCGTCGCGCCAGGCTCGTAGAGCACTTCGCCGAGTCGCATATCGACATACTCAAGGTGCTGCCGCCAGCGCTCCCACTGTTCCAGAGGAAGAGCCGCCAAAAGGTGGTTATGTCGGACCATGCAAGACATCAGTCACCACACTCGATCAAAGCGAGGACGACGACTTCACCAACATGCCGCCGTTGTGGGGCCGCGTCAGTGCGCTGGCGCACCGATCGGCGGCTCAGCCGCCACGCAGCGTCAGAATGGGCGGCTGCGAAATCACGCTGCGGGTAGCGAGCCACCCGCTGACGCACACCAGCAGCGCGCCACCACCAATGCCGATCAGCGGTAACCATGGATCAAACGCGTAGGGCACCTGCAGCACCCGGGTTGCCACGAATGCGCCGGCGAGCGCCGCGCCGGCCACCGCCAGTGCCCCCGCCAGCAGCCCCAAAGCCACGAATTCCGTCATGACGCCCTGCCACACGGTGGCGCCGCGGGCGCCGAGCGTGCGCAACATGGCGCTCTCAAAACGTCGCTCCTCGCGACTGGACTGAACGGCGGCCAAGAGCACCACAAGCCCGGCGAACAAGGTAAAGCCGAAGACGCTTTGTACGGCGAGAATGGCCTTGTCGATGATGCCGCGAACCTGCGACAGCAAATCATCGACATTGAAGATGGAGACGCTCGGGAAGCGGCGCGCCAGCTGCGCCATCACGTGCGGATCGGTGGGGTGGAAGTAGGCGCTCGTCAGAAATGTACCCGCCACGGCATCGAGCACGCCGGGTGAGAACACCACAAAGAAATTCGGCTGGAAGCTGTCCCACTTCACCTTGCGGATGCTGGCCACGGTCGCCACGAACGGCTCGCCACCGATATCGAAGCTGACCTTGTCGCCCACGCCTACGCCGAGCGACTGTTGAAATTCCATGGCGAGCGATACTTCGGGGGGACCGTGATAGTCGGCCGGCCACCAGCTGCCGGCGATGATCTCATTGTCAGCGCCGAGGGCGCTTGCCCAGGTGACGTTCTGTTCGCGGCCGGAGATACCGCGCCCCTGTCCGTTGCGGAAGCGCCTGGATTCGGGGTCCTGACCGTTGATCGCCGTCAAACGGCCACGAAGCATCGGCAGCACGCGCGACAGTCGTGCGCCGCGCTGCTCGAGAAACTGCGTGAACGCGGCACGGTCCGCAGGCGCGATGTTCACGAAGAAGTAGTTGGGCGCATCCGCCGGCAGGCTGCGGCGCCAGTCGCCTTCCAAATCATCGCGCACGACGCCCAGCACCAGCAGCACCATGAGCCCCGCACCGAAGGCGGCGATCTGCACCATGCTGTCGGCGCGGCGGCGATTGAGATTGGCGATCCCGTACCGCCAGGCAACCCCGACGCGGCCGCGCAGCTGGCCGCACAAGGTCACCAGCCCGAAGCCGGCAGCGGCCAGCACCGCCAGGAAGATCGACAGCCCGAGCAGAAACTGCAGTGCCAGGCGCATGTCCCGCACGGCCCACCACACCAGACCGATGACCACGACGACCGCGGGGCCGAACGCCAGGATCACGAGCGGGGGTGGTGGCCCCACATCCCGACGCAACACCCGCAGCGGCGGCACCCGGGCCAGCTGCAGCAGCGGCGGCAGCGCGAATCCCGCCAGTACCGCGAGCGCCGCGCTGACCCCCATACCGAGCGGCGCGAAGTTGGCCGGCGGCAAGGTCGCACCGCCCAGCAGGTCGCGTACCGCGTGCAGCAGCCATTCCTGTGCGATGAACCCAATGATGGAGCCGAGGACAGAGGCCAGCAGCGCCACGATCACCAGCTGCAGCAGGCTGACGCTGAGCGTGAAGCTGCGGGTTGCCCCGAGGGTCTTCAGCAAGGCGACCGCATCCAGATGGCGCCGGACGTACTGCCGTGCGGACATCGCTACCGCGATCGAGCACAACAGCACGCTCACGAGGCTCGCCAAGGTGAGGAAACGGCCGGCGCGATCCACCGCGCTCTGCAGCTGCGGGCTCGCTTCGCTGACATCGCGCAGGCGATCCGAGGGACGCAGCTGTGGCAGCAGCCACGGTCGAAACGCAGCGATGACCGCGGGATCGGCCGCGAAAAGCCACGAGTAACTGACGCGACTGCCCGGCTGGATCAGCTGCGTCGCCGGCAGATCCTTGAGATTCATGATCAGAGTGGGTGCCAGATCCGCGAGGTTGGCGCCCTGATCGGGGCGCGAAATCAGCACCCGCGTGACCTTCAGGGTCGCGGCACCGATCGACAGCCGCGTGCCGATGCCGCCGCCCAAGGTGGCGATCAGTTTGGAGCTCGGCCACACCTCGCCCGGCGCGGGGATGTCGCGCGTAGCGCTACCGGTTGCGAACGGCTGATCGGCCACGAGCAGGCTGCCGCGCAGCGGGTAGCCGCCCGATACGGCCTCGATATTGGCGAGCTGGCTGTCGTCACCACGGAACACCACGCTCAACAGCGTCTCGATGCGTGCGGAGTGGACCCCACGCTGCGCGGCGGCCAGAAACAGGCTGTCCGGCAGCGGCTCCGTGGACGAAACACGTACGTCCGCTGCCAGAACCTGCGTCGCCTGTTCACGCACCGCGGTGTCGATGCGGCCCACCAGGAAGCCCACGCCGGTGAGCGCCGCCACCGCCGTCGTCAGTGCCAGCAGCAGTACCCCGAGCTCGCCCGATCGCCACTCGCGCAGCAAAGTCCGCAATGCCAGCTTCAGCGCATGCATCATGGCGCGGCGACCATCCGGCCGGCTTCCATGTGCAGGATGCGGTCGCAGCGCGCGGCCAGCGGCTGCTCATGCGTGACCAGCACCAGGGTCGTGTGCGCTGTCCGGTTCATCTCGAACATCAGGTCGATGATGCGCTGGCCGGTATGGGCATCGAGATTACCGGTCGGCTCATCGGCGAACAGTACCGCCGGGCGGATGACGAAGGCCCGGGCCAACGCCACGCGCTGTTGTTCGCCGCCGGAGAGCTGGCGCGGATAGTGATCGAGGCGCGGCGTAAGCCCGACCCGCTCCAAAGCCTCGCGCGCCTGATCCCGCGGTTTGGCTCGTTGGGCGAGCTCCAGGGGCAGGAGCACGTTCTCCAAGGCGGTGAGGGACGGAATCAGGTGAAAGGACTGGAACACGAACCCGACGCGCTGCGCGCGCAGCCGCGCGCGGCCATCCTCACTCAGGGCGGTCAGGTCCTGGCCATCCAGCCAAAGATGCCCCGCGGTGGGCAGATCAAGTCCGGCCAGCATCGCGAGCAGTGTCGATTTGCCGGCGCCCGAGGGACCCGTGATGGCAACCGTTTCGCCCCTGGCAATGTCGAAGGAGACATCGTCCACAATGGCCAGTGGCCCTTCCGGGCTGCTAACCTGTTTGGTGATGTTGACGACCCTAAGAACACTCTCGGCATTGACGCGCTGCGGGGCATTTGCACTGACACTGCTGCTCATCGGGCTCCAGGGCGCGTCGGGCGCGCAAAATCACATCATTCTAAGTTTCGGTGACAGCCTGAGTGCGGCGTACGGGCTGCAACCCGAGCAGGGCTGGGTCGCCCTGTTGCAACAACGGCTCCGCGACCAAGGGTACGAGTACCAAATCCTCAACGCCAGCGTCAGCGGCGAGACCAGCAGTGGCGGCCTGGAAAGACTGCCCCACCTGCTGTCCGTGCACCACCCCGCGGTCGTGCTGCTGGAGCTGGGGGCCAATGACGGTCTGCGGGGCTTGCCCCTGCAGAGCGTTCACGACAACCTTACGCACATGATCACCCTGGCGAAGGCCTCCGGCGCCCAGGTCCTGCTGCTCGGCATCCGCCTGCCGCCGAACTACGGCCCGCGCTACAGCACCGGTTTCGCGGATCTGTATTCTCAGCTGGCCCGCGATTACCAGCTGCCCTGGATCCCGTTTCTGCTCGCGGGGGTGGCGCTGAATCCGGCGCTCATGCAGGCCGATGGCCTGCATCCCGTGGCGGCCGGCGAGCCCAAGGTACTCGACACGGTCTGGCCCGCCCTGGTCCCGCTGCTGAGGCATTGATCATGGAACGGATCTGGCTCAAGTCCTATCTGCCGGGCATGGCGACCGACATCGATCCGAGTGTCCTGCCATCCCTCAAGCACATGGCCGAACAGAGCTTCGTGGCGTTCCGGGAGCGGGCCGCCTACCTCCAGATGGGCCGGCGGCTCTCCTATGGCGAACTGGATTACAAGTCGCGCGACTTAGCCGCATGGCTTCAGAATGTTGCCGGGCTCAAGCGCGGGGATCGCCTCGCCATCATGCTGCCCAACATCCTGCAATACCCCATCGCGATGTTTGCGGCGCTGCGCGCCGGCGTCACCGTGGTCAACACCAATCCCCTCTACACCGCGCCCGAACTGGAACATCAACTGCGCGACTCCGGCTGCACCGCCATCGTCGTCCTGGAGAACTTCGCCCACGTGCTGGAAGGGGTGCTGCCGAACACCCAAGTCCGACACGTCATCACCACCAGCGTCGGCGAACTGCTGGGATTTCCGAAAGCGCAGGTCGTCAACTTCGTGGTGCGCCGGGTGAACAAACAGGTGCCGCACTGGAACATTCCCGGCGCGATAGGCTTCGGTGCCGCGTTGGCCGCGGGCCATCGGCAACCCCTGGCCGCCATTGACCTGACCCACGAGGACATCGCCTTCCTGCAATACACCGGCGGCACCACCGGTGTGGCCAAGGGGGCGGTGCTCACGCACGGCAACATCTGCGCCAATGTGCTGCAGGCTTCGGCATGGATTGATCCATTCCTGCCGCGCGCCACCGACGAGGCGCGCTACCTGGTCACACCCATTCCGCTGTATCACATCTTCGCGCTGACGGCGAACTGCCTGCTGTTCCTGCGGCTGGGCTGGTCGAACGTGCTCATCACCAATCCGCGGGATTTCCCGCGCTTTGTCGCGGAGCTCAAACGCTATCCCTTCGCCTATCTGAGCGGCGTAAATACGCTGTTCAACGCGCTGCTGCACACATCGTCTTTTGCCGACGTTGACTTCAGCCACTTGAAAATCACGCTCGGCGGCGGCATGGCGGTGCAGGAGACCGTGGCGCGCCGTTGGAAGACGGCGACCGGCAGGCCATTGACGCAAGCATGGGGCCTCACTGAAACCTCCCCGGGTGCCTGTATCAATCTGCCATCCGAGGATTTCAATGGCTCCATTGGCCTGCCGATCGCTTCGACCGAGATCTCCATCCGTGACGATGCCGGTGCGGAGCTCACCATCGGATCGGTCGGGGAACTCTGTGTCCGCGGCCCACAGGTGATGCGCGGCTACTGGAACCGGCCGGATGAAACTGCGATGGTCATGCTGCCTGAGGGTTGGCTGCGCACAGGCGACATCGGCCGCATGGACGAACGCGGCTATGTGTTCATTGAAGACCGTAAGAAGGACATGATCCTGGTGTCCGGATTCAACGTTTATCCCAACGAGGTCGAGGCAGTGGTGGCCGCGATTCCCGGGGTCTTGGAAGCGGCGGCCGTGGCGCAGGCGGATGAACACTCCGGTGAGGTGGTGGCGGTATTTGTCGTGAGCAAGGATCCGTCACTCACGGAACGGGCCATCATCGATAAATGCCGCGAATCGCTGACCGGATACAAACTGCCGCGACACGTGTACTTCCGCAGCGAATTGCCCAAGTCCAATGTCGGCAAGATCTTGCGCCGCGTTCTGCGCGATTCCCTGGTACAGCAGCCCGAGCAGCATTGATCGGCGTTAGGCTTGCAGAGCGATTTCGAGTGTCGATAAGCGGCTGAGTGCCGGCTTGATGCCCGATCGGCCGGATGAAACGGCGAAGGTCATGCTGCCGCAGTGTTGGGTGCGCAGGGGAGCTCGAGGATTCCATGGTGAAGCAGTCCGGCCAAGACTAATGTCTGGCAGAATGTCCCCACGTTACTGACTGAAGGAGTCGTCGATGAAACTTTATTACATGAAGGGCGCCTGCTCGCTGGCATCCTACATTTCGTTGACTGAAGCGGGGGTCAGGTTTGAAGCCGCCGAAGTAGATCATGGGACGCATAAGACGCCGGATGGCGAGGCACTCAATACCGTTAACACCAAGGGGTACGTGCCGGTCCTGCGCCTCGACAATGGTGAGATCCTGACTGAGAACGTTGCGGTCCTTAATTACATTGCCGACCTCAATCCGGCCGCAAAGCTCGCGCCGGCAGCGGGTACGTTTGAGCGCTATCGGCTGATCGAATGGCTGGCGTATATCAACTCCGAGTTGCACAAAAACTTCGGCCCCCTGTTTGATCCTTCGAATGCCGAGGCCGTCAAAGACTTCGCGCGCGCCAATCTCAAGAAACGACTCGCATGGATCGACAACGCCCTGGGTTCAAAGAACTATCTCATGGGCGAGCAGTTCACCGTGGCCGACGCCTATCTTTACGTGGTACTCAGCTGGACTGGCCATGTGGGCATAGACCTCGGCCAATGGCCCGCGCTCCAACGCCACAACGCGCGAGTCGCCGCACGGCCGCACGTCATTGCGGCGCGCAAAGCGGAGGGTTTGGAGTAAAGGCGGTCGAGGCTGTAATCGACCGTTCGAGCCTGCCGAGGCTCGCCGCGCAGGGTTAGCGAGCGCGCAGCCAACTGTGCGCGAAGTCAATAAGTGTCGTCCCGATGCGCCTTCCCGGTGCATTTGCCCTCTGGCGGTGCCGTATAGGCGCCGTCCGGGTTCGTCCTACGGGTCTTTGCGGGTTCGCGGAATGCCCGGTAGCAGACCCCGACTTTAGAGTGCGCCCCACTACATAGTGTCGATGATCCTCGAGCTCGACCTCGCGACACTTCAGGGGACCAGATGAAAATCCGCTTTGGGTACGAACTGATTTATTCGACTTTCCAGCCGACGGCGATGGTGCTGATGCTCAATGCCGTACCCAATGCGTCGCAGCGATTCGTCGTGCCGGACTACATGAACAGCGACCCCCGGGTGCCATTGTTGACCCACCGCGATGTATTCGGAAATATCTGCACACGTGTAGATGTTGCTGCAGGAATCATCCGCTTCTTCGCGGATGGCGTGCTTGAGGACAGCGGGGAGCCGGAGCCCGCCGTGTGGAGCGCACGGGAAACGCCAATCGGCGCCTTGCCGCCCGAGGCGCTGATGTATCTGCTGCCCAGCCGCTATTGCGAGAGCGACACGCTTGCGCCGGAGGCGCTGCGGCTGTTCGGTCATTTACTGCCTGGTTGGTCGCGTGTTCAGGCGATCTGCGACTTCGTCAATCAGCATGTGACGTTCGGCTATCAATATGCCAGGCCCACTAAGACCGCATTGGAGACCTATCACGAACGTGTCGGGGTGTGCCGCGATATGGCGCACCTGGCGATCGCTTTCTGTCGTGCCATGAGTATCCCGGCGCGCTACGCCACCGGCTACCTCGGGGATATCGGAGTCCCCGCGGTTGACGCGCCCATGGATTTCGCCGCGTGCATGGAGGTGTTCCTGGACGGTGGCTGGCATACCTTTGACCCGCGCAACAACGCCCGGCGAATCGGGCGCCTGCTGATCGCGCGCGGACGCGACGCGGCCGATGTCGCGATCAGCACTGCCTTCGGTGTCGCCAATCTGCAGCTGTTCCGTGTCTGGACGGATGAGATCTCGGAAAGCCAGGCGGCCGAGTTGCAGGCGCGGCCGGCGTTGCTCGGACAGCGCATCCAGGCCGCCTAGCCTGTCAACGACCCTTGCGCCCCTTTGCTGCGCCAGTGGGAGTTGCCGCGGCTGGGCGCGGCGAGTGACGAGTAATGGCGATCACCGCTGCACCGAACTCGACGCCGGCGTTTTCTTTGCCTGCTGTGGCGGGTTTCGGCGCATGCGAACGCATGAACTGATCAAGACCCTCCAGGAGTCGGTCGGCGCGCTGGCCAAGTTGCACGCGAAACAATGGCAGCGCGCCGATGTCCACCGTGCCAAACAGCGCCCGCACGGGCAGTTGTTCCGCTGCAGGCGAGACCAGGTTGTGCTCCAGGGTATTGAGCAGATCTCCGGCCATCTCCCCGGTGCTCAGCACCGTGTCGAGATTGGCCCCGCCGCCGACCGGCGTTCGCCGCAGCGCCCGAACTCGCTTTGCGCTGATGAGCCGGATGGCACCCACGCGCTCCAACTCCGACAGCATGGTGCGGTGATAGACACCGCCGCTGTACAGATCGACCAGCTGGCGGAAGCTGTTGCGGCCGCCGTCGATCGGCAGTACCGCCGGATCGCCCACGCTGGTCTGGAACAGCTTATCGTCGTGCCAGCCGGCCAGTACCCGCGCGGCGCGGTGCAACTGGGTATGGCTGCGCGGTCGGAATTCGTCGTGCGGATGGGCCAGAATGGCGGGCAGGAAGGCACGGTTGATCCCGGTGATGACGGCGAGCTTGGAGTACGTGACGCGCTCACCCTGCTCCGCCAGGTATTCAGATCCGGCGTGGGCGTAAACGCTGTCCACAATGGCCTTGAATTCTCCGGCGCTGACGCCGAAGCGCACCAGTATCCGCACCAGGGGGTGCAGGACACGGCGGCACATCACACTTAAGGCGGAGCGGATATCCGACACAGCGCAAGGGTACCGAGGTTCGCGCTGCCCCGCAGCTGCTATTTTTGTGACAAGAGTCTGGAAGCCGGAGAGGGCAAGGCAGCGTCGAAGTGTGCCGCCCCCGCCAGCGATTTAGCGCGCGCCGGCGCCCGCCGCAGCGCTGGAAACAGGACGGCCCCGTCCGACGGTAATGGCGCGCGCGTTGCCGAGGCCTGACGCGCGAAACGCTGCTGAGAGTGCCCTCGATGGCGTGAGGAGATCGAGCAATCGTGTCTTATTCAGAATCTAATCAACGGGTTAAGGACGGACGTGAGAGAGGTGCTGTCAGGTCCGCTCTGCGGGATCAAATAGCCTCTGATGCTCGAGGATGGCGTAGCGGTCGGTCATGCCGGCGATGTAATCGGCGACGGCTCGCGCACGACCGCTCGCGCCGAACTCCCCCTCCAGTTGTGTCACCGACGCCTGGTATTCTGTGGGCATCAGCTTCGGGTCATCGACGAAGGTGTCGAACAGTCGTGTCAGCACCAGCCTCGCCTTGGAGGTCATGCGCAAGACTTTGTAGTGCCGATAGACCCGTTGGTTCAGGAACTGTTTGAGCTTCAGCTGCTCGCGGGCCACCTCGGGGCTGAACGCGATCAGCGGCTTGGAACGTGCGCGCACCTCGGCGGGTGACGCGGGCGCGGCCGCACGCAGATTGTCGCGGGTGGTGCGGATCAGATCGCTGACCACATGGTTGATGACGCGCCGGATGGTTTCATGAATGAGTTTGCGCACGGGCAGGTCGGCGTACTGGGCCAACACTTTGCGCTGCTGGGTTGCGAACAGTTCGACCTCGCTCAGATCATCCAGCGTGATCAGCCCGGCGCGCAGACCATCATCGACATCATGATTGTTGTAGGCGATCTCATCGGCGAAGTTCGACAGCTGCGCCTCGAGGGACGGCTGGCGGCGGCGGATGAAGCGCTCCCCCAGTTCGCCCAATTGCCGGGCATTACGCAGTGAACAGTGCTTGAGGATGCCTTCGCGGCATTCAAAGGTGAGATTCAGACCGTGGAAGTCGGCATAGCGATCCTCGAGTTCATCCACCACGCGCAATGACTGCAGGTTGTGCTCGAAGCCGCCGAAGCGGCGCATGCAGGCATTGAGTGCGTCCTGACCCGCATGACCGAATGGGGTGTGACCCAGATCGTGCGCCAGGCAGATCGCTTCGGCCAGGGTCTCGTTGAGATTCAGGGCGACGGCAATGGAGCGCGCAATCTGCGCCACTTCCATGGAGTGGGTCAGGCGGGTGCGGTACAGATCCCCCTCATGGTTGACGAATACCTGGGTCTTGTAGACCAGCCGGCGGAACGCATTGGAGTGAATGATGCGATCGCGATCGCGCTGATACTCACCGCGAAACTGCGGCGGCGCCTCCGCAAAACGGCGCCCGCGTGACTCGGATTCTGCCGCCGCGTATGGGGCGAGGCCCGATGCCTGGCGCTTGAGTCGTGCCACGATCAGCCGAAGTAGGTGGTCAGGGTGTTTTGCAGCGCCTCGGCCGGATAGTCCGCCGTCACCAACGCCGCCCCGATGCGCTTCAGCAGCACGAAGCGCATGCGCCCCGCCTTCACTTTCTTGTCGATCTTCATGTGCTCGAGCGCGGCTTGCGGGGAAACATCCGGCGCCGCGATCGGCAGCCCCACCCGGTGCAGCAGCGCACGCAGCCGCGCCACATCCGCATCGGTCAAGTAGCCGCATTCACGGGACATCGCCGCCGCCATGAGCATGCCCGCGCCCACGGCCTCGCCATGCAGCCAGGTGCCATAGCCGGTGGCGGATTCGATCGCATGGCCGAACGTATGGCCCAGATTCAGCAAGGCGCGATCACCGCGCTCCCGCTCATCCTTGCCGACGATCTCGGCCTTGACCTCGCAGGAGCGGCGGATGGCATGGCTCAGTGCCTCGGCATTGCCCGCCAGCAGCCGATCGATATTGACCTCGAGCCAGTCAAAGAAGGCCGCATCGTGGATCAGGCCGTACTTGATGACCTCGGCGAGCCCCGCACGCAGTTCCCGGGGCGGCAGGGTGGCGAGGGTGTGGGTGTCGGCGATCACCGCGACCGGCTGATGAAAGGCGCCGATGAGGTTCTTGCCGCCGGGATGGTTGACGCCGGTTTTGCC
Organism: uncultured Gammaproteobacteria bacterium; assembly: GCA_963708865.1. GTDB lineage: Bacteria > Pseudomonadota > Gammaproteobacteria > Steroidobacterales > Steroidobacteraceae > DAIDKA01. The sequence goes on from CAVPUC010000008.1 coordinate 494,245, forward strand.
GCCGACGGAGGAGTCGACCTGCGCGAGCAGCGTGGTCGGAACCTGCACAAAATCGATGCCGCGCTGATAGCAGGCGGCCGCAAATCCCGCCATGTCGCCCACCACGCCACCGCCGAGGGCGACCACGGTGCTGTCCCGCGCCAGGCGATTGGTGACCGCGACATCCAGGATCCGCGACAGCGTCGCGAGTGTCTTGTACGACTCGCCATCCGGCAAGATGGCCTCGACGATGTGCCGATCCTTCAGACCCTGCTTGAGGGCGCCGCCGTACAGCGGCGCGACGGTGGTATTGCTGACCAGCAGAACCGTACCGCGCGGGATGTGCGCGTCCAGCAGCGCGGCATCGTCGAGCAGTCGCGGACCGATCAGGATCGGATAACTGCGCTCGCCCAGTGCAACCGTCAACGTATTCACGATGGCGGCAATTATAGGGCTTTCATCCCGCCCGCGACCGGGAAACCCAGACCCCTGATGATCTCCTCCGCGACGGCCTGGATCTTGCGGCCGTCGGTCGCTACCTTCAGATCAGCGACCGCGCTGTACAGCGGTTCACGCTCGGCCATCAGCTGGCGCAGCTTCGCCTCCGGATCCACATTGGCAAGCAGCGGACGATGCCGGGCGTGGCTCACCCGGTGAGCCTGCTGTTCGACGGACGTCATCAGATACACCACGCAGCCGCGCTGCGACAGCAGTTCCCGACTCTCGGGCAGCAGGATGGCGCCGCCGCCGGTCGCGAGGACCAGGGGCTCGATCGCCGTCAGCGCCTCGATGGCTTCCCTCTCCCGCTGCCGGAATCGCGGCTCGCCTTCCTTCTCGAAGATGTAAGAGATATCAACGCCGGTGCGCTTTTCGATCTCCGCATCGCTGTCCAGGAACGGCGCCTCAACCATGCGCGCCAGGATGCGGCCCACGGCACTCTTGCCGGAACCCATGGGTCCTACGAGGTAGATGTTGCGCTTGCCGAGCATTGCCCGGCCAGAATAGCAAACGGCCGCCTTGCGGCGGCCGTGTTCCCGATTCCTCGCGGCCGATCGGCCTTATGGCGCGTTCGGATAACAGCTGTTGGACTCACCGTACGGACTGATTGCACCCGGCGGAGAGACCGCCTGGTTATTGTAGTCCGCCGCCAGTCCCGGCAGGATGAACTCCGCCGTCGTGCTGTTCTGAGTGCCGGCCACCGTTGCCGTGGCGGTCAGCGCCACTTGCACCCAGTAGGCGTGATCCTTGGGATAGATCAGGTTCACGTTGGCTGAACCCCCCGTGCCGGTCACTGCGGAGCTGACATCCGTTGTCACCACCGAACCGGGGATCAGGGTGTGTACGTAGTTCGGCGGGACCGGCGGCGAAGGTGACGGCGTCACGACCACGCCGTTGTTCTCGTAGACATAGACCGCAGGACAGGCGGAGGGTGCCGGCACCGCATAAAGGGGCTGCCAAGTGGGAGAGATGAAGACCATATGGCCCGTGTAATACGCGATCGATTGCACCGAGAAGGTGACCGTCACCCCACTGACGCCGGCCCCCGAGGCATCGGCAGCCTGCACCGAGTAGGGCAACTCGTACTGCGTCACCGTGTTGGGCCCGAGACCAATCGTATTGCCGGTACCGAGGGACAGGAAAACGGTCTGACCGCCCACGGTCAACTGCGTTGTGTTCGTGATGGCGGTACCGAGCACCTGAACTTTGATGTTCACGCCGTTCGGCGCACTCGAGGTTGAGCCTGCCGTATAGGTGACAGTGGCCTGTCCGGAAGCATTCGTCACCGCCGAACCGGATGACAGCGTGCCGCCAGTCGTATCGGTCAAGGTGTAATCCACGGTGGCACTCTGAACCGGATTGCCGGTGCCGTCCTGCACGGTCGCCACGACCGTGCTCTGGCCCTGGGTGGCCACCCGTGACGGATTAGCCTGCACCGAGACCGACGCTGCCGTACTGACCGGCGCGTAGAAATTGACCTGTGTCTGCGCCGAAGCAACGGTAATGCCACCCTGCACGGCAGTGGCTGAGATGGTCGCAGCACCCGCAGTAGTGGAATACAGCGTCACCGCTTGAGCCAGGTTACCCCCGTTCACCGCCACCGACGCCGGCGAGATCGTACCGCGACTGGTCGAGAAGTTGACCGTACCGCTTTGGCCTACGCCCGCAGCCGTCCAATTGATGGTGACCGGAACGGGAGTGCCCGCGCCTACCGCAATCTGGGCATTGGCCGCCGGTGCGGTAATCGTGAACGCCTGATTGCTGACGGAGATCTGCTCGGTAGCCGGCAGCGTTCCCGCATAGGCAGTTGCCGTCACCGTGTCGGCGCCGGCGTTGGTCGCGGTTAAGCTGAACGTGGCCGTGCCCTGCGAGCCGGTCGTCACGGAGGCGGGGGCGAGGGTATTGCCATTCGCAGACGTCAACGCGATCGTCTGTCCGGCAATGGGATTGCCGCCCGAGTCATCCAGGGTGGTTGTATAAGTGCCCGCGGCGCCCTGCACCAGACTCGTCGGTCCGCTCAGGGTCAGGGTCGTGCCCACCACGGCGATCTGGATCGAGGCGGTGCTGCTGCCGGAGGTGGCGGTCACCGTGATTGACCTGTTCTGGGAACTGGTGCCGGCGCTCAACGTCGCAATCGCGGTGCCGGTAGCATCCGTCGTGCCCTGAGTGACCGTGAGGGCTCCGGAAGTTGCCTGGAAATTCACGACGGCGCCCGGCACAACATTGTTGTTGCCATCGACAATCAGCGCCTTGATGGTCGCAGGCGCGGATCCGGCGGCCGAAGGAATCTGGGGCACGCTGGTGGAAAGCGTCAGGGTCTGCTGGGTATTCGCGACCATGACGGTGGTCGTGCCGGTGGCGGTGCCTGAAGTTGCGGTAATCGTGATCACCGTTCCCGCTCTGACGCCCGACGCCGCGAGCGTCGCGGTCGCCTGACCGGACCCGTTGGTCTCGCCGTCGGTTACCGCCAGGGTGCCGGCACTGGTGGCGAAGCTCACCATGGCACCCGTCACCGCGACATTGTTCCTGTCCGTCGCCGTGACCGTGATGTTGGCCGTGGTGCCATCCGGCGCCAAGGTGGCCGCGCTCGAGGCCACATTCACGTTCGCAACGCTCAAGGAGCTCGGGTTGCTGCCGCTGCTTGATGTGACGAAGGCATCGCCACCGCCGCACCCCGCGAGGGTTGCCGCGAGGCTCAGCAGCGCCAGACTTGACCAGAATTTACTCATGTCTCACCTGAAAGTTCGTTGCGGTATAGACCCTGTGACGACAGATACCATCAGTAGACGCTCACGCCTTCATGAAGGATCTTGGGTGTCACGAAGACCAGGAGCTCGTCCTTGTCGTTGGTCTTGGTGGTGGTCTTGAATAGATTTCCCAGGATCGGGATGTCGCCCAGGTAGGGCACCTTGGTCTCATCGACCCGGTGTTGCGTCTGCAGGATGCCGCCGAGGACCACGGTCTGGCCGTCGCTGACCAGCACCTGGGTGGTGATGTCCTGGGTATCGATGCTCGGCACGTTCACGCCGCCGGATGCCACGACCACCTGACCGACGGTGTCCTTCCTCACATCGAGGTCGAGGATGATGCGGTTGTCAGGTGTGATCTGCGGCGTCACTTCAAGCGACAGCACCGCATCTTTGAACGAGATCGAGGTCGCGCCGCTGGACGCCGACTCCTGGTACGGAATCTCGGTACCCTGCAGGATCTTGGCCTGCTTCTGGTTGGCCGTGATCACGCTGGGCGAGGAGATGATGTCCGCGCGCGTCTCGGTTTGCGCCGCCGACAGCTCCAGGTCGAGCAGATAGTCGGAGCCGAGGATCCCCAGGGCGATGCTGCCGGCCGGGCTCGAAACCGGCAGGTTGACGTTGTAACGCGTCGGCGCATTGGTGCCGGTGGGTATCGTGACCGGGAACGTTGAACCGCCGCTGGTCAAGTTGGTCAGGGCGGATGAGACGATCGTGTCCACGCCCGCAGCCGAACCGGAAGTGGTGACCAGGCCATTGGCGCCATTCTTATTGATGCCGTTGAAACCCAGGACCGCGCCCAGTTCGCGCGTGAAGTCATTATTGACGATGACCAGGCGCGCTTCGATCTTGACCTGCCGTACCGGAATATCGAGGGTCGTCACCAGGCGGCGGATGTCCTCGAGCCGATCGGCCGTATCCTGCAGCAGCAGGGTATTGGTGCGCGCGTCCACCGAGACGTTTCCGCGCGGTGACAGGAGCGAGCGGCCCGTCGACTTGATCAGGGTCGCCATGTCGGCGGCCTTGGCGTAATTGACCTGCAGGAACTCCGAGCGCAGCGGCTCAAGCTCCTGCAAATCCTTGCGCGCGGCAAGTTCGGCTTTCTCGCGCGAGGAGATCTCCTCGGCCGGCGCGACGATGATGACGTTGCCGTCCTGACGCTTGTCCAGCCCCTTGGTGCGCAGAACGATGTCCAGGGCCTGATCCCAGGGCACATTCTGCAATCTTAAGGTAAGGCTGCCCTTCACCGAGTCGCTGACCACGATGTTCTGGCCGCTGATGTCCGCGAGCACCTGCAGCACCGCCCGAACGTCGATGTCCTGGAACACCAGCGTGGTCTTCTCACCGGTGTACAGGCGCTTCTCTTCTGTCGTCGCATCGGGCTTGCGCTTCGGCTGGATCTCGACCACGTACTGATCATTGGTCTGGTAGGCCAGCTGGTCGTAATCGCCCTTGGCATTGATGACGATGCGGGCGTCGTTGCCGGAGCGGGTGGCATCGAAGCTCGTGACCGAGGTGCCGTAATCGGTGGCATCAAATCGCCGCGCCAGTCGCTTCGGCAGGTCGGTACCTGCGAAATCGACGACGACCTGGTCGCCGACCTGGCGCAGGTTGATCGGGGTGTGCGGATCGGTCAGGCGCACGACCACACGGCCGGCACCATCCACGCTGCGACGGAAGTCGATGCCCTCGATGCTGCGCGTGCCGACGGTCACTGCGGCCGCCCCGTCGCTGCTGGCGGCAACCGCGCTCGGCGTCACGGCGCCGCCGCTGCTCGTGCCGAGCGTGATGACGATGGTATTGCCGGCGACCTTCACCGCGTACGGCATCATCTTGTCCAGATTCAGGACCAGCCGGCTGCGATCCGCGGTCTGGGCGGCCAGAATGGTATCGAGCCCACCCGAGCGCACATCAATGCGCCGCGAGGTCAGCGCGAGCGTGGTGCCCGGCAGATCCACTGAAATGCGCGCCGGATCATCGATGGCGAAGCTGGTAGGCGTTGGCGCCGGTCCCGACAGCTTCAGGGTCAGCTGCAGCTGCTGTCCCGCCATGGGCTGCACGTCGATGGCCTGCAGGGAATTGCTGTCCGCGGCGTGCGCCGCCGACAGGAGGATTGAACCAACCATGAGCGCGGTCAGGAGCGTCAGGGCGCGCTGTATCCGGTTCATCGGGTTGAGACGTATCATTTTTTCAAACTCCCTGCAGCCATTCGGCTATTCGTTCAACCCGAGGCCCGTCGGGCGCTCGATGTAGCCACCGAGGCCGTCGGCGACAATTTCACGGACCTCGATCTTTGATGCGGTGATGCCGGTGATCTTGCCGTCGTTCTGGCCGATGTAGTTGCCGACGATGACCCGATGCACCAGTCCATCCTTGGTCTGGACCAATCCAAATAACTCGCCACCCTGAAGAATCGAGCCGACCATCTTCATGGTGTCGAGCGAATACTGCTCGAGGAACTCCCGGTTGCGATGCGCGTCGGGACGCAGGTTCGGGTTGCTCGAGGTCGGCGAAGTCGGCACGAACGGCGAGCGCAGGTTCATGTCGGCATAGATGTATGCCGGGTACGGTTTGACCTCCGGCAGCGGCTCGACCCGTCCGCCGGCTTCCTTGTTGGTCTCCGTGATGAAGCTCTGCAGGTCATCATCGCCGCTGGCACAGCCGGCGAGAATTGCCGCGGCCACCGCAAGTACGCTCAACAGCAAGGCGTTACGGCTGCTCATTTATGGGCATCCTTGCTGGTCTTGGGGGGCTCGGCGGCGGCCACTTCGTCCTCATCCAGATAGCGGTAGGTCTTCGCGGTCACATCGAGCGTGAGCACGTCGTAGCCGGTCTTGCCGTCGGGTTTGATCTCGATGTCATGCAGCGTGACGATGCGCGGCAACGCCGCGATGCCGCTGACGAACTGGCCGAACTCGTGATAGCTGCCGCTGAAGCGGATCTTGATCGGCAGTTCCGCGTAGAAATCCTTCTTCACTTCCGTGCCGGGCTGGAACAGCCGTTGCGAAAGTCCGGCCGCGGTGCCGGTCTGCGCAATGTCCACCACCAGGTTCGGCACCTCGGTGCGGCCGGGCAACTCACGCAGCAGGGCGCCGAAGGAGCGCTCGATGTCGGCGAGCTGCTGCTTGTAGACGCTCAGGTTCACGGCCTGCGCATGCTTGGTGCGAAATTCCTGCCGCAGCTTCTGTTCTTCCTGCTGGTACTGATCGAGCAGCGGACGCTCGTTCGTCCACACGAAGACGTACGCCAGGATAAAGGTCAGAACCAGGAGCCAGATCGCCACCGCGCCAATGCGGATCGGCAGCGGCCAGCGGCCAGGCTCGCGCGGGTCGAGCGCCCGCAGTTCTTCCATCACGTTCATGGCGCAACCCCCCGGCGCACGCCGCCGTTCTTGGCGCCGTTAGGCCTGGCGGAAGGGGCCGCTACCGGCGTGCTGTCCGCGGCGCTGGTCACTTCGTCTGCAAATACCGTGAAGCTCGAATTGCCGCCGGTGCCTTCGGCCGCGATCCCCTGCAGCTCCGGCTTCGTCAGCCACTCGGAGGAATCGATATTGCGCATGAAGGCCGAGACGCGCGTGGCGGACTGCGCCTCGCCGTCGAACTTGAACTTCTGATCGGTCTGCTTGATGCCGGTGAGATAGATGCCGTCGGGCACCGTCTTCACGATCTCATCGAACACGTGCACGATCTCCGGACGCGACCGCTGCAGCTTCTCGATGATGTCCATGCGCGCAATGAAGTGCTGCTTGGCGGTTTCGAGGCTGTTGATCTCCTCGATCTGCTTGTCGAGGCTCTTGATTTCCGCGCGCAGCCGGTCGTTGCGGCGCTGCTGTCCGTCGATCATCGAGGAGAACATCAGGTAGCCCAGGAACGCCAGCAGCATCGCGGTCAGCGTGGCCGCGCCCAGTGCGATCAGGAACTGTACCTTGCGCTCTTTGCGTTGCTCGTCGCGCCAGGGGAGGAGGTTTATCCGTGGCATGTCAGTCGAAACTCCTCAGAGCAAGACCGCAGGCCGTCAGCAGCGCCGTGGCATCCCGGGCCACCGCCTGGGCCTTGGCACGCGAGGACAGTTTCATCTGCCCGAGCGGATCGCCTTTCTCGGCGGAAATCCCGACGCGGCTGGAGATCACATCGCCGACGCCGGAGATGTTGGCGCAACCGCCGCAGACGAGGATTTTCTCCGGCTGCTCGCGCCCGGAGCCGGAGGCTAAGTAGAACTGCAGCGAGCGGCTGACCTGCTGGGTCATGTCGTCGATGAAGAGATCCAGCACTTCGGACTGGTAATTGCCCGGCAGGCCGCCTTCTTTCTTGGCGCGACCGGCCTCCTCCATGGACAGTCCGTAGGTGCGCATGATTTCCTCGGTGAGCTGCTGCCCGCCGAAGGCGAAATCGCGCGTGTACACCACTTTAAGGTTGCGCAGCACGCTGAAGGTGGTGCTGGTGGCGCCGAAGTCGACCACCGCGATGGAGCGGTCGATGCCGCCATCGGGCATCTGATGGGTCATGAGTTTGCAGGCGTTCTCGAGCGCGAAGGCCTCCACGTCGACGATCTTGGCGGTGAGGCCCGCGGCATGGATCGCGGCCTGGCGCTGTTCGACGTTTTCGGTGCGGGTCGCGACCAGCAGCACGTCATTGTTGTCGACCTCCTTCTCGGAGGGCCCCATGACCTCGAAATCGTAGCTGACCTCGTCCATCGGGAAGGGGATGTACTGGTCCGCCTGCATCTCCACCTGGGCCTCAAGATCCGCGGCGCGCAGGTTGCGCGGCATCTGGATCACCTTGGTGATGGCCGCATCGCCGTTGATGGCGATCGCGACCTCGCGGCTGCGGGTGCCCGAGCGCTTGATGCAGCGCCGCACCGCTTCGCCCACGGCCTCGGCATCAACGATCGTCTGTTCGTTGACCGCGTTCTGGGGAGTGGGCTCGGCCGCGTAGGCTTCGACCCGGTATTGGCCGCCCGACATCGACAGTTCGATCAATTTGATCGAAGAGGTCGTTATGTCAAGCCCAACGAGCGGGCGATACTTACCCTGGAGGAGGAACATTCTGTTTCCTTATCAGTAAGTTACAGCCGAAAGCGCCCGTGGAAGATACATTCGAAGGCCACTATATAACAGTAAAAAGTTAAATTGAACGTGGGAATGGTCCCACACGTCTTGGACCCGGAGGGTACCGGCATAACGGGGACGGTAAATGCCGCCGGCGTCACAATTGCGCGATCCGATCGCGTCCGACAATGCGGTTTGGGTATTGTCCAATCAGCTTTTGGGGAAACGAGGCTCCACGGTCCATGAACGGAAGGCGAAGCGGGAAGACTGCGGTTGGACCGATCCGGTCCTGGGGCGTGGCCCAGAGGGACGGGTATCGTTTACTGTCCGAAGCCGGCAGCCCCGCTGTCCTAGGCCGTACGCCCTTAGACCGGAAGCTTTGCGTCCCCACCTTTCGGTGAGTTTGCCTTTAAAGTCAGCGGCTACTATGCATAGCAGCTGAAACCTAATCAAGCGGATACAGTCACGTTCTGTGAAACGAAAACTTCTCTCCTTATTGATAGCGACCGTGGGCGGTGTGATCCTCCTCACACTTCTGGGGGCCATTGGCCTGGCCGGCTGCTACCTGTATCTGGAGCCCTCGCTCCCCTCCGTTGCTGCGATGCGCAACGTGGAAATGCAGGTACCGCTGCGCGTCTATACGCGCGATGGCGACCTGATCGCGCAGATCGGTGAGCAGCGGCGCCTGCCGGTCACCTGGGAGCAGGTTCCGGAGCTCGTCAAACACGCCTTCCTCGCGGCCGAGGACGACCGGTTCTTCCAGCACCATGGCATCGACTACCAAGGTGTGCTGCGCGCCGTGCTGGTCGACATCATCTCCGGCGATCGCGCCCAGGGTGCCAGCACCATCACCCAGCAGGCGGCGCGGCAGCTGTTCCTCACGCTGGACAAGACCTGGCGTCGCAAGCTCGCGGAGGCCTTCCTCACCTATCGCATGGAGCATGAGTTCTCCAAGCAGGAGATCTTCGCGCTGTATCTGAATGTGGTGTTCTTCGGGGAGCGCGCCTATGGGGTCGCGGCGGCCGCGGAGACTTTCTACGGCAAGTCACTGGATCAGCTCACCGTCGCGCAGGCGGCGACGCTCGCCGGCATCGTGCAGCTGCCGTCGCGCTACAACCCGGTCATCAATCCGCAGTTTGCCAAGGCGCGGCGCACCTATGTGCTGCGGCGCATGAAGGATCTGGGCTACATCGATGCGACTGCCGCGGCGGCGGCCAATGCCGAACCGGTCGAAGCCCGCACGCATGCCCCGCTGTATGACGTGGATGCGCAGTACGTGGCCGAGATGGCGCGCCAGGAGGTGCGCAAACGCTTCGGACCCAAGGCCGAGACCTCGGGCTTTCGGGTCTACACCACCATCGATGGGCGGCTGCAGACCGCGGCCAATCGCGCCGTGCGCCTGGGGTTGATCGAATACGACCGTCGCTACGGCTGGCGCGGCGCGACCGCGCATGTGGACCTGAGCGCCGGCGCCGAGCCCGAGGATCTGGAAGATGAGCTCGATGAGTATTCACCCGTCGGGCCGCTGATCCCGGCGGTGGTAACCGAGGTCGCGGATCAGTCCGCCAAAGTCTATGCCAAGGATATCGGCTTCCAGCAGATCAATTGGGACGGCCTCGCCTGGGCGCGCAAGCAGCTGGATTACGAGCGTACGGGGCCTGCGCCGAAGAGCGCCGGCGAAGTGCTCGCGCGCGGGGATGTGATCTATATCTATACCGACGGCAAGCATGCCGCACAGCTGGTCCAGGTCCCCGAGGCGCAGGCGGCGCTGGTGTCCCTGGACCCCACCGACGGCAGCGTCTCGGCGCTGGTCGGCGGCTTCGATTACTTCAGCAACAAGTACAACCGCGCGGTGCAGGCGAAACGCCAGCCGGGCTCCGGGTTCAAACCGTTCCTGTATTCATCGGCGCTGGAAAACGGCTTCACAGCCGCCTCGGTGCTGCCGGATGCGCCGATCGTGATTGAAGGCAACGGCATGGAGACCGCGTGGCGACCCAAGAATTCCCACGGCACGTTCAACGGTCCCACGCGCCTGCGTGAGGCGCTCGCGAAATCGCTCAACCTGGTATCGATCCGCCTGCTGCGCCAGCTCGGCGTCGACTACGCCATCAACTACGTGACCCGCTTCGGCTTCGAGAAGGATTCGCTGCCGAACAACTTCACGCTGGCGCTGGGCACCATGCAGATCGCGCCCATTGATCTCGCCGGCGCCTACGCCATCTTCGCCAATGGCGGCTTTCGGGTGGCGCCCTACTACATCGATCGCATCGAGGATCTGTCAGGCAAGGTGCTGTGGCAGGCTGACGCGCCCATCGCCTGCCTGCAATGCGAACAGCCCGCGGATCTGACCACGGTGCCGCTGCAGGATGCCTCCGATGCGACACTGGCGGCGGCGGATGCCATCCGCGGCGGTGCCGGACCGCTCACGACCAAGCAGCTCGCGCCGCGCGTCATCAGCCCGCAGAACGACTACATCATGACCGACATGATGGCCGATGTGATCCGTCACGGCACCGGGGCCCGCGCCATGGTGCTGGGACGCAACGATCTGGCCGGCAAGACCGGCACCACCGATGAATCCAAGGACGCCTGGTTCAACGGCTTCAACACCAAGCTCGTCACGACCGTGTGGGTGGGTTTTGACCAGGAGCGATCGCTGGGCGAATCCGAAGAGGGCGCACGGACGGCGCTGCCGATCTGGATCCGCTACATGCGCGAGGCCCTGAAGGATGTGCCGCAGGAAAAACTGCCCATGCCCTCGGGCCTGGTACAGCTGCGCGTCTCGACGCAGACCGGCACGCTGGTGAGCGCCGAAAATCCCGACGGCATGCTCGAGACCTTCATGGTCGATCATCTCCCCGCGAGCGGCGCATCGACCGGCGCCCAGGGTCAGCCGACCAGCAACCAGACACCCACTGGCAGCGACTCACTCTTTTGAGCATGATTGGGGCATGTCGAAACGATTGAGCGTTCGCGGTGAACACCTGCGGCACGCGCTCGCCCAGGAGGCCGCGCGAGTGATGGCCGAACACGGCATCCGCGATTTTCTGGTCGCCAAGCGCAAGGCCGCCGAACGCTTCGGTGTCACCGACGGCGCGGTGTTACCCAAGAACACCGAGATCGAAGAGGCGCTGGTTGAATACCAGCGCCTGTTTGGCGGCGACTCGCACGTAGAATCCCTGCATGCCCAGCGCGCCGCGGCCCTGCATGCCATGCGGCAGTTGTCGGGGTTTGGGCCGCGATTGGTGGGTTCGGTGTTGAGCGGCACCGCGACCGAACACTCCGAGGTGCAGCTGCATCTGTTCGCGGAGCGACCCGAAGCGGTGACGATCTGGCTGCTGGATCAGGGTATCCGGCACGAAGTCACGACGCGACGCGTGAAGATGAATGCCGAACGTGTGCTGGAATATCCGGGCGTGCGCTTCGAGGTCGACCAGCAGTCCATTGAAGCCACGGTGTTCCCGACCGATGCCATCCGGCAGGCGCCGGTGAGTCCGGTGGACGGCAAGCCGATGCGGCGCGCCGATGTGGCGGACGTGGAAGCGCTACTCGCCCGCCCCTGATCAGCCTTTGCGGGTAGTGATCGCCGCGTAATCGCGCACCGGCGAACCGACATAGAGCTGCCGCGGGCGACCGATGCGCATGGCGGGATCCGCGATCATCTCCTGCCAGTGCGCGACCCAGCCGACGGTGCGCGCGATCGCGAACATGACCGTGAACATCGAGCGCGGAATGCCCAGCGCGCTGTAGATCATGCCGGAATAGAAGTCGACATTCGGGTAGAGCTTGCGCGACACGAAGTACTCATCCTTGAGTGCCGCCTCTTCCAGCCGCAGCGCCAGTTCGAACAAGGGATTCTCGGGGCTGCCGAGTTTGGCCAGCACCTTGTGGCACATCTCACGGATGATCTTGGCGCGCGGATCAAAGTTCTTGTAGACCCGGTGGCCGAAACCCATGAGCCGGAAGTGGCTGGACTTGTCCTTCGCCATGGCCAGGTACTTCGGGATGTTGTCCACGGTGCCGATCTGCTCGAGCATCGACAGCACCGCCTCATTGGCACCGCCATGCGCCGGGCCCCACAGCGCCGAGACGCCGGCCGAAATCGCCGCATAGGGATTCGCGCCGGTGCTGCCCGCCAGGCGCACGGTCGAAGTGCTGGCGTTCTGCTCGTGATCCGCGTGCAGCACGAACAGCAGATCGAGCGCCTGGGCGGCAACCGGATCCACCTCGTAGGGCTCGCAGGGCACGGCGAACATCATGTGCAGCAGATTGCTGCAGTAGTCGAGGTCATTGCGCGGATAGACGAAGGGCTGGCCCACCGAATGCTTGTGGGCGGCCGCCGCGATGGTCGGAATCTTGGCGACAATGCGATGCGCGAAGATCTCCCGGTGACGCGGGTTATGGATATCCATGGTGTCGTGATAGAAAGCCGACAGCGAGGCCACGACCGCCGACACCATGGCCATCGGGTGGGCGTTGTGATGAAACCCGTTGAAGAAGCGCAGCAGCGTCTCGTTGATCATCGTGTGATGACGGATGCTCAACGTGAACTCATCGAGCTGGGCCTTGGTGGGCAGTTCCCCATAGAGCAGCAGATAGCTCACTTCGGTGAAGTTGCTCTTGGCGGCGAGCTGCTCGACCGGGTAGCCGCGATACAGCAGAATCCCGGCATCGCCATCGATGTAGGTGATCTTGCTTTCGCAGGCGGCGGTGAGCCCGTAGCCGGGATCAAACGTGAAAGCGCCGAATTCCTTGTTCAGGGGCGCGATGTCCACGACACTGGGGCCGACGGTGCCGGGGCGTACCGTCAGTTCCGTCTTTTTGCCACTGGCGCGATCAACGAGCTCGAGCTTGCTCTCAGTCATGTGTTGAAGCTTCCTGGAGGCTGGCGCGGGGGATTCACGCAAGCGCAGCTTCAGCGTTACATGGCCCGCTTTCGGAATCAAGGCAGCGCGAATTAATTTCCGAACAGGTAAGCGTCATCCTCCCCGCGGCTTCGAGGAAGGATCAGGCGGGCGCGGATCGATCAGCGGGCGGCGCGGGCGGCGGGCGCGGCAGGTGCCGCGGCCGGTGCGGGGGCGGCGGGCGCCGCGTACTTCTTGCGGAACTTGTCCACACGGCCGGCCGTGTCGACGATCTTCTGCTTGCCCGTATAGAACGGATGGCAGGCGGAGCACACTTCCACCTGCAGGTCATGGCCCAACGTCGAACCGGTCTTGAAGGAGTTCCCGCAACTGCAGGTGACGTTGATCTCTTTGTACTCGGGATGAGCGGCGTCTTTCATAATAAACTCCCGGTTGAGCGGGCATGGGCAAAAGGGCGGGCGAGTTTAGCGGCGAATCCCTCACGGCTCAAGGCCTGGATGGGGTCCGCTCCCGGTGGTGCAGTGCAGGGCCGATCCTTATCCACAGAACCTGTGGATAAATCTGTGGACTGTCGATCCCGGAAACCCGCTATTTTCGGGCTAAATTGCACTTTTGTGACCTTGGTTAAGAAATGTACATCTAGTTTAGGCCTTAGACTTCAAGGGCTTGCGGGCATCATGTAGAGCTGATTGAGTGATATTGCACGTAATCTGCTCATTTACCAAAGTGCCCGGCCACCCCTGTGTATAACGGCCGCGCTGGGACAGGAACCGGATCCGGCAGAAACTCGAGTAACACGTCGTTCAGGAACCGCAGGCCGGTTGCGGTCGGGCGCCACCGCCCCTCGACCTGCTGCAGTAGCCCACGACCCTGCAGGGATAACAGGGTGGGGGTCACCTGGTCGAACCTCAAGCCCGTCCGCGTCTCGAATGTCGCCTGCTGGAACCCTTGCGTGAGCCGCAGGGCATTCATCATGAATTCAAAGGGTAACTCGGCCCCTGGCACCGGCCGCACGGTGACCGGTGTCCCGGCCTGGTAGCGCCGCGGTTCCCGAGTCTGGGTGGTGCGCACGATGGTCGCGGCGGTGGCATCGGTGAGCTTGCCGTGGGCGCCCGCGCCCACCCCGAGGTAGTCACCGAAGGTCCAATAGTTGAGGTTGTGGCGGCATTGGCGCCCGGCATGGGCATAGGCGGACACCTCATAGTGCCCAAATCCACCCCGCTCGAGCTGCGATGCGCAGGCCTCCAGCATCCGCTCCACGCTGTCCTCGGAAGGCAGAGGCGGCGGCTGTGCACCGAAGACCGTGCCGGGCTCCATGGTCAGGTGATAGTGGGACAGGTGTGCCGGCTCGAGCGCCAACGCCTGGCGCAAATCGTTGCGCGCGCCCGCGACATCCTGTTGCGGCAGTCCGTACATGAGGTCCAGGTTGAAGTTGCTCAAGCCCGCGGCGTGCAGCTCCTCGGCGCCGCGCGCGGTGTCCGCCACCGAATGGATCCGACCCAGCGCCTGCAACTGCTTCGCGCCGAAACTCTGCGCGCCAAGGGACACCCGGTTCACACCGACAGCTGCGTACTCGGCGAAGCGGCCGCGCTCGATGGTGCCGGGATTGGCCTCCAGCGTGATCTCTGCGTCCGGGGCGAAACCGAACAGTGAGCGCGCCTCATCCAGCACGCGCCCAATCGCGGCGGGTGAAAACAGGCTGGGCGTGCCGCCGCCCATGAAGACGCTGGTCAGTGGCCGGCCCGCCACGGGCGGCAGCGCCGCCTGTTCGCGCATGTCACGCGACAGGGCGTCGAGGTATGCGGCCTCCGGCAGATCGCCATTCAGGGTGTAGGAGTTGAAGTCGCAGTACGGACATTTGCGCACGCACCACGGGAAGTGCAGATAAAGCGACAGCGGTGGCGTTTCGAGCATCACGTAAGCGCGGCCAGGAGGGCACGCAGCGCCTGCGCGCGGTGACTCACGCTGTTCTTCCGGGCGGCCGGCAATTCAGCCGCCGACAGCGTGCACTCCTGTGGTTGAAAGATGGCGTCATAGCCAAACCCCCCGGTGCCGCGCGGCGCTGTCAGGATGCGGCCCTCCCAGACCCCATGGGCCACCAGCGGATGCGGATCCGCGGGCGCGCGCAGCAACACCAGGACGCAGCGATAGCGCGCCGTGCGCTGCTCGTCCGGGACCTGCGCCAGTTCCCGCAACAGCAGGTTCGAGTTGTCGGCGTCGCTGGCCTGCTCCCCGGCATAGCGCGCCGAGCGGACCCCGGGCCGACCCCCCAGCGCATCCACCTCGATGCCCGAGTCATCCGCGAGCGCTGGCAACCCGCAAGCTTGCGCCGCGTGCCGCGCCTTCAGCAGCGCATTCTCAAGAAAGGTGGCGCCGGTCTCCGGCGGGGTGACGATGCGAAAGTCGCTCTGCGGAACGACTTCGATGTCATGCGCGGCCAGGAGCGCGGCGAACTCCCGGACCTTGCCGGCATTGCCGCTGGCGAGCACGGCCTTCACGGGTCAACCCAGCGCCGCGATCGCCTGCGACTGCAGCACGAAGATCTTCGCCAAGCCCGTCGTCGCCAGATCCAGCAAGGCATCGAGCTCATGCCGGCGAAAGGCATGGCCCTCGGCCGTACCCTGGATTTCGACAAACGCGCCGCCGCTGTTCATGACCACGTTCATGTCGGTCTCGGCCTGCGAGTCCTCCGCGTAGTCCAGGTCCAGCACCGGGGCGCCATTGCAGACGCCGACCGAAATCGCCGCAATCTGGCCATGCAGCGGATTGCGGTTGAGCGCGCCGCGCTTCTGCAGCGCCGCGACGGCCTGCGCGAGCGCCACATAACTGCCGGTGATGGCGGCAGTACGCGTGCCGCCATCCGCCTGCAGCACATCACAGTCGAGCGTCACGGTGCGTTCGCCGAGCCCCTTTAAGTCCACGATTGCGCGCAGCGAGCGGCCAATGAGGCGCTGGATTTCCTGAGTGCGTCCGCTTTGCTTGCCCTTCGCGGCCTCGCGCGCCTGACGGGTATGGGTTGAACGCGGCAGCATGCCGTACTCGGCCGTCACCCAGCCTTGGCCCTTGCCGCGCAAGAACGGCGGAATGCTCTCCTCGACACTGGCCGTGCACAGCACATGGGTATCGCCACAGCGCACCAGGACGGAGCCTTCCGCGTGACGACTGAAGCCGCTGTCGAAACTGATGTCCCGCAGCTGATCGGGCGCACGGCCGCTCGGCCGCACGGCACTCACTGGCTGCGCCAGCGCAGCACCGCGCCTGAAGTATTGTCGCTGTTGGGGCCTGCCGCGGCGATCGCCGTACGGCACAGGGCGGCGAGCTGGTCACGCTCGGGGATGCCGGTCATGGTCAGGGCGGTCGCGATTTCGGTATCGCGCAGGCCCCCCCACACCCCGTCGGTGCAGACAAACAGCACATCGTCCTTCTGCAGCACCCGGCGCTGCCCGATGGTCATGTCCGGCAGCACTGGATCGCCCCCTAGGCAGCACTCGACGTAATTGCGCATGGGGTGATTGTGCGCCTGTTCCGGCGTGATCAACCCTTCGCGCAGCAGCAGTTCGACATGACTGTGATCGCGGGTGCGGGCCGCCACGGCGCCCTGGCGCAGCAGATAGATCCGGCTGTCGCCCACATGCACCCAATAGGCCGCTCCCTGCTGCACCAGGCACACGGCGCAGGTGGCGCGCGGCCGCTGTTCGAGCGGCAGGTGCATCCCGATGCGCACGACCTCCTCGTGAGCCCGGCCCAGGGTCAGATGCAGGAAACCCAGCGGATCAAACAGGGGGTGCGGGGTGTGCCAGAAGGCCTCCAGCATGGTTTTGAGTGTGACTTCGGCGGCACGCGCACCTTCGGCGTGGCCGCCCATCCCATCCACTACCACCAGCAACGCGGCATGCTCGGCGATGGCCACCGACACCCGGTCCTGGTTCTCCTCCCGGCCCCCGAGAAGACTCAAATCGGCGTATTCAACCTGCAAGGAATTTTTCGTCTGTCTGGTACACTTTGGCGGATCTTATATCACGCGGAACCGGGCCGGCAGCAGACACGAGCCCGCGGCCTCCACAGGCGCCAAACCGGCTTAAGTCACCCCAGGACACCTATGATTGCGAGCATGACCGGCTTCGCGAGGCGCGAGACTTCCGGGCCCTGGGGCTCCCTCATCTGCGAACTGCGCAGCGTCAACCACCGCTTCCTGGAGTCGAGCCTGCGGCTGCCGGAGGAACTGCGCAGCCTCGATGGCGAGATCCGCCAGCAGTTCGGCCGCGGCCTGAAACGCGGCAAGGTCGACTGCACGATCACTTACCGCCGCACCG
This sequence comes from uncultured Gammaproteobacteria bacterium, assembly GCA_963708865.1. GTDB lineage: Bacteria > Pseudomonadota > Gammaproteobacteria > Steroidobacterales > Steroidobacteraceae > DAIDKA01. Next base: position 511,694 of record CAVPUC010000008.1, read on the forward strand.
ACATCGCCGCCCGCGCGCTGGACCTGGATCGCGAGGCGCTGGAGCAGCTCTTGGCTCGGGTCCGAGAAGTCGCCGCCCTTGCCGGTTCCACGCCCGTGAGCCTCGATGCCCTGGAGGCGCTGCGCTGGCCGGGCATCATCCGCGATACCGATACCGGCACCGAGGACCTGCTGATCGCGGCGCGCGCGCTGGCGGTCGCCACCATTGACGATCTGGCGCAAGCGCGTGCCCGCGAAGGCGCTCGACTGGGCGAGCTCATCGAACAGCGTTGTGCCGCCCTGGTGACGCTGGTCGCGCAGGTACGGACCCGATTGCCCGAGGTGCGCACGCGCACCCGCGCCAAACTGGATGAGCGCCTGGCCGAACTCAAAGGGCAGGTGGATCAGGACCGGCTGGAACAGGAAGTCGCGCTGCTGCTGCAAAGACTGGATGTCGATGAAGAGGTGGATCGGCTCGGTGCCCACGTGGAGGAGATCCGTCGCATTATCGCCGGCAGTGAGCCTGCGGGTCGGCGACTGGATTTTCTGATGCAGGAGCTCAATCGCGAAGCGAATACCCTCTCATCCAAGTCGCAGGATCTGGAAACCACGCGGGCTGCGGTGGATATGAAAGTGCTGATCGAGCAGCTGCGCGAGCAGGTGCAAAATATCGAGTAGTGTCCAGGGGCGTCCGCCCGTGTACCTGGCTGTTCGCGCAACCCCCTGTATTTAAAGACTTTTCGTCACTTTCGTGTCCACGGCCGTCCATGGCCATCCACCCGCGTCTAGCCCAAATGTGTAGCTAGCTTTGTAGCTAGCTCGCACTTGCTCGTGGAGTCGCGCGGTGGCAAATTTCTAGCTACAACGGGTCACCTAAGGGGGTGATTCATGGCTGGAAAACTGAACTCCTTGAGTGTCGAACGGGCCCATCGCAGCGGCGCGCGGGTCCTGCTCGGAGACGGTGATGGCCTGTACCTGCGCAAGCAGACTCGTGATGGTGCCTCCTGGACGCTGCGCTATCGATTTGCCGGGCGCGATCGGTGGATCACCCTCGGCAACTATCCCGACATGTCGTTGGCCGAGGCTCGTATCGAAGCGCGGCAGGCTCGCGTGCAGGTCGACAAGCAGCAGGACCCCATCGGGCTGCGACGTGCCGTGCAGGCCGAGCAGCGTCAACGGATTTCGTTTGAGCAGTTGTGCGAGGACTGGTATCGCAGCGAAATCGTCGGGCGTGGGCTCAAGCATCCCGATGTCCCCCGTCGGTATCTCAACAAATACCTGTTGCCGAAGCTGCGCCGAGTGACCGCTGCCGAAGTCACTCCGGCACACGTCACTCGCCTATTGGATGACGTGAAGCATCGCGCACCGACCACTGCCGACGATCTGCTGCGCTTCGCGCGCCGCATCTTCTCATTCGGCGTACGCCGGCAGGTTGTACCCATCAATCCGATCGCCGAGTTCTCGCCGCGACTGGATGCCGGCGGCCCGGAGAAGTCGCGAAGCCGGGCGCTATCGCACGAGGAACTGATCAAGCTGTTCGAAAGCATGCGCGAAACAGAAACTTTCGGCGGCGGTAACCTGCTCGCCGTCAAATTGCTGCTCGCACTGTGCGTTCGCAAAGAGCGAACTGCTCGGCGCGCGCTGGGCGGAGTTTGATCTCGAAGGGGAACCTCAGATCCGGTCCAGTCTGGCATCTGCCGGCCGCGCGCACCAAGACGGGTGAGGAATTGGATATTCCTCTGGTGCCGCAGGTGGTCGAGTGGCTTCAAGGTCTCAAGATGGTGGCCGCCGACAGCGAATTTGTGTTTCCCAAGCGGCGTCAAGATCGTCGGCATCGCGTGCGCGCACGTCGGGCTCGACACGTTGAATGTCGTGCTACTGCGTGTGGCCCACGGCCTTCCCCACTTCACTCCTCCATGATCTGCGTCGCACGGCGCGCACGCATTTGGCTGCGCTCGGGGTACGCCGGGAAGTGGCCGAACGATGCCTCGGTCACAAGCTCAAGGGTGTTGAGGGAATCTACGATCGACATGACTACTTCAAGGAGCGCCGTCTGGCGCTTTCTCAGTGGACGCGACTGATCGTGGAGGCCGAGCGCGGCAAGAGCACGGTGACGCCGATTCGCCGCGGCCACAGATAATCTGAGCATGATTGGTCATAGCCGCACTTTATTTATCAAGAAACTAGGTACCACCGGCAGGGTCAGCGATTTAGCTTGCCTCTATGGTGTCAAAGGTGTTACTAATGGCCGTGTACGAAGTTCTTGAATATCTGACGGCAGACGGTGTTAGCCCATTTGCGATCTGGCGGCAAACGCTCGACGCTCAGGTACGCGCGCGAATCGCTCGTATCACCGAGCGTTTCGTTGATGGCAATCTCGGGGATCACAAGGGCGTCGGCGACGGTGTTATTGAAACCCGGATTGATACCGGGCCCGGCTATCGGATCTACTACGGTCGCGATGGCGGGTCGGTGGTGATCCTGCTCGCTGGCGGCACAAAGAGAGGCCAGAACAGGGACATTCGGAACGCGAAGGACCGCTGGATCGACTACAAGGAACGCAAGCGAAGAGGACCCTGACATCATGCCGCTGACACGGGATTTCAAAGAAACGATCATGGCGGATCTGCAGCGCGATCGGGCATTCCGATCCGCCTATCTCGCCGAGGCTATCGAGTGCATGCATGGCGGTGAGTTCGCGGTGGGGAAACGGATGCTTCGCAACTACATCAACGGTACCATTGGTTTTGAGGAGCTGAGCAAAGCGGTAGGCTCGCCGGCGAAAAGCCTCATGCGGATGCTAAGCGAAACAAGCAATCCTCACGCCGATAAGCTGTTCGGCATTCTCAGCCACCTGCAGATGAAAGATCGCCTAAGGGTTCAGATGGTCGCAACGGCGCGTCCGCGCCAACGTCCGGATCGCTCTCGCGTTGCCTAGGAAAAGCGGCGGAGGTGCTCCGCTCGACCTTCGGGCCCGCGCCCAGATCATGCCCGTCCCTCCACCAGCTGATCGCGCATCTCTCTTAAGGCGGCTGCGACCAGCTCGAGTCGCTGAACATTCGGCGCACCGGGAGTCACAGGCGCTCTTCGAGCAGTTTCCGAGCGAGAGTCCGTTCGCGTGCACGGCCGGCGCGGATGGCATCGAACAGCGCGAGGCTCTGGTACAGGGACGGGTTGCGCAGCGCAGCTGCCGGAACGGAAGGATATAGCGGCGTCAGCGCCAGCCCGCGGACCTTGCCGGCGACCGACGGCCAGATTGGAGGGGGATCCGAGGACGAGGCAATATGGGCGCTCAAAGGCTCCGCCGCGTATGCCGTCGGCAGACCCGCCACCATGCCGCCCCGCAGGGGTGGGAAGGCATACTTGGCCCCATGAAACAGGAACTCTTTGAAGGGCTCCAGGAGGATACGCGGCCGCTTCGTTTCGAAGTGCAGCAGCCGCGCCGCCTCGGCGCGTTTGAGCGCCGCATGCACTTCGGACATCGAGAGCCCCGAGGATTCCGCGAGCTCCAGGTAGGTCGTGCCTTGGCCACGGCCAGAGGCCAGCACCAGCAGCAGGTACAGATCCTGTGGCTTGAGAACGGGTTGACGATTGCTCAGTCGTGCCATGGTTGATGTGCGTTTTCGCGTTTCGCGAAATACGAAAGTGACTGCAAATCAATGTCTTGTCAACGACCCAGCGGCTGGACCGCAGCGGGTCAGGCCCTGCCTCCTGAGAGGATGGGACAGGCTGAAGCACAAAGGGGGGATTTGAGCTTCATAGCTTCGATGAGCCAGCACGCACTGGCAGCGCTGGGATAGGAGGGTTGCCCAGCCCAAAACAAGAGCGGGCCTTACTTTAGGTTGAGGCGCTAACCTAAATTAACGAATTGGTTGGTTTTTATGGCCTTGGCCGATGGTCACGCGGCTCTTGCCTCAGCAAAGCCAAATGAGGTCCACTCGCTACAGCGATCAAGCGGTCCTGACCCTGTATGAAGCCAACCTCGATCAGCATCGGCACGGGGCCCGATGGCTGTCGGAAAGGAACGGCCGCGGTGCGCATAGAGTGACGTCAACTTTCCACGGGACTGTCAACTCGCCCGCATCGCCGTAGCGACCGGCACTCGCGCTGCTCTGATCGAGGGCAGTATGCCGCCGAGGAGCGCGATGACAGCGACCAGCACAGTGCGATCACGACGAGGTGCAGCGTGACAGCCATGGGAAAGGTGATTCCTGCGGCCACCACAATGTGCCTGTTGAACAGGTACCAGTCGATGCCGGCTCCGAGCAGCGCCGCCGGAATCGCCAGCAGTACACCTTCCGCGAGCACCGAACTCACGACCGGCCAACCGCTGAATCCGATCGCGCGCAACGTGGCGATCTCCACCCTGCGGGCGTCGACGGACGCGTAGAGGCTCGCGAGCGCGCCGCATGCCGCGCCAAGTCCCATCAGTCCGCCGAGGAAGAAGCTGATGAAGTCGAGGAGCTTGCGCCGCGACTTGATGATGTCTTCGGCGGCTTCCACCTCTGTCTTAACGTCCGCCATCAGCGTCGGATCGTTGACCACGGAATTCCTGAATGTTGCGAATGCGCTCGGTGATTCGAGCACGACGTTCACGGCGTTGATGGTCGCCTGCGGGAACGCCGCCAGCACCGTATCAGCATCCCCGATAATGGAGTCCTCGAGAGCCGTCGCGGTGCTGTGGTAGGCGCCGACGATCTTCCACGGCGTCCCCCGGACTCGCACGTCATCGCCAACATCAAAGTGCCGGAAGCGCGCACGGACCAGGTCGCTCACGATGAGCTCGTGCAGCCCCGCGCGAAAAAAACGGCCCGCGACGATATGGACCTCCGGATTCATCGGCACCCATTCTGGGCTGACGGAGAATAAGCTGACGGTGCCGCGCTGATTCTGGAGATTCACGGCATTAAGGAACATGAATAGGTTGGCGGTGGCCTCGGGCCTGCCGTTGGCGTCGCGCTTGATCCCGGGCTTGTTGATGATGCTGCTGAGAATGGTTTTCGGCAAGGAGCTGTCCAGTGCCGACTGCGCACCCCTTGCCAGAACATCGACACCATTGGCATCGATATCCGCCTTGACGAACCTCTCCAGACCCTCGCTCAGGGCGAGCATGGCAACCAGTACGCCCATGACGGTGGCGATGCTGATAACGGTCACGAGCGAGGTGCCGAGCCGCTGGGGAATGCTGCGCACCGAAGCCACGGTGAGCAAGGATGCCTGGCGTATGGATCTCATATCCGCGACCTCATCGGTTTGCGAGGGCATCGACCACCCGCAGTCGCAGTCCACGCCACCCCGCCATGGCACCGGCGGCCAGCCCGAGTACCAGGGCAAAGGCAAGACCGGTTGCGAAGACACTCGGCGGCACCGTCACCGTGCCAATCTCATCGCGGGCGAGCCGGCAGCAGTCGCACGCCAAGTTCCAGGCCGATGGCGGCGCCGGCCAGACAAAGCACGAGCGTCTCCCCGTAGATCAGGAACATCACGCTGCGGTCGGAGAAACCGACTGTCTTCAGGACCGCAAGCTCGGGAGTGCGCTCGCGGATCGATTGCATCATCAGGGCACCCGGTGGCAAAGAGCAGCACGAAAAGCGTGGCGCCGACGATGCGGTGCGCGACGGTGTCGATATCGCCGAAGTTGGAGAGCTGCGCCTGCATCAGCTCCTGTTCCGATTGCGTGAGCGTCTCGTTCGATGAGTTCGTGTATTGGGCGTCGATCTTCCGTTCGATCATGTTGGCACGCGCGGGATCGTCAATGCGCAGCACCGCGAGATTCATCGTATCGCGGGCCGGCCCTTCGGGCAGCGACTCGTTGACGTAGTCATAATGAGCGACCAGCAGCTGCGAGTCGTCCTCGTTCTCATCCTCGGAGTCCTTCCACGTCCCGACGATATCGAATGTCCAGTTGCCCGTTCCATCCTTGCGCTGCAGCTGCGACTGAAGCGACACGCGCTGGCCGACCTTCCAGCCGTACTTATGCATGGTGCCTATGCCTACGATGACGCCATCCCGGACTTGGCGAAGCGCCCGCAACTGCGCGGGGTCCACCAGATCCTCGGGGAACACCGCGAAGAATGCGTCCACATCGGTGGCGCAGATCCCGACGCCCTGCGCGGGACGTTGGTAGGTTGCCCCGAACTGGTAGCGGGGGGCGATCCCGATCACGCCAGGGAGCGTCTTGACCCATGCGACGATCGCAATGGGAATCGGAATGCCCAGGTTCTGCTTGCTGCCCAAATACAGCCGATCCGGATGAGTCGAGGCGATCGCGTGATTGATTCCGGCGGTCAAGCCCTGCAGCACACCGAACAGCGTGAAGGCGATAATGACCTGAGCGAGGATGAGGATGGAGCGGCTGAGCTTGCGCCGCAGTCCTGCCCAGATCAACGGGATGAACTTCATCAGCCCCCCTTTTTGGACCGCCTCGGCGAACGCTGGGGCGAACAGGCTTCGCACCAGTGCATCTGAGAAGCCCCCGGGCTGCGCCGGGGGCTCTTGCTCATACAGCTGTGGGCAACTTAGCGGCTGACCTGGATGCTGCCACCAACGGCGCCAGGGCCGCCGCCGTCGGCGCCTTTACCGTCGGAGACAACCTTCACCCAGAGCGAATCCTTGCCCTTATAGTACGAGGTGGCACTGGCCTTGCGCAGCGCAGCCAGGCTGTCCTGCGGCGTACCCGAGGCTGCGGTGGTGAATCCCGGCAGCTCGAAGATCACCCACGAGCCGCTATCCAGTTCGCTGAGGCTCAGGTCCATGGACTTCCTCTCGGTGGTCACCTTGATCTCGGTACCGGCTCGTACGTTGGTGCGGGTCAGGTTATATTCCTTGCCATCGCGGCTGAGGACGACGGGTGGCTGAGCAGCTGGACCGGCGCCGCCTCCGCGCAATCCTGCGCCTGGACCGGCGGGTCCACCGGGACCTGCACCTCCTACTGGACCTGCCGTTCGGACAAGACCAGCACCCTGGCCGGGGCCGGCACCAGGACCAGGACCAGCACCCGGACCACGCGCTCCGAATCCGCCGCCGCCGCCGCCGCCGGGGGTGCCAATATCCAAACGTCCCACATCGCCCTTGCACACGGCAGCGTTCCAGGTGGGCTTGATCTCACAGTCTTTCGTGTCGGCTGCGATGCTGTCGTTGACGCCGTCGTTGATGAGCACGTAGGAATTGGGGCCATCGCCGAATGAACCATCCTTGTCGCGGATCACCGCGGTCTTGTAGGCCGTGCTGCCTCCGTTGTCGCTGCCCCACTTCCGCTCCATCGGCGGGAAATACACGGGCTTCGCGTTGATGAATTTCACGTGCTCGACGGCGTTGTTGGAGCTGACCCCGAAGGTGGTATACATCAGGTAGGAGATCGCTCCGGTCTTGCGGGTGGCGTTGTCCTCGAAATTCCGGAAGGTGACATTCTCCACATCATGACGGTAATCGTAGTACTCATAGCCGCGGATCGGATAATCCGGCATTTCGGGCTTCGGCAAGCTGCGGCCGTAAGCCTTTTCCGCGTCAGTCCTGGGATTGCCGATGTTCTCGGTTTCGCCCACGATCAGCGAGTCGACCACCTTTGAGGTGAAGGCGGAACGACCGAAGTTGCCAGACGCGTGTGTAAAGCCAATCGCGTTGTCGGCCAGCTTCAGGTTCTTGAACAGGTGCATCTCACCTCGGCCCCAGATGGCGCCATTGCGGTTCTTGTAGCCGGTGAGATCCTCGAAAACCGATTCCACCTCCTTGCTGTTCGGATCAGCGGGATTTTCAAGGGCGATATGCGAGCTGCCGGTAACACTGAAAGTGCCGTTGGGCGCCACATTGCGGTCGAACATGAACCCGTCAAAGTTCGAATGCGCGACGTTGCCCTTGAACTCGCGGAATTTCGTTCGACGCGGCCAAGTGGCCTTGCTCACGTCCGTGTCTTGAAACGCACCGGTCGGGTGCTCCGGCAATGACATCCAGAAGCCGTTGGAATCGGAGCCGGCGGCGACGTTATCCCGGTAGATGTTGTCTGGGTTGGTGATCCAGAAAGTCGACGCCGTGTTGTCGGAGGGGATCAGGATGTCCTTGGCAGCCTGGCCATTCGATCCCGCCCGGGGCTCTCCGGCGGCAGCGAGATTGGTCGGGGAGCACGGCGCATCCGGATGGCACTTGGTCAGGATCCCCAGGTTGTGCACGAACTGGTTGCCGTGCTCCACGGCATCTTCAAGGAAGAAGCAGTGACCGATGGTGTTGAAGGTCACATTGTTTTCCACGCGCACATCGTTGGTGCCATGCACGGTTACGCAACGGCTGTAGGTGTCGTGAATCGAGGAGTTCTGGATGTACTGCCCTTTGCCATCGCCGACCAGGTGCCAGTGGATCGGATAGCGGGCCAGATGCATGTTCTGACCCATGCGATTGAACTCAACGCCTGACACATACATCTTGCTCGTGACCATGGCCATCACGTGTCCGCCGAAGAGGGTCTTCTCCGCATCGGGCGAGGCCTGGATGACGATGTTGCGCGTGAGCATGCCGACCTCGCCGCGCTCATCCACCCCGTAGGTGATCCGGCCAAAGTGCATGTAGTCCAGTTTCTTATCGAGCGTGATCGTATTGCCGGTGATGCCGGAGATGGTTCGCCGCTCTGCCTGGTGGGCATCGAAATCCGTTGAGGCGAGCACAATCTGATCCCCGACCCGCCAGCCGTTGGCATCCAGGACCTGTATCGATGTGCTGCCGGCTTCGGCGGTCCTTGAAAGCTTGCTCCAGGAGTTCGTCCGGTCACCATGCAGGTTCAGCGTTCCCCCTAAGACCATGATGCCGCGATCCCCCATGCCCGCCATCTCCTCATTGGGAACGGTGTCGGTGAGGGTGATGGTCGCCTTGTGCGTATGAGGTTGGGCTTCGGTGCCGATTTCCAGCTCCCCGAACAACATGACCCATTCGGTGGTGAGCTCAACGTCGGCCTTATCCGTGAAGCTCAGTTTGCCCTTGACGGTCAAACCGTGCAGCGGCGGCGAACTCACATCGAGGACCACGTCCTTGCCACTTTCAATGGTGACTTCATCGCCTGCGCGGGGCACCTTTTGGTCCGGCCAGGTGGCGGGATTGGACCACAGCTCCTGCTTGATCGCCGGCGACTCCCCGTCCTTGGCCTGCACGACAGCCATTGCGCTGCCGAGAAGGGCCAGTGGCAGGAGCGATAAAACAAGAAATAGGCGATTCTTTTTGCGCATGGTCTCAACCCCCGTACTCGAACATGACCCGCTGCTTGTGCCACGCAACAAAGCGCAGCTATATCGATAAGGACGCCGCATGATGCGACGCTGTCGCGGTGCGCGCAATTCGCGATGAGAAAGACACTGCTGTCCGCACGAGCATGAACGGGCCGAGCAGTTGCGCCGTCAACTGCGCCAAGACCAACTTTCCCGTTCTGGGCAAGAATGAGAGAAAACTCATTACATTTCGGTACTTACGTCGCTCGCGGTGCGCAGTAGCAATGGAAAATAACCAGCTCATCGAAGCCAGGTAATGCGCTGGGAGGTCACGGCACTGCATTCCCCGATGGGCCATTCGGCGGCCCGGGCGCGCAGCTTGGGCACGGCGGGGATACCGGCTGGTTATACTCAAGCTTCATTCACGGAGGGTTCATGAGAAATAAGTTCAGCCATGCAGCACTGACCATAGCGCTCGGCGCGTTGTATGCAACGACCGCGTTTGCACAGGCGCCGGGATCAGCACCACCCACCGGCAGCGTGGCGGTCGCCAATCCGACCTACACGGCGCTCCTGATGGAAGTGGACGTCAATCGTCCCGCGGCGGAAGTCTGGAATCGGGTGGGAAAGTTCTGCGACATCGGTGAGTGGATGCAGTTTCCGTGCACGATCCTCTCTGGCAAGGACGGCGAAATCGGCACCATCCGTTCCATCGGCCACGAGGTCCTGGTGGGGAAGACGGACCTCTCGTACACCTACACGCAACCGGTGACGGAAGGACGCCCGTACATCCTGTACCACGGCACGCTGGAAGCGAAGCCGGTCACGGCGACGACATCGAAGCTCTACTACACGCTGATGTGGGACAACTCGACCCTGGCCGATGATGCTGCTCGCGAACGGGACAAGGCGCAGCGCCGACAAATGTTCGAAGGCGCGCTGAAGAACATGAAGACTCTTGCTGAAGGCGGCACGTTGCCACCGCGGGCGCCTCGCGGCGGTGGTCCGGGCGGTGCTGCTCCGCAGCCCAAGTAGTCGACTCTCGCTGCAAAAAGCCCCGGCAGGATCTCGTGCCGGGGCTTGTCATCCTGATGACGGCGTGGTCACACAAGACTTAAGTGGGATCCTGCTTCGTGCCCGCCAACATCCTTTTTGCAGGTCTTCGATCACAGCTGAGGGTATGGTTCGGGCGGTTTTCACTGGCGCCCGATGATCTGCTGCGCGATCGCACTTACCGTCGCTTGTGGACGTCGATCCTCATTTCCTCCTTCGGCAGCCAGGTGACGCTGCTCGCGATCCCGCTGACGGCGGCCGTGCTGTTGCATGCTTCGCCGTCGCAGATGAGTTTCCTGGTCGCAGCGGAGCTCACACCCTTCGCGCTGCTGTCGCTTCCGACGGGTGTGATCCTCGACCGGGTTAGGAAGCTGCCGGTCTATGTCATCGGCGAGTTGTCGATCGCGCTGGGAGTGGCCACCGTGCCGGTGGCGTGGTGGCTGCATCTGCTGTCCATTCACTGGCTCTATGTGGTGGCCTTTGTCATTGGCGCCGTGAATACGACGGCGGGCAGTGCGGCGCAGATCGTGCTCACGCAGATTGTGCCGCGCGAGCGGCTGGTCGAAGCGCATGCGAAGAATGCGCTGGCATCCTCTGCGGCCGAGGTCACCGGCCCCGGAGCCGCGGGCGCCTTGATCAAGATGTTCGGTGCGCCGCTGGCACTGATTGTGACGGCCGGCCTGCTGTTTACTTCCTCCACCATCCTGCGCGGGGTTCGGGTCCGAGAGCATTCGGAACTGAACCGGACCGAGTTCTGGAGATCGTTGGCCGAGGGGCTGGCCTTCGTCAGAAGGAATCGACTGCTGGTGACGATGGCGAGTTGTGTAGGGCTCTGGCAGATGTGCAACCAGTCGGCCAATGTCGTGCAGATCCTCTATGCAACCCGACAGCTCGGACTGTCCGAGCGAGGGGTCGGCTTCAGCTACGTCGCCCTCGGCTGCGGCACCGTGCTCGCCAGTGTCAATGGCCATCGCGTCGTGCGTCACCTCGGTCCCGGTCCGACGATGGTGATGGGGTTTGCCATCTCGGGATTGGGCTGGCTCCTGCTTGCCGTCATGCCCGCCCGGTCATGGGGAATTCCCACCTACGTCGCCATGCTGTTCATGTTCGGAACAGGCGCCGTCTTCATTTTCATCAACTTCCTGTCGTTGCGGCAGTCCGTGACGCCCGCTCCCATGCTCGGGCGCATGACCAGCACCGTGCGGTGGCTGATTCTATTACCGGCTATTCCCGGCGCCTTGATCGGCGGGTGGCTTGGCGAGCACTTGGGCCTGCGCAGCGCGCTCGGATTCGCAGGCGGCACAACCCTGCTGATGGCCGCCGTGGTCTGGCAGCGCCCGATCATCCGCTCAATTCGCACCTTGCCGACGCTCAAGGCGGAGGCGGTGACTCCCTTCTCTTCCGAATCGTCAGCCTGACGAAGGCGGTGCGTTACTGTGCCTGGCGAAGCCGCTCGAAGTATCGATCGAGCACCTTTACCCGCTCGAGAAGCGGATAGGTGCGCGCGCCCGGGGTGGCATCGAAGACCATGACCAGCTGATTCTGGTCCGTGAAGGCGGGCCACTGCGGCAGGCCCGGCCCATTGGGGTCTCCGGTCTTCGCAAAATTCACATCGTAGGAGCTGATCATCTCGGACAAGGCCAGGTCTTCCTTGCGAGGCGTGCCGCGGGTCGCCAGCGTCTGGAAATGGTAGGGGACATCGCTGCCATGACCCGAGCCTTCGGCCTGCGGGCCATGGTTGTTGTAGAAATAGCTGAACACCTTGCCCTTGCCGTGCGCTGACTGCTCCCGGGCCCAGGTCCACATGTTCCAGTCGAACTGGGTGTCGTTGCGCACGTGCCGGGCGGCGCTGAGGGCTTCCGCACCGGTCGCATGCGGGTAGACGCCCAATGCGGCCTCGGCCTGCTCGCCGAACTGCCCTCTGACCTGTGTTTCGAATTCCGCTGGCGTCACTGACTTGGGGCCGCCGAAGACGAGCGTTTCATCCGAGGTGTCGCCGAGCAGCAGCGGCGTGTCGTTGAAGCGGCCCTGCTGATAAAGGGTGTACGGATCCGCGGGCAGCACATATCCGTCGGCCACGGGGCGGAACGCCAGCCCGCCGCCGGTGGCAGCCTGGATGGCATCCGCGCTCAGGCTGCGAGCCTCGGCGATGCTCTTGACGCCCAGCCGCGAGAGGAACGTGCCACCGGTTTGCTCTGCGAGCTTAAGTGTCGGGACGGTCATGCCGGACCCTCCCTCCGCAGTGGTCTGCAGCGGCGCGAAGGAGCTGCCGCTCATGGCAATGACGCGCTGGAACAGTCCCTTGGCGAGCGGGCTTGCCGCCAGAATGCTCGCCGCCCCGGAGCCAGCGGAGTGTCCGAAGACGGTGACGTTGTGTGAATCGCCGCCAAAGGCGGCGATATTCTTCTGCACCCACTTCAGACCCGCCACCAGGTCCTGGATGCCATAGGTACCCGAGCCGTGTCCGCTCTCGCGACTCAGGTCAGGATGGGCCAGGAAGCCATACGGTCCGAGCCGATACGCGAGGCTCACCAGCACCACGCCCTTGCGGGCATAGCCCGAGCCATCATACATGCCGATACTGGTGGACCCGCCGACATAGCCGCCGCCGTGAATCCAGACGATGACCGGAAGCCGCTCGCGGGCCGATGATGCCGGCGTCCACACGTTCAGGTACAGGCAATCTTCGCTGACCGGGGCGGTGTTGCCCTGCGAATTCGGCGCCTGCATGCAGGCGTGCGCAAAGGCATCGGCGCCCTTGACCCCTCGCCAGGGCCGCACCGGCGCCGGCGCCTTCCAGCGCAATGCGCCGACCGGTGGCGCGGCAAATGGAATGCCCTTGAATATCGACAGGCCGCTCTCGGCCGTGCCGCTGACCTCGCCGCCCGTGACGCGGGCCCGGCTAATCTGTGCGTCGGCCACCTGAACGCACATTGCGGCCACGATCACCCATAGAAAGCTGCGCATATATCCCCCCTCCCGTCATTGCCGCCCTGCACAAGATTCTACACCGGAGTTGATGTTCCCGGCGCGGCAGCCACGGACTTGCTTTGTCAACGACTCTGGCGACATCCTAGGCGCCGGTGCAGGGGGAGTGCCAACATGAAATACGCGGTGTGGCTTGTGCGGCTTTGGTATGCGGCCTGGATGATTCCAGCCGGCCTCGAGCACTTCGTTCACATTTTCCCGCAGCCCGGGTACTACACCACCCGCCCCCTCGCTCACGAGATGCTGTTTGCCCTGCTTCACAGCCATCTGTTCGACGTTGTCAAGGCCGTGGAACTGATCACCGGGATCGCCGTCCTGCTGGGTTTGTTTACCCCGCTCATGCTTCTGGTGTGCATGCCGGTCGCCTTCTGCGTGTTCTGGTGGGACGCGCCGCTGTCGATGTGGAACTTTGGCAGTGTCATGGCTGGCGGAAGGGTGCTGGCCAGCGATGTGCTCCTGTGCGTGGCTTTCATCGGCTGCTATCGCGCGATGTTCACGCTGCGCCCCAAGCCGCAGGCCATGCCGCAGCTGGTACTGCTCGGTCGCACGATTTTCGGCGCCTGGATGTTGATCAACGGCGCCAACTACCTGTTCTTCTCGCTGTGGCCGGTGCCAATGGGCCATGCGCCGCTGTCGGTGGAACTGATGGGCGCCTTCGTGCATTCGGGATTGTTGACGGTTGCCATGCTGATCCAACTGGTCACCGGAGCGCTGCTCCTCACCGGTCTGTTCGCGCCGGCGGCGCTGTGCGTGGTGATGCCGACCTCAGCCTGTGCACTGTACTGGGCGCTGCTTGAGCATCAGCCACTGCCATTACTGCTGGCCCTGCTCGCCTTTGCCCTGAACGGCCTGCTGATGCTGGCCTACCTCGGCTACTACCAAGGAGCGCTGCAGCGTAGCCCATTGACGCTGGGCGAATCGGGGCAGGCCATGACCTGGGATGAGCTGTTCGTGCACACGAAAGGCCGTACCTCGCGCGAGCATTTCATTGCCGCAGTCGTTCCGCTCGCGATCGTGGTCTGGTGGTACGCACAGGCGAGTCCGAACGTGTACCCGCAGTGGAGCCTCTTGGTGCTGCTGTTCCCCGCCAGCGTCCTACTGGCCCGCCGACTGCACGATATGGGGCACAGCGGATGGCTGCTGCTCGTCCCGGCAGTGCTGACGGTTGCAGCCATGGCAATCTGGGACCATCGGTTGGACTTGGGCGCCCAGCCCAATTTTGCCGTGCCGCTCGGCGCACTCATCGTCTTCGTCGGATTTGCCGTATGGGGCTGCATTGGCAAGGGCACAGCGGAATCCAATGCCTTCGGGCCGCCGGCGATGGCGTAGTCCCCACGGTCCGTTGGCAGAATAATGGCCGCCTCGTGGATTGGAACACATGGCGGTCAAACGGCTGGACAACGTCGGAATCGTCGTCGCGGACCTTGAAGCGGCCATCGCTTTCTTTCGCGAGCTAGGACTGGATCTCGATGGCCGAGCCACGATCGAAGGTGAATGGGCCCGACGTGCCACGGGCCTCGGCGATCAGCGCGTCGAGTTTGCCATGATGCGCACGCCGGACGGCCACGGCCGCCTCGAGCTGTCCCGGTTTCTCACACCGCCTGCCGTCGCGGATCACCGCAACGCTCCCGTGAACGCGCTAGGCTACCTACGCGTCATGTTCACCGTGGACGACATCGAGAGACACCCAGAGGCTGCGCAAGCGTGGCGCCCAGCTCGTCGGCGAAGTGGTTCGTATAAAGACGTGTACCGACCCTGCTCCATCCGCGGCCCTGAAGGTCTGCTGATCGGGCTAGCCCGGCGACTCAAATGAGGCCGATGGCGTAATCGTTCAGTCGATTACTGTCCGGATCCCTTGGGAGCGCCGGTCGGAGCGAGCGACCGAAATCCGACTTCGAGCCCCTTCTGTGTCTTGAACCACACAATGAATCCACCGTCTTTGCCATCACGGCGCGGCGCAATGAGCAGCTGAATGTGGTCGCCGGGTTGCACCGCGCCTTTGACATACCCGGCGCGGTAAAAGTTACTGGCACTGTGGCCTTCGAAATCGATATCCCGCGTGCCCTGGGCGTCGGCCAGGGTAACCAGCGCGTGCGTATGCGGATTCATGACTTCAAATGTCTTGACGGTCCCTTCTATTGTTTTGGTCTTCGCAAAGTCAAAGGGAGCAGCCGAGTGGTGGGCCTGCGCGAATTGACTGAGGATCAGTGCGGTGGTTGCGAGCACGATTTGGCCGAACCCGGCAAACCGCTGGATGTTGGATTTCATTTCTGCGTCTCCTCCCAGGCCTTATAGACATCACTCATTTTTGCGTCTGCCGGCTTACCGGCATGAAGCTGTTCTCGGCGTGCTTTGATTAGGTTCAACCAGAACTCATCGGGACAGCGGTAGGTGAACAGATATCCATCGGGTACAAAGCCAAACTTCCTCTCCACCGTGACCGGCGCCGTGTAGTACACGGGATCCGTCATGCTCATGGAGTAGCTCATGTACTTGGCTCCCTTGGCGTCGGTTCCGAGCCCGAACCTTTCAGTGATGTGGGCTTGATCGCTGTGGGGATGAGATTGGTCCTCACCATCCAGCAGATTATCCGTCTCCACCACCAGCGTCTTGCCTTCCCAATGCCCGACGGAGTAACCCTGTCGACTCGGAATCCGCTTCTCCTCGGGAACGCCCCGCTTGCCCAGGAAAACCCTGCGAGTCTCCCCTTCCACTTCATAAATAATGGTCAGCTGGTCCCCTTTCTGAATGAACTCAAGGGGATAGCCGCCGGCCGACTCCATCATCATGGGCATGCCGTAGTCGACGCAATAGGCTGCGGCGTTGGCCCGCTCGGGGCCCAGCAGCTGCTTGTATTCGTCGTTACGTCGCTTGCCCTCCGGCGTGAAGGGCAGCGGTGCCATGGAGCGACGGTTACCGCCGCCTGGAGGTGCCTTGGCACCCGGCTCGACATAGGTGCTCCAAACGCCGGTAAAGTCCGGAACCGTCGTGGCGGCCCGCGCGGTAACCCCTAGCAGGGCGATTGTGCAACCGGCCAGTGCCACCGCCCAGCGGCTCGGCAATTGAAATTGCGGCGATCGACGTATCATTAGCGTTTGTCCCTTTTTTCCAGAATAAACCGCGTCAGGTGCGCGGGCCGCTTGCGCCGCCAGCCGGGCGGGGCGCATTCGGGTCCGCGGCACCGCGGACGATGCCGCCATCATCATTGGCCTGCGGCCCGGGGATCGGCGTCAGGGTGTGTACCGCGCGGATCCTGCCGTCGATATAGCGGAAGGTATGGCTGTCCGGCGACTCGGCGCGGCCGCCGAACCTGCAGAACACATTGATGGCGCCGAGCTCCTCGTCAATCACGTAGTCGCGATGGGTGATGTAGAGCACGCCCGCCGGGATGCCGACCTCGCAGCTCGCATGCGGATCGCCCTTGGCATTGGTATAGGCGCCTCCCTCGAGCCGCGCGCAGGGGGTGCCCCAGGGGATGTCGGTAAACTTGTCGGCGAAGGCGTCCAGATAGGCATTGGCACCGCGGATCATCTCCTTGGGCTCGGTCAGCTGGTACTTGTACAGCGGCGACCAATCCTCCTTGGTCGTATATTTGAGGTACGAGTTGGCATTGAACAGCCACTGGCCCTGCTTGGTGACCAGGCTGTCGATGCGGATGATCTTGCCATTGTGCGCATAGAGCCGCGTGCCGATGACGTAGGGCACAGGTCCAGTCACGACGACCTCGGTGAAAGTCTTGCAGCGCTTGTCATCGTGCAAGCTCATCGCATGCGCGACCTTGAGCGGTTTCGCCCACATGCCCGCGCCGGGGTCCACGTCCTTGCCGTTCTCGAGATAGTGGGCCTTGGGATCCATCGGCAGGTCCGCGAGGCTGCCCTTGCCCTGCGCCTCGACATAGGCATCGGTGAGGTGCTTGAGCTCATCGCGGGTGCAGCTGGGATGATCTGCCAGCGGCGCATAGGGATTGGGCGGCGGACCGGCAGCGCCCCCCTGCTGCGCGAGGCCAGTCGTGGCGGCGCCGGCTAGCAGCACGGCGAAAAGTGCTTTCCTCATCATGTCTTTGCCCCCTTGTCTCTTGTTTTCCAGTGCGCAGGTCAGCGGACGTCCTGAATGTCCTCAGACATCGCCTGCTCATATGTGGACCACCCCGACGGCGTGCCGAAGGGCGCCTTCTGGAACATGGCCTCGATGCGGCGGATCTTGCCCTTCTCGATCTTGAACAGCTCACCCAGCTGCCAGGTCCAGTTGATATTGTGATGATCGAAGAAAGCGAAGGCGAAGACGATGCCGCGCTCGCGGTCCACCGCGACGAAGCGGCGGTCGCGGATGCGGCTCACGACGCCCTTGAGGCTCTTCTCGAACTGCTCCTTGCAGCCCTGACGGTTGGGCGCGGCAGGATCCTTGGGGCCTGCCGTGATCATGCCGTTCTCATGGCGCAGACAATCGTCCGTAAACGGGTAGTAGCCCTTGCCGTCATTGGGGGCCATGCCGGTGAAATAGTAGTTGGCGGTGCGGATCAGGTCTGCACGGCTCATGCGCTCGGCCGGCGGGATCACCTCGGCAAAGATCGGGTGCGGCGCACCATTCGCCTCGACCGCCTCGCCTGTCGGCGGGAAACGCGGCGCCGCCGCCGCCGTGGCGGCGCCGAGCTGCACATCGGGGCGAATGGAAAGCTGCTCGATTTCGGTGATCTTGCCCTTGCGAATCTTCAGGCGCAGCACCAGGCCCACGATGGTCGGCTTGGCGGGTCCCTGCGTCGTGGCGCGGCCAGCGATCTGCACGGTGCCGAAGAAGGCGATCTGCTGTGTCTCGATGTCCGGCACGTAGAATTTGTAGTTGCCGATGCCGGTCATGTCGAACCACAGGCCCTCGCCGCCCAGCGGCAGGTGAATGCCGTTCTCGGTGAACTTGACCTCGCGCGCGAACAGCGCCGGATCGACGTTGTGCGCCTTCATGGCTTCGAGATAGTTGTTCACCCAGCCTTCCAGGCAGGTGCGCTGACACGGATTAGCCATCGGGTCGGGCGGCGCGGCCGCCGATTGCGCCGATGCGGGTGCCGTCATCAATGTGGTGGCAGCCAGCGTGGCGGCGGCCAAAACCGACCGGATGAAACGCTTCATAACCTCTCCCCTCCGAAGCAATGAGTTGTCCGGCTTGTTGCCGCCGGATCGCTGTGCGCATTATCAGGCAAAGCTGGCGACCACTCCACCTCTACCGTTACCGCCAGACTCAAAGCGGCACGTGCCGACGGTAAACCCGGGCGGACGAGCGCCCACGCGCCGGGTGCATAATACGGAACCGCGTGCGCGGGAAGGAGCGAGCGTGAACCGCAAGAATCTGATCGAGCTGATGGTGGCGCTGGCCGCGACCGCCGCGCTGTGCGGGCAGGCGAGCGCCGCCACGCCACCGACCACCGGCGACACCGGGCAGGAGGGTGCCAGAGAGCTGGACGTGGCCCGCAATGCCTGGACGCAATGCGTCCAAGCCGCGATACCGAAGCTGGATCATCCTGAATCCACCTCGGACGCGGTGGCGCGCGCCGCCATGAATAGCTGCTCAGACCGGTACGCGGACCTGGTGCGGGCCGTGTCGCGCACGGTAGGGGGACGTTGCGGGCAGGACTCGGATTGCACCCGCAACGCCCTGGCGCAAGCCGAGCGCGAGGCCGCCAAGGCCGCCACCGACGAGGTCGTGACCGCGAGGATACGGGTGGCGGGCGCGCAGGTCCTCATCTGTCAGTAAGACGCCTTCAGGACTTTTGCCCCACGCTCGCGCCCACGGTGACAAGAAGCTCGTCCAACGCTCGACGCTACCCTTGCGGCAATGCAGGGCGGGATGCCCGCGCACGTTCGCGCAAACCATGACAAAACGTGGCCGGGGCTCATGACGCACGGGGTGGGACGATGAAGGTGCCTTACGCTGAAAAGTGGCAGAAGGAGACCAACGAGCTGAGGAAGATCGCACTCGCCTGCGGCCTGGCCGAAGAGGTGAAATGGGGCAAGCCGTGCTTCACCTACCAGAAAAGGAATGTGGCGATCATCATCCCGCTCAAGGAGGTGTGCGCGTTCTCATTCTTCAAAGGCGCATTGCTCAAGGACCCGACGCATATTCTCCAAAGGATCGGCGAGCATACCCAGGCGGGCCGCTGGATTCGATTCGCCTCTTCCAAGGAGATCTCGGCACTGCAGCCGACCCTCAAGCAATACGTCGATGAAGCCATCCAGGTCGAGAAGTCGGGAAGGAAGGTGCCCCTCAAGAAAGCTTCGGAGTATGTGATTCCGCAGGAGCTGCAAGCCACACTGAAAGCATCTCAAAAACTGATGGCGGCGTTCGAAGCCCTGACGCCCGGCCGCAGAAGGTCGTACATCTTTCATGTCTCGGGCGCGAAGCAGCCCAAGACGCGGGCGGCGCGGGCGCAGAAGTGTGTGCCAAAGATCTTAAGCGGCCGCGGATTCAACGAGTAATGATCATTGAGGGCCAGCATCGACCATGCGTACCGCAACCCGCCGCTCTTCCTTAGCGCTGATTCCCCTCGCCGTCGCGTGGCTCTACGGGCCAGGCGGAGCGGCCTGCGCGGACCCATCGCAGCCGCTCCCAGGCGCGCCGATCGAGCGTGCCGACCAGCCGATGGCCCGGAGCGACGCGAACTCGCTCAAAGCCCATGAACAACTCATGGCCAAGCGCACGCAGGGCAAGATTGATGTGTACTTCATGGGCGATTCGATCACGCGGCGCTGGGGCGCGAGCGATCGGCAGTACGCTGACCTCTTCAGCAATTGGAACGAGAACTTCAAAGGTTGGAATGCCGCCGACTTTGGCTGGGGCGCGGACAAGACCCAGAACATGCTCTGGCGCCTGGAGCAAGGCGAACTGGATGGCGTGAATCCCAAGGTCATCGTGCTCATGGCCGGCACCAATAATATCGGTAACCGTTCACCCGCCGGCGATGCGGACGCTCGCGCTGCCGAGACGGTTCGCGGCGTCGCAGCCGTGCTCAAGGCGCTGTGCACCCGCGCGCCGCAGGCGACGGTCGTGCTCATGGGCATCACGCCGCGCAACGATAACATCCAGGTGATGCCGATCATCGATGCGGCCGATCGGGGCATCGCAAAGTTGGCCGACGGCCATCGGATTCGCTACCTCAACATCAATGCGCGACTGGCTGACTCGCACGGGGTGCTGCTGCCGGGAATGACCAAGGACGGGCTGCATCTCACCGCGAAAGGCTACCAACTGTGGGCCGACGCCCTCAAACCGATACTGCTCGAACGGTTGGGCCCGAAGGCACAGGAGGATCAGGCGCCACCGCCGACCGGTGATCCCTCGGCGGCGAACTAGCCGGCAGCAGCCCTGGGCGCCGATACCGCGCCCCAAAAGCGGCTTCACCTTATCCTTGGGTAGGCCGCATCTTAAAATTGCCACTTGCTCGCAGGGGCCATTGGCCTGTCGGCAAGTGCGCCCATTCGACCGCGTGCGCAATTGTGCCTACAGTAGCGCTTTTGGACAGCAGGGGTTACGGCATGAAAGTGGCACTCATCGGCGCGACGGGCAAGATCGGCAGCAAGATCACGGCGGAATTGCTGCGGCGGGGTCACTCGGTTACCGCCATCGTGCGCAATCCCGAAAAAGCACCCAGCGATCCAAACGTCACGGCCGTCAAGGGAGACCTGACGACCCAGCAGGCGTTGCGGCATTGGTCAGGGGACACGATGCTGTCATCAGTTCGGCGCCGTTCAACCCGGGGATGTCCGCCAAGGTGTTGGAAGCCGTGCGCCAATCGGGCGTCAAACGCTATATCGCGGTGGGTGGCGCGGGATCGCTGAAGACTCCCGATGGCAAGCTCGTCATGGACAATCCCCAGATCCCGCCAGAGTGGCTGCCCAGCATCAAGGAAGGTGCCGAGCTCCTGAAGCTGTTGCGAGCGTCGCCCGAACTGGAGTGGACGTTCTTCTCACCCGCCGTCTTCATCGGCCCGGGGGAGCGCACGGGCAAGTTCCGGTTGGGCGGTGATGAGGTCATCGCCGCCGCGGATGGCAAGAGCTCCATCTCGTACGACGATTACGCCATTGCATTGGTCGATGAGCTCGAGCACCCGAAGCATGTGCGAGCGCGCTTCACGATCGGCTACTGAATCTCAGTGAGCGGCGACGGGGCTTAGGCTGCGTGGACGGTGGTTACGGCAGCGGGCAGCGTCTCTGCCGAAACAGCCTCCTCGTCGCGGTCAATCTTTCTAAGAGATCGGCAAGCGGCACCGCTCGGCCGTAGTGGTATCCCTGCGCGCAATGCACGCCGAGTTCGCGCACCCGGATCGCAATGGCCTCGCTCTCAACGTATTCGGCCACGGTCTGCAGGCCGATGGCATCGGCGATCTGTACCAGCGCGCGTATCAGCGCCCGCGAGCGCTCATTGCTGAGCACATCGCGCACGAATCGCCCATCAATCTTGATGCGATGAACGTCAAGTTCCTTGAGGTGCACCAAGGAGGAGACGCCCGTACCAAAGTCGTCAAGCGACACGCGCGAGCCCACCTCGGACATCCGCGCAATAAACCGTTGCGTCGCGGTGACGTTGCGCACTGCCGCGGTCTCGGTGAGTTCGAATTCGACCAGCCCGGCCGGAATCCCGCGATGCCGGATTTCACCGCGTACGAAATCGGCAAAACTGGGTTGACTAACCGACTGCCCGGTCACATTCACGGCAAAGCAAACGCCTTGGCGGCGCAGGGTATCGGCCGATTGGGCGACCAGCGGCAGGAGTTTAGAGAGCACCCAGCGGTCGATTCGTTCGAACAGCTGGTAACGATCCGCGGCGGGCAAGAGGTCGGAGATGCTTCTTGAGTCACCGTCCTCCCCCTGTATTCGCAGCAACACCTCGTAGTGACTGATGCTGGGCACCTCCGCCAGGATGACGATAGGCTGTGCGTGCAGAATCAGGCGATCACCGTCGAGCGCCTCCAAAATCTCCCGCGACTCGCCAATCGCATTGTGACGGCGCACCACCGAATCGTCACCCGAGACGTACAATTCAACGCGATTTCGACCCCGGTCCTTGGCAATGCAGCAGGTGGTCTCGGCCGCAGCGAGCGCGTGATGGAGCGAACCTCCAGGATGTAATTCGGCAACGCCCAGGCTTGCCGTGACGCCATTCATGGCGCATTGCTCTGAGCGTTCGATTTGTTGGCGGACCTGCTCCGCCCAGTGGCGCGCCTGATTCAGCGTATGGTCGAACAGGACAGCCACGAACCTGTCGCCGGAGAGATGCGTTGCGATGCTGCGAGTGGAAATCAGTTCATCTCGCAGCAGACTGCCGGCCTCGCGAATGAGCTGATCGCCGATGCCGAATCCGGAGATCTCATTGACGACATGCATCTGATCAAGATTCGCATACACCACGCAGGCCCGTTGGGTATGAAGACTTCGACTGGCCGCTTCGGCCTGAAATTCGGGCCACTGCAACAGTCCGGTGACCTCATCGACTCGGGCGCTGAAGCGCTCGTGCAGGTGCGGGACGGCCGCCTTCAGGACCTCCAGGTTCGCCGCATCGAAGGGCTTCTGCCGGTGGTGGCGCAGCGCGGCGAAAAACCCGCGTGAGTGGTCGGTATCGCAGACAGGGGTGATCAAAATGCGATACGGCAGCACCGGGGCCTTGGCGCCGCGGCGCACGCGATTCATGATCGGATGGGCGATGACATCGAGCGCCATGGGCCAAAGGAACTCGTCGATGAGCTTCCTGATGGCTGCGCACTCGCTGCCGGATTGAACGGGGGTAACCCAGTCGACGAACAATGAGGGGACAAAGGCAATCAGGTGCGCGCTATCCAAAGCGGCCGCCAAGGCGTTCAGGCCAGCGTCCGTTGAGGTGCCGCAGCTGTTGCTCGACTCAACCATGATCATTGCTTCTGAGGATTTGTTGCAGATATTGGCAGTGATTTGACGTTTGCAGCCCGGAAGCAGGTCTCAGTTGACGTGAGACGCCGCCAAGATTAAGTAAAGTGCCATCGGCGCCGCAGCACAATCGCGTGTTTCGGCGCCTTGTTGGTGCAGGGCGGCGCACGATGTGTGCGGCGCTTGGCTTTGCCAAGTCCATCCCGACTGTAGAGACTCAGTCCCTGGGACTGCCCTTAACGAGGAGAAACTGATGTCCCAACCCACTGCCGCGTCCGCATGAACAAAGTGCCACTCATCCTGGGCATCCTGTTCCTGGCCGTGGCCTTGTTGGCCATTCGCATTAAGCATGGCGCCGCGAAGAAGCAGCGCGGGTCGGGCAGCAGCCATTTTGGCTGGGCTTTGCTTTTTCTGGCGTCAGGTCGAATGCCACCGCCGCCCCCGGAGACGCAAATCGAGGCGGAGGCCAATACGCAGAAGGACCGACTTTCCACTGACCCACTGCGCGAGCCGCCCGATAGGCCCTCGAGCGGCTCGTGATGGATGCGGCCCGTCAGGAGACCGGCACCAGCGCCTTGGCTGACAGGTATTGCTGATTCATCGCCACCCTATCGTCATCCGAGAAATGCTTCTTGGCGTCCTTCCAGACGTTGCTTTCCTCTTCGCTGATGTGGTGCTCGAGCAATTCGCGCAGAACCTTCGCAACCGCCTTGTGCTCCGGTGACATCGCGTTCGCAATGCCTGCCAGTTTCTGCAGGGTCTCGGCAGCCAGGCCGTGTTCCACGGTGCCTTCGTACCCATCCAGTTGGGCCTCCTTGTCCCGCAGCGCGATGATGGCGGCATAGAGAACCTTCTCTTCCGCCTTGGCGTGCGGGATGAGCGCTTCTTTGATGCTTTCGACCAGCGCCTTGCGCTCGGTGGCGGTCTCCGCGTTCTCCAAATCCTTCAGCAGCGCTTTGACCTCGTCGTGTTCGGCCTTCAGCGTATCCAGCAGATCGCGCTCCGATTCCTCGGGTTGGACTCCTACGGCTTTCATGACGGCCTTGCCGGCATCTTCCACAACGGACGTAACGCTCATAACTTGCTCCTGATGAATGAATTGCCGAGGACTCGCGATGCGCCACTTTGCCGCTCCGAGGTCTGCTCTGAAAGCCTAAGAACCCGCGCCCTGGGGTGGGAGGTGGGCTACAAGTCCACTGGAATGGGCTGGTCGCGCTGGGCTGGAGCCTTCCATGAGCGATTTACCGCACGCCTGCAGGGTTCTTCCCGATGCAGGTCCACCGGCGATTGCCGTCACGGGCGACTTGCACGCTTACCCCGTACTCATCGCGAACCGGCAAACCGGTGTGCTCTCTCACGCGTTCGAATTGGCCGGTAATGGTATCTACTGCCTGAACGTGACACCGGTAGCAACCCCCGCCGATTGTGCGGGAAATGGATTACCTGTCCCCACTGCGGGTGCCCAGGTTCGCTACTCAGCATTGTTCTGACAGATGGGCACGGCCAGTCGCTCGCCGGCATTGCGCTGTCGACTGCGGCGCACTCCATGTCGGTGGCCATCTTCGGCAACCTTGGGATCATGGTGCAAACCGTGCGCAAGCGTGACAGCACTCTAACAGGGTCGGTGCCGGCGAATTTTTCCAGCAATTTTATGGCGGACAGGATTGAGTGGCTGTGAGTGCCGCGCTGCGTCACTCGGATTGCTGTTTGCGGCTATCGGCGATCGCCTGCCGGCAGTCCTTGGACAGCTGAGCGCGATGCTCCTGCATGCATTGGTGTCGTTGGCCTTCATCGCCCAGCACCTGCGGGCAAAGGCGACGCGCATCGGCAATACACGCCTTGCGCAGACTCAGGCTTTCGGCGGCCGGCGGCGGCCCCAGCGCCTGCATGACCTCGGGCAGAACATTGCTCGCCGCGATCCGGTGCCCCTCGGGAGTCAGATGGATGCCATCTGCCTGGTGATACTGGGGCGGAACTTCGGCGCCGCTGATGGCAATGACCGTGATATGGCGATCGGCCAGCCGCGCCTTGATGGCCGCAAGATCCGCTTCGCCCTGCTCGCGACTGACCCCCAGACGATTGTCGTTATAGGCACCTCCCGAGGTGTCGAGGATGACGATGGTCGTGCCCTGCGGAATGTCGCTGTCCATCCGGGCCCGCATCTGCGTGGTGGTGTTGCCGTAGATACCGGCATTGCGGACGGTGACGCGGTAGCCTTGCTCGCGCAGCATCGACTGCAGTTGCGCGGGAATCGCTTCGGACGCCGCCACATTCCATCCGGAGATGTTGCTCGCGCCAAAGGCGACGATCTGTGCCTGAGCGGCGCCCCCGAGTCCCAGCAGCAGGATCGCGAGCACCACCAGCGCCCGCATCAGGGCCGGCTTTGGATTTGCCACGGACTGTCTCCTACGGATACGTAACCCACCACTGCACCACGTGGCCATTCTTTGCATCAAGACCAACCAGTTCGTCGTCGGACCATCTCATCAACCGCTCACAGACCTCGTCGGTGTTTTCCGGCTGGCTGTATTTGACCCGCGCCCGAACGCAATAGGCGTCGCCGCGAAAAGTTGAGCTCTCAAGGCTTTCGCCGATGCCGTAACCCTTGACATCGGTCTGCTCGGCCGAGGCAATCGTGCGCACCTCGCCCTGCGGGTAGACGGCAAACTGTCGGCCTTTGAGGTCCGCCAGCGTCGCCGCGCTCAGGTGGCGTCTGGTGAGTTGCCGCGCATCGACCACAGCGCGGAAATCGGCCACGTCCAGCGCGATCCGGCGTTGCGGGCACTGGCCGGTGCGGGGGGACTCGAGAAAGTCCGCGATACAGCCGCCATAGAGATAGTCGAACGCCGGGAACCACGCCGAGCCATGCCCGGAGAAACCGGGCGGATGGTCGATCATCAGGTTTGCCACGCCGTGTTGGGTCAAGGTCGACGCAGCCCCGTTACCGCGGTCAGCCGGTTCATATTCATCGCCCAGGAAGAACACGCCCACGGTCGGATAACGCACCCGCTCGATGAGCTGATCGAAGAGCAGCTTGTTGTTCGCGTAATTCGGGTCATCGTGATCGGCGCCGGTGGAGCGCCAGCCACAGCAGGCGGGCACGACCAGCACGACCGCGTCCACCGGCAAGCCCGGCAGGGTTGCCAGGAGCAGGCTGCTCCAGCCGCCCCAGGACTGGCCGCCGACGTAGATGCGCTGATACCCCTGGGCCTTCAATTCCTTCAGCCGGCGCGCGAGAAAGACCGCGACACCGAAGTTTGCGGCACCGAGGCGGCGGATCTCGGTAACGCCGCTGCGGGGATAATTGCCGTCGATGACGTCCCAGCCGCGCGACTGCTGCAGGTCGCTGACGAAATATTCCGGCAGCGGCGAATGCGCGCGCGCGCGACCATCAAAGCCGTGCATATAGTAAAAGAGCGTCTTGGGGCCTTTGTTGACGCCGGGCGCGCCGTGCAGCAACAACTCCTCGACCGGAAATTCCTGGACCGGTGCGAGATTCGCCGCGGCGAGCGGCTTGAACGTGGTCAGCGAGCCAACATATTCGACCGTCCCCAAGGCGGTCCCTTCCTGCACCGCGCGATTGGCACCTTTCTCGGCCCGAACCAGCACCAGATCCGTACCCAAGGCATGCGCGGCCATGCACAGCCCGACATTGGTATAGAGGCACACCGACTCGCGCATCACCCCCCACACACCCTCCCGGTGCGCTGCGAGTGTGCTGCCCTCGCCGGTGTCCTTGAGGTCCTCGCGAAACGTGCCGTCAGCGCGGAACTCGAGCGTCGCGAGCCACGGGCCCTGCCGGGCCTGCCAGCTGTGATCGGACAGCATTTTACTCAGGGCGTCGTCCCTGAGCGGGGGCGCCGCCAGTACCTTCGCAAGGTGTGGGTCGGTGACCGGCGCGCTCACGGGCGGGGTATCGCCCCGCTCGAGCTGCGCCGCCACGCTCGCATCGGCGGCCGCCTGGGCGCCGCGGCCGAGTTTGGTGTCGGCGTTGGCCCGGGCGCGATAGGCGCTACCCAGCGTCGGTGAGAGTCGAATGGCCTCGTCGTAGTCGAGGAGCGCCTGCTCGGTCTTGCCTGCGCGGGCCTTGTTGACCCCGCGCACGAGAAAGGCCGCGCCGGAGCGCGGATTGAGGGCAATGGCCCGATCCGCCGCCGCGGTCGCTTCGGGTCCGCGATGCTGCGCATCGAAGACCAGCGCCTTGTCGCGCCACGGCGCGCTGCAGGTGGGACAGATTTTGCTCGCCTGCTCCACACTGGCGAGGGCCCGCGGCAGATCACCTTTCTTGTACAAAGCGTAGCCGCGCTCGGCGAACGACTCGGCGCGCAATGACCCCTCATTGTCCGAGCTGAAGTCGTCGATGTCGGCATCCTCGCTCTGGCTCGCCGCGGCGATGCCGAACTCGCCCGCGGCGCGCGCCCAGTCCTCGCGCTGCTCGTAGAGCTGGCCGAGTCCGAAGTGCGCGTGTGCGAGTGACGGATGTGATTTGGCGGCGGCCGCTGTGAAATCGCTGAAGGCGGGATCGATCTGCTTGAGCGCCAGATGCGCGCGGCCGCGATACAGATAGGCGTAGGGAAGACTGTCGGGCAGTTCGTGCGCCGAGTCGATGATGCTGGAACACTCCTTGATGGCAGTGTCAGGCGCCGGGGTGGTCATGCACAGCGACCAGTGATCAAGATCAGCCGCGCGGGCCATCGACACGTACGCGCCGATCGCATACAACGCCCCAAGCTGCAACAGTAGGCCGCGTCCCACGTTTATCTGGCTGCCGCGATCTGCGCGGTCAGCCGGTTGACCTGCGCCTGCACGGTATTCAAGGTGTTTTGGGTGGACTCGACGGCCTGCTGCCATTGCGGCACGTTGGGGTCCTCGAGTCCGGACGGGTCCGGGGGTTGCGCCAGCCAGAAATTCAACTGCAGCTGGGCCTGGTACAGCGCCTGCTCTTCGTCGTATAGCAGTTCCTGGTCGGCCGCGAGTTGTGCCTGCAGCACCTGCAGGCTGGGTGGCCGGGGCCTGATGTTGATGGGCGGCGGCGGGGTATCACTGATCGGCACGCTACCCGCATTCTCCAGCAGTGCGATCACTTCAAGGGATGAGCTGGAATTGTCGCTGGCCATCGCCGAAGCGACCACCAGCACCGCCGCGAAACAAGCCAGCGTGTTGCGCATGTCAGCTTTCTCCATCGCGATACCCCGGTACCGCAATACCATTCTATGGTGGCAGCGATCCGAGATAGGCCGCCGCTGCCAACACCTCGCCGGCGTTTAGGCCGGCCACGACCGGCGCCATCAAGGGCGTCCACGCGCCGGCACGATGGCGGGTCTGCATATCGTAGAGCTGGCGCGCCAGGTAGCTGGGCGAATTGCCCGCCAGCCGCGGCACGGGACCGAGGCCGCGCAGATCCGTGCCGTGGCACACGGTGCAGGGCGTCACCTTGCCGTTGCCGGTCCGGATCAGAATCTCGCCTTTGGCGAGACTGCCTTTGGGTACGTAGGCAATGAAGCGCACGTGCGGATTGCGCAGCGTCTCGGTCTGCTCTTCGTCAACGGGAACCTCGATGATCCGATCACCGAGCGGTTCGGTCGAGGGCCCCTCGGCCTTGATGGGGATGAACAAGCCACCCTGGGGTCGGGTCTTGGGCGCCGTATCGCTCTCCACCACTTTGGTGGAGCGCTTCGCGGGAATCGAAGCGAAGTAGGTGGCAGCCGCCTTAACCTCCTCGTCAGTCAGGTTCTTGCCGAAGCCGTTCATCAGTGTTGTATTGGTCTTGCGCTGGTCGGAGGTCTGGCGCGAGCCATTGCGAAAGTCCAGCATCTGCTGAACGATGTACTCGTAGGTCAGACCCGTGAGGTTGGCATTCTCAGGTCGCCCGTTGCCGTTCGGCAGATGACAAAGGGCGCAGGCGATGATGGGCGCGGCCGCCGTCTTTCTGCCATGCGCCACGATATCCGGCATCGGCGGATGATCATCGGGGAACCAGTCGGCGGGGCCGTAGTAGTCCGTGATTTGCTTGCGCGTAAAGGACCCCTTCGAGCCCTCGACATGTAGCAGCGTCTGGTTGTCGGGCCGCGGCCCGGGCGGTGGGGTCGGTGGCGTCGGTGCGGACGGTGGGGTGGTGAAGCCATAGGCCCACAACGGTTCTTCGACATCGCCCGCCGCGGCGGCACGCGCCCCGGCTGCCACCATCGCGAGCACTGCGATCGCACATAAAATCCGCGCGGCGCCGCTGACACTATTGTCCGAGGTCATGTTGGCCTGATTGATCCGTACCGATCGGAGGGCGAGTTTAGCGCGTTCACTCCACGGTGACAGACTTGGCGAGATTTCGCGGCTGATCGATGTCAGTCCCGCACGCCTGGGCAACGCGATACGCCAGCACCTGCAAGGGCACACTCAGCAGGATTGGATCGAGTTCGGGCTGCGAGGCGGGCACCTCGATCCGGCCGTCCACGGCAGGCGTGCGGGTTGCGGGGTGCGTGAGCACATGCACCGGACCGCGCCGGGCACGGATTTCCTCGATCGTGGAGAGGTTTTTCGCCAGCAGCGAATCGCTCGGCAGCACCACGAGGCTCGGCGTGTGCGCATCGATGAGCGCCAGCGGCCCGTGCTTGAGCTCGGAGGCCGGATAGGCCTCCGCGTGCTTGTAGCTCACTTCCTTGAGCTTCAGCGCCCCTTCCATGGCCACGGCGTAACCGGCGGCTCTCCCGAGGAAATAGATGTCATGGCAGGGGGCGAGTGCGGCCGCGAGGGCCGCGATTCCCTCTTGCGCCGAGAGGATGGCCCCGACCTGATCGGGTAGCGCATCGAGGGCGGCGACGAGCCGCTCACCGTGCGCGGTCGACAGATCGCGCAGCCGCCCCAGGTGCAGGGCGAGCAGCGCGAAGGCAACGGCCGTGCAGGTGAAGGTCTTGGTGGAGACGACGGCAACCTCGGGCCCGGCGTGGATGTACAGACCGCGGCCGCAGGCGCGGCCGATGCTGCTGCCCACGACATTCACAATGCCGAGGACGCGCCCGCCCTTGCGCATGACTTCCTGCACCGCGGCAAGCGTGTCGAAGGTCTCCCCGGACTGGCTTACCGCGACATAGAGCGTATCGGGTTCGATGACCGGATTGCGGTAGCGGAATTCCGAGGCAGGCTCGGCGTGCGCGGGAATGCGCGCGAGCTGCTCGATCATCTGCGCGCCGACGCAGCCGCTGATGTACGCCGAGCCGCAGCCGAGCACCTTGACGCGGCGTATCTCCAAAAGCTCGCGCGCACTCATCTCCACGCCCCCCAGGTGCGCGGTGCTGAAGCGGCGCTCGAGCCGGCCGCCCAGGGTGCGGCGAATGGCCTCGGGCTGTTCGTGGATTTCCTTCTCCATGAAGTGCTCGTGAGCGCCCTTGTTCTGGCCTTCGCGCTCGATGTCGAGAGCCAGGGGCACTTTCACCGTCGCCCCGCCCTCGAGGGTCGAGGTCTCGTAGTGATCGGCGCGCAGCACCGCGAGCTCCCCGTCATCGAGATGGACGATGCTGCGGGTGTGACGCACGAGTGCCGCGGTATCGGAGGCGACCAGCATCTCGCGATCGCCGATGCCCAGGATCACGGGACTGCCCTGGCGCGCCACGACCAGGGTCTCGGGGCGCTGTGCATCGAGTACCACCAGGCCGTAGGTGCCGGTCACGAGCCGCAGCGCCGCGCGCACCGCCTCCTCGAGCCGCTCGCCCGCCATCGCGGCAATCAGGTGCGCGAGTACTTCCGAGTCGGTGTCGGAACGGAACTCGACACCCTTCAAGATCAGCTGCGCGCGCAGTTCGGCCGCGTTCTCGATAATGCCGTTGTGGACGATCGCGAAGCGGTTCGCGGTATCGGTGTGCGGATGGGCATTGCGGTCACTCGGCTCGCCGTGAGTGGCCCAGCGCGTATGGGCAATGCCGGGTGAGCCCTTCAGGTGCTCGGGCAGGTGTCGCTCAAGGTCGCGTACCTTGCCCGCGCTCTTGTACAAGCGCAGCGCCCCGTTGCGAACGACGCCGATGCCGGCCGAGTCATAGCCTCGATATTCGAGCCGGTGCAGGCCTTCAATCAGAATTGGCGCGGCGTCCTGACGCCCGATGTAACCGACGATCCCGCACATGACGCTCTCCTGCCTATCCGTAGATCAGTCGTCGGATCTGCCGCTCGGTGAACAGGGGCGCACGAAAGCGGCGCCCCGCCAGCTCAGCGGCCACTCGCCGGAAGATCTCGGCATTCGCCACGCCATCGGCCTGCAGCACGCGGTGCCGACGGCGCACGAACTCCTCGGGCGTTTCGTTGAGGAACGCGAACACATTCTCGACGATGCGCCGGGCTTCCTCGGAGGGGAGCCGGCTGGATCGGGCGAGGTAGGCAATGAGTTCCTCGAGCTCTCCGGGATCCGACATTCAGGACTCAGTGTGCAAGATAGTCAGGCTCGTGGGGAGATTCTGCCCGTTTCCGGGCAAAGTCGAGGATTCTGTGGCCACTTGATCGAATTCAGGCCGTCTCATCGGGCGCGCCAAACGGGTGCAGAATCATCAGTTGGAGGCGGCTGGCAGAGAATCAGATGCGAAGGACTCGCTGGATCGGAGTTGTGCTGGCGGTATGCCTGCCCCTGGTCGCGGGGGCGCAAGGGTCGCAGCCTGCGGACCAGCGCGGCGACCTTAAGACGATGGAGGACGCCTTCGGCGCACTCCTTATGACAGGGGATCTGGGGGACGCGCCTGCGGTATCGAAACGACTGGGTCTGAAACTGTATCGGGTGGCCCGAAGCACGGATACCCAGGCCGCCGCCAAGTCCAGCCATGAGACTTCCCTCCTCTCGGCGCACTTCTTGCTGCCCGGTGTGGCGTATGACCTGGACGTAGGTCCGGGCTCGCGCACCCGGATCAAGTTGAGTTTCGTGAGTCGCGTGTGTCCGGAGGTCGCTGACTTGACGCGCTGGGCGGCCGACTGGGGAATGAAGCTCGATAACCCCTTCCATGAGCGCCACGAGACCATGCAATCGGTTACGGATCCACAGGGCCTGTCGCTGAC
Organism: uncultured Gammaproteobacteria bacterium; assembly: GCA_963708865.1. Taxonomy (GTDB): domain Bacteria; phylum Pseudomonadota; class Gammaproteobacteria; order Steroidobacterales; family Steroidobacteraceae; genus DAIDKA01. The sequence goes on from CAVPUC010000008.1 coordinate 543,815, forward strand.
GATTGACCCGCAAAAGCGCCGGTGCGCCGGCGCGTTCACCCAGTTGCTCCCGACTGCGCTGCCGCTGCCACCGCTGCGCATCGCTCAGCGCACCACCGGGAACGATCTGGTGCGCAAATTTGTCGGGCTCATTGCACTGGGCGATTTGCGCGACCGTCAAGGCGTCAGCCGCGTGCTTCACGCGCAGCTCTTTGTGCCGCAGCCAGACGAAGCGGTGCTGGCTGACGCCATTCCCGGGCTTGATGCGAGCGGGTCCTATTTGAGAATCATCGGCGTGCAGCATCCGGATATCGGGTTCGCCATCGACACGACCCACGTGTGCGTGCCGCCGAGCGCCATCACCCGTGAGATGCGCCGCCGTTCGATCACTTGGCGCACGGCCGAGGAGGAAGGCATGACGGTGCTGCGGACCTTAAGATCGGGAAACCTGTTGGAGATCAGCGCCTCGCAGTCCGGCGACTGCCTCGAGTCGCTGTACATCAATCAGATGACGGCTTACGGGGGCACGCTCTGAATCGCGATGGGGCCGAGCAGCGTCATTTCGAACGGCCGGGAGTCCGGCGGCTCGTAACTGGGGATCACCTTCAGGTGCAGCTCGTTGCGGGCCAGCGTCGCATGCGCGACGTTATTGAAGGGGCCGTGCTCCGGGGCGGCACCCGTGTCCTGGTGCACGATATTGAATGTCAGGGATGTGCCGTCGATCACGAAGCCATCGAGCGGCGCCATCGAGTAGGGATTCTCGCACGGTCCGCAGACCATGCCTAGCAGCTGCGTACCCACGCGCTGAATGAAGAAATACTGCTTGCCCGGGCCCGTGGCCCACAGCCACACCCCGAGGAGCTTCTGCGGAGTTAATTCCTCTGGCGGACCGGGCAGCACGTACGGCGGACGCGCGCGCACCGCTGTGACGGCCACTTCCGCCTCATCGTTCGTGACCGCCGGCACCGGCGCCACCGGCTCGGCCCGATGCAAGGTGAGGGTCGTCGGCTGCGCCGATCCTTTGCGTCGCAGCACGGTCAGCGCGAGTTCCCGGTCGTGCAAGGCACCGCGCACATCATCGAAAGTCACATGGCCTTTGGCGTCTTCGTGGCGGACGACGAAGCGCACGCCGCCGCCATCGATGCGCCCGTCGAGAATGAATGCCAGATTGCGCGGGTCCGCACAGTCGACACAATAGGTGCCGGTGACGACATCGCCACGCGCGATGAGCATGAAGATATGAGTTCGACCCTCGATCTGGGTCACCCAGCCGCCGAGGATGGCCTTGGCATCCTGCGCACGCGCCGTCACGGGAAGCATCCCGAACACGATCAACCCGAAGAGCAGATTTCTCATTGTGATGCCTTCCACAAAGACCCGGGATATGAAGCAGCCCCTCAGCTGCGCGGGTCGAGGTACTTTGCCTCAAACATGATATATGCGCCCAGGCCCGGCGCCGGTTCGAAGAACCGTGAGTTGGCATCGTTGACGATCACCGAGCCGATATAGGACTTGTTGAACAGGTTTTCGATGCGCAGGTACTCGCTCGTCTGCCACCCGGCGTGCTTCTGCTCGAACCCCGCGCGCAGGTTCTCGGTCCAGTAGCCGCCCGCGTAGCCGCTATTGCGGTCATCCGCATAGATGCGCGAGCGCACCAGCGTCTCGGCTGTCGCCATGAATCCGGCAGCCGCATTGCGCCAGGTCAAGCCGGCATACAGGATGTTCTGCGGAACGGCGGGCAGGTAATTGCCGGCGGGAATCGCTGCGGTCGTGCAGGGCGTTCCGTCGCAGCCGGCGTACGCATCCTCGCACCACCGCGCGCAGGTACGAATAGGCGATGCGGGCCTCGAAGGCCGCCGGCAGGTCGGCCGTCACGCCCAGTTCGGCGCCGGTGCGCTTGGTGGCACCGATGTTCTGGTACACGGAGCGGCCGCCGGAACTTTGCAGCACGCCCAGTTCATCCTCGGTGCGGATCACGAACACCGCGGCATCGGCCCTGAACATCGCGCCGTGGGTCTTCACGCCCGCCTCATAATCATTGCTGCGCGCCGGCTGCAGAGCGAAGTTCAAGCCCGGAAGGTTGCCACTGACGGAGCGGTACGCGAGTTCATTCAAGGTCGGGGTCTCAAAACCTTTGCCGAAGGAGACGTAGGTGTTGATGTGGTCGGTGATCCCGTAACTCAAGCCGGCCACCGGATTGGTCGCCGCGTAGCGCGTGCCACTCAAGGGCAGCGCCCCGCTTACCGACAGATGGCTGTGCGAGGTGATGTCGACGATGCTGTTGCGCACCCCGGCGGTGACGTGCAGGTGGTCGGTCAGATCCCACTGCGCCTGCAGGTACTCATCGAGGTCATGCACGAGATTGGTTTCGTAGCGGCGCAGGGCGCCTTCGACGCCCAGCTCCGATCCGACATAGTTGAGATAACCGCGCCGATGCTCGTCCAGGTCATCGTAGCTGATGCCGGCCGTCACGGTGAGCGCCGTGCCGAGGAAATCGCGCCGATCGGTGAAGTGCACGTCGGTGCCGTCATAGTTACGCGCCAGATCGATGACACCGCCGGGGCTCGTCGCCAGGGCCTGCGTGGCGAGCGGGATGGACTGGAACTGCGTCGTCTGCCGATGCCCGCCGTAGATCATGGCGACCACGCTGTCGTGCTCACCGAACTCGCGCTCGTAGGTCAGGCCCAGCTGCTCCTGGGCGAGCGACTTGCGGGTGTTGAACATGTCGGCGCCGGTGCCGGCCTGCGCGGGGTCTGCCTGCACCTGCGCGCGTGGTCAGGCCGAGCGGATCCTGCACGAAGGGCGTCTCGATGGCGTTGGCGATGAAGGTCAGCTGCGACACATCATCGAGCTTCACGCGCAGCTTGCCGTTCAGCAGATTGCGCTGCGCCTCGCTGTGGCGCGCGATAGCCGTCCGTCTGGAAGTGCGAGACATCGAGCAGATAGTTGACGGGACCTGCCTCCCCGCCCACCAGTGCCGAGTAGCGCTGGGTGTTCAGTGAGCCATATTCGAGCGTTGAGCCCAGCTCAAAGCCCGGCGGTGCGTCTTCGGTAAAAATCGCGATGACGCCACCGGAGGAATTCCCGTAGAGGGCCGAGAACGGTCCGCGCAGCACTTCGATGTGATCGGCGCTGCCCAGATCAAACTGTGAAAACTGTCCCTGGCCGTCCGGCATCGTGCCCGGAATGCCGTCCGAATACAGGCGCACGCCGCGCACGCCGAAACTGGAGCGCGCGCCGAAGCCGCGCGAGGAGATCTGCAGGTCCTGGGCATAGTTCTGGCGACTCTGCACCGACACACCGGGCACCGTGTCCAGTGACTCGGACAGGTTCACCTGCGACTGACCGTCATGAATCTCGGCCCGGCCGATGCGATCCACCGACATCGGCAGCGTCAACGTGTCGTGCGCCATGCGCGTCGCCGTGACGACGACCGCGGTCAATTCGGAATCGGGGTCGCTCGCAGCCGCAGGCGGCTCAGCAGCCCTTGCGACCTGCCCCCCCGCCACAGCGCACATCGCGATGAACATCCCTGTTCGGTGCCGGCGCATTCTTGCTTTTCCTTAGGGTGAACCGCCTGGCAGTTCGTAGGCCACAATGAATACTTGCGCCAAATTCGCGCAATACTGATAAACGCTAAAAAACTTCAGTTCGCTACAATACGAACGTGCCGCAAAATACAGTCATGACTCCCGGGAAAGAGCCCTCGCGCGGCGGCCGACTGTTTGTGATCTCGGCGCCCTCCGGTGCCGGCAAGACCTCCTTGGTGAAGGCGCTGCTGGAGCGCAACCCGCGGCTGACCGTTTCGGTATCGCACACCACCCGCCCGCGCCGTGCCAACGAGAACGACGGGCGCGAGTATTGGTTTGTCACACCGCAGCAGTTCGAGGAACGACGGGCGCGCGGGGAGTTTCTCGAGCATGCTCGGGTGTTCGACAATTTCTACGGAACCGGTCGAGCGGGCGTCGAGCGGGAACTGGCTGCGGGCCGGGACGTCATCCTGGAGATCGACTGGCAAGGCGCCCGTCAGGTGCGCCAGTCCGCCCCCGGGTGCACCACCATTTTCATTCTGCCGCCCTCACGGGCCGCCTTGAAGGAGCGGCTGTTCAAGCGGCAGACCGATACCGAGGCGGTCATCGCGCGCCGCCTCCAGGAGGCCGTCAGTGACATGTCGCACTATCGTGAATTCGATTACGTGGTGGTCAATGACGATTTTGAGACGGCCTGCAGCCAGCTGGAGAGCATACTGGCTGGCAACGGGCAGGCGCTCAGGAGCGATCGGCCGCAACTTGACCCGCTACTGATGGACCTGCTCGCAGCGCCCTGACGCTTTGGCTCGCCAAAGCGGCGCCGTATGCCGTAGACTTCTAAACCTCCTCTGCCCATCGCGGCGGCAACACCAAAGTAAATCTAGATATGGCCCGAATCACTGTCGAAGACTGCCTCACGAACGTCGATAACCTGTTCCAGCTGGTGCTGCTGGCCTCGCAGCGCGCCCGTCGCCTGGCGAATGGCGCCGAGCCCACCGTGGCCTGGGAAAACGACAAGCCCACGGTTGTCGCCCTGCGCGAAATCGCCGAAGGCTCGATTACGGCCGAGATGTTGCGCGAGCCCGAGCCTGCGCCGCTCGAGTCGCCCATGCCGGATGCCGAATCCATGGCGTTCCGGGCCCCGCAATTCGGTCTTGGAGACTGACTCCAGGCGTAACGTATGGACTACGCGTCTTCGCTCCTGGGACTCATCCCCGGTGCAAGGCGCGCCACACCGGGGCTTAAAGACTTGCTGGCCACGGTGGGCACCTACCTGCCGCCCGAGCAGGTAGAGCGCATCCGGGAGGCGGCCGAATTCGGCGCCTCCGCGCATAAAGGCCAGACCCGGTTGAGCGGCGAGCCGTACATCGCCCATCCGGTGGCCGCGGCGGCGATTCTCGCTGACCTGCATTTGGACACCGACACCATCATCGCGGCCATCCTCCATGACGTCATCGAGGACACGCCCACCCCGAAGGACCAGCTGGTCCAGCGCTTCGGCGCCGATGTGGCCGAAATCGTCGACGGGGTGACGAAACTCGATCAGATCAAGTTCAAGAGCCGCGAGGAGGCGCAGGCGGAGAGCTTTCGCAAGATGCTGCTGGCGATGGTGCGCGACCTGCGGGTGGTGCTGGTCAAGCTCGCCGACCGCACCCACAACATGCGCACCATCGAGGCCATGGCCGTGCCCCGCCGGCGCGCCATCGCCCGCGAGACCCTCGAGATCTATGCGCCCATTGCCGAGCGGCTCGGCCTGTACGACCTGAAGCTGGAGCTTGAGGATTTGGGGTTCGCGGCCCTGTATCCGCAGCGCTATCGGGTCCTCGAGCGTGCGCTCAAGCGTGCCCGCGGCAACCAGAAGGAATTCCTGAAGAAGATCGAGCAGCAGCTGACCGCCGCGCTCATGAAGAACAACATCGTCGCGCGCGTCGCGGCGCGCGAGAAGCATCTGTACAGCATCTACCGCAAGATGCAGCGCAAGCGCTCGACGCTCAATGAGATCGTGGATGTCTACGGGCTGCGGATCGTGGTCGACAAGGCCGACACCTGCTATCGGGCGCTCGGCAGCGTGCACAGCGTGTTCAAACCCATGCCGGGACGATTCAAGGATTACATCGCGATCCCGCGCGTCAACGGCTACCAGTCGTTGCATACCACGCTGTTCGGTCCCAACGGCGTGCCGATCGAAGTGCAGATCCGCACCGAAGACATGAACAGCGTGGCGCAGTCAGGGATTGCGGCGCACTGGCGCTACAAGACCGGTGAGAGCGGCGCCTCCTCACAGCAGGAGCGCGCCCGCGAATGGCTGTCGCGGCTGGTCGAGCTGCAGGATGGCGGCGGCAGCTCCGAGGAGTTCCTCGAGAGCGTCAAGGTCGATCTGTTCCCGGACAAGGTCTACGTGTTCACGCCCAAGGGCGAGATCCTGCGCCTGCCGAGCGGCGCCACCGTGGTCGACTTCGCCTACTCCGTGCACACCGACATCGGCAATCGCTGCGTCGCCGCCAAGGTCGATCGGCGCCTGACGCCGCTGCGCACGGTGCTGCGCAACGGTCAGACCGTGGAGATCATCACCGCCAAGGGCGCCATGCCCAACCCCTCATGGGTGAACTTCGTGGTCACCGCCAAGGCGCGCAATGCCATCCGTCATTACCTCAAGGGCCTGCGCCGCTCGGAGGCCATCGCCTTGGGCAAGCGCCTGCTCAACCAGTCGCTGGGCGAATTTCATCTGGCGCTCGAGGATGTGACCCCCTCGCTCATGCAGGCGGCCGTCGGCGAATTCGGCATGAAGGACATCGACGAGCTGTTCGAGCGCATCGGCATGGGCGAGCGGCTGGCGCCGCTGGTCGCGCGGCGGCTGCTGCCCACCGGCCCGCAGGAGGAAGGCAGCGAGATCGCGGCGCCCGGCGCCATGGCGATCGCCGGCACCGAGGGCCTGCTGGTGAGCTACGCGCGCTGCTGCTTCCCGATCCCCAATGATCCGGTCATCGCCTTCCTGTCGAGCGGCCGCGGCGTGGTGGTGCACCGGGAAACCTGCGTCAACGTCGAGGACTATCGCAAACATCCGGAGAAATGGCTGCCGGTGACCTGGCAGGCGACCCCGGACCGCGTCTTCAGCTCGCAGATCCGCGTCGATGTGCCCAATCGCATGGGGATACTGGCCGCCGTGGCCGCCTCCATCGCGGCCACCGAAACCAATATCGAGCGGGTCTCGGTGGAGGAGCGCGAATCGGAAACCTCGGTACTGGATTTTGAACTGCGGGTGCGCGACCGCGCGCAGCTCGCCAACGTCATCCGTTCCATCCGCCGCATGCCGGACGTGCTGCGCGTCACGCGCATCCTCGCGGCCCATTCACGCAAGAGACCTGAAGACAAAACACCATGACCCACACCATCATTCATACCGACAGTGCGCCCAAGGCCATCGGCACCTACTCGCAGGCCGTGCGTGTCGGCAAGACCGTGTACGTGTCCGGGCAGATTCCGCTCGATCCGCGCACCGGGGAACTCGTGAGCGGGGATATCGAGGCGGAAATCCGCCGCGCGTTCGACAACCTGCTTGCGATCGTGACGGCCGCGGATGGCACCTTCTCGCAGGTGGCCAAGGTCACCGTGTTTCTCACGGACCTGGTGCACTTCCCCAAGGTCAACGAGATCATGGCGACGTACTTCCGCCAACCCTACCCGGCCCGCGCGGCCGTCGGCGTGGCGCAGCTGCCGAAGGGCGCGCGCGTGGAAATCGAGTGCATCCTCTGCCTTGAGTGAGACGGCCGAACAGCGACCGGTCACGACCCTGCGCGGGGTGGGCTCAGCCCTTGCCGAGCGCCTCGCGAGACTTGGCATCACGCAGGTTCAGGACCTGCTGTTCCTGCTGCCCACACGCTATGAGGACCGCACGCACGTCACGGCGCTCGGCAGTTTGACGCCAGGCGCGCACGCGGTGGTCGAAGGCGAAATCCAGCTCACCGAAGTGACCTACCGCCGGCGCCGCCAGCTCTTGTGCCGGATCAGCGATGGGTCGGGCTTTCTCACCTTGCGGTTCTTCCATTTCACGGCCGCCCAGCAGCAGGGGCTGACGCGCGGACTGCGGCTGCGCTGCTACGGCGAGGTGCGACGCGGACCCCTGGGACTTGAGATCGTGCATCCGGAGTACCGGCGCGCGAGCCTGGCGGCCGAAGCGCTGGAGGAGGCGCTCACGCCCATGTATCCGGCCACGGAGGGGCTGACGCAGCCGCGGCTGCGGATGCTCATCGCTCAGGCGCTGGGCGAACTCGGCGGCAACCTGAGCGTTCGGGACTGGCTGCCGCCCGAAGTGCAGCGCTCACTCAAACTGCCCGCCTTGCGCGAGGCGCTCGAACTGCTTGCACCGGCCGCCCAAGGATCAGGACCATACGCAGCTCCTCACCGGCCACCACCCGGCGCAGCGCCGTCTCGCCTTCGAGGAGCTGCTCGCCCACCAGTTGAGTCTGCGGTTGCGCAAGCTTCGGACCGAAGCGGATCCAGGACTGCCGCTGACGGATCCGTCCGGTGTGGCGGCACGAGTGCTCGCGGCGCTGCCCTTCCGGTTGACGAGCGCGCAGCAGCGGGCCCGCGCGCAAATCGATGCGGACCTCACCGGCCGGCATCCGATGCTGCGCCTGCTGCAGGGCGATGTTGGCTGCGGCAAGACCGTGGTGGCGGCGCTCGCCGCCGCACGCGCCGTCGGCACTGGTCTGCAGGTTGCGCTGATGGCGCCGACTGAACTGCTGGCCGAGCAGCACTGGCGCAACTTGAGCGACTGGTTCCGGCCGCTGGGTCTGGCCGTGGCGCTTTTGACCGGGTCGCAGCCGGCACGGACGCGTCGCAGCGCGGAGGAGGCGATTGCCTCAGGGGAGATTCAGATTATCGTAGGCACCCATGCATTGTTTCAGAAAGGAATCAATTTCGCGAAGTTGGCCCTGATCATTGTCGATGAACAGCACCGTTTCGGCGTGCAACAGCGCATGACGCTACAGGAGAAGGGGCGGGCCGCAGGCCTCATGCCGCACCAGCTCATCATGACCGCGACACCCATTCCGCGCACGCTCGCCATGACCGCCTACGCGGACCTGGACATCTCGGTAATCGATGAGCTGCCGCCGGGACGCACCCCGGTGGTGACGGTGGTGATGGCGGACACGCGGCGGCACGAGGTGGTGCAGCGGATTCTGGTGGCCTGCCGTTCAGGCCGTCAGGCGTACTGGGTCTGCCCGCTCATCGATGAGTCCGAGGAGCTGCGCTACCAGGCCGCCGAGGAGACCGCGATTGCGCTGCGCGAAGCCCTGCCGGAACTGAAAGTGGAGCTGGTGCATGGCCGGCAACCGGCCGCGCAGAAGGATGCGGCCATGGCGGCCTTCAAGGCCAATCAGGTCCAGCTGCTGGTGGCCACCACGGTGATCGAGGTGGGCGTCGACGTCCCCAACGCCACGCTCATGATCATCGAGAACGCGGAAAGGATGGGCCTCGCCCAGCTGCACCAGCTGCGCGGCCGGGTGGGTCGCGGGGATGAAGCCTCGATGTGCGTGCTCTTGTACCGCGCGCCGCTGTCGCAGTTGGCACGGGCGCGGCTGCATACCATTCGCGAGACCACGGACGGCTTTGAGATCGCGCGCCGCGACCTGGAACTGCGCGGACCGGGCGAGCTGCTCGGCACCCGGCAGACAGGTCTTGCGCAGCTGCGGGTGGCGGACCTGGCGCGGGATACGGACTTGTTGCCCGGGGTGCAGAAAACCGCCGAGCTGATGCTGCGCGATTATCCGGATAACATCACGCCCCTCACCACCCGCTGGATCGGCGAGGGAGAACGCTACGGCACCGTCGGCTGACAATGTCCTGCGCCCGGATCTGCAGTTGGCTCCGGCGCGACGCCGCGGCGCGCCGATCGCCTGGCGGCTCGCCCGCAGGCTGCACGAATATGCGCTCCTGGCGCGGCTCGATCGCCCCATCGGCATCTGGCTGCTGCTGTGGCCGGTGCTGTGGGCCTTGTGGATCGCCGGTGCCGGGCGCCCGGCACCGCGGGTACTCATCGTGTTCGTGCTCGGGGTGTTCGCCATGCGCGCCGCCGGCTGTGTCATCAACGACTTGGCCGACCGCCACATCGATCCGCGCGTGCGCCGCACCCGGCAGCGGCCGCTCGCCGCGCGGCGCGTCTCGCCCTACGAGGCGATCGTGTTGTTTGCGCTGCTGTCAGCGGCCGCCCTGTGGCTGGTGCTGCAGCTGGATAACCTCACCTTCCGGCTGTCGCTGGTCGGCGCCGTGCTCACCGTGAGCTACCCGTTCGTCAAACGCTTCTTCCCGCTTCCGCAGCTGTATCTGGGCATCTCGTTTGGCGGCTGGGGCGTGCCCATGGCCTTTGCCGCGCAGCTGGGCCGCGTGCCACGCCTGGCCTGGGTGATGTTCATCGCCGCGGTGCTGTGGGCCGTGGTCTACGACACGCTCTACGCCATGGTGGACCGGGAGGATGACGTGAAGATCGGCGTGCGCTCGACAGCAATCGCGTTTGCCGACATGGACCGGGTGATGATCGGCTTCCTGCAGATCCTGATGCTCGCGGCGCTGGCCCTGGTCGGGCGCACCCTGCATTTCGGCAGCTGGTTCTACGGGGGACTTGCCGTGGCCGCCGCGACCTTCCTGTACCAGCAATGGCTGATCCGCGACCGCAAGCCGCAGCGCTGCCTGCAGGCATTCCTCAACAACGGCTATACCGGCATCGCGATCTTCGCGGGCATCCTGCTGCAGTACCTGTACGGCGCGACCGTATAAGGCCGCGTTCAGAACTTGATGGCTTCATCTGCGCCTCGAGCCGTGCGCACGGAGTCGGATGTAGGCGGGGCTCCGCGCTAGCGGCACCGCCCAAAGCGGATCATGCACGATCTCCCCGGTCCACAGACCCGGGATGGAAGTCGACAGCGAGTCGAGCCGTGCGACAGCATCGTCCTGCGCACCCGCCCAGGCACGGATCTGCGTCGCCCAGACGAACGCATTCGCCTGGTCGGAAACACTGGCTTCGGCCTTGGTGAGGGCCACGGCACCGTCGGCGGTGCGGATCGCGGCCGCGTTGTCACCCATGAAGAGGTGGGCGTCGGCACGAAAAATTTCCCGAAACCAACGGTTCCACTTCGTCGCAGGCTCGCTGTCCAGGAACCGCACAATCCGTTCGCCATCGCTTTTTGCCGCCGGCCCGTCCGCCAGCAGCAAATCCAGCCACCCGCGCTCGTCGCTTATGGGCATGCGGCCGACCCGCAGGGTAGGCCAATCCCAGACCGTCAGGCGAACTGTCTCGACATTGAACTTGTCGATAAGCTGTCGTGCCTCGCGGAACTGACCTAAGTACAGGAGTGCTTCAGCAACGTTGTATAGATTGATATCGACTTGCGCCGGGCTGTCCAATGGCGCGGCAGCGCCGCCCTTGTTCATGGCGACGAACGCCGCCCGGTCGCCAGTAAACTCCTCGCGAACGGTTGCCCGTAACTCTTCCCGTTGATCGTTTGGCACAAGCTCGGCGGCGCGCATGGCCTCCTGCGGCCGATGCAGCTCCATGAGCGCAAACCAATTGTCACCTGCAGGGCTATGATTCTTGGGATCCAGGTTCATGAGGTCCTCGGCCAGTGTGGCAGCCTCCTGGTAACGACCGAGTTCGAACAGCACCATCTCCTTCCCATCCAGGATGCGCGGCTCCGTCAGGCCCGCGCGCTGTGCATCTGCATATAATTCAAGCGCGCGGTCATAGTGTTTTTCCGCGAATGCCAGCAGCGCTTCCGCGGCGGTGACGCCCGGATCCTGCGGCGCCAATCTTTTGGCGATGGCGAGGTCGCGGTGCGCGCCGCCGAGACCCGCACCGTCGGTATCGTAATTGAGCATGAAGAGCTTCAGGCGCACGCCGATGCGTTCGGCATAAGCCCGCACAAAGGTGGGGTCAAACTCAAAGCCCGATCAAGCTGCGCCAGGATCTGCTGCCAATCGCCGATGCCAGCGTCCGCTCGCATCTGCAGTCCTCCGCCGAGCGGGCTTTCAGGAAAAGATCAAAGGCAGCCGGATCGGTATCCGGCGCGGGCACGGAGGAACCGCTGGCGAGTTTGACGGAGAGCTGCGCGGCGACCGCGCCGGCGACTTCGCTCTCCAGCGCCATGGCATTGACGAGCTTGCGATTGAAGTCCCGTGCCCAGATATGGTTGTCGCTGCGCGCATCGATCAACTGCAGGGCGAGACGCACCTGGCTGCCCTCCCGTCGCATCGAGCCTTCCAGGACGTAATTGCAGTGCAGCTCTTTCGCAAGCGTCGGCGTTGTCACCACCTTGCCCTTATAGGTGTCCATGGTGGTGCGCGAGATCACATCGAGCCCCGGCACGCCATTGGCGAGTGCGGTGAGAATCTCCTCGTGCATGCCATCCGTAAAGAAGGCGTTGTTCGGGTCGGGCGAAAGATTCTCGAAGGGCAGCACCGCGATGCGCGGTCGCGTCATCGCGGCCTCGGGCGTTGATGCGCCCGATTCCACAGGTGCGCCGGTCGCCACGACTGCGGCATGGGGCCTCAACAGGATGTAGGCGGCGAGGCCGACTGGGACCGCCGCTGCGAGCAAGGCGGCCACCCAGATCAAAGGCATGGGTCGCGCCCTGACCTCGGGCATCGGCGCGGGCGCACTGCGTGGCCCGGCAGATACCGCACCGCGCGGCATGTCGGGCCTTGCGGGTGCCTTTCGATCGTACGCCAGCAATCCGGCCACGCGCTGCACGAAAGCTGCGGAGGTCCGGCCCGCTCGCAGTCGCGTCCATTGAACGACTCGAAAGGTCTCGGGAACCTGAGCGGCGTGATCCGATGTATCGTCGATGACTACCGGTACCAGAAACGGTGTGCCGTCGGCCATGTCGTGCGTGCGATCGACGGCGAGCTTCCACTCGCGGCGGAAGTAGCCTTCGATGCGCGCCTGCGAATTCGCCGAGATGATCGGCACGAACAGCGCGCAGTCCTTGATCTGGCGGCGGATCTTCTGATCCCAGGCATCCCCGCCACGCAGCTCACTTTGGTCGAACCACACCTCGATCCCGGCGTTCGTCAGCGCCTTGCAGATACGCCGCGCGGCATCGGCATCCTGGGACGCGTAGCTTAAGAAAACGGCTCGGAACGGTTCCTCCTTCACACGATCCTTCTAAGCAGGCAGCTGATCTCCCGGCACCCAGAAGCCGTGGATCTGGCCGGCGATGCGGTACGGCATCTTCACCGTCGCGATCGGACCGTCTTCCAGATGCTGCGTATCCACCAGCACCAGATCCGCGCGGCCGCCTTCATGCGGATGGGTTGCGACGCCAATCAGGTACCCATCGCCCTCGGCGGCGCCCTTGTGCCGCGGCACGAAGCACATCTCGGCGAGACTCACCTCCTTGCCCAGCGAGAAGAACTTCGCGGTGCGGGTCATGTGATCGAACATGGCCCAGCGGCTGCCGACTGCCGGGTCACTGCTGAGCAGGAACCCGTAGCGGTACGGCACGGTGTGATAACGATCATCCTGGCGCGACAGCGCGCCGTTGACGCCCACATACATGTTCTCGATCTCGTAGGTCGTGGCCTTCTTGTTGGCGAGGTTCACGCTGTAGCGCATGACCCGGCCGGCCGCTTTCACCGGATCAAACTGCTCGTGCAGCTGCGGGAAGAACGGGAACTGGTTGGAATCGGCGCCATCAACGTCGAAGTAAATCTTCTCACCTTCGTTCCATGCGCCCATGCTGTGCGTGGCCATGTAGCCCGGGCCCTTGAGCCAGCGGATATCCGAGCCGTCGCCACCGCGGCGGAAGATGCCCATGTAACTGGGCAGCGTGGAGTCCCAGGCGAAGTGCGGACCGCCGTTCTTGATGAGGTCCAGGTTCGTGGCCATCGGACTCACGTAGAGAATGATGTACTTCTGCGTCACGCCGAAGTCATGGATCATCCCGACATAGGGCACCTTCACCCACGCCGACCAGTTGACCGCACCTTTGGGGTCTGCGGAAAACACGAACACATCATCGCTCGCCAGTCCCTTTGCCTCGTAACCGAAGGCGACCAGTTCGCCGGTCTGCGGATCGATCTTGGGGTGCGCGGTGAAGGTCTTGCCCTTCAGGCCGCCGTTGAAGGTGTAGTAGTCATCGACCGTTTCGAGGGTCAGAGGGTTCAAGGCGACCGGCGGGCTGTCTTCCTTCATGGCCAACAGCAGATTGTGGTGATAGAAAATCTGCGTATTGGCGGTGCCGCGGCTTAAGTCCTTGACGCTCGGATCATCGGTGGTCGGATTGCGATACATGCCGAACAGCGAACGGCGCGCCGCGTGCTGCGCCTTCCAGCGCTGGGTGCGCGCATAGCGGCTGCGGAAATCCACATGACCGTCCTTGATGCGGAAGGCGCCGATCATGCCCTCGCCGTCGAACGGGATGTCATGGGTCCAGATTTGCGGTTTCGGGTACTGCGGATCGGGCCCGACACGGAAGAAGATCCCATCCAGATCCTTGGGCAGCGTGCCTTCGACTTCGCAGTCGTACAGGTCGTTTTCCGACCGGTAGACGGCGCCCGCCGCGCTGCCGCCGCCACCGAAACCGCCGCGGTCCTTGGGGAACTGCACCTCGGCCTGGGCGCTGGCCGGCAACACCAGGCCCCCGACCCCCGCGACGGCACCCGCACCGGCGCCGGCGACGGCGCCCATGAAACTGCGGCGGCTTAAGGAGACTGCGGGATCGGAATCTTCAGCGCTGGGTGGCTTGCGGCTCATGGAGGTGCCCCTGATGACGGAAAAACCCGCGAATCATACCCCCAATCGGCTGCTCAATTAATAACCAACTGTCACCCTTGACGTGGCCTGCGGGTTGACAGCAGATTGTGCCCGGGGAAGCCTCCCCGACCCCGCTTAAAACCCAAGGTCGCTAGAATTATGAAGATCAGCCGCAGCGCCCCCCGACATGACTGGACGGCGGGCGAGATCGAAGGCCTGTTTGCCCAGCCGTTCCTGGATCTGCTCCTGGAGGCGCAGCAGGTGCATCGGCTGCATTTCAGCCCGAACACCGTGCAGATGAGCACGCTCTTGTCGATCAAGACCGGGGCCTGCCCGGAGGACTGTGCCTACTGTCCGCAGAGCATTCGCTACGACACGGGATTGTCGCGCGAAGCGCTGATGGAGGTGGCGGCGGTGAAGGAGAGCGCCGAGCGCGCCAAGGCGGCCGGCGCCACCCGCTTCTGCATGGGCGCGGCCTACCGCTCCCCAAAGGCGCGCGACCTCGATGTCATCTGCGCCATGGTCCAGGAGGTGCGCGCGCTGGGGCTGGAAAGCTGCGCCACCCTTGGGATGCTCGAGCCCGAGCAGGCCCAGCAGCTGAAGGCCGCGGGCCTGGACTATTACAACCATAATCTCGACACCTCCGCGGAGTTCTACGGCGAGATCATCACCACGCGCAGCTTCCAGGACCGCCTGGATACCCTGTCCGCGGTGCGCGATGCCGGCCTCAAGGTGTGCTGCGGGGGAATTGTCGGCATGGGCGAATCCACCCGCGATCGCGCCTCGATGCTCGCGACCCTGGCGGGCTTGCCGCAGCACCCCGAGAGTGTCCCCATCAACGAGCTGGTGCAGGTGCCGGGTACGCCACTGCACGGTGTCGCGCCGGTCGATCCCTTCGATTTCATCCGCACCATCGCCGTGGCGCGCATCGTGCTGCCGCGCTCCCACGTGCGGCTGTCCGCGGGTCGCACCCAGATGAGTGACGAGATGCAGGCGCTGTGCTTCATGGCCGGCGCCAATTCCATCTTCTACGGCGAGAAGCTCTTGACGACGGGCAATCCGGATGTCGAGAAGGACCGCACGCTGCTGGTGCGCCTGGGGCTAAAGCCCGAGGCGCCGCCCCCGCAGCTCTCCCCACGGGAGTCCGCACACGCATGAAGCCGCAAGTGCTGCGGGAGCAGTTGGCGCAGCGCGCTGCGCAGCACCTGCAGCGCTGGCGGCGTACCGTGACGGCGCTGGATTTCAGCGACGGCCCGGGCGTCGTGGTCGATGGCCAGCGGCTCGTCAATTTCTGCGGCAATGACTACCTGGGTTTGAGCGCCCATCCGGCACTGGCGCAGGCGATGGGGCGCGCGGCCGCCAGTGCCGGCAGCGGCAGCGGGGCGTCGCACCTGGTGACCGGCCACAGCCTGGAACATGAGCGCCTGGAGGCGGAGCTGGCGCAATTCACCGGGCGGCAGCGTGCCTTGCTGTTCTCCACCGGCTATATGGCCAATCTCGCGGCGGTCACCTGCCTGACGCAAGGCGATTCACGGGTGGTGATGGATCGGCTGTGTCACGCCTCCCTGATCGATGCGGCGCGCCTGTCGGGCGCGCGCCTCAAGCGCTTTGCCCATGGCGATGCCGCCGCCGCGTCGGCATTCCTGGCGCGCGCCGCGGCGCCCGGCAGTGACCTCCTGGTCACCGACGGCGTCTTCAGCATGGACGGCGATCTGGCGCCGCTGCCGCAATTGGTGCACGCCGCGAGCAGCGCGGATGCCTGTCTCATCGTGGACGACGCCCACGGCTTGGGCGTCCTGGGACCGACGGGCCGCGGCTCGCTCGAACACTTCAACCTGGACAGCGCCGCGGTGCCCATCCTCATCGGCACGCTCGGCAAGGCGTTTGGCTGCTTCGGCGCCTTCGTGGCGGGGGACGCTGACTACATCGAGTGGCTGCTGCAGACGGCGCGCAGTTACCTCTATACGACCGCGCTGCCGCCGCCGGTCGCGGCCGCGGCGCGGGCGGCATTGGCGGTGGCGAGCGCGGAAAGCTGGCGCCGCGAGCGGGTGCTGCAGCTGACGGCGCGCCTGCGGCGCGCGGCGGCGCAGGCCGACATTGCCTTACTGCCATCGCTCTCGCCCATCCAGCCGGTGGTACTGGGCAGCGCTGAGCGCGCCCTGGCGGTGAGCGAAAGACTGTTCGCCTGCGGCTTCTGGGTGGCCGCGATCCGGCCGCCCACGGTGCCAAGGGGCTCTGCGCGCCTGCGCATCACGCTGTCCGCGGCCCACACCGAACAGCAGGTCGATGCCCTGATCGATGCGCTCGCCCATGCCTTGCGCAGCTTCCCCGCGCTCGCCGACCCGGAGCTGCCGCATGCAGCCGCCTGATGCATTCGTGCTGGATCGGCGGGCGGTGCGCGCGCACTTTGATCGCGCCAGCGGCAGCTACGATGCGGCCGCAGTGCTGCAGACCCGCGTACGCGAGGAGCTGCTGTCGCGCCTGGACCTGATCGGCGTCACGCCCGCCGTGGTCGTGGATCTGGGGTGCGGTACCGGTCAGGGTGCCCGGCAGCTGAAGGACCGCTACCGCGGCGCGATGGTGGTCGCGCTGGACCCGGCAGTGGGGATGCTGCGCGAAACGCGGCGACGCAGCGGCTGGTTACGGCCCCTGCAGCGCGTGTGCGGGGATGTCTTCCAGCTGCCCCTGCGCGACGGCACCGTCGATCTGATGTTCAGCAATCTGATGCTGCAGTGGTGCGATGATCTCGACGCGGCGACTGCGCGAGGTGCGGCGGGTCCTCGCGCCGGAGGGGTTTTTCGCCTTCACGACCTTCGGTCCGGATACCTTGTGCGAGCTGCGCCGCGCTTGGATTGCGGCCGATGGCGGCACCCACGTCAGCGGCTTTCGCGATATGCACGACATCGGGGATGCGCTGACGCGCGCCGGCCTCGCGGAGCCGGTGCTGGACGTTCGAGCGCTTGACCGTGGTCTACCCGGATGTCGCCGCGATCACGCGCGACCTCAAGGGCATCGGCGCCCGCAATGCGACGGCGACGCGTGCCCGCGGGCTCACCGGCAAGGGACGCTGGCGTGCAATGACCGCCGCCTACGAGACGCAGCGCCAGGCACGCGGGCTGCCCGCCACCTATGAAGTGGTCTATGGGGCGGCCTGGGGCGCGCGGGGCCGTCCGGCGGCGCCGGCCGTGCACGGTGAGGTGCGCATCCCGGCGAACGCGATTCGGTTGGGACGCCGGGAATCGTAGATGTCCGGTGGCCTCTTCATCACCGGCACCGACACCGGGATCGGCAAGACGGTCGTCGCCCGGCTCATCGTCCGCTCCCTGGTGGCGAGCGGTGTTCGCGTGGCGGTCATGAAGCCGGTGGCCGCGGGCGGCATCATGACGGAGCAGGGCCTGCGCAACGAGGATGCACTGGGGCTGATCGCTGACTGCAACGTGGTCATGCCCTATGCCAGCGTCAATCCCTACTGCCTGAGCGCACCGGTGTCACCGCACCTCGCGGCCCGCGATACGGGGGTTCGCATCGAATTGCGGGCCATCCAGCGCCAGTTCCGTACGCTTGCGGCGGCCGCCGATGTGGTGATCGTGGAAGGCGCCGGCGGCTGGCTCGCGCCCCTCAACGACCACGAATTCGTCGCCGATCTGGCGCTGGCGCTGGAATTGCCGGTGGTGCTGGTGGTGGGACTGCGTCTGGGCTGTCTGAATCATGCGCTGCTCAGTGCCCAGGCCATTCGGCAGCGAGGCGCGTCCCTGGCGGGGTGGATCGGTAACCAGATCGATGCCGGATTTGCGCGCCTGCCGGAGAATGTCGCCACGCTGGAGCAGCACTTGCGCATGCCGCCGATTGCCCTCTTGGCGAACGCTTCGCACCGCCATGAGGCGGCCCGGCTGCCCGCCGCCGCGGTCGCTGCGCTGATGCACGCCGCGACGCCTAAGCAGTTGACTTGAATATATAATTTCAGCCTGTAACATGCATCCCTCGCCAACGGAGCCCAGTGGTGGAGTCAGCGCACGCCAGTATCGTGATTGCTCCCAACTGCTCGTTGAGCGTGCGGGGTGCGGTGCTGTTTTTCCTGACGGCGTGCGCGCCATGTTTCGGCATCGCCGGCGTGCTCACCTTTTTCGGCTTCTGGCCGGTGCTGCCGTTTGCCGGGCTGGAAATGCTGCTGCTCGGCGCGGCGCTGCGCATCAGCCTTGCGCGCCGGCATCACCGCCAGACCATCGTTGTTTCGGAGTCGCAGGTCGCTGTCCAGACCACTATCGGCAAGATCGAGCGCGAGGTTGTGTTTCCGCGGCACTGGGCACAGGTTAAACTGCGCCGCTCAACGTCGCGCCTGCATCCGAGCCGCCTGGTTATCGAATCGCATGGGCGACAGTGCGCAGTCGGTGACTTCCTGACCGAGGAAGAACGCCGCGGTCTTGCCGTTAGGCTCAACGGGCTCATCGGCCGCGTGAACGAATCGCCGACGCTAGGCTTTGCAGGTGAGGCTCGAGGTTTTTGATGGCTCAAGGCCATGAGATAGACATAAACATGATGCGCAAATTCCTTTCCCGATCCGCCATGGTCGCTGCCCTGGCCTTAAGCCTGTTACCGGCGGCACATGCCGCTTCGGGCTGGGGTCAGCTGAACATGACTCAGGGTGTGACCGCGATGTCACGTCAGATCTATGGTCTGCACATGCTGATGTTCTGGCTGTGCGTCGCCATCGCGGTGGTCGTTTTCGGCGTGATGTTCTATTCGATCTTCGCGTTCCGCAAATCCAAGGGCGCCATTGCCGATACCACGCTGGTTCACAGCACCACCGTCGAGATCATCTGGACCATCCTGCCGATCATCATTCTGGTCGCCACCGCCGTACCGGCCGCCACCACCCTGATCAAGACCGAGGATCTGCGCAATTCGCAGCTGACCATCCGCGTGACCGGCTTTCAGTGGGGCTGGAACTACGAGTACCTGAACAACGGCGTCAGTTTCTTCTCGCGCCTGGATCGCGCCAGCGATGCCGCGCGGCAGCTGGGATCGGGCGTCGATGTGACCACCATTCCGCACTACCTGCTCAACGTGGACCGGCCGCTGGTGGTGCCGGTGGGTGTCAAGGTGCGCATGCTGGTCACCGCCAACGACGTAATCCATTCGTGGTGGGTGCCGGCCTTCGGCGTGAAGAAAGATGCCATCCCGGGCTTCGTCAACGAAGCCTGGTTCAATATCGATGCCGACAAGCCGGGCCTCTACCGCGGTAACTGCGCCGAGCTGTGCGGCCGTGATCATGGCTTCATGCCGATCGTGGTCGACGCGCGCTCGAAAGAAGACTTCCAGGCCTGGCTCAAGAGCGAACAGCTCGCCGAGCATCCGCCCGCCGCCGCCGCCTCGGCCCCGGCCGCCCCGTAACGGCCCGCATGACACTTATATAGAGATACGAACATGGCCTACAACGACCACGCCGCCACCGCCCACGACCACGATGCGCACGATCACAAGCCGCATGGCTGGCGCCGCTGGGTGTATGCCACCAATCACAAGGACATCGGCACGATGTACCTGGTGTTCGCCGGCATCAGCTTCTTCATCGGCGGCACCATGGCCATGCTCATCCGCCTGGAGCTGTTCAAGCCCGGCATGCAGTTCCTGGATCCGCAGTTCTTCAACAGCATGACCACCATGCATGCGCTGGAGATGATCTTCGGCGCCGTGATGCCGGCCTGGACCGGCCTTGCGAACTGGATGATCCCGATGCAGGTGGGCGCCCCGGACATGGCACTGCCGCGCCTCAACAACTTCAGCTTCTGGATCCTGCCCTTCGCCTTCACGCTGCTGTTGGCGACGCTGTTCGTGCCCGGCGGCGGCCCCGCCGGTGGCTGGACCATGTATCCGCCGCTGATGCTGCAGGGTGGCGCGGGCTTCCCGATGACCATCTTCGCCATCCACATGATGGGCATCTCCTCCATCCTGGGCGCGATCAACGTCGTGGTCACCATCATGAACCTGCGCGCGCCTGGCATGACGCTGCTGCGCATGCCGCTGTTCGTGTGGACCTGGCTCATCACTGCCTACCTGCTGATCGCGGTGATGCCGGTGCTCGCCGGTGCCGTGACGATGCTGCTGACGGATCACTTCTTCGGCACCACTTTCTTCACCGCCGCCGGCGGTGGTGATCCGGTCATGTTCCAGCACATCTTCTGGTTCTTCGGCCACCCGGAGGTGTACATCCTGATCCTGCCGGCCTTCGGCGTGGTGTCGGAAATCATTCCGACCTTCTCGCGCAAGCCGCTGTTCGGTTACGAGGCCATGGTGTACGCCACCGCCTCGATCGCCTTCCTGTCATTCATCGTCTGGGCCCACCATATGTTCACGGTGGGCATGCCGCTCGCCGGGCAGCTGTTCTTCATGCTCTCGACCATGCTGATCGCGATCCCCACCGGCGTGAAGGTGTTCAACTGGACGGCGACCATGTACAAGGGCTCGCTCTCCTTCGAGCCGCCGATGCTGTTTGCGCTCTCGTTCCTGTTCCTGTTCACCATCGGCGGCCTCTCCGGCCTGATGCTCGCGATCGTGCCGGCGGACTACCAGTACCAGGACACCTACTTCGTGGTGGCGCACTTCCATTACGTGCTGGTGCCGGGCGCCGTGTTCGCCATCATGGGTGCGATCTACTACTGGCTGCCCAAGTGGACCGGCAACATGTACGACCAGACCCTCGCCAAGTGGCACTTTTGGCTGTCGACCATTTTCGTGAACGTGTTGTTCTTCCCGCAGCACTTCTTAGGCCTTGCCGGCATGCCCCGCCGCATTCCGGATTACGCCGTGCAGTTCACCGATTGGAACCAGGTCTCCTCGATCGGCGGCTTCGCCTTCGGTCTGTCACAGTTCCTGTTCCCTTACATCATCTGGAAGTGTGTGCGCGGGGGCGTGCGCATCGGCAACCGCGCCTGGGAAGGTGCGCATGGCCTGGAGTGGGAGCTGCCCTCCCCGCCGCCGTTCCACTCCTGGACTGACCCGCCGTCGGATGCCCTCATCCAGCGCGGCTCCGCGCATTGATGTCGGCCAGCGCACTCACCGTGGCTGAAGCCGGCAAGCGCCAGCGCGGCGTGCGTCGTACGGCGATCACGCTCGGGGTCATCGCGGCCGTGTTTTACGTTGGCTTCATCGCCATGATGATCTGGCGGGCGACGCGATGAAACTGGAGCGTGAGAGCAAGGGCAAGACCAACCGTTCACTTGCCACCAAGCTGTTCATATTCGCCCTCGGCAGCTTTGGTTTCGGATTCGCGCTGGTGCCGCTGTATGACGTGCTGTGCGCAGTGACGGGGCAGGGCGATCAGAGTGCGCTCGCGCGGGCGGCGGTGGTCGTTGAACATCCGGATCTGACGCGCATGGTCACCGTGGATTTTCTGACTGACCTCCCGGCGGTGGGCAACTGGGAGTTCCACCCGCTGGTGAAGACCATGCAAGTGCATCCCGGGCAGCTGTATCTGACTCACTTCTATGCCCACAACCTGATGGGCCATGACACCGTTGCCCAGGCGGTGCCAGATATCTCGCCGTCCAAGGCAGCGGCCTATTTTCGCAAGACCGAGTGCTTCTGCTTTTCGCCGCAGCACTTCGCTGTCAACCAGGAACGGGTCATGCCGGTGCGCTTCTTCGTTGATCCGGCATTGCCCAAATACATCGATCGTCTGACGCTGACCTATACGTTCTACGACTCCTCGACAATGATCAAGCAAGAGAAATGACAATGGAACAGGCTCACGCCCCGGATACCAGTCACTACTACGTGCCGCACGCCAGCCTCTGGCCCATTGTCGGGTCGATATCCCTGTTCTCGATCATGCTGGGCACGACGACCTACTTCAACGACTGGGCAGGCCCCTGGGTGCTGATACCCGGCTTTACGCTCATCGCCTGCACCTTCTTCGGCTGGTTCTATTCGGTCATCGGGGAAGATCAGCACGGCGTCTTCAACCATCAGGTGGACCGCTCATTCCGCATGGGCATGATGTGGTTCATCTTCTCCGAAGTGATGTTCTTCGCGGCCTTCTTCGGCGCGCTGTTCTACGCCCGCATCCTCTCGACCGCGTGGCTGGGCGGCCGCTCGGTGCACATCTTCACCAACATCCTGCTGTGGCCGCATTACGACGGCACTTGGCCGACGAATGGCCCGGCGCACGTGGGCGGCAAGGCGGATGGCACCTTTGAAACGGTGCCGGCCTTCAGCCTGCCGGCCATCAACACCATTATCCTGTTGACCAGCGGCGTCACCGTCACCATCGCCCATCACGCCCTGCGTGCCGGCAAGCGTGGTGTGCTGAAAGTGTTCCTGGCCCTGACCTTCATCCTGGGATTCAGCTTCGTGGCGCTGCAGGCGCACGAGTATGGCGAGGCGTATCGCGAACTGGGTCTGAAACTGAGCACCGGTATCTACGGCTCGACCTTCTTCATGCTCACCGGCTTTCACGGCCTGCACGTCACCATCGGCGCCATCATGCTGACGGTGATATGGCTGCGGGTGCTGCGCGGCCATTTCACGCCGGACAAGCACTTCGCCTTTGAAGCCGTGGCCTGGTACTGGCACTTCGTCGATGTGGTGTGGCTGGGGCTGTTCATCTTCGTTTACTGGTTATAAGAACCGCAAACGGCGCAGTCACAATCCGTGCGGGCGGATCAGGCCCGCCGCCCACGCGATCATCAGCAGGATGAAAAGGGCCACCGACAGACCCACGCGCAGGGTCAGCGCTCGGGCCATCTTGCGCGAATCCCCGCCGCTGCGTGACAGGTGAAACAGCGCGGAGCCCAGCGACGCGACGATGGCCACGAACATCAGGACGATCAGGACCTTGACTGCCATCGGCCGATTATAGATCCGAAATCCCCATGCCTATCGTAAGTTTCCCCATCGGCAGGCGCCGCTTCGCACCTTCGTGGCTGATGACGCTGCTCACGATCGCGCTATGCGTGGCGTTCGTGCGTCTGGGCGAATGGCAGTGGCAGCGCGGCGTCCATCGCCAGGCGGAGTGGGATGCGTTCGCGCGCGGCGCCGATGCGCCGTTGCCGCTGGGCGACCAACCGGCCGGGTCGTGGCCGCGCTTCAAGCGCATCAGCGTTTCCGGCAGCTGGGATGCCGATCACCAATTTCTGCTGGACAACCGCTCGCACGGCGGCCTGCCGGGCTACGAAGTGCTGACGCCGTTGCGGCTCGCCGGTGACCGCATGCTGCTGGTGGACCGCGGCTGGGTTCCCTTCACGGGCTCGCGCGCCCATCTGCCGCAGACCTCGATCGCGGCAACCGCCAGCGTGTCGGTCAGCGGGCGGCTGGACAACCTGCCGGCGGGCGGGCTCGCCCTGGGACATGCGGCCCCCACCGCCGATGCGCTATGGCCCAAGGTCACGAGCTTCCCGACGCTCGCGGAGCTGAGCACGGCGCTGCATCACCCGGTGGAGCCGTGGATGCTGCTGCTCGACGCCGCGAGTCCCGACGGCTACGTCAGGGACTGGCAACCGCCGGGGCTTTCACCGCTGCGCCATTGGTCCTATGCCATTCAGTGGTGGGGATTTGCGGTGGCGCTCGCGATCATCTGGGTGATCATGAGCGCCCGGCGCGAGGAGCCTGAAGTTTCATGAGCAGCGTCATCGACCCCGAACTGCATCGCCGCAATTTCCGCACCGTGTTCGCGTTGGGCGGCCTATTTCTGCTGCCGCTGCTGTTGTCCTTCTGGCTGTACTACGGGGTGCACTGGCATCCGCTCGGCACGACCAATCACGGCGAACTCATCACACCGGTGCGGGCGCTGCCCGATGTGCCGCTGCCGGATGCCGCAGGAGTGGTGCGCACCCGGGTATTTGAAGGCAAGTGGACCTTGGTGTATGTGGGCAGCGGCGCCTGCGATGCGGACTGTCGCAGCACGCTGGTGTTCATGCGCCAGACGCGCCTGTCGCTCAACAACGAGATGACGCGCGTGCAGCGCGTGCTGCTCGCCACTTCACAGTGCTGCGACCGGGCGTACCTCGCCGCCCAGCATCCGGGACTGCGCGTGCTCGATGCGTCGCAGGCCGCCGCGCAGCCCCTGCTCGCGGAATTTCCGCCTGCGGAGCGCGCACAGGCGCTGTACGTCGTGGATCCGCTGGGAAACCTCATGATGCGCTACGATGCCCGACTGCCGCCCAGAGGCCTGCTCGAGGACCTGAAGCGGCTGCTGCAGCTGTCGCACATTGGCTGAACTCATGCTCCGGGATCCCGATACAACTGTTACATGGATGCGTCGCATCGCCTTCATTGCGGTGCTGCTCGCCTTCGGCGTCGTCGTGCTCGGCGCCTACGTGCGCCTGACCACCGCGGGCCTGGGTTGCCCGGACTGGCCGGGCTGCTACGGGCACCTCTCGCCCACCGCAGCCGCGCTGGATGTGGGCAAGGCCTGGCGCGAGATGATTCATCGTTACTTTGCGGGCTCCCTGGTGGTGCTCACCTTGATCCTCGCGGTGCTGGCCTTCCTTCAGCAGCGCCACCGCCCCCCCGGCGCGACCCTGGTACCGCTCACGCTCGCCATCGTTGCCACCATCATCGTGCAGGCGCTGCTCGGCATGCTGACGGTGACCTGGCAGGTCGCCCCCCAGATCGTGACGCTGCATCTGCTGTTCGGCATGGCCACCTTAAGCCTCTTGTGGTGGCTGTGGCTGACGCTGCTCGCGCGCGTCCCGCGACACGCAACGCCGGCGCTCGGACGCAGTCCACCGGTGGCCTGGTCGCAGTCCCATACCGTGAGCCGCACCCTGGCATTCCTGGGCCTTGCCGCGCTGGTCGTGCAGATCGCGCTGGGCGGCTGGACCAGCACCAATTACGCGGCCACCGCCTGCCCGGATTTTCCGACCTGCCAGGCGTCCTGGTGGCCGACCATGGATTGGCGGCACGCCTTCGTGCTGTGGCACGCGCCGACCATGAACTACGAAGGGGGTGTCTTGAGCAATGCGGCACGCATCGCCATCCACTTCACCCATCGCCTAGGTGCACTGCTCGCCAGCGCCGCGCTGCTGCTGGCCTGCATCTGGGTCCTGCGCGAGCGCACCCTGGCGCGCGCGCGCCCGGCGGCCATCGCGGTGCTCGCGGCACTGGCACTGCAGCTGACGCTCGGCATCAGCATGGTGGTGCAGGGCTTCCCGCTGTGGATCGCCACCGCGCACAATGGCGGCGCCGCGCTGCTGCTTGCTGGCGACACTCGCGCTCAATCATCGGCTTATCGTGATCGGCGCACGCAGCTAACGCCATGGCCACCTCCCCCGGATACGCACTGCCCCAGGCGCATTGGCGCCTGTATCTCGCGCTGACCAAGCCGCGGGTCGTCGCGCTCATCGTCTTCACGGCCATCGTCGGCACGTTGATGTCGACACCGGGGTTGCCGCCGCTGCGCGCCATGCTGTGGGGCAATCTGGGCATCGCGCTGGCGGCGGCCAGCGCCGCCGCCATCAATCACGTGCTCGATCGGCGCATCGATGCGCAGATGTCGCGCACCCGCGGCCGCCCGCTGCCCACCGGCAATCTGACCGAGCGCCAGGCGCTGGCGTTCGCCGCGGTGCTGGGCTTTGTGTCGATGGCGGTGCTCGGCCTGCTGGTCAATCCGCTCACTGCGGTGCTGACCTTCGCCTCACTGATCGGCTACGCCATCATCTATACGGCGTGGCTGAAACGTGCGACCTCACAGAACATCGTGATTGGCGGCGCCGCGGGCGCCGCGCCCCCGGTGCTGGGCTGGACCGCGGTCACCGGGCATGTCGATGCCGATGCGCTGCTGCTGTTCCTGATCATTTTTGCCTGGACCCCGCCGCACTTCTGGGCGCTGGCCATCGCACGCCGCGACGAATATGCGCGCGCCGGTATTCCGATGCTGCCGGTCACCCATGGTATCGCCCACACCCGCCTGCACGTGCTCTTGTACACGGTCCTGCTGGTGCTGGTCACGCTGCTGCCGTACGTCACGCGCATGAGCGGCCTGATCTACCTCGCAAGTGCGCTGGTGCTCGATGCGCTGTTCCTCTATCACGCGCTGGTGTTGAAGATTTCCACGCGGGCGGAACTGCCGATGCGGGTGTTCCGCTTTTCGGTCAACTATCTGATGTGGATGTTTGCGGCGCTGCTGGTGGATCACTATCTGCCCACGACCCAGCATCTGCTGTGAACGGGTGAGCGCATGCTGATCGAACGGATCTGGTCCGCCAATTCATTGCGCAATTTCCACTACCTGGTGGCCTGCCCGCAGACGGGCGAGGCGCTCGCCATCGATCCGCTGGAATGGAGCCTGTGCCTGAACGTGGCCCGCGCCCGCGGCTGGACCATCACCCAGATTCTCAATACGCACGAGCATCACGATCACATCGGCGGCAACGCCGGCCTGGTGGGCGCCACCCACGCGCGGCTCCTGGCGCATGCGCGGGCCGCCGACCAGATCGGCGGCGTCGACCGGGGCCTCGTGCACGGCGATGTGATCCGCGTCGGGCGCACAGTGGAACTGGAGTGCCTGGATACGCCCGGCCATACCCTCGCGCACATCTGCCTGTACGCCCACGGCGATGCCCCGGCGCTTTTCTCCGGCGACACCCTGTTCAATGCCGGCGCCGGCAACTGTCACAGCACAGGTCGGCCGGATCTGCTCTACGACAGCTTCGCCTCGCAACTGGCGCGCCTGCGGGATGCCACCCGGCTTTATCCGGGGCACGAATACCTGTGCCGGAATCTCGAATTCACGCTCGACCGTGAGCCGGACAATGCGGAGGCCGCGCAACTGCTCGGCTCGCTGCGCGCCATGGAAGCCATGCCGTGCCGGTGACCACGCTCGGCCAGGAAAAGCGCATCAACACCTTCTTCAGACTGCAGAACCCGCGCATCATCGCGCGACTGCGTGAAAGTTTTGCCGATCTTGGCGGAGCACCCCGAGCCCAAGGCGGTATTCCTGAAACTGCGCGCACTGCGTAACGACTGGTAGTTCGAACGGCAACGGAGAGAAGTCCATGCGTACACAAGTCATATCGATACTGGGTTGCGCGCTGCTGTGCGCGGCGCCGCAAGCCTGGGCCATCCCGGGAGCCTCGCTCGATGATGACGGCAGCTCCGCCCCCAAGGTCGCAGCCTCCCCACAGGATGCCGCGGCTTACAGCGCTGCGCTCGCGCTGATGAAACAGGGCGACGCGCTGGGCGCCCAGACCGGTGCGCGTGACGCCTACGCCAGTGCCCGCGCGAAACTGCAGTCGTTGGTCGGGCGCTCGCCGCAGTTCGCCGAAGCGTGGAACGCCTTGGGCTACACGCAGCGAAAACTGGGCGCCTTCGATGATGCACTGGCCTCGTACGGCAAGGCCCTGGAGCTGCGGCCCGGCTTCCCGGAAGCTCTTGAGTATCGGGGCGAAGCATACCTGCGCTTAAATCGCCTGCATGACGCCAAGCAGGCCTATCTCGATCTGTTCGCCAGCAACCGCAAGATCGCCGCGACGCTGCTCGATGCCATGAAGGTGTGGCTGAGGACGCCGCAGAACGCGCACGGCGCCGATCCTGGTGAAGTGACGGATCTCAAAGAGTGGGTGCAGGAGCGCAGCCAGATCGCCATCCAGACCGCGGCACTGACGCGCGAGGGCGCGGCCGCCAGCTGGCGCTGAGCTTGCTGCTCGCCGCGCTGGCAATGCTCGCTGCGCAAGGGGCCCCAGCTTTTGACTGGCAGCTGCCGCGCGGCTTCCCCGCACCCTTCGTGCCCGCCGACAACCCGATGTCGGCGGCAAAGGTGGCGCTCGGCCGGCAACTGTTCTTTGACACGCGGCTGTCGGTGAGCGGCCGCTACAGCTGTGCCAGCTGTCACGATCCGGCACGCAGCTTCAGCGACGGGCGGGCCCGCGCCGTGGGTGCCACCGGCGCAAGCCTGCCCGACGCTGCCATGGCGCTGGTCAATGTCGCCTACAACCTGTCATACGGCTGGCAACACCGGGAAGTCACTTCGCTCGAAGCCCAGATGCGGCTGCCACTCCTGAATCGTCATCCGGTGGAAATCGGGCTCGCGGGGCGCGAGCGCGCGGTGACCGCAAGCCTGGCGGCCGATGCGAACTACCGGCGCCAGTTCGCGCAAGTCTTCGGCGGTGCGATCAGCCTGCCGCGCATCATCAAGGCCATTGCCGCCTTTGAACGCACCCTCATCGACGGACACTCGGCCTTCGATGCCTACGTGTTCGACGGGCAGCGCGACGCCCTGACGCCCGCGGCGAAGCGTGGCATGGCGCTGTTCTTCTCCGCACGCCTCGGCTGCTCGGCCTGTCATGCGGGCTTCAATTTCTCGGGCAACTGGCGTGACAGTCAGGGCGTCACGGGCAAGGCAAGCTTCGCCGATGACGGCCTGGGTGTCGGCCCGGTACGCGTGCCGACGCTGCGCAATATCGTGCTCACGGCGCCGTACATGCATGACGGCCGCTTCGCGACGCTCGATGCGGTGCTGGATCACTATCAGCGCATCGGCCGCACACCCGACAGCGCCCATGGCGGCGGGCGTGACCCGAAGCTGCGGGCGTTCACGCTCGACAGCGCCGAGCGTGAGGATCTCAAGGCGTTCCTGGGCAGCCTCACCGAGCGCACCCGGTAGCGCTCGCCGCGCCCGGGCAATCCGGTTAGGCTCAGCGTCGTGGAACGCTACTCTCCCTTCTATCGTGGCGCCTTCGCGCTCGTGGCCTTGGGCGTGCTGGGATATCTGCTGCTGCGGATCCTCGCGCCATTGTCCGAGGCCCTGATGGCCGCCACGGTGCTGGCTTTCCTGTTGTATCCGGTGCAGGTGCGCCTGTCGCGCGCCCTCAAGCACCGCCGCGAGCTCTCGGCCGCACTCATCACGGTGCTGACGCCGTTCGTGATCATCGCGCCCTTGAGCATGCTGGCCCTGATATTCGCCCGCCAGGTCGGCAATCTGATCACCAGCTTCCGGCAGGGAATCTGGTATGTGCCGGGCGTGGGTGGCGATGTGACCAGCTATCCGGTGATCGGACCGCTCGCGCGCCTGGTGCAGCAGACCCTGCCGATCAGCGCCCAGCAGGTGCAGGACTGGGTCTTGCAGACCGCGAGGGCGGCGCTGCAGACGGCCGCCTCCCTGAGCGGTGATTTTGCCGTGGGCGTGGCGGGTACCCTGATCCAGTTCGTGCTGGCGCTGTTCCTGTTGTTCTTTCTGCTGCTCGATGGCCGCAACATCGTGCGGCACGTGTCACGGCTGATTCCCATTGAGAGCGAACGGCGCGATGCGCTGATCAACAATCTCATCTCGGTCATGCGCGCGGTGGTCTACGGCACCACCATGACGGCGTTGCTGCAGGGCGTGCTGATCGGCATCGGATTCGCCATCATCGGCCTGCCATCGCCGGTGGTGTTCGGCGCGCTCGCCGCAGCCGCCTCCTTCATTCCGGCGGTCGGCAGTGCCGTGGTGCTGGTGCCCGCCATCCTCTACCTGATGGTCGTCGGGCGCTGGGGAGCGGCCATCTTCCTGTTGATATGGTGTGGCCTTTTGGCCCTGGGTGAGCAGCTGCTGCGCCCGATGCTCACCTCCCGGCACGCACAGATCTCGGCCATGGCCGTATTCGTCGGCGCCATCGGCGGGGTGGCCGCCTTTGGCTTCATCGGTTTCGTGATCGGGCCGGTGCTGATCAGCCTGGT
Organism: uncultured Gammaproteobacteria bacterium; assembly: GCA_963708865.1. GTDB lineage: Bacteria > Pseudomonadota > Gammaproteobacteria > Steroidobacterales > Steroidobacteraceae > DAIDKA01. The sequence continues at coordinate 573,725 of CAVPUC010000008.1, forward strand.
CGTGGAAATCGTGCGGGCCGCAAGCGACGTCACTGCCTCCGACCCTTGAACGGGGGCCCGTGGTATAGAATGTCTATCCCATGGATTTGTCTCCCATCCTGGCGTCGCTCAACGACGCGCAACGCGAAGCCGTCACTGCTCCCGTAGGCCCGGTGCTGGTGCTGGCCGGTGCCGGCAGCGGCAAGACGCGCGTGCTCATTCACCGCCTGGCGTGGCTGTGCCAGGTCGAGAACGTCTCACCGCACAGCATCCTGGCCGTGACCTTCACCAACAAGGCCGCCGGCGAGATGCGCGCGCGCATCGAGAGCCTGCTGGGCTATTCGGCGCAGGCCCTGTGGATCGGGACCTTCCACGGCATTGCGCACCGGTTGCTGCGCCTGCATTGGCGCGATGCGGGCCTCGTGCAGGGCTTTCAGATCCTCGACTCCGAGGACCAGCTGCGCCTGATCAAGAAGCTCATCAAGTCGCAGGGTCTGGATGAGAGCCGCTGGATACCGCGCGAAGTCCAGGGATTCATCAATTCGAACAAGGACGAGGGCCACCGGCCGAAACACCTCAAGGACGGCAACGACCCGACCCGGCGGCAGCTGATCCGCCTGTACGCGGACTATGAGGAGACCTGCGCGCGCGCCGGGGTCGTGGACTTCGCCGAGCTGTTGCTGCGGGCGTTCGAGCTGTGGCGCGACCAGCCGGCGCTGCTGGATCACTATCGTAACCGCTTCCGGCATGTGCTGATCGATGAATTCCAGGACACCAATGCCATCCAGTACGCCTGGATGAAGCTCCTGGCGGGCAGCACCGTGCAGCCCTTCGCCGTGGGCGATGATGACCAGTCCATCTATCGCTGGCGCGGCGCGCGCGTGGAGAACCTGCACCAGTTCCGGCGTGACTTCCCGCACGCGAAGCTGTTCCGTCTGGAACAGAATTACCGCTCCACCGCGACCATCTTGAATGGCGCCAATGCGCTGATCGGCCACAACGCGGGGCGACTGGGCAAAACCCTGTGGACCGATGGCGCACGCGGTGATCCCATCCATCTGTACGCCGCGTTCAATGAGCGCGACGAGGCGGAGTTCGTGCTGCAGCGCATCCGCGACTGGATGCAGCGCGGCGGCCAGCGCAGCCAGATCGCCATCCTGTACCGCTCGAACGCCCAGTCACGGGTGTTTGAAGAAGTGTTTCTGTCGGCGCGCATTCCGTACAAGGTCTATGGCGGCCTGCGCTTCTTCGAGCGCGCGGAAATCAAGGACGCGCTCGCTTACCTGCGGCTCATTTCAAACCGCCTCGATGATGCCTCCTTTGAACGCGTCGTGAACCTGCCGACCCGCGGCATCGGTGCCAAGAGTCTGGACATCATTCGCGAAACGGCCAAAGGCGCGGGGCAGAGCCTGTGGCATGCCGCCGGCGCCTGTATCGGTGAGGCACTGGGACCTAAGGCCGCGACCGCCGTGCATGGCTTCATGCAGCTGATCGAGCGGTTGGATCGCGAAATCCAGGGACTGGCGCTGCACGAGCAGGTCGACCATGTCATCAATCACAGCGGCCTGATCGACCATCATCGGCGCGAGAAGGCCGATCGCGGCGAGGCGCGCGTGGAGAATCTCGAGGAGCTGGTGAGCGCGGCCCGCGGCTTCACCGGCGAGGGCAGCGAGGAGCTGCCGCCGCTGGCCGCGTTTCTCGCGCACGCCGTGCTCGAGTCCGGTGAGGGCCAGGCGGATGCCTGGGAGGATTGCATCCAGATGATGACCCTGCACACCGCGAAGGGCCTGGAATTTCCGGTGGTGTTTCTGGCGGGGCTGGAGGATGGCCTGTTCCCGCATCAGCGCTCCTTGAACGACATCGAGGGGCTGGAGGAGGAGCGGCGGCTGGCCTATGTCGGCATGACGCGCGCGATGCAGCAGCTGTACCTCACTTATGCCGAGCAGCGGCGCCTGCACGGCATGGACACCTACGGCGCGCCCTCCCGCTTCATCAAGGAGATTCCGGGCGAGCTGATTGAGGAAGTCCGGGCGCGGATCCCCGTGCCGCGGCCCCAGATCGGCGGCTACGGCTCAGGAAACGCTCGCTCGGGATCCTTCATGGGCGGCGCGCTGCGCGAGGCGGTCGGCAACGGCCGGCCGGGCATGGGCCTCGGGGCGCGGGTGCGACACGGCAAATTCGGCGAGGGCGTCATTCTCAATCTGGAAGGCAACGGCGCCCATGCGCGCGTCCAGGTGAATTTTGAACAGCAGGGGACCAAGTGGCTTATGCTGCAGTACGCAAACCTCGAACCGGTTTGACTTAAAATTCCGCAATGAAAATCGTCATTCTGGGAGCGGGGCAGGTCGGCAGGACGGTTGCCTACCAGCTGTCCCGAGAAGAGGCCAACGAAGTCACCGTGGTGGATGTCAACGAGGATGTCCTGCGGGATCTGCAGGACCGCATCGACATCCGCACCGTTGCCGGCAATGGCGCCTATCCCTCGGTACTGGAGGCCGCCGGTGCCGCGGAGGCCGATATCCTCATCGCGCTCACCAACAGCGATGAAGTGAACATCATGGCCTGTGAGGTGGCGGATACGCTGTTCCGCACGCCCACCAAGATCGCCCGCATCCGCTCCGCTGAATACACGACCCGACCGGAGCTTTTCAGCGACGATGCGCTGGCGGTGGATTTCTTCATCAGCCCCGAGCGGCTGGTCACGGAGTACATCGAGCGACTGGTGAACTTTCCGGGCACGCTGCAGGTGCTCGATTTCGCCGATGGCAAGGTGCGCCTGGTCGGCGTGCGCGCCCACCGCGACGGCAAGCTGGTCGGCCAGCGGCTGCGGGAACTGCGCGAGCACATCCCGAGCACCGAGGCGCGCATTGTCGCGATCTATCGCAAGGGCGGCGCGGTCCGCCCCGAGGGGGAAACCATCATCGAGGATGGCGATGAGGTGTTCTTCCTGGCCGGGCGCGACTACATCCGGCGTGTCATGACCGAGATGCGCAAGGACGAAAGTCCGATGCGTCGCATCGTCATCGCCGGCGGCGGCAACATCGGCTTGCGCCTGGCGCGCGCCTTGGAGAAAACCAGTCAGGTGAAATTGATCGAGCGTGACGCAACGCGCGCGCGCCGCGTGGCGGAGTTGCTCGAGAACACGATTGTGCTGCATGGGGATGCGGCCGATGAGGAGCTGCTGATTGAAGAGAATATCGACAGCACCGATGTGTTCGCGGCGCTCACCAATTCCGAGGAGGCCAACATTCTCTCCGCCATGCTCGCCAAGCGCCTCGGGGCCCGCAAGGTGATGGCACTGATCAACAAACCCTCGTACGCGGAACTGATGGAGAGCGGCAGTATCGACATCGCGATCTCACCGCAGACCATCACCATCGGGTCGCTCTTGGAACACGTGCGGCGCGGCGATGTGGTCAAGGTGCACTCGCTGCGCCGCGGTTCGGCCGAGGCGCTCGAGGCGATCGTGCATGGCACCGAGGCAACCTCCCGCGTCATCGGCCGACGGGTGGAGGAGCTGAAGCTGCCCGAGGGCGCCTCCATCGGCGCCATCGTGCGCGGCGATGAGGTCATCATGTGTCACCACGACACCGTCGTGCAGGCCGATGACCATGTGATCCTGTTCCTCTCGGATCGGCGTCACGTGGACGCGATCGAGCGCCTCTTCACCGGCCCGGCGCGCTAGAGGCGCCGCGCGTGCTCGGGGTCATCAACGTCCTGGGTCTGATCCTCACCGCCTTCGGCGCGACCTTCGTGCTGCCGCTGCTGACGGCGCTGCTCACCGCGGACGGCACGGCCGGCACTTTTCTGCTGAGCGGGCTTGCGACTGCCGGTATCGGCTTCTGCATCGCCGCGGCCACCAAGCGTCACGCCCGCGAGCTCAAGCCCCGCGACGGGTTCCTGCTGGTGACCCTGGGCTGGGCGCTCATGTCGGCCGCCGCCACCATTCCGTTGTTGCTGCTCATTCCGCATCTGACCTTCACCGAAGCGTACTTCGAGACCATGTCGGGCCTGACCACGACCGGCGCGACCATGCTCACGGGTCTGGACCATCTGGCGCCGGCCATCAATGTCTGGCGCTGCAGCCTGCACTGGTTCGGCGGCCTGGGCATCATCGTGCTGGCCGTCGCGGTGCTGCCGCTCCTGGGCGTGGGCGGCATGGCGATCTACAAGGCCGAGACGCCCGGGCCCATGAAGGACGACAAGATCACCCCGCGCATCACCGGGACCGCCAAGTCCTTGTGGCTGGTGTACTGCGCCATCACCGCGGTCGGCATCATCGCGCTGCGCCTGGCGGGGATGTCGTGGCTGGATGCGGTGTGCCACTGTTTCTCCGCGGTCGGCCTGGGCGCCTTCTCCACGCACGATGCCAACATCGCGTATTTCCACTCCCCGGCCATCGAGCTCACCCTGTGCGCGCTGATCATTGTCGCGTCCTTGAGTTTCTCGCGGCACTTCCTCGCGCTGCGGCAGTTGTCGCTGGCGCCATACACCCGCGATCCCGAGGCGCGTGCGGTGCTGGTGGTGCTGGCCGTGAGCGTGCTGGGGGTGGCGATGGTGCTGGAGTTCCATCACACCTACCCGACCTTTGGCCTGGGCCTGCGCCACGCGCTGTTCAACGTGGTGTCCATCGCCACGACCTCAGGGATGGTGTCGCAGGACTATTCGAAGTGGCCGGTATTCGCGCCCTACTGGATGGTGTTCTTGTCCTGCATCGTCTCGAGCACCGGGTCGGCCGGCGGTGGCATCAAGATGTTCCGTACCCTGCTGCTGGCGCGCCAGGCCGGACGGGAGTTGAAACTCCTGGTGCACCCGAGCGCGGTGGCGCCGGTGCGCATCGGCGGTCGTGCGGTCCCGGATCGGGTCTGCAACTCCGTGCTCGCGTTCATTTTTTTGTATTTCATGACGGCCGTTGTGCTGATCTTTGCGCTCCTGCTGTCGGGTCTGGACTTTCAAACCGCAATGGGTGCCATACTGGCGTCATTGAACAATACCGGCGCAGGGCTGGGCGGCGTGGGTCCCGGACACACCTACCAGGCATTGAGCGGCTTCCAGGCCTGGATCTGCACCCTGGCGATGCTGCTGGGCCGGCTGGAGATCTTCAGCGTGCTGGTACTGTTCACGCAAACCTTCTGGCGCAAATGACCCAAAGTTCACGGTCTGTATGACGGCCCCTGCTCGCGAAATCCTGGTCGGCTCCGACCAATACGAAGTGGTGACGGACGATGTGCTGCTGCGCGCACAGCTCAGCTGCGCCATGGCGGTGTGCGTGTTCGATACGGTGGATGAGGCCGGCGCCTTGTTGCATCTGCGATTCGTCGAGCGCCACGGGACCAATCCGGACGTGACGGACACCACGCTTGCGACTGAACTTTTATTGTTGGATCGCTGCGTGCAGGTGCTGCGCACCGCAGCGCCGCAGGCCCGTGCACTCAAGGCGCGCATCGTGGTGCATCTGCCCGCCAACAGCCCGGCACGCAGCGCGTGCGAAAGCATGCTCACCCTGGTCGGGCATTTCATGCACGACATCGGCGCCGAGCTTGAGCCCGTGGACCGCGCTAGCGGCGCGCCGCGCGAAGTCGTGTTCAGGCCCTGCATGGGAACGCTGCAGATTCGCTAGCTGCCGTGCCCCGCGCGATACAGATTGATGTGGTCGCGCAGCGTGCGCGTGGCGGTGCGCGCCGCCTCGATCCAGGTGTCATCGCTGGCCGCGTACAGGATGGCACGCGATGAACTCACCATCAGTCCATCCCCGGCCGGCGTCTGTCCGTGAGTTACCACGGCCTGCACATCACCCCCCTGCGCACCGACGCCGGGCACCAGAAACGGCATGTCCCCGCTCAGGGCCCGAACCCGCGCCAGCTCGTGCGGATAGGTGGCGCCGACCACCAAGGCGCAGTTGCCGCGCGCGTTCCAGCGGCTCACCGCCAGTTGCGCGACGACTTCGTAAAGCTTGCCGTTGCCGGTGTCCAGGTCCTGCAGATCGGCGGCGCCAGGATTGGAAGTGCGGCACAGCACAATCACCCCGCGATCCTCGTAGGCGAGGAACGGCTCCAGCGAATCCGTGCCCAGATAGGGATTGACCGTCACGGCATCCGCGCCATAGCGCTCGAAGGCCTCGATGGCGTAGCGGCGGGCGGTATTGCCGACATCGCCGCGCTTGCTGTCCAGAATGACCGGAATGCCCGGGTGGTGCTGATGGATGTATTCGATGGTGCGCTCGAGCTGGTCCTCGGCGTCATAGGCCGCGTAATGGGCGAATTGCGGCTTGTAGGCGCAGACCAGGTCCGCGGTCGCATCGATGATGGCGCGGTTGAACTGGAAGATCGGCGAGGCCTGGCCGGCGAGCTGCGTGGGAAAGCGTTCGAGTTCCGGATCCAGGCCCACGCAGACCAGTGAGTCATTGCGCGCCCAGGCCCCCTTGAGCTGTTCCAGGAACGTCATGCGACCCGGCTGCCGGCGTACTTCTTCAGATACACGAGCAGGATGGAAATGGCAGCGGGCGTGACGCCCGGAATGCGCGCTGCCTGCCCGAGCGATGCCGGCCGCACCTCGCTTAAGCGCTGGCGCACCTCCGTGGACAGTCCCGGCACCTGGCCGTAATCCAGCCCGACGGGCATGCGGGTCGACTCGCTGCGCGACTGGCGCTCGACCTCCTGGTTCTGGCGCTCGATATAGCCTTCGTACTTCGCCGTCACTTCCATCTGCAGCGCGACCTGCGCCGGCAGGCGCTCGTCCACCTGCTCCCACGCCGGCGCGCCCACCAGCTCAATGACATCGGCATAGCTGACCCCCGGGCGACGCAGCAGCTCCAAGGCGCTGTAGTCGCGGGCGGGCGCCACGCCCGCCAGCACCCGCTCGCTCCACGCGGCTCGGGACCTGTTCGGGCTTCAGGCGGCGGGCCGACAGGCGGCCCAACTCCTCGCGCGTCAGCGCGGCGCGTTCGTTGAACAGCCGCCAGCGCGCCTCCTCCACCAGACCCAGCTCATGACCGATCGGGGTCAGGCGCAGATCCGCATTGTCTTCGCGCAGCAGCAGCCGGTGCTCGGCGCGGCTGGTGAACATGCGATAGGGCTCGGTGGCGCCGCGCGTGACCAGGTCATCGACCAGGACGCCCAGATACGCCTCACTGCGTTTCGGAATCCAAGGTGCCTGCCCGCGCACCTGCTGCACGGCATTGATGCCGGCCAAGAGGCCCTGCGCCGCGGCTTCCTCATAGCCGGTCGTGCCGTTGATCTGACCGGCGAAGAACAGGCCGCCGATGGCCCGAGTCTGCAAGGACGCCGACAGCTCGCGCGGGTCGAAGAAGTCGTATTCGATGGCATAGCCGGGGCGGGTCAGGTGCGCCTGCTCGAAGCCGCGGATGCTGCGCACCAGTTCGTACTGCACATCGAAGGGCAGGCTCGTGGAGATGCCGTTGGGGTACACCTCGTGAGTGTCCAGGCCCTCGGGCTCGACAAAGATCTGGTGCGAGGTCTTGTCCGCGAAGCGCACGACCTTGTCCTCAACCGACGGGCAATAGCGTGGCCCCACCCCTTCAATGGCCCCGGTAAACAGCGGCGAGCGATCGGTGGCTTGGCGGATGATGGCGTGCGTGCGCTCGTTAGTCGCAGTAATGAAACAGTTCACCTGCTTTGGATGGTCACTGGCGCGCCCGAGGAACGAAAACACCGGCACCGGGACATCGCCCGGCTGGGCCTGCAACACCGAATAGTCGATGGTGCGACCGTCGATGCGCGGCGGCGTGCCGGTCTTGAGCCGACCGACGCGCAGGTTCAGCGCCCGCAGCCGCTCGGCCAGTCGATTGGACGGGGGGTCCCCGGCGCGGCCGCCCGGGTACTGATCGAGACCCACATGGATGCGCCCGCCCAAGAACGTGCCGACCGTCAGCACCACGGTGGGCGCCTCGAACACAATGCCCGAGACGGTGACGACGCCGCGCACCTGCTGGTCCTCGATCACGAGGTCCGCGGCCTCCTGCTGGAAGAGCGACAGATGGGGCGTGTTCTCGAGCGTGTGGCGGATGAACTGCCGATAGCGCTGCCGGTCGGCCTGGGCGCGGGTGGCGCGCACCGCGGGCCCCTTGCTCGCATTCAGCGTTCGAAACTGGATACCGGCGTGATCGGCGGCGCGCGCCATGATGCCGCCCAGGGCATCGATCTCGCGCACCAGGTGTCCCTTGCCGATGCCGCCGATCGCCGGGTTGCAACTCATCTGCCCCAGCGTCTCGATGCTGTGGGTCAGGAGCAGGGTGCGCGCACCCCGCCGCGCCGCCGCCAGCGCCGCCTCGGTTCCGGCATGGCCGCCGCCAATGACGATCACTTCAAAGGTGGACGAGAATCGCATGAGGTATTGTATGCAGCCCCGCCCGCGGGCGCACAGCCGAGCGAAAAATTTGGCGCGGATTTCAGCCCTGACCGCTTATGTCCTGCTGCTGGCATGGCCGGCCCTGGCAACCAGCGCGACCCCGGCTCCGACCCTGACGCTCAGCCCCTGTCGTCTCACGCATCCCAGCCAGCTGGTGTCGGTTGAGGCCCAGTGCGGAAAGCTTGCCGTGGCGGAGAACCCGGCGGCGCCGGCGGGCCGGCACATCAACCTGTTCGTGGCCCGCATCCCCGCCGTCAACGAGCACGGTCATCCGGATCCGCTGTTCCTGCTCGCGGGGGGGCCGGGGCTTGCGGCCACGACTTTCTATACGGGGGTTGCGCCGGTTTTCGAGCACCTGCACCGCGATCGGGACATCGTGCTGGTGGACCAGCGCGGCACGGGCGCCTCCAATGCCTTGAACTGTGCGGATGCGGCAGACCCTGAGGCACCGGAATCCCCAGCCGTGGTCACGCAGGAAGCGCGCCGCTGTCTGACCGCACTGGCGGGACAGGCCAACGTGGCCGACTACACCACTTCGCTTGCGGTGCGCGACCTCGACGCCGTGCGCGCCGCGCTCGGCTACACGACCATCAATCTTTACGGCGGCTCCTACGGCACACGGGTGGCGCAGCACTATCTGCGCCGCTATCCCGAACACACCCGCAGCGTCATCCTCGATGGCGTCGTGCCGCCGCAGATGACGTTGGGCGCCTCGCTCGCGCTGGATGCGCAAAGCGCGCTGCAACGGATCTTTGCCCGCTGTGTCGCCGATGCCGCCTGCCACGGGCGGTTCGGCGATCCGAACACGACTTTCAATGCCCTGCTGATGCGATTGCAGGCGCAGACAGTCGCCGTCACCGTGCCGGATCCCTTCACCGGCCAGCCGCGCAAGCTCACTTTCGATGCCGCGGCCCTGGGCACCGTCGTGCGCCTGGCGAGCTACTCCACTGAAGAGGCCGCGCTCTTGCCCCTGGCGTTGGATGAGGCGCAGGCGCGCAGCGACTTCAATCCGCTCGCCGGTCTGCTGCTGCAGGTCACCCACTCCCTGGACAACCTCATCGCCGTCGGCATGCACAACAGCGTGGTGTGCGCGGAGGACGTGGCCGATTACGGCGTCTCGCCCGAAGATCGCGCGCAGCTGGCGCGCACCTACATGGGCACCGCGCCGCTGGCGGCCCTGCAAGCCGTCTGCGCGCTGTGGCCGCGCGGGCCGGTCGATGCGGACTTTCATCAACCGTTGCATTCCAACCGGCCGGTGCTGCTGCTCTCGGGCAGCGATGATCCCGTCACCCCGCCTGCCTATGCCGCGCAGGCGGCGCAGGGGCCTGCCCAACAGTTTACAGGTGGTGGTGGCCGGCATGAGCCACGGGCAGATCACGGTGCCCTGCGCCGCGCGGCTCTTGACCCGCTTCATCGAGCTCGGACAGCGTGCAGGGTCTGGATGCGGAAGTGGCGTGTGTCGGCCAAAGCGTGCCCACCGCCTTTGTCACCTCCTTCACCGGCTCGCCACCGTGATTGAAGCCAGGCACCTGCACAAGCGGTTCGGCCCGGTGACGGCGGTGCAGGATGTGTCCTTCACGGCCAGGGATGGTTGCATCACGGGGCTCCTGGGGCCGAACGGCGCCGGTAAATCCACCACCCTGCGCATGCTGTATACCGTGCTGAAACCCGATTCAGGGGATGCCTTCATCGATGGCATCAGCGTTCGCGAGCAGTCGCTCCAAGCGCGCCGGCGGATGGGCGTGTTGCCGCACGGCGCGGGCGTCTACCCGCATCTGACCGCGCGCGAGAACATCGAGTACTTTGGTGATCTGCACGGCCTCGGGCGCGCCGATTGCGCGCAGCGCGCCGCGCAGATGATCGAGCTTCTGGAGATGGCGGATTTCGCCGACCGCCACACCAAGGGGTTTTCCCAGGGTCAGCGCCTGAAGACGGCGCTGGCGCGCGCGCTGGTGCACGGACCGCAGAACATCCTGCTGGATGAGCCCACCAATGGTCTGGATGTGATGGCGGTGCGCAACTTGCGCACGCTGCTGCAGAAGCTCAAGGCCAGCGGCCGCTGCATCCTGCTCTCCAGTCATGTGATGCAGGAAGTCGCGGCCTTGTGTGACGAGGTAGCGGTGATCGCCGCCGGCAAGGTGGTGGCCGCCGGCACGCCGCAGGAGCTGCGCGCGCGGGCTGGAACGCCCGATCTGGAAGAGGCCTTCGTGCGCTTTCTCGACACTGCGGCGGGCCTGCCCGGTGCGTGACCTGCTGACGGTATTTCGCAAGGAGCTGCGGGAGAACCTGCGAGACCGCCGCAGCCTGCTCTCCGCCCTGCTGTTCGGCACCGTGGTGATGCCGCTCTTGGTGGCGCTCTTGGTCAATCTCACCGTGCGCCGCGGGCAGACCCAGGACAGCAAGCCCGTCGCGCTCGCCGTCGTGCATGCCGAGCGCGCGCCGAATCTGGTGGCCGATCTGCGGCAGTTCCGCCTCGACGTCGTCAACGCGGAGCTGGATGATGCCGCGGCGCGCGCTGCCATCCACCGCCAGCAGCACCGCATCATCCTCGTGATTCCGGATAACTATGCGAGCCAGCTGTCGCAGGGTTTGCCGGCGCCCCTGCTCCTGTATACCGATTCCTCGGATTCGGCGGGCGCCGCCGAGGTGGCGCGCGTGCGCGCCGTATTGGGCCACCACGCCTCCGAGATCACGCGGCTGCGGCTCATGGCCCGCGGCATCGACCCGATGGTGCTGTCGGCCCTCGCCATCCAGGACGTTGACGTCGCCACCCCGACCAGCCGTTCGGTGCTGATTCTCGGCACCCTCACGGTCATCATCCTGATGACCATGCTCATGGGTGGCCTGCACATTGTGCTCGATGCCACTGCCGGCGAACGCGAGCGCGGTTCGCTCGAGCCGCTGCTGACCGTTCCGGTGCGCCGCGAACTGCTGATCTACGGCAAGATCCTGGCGGCTTGCGTGTTCATGCTCCTGTCCCTGACCTTGAGTGTCTGCGCCATGGCCCTGACGCTGCGCCATGTGGGACTGGAACAGCTCGGCATGAATCAGAACCTGGGCGTCGTCAAGATTCTGGAACTCATTGGCTGTTGCGTGCCGCTCGCGCCGTTCGGCGCTTCCCTCATGACCATCGTGGCGGCCTATACGCGCAGTTACCGCGAGGCGCAGACCTACGTGGGTTTGATTCTCGCAATTCCGACCGTGCCGTTGATCTTCGCCAGTGCCTTGGGTCTGCGGCCCACGGCGTGGCTCATGATGATTCCCTCGCTCAGTCAGCATTTCATGGTCATCGCGCTGTTGCGCGCGGAACCCGTCTCGACGCTCTACGCGGCACTGTCGGTGAGCGTGTCGCTGGTGCTCGGGGTCGCCGCGGCGCACGTTGCGGGGCGGCTGTACCACCGCGAAGCGTTGCTGGGATAAGATGCTGACAATGGCTTAAACCGGGCTGCGCCAATGTCAGCGGATGGATTGGTTGAGCTTACGCGTTATGTGATCTTGCCGTTGCTGCTGATCGCTTTTTACGCACTCAGCGGCTGGATGGCGGGGACCACCGTTGCTCGCGTCTTCCCGGCCTACAACCTGGTTTTGCTGCTGCTGGCCTTGGTTATCGTGGAACGCGTCTATTCGTACCGTCGCGCGGTTTCTCAACGGCACGTGATCTGGCGGGATCTGATTTCGACGGCGGTCCAGTTGTTCGTCGTGGGCGCCGTGATGGGCGCGATCGTATTACCGGTTTTGCGCTTCTTTCCGCACACTTTTCTCGGCCGCAGGTTTCTGTTTGGACTTGCGGATCAGTTGGGCCCGCTGTGGCTGCAAGTCCTGGCGGTTTTCTTGCTGTATGAGCTGTGGGGATACTGGATGCATCGCTTTCAGCATTACAACGAGTTTCTCTGGAAGCTTCACAGCTATCACCACACCGTGACCCATCTGCAGACATCCAATGTTCTTGTTTCCAACCCGCTCGATTACGCGCTGCGCAATGTGCTGGGAAGTCTTTTGCTCAGCATCGTCGGCTTCAATCCCATTGCGCTGGGTCTCGCGAGCATCCTTCGCCTGTACGCATTGTTTTCGCATTGCGGCGGCGATGTTAAGAGCGGCTGGTTGAACTACCTGTTCAATACACCGGAAGTGCATCGCTGGCATCACTCAGTCGCGTTTGCCGACGCCGAAAAATTCAGATACGGATGCAATTTCGGTGTCGGCGTCAGTTTCTGGGATATTGTCTTCGGAACGTTCCTGTTGCCCAAGGATGAAACGGGGCAGCTGATCGCGCCGGCGCGCATCGGCCACCCCAGTGGCTATGCTGATGAGCCCAATTATCTGAAGGTATTGCTGGCTGCCCGGGCGTTTCCTGCCATGGCGCGTCTGTTCGGCCACCGCGCCGAGCTGCCGTCCAGCCTGCCGAGTGATCCGGGCGGGGCTTAGCGGGCGCCGTTGAGTTTCAGCGCGGCAAGCTTCGCGAACGCCTGGCAACCCATCCGGTAGTACGTCGCATCGCGCTCGGTGCCCACCGCGTGATAGCCGATGGCTTGGGCGGCGGCGAGCGTCGAGCCGCTGCCCGCGAAGGGGTCGTACACAATACCGATGCCCAGGGGGAGCGATGCGCGCACCAGCTGCCGCAGAAAGGCCTGCGGTTTGAGGGACGGGTGGGCCGCCATGGCGCGCTCCGCGCGTCCGGTCGGCGCGCTCGCAATCACATCTTTGAAGGGCGCGGCACCGGACAGCCGGCGCAAGCCCCCGGTGCCCCAGCGTTTGAGATTTTCGGCCACGGTGCCCTCGAGCGGTTTGCGGAACATGCCCCAGGGTTCCCAGCCCGAACGCGCCATCACCGACACATCCGGGAACGCGGCTTCCGCGCCCTTCGGCCGATCTCCGCCGCGCAGTGTCTGCACCAGGCGTACGACTTCCCCGCGCTTTTCCAGCCCGGCTTTTTGCAGCGCGTGGTAGGTCAGGGTGGACAGCAGCGGATTTGAGGCCACGAACACATGCGCACCGGGGACCAGTGCGCGCTGCAGGGCGGCGCCAAGACCTGCGAAGAACGCCGACAGCGCGGCGAGCTGCGCCTGCGACAGCACCGTGAAACGCGGCACGGGCTGGCGTTTGACACCATCGAAATTGGGCGGGATGCGCCACACGCCACCGCGGCCCGCGCGCAACTTGCGATGATCTGCGAAGCGTCGTACTCGATGAGGCCATAGGGTGGGTCCGTGACCACGGCGTGCAGTGAGTGCGGCGGCAGACTCGCCAGCCAGCGCAGCGCGTCCGCTCGGATCAAGGTCGCGGTGTCGGACAGATGAACCCGCGGCCCCGAACCGCAGGCGACTACTTTTGGCCAAAGCTCGGGCGTCGGTTTCACGCCCTCATTTCCCGATGCAAAAGCTGGAAAAGATCTTCCCCAGCAGGTCCTCGTTCGTGAATTCGCCCGATATCTCATCGAGCGCGCGCTGCGCCGCGCGCAGCTCCTGGGCGACCAGCTCCCCGGCGCGCGTCTCCTTCAGCACCCGGGCGGCTTCTTCCACGCTCGCCTGCGCCTGCGCCAAGGCCTCGAGATGCCGCTGGCGCGCCGACACGCTGCCGCTCTCCAGCGTGAAATACCCCATGCTGGATTTCAGATGGGCGCGCAGCCCATCCAGCCCCTCCCCCGTCAGTGCCGAGACATTGAGGCGCGGCACGGCGGGTGGCGCCGACACCGCGGCGGCGTCCGTGATGTCGGCTTTGTTGTAGACCAGCGTGACGGGCACCTGAGCCGGCAGCGTGCCCGCCAGCTCCCGATAGGCGAGCGCGGTCGGATCCTGCGCCCCATCAATCACGAACAGCACCCGATCGGCGCGCGCCATTTCCGCCTGCGCGCGCCGGATGCCTTCTTCCTCCACCGCATCCTGCGCGACGCGCAGTCCCGCGGTGTCGAGGATGTGCAGCGGCATGCCATCGAGGTGGATGCGCTCTCGCAGCACATCGCGCGTGGTCCCGGGGACGGCGGTGACGATGGCGGCGTCGTAGCCTGCAAGGCGATTCAGCAGACTCGACTTGCCGGCATTCGGCGCACCGGCCAGCACCACGGTCATGCCATCGCGCAGCAGACGTCCCTGGCCCGCGCTGCGGGTCACCGCGGCAAAATGTTGTCGCACGTTGGCGAGGCGCTCGGCGAGCGCCGTGTCCGCCAGAAAGTCGACCTCTTCTTCCGGAAAATCGAGGGCGGCTTCGATATAGATGCGCAGCTCGATCACCGCGCCGGTGAGCACCTGGATCATGGTGGAGAACTCACCCTGCAATGAGCGCATCGCGGCGCGCGCGGCTTCGCGTGAGCCGGCGTCGATGAGATCGGCGACCGCTTCGGCCTGCGCCAGATCGAGCTTGTCGTTCAGGAACGCCCGTTGCGTGAATTCCCCGGCGGTGGCGCGCCGCGCGCCCAGCTCCACCAGCCGCGTGACCAGAAACTCGATCACCACCGGCCCGCCATGGCCGTGGAACTCGACCACGTCCTCGCCGGTATAGGAGTTGGGGCCGGGGAAGAACAGCGCCAGGCCCGCATCGACGGTCTGGTGTTGCGCATCGCGGAACGCCGCAAACACGGCGCGGCGCGCGGGCGGCAGCGTGCCGAGCACGCCGGTTGCTATGCGTTGCGCCGCGGGTCCGGAGAGACGGACGATGCCGATGCCCCCGCGTCCGGGCGGCGTCGCCGCCGCAACAATGGTATCGGCATCGCTCATGCGAGCGCTGCGTTCAGGTCTTGCGCAAGGATGCCGCGGTAATGCGCCGATTGATATTCCATTGCTGCAACACGGTGAGGGTGGTGTTCGTGACGTAGTACAGCACCAGGCCCGAGGGCAGGAACGCGAACAGCGCCGACATCGCCAGTGGCATGAACATCATCACCTTCGCCTGCACCGGGTCGGGGGAGGTGGGATTGAGGCGCTGCTGCACGAACATCGCCGCGGCCATCAGAATCGGCAGGATGTAGTAAGGATCGGGCGAGGACAAATCATTGAGCCACAGTGCAAAGGGCGCCTGACGCATTTCCACGCTTTCCACCAGCACGTAATAGAAGGCGAAGAACACCGGGATCTGCACGACCATCGGAAGACAGCCGCTGACCGGATTGACCTTCTCGCGCTGGTACAGCTCCATGGTGGCGCGGCCCAGCTTCTCCTTGTCGTCCTTGTACTGTTCCTGGATGTTCTTGATGCGCGGCTGCAGCGCGCGCATTTTCGCCATCGACTTACCGCTGGCTTCCGACAGCGGATAGAAGATCAGCTTCAGGAGCAGCGTCACGAGGATGATGGCGACACCCCAGTTGCCGGTCACCGAATGCACCCAGCTCAAGGCGCTGAACAGCGGCTGCGCGATGACGAACAGGCGGCCGAAGTCGGTTGCCCGCTGCAGATGCGGGCCCGCCGCCGCCAGCTGCGACTGCAGCTTCGGCCCGAGGTACACGGTCAGCGGGAAGCTCACCGAGGCGCCGGGCGGCACGATGGTGGTCGGACCTGTCGCCGCCAGCAGGTACTCGCGGTCCTGCGCGCTCATCGTGAAGGTATACGGCTGCTCGGGCGGCGGTACGACGGCGGTGACGAAATGATGCTGAAGGGCTGCGATCCAGCCGTTCGTGACCGGGATGTTCAGATGCCGGTCATCGTCGCTGGTTATCTTCAGCGGCCGGTATTTGCCGCCATCCCAGATGGCCGGGCCGCGCGTCGCGAAGCGTTCGGGGTTGGTGCTGAAAATGGAGGTATGAATCGGCGGATCATCGCGCAGGATTTGGGCATACGGGGCTGCCATCCACGGCATCGCGGAGCGGTTGTTCACCGTCTGCGTGACCGACAGCGCATAGCTGTTGCGGCGGAACACGAACTCCTTGGTCACCTCGACGCCGTGACCATCGGTCCAGTGCAGCGGCACGCGCAGCTCGGCTTGACCGGGCGCCATCTGGAAATCGGATTGGTCGGCGGTGAAGGTGGCCAGCTGGTTCGGGTGCGCGCCGGCAGGGCCGGTCATCGCCACCTGCACTTGATACAAGGTTTCAGGGCTGTCGTGATTTTCCAGACGCACGGGCTGCGGCTGGCCCTTGATGCGTGTGTACTGGTTGAAGTCAGCCTGGACGATGGTGCCGCCGGTGAGGCTGATGTACAGATCCAGCAGATCCGTTCGCACGTGAACGGCCGGCCCTGCGGCAAGCGTGAAGGGACTGGCCGTTGAGGCGACAGCCGGGGCAGCCGCGGCCGCGCCGGCTGCGGTCGGCACCGACGGTGAACTGCCCACGACCGCTGCCGCGGGCGCGCTTGAGTTGCCGGATTGGGGAATCTCGGAGCCCAGGCCCCCGGCCGGCAGGTGGGCCGCGGCGGCGGAGACGGCCGCCGCATCAACGGCCGAGTAGTCCTTGAGCCAGGCTTGGTAGTTCAGCCACAGGGCAAAGCCCAGCACAATCCAGAGCGCGTAGCGGGAGTAGTTACTTGTCATGTCCGTAATGAGAATGCATGCAGCCGGTGGCGGGCACGGGGTCGATGCCACCGGGATGCCAGGGATGGCAGCGGCCCAGTCGCCGCAGGGTGAGCCAGCTGCCGTGGAGGATACCGAAGCGTTGCACCGCCTCGAGCGCGTAATTCGAACACGAAGGATAAAAGCGGCACTTGGGCCCGAGCAAAGGACTCAGGGTCCACTGATACAGGCGGATCAGGCTTAAGACGAGGGCGCGCATTGGACTTTAACTTTATCCCACAATCCATCAAGGCTCGCGCGCAGCGCTGCGGCCGCTACCCCTTTGGCGCCTGGCCGGGCGCTGACGACCAGATCCACCGGGGGCAGCTCGTGCTGGCGCAGTCTGAAGGATTCGCGTATGAGGCGGCGCAGGCGGTTGCGCGGCACCGATCCGCCGAAGGGCTTCGATGCGACGGCGGTGCCAAGGCGCGCCAACCCCAGTTCGTTGGGTTGCACGGTGATCCCGAAATGGCTGTTGCCCAGACGCTTGCCGCGGGCATAGAGCTGATCGAATTCCGCCTTGCGGCGCAAGCGGCGCGCGGCGGGAAAGGTCAGTCGCTCGCGGTCGACCTGGGCCACACTCAAGGGGACCCTAAGGAATCAGCTTCTTGCGACCTTTTGCGCGACGCCGGTTCAGGACCGCCCGTCCGGTGGAGGTGGCCATGCGGGCGCGGAACCCATGGGTACGCGCGCGGCGTACTTTGCTGGGCTGATAAGTGCGTTTCATCTTCCGTGGGCTCCGACGAGGGGCCGGAAGGCTAAACCCCGCCCGTGAGGGTGTCAATACAGCCAGTACTTAAAGCGGCGGGCTTAGGGGTAGACTGCGCCTCTTTTTCCTCAAGTTGGCGCATCGGTAGGGGGAGTAGGCTGTCAGTGGCGTCTTTGTGGTCCATTTGCATATCGACGCTTGAGGCGGAGCTCGCGGAGCAGGAATTCAACACTTGGGTGCGCCCGTTGCAGGCCATCGAGGGCGAAGGCGTCCTCAAACTGCTGGCACCGAATCGCTTCGCGGTCGAGTGGGTGAACAATAATCTGCTGCGGCGAATCGGCGAGTTATTGCGCGGCGCGGCCGCCGGCGGCGCCCCCATCATCACCGTCGAAATCGGCTCGCGGGCGCGCCCGGAGGCCCCCGCCTCGAGCACCCCGCCGGTCTCGGCGCCGACGCCGCGCCGGGTCGAAGGCCTGGTCGTGGGGGCGCGCCTGAACCCGGATTACGACTTCACGAATTTTGTCGAAGGCAAGAGCAACCAGCTGGCGCGCGCGGCCTCCCAGCAGGTCGGGGAAAACCCCGGCAAAGCCTATAACCCGCTGTTCCTCTATGGTGGCGTGGGTCTGGGCAAGACCCATCTGATGCACGCGGTCGGCCATCTCATGAAACAGCGCAATGGCGAGGCGCGCGTGGCATATGTGCACTCGGAGCGCTTCGTCGGCGACATGGTGCGCGCCCTGCAGCACAACACCATGAACGACTTCAAGGCGGCGTACCGCTCGCTCGATGCGCTGCTCATTGACGATATCCAGTTTTTCGCCAACAAGGACCGCTCGCAGGAGGAGTTCTTTCACACCTTCAACGAACTGCTCGAAGGCCAGCGCCAGGTGATCCTCACCTGCGATCGCTATCCGAAGGAAGTCAGCGGTCTGGAGGAACGCCTCAAATCACGCTTCGGCTGGGGACTCACGGTTGCGATCGAACCGCCGGAGCTGGAGACCTGTGTCGCGATCCTCATGACCAAGGCACACGCGGTCGGGGTGGCGCTGCCCGAGGAAGTCGCGTTCTTCGTCGCCAAGCGCATCCGCTCTAACATCCGCGAGCTCGAAGGCGCGCTGCGGCGCGTGATTGCCAATTCGCGCTTCACGGGCCAGCCGATCACGCTCGACTTCGCCAAGGAAGCGTTGCGCGATCTGCTGCAATTACAGGCAAAACTGGTCACCATGGAGAATATCCAGCGCACCGTTGCCGATTACTACAAGGTTCGCGTGGCCGATCTGCTCTCCAAGCGCCGCAACCGCTCGATCGCCCGGCCCCGTCAAGTGGCGATGGCGTTGTCGCGCGAATTGACCACCCACAGCCTGCCGGAAATAGGCGATGCTTTCGGGGGTCGGGATCACACGACGGTGTTGCACGCGTGTGCGAAAATCGCCGAGCTGCGCACCTCGGATCAACGCGTCACTGAGGACTATTTAAACCTGTTGAGAACCCTGACGGGATGATGTGGAGAGACTGGGGATAGTTTTGCTGCGACAAGTTATGCACATTGCACCCACAGGCAGTGGACAGGTCGACCATGTACTTACCCGGTGACTCGGATCGAATGCAAGATCATGATGAGGATGGCGCAATGCAAAGTTATCCCGATACCCACAGGCCCTATAACTACTACTACTATCTTCCTTAAAGACTTAAGACTATTAAGAGCAACCCATGAAGCTCACCGCTGCACGTGAAGATTTCCTGACCCCGCTGCAAAGCGTTATCGGCGTCGTCGAGCGCCGGCAGACGATGCCGATTCTGGCAAACGTGCTGCTGTCGGTACGCGAGGAACGCTTGAGCATGACGGGCTCGGATCTGGAGGTCGAACTGGTGGCCTCCCGCCAGGTGACGAGCCAGCAGACCGGGGATGTGACCATTCCGGGACGCAAGCTGTTGGATATTTTCCGCGCGCTGCCGGAAAAAACGGCCGTGACCCTGAGTGCCGAAGGCGATCGGGTCAGCATCCGCGCCGGTCGCAGTCGCTTTGCGCTCTCGAGCCTGCCGGCCTCCGAGTTCCCGGTGGTCGACGACATCAACGCCCAGCAGACCCTGACGGTCAGCCAGGCGGATCTGCGCAAGCTCATCGACAAAACGCACTTCGCCATGGCACAGCAGGACGTGCGCTACTACCTCAACGGCATGCTGCTCGAGACCGACGGCAAAACGCTGCGCGCGGTGGCGACCGACGGTCACCGCCTGGCGCTGTGCGAGGCGCAACTGCCGAATGCCGCGCGCAGCGCGCAGCAGGTCATCGTGCCGCGCAAGGGAGTGCTGGAGCTGCAGCGCATTCTCAGCGCCGATGGCCATGTGGAGCTGGCCATTGGAACCAATCACGTTCGCGCCCAGATCGGCGACATTCGCTTCACTTCGAAGTTGATTGACGGTCGATTCCCGGAATATGGACGCGTAGTGCCGGCCAGCCCGACCAAGAAAATTCAGGCCGACCGTGAACAGCTTCGCCAGGCCTTCCAGCGCACCGCCATCCTGAGCAATGAAAAATACCGCGGCATCCGGCTGGCCTTGAAATCGGGGCTGCTCACCGTCCAGGCGCACAACCCGGAGGAGGAGGAAGCGGAGGATCAGGTCGAGGTCAATTACGAGGGGGAGGATCTCGAGATCGGCTTCAACGTGAATTACCTGCTGGATGCGCTGGCGGCGCTCGACGGCAATACCGTTGAAATTGGGCTCTCCGACGCCAACAGCAGCTGTCTGGTGCGGGTTCCGGAGTCCACGGACACCAAGTACGTCGTGATGCCGATGCGGCTTTAGGGCGTGCGGTTTCACGTGTTCCACGTGGAACAGCGCCCATGGCCCTAGGTCAGCTGTCGATCCAGAACCTGCGCTGCCTGCGGCAGGTGGAACTGGATCTGCATCCCGGGCGCAATCTCATTGTCGGCGCAAACGGGTCGGGCAAGACCTCACTCCTCGAAGCCCTTTTCCTGCTGGGGCGCGGCCGCTCGTTCCGCACCCGCAATTCCGAACGACTGATTACGCACGGTGAGAGTCGCCTGGTGGTCTTTGGGCGCACCGCTCCGCAGGCGTCGCCCGCAGTGCCGATGGCGCTTGGCGTCCAGATCACGCGGGGTGAGCCTACGCGTGGCAAAGATCCAGGGAGAATTTGCCCGAACCTTGGCCGACCTGTCCGAGGCGCTCCCGGTCCAGGTCATCGATCCGGGCGTGCACAAGCTGGTGGAGGACAGCGCCTATCGCCGCCGGCGCTGGATGGATTGGGCGACGTTCCACGTGGAACATGGATTCGTAGAGGTCTGGGCGAACTACACCCGCGCCCTCAAGCAGCGCAACGCCGTGCTGAAGCAACTGCCCTCCTCGAGTACGGCGACGACCCAACTGGCGGCCTGGGACATTGAGCTCGCGCAACTGGGCGAGAAGCTGGCCCACTCGCGCCGGAGCATGCTCGAGACTCTGCAGCCCCATTGGCAGGAGACCGTCCGGTCCATGGCAGGGCTGAACCTGGAGCTGGGGTATTTCCAGGGGTGGGCGCGCGACACCCGCCTGCTGCACGCCCTTGAGGTTTCGCGCGAACGAGACCTTGCCCGGGGCAGCACCCACGCCGGTCCTCACCGCGGCGATGTGCTCCTGAAACTCGACGGCCGGCTGGCCCGGGATATGCTCTCGCGTGGGCAGCAGAAACTGGCGGCGGCGGCGATGATCTTGGCGCAGCTGCGGTTGCTCGCCGACATCCTGCCCGAACCGCCCACGCTCCTGCTGGATGATCCGGCAGCCGAATTGGATCCGCAGCGGCTGGCGCGGTTTATCGAGCAGGTGGCCCCATTGCGTTGCCAACTGGTGCTGACGTCGCTCACGCCCGGGGGACAGCCGTTTGGGCCGCCGGACCGGATGTTCCACGTGGAACAGGGACGGATCATCGAAGCATAGGACCTAATAAAGTTCTGGTAAAGAGTCGAGAACAGGCGGGCATCACCGTCTATCATCGCGAAACAGGTCGACCCGCTCCCGAATTGGTAAAATCACTTGGCCTGGTTGGCCCAAATCTCGCGCCTCCGCGCTCCGGACGGTTCCAAAACGCGGCGGATCAGCCTGCTAAAAACATAGAACAAACAAGGCCTTATGCATGTTCATAAGCATGGCTTGGAAGGCTGTTGACAGCTATAATGGGCGGTCATCCAAACGAGCGCCCGCATGTCGCAAAACAACGTCTACGATTCCAGTAAAATCAAAGTCTTGAAAGGCCTCGACGCAGTGCGCAAGCGGCCGGGAATGTACATCGGTGACACCGATGACGGTTCGGGCCTGCACCACATGGTCTTCGAAGTCGTCGATAACTCCATCGACGAGGCCCTGGCCGGTTACTGCGACCGGGTGCAGGTCACCATCCACGCGGACGAAAGCGTCACGGTGTCGGACAACGGCCGCGGCATTCCGGTGGATATCCACCCGGAAGAGGGCGTCTCGGCGGCCGAAGTCATTATGACCGTGCTGCACTCGGGCGGAAAGTTCGATGACACCTCGTACAAGGTCTCTGGCGGTCTGCACGGCGTGGGTGTCTCCGTGGTCAATGCCCTGTCCGATTACCTGCTGCTGACCGTCTGCCGGGACGGCATGATGCATCAGCAGGAGTATCACCTGGGTGAGCCGGCCGCGCCGATGCGGGTGATCGGGCCCACCCCGGAGCGCGGCACCACGATCCGCTTCCGCCCCAGCGGTCAGATCTTCACCAACATCCAGTTTCACTACGACATTCTCGCCAAGCGTCTGCGCGAGCTGTCGTTCCTGAACTCCGGCGTGCGCATCGAGTTCAACGACGAGCGCGAGACGCGCTCGGAAGTGTTCCAGCACGAAGGCGGCCTGCAGGCCTTCGTCAAATATCTGAACCGCACCCGCGCCCCGGTTCACGAGTCGGTGTTCTGGTTCCGCACCCAGTGTGGCGCGGTCGCCGTCGAGGTGGCGATCCAGTGGAACGACTCCTACCAGGAGAGCATGTACTGCTATACCAACAATATTCCGCAAAAGGATGGCGGCACGCACCTGGCGGGTTTTCGCAGTGCCTTGACCCGCACGCTGAATGACTACATCGAGAAGGAGCTGTCCGCGAAGAAGGACAAGCTCGACACCACCGGCGATGACTCCCGTGAGGGCCTGACGGCCATCCTGTCCGTGAAGCTGCCGGACCCGAAGTTCTCCTCGCAGACCAAGGACAAGCTGGTCTCGAGCGAGGTGAAGGGGATTGTCGAATCGGCCGTGAACCAGAAGCTCGGCGAGTTCCTGCTCGAGCATCCGCAGGAAGCCCGCTTGATCGTCAACAAGATCATCGAGGCGGCGCGCGCCCGTGAGGCGGCGCGCAAGGCGCGGGAGATGACGCGGCGCAAGGGCGCGCTCGACATCGCGGGCCTGCCCGGCAAGCTCGCCGATTGCCAGGAGAAGGATCCGGCGCTGTCGGAGATCTTCATCGTCGAGGGCGACTCCGCCGGCGGCTCCGCCAAACAGGGCCGCGATCGGCGTACCCAGGCCATCCTGCCGCTGAAGGGCAAGATCCTCAACGTCGAGAAGGCGCGCTTCGACAAGATGCTGGCGTCGGCCGAAGTCGGCACGCTGATCACCGCCTTGGGTTGCGGCATTGGCCGCGATGACTTCGACATCAACAAGCTGCGCTACCACCGCATCATCATCATGAGCGTGGACGGCGATGACCACGTGTTCGTGCGGGATGCCGGCCAGGGCACGCGCATGGTGAGAATCGGCGAATTCATCGACCGGGCGCTGCAAGGAATTGCCCCCGACCCCGATGGCGTCGCGAAACTCACGGGCGCACCGCTCGGCGAAGTCCTGTGCTTCGGGGTGGACAATCGCGCGATCCGCTTCCGGCCCATCAAGAGCGTCATCCGGCATCCACTCGATGAGAAGCTGTTCAAAGTGCGCACCGCATACGGCCGCTGCGTGCGCGTGACCGCAAGTCACAGCGTGTTCGTGCACGAGGCCGGCGCCATCCGCTTGAAGCAGGGCGTCGATCTGCAAGTCGGCGACCGCGTGGTGGCGCCGCGCCGCCTGCCGTTGCCGGTTGGCGCGCCAGCCCAACTGGATATCCTGCCGGCGCTGCACGCCGATGCATCGGCCGCACGTCAGATCTGGCTGCGTGGGCCGGCCATCGAAGCGCTATACCGTCAGCGGATTGAGCAGCGCCATGCCGCGCAGCCCGATCTCTCCGAGCAGCGGGTTGAGGTTCCCGCCGCGATACGAGATGAGCTCGCGGAGCGGCGCCGCGCATCGGGCGTGTCCAATGTGGCGCTGTGCAGCGCCATCGGTATCCGTCAGTCGTGCACCTTCTACGCCTGGGAACGGGGCATCCAACGCCCCACCGTGGCTCACTTTCGTAACTATGTGCGCGCCCTCGGCGCAGATGTCGAGACGGTCATGGACAGGGTCGCGGTCGGTGAGAGCCGTCTGCAGCTCCTTTGGAGTACCCAGTATCGGGGCTCCGGCGCCAACGAGGTGCGACCGCGGATGCGGCTCGCGGACGTGAGCCGCGATGAGATGGCATTCCTCGCTTCACGGGATGACGTGCTGCTGTCGGCGGAGCACTACGCGGACCTTGCGATCCCGCGTTATTTTGCGGTGAACGAAGATCTGCTGACGCTGCTGGGCTTCTACCTTGCCGAGGGTTCATGCTCGCCCCGCAACGGCATTCGCCTCTCGATCGGCGCGGGCAACAGCCGCTTCGCCGACGAGATGGCAGAACGCATGCAGTGCGTGTTTGGTATCGCGCCGCAGCGCTACCGCTCGGCAAATCGCTGCTCGGAACTGAAGTTGGTCCATCGGGTCGCAGCCCTCGCCTGGCGACAGCTGTTCGGATTTGCCGGCGCAGAGTCGCACTCCAAGCGCATCCCGGATCTGGTCTTCAATGTATCGGAAGAATTGCGCGCGGCGTTCCTGCGCGGCTATCTGCTGGGCGATGGCACGGTAAGCGGGGGCCACGTTGTCTGGAGTACCAGCTCCTACGACATCGCCAGCGGCCTCATGTACCTGCTCTCAAGCCTCGGTGCCGTCGCTTCCCTGTCTGAACATCAGCCTGATGGCGTCGTGCGCACGATCCGCGGTGCACCGTGCGTGACGGCACGTCCGTGGTGGACCATCACGGTGTGTGCCGCCGAACACCTGGCGAGCCTGCGCAGCGTATGGCATGACCATGCGGGGGCCGCGGCGCTCACCGAGCATCTCGCCAGCGTCAAAGAGCCCGGCATAAACCGCCGTTTTGAGCTCCTGGACGGTGACCTCATGTCGCTGCCCATCGTCAGTATCGATGAGGTGGCGGCCGGGAACGGCCAGGTCTACGACTTCTCAGTCGAAGGCGATGAGAATTTCATTGCCGGCATGGGGGGGCTGTGCTGCCACAATACCGACGCGGACGTCGATGGCAGCCATATCCGCACGCTGTTGCTGACGTTCTTCTACCGGCAGATCCCCAAGCTCATCGAAAACGGGCACATCTACATCGCCCAGCCGCCGCTGTACAAACTCAAGCGCGGTAAACAGGAACAGTACGTCAAGGACGATGCCGAGCTCACCGCGCTGCTGCTGAGCGCCGCGCTCGATGATGCCAGGCTGTACGTGAACTCGGCGGCGCCGCCGCTCAGCGGCCCGGGGCTCGAACAGCTCGCCCGCAAATACACCGAAGTACAGGCCATCATCAAGCGCTGGTCACGCCGTTACGATGATCGGCTGCTCGATCAGCTGATCTATATGCCGGAGGTGAAGTCCGCCGACTTCGATCGCATCGACTGGTTGCGCGACTGGGCGCGTGAACTCGATCAGCGCCTCAACGGCTTGAACGACGGCACCCGTGCGTTCCAGATCGAGGTGCGTGCCGCCACCGACGCCCATGCCACCCGCATCGTGGTCAACAAGAGCCAGCACGGCACCGCGACCTTCAAGAACCTGCCGCGGGAGTTCTTCGAGTCGGCCGAGTACCAGCGCATCTCGGACCTCGGCCGCACGCTGTCGGGCTTCATCGGCGAAGGCGCGCATGTCACCCGCGACAACGATCGGCATGAGATCGGCAGCTTCAAGGACGCCATGAAGTGGTTGTTCGACCAGGCGCGCCGCAAGCAGAGCATCCAGCGCTACAAGGGTCTGGGCGAAATGAATCCCGACCAGCTCTGGGACACCACCATCAATCCCGAAACCCGCCGGCTGATGCAGGTGCGGATCGAGGATGCCGTGGCGGCGGATGATATCTTCACCACGCTCATGGGTGATCAGGTGGAACCGCGCCGCGAATTCATTGAGAAAAACGCCCTCTCGGTCATGAACCTGGACATCTAAAACCATGAATCCAATCAAACTCGTCGCAGCGCTGCTGGTCATCGGGGGAGTGCTGGGCTTAGCTTATGGCAGCTTCAGCTATAAGGAGACCCACACAGTCGCGCAGGTCGGGCCGCTGCAGCTGAATGCGCGGGAGACCCACACCGTGAACGTGCCCATCTGGGCAGGCTTCGGTGCGATCGTCGTGGGCGGTCTGTTGTTCGCCTTCGGCGGCCGCAACAGTTAAGGCGGCGAGCGGCTAAAGTTCCACGGCCGGGTAGTGCTCGACGTACGACTCGTCGCCGCATCCATAGTAAGACTCGGTGCGCGCCACGAATCGACGTGATAGCGATGCCCGCGCGCCAGGCGTGCCTCAGGAATTCAGGAAAGCTGCTGCCCCCAGCCTGATGGATGCGCAGCACTGAACGCGTCCCGGTTGAAGCTCGGCACAGCGACGGCGCCGGCGACGAGCGCCGCGCCTTGCGTCACGACGGGCCCGCCCTGGGTCAAGTACAAGCCTTCGCAGGCCGGCAGGAACCACGAACTGCGGTTGACGCCCGCGCGGTGCAGAGTTTCCGCTTGATGCGGAATGCCGACCTTGGGCCGCCTCGCCATGGCCTTATGCTGCGCCGTGTCCAAATTCGCCACGGCCTTGCTCATCCGCCGATCGACGCCGCTGTTTGATTGAGACGCTGGCTTTTCCGCCGTCGGAGCGCGCTTACGACTGTTCGGGTCCGAACCCGCTACTCGTAGCGCAGAGCCTCTCGATAATGGGGGCTCGCGACCATGGATTTGAAGTGGTCCGCAGCATCCACCGACAATTCAAAGGAAGCAGTATGAAAAAGTATCTATTGATCCTGGCGTGCGCGATGCCGCTGGCCGCGTACGCCGCAGACAACCCGGACAAGAGCTTCTACAACAAGGCCGCCGAAGCCGGACTTGCGGAAGTCAGCGATGCCACCACGGCGCAGGACAGCGCGACGGATCCGAAGCTCAAGGATTTCGCGGCCATGATGATCAAGGATCATACGGCGGCGAACAACAAGCTCTCGGCGCTTGCCGCGACCAAGGACATCAAACTGCCGACCAGTCCGAGCGTCGGCGAGATGGCCGAGCACGCCAAATTGAAGGTGCTGACGGGCGATACGTTCGACAAGTCCTATATCAAGGGACAGATCAGTGCCCACCGCGCCACCTTAAGGCTGCTGCGCAAGGAGATTGCGATGGGCCAGGACCCGGATGCACAGGCCTTCGCGAAATCGATCCTGCCGACGATAGAGAAACATCTGAAGGCCATCGAGTCGCTCGCGGCCGCCGACGGGGTGACGACGAAGTAGTCCGCGCAGGGCCGTTAAACGGAAACCTCCACCGTCAAGGTGGAGGTTTTGCTTCATGGTGAACCGGCTCGTCCCTGCGAGCTGATGCTCTCAGGCGCTTGCCGGCGCCCGAACGTCCGATCTGCCCGCGCCGTCGTCGAGCGCGCCTCCAGGATATCGAAATTCCTCAGATCATTGGCCGCCTCGCTGACGGCCGCCCAGTCCTGCTCGCGGACCTTGGCATTCAGATGGGCGATCAGTGCGGCACGGGAGTGTTTTTCAGGCACGGCGTTCTCCGGGGGACAGGGTCACGAGGCGACGCTATCCAGTCGGCGCTGCACCGCCTATCCCAGCCCTGCACCGCAGTGCAGTAGGACTATTCCTAGGCAGGCCGGGGCCTTATGTCGCCTATCTGGGTCGCCCGGGCGATTGATATGGTCGCCGCTCCCCCTCAAGGGCCGCGACCATGCAAATCCGATTTGGCTACGAGTTGATCTATTCCACCCCGGTCGCGACCCACATGATTCTCATGCTGCATACCCATCTGGGCCGCGGGCAGCAGTATCTGGTCGCGGATCGCATGCAGGTGAGCCGGTCGATCCCCTTGAAATTCTTTACCGATGGCTTCGGCAATACCTGCACCCGGGTTGAGCTGCCGAGCGGGCCGACCCGCATTACGACCGACGCGCTCATTGAAGACTCCGGCCTGCCCGAGCCCATTGCGCTCTCGGCTGCCGAATATCCGGTGCGGGATCTGCCTTTTGACGTGCTGCCGTTCCTGCTCAGCAGTCGCTATTGCGATACCGAAGTCCTGATGGCTGAAGCCTGGCGCCTGTTCGGCCACCTGGCGCCGGGTTGGACCCGCGTCCAGGCGATTTGTGACTTCGTCCACCAACTGATCGCCTTCGATTACCGCTTCGCGCGCCCGACCCGCACGGCGTCGGAAAGCTACTTCGAGCGGCAAGGCGTGTGTCGCGACTTCGCGCATCTGGCGATTGCCTTCTGCCGCTGCCTCAACATCCCGGCGCGCTACTGCACCGGCTATCTGGGAGACATCGGCGTGCCGGAGGTGGAGTCCCCGATGGATTTCGCGGGCTGCATGGAGGCGTACCTCGGTGGCCAGTGGCACATCTTCGATCCCCGCAACAATACCCGCCGGATCGGCCGCATCATCCTCGCGCGCGGTCGCGATGCGGGCGATGTCGCGATCAGCACCGCCTTCGGCCCCGCCTGCCTGCAGTTGTTCAAGGTGTGGACCGAGGAAGCCGAGAGCAAGGAGCTGCGGCAGGCGAGCTGACGCGCGCTCGCTAAGGCCCCTCGATCGTCGCCTTCAGGTACGCCACATGCTGCTGGAATGCCTTGCGGCCCTTGCGTGACAGGGCGATCCGGGTTCGCGGCTTCTTGCCGACAAAGTCCTTGGTGATGTCGATGTACCCCGCCCTCTCGAGGGCGGTCAGGTGCGTGGTCATGTTGCCATCGGTCGCACCGAGGATGGCCTTGAGGCGCGCGAACTCCAACGACTCCCCGAACGTCCAGGGCATTAAGGGTCGCCGTCAGCTTCAGCCGGGTCGACTGATGAATCAGTTCATCGGGGCCGTCCATCAGATCTTCCTCAGCCAAAGGCCACCGCCGATCAGCGTGCCACCGCCACAGGCGGCCATCCAAAGGTAGTAGTGAGAACCGACGGCCAGATAGCCGAACACCACGGCCGCGGCCGCCACGGCGCCGATCGCGAACAGGCGCCATCCGACCCAGGCCCCGACGAACATGTAGGCAAATGCCCAGAACAAGGAGACAAAGGCATTGGCCTGGCGTGCCGCGAGGGGCCCAAGCACCAGGTACATGACCGGCAAGTAGCCGCACATCGCCACACCCAACATCACGAGCCGGGGTACCCAAACCCCACGCCGGACCGCATTGTGCGCTCGCGCCCGTGAGCGTCGGCCGAGGTGCATGCCCCACACAATGGAAGCCAGCAGGCCGACCCCGGAGGCGCCCAGCCAGGCTCGGTCGGACCATGCCGGCGCGAAATCGGTGACGCTGTTGGCGAGGACCCAGACTCCTCCCCAGATAAGCAGGAAGGGCGCAAAGCGCGCGTACCGCCGCAGCGTCAGCACCTGATCCCGGCTGCGGGCGATCACATCGAGTGCCGCGACGGCCTGCTCTCTTGAAACATTCATGGTTGCTCCGCTTCAGCGTTGCTGAAAAAACATCTGATGAGGAATGCCCGGCACCAGCAGAATCTGCACGAGCCCGGTGAATACCAGGGAACCGAAGTACAGGGAGATGACGGCGAACCGGTGCAGCGCCCAGCGCCGGGCGCGCGCCGCGAGGATCGCGAGTGCGCCCAACACCAGTATCAGCGGCACGTACAGGTGCATGACGCTCAGCCCGAAGAACGCACTGTTCGGTGAGCGCTCGTGGATGAACAAGCTGACCAATGCCATGACCAGCATCAAGGCGATGAAAAGCCGCCCGAGCGCGCGATGAGCGGCACCGCCCCGGCGCATCACGAAGAATTGCCAGCTGCCCACCAGCCACGCCAGAACCAGCGTGAGGACGTGAAGCTGTATCGCCCAGCTGGACTGCAACAGCGGCTGAAGCGTCATGGTGACGCGACGCCCGGCACGGGCTTGCACACGATCGGCCCTCGCAGATTCGGTTCAGTGATTAACTCTCTTACAAAGAGTACTCTCTGTCAACAAATATGTGACCCAAGGGTAACGGGCGACACCTGGCACTGCAGGCAGCGGAGGAAAGGATGGCACGCTGATGGGGCCCGAGGATGCCAGCCCGGCAAGGCCCTCACTCTGATGCTCGAGGTGTGCTAGCGCCGTGCGGCGAAGGTGGCGCGAAGGCGCCGGGCGCGGTCCAGGTGAATGACGTTCCCGCCGCGTGGCGCGCACCGCGCCCGCCGGTCCGGCGGTTTCCGGGATGCTTCGCGGGATACGGCGGCGCTCTGCGACGCCACCATTTCATCGATCAGCGCGATCACATGCTGTGAACGACGCGTGGTCCAAGGCAGCTCCTGCAGAGCATCCACCTTGCCTTGTGCCCACTCCCGAATCCTGGCGAGTTGATCGTCCATGAGTGCCATGAATTATCGGCACAACCATGAGCAACTTTAGGCCGCCGTCGAGCCTGATGTCGTGCAGGAACATTCCTACCGCGGCGCTCAGCCGCTGTATTCACGGCGCAGAATTCTCGCGCCGGCCACCAAGGCCTGCATTTTGCCGAACGCAACAGCGTGCGGCAGGTATTTCATGCCGCAATCGGGCGCGACAATGACTTTGTCCGCGGGCATGTGCTCAAGCGCTCGCCGGATACGCGTGGCGACCGTCTCGGCGGTCTCGACCGTCATGTCGGACAGATCGATGGCGCCGACCATGATGTATTTTCCCGGCAGGGTCTTAAGTACCGCGGTGTCCAGCTTCGACTGCGCGGTCTCGATGGAGATCTGCGTACAGCGGCACTCGGCCAGCTCCGAGAGGAACGAATAGCCCGTAGGCCGCGCATGAATGATCGCGGCGTACCCGAAACAGATATGAACGGTGGTGGTCCCGGTCACGCCCTCGAGGGCGCGATTCAGTGCCTTGAGCCCGTACTGGCGCGCCTTCTCCGGTCGGGCCTGCAGATACGGCTCGTCGATCTGAACCACATCGGCGCCGGCGGCGAACAGATCCTTGATCTCCTCGTTCACCGCGGCGGCGTAGTCCATCGCCGCGTCCGCCTCATCGGCGTAAAAATCGTTCTGGGCCTGCTGCGTCATGGTGAAGGGTCCGGGCACCGTGATCTTCACGCGCCGGTTGGTGTGACGCATCAGGAATTTCAGATCCTCGACCTGCACCGAATGCCTGCGGCGGATCTTGCCGATAATGCGTGGCACCGGATTGGGATGCCCGGAGCGATCGAGCGCGGTACCCGGATTCTCCAGGTCGACGCCCTCGAGCGCCGTCGCAAACCGGTTCGAATAGCTCTCTCTGCGGATCTCGCCATCGGAGATGATGTCGATACCCGCCTGCTCCTGGGCGCGGATCGCCAGGATCGTGGCATCGTCCTGCGCCTGGCTCAGAAACTCGGCGGGTACGCGCCATAAGGACTGCATTCTGACCCGAGGCGGAAAGCGCCCGGCGAGATTGGCACGGTCGATCAGCCACTCGGGCTGCGGATAGCTTCCTACCAGCGTTGTCGGAAAGAGCATGTGGAATCCCCTCGGTAATCGCGCCCGTAGTGTACCGCACCGTGATGTTGGCTATGCTTAACCGCCCGGGCGGTTACCATTCCGCAATGCGCCATCAGCGCTTCCCCACGATTTCAGGAGCCCTAAAGGCATGACCGCCGATTCGCTGCTTCTCGTGCCCGCCACGCGGGTGACCTGTCCGGCCTGCGCGCAGGAGTTTTCGCTGGAGCAGGGCTTCGCCAAGCAGGCGCTGGAATCCGTGGCGGCGGCCAGTGCCAACGCCCTGGCGGCACTGAAGGATCAGGAACGCAGTGCCGTCGACAAGCGGGCGCAGCAGCTTGCGGCGGAGCAGTCCAAGGCGGCCCAGCGCCAGGTCGATGAGCTGCAGCGGCTGCTCAAGGTGCAGGCCGATGCGCACGACAAGCAGCTGGCGCAGAGCCAGGCGCAGCTGAAATCATTGCGCGACGAGCAGCTGGCCCTGCGGGAGGAGCGGCAGAAGCTCAAGGACGAAAAGGACGCACTCGCGTTGGATGTGCGCAAGCAGGTCGACGCGAAGCTCGCCGAACGGGTCTCGCTGGCGCGAACCCAGGAGCAGGAACAGGCGCGCCTGGACAAGGCGGAGCTGCAGAAAAAACTCGACGACGCCATGGCGCAGATGGCGGCCATGCAGCGCAAGATGGTGCAGGGCTCCCAGCAACTGCAGGGCGAAGTGCTGGAGCTCGCCATCGAGGAGGCGCTGCAGCGCGCTTTTCCACTGGATGTCATCGAAGAGGTCAAGAAGGGCGCGCGCGGCGGCGACATCATTCAACGCGTGACCTCGCGCTCGGGTCAGGCCGCAGGTGTCGTGCTGTGGGAATCCAAACGCGCCAGGGACTGGAGCCCGGCATGGATCTCCAAGCTCAAGGAGGACATGCGCGGCTGCGGCGCCGACATCGGCATTCTCGTCAGCATGACGGCGGCTATCCCGAAGGAGTGGACCGACGGACAGCTGTTCGGCCTCCACGATGACATCTGGGTGACGACCTGGTCCGCGGCGGTGCAACTGGCCCAGGTGCTGCGCTCCGGGCTCCTGGACGTGCACAAGCAGCGCCTGATCTCGGCCGGCAAGGGCGAGAAGATGGAAGCGGTCTACGACTATCTGACCTCGCCGCAGTTCGCGCAGAAGCTCAAGGCCGTCTACGGCGCCTTTCAGAAAATGCGCGAAGAGCTGGAAGCGGAGCGCTCGGTCACCATGCAGCGCTGGGCGCGACGCGAGAAGCAGCTGCAAAGCGGTGTGGCTGAGCTGCTCGGTGTGGCCGGTGATATCCAAGGACTCGCCCAGCAGGAACTGCCGGCACTGGAACTGGAACCGCCGCCGGGCACCGTCTCCTAAGCGCCCGCGCGATCCTTGATCTCATCGGTCCAGACCTTGAAGCTCGCCAGGGTATTGGGACCGAAGGTCATGCTCAGCGCCACATCCGCAGCGTCGCGCCCCTGCGCAATCAGGACCCGTCCGATGCGCCGCTTATTGTTGCGCGGGTCAAAGACATACCAGCGCCCGCCCAGATAGGCCTCCATCCAGCCGGAAAAATCCATGGGCGCCGCGGTCAGCGGGACATCGATGTCCCCGAGATAGCCGGTGCAATAGCGGGCCGGGATATTCAGGCAGCGGCATAAAGTGATCCCCAGGTGCGCAAAATCCCGGCATACACCCTGGCGCTCCGCAAACGCCTGCGATGCCGTCTTGGACGGCCGCGCATACTCGTAGCCGAACTTCACGTGCTGGTGAACGAAATCGGATATCGCCTGCACGCGAGCCCAGCCCGGTGCGCTGTTGCCGAACTGCTGCCACGCAAAGTCGGCGAGCAGATCGGTATCGCAATAGCGGCTGCCGAGCAGATAGACGAGCGTCTCCTCCGGCAGCAATTCAACCGGACTCTGCCACGCATCGAGCGCAACCGGATCGGGCAGGCCGGAATCCCGGATCAGCGCATCGGCGGTCAATCGGATGGACCCGGCGGGCGCGACTATCCGCGTACACCAGTTGCCGAAGCCGTCCCGATACATGGACATCGGCACTGCCGGATCGGTATGCAGCACATCCGGACTGTGCAGATCGGATGCGCGCGAATAATGCACGTTCAGGTTCAGGATCATTGGCGTCGGCTGGACGCATTCGTACACCAGTTCATATCCGATTCGTAGCTGCATGATGCTGAGATTACCGTGTCGCGACCCGCGCTGCTCTAGAATGCAATGGCGGCGCAACAGGTGAATTTTTCAACGCCAGGACGTGTAACCCGATGAATACCAGCCGGATCGAGGCCTTCAGCGATGGGGTGATCGCCATCATCATCACCATCATGGTGCTGGAGCTGAAGGTGCCCCACGGCGCCGATCTGGCCGCTCTGGTGCCCCTGATCCCGAAGTTCATGAGCTACGTGCTGAGCTTCCTTTACGTCGGCATCTATTGGAACAACCATCACCACATGCTGCACACGACGCGGCAGGTCACCGGATCCATCCTGTGGGCCAACCTGAATCTGCTGTTCTGGCTGTCGATGTTTCCGATCGTGACGGACTGGGTGGGCGAGAACCCCGCTGCCAGTGTGCCGACGGCCTGCTACGGGATGGTCCTGATGTTGGCCGCCGTTTCCTATTGGCTGCTGCAGCGGATGATCATCTCCATGCAGGGGTCGCAGTCGTTGCTCAAGCGTGCCGTGGGGCACGATTGGAAGGGCAAGGTTTCCCCGGCGCTGTACGCGTTGGGGATCGGGCTCGCGTTCTGGTCGCCGCGCAGTTCACAGGCGCTCTATCTGTTGGTGGCGCTGCTGTGGGTCATTCCCGATCGGCGCATCGAAAACGTGCTGGTGAAGGGCTGACGTGAGGAGCTGAGCTGCGCCTTGTCAGGCGCCCAATTTGGCGCGGTTTTGCTCCAGGAAGGTCTTGATGGAGGTAGCGGGCCGACCGGTGAGGTTTGCCACCGCGGTGCTGGTCACGGCGAGCGCCGGTCCGGCAAAGCCGCGGGTGGCCGGTGCACCCGGCTCTGCAGGAATCAGCGCGATCGTCTTGCCGGTCGCGGCCATCGCTGCCGCAGCGATGTCGCGGACGCCGATCAGGGCGGGCCCGGTGATGTCGTAGATCTTGTTGTCATGGCCGGCGGTGGCCAGCACGGCCGCTGCCGCCGCGGCGCAGTCGCCGCGGGTGACATAACCCACCAGTACTTCCGTCGGCGGAACGGTGGTCTTTCCGTCGGCCACCATCTTGATGGCCTGCGGCAGCAGGATCTCCATATAGAGAGAGTTGCGCAGGAAGGTGTAGGCGACGCCGCTCTTGCGCAGCAGGTCCTCGGTGGCGATGTGGTCCACCGCGATGCCCTGATTGTCGCCCTTGCTGATTCCCAGCCACGACGTGTAGGCGATCTGCTTGACGCCTGCGCCGACGGCCGCATCGATGGCGTGGCCATGGGCGGCCGGTCGCGGACCGGCGCCGGTGCCGATGCTGATCAGGAGCATGCGCGTGCCTCCGGCAAAGGCGGCGGCCAGGGATTCGGGTTTTGCAAAGTCCCCAAAGCGGGTGACGGCCCCGAGCTTTGCGTATTGCGCAAGCGTCTCCGGCGTGCGGCTCACCAGGATCAGATTCTTCGCCGGCACGCCCAGGGCCAGCAGGTCTTTCACCGCCTCGCCCCCCAGCTGCCCCGCGGCGCCGGAGATGATGATGCGGTCATTCCCCGCAGCGACGCCTGCAGTTGCGGCGCTACCTAGCAGCACACCGGCCGCTGCCATTTCCAATACCTCGCGCCGTGTCAGCCGGTCCATGTGCTATCCCCGAGTTGAATTCGGCTCGCCGAACTTCGCCATCCTCGCAGAACAATGCGCTGCGTAAAAGCCTATATGCTTCCCCCATGACAGTAGCCCGGACTTTGCGCACCTGGTTTCGATTGCGTCGCCATCGACGCCGACGACCCGCACCGGCCCGGGACGGGCTGCGCCGACTGACCGAGGCCTTTTGTGGCGCCGGCACTTTGGCCAGCCGATCGCGCCGCGCGGGACGCCTGTTCGCCTTCATCATGACGAAGGTCGGTGATCAGGAAGTGTCCCCGCGGCTCGCGCGCTGGCTGCAGCTCATGACGCTGGATCCGGTGCTCAACCAGCGTTTTCGTGAGGCGTGGCTGCAGTTGCTGCAGGAGATGCATGCGGTGCCGCTGTTTGCGGATGCCGGCCTTCCTGCTCAGCCGGGTCTGTTCGCGGAAGTGGGCCGCCGCGTCTTCTCGCGGCTCATGCCCAGCGCCCGCGCTGATGCCGATGCGGGGCTGCTATTCATCAGCATTTTCTCGACTCGACGCGCGGTAGAACGCTTTGACGCCCTGTCGTCCGAGGACTTCGAGCAGTTGGCGAAGCTGCTGTGGCCGCCCCGTGAGGTCCATGCCACCCTGCCGCTGCAGCTGGATCTGCGTCAGGCGCTGCGGCTGCTCGCGGCGCGCATCGCCGGTCGGGGCGCCGCGACGGCGATTCGGGATCGTGGCACCCGCGATATCCATGCCTCCCCGTTCTACCAGCTGCTGTTCGTCACCGAACAGTTTGTATCGATGGAACCGCCGCGGATCGAACCGCAGGCCTTCCGCCAGGCCATCGTGCGCTGTCGCGATGAGCTTGAGCAGGTGCACCTGCACATGGAGGATGCCGGGGTCAGTTCGGCGCTGGTCTATGACCTCTTGAGCATCGAGGCGGCCCTCGGGCGCATGGAACTGCTGGCGGCGGTGCTCGTCGCTGAGGATCGCGCCGCCCCGCGTGCCTTGCTGGATGCGCTGGTACGCGGACCGCTCGATGACACACGTCTGCTGCAGCTGTTCCGCCAGAATCTGACACTGCTTGCCAGAAAGACGGTCGAGCGCACCGGTCATGGCGGGGAACACTATGTGGCCCGTGACCGCAGTGGCTACTGGAATATGTGGCGCGCCGCCGTCGGCGGTGGCCTGGTCACCGTCATCACCGCGGCCATCAAGGCGCAACTGGTGGGCGCGCACCTGCCGCTGTTCGTCGAAGGCTTCCTCATCGGCACCGACTACGCCGTCACCTTCGTGCTGCTGCAGATCTTTCATTTTGCATTGGCGACCAAGCAGCCCTCGATGACCGCCGCCGCCCTGGCCGGCATCATCCGCCGCAACCGCGGCGAGGAGCGCTGGAACAAGATATCGGCGTACGCGGCGCAGATCACCCGCACCCAGCTCGCCGCGGCATTCGGCAATGTCATCGCCGTATGCATCGGCGGGATCGCCTTCCAGTACCTGTGGACCTGGCTGTTCAACGATCACTTCCTGTCCGCCGCCAATGCGGAACATGCCTACCAGAGCATGAATCCGCTGACCTCAGGCACCGCGATCTTCGCGGCCTTCACCGGCGTGCTGCTGTGGGTCGGCGCGTTGGCCGGCGGCTGGGTCGAGAACTTCATCGTGTTCAACCGCATCACGCACGCGCTCGTGCAGCATCCGCTGAGTCATCGAGTAGGCGAGCGTCACATGGGTCGAATGGGCGCGTGGCTCGAGCGCAATGCGGCAGCCTGGAGCAACAGCATCGTGCTCGGCTACCTGCTGGGCCTGGCACCGGTGATCGCGCGATTCTTCGGCATTCCGCTCGACGTGCGCCATGTCACGCTGAGCACCGGCATGGTGGCGCTGGCGGCTGCCCAGTATGGGGTCGATGCCCTGCGTCACGGCTGGCTGTACTTCGCGCTGGCCGGCATTGCCGTCACCTTCGTGCTCAATCTCACCGTCAGCTTCACCATCGCATCGGTCGTGGCGCTGCGCGCCTACAGCGTACCGGCCCGGGAGCAGTTGCAGATACTGCGCTATATCGGCCGCGAGTTCCGGCAGTCGCCCATGCACTTCCTGTTCCCGAAATGAGATATTCTCAAGTCGCAGACGAACACAATAAGGAGAGGGGCATGATGCGTCGCATGGTTTGCGCCGCGGTGGCGCTGTTCACCGCAGGAATCATCGCGTCCGGTGCGCTGCCGGCGATGGCCGAGGATGCCGCGGCGTACACGCTGCCGGCTGGTACGCCGGCGTATGTCCGCGCCGCGATCGAAGATCCCGCCCGCACCCCGGAGCAGCGCGCACGCGATGCCAACCGCAAGCCCGCCGAACTGCTGATGATGTCGGGCATCCGCCCCGGCCACACCGTGGTGGAGTTCGCCTCGTTCGGCCAGTACTTCACGACGTTCCTCTCGGATATCGTCGGCCCGAAGGGCACGGTGTACATGTACGACCTGCCGTATACCGACAAGCGTGCGGGTGATGCCAGTCGTGCCTTCGTCGCGGCCCATCCCAATGCGCATTACCAGCTCGTCGACTACAACACGCTGGAGCTGCCCCAGAACGTGGATGAGGTCTTCATCGTCCTGTACTACCACGATCTCTTCATCAACAAGATCGATACCGCGAACCTCAATAGCCGCATCTTCAAGGCGCTCAAGCCCGGCGGCACTTTGTTGATTGTCGATCACAATGCCGTCGCGGGCTCCGGCACGACCTTCACCAGCAAACTGCATCGCATCGACCCGGCGGTGATCCGCAAGGAAGTCACGGCGGCCGGCTTCAAGCTGGTCAAGGAGAGCAAGCTGCTCGCGCACCCGGACGATGATCACACCCAGATCGTGTTCGCGCCCGCGTTGCGCGGACTGACCGATCAGACGGTGTTCGTGTTCCGCAAGCCCAAGGGCTGAGCGGCGCGGCAGCGGTGCAGCAAGCGGGCATTGACGCCGGTGACTTCGGGGCTTGGCTCAGTCAGGCCCGTGAGGCGCTGCGGGGGTCGGCCGGAAGCCACGTGCCCTGCGGCGACTGCACCGGCTGCTGCACCTCTTCTTATTCGATCGAGCTGCGCCCGACGGATGCGGCGGCGCTGGAGCGCATACCGGCAACGTCACTGTTTCGCTCGTTGGGCTCAGCGGCCGGCAACTGGAGGGTGCGGCCGAATCAGGATGGCACCTGTCCGATGCTCCGCTGCGGCAACTGCACGATCTATGCACGGCGGCCGCAGACCTGCCTCGACTATGACTGTCGCGTGTTCGCGGCCGCGGGCATTGACGCCGGCGGTGATGACAAGGCCGTGATCAACCGCCGGGTGCACGAGTGGCGTTTCCAGTTCGCCACGGAAGAGCAACGACAGGCACACCTCGCCATCCAGGCCGCGGCGAGCTTTGTCCGCGCCGAGCGGGCGCATTTTCCGCCCGGCTACGCCCCGCTCAATGCGCTTGGCATTGCAGCCCTGGCGCTGCGGGTATATCCGGTGTTCATGCCTCCGGGGCCGCCGAGTCGCGCGGCGGACACCGCCCGTGCGGTGGTCGCGGCGAGCGCAGCATTCGAGCGGGGAGCCTGCGCATGAGCGAATACACCGGCAGCTGTACCTGCCGGGCGGTGCGCTACCGCCTCCTCGACAAGCCGCTGTTCATCCACTGCTGTCATTGCCGCTGGTGCCAGCGTGAAACGGGTACCGCGTTCGCGCTGAATGCGCTCATCGAGTCCGACCGCGTGGAACTGTTGAGCGGCGCCGTGAAGATCATCGACACCCCATCGAACAGCGGCAAAGGCCAGCGGGTATC
The DNA here is from genome assembly GCA_963708865.1 of uncultured Gammaproteobacteria bacterium. GTDB lineage: Bacteria > Pseudomonadota > Gammaproteobacteria > Steroidobacterales > Steroidobacteraceae > DAIDKA01. The sequence goes on from CAVPUC010000008.1 coordinate 612,645, forward strand.
GCGCTGCCCCACCTGCGAAATCGCGGTGTGGAGCAATTACGGGGGCGGCGGTGATGCCCTGCGCTTCGTTCGGGTGGGCACGCTGGATGAGCCGGACCGATGGCCACCGCAGGTGCACATCTTCACCGCCTCGAAACAACCCTGGGTGGTGCTTGCCGCCGGGGTGCCGGCCTTCGCCGAGTACTACCGCGCAGCTGACCTGTGGCCGGCCGACAGCCTCGCCCGACGCGCGGCGGTCATGGGCCGCCCGCGCTAGCATCATGCCGATGCCCCCCCATCTCCTCGCTGCTCGGTTCACTGTACTGCGTGTCGGAAATAGCGCTGCAGATTTTCCGGCGCGCGAAGGCCGGCGCCGCACGTGCCGAGGATCGCGGCTCCCTGCGGGTGCTGTGGCTGCTCATCACGGCGAGCATGGTGCTCGCCTTCCTCTTTGAAGGCAGCCTGCCGCAGGCGCGGTGGCCGTGGCGCGCGTGGGTCAATATCACAGGCGTCGTCGTGACCCTCGCCGGGTTGGCGATCCGCTGGTATTCGATCATCTACCTCGGGCGCTTCTTTACCGTGAATGTCGCCATCGCCACGGACCACGAACTCATCGATACGGGTCCCTATCGACTGGCACGGCATCCCTCGTATACCGGCGCGCTGCTCGCCTTCCTGGGCCTCGCCATCTGCATGCAGAACTGGGCATCGCTCGCGGTGCTGATGGGCGGCACCACGGCCGCCTTCCTGTATCGCATGCGTATCGAGGAGGCGGCGCTGACCGGTGCCTTTGGCGGGCGCTACCGGCACTACATGCAGCACACCGCGCGCCTCATCCCGGGTTTGTACTAGGCGCGCGGCGCCTCGGGCACCATCCGGCTCACCTGATCCTCGATCCAGGCCTGCGCTTCGGCGTTGATGTCGCGCGGTTCGCGTCCGGTCGCCTTGATCGGTGGGCCGATGACCACGCGCACGGTGCCCGGTTTTTTCAGCAAGCCGCGACGCGGCCAGAAGTAACCGGCGTTGTGTGCGACGGGAATGACCAGTTTGCCGGTCTGTGAGGCGAGCAAGGCGCCGCTCACGCCATAACGGCGCGTCTGGCCGGCCGGCATGCGCGTGCCTTCCGGGAACATCACGATCCAGTCCCCCTCCTGGAGGCGCTGGCGGCCCTGCTCGATGACCTGGTTGACGGCGTTGTGACCGGCGCCGCGATCAATGGCGATCGCGTGCAGCAGCCGGATCCCCCAGCCGACAAAGGGTATCCACAACAGCTCCCGTTTCAGCACCCACACCTGCCGCGGAAACACCACGCCGATCGCCAGGGTTTCCCAGGTCGAGGCGTGCTTCCACAGCGCGATGTGGTTGTCCTGGGGAATGTGTTCCCAGCCCTCGACGGTGTAATCCAGTCGGCACAGCCATTTGAGCGCCGCCAGCAACACCACGGCCCAGACCCGCGCGAGCTGTGCCCGCCGCGGAAAGGGCACGCACAGTGCCATGCACACGAACACGATCGCGTACAGAAACGTCCAGATGAACAGGAAGAGCGTGAAGACCAGCGAAGCCAGGAGCTGCATGGGGGGCGAAGTATAGCGATGCCACAACGGTGTGCTGCAACCTAATGATTCTCTGGACATTGCACCGTCGTGCGGCGCCCCGTTCGCACCGAAATCAAGCATTTTGCTGCTTTGCGACTCCGGAGCCCGAATTAACGGCGCCAGGACGCCCTGTTCCGGAGCGTAAGCTTTTCAATTCGCCCTATTATAGTGCACACTTTGTGTGACCGAGTTCTAACTTGTTGATTCCAGTGTGCCTCATGTTGGCACAAGGGCTGCAATGACTTGCCGCTCGATGCGCATCGGGCAACCCCATTTTCGGAGGCGATATGACGACACCGACTGATGTACTGAAGCTAATAAAAGAGAAGGAGGTCAAGTACGCGGATCTCCGGTTCACGGACACCCGAGGCAAGGAGCAGCACGTCTCCATTCCGGCGCGCCTGGTCGATGCCGATCTGTTCACGGACGGGAAGATGTTCGATGGGTCGTCGATCGCCGGCTGGAAGGGCATCAATGAGTCCGACATGATCCTGATGCCGGATGCGACCACCGCAATCATCGATCCGTTCTTCGAAGATGCCACCATCAACATCCGCTGCGATGTCATCGAGCCGGCCACCATGCAGGGGTACGAGCGTGATCCGCGTTCGACCGCGCGACGCGCCGAGGCGTACCTGAAGTCCACCGGCATCGCCGACGGTGCACTGTTCGGGCCAGAGAACGAATTCTTCATTTTCGACAGCGTCCGCAGCGGCTCGAGCCTCAACGGGTGCTTCTATGAGATCGACTCCCAGCAGGGTGCCTGGAACTCCGGCAAGGATTACGCGGAAGGCAACAAGGGACATCGCCCGACCATCAAGGGCGGCTACTTTCCGGTGCCGCCGATCGATGCTTTCCAGGACATCCGCTCGGCGATGTGCGATGCCCTCGAAGAGATGGGCATGGTGGTCGAAGTGCATCACCACGAAGTCGCGACCGGCGGCCAGTGCGAAATCGGTGTCGGCCCGGGCGGCCTGGTGGGCAAGGCCGACCAGGTGCAGATCCTCAAGTACGCCGTATTGAACGTGGCCCACAGCTACGGCAAGACCGCGACTTTCATGCCCAAACCCCTGGTCGGCGACAACGGCAGCGGCATGCACGTGCATCAGTCCTTGCAGAAGGACGGCAAGGCGCTGTTCGCCGGCGACAAGTACGGCGGCCTGTCGGAGCTTGCCCTGTTCTACATCGGCGGCATCATCAAGCACGCCAAGGCGATCAATGCCATCACCAACGCCTCCACCAACAGCTACAAGCGCCTGGTGCCCGGATTCGAGGCCCCGGTGATGCTGGCGTACTCGGCCCGCAATCGCTCCGCCTCGATCCGTATTCCCTGGGTGTCGAACCCCAAGGCGCGTCGCATCGAAGTGCGCTTCCCGGATTCGACGGCAAACCCGTACTTCGCGTTCGCGGCCATGATGATGGCCGGCTTGGACGGCATCCAGAACAAGATCCATCCCGGCGATCCGGCCGACAAGGATCTGTACGACCTGGAACCCGAGGAGGCCGCGCACATCCCGACCGTGTGCCATTCGCTGGACATGGCGCTGGAGCATCTCGACAAGGACCGCGAGTTCCTGACCCGCGGCGGGGTGTTCACGAACGATCTGCTCGATGCCTATATCGCCCTGAAGATGCAGGAAGTGACCCGGCTGCGCATGTCCACGCATCCGGTCGAATTGGAGCTGTACTACAGCTGTTGATGACGGTGGCAGTCTTCGATAATGCACCCTCGAACAGTAACAACCCGACCCTCCCGCTGATCGCGGGAGGGCACGGTTGCCGGCTACTTTTGTCCTCCAGCCCCGTCGGGGCTATGCTCTGGGTGTATGCGAGGACTGCCAATACTGTTGCTGCTGATTATGTCTGCCAGCGCCTCATCCGCCACGGTCTACAAGTGGGTGGACGACAATGGCGTCACGCACTTCAGCGATCAGCCCAACCCCAAGGCGCAGAAGCTGGAAATTACCGGTGCGCAGACCTACGAGTCGCAGGCGGCGACGGTCGAGCCACCGCCGCGTGCTGCGGCGGCGGCCACCGGCGCGGCGCCGGTGTGCGTGATCGACAGTCCGGGTGCCGGACAGGTTTTCCTGGATACATTTTCCATAACCGGGCACGTGACGCTCAGTCCAGCCGGCAACGACGGCGGCCGGGCCACGCTGCGCATGGACGGTACGGATGTCACCGGCCTGCTGGGGTCCAGCGGCAGTTTCACGCTCAGCCAGGTGGATCGCGGCGAGCACACCCTGACGCTGCAGGTGAGCGATGCGCGCGGCAGCGTCGTGTGCCAGGCCGCACCGGTGACCTTTTCCATCCGCCAGCGCTCGGCCACCACCGGTGCCGCCGGTTCGACGGTGCCGACGGCCCCCGCCGCTCCCAGTGCGCCGCGGGCGCCCGGAGTAGGCCAGCCCCATTGACGGGCCGGCCCGACCAGGCGCGCTCTGGCCGCGGAGTGCGCCGTGCCTTTTGAGCAAACCCTGACGTCGCCGCTGTCGCATTTTGATTCCGCGGATCTGCTGAATGCGCTGTCCACCGGCATCATTTTGCTGGACGCACAGCTGTGCCCGATCTACGCCAACATGGCCGCACAGGATCTGCTGGCCATCAGTCTCAACCAAAGCCGCGGTCGACCCTTCGGCGACCACTTGCTGGAAGCCAATGGGCTGATCCCGATCCTGCGCCGCTCCATCGAGACGGGCGAAGCGTTCGCGGATCGCGAACTGGTCCTGAACCTGAAGAACTCGCCGCGCGAACCGCGTGTCGTGGATCTGACCATCACACCGCTCCAGGGCGAGGTCACCGGCACCCATCTGCTGCTGGAGCTCACGGACACGACGGCGCGGCAGCGCATCTCCCGCGAGAACGACATGCTGGTGCGGCTGGACAGCAGCCGCATGATGCTTCGCCAGCTCGCGCACGAGATCAAAAACCCGCTGGGTGGGTTGCGCGGGGCGGCGCAGCTGCTGGAGCGCGAGCTTCCCAATGAGAGCCTCAAGGAATACACCACCGTCATCATTACCGAGGCGGATCGCTTAAGCGCGCTGGTCGCCTCGATGACGGGACCGAATCGACCGATGCAGAAGACCCAGCTCAACATCCACGAGCTGTGCGAGCACGTCTATCACCTGCTGCGCGGCGAGGCGCCGGCCGGGGTGGCGATCGAGCGCGACTATGACCCGAGCCTGCCCAGCGCCAGCTTCGATCGCAATCAGCTCATCCAGGCGCTGTTGAATGTGGCGCGCAATGCGATGCAGGCGGTCGGCGACCACGGTCATATCACCTTCCGCACCCGCGCCTTCTCGAACATCAGCATCGCGGGCCGACGGCATCGCCTCGCAGCGGGCGTGCAGATCGAGGATGATGGTCCGGGGGTGCCGGCGGCGCTGCGCGCCAGTATTTTCTATCCGTTGGTGACCGGCAGATCCACCGGTACCGGACTCGGACTTGCGGTGGCCCAGGACCTGGTGACAAGGCACGGAGGCCTTATCGAATTTGAGAGTGAACCCGGCCGAACTGTGTTCAAGCTGATGTTGCCTCTTGAGGAAGTGTTATGAGTACATTGAGTCTTCGTGTCTGGCTGGTGGATGACGACGCATCGATACGCTGGGTACTCGAACGCGCCTTGCGTAACGGCGGCATGTTGCCCAGGACCTTTGATTCGGCGGAGCCGGCCCTTACGGCACTGCGTGCGGATGCGCCGGATGTCCTGATCACCGACATACGCATGTCCGGCCAGTCGGGGCTCGAGCTGCTCAAGCGCATCCGCGAGACGCGGCCGACGCTGCCGGTCATCGTGATGACGGCGTATGCGGATCTGGGCAATGCGGTGTCGGCTTATGAAAGCGGCGCCTTCGAGTACCTGCCCAAGCCCTTCGACATCGATCAGGCGGTTGATCTGGTGCGGCGCGCAGCGCGCACGGCCACGCCCACTAGCGGGGATGGTGGCAGTCCGCCGCCGATTCCGGAACTGCTAGGTCGCGCCGCGGCAATGCAGCAGGTGTTCCGCGCCATCGGCCGGCTGTCCCGCTCCAGCGTCACGGTGCTGATCACCGGTGAGTCGGGAACCGGCAAGGAGCTGGTGGCGCGCGCCCTGCATGAGCACTCGCCGCGGGCCGCGAAGCCGTTCATCGCCCTGAACACCTCGGCCATTCCGAGTGAACTGTTGGAGTCCGAACTCTTCGGCCATGAAAAGGGCGCCTTCACCGGTGCCGACAGCCTGCGCCGCGGCCGCTTCGAACAGGCGGACGGCGGCACGCTGTTCCTGGATGAGATCGGTGACATGTCCACTCCACTGCAGACGCGGCTGCTGCGCGTGCTGGCGGAAGGGGAGTTCTATCGGGTCGGCGGCCAGACGCCGATCCGCGTCGATGTGCGCGTCATCGCGGCGACCCATCAGAACCTGCAGGATCGGGTGCAGCGCGGCGTGTTCCGCGAAGATCTCTATCACCGCCTGAATGTCATCCGCATTGAACTGCCACCGCTGCGGGCGCGCTCGGAAGACATTCCGGAGCTGCTCGACCATTACCTGCACGTGGCGGCCATGGAACTGGGAGTCGATCCCAAGGCATTGGCCGCCGATGCGAAGGAGAAGCTCGCCGCTCACACCTGGCCCGGCAATGTCCGCGAACTCGTCAACCTGTGTCGCAGGCTTACGGTACTGGCGCCGGGCTCCGAGATCCGCATCGAGGATCTGCCGCTCGAACTCGCTGCGGACGCCGAGACCTCCGGAGAGGTGGACTGGGCCAAGGCGCTCGCTACCTGGGCGGATCGCCAGGCGATGATCGGCAAACGCCCGCTGCTCACCGATGCGCAGCCGGAATTTGAGCGGGTGCTGATCCGTGCCGCACTCAAGCGCACACAGGGCCATCGCCAGGATGCGGCCAAACTCCTTGGCTGGGGGCGCAATACCCTCACCCGCAAGCTCAAGGAATTGGGGATGAATACGGCCGATTAGTCCCGTTTCCGTGAGAAAATCCGGGCGCTATGTCGAACCTGGGTCAACTCTGGAACCGCGTCCTGCTGTGGAATAGCGTCGGCGCCTGGATGATCGCGCTGGGTGTGTTCCTGGCAGTGTCCGCAAGCTTGCTGGCCTTGCGGCAGGTGTTCCGCTCCCGCCGCCGCAAGTGGCGCGAGTCGGGTCGGCCGCTGCCGGTGCCGCTGGACCTGACCTCGCAGCTCATCGAGAAGACCACCGGCTTGTTCATCTGGGGCGTCGCGCTGTACAGCGCCCTTGAGCAGCTGGATTTTCCGCCGACCATCCACCTGGCGCACCGCATCGACCACGGCGTCGATGTGCTCATCACGCTGGTGTTCTGGTATCAGGCCGCACGCTGGGCCACGGCAACGCTGCGCTATTCCATCGATCAGCGGCGCCGCAGCGCGCAGGGTCACGATGCCGCGCTGACCGGCTCGATGGAGATCATCCTGTTCGTGGCCGGCGCGCTCATCTGGTCGCTCGCCTTGTTGCTGGCGCTCGACAATCTCGGTATCGCCATCAGGCCCTTGCTCGCGGGGCTCGGCATCGGCGGTATTGCGGTGGCCCTGGCGGTGCAGGCGGTGCTCGGGGATCTGCTGGCATCGATGTCGATCGCCATGGACAAGCCGTTCGTGATCGGCGATCTGCTGTCGCTGGACACCATCACCGGCACGGTGGAATACATCGGGGTCAAGAGCACCCGGATCCGCAGCATCACCGGCGAGCAGATCGTGGTCTCAAACTCCGACATCACCAAATCCCGCATCCGCAATTTCGGACGCATGAGCGAGCGGCGGGTGTCGTTCGAGATTCCGGTGATCCATGACACGCCCGTGGCGACGCTGCGCGCGTTGCCGGATGCCATCCGCTCGGTCATCGAGGCCTCACCGCGCGCCCGCTTTCTGCGCTGCAGCCTGTTGACGCTCACCGAGACCGCGCTGCGTTACGAGGTGGTGTACTTCGTGCGCGCCCCGGAGCAGTCGGTCTACGCCGAAGTGCAGCACGGCATCATGATTGCGCTGCTGGCGACGTTCCGGGAGATGGGCGTGCAGTTCCCGACGCCGGGGCTGGTCCCGATGCCGACCAAGGCGCCCTTGCCGCCGCCGACGGACCCCGCGCCCCGTCGCTGAACAGGCCCCGTCAGGGCATGTAAAGCATGCTTTACTTTGCCGCCGATGAGCGCTAGAGTAAAGCAAGCTTTACACGCAGGTCGTCATGAACATCACCTCGCACGGGTCGCTCGGCAAGATCGATGAGGCCGTGCTCGCCCGCGTCGGCAAGATGCAGGGGTTCTACAGCTGGCCGACCACCATGATTCTCCTCAGCTACTGGACGTTCCTGGTGGGCTTGGGCGTCGCCGCGGTGGTCGCCCGGTTCTTCATGCCGGGCAGCGTTCGCGAAGTGGTGGTGATCACGCTGCCGCTGGTCACCCTGCTGCTGCATGTCGGCACGACCTACCTGGTGTACCGCGCCTGCGATGAATACCTGCGCCTGCGCATCCTCAGATGTGCGACCGCCGCCGCCGTGGTGCTTGCGTTCGCCGCCGTGGCGGACTTCTGCCTCGAGCGGCTCGGCCATCCCTACCTGTCGATGAGCGTCCTGAATCTTTGCGGCTGGTCGCTGTTCATCGTCCTGATGCTGTGGGTCCGCCACCGCGCCCGATGAACAACATTCTTCCCGCACTGCGCGCGCAGCAGGGCTGGACCCAGGGCGATCTGGCCTCGAAGCTTGCGGTCTCGCGCCAGACCATCAATGCCGTGGAGACCGGGCGCTACGAGCCCAGCCTGTCGCTGGCCTTCGCCATCGCGGCCCTGTTCGCCCTGCCGATCGAGCAGATCTTTCAAGGTCACCGCTCGCCACGGAAGTTCACGGGCGAGACGAAGGCGACCTAAGGCGAAACTATTGTTTCTGCAGTGAATCAACACGCGATGTTTCATGTCGTCCTGCATCGACCGGAAATCCCCCCGAACACCGGCAACGTCATCCGGCTGTGTGCCAATACCGGCTGCACGTTGCATCTGGTGCGGCCACTGGGATTCGAGCTGGATGAGAAATCAGTGACACGCGCGGGCATGGACTACACCGAGCTTGCCGACGTTCAGGTGCATGCAACGCTCGCGCAATGCCTGGCGGCGATTGGCCCGACCCGGCTGTTCGCCATCGAAACCGGGGCGGCCACGACCTATGCGCAGGTGCGCTTCGAGCCCGGCGATGCGCTGCTGTTCGGCTCCGAATCGAGCGGCCTGCCACAGGCGGTGCTCGCGCTCATCGCGCCCGGACATACCCTGAGCATTCCGATGCGCAGCGGCAACCGCAGTCTCAATCTCAATAACGCCGTCGCCGTGGTGGTGTACGAGGCCTGGCGTCAGCAGGGATTTGCGCCGCTTCGCTAGCGCTTATTCGGCCTCGGCCCGGATCGGCCGGCGCATCAGGGCACGCACCACCTCCCCGGCCGGCAGTCCGTCATGCAGCACGCGGTAGACGCCCTCGCACAACGGCATGTCGACCTGCTCGCGCAGCGCCACGGCGCGCACGGCGCGCGCGGCCCGCACGCCTTCGACCACCTGGCCGATTTTCGCGCGGGCCTCCTCCACCGTGTGCCCCTGCGCCAACAGCAGCCCGAAGCGGCGGTTACGGCTTTGATCGTCGGTGCAGCTCAAGACCAGATCGCCAAGTCCCGCCAGGCCCATGAAGGTCTCGCGACTGGCGCCGAGCGCAACGCCCAGTCGCACCATCTCGGTCAGCCCCCGGGTGATGAGCGCGATGCGGGTGTTGGCACCAAATCCCAGCCCATCGGATAGACCGGCGGCCAGCGCCAGCACATTCTTCACCGCGCCGCCGACTTCGACGCCGACAATGTCCGTGGAGGTGTAGGCGCGAAAGTTGGCCGACGACAGATCCTGCGCCAGCGCGGCCGCGAAGTCGGAATCCGGGGAGGCCACCGTCATGGCCGTGGGCAGGCCGGCACCGACTTCGGCTGCGAAGGTGGGCCCCGACAACACCGCGAACGCCCGGCCCGTGCCGAGGATGTCGCGCGCGACCTGGTGGGGAAGCAGTCCGCTTTGGGCTTCAAAACCCTTGGTGGCCCAGGCAAGCCGCATCTGCGGGGCGAGCAACGGCTGCAGCTGGCTTAAGGTGGCGCGAAACGAATCGCTGGGAACCACGACCAATACATCGAGCGCCCCGGCCAGCTGGGCCGCAAGATCTGCCCCGACACTCAGGGAATCGGGGAACGCGCCGCTCGGCAGGTAGCGCCGATTCACGCGTTCGCGAATCATGGTCGCCACCTGGCCCGGATCACGCCCCCACAGGCGGGTAGCCTTGCCGCTGCGGGCAAACTGGATGGCGAGTGCCGTTCCCCAGGAGCCGGCACCCAGCACCGCAATGGGTGACCCGGCCGGCGCCACAGGTGGTTGCGCCATCGCCCGGTCAGTTCTTGGTGACGGACGCCGGATTGCCGGCATCCGCCAGCGCGCGCTCATACAGCGCCTCGAAGTTCACCGGCGGCAGCAGGAACTGCGGAAAACCGCCCTGGGTGACCAGGTTCGACACCGCGGCGCGGGCGAACGGGAACAGCACGTTCGGGCAGATCGTGCCGATGGCGCGCCGCGCATCGTCATCCGACAGATTGCGCATCAGGAAGGCGCCGGCCTGCTTGACCTCCACCAGGAACATGGTGGTCTCGCCTTGCTTGGCCGAGACGGTCACCGTGAGGACGATTTCCCGCAGCTCGGGGGTCAGGATGTTCACCCCGGTATGCAGATCGAGGTTGATCTGCGGGTTCCACTGGCCGTCGACGCGCGGGCCGTTCGGCGCCTCGTACGAGCAGTCCTTCAGGTACACCGCCTGCAGGGCGAGCTGGCTGCCCGTGGCGTTGGGATCGCCCAGCACCGGGGCGGCGGTGCCGTCGTTGTTGTCACTCATGGATCATTCTCCTGTAATAGCGCATCCAGGCCACCCGCCTCTTCGAGCGCGATCAGATCATCGCAGCCGCCGACATGGGTCTGGTTGATGAAAATCTGCGGCACCGTGCGCCGTCCACTGCGGGCCGTCATCTCCTCGCGGGCTCCCGGACGCGCCTCGACATCGATCTCCTCGATCGCGACGCCCTTGGAGAGCAGCAGCTGGCGGGCCCGGGCACAGTACGGGCACCAGCTCGTGGCGTAGACCTCGACTCTTGGCGCAGCCATGATGTTCGCGCGACCCTCGTTTGCCTTCAGCCCTTGGCGAGCGGCAGGTTCTCGGAGCGCCAGCTGGCGAGGCCGCCACGCAGGCAGAAGGCCTTCGTGAAGCCCTGCGAGGTCAGCTTGCGTACCACCACCGGACCGCTGGTCTCATCCGCGCCGTAGACGATGACCGGCTTTTCACGGTGTTTCTTGAGGGTTTCGCCGGCCTTGGGCAACTGGTCGGACGGCAGCTGCCGGGCGCCGCTGATATGCCCCGCGGCGAACTCATCCAGACTGCGGATGTCGAGCACCAGGGCCCCCTGGTTCATCAGCCGGATCAGTTCCTGCGGGGAAATCGCGCTCGCGCCCTGCATCCGCAGGTAGTACTCGTAGGCGAAGACGATCAACCCGGCGACCACCGCGGCGGTGACCAGCAGGGGGTGATGTCCAGCGTATTCGATCAGCCTCTCCATCCAGCACGTCCCACAGGCACACCTGCAAAAAAGGGCGCGTAGTATAACGAGCATGGGTGAATCGCGTCGCATTGTGCGCAGGGCCGGCCTGCCGGCCCTTGCCGCAAGCCTGCTCACGGCGGCGGCGGCCGCGGCAGCGCCGCAGGCCGCGAGCCGGGCTGTCCCGACCCGCCAGGCGCAGACAGAAGGGCAGCTGCAGGCCCTCAAGGCCCAGATCGCCGCCATTCGCGACAAGGTCAATCAGGACGCCGTGGAGTCCGACCGTCTGGCCCGGGAACTGCAGGCGGCCGAAGTGTCGGTGGCGGCCGCCCGCGCGAAGCTCTCCGACCTGCGCCAGGAGCGCGCCGAGCGCACGGCCCATCGCGCCGAGCGTGGCGGCGCAGCAGCGCCGTCGCGCAGCCGACGCGGCGGCGCTTCGCGCAAGTCTCGCCCAACAGCTGCGCGCGGCCTACCTGATCGGGCGCGAGGAGCCCCTCAAACTGCTGCTCAACCAGCAGGATCCCGCCCGCGCCGGCCGGATGTTCGCCGACTACAGCTACTTCGGTCGGGCGCGCGCGGGGGAGATCGCCGCCCTCGACACCGATATCCAAGCACTGGCGGGTCTGGATGCGCAGCTCGCCGCCGACGAACAGCGGCTCGATGCGCTGCAGAGCGCGGCCGCCGATGAGGTGAGTCAGCTGCAGACGGCGCGCTCACAGCGCGATGCGGCGCTCACCGCCATCAAGGCGGAATCGCGCAACAGCGCCCAGGTATTGCAGCGTTTGCAGGGCCAGCAGGCCGCGCTGACCGCGCTGCTGCGTGATCTGAAGCGCGCGCTCGAACCTTTTCCGAGCGACGCCAACGGTGCCTTCGGCGCCCTGCGCGGCCGGCTCGCCTGGCCGGTGGGCGGCCGCCTCGCCGCCCGCTTCGGCCAGATACGCGCCGGCGGCCTCAAATGGGACGGCTTGCTGATCGATACCGATCGGGGTGCCGACGTGCGCGCCGTGTACCGCGGCCGCATCATCTATGCGGACTGGCTGCCGGGACTGGGTCTGCTCGCCATCATCGATCACGGCGACGGCTACCTGAGTCTCTACGGCCACAACGAGCGCCTCTACAAGGGCGTCGGCGACACCGTGGCGGCCGGGGACGTGATCGCCGCCAGCGGCGACAGCGGCGGCACCAGTCGCCCGCAGCTCTATTTCGAAATTCGCAAAGGCAGTCGCCCGGTCGACCCCGGTCCGTGGTTCCACCAGGCCGCACCGGTCAGCCCGTAAACATTGTTGCATTGCAACATGTTGCCCGTTACTGGTGCGGGCGGCGCCCGCGCCGCGGTTTTTTGGGATCCGGCAATGCCGTCGCGCGCCGCGCGGGCGAAACTTGTTGTGAGCCATTATGCAAATCGCCAACTGGCGCAAGGATCGGCCGGCGCGCATTTGCGATGTTTGTCGGCATGACGGGAGCCGAATCCAAGGACGACAGCGATGAGGTGTGGGCGTCGCTCGAGCCGTTCGCCCAGCTGATCCGCGCGATGATGCCGCGCGCCGCGACCATCGCCGTATTCAACGCTGCGGGCCGCCCGCGCTGGTCGAGCGATGCGACCATCGGTCCGGATCTGATCAGTCGCGTCGATGCCATGCTGCCGGTCGCGCGTGATCCGGCTGCCGGCGAGGGCACTCTGGAGATGCTGGGCGGTCAGCCCGCGTACCTGTACTGGCTGCGCGACGATGATCACAAGCTGATGGCGGTGGTCGCCGTCATGACGCGGCCCATGCCCAACGAAACCGAACCGCGCGCGTTCTCCTTCGCCCACTCGCTGCTGCGTCCGGCGCTCGAGTGCCTGCGGCGCGAGCTGCTCGCCATGCAGGCCATCGATGATCTCAAAGCCGCAGTGGGCGAACTGGACGAGGACCTGGACCTGCTGCTGGCCGACGCCACCAATGCCAACATGGCCCCCGACGGCGCCGATGAACTGAAGAGCCTGCTGCAACGAATGGTGAGTCACCTGAACTGTACGGTGGCGGCGCTGATCGTTCCGGAGAAGGGCATCGCGCTGGTGCGCGGCGCCACCGACTCCAAGGCCGACGGGCAGCTCATTGCACGCGCCCATCGCCAGCTGCTGCAGATCGCCACCGCCAATGCCCATCCGGTCATCCTCAATGAGCCGCAGTCGGGTCCGCTGGCGAATGTCATCAGCTGCCGCGCGCTGGTGTGTCCGGTGCGCAACGGCGCCGGTCGCGGCATGGGCGTGCTGGCGTTGCTGCGTGATCCGCTGGTGCGCGGCTTTCGGCCGCGCGATGGCCGGGTGGCGGAGATTCTGGCGCGTCGCGCCGCGGTCGTCGTCGCCAGCCACTACGATGCGCTGAGTGGCCTGTACACGCGCACAGCATTTGAACAGCGCGTGCGCTCCATCGTAAGCGAGCGCACCATCAACAGCACGCCGTGGAGCGCGCTGTACGTGAACTGCGATCGGCTGCATGTCATCAATGACAATCACGGCATGCACGTCGGCGATACCGTCATCGGCCAGCTGGGCGAGCTGATCCGCAGCCGCCTGCCGCCGAGCGCGCTGGCCGCGCGCATTTCCGGCGACCGCTTCACCGTGCTCCTGCCCACCGAGGTCGAGGACGCCAGCCGCTTCGCCGAGTCGCTGCGGGTCGGTGCGGAGATGTTGAGCGCGCTGCATCCGGGCCAGCAGATCGACATCTCCGTCAGCATCGGGGTGGCGCCGCTGGAGAACGGACGCGGCGGGGAACTCGCGCATTCGCTGGCCGCCGCGGAAACGGCCTGCAAGGCCGCCAAGGACCGCGGACGCAATCGGGTCGCGACCTATGAGGTCGCCGACCCGAGCATCATCCGCAGGTTTTCGGACATCGATGTCGTGACGCGGGTGCGCGAGGCCCTGACGCACAACCGGCTGCGGCTGGATGCGCAGGCCATCGTGCCGTTCAAGGAGTCGGCGCAGCGGCCGCCGCATTTCGAGCTGCTGCTGCGCATGATCGATCGCGACGGCAGCGCGCTGGGTCCGGACACCTTCATGTCATCCGCGGTGCGCTACCAGATGATGGCGGACATCGACCGATGGGTCGTCAAGCGCGCGGTCGCACTACTGAAGCCCTACGCGCAGCAGCTGAATTCCCGCCCGTACGTGTTTTCCATCAACTTCTCCGGCCAGTCGCTGGGCGATGATGAGTTCCCGGATTTCCTGTTCGACACGGTGAGCAAGAGCGGCATCAATCCGCGCGTGTTCTGCTTCGAACTCACCGAGAACGCTACCATCCTCAACCTGTCGCGCGCCGAGGTCGTGATGCGGCGCCTGCGCCGCATGGGTTGCGAGGTGGCGCTCGATGACTTCGGCACCGGCCTGTGTTCGCTCTCCTACCTGCGGCAGCTGCCGGTCACCATGCTCAAGATCGACGGCAGCTTCGTCCGGGACGTGCTGCGCGATCCGCGCGCCGACAGCATGGTGCAGGTCATCGCGCAGCTCGCCCGTACCATGTCACTGGACACCGTCGCGGAGTATGTGGAGACTGACGAGATCCGCGAGCGGATCGCCGCACACGGCGTCGACTATGCGCAAGGCTATGCCCTGGGGCGCGCCGAGCCATTCGACGAAGTCCTCAAGGCGCTGCCGCACTTGAACGCCGCCGTGCCGGTCGTGAACCCCCGGCATGCGGAGCTGGTCGCGGCGCTGGCATTCGGCAGCGGCTGAAGCCGCAGCGCCGGGACCGTACGTCGTCTGCATTGCTAAAGGGCGTGCCTTGGGCGCACTGCATTTCCTGGTCGATACCTTTTTGCACCTGGACCGGCACTTGGCCGCGGTCGTCGCGGTATATCACGCCTGGGTATACGGCATCGTCTTCGTGATCATCTTTGCCGAGACCGGGCTGGTCGTGACCCCGTTCTTGCCGGGCGACTCGCTGCTGTTCGCGATCGGTGCGCTCGCGGCGGTGGATACCACGGGCACCCTGCACGCACCGTTGATGTGGCTGCTGGTGTGCGCGGCCGCGATCCTTGGCAACACCAGCAACTACGCGATTGGCCGGATGCTCGGGCCGCGCGCCTTCTCGGGCCGCTTTGCGCTGCTCAAGCCGCAGCATCTGCGCCGCACCGAAGGCTTCTTCGCCCGTCACGGCGCGCTCACCATCCTGCTGACGCGTTTCCTGCCGCTGCTGCGCACCTTCGCCCCCTTTGTGGCGGGCGTCGGCCGAATGGGGTATCTCACCTTTCAGGCCTACAACATCGCCGGCGCCATCGCCTGGAGCACGCTGTTCATCTGGGGCGGTTATCTGTTCGGTAACATTCCGCTGGTCAAGGCGAATTTTGGACTCGTGACCGTGGGGATCATCGCGGTCTCGCTGCTGCCGATGGTATGGGCGCTCGCCGAATGAAAGGCGGGTCAGCGATCCGGACGCCGCTCCGCCTTGATCGGCTCGGCCACGCTCACCCGATTGCGACCCTCGCGCTTGCTGCGGTAAAGCGCGGCATCGGCGTGGCGCAGCAGCCCCTCGGCCGCCGCGCCGTTGCTGCCGCCTGCGGCATCCAGTGCCGCAACGCCGAAGCTCACCGTGAACTTCAACTCACCCGCATCGGTCGCCACCGCTCCGTCGGCACACCGGCTGCGGATTTTTTCCGCGACGGCCGCCGCCGCCACGAGCTCGGTCGCCGGCAGCACCACCACGAACTCCTCACCGCCGTAGCGGGCGACCCAGTCGATATTTTCCCGGATCGCGCCGCGCGCCACGCCGACAAAGTGTTTGAGCACTTCATCGCCGACCTGGTGGCCGTGCTGGTCGTTGATGGATTTGAAGGAGTCCAGGTCCGCCAGGATGGCCGACAGCGCCTGGGGCCCGCGCCGCGCCTGTTCGACCTCGTGCATCAGCTGCTCGTTCAGATAACGGCGGTTGTAGGTGCTCACCAGCGGATCGGTGATCGACAGGCGCTGGATCTGCGCATTGGCATCGCGCAGCGACTGCTCCAGCTGCACGATGCGTCGGCCCGCCGCGAGTCGCGCCAAAAGCTCGGCCTCATCGGCGGGCTTGCGGACATAGTCGTCGGCGCCGGCCTCGAGGCCGAGCACCACGCTGCGCGTGGCGATCTGACCGGTCAGCAGCAGGATGTACAGATACCCGGGCAGACGCATCGCACGCGCCTTGCGGCACAGCGTGAGGCCGTCCATGCCCGGCATTTCCCAGTCGGTGACCAGGAACTGGAAGCGCCCGCTGGCGAGCTTCTCGAGCGCGGTCGCGCCGTCGCTTGCCGTTTCCACCTCATAGCCGCCCCGCCGCAGCATGCGTTGGGTCAGCAGCAGCTGCGTCGGTTCATCCTCCACCAGCAGCAGATTCAGCACGGAAAATGCACCTCGATCACACTGGCGCATTCGCCCAGTGCCGCCCGGATCTGCTCCACGACGCCGACCAGCTCCACGGTGGGCGCAGCCAGTGCGGTGTGCTCGAGCGCCAGGGACAGATCGGTGATGCGCTGGGCGCAGACGCTGCCGGCGCCGCCCTTGAGCTTATGGGCCAAGGCCTTCAGCTGCGTGCGCTCCCCGGCGGCGATGGCCCGACGCAGCTCCTCGAGCAGGCGCGTGCTGCTCGCCAGGAAGGTGCGGCACAGCTCGGCCATGAACTGCGGATCATCACCGACCAGCACCTGCAGCCGCGCGATGTCGATCGCCGCTGAACCGATGCGCAGCGGCTGCGTGCGCGCCGTATCGCGCGTGCCCTCGCGCGCGTGCCCGAGGCCATGGCGCTCCAGCATTTCACGCAGTCGCTGCGGCTGCAGCGGCTTGGTCAAAAGGCCATCCATGCCGGCCGCGAGGCACCGGTCGAGTTCATCGGTCATGGCGCTGGCGGTGAGCGCGACGATGGGGACGCGCCGTCCGAGTGGCTCGGCGCGGCGTATTTCGCGGGTCGCGGTCAGGCCATCCATGACCGGCATCTGCACGTCCATCAGCACCAGATTGAGGGACGTCTGCGCGCAAAATTCCACGGCCCGCAGACCGTTATCCGCCACTTCCACCTTGCAGCCGAGCCGCTCGAGGAAGCGGCGCGTGACCTGCTGATTGACGATGTTGTCCTCGGCCACCAGCACCCGCCCGTGGTAGTAGCCATAGGTTTTCTCGGCGGCCAGGGAGCTGCGGGTGACCAGCTGGGCGTGCGAACCGCTCTGGTTGCTGGTGTCCATGACCCGCTCGACGCAGGCGCGCAGTTCCCGACCGCGTACCGGCTTGGTCAGATAGCCGGCAAAGCCCAGATCCGCGAGCCGCCGGGTGCCGCCGTGGCGGTCGAGCGAGGTGAGCAGCACCAGCGGCACCTGCGCCAGCTGCGGATCACTCTTGAGCGTCTGGGCGAGCCAGCTGCCGTCGGCATCGGGCATGTGGTCATCGGCGATGATGAGGTCAAAGGGCGTGCCGCGCGCGGCCGCTGTCTTCAACAGCGCCACGACGTCCCGGGCGCGGCCCGTGGTCTCCACGATATGGCCGGCCGGCAGCAGCTGGCCGCGCAACACCCGGCGGTTGGTGTCGTTGTCATCGACCACCAGGATGCGGCGGCTGACCGCAGCGTCCAGCGTTTCCAGCAGTCGCTCGCTTGAGGTGTGCACATCCTCGCAGGGCAGCATCACCGAGAAGGTCGTGCCGATGCCGGGACTGGAGGCCACGCTGATGGTGCCGCCCATCAGCTCACACAGCCGCTTGACGATGGACAGCCCAAGACCGGTGCCGCCGAAGTGGCGCGTCGTGGAGGCATCGGCCTGCACGAACGGCTGGAACAGCTTCTCGACCACATCGGGCGCCATGCCGAAGCCGGTGTCGCGCACTTCAAAGTGCAGCAGCACCCGGTCGCTGCGGGTACCTAGGTTGTGTACCTCGATGACCACTTCGCCCGCCTCGGTGAACTTGATGGCGTTGCCCGCGAGGTTGATCAGGATCTGCCGCAAGCGGTGCGGGTCCGCCAGCACGCATTGCGGGGTTGCCGGATCCACGTTGACGATGAATTCGAGCTGTTTGGCGGAAGCCTGCACCGCCATCATCGTGCCTACATCCTCGACACAGTCGCGCACGTCCATCTCGATGGACTCGACTTCCATGCGCCCGGCCTCGATCTTGGAGAAATCCAGAATGTCGTTGAGGATCCCGAGCAGCGAGGTGGCGGAGGTGCGGATGGTCTCCGCGTATTCGTGCTGCACCGGATTGAGCGAGGTGTCCAGCAACAGCTCGGTCATGCCCAGCACGCCGTTCATCGGCGTGCGGATCTCATGACTCATGTTGGCCAGAAAATCACTCTTGGCGCGATTGGCCGCGGAGGCCTCCTCGGTGGCGGCCACCAAGGCGGCGCGGGCCGCGAGCTGGGGGGTGATGTCCTGGATGGAGCCGGAGAAGTACGTGGGCACGCCTTGATCATTGCGTTCACAGCGGCCGCGGGAGCGCACCCAGCGGTTTTCACCGCCGCGATGGCGTACCGGAAAGATCACATCGAACGGAGTGCTCTCCGCGATATGCCGGCGGGCCGCCTCCTCCACCGAGGCGCGCTCGACCGGGGGCGTCAGCTCCAGGATGCTGGCGGGAAAGGGGTCATTCGGACCGAAGCCGAGCATTTCGCGCACGCTGGGTGAATACCAGTAGCTTCCGCCGATCAGATCGTATTCATACAGGCCATCGCTGCTGCCCTGGACGGCGCGTTCGAAGCGCGCGCGGATTTCCCGAAGTTCCGCCTGCGCCAGCCGCTCCTGGGTGAGGTCCTGGAGCACGCCCGACACCCGCACTGTGCGGTCATGAGCGACTTCCGGATCGCCAATGCAGCGCACCCAAAGCCGTAACCCGTCATCGCGCAGGGCGGGCAGGGTGAGATCGAAGCCCTCGCCGTTGGCGACGGCTTTCTGGAAGGCCGCGGCCATGATCGGCCGGGAATCCTCCGCGAAGCACGCCAGGACATCCTCGAGCGTGACGGCCGCGGCCGGGTCCAGGCCCAGGATCCGCCGCGCATGGCTGGACCAAAGCGTGGTCATCGACTCGACGGCCAACTCCCAGGCCCCCAGGCCCGTCATGTCGGCAATCGTGTCCAGCAGATGGGCGCTGCGCTGCTGCAGGATTTCGGGGGAGGGGCGGGCAACCATGGGTCTGGAGAATAGGGCAAAATCCGCATCATGACCGGACGTACCCGAGGATATGCCCACCGCGTCGACATTGCGGCCGGCGCCGATCAGGTCTGGAAGGCCCTGACCCGGACCGAGAGCCTGCGCCAGTGGTGCTCACCGGATGCGCAGATCGTCGCCCGGGAGGGCGGCTCCTTCCGCGCCTCGGTTGACCGCGTCACCGAACTCGAAGCGCATATCGATGTGCTGTTGCCGCCGCGTCGCATGCGCATCATCTACCTGCCCTCGGAGAATCTGCCGCAGTCCGGCAGCGCCATCGTCGAGGACTTCATCTTGGATGGCGCCGGCCCCGATAAGACCATTTTGCGACTGCTGGGCTCCGGCTTTGCCACCGGTCGCGAATCGGACAAGCATTACCTGCGGCTGCGAACCGGCTGGGAGCGGGCGGTGGCAAGATTGAAGGTACTGGTCGAGCGGATCGTGCGCGAGGAGGCGTAGATGGTCGGATTCCTGTTTCGCGCGGCGCTGTCCATGGTGGGTCTGTGGGTCGCCACGCGCTGGGTCAGTGGCATCAGCATCGATGACCCGCGCACGCTGGTGATGGCGGGACTGGTACTGGGCGTGGTCAACGCGATCATCCGGCCGATCGCGGTGATCCTCACCTTCCCGCTCACGCTGCTGACCCTGGGATTTTTCCTGCTGGTGGTGAATGCGGGCATGCTCGGCCTCACCGCCTGGCTGCTGCGCGGCTTTCACATTGCCGACTTCGGGGCGGCGTTGCTGGCCAGTCTCATCGTGAGCCTCACGGGATGGCTCGGATCGATGTTCATCGGCGCCCGCGGGCGGTTCGAAGTCTATTCAAATCGTCCGCGTTGACGCGGTCGCGGCGCGGTACAGCGCGTAGCCCAGCCCCGCGAGCACCAGCACGCCCAGCCACTGACCGAACTGCAGTGCCGGGGGCAGGGCCAGCACCTCCGCGTTGGCGCTCAGCACGATCGGCACCGCGATCACGATACCCATCAGCGCCTCACCGGTGATCAATCCGGCGGCGAACAGCACGCCCTTGCGACCCAGGCGCTCGATGACCTCCTCTGAGAGTGCGGGGTCGGCGGGATGCTGGGATCGGGCGTGGCGGTGCAGCGCGCGCGTCGCAAGCCAGCTGATGCCGCCGCCCAGGAAAATCGGCATGGTCACATCCATCGGCAGATAGATGCCCACCGCGGCCGCCAGCACCGGCACCCGAAAGCGCGCGCCGCGCACGCGCAGGATTTCATCCAGCCCGATGATGGCGATGCCGATGAGACCGCCGGTCACGACCATGCTCCAGGGCAGGGAGCCGCCGAACATGCCGCGCGCCACCGAGGCCATCAGGGTGGCCTGCGGCGCGAGCAGCGGCTTGGGATGCGCCAGCGTGGGTACGCCGATGCCGTAGGCGCCGGCCAGCAGGTTCAACACCGGCGTCATGACCAGGGCGCATACCACCGAGCCGATCGCCAGCATCAACTGCTGCTTCCAGGGGGTGGCGCCGACCATGTGCCCGGCCTTCAGGTCCTGCAGGTTATCGCCCGCCACGCAGGCCGCGCAGCACACCACGGCACCAATCATGATGGTCGCCACCGGACCCATCACTGCTTTGCTGCCCATTAGGCCGAGCAGCACGGCGGCCGCGAACAGGATGGTCGCGATGGTGATGCCGGAGACCGGATTGTTGGAGGATCCGACCAGGCCCGCCATGTAGGCGGACACCGAGCAGAACAGGAAGCCGGCCACCATCATGATGAGCGTCATGGGCACGCTCACGGCGAGCGACCCGACGATGTTGTGGTACAGCAGTCCCAGCGGAATGGTGAACAGCACGATGCCGATCAGGATCCATTTCATGGGAATGTCGCGCTCGTGCTCGGGAATGATGGCGCCGGTGCTGGCACGCGCGACCGCAAGTCCGCTGCGGATGCCCGAGGCCAATGAGCCTCGCAGCCGGATCAGTGTCCAAACCCCGCCCACCACCATGGCGCCCACCCCGAGGTAGCGGATGTGCTGCGACCACACAATGCCGGCCGCATCGGCGGCATTCTGGCCGGCGACGGCATGCGCGAGGGTGGGATTGCTGTCCAAGAACAGGCTCATGTAGATCGGAATGACCAGGTTCCAGGAGATGACGCTGCCGGCCACCGTGACCACGCCGATGTTGAACCCGACGATATACCCCACCCCCAGGAGCGCCGCGGACAGGTTGGTGCCCACATAGGCGACCGCCTTGCCGACGAAACCGGACAGATAGGCGGTATCCGGAATGAGCCTGCAAGCCGCTCGCCGCCGCAATTTTGGCGAGGCTGCTGCCGAGGGCCGCCAGACCCAGGATTTTCAGCCCCTCGGCCGGATTCTCGCCGGCGCGCAGCACCTCGGCCGCGGCGCGGCCTTCCGGAAAGTTCAGCTGCTGCTCGATGATGAGTGAGCGCCGCAGCGGCACCGAGAACAGTACGCCGAGCACCCCGCCGAGACCTGCGATGGCCACCACCCACCAGAAATGGAACGACTGCCAGTAGCCCAAGATCACCAGCGCGGGCACCGTGAAGATCACACCCGAAGTCACCGAGCCGCCGGCGGAGCCACCGGTCTGCACGATGTTGTTCTCGAGAATGCCGCCGCCGCCCAGCGCCCGCAGCACCGCCATGGACACGACCGCCGAGGGAATCGCCGAGGCGATGGTCATGCCGGCGAACAGTCCCAGGTACGCGTTGGCGGCGGCGAGCACCGCGGCCAGGATGATCGCGAGCACCACGGCCGGCACGGTCAGCTGCCGTTGCACGCTCGCCGTCATGGCCGCGATGCGCTCAGCGCCGCTTCGAGGGCGCTGGTCATGGGTTTGAGAAAAAAGCTGTCTTCCGGCATCGACTGCACGCTGATCCCGTACTCGCGCAGCGCCGCCGCGACGATCGGCCCGACGGCGGCGACGTGGGTGCATTGCAGCGCGCGCGTGACACGCACAGCGCCCGCCACCGTAACCAGCCGGCGCACCTGCGGCGTGCTGGTGAAGGCAATGGCATCGATGCCGCCGCGCTCGATGCCGGCGAGCAGTTCGAGCACCGCGGCATCCTCGGTCGAATCCGCATACGAGTAGGGTGCCACGGTGACGACCGCGGCGCCGCAGCGCTGCAGGAACTCGATCAGCGGCAGGTTCGGCTCGTTGCCGTACAACTGCACGGCGCAGCTGCGACCCTCGAGGCTGTAGGCGATGGGCTCCAGGGCGGCGATAATGCCGGCCGTGGTCGGCACTTCAGCGGCGACGTCGGGTTTCAGTCCGAGTTCGCGAAGTGCCCGCGCTGGCTTGGGCCCGCGCGTGATCTTGCGCACCCTGGCCAGTGCCAGGAGGAACGCGGGTTTCAATGCCGGCTCGTGCTGCTCCATGCAGCTCACCAGCCGGCGCAGACCCTCGCCCGTGAGCAGGATGAAATCATCGCAGGCGCCTGCCGCGAAGCGGCGCAGGAACGACAGCACCGGCGCGGGATCCGCCGCGTCGCGGATCGCCACCAGCGGGCAGCGCAGCACCCGCGCACCGCGCCGTTCGAGCAAGGTGGCAAACAGATCCAGTTCGCGGGTCTCGGGAACCGCAATCGTCTTGCCGGCCAAAGTCTGGCTTTCCATGGCGTCGAAGCTTACCGCGTCGGCGCAGTGCACGCCGCGTCGGCACTGCACCCGCCGGGGGCGCACGCAAGCCGGCCACGCAAGCGCGGCGCGCCCCTCGGCTTGCGGGCGTGGCACAGCCGTTGCACGGTCAACAGTACGTGAAAAATATGGAGTCATCCGCACCCGAGGCATTGCCGGGATACGCGCTGGCAGCTGCGGCGGCCGCGCCGATCGTGATCGTGGGCGCGGGGCCTGCGGGCATGCGGGTCGCAGCAGACCTTGCGCAATGGCTGCCGGCTGCACCGCGGCTGGTGTATGGCGATGAACCGTGCGAGCCCTACGATCGGGCGCGCCTCTCGGCATTCCTGGCCGGTGAACTGCGCTGGGAGTCACTGGCGATTGATCCGGCGGTACTGCAGGATCCGGGATGGAGCGCGGGTGCACGGTCACGGCCATCGATCGCGCGGCGCGCAATGTGGTCGACTCCTGGGGCCGGGTCCAGCCTTATTCAAAGCTCATTCTGGCCACCGGTGCGCGGCCGCACATTCCGCGCATTCCGGGGATCACGCTCGCGGGCGTGTTCACCTTCCGCGATTTTCGCGATGCCCAGCGCTTGATCGCGCGGCGCGCGCGCACCCGCCGCACCATCGTGCTGGGCGGGGGCCTGTTCGGTCTGCAGGCCGCGCGCGCCATGCTCAAGTCGCGCATCGAAGTCACGATCATTGATCATTCGGCAGGTCTCATGCCCCGTCACCTCGATGCCGTCGCGGCGGAGCTGCTCAAGAACCACGTGGAGCACGGCGGTCTTCGCGTGGTGCTCAATACCGGCGTGCGCAGTATCTATGGCGATACGCGCGTCGCCGGTGTGCGGCTGATGAGCGGTGAGGACATTCCCTGCGACACGATCATCCTCGCGACCGGACTGCGGCCCCGGGTGGAACTGGCGATGGCGGCGGGCCTGCCGGTGCGCACCGGCATCCGCGTCGATGACCAGCTGCGCACCATCGACCCCGATATTCATGCGGTCGGGGAATGCTCCGAGCATCGCGGGGTGGTCTACGGACTGGCCGAACCGGGGTTGGAGCAGGCGCGGACCGTGGCCGCCGTGCTCGCCGGCGAGGAGCGCGCCTACCAGGGCTTCTCCGGCGCACTCGACCTGAAGGTGTCGGGGCTGCCGGTATTCAGCGCTGGTCGCGTCACCCCGGAGCAGCTCGGCGACGGCGATCGGGAACTGCGCTTTCGGGGTAGTGGCACGACGCAATACTGCAAGGTCGTGCTGACCCGCGGCCGGGTCAGCGGCGCGTTGTGCATCGGGACCGGCTTCGATACCCGGCGGTTGCGGCAGGCCGTGCACGAGCGCACGCGCGTGCACTTGTGGCACCGCTGGCGTTTTTCGCTGCAGGGCGCGCTGTGGACCTAGCGCGCGGCGCCCATCCAGGCGCGCACCGGCTTGGCGAGTGCGAGCATGACCAATCCGGATGCACCACCGATCAGCGCCATGCGCAGGAACTGCGCCGGCATGTCGGCGACGCCCGATGCCACCTCGCCGCCAATGAGCCCCGCCGCCAGATTGCCGATCGCGGCGCCCAGAAACCACGTGCCCATCATCTGCGAACTGTAGCGGCTGGGCGCGAGCTTCGTGACATTCGAAAGGCCGATCGGGCTTAAGCACAGCTCACCGGTCGTTTGCAGCAGGTAGGTGAGAATCAGCCAGCCGGGCAATACCCGATGACCGGTGCGCAGCACGATCTGCGCCGCGATCATCATCACGAGAAAACTCATCCCCAGCTGCAGCAGTCCCAGACCGAATTTGGTGCCGGCGGACGGATCGCGCCCGCGCTTGCCCAGGCTCACCCAGATCCAGGCGAACACCGGCGCGAACACCAGCACGAAGATGGCCTGCGCAATCTGGTACCAGCTGACCGGATGCTGGCCGGAAGGAAAGAAACTGCCGAGGAAGGAGCGGTCGGTGTGATCGCGGGCAAAGAGATTGAGCGTGGAACCGGCCTGCTCGTAACCGGCCCAGAACAACGCCGCGCAGACAAAGAAGATCGCGATCACCGCGACGGCTTTCTTCTCCGCTGAGGAGAGCCTGCCGAACAGCAGCACACTGCCGAAGAAGGCAATGGCCAGGGCGACCATGGCAGCCCCCGTGGCGCCCGCGAGTTGCACGACATCCATGTGCACCAGGCCGAGCGCGGCCATGACCACGATCGCGCCCAACAGCATCAGCGATCCTTGCAGGATGCGCTGCGCCCGCTTGCGTTCGCGCGGCGCCGCCGGGTGCGGCGCGAGGCCCGCATCGCCCAGCCATTTTCCGGTGAGCGTGGTACTGGATCAGGCCGAATACCATGCCGACGGCGCTGGCGAGAAATCCCCAGCGGTAGCCCACCGTCTCACCGATCGTGCCGACGACGAGCGGTGACATGGCGCCCAGATTGATGCCGACATAGTAGAGGGAGAATGCGGCGTCGCGCCGCGAGCTGGATGCGCCGTTATACAGCTCGCCCACCAGCGCGCTGCAATTGGTCTTCAACATCCCGGTACCCAGGCTGATCAGCACCAGGCCCAGATAAAAGAGGCCCGTTCCGGCCGGCATCGCCAGGGCGAAATTGCCGAGGCTGATGAGCACCCCGCCCCAGAACACGGATTTGCGCGCGCCGAGCAGCCGATCGGCAATCCAGCCACCCGGCAGGCAGCTCAGGTAGGCGGCGGCGGTGTAGAGGCCATAGACCGCGCCGCCTTGCCGGTCGCTCATGCCCAGGCCACCCGCACTCACCGCTGCGGTCATGTACAGCAGCAGCAGCGCCCGCATGCCATAGAAGGAGAACCGTTCCCACATTTCCGTGAAGAACAGGGTCGCAAGCCCGCGCGGGTGGCCCATCCAGGTGCCGGTCCCGGCGATCTCGCTCAAGACGGATCTTGCTCGCGGCGTTCCTGCTCCTTCTTGCGCATGTTGTACAACACGCTCGACATGATCAGGCCCCCCTCGAAGAGCAGATACATCGGGACGGCCATGATGGACATGGACAGGGCATCGGGCGGCGTGACCGCCGCGGCGACCACGAACACGCCGACCAGCACGTAGGCGCGGCTGGATTTTAGTTTTTCCAGCTTCACCAAACCGGTGATCACCAGCAGTACCACGGCGATCGGCACTTCGAAGGCGAGACCGAAGGCGAAAAACATCCGCATGGAGAAGTCGAGATAGCTGTTGATGTCCGCCATCCAGGTCACGCCCGCGGGGGTAGCCGAGGCGAAGGCCGCAAAGGCCACCGGGAACACGACAAAGTAGGCGAAGGCTATGCCGACGTAGAACAACACCACCGAGGACGCGACCAGCGGAATCGCGAAGCGCTTCTCGTGCTTGTACAGACCGGGCGCCACGAAAGCCCACACCTGGTAGAGGATGTAGGGCATGGCGATGAATATCGCGACGAACATCGCAAGCTTCAGCGGCACGAAGAAGGGCGACATGACGCCCGTCGCGATCAGCGTCACGCCCTTGGGGAGTTTCGCGCGGATGGGCGCGGCGACGAAGGTGAATATCTTTTGCGCGTAGTAGACGCACGGCAGCAACACGATGACGACGGCGATCACGGCGCGCATCAGCCGGTTACGCAGCTCCAGCAGATGCGAGATCAGCGTACCTTCGGCCAGGTTTTCCTTTTTGTCCTTGTCCTCGTCAGCCATGGTCGTGCGGGAAGATCACTTCCACAGTTGCCGGCTGAGTGGGATCGACAGCTTTCGCAGCAGGCGCGGCGGCGCGCTCGCCTGCGGGCTCGCCCGGCTCGCTTGCGAGGGCGGCCGGTGACTCGGATGCCGCGGGTGTGCCATCGGCAACCGGCGGCTGCGGCGCGTAGGGATCCTGCGCGACCACCGCAGGCTCGCTGCCGTTCAACGCGAAGTACATCTGCCCTTCGGGGTGCACGTCGCTGCCGGGCGCCTCGACCACGGCAGGCGGGTGCGCGCTCGCCGCGGGAGTCGTGGTCTCCACCACACCCATATCGGCAGTCCCCGTGGCGGCACCGACGATGTCGGGCGCGGGCGGGGTGCCGGGTGCGGCGGGGCCGACTTCCGGGGTGACGTGCCGCGGCACCGGCTTCACGGCATTGATGGTGTTGACCTCCTGTTCCAGCTGATCGCGAAACTGGCGGGCCATGTGGCGCGCACGCCCCACCCAGCGGCCGATCTGCTGCACCAGGGGGGGCAGTTTCTTCGGGCCGAGCACCACCAAGGCCACCACGAAGATGATCCCCAACTCGGACATGCTGAAGTCAAAGAAGCCGCGCTGCCGGGCCCGGACGCCGGGTGCTCGCCTCATCATCTTAGGCATCCGGCTTGTCGCTCCCGCGCGATCGAGCCGCCACCACTTCCGGGAATTCCGCATCGGGCAAAGTCCCGTCTGGATTGGCGGAAGCGTCGGCCTTGGTCCCGGCCGGCCGCTCCGCTTCCGGCTCCCGCAGCGCCTTGCGAAATCCTTTGACGGCGGCGCCCAGGTCGGAACCCGCGCCCTTCACCTTGCCGGCCCCGAACACCACCAGCAGGACGACCACAAGAATCAGAAGTTCGATCATGGTCGGAATGATAGGGCAAATATGCCTCGTCGCACAGTAAACTTCTCTGTCAAATTCAACGACTTCCGGTCGTCACTAGCCTTTTGTCTCAGCGCGTGCGGGTTTCCAGCCAGAAGGTCACCGGGCCATCGTTGACCAGGCTGACCTGCATGTCGGCGCCAAATTCCCCGGTCGCAATCTGGGGATGGGCCGCGCGCGCCTGGGCCACCAGGTACTCGAACAGCTGCCGCGCGCGCTCCGGCGCCGCGGCGGTGCTGAAGCCGGGACGGGTGCCCGAGCGGGTGTCCGCCGCCAAGGTGAACTGCGACACCAGCAGTACGCCACCGCCGACCGCGCGCACATCCAGGTTCATGCGGTCCTGGTCATCGGCGAAAATGCGATAGCTCAACACACGCTCGAGCAGACGATCGGCATCGGACTCGGTATCCTCCCGTTGCACCCCGATGAAGGCGAGCACGCCGCGCTCGATGGCGCCGGTGAGCTGCGTTCGCACGCGCACTTCGGCCTGCGAGACGCGTTGAATCAGTGCGATCATGGGTGGGAAGCATCCGCGAAACGACGCGGTCGTGCCACAGCGGGTGGTAATTACACGGACGAATCCTTAAGATTCGGAGCCGTTTTGTGCAAGGTGGTGACGGGTATGGGCTGTTGGATCCGTTCGGGCATGATGTCGATCTTCGCCGCAGGTTTTGCGCTGGCGGGAGCGGCCGCGTTCGCCCAGGCGCCGGTCCAGAAGGGTGATCCCGTGCGTGGCAAGGCCATCTCGTACACCTGTCTGGGGTGCCACGGCGTGGACGGCTATCGCAACGCCTATCCCAACTACAGCGTGCCGAAGCTGGTCGGCCAGCATCCCGAATACATCATCGCGGCCTTGCAGGAATACCGGGGTGACCAGCGTTCGCATGCGACCATGCACGCGCAGGCCTCGGAACTGACCGACCAGGACATGGCGGACATCGCCGCGTACTTCACCGGCCCGCCGCTGCAGGCGGCGCCGGCGCCGGCCGGCGCGCCGCCCGCCCCCGCGGCGGTGGCCGTGTGCGCGGCCTGCCACGGCGCCACGGGCATCAGCGTCGTGCCGAATTATCCGAACCTGGCGGGCCAGCACCCCGACTACCTGAAGCGCGAAATCGCCGAATACAAGGATGGCGGCCGCAAGAACCCCATCATGTCGGGCATGGCCGCGACCATCAAGGATTCGGATGTCGACGCGCTCGCCGACTACTTCAGCAAGATGCGGCCGTCGCTTTCCACGCTGGCTCGGCCGATCACGATCCTCTCCGCCGGCCGCTAAGGGGCGAGCTTCTTCAAAAACTGCGCGACCGTCGCGAGCCACACCGTCTGGTTGGCGATGTGACGGATGTCGTGGCCCTCATCCCGGGCGGTCACATACCACGCCTCGCCACCGCGCGCGCGAATGCCGGCCACGATCTGCCCGGCCTGCTGGATCTGGGCCGGCGTGTCCTTGAGACCCTGGAATACCAGCACCGGCTTGCGGATCTGCGCCAGGCTGTTGAGGGGCGAGAGGCGGTTCAGTTCCGCCCGGGCCTGCGGATCGCGCTCATCGCCGAATTCGGCGCGGCGCACGGCGGCCTCGCCTGGCGCGGCGTCCGCCAGGTAAGACGGCAGGCTCGCATAGCCATCCACGATGATGCCGCCGCTTAAGCGATCGCCGTAGGTGGTCAGCATGGCGAGCGCCATGAAGCCGCCGTAGGACTGACCCATGACCGCCACGTGGGCGCGGTCGAGGTCCTTTTGCATCCCCACCCACACCAACAGCGCGCCCAAGTCCCGCAGCGCATCTTCCCGCGCCGGCCCGTTGTCCAGGTCCGCGAAGGATTTGCCGTAGCCAGTCGAGCCGCGGATGTTCGGCGCGATCACCACGTAACCCAACTGGTTCACGGCGAACTGAATGAAGGCATCGAAGCCCGGACGGAACTGGCCCATGGGGCCGTCGTGAATGTCGATGAGTACCGGATGCGGCCCGGCGGTGCGCGGCCGGTACACGAATGCCGGAATCAGCCGCTGGCCTGATTTGCCGCGGTCCCAGGTCGGATACTGGACGGCCTGCGCCGGCACAAATGACTGGGGGTCCACCGGCCCAAGCTCACTATGGGTCCAGCGCGTGAGCAGATTGTGTTCCGGCTCGAAGACATAGACATCGGCGGGCGACTGCGGCCCCTCGGCGCTGAAGGCCAGCTCGCGGCCGGTGTGATCGAACTTGAGGCCGGAAATGCGGCCTTCGGGAAGGCCCGCCGGGGAAAGCTCGAGCTTCGTTTGATTGTCGAGGACCGTCAGGCGGTCACGGCCGCCGTCATTGGTGACGTACGCGAGGTAGCGGCCGTCCACCCCGACCTGAAAGTCGACGATATCCCAGGGTATCGTGGCCGTAAGGCTGTGCGCCTGGTGCGTCACCGGGTCCAGATACCGCAGCTCGGCGAAGTCGCTGTCATCCACGGCGCTGATATAGATGCCGCGCCCATCCGCGGCGAAGCGCGCCTGGCGGACGCCCGTGTGCTTGCCGGTGGCCTCGGCCGGCACTACCGAGCCGGTGTTCACATCGCCGATGAACAAAGTGCTTTCATCGTTGCCGCCCGGCTGCCACAGCAGCAGCTTCTGGCCATCGGCGGACCAGTCGAGCGGAAACCACGCACGGTCGCGGCCGGCCACGACCAGATGCGGCGGCGTTCCTGCGCCGATATCCGACATATAAATGTCCGATGTGACGCCATCGCGTTCGGTGCCGGTGAACACGACGTGTTGGCCGTCACGGGAATACAGCGCGCTGCCGTGACGACCGTTGCCCGCGCTCAAGAGGCGCGCGCTGTGCGTGCCCAGACTGTAGTAGTACAGCTGCGGAAGTCCGTCGGCGTTGTGCTCCTTGAGGAAGGCAAAGCCATCCGCAGCGCCGGCAGCGGCGGTCAGCACCTGGGTGATCGGATCCGGGTACCAGGTCAGCTGTTCGCGCATCCCCAAGGGCGCTGTGACCTGGTGAACCTGCGCGGCATCCGCGAACCGCGTACTGACCAGCAGGCTGTTGTCGGGCAGCCAGGCGAGGAACGAGGCATCGCGTCCGACCAGATAATCCGCAATCCGCGTCGCCAGATTCGGATCAATCGGGGGAACCCCATCGACGATGAGCGCGCCGCGCGGTTGCGCCGGCAGGCCCTGCACCGGCAATGGCAGGGTGACAGGCGGCGCCTGCGCGATCGGCGAGGCCAACGCCAAGACCGGCTGCCACGAGCCATGCGCGCTGCCGCCGGGCGGCCAAGGAATTTCTCATGAATCAGTGCGTATCGCAGAAGGTGTCGAGGTGCCGCTATCGTGCCTGATACGATCGACTTCATGGCACCCCATTTCACACCTGCGCGCCTGACCCGCCATCCGGATGGCATCACGGCCGTGGATACCGAATACATCAGACCGGGGCTGGCCGCCGCTCACATTATCCAGCAGGGCAGCGCCGCCGCCTTCGTCGATGTGGGCACCAATTATTCCGTGCCGCATCTGCTTGCGGCGCTGACGCAATTGCAGATCAGCCCGGACGCCGTCGAATATGTCTTCATCACCCACGTGCACTTGGACCACGCCGGCGGCGCCGGGTTGCTGCTGCAGTCCCTGCCGAACGCACGCGTGGTGGTACACCCGCGCGGCGCACCGCACCTGATCGATCCGACCCGGCTCATCGCGGCGTCCGAGGCGGTGTACGGGGCACAGCGTTACCGGGAGCTGTACGGGGAACTGGTGCCCATCGATGCCGCCCGGGTCCTCACCAGCACGGATGGGCAGCAGCTGCACCTGCAGGATCGACCGTTTCAGCTGCTGCATACGCCGGGACACGCGTTGCATCACTACTGCCTGGTGGATCTCGAGCATCGCAACCTGTTCACCGGCGACACCTTTGGGCTGTCGTACCGCGAATTCGACACCGCGCAGGGCGCCTTTGGCGTGCCGACCACGACGCCGACGCAGTTTGATCCCGCCCAGCTCATCGCCTCCATCGACAGGCTGATGGCAACCGAGCCGCGCGCCGCATACCTGATGCATTACAGCCGCATCACCGGCCTGCCCGCCGTCGCCGCATCGCTCAAGACGCAGATCTCGGAGCTTGCGGCGATGGCGTTGGGACACCGCGATGCCGTGGACCCGTATGCCGCCATCTTCGCTGACATGCGGGCGCTATGGATCCGGCTGGCGCAGCGCCACGGGGTTGCCACGCCCGGGGCCAGCGTGGATGAATACCTGTCCAAGGATCTCGATCTGAACACCCAGGGTCTGATCGCCTGGCTGCAACGCCAGCGAAGGTAGCCGGCACATGCCCCATTCTTCTCCAGGCCGCAACCTGCGCGATGCGCTCGAGCTGGAACGGCCGCTGCAGGTCGCCGGCACGGTCAGTGCCTACGCCGCCATGCTCGCGGCGCGCGCGGGCTTTCGCGCCATCTATCTGTCGGGCGCGGGGGTGGCGAACAGCGCCTTCGGTCTGCCGGATCTGGGCGTGACCACCCTGAACGATGTGACCGAAGAGGTGCGCCGCATTACGGCGGCGTGCGAACTGCCGCTGCTGGTGGACGCGGATACCGGCTTCGGCGGTGCCTTCAGCATCGCGCGCACCTGTCATGAACTGGCGCGCGCCGGCGCCGCGGGAATGCACCTGGAGGATCAGGTTCAGTCCAAGCGCTGTGGCCACCGACCCGGCAAGCAGCTGGTGCCGACCCTGGAGATGTGCGACCGGCTCAAGGCCGCGCTCGATGCGCGCCGCGATGACGCCTTCGTGATCATGGCGCGCACCGATGCCCACGCGGTGGAGGGCACGGCAGCGGCGGTGCTGCGCGCGCAAGCCTATGTGGCCGCCGGCGCCGACATGATATTCGCCGAGGCCATCACGACGCTCGCGGAGTACCGCGAGTTCACCGGCGCCGTGACCGTGCCGGTGCTGGCCAATCTCACGGAGTTCGGCCGCACGCCGCTGTTCACTGCCCACGAACTCGCCGAGGCGGGCGTGCGCCTGGCGCTGTATCCCCTGTCGGCTTTCAGGGCCATGAGTCTTGCGGCACAGGAGGTTTACGCCAGCATCCGCAAGGACGGCACCCAGCGCGCGCAACTGGCACGCATGCAGACTCGCGAGGAGCTGTACGAGGTGCTCGATTATCACGCCTACGAGGCGCAGTTGGATCGACTGTTCGGCGCCGATCCGCCCCAGGAGTAAGCATGAAGAAGTCCGTGGCCCTCGCCGGGGTGACAGCGGGTTCGACCGCACTGTGCACTGTCGGCCAAACCGGCAACGATCTGCATTATCGTGGCTACGACATCGTGGATCTGGCGCGCGAGGCCACCTTTGAGGAGGTGGCGTACCTGCTGATCCATGGGGAACTGCCGAATGCGGCAACCCTGGCCAGCTACCAGGCGAAATTGATATCGCTGCGCGGGCTGTCGCGCACGGTGCGTGGCGCGCTTGAAGTGCTGCCGCCGGCCGCGCATCCCATGGACGTACTGCGCACCGGTGTCTCGGCCATGGGCTGCGCCTTGCCCGAGCCTGCGGCGCACGCCGCCAGCGGCGCGCGCGACATCGCCGATCAGCTGGTCGCCTCGCTCGGATCGATGCTGGCGTACTGGTACCACTTCAGCAACACGGGTCGCCGCATTGCGGTGGAGACGGACGATGACTCGGTGGGCGGGCACTTTCTGCATCTGCTGCACGAGCGGCCGCCCAAGGCCTCATGGGTGCGCGCCATGCACACCTCGCTCATCCTCTATGCGGAGCATGAATTCAACGCCTCGACGTTCACGGCGCGCGTGATCGCCAGCACCGGGTCGGATATTTATTCGTGCCTGGTCGGCGGCATCGGCGCGCTGCGCGGCCCGAAGCATGGCGGGGCCAATGAAGTGGCGCTTGCAATCCAGCAGCGCTATCCGACTGCCGAGGCTGCTGCGGCGGACATTCTGGCGCGCCTCGCGGCGCGCGAGGTCATTATCGGTTTCGGTCATCCCGTCTATACGATCGCGGATCCGCGCCATCCGCTCGCCAAGGAAGTGGCGCTGCAGCTGTCCCAGGAAATCGGCGACCAAAAACTGTTCGACGTCGCCGATCGCATCGAGGCGGTCATGTGGCGGGAGAAGAAGCTGTTTCCCAATGTCGACTGGTTCTCGGCGGTGCTGTACCACCTGATGCAGATCCCAGTGTCGATGTTCACGCCGCTGTTCGTGATCTCGCGCACCACGGGCTGGTCGGCCCATGTCATGGAGCAACGTGCCGACGGCAAGATCGTACGCCCGGCGGCCGACTACACCGGTCCGGAGCCCAGGGCCTACGTGCCGCTGCACGCACGGGGGTGATGTGATGTCAGCATTTGATCCCAAGCGCGCCCAGCGCTCCGAACCGGACGAGACCCTGACGCAGATCGCAGCGTACGTAAGCGCCCCCCCGCCGGTGTCGGCGCTGGCGTTCGAGACGGCGCGGGATTGCCTGATGGACACGCTGGCCTGCGGCCTGATGGCGCTGAAGGTTCCGGCCTGCGCCCGCCTGATTGGTCCGGTGGTACCGGGCGCTGTCATGCCGGGCGGTGCGCGCGTTCCGGGCACCTCACTCGAGCTCGACCCCGTGCAGGGGGCTTTCGCCATCGGCACGATGGTGCGCTGGCTGGATTTCAACGACACCTGGCTTGCGGCCGAGTGGGGGCATCCGTCCGACAATCTCGGTGGCATCCTCGCCGTCGCGGATTACCTGTCGCGGCAGGCCCTGATGCACGCGCGCACCTCGGCGACCGTGGCCGATGTGCTGAACGCCATGATCCGCGCGCACGAAATCCAGGGCGTACTGGCGTTGTCCAACAGTTTCAACCGCGTCGGCCTCGATCATGTGCTGCTGGTGCGCGTCGCCACCACGGCGGTCGTGACCGCCATGCTGGGCGGTTCGAAGTCGCAGATCTGCAATGCCGTCTCCAATGCCTGGGCCGACGGCGGCGCGTTGCGGGTCTATCGCCACGCGCCCAACACCGGCTCGCGCAAAAGCTGGGCGGCCGGGGATGCGACCAGCCGCGCTGTGCGCCACGCGCTGCTCGCGATGACCGGGGAGATGGGATACCCGACCGTGTTGAGCGTGCCACGCTGGGGCTTTCAGGATGTGCTGTTCGCCGGCCAGACACTGGCGCTGCCGCAGCCGCTGGGCAGCTACGTCATGGAAAACATCCTGTTCAAGATCTCCTGGCCCGCGGAATTCCATGCGCAGACGGCGGTGGAGTGCGCCATCGTCCTGCATGCACTGGTGCGCGATCGGCTCGAGGCGATTGATCGCATCGTGATCGAGTCCCAGGAGCCCGGGGTGCGCATCATCGACAAGACCGGGCCGCTCGCCAACCCCGCAGACCGCGACCATTGCATCCAGTACATGGTGGCGGTGCCGCTGATCTTCGGCCGGCTCACGGCCGCGGACTATGAGGATGAGGTGGCGGCCGATCCGCGCATCGACCGCTTGCGCGACCTGATGGAGGTGCAGGAGAACGATGAGTTCACCAAGGACTATTACGATCCGCAGCGCCGCTTCATCGGCAACGCGGTGCAGGTGTTCTTCAAGGACGGCAGCGCGACGCCGCGTATCCACGTGGATTTTCCCGTCGGCCACCGGCGGCGCCGCGCCGAAGGGCAGCCCTTGATGGTCGCGAAATTCGAAGCGGCCGTGAACGCGCACTATCCTGCGAAGCAGGCTGCGCGCGTGGTGGCGTTGTTTGCCGACCCCGCACGCCTCGTGGCGCTCTCTGTCAATGCGTTCATGGCTGAACTGGTCAGCAATGGCCGATGAGCGCTCGACGCTGGTGGCGGGCGCCCGGCAGCTCGCCGTCAGCCTCGATGAGGCCGCCGCGACCGCGCTGCTGCGCCTCTTGGATGAACTCGCGCACTGGAACCGCGCCTACAACCTGACCGCCATCACCGACCGCGCGCAGATGCTGACGCATCACCTGCTTGACAGTCTGTCCGTGGCGTCCTTTGTGCAGGGCAACACCCTCGCGGATGTGGGCACGGGTGCCGGATTTCCCGGCCTGCCGCTGGCGGTGATCGCCCCGCAGCGCCACTGTGTGCTGATGGACTCAAACGGCAAGAAGCAGCGCTTCGTGGCCCATGCGGCCCGCACCCTGGGGCTGACCAACGTCGAGGCGCTGCACGCACGCGTCGAGGAGGTGCAGCCGGCGCAGGCCTTCGACACAGTGATCGCGCGGGCCTGCGCGGCACTGCCGCAGTTGCTCGCGTGGGTTGCGCCGCTGTGCGGCCCGGCCACCCGGGTGCTGGCGATGAAGGGGCGGTTGCCGGAGGCCGAAATCGCCGCCGTCACGGCCCCCTGGGTGATCGAGCAGACCGTGCCGTTGCGGGTGCCCGGATTGAACGAGGAGCGCCATCTCATCATCGCCAGCTGTAGACTCAGGGAATGAAGCGGGTCATCGCAATTGCCAACCAGAAAGGCGGCGTCGGCAAGACCACGACGGCCGTGAATCTGGCGGCATCGCTGGCGGCCACGAAACGGCGAGTGCTGCTGATCGACGCCGATCCACAGGGCAATGCCACCATGGGCTGCGGTGTCGACAAGTCGCAGCTGACGCAGGGCACCTGCGAGGTGCTGCTGGGCGAATGCGACATCCAATCCGCGCTGGTGTTCATCGAGCACTCGGGCTTTACGTTGCTGCCGACCAACCAGGACCTGACGGTGGCGGAGGTGCGGCTGCTGACCCTGATCGCGGGGCGCGAAATGAAGCTGCGCACGGCCTTGAAGGGCATACGGGACCAGTTCGATGTAATCCTCATCGACTGCCCGCCGGCGCTGAACCTGCTAACCGTCAACGCGCTGGTCGCGGCGGACAGCGTGCTGATCCCGATGCAATGCGAGTACTACGCCCTGGAGGGCCTGACGGGCCTCTTGGCGACCGTGGAGCAGATCCGGGCGGCCATAAATCCGCAACTCGAGATCGAAGGGCTGCTGCGCACCATGTATGACCCGCGCAACAACCTGTCAAACGAAGTCGGGGCGCAGTTGATCATGCACTTCCCGGACAAGGTGTTCCGGACGGTGATCCCGCGCAACGTCCGCCTGGCCGAGGCGCCGTCGTTCGGCAAACCGGTGCTGCTGCATGACAAGGAGTCGCGCGGCGCCTTGGCGTATCTAGCGCTCGCCGGGGAGATGATCCGGCGTGAGGACGAGATGACGCCGCCACCGACCGCACCGAGCCCGCCGGGGCTGCAGTAGGGGTGGTCGTGGCACAGAAGAAACCCAGTCTCGGGCGCGGTCTGAACGCGCTGATCGGATCGACCGAGGCACCGCGCGCCGCGCCCGGCGTGCCGGCACCGCCCGCCCCGCTTCCCACCCCCGCCGGTGATCGGCTGACGCACCTGCCGCTCGATATCCTGCAGCGTGGCCGCTACCAGCCCCGCTCGCACCTGGACGAGCAGGCGCTCAATGAGCTCGCGGCCTCGATCCGCGCTCAGGGCGTGGTCCAGCCGATCGTGGTGCGTCCGATCGAAGCCACCACCCCGACGGGTGGACAGCGCTACGAGATCATCGCCGGCGAACGCCGTTGGCGCGCCGCCCAGCTCGCGCAGCTTGCGGACATCCCGGCCATCATCCGCGATGTTCCCGATGAGACGGCGATCTCGGTGGCGCTCATCGAGAACATCCAGCGCGAGAATCTCAATCCGCTGGAGGAGGCGCGCGCCCTCGAGCGCCTGATCAGTGAATTCAGCATGACCCACCAGCAGGCCGCGGAGGCCGTCGGGCGCTCCCGGGCCGCGGTCAGCAATCTGCTGCGGTTGCTGGATTTGGCCCCGGAGGTCTGCGACCAGCTGGAGACCCGGGCGCTGGAGATGGGTCACGCGCGGGCGCTGCTGGGTCTCACCACCCGCCGCCAGCAAGTCGAAGTCGCGGTGCTGGTCGTGAAGAAGGAACTTTCGGTACGCGAAACCGAGGCAATCGTCCGACGCATGACCCGGGGCGTCGCCGAGCGGACCGACCCCCCGGCAGCCGGCTCGGGCACCGATCCGGACGTGCAGCGCCTGCAGCTGGACCTGTCCGAGAAGCTCGGGGCCCGGGTGGCCATCCAACACACCGCTTCCGGCAAGGGCAAAGTGGTGGTCAGCTACAACTCCCTGGACGAGCTTGACGGCATTCTCGAACATATTCGTTGAACGCCCGTTCGATGCACTGTTAAGAAGCTAATTTGTAGCGTTTTCCTGCCGGCATATCTATAATTCGCCGCCGTCGTGGTCCGGTCACGTAAGTGGCTGTGGGACATACAAATCCTGCGCAGCGGACTCGCCTTAACCAGTGCAGTCAGGGAGTTAAAGCGTGTCGCCTGAAATGCACAAGGATCTCCGGTGATCGCCATTGATCTGCCGCATGCGCGCAGGCTGGCGTTCATGTGCGTGCGCGCCCAGCTGCTGGTAACCGTGCTGGTCGCGGCAGTGAGTCTGGTAGTCGCGGGGCCGCGTGCCGCCTGGTCGGCGGTGATCGGCGGGGGCGCCAGCACTCTGGGCAGTCTGGCGATGGCAGTGCTCGCGTTCGGCCGGTTGTCCGGCTCGAGCGCCGAACGGATGCTGCTGGCGTTCTATGTCGGTGAGATTGCCAAGATCACTGCGGTGATCCTGGCATTGGTCCTGGCGCTGGTGTTCGTGAAAGTGAACCCGGTGGCGATGATTTCGGCCTTCATGGCGACGTTTTTGGTTTATTGGGTGGTGCTGGCGCGTGCGCTCGGCGCCAACGGGCTGGCGGCGGATGCGGATACGGTCGGCGGTGCGCCGCGTGAGATGGTTTGATGAGCAATTTCGTTCCAAAACTGGCGGCAGGAACGCAGACTCCGACGGAGTACATCGCCCATCACCTGACGTTTCTGACCAACCACGCCCCGAACGGCCTGCTGGATCTTTCGGTCGTCAACTACGACAGCGTTTTCTTCTCGGTGCTGCTGGCGGTGGTTTTCGGTGGCACCTTCATCTTCGCGGCGCGCAGGGCTACCAGCGGCACGCCGGGCAAACTGCAGACTTTCGTCGAGGTGCTGGTTTCATTCGTGGATGCGCAGGTCCGGGGCGTCTTTCAGGGCAATAACCGGCTGATCGCACCCCTGGCGCTGACGATATTCTGCTGGGTATTTCTGTTCAATGTCATGGACATCCTGCCCATCGATCTATTGCCGGGCGCTGCCGGATTGGCCGGGCTCGGGCATCTGCGCATCGTGCCGAGCATCGACCTGAACGTCGTATTCGCGATGTCGCTGACGGTCTTCTTCCTCATCATCTTCTATGGCATCAAGATGAAGGGACTGGGCGGTTTTTTGGGCGAACTCGCGTTGCATCCGTTTCCGCCCAGCGGCAGGCAAGCCAACATTGTGCTGCGCGTGGCGTGCATTCCGGTGAACCTGCTCATGGAGCTGCCGACCTTCTTCGCCCGGCCGGTATCGCTGGCATTGCGGCTGTACGGCAACATGTACGCGGGCGAAATGGTGTTCGTCCTCATCGCTCTGTTGACCCTGACGTCAGGGTTCCAGGCCCTCCACTCGGTCGGAGGGTGGCTGAGCATCGTCGGCTCGGTTGGGATCGGCTTGGTCTGGACGGCGTTCGATTTGTTCATCGGCGCCCTGCAGGCTTTCATATTCATGATGCTCACGATCGTCTACCTGTCGCAGGCGTCCGAGCATCATTGAAGCTTCATAATTTTTGCTTGAAAACGGTTTGGTATCTGGAGAGTTTGAATGGAAAACATTGCACACATTGAGGGGATGACCGTACTCGCCGTCGGCATCATCTTCGGCCTGGGCGCGCTGGGCACCGCGATCGGTTTCGGTATTCTGGGCGGCCGCTTCCTCGAGGGCATGGCTCGGCAACCGGAACTGGCTCCGGCGCTGCTCGCCAGAATGTTCATCGTCGCGGCATTGCTGGACGCGGTGGCCTTCATCGGCATCGCATTCGGACTGTTCTTCACGTTCGCCAATCCGTTCGTATCCGCCTTTCAGGCGGCTGCCGCGGCGGCGCACTGAAGCGCGATCTTGAACGCAGATCCCGGCGCAGGCCTGAGTCTGCCCGCAACCAGGAGACGAGGGTGAACTTCAATCTGACGCTCATCATCCAGATGCTCGTGTTCGCGACCCTCATCTGGGCGGTGATGACGTTCGCGTGGCCGAAGATTCTCGGCGCCATGGAAGAGCGGTCACGCAAGATCGCCCAAGGTTTGGCGGCCGCCGATCAGGGGCAGCAGTCTCTGGCGCAGGCGCATGTGAAGGCTGACGAGGTGATCCGCGAGGCCCGGGAGCGCGCGACACACATCATCGATCAGGCGCAGAAGCGCGCCAACGAGCTTGTCGAACAGGCCAAAAGCCAGGCTAACGCGGAAGCCACACGCATCGCGGCATCTGCACAGACGCAGATCGAGCTGGAGGCGACCCGCGCACGCGAATCGTTGCGCAAGGAGGTGGCAGGACTCGCAGTACGTGCTGCTGCCAAGGTGCTCGAGCGTGAGATCGACGCCAACACCCACGCCGACCTGCTAAACAAGTTGGCTGCGCAGATCTGACATGGCGGACAAAACCACCATTGCCCGTCCCTATGCCAAGGCCGCATTCGCCGAGGCACGGACCGACAGCATGCTTGGCGCATGGTCTGACGCGCTGCATACGGCTGCCACGGTGGTGGACGATCCGCGCGTACATTCGCTGATCGACGACCCGCATGTCACCACCGAGCAACTGTCAAACCTGGTGCTGGACATTGCCGGAGCGAACCTCGGGGAACACGGGCGCAACTTCGTGCAGGCCCTTGCCGAGTCCCGTCGGTTGGACTGTCTGCCGGAAATCGCGGCGCTGTTCGACATCTACAAGGATGATGCCGAAGGCATTGCCGATGTCACAGTGACATCGGCCGCGCCGCTCGATGCCAAGCAGCAGGAGTCGCTGTCGGCGGCGATGGCTCGCCGCCTCAAGCGCGAGGTGCGCCTGCATTGCACCACCGAGCCGGAACTGCTCGGCGGCGCGGTGCTGCGCTCCGGCGATCTGGTCATCGACGGTTCGGTGCGCGGGCGCCTCGAACGCATCGCCAATGAACTGGTCGCGTGATGAGCGGCCACCCATACGAAATTCGCAAGGAACTTTAAAGCATGGCCATCAAGGCAACTGAGATCAGTGATCTCATCAAGCAGCGCATCGAGAATTTCAAGGGCGTCACCGAAGCACGCAATGTCGGCACCATCGTGTCGGTCACTGACGGCATCGTGCGCGTCCACGGTCTGGCCGATGCGCGCTATGGCGAAATGCTCGAATTTCCCGGCAATACCTTCGGCCTGGCGCTGAACCTGGAGCAGGACTCGGTCGGCGCGGTCGTGCTGGGTGACTACAAGCATCTGGGCGAGGGCGACACCGTCAAGACCACGGGCCGCATTCTCGAAGTGCCGGTGGGCCCGGAGCTGTTGGGCCGCGTCGTCGATGCGCTGGGCAATCCGATTGACGGGAAGGGGCCGATCAACGCCACCAGGACCGCGCCCATCGAGCGGGTAGCGCCGGGCGTGATCTACCGCAAGTCCGTGTCGCAGCCGGTGCAGACCGGCTACAAATCGGTGGATTCGATGGTGCCCATCGGCCGCGGCCAGCGCGAGCTGATTATCGGTGATCGCCAGACCGGCAAGACGGCGATGGCGATCGACACCATCATCAATCAGAAG
Organism: uncultured Gammaproteobacteria bacterium; assembly: GCA_963708865.1. Taxonomy (GTDB): domain Bacteria; phylum Pseudomonadota; class Gammaproteobacteria; order Steroidobacterales; family Steroidobacteraceae; genus DAIDKA01. The sequence continues at coordinate 653,788 of CAVPUC010000008.1, forward strand.
TCCTCCGGCATTAAGTGTGTCTACGTCGCCATCGGCCAGAAGCAGTCGACCATCGCCAACGTGGTGCGCAAGCTCGAGGAGCACGGCGCTCTGCAGCACACGATCGTCGTGGCGGCTCCGGCCTCCGCCCCGGCCGCCTTGCAGTACATCTCGGCCTATTCCGGCGTGACCATGGGCGAGTACTTCATGGACAACGGTCAGGACGCCCTGATCATCTATGATGATCTGTCCAAGCAGGCCGTAGCCTACCGCCAGATCTCGCTGCTGCTGCGCCGGCCGCCGGGCCGCGAAGCTTTCCCCGGCGACGTGTTCTATTTGCACTCACGACTGCTCGAGCGCAGCGCGCGCGTCAATGAAGAGTACGTGGAGCTGGTCACCAAGGGGGCCGTGAAGGGCAAGACCGGGTCGCTGACCGGACTGCCGATCATCGAGACCCAGGCTGGGGATGTGACGGCCTTCGTGCCGACCAACGTGATTTCCATCACCGACGGCCAGATTTTCCTCGAGACCGACCTGTTCAATGCCGGCATCCGTCCGGCCATGAACGCCGGTATTTCGGTGTCACGCGTCGGTGGATCCGCACAGACGGACATCATCCGTCGCCTGGGCGGCGGTATTCGCCTGGCGCTTGCGCAGTACCGGGAACTGGCGGCCTTCTCGCAGTTTGCATCCGACCTGGATGAGTCGACCCGCAAGCAGCTCGAACGCGGCCAGCGCACCACCGAGGTGATGAAGCAGAAGCAGTACGAGCCGCAGTCTGTCGCGGAAATGGCGCTTTCCATCTATGCCGTCAACAATGGCTACATGGACAAGGTCGAGATCCGCAAGATCGTGGACTTCGAGGCGGCTCTGCAGGGTTTCGCGAACACCTCCCACAAGGCGTCCCTGGATGCCATCAATGCCAAGCCGGTATTGAAGGAACATGAGGCGACGCTGAAGAAGATCATCGAAGACTTCCTGGCCAACGGTACCTACTAAGAAACCCAGCATGCCCGGCACCAAGGAAATCCGCACCAAGATCGCGAGTGTCAAAAGCACTCAGAAGATCACCAAGGCCATGCAGATGGTGGCCACGAGCAAGATGCGTCGCGCGCAGGATCGCATGAAGCTTGCGCGCCCGTACGCCGAGAAGATGCGGCAGGTGATAGGCCATCTGAACGAGGCGAATCCGGATTTCCGGCATCCGTTTCTCATCGAGCGTGAGCCGAAGGCGATCGGGATCATCCTCATTTCTACAGATCGTGGACTCGCCGGCGGGTTGAACGCCAACCTGTTCAAGCAGGTGCTGTTGCAGATGCGTGAGTGGCAGAACAAGAGCGTGCAGGTGAACCTGTCCATCGTGGGTACCAAGGGCATCGCGTTCTTCCGCCGCCTCGGCACCCCGCTGCTCGGCAGCGTCACCGGCCTGGGTGACCGCCCGCATATTAAGGACTTGATCGGCACCATCAAGGTGATGCTCGACGCCTACCGCGAGGGCAAGATCGACCGGCTGTACCTGGCGAATGCGAGGTTCGTGAATACGATGACGCAGCAGCCGAGCATCACACAGCTGCTGCCGATCGTCGCCGCCGACAACCAGGGACTTCCGGAACACTGGGATTACATCTACGAACCCGACGCGGCGGCGATCCTCGAAGGACTGCTGATGCGTTATATCGAGTCACAGGTGTATCAGGGCGTGGTGGAGAATGTCGCCTCGGAAATGGCCGCGCGCATGGTCGCCATGAAGGCCGCCACCGACAACGCCGGCGAGCTCATCCAGGACCTGCAACTCGTTTACAACAAGGCCCGCCAGGCCGCGATCACCAAGGAACTCTCGGAGATCGTCGGCGGCGCCGCGGCCGTTTGAGGAAAAATGCATGACCAACATTGCTGAAGGCAAGATCACCCAGATCATCGGCGCCGTCATCAACGTCGAGTTTCCACGTGAGCAGATTCCGCACATCTATGAAGCCCTGCAGCTGGCGGACTCGGACCTGATCCTGGAGGTCCAGCAGCAGCTGGGTGATGGCGTCGTGCGCACCATTGCGATGGGTGCATCCGAGGGACTCAAGCGCGGCCTGCCCGTGCGCTCCACCGGCAAGCCGATTTCGGTGCCGGTGGGCAAGGCCACCCTGGGCCGTATCATGGACGTGCTCGGTCGCCCCCAGGACAATCGCGGCCCGGTGGACTCCCCACAGCAGCTGCCGATTCACCGCGCGCCACCGGCGTTCGATGAACAGGCGGGCGGTCAGGACCTGCTGGTCACGGGCATCAAGGTCATCGATCTGCTGGTGCCATTCGCCAAGGGCGGCAAGGTCGGCCTGTTTGGGGGCGCCGGCGTCGGCAAGACCGTCAACATGCTCGAGCTGATCAACAACATCGCCAAGCAGTACAGCGGCCTGTCCGTATTCGCCGGTGTCGGCGAGCGTACCCGCGAAGGCAACGATTTCTATCACGAGATGATCGAGTCGGGCGTCATCGACAAGGAAACCCTGTCCAACTCCAAAGTGGCGATGGTGTACGGGCAGATGAATGAGCCGCCGGGCAATCGCCTGCGCGTCGCGCTCACGGGTCTGACGATGGCCGAGTTCTTCCGCGACGAAGTGCGCGAGGACGGCGGCAAGGGCCGCGACGTGCTGTTCTTCGTGGACAACATCTACCGCTACACCTTGGCAGGCACCGAAGTGTCGGCGCTACTGGGCCGCATGCCATCGGCCGTTGGCTACCAGCCCACCCTGGCCGAAGAAATGGGCGTGCTGCAGGAGCGCATCACCTCCACCAAGACCGGTTCGATTACCTCCATCCAGGCGGTATACGTGCCGGCGGACGATCTCACGGATCCCTCGCCCGCCACGACCTTCGCGCATCTGGATGCGACTGTGGTGTTGTCGCGCCAGATTGCCTCGCTGGGCATTTACCCGGCAGTAGATCCGCTGGATTCAACCAGCCGTCAGCTGGATCCCCTGGTCGTCGGCGAGGAGCACTACGATACGGCGCGCGGCGTGCAGGCCGTGCTGCAGCGCTACAAGGAGCTGCAGGACATCATCGCCATTCTCGGCATGGATGAGCTGTCGGCCGAGGACAAGCAGGTCGTATACCGCGCGCGCAAGGTGCGCAATTTCCTGTCGCAACCGTTCAATGTCGCCAAGGTATTCACCGGCCAGGACGGCAAAATTGTCGCGCTGAAGGACACCATCCGTGGCTTCCAGGGCATCCTCAGTGGTGAATATGATCATCTGCCCGAGCAGGCCTTCTACATGGTGGGCTCCATCGATGAGGCCGTCGAAAAGGCAAAGAACCTGCAGTAATGGCACCGGCACACACAATCAGGGTCGAGATCGTCAGCGCGGAAGGCGAGATCTTCTCCGGCGATGCAATCATGGTGGTCGCTCCCGGATCCCAGGGCGACCTGGGCATCTATCCGCGCCACGCGCCGCTGCTGACCCTGCTCAAGGCCGGCGAAGTGCGCGTGCAGACGCCCGACGGCGCCGAGCAGGTGTTCTACGTGGGTGGCGGCGCGCTGGAGATCCAGCCCGCCCTGGTCACCGTGCTCGCCGATACGGCGCTGCGCGCCAAGGATATCGATGAGGCCGCGGCATTGGCGGCCAAGCAGCGGGCGGAGGAAGCGCTGCGGGATCGTGCCGGCGCCATCGACCAGGCCGAAGCCCTGGCGGAACTCGCCCGGGTCGCCGCGCAGCTCAAAATACTCGAGCGGCTGCGCAAGATCCGCGGCTAGGTCAGGCCGCGCGCGGTAAGCTCCCCGCCATGGGCAGGCCCGCCAATCGTCAGTTTCCCACCCGCTGGGCCGCGATTTGGCTGCTGCTATCTCTGTACCTGCCGCTGCGACCAGTGCCCGCGGCGGATGTATCCTCCTCGGTGCTGCGCCCGCCCCCGGCGCAGGTGCAGCGCCAGACATTGCTGAGCACCGTGTCCCGCATGGATCGGGGCAACCCCGCAGGCGGCGAGGTCTACTTCGTGGGCTTTGCCGGCTACGGTGAGCAGAGGGTATTCAGGAAGGAAGCTGAACTGGCGCAACGGGTCTTCGGCGCGCGCTTCACCACGTCAAACCGATCGCTGCTGCTGGTCAACGACATCCATGACCGGCGTACCTACCCGCTGGCGACCTTTGAAAACCTGCGCGTCGCGGTCAATGCCATCGGTCGGCGAATGCGCCCGGACCGGGACACGCTGGTCCTGATGCTGACTTCACATGGGAACGACGAGGACGGCGTCGCCATCACCAATGGCAAGATGCCCGAGGACGCCCTGTCACCGGAGGATCTCGCGAAGATCCTGCACGAGTCGCATATCCGCTGGCGTGTGATCGTCGTGTCCGCGTGCTACTCCGGCATCTTCATCCCGGTTCTCAAGAATGATTCGACCCTGATCATGACGGCCGCGGATGCGCGCCACAGCTCCTTCGGCTGCGACGACACGCGCGACCTCACCTACTTCGGCGAGGCGCTGCTCAAGGATGCGCTGCCCCACGCCTGTTCGCTCACCCAGGCGTACGAGGATACCGCCCGGATCATTCGTCGGCGTGAAGCGGACGAAGGTGACATCCATTCCAATCCCATGCTGTTTGTCGGGCCCCGGATGCAGGCACGGCTGCCGCAGCTCGATGCCACAGCGGCTCGCAGCTGTGCCGCCCAGCCCTTGCAACCCCCGAAACGACAGTGAGGCGCAACGTGGCGAACAAGAAATCGGTTCGAACCCGCACACCCGTGAAGGCCGCCCAGCCTTTGGCTGTCGTCATCCTCGCCGCTGGCGCCGGCAAGCGCATGAAATCCGCATTGCCGAAGGTGCTGCAACCGATGGCCGGTAAGCCGCTGCTGCAGTATGTGCTCGACACGGCACGTACCCTGAACCCGGCCGCGATCCACGTGGTCTACGGCCATGGCGGTGAGGCCGTTCCGCAGGCCTTTGCGCACGAGTCCGTATCGTGGGTGCGCCAGGCAGAGCAGCTGGGGACGGGTCACGCCGTGATGCAGGTGATGCCGCGCCTGTCCGCCGAGCAGCGCGTGCTGATTCTGTACGGCGATGGACCGCTGATCACGGCGGACACCCTGCGCGCTTTACTGGCCGCCGCCGGTCGCGACGGCGTCGGGCTGCTGACGGTCAATGCCAGCGACCCCACCGGGTATGGACGCGTGCTGCGCAATGCCGGCGGACGTGTACAGGGCATCGTCGAGGAGAAGGACGCCACGGCGAAGCAGCGCAAGCTGCGCGAATGCAATACGGGTGTCGTCACCATGCCCGCCGCCCGCCTGACCCGGTGGCTCGGGCGGCTGACCAACCGCAATGCACAGCGTGAGTACTATCTCACCGACGTGATCGGCCTGGCGGTGCGCGATCGGGTGGCGGTGCTGCCGCTGCTCGCAGTGGATGAACAGGAAGTGCTGGGCATCAACGATCGAATCCAGCTGGCGGCTGCGGAAAGCGCCTGGCGCGCGCGGCAGGCCCGCAGACTCATGCTGAGTGGGGCGACACTCATCGACCCGGCACGGATCGACATTCGCGGCGCCGTCTCGGTCGGACAGGACGTGGTGATCGATGTGAACGTGGTGCTGGAGGGGCAGGTCACACTGGGCGATGGCGTGAAGATCGGCCCCAACTGTCTGATCCGCAATGCGCTGATCGAAGCCGGCACTGAAGTGTTCGCCAATTGCGTCATCGACCGCGCGCTCATCGGCCCGGACTGCCGCATCGGCCCATTCGCGCGGGTACGGCCCGAATCCGTGCTGGCCGAGAACGTGCACGTCGGGAATTTCGTCGAGATCAAGAAGACCCGCATCGGCCCCGGATCCAAGGCCAATCATCTCACCTACCTGGGTGATACGACGGTCGGCGCGGGCGTCAACGTCGGGGCGGGCACCGTCACCTGCAACTACGATGGGGTCAACAAATGGCCGACCACCATTGATGACGATGCATTCATCGGCTCCGGCAGCATGCTGGTTGCCCCGGTGCAGATCGGCGCTGGCGCGACCATCGGCGCGGGTTCCACCATCACCAGCAACGCGCCGGCCGGACAACTGACGCTCGGCCGGGCGCGCCAGCTCAGTATCCCGGGCTGGAAGCGACCGACCCGGCGCGGTAGCTGAGCGCTATTCGCCCTTGCCGAGACCCTTGATGCGCTCCACCAGCGCGGAGGTTGATTTTTGCGGTAGCAGGGGCACCAGGGCGACGCGACCCCCGAGGGCTTCGACCACTTCACGTCCGACCACCTGTTCCGCCGTGTAGTCGGCGCCCTTCACCAGGACGTGAGGGCGTACGGTCTGGATGGTCTGCAATGGCGTGTCTTCGTCAAACACGGTCACGGCATCAACGCACGCCAGTGCCGCCAGCAGCGCGGCCCGTTCGGCCTGGGGCACCAGCGGTCGTTCCGGCCCCTTGAGCCGCCGCACCGACGCATCGCTGTTGATCGCCAGCACCAGCACATCGCCAAGGCGTGCCGCACTGTGCAGCAGCGACAGATGTCCGGCATGCAGCAGGTCATAACAGCCATTGGTGAACACGATGCGTTTGCCCGCGAGGCGCCAGGATGCCGCGCGCGTGGCAAGTTCCGCGCGGGACAGCACCTTGGCATCGGGAGCCGTGGTCAGCTCACTGCGGATGCTGTCCGCATCGACTGCCACCGCGCCCACCTGGCCGACCGAAACACCCGCCGCGGCATTCGCCAACTTGGCAGCGTCAGGCAAGGAGGCTTTGGCGGCGAGCGACAGGGCGAGCACGGCGATCGCGGTATCGCCGGCGCCCGTGACATCGAACACCGCGCGGCGACTGGCCGGTACCGCAACGGCGGGCCCGGCGGCGGGCACGGCCAACATGCCGTGTTCACTCAAGGTGACCACCATCGAGGTGAGACCGGCGGCGGCGATCAGCGGCCGCGCCGCGGCCGCCACCGCCTCTGCATCGGTCGGATCGACGGAGCTGCCGGCGGCCAGCTCCAGTTCGCGCAGATTCGGTGTCACGGTGGTCGCGCCACGATAACGCGTGAAGTCCCGCGATTTGGGATCCACGACCACGGGCACGGCGCCGGCGCGCGCCGTCACGGCGGTGATGAGCTGCGCTGTGAGCACGCCCTTCGCGTAATCACTGAGGATGACCCCATCGGGCGCCTCCTCTCCGAGGCCTTCGACCATGCGGGTACACAGCTGCGCATCGCAGGAGCCTGTGTCCTCCCAATCCATGCGCAGCAGCTGTTGACTGTGGCCCAGCACCCGCAACTTGCGGGTAGTGCGGCGGTTCGCCGCGCGGACCACGCCGCGCGTGTCGATCCCGCAAGCCGCGCACAGGCGCAGCAGATCCTCTCCGGCCGCATCCTTGCCGATGGCGCCCGCCAGCGTGACTCGGGCGCCCAGCGCCGCCACCTGCCGCGCCACGTTGGCGGCGCCGCCGAGGCGATGCTCGGTATCGCACACTCGCACGACCGGCACCGGCGCCTCCGGCGATACCCGGTCCACGGCGCCGGTGACGTATTCATCGAGCATGAGGTCGCCGACCACCCAGATCTTCAGACCCGCGTAGCGGTCAAGTACCGAAAGCAGGGAGGCCAGATCAGTTTGTGCGGAGTCGCTCATGTATCAGCCGGTCCTGGCAGTTCGGAGCAAGTTCTGCGCAACCTGCGCAAGGTCATCAAATACCGGCAGCCTCTGGCCGCGTTCAGCCAGCGTGGCAGCCGCCTTGAGCCCTTTGCCGGTGCGCACCAGCGCTGCGGCGACGCCGGCGGCCTGTGCAGCCTCAATATCGCGCACATCATCGCCCACCATCAGGGTTTGTGCCGCGCTGATGCCGGAGTCCGCCATGGCACGGCGAACCAGCCCCGGTGCGGGCTTGCGGCAGTCGCAGTGCGCAGCAGGCGCGTGCGGACAGAAAAACACCGCGCTGATGTGCGCGCCGGCCGCTTCGGCCTGGCTGCGCATGGTATCGAGCACCTGATCCAACTGCGCCTGGCTCATGAGACCCCGCCCCACCGCGGACTGATTGCTGACGACGCTGATGCGCCATCCGGCCTTCGACAGCACCGCCAGCGCCTCACGCGAACCCGGCAGCCATTTGAAGGCAGCGGGCTCAAGCACATAGCCATGCACCGCCGGCTCCTCGTTGAGTACGCCGTCGCGGTCCAGGATCAGATGACGGGTGCCGGCCGGCAGGGAATGCGCTTGGGCCATCAGCGGTATCGGTCGGGTTGCGACAGATAGCGTTGCACGTAATCGCGTACGCCATCCTCGAGCGTCATGAACGGCCGCGTGTACCCGAGCGCGCGCAAACGATCCATGCGCGCCTCGGTAAAGTACTGGTAATTGGGGCGGATCTCGAGCGGTGTGTCCACATACGCCAGGCGCGGCGGCTTGCCCACGGCCGCAAACAAGGCGGTGGCGAGTTGCGCGAAACTGTGGGCCTTGCCGGTCCCGAGATTGAAGATGCCGTTGACCTTTGGGTTAGCGAGCAGCCACAGCACCACCTGGACGCAATCGGCGACGTAGATGAAATCGCGCTGCTGGCCCCCATCGCTCACCCCCTCGCGGTGCGAGCGAAACAGCGTGACGGGTTCGCCGGCTGCGGCGGCCGCGAACTTCTGCGCCACGACACTCTGCATGCCGCCCTTGTGATACTCGTTTGGGCCGTAAACGTTGAAGAATTTCAGACCCACCCACTGTGCGGGTTGGCCGTTACCGAGCGCCACTTCGCGCACCGCCCAGCGATCAAACAGCAGTTTGCTCCAGCCGTAGGCGTTGAGCGGGCGCAACCGTGCGAGCGCGGCCATCGCCCAGTCGTCCTCGAAGCCGGTTTCGGCACCGCCGTAGGTGGCGGCCGAGGAGGCGTAGATGAAGCGCTTGCCATGCCGCGCGCACCAGCGCCACAACCTTTGCGACAGGCGGAAATTGGTCTCGATGATCAGGTCGGCGTCGGTTTCGGTGGTCGAGGAAATCGCGCCCATGTGCACCACGGCATCCACTGCCGCGCCATGTTCCGTCAACCACGCCTCGAGCTGTTCGGGGGCAATGAGGTCACGCAGTTCGAGCTTGCTGACGTTGCGCCACTTGTTGCCGGTACGCAGGCGATCACAGATGGCCACGGGCATGCCTTGATCAGCCAGCGCGGCCGCAAGGTTGGAGCCAATAAATCCGGCTCCGCCGGTGACCAGAATCATCTTGAAGGGTCTCCAGAGCCGACCAACGGCGGCCAGCGCGCCAAGCATTATACATTAGAATCAAGAGCATACGGCGTGCGGATCAGGCAAACTGATTGTCGCACAGCGCACGCGCAAGGATTTCTCTGATATGTGTGGAATCGTCGGGGCAATTGCCGAACGGAACATTGTGCCCATCCTGCTGGAGGGGCTGCGCCGTCTGGAGTACCGGGGCTACGATTCGGCCGGGCTTGCCGTTCTGAATGGCTCCGGCAGCCTGATCCGTCTGCGCGCGGTGGGCAAGGTGCGCGCGCTCGAGGAGGCCATCGAGCAGCAGCCGACCCGCGGCAAGGTGGGCATTGCGCATACTCGCTGGGCCACGCATGGCGCCCCGAGCGAGCGTAACGCCCATCCGCACGTCTCGCATGACGGGCTCGCCATCGTCCACAACGGCATTATTGAAAATCATGTCGAGCTGCGCGCCGATCTCACGCACCTGGGCTACAAGTTCATGTCCGAAACGGACACCGAAGTCATTGCCCACCGTATCCACTTCCACCTGCGCACCGTCAAGGACCTGTTCAAGGCGGTGCGCGCGACCGTGGCTGAACTTGAGGGCGCGTATGCCCTGGCGGTGGTCAGCGAGCAGGACCCGGACCGCCTGATCGTCGCGCGTGAGGGCTGCCCGGTGGTGCTGGGACTGGGCGTGGAGGAAAACTTCGTCGCCTCCGATGTCGCAGCACTGCTGCCCGTGACCCGCCGTTTCGTATTCCTTGAAGAGGGCGACATCGCCGAAGTCAGGCGCAACGGTTATCGGATTCTGGATCGCGAGGGCAATGCCGCCAACCGTCAGGCGCGCGACAGCGACCTGTCAGCGGATGCGGCCGAGAAGGGCCAATACCGGCACTTCATGCTGAAGGAAATCCACGAGCAGCCACGCGCCGTGGCCGACACGCTGCAGGAACGGGTCGCGAACGGCAAGCTGCTCGAAGCCGCCTTTGGTCCGGCCGCCACCGAGGTGTTCAAGCGCACCGAGCACGTCCACATCGTGGCTTGCGGCACCAGCTTTCATGCGGGGCTGGTGGCGCGCTACTTCGTCGAGCAGATCTGCAAGGTGCCGTGCACCGTGGAAGTCGCGAGCGAATACCGCTATCGCAATCCCGTCGTGCCGCGCGGCTCGCTGTTTGTCACGATCTCACAGTCAGGCGAAACCGCAGATACCCTGGCGGCATTGCGGCTCGCCCGCCAGGCGGACTATCTGTCGACGCTTGCGATCTGCAATGCCCCGGAAAGCTCGCTGGTGCGCGACTCGGCGCTCGTCATGTTGACGCGTGCGGGGCCGGAAATCGGTGTGGCCTCGACCAAGGCCTTTACGACACAGCTGATTGCACTGGGCATGCTGGTCGTCGCGTTGGCCAAGCACCACGGTGCCGATGTGGAACGGGAGCGCAGCCTGGTCGCACGCCTGCTGGAATTGCCATCGCTGATCGAGAAGACCCTGGCGTTAGATCCCGTCATTCACCGGCTGGCCGAGCGTTTCGCCGACAAGCAGCATGCCTTGTTCCTGGGCCGAGGCGCCATGTACCCGATCTCGATGGAGGGCGCGCTGAAGCTCAAGGAGATCTCCTACATCCACGCCGAGGCATACCCCGCCGGGGAGCTGAAGCACGGTCCGCTGGCACTCGTCGATGAGGACATGCCGGTGATTGCCGTGGCGCCGAACAACGAACTGCTCGAAAAGCTCAAATCGAACCTGATGGAAGTGCGCGCCCGGGGCGGCGAACTGATTGTGTTCGCCGACCCCGAGGCCGGGTTCCAGAATGCGGATGGCGTCACAGTGATCAACATGCCGCGGCACGTCACTTCTTTCCAGGAGCCGCTCATCTATACCCTTCCGCTACAGCTGCTCGCCTACCACGTGGCCGTTCTCAAGGGCACCGACGTGGATCAGCCCCGCAATCTGGCCAAGAGCGTGACGGTCGAATAGGCGCGACGTCGCTGCTTCGCGTCGATCCCTAGATGGGCATGCAGCTGGCATCGAGAATGCGGGTCTCGCTGACTCTTTTGGCGTACGTCTTGGTGCACACAGCGACCTTGTCACTCCCGGCCGGCACATCCGCCTCACAGGCGTCATTGCTGGTGCCGGCACCTGTGAGCGTGACCTCCCAGGCGTAATGGCAATGGTAGTTCGTCTTGTCTCCCGCCGCAGATGTCGCCACGACGTTGACAATTCTTGCATTCTTGGTGTCCGGCTCTATGGTCGTCTTCGGGATCGCCGCCATGGCCACTTCGGTAATGGAAATAACGCACGTCGCCAGGATGAGTCGCTTCGTCATTGTTTTCACTTCATGTCCTCCCAGGTGGATGGGTTGCAGTACGACAATTCGCCAGATAACGCATGCCACGCATATTACAACTAATCGGCGCAAGGTCACTGGCGTGATCCGACCGGGACATTGTGCGACGCACACACATTGGCAGCCGCTCTTTTACACCGACTTGACCGCACTGATGAGCGCGGCAACGGCACTTTGGCCGTCACCGTACAGCATGCGGGTGTGGTCCAGATAGAACAGGGCGTTCTCGATGCCGGAGAACCCGGCTCCTTGACCGCGCTTGATGACAATGACATTCCTGGCCTTGTCGGCATTGAGAATCGGCATGCCGTAGATCGGACTTGACTTGTCATGGCGGGCCACCGGGTTGACCACATCGTTGGCGCCGATGATCAGAACGGCATCGGCCGTTTCGAACTCACCGTTGATCTCATCCAGATCGGCGATCAGATCGTAGGGCACACCGGCTTCGGCGAGCAGAACGTTCATGTGGCCCGGCATGCGCCCGGCCACGGGGTGAATCGCAAATCGCACGGTTACGCCACGGTCCATGAGAAGCTGCGACAGCTCCCACACCTTGTGCTGCGCCTGGGCCACCGCCATGCCGTAGCCGGGAACGATGATCACCTTCTGCGCGAAGGCCAGCATGACGCCCGCATCGGCGGCCTCGATGGGTTTGAGGCTACCGTGGACCGTGCCGGCGGCGGCGCTGGCGGTGTCACCGAAGCCGGAGAAGAGCACATTGCCCAGCGAGCGGTTCATGGCCTTGGCCATCAGCTGGGTGAGCAGCGTGCCGGCAGACCCGACCACGGTACCGGCGATGATCATCGCGGCATTGCCGAGCACGAAGCCTTCGAAGGCCACGGCGAGGCCGGTGAGCGCGTTGTAGAGGGAGATCACCACCGGCATGTCGGCGCCGCCGATCGGCAGCGTCATCAGAACGCCCAGCAGCAGCGACACCAGGAACATGGCGCTCACCACCGGCGAACTGGCATTGAAGCCGCCGCCGATCAGTGTGCCGAGCAGCAGCGCCACGGCCAGCACCAGCAGATTGAAGAGCTGCTGGCCGGCAAAGCGATAGGAGCGACTGATGAGACCCTGGAGCTTGCCGAAGGCAATCAGGCTGCCGCTGAAGGAGATCGAGCCGATCAGGCCACCGATCACCGCCAGGGCGGCTTCGGCGCCGGTACTTCGGCCACGATACAGCTCCACCGCCGCAATCGCCGCCGCCGCACCTCCGCCCATGCCGTTGTACAGCGCGATCATCTGCGGCACATCGGTCATGGCCACGCGCCGGCCGCTCACCCACGCGAAGCCCCCGCCGACAGCCATGGCCACCAGGATCCACGGATAGTTCGTCATGCCCGGATAGCACAGCGTCGCGAGCGTCGCCACGAGCATGCCAGCGCCGGCCCAAAGAATGCCGCTGCGCGCCGTGCGCGGCGAACTCATGCGCTTCAGGCCCATGATGAAAAGGAACGCGGTGAGCAGATAGCTCGCCTGGATCAGCGCCGCGGCGCTGAACTGCCACGCCATCAGGGCGTCTCCTTGGGAGCACCCGGGCGACCGCTGGCCTTGAACATTTCGAGCATCCGCTCGGTGACGGCATAACCACCCACGGTATTGCCGGCAGCCAGCATCACACCGACGAAGCCGATGATCTTCTCAGGCAGGGTGGTCGCCGATCCCAGCGCGACCATTGCCCCCACCAGCACGATGCCGTGCACGAAATTCGAGCCGGACATCAGCGGCGTATGCAGGATGACCGGAACGCGCGCGATCACCTCGTAGCCGGTGAATGCCGCTAGCATGAGAATGTACAAAGCGATGATCCCGGTCATGTTCCCTCCACGAGTTGGCGCGTAGGTTCGTGCTGGATGGCGCCGGCGTGAGTCAGGCAGGAGTGCGCGAAGACCTCATCCTGCCAGTCGATGGCCAGATTGCCGCTCGGGTCGATGGCGGGCTTGAGGAAATTGAAGATGTTTCGCGCATACATCTCACTGGCGTGATACGCCAGCTGCGCGGGCAGGTTCACCGGACCTATGATCTTCACCGCACCGTGCAGCACGGTCTGCCCGACGCGCGTGAGTTCGCAGTTGCCGCCGGACTCGGCGGCGAGGTCCACGATCACGGCACCCGGTTTCATGCGCTCCACGGCCGCGCGGCTGATGAGGCGCGGCGCTTCGCGGCCAGGGATCGCGGCGGTAGTGATCACGGCATCGGCCACGGCGATGCGCGAGTCCAGGACTTCTTGCTGCTTGCGCTCGTTCGTCCTGCGTGAGTTCGCGCGCATAGCCGCCGGCGCCGTCTGCGGATACGCCGGTTTCCACGAACTTCGCGCCGAGTGACTTCACCTGCTCGCGGGTGGCATGGCGCACGTCGTAAGCCTCGACCACGGCGCCGAGCCGTTTGGCGGTGGCGATGGCCTGCAGACCCGCCACGCCCGCACCGATGACCAGCACCTGCGCCGGGCGGATGGTGCCCGCGGCGGTGGTGAGCATGGGCAGAAAGCGATCAAGGGAGTCCGCAGCTATGAGCACGGCTTTGTAGCCGGCGATCGAGGCCTGCGAGGACAGGGCATCCATGGACTGCGCCCGCGAGATCCGCGGGATCAGTTCCATGGCGAAGGCGGTGATCCGGCCCTCGCGCAGCGCCTTGACCTCGGCAAGGTGGGTGTGCGGCTGCATGAAGCCCACCACCACTGCGCCCGGCTTGAGCGCCTCGATCAGCGCCACGGTCGGCGGCTGTACCGTGAGGAGCACGTCGGCCTGGGCCAATACGGTTGCGGCAGTGGCCCATTCCACGTTGCGGTAACTTGCGTCCGCAAACTGCGCACTGACTCCGGCGCCATGCTCGAGCAGGATTCGCACCTGCGCATGGACGAACTTGTCAGCGGTCTCTGGGACCACACTGACGCGCATTTCCGCTGGCGCGCGCTCTTTCAGCGCACCCATAATCACCGACATAGCGTTCCCTCTTGAGCGCCCCCGGGGGCGCGCCATCGCGAAGGCAGGGCATCGCGATCAGTCCAAGAAAGTGCCGTAAACGGCCGTTGTTTTCGCCTATCCTAGCATGCGCGAGCAGCGTTCAACGTTTAAGCCAGGCGCGCATGACATGGTCCAGTGCATCGTTGCCGCTCGGGAGCAGCGTGGGATCCAGGGATGGTCCGGCCTCGAGCAGCAACTGCAGCGTCCGCACGTGATCCTGAGGGTGCCCGGTCGTCCAGCCATTGACTGACCCGTAGAGGCAGGTAACCAGGGGCGTTGCACCGAACTCATTCTGTTGCGTGAGCGGCGGCTCGGGATCCAGTGACAGCAGCGTCTGCACCAGGTCGGCGTAGCCGTGAAAGCTTGCACGGTCCAAGGGTGTCGAGCCATGGGCCCCGGTAACATGCGGATTGAATCCCACCTCAAGCATCAGGCGCAGACTTTGCGGCCGATACCACCAGGCCGCCATCGTCAGCAAGACGTGAAGACGCGGGTCCAGTTCGCGCAGCGCGTCGGGCCGCTCGGCGAGCTCGCGCTGCAGCCGCTCGCGCTCGCCGCACCATAGCGCATCGATCAGACGGAACGGCGGCGAGAGACTTGCGAGCAGCAGCTCGAGAATCTCACCCGGCGCGAACTTGCGGGCCACATCAGCGGGCGTGAGATCGAATCCCAAGGTCCAGCTGTAGATGTGCATGCCGGGCCCGCTGTAGGGCGGAACGTTCACCCGCGCCTCGGCGCATCGGGGATCCTCGCTCAGGCATTTTTCCACCAGCGCGCGGTCGCCTAGCCGGGCGGCGGCATAGATATCGGCGCGCGCGCCGCGCGCAATCAGCAGCCGCGCGATGCGTTCATCGCCAATCAGGTATTGCAGCGCAGTGGAGGCATGGTCGGTGTCGCGCGCTTCAAGATCGGCTCCGCTATCCACGAGCAGCTCGGCGATCTCAGGCGTCGCTGCACAATGCAGCACGGTCTTCCCGTCGCCGCCGCGCTCGTGTACACAGTCGGGTCTTGCCCTGATGAGGGCCCGAAGCTCATCGATCAATCCCAGCCCGGCCGCGGCCCACGGCGTAACCTGCGCCCCGCGTTCGATAAGCGGTCGCGCCTGCTCAAGAGTGAGGTTCCACTCCAGGATGCCGAATCCGCCAGCGGCGAATGCCGAGCGCGCGTTGATGTCCGCGCCGTGCTCGAGGAGCACATCCACCAGGGCGAGATGATGCTTCGCCTGATGGATGGCCGGTGAGTCGAAGTCGAAGCGCGGTTCATTGATGCGCGCCCGAACGGCCGGATGGCGGATCAGAAGATCCCGCGCCCGGATG
Source organism: uncultured Gammaproteobacteria bacterium (assembly GCA_963708865.1). Lineage (GTDB taxonomy): Bacteria > Pseudomonadota > Gammaproteobacteria > Steroidobacterales > Steroidobacteraceae > DAIDKA01. The sequence goes on from CAVPUC010000008.1 coordinate 669,545, forward strand.
GCATCGCCCTCGCGCACCGCGCTGTCGAATTGTTCAAGCGGCGACTGGGTAAGCGACTCGATCTTGTGCTTCATCGCCGCCCAGGTATCAAAACCGTAGCCGCGCGCAATGACCAGCTGCGCCTGATGCAGTTTCAGAGACTCTGGATCGGCATTGCCCGGGAGGAATGAGCGCACTCGCTCGAGCGCCGCCGGCTCCCCCGCCCAGACTTCGCGCAGCAGCCGTTTGGCGAGCTTCTGCTGATGCTCGAAGCTCGGTTGCGGCGGAAGCGGTTCCACTTTGACCATGACGAACACCTCCTTTCACGAGCAGGCCCCCGGTCCGCGTTGCATGGGGCAAAAGAGGTTCGTCTTCAGGATCGCCGGTAAGCGCTCAAGAGCAGGCGGGAGATTCCCTTTCCGCGGACACGGTGCGCCCTGCCGACGCAAGCGCAAGGATATTGTAGCCCTGCTGAGTTTGTCAAAGAGAGCGGCCGCGATCATGCTGTCGCATGCATCGAAATCTGATCGACGTGCTCGGCTTTTGCGCCGGCGTCCTGACCACGTGCGCCTTCATCCCTCAGGTATGGCACTCATGGAGAACCCGTGATTTAGGCGGAATCTCGGCGCGGATGTATGGACTGTTTACCTTGGGAGTCGCACTTTGGTTGATCTATGGCATCGCCGTCGGTAGCTGGCCAATCGCCGTTGCCAATGCGATCACGCTGCTGCTCGCCGGAGTGGTGCTGTCATTGAAGCTGACCCACAAGGATCACTCGCACCCCTAGCGTCATTCGACCGGCGCCACCATGTTTGCATCGCGCCAGATCTGCCAGCTGCCGGCGGCCGCCTTGCGCCACACGGTCATCGTCGGGCCGGCAAACCGCCTCTGCGCCGCGCCCTTGGTCGCCGTGACCTCGATCACCAATTCGACCCGAGTCAGCGCCCAGTTGCCGTTGACGACAAGCTCGCGGATCTCGGCTGAGGCCTCGAATGCGTAGGGCTTGCCCTGACTGCCGGCGAGAAACTCCCGTTTGCCGAACGGCGGCTGGCCGCGAACGATGAACAACATATCGTCGTCCAACATCGCGGCCAACGACTGCGAGTCGCCGGCCTTCGAGGCGGCGAGCCAGTTTAGGATGGTTTCGCGGATGACGTGCTCGTCGTTCACTAGCGTCTCCTTCCTCGCATCGCTTGGTCGTACCGGCCGCAAAAACGCGCCGGCATTATAGATTCTATGAGCGCGTGCAGGGGTTCGGTATATTGGCGGTGCTCGAAACGGAGGCAAAGGTGGCAGGCACGGAATCGCACGTAACCATCCACATGGCGGCGAGTCTCGACGGCTTCATTGCCCGCAAGGATGGCCGCGTCGATTGGCTCGAAACCGCCGACAAGTTCGCGGGCGGGGAAACCCTGGACCCGGCGTTCGTTGAGACATTCCTCAAGTCGATTGACTGCTACGTCATGGGATCGCGTACCTATGAGACCGCGTTGAATTTCGAGCGCAAGGGGTTCGGCTGGGCCTACGGTGACAAGCCTACTTTTGTGCTCACCACTCGCAGGCTGCCGCGGACCCGCGATAATGTCGAGTTCTACTCGGGTGATCTGGCGCGGTTGGTGAACGAGCGTCTGCGGCCCGCCTTCCGTTCCATCTGGTTCGCCGGAGGCGGTGTCGTGTCTGCCGAATGTCTGCGTCGCGGCCTGGCCGATGAAATCTACTACTCGGATACTGCCGGTATTGATCGGTGATGGGATCCGCTTCTTCGAGGGACTTGACCGGGATGTCGCGCTACATCTCGCGGGCGTCACAGCCTATGAAAGCGGCATGGTCGAACTGCGCTACGCTGTCGTGCGCTGAGGTCGGTAGCAGATAAAGTTGAATTTATTGCCGTCCAGGTCCCGCCAATAGCCCACATAGAGCTGCTCATCGCGAGGCCCCGGATCCCCTGCACTGGTCCCGCCGAGCGCCAAAACCCTGGCATGCAGCGCATCGACCCGTTCGGCGGTTTCGACATCGAAGGCCACCATCGATCCGTTGCCGACCGTTGCCGGCTGCTGATCAAAGGGTCGGGTGACGATAAACATCGGCGTGCCGATGCCCCATCCCCAGGCGACATTCCGCTGCGTTGCATAGACCCGGGTCGCACCCATATCGGCCATCAGCGCATCATAGAAGGCGACGGCTTCGTCGAACCGGTTGGTCCCGACCATGAGGTAGTTGATCATATCGCCGGGTTGATGCGCCCGCCCTTCACTGCAGTACCTTCAAGCACATCATCGGGCACGGATTTCATGATTTCGTTGCCTCGCTAATGAGCCGGCCCGGCCTCGGCGGGGGCTGGCACGGGCGGGGCGCTTGCCGGCCGGGTTGGTCAGGAAATCATCGAAATTACCCACCGGTGGCGGCGCCTCTTTGGCCTGTGCACCGGTGGTCGTGAAGCCGATGACACGCCCCGAGAAGATGATGCCGACCCACAGCGCAATCGAGAGCGCCGCGGTGATTTTCCCGATGCTAGGCGCGGACGCCGAGGTGTCCCATGCGGCCGCTTTCTTCCCCGCTGCCAGGTGGAAGATCGCCATATTGAGGGCGGCGAGGATCAGCAGCAGCATCTTCACGCGAAAGGCGGTGTTGTGGAAATAGACCCGGGCATTGGTCGTGAACATCAGCGAGCCGGTCAGTGCTGCGACGCCAAAGGCGCTCCAGGTGATCCGCAGGAGTTCCGCGGACATTCGCGTAAACGGTCGCTGGCGCGATGCCAAGCCGAGCACGCGCAGATCGACCACCAGGATGGTCCCGAACACGACGCTGAGCGCCATGACGTGTACCGACTCAATGAAGGGAAAGATATAGAGTGAATTGCGGATACTGACCGCCAGGCCAGTGTCTTCGAGACTCTTCAGCCACACTGAGATGTCCATGTGCAGGCTTACGCCTTGGTGGCCGGCGACAGATGACCCCAGATGTGGTCATAGGCGATCAATCGGCCCAGAACAATGATGCATCCCCACAGCACGACGGTCAGCAGTGCCGCCAGCCGCACCGCGGGACGCCGGACCAGGGTGTGCTCCCAATGCTGATCGTTTTTCCGCACCGAAGCCTGAAAGGCCGCGGCAATGATGGCCATGGTTGCCACGCACGCCATCTTCAGCCAGAACGAAAACGTAATGAGCTCGCGTACCGGCTCCGCGACGATCAGCAGGCAACCACTCGCCAGCAGCAGCAAAAGCGCCCCCGTCAGCCACGGGCCGAATCGCTGCTGTGTCTCGAGCAGTGATTGATCGGTGCCGACCCAGCCGAGCAGGCGCAGTGTGATCATCAGTGCCGATCCCAAGGCAGTCCCGATGCCGACGATATGCAGGGATTGGATGATCGGGAGTACCCACGCTTCATGGGTTTGCATGAAGACGCTGGGAAACGTCGCGGACAGCCATTCGGCAAAGTGGTTCAATTCAGGCTGCCCTTGCGCGGACTGTGGCGATCAGAAGTTCGGCGCGCCGAGAATTTCGTGCCCCGCCACGGTGTCGCAGGTCTGGCCGGGAACCGGGGGCGTCTTCCAAGGGCACTTGGCCACGCCACTGCTGCCGGCCTTGGAACCAAAATCCGCGCCATCGCGCAGCGGGTTTACTTTGACGCTGATGATGGTGCCGGCCTTCATCGTGTCGGCGGTGATGCCCTGTTCGGCCACCGCGGCCGCACCGGCCATCTCTATCCCGTAGGCGTGCGGCTTGCCATCCTTGTCCTTTTCGAGCTTGCCGTCGGACCCGATGAGATAGATGTGGAGTTCGGCGTGATTGGCCTGGGCGACAAACTGGTACACGACGCCGGTCAACACCAGCAGCTTCGTCTGGTCATACATCGCGAACGAATGGTGGGCGACAGCGGGTATCGCCATGAGCGCGGTGATCAGGGATGTCGACGCACTCGCTATTTTCCTGGCCAGAGCCGGTCTGCGGTTCAGTTCCATATCCTTGTATCCTAATCCAACCGTCTGCCCAGCGGCGGGTCGAGGCGTCCCCAATGTTGTGCCGTCAACGACGCCCGGGCGGTATCTTGACCGCTACCGACCCCGCGTTCAACAGGGCCTTGCGCCGAAGGTGCTTTCGCGATCCGCCAAGGGCCTTTTGGTGGGCTCCTGCACGCCCGCCGGGCTCGCAGTGGCACAATGTCGGCGGGCGCCCCACGCGCATCGACCCGTCAGGAAATCACGCATGAAGCCTCTACAAAACTCGCTGCGCCCGCTGATCCGTCGGGAATATGTCTGCCTCGGCACCGCCCTTGCGCTGTTGGCATTCGGGGGTTACCGCGCGGCCGTCGCGGCGGGTGAGCAGGCCGATACGGCGCAATCGGAGGCACCACAGGAAATCGAGGTGACGGGCGAGCATCCGGGCCCGCGCCTGTGGCGGGTGTCCAAAGGCGACCATGTCCTGTGGCTGCTCGGAACGTTGGATCCGTTGCCGCGCAAGATGGTCTGGAAGTCACGGGAGGTGGAGTCGGTGCTGGGCGAGGTCCAGGCGGTGATTCCGACCAACCCTTCGGTCAACGTCCACGCCAATCCCTTTACCTGGGTGCGCCTGTATTTCCAGTGGCGCGGCGTTCAGGTCCTGGATGGTAAGGCGCGCCTGCAGGACGTTCCTGCCGCCCGGTCTGTACGGGCGGGTGGCAACTCTGGTGGGGCGATACGACGCCGGGGATCATCGGATCGAGCGGCTCAAACCCATTTTCGCGGCGCTGCGCCTGTATCGGCAGGCCCTCGATTTCGCGCATCTGGCCCCGGGCAATGAGGCACAGGATGAGGTCGTCAAAATGGCGCGCAAGCGCAACGTGCCACTGCGCCAATCCAAACTGGATATTGACCAGCCGCGCGATCTGGTCGCGCAACTCGGGCAGATCCCAAAGGATGCCCAGGTGAGGTGTCTTGAGGCGGTGGTCGAACGCCTGGAGACCGGCATGGAGCCGATGAAGCAAGAGGCCGCGGCCTGGGCGCGCGGCGACGTTGCCGCCTTGCGCCAGCTCATGGTGCCCAAGACCCTGGATGTCTGTACCGCGGTCGTGTCGTCCTCCTCCTCCCGAACCAAACAGCTGATCGACGATTCGAACATGGGCTGGGAGCACGAAGTAGACCTGGCGCTGGCGAACAATCGCTCGACGCTTGCCCTCAAACCCATCCACGAACTCATCGCCCCTCACGGGGGACTCGCCGCGCTCAAAGCGAAGGGCTACGTGGTAGAGGGACCCTGAGCTCGCCCGCCATCCGTTCAGGCCATAGTTGTGGGGGTTGCATCCGTCGGTGGATACGAGCCTTGCGGCTCCTTGGTGAGCGTCAGCTGTCGCGCTGGTAGCGCCTGGCAGCGCGGCGACGGCGACTCCGGCCACGGCCAGCATGGTGGGATAGGGAATCCGCAGTCTGCGGAACACCTGCAGCATCAGCACGGCCAGCAACAGTAGCGTTAGAATGCTTTGAAACAATGCCACACGTGCTCTGCCGCAGGGACAGTACCTGAAGGAAGTCCAGGCATTCAAATTTCGAGTTGACGCTACCTTGCGTTCAAGGGGCTTGCGCAAGCGCCGCCCACAGCCCGACACTACCGGGCGGCAAAGATAACAAGGGGGGCGGCATGAACAAGCAGCTGTTCACCGAATACATCGCAAGCTTCAACCGCGATGATTTCGATGGATTCAGCAAGTACTACGCGGACGATGTGGTGCTGCAGCTGGGCACCCGCAAGACGCTGCATGGCCGCCAGGCCATCATCGATTTCTACCGCGAGGTCAAATCCAGGATCCGGGAAACCCTGGTCATCCGCGCGGTCGTCGCGGACGAGGGCGGGTTGGCTGCGGAGGTGGCGACGGAGTTTTATGCCCTCGAGGACTGGCCGGACTTCATTGCCGGGCCTATCCGCAAGGGTGAGAGCATCCATATCGTAAGCTGGGTGTTCTATACCATCGTGGACGGTCGCTTCCAGAACATCCGCTCCACGCGCCTGTCGATCGGGACGCCATGACGAATTCCGCGCAGCGCTACGACTACATCATCGTCGGCGGCGGCTCGGCGGGTTGTGTGCTGGCGGCGCGTCTGAGTGCGCAGGCCGACCGGCGCGTGCTGCTGCTCGAGGCCGGCGGACCGGATGAGCATTTTCTGCTGCGCATGCCGCTCGGGTTTCTGCGCGCACTGTTCCGCCCGGAATTCTCCTGGGGATACTTCAGCGAACCCGAACCGCACCTGGACGGCCGGCGCCTGTGGCTGCCACGCGGCAAGGTGCTCGGCGGTTCGGGTTCGATCAATGGCATGTTCTACATGCGCGGCCACTCCCGCGATTTCGACACCTGGCGCAGCCTCGGCTGCGAGGGCTGGGGCTACCGTGAGGTGCTGCCGTACTTCCGGCGCATCGAGACCAGCTGGCGCGGCGCCGGACCCTATCATGGCGACAGCGGCCCGATGCCGGTCAGGCCCATCAATACCGCGAAACTGCTGCACGAGCCGCTGATGCGGACCGCAGCCGCAGCCGGGTTCAATGTCACCGAGGATCTGCACGCCGGCAGTGGAGGAGGGATTCGCCCGGGGCGAAGTCAACATCGATCGCCACGGCCGCCGCGCCAGCACCTCGCGGGCCTATCTGCATCCGGCGCTGGGTCGGGAGAATCTCACCGTTGAACTGCATGCGCTCACTACCCGGGTCCTCTTTGACCAGAACCGCGCGATCGGCGTCGAGTACCTGCAGAACGGTCAGCTGCGCCGGGCCAGTGCCGAGCGCGAAGTCATACTGAGCGGCGGAACCTATAATTCCCCGCAGCTGCTGATGCTCTCCGGGGTCGGACCGGCCGATGAGTTGCGCCAGCACGGCATCAAACCGCTGCTCGATCTTCGCGGTGTGGGCGCAAATCTTGCCGAACATCCGCACGTCCCGGTGGAATTTGCGGTGCGCCGGCCGGTGACGTTTCTCAACGAGCTGCGGTTTGATCGCGTCGCCGCCGCGGTGGTGCAGTGGGCGATGTTCGGCACCGGCGCGCTGGCCAGCCAGATCAACAGCTGCAATGTCGTGATCCGCACCCGTGCGGATCTGGCGCAGCCGGACGTGCAGCTCATGTGCAATCCCGTGCGCATGGATGCGAAGATCTGGTTTCCGCTGGTGTCGAGCCGCCAGGACGATCGCATCACGGCCGGTGTCGTGGTGCTGCACGAGAAGAGCCGCGGGCGCGTGGCCCTGGGCTCCGCCAATGCCACCGACCCGCCCCGGATCTTTCTCAACCTGTTTGCGCATCCAGACGATCTGGAGACGGCGAAGCGCGGCATCGAGGCCGCACGGCATATCTACGCCACTGCGCCGCAGGCGGATCTGGTCGCACAGGAAACAAGCCCGGGCGCTGCGCTGAAGACCGATGCCGACCTCAATGCCTACATCCGCGCGACGGCGAGCGTCACCCAGCACCCGGTAGGGACCTGCGCCATGGGAATCGGTGCCGATGCCGTGGTGTGCCCGCAGCTGCGGGTGCATGGTCTCGCCGGGCTGCGGGTGGTTGATGCGTCGATCATGCCGACCATCGTCGGCGCGAACACCAACGCGGCCGTGATCATGATCGCCGAGAAGGCTTCCGACATGATCCTCGGGAATGCGCCGCTGCCTGCGGCGCCGGTGGGCTGACCATGCGGCTGTACCTGGTACGTCATGCGATCGCCGCGGAGCGGGACTTTAAGCGCTGGCCCGATGACCGCCAGCGCCCGCTCACCCGGGCGGGCGCGCGCCGCTTCAAGCACACGGCGGGGGCGCTGGTGGCTTTGATGAAGTCCGGCGGTGCGGTGGACCGGCTGATCTGCAGCCCGCTGGTGCGGGCGCACGATACTGCTTCGATCCTGCATCGTGCGGGTCTGCCGGAACCGATCGATGAGTCGGTACTGGCGCCGGGTCGCACGGCGGCGCGCGTCCTGGCGGTGCTGCGCGCCCATGCTGTTGAGTCCATCGTGATGGTCGGACACGAACCGGATCTGGGGCGCCTGCTCACCGTGTGTATCGCCGGGCCTGATGCGAAACCGGCGTTGCGCTTCAGGAAGGGCGGGGCGGCCTGCCTGTGCTTTACAGGCGAACCGCGCGTGGGCGAGGCAGCCCTGGAATGGCTATTACCGCCAAAGGCGCTGCGCGCCCTGCAACGTTAGCGCCCGGCGCTTGCGCCGGAACTCACTCTGCCACGGGCCTGAGGCCGCCAACCGCGCGCAGCTCGCCCGCGAGTTCCACGATAACGTCGGCGGGAATGCCGGCGCGTCGGGCGGCTTCCCTGATGGCGTTGCCGTTCTCTGCCTCATATAGACAGAACGTCTTGCGTTTGTCCGCGGACAAGAATGAGTGCAGCCACCTGACGCCGACTGCGGCGTTGATCTCGCCGATGGTCTTTACCTCTTCCGGGTTGGGATTCAAAGCCTCGGCGAAGTTTCTCTCGATCATGAATACCGGCATGATGATCTCCAGCTACGTTAATGGACAGCGGTGTCGGGTCGGGCGCCAAGACCCGCGGCGGGCTGCGACGAAGTTTCTAGGTCTGCCCGGCCTTCATTTATCACGGTCTCGATATCTAGAACCAGGCGCGTCATACCCAGCTGACGCGCGAGTCGCTCGGCTTCACGCAGCCGCTCATGGCCCAAGACCCGGTCGGCCTGCGAGGGACGTGCGAGGAGAAAGGCGCCGCAGCGAAACAGCGTGCGGGCAACGGCGGGCCAGGCGCGCATGGTGCGATTCTTTTCCAAGGCGTGATCGAAATGCCCACGCGCTGCGTCCGGGTCATTCGCGGTGCTGGCCAGCATAGCCAGGTAAAGTTCGACGGCGCCAAAGCACACGGCCGTCGGATGATTGGCCGTTTGTCCCCGGTAGGGAAGCAATAGCGGATACAGGGATCGCGCGCGATCCAGATCTCCCAGGGCACAGCAGGTCTGCGCACAAAACACCAGGAAGGTCATGTACATGTCGTCCCGGCTGATCGCGCAGCAGTCGTTTTCGACCAGCCGTTCAAATATTCCGTGCGCCTCGGACAGCAAGCCGATTTCGGCGCACATGAACATCAGACCGGGCTCCCACATGCGCTTGGTGGCGCTGTTGGCGATCTCCTTGATCTGTGGCGCCATCGCGTGCAATCGGCCCAGTTCACGGTTCAGCGCAAACATCTGGGCGCCATAAACACCGTCGGCATCATCGCGCCGGGTCTTGGTACCGATCTCGAGCAGTCCTTCGATACGCTCCTCGAGTCCGGCCCATTCCCCGCGCAGCAGCGCCAACGTTACGAGATGCGCACCCAGTTGATACTGATGGATGCCGATGGTTGCGGCAGTGAGTTCACCGTATTCGCAAAGCAGCGGCTCCAGATCGTCGATTCGTCCGGATTCAAAAAAATTGAGCACCTGCCAATGATAGGCGTCGGCAAGCAGATCCTCTTTTGCGGTCAAGCGCGCAACCGCGATATATTCGCACCCCAACGACAGACGGCGCTGCAGATTCTCGGGGTGACCGCGAAAGCAGATCGCCGCCAGTTCGTAACAGGCGCAGCGTGCGGTGGCGTCGCAGACACGGTCGGCCATGGCCAGGGCTGCATCGACCAGTTCCTCGAGCCGGCGCTTGTCCAGTGAAGTGCGCTGGGCAAATGCCAATGTCGACAGCGCCTTGGCGCGCGAGGGCGAATCGACGGCCGGCAGCACTTCCAGCACCCGCTCGAGCAGCGGGACGAAGTGCTGATGCGGCCAATGCCGGGAAGAAGACGTGACCAGCATCACCAGGTCGACGAGCAGCTCGGCACTTCCCAGTACCCGCGTCCGATTGACGGCTTCGAGCAGCACGTCAACGGATTGCGGTATCTGTCCCATCTGCTTCAGCGCCGAGGCTTTCAGGATATACGCGCGTGCCAGGCGCGGATCCTGCCTCAAGCCGGCGTTCTCAAGCGTTTTGATGGTCCGATCGTAATGCAGGATCGCCTCTTCAAAGGCGTACATCCGGGCGGCGCTGTCGGCGGCCAGCAATGCGTAACTGACGGCTTCCTGCGTGTGGCCAAGGGTGACTGATTCGTAGTAGTGATGGGCAATCCGGGTGAGTACGGGTTGCAGGTACGCCGAATGGATGGCGACCAGCGCAGCCGCGGCGCGTGCATGCAGTCGCACCCGCTCGGCGGCCGCCAAATCCTCGTAGATTGTCTCGCGGATCAATGCGTGGGTGAACCGGTAACCGCCTGGTACCTCGGTGATTGAGGCCACGACCGCTGCCTGTAACGCAGGTTCCAGTTCCACCAGGACGCTTTGCACATCCACGTCCATGATCGCCGCGATCTCAGTGGCCGTGAACAGCCGCCCCAGTATCGCCGCGACACACAGAGTTGCGTTGCAGCCGTCGGATAGACGCAGCAGCCGGCGACCGATGGTTTCGTGCACGCCGGCTGGAATCTTCGCGGGCAGCGCTGCAAGAGTCGTTCCGTCGCCCTCATCAATCAAGACCCGGATCAGCTCGGTGGCAAACAGCGGATTGCCATCGGTCTGTTGATGGATTGCCTTGACCAGTGGGCCGGACAGCCGCGTGCTGCACAGTTGCTGCGCCATCGTGCCGATGGCCGAGAGCGACAGTCGCGAAAGATGAATGCGTTCTACGTCAGCGCCGCGTTTCAGACCACCGAGGGTGCGCATCAGCGGGGTCTTGGCCGAGGCATGGGTGTCGCGATACGTCCCGAGGATGAGCAGGCGGCCGCGCGGCAGATGTTCGCTCAGAAATTCCAGCAGGGCGAGCGATGGCGCGTCCGCCCAGTGCAGATCCTCGAGCGCAAGGATCACGGGTGCGCGTTGCGCAGCACGCTGAAAAAACTGGCGTATGGCATCAAAGGCGCGAAATCTTGCCGGGGAGGCATCTTCAATCGCGCTGGGCACGTCGCTCGCCTGTTGCGCGGGCTCAAGCAGCTCGGGAATGAGCGTGGCGATATCTTTGGTCGTTGCCCCCATGCTGAGGCGCACTTCCTCGAGCGAGTAGGTGTCGATGTATGCCCGCAGAATCTGCACCCAGGGCCAGTACGGCGGCGCGCCGGCTTCCTCGTGACACCGTCCCCACAGGACCAGGGCGCCCTTGTCTTCGGCGATGTCAGCGAGAGCCTCGATACAACGCGTCTTGCCGATACCCGGCTCGCCCGAAATCAATACCAGCTGACGCCGACCAGCGAGCATGCGGTTGAAAGCGGCGTTGAGAGCCTCAAGCTCGCGCTCGCGGCCGATGATGGTGCGGTGATTGTTTGGCGGCGATCGCGACTCAGGGATTACCGGGTCCATGCGCGCTGCTACCGGCGGTGTGTCGGATTTAGGGCTGTCGTTGGGCGCCGCTGGCGATACAGTCGCCGAGGATCCTTGGCGTTTCAGTTCACCGGGGGACAACAGCTGCGATAGGCGTGCGACAAATGCGGTGGTCGCCTCTCCTCCCGACAGGCGCGTCCAGTGTGCCTCGCGGAATCGCTCCGGAACCCGCGCTTCAGCATCGACCGTCGCATCGACCACGACGGGCACGAGGAACGGTTTGTCCCCCGCCATCTGATGTGAGCGATCGACGGCGAGTTTCCATTCGAGCCGAAAGTAACCCTCGGCGCGCGTGCGGGTGTTGGCCGAAATGATCGGCACGAACAACGCACAGGACTTGATCTGCTGGCGGATGGCGGCGTCCCACAGGTCCCCGCCGCGCAGCTCGTTCTGATCCAACCAGACTTCGATCCCCGCCGCGCGCAATGCAGCGCATAAACGCCGCGCGCAGTCGGTATCTTCGGATGCGTAGCTGAGAAATACGGCTTGGCGGCCGCCTTGCGGAGCGGCGCTGCCACCAAGTCCCGATGGGTTGTCCACGCCTTGGGTTCAGATCCTGGTCTTTGGATCACCAGAATGGCCGAGCGGACACTGCTACGCAAACGGAGTGCGCCCTCAACCACCCCTTAAAGGCCGCTATTGCAGTGCAACAATGCGTCCCGTGAGGTCGTAGTCGTCAGCCCTGGTCACCCGTACCTGCGCAAACTCGCCCACCTTTAGTTTGGAGCCGTTGGCAATGCGCACCACGCCATCAATTTCCGGCGCCTCCGCGGCGCTGCGCGCGATCGCGGTCTTGCCATCGATACCGTCCACCAGCACCTGAATGGTCGTACCGACCCGGCGGCGGAGTCGCTGCGCGCTGATGGCCTGCGCGTGTTCCATGAAACGCTCGTAGCGTTCCTGCTGTACCGGCGGCGGCACATGCGCGCCCAGCGCATTGGCGGTGGCGCCCGCGACCGGGGAATATTTGAAACAGCCGACGCGGTCCAGCTGCGCCTCGCTCAGCCATGCCAGAAGTTCGCAGAACTCGGCCTCGGTCTCACCGGGGAAACCGACGATGAACGTGCTGCGCAGCGTGAGGTCAGGGCACTCGCGCCGCCACGCGCCAATACGCTCAAGGGTGTCGACCGCGTGTGCGGGGCGCTTCATGCGCTTGAGAACGGCGGGGCTGCCGTGCTGGAAAGGAATGTCCAGATAGGGGAGCACCTTGCGCTCATTCATCAGGGCAATCACTTCATCGACGTGCGGATACGGATAGACATAGTGCAAGCGCACCCAGGCGCCGAGTGAACCGAGGCCGCGCGCCAGATCAATGAACCGGGTCTCATAGGCCGTGTCGCGCCAGTTCGCGGCGCGGTACCTGATGTCGACACCATAGGCGCTGGTGTCCTGCGAGATCACCAGGAGTTCACGCACGCCGGCATGCACCAGTCGTTCCGCCTCACGCAGCACTTCATCGATGGGACGGCTGACGAGCCGGCCGCGCAGGTCCGGAATGATGCAGAAACTGCACTTGTTGTTGCAGCCCTCGGAGATCTTGAGGTACGCATAGTGTCGCGGCGTAAGCCGCACGCCGTGGGCCGGCACCAGATCCACAAACGGGTCGTGCCGTGGCGGCAGATGCTCGTGAACCGCAGCCATCACATCCTCATAGGCATGCGGGCCGGTCACTTTGAGGACACTCGGGTGGCGTTCGAGAATGCGCTCCGGGCGGGCGCCCAGACACCCGGTGACGATCACGCGGCCGTTCTGCTCCAGCGCCTCGCCGATGGCTTCCAAAGATTCGTCTACGGCTGCATCGATGAAGCCACAGGTGTTGACCACCACCACGTCCGCCTGATCGTAGCTCGGTGCCACCTCATAGCCCTCGGAGCGCAGCGCGGTGAGGATGCGCTCGGAATCAACCAGCGCCTTGGGGCAGCCGAGGCTGACAAAGCCGACTTTCGGAATACGGGGCATGGGCAGGATCAGACCGTGACGGGGGTGCGGATTCTACGGTATTCCGCTGCCGAGACTACTGTCCTGATCGCTGCCATCGCCGGAACGCCGCACATTATGCAGCACCACGAACAGAGCCAGGACGACCAGGGGCATGACCACCCAGGGCCAGACGGCATTGCGTCGCAGGGGGTTTGGCCCCAAGCCGGAGACTCGCTCGGTTATCATGAGGCCGCAATCTACCCGTGTGGCGCCTGCGCAGCAATGCCTCGGGTCCGAAGCCTCGCCAACCCGCCCCGGACTGTTGCATAGTCGTAGGCGAGGGCCGCAAATCGGCTTGCCATGACGCGGTGTGACTTGGCCTTCGATCGCGCGTACTACGAGAAATTCTATTTTGACCCGCGCACAGCCGTCACGACCCAGGCGGAGATGCGAGCCCGTGCGCGGCTCATTGTCGCCTATGCCGGTCATGTCGGCCTGCCGGTGCGGCGCATGCTCGATGCAGGCTGCGGCACGGGCATGCTGCGCAAGCCGCTGATGACGGCATATCCGAAGGCGCGCTACGTGGGCCTGGATGTCAGTGAGTACCTGTGCGAGCGCTTTGGCTGGGAGCGCGGAACCGTGGATACCTGGAGCAGCCCGACGCCATTTGATCTGGTGATCTGCTACGACGTGGTGCAGTACCTGGATGATCGGCGCGCCACGCGCGCGCTCGCCAACCTCGGCCGGTTGTGTCATGCCCTACTGTATTTTGGCGCACTGACGGCGACGGACTGGCGGCGCAACTGCGACCGGCGGCGTACTGATGCCGAGGTGCACATGCGCGATGGCAGCTGGTACCGCGCCCGACTGCGACGCTCCTTCCGCGAGATGGGTGCCGGCTTTTGGCTGCGCCGCGGCGCGCCGCTCACGGTGTGGGAACTCGAGACGGCCGGTTGAACTTGGCGGCACAAACCATTCACTTCAAGGGGCCCGCGCACTGGGTGGGCGGGCCGGGGAGCGCCGGCATTACCGTGCTCGGCAATATCGTGGAACCCGACGGCCGCGTCACTGCCGCGCAGCTGTCGCTGAGCGGCGTTCAGGGTGTGCCACTGCCGCCGGTTTTGCATGAGCTGAGGGTTGAGGCGCTGGCGGCGCAGGAACTGATGCTGCGCAGCGGCGAGTGCGAATGGCAGGTCCACTGCCACACCTGGCAGCTGCATCGGGATGTCGGCACGAGCTTCTATGCGGCCGTGCCCCCGCGCCGGATGCCGTGGTCGCGCCGCGCGGCCTGGCGACTGATGCTCGGCATCGCGGCAACGGCTCCGGGACGTTGGTTGCTGGCGCGGCGCGGCCGCGCCCATTAGCGGAGGCGTAGCGGCGGAAAAAGTCAAATCCGGCGGAAATTGGCAATGCACCGGGACTTCGGCCAAGATGGACCTTAAGAAATTCGCCCGCGGCAACAAAACGTCACAAAAGAAACCGGGCCGAGTGACTGTCTGATGAAGGAAGCAACATGGCGGTTGAGAGTCAACGCCCGGATGCGGAGCGTGGCGCAGGAAGCGCATCACGGGAGCGAGCGAATTCCCGACGCGGTCGCTCGAGAATGCTGGATGCGTATCTGGGTGATATCGAATACCTGATGCGCGAGCGGCTGTGGGCCGAGGCGGTACCGCTCGCCCTGGCGCTGCCCCATATCTGCGTGGCCATCGGCGATCCGACGCTGCGCAGCTCGCCGGAAGATTATCTGCACTGGTGTCAGAGCTGGGTGCGGCCCTCACGTACCGATACGACGGCAACGGTGCCCACGGCCGATGCCCTGTTTCGCCTCGCCCAGTCCCGTTCAGAAGTGCTGGATGATGAGTCCGGCACCGTCGTCCCGGCCGCTGCGCTGCGCCGGTTGCGACTGCGGCGGTTGACGCGCGCCACGCCGCTGCGCCGCAGGAGTGCGATCAGTGATCTGGTGCGGCTCGATGCGGCACAGGAACCCGAGCGTGAAGCGGCGATCTCGCTTGTAGATGCGGTGCGCCGCTGGTATGCCGATCGTGGTGCGCTGGACGGCACGGTGCAGACCAATCTGGCGCGCCTGGCTATCCTGCGCTGAAACGACGTGTCCGGTGGGCGCCTTGAGGGCTTGCTGACGCGCAGCGCCCAGGTCCTGCCGCAGGAGCGGCGCGCGGTGGTACTGGCATTCGCCTGCAACTTCCTGATCCTGGGCAGCTACTACATCCTCAAACCCGTGCGCGACACCATCGCTACGGTATTCGGCACTGACGAGCTGCAGTGGCTGTTCACCGGCACTTTCATCGGCACGCTGATCGCATCGCCCATCTATGGGTGGCTCGCGGCACGGGTACGGCTGAACCGCCTACTGCCCGGCGTCTTCTGGTTCTGGCTGATAAATGTGCTGTTCTTTCAGCTGCTATTTCGGCTGGCCCCTGACAACCGCTGGATCGGCGGTGCCTATTACGTGTGGTTCAGCGTCGTCAATCTTTTCATGATCTCCGTGTTCTGGACACTGATGTCGGATCTGTTCTCAGCGTCCCAGGCCACCCGTTTGTTTGCGTTGATTGCCGCAGGGGGCACCCTCGGGGCCATCGCGGGGCCGCTCGTAAGCCTGCTTGCCGTACATGCCATCGGCCTGGGCGGTTTGCTGATCGTCGCGGCTACCGGCTTTCTGCTGGTCATTGTCCTGATTCATCTGCTGATGCGCGAAAAGCCGCGGCTGCGACTGACGGGCGCGGGCGGACAGCCAACGACTTTGGATCATGACCTGCCCGGGAGCGCACTCGAAGGCTTCTGGGCGCTGCTGCGTTCGCCCTATTCGCGCCGCCAGGCGCTGTTCTTTTTCCTCATGACCTGGGTCAACACCGTCGCCTACTTCATGCAGACGGACCTGATCTCCCAGGCCTTCTCCGGGGTTGCCAATCGCCTCGTCGCGATCTCGGACATCTCGCTGGTTGTCAACATAAGCGCCGCCGTCATCCTGTTGTTGGGCATGGGACGGTTCATGCAGCGCTTCGGCGTGACGGCCGCGCTGGTCCTCAATCCCATGATCATGGTCTTCGCCTTCATGGCTGTGGCGCTGTCACCCACTCTGCTCATGATCCAGGCGCTGCAGGTGATCCGCCAGGTTGGGCAGTACGCCATCGCCCGACCCAGCCGCGAGATCTGCTTTACCGTCGTTCCCCAAGCGGACCGCTACAAGACCAAGAACGTCATCGATACCGTGATCTACCGGTTTGGCGATCTCACTTCAGCCTGGGTGCAGGCCGGACTGCGCGCCGGGGGGCTGCGGATTGTGGGCTCAGCCGCGGTCGGCATGGGGATGTCCGTCCTGTGGGGCGCGGGCGCGCTGCTGTTGGGAAGGCGCTACGAGGTGCTGCGGGCCGAACAGGAGGCAGCGCAGCAAGCTTTGCGGCTACGGGCACAGGTGTAGTACCCGACAGCGCAGGCCCGGCAGCTTCAATCGGACATCATTGTTGGGCTATAGTCCCCGCGCCGCAAGCGCTGACCAGCTGACGTTTCAACCGTTTCGAATGATCCTCAGGATGCCACATGCCCCAGTCCAATAGCCCCTCGTTGTTCGCGCGTGCGTTCAAATGGCTGGCAGGCGTCGAGCCTCACGAATTGTCCGCCGTGCTGCTGAGCATGCTGTACTTCTTCTTCCTGTTCGGCAGCTACTCGGTGGTCAAACCGGTACGCGATGCCATGGGCACGGTGTACGGCGTTCATCACCTGAATGAGCTGTTTCTCGGCACGTTCATCGGTACGCTAATTCTCGCTCCGCTCTATGCGAGCATGGCCTCGCGCCTGAAACTGTCCAACTTTCTGCCCTGGGTGTACGGCTTCATTGCGCTCTCGATCATTGGTTTCTTCCTGTTGTTTTCGGGCGGCAAGGTGTCGGCCCGCTGGGTCGCGGCGGGCTTCTACATCTGGGTGAGCGTGTTCAACATGCTCATCATCTCGGTGTTCTGGAGCTTCATGGCCGACATCTTCTCGCGCACTCAGGCGAAACGGCTGTTCGGTTTCATCGCCGCGGGCGGCACGGTCGGCGGCATCGTGGGTCCGGCGATCGCAACTTTCCTGGCTACTCGGGTCGGCAACAACGGTTTGATGCTGATCTCGGCGGGTGGCTTCGTCGTGACCGCGTTTCTCGTGAAGGCGCTCGAACATGCGCGCGCCAAGCTCGTAGCGACTTCGGGTACGGAGGCGCAGCGCACCGACATCAATCACCGCCTCGGCGGCGGCAATCCGCTGGACGGCTTCATCCTGCTCGCCAAGTCACCCTATCTGTTGCTGATCGCGGGCTTCTTGTTCCTGATGACCACTATTTCCACCATCGTATACACGCAGCTGAGCGATCTGATCACCAAGGCCTTCACCAATCACGACGAGCGAACCCGCATGTACGCCACGATCGAGCTGGCAGTCAACGGCGCGGCGGTCATCATCCAGCTGCTCGGCACGGGTCGCATCATCAAGCGCTTTGGCGTCAAGTTTGGCCTGCTGCTCAATCCCATCATCATGGTGTTCGCGTTCCTTGCCATCGCCTTCTCTCCCGTTCTGATGATTCTGAGCGGCCTGCAGGTGGTGCGGCGCGTTGCGGAATACGCCGTGGCGAGGCCGACCCGCGAAATGCTCTTCACGGTGGTCGACCAGCAAAGCAAATACAAGGCGAAGAACGTCATCGACACGGTTGTCTATCGGGGCGGCGATGTCGTCGCCTCCTTCGCCAGCGTCGGTGTGCTGAATGGCTTCGGCGACATTGGCCTCGCCGTCCTCGGTGTGGGCGTGTCGCTGATCTGGTTCCCGATCGCCTGGATCCTCGGCAACCGCTATGAGAGCGCGCGCAGTGCCGAGGGGATCGCCGCCGCACCGATGCCCGTCGCCCACTGAGCGGCAGGAACGTCCAGCCAGGCTCGCCAAGACCTAGCTCTTCCCCCCACGGCTGCGCGACACCGCACGCGAACCGTCCGATTTCGTACTACGAAAAAATGTCCGTTTGACCTACAGAAGGCCAGACGGCGGCGCTGCACTGTTTGAGGGTCCCCTCAAGAATAATGCAACCCTTCGCGAGGAGCGCGCCATGCCAAGCTCTCATGAGTCTGTCAGTCTCGAAGAAGCACGGCTGATGATCGCAGCCGGCGAACAAAAAGCGACCGAACTCGGAATTCCTTACAATCTGGCAGTGGTGGATGCCGGCGGCAATCTGGTCGCCCACATCCGCATGGATGGCGCCTGGCTGGGCAGCATCGACATCTCGATTCAGAAGGCATGGACCGCCCGCGCGTTTGACATGCCGACGCAGGACCTCGCCAAGATGGCGCAATCCGGCAAACCCCTGTTTGGCATCAACAGCACCAATCACGACCGCGTCGTGATCTTCGCGGGCGGTGTCCCGGTGAAGCGTGGCGAAGTGGTCATCGGCGCGGTCGGCGCCAGCGGTGGCACGGTGGATCAGGATGAAAAGGTGGTCGAAGCCGCCGTCGCGGCCTTCCGGCCGGGCGCGGCGCAGCGCCGCTTGATTGGAAGCGATTCCGGCGTTGAGAGGCAATGATGGTTGCGCAACTGCTGCCCTACTGCGGGACGCCGCCAACGCCTGCATCCTGCTCGGTCGCTTCAATCTTGACCCGGTCCTGATCGCCGCGCTCATCGCCGCAGCGATCCTGCACATCTGGTATCAGCGCCGCCAGGCGCCACGGCAGTTCGCGCGCCGCGGCGGGTTGGGCGATCACAGCGGCGGCCCTGGTCTCGCCGCTGTGCGCGCTGTCCGTCTCACTGTTTTCCGCCCGCGTCGGCCAGCACATGGTGCTGATCCTGGGCGCGGCGCCTTTGCTGGCCTTGGCGACGCCTGAGGTCTCCGCCGTGTGGGCGCGGCGCAGCGTGTGGCTCTCGGCGTCGGCCTTTCTCGTGGCGTTGTGGTTCTGGCACATGCCGGCGCCCTATGACGCCACGTTCGACACCACGCTGGTGTATTGGACGATGCATGTGACGCTGTTCGGCAGTGCGGTGGCACTGTGGCGTGCGCTGTTGCGCTCGCCACGCCAGATGTCGGGCGACGTACTGCTGGCCGGCGTCCTGACCTCGATGCAGATGGGGTTCCTCGGCGCCATCTTGACCACGGCGAGCCGGCCGCTGTACTTCCGGCATCTTGTCGACCAGCCAGATCTGGGGCTTGACCCCGCTTCAGGATCAGGCGCTCGGCGGCATCCTGATGTGGGTCCCCGGGATCTTGCTGTTCCTGTGGGCGAGCGTGCATGCGCTGGGTCGGTTGCGCTCGCTGGCGGAGCGGACCCACCCGGCATGAACCTCGCTACGCCCGCGAGCTATCTGGATTCCGCAGGACCGCGCGCCGATGCGATCTTGCCGCTGACCTGGTACATGCTGATCGTCTCCATCATCGTCTGTGTGGTCATCGGCTGGATCTTGCTGTGGGCCTTGCGCCGTGCGCGCGCCAATGGCGGCGATGAGGAGACGCGTGCAGTCGGTGTCGAGGAGGGCGCAAGCGGCCTGCACTGGATCCGCAACGGGCTGTTGATGTCCGGGGTGCCGCTGGCGGTCGCGCTGGTGTGGACCATGGTGACCTTGGCGGCGGTTTCCGGGCCACCGGCCAGCCCCGCCCTGACGCTGGATGTCACGGGTCATCAGTGGTGGTGGGAAGTCACCTACGACTCCCCCGACGCCTCCCAAATCTTTACCACGGCCAATGAGATTCACATCCCCGTGGGCGAGCGGGTGCTCGTGAAACTGCACGGTGCCGATGTCATCCACAGTTTCTGGGTGCCCAAGCTCACGGGCAAGACCGACTCGATACCCGGGCAAACGAATTTGAGTTGGCTGGAGGCCGATGCCCCGGGCGTTTACAGCGGGCCATGCACCGAATACTGCGGCGAACAGCACGCTCATATGCTGGTGCAGGTGGTGGCCCAATTGCCCGATGAGTTCGAGCGCTGGCGCCAACATCAACTGCAGCCGGCGGTCGCGCCGATCAATGCGCAGACCACCCGCGGCGCCGAGGTGGTGGAGTTTCGCTGCGGGCTGTGTCACCAGCTTCGCGGCACCCAAGCCGCCGCTCACGTCGCCCCGGATCTGAGTCACCTGGCCGGCCGCCGCATGCTGGCCGCGGGACTGTTGCCGAACACCCGCGGGACGCTGGCGGCGTGGATTGAAAACGCGCATGGCTTAAAGCCCGGCACCCACATGCCCAACCAGGAGCTCAACGGTGAGGATCTCCTGGATGTCGTCGACTACCTGGAGTTACAGCAGTGAAAAGCGCTGAGCTGCGTGTGCCGGTGACTGGCGCGGATTCGGTGGCGCACGAGGCCCGCCTCTTTGAGTTATGGGAAGGCGAAGGCGGCATCGCGGGTTTTTTCAGCACCGTCGATCACAAGCAGATCGGCATCCGCTACATCGTCACGGCGTTCGTCTTTCTGGTCGCTGGGCGGCCTCGAGGCCCTGGTGATGCGCCTGCAGCTGGCGGGGCCGAACCTCTCCCTGCTGACGCCGGAGCAGTACAACCAGCTGTTCTCGACGCACGGCATGACCATGATCTTCCTGTATGCCTCGCCGATGCTGTCGGGGTTTTCCAATTATCTGTGGCCGCTGCTGCTCGGCAGCCGCGACATGGCCTTTCCGCGCCTGAATGCCCTCAGCTACTGGATGTATCTGGCCAGCGGCATCTTTCTGTATGCCGGCTTTCTGACCGGCAACGGCGCCGAACGACGGCTGGTTCAACTACGTGCCCTACGCGACCCGCGCCTACAACCCGGGCCTCAACGAGGACTTCTACGCGCTCGGCATGGTGTTCCTCGGGATCTCGACCACGGTCGGGCGCGGCCAATTTCATCGTCACCGCGTTTCGCACCCGCGCGCCCGGGCATGTCGATCAACCGCCTGCCGATCCTGGTCTGGGGCACGCTGACCGCGAGCGTCGCCAACCTGATCGTGGTGCCGGCGGTGAGCCTGGCGTTCTTCATGCTGTGGATGGACCGCCAGTTCGGCACGCATTTCTTCGATCCCGCCGGCGGCGGCCAGCCGCTGCTGTGGCAGCACCTGTTCTGGATCTTCGGCCATCCCTGGGTGTACGCCATCGTGCTGCCGGCCATGGGCATGGTGTCGGACGGCTTGCCGGTGTTCTGCCGCCGGCCGCTGGTCGGCTACTCGCTGGTGGCGCTGTCGACCGTCGCCACCATGATCCTGGGATTCGGCGTCTGGGTGCATCACATGTTCGCCACCGGCCTGCCGGGCTTGGGCTTGGCGTTCTTCTCGGCGCCTCGATCGCCATCACGCTGCCGTCCGCGGTGGCGGTGTTCGCCTGGCTGGCCACCATCTGGCTCGGCAGGCCCGTGATCACCACCGCGTTCCTGTTCTTCTCCTCGATGATCCTGTTGTTCGTCATCGGCGGCGTGTCGGGCTTCATGACCGCCAGCGTGCCGGTGGACTGGCAGCTCACCGACACCTATTTCGTGGTGGCGCACATCTGCACTACGTGCTGATCGGCATCAACGTCTTTCCGGTCGTCGGCGCGGCCTATTTCTGGTTTCCGAAGATGACCGGCCGGATGCTCGATGAGAAGCTCGGCCGCTGGAATTTCTGGACCATGTTCATCGGCTTCAATCTGGCATTCCTGCCCATGCACCTGACGGGGCTGCTCGGCATGCCGCGGCGCGTCTATACCTACGGCGCCGACGATGGGCTGGACACGCTCAATCTCATCACCTCGGTCGGCAGCTTCGTGTTCGCCGTGGGCGTATTGTTGTTCTTCGTGAATGTCGTCAAGAGCTGGTCGCGGCGGCAAGGCCGCCGCGGCCAATCCGTGGGATGCCCCGACCCTGGAGTGGTCGGTGCCGTCCCCGCCGCCGCCCTACAATTTCGCCGTGATCCCCACCGTCGCCTCGCGCCATCCGTTGTGGGAAGGGCGGCTGCGGAGCGACGGAGCAGTCGCTCGATCGACCGCGGGATGCTGCTCGACGACGGCAAGGAGACCGATCGCCACCACCGCGCTGGATGCGCAGCCGGACATGATCCTGGAGATGCCGGAGGACAGCTTCGCGCCGGTGCTGCTGGCGCTCGGGATCGCGGGGCTGTTTGTCGGCCTGCTGCTGAAAGCTCTGGATCGTGGCGGCGCTGGGCGCCGTGATCGCTCGCGCGCTGGCATTGGCATGCGTGGCTGTGGCCGCGGCGCGAGCTGCGCGAGCGGGAGCCGGCGCATGGCTGAGACGGTGGCCGTCGCGCAGCCGCGCCTTGCCGGTCGGGCCGATCGGGCGCCACGGCGTCGGCTGGTGGGGCGTGGGCACGCTGGTGGCCAGCGAGGCGGCGCTGTTCGCGTACCTGCTGTTTTCCTACTACTACACGGGCGCCACCGCCGGCCCGGCTGGCTGCTGGAGCCGCGCCCGAGCCTGCAACTGGCCTTGCCCAACACCCTGCTGCTGCTGGCCTCGAGCGTCGTGGCGTGGTTGGGCGAGCGCGGCATCCTCCACGCAGCGCCGCGCGCAGGCGCTGTGGGGTTTTGGCGGCGCATTCCTCATGGGCGCGGTCTTTGCCGCTGGTCCAGTGCTACGAATGGCACGCCAAGACCTTCAGCCTCGGCACCTCGAGCTACGCCTCGCTGTATTTCGTCACCACCGGCTTGCACATGGCGCATGTGCATCGTCGGGCTGCTGGTGCTCGCCGGCGATCTTCCTCTGGACGGCCCTCGACTACTTCAGCCCGCGGCGCCGCCTGTCGGTGTCCGCGGGCGTGCTGTACTGGCATTTCGTCGATGTCGTGTGGCTGTTCGTCTTCACCACCTACTACCTGACGCCCTACCTGGGATTCGGGCGTGGCCCATGACGACGCATCCCGCCCATCCGCCACTGCCGCCGCGCTCCGGCCTGGAGCCCTCGGCGCTGTTCGCCGGTCCGCTGGCCTGGTTTGCGCAACTCAACGTCGGTTACGCGCTGGCGAGCGGGCCGTGCTTTCCCACCGATCACCGACTGGCCGCCCCGGCGCCGCAATGGGCATGGACCCACGCCGGTCTGCTGGCCCTTGAGGGCCTCTGCTTGGTCGTGGCCCTGTGGGGCCTGCTCGTTTCTGGGCGCACTGCGCCGCGAGTCGGGAACCCCTGAGTCGGCCATTGCCGCGCGCACTCGCTATCGTTTTCGGCGCTGTGGGGCGTTGCCTTTGGGGGTGCATTTTTTGCGACAACGCTACTGACCGCCGTCGGCCTGGTGCTGTTGCCGCGGTGCGCCGGATGAATGCCAGTTCAAATGACGCGAAGAGTTCCACGGGGCCTTGGTCGTTGCTCGGACTGTTGCCGGCACTCGGGGCTTCCCAGAGCCCGCCGCCGGTGCCCCCGCCGGTGCCGCCGCCGGTGTCCGCCGATGAGGTCTTCACGCGCGAGCAGATCGGCCATGCGCTGGCGGCGCCGACGCCGGAAGCGGGCCAACCGCGCCAAGCTGCGCGAACGCGCCGCAGGACGACGGCCAGTGGACCATGCCTTCGAAGAACTATGCCTCGACGCGCTTCTCCTCGCTCACCGAGATCACGCCGGAAAACGTCAGCACCTGACGCCCGCAATGTTCAGTTCTCACTGGCGCGTCAACAAGGGCCAGGAGGCCGCGCCGATCGTCGCCGACAACACCATGTACATCGTGACGGCCTATCCGAACTACGTCTATGCGCTCGATCTGACCAAGCCCGGCGCGCCGCTGAAATGGAAGTTCGCCGCCAAGCCCGCTGCCGGCGAGCCAAGGCGTTGCCTGCTGCGATGTCGTCAACCGCGGCGGCACGGTCGATCACGGCAAGTACATCTTCAACACGCTGGATGGCCAGACGATCGCGCTGGACGTGAAGACCGGCAAGCCGGTGTGGCGGACGCAGCTCGGCAACATCAACATCGGCGAGACCATCACCATGGCGCCGCTGGTCGCCAAGGGCCGGGTGTATGTCGGTAATTCCGGCGGCGAGCTCGGCGTGCGCGGCTGGATCGTGGCGCTGGATGAGAACACCGGCAAGCTGGTGTGGCGGGCCTACAACACGGGCCCCGACGCCGACGTGCTGATCGGCGCCGAGTTCAAACCCTTCTATGCCTCCGAGAAGGGCACGGATCTGGGCGTGAGCACCTGGCCCGCCGAGGCCTGGAAGATCGGCGGCGGCACCGTCTGGGGCTGGGTCACCTACGACGCCGGAACTCGAATGCCATCTACTACGGCACCGGCAATCCCGGGCCCTGGAATGCCGAGCAGCGTCCGGGCGACAACAAGTGGACCGCCGGCATCTTCGCCCGCGATCCGGCGAGCGGGCGCGGCGCGCTGGTACTACCAGATTCTCGCCGCACGATGAGCACGACTACGACGGCGTCAACGAACAGATCCTGCTCGACATGCCCTTCGGCGGCACGATGCACAAGGTGCTGGTCCACCTGGATCGCAACGGCTACGTCTACGTGATCGACCGCACCAACGGCAGGTGCTGTCGGCCGATCCATACGGGCCGGTCAACTCCTCCAAGGGCGTCGATCTCAAGACGCGGGCGGCTGATCGTCAATCCGGACAAGGAGACCAAGCTGGGCGAGACGGTCCACAACATCTGTCCGACGGCCTCCGGCGCCAAGGACTGGAACCCGAGCAGCTTCAGTCCCCAGACCGGGCTGATCTACATCCCGCACGAAAACATGTGCATGGATTGGATGGACATGGAGGTGAGCTACATCGCCGGCACGCCCTACGTCGGCGCGGATGTGCACATGAAGCCCGGGCCCGGGCGGCAACCGCGGCGAGCTGACGGCCTGGGACCCGGTGAACCGCCGGCCGGCCTGGGTCGTGAAGGAGAATTTCCCGATCTGGTCGGGGACCGTGGTCACCGCCGGCGATCTGGTGTTCTACGGCACCATGGACGGCTGGTTCAAGGCGGTCAATGCGCGAACCGGCGAGCTGCTGTGGCAGTACAAGGTCGACAGCGGAATCATCAGCCAGCCGATCAGCTACCGCGGCCCCGACGGGCACCAATACATCGCCGTGCTGTCGGGGGTCGGCGGCTGGTCGGGCGCCGTGGTCTCCGGGCCGGTCGATCCGCGCGACGGCTCGGCGGCGCTCGGCATGGTGAACGTGATGTCCGATCTGCCGAAATACACCACTGCCGGAGGGACGCTGTATGTGTTCTGCGCTTCCGCATTGAGACTGGCGCTGGTCCTCGCTGGTCCTGCTGGGTGGCTGCAGTCAAGGTCGCCACGAGCCGGCGGTGCCGACAGCTCCGAGCGTCGACAGCGGCGTGGTCATACCTCGCCCTGGCGCCGGGGCTGGACCACAGCCTTGTCACCGTCGATCCGCGCGCCGCGCAGTACTACGACAACGCCGAAGCGGTGAACGACCGGCAAGCGCCTGTTCGGGCAGTACAACTGCTCCGGTTGCCATTCCAACGGCGGCGGCGGCATGGGACCGTCGCTGATGGATGATGAATGGATCTATGGCGGCCGGCTGGAGCAGATCCATCAGACGCTGGTTGAGGGGCGCCCCAACGGCATGCCGGCCTGGGGCGGCAAGATCCCGGACGAGCAGCTGTGGCAGATTGCGGCCTATGTGCGCTCGATGTCGCTGCCGCAGACGCTGGCTGCGCAGAATGGCGCCACGCCCTCGCAAAGTCCCGGCGCCGGTGCCGCGCGCGGTGGAGCGGATGCGGGCTGGTCGCCGCCCCTGAGACCACGAACGACTACACGACCACCACGACAGCGAGTCCCTAGGTGCGCGGCCTGCGCGCCGCCCTGCTGGTCATTCTGGTGGCGCCTGCCTGGAGGCGCGCGCGGCGGCGCTGGTGGTGTGCGCGGACCCGAACAACCTGCCGTTCTCCAATCGTCAGCAAGCGGGCTTCGAGAACAGGCTGGCGCACTTCTGGCGCGGCAGCTGCAGCGCGACGTGCGCTATGAATGGTGGGCTCAGCGCCGCGGATTTGCGCGCCATACGCTGGCGACTCCGGCTGCGACATGTGGCCCGGGGTCGCGACCGGCATGCATCGCATGGCGACTCGATCCCGTATTACCGGTCAACCTACGTGTTCGTCACCCGTAGAGCGCAGCCGTTGGAGCACCTGTCACTGGATGATCCGCGCCTGCGACAGCTGCTGATCGGCGTGCAGATGATCGGCGATGACGGCATCAATACGCCCCCGGCCAGCGCACTCGCGCAGTAAGCGTCATCTGAAGGCCGTCTGGTCGTAAAAGTAGAGAACTACGAGGATGGTGTCCACTTACCCGATGAAGGTGGACACCTATGCTGGATCCCAGGACGGAGCTCGTTCCCAGTCTCATCCGCGGCCACCGAAAGGACGGCCGCTGCCAGTACGACAAAGCCGCCAAGCGCGAACTGGTGCGAAGATGCATGGAACCTGGGGTGTCGCTGGCGGGCCTGGCGCTGGCTCACGGGCTCAATGCAAATCTGCTTCGGAAGTGGGTCGATGTGCTCGGCGGCCGGATGCGTCCGCGGCGTGCCAAAGCAATGAGTGGAGCGGTGACGGCGCTGCTGCCAGTCCAAGTGACGCAAGCGGACACGAGCGCCAAGGTGGTTGCGGCCGACGGATATGTGGAAATCCTTGTGGGCGGCGCGACGATCCGGGCCCATGGGCGGATCGATGCGCAGATGCTGCGCACAGTGCTCGACTGCGTGGCGGCGCGGGCGTGATCGGACCGCCCAGCGGCACGCGTATCTGGCTGGCCGCGGGTGTGACGGACCTGCGCCGCGGGATGTACGGGTTGGCAGCACTTTTGGAATCCACCCTCACCGGTCAGGTGTATGACGGAGATGTGTTCGTGTTCCGCGGACGCCGTGGTGATTTGATCAAAGTGTTGTGGGCGGATCGGGACGGGCTGTGTCTGTTCGCGAAAAGGTTGGAGCGGGGTCGGTTCGTGTGGCCGCAGGCAACCTCCGGCACCGTGCATCTCTCGCCTGCGCAGTTGTCGATGCTGCTCGAGGGTATCGACTGGCGAAGACCGGAGCGGACTGCGCAAACGATGCATGTGATCTAGCAAATTTATCCACTCGGATCACTCAATAACTCCTTACGTCGGCCTAGAAAACCCTAGTAAAATAGGCTCGTGGCGATCGACTACACGAGGCTACGAGGCAATCCGGAAGGGCTGATGCAGCTGCTGCTCAGTCGCGACGCCTTGGTCGAGTCGCTCACGCAAGAAGTCATCCGTTTACGGCGCTGGCGCTTCGGTCGCTCTTCTGAAGTCATCGATGCGAACGTTGCGCCGGAACTGCCCCTTGCCGGCGGCGCCACCCCTGTAGAGTCGAGAGCTGCGACGGCGGTGGAACCTAAGATGCCCAAGCTCATGGCCGTGGATACGCCGCGTGGGACGCGAACGAGTCGGCGACCCGTCGCGAGCTGCCAGCAGAATTGCTGCGGGTGATACAGGAACATGCTCCGCCCAACTGTGACTGTGCTGAGTGTGGCCGCCCCTTAAGTCGGTTGGGCGAAGATGTCTCCGAGCAGCTCGACTACGTGCCGGGATACTTTCAGGTGATCCGGCACGTTCGGCCGAAGCTGGCTTGTAAGACCTGCGCGAGAATCGTGCAGGCTCCGGCGCCGATCCGACCCATCGAGCGGGGCCTTCCGACCGCGGGGTTGTTGGCACAGGTGATTGGCGCCAAGTATGCGGACCACTGCCCCTTATACCGGCAGGAGGGCATTTACCGCCGCAGCGGCATCCAGTTGCCGCGGGCGATGATGGCCTTCTGGGTCGGGGAAGTTCCCTGGCTCCTTGAGCCCCTGGTTGCAGCGCAGGAGCGCTACGTCATGGCGGCCGACAAGCTGCACGGCGATGACACACCGGTGCCTGTGCTGAGTCCCGGTAAAGGGCGCACGAAAACCGGATCGTCTGTGGGCATACGTGCGGGATGACCGCCCGAGTGCAGGACCGGATCCACCCGCGGTAATCTACCGGTACTCGCCGGATCGGAAAGCCGAACGACCCCAGGTACCTGCGAACGTTTACCGGCATCCTGCAGGCCGATGCGTACAGCGGCTTTGCCCCCTTGTACGTCGGCGGCCGCATCCAGGAGGCGGCCTGTTGGGCGCACGCGCGCCGAAAGTACTACGACGTGTATGCCACGGATCACTCTGCCATCGCCGCCGAGGCGATCACCCGGATCGGGCACTTGTACGCAATCGAGCGGGAGATCCGGGGTCAGCCGCCGGCGCTGCGGGCTGCGGTGCGCCAAGAACGCTCAGCGCCTGTGCTGGGCGATATGCGTACGTGGCTGACATCCGCCTACGGCTCACTGTCGAGCAAGTCCCCGCTGGCCCAGGCCATCCCGTACTCCTCAACCCGGTGGCGACCCTGACCCGATCGTCGAGGATGGTCGCATAGAAGTCGATAACATCGCGGCCGAGCGCGCGATCCGCGCGCTCGTTCTGGGTCGGCGCAATTACCTGTTTGCCGGATCCGATGCGGGCGGAGGACCGCTGCCTGCCTGTACAGTCTGATCGGAACCTGCAGACTCAACGGCATCGATCCGCACCGGTACCTGCGAGAAGTCCTGGAACGCATCCCGGCACATCCCATCAACCGCATCGAGGAGTTGCTTCCGTGGAACATGTCCCTCACCGCACCGACGCCCGCAAGCCTGGCGGCGTGACTTCCTCGACGTTCGCTAACATCGAGTGGCTCATCGCCAACCACGGCAGCATCACGATCGGCGACATCGGCGCTAACGTCGGGTGCGTCGCCGCTGCCGCGGACCGTCACATGTGCTACGCGATGCTCGCTCAACGCGACAAAGAGAACCTGCTTGAGCTCATGGGCCGGCTCGACCGCGCCATCGAGACCGCATCCGAGACCAGCGTGACGGTCGACGAGATCAATCCACCAGGTGGGTTCAAACCACGCAAGGAACCCAAGTCAAGACGGCCTTGAGCAGACGGTTACCTCGCGCAGCGCGGCGTGACGGGGAATGTCCGTGGCTTTACCTTGTATGGAGACTACCAACGTCCCAATCCCCCCACGGCGATCCTCGATGCCGTGGAACGCGGCGCGGTGACGTCGCGCTCGTCGGGGGCCGCTCGCGGGCTACTACGCCAGACAATCCCGCGAACCGCTGCGCATCGAACCCATTGCGACCGATGTCCAAAGCCCAGAACCCATGAGTTTTGCAATCTCGGTGGGCGTGCGCCGCGATGAGCCGCAGCTGCTCGAGCAGATCAATCGTGCCTTGCGCGCCACGCAGCCTGCGATCCGGCGGCTGCTAAAGAGCTACGGTGTGCCGCTCATTCCGCTTGCGCCTTTGCATTAGCGACACCGGGCTTCACGAAAATCAACAGCGGCAGCAACGCCAGGAAAATCCAGCCGAAGATCTTAAACGCGTCCAGGTAACTGAGCATCAGCGCCTGCTGGGTCGCCGCCTGGTAGGTGCGCGCCAGGACGCTCAGGGTGTTTGCGGCGCTGTGGGTTAGCTGGCTCAGTTCGCGGGTCAGATCCACCAGATTCGGATTCATTGACTGCAGATGTTCCACCAGCCGGCTCTGGTGGAACTGCTCGCGGCGCGTCACCAGGGTGGACGCAAAGGAGATGCCGATGCTGCCACCGAAGTTTCGGGCCAGATTGATCAGCGCCGAGGCGTAGTTGGTGCGCTCAGGCGGGACATCGCGAAACCCCAGTGTATTGATGGGCAGGAACAGGAACGCCAGCCCGAAGGCCTGCATGGCACGGCCCAGCACAATGGCCGAGAACGAGGCCTGCAGATAGAAATTGGTCATCCACCACAGCGCAGCCGTCGCGCACACCAGACCGATGCCGATGAGGATGCGCAGATCCACCTTGCCGACCATCTTGCCCATCAACGGGAACATCACCACGAGCACCAGCCCGCCCGGGGCCAGGATCTCGCCGGCTTCCGTGGCCCGATAGCCCATGAGGGACTGCGTGTAGGCGGGCAGCAGGTAGGTGGTGCCCAGGATCATGAAGCCAAAAAAACTCATGAGCACGAAGCCGACGGAAAAATCCCGATGCTGGAACAGCTTCAGGTCGACCATCGGGTTCTCTTGTGGCCATTCCCACCAAACGAACAGGATAAATGCGATGGCCGAGGCCAGGGCCATGCAGGTGATCATGCCGCTGGCAAACCAGTCATCCTCCTGGCCGCGGTCGAGGACGATCTGCAGACAGCCCAATGCCAGGGCGATGAAAGCAAATCCCTGCCAATCGATACGCCCCTTGTCACCGGAGGCCTCTTCATTCGGCGTGCGCACCAGAAAGCCGATGAGGAACACCAGGGCGAGGCCCACCGGCACGTTGATGAAGAAGACCCAGCGCCATTCGTAGTTGTCGGTGATCCAGCCGCCAATGGTGGGACCAATAGCGGGGGCGGTGACGGCCGCCACCCCGTAGATGGCGGTGGCGATGCCGCGCTGTGCGGCCGGAAAGGAATCGGTGAGGATGGCTTGGCCGGTCGGCTGTAGCCCCCCGCCCGCTGCTCCCTGCAGCGCGCGCAACACCACCAGCGCCGCAAGATTGGGCGCCAGCCCACACAGGAGCGAGGCGACCGTGAAGCCCGCGATGCAGGTGAGGAAAAACTTCTTGCGTCCGAATTTGCCCGACAGCCACCCGGAGATTGGCATCACCGCGGCATTGGTCACCAGATAACTGGTCAGCGTCCAGGTGGATTCATCCTGACTGGCGGACAGATCTCCGGCGATGTGCGGCAGGGCGACATTGGCGACCGAGATATCCAGAATTTCCATGAAAGCCGCCAAGGCCACGACCGGCGCAATGATCCACGGATGGATGCCCTGCTCGCCGCCGCGGTTCATGGCGTGGCGCGCGCGGTGGCCGGCAAGTCCAGCATATTCACGCTCTTGAGGTTCTGCTCGAGGATGGTGTCCATCGCCTCGTCAATACCCGCATCCTGGCGCGCGTAGACATCCGTGGAGACATCGGCTGGCCAGGTCGGCCGCGTGGACAGCGAGGCGCCGGTGAGATCATGAACGTCCACTGTGATCTTGGTCGACAGCCCGAGGAACAGCGGATGGTTGTTAAGTTCATTGGGATCAAGCCCCACTCGCACCGGCAGCCGCTGCACGATCTTGATCCAATTGCCGGTGGCGTTTTCCGCCGGCAGCACCGACAGCGCCGAACCGGTACCCGGGGCGAGACCCAAGATGGTGCCGTGAAACTTCAAGCCCGAGCCGTAGATGTCCGTTGTCACGGTGACTGGCTGGCCAATGCGAATCTGCTGCAACTTCGTTTCCTTGAAATTGGCATCGATCCAGACACTCTGAAGCGGCACGATGGCGAGCATTTCCGTGGCCGGGTTCACCTGCTGCCCCACCTGGACGCTGCGCCGCACGACGTAGCCGGATACCGGCGCCAGGATCCGCGTCCTGTTGGAGGCGATCCATGCCGAGCGCAGATTGGCTTCCGCTGCAAGCACGCGTGGGTGTGTGGCAGGTGTCGTATCGGCGACCGCCGCACGGGTCGCCGCAAATTCCGCGCGCGCCTCGCGCACCGCCGCCGCGGCACTGCGGGTGGCCTCCTCGTCGCGCTCGAGATCCTGCTGCGAGACTGCATGCGTGCCGATCAGGCTCTGGTCGCGATTGAGGTTCTCGGTCGCCAGTTTCAGCTGCGCTTCCTGCGCGGCGATATTCGCCGCGTCGCGGGTTTGTTGAGCAAACAGCTGCACGACATCGCGTACCGTTTGCGCAAGATTGGCTTTGGCCTCTGCCAGGGACACATCGCTGTCATGCGAGTCCAGTCGCACCAGCAGCTGACCGCGCGTGACCGCCTGAGTCTGATCGGTCGTAATCTCAGCGACCGTACCGCTGATCTGCGGCGCCACCCTCACCAGATCGCCATTCACATAGGCATCGGTGGTATCGACGTAGTAGCGCCCGATGGCCAGATGATAGAAAAGCACGCACAGGCCAGCGAATAGCAGGACTACACCAAAGATCGCCAGGAACAGGTAATTGCGCTTCCGGTTTGGTGCCTCCTTCTTTTTGTCCTTGCCCTCCTGAGTATCCTTGCCGTTTTTGCTGTCCTGATCGTTGCTGTCCTTGTCATCTTCCTTGGCGGAGGACTTGTCGTTATCCGTCATGGGGAGGTCCTCGCGGCAGTGGCGGCCTCGGCGGGTAAAGCCGCGGGGTCCGGCCCGTTCCACCAGCCGCCGCCCAGTGCCCTGAACAGCTCCGCCGAATCGGCAAAGCGCTGCATGTCGGCCTGGACTTCGGCCAGGGCAGCCGACTGGAACTGCTGCTCGGCCGTCAATACCACCAGTTCATTGACCAGACCATGCTGGAACTGATCGCGCGCGAGATCGCGGTTGGCGCGGGCGGCATTCAGCGCCGCCGCATGGGCCGCAAAGCTGTCAGCGTCATGCTGCAAGGCGTTGAGCGCATCCGTGACTTCCACAAAAGCACCCAGGACGGTGCTGCGGTATTGCGCCTGGGCCTGGAGGAAGCGCTCGCCGGCCTCCTTCTCCCGCGCCCTGAGCGTGCCCCCGGTGACAACCGGCGCCGTCATGTTAAGCGCGGCCGTCCAGATCGAGGCAGGCTCGGTGAACAGGTCGCTGGTGCGAACCGAGGCTTGGGCAAACTGGGCCGAGATATTGAAATCGGGAAAGCGCGCCGCTTCGGCGATGCCGATATCGGCGCTGGCCCGGTGCAGCAAATCCTCGGCCTCCAGAATGTCGGGCCGCTGCCGGACGAGCTTCGCGGGCAGCGATACCGGCAGGGAGTCGGGCAGGACGAAGTCGCGCAGCGTGATGTGCAATGGCGCCGCCTGCTGTGGCGCCGTGCCGGTCAGCCGCAGCAGCGCATCGCGCAGGGTGTCGCGCTGCTTTTCGATGGCGGGGAGCGTTGCGCGGGCATTTTCCAGCTGCGCCTGCGCTTGCAGCGTCTCAGTGCGAACGGTCTTCCCGGCATTCTCCAGGGTGCGGGTCAGATCGTATTGTGCCTGCAGGTTATCGACCAGGCGGCGGGTGACCTCAAGCTGTTCACTCTGCGCTGCGTAGCCGAAGGCGGTCACGACGACCTGGTCAATCAGTGTCACATACACATCGAGCAGCTGCCGTTGGACACTCGAGGTCATGGCGGCCTGGGACTCGATGGTGCGCCGGAGCCGACCGAATACGTCCAGGTCATAGGCCAGGGACGGGCCGAGCATGACTGGTTGGCAGTCACCTGCAGCGCCTCATCCGGCTCATAGAGCAAGCTGCCGTTGATCTTGGAGCGGGCGACCTTCGCCGCGAACTGCACCTGCGGCAAAGCCGTACCGCCCACCGCCGCGAGTTCGTACTGCGCGGCGGCCAGGTTGTGCCGCGCGCCGTCCAGTCCTGGATTGGAATGCAACGCCTGCTGCACCAGCTGGTCAAGGGCCGCCGAATGAAACAGCGAATACCACTGCGCTGCGACATCGCCGCCGTATTGCAGGCTCTGAGAGCCGATTTGTGCCGGCGGCGCTGCGTACGCCGCTGGCGGTGCGGTGGGAGCGCGGAAATTAGGCCCGAGCGCGCAGCCTGCAACACTGCTGCACAGAGCGCACAGGCGCGCCGCTCGCCCAACCGGGGGTGCTATAAACATCGGTATCCGCCGCTTCAGGCTCAAAGCATCGCCCGCGGGCCGCATCCACGTTTTAGGAGATCGACTAGCTCTGCGGAACAACCTGAAGGTCGTCCCGGACCTTGTCGACGCCGGCCACATGGATGGCCTTGGCCTCCACCGAGGATTTCTCGCCCTCACTGCGCACGATGCCATTCAAGCGTCACATGGCCGTTGACCGTGACGATCTTCACATTGTGCGCATCGACCGAGAGCGTCTTGTCGGCCAGCACGCTGCGGCGGATCGGCTGCGTCAGCTTTCAAATCCAGTGCGTCATTCTTCTGCCCATCCGCAATGCTGGATGAGTCGGTAGAGTTCGCCGCTGCCGCGTTCGACTTGCTGTTGTCGGCGGTCTGGGCAAGGCCGGATCCGGCCTGGGTGAGGGCGACGGCAGCGACCACGCAATCCAGGGGTGCTTCATGGCGCGTCCTCTTCAGGCTGCCGTGGCGCTTGTGTGGGGCGAGCTTGCCTCGCTGGTGGCAGCAACGTCCTGCGCGCCGGTGCCGGTGAGGAGGCTTTTGGCGCGCGAGATCTCATCGGCGGTATCGCAGTGCACGGATAGCAGCGTTCCGCCGCCCTTCACGCGCCCTTCATAGCGCTTCGCCTCGTATTCGGGGATGCCCATACCCGTGAGGGCGCCCACCAAGCCGCCTACTGCGCCTCCGACGCCCAGGCCCGCAAGCCCTGCCATGATGGGACCGGCCGCGATCAAGGGACCGACACCGGGAATTGCCAGCGCGCCGATGCCGGCGAGTACCCCCAGTACGCCACCAACCGCGCCGCCCGCGGTCACGCCGACGGCCGTGCCCTCTGGGGCCTTCGTGTCCTTGTGATGGGCGAACGCCTGAGTACTCTGGGTGTCGGGCAGCAAAACGGAGATGTCCGGACTGGTAAAGCCTGCGGACATCAGCGCGTCCACTGCGCGCTCGGCCTCATCTGCGGTCGAATAAATGCCGAACACCGCCATCTTCTTGCTGGTCATGACGCGCTCCTCAGGAGATAGGGATAAGCGATCGATGGACCGTATGATGGCTTGGGTAATGACCGGCGGCAAATCGCTTCGGCCGCAGGCGCGTGTCAGCGAATTGCCCATCCAACTGTCAGGGATTGACAGCGTGGGCGGCGGCCGCAGCTTTTCGGGTCAGCGGCGCGTTCCGGTCCGGCGCAGGGCGCGCATGCCGGCGATGGCTTCGATCGCCTGATTGGCGGAGGCGAATCGGTCTGCGCGTGATTTGGCGATGAACCCTTCGAGCAGCGACTGCAGATGCGCGTGGGAGTGCGGCAGCTGCGGTATCGGCGCGGTGACATGCTGCTGCAGCACATCGATGGCCGAATGACCCGTGTAGGGTTTGCGGCCTGTCACCATTTCGTAGAACAGGATTCCCAAGCTGTACAGGTCGGTGCGGCCGTCCAGATCCTCGCCCAGCGCCTGCTCGGGACTCATGTAGTAGGGTGAGCCGCGCAGCACACCGGTGCGGGTGTGTGCCCCACCGACGCTGCGGGCCAGGCCGAAGTCGATCAGGACCAGCGTGTCATTCTCGCGCAGCATCAGGTTTGGGGGCTTGAGGTCGCGATGCAGGATGCCCGCTTCGTGCACCACCTGCAGGGCGCGGGCGATCTGCTCGAGGTAACGCAGCGCATCTTCCTCGAGAATGCCGCGCAACAGGCGGCTCTTGAAGTCGCCGCGCGGAAAATACTCCATGGCCAGGAATTCCCGACCGGCATTGGTGCCATAGTCATAGATTGTGACGATGGCGGGATTTTGCAGCGCGGACAACGCCTCGTATTCGCGCGCGAATACCTGCTGGTCTTCCTGGTCGTCGTTTTCGCTCTTGGTGACCTTCAGCGCCACATCCGTGCCGAGCTTATCGCTGTTCGCGAGATACACCATGGCCTTGTCGGACTCGCCGATGGTCTTGCGAATGGTGTAGCCGGGGATCGGATCGCGCAATGAACGGGCAATGCGCGAGGCATCGGAACTTTCTTCAGCCGGCTCGGCGGCTTGGGCGGCATCGAGTTCGACACGCCGCAGGGCGAGCTTGACGGCGGTGCGCAGCCGATCCGGACTTACCAGCCGTTTGGGAAGGTAATCGAGGGCGCCCAGTTGCAGCGCACGCACCGCGGTGAGTTCGTTGCCGTCCTCGGCGAGCGCGATGACGGCCGGAAAGTCCGGCAGGTCGCGCAGCAGACGCAGCCACTCGAGCCCTTCGGAGTGCGGATCCTCCGGACTGTAGCCGAACTGGGCGACGAACATGACGAGGTCGAAATCCTGGCGGGTCAGCGTCTCCATGCGCGACTCAAATTCGCGGGCGTCAACGGCGCTCACCGCCCCTTCCGGGAACAATACGCCCAAATGGTTGCGCAGCCACTCGCGGTAGCGCGCATCTCGATCCACGATCAACAGCCGGGCGTCCATGCCTTGATAAAATCTACTGGTAAGCGAAGTTCAGTCGCACGCGGGTGTGCTCTTCGGTCGGCACGCCGTTGCGAACCAGGGGGCGGTAGCGCCATTGGCGCACGGCATCCAGTGCCGATTTGTCGAACACACGGGCGGGCTGGGATTTCACCACCGTGACGTTGGCCACGCTGCCATCCGAGAGCACCGTGAATTCCAGCTCCACATAGCCGCTGAGGTCGCGCTCGCGTGCAAATTCGGGAAACTGCGGCTGCACCGAGTGCACGCGTTGCAGCGTCATGGCGATCACGGCATTGGCGTCGCGCGTCGCGCCAGCCGGGGATGAGGAGCCGGGCGCGCCCGCGCTTGCCGGCGAACTCGAGACGGTCGACGCGAGCGGCGGTGCCGCGCCGCCCGTCGCGAGCGGCGCCGAACCGGCCGACGCTGAGGTCGGGGCGGTGGCGGAAGGTGCCGCGCGGCGCGGCGCGGGCCGATCGGCAAAGGCCGTTTCGGGGCGATGGCGCGCAGTGCGTGCCTGTTCGCGCGCGAGCTGCGCCGTCAGGAATTTCACGCGAACATGATCCGGAGCAACGGCGCGGGCCGCCGCCGTGAGGCGTGCCGCTTCACTCAGATTGCCGCCGAGCAGGGCCTGCTCCGCGGCAGTGGCCAGGCGATCAAGCTCCGCCGCCTGGGTCGCCGCGCCGGGTGCGACCTCGACCGCTGCTGGCGCGCTGCTGGGCGCAGGTGTCACCGGCGCCACGACCACCGGCGCCACGACTACCGGCACTGCGCGTTGCAGGGCTATCGGCGCACTGGTCTGCAAGCCGCGGCAGCGCCGGTATGGGCATGGTTACGCACGACAAACCAGGCGACGCCGGCACCGATGGCCACCGTCGCGGCGGTGATCATCGCCCAGGGTACGCTGTGTTTCTCCGGCGCAATCGGCGCGGCGCCGGCGGCGGCAGCGACAGCTGCGGATACAGCCCACTCGCGTTGGTGCCATCGCGTTTGCGCCAGGCGGCCTCCACAAACAGCTTCACGCGCTGCGCGGATACCGGTTTGTGCACGAAGCGGTAGACGGTGCCCTCGGCTACCAGCCCCGCGAGTTCATTTTGCGCCGCGCGGTCTCCGGCGACGACCAGCACGACATCGGGGAGCTGAGTGTGCAGGCGTTGGGCAAGGTGGATGGCGGCGCCAACGTGCGGATGGAGCGCTCCGGCATCGATGAAGGCGACGCCCGCGTGATCGCTGAACAGGTGTTGGCTGAGCGCCGACTCATCCACGACTACCGTCAGGCAGTCGTGGGGAACGACATTCGCCAGTGCTTCGCGCAACGATTCATCAAGGGTGAGCAGTACCAGCTTTTCGGCAGCACGGGTCTTCCCTGCAGGCGGCACGCGGCCGGCAGACGCCTGCGAATCGGGGTGTTTCTGCGGTGAAACCGACACTGTTGGACCCTCAAGTCAAACATGACGGAAGCCTACGGCAATGTCGCGTCATGGCAGCGATTTCTGTGAAATCGGTCTCCCGCCGGCTACTGGCTGTGCAGGAAGAACTTGGTCCCACGCCAGGACAGAATCGCCCCGTCCGGCGTAATACTCTCAACGCGAACACCCGCCGGCGAGGTCTGACCTTCCTTCAAATTCAACATGTTGAGCAGGACGAAGCGGTCGGCGGGGCTGGCGGCATAAGCGTGAAGGTCAAGCCTAAGCTCCGGCAAATCGGCTCCCGGCGCGCTGGCGACCTGTTCGTAGGTAGGCAGGTCGCCGCCGCCCGCGCCGGTGGGCGCAGGTTCAACGGCCGGGGCGTCGTCATCGGGCGCAGGTGCCGCAGGTGCCGCAGGTGCCGCGTGAGGGCATTGTCGGGCGCCTGCGCAGGGGGCATCGGCCCGGACGGCGCGGCCGCTGCCCGGGGCTCAGGATTCGTGGGCGCAGCGCTCGACGGCGCCGTGGCGGCCGGTGCCGGCAGCGCGGTCCCGGCGCTGGCCGCATCGAGCCTGCGGTGGCGCGCCGTGCGTCCCGCGCAGCAGTACCACCGACAGCACGACGACGTTAATGACCAGCAACGCGGCGAGCACGATGAGCCAGACGGCGACGCGGCGACGCGCGGGTGCCGCCTTCATCTCATACAGCGCGGGGGTATCGGCTCGCTGCCGCTCGGTCTCGGATTTTTTGAGGGCGTCCAGAATGAAGGACATGATTGATCAACTACCGTGTGCCGGCAGCGCCGCAAGTTGCGGTGAGTCCGGTTTCGCCAGGGCGCTGTTCAGCACCACCAGGGTCTGCATCCCGGCCACGCCATCGGCATTCAGCCGATGGCTGCGCTGG
This sequence comes from uncultured Gammaproteobacteria bacterium, assembly GCA_963708865.1. Lineage (GTDB taxonomy): Bacteria > Pseudomonadota > Gammaproteobacteria > Steroidobacterales > Steroidobacteraceae > DAIDKA01. The sequence continues at coordinate 708,031 of CAVPUC010000008.1, forward strand.
AAGTCTCGCACGAGTTGCGACAGCTCTCCATCGTAGACGTCACTGGCATCGGCCGGGACGCTCTTTCCCGTCAGGCGCGACAACTCCTGGCGCAACTGGCGGATCTCGGCCCCATGCATCCCGGGGGCCAGTGCCTTGGGGTCGTGCGTGGCGGGGCGCCACAGCAGGATGAAGTCCCCGAACCAGTAGCGCGACAGGTCATCGATGCTTACCTGCTGCTGGTCACTGCCGATGTCCAGATGGGCACGGTCTTCGGTGAGACCGGTCAGCACGATCTGGTGCGCGGTATCGGCCTCATCGGTGAGCATCAGGATGGCGGGACGGTTGTACAGCCGCAGCTGCGCAATCGAGCCTTTCTGCACGTAGCACTCCAGTCCCTGGGCGGCGGCCTGGGTGCACGGATCCGCCGTTCCGGCGACGTAATGCGCGCCCCACAGATTAAACAGCTCGCCAAACGCCGCATCAGGTGTGGTTTTAGCGGCATCGCGGGCGAGCAGCGCGCCCAGTGTCGAGGGTATCGCCTCCGGGGCACTCGCGGCGGCGGCGGCGGACGGGGCCGATGCCGGCGGGCCTGAGTGGCCGGCGGCGCCGGAGTGCAGGGCTGCGGAGGCCACCGGCCGTGCACTCGGACCCCAATGCCCGTAACGCCAGGCGGCCCATGCCCCGCAGATCACCACCGCAGCCGTTATCGCAGCAATGCTCCACGGCAGCCACGAGGGCCACAGCGGATGCCCGAACACTTCGGTCGCCCCGCGCCGCACAAACGCGGGACCGACCTGATGCCGGTCCTGGGTGTAGGCGCCCAGCAGCGCCCGATCGCATATCACATTGATCAGCCGCGGTACGCCGCGCGAGAGCCGATAGATCTCACGCAATGCCGATGGGGTGAAGATATCGGCGGTCGCGCCGGCGACCCGCAGCCGGTGCCGCACATAGGCGACGGTTTCCAGGGACGTGAGCGGGCACAGGTGGTAGCGCCCGGTGATGCGCTGGGCGAGCTGCCGCAGCTCGTTGCGGTCCAGCAGGTCGCGCAGTTCGGGCTGGCCGATGAGAATGATCTGCAGCAGCTTCTGGGTATTGGTTTCCAGATTGGTGAGCAGGCGCACCTGCTCCAATACCTCCGGGGCGAGATTCTGTGCCTCATCGACGACCAGCACCACCCGCTTGCCGCCGCCGTGCGCGCGCAGCAGATACTGGCTGAGGATGTCCACCAGGTCCTTGAGGCTGCCGGTGGCCGAGTCCGGGACGCCGATCCCCAGCTCCTCGCAGATGGTGAGCAGGAACTCCGGCGCCGTCATGCGCGGATTCAAAATCAAGGCGATCTCGGCGTGCTTCGGTGTCTGCGCCAGCAATGAGCGGACCACGGTGGTCTTGCCGGTGCCCACCTCCCCGGTGAGCTGGATGAAGCCGCCGGCCTCGGTGACGCCGTACAGCAGATGCGCCAGCGCCTCCGCATGCCGCTCACTCAGGAACAGGTAGCGCGGATCCGGTGTGATCGCAAAGGGCTTCTCGTTCAGTCCAAAAAAGGCGCGATACATGGCAAGGCTACTCAAGACTGCTGGCGCGACGCAGCGCCAGTTTGCCGAAGCGGTGCCGGACGGCATCCACGGTCGCATCGACTCCGCGCTGCTCGAGCGCGAACAGATCCAGCTGCGTGGCCGGGGTCAGCTGCCGCAATGCCACGCCCAGCAGTCGTAACGCTGCGCCCGGATGCTGATCGAGCCAATGATCCAGCAGCTGCGTGGCCACGGTCGCGATCATGCGGCGATCCTGCGTGGCCGGCTGCACCGCGCGCTGCCGGGTGACGGTCGTGAAATCATGCTCGCGGATCTTGACGCTGATGCAACCGGCGGCGAGTTCCCGGTCACGGGTTCGACTGGTGGCCAGGTCCGCCAGTTCCGCCACCGCCTGCCGCAGCTGGCGGCGGTCCTGGATGTCCTGGTCGAAGGTATCCTCGGCGCTGATCGACAGCTCCTGGCGCTCGGCGCAGACGGGCCGGTCATCGATTCCCGCGGCGCGCTCACGCAGCTGCGGGGAATGGCGGCCAAAGATCGGCCACAGCTGCGCATCGGGCGCCACGCGCAGCTCCCCCAGGGTGCGCACGCCCGCGGCTTCCAGCCGCAGGCCGGTCTTGCCGCCCAATCCGGGCAGCCGACGCACCGACAGTGGGTCCAAGATCGCGCGCAGGTTGTGCGCCGTGATGACGGTCAGGCCGTCGGGCTTGTTCAGCTCCGAGGCAATTTTGGCGACCAGTTTATTGGCGGCTGCGCCGACCGAAGCGGTGAGGCCCGTGCGGGCGCGGATACGGCGTTTGATCTCAGCGGCGATGCACGCTACCGGCTCGCGGCTGGCCGTGACATCCAGGAAGGCCTCATCGAGCGACAGGCCCTGCACCAGCGGTGTGAATTCGTGGAAGACCGCGAATACCAGTCGCGAGACTTCCTGATAGCGCGCCATGCGCGGTCGCACGCAAACCGCCTTGGGGCAGCGCTCGAGCGCCTGCCGCATGGGCATGGCCGAGCGCACCCCGAACTTGCGCACCGCGTAGCTGGCGGCCGCCACGACGCCGCGCGGCCCCGTGCCGCCGACGATCAGCGGCAGGCCCGCCAGCCGCGGGTCGTCATGCTGCTCCACGGACGCATAGAACGCGTCCATGTCCACATGCAGCACGGCCCGCGCGACGCTCACCGGACTCTATTCGACCGTGATGGTGATCTTCTTCGATACCAGCGCCGGGCTGTGCGGGATGTGGCTGCCATCGCCCATCACCAACTGCAGCGTATGCTTGCCCGGAGGCAGCTTGCTGGCATCGAGGGTCACCTCGGTCTGCGCCTTGCCGTAGTGCAGCAAGTGATCGGTCACGGGCAGCGGCACCGTCAGGTCGGTGGGCAGCGGCTGATCGATCAGCAGGTGGAAGTGCCCGCTGTTCGGGGTCTTGTCCCCGGCGGGCGCGACATCCACACCCTTGTGACCGAATTTGATGGTCACCGGGCTGGTCACCTTGGCGCCCGACTTGGGGCTGATGATGTAGATCTTGGCACCGGCGGCCCAGTAGTTGTCCGCCGCGCCATCGGCGGCGAAGGTGGCGCCGGTGGTCACGGCAAACAATAAAGCGGTGAGAGCGAGTGTGCGCATCGGGATCTCCATCCATGAAGGGGGGACCAGCTTAGACAGGTCGGTCGCCGGAGACAAACCCAGTCCTAGGCGTGCGTGCCGGGTACCAGCTCGTGCGGCGCAAAATCATCCACGCGTACGATCTGCATCACCTTGCGGTCAAAGTCCGCGAGGCTCGCGCCCTGCGCCGGCGTCAGGATGCCGGCGGCCACCGCCTGGGCGACCCTGCCGGGCAGGTCGAGCGCGGTCACGCGCCCGCTCTTCACCCCCTCATCGCGGATGCGCTTCTCCAGAAGCTCCGCTGCCTCGGCGAGCCGCAGCGCTTCCTGCAGCAGCCCGAGCGGATTGCGCTCAGTGAGCGTGGTATAGGCATGCACGCCCAGCCGCTCACGCGTCGGGGTGGGCGCGGTGATCAGGTCGGCGACCCGGCGCGACAGCCGATCGGAGGGCGCAAAGTAGGTCAGGCCGCGCGGAAAAATCAGCAGGCGCATGAGGCCGGCGAGAAACCGGTTGGGAAAATTGCGCAGAAAACCATGCAGCTGTTCCTGCGCGGTGTACAGCAAATTGCGGCAGGCCCACTCGACGATGGGCAGATCCGCCTCCGGCTGGCCCTCATTATCATAGTGTTTGAGCACCATCGAGGCGAGGTACATGGCTGACAGCACATCGCCCAGCCGCGCGCTCAGGGACTCCTTCTTCTTCAGGTAGCCGCCCAGCGTCAGCATGGCGACATCGACGGCGAAGGCGAATGAGGCACTGAAGCGTTCGATGTGCTGGTAATAGCGTCGCGTCGGGCCGTGATCGGGTACGCCGCGCAGCCGCGCGAAAGTCAGCGCCATGACCACCGAGCGCATGGCGTTTGAAAGCGTGAAGCCCATGTGGCCGAGCAGCGCGGCATCGAACTGCGCGACGCCGGCCTTGCGATCCGGGTTACGCGCGGCGTCCATCTCCTTGAGCACGAAAGGATGGCAACGGATGGCGCCTTGGCCAAAGATGATGAGGTTGCGCGTGAGGATATTGGCGCCTTCAACGGTAATGGCCACCGGCACCGTCTGGTAGCCGCGCGCGAGGTAGTTGTTGGGACCTAAGCAGATGCCCTTGCCGCCGTGCACATCCATGGCGTCATTGGCGACGATGCGACTCATCTCCGTGACGTGGTACTTGAGCATGGCGGAGGGCACCGAGGGCTTCTCGCCGCCGTCGATGGCACCGGCCGTGACCGAGCGGGCGGCATCCATGGTGTAGGTGAGACCGGCCATGCGCGCGAGCACGGCCTCGATGCCTTCGAAGCGCGCGATCGGCAGATTGAACTGCCGGCGCACCCGCGCGTAGGCGCCCGTGGCCCACACGGCCGCCTTGGCGCTGCCGGTGGCATTGGAGGGCAGGGAGATACAGCGCCCCACCGACAGCTGTTCGACCAGCATGCGCCAGCCCTGCCCCGCCATGGCGGGTCCGCCCACGATGCAGTCGAGCGGCACGAACACATCCTGACCCTGTATCGGTCCGTTCTGGAACGGGATGTTGAGTGGAAAATGCCGCCGGCCGATGCTGACCCCCGGCGTCTCGCGCGGGATCAGGGCCACCGTGATACCAAGATCCGTGCGCTCGCCCAGCAGCTGCTGCGGATCAAACATCCGAAACGCCAGGCCAATGACGGTGGCCACGGGTGCGAGGGTGATATAGCGCTTGGAGAAATTAAGCGTCAGGCCCAGGACTTCACGACCCTGCCACAGGCCGCGGCCGACGATGCCGGTGTCCGGGAGCGAGGCAGCATCGGAGCCCGCGCGCGGTCCGGTCAGGGCGAAGCACGGGATTTCAATCCCCCGGGCCAGGCGCGGCAGGTAGTAGTCCTTCTGCTCGGGGGTGCCGTAATGATTGAGGAGTTCGGCGGGCCCGAGGGAATTCGGCACCGCGACGGTTGAGGAGCAGGTGGTGCTGCGGCTGGCGATTTTGGCGAGCACACAGGAGTGGGCGTAGGCCGAAAACTCCAGGCCACCGTAAGCCTTCGGGATGATCATGGCGAAGAAGCCCTGGCTGGTGAGGTACGACCATACTTCGGGCGGCAGGTCGGCACGCACGTGCGTGATGTCCCAGTCATCGAGCATGGCGCACAGCGTCTCGCAGGGCCCATCGAGGAACGCCTGTTCCGCCGCGGTCAATTGCGGCGCGGCGGCGCTCAGCAGTTTCTCCCAGCGCGGCGCGCCGGTGAACAGCTCCCCGTCCCACCAGACGGTACCGGCCTCGAGCGCCTCCTTCTCGGTCTGCGACATCGAGGGCAGCATCCGTCGATAGGCGCCGAGGAACGGGCCGCTCACCAGCGTGCGCCGAAGTGGCTTGACGTTGAGCAGCCACAAGAGCGCGGTGAAGATCCACAGCAGGCTCTTCCACAGGGGTGCCGGGGGTGCGAGGTAGCAATACAGCGCCAGCAGCACGGTGAGGGTGCAGCAGAACGCCAAGCAGCCCCAAGCGGCGGTAGGTCAGGACGACGATGGCCGCCAGGAAGAGCACCGTGATGATCGCGCCGTACATGACCTGCCCCCCTGCCGCCGTTGGTTTGCTCAGCCCAGCAGGTCTTTGACGCCCTCGCGCTCTTCCTTCAGTTCGTTCTCGGTGGCCGTCATGCGTTTGCGGCTGCCTTCATCGATCGACAGGCCCTGCACAATCTGGTACTCGCCGTTGCGGCAGGTCACCGGATAGGAGTAGATGACGCCGGCCGGGATGCCGTAGCTGCCATCCGATGGCACCGCCATGCTGACCCAGTCACCTTCGGCCGTGCCCAATGCCCAGGTGCGAATGTGGTCAAGGGCCGCGGAGGCGGCCGAGGCGGCGGAGGAGGAGCCGCGCGCCTTGATCACGGCGGCACCGCGCTGCTGGACCACGGGGATGAACGTCTCATCGAGCCACTTCTGGTCCACCAGGCTCCTGGCCGGTTTGCCGTTGACGGTGGCATGGCTCACATCCGGGTATTGGGTCGCGGAGTGGTTGCCCCAGATGATCATCCTGCGGATGGCGCTGACATGCGTGCCGCTCTTTTGCGCCAGCTGCGCGAGCGCGCGGTTGTGGTCGAGGCGGGTCATGGCCGTGAAGTGACGCGGATTGAGGTCCTTGGCATTGGCGCGGGCGATCAGGGCGTTGGTGTTGGCCGGATTGCCCACCACCAGCACTTTCACATTTCGGTCCGCGACGGCGTTCAGGGCTTTGCCCTGCGCGGAGAAGATCTGCGCATTGGCCAGCAGCAGGTCCTTGCGCTCCATGCCGGGCCCGCGAGGACGCGCGCCCACCAGCATCGCGGCGTGGCAGTCCTTGAAGGCGACGTTCGCGTCGTCCGTGGCCACCACCTTGTTCAGCGTCGGGAAGGCACAGTCGTCCAGCTCCATGACCACGCCATGCAGTCCCGGGAGCGCCGGGGGGATCTCCAGCAGATGCAGATTGACGGGCTGGTCCGGGCCAAACATCTGGCCGGAGGCGACCCTGAAAGCCAGGGCATAGCCGATCTGACCGGCCGCGCCGGTGATGGCGACATTCACAGCTTGCTTCATGACGGACTCCACGGAAGGTAACCGCCGATTCTACCGGGCCGCGCGGGGCCGTGGGCCCCCCGGCCAGGCTTCAGATCTGTGAGCCAGTTCCTGGTGTTGTGGCTTGACAGCTATCTAGTGTTGTAGTTATATATAACACCATGACGACTAGGGGAGGCGGCCCGCCCCCCGGCGTCAAAAGGACACAGAAGGAAGACGGTCATGAGTAACGCCAACATCATCAATTTAAAGGTCCTGGTCTGCGCGCTGATCGCGATGACCCCGAATGCACTGCTGCTTCATGAGTTTAATGTCACCACCGAGCAGGCTCAGGTAGCCGGTCTGACATCACCGACCTCGCAGCAGAGTGTGGACTCGTCAACGGCTGCCACTGTTCTGGTAGATTAGAACGCTACTAGCCCGATACGGGCGTCTCGGAGCGTTCATGGACCCGCAGTGGGAAGATAGCGTGCCGATCTACCGGCAGCTGCGGGACCGGGTGGTCGCGATGATACTGGACGGCATCCTCAAGGAGGGTGACGCCCTGCCATCGGTCCGCAGCGTCGCCTCCGAATTCCGGCTCAACCCGCTGACGGTCCTGAAGGGCTACCAGCAGCTGGTCGACGAACATCTGGTTGAAAAGCGCCGCGGCCGTGGCATGTTCGTCAGCACCGGTGCGGGTGCCGCACTGCTGAAGGATGAGCGCCATCGCTTCCTGGAAGACGAATGGCCCAAGGTCCATGCCACGATCGCGCGGCTCGGCCTCTCCGCCGACGAACTGCTGCACGGGATACGCCCCGCCGCCAACCCCTCCCCAGTCACGCCACCGGACAAGAATAATGACGGCAGTAATTGAGGCGCGGGGACTGCGCAAGTCCTACGGGTCCAATCGCGCCCTCGAGGACGTGACCTTCAGCGTGGCGCCGGGCCGTATCGTCGGCATGATCGGCGCCAATGGTGCCGGCAAGACCACGGCCCTGAAGGCCATCCTGGGCCTCACCAGCTATCAGGGCGATCTGACGGTACTGGGACGCAAACCCCGCACCCAGCGCGATGACCTGATGCGCGATGTCTGTTTCATCGCCGATGTGGCGGTGCTGTCCCGGTGGCTGAAGGTGAGCCAGGCACTCGACTATGTGGCCGGCGTGCATCCGCGTTTCAACCGCGCGCGTGCCGAGGAGTTCCTGCGCAAGACCGACTTGAAGATGAACAGCCGCGTGCGCGAGCTGTCCCGCGGCATGGTGACCCAGCTGCACCTGGCGCTGATTCTGGCCATCGACGCCCGACTGCTGGTGCTCGATGAGCCGACTTTGGGTCTGGATCTGCTGTATCGCCGCCAGTTCTATGACACCTTGCTGAACGACTATTTCGACAAGAACCGGACCATTCTGCTCACCACCCATCAGGTGGAGGAGATCGAGCACCTGCTCACCGATGTGATCTTCCTGCGCCACGGCCGCGTCACCTTGTCCGAGCCGGTGGAGACGCTGGCCGAGCAGTACGTGCAGCTCACGGTGGGCCCCGACCAGGTGGCCCGCGCCCGCGCACTGCGCCCGTTCTACGAGCGCGAGATCTTCGGGCGGGTGGCCATGTTCTTCGAGGGCCACGCGCCCGCAACCCTCGCGCCGCTGGGGGATGTGCGCACGCCGTCCATCGCCGACCTGTTCGTGGCTAAGATGCAAGGCGTATGAGCAATTTCGAATCCTCCATCGAGCCGCAGGATGCGGATGAGACCGCCGCCCCGGCAGCGGCGGTGAGCGGGCACCCGCCGGTGCTGCGTACGCTGATCCGGCGTGAATTCTGGGAACATCGCGCGCTGTGGATCGCACCCCTGTCGGTATCGGCGCTGCTGTTGTTGCTGGCCATCGTCGGCAAGGTCAGTTTCGATGCCAACCTCGCGGCGCTGCCTGAACAGCGCCGGGCCGTTTTCGCGGTCTTCATGGCCTACGCCGCGATTCCGCAGTTCCTGACCCTCGGCATCATCATGGTCATGTATGCCGGGGATTGCCTGTACACCGAGCGCAAGGATCGCAGCATCCTGTTCTGGAAGTCGATGCCGGTCTCCGACACGATCACCGTCGTGTCGAAGGTGCTGGTGGTCATGGTGATCGTACCGCTCGGGGTGTACCTGCTCAGCGCCCTGACCACCCTGCTGATGTCCGGGATCTACCTGGTGCGCGCCTGGCAGGACCATGCTGGCGGCGCCTTCTGGGACGCGGGCACTTGGCTGCAGATCCAGTCCGTCTCGCTGGTCGCGGTGGTGGCCGCCGTGCTGTGGTTTGCACCGATCACCGCCTTGCTGCTGCTGGTATCCGCATGGGCGCGGCGCAGCGTCTGGCTATGGGTGCTGCTGCCGCCCGTGATTCTCTTCGTGACTGAATATTTCGCGCTGCACACCAACCATGTGTGGAACATCCTGGTGTACCGCCTGGGCGGCGTATTCACCCACGCCGGCATCAGCTACCCGGCATTCGGCGGTGCCGCCGCGCAGCATCCGACCTTGAACCTGCTGTTCGTCACCGTCGACCCGCTGCCGGCATTCGCCAATGTCGACATGTGGCTCGGTGTCGGGGTGGCAGCGTTGTTGATTGTGGCCACCATCCGCATCAGGCAGTATCGGGACGATACCTGATGGTCGGGACAGCCACGTGTACCTGGAGAGCCGTCGCACGGCGCAGGGCGTCGAACTTCACCTGAGCGGCGCCTGGCGCGTCACGCATCTGGACGCCCTGACGCGCGAGCTCGCCCAAGTGCAGCTGGCGGGTGTCACCCAGGTTCTCATTGATACCTCGAGCCTCGAGAGCCTTGATCTGTCGGCGAGCCTGAAGCTGCGGGATTTCATGCAGCGGGCCGCGGCCAGCGGTGTCCAGGTCGGATTCGCCGGTCCGCCGCCGGATCAACTGCGCCTGATTGATACGGCGCTGAGCGAGCCTGCGCCGCTTGCCCATCCCACGGTGCCCGGGCCGCATCACATTGAAGAGCCGGTCGAAGCACTGGGGCGCCGGGTCGTCGGCGGCTGGGATGATCTGCTCAGCGGTCTTGCCTTTGTCGGGCGCATTGCGGTGACAGCGTTTGGCGCGCTGCGCGCACCGCGACGCCTGCGGCCGATATCCATCGCCCGGCATGTCTACGAAACCGGGATCACGGCGATTCCCATCGTCACGCTGATCGCTTTTCTGATCAGCGTCATCATCGCCTACATGAGCGCGCAGCAGCTGGCGCGCTTCGGCGCCGAGGTCTTCGTCGTGGATCTCGTCACCATCGGGGTGCTGCGCGAACTGGGGGTGCTGCTGACCGCCATCATCGTCGCGGGCCGTTCCGGCAGCGCGTACGCGGCGGAAATCGGCTCCATGTGCCTGAATGAAGAGGTCGACGCGCTGCAGGCCATCGGCGTGGACCCGTTTGAAGCCCTGGTGCTGCCGCGCATCCTGGCATTGACCATCGCGCTGCCGCTGCTGACGGTCATCGCCGATGCCGTGGGCCTCACCGGTGGCGCGCTGCTGTGCAAATACCTGCTCGACATTCCGCTGCCGCAGTACCTGACGCGCATGAATGAGGCCATCGCCTCGACCACCTTCTGGGTGGGCCTGGTGAAGGCACCGGTGTTCGGCCTGCTCATCGGGCTCGCCGGCACCTACCGCGGCATGCAGGTGCGCGGGTCCTCGCGGGAGCTGGGCAGACTGACCACCGTGGCGGTGGTACAGGCCATCTTCGTGGTGCTGCTCGCCGATGCGCTGTTCGCCGTGCTGTTCATGACGGTGGACTTTTAGATGCCGCCCAAGGTGGAAGTGCGGGGCCTGGTCAACCGCTTCGGCACCGAGTTCGTGCACGACGGCCTCGACCTGAGCGTGGAAGCCGGGGAGATCTTCGGCATCGTCGGCGGCTCCGGAGCGGGCAAGTCGGTGTTGCTGCGGAGCATCCTGGGTCTGCAGCGTCCAATGTCCGGGACGGTGCGCCTGAACGGCGAGGAGGTGACGCGGATGAGCCAGCGGGAATTGCGCGCGGTCAAGGCCGACTACGGCGTGACTTTCCAGGAGGGCGCGCTGTTCAGCGCCCTGACCGTGCTGCAGAACGTGCAGCTGCCGATGCTGGAGTATCTGCGGCTGACGGAACGCGACCTTGACGAATTGGCCATGCTGAAGGTGCGCATGGTGGGCCTGCCGGGCGATGCCGCGGCCAAATACCCCTCCCAGCTGTCGGGCGGCATGATCAAACGCGTCGCGCTGGCGCGGGCGCTGGCGCTGGATCCGCAGCTGCTGTTCCTCGATGAGCCCACGGCGGGCCTGGATCCGATCAGCGCCGCGGCCTTCGATGAGCTGCTGCTGTATCTGCATCAGCATCTGCATCTGACGGTGGTGATGATCACGCACGATCTGGACACGATCTTCCGTACCTGCAATCGTGTCGGTGTGATGGTGGACCGGCGGATGGTGACCGACACCCTGACCGGCATCATGGACAATCCGCACCCGTGGATCCAGGCGTACTTCCACGGGGTGCGGGCACGCGGCTACAGCGCGCGCGCCGGAGGGCCTTGATGGAACGTGAAGCAAACTATGCGGCCGTGGGTGCCTTCGTGCTGCTGGTCATCGCCATGGCGGGCCTGTTCGTTTACTGGTACACGGATGCGCGCGAGCACCGCGACTTCACGCGCTACGAAGTCTATTTCGACGGCAGCGTCAGCGGCCTCACCCCCGGCGCGCCGGTGCGCTACCTGGGTGTGAACGTGGGGCGCGTCGTGTCGATGTACATCGATCATCGCAATCCCGGGCGTGTGCAGGTCATCGTCGACATCGACTCGGCGACACCGGTGTCCGAGGATTCGGTCGCGGAGCTGTCGCAGCAGGGGCTGACGGGCGTGCTCTTCATCGACCTGCTGCGTGATGCGCGCAACAAGCGGCTGCTCGAGGCCGTGCCGAGCGAGCGCTACCCGGTGATCCGCTCCTCGAAATCCAACATCGATCTGTTGCTGGCGAGTCTGCCGGAAATGGTGGGCCGCGCATCCGAGGTGCTGGGCCGCGTCGAGCTGCTGCTGGATGCGGACAACATCAAGTCGATCAGCAACGCGTTCAGCAATCTTGATGCCACCACCCGGGATCTTCCCGGGACCATGAGGCAGATACGCGGGCTCATCGGCGACCTGCAGGAGACGTCCGCGGAGTTCCGTGCCACGGCGGCCAGCGTTCGCGGCGTCACCGACAAGGCGGGCCCGCAGCTGAGCGCAGCGGTGGACCAGATCGCGATGGTCACGGCGCACTTAAGCGACGCCACCGATAATCTGGATCAGTTGATACGCGAGAACCGTGGCGATATCCGCGGCTTCACCCGCGAGAGCCTGCCCCAGGTGGAGCGGCTGCTCGGGGACAGTCGCGCCGCCGTCACCGAGGTGCGCGAACTCGCCCACAGCCTGCGCGAGAATCCTTCGCAACTGTTGTTTGAAAAGCCCGATCAGGGAGTCGCCATACCGCCATGAGCCGCCGCCATCTTCTGCTGATGCCGCTGCTACTCGCGTTGCCGGGGTGTTCGGGCCTGCTGCACAGCAGTGCGCCCGCGTTGCAGCTGTACGTGCTGCAACCGCTGCCAACCCTCGCTGCCCCAGGCGTTACGACCAGCCCCGCCTCAAGGAGCGCGCCGCAGGACGCCGCGCCCACCTTGCGCATCGCGCGACCGCTGCCGGGTCCCGGCTTGAATACCGATCGCATCGCGCTGCTGCGTCCCGGCAATCGCCTCGACTATTACGCCGGCAGCCGCTGGAGCGCGCCGCTGACCGAACTCGTGTCGGATCTGCAGTTGAGCATTCTCGGCGCCGATGCTGCCTGGAGCGCGGTGGCTGATGAGCGCAGCACCTTCAACACCGATTATCTGCTGCAGACTTCGATTGAAGCCTTCACGGCGGAATACCCCGAGGCCGGACCTCCCGTGATCCACGTTGAACTGCATTGCCTGTTGATCCGTCGCAGTGATGGCGCGCTGCTGGGCAGTTTCGCGGTGACACAGCGGCAGGCCGCAGTGCAGAATCGGATGGCCAGTGTGGTGCAGGCGTTCTCACAGGCTGCGGAGCAGGCGATCCGCTCGCTGCAGGCGCAGGCCGACGCCCTCGTCAGGTTCGCGAAATCCCCAAAAACTCCATGAGCCGATAGGCCCAGTAGCGCAGCTGCGAGGGATCAGCCCAGGCATCCGCATCCGCGGTGTACTCGATGCCCGGTGGCCCGCGATCATTCCACAACGTCTCGAAGAACGCCTGCGCGCTCGCCAGGGGTTCGGCGCTGGCCGGCCCAGACAAGGCAGCATCCAGCGCCAGGTCGTAATCGCCGAGATCCCGCCGCGTGAGACTGGCGGATCCGGTGACCATCCAGGCAGGTCCGCTGCCGTGGATGAGGATCAGCGCGGCGCGGAATTGTTCGCTGTGCGTGCGATACCAGGCCACCCGGATCCGGCCGTCGCTGGCGGCGATCAGCTCGCTGCCCACCGACTGATTGGCGCTGCCCCATAACGAGGAGGATTTACGCGGATCGAGGATCATGCGCACCGTGACGCCGCGTTGGCCGGCGGCAAGCAGCGCGCCGATCAGCTGGCGATCCGACAGGCTGTCGCAGGCAATGTCGATGCTGTCCGCAGCGGTGGCCGCGCCGATGTGCTGCAGCAGCGCATCCCGGATCGCCCCTTCGCCCAGCCACTGCAAATCCAGTGCGCCCGAATCAATCGTGGTCGCGCGGGGCGGCTGCGGTGCCGGAACCGTGAGCTCGCCAGACCAGCCAAAGGCCCGCGCGAGTTGCAGTTCACTGGTCAGCAGCGGCCGCACCGCAGCACCACTGACCTGCAGTGCCGTGACGGTGTCGGAGCTGGCCGCCATGGCCGGCTCGGCCGAGCCTGCGAGCGCGGTAAGGTCGCCATGGCCGTCATCGGTGATCAATACCCGCCGGTCGGAGGACTTGAAGTTCGACAGTTGCGCCCGGGTGCGCCCCGTGAGCTTGGCGATCAGCCGCGACGGCGCCCCGTACAGCAGATTGCGGTCGCGCAGCGCCGACAGGTCCGCCGTGACCACCGGGATGCCCGCCGCTGCCAGTTTCGCCAGTTCCGGGGCGGGCGCCGAACCCTCCACGTCGTTGCCGGGATCGGCGATGACCAGCACCTGCAGCGGCGGCACAGCGGCTTTGCGGGCGAGCAGCGCATCGATCAGCTCACTCGCCATCGGGATCGGCATCGTGAACGGCTCCGCGGCATTGGCCGATGTGTCGCTGCAGCGGTGACAGTCGAGCACCACCAGGCTGCGTGCCGCGCCGATATTGCGCAGCATGGCCTCAAAGATGGTGTGCGAACTGAAGCCGTGATCGTAGGCATCGGCACCGGTGATGTCGTACCGGAAGGTCACATCGCGGGTCGGCACGGATTGCGCAGCGCTGTTGAGGCGCGCGCCGGCGGGGAGTTCACGGTTGGCGTAGTGCACCGCCGCCGCGCCCCACACCGCGGCGATGGCGGCACACGACCAGCGGCCCCACGGTGCCTTCATGCCCGCCTCAATCGCGAAACATCATGCCCGGCGGCTCGCCAGTCCCGTGCGGTGGATGAGGTTACCGAATGGCGCCTCGCCGGTGGCCTGGCGCGCCAGCAGCGCCAGCAGGGCATCGATCGTGTCGGCCTCGCTGAACAGCTTGCCCTGGCCGAACTGGCAGTGATGCTCGCGCAGGAAGTCCAGATGGCGCTGCGATTCGATGCCTTCCGCGACGACATCCAGGCCCAGGCTGCGCCCCATGTCGATGATGGTGCGCACGATGGTCGCATCGCCGGCATCATCCGAGACATCGCGCACGAAGGACTGATCAATCTTCAGCGTGCCGATCGGGAACTGCTGCAATGCCGATAGCGATGAGTAACCGGTCCCGAAATCGTCGATCGAGAGGTGCAGCCCCATCTCGTGCAGTTCGCCGAGCAGCCGCACCGTGCGCTGGGTGTCGGCCATCAGCGTGGACTCGGTGATCTCAAGCTCAAAATGCTCGGGCGATACGTTGTGACGGCGGAACACCGAGCGGCAGCGCAGGATGAAGCTCGCCTCGCGCAGTTGCTTCAGCGACAGGTTCAGTGAAATGCGGCCCGGGTCGGCCACCTCTTCCTGCAGGCGCCGGTAGTCCAGGCAGACCCGGTTCAGCACCCATTCGCCGATTTCCAGGATCAACCCGGTCTCCTCGGCGAGCGGAATGAACTGCGCCGGCGATATGTCGCCATGGCCCGGCAGCCGCCAGCGCAGCAGCGCCTCGGCGCCGATGACCCGGCCATCGGACAGGTCCACCTTGGGCTGATAATGGATCACCAGCTCATTGCGCTCCAGGGCGCGTCGCAGCTTGCTCTTGAGCATCAGCCGCTCGACCGCCGCGGCGTTCATCTCCGGTGAGTAGAACGCGAAGGTATTGCCGCCGTTCTGCTTGGAGTAGTACATGGCGGCATCGGCGTTGCGGATCAGATCGATCACGTTCTCCGCGTCGCGCGGGCAGAACGCGATGCCGACACTGGCCGAGAGGAACAGCTCGTGCTGATTGAGCTGGAAGGGACGATTGATTTCGGTGAGCACTGAGCGCGCCAGATGCGCGATCGGACCGCGATTGTCGGTATCGAGCGGCAGGCCTTCCATGAACACCGCGAACTCATCGCCTGCGAGGCGCCCCAGCACCGCATCCTTGGGCAAGGATCGCGTCAGGCGCTCCGCCAGCACTTCCAGCGCGCGATCCCCGGCACCATGGCCGAAGGTGTCGTTGAGTTCCTTGAAGCGATCCAGGTCCAAATAGAGCAGCGCCACGCCGCTGTTGCTGCGCACGCCGCGGGCAATCGTCTGTTGCAGCAGATGCTGGAACTGCATGCGGTTGGGCACACGGGTCAGCGTGTCATAGCGCGCGAGATAGCGGATGCGCCGCTCGGTGCGCTTCTGCTCAGTGATGTTGCGCGCCACAAAGATGCAGCCCTGGAACTGCGGGTCATCACTGCCGAGCTGCGAGCCGGTCAGGGATACGGGGATGCTCACTCCCTGGCGCGTCTGCACCAGCGTCTCGCGCGATTCGTGGGCGGCGCGAGCCGAGATCGAACCCCGGGCGCTCCTTCTCCTCGAGAATGAACGCGATGTTCTTGCCCTGGATTTCGCCTTCGGCATAGCCGAGCAGCTTGCAGGCGGCCTGGTTGACGATGCGCACCACGCCATCGGGCGAACTGACGAACACCGCATCGGTCATGCCGTTCAGCACGCTGTTCAGATAGTTCTTGGTGATGGTGGTCTGGCGCAGCTTGTAGCGCATGTGCTCGAGCGCCTGCTGCAGGTCGCCGAGCTCGTCGCGGCGGACGATGTCCACGGGGCGCGTGTAGTCGCCCTGCCCGAAACGTTCGGCGCTGCGGATCAGCGCGGTGATCGGCTGCTCGAGCCTAAAACCGGCGCGCCACGCGAGCCACGCGGCCACCAGTCCGGCAATGCCGGCGAGCACCGCAGCGAGCGCCAGCCCGTCCAGCAGATCGGTCTGACTCACCAGGTGCAGCCGCTTCAGCAGCTCAATGGAAGTCGCGGTGCGCGCCGCGCTGGTGGTCGCCGGCGCCGCGCCGGGGTTCGCCGTCACGTGTACGGCGGCCTGCGCCAGGGACTCCACGCGCTGCGAATGCAGGTACAGCTGCCAGGCGAACAGGCACACGAATGCAGTTGCTGCGAGCACGATCGCCAGAAAGGCGGTGCTCGCATATTTGAGCTTCAGGCTGACAACATTCACGCTGGCATGTGCCGATGCGCCTCAACGCCGCCCGGCATGTCCCCTTTATAATCGATCGTTGCAGAGTATCTGGCGATCTTACCTGCGCATTCCCAAGCAGGCCAGAAGAAGGGCGTAACCGTCGGCTTCCGCCGACAGTAAACCGGGGCGGAGAGGCAGTCTCAGCGGCGCGGCGACCAGGCGTTGCGAATGTAGCCGACCATCAGCCCACGCACGGTTGCCATGGGATCGGCGAGTGCCGAGAACACCTGCGGATTGCGTCGGAGCAGGCGCCAGTTTTCGCTGCGCAGGACGCGATTCAGATAACCGACATTGCGGTCGATCATGTCCATGTAGGGATTGTGGCCGCCATACAGCGCCTCGATGTACCGATAGGCGCCGCCAAAGGCGCCATCCAGCCGTTTGGCACGCGTTTCGGCCACGAACTCCGGGGTCTGGCGCAGTACATCCAGGCCCGAGGCGTAGCGCACCTGGCGGCCGCCATTGGAACTGATGGGCAGGGCCATGCCGCCCAGCACGAACTCCGGGTACAGACGGTCCCGGCACTTTTCCAGATAACAGCGATCGGCCATCTGGCCGATCATGTCCGCCGTGCCGATCAGGTGGCCCAGCGTCTTGTCCTTGGGGTCCGCCACGAGGATGCGATCAAACGGCACTTCGTAGCCGGTGAAGTGGATGATCTCCCGGGCGACCGGCGCCCAGGCGGACAGCTGCACCTGCGGCAGGTAATCGGCCAGGAACTGCGCCCCCCGGGAGACATGCACGCGGGTGAGTTCGGCGCCATGACGGTAATCGTCTTCCCCCATGCGCCGCAGGTACCCGACATCGTGGAACAGGCCGATGATGAGGCCGGCGGCGGCCCGCTCGGCCCCGAGCTGCCCGGTGGCCGGTTTGCTGCGGTCGTGGCCGGCCATGAGCCGCGCCAGCGCGAGCGTCACGTCCAGTGTGTGCTGCAGGTCGTGATAGACGGTATCGACACCATGATATCCGGGGGCTTCTCCGGCGAACATGCGCTCAAATTGATTGAACGCGCGGGTAACGGGCTCGAACGGGAAGTTCTGCCAGGTCGCCTGGCACAACGTCTCCACCGCCTCGCGCACGGCAGCCGTGGAGCTCACCTGCACGGTGCCGGTTACGTCAAAGTCATTCGGCCGTGCTTTGCCCATATCAATGGCGGAGTCTAGGCATCGCCACACCCGGTGACCAGCGACGCTGTGCACAGTTCTGGCATCGCCATATGTCAAAGCTGCCTTCACGCCGCGATGCCCTGTTGCCGCAGCAGGGAGCGGACATCCGGTTTGCGGCCGCGAAATGCAACGAAGGCTTCGAGCGCATCGCGACTGCCGCCCTGCGACAGGATGCAGTCCACGAAGCGCCGCGCGGTGGCCTGATCGAACACCCCGCTCTCCTCGAACGCCGCGAAGGCATCCGCCGCCAGCACCTCGGCCCATTTGTAGCTGTAATAGCCGGCGGCATAACCGCCCGCGAAGATATGGCCGAAGCTGTGAGCGAAGCGGTTGAAGCCCGGCACGGGCACGACCGACACCTTGGCGCGCACCTCGGCCATCACCTCCGCGACGCGCGCGCCACGCGCCGGGTCGTAGCCGGCATGCAGGGTGAAATCAAACAACGCGAACTCCAGTTGCCGCAGCGTCTGCAGCCCCGCCTGGAAGCTGCGGGTCGCGATCAGTTCCCGCAGCAGCGCTTCGGGCAGCGGCTCACCGCTGCTGACGTGCGCCCCGATCCGCCGCAGTACCTGCGGCTGCCAGGCGTAGTTCTCCATGAACTGGCTCGGCAGCTCCACCGCATCCCAGGCCACACCATTGATGCCGGCCAGGGTCGGATAGCCGATCCGGGTCAGCAGGTGGTGCATGCCATGACCGAACTCATGGAAAAGCGTCACGACGTCATCGTGCGTGAGCAGCGCGGGTTCGCCGGGGCCGGCCTCCAGGAAGTTGCAGACCAGGTAGGCCACCGGCAGTTCGGTCGGGCCGCTCATGCTCTTGCGTCCCACGCACTCGTCCATCCAAGCGCCGCTGCGCTTGTTGGGGCGTGCGCACGGATCGAGATAAAAGCTGCCGCCCGGCACGCCGGAGCAGTCCTGGATCTCGAAATAGCGTACGTCGGGATGCCACACCGGGACCCCGGCGCGCTCGACGATCCGGACCCCGAACAGGCGCTGGGCCACATCAAACAGGCCATCGAGCACCCGCGGCAGCACGAAGTACGGCCGCAGCGCTTCTTGGGAAACCGCAAACCGCTCGACCTGCAGTCTTTCGGACCAGTAGCTGAGGTCCCACGCTTCGAGTGGCCGGCCGGCGAATGCGGCCAGTTCGCGCAGCTCCTGCTCTGCCGCAGGCCGGCTCGCCTCCCGCAGTTGCTCTAGAAAGGCAAACACCTGGCCGGTGGTTTTCGCCATGCGCGTCGCGAGCGCGTAGTCGGCGAAGCTCGTGAAATCAAGCAGCAGCGCCAGCTCGTGGCGCACCCGCAGGATATCCTCCATCACCCCGGTGTTGTCCCAGCTCCGATCCTGCGGCGACTGGTCCGACGCGCGGGTGGTCCAGGCTTGGTAGAACGTGCGGCGCAGCGCGCTCGACCGGGCGTTCGTCATCACCGCCACATATACCGGCTGCTCGAGTTTCAGGGTGTAGCCGCCCTGCGCACCGGCCGCCTCGCGGGCGCGCTCGATAATCGTCGGGTTGAGCCCGGCAAGTTCGCGAAGGTCTGTCACATGGTGCGACCAGGCATTGGTCGCATCCAGAATATTCTCCTCGAACTTCGCGGTGAGCTGGGTGAGCTGCTGCATCAGCTCCTTGAAGCGCGCCTTGCGTTGCGGGTCGAGCGCGACGCCGGCCAGGCGGAACTCGCGCAGGCGATACTCGAGCACCTGCCGCTGCGTGGCATCGAGGGTCTGATCGGTATCGGCGATGTGCTGGCAGGCGCGGCACAGCGTCTCGTTCTGCGCAAGATCGGTCTGCCAGGCCGACAGCAGGGGCAGGCAGGTGTTGTACGCCTCGCGCAACTCGGGCGAATTCATCACCGCGTTCAGGTGGGTCACCTGCGACCACACCGCGGCGAGCTGATGCTGGGAATCCTCCAGGGGTTCGACCAGCGACTTGAAAGTCGGCCGCGGCGACTGCGAGCAGGGCATCGAGCTGGGCGCGGTTGCGCTCCAAGAGGCCGGTGATGGCGGGCAGGATGTGCTCGGCGCGGATCTGCCCGAAGCGCGGCAGCGGGTTGCGCAGCAGCAGAGGATTGTCGGTTTGCATGGGCGGCTCCTGGTGGCGGCCCGATTCTACCGGTCGAAGACCCCTAAAGTGGCTGTAACATGCGCCGTTACAGTGTGCACAACCGGGGCGCCACGGGGTGCGGGATACGGCCCCAGGCTATGGATTGTCAATGACGGACCAGTATGACCTGATCGTAATCGGCGGCGGCAGCGGCGGGCTGGCCTGCGCGCAGCGGGCCGTGGAATACGGGGCGCGGGTGCTGCTGGCCGAATCCGGACGCCTCGGCGGCACCTGCGTCAATGTGGGCTGCGTGCCGAAGAAAGTGATGTGGAATGCCGCGGAAATCGCCGCGGCGGCCGAGGACAGCGCGGGCTACGGCTTCAAGTTCGGTGCGATCGCCCATGACTGGTCGATGCTGAAGACCGGACGCGACGCCTACGTGCACCGCCTGAATGGCATCTACGAACGCAACCTGGCGCACCGCAAGATCCAGCTGGCGCGCGGTCATGCACGGATCTCCGGCGCGCATAGCGTGGAGATCGATGACTGGCATGCCACCGCGCCGCATATTGTCATCGCCACGGGCGGCTACCCGCTGATCCCGGAGCTGCCGGGCGCGCAACTGGGCACGAGCTCCGACGGTTTCTTTGAGCTCGATGAGCTGCCGCAGCGCGTCGCCATCGTCGGCGGCGGCTACATCGCCGTCGAGATCGCCGGCATCATGCAGGCCCTCGGCAGCCAAGTGACGCTGGTCATTCGTGGCGAAACCGTGATGCGCCACTTCGATGCCATGCTCGGCGCCTCGTGGGTGGAGATCGCCCGCGACCACGGCATGCAGATCGTCCACAAGGCCGTGACCCAATCGGTCACCCAGCTGCCTGACGGCAGCTTGCAGATCGCCTTGGAGGACGGCCGCCATGCCGGTCCCTTCGACAAGCTGATCTGGGCGGTGGGCCGCCGCTCGCGCACCCAGGACCTCGGACTCGAGAGCGTGGGCGTGAAGCTCGACCAATGGGGCAACGTCCTCACCGACAAATTCCAGAACACCAACATCGAGACCATCCACGCCATCGGCGATGTCACCGGGCGTGCGCAATTGACGCCGGTGGCGATCGCGGCCGGGCGGCGCCTGAGCGATCGGCTCTGGGGCGGGCAGCCCGATCGCTTCTTGAGCTACGAGAGCATTCCGACCGTGATATTCGGCCATCCGCCGATCGGCACGGTGGGCCTCACCGAGGCGGAGGCACGCGCCAAGTTCGGCAGCACCGTGAAGGTTTACCTGTCGGCGTTCGTGCCCATGTACCACGCCCTCACGACGCGCAAGCCGCGTACCCACATGAAGCTGGTGTGCGCCGGTCCCAAGCAGCACGTCGTCGGGGTTCACGTCATCGGCGCAGGTGCCGATGAGATGATGCAGGGGTTCGCCGTGGCAATGCGCATGGGCGCCACCAAGGCGGACTTCGATGACACGGTGGCGATCCACCCGACCAGTGCGGAAGAGCTGGTTACGATGCGCTAGGTGCCGGCCGAGAGGGCGGCGACCACCGGCTCGGTGGGCGGGCGCACACCGCGCCACAATTCAAACGATTCGGCGGCCTGCTCCACCAGCATGCCCCAGCCTTGCGCGACACGCGTGCATCCCTGGCCCCGCGCCCAGGCCAGGAACGCGGTTCCGGCGCGGGCATAGGACAGGTCATAACAGAAGGTTTGCGAGTGAACCGCGCTGGCCGGTATCGCGGGTACCTCGCCGCTGAGGCCCGCGGCCGTGGCGTTGATGAGGATATCGAATGCGCCGGGCTCAAGGCCATCCAGGCCGCAGCCCAGCACCGGCCCGAAGGCGGCGAACTGCTGCGCGAGGCTGGTGGTGCGCGCGGCGGAGCGCCCGGCAACGACGATCTGCTCGGGGGCCTGGTCCAGGAGCGGTGCGATGATGCCGCGCGCCGCACCGCCCGAACCCACGAGCAGGATTCGTGCACCCGTGAGCGTGACGTGGAGATTGGCTGTGAGGTCGCGCACCAGTCCCACACCGTCGGTGTTGTCGCCGGTGATGCCGTCCGCGTCCATGAGCAGCGTATTGACGGCACCGGCTCGTGCGGCGCGCTCGCTCAATTGACGCGCCATGCCGCCGGCGCCGACCTTGTGTGGCACCGTCACGTTCAGTCCCTTGCCGCCGCGACGCCAGAAATCCATGATGAATGCATGCAGGTCATCCGGCAGCACATCGTGCAGCCGGTAGACCATGTTCTGTCCCGTGAGCCGGGCGAACATCCCATGAATGAACGGGGAGCGACTGTGGGCCACCGGGTGACCAATGACGCCGTACTCTGCGGGTGGCTCGTTCAAATCGATCACTCCTCGACCAGGCAGCCGCCGCTTGCCGCAGCGTCCAGTATTGCGAGCAGCTGCGGCAGCCAGATGCGCATGCGCTGCGCCAGCTGGTACGGCGGATGGATGATAAAGAGTCCAGATCCGTTCAGCGCAACCCGCGAATCGCACGGATGCACCCACAGTTCGCTTGCGAGCGCGGGCTCTCGCAGGCTCGACCGCAGCCGTTTGCGCCACAGCTGCGTATCGCGCGCATCCTTGATCGGGTACCACAGCATGATCACGGCGGTGGTGAAGCGTTGCAGGATCTCGCCGATGGCGGCGCGCGCCTGTTCGAAATCGCGGCTGCTTTCCTCGTAAGGCGGATCGATGAGCACCAGGCCGCGCCGTTCGGCCGGCGGCAGATAGGCTCGCAGCAGCTCGTAACCGTTGCCCACTTCAACCCGCACGTTCCGGTGATGCGATACCGCGCGCTCGAGCGCATGCGCCTCCGGCGGCTGCACTTCAATCAGGATCGCGCGATCCTGGTCGCGCAGCGCGCCGGCGGCCAGCACCGGTGATCCCGGATAGGCGTTGCGGTCCTTGCGCAGCTCGCGCCAGTGCCTGACGGCGTTGCCGTAGGCCTGGATCTCGGGCGCCTCCCCCGGCTCGGCCAGAATGCGCGCCAGGCCGGTGCGCGAGGCGCGGCTTCCCGGCGACTCCGACAGATCATAGTCGCCGCGCCCGGCATGGGTTTCCAGGAACAGGAAGCCCTTGTGCTTGCGCTGCAGACTGGCAATGAGCGCCAGCAGCGTCATGTGTTTGTGCACATCCGCGAAGTTTCCGGCGTGAAAGCTGTGGCGGTATTTCACACGTCGATCGGTCGGCGGTTACGCCTCGGCCTTCGGGGTCGCCGCGCGGCGGCTGGCGCGCGCCGCCTTCTTCTTGGCAGGCTTGCCGGCGGTTTTCGCGTCCGCCTTGCGCACCGCGGGCGCTTTGACGGCGCGCTTGGGACTCGCCGCCGCGGCGCCGTTGGTCGGGGCCGGCGCCGCCTTGGGTTTCGGGGCTTTCGTTTTGCCGGGCTTGGCGGCTACGGCATTGGCAGTGGCCGCTGCCGCGAGCTTCGCGGGCGCGCCGCGCTTGCCGCGCCCGAAGCGATTGCCGCGCACGGGCGCCGCCGCCAACAGCGCGCGACACTCCTCGAGCGTCAGGGACTTCGGATCGCGATCCTTCGGCATCCTGGCATTTTTGATCTTGTCCGTGATGTAAGGGCCGTAGCGGCCGTTCAACACCTGGATGTTGTCGACACCGAAGTCCTGGATCAGGCGATTCGCGTCCGCCTCCTGCTTGAGGCGGATCACCTCGATCGCGCGCTCCAGCGTCACCGTGTACGGGTCGTCATCCTTCAGGGAAACGTACTTGTCGCCGAATTTGATGTAGGGCCCGAAGCGACCGATGTTGGTGACGATCGGCGCGCCTTCGGTGGTGGCGCCGAGTGTGCGCGGCAGCTTGAACAGCTCCAGCGCCTGCGCGTGCGTGACGGTGTCCATCTTCTGGCCCGGCCGCAATCCCGCGAACCGGGGTTTTTCCTCGTCGTCCTTGGTGCCGATCTGCACGAAGGGTCCGAAACGCCCCATGCGCACTGTCATGGGCTTGCCCGACACCGGATCCTTGCCGATCTCGCGCGCCTGCGCGACCTCATCCCGCGAGACGGTCTTCTCGATGGTCTCGACCTGCTTGATGAAGGGAGTCCAGAACTTCTCAAGCGGTATGGTCCACTCTTCCTCGCCGCGCGAGACCGCATCGAGCTCATCTTCCATATCGGCAGTGAAGCTGTACTGCACGTATTGGGTGAAGTGCAGCGTCAGGAAGCGGTTGACGATCTTGCCGATGTCGGTGGGAATGAAGCGCCGGTTGTCCATCTCCACATACTCACGGTCCTGCAGTGTCGAGATGATGGAGGCGTAGGTGGATGGCCGGCCGATGCCGTGCTCTTCCAGCGCCTTCACCAGTGAGGCCTCCGAAAAGCGCGGCGGTGGCTCGGTGAAGTGCTGCTCGGCGCGGATCGCGACCAGGCTCACGTTGTCGCCTTCGTTCATCGGCGGCAGTACGTGGTCCGCATCATCCACCTTGGCATCATCCGCGCCCTCCTGGTACACGGCGATGTATCCGGGCTTGATGAGCGTCGAACCATTGGCGCGCAGCAGGTGCTGCGTGGGGCCGGCGGGTCCGGCCAGCATGTCCACTGCCACCGTGTCGAACGTCGCATGCGTCATCTGGCAGGCAACGGCGCGCCGCCAGATGAGCGAGTACAGCTTGAACTGATCCGGGTCCAGGTAGCGCTCGATATCCGCCGGCACGATGGACGCGGAGGTCGGACGCACGGCCTCGTGCGCCTCCTGCGCGTTCTTCGACTTGGTCTTGTAGAAGCGCGGTTCCGGGTCGATGGCCTCGGGACCATAAAGTTTCACGGCGACCTGGCGGATCTCGCTCACCGCCTCGCTCGCGAGCGATACCGAGTCGGTACGCATGTAGGTGATGAGGCCGACGCTGCCCTCGCCGATGTCGACCCCTTCATATAACTGCTGCGCCAGGCGCATGGTGCGCCGCGCGTTGAAGCCGAGCTTGCGCGCCGCCTCCTGCTGCAGGGTCGAGGTGGTGAAGGGCGGAGCGGGATTGCGGCGCCGCTGCTTGCGGTCGATGGTGATGACCTTGAGCGAACCGCTGCGCTCGGCGGTGCCGCCCGCGGCGCTGCGGATATTGCGTTCCACCTCGCGGGCGCTGGTCTCGTCGGTGAAGCTGAACTGCTCGACCTTGTTGCCGGCATATTCGATGAGCTTGAGCGGAAAGGCCTGTTTCGAGTGCTCGCCTTCGCCGTCCAGGGTCCAATATTCCTGGGCCTTGAAGGCGTCGATCTCCGCTTCGCGCTCGCAGATCATGCGCAGTGCCGGGCTCTGCACGCGACCCGCCGACAGGCCGCGGCGTACTTTCTTCCACAGCAGCGGCGAGAGGTTGAAGCCGACCAGGTAATCGAGCGCGCGGCGCGCCTGTTGGGCGTTGACCAGCGGCGCGGAGACTTGGCGGGGCTCGGCCACCGCGGCGCGGATCGCATTCTTGGTGATCTCGTAGAAGGCGACGCGATGCACGGCACGATCGCCGATCTCGCCGCGCTCCTTCAGCATCTCGAGCAGGTGCCAGGCGATGGCCTCGCCCTCACGGTCAGGGTCGGTCGCCAGATACAGCGACTTGGCCTTCTTCAGCGCCCGCGAGATGGCGTCGACGTGCTTCGCGTTCTTTTCGAGCGCCTGATAGCGCATGGCGAACCCATGCTCGGTGTCGACCGCGCCCTCCTTGGGCACCAGGTCGCGCACATGCCCGTACGAGGCGAGCACCTCAAAGTCCTTGCCCAGGTACTTTTTGATGGTGCGCGCCTTGGCGGGCGATTCGACGATGACCAGATTTTCTGCCATGCGCTGCTGCAGTCCCGTTAGACGAAAAACCGCGGACCAGGCCGCGGATTGATGATGGTGACGTGGAACCTCGGGGTCATTCGCTAGTGCGGCGGCTGTCCCGTGGCGTCAGCCACGAGATCCTCCATGCGGGCGAAAGCCTGTTCCTGACCCGGCTGGCTGGAGAGCACCATGAGCACGACCCATTTGATCTGCTCGGTGTCCAGTTCCTCCGAATCCAGTGCCAGCAGGCGGTCCAGCACGACCTCGCGCTGCATTGGCGTGAGGATCCCATGCCGCTCCAGATGCATCAGAAAGCCACGCGATTCAGTGGACAACCGGGCGAGCTCCCCGTCGCTGTACAGCCGCAGGCTGGGGGTTTGGCGAGGCGGCACTTCGGCCGCATGCAGCCGCACATCGGCCAGGTCGGCCAGCCAGTCGAGGGCACGTTCGACGCTCGCGGCGCCGAAACCCATCAGTTCCAGATCGCGCGCAAGATCGTCACGCTCGGGAACCTCGGCGGTGTCCTCCAGCATGTAGCGGTCAAAAACGTAAATCAGGATATCGAGGACGGTGGTCGTCATGAGCATTGGAATTACGACAGGCGGCAGTACCAGCCGCCAGGCTGGGGCGCGACCCGCCCCTGGCGCTCAAGCAACAGCAACATTGAAGCCACGGTGTGCCCGGACCAACCGGTCCGAAACGCCAGAACGTCGATGTCCACAGGCTCGAAGCCTGCGGCATCTAACAGCATTTCGTATTTGTTGTCCAATGGCGAAGGCCCGGACCCAGGCTGCAGCGCGGGCGGTAGCGATCCTGTAGCATCTTGATTGTTAACGTTAATGCCCAACTCCTGCAGGATCTGGCGAAACTCCGGTACCGGCTGCGCCCTCGCGGATGAGCGGATTGCGGGCGCTTGCCAGCGGGTCGGCGAGCCGTCAGGCGCGGAGTGCGGGCTGGCAGGCTCCATGCTCTGGAGCCTGCGCGTGCCGCGATCGGATGGGTGAAGCGGGCCTTACGGGTTACGGACGACGTCGTTGATGCGCATGGGGGCGGAGGCGCCCACCACGAGCCCGAAGCTCATATCATCGTAAGACTTGAACACCAGCAAGGTGCCGGCGCGTTCGGAGGGCAGTTTCACGTTCTTGACGAAGCCCAGCACACTGCGTTCGGTGGTGTCGTAGGAGGCCGGACCGCGGTCCGCCACCACATCGCCGGCCACATCAATGGCCAGGACCGTGCCGGGGCCGATGCCATCGCGGGCGCCGCGATTGATGGCGACGATGTTGTACTGGCCGATGAGCGTCACGCCGTCGACCACCGAGACGATCTGGCCGCGGACCTTCTGGGTGGGCGCCCTGGGGGCGAAGTTCAGCGGTGTGGCGCTGCCGTCCGGCAGCATGCAGTCGCCGCGCAGCGTCTCGCGCGAGGCATCGACCAGCACGGTGCGGGTGACCGCGGCCGGCCGCTGCACCACCGCGGTGGCGGTATAGACGCCTTCGTACCCCAGGGTCTTGCCGTTTTCCGGATCGACGATGGGGTCCCCGATATGAATGATGCTGTAGCGCGCGCCGGCGGCCGCACTGCCCAGGCCGCGTGCGTAAACGATCTGGTCATCGCCGGCGGCCTGATGCTCGTCCGGAAAGGCCAGCACGTAGGGCGCATCCTTGATTTCCTGCTTCGACAACAGCGCCGGTCGGGACAGGAAAGCGGCGATGGATGCATACGGAATGGTTGGAATGGCCTCATCGAGCGAGGAGGTGCGCAGCGCCGGTTCGAGGCGCAGCGCGCTTTGCTGCTCGATGCTGATCTGCGGGTGGCCGCCCTTGTCATAGGCCAGTACCAGCACATCGCCCGGGTAGATCAGATGCGGATTCTTGATCTTCGGGTTCACGTACCAGATTTCCGGCCACTGCCAGGGGTTCTTCAGGAATACGTTGGAGATGCCCCACAGGGTATCGCCACGCTTGACGGTGTATTGGGTCGGTGCCGTGGGTTTGATCATGTCCGCGGTCGCCGTTGGGGGCGCCGCCTCGGACTTGGCTCCCGCAGCCTCGTTCGCCTGGATGGCCGCATCGGTCGCCGTCAGCTGAGGCGCGGCCGTAGCAGTAGAACCGGTCTCCTCCACCGGGGCAGCCGGCTCCTCGACAGGCGCGGAATGCCTGAACAGCGAGGCGCAGCCGCTGATCGAAATCGCGGCGGCAACAAGGGTGACGGTCAGTGCGGATCTGGAAGCGTGGTTGAAAGTCATTCTCCCCTCCTCAACCATGGGGTGGGGCAGCAGCACGGCTGTTATAATCGGCTGCGGCGCTCGGCACACGACGTATTGTCAAGTTTGTGCGCTGGATCACGCGCCCACAAGTGGGACTTGCAAAGTCGCCACACTAGAGCATGAAACTGATGTCACGTCTAACCATTCTGGAATACCCGGATCCGCGCCTGCGCACCCGCGCCCGGCCGGTGGAGCAGTTCGACGCGCAGCTGGGGCAGCTGATCGATGACCTGTTCGAAACCATGTACGAGGCCCCTGGCATTGGCCTGGCCGCCACCCAGGTGGACGTGCACCGGCGGCTGATTGTCATGGACGTTTCCGATGACCGCTCCGAGCCGCTGGTATTCATCAATCCGGAGATTCTCGAGCGCGAAGGCGCGGCGAAGACCGAAGAGGGCTGTCTGTCCGTGCCCGGGATCTTTGATGACGTGCAGCGCGCAGCCCGGATACGGGTGCGGGCCCAGGACCGTGCCGGGGTGGTGTTCGAGCGTGACCTGGAAGGCGTGGTCGCCGTGTGCGTCCAGCATGAGATGGATCATCTCGAGGGCAAGCTGTTCGTCGACTACCTGTCTGACCTGAAGCGTGACCGTATCCGCAAGAAGCTCGACAAGGAGCGCAAGGAGCGTGTTGCGGCGCAGCAGCGTAGCGGCGCGACCCGCACTGCCGGCGCGCGCTAACGCGCCCCGCTCCGAATGACGAGCTTGCGCCCGCTGCGCGTGGCCTTCGCCGGCACGCCGCAATTCGCCGTCCCGGCGCTCGCAGCGCTCTTGGCCTCCCGGCACCGCGTTGTCGGGGTGCTGACCCAGCCCGATCGGCCCAAAGGCCGCGGCCAGAAGCTTACTGGCGGACCTGTCAAACAGCTCGCCCAAGCCCAGGGTGTGCCGGTCATTCAACCTCCGACCCTGCGCGACCAGCAAGGCTGCGATGCCGTCGCGGCGCTCAGCGCGGATGTCATGGTGGTCGTGGCCTATGGTCAGATCCTGCCGCGCGCGGTGTTGCAGCTGCCGCGATTGGGCTGCATCAATATCCACGGCTCGCTCTTGCCGAGGTGGCGCGGTGCGGCGCCGATCCAGCGGGCGATTCTGGCCGGGGACGCCGAGACCGGCGTCACGCTCATGCAGATGGACGAGGGTCTGGACACGGGCGCCATGCTCGCCGCGCACCGCGTCACCCTCGGTGAGCGCGACACCAGTGCGGGGCTGCACGACATGCTGGCCACACTGGGCGCGCAAGCGCTGCCCGGGGTGCTCGAGGGACTGTGTGCCGGCACGCTCGAGGGGCGGCCCCAGCCGCAGACCGGCATCACTTATGCGCAGAAAATCGCCAAGTCCGAGGCGCTCATCCACTGGAGCGAGCCGGCTGTGGCGATCTCGCGGCAGGTGCGCGCGTTCGACTGCTGGCCGGTGGCGCAGACCGTGTTTGCCGGAGAGCCGTTGCGCATTCATGGCGCCTATGCAGCGCCGGGAGCGTCCGGCGGCGCACCGGGCGAGTGGCTTGGCCTCAGTGCCGATGCCCGGTACCTGGGGGTGGCCTGCGGTAGCGGGGAATTGCGGGTGACGCGGTTACAGCGCGCCGGTCGCAAGATCGTGACGGCGCGCGAGTTCATGAACTCCCCGGACTGCCTTGCCGGGCGATTCGGATGACCGAAGGCGGCGCCCGCACCGCGGTGCTCGTGAGCGCCGCACGCGTCATTGCCGCCGTGGTCAGCCAGGGCGCCTCCGCTGATGCGGCGCTCGCGAGCCTCGCGCCGTCCGCCGAAAGAGCCGCGGTGCGCGCCATCGCCCTGGGCAGCGTGCGCTGGTACCTGCGCCTGCAGCCTGCGGTACAACGTCTGCTCGAGCGCAAGGCCGGGCGGCTCGCGCCCGAAATCAGCGCGCTGCTGGTCGCCGCCGCGCATCAGATCGAATATTCGCGCAACCCGGCGCAATTGACCGTCAACGCCGCGGTCAATGCGGCGCGCCTGCTGGGACAGGTGCGGGCCGCCGGCCTGGTCAATGCGGTGCTGCGCCGGTTCGTGCGCGAACGCGAACCACTGCTGGCCGCGATCGATGCGGATCCGGTCGCCGCTGCCGCCCATCCTCCCTGGCTGGCTGCTGCCTTGAAGCGCGCCTGGCCGCAGCACGCGGATGCGGTGATGGCGGCCAACAACGAGCATCCGCCGATGACGCTGCGCGTGGATGTCACGCGCATCGAGCGGGCGGCGTATCTGACGTTGCTGCGCGATGCGGGCATCGAGGCGCGCGCCTCGGACTGGGCGCCGGCGGCCGTGGAATTGGTGTCGCCGGTGGGCGTTGCGGCCCTCCCTCACTTTGGCGAAGGCTGGGTGTCGGTGCAGGACAGCGGCGCACAGCTGGCCGCCATGCTGCTCGATGCGCAACCGGGCATGCGCATCCTCGATGCCTGCGCGGCCCCGGGCGGCAAGACCGTGCACATCCTGGAGCGGGCCGGTGCGGGCTGTGATGTGGTGGCGGCGGATCTGGATGCCACACGATTGCTGCGCGTTAAGGACAATCTGGAGCGTTGCCGACGCAACGCGCAGCTCGTGGTCGCCGACCTTGCAACCGGTCGCGGTCCGGACGGCGCGCCGGCGGCCGCGCTCGTGCAAGCTGGCTTCGATCGCATCCTTCTGGATGCGCCCTGCTCGGCGACCGGCGTCATCCGCCGCCATCCGGACATCCGCCTGCTGCGCCGCGAATCGGATATCGCGGCGTTCGCCGCCACCCAGCTGGCGCTGCTTGACTATGCGGTCACGCGACTGGCCCCGGGGGGGCGACTGCTGTACTGCACCTGCTCGGTTCTGCCCGAGGAAAACGATGCGGTCATCGCACGCTTCAGCGCCGATCACCCCGCGCCGCTGCGGGTGATACCGCCGCCGCAGCTGCTCGCCGCCCCGGCCGTGCGCATTCCCGGGGCCATTCTGTGCGCGTATGGGCTGCAGCTCTTGCCCGGAGGCGAGGCGGGCACTGATGGCTTCTATTATGCTTGTCTGCAGAAAGACACAGCCGGACCGCATTGATAATGTATCGACGACCTCGCTCCCCGTGGGTGATGCTGGCGGCGGCCTGGATGGCGCTATGCGGCGTGGTCGTGCTGGCCGATGCGCTCGATGGCGTGCTGCAGGTGCGGTCCGCGTTCGTCGACCTGGACCGTTCGGTGTTCCAGCTGCATGCACGCATCGACTATCCGATGACACCGGCCATCAGCGACGCCTTGCGCGATGGCGTCGACCTGATCTTTGACGTCGATGCGCGCGTCGAGCGCGTCCGGCACTTCTGGCTCAACAGCACCGTTGTCGATGTGACGCTGCGGCGTGAACTGGCCTACCACACGGTCAGCGACCGCTACGTGGTGCGCGATCCGCAGACCAGCGATCAGCAGACCTTCGGCACGCTCGACGCCGCGCTTGATTACCTCGGCACCGTGGAGGGCTGGCCGATCCTGGTGGAACCGCAGCTTGAGACGGGTGCGCAATACGTGATCAGCGTCCGCGCCGGCATCCATCGCGGCCACCTTTCCTCCTCGTTGCGCGCGCTCCTGTTCTGGACGGATGACTGGAGCCGGGTCAGTGACTGGTACACATGGTCACTGACAACCTGACCCCACCGCGTCGTCCCTGGGGCACCTACGCCCTGGGTCTGCTGTGGGCGGTGATCGGCACCAGCGCGCTGCTGCTGCTCGCGAAGAGCGTGCAGAATTCCTCGGAATTCGGGCGTCTGCAGCCTTGGATCCTGCTGCTGAACCTGATCGGTGTGATCGGCCTGTCGGTACTGATCTCCCGCAAGATCTGGCAGCTGGTCAGCGAGTATCGGGCCAACGTCCCAGGCTCGCGCCTGACGGCCCGTACCGTGACCACGTTCGGTGCCCTGGTGATCGCGCCGCTCTTGGTGGTGTACCTGTTCTCGCTCGACTTCCTCAACCGCGGTATCGACAGCTGGTTCCGGATCGAGGTCAAGCAGGGTCTGAATGATGCGCTGCTGCTGTCACGCGAGGCCATCGACGTGCGCATGCGTGAATACGGCAGGCGCACCGAGGGCTTCGCCGCCTCACTGATTTTCACGCCCCGCGACCAGGTGGTGCTGCGCCTCAATGAGGAGCTGCGCGCGACCGATGCGAGCGAGATCGTGCTGATCGATTCGGACCAGCACGTGATGGCCTTCAGCAGCGACAATGCCACCGAGATGGCGCCGGCGCCGCCGCCCACTGATGTGCTGCGTCAGATCAGCCAGCACCGCCCCTATGTGGGGATCGACCCGCAGGTCGGGGGCCAGTATCTGATCCGGGTCGCGGCGCCGCTTTCGGAGACTCGCGACTCCAATGACCGGCGCTACGTCTACGCCGTATACGAGGTACCGCAGCAGCTGGCCAAGCTCTCGGAGCGCGTCCAGCAGACCTACTCGCAGTACGGGGACCTCGCGGCGCTGCGCGAACCGTTGAAAAACAGTTTCCGCCTGACCCTCACCCTGGTGCTGCTGCTGGCGATGCTCGCGGCCATGTATGGCGCGATCTACTCCGCGCAGCGGCTGATCAGGCCGGTGCAGGACCTGATTGCCGGCACCCGGGCGGTCGGCAAGGGGGACTTCGCCACCCGCCTGCCGCTGCCGTCGCGCGATGAACTCGGCTACCTGGTCCATTCGTTCAACGACATGACCAAGCGCCTGCGACGGGCCCGCGAGGAGGCCTGGCGCAGCCAGGAGGCGGTGGAGCGCGAACGCGGCCGACTGGCGGTGATCCTCGCGCGCCTGTCCACCGGCGTGCTGGCGGTGGACAGCGAACTGATGGTCCGGATCGCGAACGAGGCTGCCGGGCAGATCATGGGGGTGGACCTGACGCAGGCGACCGGCTCCTCGCTGTCGCAGCTGGCGGCCGGCAAGGAGCGCTTCAGTCAGTTCGTGGCAGCCTTGGTGGTGCGCTTCGCCGCCGGCCGCGAGGAGTGGCGCGAACAGATCGATCTGGATGGCGGCTCGGAGCACCGGGTGCTGATGTGCGCCTGCACGCCCCTGGGCGTTGAGGGTGGCGAGCGCGGCTACGTCATTGTGTTTGATGACATTACGGCGTTGCTGCAGGCGCAGCGCGATGCGGCCTGGGGTGAGGTGGCGCGTCGCCTGGCGCATGAGATCAAGAACCCGCTGACACCCATCCAGCTGTCCGCGGAGCGCATGCGGCGCAAGCTGATCGCCAACATGGGTCGCGAGGACGCGGAACTGCTGGCCCGTTCCACCGACACCATCGTGCAGCAGGTGGAGACCATGAAGCAGATGGTCAACGCTTTCAGCGAATACGCCCGTGCGCCGGACATGAAAGTCACCGGATTCAGCCTCAATGAACTGGTTGCCGAGGTGGTGGAGTTGTACCGCTCGCCCGACAGTCGGGTGCAGATCCGTCTGGATCTGGACCCGCAGTTGGGAATCATCGAAGCGGACCGCGGCCGGGTGCGACAGATTCTCAATAACCTGCTGGTCAATGCGCTTGAGGCGCTCGAGGGCGGTGATTCGCGGGAAAAGACCGATAAGCCCACTGCCCGGGGCAGCGAACGGCCACTCGTAGACATCTCAACTCGGTTGCAGCAGTCCCAGAACGCCGAATGGGCCCACGGTGTCGTCACAGTTTGTGATAATGGACCCGGTTTTCCGCGCGAACTGCTCAGTCGGGTCTTCGATCCGTATGTGACCAGCAAGCCACGGGGGACCGGTCTGGGGCTCGCGATCGTCAAGAAGATCGTCGAGGAGCATGGGGGTCGCATCGAGGCGGAGAACAGGCCCGAAGGTGGCGCCAGCGTGCGTGTGACTCTGCCCTTGCGCGACAGTACCCGGGGAGCCCACACGTACCGCGAGCGTCGCCCGGCAATACGGAAGGAGATCGTCGGATGAGTGCGATGCGGATCCTGGTGGTCGATGACGAGGCCGATATTCGCGGCCTGCTGAAGGAGATTCTCTCGGAGGAGGGCTACACGGTCGAGGTGGCCGCCGACGCCGAGCAGGCGCGCGCGGCACGCGCCCGGCAGACTCCGGACCTGGTGCTGCTGGATATCTGGATGCCGGGTGTCGATGGCATCACGCTGCTGCGCGAATGGTCGCAATCCGCCTCCGACGGCGTTCAGGTTGTCATGATGTCCGGGCACGGCACCATCGAGACGGCGGTCGAGGCGACGCGCCTGGGCGCGTTTGATTTCGTCGAGAAGCCGCTGTCGATCGCGAAACTGCTGCGGACCGTCGAGCGGGCACTGGAGGCCGGCAAGCGCAAGCGCCAGCCCGCACGCCTGGCGCCCAGCCAGATCCAGATTCCGGCCGGCAAGAGCCGGGTCATCCAGCAGCTGCGCACCGACCTGCAGCAGCTCGCCACGAATGGCTCCGCGGTCCTGCTGATCGGTGAGTCCGGATCCGGACGCGAGGCGTTTGCCCGCTACCTGCATGCCGAAAGTCCACGGGCGGCGTCCCCCTTCGTCACCGTGATCGCCAGCACCCTGCGCGAGACGGATGCCGAGGCGCTGCTGCTGGGGAGCGGGGATACCAAGGGATTTCTGGAACAGGCGGGCGACGGATCACTCTTCATCAATGAAATCGAGGATCTGCCGCAGATCGCCCAGCGCGTGCTGATGGGGGTGCTGGAGTCGGGTACGTTCTCGCGCCTGAAGTCAGCGGGCGTGCAGCGCTTCGAGGCACGCGTCCTGTCCTCGGCGCAGCCGGGAATCGAGGGCCGCGCAGGCTCGGTCGGCTCGGAGTTCCGCCGCGACCTGCTCGGACACCTGAACACCCTGGTGGTGCGCATTCCGCCGTTGCGCGAGTACGCCGAGGATGTTCCGGAACTGCTGCGTCATTACGTGGACCGCGCGGTCGATGCGGAAGGGCTGACCTTCCGGCGCTTCAGCGTGGCGGCGCAGAACCGCATGCGCAACTACCCCTGGCCTGACAATCTTCGCGAGCTGAAGAACCTGGTGCAGCGGCTGCTCATCCAGGGCGGACCCGAGGAGATCCGGCTGGAGGAGATCGAGCAGGAACTCACCATGCAGACCGTGCCCGGCGAACCGCTGGTCAAGCAGGACCTCCTGGCGTTGCCGCTGCGCGAAGCGCGCGAACAGTTCGAGCGCGCCTATCTGCAGCAGCAGCTGCTGTTGTGCAATGGCAAGGTCGGGCGGCTCGCCAAGCGGGTCGGCATGGAGCGCACCCATCTGTATCGCAAGCTGCGCTCCCTCGGCGTGGATTTCCGTGCCACCGCAGAGGACTGAGGCAAGGCTTCGCTCAATCGCCGACGCGGATCACCAGGGCATCGACATCGGCTGACTGCAGCTGATGGCGCACTTTGTTCAGCTGCGGCAGGTCACTGATTGGCCCGACCCGCACCCGAAACCAGACATCGGCATCGAGCGCGACGCGCTGCACCTTGGCGGTGATGCCCTGCAGGGTCAGCTGGCGGGCGACCCGATCGGCATCACCCTCGTTGCGGTACGACCCGGCCTGCAGCACATAGGCGCCGGGCTTCTCGATTTTGGCGGTCGGCAGGTCACGCTTCACGTCGCGCTCCTTCTCCGGCACGACCACCTCAAAGTTCGGCAGCATCGAGTAGAAGTCGTAGTGCTGCGGGCCTGATCCGCCCGCTTCGCCCTCGGCCTGCGGCGGCGGCTTGTGTGCCTCGGGCTTCGGCGCGTCGAGCGCTACCGGCAAACGCTGCGCCTGGTGCGTGAATGCCCAGGTCATCGCACCCACGACGGCGCCAGCCACCAGGCCCATGGCGAAGTCCTGCCAGCGGGCCGCGCCGCTGCTGCGGCGCCGCGCCGACTTGTAGTCCCGTGCGCCGTGTCGCGTCACATGCTCTCGGGAGCGCTCACGCCCAGGAGCGTGAGGCCGTTGCGGATCACCTGCTGTGCGGCGCACGACCAGCGTCAGGCGTGCGTTGCGCACGGATGCATCGCTGACGATGAACTGCTCGGCGTTGTAGTAGGTGTGGAAGGCATTGGCCAGCTCACGCAGGTAATGCACCAGTACGTGCGGCGCACGCTGCGCCGCGGCGCTCGCGAGCGCCTCCGGATAGCGCGACACCGACTGCACCAGCGCCTGTTCGTGCGCACCGGTGAGCAGCGTCGCATTGGCAAGTCCCAGGGCCAGATCGAACGCAAAACCTTTCGCGACCAGCTGCTTGAGCACGCTCGTGACCCGCGCGTGGGCGTACTGGATGTAGTAAACCGGATTTTCGTTGCTGCGGGACTTTGCCAGCTCCAGGTCAAAATCGAGCGGCTGATCGTGACTGCGCATCAGATAGAAGAACCGGCAGGCATCATTGCCCACTTCCTCGCGCAACTGCCGCAGCGTCACGAACTGCGCTTCGCGTTTGCCCATGGCGATTTTTTCGCCACCCCGGAACAGGCTCACGAACTGGATCAGGGTGACCTCGAGACTCTCGCCCGGTTCGCCCATCGCCGTAAGCCCCGCGCGCACCCGCGCCACATAGCCGTGGTGATCGGCGCCCAGCACATCGAGCAGCTTGGCAAAACCGCGTTCGCGCTTTTCCAGGTGGTAGGCGATGTCCGAGGCAAAGTAGGTCGCGACACCGTTTTCGCGCACCACGACCCGATCCTTCTCATCGCCGAACTGGGTGGCCGCGAACCATTGCGCGCCGTCCTTGAGGTAGATCTGGTGCTGCGCCCGCAGCCGCGCGAGCGCCCGATCGATCGCCCCGGAGGAGGCGAGCGTGGCCTCCGAGTACCAGCGATCGAAATCGACGCCGAAGGCCGCCAGGTCATCGCGGATGTCGCTGATCATCATGTCCCGCGAGAGCGCCAGCACGTCGCGGAACCCGCCGGCGCCGATCAGTTCACGGCAGCGTTCGATGAGCGCATCGATGTGCAGTTCCTTGTCGCCCTCGGGCGCATCGGCCGGCAGAGCCGCCATGAGCGTCGCGGCCGGCACGCGCAGGCGCTCACCTTCGAGTTCCAGCAGGCGCTGCGCCAGCGGCCGGACGTAGTCGCCGCGATAGCCATTGGTGGGGAAGGGCAGCGTTTCGCCGCACAGTTCCAGATAGCGGATCCAGGTGCTGACGCCGAGGATGTCCATCTGCCGACCGGCATCATTGATGTAGTACTCCCGTTGCACGTCGAAGCCGGTGGCGGCGAGTAGAGTCGCGAGCGTCGCGCCGTAGGCTGCCTGGCGGCCGTGGCCGACATGCAGGGGGCCGGTCGGATTGGCGGAGACGAACTCGATCAGCACGCGCACCCCCGCTCCTGCATCGCTGCGGCCATACGCCTCGCCGAGTGCATGGATGCGTGCGAGTTCCAGGGTACTGGCGGCGGACCTGATATAGAAATTGATGAAGCCGGCGCCGGCGACTTCGGTGCGTTCAATCAGTTCATTGGCGGGCAGCGCCGCGACGATCGCCTGCGCGAGCTCGCGCGGATTGCGACGCGCCGCCTTGGCCAGCCGCAAGGCGACGTTGGTCGCAAAATCACCGTGCTGCGCATCACGGGTGCGCTCAACGGTGATCTGGCCGGCCTCGGGGGCTTGCGGCAGCAGGCCGCCGACCAGCCCATTCACGGCCGTAAGCAGGAGCTGTTCGAGCTGGGACTTCAAAGGGGAGAACTTCCGCTTCTATAAACCATCCAGTTTACCATTCGCTCAGAACAGGTCGATCGGATCCACATCCAGCGCCCAGCGCACCTGCCGGGCGCCGGGCAGCGCTGCGATCTGTTCCAGCCAGGTGCCCAACAGACGATGCAGCGCGGTCCGATCAGCACTCTCCAGCAACAGCTGCGAATGATAGCGGCCGGCGCGTTTGGCCATGGCGGCCGGAACCGGCCCCAGCAGTTTGACGGCACGCGGTGAGCCCGCGAGCCGTCGGGCCTCGGTGAGAAATTCCAGCGCGGCGGCGGCGCTGGGGGCCGAAGCGCGCACCACCGCGAGACGACTGAAGGGCGGCCACGCGGAAGCCGCCCGTTCCGCGAGCGCCGCGCGCGCGAAGCCATCGTAGCCATCGCTCACCAGTGTCTGCAGCAGCGGATGTTCGGGGTACGCGGTTTGAATGAGTACCTCGCCGGCGCGGCTGCCGCGCCCGGCTCGGCCTGCGACCTGGACGATGGTCTGCGCGAGCCGCTCGGCTGCGCGAAAGTCGGTGCTGAAGAGCCCCTGGTCCGCATTGAGCACCACCACCAGCGTCATGTTCTGAAAGTCATGGCCCTTGGTGATCATCTGCGTGCCGACCAGGATGCGCGCCGCGCCGCTGTTGATGCTGTGCAGGGCGGCAGCCATGTCGCCCTGGCCGCGCACCACGTCACGATCCACCCGCACCAAAGCGTGCTGCGGAAACAGCTCCCGCAAACGCTCCTCGACCCGTTCGGTGCCCTGGCCCACCGGGCGCAGCTCGAACCCGCATTGCGGGCAGCTCTTCGGCAGGGCGGCGTCGGCGCCACAGTGATGGCAGCGCAGCCGTCCCGAGCGCTGATGCACGGTCAGTCGTGCATCGCATTCCGTGCAGGCAGCCACCCACCCGCAGGCGGTGCACAACAGGGTCGGCGCATAGCCGCGCCGATTAAGGAACACGAGCACCTGGCCATCGGCGGCGAGATGTCGCTCGATGGCCTGTACCACGGGGGTGGCAAGACCGCCCGTCACGGCGTGAGCCCGCAGGTCAACGAGCCCCAGTCGCGGCGCCAGCGCCTGTGCGGCCCGCCGCGGCAACGCCAGGCGCAGGTAGCGTCCGCTGCTGACATTCTGCAGCGTTTCGAGCGACGGCGTGGCCGACCCGAGCACCACGGGCACTTGCGCGCGCTGCGCCCGCACCAGCGCCAAATCACGCGCCGAATAATGAAAGCCGCCTTCGTGTTGCTTCAACGAGGCGTCATGCTCCTCGTCCACGATGATGATGCCGAGGTCGGGCACCGGTGCGAACACCGCCGAGCGCGTGCCCACGATGATGCGCGCACTGCCGCTGGCGGCCGCACGCCAGGCCACCAGGCGTTCGGTGTCGGTGAGCGCCGAATGCAGCACGGCCAGCGGCACCTGCAGGCGTTGCGCGAAGCGCTGCACCAGCTGCGGGGTGAGCCCGATCTCCGGCACCAGCACGAGCGCCCGCTGACCCTGCGCGAGCACCTGCTGGATCACCTGCAGGTACACCTCGGTCTTGCCGCTGCCGGTCAGACCGTGCAGGACGAATGCGGCAAAGCCATTCAGTGCCGCGCGGATGGCGAGCACCGCCTGCGCCTGTTCGGCGCTGGGGATGGGCTCGGCCTCGGCGCCGCCCGCTGACGGCGTTGCGAGCGGTGCGGCATCGCCCGGCAGCGGCTGCGCGGTGACCGACTCGTGCGCCACCCAGCCGTGCTTGAGGAGGGCAGCTGCCGCGGGCCGCCAGTGCGGCAGCCGTTGTGCGAGCGTCGCCTGCCGCATTGCATCATGCTCGCTCAGCAGTTCCAGTAACTGGCGCTGCGAGCGTGATCGCGTCAGCCGCCCGGCGGTGAGGGCGTCGCGGCCTTGCGGGGTCGCGCGCCACAGCGCCTCGAGCGCCACGGCGCTGGCGCCCTCGCGCAGGGCCTTGGGCAGGGCGCCGGCGATCACCTCGCCGATCGGGTGGTGATAGTAGTCGCTCGCCCAGCGCACCAGCTCCAGCACCGCACCGCCCAACACCGGGAGGGTATCCAGCACCGCCGCCACGGGCTTTAAGCGACCTTCCGGGACGGTGGACTGTGTGGCTTGCTCGATGACCACGCCGATCAGGGTCTGGCGGCCGAACGGCACTCGCACGCGCGTGCCCGCAGCCGGCGCTGCGGTACCCTCGGGTACCAGGTAGTCAAACAGACGGCGCAGGGGCACATCCAGGGCGACGCGTGAAATTCTGATAGTATTATTCAAATCAATGGATTACGCGTCCTGAGCAATTCGCGCCGCATGGGTCAACCGCAGGTCAAGCCTCCGCGTTATACCCTGTATGGGTGCCTTTGCTAGTCTCGCGCCGGCTTATAACATGCCCGCCACATCGCGCGGCGACACCCTATTGAACGACACTTCTGTGGCCCAATCGCGAGCGCTCAACCAGTTTCTGGCGAGCGTGGAGCTCAAGGCCTACAAGATCGCGCAGGCCGGCCTGCGGCACCAGGACGATGCGCTGGACGCGGTGCAGGACGCCATGTTGCAGCTTGCGCGTGCCTATGCCAATCGGCCCGAGGCGGAGTGGAAGCCGCTGTTTTACCGCATTCTGGAAAATCGCATCCGCGACATGCAGCGCCGCCGCACCGTGCGCGGACGCGTCATGGCGTGGATGCCGTTCCGCCGCGATGAGGACGATGACGACGCCGATCCGATCGCCCAGGCGCCAAGCCACGAGCTGCCACCGGTCGCGCGGCTGGAACTGGATGAGGCGATGACCGCACTGGATGCTGCGCTTGAGGAGCTGCCCAATCGGCAGCGCCAGGCGTTTCTGTTGCGTAATCTCGAGGGCCTGGATGTTGCGCAAACCGCGCAGTCCATGGGTTGCTCTGAAGGCAGCGTCAAGACACACTATTTTCGCGCCCTGCAGGCGTTGCGTCTGAAACTTGGAGATTTCGAACTATGAACGCCGGTGAGGGTGGCTCTTCGCAGACCACGCTGCTGCAAAGTGGCCTCGAATTGCGTTCGCGCCTGGTGCTCGATGAGGGACTGGCGCGGATCGATGCGCACACGCGCTCGCGCCTGAACCAGGCGCGCCAGGCCGCCGTGGCCGCGGCCGCCAGGCCTTCCTTTCTGGCACGATTTCACGGGGCATTGACGCCTCAGATGGTGATGCCGGCGACGGGTGCCGCCGCCGTGGTCGCGCTGGTGGCGGTTTTCATGCTGAGCAGTGGCGGCCCTCATCTGACCGCGGTGACCGACAGTCCGGCCAGTGCGCTGGATGTACTGGACCTGGTGACGGATGACGATGCCATGAACCTCATGGAAGACAACGATGGCTCCTTCTACGAGTGGGCGGCGGCGCAGAGTGACAGTGCGGGCCAAGGAGTTGGCCAGAATGCCGGCGAGGCGACGACCTGATGAGAGCACCCGGCGGGCTGCGGCCCGCCCGGGCCTTGGTTTGCATCGGCATGCTGCTCGGCTTGCCGTTGCTGCTGCGCGCGGGGCCGCCGCAGCCGCCGGCGAAGAGCGTAGAGCCAGCCGACGCGGAGCTGATCGAGTTCTTGGGGTCGGTGGATTCCGACGACGCGGGGTGGAAACAGTATTTGGCGCGTACGGGTACGCGGCCGGCAAAAAAGCCGCCGGCGGCTCCCCCCTCGAGCAGTGCGCCCGGGAAGGACAGTGGCACAGTTGAGCATTAAGCCAGGCCTGATCGGGGCGCTGCTGCTGACAGGATTGCTGTCGGCGGGCCTGTGCGCGCCGGTCTGGGCGCAGGTTGCAGGTCCGGGCGCGAGCGCGCCGCCGGCCGCGCGCGCGGTGCCCTGGAACTCACTGTCAGCGGACCAGCAGCGGCTGCTGTCGCGGCTTTCGGGCCAGTGGGACCAACTGCCCGCGCAGCGCCAGCAGTCCCTCGCCAGCGGCAGCCAGCGTTGGTTGGGCATGTCGCCGGAGCAGCGCACCCAGGCGCGCCAGCGCTTCAATCAATGGCAGCAGCTGCCGCAGCAGCGCCGCGAGCTGCTGCGCAAACGCTGGGAAGAGTTCCGTTCGTTGCCCTCCGCGCAACAGCAGGCGGATCGGGAAAATTTCCGCAAGTTCCAGCTGCTGCCGCAGCAGCGGCGGCAGCAGCTGCGGCGAGCGCTGGCAGAGCGCCACCCCGGCACAACGCCAGAACATGGTGCAGCGTGCGCGCGAACGCCGGATGCAGCGCGCGCCGAAACCGCGCTAGCGCTCACGCCGTGGCCGACGGCCGCAGCGCAGGCAGCTTCCAGCGCCGGTGTGACCACAACCAGTCGGACGGCGCCGCCCGCACCTGGCTTTCCACGGTCCGCGCATAGCGCTCGGTGATCGCACCGCTCGCCGCACGCTCGCCCACCGCGGCCAGCAGTTCGCACCCCACTTCGTACTGCCCGCGCGCCACCCGACGCATGCCCGCGAAGATGACGGCGAAGCGCGTGGCCTGAGCGATCTTTTCCGGCCCCATGTAAAACGCCGTGGACTGCTCCAGGAATCGCGTCCAATGCTGGAAGTCGCTGCTGCCCGGCGCCTGGTCGGCCACCATGGCGATGACGCGCGCATCGCGCCGTCGCAGCAGGCTCGCCAGCAGTGCCTTCGCCGGCACCAGCTCGGCGCCGAACTGCGACCGCAGCGAACGCATCAGCTGCTCCCCCAGCGCGCCGCGCAATGGCTTGTCGGCGGCCTGCACCGGCACCTGCAGCTGCGCCGAGAGCGCGAGCAGCTGACATTCCCAGTTACAGTGATGGGCGCACGCCACCACGGCACTGTTGCCG
The DNA here is from genome assembly GCA_963708865.1 of uncultured Gammaproteobacteria bacterium. Classification (GTDB taxonomy): domain Bacteria; phylum Pseudomonadota; class Gammaproteobacteria; order Steroidobacterales; family Steroidobacteraceae; genus DAIDKA01. The sequence goes on from CAVPUC010000008.1 coordinate 750,008, forward strand.
GCCGCGATCACATCGCGAAGCGATTGCGGATTGCTGAACCTGACGCGCTGCGCGAACTCGTGGCGATTCAACGCCGCCATCTTGATGACTTCGGCTACGACCTGCGCCAGGTTGCGGTAGTAGCGGCTTTCCATCCCCCGCCGCTCGCGCCGTGATAGAGCGGGAAAACTGCGCTCAATGTTGGTGCGCACCGTGTCGGCACGATGACGCAGGAGGCGCCGCATCACCCAGATGGGCGGCGAGGGCGTACAGGAGTGGCAGCGGCATCACGGACAGCAGCCGCAGCCACCAAGGCAGGGGGAGGGCCGCGGGGCGCGGCGCCCCCATGGCATACAACGGTGCTGACATCCGACTGGATTGTAAGTGATCTACTCCGTGACCGGGTGGCCCCTGCGTCGTATGATTTGCCCCCCAACAAAATGCAACCAACGAATCTGTGGAGGCGCCCATGACCAAGTACGTATTGCCTGATCTGGCCTATGACTACGGTGCGCTCGAGCCGCATATCTCGGCCCGCATCATGGAGTTGCATCACAGCAAGCATCACAAGGCTTATGTCGATGGTGCCAACAAGACCCTCGAGCAGTTGGCGGAGGCCCGTCAGAAGGGCGCACTGGATGGTGCCGGCGTGCTCGAGCGGACCTTGGCGTTCCACATCTCCGGGCATGTCATGCACAGCATTTTCTGGCAGAACCTGAGCCCGAAGGGCGGCGGTGCGCCGAGCGGGGAGCTGGCGACGGCCATCAACCGTGATTTCGGCAGCTTCGATTCTTTCAAACTGCAACTGAACAAGACGGCGGCCACCATCCAAGGATCGGGATGGGCGGCGCTGTATCTTGAACCGCTGACGCAGCAGCTGATCATCGGCTCGGTGCACGATCATCAGCAAAGCGTCTTTCAAGGCTCCGTGCCGCTGATGGTGGTGGACGCCTGGGAGCACGCCTTCTATCTGCAGTACGTCAACGAGAAGGCGAAGTTCTTCGATGCGCTGTGGAACCTGTGGAACTGGTCCGACATCAGCCAGCGCTATGCGGGTGCGAAGAGCGCGAACCTGAGCTTGAAGGGCGTCACCGGCTGAGGCTCAAAGAGCCTGAGCCGGTGCTAGAGAATGTACCGGCTCAGGTCCTCGTCCTTGACCAGGTCACCGAGGTGGCTGGTGACGTAGTCGCCGTCCACCGTCACGTCGCGCCGCTCGGCGCTGCTCGCATCGTACGACACGCTTTCCAGCAGCCGCTCCATCACGGTGTGCAGCCGCCGCGCGCCGATGTTCTCGGTGCGTTCATTCACATGATGCGCAATCTCGGCCACGCGCCGCACGCCGTCCGCTGCGAACGTCACCGTCATGCCCTCGGTGGCGAGCAGTGCCCGGTACTGCGCCGTCAGTGAGGCGTCCGGTTCGGTGAGGATGCGCATGAAGTCATCCACCGTCAGTGAGTTCAGTTCCACCCGGATCGGCAGGCGGCCTTGCAGTTCGGGAATCAGATCCGAGGGTTTCGAGAGGTGGAACGCGCCGGAGGCGATGAACAGCACGTGATCGGTTTTCAATGGGCCGTACTTGGTCGATACCGTTGACCCCTCGATCAGCGGCAGCAGATCGCGCTGCACCCCTTCGCGCGAGACGTCAGCACCGATGGTTTCGCCGCGACGCGAAACCTTGTCGATTTCGTCAATGAACACGATGCCGTTCTGTTCGGCATTGTGAAGCGCGCGAACTTTCAGCTCCTCTTCATTGATCATGCGGCCCGCCTCATCCTCCACGAGCAGCTTCAACGCCTCCTTGACCTTCACCTTGCGGGACCGGCTGCGCTGGTTGCCGAGGTTGTGGAACATCGACTGCAGCTGCTGCTGCATCTCCTCCATCCCCGGCGGCGCCATGATCTCCACCCCACCGGACAGCGCCCGCAGCTCGATCTCGATCTCCCGCTCATCGAGTTCGCCCTCGCGCAGGCGCTTGCGCAGTTTCTGGCGGGTCTCGGCGTCGCGCGGCTGCGGCGGCTCGTCGGTCGAGAAACCCATGACCCGCGCCTTGGGCAGCAATGCATCGAGGACCCGTTCCTCCGCAGCATCCGCCGCGCGTGCGCGCACCTTGCCGACTTCCTGCTCGCGGGTCATCTTGACGGCGACATCGGCAAGTTCCTTGACGATGGATTCGACGTCGCGGCCCACATAGCCGACTTCGGTGAATTTGGTTGCTTCAACCTTCACGAACGGCGCATTGACGAGCTTCGCCAGTCGCCGCGCAATCTCGGTCTTGCCCACACCGGTGGGACCGATCATCAGGATGTTCTTGGGCGTGATTTCGTGGCGCATCGGTTCGGGAATCTGCATCCGCCGCCAGCGGTTGCGCAGGGCGATCGCCACGGCGCGCTTCGCCGCCTGCTGGCCGATGATGTGCTTGTCCAGTTCCCGCACGATCTCCTGCGGCGTCATGTCCTGCGGCAGCACGGGCTCGGTCGCTGCGTGTAGGGGGTCGCCGGATTCAGCGGGCGCCGCGCTGTCAATTGCTGCAGTTGCCATTTACTTGATCTCATCGATGAGCAGATTGCGGTTGGTGTAGATGCAGATGTCGGCCGCGATGTTGAGCGAGCGCTCGACAATGCCTCGCGCATCGAGGTCGGTGGATTCCGCCAGCGCCCGCGCGGCGGCGAGCGCGTAGGAGCCGCCCGAGCCGATCGCAGCCACATCGTATTCAGGCTCGATCACATCGCCGTTGCCGGAGATGACAAAAATCTTCTCCTTGTCGCCTACCAAGAGCAGGGCCTCCAGGCGCCGCAGGTAGCGGTCGGAACGCCAGTCCTTGGCCAGTTCGATGGCGGCGCGGGTGAGATTGCCATGCTTCTCGAGCTTGCCCTCGAAACGCTCGAACAGCGTGAACGCATCGGCCGTGCCGCCGGCAAAACCGGCCAGCACCTTCTCGCCATACAGCCGGCGCACCTTGCGGGCGTTGCCCTTCATGACGGTGTTTCCGAGGGTGACCTGGCCATCGCCGCCGATGGCGACGGCACCGTTGCGTCGGACCGCGAGGATGGTGGTTCCGTGGGGATCGAAAGTGTTGCTCATGGCTGCTGTTCCGGCTTAGGCCTTCTTACGGGCGCGAGGGTGGGTAGCGTCGTAAATGCGGGCCAGATGCTGGAAATCAAGATGGGTGTAGACCTGCGTCGTGGCAATGTCGGCGTGGCCGAGAAGCTCCTGTACGGCCCGTAATTGTCCACTGGATTCAAGCAGATGCGAGGCGAAGGAGTGCCTGAACAAGTGCGGATGGACGTGCATCGGCAGACCCTGGTGCACCGCCCAGTATTCGACCCGTTTCTGGATGGCGCGCGCGCCCAGGCGCCGGCCGGCGGCGCCGACAAAGAAGGCCTGCGGATCGACCCGCAGCAGCCCACGCCGCTGCGTCAGCCACGCCGTCAGCGCAGCCAGGGCCTTGCGGCCCACCGGTAACACCCGAGTCTTGCTGCCCTTGCCCAGCACCCGTACCGTACGGTCTGCGGTGTTCAGATCCTGAAGATTCAGGCCGACGAGTTCCGCCAGCCGCAGTCCCGAGGAGTAGAGCAGCTCCATGATGGCGCGATCACGGATGGCCAGGGCATTGTCCGTCGGAATGTCGAGCAATCGCGCCATGGTATCGGCATCGAGCGTGACGGGCAGGCGGCGCTGGCCCTTGGGTGGTCGCACGTCGAGGGCGCAATTGCGCTTGAGGATATCCTCGCGAATCAGGAAGTTCAGGAAGCTGCGCACCGCCGAGAGGCGCCGCTGGACGCTGCGCGGCGCGAGGCCTGCGGCATGCGAGCGGGCCGCGAACAGCCGCACTTGCGCATGTTCCAGCGCCGCCCAATCGGCGATGCCCTGCTGGCCGCAGAAGCGCACGAGCGCGTTCAGATCACGCGCGTAGTTGCTGTCGGTATGAGCGGAGAGGCGGCGTTCCTTGGCCAGGTATTGGCGGAAGCGCCCCACCTGTTCAAGGGCGGCCGGGTTCACGACCGGCCGCCGGCGAAGTTACGGGCGGGACAGCACATCCGAAATCAGATCGGCCAGCCGCGACAGAAAATCGGTGCTCATGCCCGGATGGAAGCGGTCGCGGTCGGTGCTGCCCAGGGCGAGCACGCCCAGCGACCCATGGTCCCCGAGCGGCACCAGTGCCACCGAACCGATATCCGGGGCGTCGGCGGCAAAGAGAAAGTCGCGCTGCGAATCGCGCGCCTGTCCGCAGCGCGGCTTGCCGCTGGTGAACAGTGACTCGAAGGACTTGAGGTTCGCATCCTCGGCGCCCACCAGCCGCACGAATCGCTGCGGCGCCACCGAGTCCGGCTCGCCGATGAGCACCAGCACCGAGTGGAAAGCGTCGAAGTCCTCGCGCAGGCTCGCCTCGAGCTGCTCGATGGCGCTCTGGCGCGTCTGCGCACGCAGCAGTCGCCGCGTGAAGCGGTGCAGCTTCTCGGCAACGCCGTCATTGGCCCGCGCCACGGTGACGAAGTCGGCCAGCTTCTGCTCCAGGGCCGCGTGCCGCTCGCGCAGCACCTCGACCTGGCGTTCCACCAGCGAGATGGTGGAACTGCCGCGGGCGTGCGGCAGTCGCAGCCGGGCCAGCAACGGCAGGTGGTTCTCGAAGAATTCCGGATTCTGCTGCAGATAGTGCGCAACCGTTTCCTCTTCAGTTTGCGGCGCCTGAATTCCGCGCGCCTCTCTGGTGCTCATTTCGCTTCGTCCCCTAGTTCAAAATGACCTTCAAAGGCGACCTCGGCAGGACCCGTCAACCAGACGGGTTCGCCGGGACCGGCCCAGTCTACGCGCAACTCGCCGCCGCGGACGTGCACCCGCACCTGATCGTCCAGCAGGCCGCGCTGCCGGCCGACGATCACCGCGGCGCACGCGCCGGTGCCGCAGGCCAGCGTTTCGCCGGCGCCGCGCTCATAGACGCGCAGGCGGATCTCGGCGCGGTCGACGACCTCCATAAAGCCCACGTTGACCCGTCGTGGAAAGCGCCGATGGCCCTCGATCGCCGGCCCCAGGCTGGCAACCGGAGCCGCGTCCACGGCGCTCACCTGCAGCACGGCATGCGGATTGCCGATCGAGACGGCACTGATTTCAACGGTGTCGCTGCCGGCATTGAGTGCATAGCGCTCCTGGCGTTGCGCGGCTTCGAACGGCAGTGCAGCCGGCTCGAACGAGGGCACGCCCATCTCAACCGACACCAGGTGCGCGGGTCGGATCCGGGCGCGCACCAGGCCACCCTGGCTGTCCATGACGAAACTCGCCGGATGGCGCGCGGCCCTGGCGGTATAGGAGCGAGGCGATGCAGCGCGCGCCATTGCCACACTGCTCGACCTCGTCACCGTCGCGGTTGAAGATCCGGTAAAAAATGGTGGTGTCCGCGCGCCGCGGCGGGTGCAGGACCAGCGCCTGGTCAAAACCGATGCCGGTATGGCGGTTCGCGAGGCTGCGGAACTGTCCCGGGGTAGGCCCCGCCGTGTCGCGCGGCGCGTCGAAGACGATGAAGTCATTGCCCACGCCGTGCATCTTCGTGAAGTTGATGCGCATTGCCCACAAGAATACCGCAATCGGGCGTAATCTGCGGCGAAATGGCCTTGAATCATACCGTACGCATCATTCCTCACGAGCTCAGTATCAGCGTCGCGGAGGATCTGCCCGTGCTGGCGGCCGCGCAGCTGGCGGGGTTGCCGCTGCCACACAGCTGCCGTTCGGGTCGCTGCGGATCGTGTCGTGCGCGGCTCTTGAGCGGGCGCATCGAGTATCCGGCGGGGCCGCCCCTGGGGTTGTCCGCTGCGGAAACCCAAGCCGGTTATGTGCTGCTGTGCCAGGCGCTCGCGCGCAGCGACTTGGTCGTGGAGGCGCGCCTGGTGCAAAGCGCCGCGGCGGCGGAAATCAAGACGCTGCCCAGTCGGATTGCCCAGCGCGTGCCGCTCGCGCCCGATGTCATGCGGCTGGTGCTGCGCCTGCCGGCGGTTGAGCCGATGGAGTTTCTGGCCGGGCAGTACCTGGACGTGTTGCTCGAAGGCGGCCAGCGGCGCAGTTACTCGGTGGCCAATGCACCCAATGCCGGCAGCCAGCCAGAACTGCATGTGCGGCATGTGCCCGGCGGGCTCTTTAGCGATGCGCTGTTTGGCAGCCTGCGCGAGGGTGCGCTGCTGAAGGTCGAAGGGCCGCTGGGCCTGTTCATTTTTCAAGCCGGCGTCGAGCCTGCCATTTTCATCGCCGGTGGCACCGGCTTCGCGCCCATCAAGGCGATGCTGGGCCAGGCGCTGGCGGAGGATTCGGCGCGCGAACTGCACCTGTATTGGGGTGCCCGCGATGTGGCGGGTGTCTACGAGGAGGACCTGGTGCGCGAGTGGGCGCGGCGGCATCCGCGCCTCAAGCTTCACGTGGTGTTGTCGCAGGCCCAGGCCCCTTGCGCACAGTATCGCGCCGGGTGGGTGCATGCGGCGGTCCTTGAGGACCATCCGGATCTGGCGCCCTTCGTGATCTACGCGGCAGGGCCCCCGGCGATGGTCGCGGCCATACGCAGCGCCTTCCCCGCGCACGGCGCGCGGCCGCAGCAGCTGAACCTCGACTCATTCGATTACGCCGTGGACGCCTGAGCCGTAACCTTCTCCCATGCGCATTCTGGTCGTAGAGGACAATGACCTGGTCGCCGATGCCATCACCATGGGGCTCGCTGCGGCGGGCTTCGCCGTCGATCGCAGCGCCAGTAGCGAAGCCGCCCTGAACGCGCTCGCGACCGAGCATTTTGACTTGCTGGTGGTGGATGTGGGGCTGCCGGGCGAGGACGGCCTGTCGCTGGTGCGCCGCCTGCGCAGTCGCGGGGTGAGGCAGCCGGTGCTCATTCTCACGGCCCGCGACACGCTCGCCATCAAAGTTGAGGCCCTGAATCTCGGTGCCGATGACTTCCTGCTCAAGCCGTTTGAACAGGACGAGCTGGTCGCGCGCTGCCGCGCGCTCATCCGTCGGGCCAATCTGTATGCCGGTGAACTGGTCAACCTCGGGCGGCTGCGGCTGGATGTGGCCGGGCGGATCCTGCGCATTGATGAGGCGCCGGTGGATCTGACAGGGCGCGAATGGCTGGTACTCGAATGCCTGGCGCTGAACTCCGGCCGCGTGGTCTCGAAGGAACGCCTGCAGCAGGCCATCGCCACGTTCGATCAGGCGCTCACCCCGAACGCCGTGGAAGTCTACGTCTCCCGGGTGCGCGCCAAGCTGGGCGATGCCGCGCTCATCCGCACCATTCGGGGACTGGGATACAGGTTGGATGAACCGTATAACTGAGTCCGCGCCTTCCATTCAGCGCCGCCTGCTGTGGTTCCTGCTGCCGCCGCTGGCCGCGCTGATGCTGGCGGGCGTGTACGCCAATTACCGGGCGGCCACGGCCTTCGTCGAATCGGCCTACGACCAGCGTCTGGGCGATACCGCCGTGTCGCTGGCCGGCGCTGTGGTCGAGGTGGATCATCGGTTGCGCGTCGACCAAGGCGCGGTACCTGCCAGCGCCCATCGCGCCGATCACCTGGTGGCGCTGCGCTATGCCATCGTCAGTGCTGACGGTGAGTTCCTGGCCGGCAACAGCGAGGTGCCGGCCGCGCCCGCTTCGGTGACGGCCAATCCCACCTTCGCGGATGTCTTGGTCGGCGGCGAGCGGCTGCGGGTCGCGAGCTACCGCGTCGGCATCGACAGCGACATGGTGATCATCAGCGTGGCCGAGTCCGCCGCGCAACGCGCCGTGCCCGGACGCTTCATTCTTGCCAGCACCTGGCTCATGGACTTCATCCAGCTGGATGTCACGCTGCTGATCGTATGGCTCGGTGTGCATTTTGGCTTGAAGCCCCTGTTGTCACTGCGCCGGCAGATCGAAGCGGGATCACCGCGGGAGCTCAAGCATCTGGATGCAAGCTCGGTACCTGCCGAGGTCAAACCGCTGGTCGAAGCGCTCAATCTCCTGTTTGATGTGCTGGCGGAGGCGGCGCGGTCGCAGCGCCGCTTCGTGGCGGACACCGCCCATCAGCTGCGCACGCCCATCGCCGGCCTTTTCGGCAATCTCGAACTGCTCATGAAGGAGCCGCTCGCCGCCCCGCTGCGGCCGCGGTTGCAGGGGCTGCACGAGGGCATGGAGAACCTCGCCCGCTCGGCCAATCAGCTGCTGGCGCTGGCGCGCGCCGATCCGGCCACCAGCTTCGCCGAACAGTTCGACACCGTGGATCTGAAGGCGCTCGCCGGACGCATCGTGGAGAGCAACGTGGACCGCGCCTTGAATGCGGGACTGGACCTGGGGGTCGAGGCGGACCCGGTGGCCGTGCGGGGCAACGTGCGACTGCTCGAGGATCTGCTGGGCAACCTCGTGGACAACGCCATCCACTACACCCCGCCCGGCGGCCACGTGACGGTACGGGTGGGGCTGCGCGACAGTCGCCCGTTTCTGGAAGTCGAGGACGATGGGCGTGGAATTCCCGAAGAGCAGCGTGGCCGGGTCCGCGAACGCTTCTACCGCATTCCCGGCAGCGTCGGCCACGGCTGCGGGCTGGGACTGGCCATCGTGTCGGAAATCGCCGAGGCGCACGGAGCGCAGCTGAGCCTCGATTCGGGCGCTGGGGATCGGGGGACCAGGGCGCGGGTACTGTTCAGGTCGCCAATAGTGTGATGCAGTTCGCAGTTCGGCCCGCCTCGGGCCGCCGCCGGCCCCGGACGGGTCGTCAGATTCACGCAAGCTTGCCTGCTTACTGTCGCCACCATGATCTAGAGCCCCAGAACCCGCCTATCCCGCCTGCCCGTCACGCATGGCCGGGATCACGCTGCTGGAGCTTCTGGTGGTGATTACGGTCGTCGCGATTCTCTTCGGAATCGCCGCCGCTAATTACAAAAGCGTCAGCACTTCCTCAAGAATAACCAGCGAAATCAATGGGTTACTTGGCGACATGCAATACGCCCGATCCGAGGCCATCAAGCAGGGCCAGAACGTCGTGATCTGCGTATCCACCAGCGGCACCGACTGTGCGATCGGCAATACCAACTGGAACCAGGGCTGGATCGTGTTCGTGGACGCGGCCAACCCCCCGACCACCGGCGGCAACGCGGCCTTGGTGCTGCGCACGCAGCCGGCCTTTTCCAGTACCGACACGCTGACCGATGGCGTCACCAGCAACGTGCTGTTTGATCGCGAAGGTCTGGCGCTCGGGCTGCTCACCACCATGAGCGGCAACGGCGGGGCCTTGTTGCCGCTGCACGATGCGACCAACAACGCCACCTGGACCCGCTGTCTGCAAATCACCAATGTGGGCAACCTCTCGGTGCAGTTGCCTGCGACCTTCCCGGCCTGCACCTGACCGAAAGCCCCCTGAGCCAGAACATGAATAGCCGTCAACGCCTGCAGGGCTTCAGTCTCGTCGAGGTCATGGTGGCGCTGGTCATCATTGCGGTCGGCATGCTCGGCATCGCCAAGATGCAGGCGCTGGCTTTATCGACCACCGAATCCTCCGGCGTGCGCTCGCTGGTGGCCATCGAGGCGGCGAGTCTTGCGGCATCGATGCATGCCAATCGCGACTACTGGGTCGGCAATCCCCCGCCGGCAAGCTTCACCGTCAATGTCGCGACCACCGCAGTCAATACCGTCAGCGTGGTGGTCAGCGATCCCACGCTCAGTGCGGCACAGGACTGCGCCGCCGCGGCCTGTACGCCTGCGCAGCTCGCCGCCTACGACGTTCAGCAGTGGGGTACGGCGCTCGGTCAGGTCGTGCCGGCGGCCCAGGCCACCATCAACTGCAACCTCGCCAGCGTGCCGTTGAGCTGCACCATCCAGATCGCCTGGGTCGAAACCGTGAGCAGCGTCAACAATGCCGCCGCCGCCACCAGTTCCGCCGCCACCGACCTTAATTCCCCGGTGTACACCTTGTACGTGGAGCCTTGAGCATGTCGCGCCCATTCTCATCGACTAGCGCGCGCCGCGCAGCGTGGCTTCAGCCTCATCGAGCTGTCGATCGCCATATTGATTGCGCTGTTCCTGCTCGGCGGCCTGATGACCCTGGTCATGGGGACGCGCAAAACCAGCGCGACGCAGTCGGCGCTTTCAGACCTGCAGGACAACCAGCGCATCGCGATGACGGTGATCACCAATGTCGTGCAGAAGGCGGGCTACTTCGCCGATCCGGTGGGGCAGCAGCTGAGCAGCTTCCCCGCCGAGAACGTCGCGGCGATCTCGATGGCGGGGGGTCAGGTGCTGGGCGGTACCACGGCGGCGGGCGGTGACACCTTCGCAGTGCGCTTCCTGACGCCGGCGGCCGACCCCAACGCCAGCGTCATCAATTGCGCCGGGCAGAGCAACCCGGCACCCTCATCCGCGCCCGTTGCCGGCGTGTGGTACACCAATCTGTTTCAAGTCGCGGTGGTCAACGGCACCCCCTGGCTGCAGTGCCAGGTGACCACCAATCCGGTCGGCACGGTCCTCACCGTGAATCTGATCCCGAATATCCAATCGATGTCGGTGCTCTACGGCGTGGCCGTTGGTGGCGGCAGCGATGACTACTCCGTCATCCAATATCTGAACGCGGCCCAGATGTCGGCCGCAAACTGGCTGAATGTCACCGTGGTGAAGGTCACGCTGAACTTTCTGGTGCCGGATTACACCAAGACCGGCGGTCAGATGACCACCGCCACGTCGAGCTTCACCCGCGTGATCCCGGTCATGAGCCGTACCGGGGTGAACACATGAGCCGGCGCGTGCCAGGCAGCCGCGCGCGGCAATCGGGTCTGGTGCTGATCGCCAGCCTGTTGCTGCTGCTGGTGGTCACGATCCTGGCGCTCGCCATGTTCCGCAACACCGGGCTGTCGGAAAAAATTGCCGGCAATGTGCGTGAGAAAGAGCGTGCCCTGCACGCGGCCGTGGTGGCGGAGCAGTATGCGGAGTGGTGGCTGAGCGGCAACGCGACCTCATCCCTTGCGCCGGTGGTCTGCAACACTTCGGCTGATATCAATATAGTCCCGACGGCGGTGCTGATCTGCAGCAATGCGATCAATCCCACACCGGTGAGTTTGCAGCCGAATCCACAGACCGTGCCGTGGACCGACGGCAGCGGCAACTCGCTCGGCTTCACGTTCCACCCGAATTCGGGTTCGACGGCGATGAGTTTCGTGCCGGACTCGAGCGGTTCCACTGCCAATACCTACGCCGGGCCGCCTTCCTTCTACATTCAATACATGGGGGTGGGCGCCGATGGTGGCGGCAGCGTCTACAAAATCGATTCAGTGGGCTACGGCGGCACGACCCTGTCGGTCGCGGTCGTCGAGAGCATGTATGAAATCGGCGCCAGCGTTAAGTGTTTGAGTTGTCAGTAATGAGGATGCCAGCAATGAGTTCTTTGCAACGATTACTGGCGCTGATCGCCCTCGCCTTGGGAGTGGCCGGCGCGCCCGCCCTGGGCGTTGCCGGCACCCAGCCGCAGACGCTGCTGACAGAGGATTTCACGACCACCACCAGCAGCGCCAATGGCGGCGTCGGCAATTGGCTGTTTTTCAACGGCGCCTGCCTGACGGCCGGCAGCAGCACCTCGCTCGCCTCCCCCGCCTCGAGCATCCCGGGCTGTACGACGGTTCTGAACTCCTATTACGTGAACTCGGCCGATCATGACCAGTATCTGATGGGCGGCAAGAATGGCTACCTCGGCGGCACCTCTGCTCCGGCCTCGCCCGCCTCGCAGCAGCCGGATCCGCCGACGTTCGGCGCGTTGCGGTTCACCAATGGCAGGCCGTTCGGCAACCAGCAGCGCGGCGCCATTGTGTCGAGCAATGCGTACCCGACCGGCGCCGGCATTCAAGTCACGTTCAAGACCGTGACGTACGGCGGCACGGGCGCTGATGGCATCAGCTTCTACCTCATGGATGGCTGCGTGCCGGTGACCGGCGCCATCATGCCCACCGATGCGAGCGGCAACTCCGCCTGCGGGTCGCCGCTTGCCTTCTATCCCGCAAGCCCGACCACCGTGCCCGCCATTGGCGCGACCGGCGGCAGCCTGGCGTACACCTGTTCCAATACCAATCTGCCCTACGACGGCCTGACCGGCGCTTATCTGGGTCTGGGCATCGATGAGTTCGGCAACTTTCTGAACCAGGGCGACAACACCGGCAGCGGCTATGGTTTTCAGCCGGGCCGTATCGGACTGCGCGGCGCCGGCGCCGTTTCCTGGCCGGCACTCAACCGTGCCTATGGCCTCAATCCGAACAATCCGGGCCTGCCGTTCTACCCCTCGTCGCTGAATGCGAGCTGCGCCGTCGGCGCATTCGACCCGATCAGCAGCACCTGCGGAGTGTGTCCGGTGATCGGGCCGACCAGCAGCACGGTCGGGGCCGTCACGACGGCGACAGCGACCAGCACGGTTTACACCAACGCCCTGTGCGCGAACACGACGACCACGCTGACGACCACATCCGACACCGGCTGCACCACCAGCGGCTACGCCCTGCAGAGCCTGAACGGCGCACCGATCTGTGTACAGTCCGCTAGCTGTCCCACCTATCTGGGTACCGCGGACAGCAGTTACCCCAATGGGGTGTGTACCGACACGCCCGTGACCACCACACCGTCATTGACCTGCAACACCGGCTACACGCCGGACCCTGCTCCGGCCGGTTTAGGGGTGTGTGGCCGGCAGCCCACGACCAACGCGCAGTTTACGAGTACCGTGGGCTCGAGCACGGCGACCACCACCGCGCCGCCCACCAGCAGCTCCGTCACCTCGCTTGAGGCGGCGGTGCAGAAGACCTGCAGTTCCGGACACCTGTGGAATTATCTGAATCCCGCTGCCCCCACCGATGCCGGTCCGGCGACGTTGCCCGCCGATCCGATCAATCCCAACCCGAACAACACCGCGGGCATTCTCGACTACGCGCCGATTCCGAACGCCTTTGTGGTGCTGCCGCCCGGCGATCCGTTGTTCAACGGCGCCGCCGCTACGCGCGCTCAGGCGCGGACCATTTTCTATAATCTGAAAATCACCAATGACGGCTTCCTGAGCCTCGCGTACGCCTACAACGGTGGCACTTATCAGACGGTGATCGCGAATCAGAACATCCAGGCGGCCAATGGTCCGATGCCGAACTATGTGCGCTTCGGGTTCGCCGGCTCCACCGGCGGTGCCACCAACGTGCACGAGATCATGTGCTTTAAATCGGCACCCGCCGACCAGTCCGCAAGTTCCGCGGGTATCAACGAGCGGCAATCGGCAAAGGTTGAATCCGGCACCTTCGCCTACTTTGCCTATTACGACCCGAACAACTGGGTGGGCCGCGTCACCGCCACCGCGCTGACTTCAGACCCGAGCACCGGCGTCGTGAGCCTTGCCACGAATTCGAGCGGCCAGCCGGCGCCCCTCTGGGATGCGTCATGTGTTCTGACCGGCGTGACAGCCGCCCAGCAATGTACATCGACCCAGGTGAGCGGGCCGACAACCGCGCTCGCTCCCGCCAGCCGCGTCATCCTCACCTACAACGCGGGCGGCGTGCCCTTTGAATGGGGCAGCCTGAGCGGTGCGCAGCAGACGGCGCTCGGGACCGCGGATCAACAACGCCAATGTCGCACAGCTGCGCCTCAACTACCTGCGCGGCGACCGTAGCAACGAGATCACCTCTGCCGGAACTTGCGCCGGGGGTTTGTTTGACAGCACCGTGACGCCCGCGGCGCCGATCTGTTTTCGCGCCCGCGCCAGTGTGCTGGGCGATATCGTGGATTCCAGCCCCACCTGGGTGGGTCCGCCGCAGTCCGCGTACACCGCGACCTGGCAGGACAAGCTGTACCCGGCTTCAGCACCGTCGGAAAACTCGGGTACGCAAAGCTACCTGCAGTACGTTAGCGCCGAGGAGACCCGGCCCAACGTTGTCTATGTCGGATCCAACGACGGCATGATGCACGGCTTTCGCAGCGGTGCCTTCGACAATTCCGGTACCTTCACCACCACCACGACGCCCAACGACGGTCAGGAGGTCCTCGCCTACGTGCCGGGCTCGTTGCTGCTGAGTGCCTCGACCGGCGGCGCGTGTGCGACCCTCGCGGCCACCGGCTCCACCGTCCAGAGCATCCATGGCGTGACGCCGGCGCCATCGGGCGCGCTGCCGTCGGGGGCGGCCTGCATCCAGCCGGCGCTGGATTTCAGCGGCCTGCACTACGGCCACAATTTCTTCGTCGACGCGACCCCGGGAAGCGGTGACCTCTACTACAACGGCAGCTGGCACACCTGGCTGGTGAGCGGTCTGGGCGCGGGCGGCGCCGCCATCTTCGCCCTGGATGTCACTCATCCCACCGCCGGCAATTTCAGTGAAGGCAACGCATCGACTGTGGTCATCGGCGAGTGGACCGCCGCGAACCTCAGCTGCCAGGGGGACACCGCCGCCCTGATGTGCAAGAACAGTCTGGGCGCCACCTACGGCACACCCATCATCCGCAGGCTGCACGATGGACGCTGGGCGGCCATCTTCGGCAATGGTTTCGGCAGCCCCACGGGCGATGCCGGCATCTTCGTGATGACCGTGGATGCCACCGGCAACAAGCTGTTCTATTACCTGAGCACCGGCAGCACGGGCACGGCTGCCAACAACGGCATCGCGTACGTCGCCAGCGCCGACCTCGACGGCGATCACGTCACCGATTACGTGTATGCCGGAGACCTCATGGGGAATCTGTGGCGCTTTGATCTCACCAGCAATGTGGAGTCCAGCTGGGCGGCCGGCGCCGCGCCGCTGTTTTCAACACCCGCGGGTCAGCCCATCACCACGGCAGTGACGGTCTCATCCGGCCCGACGACGGCCGGCGGCAACACCGTGATCATTGCCTTCGGCACCGGCAATCGCACGCAGTTCAACAATGCGGGTCCCGTGACGTTCGCGCCGGCGACGCAGAGTCTCTATGGTGTCTGGGACTGGAACCTGACGGGTTGGAACGCCCGCTCCGCGGTCCAGTACGCGGCCCTGTCGCCGGCCGCCGCCGGACTCGCGGGACCCCTCACACAGGCCAATCTGCTGCAGGAGAGCTTCCAGCTGAATCCTGCGGACAACGTCACGCGCGACATCGCCGGCAATGCGCCGATCTGCTGGGCGGGTACTTCGGCCTGCAGCGCCTCGCCGCAGTTCGGCTGGTATGTGCCCTTGATCGGCGCCCTGGAACAGATCGTGTACAACCCGCAGCTGCTGCGCGGCGTGTTCACGGTGAACTCGATCGTACCGGCGAACAACCAGCCGGATTCGTGCACCATCAATAGCGATACCGGCTTCACCTATGCGATTTCGGTGATGACCGGCGCGGCGCCCCCCGGCTTCTTCGTCCAGTTCCACGATGCGCAGGCTGCGGGGATGCAGACCAATGCGGTCGGCATGTCGTTCCCCGTGACCGCTTCGAATGGCTCGCTATGGCTGGTGTCGCAGACCGTCACCAACCAGCCGCTTCTTTATCAGGTCAATCCGGGCGCCAACGGCAAAGGCCGGCGCCTGACGTGGGTGCAGTTGCGATGAGGCGCGTCGCCGGCTTCTCGCTCATCGAACTGATGGTCACGGTCTCGATCATCGCGATCCTCGGGGCCATCGCGGTGCCGCTCTACAACAGCTCCGTGCGCAAGTCCCGGCGCACCGAGGCGAAGACGGCGATACTGGATTTCGCGGCGCGCGAGGAGCGTCTGTACGCCACCCAGAATGTCTACAGCAATGATCCGGTCGCACTCGGGTACACGGCGGCCGGTGGCAACTGGCCGGTGAGTACCGGCCCGTATTATCAGATCGAGGCGCCGACGATTGGCCCCGCGACCGCGACCACACCGGGCACCTTCAGCGTGACCGTGGATGCGGCACCGGGAAGCCCGCAGTTGCAGGATGCGATCTGCACCAGTTTCACGGTGACCCAGACCGGGGCACAGAGTGCGGCGGGTTCCGACCCTACCCAGTGTTGGCCGTAAAGAGCTGATCCTTGAGCCTGAAACAGGTGGAGATGTCCTCATCCCCATGACCCGCCTCGATCAGCTGGGCGTATTGCCCCAGCATGCGCTCGACCACCGGTAGTTCGACGCCCAACTGCGCCGCCATGCCGTGGCAGATGCCCAGGTCCTTGGCGTGCAGCCGGACGCGAAAGCCGGGCGGGTAGGCCTCGCGGATCATGTTCGGTGCACGGTGCACGAAGTACCAGCTTGACCCGGCGCCCTTGCCCAAGGTTTCCACCAGTGTCTGGAGTGGCAGGCCGTGCGCCTTGGCGAAGGCCATCGCTTCAGCGACGGCCTCGATGATGCCGGCGCACATGATCTGATTGGTCGCCTTGGCCGCCTGGCCCGCGCCCACGGGCCGAAGTGCGCGACCGTGCGGCCCATGGCCACGAGCACGGGCTGCGCCAGCGCATAAGCGGCGGATGAACCGCCACACATGATCGCAAGCGTGCCGTCGCGCGCGCCTTCGACGCCGCCGCTCACCGGACAGTCCATGAATTCAACGCCCGCGGCGCTGAGCCGTCCGGCAACCGTGCGGGCCGTCTCCGCGCTCACGGTGGAGCAGTCAATCACCAGTTGCCCGGCATGTAATCGCGGGTTAATGGCATCGATGATCGCCAGGACATCCTGGTCCGCGGACACGCACACGACGATGACGTTGGTGTCGCGGGCCAGCTCAGCGGGAGTTGCGGCAGCGGTGCAGCCCAGTTCGGCGGCGAGCGCCGCGGCCTTGGCCGGGGTGCGGTTCCAGACCGCCGTGAGCAGGCCTGCGCGGTGGAGATTGCGGGCCATGTGAGCGCCCATGGCACCGAGCCCCACAAACCCGACGCGCATGGCGTTCAGCTGCTGGAGCTGTCGGCGCAGGCTTCATCCATGGCCTGGCGGGTTTTGACACGCTCGGCATCCGCCTCCGCATCGCTCATGAATTGCTTGGGCGCGCTGGAATCGGTGCTGGGCTGGTAGATGCGCCGCGCCTGGATGACCTTGGCGTACTGTTCCTTCAGCTGCTTGCACTGTTCGGCACGCGCGGCTGCCATATCCGCCTGGACCTGTCGGGCGGCGGCCGCTTTGGAGGCATCGGGGGTCAGCGTGTGGTCATTGGGCGCCGGCGCTGGAGCCGGCGCGGGGGCATCGGGAGCGGGCGGGCTCTGCCGTGAACGGTCACCCTTGATGAGTTCGGCACCCGGTGACCATTGGTCGCTATAACGAATCTGGCCTTGCGCGTCGACCGACTTGTAGACGTCGGCATGGGCCGTCATGACGACCGTGGCGAGTGCTGCCAGGGCAAAGGAAATGCGGCGCATGCGAAGGACCCTCCAGGTTGCACAGTGTAGCGCCGATCGTGGCGGGGCAAACCTTGAACTCCGTCACATTCACCGCCCCTGAAGCGGCGGGCGGCCGCAAAAACAAAACCCCGGTCTCACCTGTGGTGGGACCGGGGTTGAGTCAGACGCGGTGGCCGGTCCCGCGGCTGCTGCACTAGGCTTTAGTGACCGTAAGCCTTCTCGCCGTGGCTGGAAATATCCAGTCCCTCGCGCTCTTCCTCTTCGGTCACGCGGATCCCCATCACGACCTTCAGCAGACCGAAGCCGATCAAGGCCACGACCGCGGTCCAGACGGCCACGATGGCTACCGCCTTCGCCTGGATGATGAGCTGCGCCATGATGCCCGGGTAGCCGACCTTGCCGGTTACCCAGTCCTGCACGCTGCCCGGGCCACCGAGGCTCGGAGCATTGAAGATGCCCGTGGTCAATGCGCCGAACGTACCACCGAGGGCGTGTACGCCGAACACATCGAGCGCATCGTCCGCGCGGATCATCTTCTTCAGACCCGTGACGCCCCAGAAGCACACCACACCGACGCCTAGGCCGATGATGAAGGCGCCGGGGATGCCGACGTTGCCGGCGGCCGGCGTGATGGCGACGAGGCCGGCGACGGCACCCGAAGCGGCACCCAGCATGGAGGGCTTGCCCTTGACCAGCCATTCAATGCCCATCCAGGACAGCACGGCGCAAGCCGTGGCCAGGTAGGTGTTCATGAAGGCCAGGGCGGCAGAGCCGTTGGCTTCCAGCGCCGAGCCGGCGTTGAAGCCGAACCAGCCGAACCACAGCATTGAGGCGCCGATCATGGTCATGGTGAGGCTGTGCGGAGCCATGGACTCCTTGCCCAGGCCGATGCGCTTGCCCAGGACGATGGCGCCGACCAGGCCCGCCACACCCGAATTGATGTGCACGACGGTGCCGCCGGCGAAGTCGAGCGCACCCATCTGCCAGATGTAACCGGCATGTGCGTTCATCTGATCCGCCACCCCCGCCGCGGCGGTGTAGGCGTCCGGGCCTTCCCAGTACCACACCATGTGCGCGACCGGCAGGTACGCGAAGGTGAACCAGAACACCATGAAGATCAGTGCGGCCGAGAACTTGATGCGCTCCACGAGCGAGCCCAGGATCAGGCAGCAGGTGATGGCAGCGAAGGTCGCCTGGAAGCCGACGTACACCAGCTCATTGAGCTCCACGCCTTTGTCGAACGTGCCCGCTGTGCTGAAGCTGCCGTCGGCGGGATTGAACGTACCGTTCAGGAACAGCCTACTGAGCCCGCCGATGAAGGCGTTCGGCCCCTCGGTAAAGGCCAGCGAGTAGCCGTACACGCACCACAGCACGGTGATCAGGGAGAAGCCCACGAACACTTGCATCAGCACCGACAGCATGTTCTTTTCGCGGACCAGGCCGCCGTAAAACAGCGCCAGGGCCGGCACCGACATGAAGAGCACGAGGGCGGTGGAGGTCATCATCCACGCCATGTCGCCCTTGTTCGGGGGCGGCGGAGCGGCCGCTGCCGGGGCGGAACTGGCGGGAGCGGAGCTGGCTGCCGTCGCGGCCGAAGAGTCGGGCGCGGCAGCGGGAGCAGACGCAGCCGGCGCGGAGGCCGCATCGGCATAGCTGGCTGTGGGGGTGAAGCTGACCGCAGCAAAAGTCAAAGTTGCCAGGGCCATCAACAGAGCCGACCGCCCAGTGACGGCACGGAACAGGGATCTCAAAGGGATGCCCGCCTGCGCCAGCCACTGGGGCTTGCGGGTGGGCTGCGAGGTCATTGGAGCGGTGAGCATGGTCTCTCCCGGTGTAGTTTCGTTTTCGTATGAATCCGCCAATCAAGCGTCTTGCGCCAATCGTCCAGGCAGACACCGCAGCTCTCGCGCGGGTATGCTTTCGGCAGCGCGCTGGAAGGGTGCAGATTCCGTGCCATAGGAATTTCCTCCGGAAATTCTAGGGGTTACGAGCGTTTGAGAGCCTGTTCTGCACCAGAATAGAGCCCACTTTGGGGCGGGTGCGTCAATCAGGGGCATTGCCAGGAGGTGAGTCTGTGGAAGCGTTATCGGTAAATGAGATTGCCAAACGGCTGCTGGCGAGCCTGCCGGCGGCCGTACGGGGTGCCCAGGTCGATCTGGAGAACAATTTCCGGGTGGTGTTGCGCAGCGCCCTCGCCAAGCTGGACCTGGTGTCGCGCGATGAATTTGACGCCCAGAGCAAGGTGCTCGAGCGCACCCGCGCCCGACTCGCGGTGCTCGAGGCACGCCTGAGGCAACTCGAGCAGGCCAGCGGGGATCCCGGCTCGGCCTGATGCTGCATCGTGGCCTGGGCCCGGGGGGCTGGTACTCGGGTGACGTTACCGGAAGCGCCGGCCGACGCCTGTCGCGCAAGCCGTGCCGTTGCGGCGCCTGGCGGACACCTTCACAGCTGCGCCTGCGCCGTGAGCGCCTCGGCCACCTTGCCGAAGCGACGTTGCCGGCGGGAAAAATCCGCAAGCGCGCTGTCCAGATCCGCAGCGGCGAAATCCGGCCACAGGCAGTCGGTGAAATACAGCTCCGCGTACGCGCACTCCCACAGCAGAAAATCGCTCAGCCGCTGGTCGCCGCCGGTGCGGATCAGCAGGTCCACATCCGGCGCGGGCGCCGAATGATTGACGGCGTTCAGTCGCGACCGGAATTGCGTGAACTCGTCGGCATGGGCGGCTGCGCAACTGGCGCCGCCCGCCGCGGCCATGAGGATGCTGTGACGGGCCGAATAATCCACCGCCATGCGCAGATGCATGCCGGTGCACTGTGCGGTCTGGCGCTCGCCATGTTCGACGGCGCGCAGCAGTTGCGCTCCCAGTCGGTCGCGGCGCCCGATGATGTTCAAACGCACCTGCTGTTCGATACAGCGCTGGGTTTCGGTGAGCAGGTAGCGTCGGAACAGTTTGAGCAGTGCGGCGACTTCGCGTGGCGGGCGCCCCCAGTTGTCAGATGAAAAGGCGTACAGCGTCAGCGTGCCGACGCCGGCCGCCGCGGCGGCCTCGACAATCCGGCGCACGCTGCGCGCCCCTTCGATGTGGCCAGCGGTGCGCAACAGGCCGCGACGAGCGGCCCAGCGACCGTTCCCATCCATGATGATTGCCACGTGCATAGCGTTCAAAGAGTACTCTAAACTGCAAAGCCAATGAGCCAAAAAATACCGGCTTGTGAGCTATGCACGGCGGGTCGCCCGGATGACGGCTTCAATATGCTGAAGGTAGCGCTCCAGCGCCTTGCGACCGGTACTGGTCAGCCGGTATTCGGTACGCGGCCGGCGTTCCTCGAAGGTCTTGCGGCACGAGATGTAGCCGGCATCCTCGAGCTTGCGCGCATGGGCGCCCAGATTGCCGTCGGTCACCTCGAACAGGGCCTTCAGGTCGTTGAACGTGAGCTGCTCATTGACCGCCAGCGCGCTCATGATTCCCAAGCGCACCCGGCCATAAATGAGCCGGTCAAAGCGGTCATCTTCGCTCGCCGCGCGCTTTGCCGACGGTGGCGGCGCCGGCGCAGTGACGGCGACCGGCGCCTGGCGCCTGACGGTGGTGCGGGTACTCATGGCGATGTCTCGTGGCTACGGCCGCCGATCAGGATACCAAACAGCAGGTGCAGGCCGCCGAAGCCGACGCCGAGCACCACATTCTGCAGGTTCACCGATACCTCAAGGGCGATGATACCGAGCAGGGCGAGCAGCGCCCCCATCACGGCCAGTGCGCGGCGGGTCAGGGTGCTGGCGGCCATCACGGCGCAGCCGTACATGAGCAGCCAGATACCAGGAATCAACGTGAAATCGGCGCGCAGCCACAGTTGCCACGTCAGTACCGCGCCGACCAGCAGCGGCGGGCACAGGCACATCAGGAACTTGCGCAGCGGTCCGCGGTACAGCGATGTGCCGCGCCTGACCACCTGGTGCACCATGAGCGCGGTGCCGAAGGCGATCGCGACCAGGCCTGCGATCAGCCAGATCTGCAGCCAGTTGACCGCCACGACTTTGAGCGAAACCAAGAGCGCAGCCAGCGTGCCGACCGCGCCCATCGCGACGCCCGCGGAGCCGGGTACCGCCAACAGCCCCGCGGCGTCGATCGAGGCGCGGATGTACTGCAGGGTGCCCAGGGCATGGCTGTCGAGCGCGACCGTGTTGCGGCTGTGGGGCTTGGGATCGAGGCTTGCCTTGGGCATCCGGATCAGTGCTTGGCCATGTCCATCATGTGGTCCACGCCCTGCTCGATGATGGCATCCGGAATGTCCAGCCGGTTGCCCTTCGCCGGCATGGTGCCGGCCGTTCCGGTAAAGCCATGCAGCGCGTGGTCATACAGCACGCTCTTGCCCTTGGCGATGCGTGGTCCCCACACGGCGGCATCGCCCGCCTTGGGCGCACCGGCTATCCCCAGACCGTGGCAGGCGGAGCAGACCTGTTCGTAGACCTGCGTCCCATCCTTCGGAATCGGCAGCACGACGCCGCTGCCCGCCGGGGAATCAGGCTTGATCGCCATGTTGGCATTGTTCTGCCCGACGATGGCTTCCTGGGAGAGCGGCTCGATGCGCGAGGCGACGCTCGCCGCGAAGTCGCGCTGCTCGACCGAATCGGTTTCCTGGGTGTGCGCGGCGACCGTGCGTGCCAGGGCAATCAGGCAAATGGCGACCAGCACCAGAATGCCGATCACCATGCTGAACGTATTGACGAAGTGCGTGTCCTGCTTGCTCACAAATTAGCGCCCGACACCATCAGCCCTAAGAGTGGGCGCCGAAGTATAGCGAGGAACCGCCACGCTCTGGAACAGCGTGATGGCGTGAATTTCCTTGGCGCGCCCGGCGGGATTCGAACCCACGACCTGCAGCTTCGGAGGCTGCCACTCTATCCAGCTGAGCTACGGGCGCCCGTGACCTGAACCGGCAAGTTTACCGCAATGTGGACCCGGAAGCCGCCTGCAGGCGGGTGCTAGCGCTTGTGCTCGCTGGCGGCCAGGTCGTTGATCTCGGCGATCAGGGCCTCGTGGCTGCCGGCCTTGCCCACATCGGTCATGTACTTGCCGTTGATCACGATCAGCGGCACCCCCTCGACGTGGTAGCGCTGGGTGATCTCCTCCGCGCGCTGCAGGTCGGCGTTCACGGCAAAGGAGTTATAGGCCTTGCGGAAGGCATCGGCGTCGATGCCGTTGTCCTTGGCAAACTGCAGCTGATGCGCGAAGGTCTCCTCCGGGGTATTGCCGGCCAGGGGATTGATCTGCTGATGCAGGGTCTCGAAGACCTTGTCATCCAGATCGCTGCGTCCCAACTGCTTGAGCGTGTAGTACAGCTGCGCATGGGCGCGGTGCAGCGGCCCCCACATGACCGGCACGCGGACAAATTCAATGTAATCGGCCTTGGTCTTGCGCCACGCCTGTGAGGAAGGGCTCCAGCGCGTAGCAGTGCGGGCAGGCGTACCAGAAGACTTCCAGCACTTCGACCTTGCCGGCCGGGACCGAGGTGGGCTGAGAGGGGACAACCGGGTCGTAGTTGACGCCCGGCTTCCACTTGCCATCGGGCAACTGGTGCTGCGAGGGCAGATCGGCAATCTTTTCCAGCGACGTCGTGCCGACCGGCGGGGCATCGTCACTGTCATCAGCTGCCTCCGGAGCGCTGCCGGCAGCGGCGATGGCTGCGGAGCTGACCGGGACATTGGCGAGTGCCGTCGTCTCGGCGCCGGCGGCCGGCGCACTGGCGGTGTCGGCGGCCTCGCCCGGCGGCGGCGATTCCGCGGCGCTGCGGCTCGCGGCGGCGCCCTGGGTGGTGGGCGGAGTGGCCGCTTCGCGGGCACAGGCACTGAAGCTCACGGGCAGCAGGAGCAGCAGCAGCAGAATCGATCGTCTCATTGCAATAAGCTCCGTGGCCGCTGGGCCTAACGCATGCCCTGGATGTAGGCCGCGAGTTCCTTGATGTCATCACCGTTCAGCCGCTTCGCGATGGTGCTCATCATGTAGCCGTTGCGACTGGTCGGGGCACCGGGCTTGGCACCGCTGTAGCGGGCGCCGCTGGCGAAATCATTGAGCTGCTTGACCACGTAATCGGCGAATTGCGCGCGCAGCGCCGGAAAATCCGCCACGGCATTGCCCCGCCCGACCGGGCCGTGGCATGCCGTGCAGGCGGGAATATCGCGGGCCGGGTCACCGAAGCGATACAGGTTCTCTCCGCCGCGCTCCATGGAGGCGTCCGCTTCACCGCCCACCGGCGTCTGGGCCTGGAAGTACACCGCGACGCTGTCGATATCCTTGGCACTCGAGGGTGCTGGCGATTTTCTGCATATCGGGATTGACGCGCACACCGGCCTTGAACAACTGCAGCTGTTCGGCCGATGTAAACCGCGTTCTGACCGGCGATCTTGGGCCACACTGCGCGTGGTGCTGTTGCCGTTGGGCCCATGGCAGGCTGAACAGGTCGGCGCCTTGAGCGTGCCGGCTTCCACGGTACCGTCGGCGAAGGGCGTACCCTGTCCGAGCGCCTCAGCCGCGATGGCGGATTGCACCGCTGCGCCGGAAATCAGCGCCATGGTTGAAATCAGTGTGATCCAACCCGCTTTCGTGACCGGCGACATGCTCATCCCTGCTCCGCACGCGTGAGAAGTCGCGAATTGTACACTAGAGATCTGAAATTCTAAGAGGTCCCACGCACGTGAGCCGGTTCCCCGAAGTGAGTTTCATGCTGAGCGCCGCAGATGGCGCCCAGTTCCCGGCTGACCACGGTGTGGAGGTTGCGTTCGCGGGCCGATCCAACGCGGGCAAGTCATCCGCGATCAATGCGATCCTGGCGCGTCATGCGCTCGCGCGCACCAGCAAGACCCCGGGACGCACGCGGCTGCTGAATTTTTTCTCGCTCGGCGCGCGACCGGCGCATCGTCGATCTGCCCGGTTATGGATTTGCAGCAGGGCCCGCGTGAGGAGCGCGCCGGCTGGGCGCCGCTGATCGATGCCCTGCGTCCCAGGGCAAGCCTCAAGGGCCTGTTTCTGGTAGTCGACTGCCGCCGCGGTCTGTCCGAGATGGATCTGGAACTCATCGACTGGGCCGATCCGCCGCGCCGCCGGATCCATGTGCTGCTGGCCAAGGCGGACAAGCTGACCCGGGCCGAAGGCGCCAAGGCGCAGGCCGCAGCGGTGGCGGTGCTGGGGGGACACGCCACGGTGCAGCTGTTCTCCGCCTTGCGGCGCATCGGCATAGACGATGCGCAGGATCGGCTGCAAAGCTGGCTTGAAACTGCGGCTGTCGACGCGGTAAATAAAGGACCCCGGTGAACTCAATGAGTCCACCGGGGCTAGACTAACCCGGAACAGGTCTCGTGAACCGGGTTACCCGCCCAGGGAGGGAAGCGGGGAGTGCTTGGGACACTCATAGGATTTGATAGGGTCGACCCTCAGAAGTTCAACAACCCGAACATTAAAAAGTGTTGAACTTTCAAGTGGTTGCACAGCCACTTGTTGTAGGAAAGCAACAGCTGCCGGTTCTCAGTGCGCCTCATCCCAGTTGGCGCCCACGCCCGTGTCGACCTTCAGCGGCACCTTCAGATCCAGCGCCGCCACCATGCGCGCGCGGACCGCCGCCGTCACCTCGGTGACCGCATCGGCGCGCACCTCCAGCACCAGCTCGTCATGCACCTGCATGATCAGCCGCGCCGGCGGCCGCTCGCGTTCGCACCACGCATCCACGCTGATCATGGCGAGCTTGATGATGTCCGCGGCCGTTCCTTGCATCGGCGCGTTGATGGCGCTGCGTTCCGAGTACTGCTGCATCTGACGGTTGCTGGAGCGGATGTCCGGCAGATACAGCCGCCGACCGCACACCGTTTCGACAAAGCCGTCACGGCGCGCCTGTTCGCGCGTGTCGTCCATGAATTGCCGCACGCCCGGATAGCGTGCGAAGTAGCGGTTCACGTAGTCCTGCGCCGAGCCGCGATCGATGCCCAGCTGTCGCGCCAGGCCAAACGGCGACATGCCGTAGATGAGACCGAAGTTGATGGTCTTCGCGGTACGGCGTTGGTCGGCGGTGACCGCCGTGGTCGCGACGCCAAACACTTCCGCGGCGGTCGCGACGTGCACATCGAGGTCGTTGGCGAAAGCGGACAGCAGGCCCGGATCCCCGGACAGGTGCGCCATGATCCGCAGTTCGATCTGCGAATAATCGGCGGCCAGCAACACATGGCCGGGGGGCGCGATGAAGGCCTGGCGGATGCGCCGGCCTTCCGCTCGGCGGATCGGAATGTTCTGCAGGTTCGGATCCGTGGAGGACAGCCGTCCGGTCTGCGCCACGGCCTGGTGATACGAGGTATGCACCCGGCCCGTGCGGGGCATTGATCTGCTGCGGCAGCTTGTCGGTGTAGGTCGATTTGAGCTTCGCCAAGGCCCGGTACTCGAGCACGATCCGCGGCAGGGCATGGGATTCGGCCAGGTCCTCCAGCACATCCTCAGCGGTTGAGGGCTGTCCGGTCGGCGTCTTGCGCGCCACCGGGATCTGCAGTTTTTCGAACAGGATCTGCTGCAATTGCTTGGGCGACTCGATGTTGAATTCGGTGCCCGCTTCGCGGTGCGCCTGCACCAGCAGCTCCCGCAACTGCACCTCGATCTGCCGGCTCTGAGTCGTCAGCAGCGTGCCGTCGATCAGTACCCCGTAGTACTCCATGCGCGCGAGCACCGGCACCAGCGGTTGTTCGACTTGCGCATACAGGCGTTCCAGTCGCGGCAGCGATCGCAGCTTATCCGCCAGCACCCGGTGCAGTTGCAGGGTCACATCGGCATCCTCGGCCGAGTACACCGCCGCGGTCTCCACGGGAACCTGGTTGAACGTCAGCTGCTTGGCGCCCTTGCCGGCCACCTGTTCGAAGGTGATGGTCTGGATGCCCAGATAGCGCGCCGCCGTCGTGTCCATGTCGTGGCGGGTCGCGACGCTGTTCCAGACATAGGACTCGAGCATGGTGTCGTAGCGCATGCCCTCGATGCGGATGCCATGATTGGCGAGCACGTGCGCATCGTATTTGAGGTGATGACCGACCTTTGGCAGGTTCGGATCCTCGAGCAGCGGCTTCAAAGCCGCCAGCACCCGCTCGCGCGGCAGCTGTTCCGGCGCCCCGGCGTAGTCGTGCGCGAGCGGCACGTACGCGGCGACACCCGGCTCGATGCAAAAGGAGACGCCGACGATCTGCGCCATCATGTAATCGAGGCTCGTGGTCTCGGTATCGAAGGCGAACAACGGCGCACTGCGCAGACGCGCAAGCCAGCTTTCCAGCTGTTCCCAGCTGGTCACGGTTTCGTACTTGCGCTCAGGGGGTATCGGCACAGCGGCGGATTCGCCAGGGATGGGCGCGGACGCAACCGTCCGCAGCGGCGGTGCCTTGGGGGCGCGGGGCGCCGTGCCCGAAGCGCTGCCGTCGGCGCCCGCCCCGGTGAGCTGACGCAGCAAGGAGCGCATTTCGTAGCGTGTATACAGTTCCTGCAGCAATGCGGTGTCGCTGGGCTGGGGCGCGAGATCCTCGATGCTCAGCGGCAGCGCAAGGTCGGTATTGAGCGTCGCAAGTTTGCGCGACAGCGCCAAGGTCTCCAGGCCGGCGCGCAGATTCTCGCCCACCTTGCCCTCGATTTCGTGGGCATGTTCGATGATGCCGTCGGCAGTCGCGTATTGCGCTAGCCACTTGGCCGCGGTCTTCGGGCCCACCTTCGGCACGCCCGGAATGTTGTCCGAGGTGTCGCCCACCAACGCCAGATAGTCGATGATCTGCTCCGGCCAGACATCAAACTTGGCCTTCACGCCGGCGCGATCCAGGCGCGAACCGGTCATGGTGTTGACGATGGTGATCGCCTCATTCACCAGCTGTGACATGTCCTTGTCACCGGTCGAAATGACGACCTGGTAGCCGGCGGCCTGGGCGCGCCGGGCGAGCGTGCCGATCACATCGTCCGCCTCGACGCCCTCGATCCGCAGCAGCGGATGGCCTTGAGCCTTGAGGATGGCGAGCAGCGGTTCAATCTGCGCCCGCAGGTCATCCGGCATCGGCGGACGGTGTGACTTGTAGGCTTCAAACAGATCATCGCGAAAGGTGCGCCCCGGGGCATCGAAGACGATGGCGAGGCGCGCGCCCGCGAAGTCCTGCGAGAGTTTCACCACCATGTTGAGCACGCCCAGTACCGCGCCGGTCGGCTCCCCGGCGGCGTTGGTCAGGGGCGGCATGGCGTGGAAGGCCCGGTACAGATACGAGGAGCCGTCGACCAGAACGAGGGTAGGTGGGCGTCATTGGGACAGTTTGGGAGATTAAGTCATGGCGGGACCGGTAATTATATAGGTGGGTGTCAACGGCCGGGTCTGATGCCGCGCTTTATCCCCTCATGCGTGACACCTCGGCCGCCGCCATTGCCACCAACCGCTTCGGACTCGGCGCCCGGCCCGGTGAGATCGCGGCCTGTGCCGGCGATCCGCGCGGCTGGCTGGAAGCCCAGCTGAAGGGGGCGCCGCCGCTCATTCCCGATTCGGGACTGCAGAGCACGGCCGCCATGGTCACCACCATCGACCGGGTGCGCGCGCAGAACCGGGCGCTGCGTGGGACCAGCGCGGCCGGTGACAAGACCGCAACCCCATCGGTCGTCAACGCCGTGGTCAAGCTGGGTGAGATCTATCGCCCGCAATACGTCGCTGAAGTGACGGCGCGGCTGACACTGGCCGCGACCACCGAGCGGCCGTTCCTGGAGCGCATCACGCAGTTCTGGAGCAATCATTTCGCGATCTCGGTGGACAAGGCCATCGTGCTCGGCGTGGCCGGCAGCTACGAGCGCGAAGCGATCCGGCCGCATGTGCTGGGTTCATTCGCGCAGCTGCTGCTGGCGGTCGAACGCCACCCGGCGATGCTCCTGTACCTGGACAACTACCGCTCGGTGGGCCCGGACTCCATGCTCGCGGGGCGCGCGCTGGAGCGTGCCGGCAAGACCCTCGGCATCAATGAGAATCTCGCCCGCGAGATCATGGAGCTGCACACGCTGGGGGTGAATGGCGGCTATACCCAGGCGGACGTGACCGCCTTCGCCAAGGTCATCACCGGCTGGTCGATCGGCGCGCGGGGCGCCGGGGCTCGCCGGCGGCGGCGCCGCCCGGAGAATTTTTCTTCCGCACCAATATCCACGAGCCCGGCACCCAGAACATCATCGGGCGCCGCTATGCGCAGCAAGGCGAGTCCCAGGGCGAGTCGGTGCTGCTGGATCTGGCGCGCAATCCGGCGACCGCGCAGCACATCGCAACCCAGCTGGCGCGGCACTTCATCGCCGATGATCCACCGCCCGATGCGGTGAGCCGCCTGGCCCGGGTGTTCAACCGGACCGACGGGGACCTGCCTTCCGTGTACCGGGCGCTGCTGGCGGAGGAAGCGTGCTGGTCGCAGCCGCTGAGCAAATTCAAGACGCCGAATGACTATGTGATCTCTACGTGGCGCGCGCTCGCGCTGCCCCTCGACGATGCGCGCCAGGTGCCGCCGATTTTTGCGAACCTCGGGCAGCGCGTCTGGTCACCGAATTCGCCCGCGGGCTGGCCGGACCGCAGCGCCGATTGGGACGGCGGTTCGGCGCTGCTGCAACGGTTGCGCTGGGCGGACCAGCTCGGCCAGCGCCTCGGTGCCAACGTCAATGCCGTGCAGCTGGCACCGCAGATACTGGGCGCTACCCTCGCTGACAACACGCGTGTGGCGCTTGGCCGTGCCGCCAGCGCCGCCCAGGCCCTGACGCTGCTGCTGGCGGCTCCCGAATTCATGCGCAGGTGACCATGGACACATTACTGTTGAAACGACGCGGGTTCTTGCAGGGTGCGGCACTGGCCGCGGGCGGTGCGCTGCTGACGACGCGACTGTCTTTCGCCGGCGCGGGCGGCGACTCGCGTCTGGTCGTCGTGATCATGCGCGGCGCGGTTGACGGCCTGGCGGCCGTGCCGCCGTACGGCGATCCGGCCTATGCGCGCCTGCGCGGCGGGCTTGCGATCGCGGCGCCCGGTGCGACCGATGGTGCGCTGCGCCTCGACGACCTCTTCGGCCTGCATCCGCAACTGGCGTTCCTGCACGAATCGTTCGCCGCGGGTGAGCTGGCGGTGTTCCACGCGCTCGCCACCGGGTACCGCGATCGGTCCCACTTTGACGGCCAGGATGTCCTGGAAAGCGGCGTGGTGGTGCCGCACGCCTCGCAGACCGGGTGGCTGAATCGCGCGCTGGCGAGCTCACCCCGCACGGGACACGGCGGCGAAAGCGGCGTCGCCCTGGGTTCCAATGTGCCGCTGATCATGCGCGGCCCGGCGCAGGTGGCCTCCTGGGCGCCGACCAAGCTTGCGGAGCTGGATGAGGACACCCTGCAGCGCATCGCGGACCTGTATTCGCACGATCCGCTGCTGGGCCAGCGACTGGGGGATGCGCAAACCGCCAATGCGTTGGCCCAGGGTGAGTCGCCGGGCACGATGGCGGGCGCGGGGAGCGCCAACCGCTACGAGGAGGTGATCCGCGCGGCGGCGGGGTTCCTGGCCAATGACGCCGGACCGCGCGTGGCGGTGTTCGATACCACCGGCTGGGACACCCATGCCAACGAGGGCGGTGCCCGTGGCCAGCTGGGGGCCCGCTTCGGCGCACTCGATGCGGCGTTGCGCGCATTGAAAACCCAACTGGGTCCGACGTGGCGCAACACCGCGGTACTCGCGGTGACGGAGTTCGGACGCACCGCGGCCGTCAACGGCACCGGCGGCAGTGACCATGGCACGGGAACGGCGGCGTTCCTGCTCGGCGGCGCGGTGCACGGTGGGCGGGTAATCTGCGACTGGCCGGGACTGTCAGCGGCCAATCTCTACCAGCAGCGCGATCTCGCCCCGACCCTGGATATGCGGGCGCTGCTCAAAGGCACCCTGGTCGATCACCTCGGGGTGTCCGCGGGGGCACTCGATGGAATATTCCCCGACAGCACCGGCATCAAACCGCTGCGAGACCTGTTCCATGCCTAGTCGTCGGCCAAGCCGCAGCGGCGGCGGACTCAAGCAACAATTGCTTTCACGCTGTAAGATCTCCGAGACCTTGAGCGTCAACTTTGTTGCATTATGTTTAAACCCAAGGGTTGGGCCGCACTCATCGCATTACGCGAAATCGTTCGCTATCTGCGTGCGACCGATAATCCTCTGCTGAAACGGGAGCAGCGCGAAGCCCCGGCGATCCGCGAGTTCATCTTCCGCCCCTATGTCAGCAACCGCTGGGGTCTGCGCCGACGGTTGACCGAGATCGCCAACCACTACCGATTGATTCAGAACCGCATTCCATTCCTGGATCTGCGGAACGACGAATATTACGAGCTGATGCAATACGATGTCCCGGACAATACCTTGCGTATCGTCATGGACCGGCCGCCGTGGATGCGCCGCGAAGGACAGTTCGGCATCAGCCTCTTCTACGGCACGGATCGGATCTATACGGCCATGCTGCATCTGTCCGGCACACCGGATCACCTGCAGCTCATCGTCGGCAACCTGCAAGGCGACGGTCGAGATCGCCTGGCCATGTACCGCACGCTCACCAAGGTCATGCACGGCATGCGGCCGCGCGATTTTCTGATACATGTCGTACGAATCCTCGCCGGGGAACTGCATTGTCGCGAAGTGCTGGGCATCTGCGATGCAGGACACCGCAGCGCGCATTCATTCTCGCGGGCGGCGAAGCTTGCGACCTATGATGAGATCTGGCGTGGAGCACGGCGCGGTGTGGAATGCCGAGAGCGCTTTCTTCTCCATGCCTGCCGGCCTGCACAAGCGCGCGGTCCAGCAGATTCCGGCACACAAACGCAGCATGTACCGCCGCCGCTACGAGCTCTTGGATGAGTTGCAGCAGAACTTGCGTGAACGGATCGCCAGAGCGGCGGTGCAACCACCGCCACGCTGCATCATCGGCTCGGCGCTGGCAGCCGGGAACATCACGGCGACTGCCTGGCGCTAGCGCGGCGCGGACGACGGCGCCGACGCCTCAGCGGCGGCGGGCGCTGCGGCGCTCGCGGCCGGGCGCGTCACCACCCGCGCGTTGCGATCCGGCATATACAAGGGGCCGCGTTGGCCGCAGCCGGCCACGCCCAGCAGCACGCACCCGCTCAATCCCAGGAGCGGCCATGCCTTGCGGGCGAATCGTGCGGGTGTTGCCGACATGCGTGCTCCTTACGCTTTGAGCTTGGCCGCAATGCGCCGATAGGCTTCGCGGAACGGGATGCCTTCCGCGCATCACCATGGCATACGCCTGTTCGGCCGCATGGATGGCCGGATCGAGCTTGATGGACTGCGGTTTGAAGGCCATCGCGGCGATGGCATGTGGCAACAGCTCCAGCGTCTGGGATGCCAGGTCAATGCCGCGGAACAGCGGCGCCTTCAGCAGCTGCAGATCGCGCTGGTAACCGGAAGGAAGCTTGGCAAAGATCCCGAGCGCCTCATTGAGGGCTGCCTGCGCCGTGGCCGTGCGCCCGCGCAGCAGCTCGAACACATCAGGATTGCGCTTCTGCGGCATGATGGAGGAGCCGGTCGTGAACGCATCGGGCAGCGTCCAGAAAACCGAACTCCTGGGTGTAGAACAGCAGCACGTCGGCGGCGAAGCGCCCGAGATCCTGCATCAGCAAGGTGATCTCAAACAGCAGATGCGCCTCGGCCTTGCCGCGCGACAGTTGCACCGCGGTCACCGGCGTCTGCGTGGAATCAAATCCCAGCGCCCGGGTGGTGGCATCACGATCCAGCGGCAGGCCCGGTGCGCCATAGCCGGCAGCCGAGCCGAGCGGATTGCGGCCCAGACGGCGCAGCACGCCTTCCAGGTTGTGCGCGTCGTCGCGCAGCTCGGCGGCGAAGCCACCGGCCCAGAGCGTCACGGAGCTGGGCATCGCCTGCTGCATGTGGGTATAGCCGGGCAGCACGGTCGCCGCTTCGCGCGCACCCAGCTCATCGAGCGCCTCGGCGACGCGCCGCGCCGCGGCGGCGAGCTCCCGCGTGGCATCGCGCAGATACAGTCGCAGCGCCGTCAGCACCTGGTCATTGCGCGAGCGGCCAAGATGAATGCGCGCGCCGGCCGCGCCGATCTGCTGTGTCAGGCGCGTTTCCAGCGCCGTCTGACCATCCTCATCCGCAAGCTCGATGTGCCATTCGCCCGCGGCATGCGAACGCGCCAGGTCATTCAGGCCGGTCGTGATCGCCGCCAGGTCCGCGGCCGACAAGCAGCCCCTGGTCGTGCAGCATCCGCGCATGCGCCAGCGAGGCCTGTACGTCGTAGCCGACCAGACGCTCATCCAGCAGATAATCGTCCCCGGCCGTGTAGGCGAGGACGCGCGCATCCAGCGGTGCGCCCTTGTCCCAGAGGCGTGTCATGTCAGATGCTGTTCGTGGGCCGGCAAGGCGTCGATGTCATCGACGATCAAGGTCCCGGTGCCTTCGTTGGTGAAGACCTCGCCCAGGATGCCTTCCGGGGAAGCGTAGGACACCACGTGCACGCGGCGCACGCCGCCCTTGAGCGCGTTCTCAATGGCGCGCGCCTTGGGCAGCATGCCGTCGCTCAAGCTTCCGGATTCGCGCAGGCGCTGCAGACCTTCCAGGTCGGTGTAGGAGATGAGCGAGCCCGGATCATCCAGGCGCTCGAGAATGCCCGGCGCGCCGGTGCAGAGGATCAGCTTTTCGGCCGACAGCGCCGCGCCGATGGCGGCGGCGACGGTGTCGGCATTGATATTGAGGAGCGTGCCGGATTCATCCGCCGACAGCGGACTGATGACCGGCAGGTAGCCGTTGTCGAGCAGGTTGCGGATGGCGGTGGTATCGATGCGGTCGATGTCGCCCACCAGCCCGTAGTCCACCATTTCGGTGCCGCCTTCCAGCTGCACCGGTTTGCGCTTGTGCGCCTGGACCACTCCCGCATCGACTCCGCTGATGCCGACCGCCTGCACATCCAGTTCACGGCAGATGGCCAGGATGCGCGTGTTGATGAGGCCGTTGAGCACCATCGAGGTGACCTCAATGGATTTCTCATCGGTGACGCGTCGGCCCTGCACCATCTGGCTCTTCACGCCCATGGCATCCGCCACCTCGGTCACCTGCGGACCGCCACCGTGCACCATCACCACCCGCACACCCATGTAGTGCAGGATGCTGATCTGTTCGATGAGCGAATGGGTCAGTGCGGGATTGCCGAAGACGCCGCCGCCCGCCTTGATCACAAAGGTCTTGCCCTTGTACATGCGGATATAGGGCGCGGCGCTGCGCAGCGCGCGGATGGCGGCGGCCTGGTCGGTCCTGTGCAAGATCACTGGCGGTCTCCTTTGAGCATTCTGTAGAGCACCGCGATCTGCACGACCAAGCGGTTGTGGGCCTCGTGCTGCACGATGCTGCGCGGTCCATCCAGCACCTCATCGGCCACGGCGGTATTGCGACGGACGGGCAGGCAGTGCATCAGGCGGCAGGCCGGGTCGGTGGTGTCGAACCAGTCGTCGCGCACGCACCAGTCGGTGAGGGAGGCACGCAGCCTGGCATCACCGTCGGTGTCGCCGTAGCAACGCGTGGCACCCCATTCCTTGGCATAAATGACGTGCGCGCCCTCGAGCGCCTCGCGGCGGTCCGCGCTCTCGCGCACCGATCCGCCCGAGGAGCTGGCGGCGCGGCGCGCCTTTTCCATGACCGCCTCGGGCAAGGCGAAGCCCTCCGGGCGCAGCACCGTCACCTCCATGCCGCGCATGGCGGCCATGTGCAGCGCGGTCGCCGGCACGGCGAGCGGCAGCGCGCGCGGATGCCAGGCCCAGCTCAGCACGAAGCGCCCTTTGCGCGGCACCTTCACATCATCCATGGTCTTCCAGTCCGCGAGCGCCTGGCAGGGATGGCTCATGGCGGATTCGAGATTGATCAGCGGCTTGTCCACCAGCTGCGCCATGGCATTGAAAGTCGATTCGGCGAGGTCCGCCTGCAGATCCTTGCCGTCGGCGAAAGCGCGGATGCCCAGCACATCGCAATAGGAGGCGAGCACCGGCAGGCCCTCGCGGACATGTTCGGCCGCCGCGCCGTTCATGATGGCACCGAGGCGCGTTTCCATCTGATAGGTGCCCTGGCCCGGGGTGATGACAAACGAGCTGCCGCCGAGCCGCGCCATGCCGGCCTGCATCGAGGCGAGGGTCCGCAGCGAGGAGTTGAAGAACAGCAGGCCGAGGATCTTGCCGGCGAGCGCCTGGGGCTCGGGCTTCTCTGCCAGGCGCTGGGCGAGGCCCAGCAGCTCGATGATCTCCTCACGCCGAAAGTCCGCGAGATCCAAGAAGCGCTTCATTGGGGCAGACTCAGCAGCGCGGCCCGCAACAGATCGACATGCTCTTCTTCAGAATGTACGGCGACAGCAGTCGCAGCACATTGGGATCGCCGCTGGTGCCGGCAAGGATGTTGCGCGCCAGCAGTTCTCGCTGGATGTCCTTCGCCGGACGGCTGGTGCGCAGGCCGGTGAGATGGCCGGCGCCCTGATGGCCGATCACGGGGCCCACGATGCAGGTGTTGCGCACATAGGCGCTGACCCGCCGCACCTGTTCGCAGCAGATGCTCGGACTCGATGGCTTCGATCACCGCTTCGATCGCGGCGCAGGCCAGCGGCCCGGCGCCGAAGGTGGTGCCGAGCGCATCCATCCTCAGCGGCGGCTGCAACCTTGTCCGACATCATGCAGCGCCGCACACGGAAAGCCGTTGCCGAGCGCCTTGGCGGTGGTGATCATGTCGGGGGTCACGCCGTAGATGTTGGCGGCGAAGGGATGGCCGGTGCGGCCGACGCCGCATTGCACCTCATCGAAGATCAGTACCGACCCGGTGGCGTCGCAACGCTGGCGCAAGCGCCCGCAGAAACGGCGCGCCGAGATCAAACGCGCCGCCCACGCCCTGCACCGGCTCGACGACCACGGCTGCGGTCTGCTCGCTGACCGCGCCGGCAATCGCGCCGATGTCATCGCGCGGCATGAATTTCACATCGAACGGTGCGCGCGGAAAACCGTACCAGGTCTGCGCCGCGCCCCAGGTGATCGCACCGGCCGCGGCGGTGCGCCCGTGGAAGCCGTGCTCGAGCGCCACCACCTGCGTGCGCCCGGTGACGCGGAACGCCATCTTCAGCGCGTTCTCGTTCGCCTCGGCGCCGCTGTTGATGAAGAACACGGTATTCAGGCCGAGTCCGGCAAAGCGCACCAGGCGCTCGGCCGCGCGCAGGCGCACGTCCATCGGCACCGCATTGCTCTGGAACTGGCAGGAGCGCGCCTGCTCGGTGAGCGCACGAGTCCAGCCCGGATGGCCATAGCCGAGCGCCGCCACGGCATGGCCGCCGTACAGATCCAGCACGCGACGCCCGTCGCGGGTGTTCAGCCATACCCCCTCGGCGGAAACCAGCGGCAGCGGATACTGGGCGAACACCCGGGCCAGATGATCCGGCAGGCCGGAGGGCGGGGCGGCTGGGGCAACGGCGGGGTTTGCGTTCATGATCTCTCTTCAGGTCCAACCCGGAGCCGGCGCCAGCAGGCCGCTGGTCTCGGGCAGGTCAAACAACCGGTTCATCCACTGTACGGCGCCGCCGGCGGCGCCCTTGGTAAGATTGTCGAGCACGCACATCACGGCGACCGTGCGGCCATTCGCGGCGGCGGACAGGTGCGCGTAGTTGCTCGTGACCACCTGCTTCACGCGCGGTGCGGCGTCGGTCACGCGCACGAAGGGCGATGCGGCGTAGTACTCGCGCAGCAGCGCCAGCACCTGCGCGGTGTCGCGAACGGATGTCAGCGCGCCTTGCACCGTGACATGGATGCCGCGCGCAAAGGGTCCGGAGTGCGGCACGAATGCGAAATCCGCTTCCACGCCGGATGCCGCCCGCGCGCAGGCGACCACCTCAGGTGCATGGCGATGTCCTAACGGATTGTAGGCGTACAGATCACTGTGTCGCAGCGGATGGTGCGTGCCTTCGACCGGCTTGCGGCCCGAGCCGGTACTGCCGGTGACGCCGCTGACGAACAGCGTCGGTGACACCAGGCCCGACTTCAGCAACGGCACGCTCGCCAAAAGAATGGCGGTGGCAAAGCAGCCCGGGTGCGCGAGGTGTCGTGTCGTCGCGGTGCTCAAGTGTTCGGGCAGCGCACAGCTGAATTCGCGCAGCCGCTGCGGGGCGCCATGCGCATGTTGGTACACCTGCTCATAGGCGGCGGCCGTCGGGTAGCGAAAGTCCGCCGAGATGTCGACGACCCGCGGGGAGTGGCCGGCAGCGGCGGCGATGTTCAGCAGCGAATCGATCAGCGCGGCCGCCGTGCCGTGCGGTGCGGCGCAGAACAGCGCCGCATGAGGCAGCTCCCGCATCAGCTTCTCGATCTGCGCCAGGGATGAGAAGCGCTCATCAGGGAGCACGCTCGCCGAGATGTCCGAAGGACTTGGACACCAGCTCACCGGGCTGGCTGTCGGAGAGGATGCCCGCGAGCTTGAAGCGCGGGTGCGCGGCCAGCAGCCGCAGCAGCTCGCCGGCCACGTAGCCGCTGCCGCCGAGCACGATGGCCGGAATGCTCTGCGCGTTCACGCAGTGCCTGTCGCGGCGACGGCCGCCGCGCCGTCATTGGCGGCATCCGAGGCACGGGTCGTCAGTCCCAGATGCCTGATCAGATGGTCGCCGAGCGCCGCACCGTTGCCCAGCGCGTTGAAGGCCGCGACCTTCATCTGCTCCTCGATGATCTGCACGCCCACCGCGTTGTCGGTGGAGGGGCCGGTGACCACGCAGGGGTCAATTCCGAAGCGCTCGCGCAACAGCGTGACGCCACCCCACGCTGCCACCGGATCATTGGCCGACAGCACGACGCCGGTGAGGGCGCTGCGGATGTCGGCGCATTCCAGGATTGAATCGACGCCGTAGGCGCCGAGCAGCCCATCGCCCAGTTCAAACACGATCACATCCGGCTTATTGGCGGCAAGTTCGGTGAGCATGGTGCGGGTGAGCGCGGGGCCATTGGCCCGGGTGGTCGTGACGATGCCCAAATCGGTGAAGATGAGCGAATTGCGCGCCCCGGCATCCTCCATCGCGAGGATGTCGCGCCGCAGGGAGACGCCCGTCGCCTTGAACGCATCAATGGTCAGGCCGCGGTGGCGCATGCGGCTGATGATGGCGCAGGCGGCCGCGGTCTTGCCGGCCTCCATGCAGGTACCGGCCAGCGCGATCACCGGCACGCCGCCGGTGTCGAGTTTGCTCTGTTGGTCGAGTTTGCGGTGCCCGACGCGGGCCGGCACCCCGATGCGCTCGCCCAGGTACGGGAAGGTCAGCACGCCGCCCAGCACGCGGCAGTCGAACGGCCGGCCCTTGTCGGGGTTCGCCGAGTCGCAGATGCCGAGCACACCGCCGATGTTCAACATCTGGATGATGTCGCCCGGCTTCACGCTCGCCGGCACATGACCCGAATAGCCGAACAGCGCCTTGCGGTGACCCAGCGCACCGATGACGACATCGCCCTTGCCCACCTTGGCCATGCGGCCACTGGTGAGCTCGAGCGTGTTGTAGCTGGACTTGTTGGTCAGCACCTCAACGACCACGACGACGCCTTCCTCGGCCGGAATGTCGGCGGAGATGCGCACTTCGCGCGCCAATCCGCAGGCCTGGGTGATCGAGGCGATCTTGTCGACGACGACACTTCTCACTGGGGCGCTCTCCTTGAACGTAAGCGGGCTTTAGACGCCCTGGCCCGCGCGGCGGTGAAACACGCCGGGCAACGACACGATTTTTGAAAACCCGAGGGCATCGGTGGCGGTCCACTCACCGGCCGCCTCGCCGTAGACACCGCGCGAGGCGGCCATCAGGGAGTACGGTGAATCCACCCCTTCGATAAACAGGCTCCCCGGCCGCATCAACACATGCACATCGCCGGTCACGCGCTCCTGCGAGGACACCAGCAGGGCCTCGATGTCGCGGCATACCGGATCGAGCAGCTGGCCTTCGTGCACCAGGTCGCCGTACGGGTTCGCGACCAGCTCCTTGATGCGCTGCTGGCGCGGGGTGAGCACCAGCTTTTCCAGTTCCCGATGCGCGGTCAGCAAGGTCTCGGCGGCCGGCGCTTCGAACGCCACCCGGCCCTTGGTGCCGATGATGGTGTCGCCGAGATGGATGCCGCGACCAATGCCGAATTTCGCACCGATGATCTCCAGCTCCTCGATCAGCGTCACCGGATCCAGCGCGCGGCCGTCCAGCGCACTGGGGCGGCCCTGCGTAAAACCAATCGTGTGCCGCTCAGGCGCCTGCGGGTTGCTGAAGGCATCCCTCGACAGCACCCAGGCGTCATCGGGGATGCTGCCGTGCGAATTGAGCGTTTCCTTGCCACCGATGGTGACGCCCCAGAGGCCGCGATTCACGGAGTAGGCCGCGCCCCAGGGGGGTACGGGGAGCTTGCGCTCTTCGAGGTACGCGAGTTCCTCCTTGCGCTGGAAGGCCCGATCGCGCACCGGCGCGAGCACGGTCAGATCCGGTGCCAGCGTGCGCAGGGCGACTTCGAAGCGCACCTGGTCGTTGCCGGCGGCGGTGCAGCCGTGGGCGATGGTGTTGGTACCGAGTTTGCGCGCCATCAGGGCGATGGTCTGCGCCTGCATGACGCGCTCGGCGCCCACGCACAGCGGATAGAGCTGACCGCGGCGCACATTGCCCATGATCAGGAAGCGCAGCACCTGCTCGAAATAGTCGGCGCGCGCATCAATGGTGTGATGCTCGATCGAGCCCAACGCGTGCGCGCGTGAACTCAACGTGCTGGCCGTCGCCGCATCGATGCCGCCGGTATCGACGGTCACGGTGATGACGGGGCGGTGATAGTTCTCGGCCACCCAGGGCACCAGAAAGGAGGTGTCGAGGCCACCCGAATAAGCGAGGACGATGGGCTCGGCGCCCTTGGAATCAGTATTCGACATGGTATTCAGACTCTGAAGTTCGATCGAAGGCGCGCGATGAGCTGCGCCTGGGCTGGCTCACCGTTGGTGGCGATGAAGATGGTGTCATCGCCGGAGATGGTGCCGGTGACTTCCGGCCATTCGGCCTTGTCGATGGCGACGGCAACACTGGCCGCTGAACCGATGGTGGTCTTGACCACGGTGAGACAGGTTCCCGCGGGGAGGATCTGGCGCACGAACTGCGCCAGCGCGCCGAAGTCGCCGTTGGCGCGCATGACCTCATCCGGCGGCATGACATACCGGCCACCCGCCTTCAGCACCCCGAGGTCACGAAGATCGCGGCTGATGGAGGACTGGGTCACCGCATAGCCATCGCGCTGCAGCATATGCACGAGATCGCCCTGCTTGCGCACCAGGCCGTTGCGCAGGAGGTGGACGATGGCATTGCGGCGATCGTATTGCTGGGTATCGGAAAGCACAGCCGGCCTTATGCATAAACTTGCGCGTATTATGCATATAAATGCACCGACGTCAAGGGCGCACGGCTGTGGGACGCGCTAGGCTGCTCAGCGCATATCGGGAGCTAGATCGATTTCACTGTGCGGAGTGGTATTCCCACAGATCGTTGAGGGAACCGGAGGTACCCGCGGAGTCATACCCTCCCCCGCCGAACAGCCACAGGTTTCCCGAGGAATCGACCCAGGCGACGGGCGATTGGCGCCCTCCGGGTGCATTGGCGACTGCCGCGGTGGCTTGGGTGCCATACGTGCCTGCGACCCCCCCGCTCTGGGTGCCACCCATCCAGGTCCATTCGCCGCTGCTCGGGGCGAAGGACCACAAATCATTGCGCAAGCCCGGCGCGGAATTGCCGCCAAACAGCCACAGTTTGCCGTTGGCATCGATCCATGAGCTCGCCAGGAAACGCGGGTAGGGAATGTTGCTGGCCGCGGCTACGCCCTCGGTGCCAGTCACTCCCGTTCCGCCGGTCGAAGACGGTCCGTTGATCCAGGTCCATTGCCCGCTTGTCGGGCTGTATTCCCACAAATCACTGAGCGTGCCATTGGCGCCGCTCGCGCCATAGCCGCTACCGCCGAATATCCAGAAATTGCCGCTGGCATCGAGCCAACCGTTGCCGATACCGCGAGCCCCTGGCCAATTTCCCGCGGCCGCCACGCCCTGAGTGCCGTAGGTGCCCGTGCTGTTGACCGCCGTTGATCCGCCGACCCAGGTCCACTGCCCGCTCCCCGGGCTGAACTTCCACAAGTCATTGAGCCAGCCCGAAGCGCCGCTCGCGCCGTAGCCGGTGCCGCCGAAGAGCCATAGGTTGCCGGCGGAATCGAGCCACGTCAGACCGTAGGTGCGCGCGCCGGGGACATTGCCTGCCGCCGCGACACCCTTTGTGCCGTATACGCCGGTGGCATTGATCGCGTTCGAGCCGGAGATCCAAGTCCACTGTCCGCTCCCCGGACTGTACTTCCACAGATCGTTGAGCGAGCCGGAGCTGCCGCTTGCGCCATAGCCGTTGCCGCCGAACAGCCAGACATTGCCGGCGCTGTCGACCCAGGAAACCCCGCGATAGCGCGCGCCTGGCACATTGCCCGCCGCCGCGACGCCCTTGGTGCCGTAGACGCCGAGGGCATTGAGGCCGCTCCCGCCGGACACCCAGGTCCACTGCCCGCTGCTCGTCGAGTATTCCCACAGATCATTCAGATTCCCTGAGCCGGGACCGCTCGAATAACCGCTGCCGCCGAACAACCAGAAATTACCGGCGGCATCGGTCCAGTTAACCGGTGCAGCCCGCCCCCCGGGCACATTGCCCGCAGCCGCGACACCCTGAGTGCCGTAGACGCCAAGCTGATTGGCGGTCTTGGAGCCATTTTCCCAGGTCCATAGACCGTAGCCGCACGCCACCGCGACATTGGTGACGTTGCCCGTCAGCACGCCGTTCGCGCCGCTGGTGACCTGACACACCGCGCCGGTCGGCTGCATCTGGACGTTGACGGCGTAGCTGCTGTTGGCGGCGAAGGATGTGGCAAATACCCAGGGGCTCGTGTTCGCCGCGACCGTCACGCTCGCACTGCCGTTGGCGAGCACGACGCTACTGAGGTTCAACCCACTCAAGGTACCGCCGAGGGTGTAGCTGGTCACGCAGCTCACGTTCACCGTCGTCACGGTGGCCGTGACGTTTCCGGTGGCCATGGAGAGCGTGCACAGTTCGCCCGTGGGCTGGGTGCTGACCGCAACGGCATAGGTCGTTCCGTAGGGGAGCTGCGTCGTGAACGTGAAGGAGGTCGAACCGGAGTTCACGCTCAGAGCATTGCCGCCGTTATCGGTGAGCACTAGGCCAGCGGCGGTGAGGCCGGTGATCGTGCCGCCGATGCTGTAGGTCTGGGCGGCGCAGCTGAGATTCGCACTGGTGACGGCGCCCGTGACCGTACCCGACCCGCCGGACACCGTACAGGTCTCACCGGTCGGCTGCGTGGCCACCGCGACCGTGTAGCTCGTTCCGTAGGCGAGCGGTGTGGCGAATGTGTAGGACCCCGTGCCGGCAAGCAGCGACTGCGTATCGATACCATTATCCGTGAGCGTGAGCCCGTCTGCGGCGAGCCCGGTGATCGTGCCCCCGACGTGGTAGCTCGTGGTGCTGCAGCTGATGCTGACGCCATT
Organism: uncultured Gammaproteobacteria bacterium; assembly: GCA_963708865.1. Taxonomy (GTDB): domain Bacteria; phylum Pseudomonadota; class Gammaproteobacteria; order Steroidobacterales; family Steroidobacteraceae; genus DAIDKA01. Next base: position 791,834 of record CAVPUC010000008.1, read on the forward strand.
TACCGTACCGCTCACGGTGCCCGAGCCTGTGGCGACGCTGCACAGTTCGCCCGTGGGCTGAGTGCTCACCGCAACCGTATAGTTCGTCCCATAGGCAAGCTGCGCAGAGAACGTGAACGAAGTCGAACCCGAGGGTACGGTCAGTGCATTGCCGCCGTTATCGGTCAGCACCAGGCCAGCGGCGGTAAGGCCGCTGATCGTGCCGCCGATGGGGTAGGTATTGGTGGCGCAGCTGATGTTCACACTGGTGACCGCGCCGGTGACCGTGCCGGAGCCGCCTGCCAGCGTGCAGGCCTGGCCGGTTGGCTGCGTGAGTATCGCGGCCGCGTAGCCGGCGCCGTACGCAAGCGGTGTCGCGAACGCGTAGGAGGCCGTGCCCGCAATGACCGAGAGCGCATCGGTACCATTGTCGGTGAGGGTCAGACCGTCCGCGGCAAGCCCACTGATCGTGCCCCCGACACTGAAGCTGTTGGTGCCGCAGCTCACAATGACCCCATTGACGGTGCCGGTCACGGTCCCCGAGCCCGCCGCCACCGTGCAGTGCTGACCGGTCGGTTGTGCGGCCACCGTGATGTTGTAGGGGGCGCCGCTGACCAGCGCGCGTCGCGAACGTAAAGGCGCCATTGGCCGACAGCACCCTCAAGTCGGTACCGTTGTCCTGCAAGCGTCAGGGCAGCCATTCAATCCCGTGACCGTGCCGCCAATGGTGCCCCAAGCCGTATAGGGAAGACTGACCGAGCCGCTGCGCGTGCTGCCGGCGTCATTGATGTAGCTGTAGAGGAGCGTGAGTATGCCGCTCGAGGCCGTGGTGGGTGCATAGGAGAGGGCGAGCTGGCAGCCATTGCCCGTGCTCACCGTCGCGCAGCTGAAACTGCTCGCACCACTGCTCCACCCGCCCGGCAATGAGGACAGCGCCGTCGTGACCGACAAACCGGTGGCGGAGTTGCCATCATCGGTCGTGAAGGTGATGCCCACGGTCTGACTGGCACCGAACGCGGTCGCGATCTGTCCGCTCAGCGAAGGGGTGCCAATGACGTTGTCATTGGCGGTCGCCGTGTAAAGGAGGGTCACCGAGCCGCTCTTCGCCGTGCCGGCGTCGTTGAGGTAGGTGAACGCGATCGTGACGCTGCCGCTTCCCGCGCTGGTGGGCGCATAGGTGAGGGCGAGCTGGCAGCCATTGCCCGTGCTCACGGTCGCGCAGCTAAAACTGCTGGCACTGCTGGTCCAGCCCGTTGGTAATGACGACAGATCGGTGGTAACGGCAAGGCCGCTGGCCGGGTTGCCGTCATTGGTATCAAACGTGACGGTGACACTTTGGCTGCCGCCCGTGGTGACGGCGATCTGCCCGGCGGGGGAGGGGCTGCCGACCACGCTGTTGCTGGTGGCCGCAACATACGGAATGTTGAGCGCTCCGCGCTCGCTGACACCGGCATCATCCGTGTAGCTGTAATCAAGCGCGACGGTGCCGCTGCCGGGAGCGCTCGGGGCATAGCTCAGTGTCACGGCACAGCCGTTGCCGGTACTGACCGTTGCGCAGTTGAGGGCATTGGCGCTGCTGCTCCAACCGGCCGGCAGCGCGCCGAGGTTGCTCGTCAGCGCGAAATTGCTGACGGGCTTGCCGTCGCTGGTGCTGAAGATGATCTGAACGTTTTGGTTGCCCGCGCCCACTGCCGCATTCAGCTGGCCGCTGGGAGTGGTGGTGGCGACAATGGTGTTGCTGGTCGATGCGCGATAGGGAATGCTCAAGGTTCCTTGCGGATCGCCTCCCGTCGCATCTTGATAGGTGTAGCGCAGCACCAGCGTGCCGCTGCCGGCTGCGGTGGGTGAATAGGTGAGCGTCAGACTGCAGCTTTCCTCGGCTGACAGCTGGGCGCAGACGAAGCTGTTCGGTCCGCTCCAGCCGCTCGGCAGGGCCAAGCCGCCCATGATCACCAGGTTCTTGAGGCTCTGGCGGCTACTGCCGCTGAAGGTGATGCTGACCGTCTGGCTGCCCCCGACCGGCGCCGACACCATGCCCGGGATGGAGGGGATGACCTCGACTGCCGCAGTTCCTTTGGGCAGCGAGCCGCTTCCGGGCTGGCAGCCGCCCAGAATCAGCAGAATGAGCGCCCAGGCGCCATATCTCAGTCTCGGCCGCATGTTGGCAAGCACAGCTCAACCAAATTCGAGCCATCTCATGCCCTCCGGCAGAGCGATACCCACTGGCGGTTCACAGAATTGGGCGTATCAAGGACGCTTTAGTGATAAGTGATACTTTCATCACAGCGGCACGCCCGCGCGCCTCAGGTCGCGGGCCATTCTCCCGGCGAGAGGGTCCAGCCGCTTTGGCCGGTTACCGCACCTTCCTCATCAAAGCGACGTTCCTGCACGTGCAGCGAGTCGTCGTAGCCGATCAGCACCAGGGTCGAACAGCGGGTGCCGAACAAGGGATGCACCACGAATGGCGAGGACAGGATTTCGACCCATTCAGGTGGCAGCGCCCGCGCGCCCGCGCGCGCCTCGGGGAGGCTGCGGGTGCGATCCGCCAGCAGGCCGAACAGGTGCTGATCAGCTTCGGCCGGCGCGGCTTGGGGCGCCGCGCGCTCCTGCGCCAGCCACAGTTCAAACTTCTCGCGCACCCGACTCAATTTTGGCCAGGGGGTATCGAGCAGCAGATTGCTCAGGCCGTATACGCCCGGCAGCAGCGCCTGCGAAAAGGTCGGCGCGCGATTGGAGGCGTAGCCCAGACTGTGCGCATCATTGAGCAGCAGATTGAAGCCGGCGTACTGCTGCGCGTCGGGTTCGAGTCGGCCGAGAAATGCCGCAGGGGTCGTGGCCTGCCCCAGCCAGGCGGGGATCAGACCGCCGCGACTGGGCGCACCGGGGCGCTTGGCCTGCACATCGCGGAAGTTGGTGACGATGCCAAAGCGACGGTGGCGATCCACTGCGAGCCAGGTCCCCCCGGCGGTCAAATCGCGGCCGCCGAGCATGTCGGGCGCATCCGGCCAGACCGACATGGGCGCAGTGGGCCGTGCGTGATACTCATCGCGGTTGGCGGCGACGACCAGGCGGTAGCGCGGGTGTACCCGCCAGGCCAGCACCAGAAGACACATCGGCTTAACCCGCGTCCAGCCAGGAACCGATCAAACGTCTGGCGATGGCCTGCGGCGGGGGCAGCAAGACTCTCCCGGACAGCAGCTCCGCCCGGGAGAACCACTGCACATCCTCCAGTTCGGTACCGCGGCGGATTTGCTGCTGCGCGCCCGCGCCGGCGTGAAATCCCAGCATCAAAGAGGCCGGGAACGGCCACGGCTGTGAGGACTGGTAGCTGGACGTCGCGCACTTCGACGCCGGTTTCTTCGCGTACCTCGCGGGCGACCGCATCCTCGAGGCTCTCGCCGGGTTCGACAAAACCGGCAATGGTCGAGTAACGGCCCGCGGGCCAGCTCGCCTGCCGGCCGAGCAACGCCCGGTCACCGGCGCAAACCAGCACAATGATGGCAGGGTCGATGCGTGGAAAGAACTCGTGGGGCGTATCGGGATCGGTGCACGTGAGCACGTGACCCGCCCGCGTCGGTCGGGTGGGTCGTCCGCACACGCCGCAGAACCGCTGACGTGAGCGCCACAGCGACAGGCCCCGAGCATAGGCCAGCAGCGCGGATTCGGCGGCCGGAAGTATCGCCGCCAGAGGCCGCAGCTCCGCCAGGGCAGTGGCGTGCGGCAGCGTGACGGCGGCGTCCCCGGGCAGATCGACCAACAGGCACCAGGTATCCTGGAATCGACCCAGCAGCACCAGATCACGTTCCTCGGCGCTGCGGACAATCGGGCGAATCGGCGCCGAGAAAGGCGATCCGCGCCGCGCCCTCCCCATCAGCGATATGCAGCAGCTGCTGGCCGCCTACGGAGAGCACATACCGTGTGGTGGGATCGGCGCGGATGGCGCGTAACGCAGCCGGGTCCTCCCGCACTTCGGAGCGTCGGTCAATGAACGGACCTGCAAAGAAATTCGGCGCATCGGGCATGTCCCATCTTAGCAGTGCGCCGTGCAGCCACCGGGTCGCGTACGCTAAGATCCTCCTGACAGAATAATGCGATGAGGGGGATTGGACGTGAGACACATCCACGGCTTCCTGATTCTCGCGGCTGTTGCGGCGCTGGTTGCGTGTGCTACGCCGGCACCGGCACCCGTGCCGGTGGCGACGCATCCCGTGGCGGGGACTCCGGCCGCGGCCTCACCCGCGACTTTCCATGCACCCTTCGGCTATGAAAAAGTCCTGCTCAGCGACGGCACCGTGCGTTACTGCCGCAACGATCTGGATACGGACTCGCGGGTCAAACGCACCCGGGTTTGCATGACGCAAGCGCAGTTGACGGCCAGCCAGGACAACAGCCAGAACTTCATGGACGACGTCCAGCGACACGGCGTCGGCGCGACCTCCACGGGCACGCCCGCCAACGGCATGGGTCATTGAGACGCGACTGACGTTGCCTTCAGGGCAGCGTCAGTGCAATGAGTTCACCCGGATGGTCTTTGGCGCCGGTCGCCACCACGATGTACTGCCGCCCGTACACGGCATACGTCATCGGTACGCCGGACTGATTGGCCGGTAGTGTCATCTGGCTGATGATGGCGCCGGTCGCCTTGTCGTAGGCGTAGAACTGGTTGCCGCCGCCGCCGGCGCGATATAGGCCGCTGCCTTCGCCCGCGAACAGCAGACTCTTGGTCACCAGCAGTCCGACCTGATCGAAGGACCCGGTGCGCGGCAGCTGGATACCCGCCAGCGCCGTGTTACTCGTCGCCCATTGCGGCGTCGCACTGTTCGGCACCACCCACCGCGGATCGCCGGAGTTCAGATCGATGGCCGTGATCCGGCCCCAGGGTGGCTTGATCAGTGGCAGCCCGTTGGGTCCTCCCAATGAGCCATGCGGGAAACCTTCTCCATATACCCCGACATAGCGCTCGTCCGAGATTTTCGGATCCGGGTGCAGTCCGATGGGACACACCGATGAGATGGAGCTGACATAGAAGATGCCGGTCTGCGGATCGACCGCGGCGCCCTGCCAGTTCGAGCCTCCCGACAGACAGGGCCGCAGCAGCGTGCCGAGATTGCCGCCGTCGACGACGACCGAGGGCGGCAGGTACGCCGGCCCGAACCGATAGTCTTTGACGATGGCCTCGGCCTGGCGCCTCAGATCGGGCGTGAAGTCGATGAGATCCTCCGTCCGCAGACCCTGCGGCTCGTAGGGCGCAGGTCGCGTCGGAAAGGGCTGCGTGGCCGAGGTTTTCTCGCCCGGCACGTCCGTTTGCGGCACGGGCCGCTCCTCGATCGGCCATACCGGTTTGCCGGTGACGCGGTCGAAGACGAAGATCAGGCCCATTTTGGTGACCTGGACCACGGCCGGAATCTTCTTGCCGCGCACCGTGATGTCGACCAGCACGGGCGCCGCCGGCAGATCGTAGTCCCAGATATCGTGGTGCACGATCTGGTAATGCCAGATGCGCTTGCCCGTTTTGGCATCGATGCACACGAGGGCATCGGAGAAAAGATTGTTGCCGGTGCGGTGGCCGCCATAGAAGTCCGCGGTCGGCGCCTCAACCGGCAGGTACACCAGGCCGCGCGCCGCGTCCGCTGAGAAGGGCGCCCACACCGCGGTATTGCCGGTGTAGGCGGCGCTGTTGTCGTCCCAGGTTTCCGAGCCGAACTCACCGGGCTGCGGAACCGTATGAAACGCCCACAGCAGCGCACCGGTGCGCGCATCGTAGCCGCGGATCCAGCCCGGCACCGCGACTTTTGACGGCGGCGCGCCGCCGGCGGAGAAGGACACGCCGGCCACGACCACATCGCCCACGATCACGGGCGGGGAGCTGGACCCCGGCGGGGTCTTCGGCAGCTCGGCGACGCGCGGCAGGCCCTCCTTCAGATCGACGATGCCCGCCTTGCCGAACGAGGCCACGGGCAATCCGGACAGCGCATCCAGCGCAACCAACTGAAATCCGGGGGTGATGGTGAAGATGCGGCTGCCTTCACCGTGCCGAGTGCTGCGCCAGTAGGCCACGCCGCGGCCCGAGTTGCGGCGCGGCGCCACGGCGCCGCGCTCGCCTTCATCAAGGCGGTACAACCACAGCGTCTCCCCGGTGGTCGCATCGATGGCGACGACGTCGCGGCGGATGCCGGCCGTGACATAGAGGATGCCGTCGGCCATGAGCGGGGTCGGGCGGTAGTAGTATTCCGGCACGGGTCCGAAGTTGTCGGACTTCCAGCGCCAGGCGATACGCAGCTTGGCGACGTTGTCGCGGTTGATCTGATCGAGCGGTGAATAGCTGCTGCTGCCCAGATCACCGCGGTTGTTCAGCCATTCGGCGGTGGCGGGAATCCGGGTGGTACCCGCGACCGACGCGGCGGCCGGCGGCACGAGCCAGCCGTTCGCGCGGCGAACACGAGCGAGTGCCGCTGCGTAGTCCTCGTTGCTCAAGGAACCGGGAGCGGTGGGCGGCATGGTTCGGCGCGTGAACTCCTCAAGTCCCACGGCCGGTACCGAGGCCCAGTGCTGCTGGAAGGTGCTGCCGATCAGCGCCGGCCCGGTCTCCCCGCCGCGCAGCTCCGGACCATGACAGGCGGCGCAGGTGCGCAGATAAGCGTCATCCTGTGCCTGCACGGACGCGCCAGCGGTCAGCACAACCCCGGCCGCGCAGCGCACGATCCAGGATCCGGAAATGCGTCGCCTCATGATCATGTTCCCCCTTGAGCGTATTCTGCACCGACCGGGATTGGAGGGGGGACGAGGATGAAATTCGACTGCCGCTGGTCAGGGCTGCTCGCGTGCCTGCTGCTGGCGCGTAACGTCGGCGCCGCGCCGCAGCAAGATACGGCGCAGCCCGGCGCGAGGCTCTACCAGCGTGCCTGCGCCATGTGTCACGACCACGCCGAAGCGCTGCGCGCCCCCACGCTGGCAACACTCAAGGGCATGCGCTACCAGCAGATCTATTACGCGCTCACGGTCGGCAAGATGCAGGCGCAAGCAAAGAGCCTGTCGCCCGCGCAACGCTCCGAACTCATCGATTTCCTGATCGGCCGGGCGCACGTCAGCGATGCGTGGACCGCCTCCCTGCGCTGCACGCCCGAGCGACGCAAGGTCGATCTCAGCATGCCAGCGACGGTGGCCGATTTCGGATTCGATCTGCAAAACCACCGCCACCTGACGGCGCAGGAGGCGGGCATCAGCACCGCTGACTTCCGCCATATGCAGCCCGCCTGGGCGCTGGCCTTTCCGCGCGCCACCACCATGCGCGCGCAGGCGGCGGTGGTGGGTTCGACGCTGTTTCTTCCCGTCGCGGATGCCTCCCAGCTGTACGCCATCGACATTGCCGAGCGTCCCTGTCTGAAATGGATCTACAAGAGCGATGTGCCGCTGCGCACCGGAGTGGGCTACGGCGCGCTGCCCGGCTCGCACCGCAAGGTGCTGGTATTTGCCGATGTCGGCACCCGGATCCACATGGTGGATGCGGCCACCGGCGCCCCGATCTGGAAGCACGCGGTGCATCTCACCTCACTCTCCAACACGACCGGCACACCGGTGCTGCTGGGTGCGCGCGTCTATGTGCCGCTGTCGGCTTCCGAGATCAATGTGGGTGCCGACCCGAAACATCTGTGCTGCACGACCCATGGTGCCGTCATTGCGCTCAACGCGCAGACCGGTGCGCCGATCTGGACCGCCCACACCATGCCGGATGCCCAGCCGATCCGTGACCGGGGCGATGGTCAGATGATGTGGGGGCCATCGGGGGCGCCGATCTGGACCTCGCCCGCCATCGATGAGCAACGTGGCGTGCTCTATGTGGGAACTGGCGAGGCCACCTCCGCACCGGCAGCGCCGACCATCGACTCGGTGCTGGCCATCGATTTGAAGACCGGCGCGATCCGCTGGCGCTTCCAGTCAACCGCGGATGATGTGTTCCTGACCGGCTGCATGGTCCGGCACGACGGCCTGAACTGTCCGCACGAGGGTCGGCTGCTCGATCATGACTTCGGTGCATCGATCGTGCTGGCGAAGCGTGCCGACGGCCACGATATCGTGCTCGCCGGACAGAAGTCCGGAATGCTCTACGCCCTGGATCCGGATGCGCAAGGCAAGGTGCTGTGGCAGCACAGCTTCGGCGCGGGCTCCGTGATCGGCGGCATCCACTGGGGACTCGCATTTGATGGGGCGCGCGTCTTTGTGCCCATGAATACCTTCCCCGGCGCCGACGGCACGGACCCGGGCGAGCGCGCCGGCCTGCATGCTGTCGCCGTGGACTCGGGCGCGGTGCTGTGGTCTTACTATCCGCAAGCGGATTGCTCGGGCGAGCGACGCAGCCGAGTACGCACCTGCGCCAGCGTCATCGGCATGACCGGCGCGCCCACGGTCATCGCCGGCGCCGTGGTCGAGGGCAGCGCCGACGGCTTCCTGCGCGCGTTCGATGCGAATAACGGCGAGCTGCTGTTCCAGTTCGACACCACCCAACCGCTCACCACCGCCAACGGCGTCCCGGGCAGCGGTGGCGCGTTGGACAACGCCTCGATCGTGGCGGCCAACGGCTACCTGTTCGTGAATTCAGGTTACGGCATCATCGGCGGTCAGACGCCCGGCAACTTGTTTCTGGCTTTTCACGCGAAAGCACGTTAGCGCTGAGCGAGCCCTTGGTTTTGCACCCGGCCCTATGGCTGCTTCGCGGGCGCTGGGCAGCTGTGTTGATTCAGCAACGGCTCCGGGCTAGCGGTAGCGGTTCCGGTAATGCTATCTTTGCCTCAACGACAAATCACATGATCCGTCAGAGAACAGTATTGGTCGGCGTACAGCCCAGGGGGGCTGGCGAGGCGCGCACAAACAAAGACGAGCGAACACGCTTCCGCGTGCGGTGAGGTATTGGTCTGGCCGTAGGTTTGACAATCAACTATTTGAATTGAGGGGGGCAGTATGAAAGGAACCATCAGTTCCGGTAAGTCGGTGGCCATTTCAGCGGTGGTCCTGACCACCTTGGCTGCGTCCGCTGCATATGCGCAGTCGCAGCCACAAACAACAGCTCAGCCGGCAGACCAGACCACTGGCCTGCAGGAGGTCATCGTCACCGCCCAGTTCCGCAGAGAGAACGTGCAGGGCACGCCTCTGGCGATCACCGCAGTAAGCGCAGAAGACATCGCCGCGCGTGGCGAGACCAGCATCACTGAGATTGCGACCGATGCGCCCAGCGTACTGTTGAGTCAGTCCTCGGCCGCATTCGGACCGTCCATGTCCGCGTTCATCCGCGGCATCGGACAGTCGGATCTGGACCCCGCCCTCGAGCCGGGCGTCGGCATCTATATCGACGATGTGTACTTCGGCACGCTGACAGGTTCCATCTTCGATCTGCTTGATCTCGATCGCGTCGAGGTGCTGCGCGGCCCGCAGGGGACTCTGGAAGGCATGAATTCCGAGGGCGGCGCGGTGAAGCTGTTCTCCAAGAAGCCCGATGCGAATGAGAGCATGTACTTCGATCTGCTGGGCGGCAGCCGCAGTCATGTGGAGGCTCGCGCCGGAACGAATTTCGCACTCACCGATAATCTCTTCATACGTCTTGCCGCGGTTGGCAATCAACAGGATGGCTACGTAACGCGTTACAACTTCGCCTGCTCGAACCCGAGCTTCACCGCGACGGACATCCATGGCGTGACCGGTACCTACTCGCCACTAAACGGGTTCCCGACCCAAACCACCAACTGCGTCAACGGCAAGGAGGGCGGGACCGGCTACCAGGCCGCTCGAGTGGCGCTGCGCTGGGTCGCAAGCGAAAATCTCGAAATGAACCTGGTCGGCGATCTCACCAACCTGAATCAGGAGCATCCCGCCGAGACGCTCGGCTATGCGGGGCCCGGTCCGCTTGTTGGCAATGCCTCTGCTTTGACCGCGTCATCGGCCGTGGTCGCGATCCCCACGACCAATGGGCATCTGCTGCCTTATAACGAGAACCTGGTTCCGGCGATCATACCGAACAACTTCTACGCGACGTACGCCAACTTCTGCATGCCTGCGCCTTCGGTGGTGGGAAGCGCAGGGCCATTCGGCAACAATTTCAACCAGCAGGCCTACTGCGTCGATCCGCGCCAGACCGAACACAACTGGGGTGCGTCGTGGACGACGGACTGGCAGATCGCGGACGGCCTGTCATTCAAGAACATTACGGCGTATCGGGGCTATTCATCCACCTGGGTGCACGACAACAGCGTTTCGGTCTGGCCACTTGATCTGGGCGCCGAGGGGATCGGCCACCATCAGTTCAGCGAGGAGGCGCGTCTCTCCGGGACCTACGACAAGTTCATGGACTGGACGGTCGGCGCCTACTTTTTCAGCGAGAACTCCGTCTATTTCGGGCACGAGGACCTGTCGTACGCATTCCTGTTTACCGGCCTGCCCGACCTGCTCAATTTCTATCAGAACGATCCGATTGAGGCGCATGACAAGGCCGGGTTCCTGCACACGACATTCCATTTGACCACAGCTCTGGATGCCATCTTCGGCGTCCGCTACACGACTCAGGACAAGACCTACCATTACGTGCGGCTGGCCGACGATGGCAGCACCGGCGGCGGGGCAACCGACGTAGCTCCCCTGAACGGCGCATCCTCGCACTATTCGGCCTCGCGTGAGGACTGGCGCGCGAATCTCAACTACCGTTTCAATGACGCGATAATGACGTATGCCCAGTACTCCACCGGATTCAAAGGTGGTGGCGTCGACCCGCGTCCCTTCTACGTGGCGCAGGCCATTCAGTTCCAGCCGGAGACCTTGACGACCTATGAGCTGGGACTGAAGACCAGCTGGTTCGACAATCACCTGCACGCGAACATCGATGGGTACTTCTCGCAGTACCGCGATATTCAGCTCACGCTGGCCAACTGCAGCGCCATCCCGTCGATTGCCGCAGCGAGTGCGGCGGCAGGCCAGAACTTTGGGTCGCCCTGCGCCCTGCCATACAACGCCGGCGCTGCACACCAGAAGGGCATCGAATTCGAGACCCAGGCGCGATTCGGTGGCCTGCAGATTGACGGCAATCTGAGCTGGCTCAATTTCCAATACACTTCCTTGAACCCCGTGACGCTAGTCACGCTTAATGAGGTGACGCCTTACACCCCGTCGTGGACCGCTAATGGCGGCGTGCAGTACACGGTGCCGATGGGCTCGGTGGGTTCGATCACCGCACGGCTCGACGGTAATACCCGCAGCACCATCTACACCGCCGCGCAGAATTCCCCCTACAACCGTACCGGGGGCTTCACCATCTACAACGCACACCTGACTTGGGAGCCTGTGAAGAACAACTGGCAGGCGATCCTGCAGGTGAAGAACCTAGCCGGTAAGCGCTATTTCTTCGGTCAATTCGATCTGGTATCGGCCGGTCAGGGAACGCAGGTCAACAATCCCGGGCCGCCGCTGGAACTGGATCTGGAGATCAAGCACACGATGTAAGCTGACGGGCGGGCGCCGCCATGCGTGGCGGCGGCCCGACGATGGGGTCTAGCTCAGGCACGCGATGACGTGACCCTCGAAGTCTAGGAGGGCCAGGTCTTCGGTTTCCTCGGACCCAACGGCAGTGGCAAAACCACGACGATCGGCATGATTTTCGGAACTGTCACGCCCGCTGCCAACCAGGAGTCAGATGCCCTGCCGCACAGCTCCAACGCGCTGGTTCAATCCCGAAGACGATTGGACGGGACGTTGGAACAACCCGACCTCTCGGTCATCGCCGGCGCCGTGGTCGAGGGCAGCGCCGACGGCTTCCTGCGCGCCTTCGATGTGAATAAGGCAGCTGCTGTTCCAGTTCGACACCACCCAGCCGCTCACCACCGCCAACGGCGTCCCGGGCAGCGGTGGGCGTTGGACAACGCATCGATCGTGGCGCCAACGGCTACCTGTTCGTGAATTCAGGTATACGGCATCATCGGCGGCCAGACTCCCGGCAATCTGTTTCTGGCCTTTCACGCGAAAGCGCGCTAGCCGCGCCGCGCGGCACGAAATCTCAAGTGCAATGATAGGATCGCGGCAAAGCGGAGCATCCCGTCATGCGGCACTTTTCCCCGTTTCTCTGCGCACCAGAAAACCGTGGTGCGGATGATGGCGATGGTCGCTTTTTTCTGCACCGCCCCGGTGCAAGCGCAGTGGCTGCATTATCCGACGCCAGGGATTCCGCGCTCGGCGGACGGCAAGCCGAATCTTTCGGCACCCACGCCGCGCATGCCGGACGGCAAGCCCGATCTTTCGGGATTCTGGCGGACGGATGCGGCCGGAACCGCTGCGACCGGCAAGGCCATGGATGCGGTCAAGCCGCAGCCATGGGCCGCCGCAATCCTGAAGCAGCGCAAGGAAAACATTCAGCGCGATTCCCCGAGCGTTCTGTGTCTGCCGACCGGCGTTCAGATCGATGATGACGTTGGACGGCTTCTGCAGACCCCCGGATGATCGTCATGCTGTGGAGCAACACCCAATACCGCGAAGTGTTCCTGGACGGTCGGCCGCTGCCCATCGATCCAAACCCCGACTGGATGGGCTACTCGGTCGGGCATTGGGAAGGCGACACCCTGGTAATAGAAAGTAGCGGCTTCAACGACCGGACCTGGATGGACGGGGACGGGCTGCCGCATACCGAGAAGCTGCACGTCACGGAGCGCATTCATCGCTCGGACTTCGGCCATATGGAGGTGATCCGCACCATGACGGATCCTGGCGCGTTGCTCGAGCCGTGGACGGTGCCGGTGAAACTCGAATATTACGCGGACACCGAACCACTCGAGTACGTCTGCAACGAAAACGAGCGCGACCACAGGCACCTCGTTGGCAAGACCAGCGATGAGAAAAACATCCCGGTGGAGAGGAAGATCCTCGCCAGATATGCCGGCAACTATGACTTCACCGACGCGACCACTCATCAGGTGTTCCATCTGGTGTTCGCGGTCGACAAAGGCCATCTCACATTCGGCGGCATGGGACCCACGGTCACGTTGAATGCGGCGTCCAAGAGCGAATTCACTGGCGGCGGCCTCACCTTCAAGTTCGTGACCAACGCCTCCGGCGGCGTTGACTACGCGTTGATCACGGCTGTGGAGGGTGAGTTCAAAGCATTCCCGAAATAGCCACGGCGATGGCCGCCGCTGCAGCCCGCTAGTTGCTGGCCGGTGCGTCCGCCGAACTTTGCTCGGAGAGGATCTTTCGGCCATCGGCGGCGAAGATCTGCGCAGCATTGGCGAGCGGATTGCCATCCTTGGCCTGGAATCCCTTTACCTTGATCTGGTCGCCGATCTGTACCGAATGGCGCGTCCAGCCCGCACGCATCAGGGAGTTCGGGCTGGCGAGTTCCAGTTCCCACTGACTCACGATGCCGACCTGATTGCGTACTCTTAGATACAGTCGTGTATGCGGGTTTTGCCATTCGATCTTGGTCACCATGCCTTCCAGAGTAACCGGCTTGAGCCGATCGAACTCCGCGGCGAAGGAATGGTGCGCCAGTGCCGGTGCGCCGATCAGCCCGCACAAAGCCGCAAACCCCAGCAGCTGGGTCTGAATAGTTCTCACATCCCCTCCTTCCGGCGAAACGGCAATAGTGAGTTTTTACGGCTTGACGGTATTGTTGGCAATCGTTGCCGGCGATTTGCACCGAAAAGTGCCGCACAGCGAAATCCTGGTGCGTCCGCAGTGCAGCATGCGCCGCATGCATCCTGCCGCGCCGCAGCGTTCCCCGGGCCCAATACGCCGGATGCTTTAAGCTTCGCGCTCGCCTTGATCCGCTGATGAAGGCCGCTAGAGTCGACCGACCGTCATCGTCTCCGAAGGCTGATCGCATGAGCATTCTGTCCGTTTCAGGTCTGACCAAGCGTTACGACAAGCTGCTGGCAGTCGATGATGTGAGCTTCGATGTCCAAGCGGGCCAGGTCTTCGGTTTCCTCGGACCCAATGGCAGTGGCAAGACCACGACCATCGGCATGATCTTCGGCATTGTGACGCCAACGGCAGGGCACTTGACTCTGTTTGGCAGCGACGGCCCCCAGGCGCTGGCCCAATCCCGACGACGCGTGGGCGGGACGTTGGAACAGCCCAATCTGTATCCCTACCTCACCGGCCGCCAGAACCTGCGGCTGGTCGCGGCTATCAAACGCCTCGATGACACTCACGTGGATCCGGCCCTGAAGGCGGTCGACTTGTCGGTAGCCGCCGATCGGGCGACCAAGGGTTACTCACTGGGTATGAAGCAACGTCTGGCGCTCGCCGCGGCCATGCTCGGGGATCCGCAGTTGCTGATATTCGATGAACCGACCAACGGGCTTGATCCGGAGGGCATGCAGGAAATCCGTGAACTCATTCTTAAGCTGTCGCGCTCGGGCAGAACCATCGTCCTGTCCACCCATCTGCTGGCAGAGGTCGAACGCGTCTGTACGCACGTCGCCATCTTGAAGCGCGGCCGTCTGCTGCGCAGCGCCGCGGTGTCCGAGCTCACCGCGGGTGCGCCCGTGTTCCGTCTGCGCACGGATAACCTGCTGACGCTGTGGGAGGCCGTGAGCAAATACCCCCCGGCGCGGCAGATGCGGCGCGAGCATGGCGCGATCTATACCGAGCTTGCCGACGCCGACCCCGCCTCGCTGTGTCGATATCTCGCCGGCCTTGGAATCTATCTGGCAGAACTCACCAATCTGCGCCCCACGCTGGAAGAGACCTTCCTCAGGCTCACCGGCTCGGACGCTGCGATCGATACGCAGGCGGCGCCATGATCTTCACGGCGTACCGGCTGGAATTATTCAAGATGCGAAAGCGCCTGGCAGTGTGGGTCACCTACCTGTGTTTTTGTCTGCTGACGACCTTGATAATCGGCGGACCGTTCTACGCCGCACAGCGCTCCCATGGCCATGGCTATTTCGGATTTCCCGACGCCCTGCCGACTATCCTCACGGCTTGCACCGGCACGGCGAGTATTTTTGGGGTCGTACTGATCGTTCTGATGGTATGCAATGAGTTCGACTGGAAGACCAGCCGCCAGAACATCATCGACGGCCTATCCAAGCCGCAGTGGTTCGCCGGTAAGGCACTGCTGATTCCCACGGTTGTCGTGACACTGTATCTGGTCGTGCTCGCCATCGGCGGTAGCCTGGCCTTTATCGCAACCTCCGCTGCTCACCCGCATGGTGTTGACCCGTCTGCAACCTATGTCCTGGCGGCCTGCGGTGCATTGCTCGCCATGGCGTGCAACGGCAGTATCGCGCTCCTCATCGCAGTGAGTGTTCGCAGCACCGGGCCCGCCCTCGCCGCTGCCCTGATCTATCAGGTCTTCGATTCGATCGCCGCCAATGCGCTTCGCGGCCTTCATCTGCAAGGGGTTGCCCGGGGCCTGCCAATTCAGGTTCATAACGCACTGCTGATCTATGGTCAGTACCTGCCCTACGGCTCCCGCGCACGCAGCCCTGCGGATTGGCAGACCGGCATCTTGTTCCTGGCTGGCGCCACCTGGGTGGCGGTGTTGCTGTGCGTTTCGTATCGTGTCTACATGAAACGGGATTTGTAGTACGCATTGGCCGGGCTGGCCGGCGACTTAAGTGATTCACCGGCAGCTATAGGGTAGGCCCGGCTCGGCGCAGAAGTCGGGCCATTTGCCACTCTTGCGCCAGTAATCGGTTGGCCCGATGTGTGTCGCGAGTTGCATGAAGCGTGGATCGCGCCGGAACTGAGTTGGATTCGGCGTGAATAGAAACGAGCTGTCGGCGTAGGTGGCCGGCTTAAGATAGATGGCCGCCTGCGCGAATGCCGTGTAAGTCACCCGGCACCGCCAGCATCACGATCGCACCGCCGGGCGTCATCACCTCATAAGGGGAGTTCACGATCAAATCGTGAACCGAATTGAGTTCGGATACGATCTTTTGAACAGCGCCGCGCTTGGCCGCGGCACCGCCAGAAAGCGCGGCTTTCAGTGCGCTGCGCCAGGCATCCGCAACCGGCTCAGCGACGGGCACATACCCCCGGGCGTCAACAAGGAAAGGGCGGTGTGCCATATAACGCCAATTCAAAGCGCGCGAACCAGACGGCGGGATGCGCCGGCCAGGACTTGCCGGATATTTCCGCGAGCGCTGCGGCCTCAGAGCTATTACCGGTGGCCGCGAGCGCCAGGATCAAGGATGCATCGCGATTGGGAGTGTGCGGAATTACCGCGCGGGCCTGCCGGCCATACTCAATCGCCTCTTTGAGGCGCCCCAGCTCGCGCAGAAAATTGCTCTGATTGTTGGTCAGTCCGCCACCGTTGTTTTGCTTCGCCAGGCCCTGAAGCAGGTAGCCTTCGCGCTCGGTCCAGCCGCCGATCGATGGGGACGAGGAAGTACTGCGCGAGATATGCCAGCTCGCCGTGGTTCGGATCGAGAGCCACTGCGCGCAGCGCCGCAGCTTTGGCGGCGGTCCTGAGCTGCGCCGCCCGTTCGGGCCGCGAGTTTATCGCCAGCACTGCGCCGACGATCGCGAAGTTCGCCTGGAAATTTGGGATTAAGGGAAACTTCGCGGCGAGTTGGCGTGCATTTTCCCAATCTGCTTCCCGGTCTGATTGCACATTGCTGTAGGCGAATGGGCTGGATTTGATCAGCAATGTCATCGCATCGGCGTCGCCATTCGCCAGTTTGTCGTCGAGTGCCGCGGTCTGGGTGACCGTGGCGGCCTGAGCGGCAATCGCCTGCTGCAGCGGCCGCGGTTCAACGGCCGCTCCTTGATATTCCGCCGACCATACCGCGATTCCCTGGCGCGCATCGTCCAGGTGCGCATGAACCAGGATATTTTCGCCACTGCGCTCGAGGGTCCCGGAATACGCATAGCCAATTCGTGATCCGCCACTGCCCGCCACCACCGGTATCTGGTTCTTACTGAGTTGGCCGACGATCTCGGCCTTCAGTCCGACCGCGAACTGCCGCAAGGCATCGTCGTTGCCCGGTACTTCAAAGGCGTTGATTGCGATGCGAGCGGGAGACAGCCGAGGCGAGCTTGGGGGCGGCGCCGGTCGTCGTTCCATCCAGAACAAACCGGCCGCAAGTGCGATCAAAATCCCCGCGGCGGCGATGCCTGTGGATGGGCCAAACAGCCGCGCGCGCGAGGACGGCTTGGTCCAGTTCGCGCCCGCGCGATTGAACAGCAAGGCGCTGTCGTCGAGATTTCCGGAGCGCACCAGTTGGGCAATGCTCTTAGCCAGCTCGGCGAGGCTTGCCTCGGTATTCTCAAAGGCGTTGAGCCAGTTGCGCGAGGCGAGCTCGTAGAGGAAGGCGCCCTTAGGGGCCACATACTCGAGCCGCACCGGAATGATCAGCTTCTTCTCAAAAGTGGCGGCAGCCAGCTCCTTGGCGACTTCAGCGGACTGGCGGTGTTGGAGGAAACAGCAGCACGAAGATGCGGCTGCTTTCGAGCACTTTGGCAGTAGCGCTTCGCCAGTCCTGGCCCATGCCGATCTGTGCGTCTTACCAAGCGCTGATGCCCTCTGCCCGAAGCTGCGCGTGCAACAGTCGCGCCCACTGCTCGTCGGCCCGCTGATAGCTGATGAATATCTCGCCCGCCATGTGCTCCCCATCGCCGGCTGTGTCAGATGCCAGCGGTCAGCATCCACGATTTCGGGGTGGCGGACAACCGCAGCGGATTGCAACGTGAGTGATCGAAAGGCGCAGGCCGGTTACGCCGGCAGACTGCTCGCTAGCCGACTTCCCAATCAACCTCGCCGCGCAAGTCCTCGGCAATGCTGTGCAATTCCGCATCCAGGCGGGCGCGGGTGCTGCGGCGGGGCAAGCGAAAGACAAATTCAACTCGCGCTTTCTCCAGCGAATGATGCTCGGCAATGATGCTGCAGCCATGGCCTTTCAGAATGCTGCGATAGACCTCGGCGCAACTGCCGGTGCGATCCTTCGCCATGCCTTCCACCCGGATGCGGTGGGGCGGTCTGGTGTCGAAGACCTAGATCAGCGCGAAGGTGAACAGCGGTGATGATCACGGCGAAATGCAACAGGCCGAGGCCCGCCGTGAGTCCCACCAGCGTAACGATGATCAGCCGCACCGTGTCGCGTGTCGAATCCGTCGCGGAGCGGAAACGGATCAGACCGCCGATGCCGAACACCACCACGCCGACCACGGTGCCGAATTCACGCACCGCGACGCCGATGACCGCGCCGATCACCGCATACATCACATAGACATGCGGCATGTCCGCTTCATGCAGCCCGCCTATGGTGCGCCGCGTCGCCGGGTGGTAGCCGATCAGGGCGCCCAGCACGGTGGCCAGCACCAGGATGCCGACCGAGTTCGCAATGAATCGCACATCGGTGAGGCCGGACCAGTCGAGCGCGGCAGCCGGCGCGTGCGTTCCGTCAAACAGGGCTTGGCCCGGACCAGAATTGTCAGCGATGAGATGTTTCACGGCATGCGGCCCCCGTCCCTTCTTACGCGATCAATGCAGGCAAACCTTCATGAGATCGGCCACCTTCGTGACGGTGATCCGGCCGCCGCGAAAAAGTCGCCGAGATAACTGGCCGCGTCTCGGCGCGTCCTGCTCGTCCAGCTGCGGCGTCTCGTTGAGAATGGCCATCAGTGAGTCGCGGCGGGTGGAAATCTGCGCGAAGAACGCCTTGGCCTCCTCATTGTGCGCGCAGAAGCCGCGATAGCGCCGCACTTGCACATTGGCCACATGGATGCCGTCCGGCGGCGCGGCATAGGGCACGTTGACCAGGCCGGCATAGTCAAAGTCATAAGGCACGGGGATCAGGCCCGTCGATGCGCCGGTTGCGCCCTCGGGGCCCATCAGCCGGGAATTGTGGCAACAATCCTCGCCGGCCGCACCGGCCGTCATGGCCCAATCGAGGTTGCTGATCATGTACTCAAACACCGCGAAGCGCGCCGCGGCCGCCGCATCCAGTTGTGAGGCGGATATCCTGTCGGACCCCCTTGAGCCGTTCCTGCCCGTTGCGCTTGGCCACGTCGTCGACGTCCTCGATAAAGAAGCCGAGCCGGGTGGTGAGGGCGCGGCCGTCCGCGCGGGCATAGTCGATCTTGGCCAGGCGGACGTTGAAGCTCTCCGGGGTCAGCGCGTGGTACAGCCGGTAAGCGCTGTATTCCAGCAGCAGGTATTGCTGGAAATCCGCCGGGCGCTGGCAATGGGTCACCAGCTTAAGATGCTTCTGTCCTTTGAAGAGCGAAGACGGTCCGGGCTTTTGCGTGAACTCCACGCGCAGGGGCGGGAAGGAGCAGATGTCATCCTTGCGCCGCGTGATGCCGCGCGCCGACAAGGTCACGGGCAGGGTTTCCGGCGCCGCGCCGCTCAACCTTCAGTACACGCGGCGACCGGTTCGGCGCCGACGCCCGGCGCGAGATCGTGTCGAGCGGTCCCGTGAGGGTCAGGCTCAGCACCTCGTCGCTCGCAAACAACGGTCTGGGCCCGTCGGCGGCGCGGACGCGGATCTGCCCAGGAGAGGATGGAAAATGCCGCCGCGGCGAGTGCTATTTTCAGAACCAGGCACATCACGGTGCTCCTTGTCTTGAAGGCTGCTGAGATCGTGCGACGGCATGCGGGACGGGCGTCCCATCGACTATGTCCAGATAAGAGACGGTACCGCCGTAGACGGCCGATATTCCGGTATCAATGCAGATCAGCTTGCCGTCATCGAAGAAGGCGATTCCCGACAGGATGGGCGTGTGGCCGACCACGATTCGCTTCGCGCCATAAGCAGACAGCAGGGCATCCAGCTGATCTTCGCCGGCGGGCTGAATCTGAGCCGGCGTCGCCGCCACCAGTATCTCACCGTCTTGTGGACGCCAGTGGCTGCGCCAGCCCCCGGTACCAGAGCGGCCCTTGGTCATCATTGATGATCGCCGTAGGGTCGGTGGTTCGCGCCGTCAGCGCAGCGGCGGCGCGCGTATTGATCTGCGCCACCGTCAGATCGTGACGTAAGCCGGACTGATGCCGCCATGCACGAACAGCGTGCCGTCCAGCAGGACGACAACCGGATTCTTCGCGACCCATTGACCGATCTTGCCGTGATCGCTCCAGGCGATCTGGTGTTCGATGCGACCCGGCGGGTAGGCGTCGAACCAGGCCTTCTTGATCGCCTCGCCGCTCATCTGCGGGTCTTTCTGTCGATAGGCCAACTCGATGGCAGTTTTGTTGGCGTTGTAGACACTCTCGCGCCGCAAGTCCGAGCGGCTGTCGGCATAGCTGGCAAAGTCGGCGGCCGAGACATAGCGCAGGTCATCGGTCAGGTTCATGGCTTCGTGATTGCCGACCATGGCGATGAGCTGACCGTGGGCGCGGGCCGCTTCTTTCTGCAGCCGCATGAGATCTTCGATGATCTCGAGGGAATTCGGGCCGCGATCGACGGCGTCGCCGGTCTGAATGAGGATCGTATCGCCGCCGCTCCAGTGGCCGTTGTGATCGACCAGGCTTGCGGCGCGCACGATATCCCGCCAGGCGGAAAAATCGCCATGTAGATCGCCGACCGCAACGATGCGATGCAGGGGGGCGGCGGCGGCCGGTATGGCCAGGACCAGCACCGCTGCCAGCCACATTAGGCGCGACCGAAGACCCCGCAAATGCGCCCCCTTGTTTTTGATACTGTCTGGCCCGCAGAGTGTTGTCCAACTTCCGCTTGTCGTGCAAGCATTGCCGGCAACGACCAGGGGGCCCTGTCATCGGCATGTTGAAGATCATGATCATCCGGCATGCGGAAAAACATCAGCATGGCAGTCATGACCGAGGCATAACCGAAGACGGCCGTCCGTCGCATCACGAATTAACGGTGCGCGGCTGGCAACGAGCAGGCGCTCTGGTGCACCTGTTCGCACCGCCAGGCGGGCTGCCGGATGGCGGCAGGATTCAAACACCGCGCTCGATTTTCGCATCGGATGCCACCAAAGGAAGTCCCAGCTTGCGGGCAATGCACACGGCCGGCCCGCTGGCGGCGGCGCTCGGCATCACAATCAATCATGCCTATGCGGAAGAACAGGAGGCGGCGCTGGCAGCGGTAGTGGTCGGGGCGCCATCACCGGCGCTGATCGTCTGGCACCACGGCGCCATTCCGCGGCTGGTCACGGAAATCGCCGGCACGCTGCCGGGCTGTCCGCTCCATTGGCCAGATGATCGGTTCGATTTGATCTGGATTCTGGAGCGCAACGCCCCGCGGGCGGAGCTGGAGTTTTTCCGAGGTCGCGCAACGGTTGCTTCCGGGTGATCGAACCGACGGGGCGGCGCCATGAGGGCGACAGCGACTTTCCTTGAGTCGTTGCGAGCGGGTGACGACCGTGCACGGCCGCGCCGATTTGCCGCGCGGGCCTGATACCGCAAAGCCGGGCTCATTCAAATATCGGCGATCGAGCTTGGTGATGTTCACGTCCGCAGGCCAGTTGCCGACTCCGGATTTCTGAACGGGGGTTGATGGCCCGTGGCAGGCGCTGGCGGGGCAGCGACAAATCCCGCCTCTTCTTCGGCGATGTGCTGGCTATTAATATGCAAACAATACTTGTCATTCCCATGCCAGTATGACAAGCTAACTGTGCTTTATGGGAAGTACACATTTCATTTTCGCAGGGAGACTCTGATGACAGATAGCCATCGCGGCACGTTCGGCCGCGTCACGCTGAGGTACTTCTTGCCGCTCGGAATGGCGCTCGCAGGTTTCATCTTCGCGACCAAGCTGTTTCAGCCGCGGCCCTTGATCACCCAAGGTCTCAATGTCGCGTTCACCATCTTCGTGTTGGGCTACAGCCTTTTCATGGGACGCAGTGAAGCTCGGCGCCTGGATGAGGTTCAGCGGGCGGGCGCGGGATTCGCTAACGCCAACGGCTGGGTTTGGGGAGGATTTGCCACCTTGTTTCTGCTGGCGGTTCCTCCGGTCATCAACGGGGCGGTCGACATCGTCATGAAATTGCCGCCCGTCGGGCCAACCGACCCCCGCCTCGGGGTACGGCTGGGACTCACCTTTGGCGCGGCCCTGGTCATGGTGATGCAAGCGCTGGCCATCGTCGTCGCCTCCCTCATCTGGGGACGGCGCATGCGCGGATCGGCGGAATGAAAAACCGCATCCGCGTGCTGCGGGCCGAGCAGGGCTGGAGCCAGGCTGAGCTGGCGGACCGGGTAAGCGTCTCGCGCAATTCGATCAATGCCATCGAGAATGGAAGATTCGATCCTTCGTTGCCGCTCGCTTTCCGTATCGCCAACTGCTTCAGTCTCAGTGTCGAGGAGGTCTTCGACAAATCGGATGTCTGAGCTGCGCAGGCACCTTGGCGGTGCGCGTAGCCGCCCGCTCAGCGACTCAGTGGCACTCGAGATCGCCTTTGTCGAGCGGCCGGCAAAAGTCGTTCCACTTGCCGGTTGCGCGGAAATAGTCGACAAACCAGGTCACCCACCAGCGGCTTGAAGCGCGATTCTGCCCGGCCAATTCCGGGGCTTCGGGAGGACAGGGCGGACCACGACCGCCGCCTGGTCGGCCCGTGGACCCTAAAGTCCTTGCGGCTCGTGACCCACATCCATGAGTAGCCGCGTCAACAGATACACGCGTGGCACCAATGTTGCGATGTCGGCGTAGTCATCGACGGAGTGGGCACCGCCACCCTCAATTCCAAAACCATCTATGGATGGCGTGCCCGTTTGAGCCGCGTAGCTCACGTCCGCCGACGAGCCCACTTCGGTCGCGGTAACCTTGCGTCCGATCTCCGCATAGAGCCGGTTTGCGCGCTCCATCACGCGATCCGTGTGTTCGTTGGGCGGCCAGGGCGGAAAACTGCGTTGCATGGACACGTTGATCGTCACTCCATCGATGCTGGGACTCGCCGCCAGCGTCGTGGCGGCTTGCTCAACCCGATCCAGCTCATCAGTCGTGAACGCCCGCACATCAGCCTTCAGCTGCGCGTGGGCGGGAACGACGTTGGTCTTGTCTCCCCCGCTGAGAATGTCCACGGTTACCGTGGTTTTTCTTGCGGGGTCGCCCAGCTTCTCGAGGGCAAGGGCGAAGTGCGCGGCTTCCATCACCGCGTTGCGCCCTTTTTCAGGCTCCAGGCCCGAATGCGCTGCGCGGCCGGTGAATTGCGCTGTCAGCGTCGCGCTACCCTTGCGGGCTTTGAGGACCTGGTCTGTCGGCACCCCGCGCTCGAGATTGATGACCAGATCGCTCGCCATGGCGAGGCTTCGAATGAGATCGCGCGTGCCCACCGAGCCGGTTTCCTCGTTCGAATTCAGCAGCACGTCGATGCGCGCGAAGTCGCTAAACCCGGTTTCCTTCAGCGCCCTAAGTGCACATATGGCGGCAACTCCCCCCGCCTTGTCATCGCCGGCTCCCGGTCCGATGAAGTGTTGGCCTTCCCAATGCGGCGTCCGCGCGGCAACGTCGCCGTGATTGAACACCGTATCCATATGCGCGATGAGGACGATGCGCCCGCGGCCCGTTCCTGTAAGGGTCGCTACGACATTGTTCCCAGCGGCCGGAGGCGTTGGAGCGACTGACTTTACATCCGCACCCAGAGCCTTCAACTCTGCGGCGTAAATCGCGCCCACTGCATTTAGGCCCTCGACATCGCCTGTGCCGCTATCGATGGCGACGACGCGCTGGAGTAACTCCCGGGCGCCTGGCTCGCAGGCGTTGACTGCCGCCATGACCTTAGCGTCCGGGCGTGGGGCGGCGCCAACCAAGGCTGGAAAAGTGCACATCAAGGCCGCGAGCAGCGCATGGGTCTGCTTCACTCGCACAGCAATTGTGCTGCGCCTATTGATGGTGCGCTGTGTCATTCGCGTTGCCTTTTACGAAATAAAGCGGCCTTCTAGCGCGCCGTGCAATCTTCAATTAGCGCACCGCCACGGGTTAGCATATTGCTGCGCAGGCAGTCAAATCCGATGCGATACCCTGCAGCCGGATGCTTCAACTGGTTTTTTCTCTCCTCGTTCGGATCCGCGCAAAGCCTTTTCACCGCATAAAGCCTGCTCCCCGCAATGCAGGCAGTGCCGCGCCCTGAAGGTAAGGCGATCGACCACGGTCAGTGCACCGCAAAGCTCGCAGTTGGCAAGCAGCAGCTCCTCCCCTGCGGCAAGCGCGGATACGAGAAACACCAGGTGCTCGAAGCTGATGTGCGGGTTGGCCACCACTTCGCGGTACACCTCGAAAGCCTGACATAAGAGCTCGCCTCGACCAATGCTGGCCAGTGATTGCCGGGTGATCGGCGTGTCAGTGCGCGGCAGCACCCCAAGCAGACTGCACACACTTGCCAGCAGTGAACTCTCCTGCTTCAGCTCCGGTGAGCGGGTGAAGTAGGCGCTCTGCTGGGGCGATTTGCCGCGCGGCCTCGATACGGCAAAGCCGGGTTCACTGGCGTAGCTTCTATAGAGCTTGCGAATCCGGTCATCGGACAAGCCGGTCCATGCGCGGATGGTTTGCGTGCGGGCTTCGTGACGGATGAACCGCAAGGCGAGATCGAGGCGAAACCGGTCACGGCTGTAGCGATGGTCGGAGATGCGCATGGAGTACCTCTGGTGTTCGGGTTATGTCGGGTTGCGGAAGTGCTTGGTGCAATTTGTGATAAAAATAGCAAAACGCACAGAGTCCGCCACCTGAAAATTGACCGGAAGAAGGAGGAATGCGATGGAGAGACAAACCGGGTCCGCATCGGGTGAGGCACCAGCGCCGCTGCGGGAGCCGCAAGGCTGGCTTGGAAAGGCTACGCTCGAGTCTGTGCTCGAGGTGAACGAACAGGTCCTGGCGCTGTTGCGCGCCCAATGGCTGGCGGGCGTCGCACAGCCCGCGCTGCTGCGGGAGATCGGCCCGCTGCTGCTGAGTCTGGATGCCAGGTCGCTGCGCTGCGCCGCCGCCGGCGCCGTGCTGCTGGTCGATGTGGGATGGGCCGATGCCGGCATGTGGTCGGATGCCATCGTCGGCGCTATCAATGACCGCCCGCCGCGCTTCCCGGCTCCTTTTTTTACCGTAGAGGGGGCGCCGGCGCTCATGCGGCTCGCCATGACCCAAGCCTGGCACCTGGCCCGCAGCGAGCCGGCTGCGGCGCGCCTGCTGCTGGGGGTCTCGGCCGCCAATTTGACCGTGATCGGCGGCTGCACGCTCAGTCGGCTCATGCGGGTGGCGGAGGCCCATAGCCAATGGTTGCGGCCACGCTGGGAGAGCCGGCCCAGGATATGGCAAGACCTGCTGCGGACCGCTTGTGAGGGGGACAGTGCCGCGGTGGAACGTATGCGCGCGCGCAGCCTGCAGCTGCTGGCTGCCGAGGCCCGGCCGGGGTAAGGTGCAGCGCTAGGAGTTGGCCCTGGCGATTGTCGCCCATGGGCGACGTCTGTCTGGCACCGCACCAGACCCGGTATAAACTGGGGGTCTGCTTGCTTGCTGCTGCAATGAGGAGAACTGACCTATGGCGCTCTGGAAAGAACCCAACGCACCGACCGGCTCGACACCGCCCCCGCTGCCATCCGGCACCGTCACCCCCCGGGAGACCCCCATGTCCGCGACCCCCCCGACCAATACGGATTCGATCCGACGTCCCCAGGGCGTGCGGGCGGACCTCAAGGAGTCCCTGATCGCGGCGGACCTCACCATCGAAGGCAAGATCGAGGGCTCCGGCCATGTGCGCATCGCGGGATCCTTCAAGGGTGACGTGAACGTGCAGGGCAACCTGACCATCGAAGTCGGGGCCACGAGTGACCGGACAGGTTCGCGCCAGCACGGTCATCGTCGGTGGCGAACTGCACGGCAATATTGAAGCGGCTGCACGGGTTGAGCTGCAGGAAACCGGCATGGTGGTCGGCGATGTGAAGGCCGGCTCACTCACGGTCGCCGCAGGCTCGCGCATGCGCGGCCAGGTTGAATTCGGCTGGGGCGAAAAGGGCAGCTCGAGCGTGAGCACGCTGGCCACGGCGAAGGTGGACGCGGCGGTTTCCTGATTCCAGGAGCCGCCATTTAGATGAATCCGGGCAAGACGCGCAGCTGTCCGCACTGCAAGGCCACCATCCTTGAAAGTGCGACCGTGTGTCCCGGCTGCCTGCATCACCTGCGGTTCGATCCCGCGGCGCAGCGCATGCTGCCCGCGGCGACGCCGCTGCGGGTGGAGGGCACCATCCGCCATCCCCCGGATGGCGGCACCTGGGAATACTCGATCGTCCTTGCCGTGCGCAATGAGCGCGGCGAGGAAATCACCCGCCAGGTCGTCGGCGTCGGAGCGCTCGCTCCCACCGACGTTCGCTCGTTCAGCCTGTCGGTCGAGCTTTTCGCCCCGCAGATCATCGGACGTGACGTACGCAGTGATTCGCGCGTGGTGCCTGCGGCGCCGGCGCCCGGTTCGCCTCCGCGCCCCACGCAGCCGGCCGCGCAGCAACTCGCCCTTCCGCGATCCACGTGATCCGCGGACCCGCCCGCCGATGACGGCGCGTGATCCGAGCCCGGGCACGGGCGGGGGCGGCGCGCCGCCACTGCCGCGCGATCCGCGGCCGCCGGCGCGTGAGACCCACGCGCGCACGCTGCCACCCTTATCGCAGCCGCTGTCCAAGGACCGGCCCAAGGACTGACGGTCCGCGCCCGGGGCGGCAGATCAGGTGTGGTACCCTCTCGCGCCCGTCCCGCCTCCAAATGGCTGCTTGATTGCCCATGCACGCGCTGTCAGTTCACGCACTTACCAAGACTTACAAGAACGGCGTTCAGGCCCTGAAGGGCATTGATCTGGCGGTGGAGCAGGGCGATTTCTTCGCGCTGCTGGGACCCAATGGCGCCGGCAAGACCACGCTGATCGGCATCACCACCTCGCTGGTCACCAAGTCCGGCGGCACGGTCGAGGTGTTCGGTCATGACATTGACCGGGAACTGGAGGCGGCCAAGTCCTGCATCGGCGTGGTGCCGCAGGAACTGAACTTCAACATGTTCGAGTCGCCGTTGACCATCGTCGTCAACCAGGCCGGCTTCTACGGCATCGAGCGCAAAGTCGCGCGCGTGCGCGCCGAGAAGTACCTAAAGCAGCTGCAACTGTGGGATAAGCGCAATTCAATGGCGCGGGGTCTGTCCGGCGGCATGAAGCGCCGCCTGATGATCGCGCGCGCGCTGATGCACGAACCGAAGCTGCTCATCCTGGATGAACCCACCGCGGGTGTCGATATCGAGATCCGCCGTTCCATGTGGGACTTTCTGCGTGAGATCAACGACAGCGGCACGACCATCATCCTGACCACGCACTACCTCGAAGAGGCGGAAACCCTGTGTCGCAATATCGCCATCATTGATGGCGGGCGCATCGCCGAGCGTGGCCGCATGAGCGCTCTGCTCAGCAGGATGACCACCGAGATATTCGTCCTGAACCTGCGCGAAGCGCTCGAGGCGGTACCGGATCTTGCCGGCTACCCGACCACGCTGGTCGATTCCCACACGCTGGAAATCGAAGTGTCGCGCGAACAGCCGCTCAACGACATCTTCCTGCGTCTGACGCAGCTGGGGATTCATGTGGTCAGCATGCGCAACAAGGTCAATCGCCTGGAGGAGATCTTCATGCGGCTGGTCGAGAACAAGGCGCACGCCGCGGGCGCCGCGGGCTGATGGACATACAGGTGAAAACCGACCTGCCGCAGCCCGTGAACCTGGCCCGGGTGAACTGGTGTGGTTTCAAGACCATCATCATCCGTGAATACGGCCGCATCATCCGCATCTGGGGCCAGACCATGGTGCCGCCGGCGGTTCAGGCAACGCTGTATTTCACCATTTTCGGCAGCGTGATCGGTCGTCGCGTCGGCCAGATGGGGGGCTTCGACTATCTGCAGTTCATTGCGCCCGGACTCATCATGATGAGCGTGATCCAGAACTCCTACGGCAATGTGGTCGCCTCGTTCTTCGGCGCGAAGTTTGGCAAGCACGTCGAGGAGCTGCTGGTCTCGCCGCTTCCCAACTGGCTGATCGTCGCCGGTTACACGGCTGGCGGCCTGCTGCGGGGCCTGCTGGTCGGCTGCGTGGTGACGGCGGTTACGCTGCTGTTCGCGCGCCTGCATGTGCTGCACCCGCTGATCGTCCTGGGCGCCGTGGTGTTCACCTCCATCGTGTTCTCGCTTGGTGGCTTCATCAACGCGCTGCTCGCCAAGAACTTCGATCAGGTGAACTGGATTCCGACTTTCGTGCTGACCCCGCTCACCTACTTTGCCGGCGTGTTCTACTCCATTCACGTGCTGCCGCCGCTTGCGCAGAAGCTGTCATATGCCAATCCGATCGTCTATATGGTGAATGCCTTCCGATTCGGTTTTCTCGGCGTCTCCGATGTCAACGTTCCGGCGGCCTTCGCCATCATGATCGCACTGGCTGCGATCATGTTCACGACGGCCGTGATGATGATGAACGTCGGGCGCGGCATTCGCGACTGAGAACCGCTTCACGCAAGCCGCACCTGGCAATAAAACTTTCACGGTTCAGTCACTGAACCGCCTTGCGGCATCGCCAGGCTGTCGGCCCCATGAAGGCCGGATCCTTAAGCTTATTTGTCGCGCGCGTGGACGCGGCTGAGTTCGGCATCTGCCGCATGCTCAACGCGTTAAGTGGCCGTGCTCCGGTTCGCCGCCTGTTCCAGCTCGTCAGTCGACTGGGCGACGGGGTGCTGTGGTATGCGCTGTTGCTGGCCCTGCCGCTGCTGCGGGGACGCGCGGGCCTGCGCCCGGCGCTTGAGCATGGCGCTCATCGGCATCATCGGCGTGCTTCTCTACAAGGTTCTCAAGCAAACGCTGGTTCGCGAGCGTCCCTTCATCACCCACCGCGGCATCTCGCTGCACGGCGCGCCGCTGGACCGTTACAGTTTCCCCTCCGGACACACCCTGCACGCCGTGGCCTTCACCTGGCAGGCGGTGGCGCATTTTCCCGAGCTCGGCTGGGTGCTGGTGCCGTTCACCTCGCTGGTGGCGGCCTCGCGCGTAGTGCTCGGACTGCACTATCCCACCGACGTACTGGTCGGCGCGGCCCTTGGCGGCCTGCTCGGGCAGATGGGACTGGCCCTCGGGCTGAGGGGCCGTCGGCGATCCGCGACGATCAGTTGGCGGGATCCGCGCGCCAACTAAGCTACACTTGGGTCTTCATTATGCGGCGGCGGCGCAGTACTCCGCGGCGGAGCTCAGGTGGGCAAGCGCGCATTGATCGTAGACGACTCGAAGTCGGCACGACTGTCTCTGGCCCGTATGCTCGAGAAGCATGGCATCGAGGTGGATACCGTCGAGTCGGCGGAGCTCGCGCTGGAATATCTCGCAACCCATCGGCCCGACGCGATCTTCATGGATCACATGATGTCCGGCATGGATGGCTTGCAGGCGGTGCACGCCATCAAGGACAACCCGCGCACCGCGACCATTCCGATCATGATGTACACCTCCCAGGAAGGGGAGCTGTACGTCGGACAGGCGCGGGCGCTCGGCGCCATCGGCGTGCTGCCCAAGGAGGTCAAGCCGGCGGATGTCACCAAGGTGCTCTACCAGCTGAACCTGGCCGTCGAGCGCCGCGGCCTCGATACCGTCGCCACCATCGGCGACGATCATCATGCGTCCACCTATCCGCTGACCCACGGCGGCGATTCCACGCTTCACGGTGGCGGACTGCGTGAGCAGCTCAACGAATTGCGACGTACGGTCTTAAGCGGCTTCGACAGCCAGGGCGATCGGCTGCTGGCGGACATGCGGGCGGTGCTGCGCGAACCCCATCCGCAGACCAGCTCCCCGGTGCCGCCGGCGCGCGGCGCGTGGTTGCCGTGGGTGCTGACGGGGGCACTGGCCGGCGCCTGCGTGGTCATCGCGTTGCTCTTCTGGCAGCAAGGCTCGCGCTGGTCGCAACTGCAGGAGCAACTGTTGCAGCTCAAGGCCAGTGTCGCGGCGGCGCCCCGGCCCGATGCCGCTGCCGCTGCTGATTCCGCCGCTACCGCCACGCCGCTGCCGACCGATGCCGGCGCCGGCAACGGGGGCGCGGATGGCGCGCCGGCGCAGCGAGTCAGCGTCAAGCCGATCATTCAAACGGTGCCCTATGGCGTTGAGCCGTTCAGCGGCAGCCGCCTGGATACCCTGCGCCAGCTGTTCGACCGCCTCACGGCCCAGGGCTTCCAGGGTAATGTCGACATCCGCACCTTTAGCGGCAGGTTCTGCCTGGTTGGCAATGCCACCGACGGCTATTCGCTGGCGCCGGATGATTTGCCGTATGCCAAGTGCGACGTGGTCACCGGCGCGCACGATGATCCTGCGGCAAACGGCATACGCATCCCGATCGTGATGGCGGATCTGATGGGTGCCTTGCGCGCCAGCAGCCATGACCAGATTCATGTTCAAGTCGCCAGCGGTGACGGCGGCACCATCGCCGCCTATCCGAGCGCGTCCGACACCCTGTTGGCGGGCGAATGGAACCGCGCCGCCGCGCGCCAACAACCGGATCGAGATCCGCGTTCGCTAGCGCCATTTTGCAACCTACACTGCAATACGCCTTGGAGAAGGGCTTTCGACCGCCCTGGTGGCTGCGCAACGCGCACCTGCAGTCGATCGTGCCGAGTCTGCCGCTGCGACGGGCGCTGGTGCGGCGGCGCTGCGTGCAGGTGCGCGCGCGCAGCAGAGCCGTGATCCTTGACTGTGGCGATGAGGTGCGTCTGCTGGCGCAGCACACCCCGGCGACCGTGGCCCATCCGGTCGGGGCCGTGGTCATGCTGCACGGCTGGGAGGGCGATGCCGACGCCATGTACATGCTGGCGCTCGCGCGGCGCCTACTCGACCGTGGCTTCGAGATTCTGCGCCTGAACCTGCGCGATCATGGGGGGACCCAGCAACTGAATCAGGGGCTGTTCCATTCCTGCCTGCTGCCCGAAGTCACCGGTGCCGTACGGCGGGCACAGCAGATGTTCAGCGGTTTGCCGCTGCATCTGGCGGGTTTTTCGCTGGGGGGAAATTTTCTGCTGCGGGTGGCGGCGGATGCGCCGCGGGCCGGATTGGACATCGCCAATGTCGTCGCCATCTCGCCGGTTCTCGAGCCGCGCGCCACGCTGGCCGCGATCGAATCCGGTCCGGGCGTCTACCGCCGCTACTTCGTGCGCAAATGGGGCGCCTCGCTGCGCGCCAAGCAACGCGCCTGGCCGCAGCTCTATCAGTTCGGTGATCTGCGCCGCTTCGTCGAGCTTGCGGCAGATGACGGCCGAGCTGGTTGCGCGCCACACGCACTTCGGCACGCTGGAGGAATACCTCGACGGCTATTCCATCACCGGGGAACGGCTCGCGGGCCTGGCGGTGCCGGCTACCATCATCACCGCGGTCGATGATCCGATCGTACCGGTGGCGGATCTGAACCGCATCGCCGCCTCACCCAGCCTGCGGGCGCTGGTGACGCCCTTCGGCGGCCACTGCGGTTTTCTCAATGGCTTCAGCGGGGATACCTGGGCGGAGAACGCGGTGGTCGGCCATCTGACGCGCTGACGCGGCGCTCACTGCCCGCGCTTTTCCTCGAAATTGATGATCGGCTCGCCGCTGGTCACGGTGACCTCGCCTTCAATGACCGCGCCCTTGGCGATCGCGAGGCTGCGCGCGGTGACGCGACCATGAATCACCGCCGTGGCGCGGATCTCAAGCTTCTCATCCACTTTGATGATGCCGGTGATCTTTCCGGCGATGACGGCACTGCGTGCGTGCACCTCGCCGTCCCATTGCGCGCTCGGCGGCCACGCTCAATGGCCCCTGCACATTGCCGTCGCCGCGCACCTGGCCGCACATCACCAGCGCTCCGGGTGCCTCGATATCGCCGGTGATGCGACTGCCGATCGCCACGTAAGTGGGGACGGCACCCATCTGATCCAGCAGTCGACGTTTGGGTGTATCCGCCATGCCGCATGTTGCCGCAGCGACGCGCGCCGCGGGAGCGTGCCACGAGACATCTGTGACGGGTGCACGGGGCAGCTGCCCTGATTTGACAGGCGCAGCGGCTAGGGTCCGTTCCTGACACATTACGTCACATGCGCCGGCGCCGCCGTACCGTCGCAAGTGCCGGAAAAATCGGCATTTTTACCATTGGCACAGCCTTTGCTTTAACTCAATCCAAGAAGCGAACAACTCCCCCGGTGTTTGCTTTCGAACTAGCCGCGACGCTTTTTTTCAAGCGCTCGCGGCTTTTTTTTTGCCGAGCGTCAGCGCTGCCGCTGCCAAGCTCTTAATTTGCAAGGAAATGCCCAAAAACAAGGCTTTTTCCGACTTTCCCGCGTGCGCATGGCGGGCGCTCGCGGGTTAAAATCCTGGCACGGGCACTTCTGCCTGTTTTCGTCCCGGCTCCTCCGGCCGGTCCGACCATCAACCAAAGGGAATCCGATGAACCGGCCAGGCTCAACGCCGCTGCCCCGTCGACTGTCGGCCCGCGCGCGCGCGCCATGCGCGGCGCTGCGCCGGTACCGGGTCAGGCCGCAGTGCGTTCGCTGGTGCTGGACAACGGTCTTAAGATCATCGTCTGGGCGGATCACTCGATCCCGAGCGTGGCGCTGCACAACTGGGTGCGGGTCGGCAGCCGCAACGAGGCACCGGGCCTCACCGGCCTTGCCCATTTCTTTGAACACATGATGTTCAACGGCACCAGGCGCCATCGCGCCGGTGAGTTTGATCGCTTGATGGAGGCACAGGGCGGTTCAAACAACGCCTTCACCTGCGATGACGTGACGGTCTATCAGGATTGGTTTCCGCGCGGCGCGCTGGAACTCGTGTTCGATCTGGAAGCGGATCGCATCCAGGGCCTGAGTCTGGATCCCGCGCTGATCGAGAGCGAGCGGGGCGTCGTGTATTCGGAGCGTCTGCTGCGCGTGGACGACAACAATCAGGGCTACCTGAGCGAGCAGGTGCAGGCGCAGGCCTTCCTGCTGCACCCGTACCGCTTCCCGACCATCGGCCTGCCCGATGACATCCGCGGCTGGAAGGCCGAGGACCTGCGACAGTTCTATCGCACCTACTACGCGCCCAACAACCAGACCATGGTGCTGGTGGGCGATGTGACGCATGAGGAGGCCTTCGCGCTGGCGCGTCGGCATCTCGGCCGGTTGCCGCGGCAAGCCGGATCCGCCGGCGGTGAGCGTGCGCGAACCCGAACAGCTCGGCGAACGGCGCGTCATGGTGCGGCGGCCCGCGCAGATGGCACTGCTGCAGTATGCCTACAAGGCGCCCGCGGCCAATGATGCGCTGGCGCCGGCGTTGAATCTGTTGCTGACGGCGCTGGTGGATGGCAATGCGTCGCGGCTGCACCGGCTGCTCGTGGATCAGCGCGGCGTGGCGCAGGATGTGGCCGCCGATTGGCATCAGGGCTTCGATCCATCGTTGTGCTGGTTCTGGTTCACCCTGGCCGAAGGGGTAGACCCGCACGCGGCGCGCGCCATCATCGATGCGGAGCTGTCGGGCATCGCCGGCGCGGGCTTAAGCCGATGCGGATCTGAACCGCGCGCGCAATCTGAATGCGGCGGGTTTCTGGAAGCAGCTCGTCGACCATCGACGGCAAGGCGCATCTGCTGGGCGAGTTCGAGGCGCTGCGCGGTGGCTGGCGCAATCTGTTCCAGGCGCCCGAGCGCTACGCCGCGGTGACGCGCGCAGGAGATCTGCGCGGCGGCGCGCCTGCTGCTCAATCCGCGCCGCCGCACGGTCGGCATGCTGCTTCCCGACGCGCCCGGGAGGCGCCGATGCTGTGAAACCCGTCGCGCGGATCATCGAGTTGAACGCAAGGGCTTCGCGCGTGCCGGCCCATGAGCGCGTCGTGCTCGCCAATGGCATGACGCTGGTCGATCGTGCCGCGCCGCGAATGCCGCTGGTGGCCTTTCAGATGCTGATCCGCGGCGGCGCGCTGGGCGACCCGCCGGGCCGCGCGGGCGTGGCCGGCGTGACGGCGGGTCTGCTGGACAAGGGCGCGGGCGAGCGCGACGCCGCGGCCTTCGCGCGAAAGCGTCGAAGGCGCCGGGGGCAGCTTCGTGGCGCACGGCCGGGCCGGAGTGCCTCAGCATCAGCGGCCAGTTCCTGGCGCAGGACCAGGCGCGGATGCTCGAACTGCTGGCCGACGCCGTCATGGCGCCGCGCTTGACTGCCGAGGAGTTCGCCCGCCAGCGCCAGCGGCAGATCGGTCAGATCCGTTCGCTCAAGGATTCGGATCCGTCGGAACTGCTGCCGCAGTACGGGCGCGCGCTGCTGTTCGGTGACGCATCCCTACGGCCAGCCGCGCCGGCGGCAGCGAGGATTCGCTGCAGGCGCGTCGACGCTCAAGGACGTGCTCGACTATCACCGCGCGCATATCGGTGCGGACCGGGCGGTGCTGGTGGTGGCAGGGGACATCGATGTGGCGTGGCTGAAGTCGGCGGTGGCGCAGCCGCTTCGGTGACGTGGCGCGCGGCGGCGACGCCGCTGCCGCAGCTCGCGCCGACCGTGAAACTGCGCCGGCGGCGGGTGCTGCTGGTGGACTCGCCGGGTTCGGCGCAGTCCTATTTCTGGCTCGGCGCGACCGGACGTGGACCGCTGCCTACCGCAGCGCGCCGCACTTGATCTGGTGAATTCCCTGTTCGGTGGGCGCTTCACTTCATTGCTGAACACCGAGTTGCGGATCAAGTCCGGGCTCTCGTACGGCGCCGGCTCCGGATTCACGCGCGGCCGCGTGGCCGGCAGAGTTTGCCATCCGCAGCTTCGCCGAAACGCGGCACACGGTGCGGGCGATCGACCTGGCGCTGCGGACCCTCGCGCGCCTGAAGCGCGGCGGGGTCACGCAGGCCATGCTGGATTCGGCTCGATCCTATGTGGTGGGTCAGTATCCGATGAACCTCGAAACGGCGGCGGACTGGGCCGCGCAGCTCGCGGAGCTGGAACTGTACGGGCTGGATCCCGGCTACATCGAAGGCTATGGTCCGGCGCTGCGCAGCGCCAGTCTCGCCGATGCGCACCAGGTGATCGACACCGCCTTCCCGGCAGGGTCGGCAGCTGGCGCTGGTGGTCATCGGTGATGCCGCAGCAGGTGGCTCAGCGACTGGAGCGTTACGGCCCCGTGCAGCAGATTGCGCTGGCGGCGGGCAGCTTCACTTGAATGGAAAACGGCGCGCCCGGAAGCGGACGCGCCGTTCTGCGAACACCCCTCGAGCTTCATTGCTGTTTTCTCTGGTTGGCGTGGTTACTCGCCCGACAGTTTGCTGAGCACTGCGCGATTGGCGTAGGCGATGGACGAGCGCGTCCCGATGCGCCAGCCGCTCGAGCAGGCTCTCGTCGCGCGCTGTCCGAGGCGTGCCATCGTGATGGCTTCGATCACAGGCTTGGTGCGCTTGCAGCCAGCTGGCCCGTCGCGACATAGGCCACGCACAGGTTGGTACTGGCGGCCACTTCGTCCGCGGTCGAATTCGGCGCATGTGCGGTGCCAGTTTGCTCGATGACCGCGGCATAGTTGCCCGCAATCAGTCGTTCGCCGACGGCGGCGTCGATGTATCCCGAGAGGGTGAGCTTGCCCGGCTCCGCATCGGCATGTGCCGCCGAGCCGACCAGCAGCGTGGCGGCCAGGGTCGCGACCAGCGGCATGCGGCGACTACTCTTCAATATTTGCAGTTTCATGACAGGAACTCCTTGTTCGGCTGTTACGGCGCACCCGCAAATGCAGGGTGCGCGAACAGACTAGGAGTCATGCTGCAGTGAAACAAACGAATTGATTTGCGGCTACGCGTGACTGCGGTTCATCGGAGATTCCGTGAGCGCGCGCACCTCATTGATCAGCCATTGGCTCATGGCGCGAACTTCCGGCTTTGAGGCATCCTTGGGCCGGCTCGCCAGATAGTACGTATCGCTGGTATGCAGGTTCAGCGGGAAGATGCGCACCAGCGACCCCGAATCAAACCACATGCTGCACAGCGCCTCGGGGACCAGCGCGACGCCAACGCCGCGTTCGGCGGCGCGCACCACCGCCGACATGGTGTCCAGTTCAATGACGTTCTTGGGTTCCGGCGCCTCAAGGCCCAGCTCCTCCGCCCAGCTGTTCCAGGCGAACGGCCGCGATTTGTGGACGATCAGCGCCATGTCGCGAAAGACGTTTGAGCCCAGCCGCTTCACGGTCTGGGCGTGCTCGCGGGCGCAGGCCGCGACCAGCGACAGCGTGAACAGGGGCGTGACGCTGATGCCCTGCGGCAGCGTATCGGACAGCAGTACCGAGATATCGGCGGTCAGCGGATGGGCGGCCGGGCGCGGATCGCGGGTATCCACCTGAATGTCGATGTCGGGCCACGCCGCGCAGAAGTTCGCCATGCGCGGCACGAAGATCTCGGTGGCGAAGAACGGTGGCAGCAGCATGCGCAGTGTCACGCGGTTGTTACGGCGCGCGATGCGGGTGAGGCTGCGGTCGATGGCATCGAGCAGCGGCCCCACTTCATCCAGCAGGGTATGGCCGGCGGAGGTGAGTTCGACGGCGCGGGTCTTGCGTTCAAACAGCCGCACGCCCAAGGAGTCCTCAAGTTCCTTCATCTGGTGACTGACGGCCGAAGGGGTCAGGAACAGCTCATCGGCCGCGATCTTGAAGCTGCGGTGATGGGCCGCGACGCAGAAGGCGCGCAGGTTGCGCAAGTGCGGGGGACGCGACAGGCGCATCAGCATCGTCGCAGGCGATTTGTGCGGGCAATCATGACAGAAGGGGTGCAATTTCGATGCCACGCCCGGCGGTCATGGCCGCTGCGTCGGGCCGGGAAGCGCCGCCGGGCGGCGCAGCGCTGACCTGAAATGGTGAACCGTCGCGACCGGCGCACCGCACGGGCGCAGGATGGTAACGTCGCAGGCCCCCGCGAAGGATTGAAACCAGGGGGCATAAGTCCCCATTATGGTTGACTCACTTTTAAACGGACCGCTACCGGCAAGACATGGAATTTCGCGACTACTACCAGACCCTGGGCCTCGAGCGCATCGGCCTCGGCGGATGACATCCGCAAGGCCTACCGGCGCCTGGCCCGAAAGTACCACCCGGATGTGAGCAAGGAGGCGGACGCGCTGGAGCGCTTCAAGCAGATGCAGGAGGCGTACGAGGTTCTGAAGGACCCGAAAAAGCGCGCGGCCTATGACCAGCTTGGCGCCAACTGGAAGCAGGGGGAGCAGTTCCGGCCACCGCCGGATTTCGGGGCCGGTTTTGATTTCAACCAGGCGCGGCGCGGTCGGGCCCAGTCCGGCGGCTACGGGGCCGAGGCCGGCGGCGCCCACGAGTTCGAGGGCAGCGAGCAGTTCAGTGATTTTTTCTCCTCGCTGTTCGGCGGTGGTGAACAACCCTTCGGGGCGCGCGGCCGGCGGCGCGCGCCGGCGCAACGGACGTGACCAGCACGCCGAGATCGAGCTGGACCTGGAGGAAGCGCATCGGGGCACCGTCCGCAATATGACGCTGCAACAGGCGGCCGGCCCGGGGCGCCCCTCGGCCGAACGGACCTTGCGCGTGACCTTGCCGGCGGGGGTCACCGAAGGCCAGTCGGTGCGCCTGGCCGGTCAGGGCGAGCCGGCGACCGGCAAGGGTCGCGCCGGTGATCTGTATCTGATGGTGCACATCCGGCCGCACCGGAATCTGGAACTGGAGGGCCGCGATGTGAAGCTGACTTTGCCGGTGGCGCCCTGGGAAGCGGCGCTCGGCACCACCCTCACGGTACCGACGCTGGGCGGTCCGGTGGACTTGCGCATTCCGCCGCAATCCCAGTCGGGCAGCCGGCTGCGTTTGCGAGGCCGGGGACTCGCGGGCGATCCGCCGGGAGATCAATACGTGGTGCTGAAGGTGGTGCTGCCGCCTGCGGATACGCCGGCGGCGCGCGCGCTGTACGAGCGGATGCGCACCGAACTTGCCTTCGATCCGCGCGCCACGCTGTAGCTAGCGCGCGCCGTTGAGCCAGGCATGTTCCTCGGGCGTGGTGACACGTCCCAGCACCCGGTTGCGCCGCGGGAAACGACCGAATCGCGCAATGATGCGGCAACTGTCCCGAGCGGTGCGCAGGGCGGAGTTGGCGAGTCGCCATTCCGCAGCGGTGGCCTCAGCTGCGAGCCGCTCGAACACCGTCACCGCCTCCTGCTGCACGGCCAATGACTCGGTGCGCTGCAGCGGCATGCAGAAATACAGCCGCTCGATGAGCGCGAGGGTTGCGTCGGCACCCGATTCGATGCCGTCCAGCGCGGTCTGTAGCGCCAGCGCGTCACCGGCATAGGCTCGGGCCGTGCCTTGGTAGATGATGCGCGAAAACTGGTCCAGCAGGATGATCAGGCTCAAACATCGGCGCGGACTGTGGGTCCAGCTCGACAGGCCGCCGGCGGCCGCCTGGTCCAGCAGCGGCGCGAACCGGGCGCGCACGATCTGGGCGCTGGGGTGTGCGTTTCCGGCGAGCCGCCCGGGGTCCAGCCAGAAATCGCGGACCTCCCGTGCCAGCTGCTCGGTCATCGTCTCAAGCTACTCGCAGAGACTTTCCATATAGCCCTGGGCGACCGGTGACAGCCGCTTGCGGGCCAGCTCCCGTGCCTTTGGCGCATCCACGATGTACTCCAGGGGTCCGGTGACCAGGATCTGGCGGATGCGTGGATTTCTGGCCGAGGCTCGGGCCATCTTGTTGAGGACGGTGAAGCCGCGCGCGATCTTGCCGGGGGAGGCCCGGTTGGTCTCGATGACGCGGGCGAAGTACTGCCCGAAACGGGAGTACAGGAAAAAATCATCATCCCCGACCAGGAAGCGCGCTTCCGCAAAAAAGTCGGGAAAGTTCTTCTCTAAATATTGAGAAACTCGTTGAAGACGGGGCCCAGGGTCGCTCGTGGTCGACGCTTTGCGGTTCTTCATCACTGTTCTCGCTACACCTCCAAAGGGTCCGAACATACCATTTCTGGGCGTCACGAGCGGTACCACACCTCGCAACGCGGCGCGAAAGTTACGGCAGTTGTCGCAGCGATGCAATAGTTTCGAACGAGAACTTCATAACGATTTTGCAATCAACCGGCGCGCCGCGTCCGCGGCAGCGGCGCGCCGGCGCGCGCTTGGCGTTGCGGCGAAGTGCCATAATGTCCGCAAAATTGCCGATAGATGCCCGTGCACGACTCCCAGCTTCAATCCCTGTGCCATTGTTCCGGTGTTCGATCACGAGCACGCCGTGGCGCGAGTCGTGGACGCGGTGCGCGCCGCGGGCTTGCCCTGCCTGCTGGTGGATGATGGCTCAGGTGTGGCCTGCGCCCGGGAACTCGAGCGACTGGCCGCGACGGTGCCGCAGACCGCGTGCTGCGTTTGCCGGTGAACGGCGGTAAGGGTGCGGCGATGCTCGCGGGGTTCGCGGCGGCATGGCAGCGCGGCTACAGCCACGCCCTGCAGGTGGACGCGGACGGCCAGCATGCGCTGGGTGATGTCCCGGCGTTCATTGCGGCGCGCGGCGCGCGAGCCCGCCGCGCTGATCTGCGGGCGCCCGCTGTTCGATCGCAGCATGCCGGCCGTGCCGCCACTACGGCCGGTACCTGACCCACGGCCTGGTGTGGCTGAATACCCTGTCTTTCTCGATCCCGGATTCGCTGTGCGGCTTCCGCGTCTATCCGCTGGCCGCCGTCATGAGCCTGATGGCCCAGGAGTACATTGGCCGCCGCATGGACTTCGACGTGGAGATCATCGTGCGGCTGTACTGGCGCGGCGTGCCGATGCGGTGGATTGCCGACCGCCGTCACCTATCCGTTGGATGGGGTCTCGCATTTCCGCCTGTTCAGAGACAATGCCCGCATGGTGTTACTGCAGCTGCGACTGCTCGGCGGCATGCTGCGGCCGGCTGCCGCGTCTGCTGGGGCGGGGGCCCCGTTGAACACCGTATTCAGCCAGCCTCGCGGTGCCGCAGGCCGTCGTGGGCGGCGCGCGCGAGCGCGGCGCGCTGTTCATGATGTGGCTGATGTTCCACACCGTGAAGCTGCTCTCCGGCCGCTGGCGATGCCGTTCGTGTACCTCTCGACGGCCTATTTCTTTGTCGTTCAGCCGGCGCGCGCGGGCTGCTTCGCGGGATTACCTGGCGCGGGTCGCGGCCGCGGCGCCGCAGTGTGGCGTGGACGCAGGGCCGCTGAGTCGTGTACCGGCACTTCCTCAGTTTCGCGCGCGCCATCGTCGATAAGCAGGATGCGTGGCTCGGACGCATCGACTAATCCAAGGTCGGCATCGAAGATCACGCCAGGATGCGGGTCATGGCGCAGGCCTCGCACGGGGTGCTCTGATCGGCTCCCATCTCGGCAATCTTGAGCTGTGCCGTGCGCTGGCGACCCTGAATCGTCGCGTGCGGCTCAACGTGCTGGTGCATACCCGCCACTCGAAGAGCTTCAATCAGGTGCTGCGCATGGCCGGAGCGACGCAGGTGGAGCTGATGCAGGTCACCGACCTCTCGGTGGCGACGGCCCTGATGCTGAAGAGCCGCATCGATCAGGGCGAGTGGGTGGTCATTGCCGGCGATCGGGTCCCGTCCACAGCGGCCGCACGGTCGACGTGCAGATGCTGGGCGCCCGGCGCCATGCCGGTCGGACCTTATGTCTGGCCTCGGTGCTCGAATGCCCGGTGCATCTGCTGTTTTGCCTGCGGCGGCCGACCGGCTACCGGGTGTACTTCGAACCCTTCTGCACCCAGGTACGCTGGCAGCGCTCGCAGCGGGATGCAATCATTGCCGACTCTGGCGCAACGCTTTGCCGCCCGTCTGGAGCACTTCGTGTTGATGGAACCGTTGCAGTGGTTCAACTTCTACCCGTTCTGGCGTAGCGAGGTCCCGCCGCCGGACGCTCGCAGGGCATCATGACGGATACCGTCCTGGTCACCGGGTCGAGCCGCGGCATCGGCCGCGCCATCGCCCTGCGTCTGGCCAACGATGGCTACGACGTGGTGGTGCATTGCCAGACTCGGCGCGGGGATGCCGATCAGGTCGCCGATGGCATCCGCCATATGGGCCGCCGCGCCCGGGTGCTGCAGTTCGATGTCGGCGACCGCATGGCCTGCGCCAGCGCGCTTGCCGAGGACATCGAACCCACGGCACCTACTACGGCGTCGTCTGCAATGCCGGACACGCCCGCGATGACGCCTTTCCGGCGATGACCGGAGAGACCTGGGACAGCGTGGTCCACGGCAATCTGGACGGCTTCTACAACGTGCTGCATCCGCTGGTGATGGCCATGGTGCGGCGGCGCGCGCCCGGCCGCATCGTCACCCTGTCCTCGGCCTCCGGCGTCATGGGCAATCGCGGCCAGACCAACTACAGCGCCGCCAAGGCCGGCATCATCGGCGCCACCAAGGCGCTGGCGCTGGAGCTGGCCAAACGGCAGATCACGGTCAACTGCGTGGCGCCCGGGATTCATCGACACGGACATGCTGCAGGCCCACCCGCCGCTGGAGGAGGTGCGTCAAAGCCGATTCCGATGCAGCGCGCCGGAACCGTCGAGGAGGTGGCCGCGGTGGTGAGCTTCCTGGTCTCACCCGAGGCGTCCTACATCACGCGGCAGGTGATCGACGTCAACGGCGGCCTGTACTGAAAGCTGTCGTGGTGTCGCCGCCGTTGCCGCTGATCGCCGGGTTCGACTGCCGCGGCGCCCCTGCTGTGGCGAGCGGCCGGCGCCTGGTCACCGCCGGGCGAGTTCCTGGGCCAGGTGCTGGTCCTGGCGCAGGCCCTGCCGGCGCGCGCCGTACCTGGTCAACCTGTGTGAACAGCGCGCGAATTTCCTGGTCGCCTGGTGCGCGGCGGCGGTGCGCGGCCAGACCAACCTGCTGCCGGCCTCGCGTGCGCCGCAGGTCATCGCCGATGCCCAGCGCAGCTACGGCGACAACCACGGGTCGATGACGCGGTGGTGGAGCGCGTGCTGGCGCGCCGGCCGGCTGCGGCGGCCCTGGCGGACATGCCGCAGATCGCCGCGGATCACATCGTGCAGATCGCGTTCACGTCCGGATCCACCGGTACACCGACGTCCCACGCCAAGCGCTGGGGCAGCCTGCATTTCAACACTCGCTTCAATGCCGAGCGCATCCGCGAATGCCTGGGGATCGACCAGGCCGCGGCGCCGACGAACATCATCGCCACCGTGCCGCCACAGCATATGTACGGCACGGAGACCTCGGTGCTGTTGCCGCTGCTGGCGGGCATGGCCGTGCACGGGGCCCGCCCGCTGTTTCCCGGGGATGTGGCGGTGGCGCTCGCCGAGGCGCCCGACACCGCGCGTGCTGGTGACCACGCCCGTGCATCTGCGCACGCTGCTGGCCTCGACCCAGGACTTTCCGACCGTCGCGGTCGTGGTGTCGGCCACGGCGCCGATGGATGCGGCGCTCGCGCTGAGGGTCGGCGCCCGGATTGAAGGCGCCGCTGCTGGAAATGTTCGGTTCGACCGAAACCTGTGTGATCGGCACGCGCCTGACGGCGCGCGAGAGCGGCTGGCGGCTGTATCCGGGCATCACCCTTGAGCCGGCCACGGATCACACCTGGGTACGGGCGCCCTGGTTCGATGCGCCCACCCGGCTCCAGGACGTGGTGGAGCTCGACCGCGGACGGCCGCATGCTGTTGCGGGGCCGCAATGTCGACATGATCGAGATCGCGGGCAAGCGCGCCTCCTTGTCAGACCTGACCCGCCGGCTGCTGGCCATTCCCGGCGTGCGCGATGCGGTGGTGTTCCAGCCCGCTGATACGGAGGCTGCGGCACAGGGCGTGGGGCGGGTGCAGCGTATGGCGGCGGCAGTGGTGGCGCCCGCTTTGAGCGCTCACGACATTCTCAGCCGCCATGGCGCAGAGCGTGGATCCGGCGTTCCTGCCGCGG
Source organism: uncultured Gammaproteobacteria bacterium (assembly GCA_963708865.1). Taxonomy (GTDB): domain Bacteria; phylum Pseudomonadota; class Gammaproteobacteria; order Steroidobacterales; family Steroidobacteraceae; genus DAIDKA01. Next base: position 834,562 of record CAVPUC010000008.1, read on the forward strand.
CCGCTGCTGCTGCTGGCCGAACTACCGCGCAATGAGCTGGGCAAGACCGGTCGGGAGCAGCTGCTGCAACTGCTGCGGCACGCCGCCGACTAATCGTCCGGGGTCGAGGTGGGCAGCATCGATCTCCACCAGCAGCTCGCTTCGGCAGATGTCCGCGGCCAGGACCAGAAACTGCACCTGCGCCGGCAGGCGCTCACGCAGGTAGCGTGACCACGAAGCCGGCCGTGGCGGGATCGCGCAGATAAACCTTGAGCAGGGTGCCGCGGCCGAAGCTGTGCCGGCGCCCCGCCGCTGCTCGCCTGGCGCAGACTCGCGAGATTGCGCTGGATCTCATCCAACTGGCCGAGCGAGGTCCTGCGGATGATGCGAGGCGTGGCCCCGGACGCTGGCGGTTCCCGAGATCAGCAGCCCACCGCCCACCTGCATTGCGCGCGAGAAGGTCGGCGCTGAGGGTCCGTACTGGCGCGGATAATGGAAGGCGCTCATCTGGCGCGGATTTTCCAGTGCCCGGCCGGGCTCGTTACCCGCCAGCCAGTACACCTGCAGCACGCGGTCGTCGTCCTGGCGGCCGATCGAGGTGGCGGCCGGCCAGGACGGATCCTGGCAGCTCCTGAAATCCGGCCGCGCGGCCGCTGCAGAAAAGCTTGTACCGTTCCGCGTCCCCCTCTCCGGCATTGATGTCGGAGAAATAGTTGTACATGCGCAGCAGGTGCGGATGAGCGCTGCGCACCGTGAAGCGGCTGATGGCCTCATACGCAGCACGCGCCGCAGCGGCGAGGCCGCCGGCGGCCCGTTCGTCGATCGCCACCGAGCCTGCGAGATAGCGGCCGCCGCTGGCGTAAAGGATCGGTCCGTCGCGGCCGACTTGGACCTTGCCATCGGTATGCCAAAGTTCGGTGAGGCCCGTGCCGACGAGCGCCGGAAGGTTCACATGAACGTTCAGCCCACGGGGTGGGGCTTCACCCGCCGCACGCGCGTGGGGCGCCGAAGGTGATGGCGCACAGTACCGAAGCTGGCAGTGCCTGGCCAGCGCCCAGGCGCCGGTACTCCATGCGTGGCGGGCCGCCGGCTACGGCGGCTGGTCGCAGCCCGCGGCCTGTTCAAATCAGATCCTCACCGTCGAAAACCATGTCCACCTGGCGGCGGCGCGTGCGGTGGTTGAGCACCGATCGACGCCACTGGCTTACCCAACTCCACAGATAGATCACTTTGAACAGCCGCAGGCGCCACCAGATCCCGGGGCCGTCAAAGACATCGCCCGCCAGCATCGATACGATCGCCCGTTCCACCTTCAGGACATCACTCGGCTGGGCGAACAATCGCGCCATCGCGGGCGTCTGGAATCGCAAGATGAACCAGGACATCTGGTCCAGGCCGCGCCTGACGAAGCGCGCGTAGGCGCGCTGCAAAGCCGCTTCGCGGTGCGGTTCGCGCAGGCAGTCGGCGACCACCTGCGGCGGCGCGTTCCGCGCTGTTCATGGCCAGAAAGACGCCGCTGGAAAATATCGGGTCGAGGAACGCGAACGCATCGCCGACCATGATCCAGCGGTGCCCGCCCATGCGGCTGCACGTATAGGAGTAATTGCCGGTGGCATGCAGATTGCCGATGAGCGTCGCGCCCTGCATGCGCTCGCGCGCACCCGGGATGCGCCGCAGGGTCGCCAGCAGAAAGTCCGCGTTGTCGCCGCGGCGCTCCCGGAAGTATTCCGGATAGCCCACGACGCCGATGCTCATGCAGTCCCCCGGCAGCGGAATCATCCACACCCAGCCCGAGGGAAACCGGTAGACACTGACATTTCCCTCGTCCTCGCCGGGCCGCCGCTCGACGCCCGCAAAGTGCGCGAAGAGCGCCGCGCTTTGATGCCGGGTGTGCCGACGCTTCAGCCGCAAGACGCTGCCGAGCAGGGTGCTTCGGCCGCTGGCGTCGACCACGTAATCGACCCGCAGGTCTGACTCGGTGCCGTCCGCCTCCCGCAGGCGCGCCGTCGCCGCATCCGCAGCAAAGTCGATGCGGAGCACTTCGGTGTCCTGAATCGTCTCGGCGCCGCAGGCGGCCGCGTTGTTGAACAACAACAGATCCAGCTGCGCACGCTGCACCTGCACGGCGTAACCGGTGCCGGGGTTCAGGGTGTGCGAGAAGCGAAACACACTGTAGCCGAGCTGATTTCTTGCCGGAAAGTCGGCGCCGAACTTCTGACGCCCGATGGCCATGACCTGGTCGAGCACGCCCAGGCGCTCGAAAATCGGCATGTTCATGGGCAGCAGCGACTCTCCGACATGAAAGCGCGGGTGACGGCTCTTCTCCACCAGCGTCACGCGCAAGCCTTTGCGCGCCAACAGCGCCGCGGCGGTGGATCCCGCAGGTCCACCGCCCACCACCAGCACGTGTGCGCCAGGCTGCTGTTGTGCCAAGTACTTGCTCCCCGCTTCCGGTCCGGCAACCCTACACCAGGCGGGGCCTGGCCGGCCGCCATGTTAGGATTTGCGCCGACAACCCGCCGGAAGGGGCGGGGCAGACCATTTTATCTTGCGATCCGTCATGCCTGCCATACAGACCACTGCTGAAACCGAACTCGCCGAACTCATCATCGCCGCCGTCAATCTCGAAGGCGTGCGGCCGGCCGACATCGATCCCGAGGCGCCGCTGTTCGGCGCGGGCCTGGGGCTCGACTCCATCGATGCCCTGGAGATTGCGCTGGAGATCTCGCGGCAGCATGGCCTGCAGCTGCGCTCGGATGATGCGGATAATCGCCGCATTTTCGCCTCCCTGCGCTCATTAGCCGCCTATATCCAGCAGCACCGCGCGTGAGCGGCTGATGCTGCCGCTGGCCATCACCGCCTATTCGGTGGTTTGCGCCACGGGATACGGGCACCGGGCACTGCTTGCGCGCGTTGCAGGAGCGGCGCGGGCCCCTCACTCCCAACGACTTTACGGCCGCAGCCGCTGCCGACCTGGATCGGACGAGTCGCAGGCTTGGAGGATGCGGCGTGGCAGCTGCCGCCGGCCCTCGCGCCCTGGGAATGCCGCAACAACCGGCTGGCCTGGGCGGGCCTCAACACCGATGGCTTCGCGGCCGCGGTCGCGGCCGCGCGCTTGCGCCATGGCGCGCGGCGCATCGGCCTGGTCATGGGCACCTCCACCGCCGCGATCGATGCGACCGAGGCCTTCTACCGCCACCAGGATGATCCGGCCAGCACCCCGCGGCACCTGTTGCACACTGAACTGCACACCCCGCACTCCCTGGGAGACTTCGTGCAGCGCGCGCTGGGGCTCGAGGGCGTGTGCTTCACCATCGCCACCGCCTGCTCATCGAGCGCCAAGGTGTTCGGCCAGGCGGAACGGCTGATGCGCCTCGGCGTGTGCGATGCCGTGGTGGTCGGGGGCGTGGATTCGCTGTGCAACAGCGTGCTGTATGGTTTTGCCGCCCTGGAGCTGCTGTCACCCGAGCCCTGCCGCCCGTTCGCCGCGAATCGCCGCGGGCTGAACATCGGGGAGGCCGCGGCGTTTGTGTTGCTGGAGCGTGACGGTTCGGATCTGAAGCTGCTCGGCTATGGCGAGAGCAGCGATGCGCACCATATGTCGACCCCGCATCCGGAAGGACTTGGCGCCCGCCTGGCGGTCGAGCAGGCGCTGCTGCGCGCGCAGCGCCGCGCCGCCGACGTCCAGTACATCAATCTGCACGGCACGGCGACCCCGAAGAATGATCTGGTGGAAGCCCGGCTGGTCGCGGAGCTGTTCCCCGCGGCCACGCGGGCGAGTTCCACCAAGGGCTGGACCGGACACACACTGGGTGCGGCGGGAAGCCTGGAAGCCATCATCACGCTGCTGGCGCTGCGCACCGGACTGATGCCGGGCACCCTCAATACGACGCAGCTCGATCCGCAGTGCGGTCCGCAGATCCGGCTCGACAATGCCGTGGCACCGGTGCGCTGCGCGCTGAGCCATTCGTTCGGGTTCGGCGGCAGCAACTGTGTGCTGTTGTTCGGACGTGAGGCCGCATGAGCGCGAGGTTCGAAGTCGCGGTGGCCGGCGTCGCCGTGTGGCAGTCCGCCGGCGGCCACCCGGCCACAACCCGCGATCCTGCCGCCCAATGAGCGGCGCCGCGCGCCCGACACCGTGGCGGTCGCTTTGGAGGTGGCGCAGGCAGCCTGCGTGCAGGCGGGCCGGGATCCGGCGCAGCTGCCGACGATATTTGCCTCCACCTACGGCGATCTGGCGATCACCGACTACATGTGCGCGACCCTCGCCAAGGCGCCGGCGACGCTGTCCCCTACGCGCTTTCATAACTCGGTCCACAACGCCGCCGCCGGGTACTGGAGCATCGCGACGGGCTGCCGCCAACCGTACTGCGCGCTCGGCGCCGGCGCCTACACGTTTGCGGCAGGACTGTTCGCGGCCGCCGCTGCAGGTGCATGCCGACCAGACGCGACGTGCTGCTGGTGGCGTACGACATTGATACCCGCGGCGTGCAGGACCAGATCGCCCACAGCCGCGGCATGCTCGGCATGGCGCTGGTGTTGGGGATGGCCCCGCGGGTGGTCGATGTGATGCTCGACCTGGCGGTGACTGCCCATGAAGGCTCCCCGCCCTGCGGTGCGGCAGGGGAGCCTGCCAATGCCATGGCGGCATGCCTGCCGCTCATGGCAGCGCTTGACGGCGGCGCGACCGAGGTGAGACTGGCCCTGGGGCCTACGTCATGGTTGGACGTGCGAGTGCGGCGTCCCTGAGCCCGCGCCGCGCTTCGGCAGCTTCCATCCCGGCCGCGCAAAATGACAGGTGTAGCCGCCGGGGTTCATCAGCAGGTAATCCTGGTGGTAATCCTCCGCCAGCCAGAAGGTCTGCGCCGGTACCACCTCCGTCACGACCTTCGCGGGCCACAGCCCCGAGGCGTCCACATCCTTGATGGTGTCCAGTGCCACCGCTTTTTGCTCATCGCTGGTATAGAAGATGGCCGAACGGTAGCTGGTCCCCACGTCATTGCCCTGACGGTTCTTGGTGGTGGGGTCATGGATTTGGAAGAAGAATTCGAGCAGCTGCCGAAAACTCATGACAGAGTCATCAAAGATGACCTCGAGTGCTTCGGCGTGGCCCGGATGGTTCTGGTACGTCGGATGCTCATTGCGTCCGCCGGTATAGCCGACGCGCGAGCTTTGGACGCCGGGCATCTTGCGCACCAGGTCCTGCATGCCCCAGAAGCAGCCGCCGGCGAGAATCGCGGTTTGGGTGGTCATGATATGCGTCCTTTTGCAAAGATCCCGTTCAATTCCTGGCCGGAAACAGCGGCAGCGGCGTAAGTGAACGTGCCTTGGGTCTGTACCTCGGCCGCCGCCCGCAGCAGCGCGCCGTAGGCGGCGCGGGCCAGCGTTCCGCCCAGGCTGATCCGCGTGACACCCAGCTCCTGCAGATCCGCCACGCGCAGACCCATGTTTGGCATGCCGGCCAGCACATTCAAGGGCCGATCGATCGAACCGATGATCTGGCGGATCTCCTCGCGGGTTTTCACTCCCGGGGCGAACAGCACATCGGCGCCGGCCTCCTGGTAGGCCTGCAGGCGGCGGATGGTGTCGCCTATATCCGCGCGCCCGTAGAGATAGTTCTCGGCGCGCGCTGTGAGCAGGAACTTGAAGCCCAGGGACTTCGCGGCAACGGCGGCGTGACGGATACGCTCCGCGGCGAGCTCCAATGGATAGACGGGATTGCCGTCATCGCCCGAGGCATCTTCAATCGATCCGCCCACGATGCCGGTCTTGGCGGCCTGCAGGATGGTCACCGCCATATCTTCCGGGTCGTTGCCGAAGCCGTTCTGCAGATCGGCGCTGACGGGGAGCTGGGTGGCTTGGCACACTGCGGTGAGGTGAGCGAGGAGGCTGCCTTTACTGATGCTGAGGTCGCTTCTGCCGAGGGAAAACGCGAACCCCGCGCTGGAGGAGGCCAGTGCCTTGAATCCCAGATGTTCCAGCAACCTCGCGGAGCCCTGATCCCATGGATTGGGCATGACGAAGCACGAGCCGGGCTCGTGCAGCCGGCAGAACGCCTTGGCCTTCTCGGCTTGGTCAGTCATTTCTTGGCCGCCTGGGATATATAGTCGATCGCGCCGGAACCGCAACGCCGACCAGTCCTGGTCCACGGCAACCATTCGCACGGGGCCGAATCCGGCCCGCTGCAGCGTCGTCCAGCGCGAGTCGCGGTTGAATTCACAGCGGTAGCCGCGTGAGGTGCCCTTGGGGTAGACCATCCACAGCATCGCATCGCCGGCGCTCGCCGCCGTGAGCGTGCGGCCCGCAGCGTCAAGTTCAGCCTGGGTGATGACAAATGCCAGGGCAAAGCTCACGGGGCCGCAAACCGAGCGTTTGACGCTGACAGCCTCGAGCAACGCCAGCTCGCACTCATAAAGAGTCGGGTGAATTGAGCACATGGACGATCGACTGCGCGCCGAGATTCAGTTTCTTAAATAGGGGTGGGTGACATGGCGGTCGGCCAGCTACAGAACCAAGGTCATGAACGCGCTGTGCGGATCTTGAGTGTACTCGCCGAAGGGTCCGCAGATCACGAACCCCGCGCTTGCGTACAGCGTCAGCGCCGGCGTGAAGGCTGCCGTGGCGCCGGTTTCCAGACTGAGCCGCTCATAGCCGCGGCTGCGTGCGACTTCGATGATGTGATCGAGGAGGGCCCGCCCCGCGCCCTGGCGCCGGTTCGCTTCGGGGGTGCGCATGGACTTCACCTCGCCGTGCCGCGCACTGAGCTCCTTGAGCGCCCCGCATCCCAGCAGTGTCTCGCCTTCCCACGCTGTCCAGAAAGTAATCTCGGGACTGCGCAGTTTTTCCAGATCCAGTGCATGGACGCTCTCGGGAGGCGTGATGGCGTACATGTGCCGCAGATGTTCATTCAACAGCGCATGGATCTGCGGCCGCGACAGATCATCCCGTTCTATCCTCATGCGCGCCGGCGCCCGCGCAGGAGCAACAGCACGATCACGCCGAGCATCAAGGTGGCATCGGCGAGGTTGAAGATTCCGGTGCGCAGCGAACCTAAGCCAAGGTTCAGAAAGTCGGTCACTACGCCGTCGAATCGAATCCGGTCGATCAAGTTGCCGAGACCGCCCGCGCCCATCAACGCGACCGCCGTGCGTTGCGGTGAGCTCAGGCGCCCCGACAGCGCCGCCCACGCCAGCAGGGCCACGACCAGCGCGCCCACGCCGACAACGAAGGCGTCGTAGCGCACTGGTGCTGGCAGCGAGTCGCCGAGGTTCAAAAAGGCGCCGGCATTCTGCGCGTACTGCAGTCGCAAGGTGTCGCCGAGGTACGTATGCACGCCGGTACCGGCCAGGTACTGGCGTGCCGCCGTTTTGGCAAGCTGGTCGCAGCCCACGCAACCGACCAGAATGAGACCAATCAGACTCAAACGAGCGAGCGTCCGCATGGTCTTCTCCTACCGCTTATCGGCGTCGGATAATCGCCAGTCGACCGGTCGCCAGAGTGGTGCCGGCGTGACAGGCTTCAAACCAATACTGCCAGCTGGCGCGGTCCTGCAACAACAGTTGGGCGCGGATCTGCAGCGCCTGGCCGAGCTCATCAATACGTTGGCAGCCGAGCGTCACGTCGCGCAGCGACACCAGGTAGCCGGGCTCGGCAACGCCGCCGGCCGCGCGCGCCACCAGACCGCCGTGCAACGCCGCCGCCTGCGCGCCGTATTCGCACAGATGCACGGCGCGCAGGCAGCCGTTGCTGCGCAGCGGATGATCTTTGGCGCGGTGCGAGGAGGAGATCGCGACAATGCTCGTCTCATCCCAGCTGGCGATCCCCTCGAGCAGCGACATGGCGCCCTGGTGCGGGATCAGTTCGGCGATCAGCGCGCGATCCACGCCGCTCATGCGCTGTCCCGCCGGATCAGCAGCTGCGACAGCAGGAAGTTGCTGAGCACGCCCAGCACCACGGTGATGCCGATGGAGCGCAGCACCGGCAGGGTGGAGCTGGCGAGGACCGCAAACACCACGCAGGCGGCGGTGGCGCAAATGGTGACCGCATGCAGCGCGCGTCGGTGGGCCGCGGGCTCGTTGCTGGCGCGCTCCAGAAACAGGCCGTAGTCGAGGCCGAGCCCCGCCGCCAGCACCAGGGCGATCAGGTGGAACAGATTGAGCGCGACACCGGCGCCATGCAGCACGGCAAGGGTCACCAGCGTCGACAGCAGCATGGGGGTCACCACGCGCACCATGCGCCGCAGCGAGCGGCATGAGACCGCCACCACCACCAGCAGCAGCACGGCCGCGGCCGCGACGCTTGCCACAATCCGTTGCCGCTGGTGGGCGACCAGGTCTTCGGCCGCCTGTTTGAGATCGAGCAGGTGGATGGCGCCGCCGGAGGCGGCGGCGACGGCCGCGAGCTTGTCTGGCTCGCGCACATCGGTGAGGGTCACCAGGCCCGTCCACGCCGCCATCGCGATGTTGCAGCAATGCCCCCACGGTAAGGGCGAGCGGGGTGCCCGCCACCGTGTCTACGGAGAGCGGCGGCAGGCTTCGGGCACGCGCGACATCAGCCAGGAACGGTGCGAACAGCCCCGGCTTGAACGCCATCCCGTTGGCGGCTCGATCCAGACTGTCCTTAAGGGTATTGGCGTCGGGCAGGGCGGCCTGGCGGCGCCGCTGGACGCCGGCGCTGGGCAGGTAGCGCGCCGCCTGGTCAAACCCGCCGATCGCATGCTGCAGGGTGAGCGCGTCAAGCTCGGTCGCCAGGCTTTCCTCGCGGACCAGCAAGGCGTCGGGCGTGGGCGCCTGCAGCGCCAGCAGGTAGCGCACGTCGGGGGCGCCGAGCGCTTGCTGCAGGGTCTCGTACTCGCGCACCATGGATTCGGGCACCGGGGTCAGATGTCCCAGGTCATTGTCCCACCAGGGGCCGGGAATGCCGATCACGGCGCTGAGGCCAATGGCGGCGATTACCGGTGCGAGCCAGGGCAGGCGCGGCAGTCGACTCGACACCTTCGATAGCAGGACGGCGAGCCGACCCTCGCCGTGGTCGCGCGCACCCATCGGCAACAGCGGCGGCAGCAGGTAGCGGGTGCACAGCCCGGCCGCAGCCAGACCCACGATGTTGAAGGTCGCCAGCTGCGCCAGTCCCCGCACGCCGGAGACCAGAAATGCCAGGTAGGCGACGCACACGGCGACCACCGCCGTCGCCAGCGTGGGCCAAACGGCGCGGGCCACCGCCACGGGGCGCACGCCGGGTTGTTCGTTGCTGAACAGATAGATCGGATAGTCGAGCGCCACGCCGGTCAGGGTGAAACCAAAGGCGATGGTGATGCCGTGGACACTGTCGAAGAGGGCGGCCGCGGCGCCAAGGCCGCACAGTCCCGCCGTGGCCAGCGGCAGGGCGCCGAGCAGCACACGCCGCAGGCTCCCGTAGGCCAGCAGCATCAGCAGCACCATGCCCGCCGAGTCCAGCATTGCCGCGAGGCGCGCATCGGCTTCACTGCGTGCCTGCATTGTGACCGCGAACGCACCGGTTCCGGCAATGGTCAGCTGCATGGACGGGCTGCCGCGGACCTCATTGAAGTGTCGGCGCAGCGCGTCGATCGCCTGCTTCTGGCCGTTCGGATCAAAACCCGCCGTGCGGGTCTGCGCGATCAGCAGCGCGGCATCTCCCGCCGGGTTGAACCACACATCGAACAGCTGCTGCGCCTGGTGCGCGGGCTCCCACGCTTCCAGGACCTTGAGCAGCTCCAGGGTCGGATCACGCGGCAGCAGGGGCGTGAGCAAGGTGGCGGCCGGCGATGCCAGGTCCTGTTCGCGCTCCTGCAGCTGCGCGTGCAGGTAGTCGGCATCCAGATGATTGGTATCCAGGGTGGTCGACAGCAGGTAACGGTAGGGCAGCAGCGCGTCGGGGACCATGTCGAGCCGCTGTTCGCCGTTGCTGACGAACCCGAACGCGGGATCGGCGCGCAACGCCGCGCTCAAGTTTTGGGACGTGGCGGCAAGCGCCTCGGGCGGCGCACCCTGTATCGAAACCAGCAGCAGTTTGGCCGCCGGCCCCTCGCTCACCTCTTCGAGCAGCAGACGTCCCACCGCATCGTGGGGCGTGGGCATGAACAGCCGCAGGTCACCGCTGATGCGCAGGCGGTGCTGGATGATCAGCCCGGCACCGGCCAGCAGCGCGAGCCACAGAAGCGCCGTGAGCCGCGCGGAACCGCGCTGGCTCGCGTTCAGTGGCACACCTTTTCAAGGGCGGCGCGGTCGGTGTCGGGCGCCACGGGCGTTTGTGCGGCATCCTCCATCAGCATGACGGTCACGCTGCCATCGGGCGCTGCGGTGGTCATGCAGCGCGCCACTGCCGCTGCGCCGTTCACCGTGATGCGCGAGACGCGCTGTGCGACCCGACTGTCGCGGGGCGTGAGAGTTGATCGACCAGTGCGCCTCATCACCGTTCACGGTCAGGGTGAAACTTTGCTCCAGCTGCTGCCGGTTACCGCCAAGCAGCGCCGAAAAACTGGAAAGCAGGGTCTTCAGGTCCGGGGCGCGAGCCAGGGAAAAGGTGCGCGGTGTGCCGCTGCCCCGCACGACACTGACCTGATCACCGTGGATTTCGGTGTGTTCGGAATAGGGCTTGGTCACGGTACGCGCCAGCGCGTCCGGGCCATCGTATTGCAGTCTGGCCCGAGACAATGAGCGGCCGGCTCAGGACCGGTGAGAAGTGCACTTCCACAAAGGCGGTGGTGGCCGGAGCCGGCCGTGCCAGGCGGTGCAGCAGGGCATCGATGTCCGCCGCCGCCGCGGGTGCGCTGGCGGTTTGCTGCCCCGCGGCGAATGTCGCCGGCAGCAGCAGCAGCGCGAGGAGGCTCCATCTGATTTTGCCCATCACCTGATCTCCGCCGGGTTTTCGCGCCGCCGCAAGCTCGAACACGCCGACGGCCAGCGTCTGATCGTCGGCCGTGACCTGGAAGCGCAGTTGCTGGCCATCGCGCTCGAGGGTCGCCTCGACGGTCATTCCCGGCAGCCAGGGTGCCGGGAATTTGGCCTGGCGCAGACGGATCGGCTGCACCGCGGCGCCCAGCCACAGGTCGGCGGCATCCAGAACCTGGGACAGCACCAGGACGCCCGGTACCACCGGTGCCTGCGGAAAGTGGCCGGGAAAAACCGGGTGATCCGCGCCGATGTAGAGCCGCTGGCGGTGGTGGCGGAGGTTGTCTTGGCTAGTCACAGCAGAACATTAGCATCCCGGAGCGCCGCTCTGCCCCGGGGCTGTGCACCGGCGTGCCGGTTCGTCCCGAAACGGGGCAAAATCTTTGCAAAAACAGCGGATTTATGCGAGCGACAGACGCTTCCGGTGACAATCTCGTCGCGCTCATTGACCCTGCCCGGCGGGTCGGCAATATTCAAGGCGCCAGGGAGGGAACCGCCATGCAACTTGATATCCCCGAATGGGGAGCCGCATTTTCGAACCAAGGTCTGCGTCGGTGGTGATATCGTTATGGGTTGCGACCTCGCTGAGGCGAACCAGGCCGATCAGGCCGCCCCGAGGCGAAGGATACCCGCATCTTGGTCTTCCCAGACCGAGTGCGTAGCTGGGCGCCGCGAGGCGTCCTTGAAGGGCAAAGCGTGAGTAAGACAGGCAAGACTGCGCCGGGGCCAGGCACCGGTGCTCAAAAGGTGTCGGCAATGAACAAGCGTGCGCCGCACATGCGGCCGGAAAAACAGGGCCTGTACGATCCGCAGTTTGAGCACGATGCCTGCGGCGTCGGCTTCGTGGTCGACATCAAGGGCCGCAAGTCGCACAAGATCCTGCAGCAGGGCATCCAGGTGCTGCGCAACCTCGATCATCGCGGCGCGAGCGGCAGCGAGATCAACACCGGCGATGGCGCCGGGGTGCTGCTGCAGATGCCGCATGCCTTCCTCAAAGAGGTCGCCCGCAAGGCGCGTCTGAACCTGCCGGCGCCGGGGGCCTACGGCTGCGGCATCATCTTCCTGCCGCGCAATCCCACCCGTCGCCGCCGGCTCGAGGAGCACTTCGAGCAGATCGTGCAGTCCGAAGGGCAGAGCATCATTGGCTGGCGCACGCTCCCGGTCGACAACTCCACGCTCGGTGAGACGGCCAAGGCGAGCGAGCCGTTCATGCGCCAGGTGTTCATCGGCCGCGACCCGGCACTCACTGACGAGGCGGTGTTCGAGCGCAAGCTCTACGTGATCCGCAAGCGCGCCTACAGCGAGATCCGCGCCTCCACGATCGATGGCGCGGAGTACTGGTACGTGCCGAGCCTGTCGCACAAGACCCTGGTCTACAAGGGCATGCTGACTGACCGGCCAGCTGGCCGAGTATTTCAAGGATCTCAACGATCCGACCATGGAGACGGCGCTGGCGCTGGTGCATTCGCGCTTCAGCACCAATACCTTCCCCAGCTGGGACCGTTCGCACCCCTATCGTTACATCGCCCACAACGGCGAGATCAACACCCTGCGCGGCAACATCAACTGGATGAAGGCCCGCGAGGCGCTGTTCGATACCGATGCGTTCGGCGAGGACGTGAAGAAGATCCTGCCGATCGTCAATCCCAACGGCAGCGACTCGGCGATGTTCGACAACACGCTCGAGCTGCTGGTGCTCGCCGGCCGTTCGTTGCCGCATGCCGTGATGATGATGATTCCGGAGCCGTGGTCGAACCACGAGAACATGGATGACTCACTGCGCGCGTTCTACGAATACCACTCGAGCCTGATGGAGCCGTGGGACGGACCGGCCTGCATCGCCTTCACCGACGGCCGCAAGATCGGCGCCGTGCTGGATCGCAATGGCCTGCGTCCGTCGCGTTATTACGTGACCAAGGACGACATGGTGGTCATGGCCTCCGAAGCCGGCGTGCTGGATGTGCCGCCGGAAAACGTGCTCTCAAAGGGGCGTCTGCAACCGGGGCGCATGTTTCTGGTCGACACCGAGGCGGGCCGCATCGTCGAGGACGAGGAGATCAAGCGCCAGGTCGCGAGCGAGCGGCCCTATCGGCAGTGGCTGGATGAGCATCTGATGCGCCTGGAGGATCTGCCGGCGGCGCCCGAAGTGCCGGTCCCGGATCACGACACGCTGGTGCAGCGGCAGATCGCCTTCGGCTACACCTTCGAAGACCAGCGCGTGCTGCTTGACGCCCATGGCCAAGAGCGGCGTCGAGGCGGTCGGTTCCATGGGCAACGATGCCGCGCTCGCGGCGCTGTCATCCAAGCCGCGGCTGCTGTTCGATTACTTCAAGCAGCTGTTCGCGCAGGTGACCAACCCGCCGATCGACTGCATCCGCGAGGAGCTCATCACCGCCTCCGAGGTGTGGCTGGGTTCGGAGGGGAATCTGCTGATGCCGCAGCCGGCGGACTGCCGGCGCCTGGAGCTGCAACGGCCCGATCCTCACCAACGAGGAGTTCGCGAAGTCTGCGGCGCCTGCACGCCCCGGGCCTCAAGGTCGGGGTGCTGTCGATCCTGTTCCGTGCCACGCGCGGCGAGCGGGGTCTGGTCAAGTCCATCGAGGAGCTGCGCCTGGCGGCACGCCGCATGGTCGAGGATGAGGAGGTCAACATCCTGGTCCTGAGCGATCGCGGTGTGAACCGCGAATTCGCCGCGGTGCCCTCGCTGCTGGCGGTCTCGGCCCTGCATCATTACCTGATCCGCGAAGGGCTGCGCACGCGGGTGAGCCTGGTCCTGGAGACCGGCGAGGCGCGCGAAGTGCATCACTTCTCGCTGCTGATCGGCTACGGCTGCAGTGCCATCAACCCGTACCTGGCGTTCGAGACGCTCGACGGCATGATCCGCGATGAGTTCCTGCAGGACATCGATCACGCCAAGGCCTGCAATAACTTCGCCAAGGCCGCGACCAAGGGCGTCATCAAGGTGATGTCCAAGATGGGCATCTCCGCGGTCCAGAGCTATCACGGCGCCCAGGTGTTCGAGGCCGTGGGCCTGCGCCAGGACGTGATCGATGAGTACTTCACCTGGACCTCCTCGCGCATCGGCGGCATCGGCATGGATGTCATCGCGCAGGAGATCATGATGCGCCACCGTGCCGCGTTCCCGGCACGCGGCACGCACGCCGATGCCTTGACCGCGGGCGGCCAGTACCAGTGGCGCAACGATGGGGAGACCCATCTGTTCAGCCCCGAGGCCATCCATCGCCTGCAGAAGGCGGTGCGCACCGGCAGCTTCGCGACCTACAAGTCCTACGCCCAGCTGATCGACGATCAGTCGACCAATCTGTGCACCTTGCGCGGCCTGCTTGGAATTCAAGAGCGGGGATGCGATTCCGATCGAGGAAGTCGAATCGGTGGAGACCCTCGTCAAGCGCTTCAAGACCGGCGCCATGTCCTATGGCTCGATCAGCAAGGAGGCGCACGAGACGCTGGCCATCGCCATGAACCGCATCGGCGGCAAGAGCAACACCGGTGAGGGCGGCGAGGATCCGGAGCGCTACGAGCTGTTGCCCAATGGGGATTCGCGCAATTCCGCCATCAAGCAGGTGGCCTCGGGCCGCTTCGGCGTCACCAGCGAGTATCTGGTCAACGCCCGCGAGCTGCAGATCAAGATGGCGCAGGGCGCGAAGCCCGGCGAAGGCGGCCAGCTGCCCGGCAGCAAGGTGTATCCGTGGGTCGCCAAGACGCGGCTCACCACCGCCGGCGTCGGGCTGATCTCGCCGCCGCCGCACCATGACATCTACTCCATCGAGGATCTGGCGGAGCTGATCCACGATCTGAAGAACGGCAACCGCGACGCGCGCATCAGCGTGAAGCTGGTGGCCGAGGTGGGCGTGGGCACGATCGCCGCAGGCGTCGCCAAGGCGCATGCCGAGGTGGTGCTGATCAGCGGCTACGACGGCGGCACGGGCGCCTCGCCGCAGACGTCCATCACGCATGCCGGCCTGCCGTGGGAACTGGGCCTTGCGGAGACGCACCAGACGCTGGTGCTCAACAATCTTCGCAGCCGCATCCGGGTCGAGACCGACGGCCAGTTGAAGACCGGCCGCGACGTGGCCATCGCGGCGCTCCTGGGTGCCGAGGAATTCGGCTTTGCCACGGCGCCGCTGGTGTCGGTCGGCTGCATCATGATGCGGGTGTGTCACCTGAACACCTGCCCGGCGGGCGTTGCGACCCAGGATCCGAAGCTGCGTGAGCGCTTTGCCGGCACTCCTGAGCATGTCGTCAACTTCATGCGGTTCATCGCGCAGGATCTGCGCCAGATCATGGCGCAGCTGGGCTTTCGCACGCTGAATGAAATGGTCGGCCGCGTGGATCGCCTGGAGCCGCGCAAGGCCATCGCCCACTGGAAGGCGCGCGGTTTCGACTTCTCGAACATTCTCTATCAGCCGGATCTGGGACCGGAGATCGGTCGCTTCTGCTCGGGCACGCAGGACCATGGCCTGGAGAAGTCGCTGGATGTGACCACCTTGCTGGATCTGTGCAAGCCGGCCATCGAGCGCGGCGAGCCGGTGAAGGCGGAGATCAGCATCCGCAACGTGAACCGCGTGGTCGGCACCATCACCGGCAGCGCGATCACGCGCCGCTGGGGCGCCAAGGGCCTGCCGGAGGATACGGTGCAGCTGCTGTTCAAGGGCTCGGCGGGGCAGAGCTTCGGTGCCTTCATGCCGCCGGGCATGACGTTCCGGCTCGAGGGCGACGCCAACGACTACGTCGGCAAGGGGCTGTCGGGTGGTCGGATCATCGTCAGTCCCTCACCGGCTGCGACCTTCGTGCCCGAAGAGAACATCATCATCGGCAACGTCGCGCTGTATGGCGCAACCACCGGTGAGGCGTACTTCCGCGGCATGGCGGGCGAGCGCTTCGCGGTGCGCAACAGCGGCGTCAAAACCGTTGTCGAAGGCGTGGGCGATCACGGCTGCGAGTACATGACCGGGGGCCGCGTCGTGGTACTGGGTCCCACCGGCCGCAATTTCGCCGCCGGCATGTCCGGTGGCATCGCCTATGTGCTGGATGAGGCCGGTGACTGCCGCAACCACATCAACAAGCAGATGGTCGCGATCACGGGCGTCGACGATGAGGAGGACATCGCCGAGCTGCGTGACCTGATCGAGCGGCACTGGCAGCACACGAGGAGCGGGCGCGCGCGCCGGCTGCTGGATGCGTGGGACGCGAGTGTCGCGAAGTTCGTGAAGGTCATGCCACGCGACTACCAGCGCGTACTGGCCTGCATCAAGAAGGCGCACGACCAGGGTCTCACTGGCGATGAGGCCATCATGGCTGCGTTCGAAGAAAACGCGCGCGACCTCGCGCGCGTGGGCGGGAATTGAGTTTAACCATGGGAAAGCCGACCGGATTCATCGAGTACTTGCGGGAACTGCCCGTCGATCGCACGCCGCTGGAGCGCATCCAGGACTGGCGCGAGTTCCATTTCCACATGGAGGACAAGCGCCTGCGCCAGCAGGGCGCGCGCTGCATGGATTGCGGCGTGCCGTTCTGCCACACCGGCAAGCTGATGAATGGCGGCGCCTCGGGCTGCCCGGTCAACAACCTGATTCCAGAGTGGAACGATCTGGTGTACCGCGGCCTGTGGCGCGAGGCCCTGGAGCGGCTGCACAAGACCAACAATTTTCCGGAGTTCACCGGACGGGTCTGTCCGGCGCCCTGCGAGGGGTCCTGCGTCCTGGGAATCAACGCGCCGCCGGTTACGATCAAGAACATTGAAAACGCCATCATCGACAAGGGCTGGGATGAGGGTTGGGTGTACCCGGTTACGCCGGCGGAACGCACCGGCAAGACGGTTGCGGTGGTGGGCTCGGGTCCCGCGGGACTGGCGGCAGCTGCGCAGCTGAACCAGGCCGGTCACCTGGTCACGGTGTTCGAGCGCGAGGATCGCCCCGGCGGTCTGCTCATGTATGGCATTCCCAACATGAAGCTGGACAAGAAAGAGGTGGTCATGCGCCGCATCAAGCTCATGGAGGAATCGGGCGTGCGATTCCAGTGCGGCGCCAATATCGGCACCAACGTCGATGCGCAGTCGCTGCGCAAGGATTTCAATGCGGTCGTGTTGTGCACCGGCGCCACGGTACCGCGCGACCTGAACGTCGACGGACGCCAGTTGGACGGCGTGCATTTCGCGATGGATTACCTGACGGGCAGCACCAAAGCCTTGCTGAACGGCGGCCCCGACGGTGCGCCCATCCACGCCAAGGACAAGGATGTGATTGTGATCGGTGGCGGTGACACCGGCACCGACTGCGTGGGCACCGCCATGCGCCAGGGCTGCCGCAGCGTGACCCAGTTTGAAATCATGCCCGAGCCGCCGCAGGACCGGGCCGCGGACAATCCCTGGCCGGAATGGCCGAAGATCTATCGCATGGACTACGGCCAGGAAGAGGCCGCCGCCCGTTTCGGCAGTGATCCTCGCGTGTTCCTGACCACCGTGCAGAAGTTCACGGCAGGTGCCGCAGGCGGTGTCGCGCAACTGTCCACCGTGAAGATCGGATGGGAAAAGAGTGCCACCGGGCATCTGCGACCGGTGGAAGTGGCAGGCAGTGAGGAGACGCGTCCCGCGCAGCTGGTGCTCCTGGCCATGGGATTCCTCGGGCCCTGAGTCGCAACTGATCACCGACCTGGGCCTGCAGATGGATGCGCGCACCAATATCGAGGCGCACTACGGCAAATTCGCGACCAGCACGCCGGGGATATTCGCCGCCGGTGACTGCCGCCGTGGACAAAGCCTGGTGGTCTGGGCCATCAACGAAGGCCGGGGCGCGGCGCGTGAGTGCGACCGCTTCCTGATGGGCGCTACGGACCTGCCGTAGCGCTCCGGGCCTTCAGCTCCTGCACTAGCACCACGCGCCAGTCCGCTTTCGAGAGCGCGACGCCGGGGGGCAGCAGCTCATCCGCAAGCTCTGGCTCTCGCTGCTGTCGTGCCTGGAAGGCCACAAAGTCCTCGCCGAACTGGGTGTTCGCCTTGACGACGCCGTCGGCGTCGGCCCGCGCCCAGAACATCCACCACTGTTTGCTCTGCAGCAAAGCATCGTCAATCGACACCGTGTGGCTGCGGCAAACCGCAGGGACCGGCGCATTCTCGGGAACCGCGTGGTCGGTCCGCCACACGCACAGGAACAAGGCGCGCTCAAGCGCGTCCCGGTCGTTCGGATCGATCACGAAATAGTCGGCGGCGCGCGCAGTCAGTGCCGCCAGCAATGCGGCCAAGACGGCCAATTGGACGATGCGTTGTAGCAAGATCGGCTTCAGGGTCTGGATGGATCAGTGCTGCTTATCGTACGACTCGCCAGCGAATATTTCCGCTCCGGAACCGTATTGTCTTCCAGATACGCAAGTTTAAGGAGCGCCTTATGTCCGCAAATGTCGACGTTCAACAAAGCCACGCCGAATCGGCAGCCCGTGGCCTGGGCCGCACGGAGGGGCTGGCCACCGCGGCGCTCGCGTTAAGCCTGGTCTCGTTCGTCAACCTGCTGGGGGCTGAAAAAGCTCTCCTGGCAATCGTTCTGGCGGTACTCGCGCTGGGGCGCGCCGGACTATCACGCGCGCGCGGCCGAAGTCTCATGGCGATCGGCTTCTCCCTGGTCTACCTGCTCACGATTGCCGTTGTGCTCGTCGCATTTCACGACAAGCTCGCGCGTCTGCTGCAGCTGCTGCACGAATTGGGATGAACCACGGGTGGATTCGGATGCCTTCGCCAAAGTCCTCAGACCCTTGTTGGCCCACAGCGCCGCGTACGCCCGCTCGCTCCTGCGCAGCAGACAGGATGCCGAGGATGCCGTGCAGCAGGCGGCCCTGCGGGCCTGGGAACGCATTGCTCAATATGACGGAACCCGGCCATTCAAGGCCTGGTGGTTCGCGATTGTCCGCAATTGCAGCTTCGACATTCAGCGGCACAGACGGCCGGAACAGGGCACTGCCGGCGTCGCTGCTGATGTTCCTCAGGATGAAACCGAGGAGACACCGGACTGGCAGGTGCTCGACGCTGCGTTGCGCGCACTGTCGCCGGCTCATCAGGAAATCCTGCGCCTTCGCTATTTTGGAGACCTAAGCTATGAGGAACTTTCGGCAACGCTCGGCATACCCAAAGGCACGGTGATGTCCCGATTGCATTTGGCGCGCAAGGCCCTCGCGGCTCAATGGCCTCAGGAAGCATCATGAATCCCCTCGAGTTCGAAGAACTTTCGACTTTATTGGACGGAGAACTCAGCCGCGAGCGCGAGGCGGCGGTGCGGCGCAGCCTCGAGGCCGACCCGGGATTGCGCGACGAGTATGCGCGGCTTGCGAGTCTTGATGGACGGCTGCGGGCGCTGGTCGCAACGGCGGCGTTCGTGCCCCACGTCGACATGCCGAAATGGAGCGCGCGCCGCGTAAGGCTACTCGGAGTCTGCGCCGTCATGGGACTGACGCTGGCGCGACTGGCACCGAAATACGTGGACTCGGTGTCGATTGGCGTGGCGGTGAACTGCGTCGTATTGGTGATGCTGTTGAGTTTTGTCGTATGGTTGGTGCGCAACGAAGTTGTCGGCACTGCGGCATAGCGCTTGGCGGTGCTCTTCCATCTACATGGCGCGGACGATTTCAGCGCTGGCGAGTAGCACGGGCGAAGCCGACAGGCTTCAGTTCGCCGTGCCGCCCGCAATGAATGCAACGAACGCTTTGCGGGCTGGATATCTGGCCGTACCCGGCCTATAGGATGCTTTTGAAGCATCGACAGGTCTCAGCCCTCGGCGATCATTTCCCCGAGGAGGATTCTTGCGTGCATCGCGGCGCTGATGCTGCCAAGTTCGGCGCGCTTGATCCTGCCTTGATACAGCACCGCCACATGATCACCTTCGATCTGGTAGGCCCCCTTATTCAGTTGGCCGCCACGCTCAACAGTGACGGGCAGCCATTCGTTATCTGCCATGATTCCTCCTTACCTATTCAGACATAGCGCGGGATCGGCCCGTTATGCGGCGTCGTATCCGGCAGGTCAATCGTCAGCTCGTCTACGTAACACCATCCCCAGCCTTCCGGTGGGTCGTAGCCCTCGATGATGGGATGCCGGGTCTTGTGAAAGTGCTTTGTCGCATGGCGGTTGGGTGATTCGTCACAGCATCCTACGTGTCCGCAGGTACGGCATAGCCGCAGGTGTACCCACGCAGACCCCATGCGCAGACATTCTTCGCATCCCAAGGCACTGGGTGTGACTTCTACAATGGAACTACGATGAGAACATTTGGCTGACATTGCAGTCTCCTGATTTGCGCCGCGACGGCCGGATATTTCACTCGCGGTGTGGTTTGAATCCCCGTGCGGCTGATGTGAGCGCTCGCTCGCGCTTTATTGCTCCGTGCATAAAACGTTCCGACAAAGCGTACCCGCTGCTAACCCACCGTAATGTCCATCGTCAGATGTTTCTCGCAGTTGAGGGTATTGGATACCGGACAGCTGGCTTCAGCCTTCTCAAGGAGAAGACGAGCGCGGTCCGGATTGGCTCCTGCGGGAATGGCAAGTGCGATGTGGGTGTCGATGCGGGTAAATCGCATCTTTCCTTCGACCCGGTCCAGCACGGCTTTGGTCGTTCCTTGGAGACTCATCCAGGCGAACTTGGAGTTCGCCGCGATGCCCTGGAAATTCAAGCTGATGCAGTCGGCGACTGCCGCGGTCAAGAGACCCTCGGGAGACCAGCGATCGCCCGGACCGCCGAACTCTTTCGGTGGCGCAGATTCGATTTCACCCAGTTCCGCGGTGTGCAGCTTTGCCGATTCGCCGGGTCGAACCGATACTTCAACACTGTAGTAATGCGGGAAAGGGTGCATGGCGCCTCCGGGAGTATCTTATGGACCTATATGGCCGGCACTCTGGAAAGCAAGTCCGGCTGCTGAATCGGCCAACCGCAAAAAAACGCGAGCTCACGGCTAAGCTCGACGAGCGGCCGCCAGCACCCTATGGCAATGGATTGCGCAGCTAAGCGCTATCCCAAGTCGCTGCGAGGACTGATTAAATTCGGCGAATCATTCGACACGTATCCAAGTCTGGGTGCGGAAGAACGGCCCGATATAACCGCGAACTTGGAGTGCTTTGCCGCCGTCCAGCGGTTTCAGGCGCACCGTATAGATCTTGCCGTTGTCCGGATCAAGAATCTGCCCGCCCTCCCAGACATCGCCGTGTTGCTTGAGCCCCTCGATGATGGACAGTCCCACAATCGGTTTGCCATGGCGATCGTCGCGGCATTGTTCACACGTTGGATTGGGGCGCGAGGGATGCAGCAGCTTCTCGACCCTGCCGCTCACCACGCCGCCCGCGTCAATGATCCGCACCAATGACTTCTCCTGATGCGTGCTGTCATCGATCGTTCTCCATAGGCCGACCGGTGTGTTCTGCGCCTGGGCGGCGGCCGCCGACACGAACACGAGCAATGCGACCAGGCGTCTCATCGGCTGAGTGTGAGCCTTGCTGAGGAGGAAAAAAAAGCCCCGCATCGCGGGGCTCAGTTGGGCAGGTCCTCACCGACCGGGTCAATCGTTGTCAGCTCCGGCCAAGTGCGCAAAAAGCGCGCTTCGCGTCGCGTCGACACAGGGCTCAATTCATCACGGTTTGGCGGCGGAGCTAACCAACTCCCGTCTGGCAAATGCAGACTGCGTGTTCAAGTCACGCTTCCCGTGCATGGCATTCGCACAACTGGCGAATGCCCTCCGTGCCTGTGTTAATCGCCCGAGTTTCTACGTTCTTACCTCCCGCAATCTGTTCTATCTGCGCATCAACTGTGGTTAAGAATTATTAATCCCCAGCCGCACAGTTCGCCATCAAATCAATAAATAACATTTAAAACAAGTGGTTATGTCAATATTCCGACACAGTCCACCCGCCAATAGTAGCGGGTTTTTGCAGGCTTCGCATGTGGCTGCTGTGCGACAAGCTGCCAATTTTGCGTTAGCTTAAGCCTGACAGGAGTACTCTGAACCGGACGCCACTGCCGTCCGAGAGGTTGGTCGCCTCCGCAGCCCCGCCGTGAAATTCAGCGATGAGCCGTACGATATACAGGCCGAGCCCGAAGTGGGGGCGGCTGTCGCCACCCGGACGCGATTGCCACAGGGATTCGAACAAGTGGCTATAACCCTCGCCGGACAGGGTGGCTCCGGGATTGTCGACTTCGATCACCGCGCAGGCGCCCTCGGTCGCGAGCCGCAAGGTGATCGTGGCCCGCTCGGGACTGAAGTCCACGGCATTGTCGATGAGCTTGTCCAGCATCTGGACGATGAGGTCCGGCGCGCCCGTGAGCATGACGGGATGGACCGGGCAGTTCGTCGCTGAACTGCCGTTGCGGGAAGCCGGTGCGATAGGCGCCCGCCGCGCTGTCCATGAGGGCACGCAGGTCGAACCGGGACCGCTCGGCGCCTTGAATGGCCTCTTCGACGCGGGTGGCGGCGCCCATGGCCACCAGAATCGCACTCAACCGCTCGCTGCCCTGCGCGCTCGGTCCAGGTAGGTGCGTGCCGTTTCGGTCACCGGCTCGGATTCGAGGTTGTCCAGCGATGAGCGCACGATGGTCAGAGGCGTACGGATCTCATGCGCCAGTTTTCCGGCGAGGGTGCGCAGGTACCCGGTGTACTCATTGAGCCGCCCGAGCAGCATCGAGAAGCTGCGCGCCACATCGCCCAGCTCATCCGCCGCTGAGGTATCCGGGAAGGTCGTCACCAGGCCCTGGCGTGTCAGCGCGGTCTCGCTCGCGCGCCGCAGCCGCTGCCAGCCGCGCGGCAAGCCACGCCGCGAACGTGAACATCAGCGATGACCGCCAGCGCGCTGGTGATCAGGGTGAAGTCCAGCAACTGGGTCAGCGCCTTGTCGCGCAGGGTCAGCGAGCGCTCCGCGGTTTGCAGCGATCTGCACGGAGCCCAGCAGTCTGATGGCGGTCGAGGCCGGCAATCGGGGCCTGCGCCTGCACCACCTGGCGATCATCCGGTCGTTCAAGCATCCGGCGGTACAGCTGCGGCAGCAGCCCGCGCTCGGTGCGTTCGACCGTGGCCACCGACAGCGCGTCCACCTGGCTCAATACGGCCTGGTCGGTACCGACCACGGTGAGGCGCAGGCCCGGCTGGACGAACTGGTCCAGATAGTCGGTCAGTTCAGGGGAGGGGATCAGCAGCCTTCCACGGGGCGCGAGGCTGTCGGGGTCCAGGGTGCCGATACTCATCGGCTCGGCGCCACGCCGCGCGCGCTCATCCACGAGCACGCCGAGGCGCGCGCCCAGCATCGACAGCGGAATCCGCAGTTCCACCCGATAGCCGCCGGTCATCGGCTGCCAGCCGCCGACGATGCGCGGCTCATCGATGGCGACCTGGCGTCCCAGATCCTCGGTGTCGATGCGGCGCGCATGGACCGGGCCCGGCTCCGAGGTGGCGAACAGGTACTGGTGCTGTGCTCCCATCGTATCGGTAAAGGCAACCCAGATGCGGTCCCCGAACCCCGCCGGATCCAGCACATCGGCGCCGGGGGCATCCCATACCACGTGCGCGTCGCGCACCTCGATCAGCAGGTACGCCATGCGTTCATGCACGCCGGCGAGCAGCGCCAGCTGACGCGGCCCGTCGGAGAACACCCGCCGGAACGGTGAGCTGCGCGGCCACTCATCGGCATAGCCGTCGAGGAACGGCGCCGCCGGCAGCGGCACGGCCTGCAGATCAGCGGGTCCAGGGGCTGACAGGCGCCAGGTCCGTCGGGACTGCGATACAGCAGATCGGTGCGGCCCTGGAGCGAGGTGGCAATGGTCTGCGCGATGGCCTGCAGCGATTGCTGCTGACCGTCGCGCAGCGCGGCCTCCATCTCGCGCGCGTATTCGTAGCCGGCCAACGGCAGCACCAGTGTGGCAAGCCCCAGCAGCAGCAACTTCAGGCGCAGCGACATGCTTGACGCCTGTCACTCCACCCAGCGATAGCCCATGCCGTACACGGTTTGAATGGCGTCGAACTTTGGATCGAGCGCCTGGAACTTGCGGCGGATACGCTTCACGTGCGAAGTGATGGTGTTGTCATCGAGCACGACATTGGCGGCGTCCATGAGCTGCTGGCGATTGCGGACGTGGCCGGGATGGCGCGCGAGCGCGTGGACGATCCAGAACTCGGTGAGCGACAACAGCACCACTTGACCTTCCCATTGCACCTGCATGCGCTCGCCATCCACCAAGCAGCGCGCCGCGCTGCACGGTCTGGCCGGTTGCGGGAGGTTTGCGCAGCGCTTCGATGCGTCGGAAGAGCGCGTTCACGCGTGCGATCAGATGCGGAATGCTCAGATCCTTGGTCAGGAAATCATCGGCGCCGAGGCGCAGTCCCGACACTGCATCCAGGTCACTGTCGCGCGCGGTCAGAAAGATGATCGGCAGTTCGGCGGACATGGAGCGCAGCGCCCGGCACAGCTCGAAGCCGCCCTCAGGCTCGTCTTCCAATGAGATGTCGATGACTGCCAGGTCCGGCAGCCGCGCTGCGCAGGCCGTCATGGCCTGGCGGCGGTTGCCATAGGTGCGCACCGCGTAGCCTTCGCGGGTGAAGGCGGCCGCATAGTTGTCCCGAATGGCGGGTTCGTCTTCGATGATCGCGATGAGTTTCATGACTCACAGCGTACTGCAACCGCGAGCGCTGCGGCAGGGCCTGCGAAGCGGTCGCCATGTTCTGCCACGATTCGTCCGCGCGGTGCCCGAATAGCCACCCGCGCGCTGCCCGTTTTGCGGCGCCCACTGGTGCCGGGGTTGGAAGGCCGCCCAGGAGGTGAGTTCCATGTCTGCACATTCCACGATGCGCTCCCGCCGGCTGCCGCAGCTGTTCAACTGGCTGGCAGTGCTGGTGCTGCTGTCGCTCGGCGTCCTTGTATGAGGCCATGCCCGGTGCAGCTCAAAATGCGCTGAATCCGGTAAGCGCGCGTCCGACACTGAGCTGATGGATGGTCTGCGTGCCTTCGTAGGTGACCACGCTCTCCAGGTTCATGCAGGTGACGCACGGGACTGAACTCGACGCTGATGCCCGCCGCGCCCAGCAGGTCGCGGCAATCGCGCGCGATGTCCAGGGCCATGCGCGCGTTGTTCCACTTGGCCAGCGAGACCTGCACGGCGGTCAGTTGTCCGGCATCCTTGAGGCGGCCGAGCTGCAGGGCCAGCAGCTGCGCCGCGGTGATGCGGCGGGCCATGTCGGCCAGGCGGATCTGCACGCTCTGGGTCGCGGCCAGGGGCCGGCCAAACAGTTCGCGCGATCCGGTGTAGTCCAGCACCGTGTTCAGGCAGTCCTGCGCCGCACCGATGACCCCCCAGGCGATGCCGAAGCGCGCCTGGTTGAGACAGGACAGGGCGGCGCGCAGCCCTTCCGCAAGCGGCAGCACCGCATCCGCCGGCACGAGCACATCGTTCAGGTACAGCGCGGCGGTGTCAGAGGCACGCAGCGACATCTTGTTCTCGATCTCGGTCACCTCGAAGCCGGTTGAGTCGGTATCGACCAGAAAGCCCCGCAGGCCCCGATCCGTGTTGGCCCAGATGAGCGCGAGGTCTGCGATGCCGCCGTTGGTGATCCAGATTTTTGCGCCGTTCAACACCCAGTCAGCGCCGCTGTGGCGTGCCTCGGTGCGCAGATTGCCGGGGTCGGAACCCCCGTGCGATTCGGTCAGGCCGAAACAGCCGATGATCTCGCCGCGTGCCATGCGCGGCAGATAGAGCAGTCGCTGGGCATCACTGCCGTAGGCGTGGATGGCGTGCATGCACAGCGAGGACTGCACGGAGACGAAGCTGCGCAGCGCCGAGTCGCCGCGTTCCAGCTCCTGGCAGATGAGTCCGACACTGATGGCGTTGAGTCCGGCGCAATCGTAGCCTTGAATGCCGGCGCCCAGCACCCCGAGGTTCGCCAGTCCCGGGATCAGTTCGCGGGGAAAGCGGTGCTGCTCAAAGCACGCGCGGATCCGCGGCGTGACTTCGGCGGCGACAAACCGCGCCACGCTCGCCTGAATGAGGCGCTCCTCCTCGGTCAGGCAGGCTTGCACGGCGAAAAGATCCAAGGGGTCGTGGGGCTGAGACATGCCGTGAGCCTAGCCGCCGGAGGCATGCTTCGCGATCATGCGCCGCACCATCATCCGCCCGGTCGCTGACGGCGCAAGCGGGCGGTGCAGTAGAATCGCCGCGCCATGAAAATTCCTGAAATCATCATCGTCGAGGTCCTGCACCAGCCCGGCAGTCTGGTCAAGGTCCTGCAGGTCATTGCCGAGGAAGGGCTGGTACTCGAGCACCTGACGGCGCTGCGGCGCGAGCAGGGTCGTACCTTGTGGGAAATCACCCTCGAGATGGACGAGGATGCCAGCCGCTCGCTGTACGAACGCATCGACCAGCTGCCCACGGCGCGCTTCGTCGGCAAATCCGATCGGGTGTTCAACCGGCACCGCGGCGGCAAGATCCGCACGGTCTCGCGTCTGCCCATCAATACCCTGAACATCCTACGGGACGTGTACACCCCGGGGGTGGCGCGGGTGTGCCTCGCCATCCAGGCCGACCCGCGCAAAGTCCACGATTACACCGCCATCGACAATACCGTGGCCATCATCACCAATGGCACCGCCATCCTCGGTTTGGGCGATATCGGCGCGCTGGCGGGCCTGCCGGTGATGGAGGGCAAGGCGGCGCTGTTCGCGGAGCTGGCGGATATCAGCGGCGTTCCCATCCTGCTCAAAACGCGTGACGCCGACAGTGTGGTGACCGCCATCACCGCCATCGAGCAATCCTTCGGCGCCATCCAGCTCGAGGATTTCGCCGCGCCCGAATGCTTTGAGATCGAGGCGCGCCTGCGCGCCACCCTGGCGAAGCCGGTGCTGCACGACGATCAGCACGGCACCGCCGTCGTCACGCTCGCGGCGCTGCTCACCGCCACGCGGCGCCTGGGTCGAAGCCTGCGCGTGAGCACCGTGGGACAGATTGGCCTGGGGGCCGCCGGCACCGGCATCGTGCGGTTGCTGCGTGCCTATGGCGTCAGTCGAGTACTGGGCGCGGACCGCAATCCTGCGGCCATCGAGCGCATCGAGTCGATGGGCGCTGAAGGCGCGACGCTCGCAGACATCATGGCCCGCTGTGACATCGTGATCGCGACCACCGGCGTCAAGAACCTGATTCCGGCCGCGAGCGTGCGTCCCGGACAGATCATCCTCGCGCTCTCGAATCCGGAAGCCGAGATCGATCCGCTGGAGGCGATGGAGCGCGGCGCGGCCTTCGCCGCCGACGGCAAGGGCATCAACAACGTACTGGCGTTTCCGGGATTGTTTCGCGGCGCGCTCGCGGCGCATGCGCCGCGCTTCACGGATGCCATGCTGATGGCCGCTGCGGATGCCATCGCGCAGATGGCGGGTGAGGATCTGGTGCCCAATCCCTTGGACAAACTGGTCCACGAGCGGGTGGCCGCCGCGGTAATGGCGGCGGCCATGCAGCCGGTGTCGAGCGAGGCGGGAACGCCGGAAGTGACCGGCTAAGCACTCAGGCCGGCGCCATCATGCCCTTGAGTTTGCCCATCGCCTGCGTCTCGATCTGGCGGATCCGCTCGGCAGAGACCTTGTAGCGCTCCGCCAGCTCATGCAGCGTGGACTTGCCATCGCCCGTCCAGCGGCTGATCAGGATGTCGCGGCTGCGCGCATCCAGCCGGCCCAGGGCGGACTGCAGGTTCGGTATTGGTCACGCTCGCCCATTCCTCCTCTTCGACGGCTTCGGCGGGATCCGCGGACGGCGCCGGCAGGTAGGAGGCCGGGCTGTAGGGGGCATCCTCTTCGTCGCCATCGGGCGTCGGGTCGAACGACATGTCGCGCGCCGACAGGCGCTGCTCCATCTCGGTGACTTCGGCCGTACTGACACCGAGGTCGCGCGCCACCGCGGCCGTCTCCTCGTGCGTCAGCCATGACAGGTTCTTCTTCATGCGACGCAGGTTGAAGAACAGTTTGCGCTGGGCCTTGGTGGTGGCCACCTTGACCAGGCGCCAGTTGCGCAGCACGTACTCGTGGATCTCGGCGCGCACCCAGTGCACCGCAAACGACACCATGCGCACATTCAGCGAAGGGTCGAAGCGCTTCACGGCCTTCATCAGGCCGACATTGCCTTCCTGGATCAGATCGCCCATGGGCAGGCCGTAGCCGGTATAGCCGCGAGCGATATGGACGACAAAACGCAGGTGCGAGAGCACCAGCTTGCGCGCGGCGTCCAGGTCATCTTCCGAGCGGTAGCGGATGGCCAGCTCGTGCTCTTCCTCGCGCGACAGCACGGGTATGCGGCTGACGCGATCGATGTACGCGTCCAGGCTCCCGAGCGGTCCCGCCAGGGCGAGATCCGACTGAGGAGCGACCAGCGCAGTGGCAGTAGTCATGCGGGCTCCCTTGGTTCGAACTTTAAGTTGAAGCGATTTTAGCACTCACGGTATTGGAGTGCTAACAACCTCCGGAGTTCAACTTTGTTCTCACCGTTATAACCAATACAAACAAACACTTGCGCACTAGGCCCGCGGCTCGATGCCCCGCAGATGCCGCGCCGCCGCCAGCCAGGCGCCGAGCCACCCCAAGGCCACGCCGGCCGCGAACACCGCCCCGACCTGCGCCCACGCCGGTCCGCTCAAGCTGTAGCTGCTGCCGTACAGGCTGGCCAGCGTCGCCACCGGTGTGCGCAAGACCAGCACAGCCGTTTCGACCATAGCCCAGGCCACAGAGGCGCCCCAGAGGCCATACAGCATGCCGGTATACAGAAAAGGCCTACGGACGAAACCCGTCGACCCGCCTACCAGCCGCACCACTTCAATCTCGGTGCGACGCCCCTGGATTTCAAGGCGGATGGTATTGCCGATCACCGCCAGCACCCCGATCCCCAGCACCAGGGCGGCGATCCCGAGCACCCGGCGCAGCAGCCCGAGAATGGCGTTGAAGCGCAGCACCCATTCGGCGTCGACCTGCACGAGGTCGACCTCCGGCCAGGCGGACAGGTAGCGCTTCAGCGCCGCCAGATCCGCGGGCGAGGCGGCTCCGGCTGCCGGGCGCACGTGCAGGACGTTCGGCAGGGGATTACTGCCCAGGGCCTGCAAGGCCGCGCCGAATCCGGAGTACTGACGGAATTCCTGCAGGGCCTCATCGGCGCGTGATGACCTCTACCCCCGCCACGCCCGGCCGCGCGCGCGCGACCTGCGCCAGCTGCTGCACCCGGGCGACGGCGACCTCGGGCTTGAAGTACACCGAGACATCCACCGCGCCGGCGAAACCGCCGGTGGCCGTCATGGCATTGGTCACGAACAGCGCCATCGCCAGCGGCAGCGCCAGGGCGACGCCGATGACCAGCACCGTCAGCGCCGTCGCGAACGGCGTTCGCGCCAGGCGTCCCATGGCACCGAGCAGCGCCTGGGCGTGATGCGTCAGGTAGCCCGACATTCAGCGCGTCGCCGTCATGCTGGGCAGCGGTGCATCCGCGCTGCCTTGGATCTGACCATCATCCAGAATGATGGTGCGCTGACCGAACTCGTGCACCACGTGCAGGTCATGGGTCGCGATGATCACCGTGACGCCCACGTCCTGGAAGCGCTTGAACAGCTTCATGACTTCCAGCGCCAGCGCCGGGTCGAGGTTGCCCGTGGGTTCATCGGCGATCAGCACCGCGGGCTTGGCGACCACGGCGCGCGCGATGCCGACGCGCTGCTGTTCGCCCGACCGACAGCTCATTGGGCAGCATGCGCTCCTTGCCCAACAGGCCCACCTGGTCGAGCGCCGCTCGCACCCGCTTGCCGATATCGGTGTGGCTGGCACCGGCGACCACCAGCGGCAGGCGCGACGTTGTCGAACACCGGCCGATCATCGAGCAGCCGATGGTCCTGGAAGACGACGCCCAGCGTGCGGCGGTAGGCCGGCAGGTGCCGCGAGCGCAGCGCGGCGAGATTCTGGCCGTTCACGACCACCGTCCCGCGCGTCGGCCGCTCCAGCATCGCGATGAGTTTGAGCACCGTGCTCTTGCCCGCTCCGGAGCGGCCGGTGAGAAATACCATCTCGCCGCGATCAATGCTGAAAGAGGCGGCCCGCAGCCCTTCGCGTCCGTTGGGATAGCGTTTGGTGACGCGCTCGAAGAGGATCATGCGCCGGCGACGGCGGGACCGTCAGGGGCCACCCCGACCCCTTCGACCAGGGCCGCGGCGAACGCCTCGGCGTTGAACTCGCCAAAGTCCCCGGCTTGCTCGCCGATGCCGATGAAGCGGATGGGGAGTTTGAGCTTGCGGGCGATGGCGAGCACGATGCCGCCCTTGGCCGTGCCATCGAGCTTGGTCAACACCAGTCCCGTGACGCCAATGGCCTCGTGAAACTGCACCGCCTGGCTGAGCGCGTTCTGGCCCTGGTTGGCATCGAGCACCAGCAGCACCTCATGCGGCGCGGTGGCATCGACGCGCTGGATCACGCGGCGCACCTTCTTCAGTTCCTCCATCAGATGGGTCTGGCTCTGCAGGCGGCCGGCGGTGTCGGCGATCAGCACCTGTGTGCCGCGCGAGCGTGCGGATTGCGCCGCATCGAACACCACCGCGGCGGGATCGGCACCGGCCTGCTGCGCGACGATCGCTGACCCCGTGCGCGTGGCCCATACCTGCAGCTGTTCAATGGCCGCCGCCCGGAACGTGTCACCCGCCGCGAGCATCACGCTGTGACCCGCATCCGACAGCCGCTGGGCGAGCTTGCCGATGGTGGTGGTCTTGCCGGAGCCGTTCACGCCCACCACCAAAATGACATAGGGGCGGTGCGCGGCGTCGATCACCAGCGGCTGTGCGCACGGGGCTTAAGATCTGGGCGATGGACTGGCGCAGCGCGGCGATCAGTGCCGCGACATCGGCGAGTTCGCGGCGCGCGACGCGATTGCGCAGGTCATCCAGGATGTACTGCGTGGCATCGACGCCGACATCGGCGGTGAGCAGCCGCGTCTCCAGCTCCTCGAGGATTTCGGCGTCAATCTCGCGGCCCTTGAACAGGGTCGCGAGCCCGTCCGTCAGCCAGGAGCTGCCGCGATTGAGGGTAGTGCGCAGGCGCTGGAAGAAGCCACCGGACTCCGCGCCGGCCGTTTTGTCACGTCGGAAAAGCATGGCCGTATTGTATGATGAACCGTGACTGGTAAGCCTGATTTGCGCTCCTCCGCGCCGCGAGTGGCCCGCGGCAACAAAGCGCGCACGCTGCGGATCATCGGCGGCGCCTGGCGCGGCCGCACCTGGCGCTTTCCCGAGGGCGACATCCGACCGACACCCGACCGCGTGCGTGAGACCCTGTTCAACTGGCTCAGCCCCGGCATCGCCGGGGCGCGTTGCCTCGATCTGTTCGCCGGCAGCGGGGCGCTGGGCCTGGAGGCGCTGTCACGCGGCGCCGCGCGTGCGGTGTTCGTGGAGAAGGCTGCCGATGCGGCGCGGGAACTGCGGCAGACCCTGGAGCTGTGGGGCGGCGCGCCCGCCGCGATGGCGCAGATCCACGTCGCGGATGCCATCGCGTATCTCGCCGGCAAACCCGAAGTCTTCGATCTGGTCTTCCTGGATCCGCCGTTCGCGGCCGGTTTGCTGGCCCAGATCATCGCGCGGCTCGAGGCCGGGCACTGGCTGGCTGCCAACGCGCTGATCTACGCAGAGTGTCCGGCGCGCGCGGCGCTGCCGCCGCTGCCGGCGACCTGGGCGGTGGCCAAGACCGGACGCGCCGGCGAGGTCGGGTATCATCTGTTGCGGAGAACACCTTCATGACCAATCGCCACGCCCTGTATCCCGGGACCTTCGATCCCATCACCAATGGGCACGCCGATCTGGTCAGGCGAGCGTGCAGCCTGTTTGATCGGGTGGTGGTGGCCATCGCCTCCAATGCCGGCAAGGCGCCGCTGTTCAGCCAGGAGAAGCGCGTGGACCTGGCGCGCCAGGTGCTCGCCGATCTGCCGAACGTGGAAGTGATGGGCTACTCCGAATTGACCGTGGAGTTCGCGCGCCGCCACAATTTGTCGGTGATCATCCGCGGACTGCGCGCCGTCTCGGATTTCGAATTCGAGTTTCAGCTGGCGAACATGAACCGGCACCTGTGCCGCGACATCGAATCGGTGTTCCTGACACCGCAGGAACAGTTCACGTTTATTTCTTCTTCTTTGGTGCGCGAGATCGCCGTGCTGGGGGGCGACGTGCACGAGTTCGTGCACCCGATCGTGCTGGCCGAGCTGAAGAAGCTGCGGCGCGCTTGAGTTTGCGCTTGCGCGGCAGCCGCGGCAGCCGCACCTTTTGCCCAGCTGGCGGCAGCTTGCCGGCACGCGCCAGATCCACCGCGCGCCACAGATACCAGGCGGCCGCGCTGCGATGCGGAGCCCAGCGCTCGCCGAACAGGGCGAGCACCTTTGGCGCCGGCATTTGCTTGAGCCCGTAGGCGAGCCGGAATCCCATGCGTACGCCGAAATCATCTACCGGCAGCACATCGGGCCGGCGCAGCTGGAACATCAGCAGCATCTCCACGGTCCAGCGCCCGATGCCGCGCACCGCCGTGAGCCGCTCGATGATCTCAAGATCGCTCAGCGCCTGCAGCGTGCTCGCGGATCGGGACCACGCCGCTCAGGGTCTTCTCGGCCAGATCCCGCAGCGCCTTGATTTTCGAGAAGGAGAATCCCGCTGCACGCAGCGCCGCATCCTCCAGCAACAGCAGCGCTTCGGGTTCAGGAAACACTCCCTGACCGCAGGTGCCGACGAAACGGTTGAGGATGGATTGCGCGGCCTTGCCGTTCAGCTGCTGGTGCGCGATGGCGCGCGCCAGCGCCTCGAAGGGGGAATGTTCCTCGCGCCCATCGATCGCATAGGGTCCGGCCGCGGCGATCAGCTGCTTCATGACCGGATCCGCGTCACTCAGATGGGTAATGATGGCGCGCGTCACGCGCTCACCCCTGGCAGCTCGGGCAGTAATAGGTGGAGCGCTGGCCTTGGGTGATGGCGCGGATCAGCGTGCCGCACTGGCGACAGGGCTCAGCGGCGCGCTCATAAACGAACAGCTTCTGGCGGAAATAGCCGGGATTGCCATCGGGGCTCACGTAGTCGCGCAAGGTCGTGCCGCCGACTCGAATCGCCTGTCTGAGCACCTTGCGGATGGCGGCGACCAGGCGTTTGGCTTCATCGCGTTTGAGGCTCTTGGCCTGGCGACGCGGACGGATGCCGGCCTGGAACAGCGCTTCGCTCGCGTAGATATTGCCGACGCCGGTGACCAGCTGGCCGTTCATGATCAGCTGTTTGATCGACACCTTGCGCCGCCGCGAGATCCGCCACAGGTACTCGCTGTCGAATGCCGCATCGAACGGCTCCGGCGCCAGATTTGCCAGCAGCGGGTGCAGCTGCGGATCGCCGGTCACGTACAGGAGACTGCCGAAGCGGCGTGGATCGTTGAAGCGCACGGTCTTCCCCGAAGTCAGCACCAGATCGATGTGGTCGTGCGGGTCCGGGGGCAGGTCGCTGGGCACAACGCGCAGGCTTCCCGACATGCCCAGATGCCACAGCACCGTGCCGCGGGTCAGGCGCAGCAGCAGATACTTGGCGCGCCGCTCGACAGCCTCGACGCGTTGACCGGCGAGGGTCTGCGGCAGCTGCGCTTCCACGGGCCAGCGCAGCCGATGGTCATGGATCATCAGCCGCAGCACGGTTCCGCCCGCCAGGTACGGCTCAAGGCCCCGGCGGGTGGTTTCTACTTCGGGAAGCTCCGGCATTACCGGCTCAAGGACGGTTACGCCTGATGTGCCCGCAAAAAGCGGAAGAACTCGACGCCCTCGCGCAGACGGCGCTTCATCATCTCCCAGCTGCCGAGCATCTCGCGCACGATCTCCCAGATCTTGCTGGGCCGAAAGTAGAAGCGCTTATAGAACACTTCCATGCTGTGGAAGATCTGTTCCTTGGACAGGTGCGGATAACTGATCGCCGCGAGCTGCACGCCATGATCATTGACCAGGTTGACCGCTTCGTTCTCCTGCAGCCAGCCGTTCTCGACCGCCTGCCGGTACAGCGTGGTGCCGGGATAAGGCGCCGCGAGTGACACCTGGATGGTATGCGGGTTGATCTCCTTGGCGAACCTGATGGTCTTCTCGATTGTCTCCGTGGTCTCGCCGGGAAGTCCGAGAATGAAGGTGCCATGGATCAGGATGCCGAGTTTGCGGCAGTCCTCGGTGAAGCGGCGCGCAATGTCGGTACGCAGACCCTTTTTGATGTTCAGCAGTATCTGGTCATCACCGGATTCATAGCCGACCAGCAGCAGGCGCAGCCCGTTCTCCTTCATCACCTTCAGCGTCTTGTACGGCACATTGGCCTTGGCGTTGCAGCTCCAGGTCATGCCGAGTTCACCCATGCCCTTGGCGATCGCCTCGACGCGTGGCAGCGCGGAGCTGTCCGTGAAGGTGTCATCATCAAACATGATCTCCTTCACCTCCGGCATGTTGCTCCTTGATCCAGCGTACCTCAGCGATGACATTCTCTGCGGAGCGCACCCGGTAGCGATGGCCGCCGACGGTCTGCGGCCACAGGCAGAAGGTGCACTTCGAGCGGCAACCGCGGCCGGTGTAAAAGCTCACGTACGGGTGCTTCAGGTAGCCGATGAAGTAATTGCGGATGGTGAGGTCGCGCTGGTAGACAGGCGCGACAAACGGCAGCTCATCCATGTTCTCGATGGTCGCGCGCGGCAGGTTGTGGACAATGCGGCCCGCGGCATCGCGATACGACAGCCCGCGGATGTCCTCGATCGGCAGTCCCGCCGCGACGTCCTGGCAGGTGAAGTCGAACTCCTCGCGACACACGAAATCGATCGCCGCGGTGGCTTTCAGCGAGCCTTCAGGATCGACCATGGGCTTGGCGCCGATCAGTCCGATCCGGATCTGCGGATTGTCTTCCTTCAGCAGCTCCGCGAAGCGCGCATCGGTGGGGAAGGAGGGCGTGCTGGTGTGCATGATCACCAGCTCAAAGCCGCGCGCGATCTGGCGGGTCTGCTCAACCGTCAGCTCGTCGGCCGGAGCGTCCACCACCCGCGAATCGGGCACCAGGGCCGCGGGCTGCGCCAGCCAGGTCGGGAACCAGAAGGACTTGATCTCGCGCTTGGCCTGATAGCGGGAGCCTGCGCCACCGTCGAAGCCTTCGAATGACGGGGCCTGCAAAAACAGTGTTTTGAGCGCTCGGGCGGTCTGGGGCTGAGAGGTCATTGGGCCTTCCGTACGCGACATCAAAGCCAATGATGGCGCGCGCTGGTTTCAATGGAAAGTTAAGAGTCTGACTATACTTTACACGGCAGAGTTCGGGCGCCTCACCGAGACATATTTGATGGTCCCGACAGGCTAAGCGGCGGGCTAAGGGGCGGTGCCTCGGGCGCCGCCAAGCGAAGTGTTACCCTTGTGCCATTGCAGTGCAATCGAAACCACAAGGTGCCCGGATGCGACTCCACCCGACCGGAAAGTTCGATAATCACGCAGCCCCCTACCAGCACATCCAGGTGCGGCCCCTGGCCGCCTCCATGGGTGCCGAAATTGTCGGTCTGCAGGCTGCGGAAGTCACCGCTGAACAGTTCGAAGAAGTCCGCCACGCGCTGTTCCGCCACAAGATGATCTACCTGCGCGGCCAGCGGCTCACGCACGAGTCCCACGAGGCCTTCAGCCTGCGGTTTGGACCCTTTGCCGAGGACGCCTACACCCAGGGTGTGCCGGGACATCGCAACGTGCACCCCCTGATCAAGGAGGCGGACGACCCATCCAAGATGGTATTCGGAGAAGGCTGGCATACCGACTCGCCGTTTCTGCCGGAACCGCCGGCCATCACCTCGCTGCGTTCGGTGCAGATTCCGCCCTTCGGCGGGGATACCACCTGGGCCAATTCAGCGCTCGCCTATATCAACCTGAGCGACACCTACCGGCGCATGATCGCGGATCTGAAAGTGCATTTCTCGCTGCGCGATGTACTGCGATCGGCGCAGGAAGCGGTGCAGGTGGGGGACAGCCCCATCGGCCAGCTGGCGGCGACTCGCGGCGCCGAGAAGCTCTCCGAGAGCCTGGTGCGCAAAATCAAAGGCAACTATCACCCGATGGTGCGCACTCATCCGGTCACGGGTGAAAAAGCGCTCTATGTGGATCCGTCCTACGGTATCGGCATCGAGGGCATGCACGAGGAGGAGTCGGCGCCGATCCTCAAGTACCTGACCGACCATCTGATCCAGCCGGTCTTCGCGTGTCGGCTGCGCTGGGAGACCGACATGCTCGCCCTGTGGGACAACCGCCTGTGCGTGCATCAGGCCTACAACGACTACCAGGGTTATCGGCGCGAACTGTACCGCACCACGCTGCGCGGCGAGAAACCGGCGTGAGGGCGCATCACTGTTCCTTGCGGGGGTCGTACCAGACCGCCTCGATGTTGTGACCATCGGGGTCGTAAGCGAAGGCGGCATAGTAGCCGGGCGAGTAATCCCGATAGCCCGGTGCGCCGTTGTCCTTGGCGCCGGCCGCCAGCGCGGCCTGATGGAACGCTTTGACCTCATCAGCTGACTTCGCCGCGAAAGCGAGGTGCGAGGGGACCACGGCCTCTGCGCGGTGGATCCAGAAGTCCGTATTCTCGCCATCGTTGAAGCCGGCGGAGTCGCCGTACTCCATGTTGTTGTGGTACCCGAGTGGCTCGAGAACCTTGCGATAGAACGTTTTGGACCGCTGGTAGTCGCTGACGTGTAGGCCGGTGTGGGCAATCATGATTCACTCCCGCCGCAACGGCGATGAGCGGACCATAGTCCCGGCCGTGCTGGCACGCATGCCGTATTCCAGCCAAAATGCTGTCGGTGCTCTCTTAGTTAACCTCAGGAAAACACATGGAATACCGCCAGCTGGGCCGTTCGGGATTGAAGGTCCCCGTCTTAAGTTTCGGCACCGGCACTTTCGGTGGGGGTGGCGTATTCGAAGCTTTTGGCACGACAGGCGTCGAGGAGGCCACGCGCCTGGTCTCGATCTGTCTTGAAGCGGGGCTTAGGATGTTCGACTCCGCCAACGTCTATTCGCAAGGCCTCGCCGAGCAGGTGCTCGGCGCCGCCATTCGCGGCCGACGCGAACAGGTGCTCATCTCGACCAAGGGCACCTTCCGCATGGGGCCCGGTCCGAATGATCTGGGTTCCTCTCGTTTCCATCTGATCAACGCCTGCGAAGCGAGCTTGAAGCGGCTGGGCACGGATTACATCGATGTCTATCAGCTGCACGGCTTCGACGGCTCGACACCCGTCGAGGAGACCCTGCGGGCCCTCGATGATCTGATCACCAGCGGCAAAATACGCTATATCGGCTGCTCGAATTTTTCGGGGTGGCACCTGATGAAGTCGCTCGCGGTGTCGGAGCGCTACGGCCTCGCCCGCTATGTCGCGCATCAGGCCCACTACTCGCTGGTCGGGCGCGACTACGAATGGGAGTTGATGCCGCTCGCGCTCGATCAAGGCGTCGGCGCGATCGTCTGGAGTCCATTGGGCTGGGGTCGCCTGACCGGCAAGATTCGTCGCGGTCAGCCGCATCCTGAGGTCAGCCGACTCAATACGAAAGTCATCGTCGATATCGGGCCGCCGGTTCCCGAGGAGCGACTGTTCAAGGTGGTCGATGCCCTGGACGAGATCGCGCGCGAGACCGGCAAGACCCTGCCCCAGGTCGCCCTCAACTGGGTGCTGCAGCGACCGACCGTTTCGACCGTCATCATCGGCGCACGCAACGAGCAGCAGTTACGCGACAATCTTGGCGCTGTGGGCTGGACGCTGAGCGCGGCGCAGATGGCGCGGCTGGATGCCGCGAGCGCGACGCCTTATGCCTATCCCTACTGGCATCAGCGCCAGTTCACGGAGCGCAGCCCCTCACCGGTGCAGTAACGGCGCAAGCACCGGTCAGTGATTCGGACCGGATTTCTCAACAGGGGTGCCGCGTGCCGGACCGTCAATAAATTTATTGCCAACGACCGTGACACTCACCAGCGCGAAGTAGCCGACATCGTCCAGTTGGAACGACAGCAGCTTCTTCGGCGGCAGACTGGTCAGCCAGAACATGCTCTGGCAGTTGACCGCCTCGGCATTGAAACGAGTCGGGGAGGGCAGTGCCGCGCCGGGTTGGCAGAGTCT
This sequence comes from uncultured Gammaproteobacteria bacterium, assembly GCA_963708865.1. Taxonomy (GTDB): domain Bacteria; phylum Pseudomonadota; class Gammaproteobacteria; order Steroidobacterales; family Steroidobacteraceae; genus DAIDKA01. Next base: position 872,598 of record CAVPUC010000008.1, read on the forward strand.
CATTCGCCGCCGCAATGATCTTCTGGGCACGCAGGTAATGATTTAAATTGGTCGAGCGCAGACGTTCCAGGTCGGCCGCACCATTCAGCTGCACCCATTTCAGCATCTTGGGCGACGACGGCGACGCCGGCGGCGCCGAGCCGGTGGGCGCTTGGGCAAGGCACAGACTCGCCCAGGCGCTGGCGCCGAGCACAGCTACGGCAGCAAAACCCAAGGGACTTCGCATGGTGTTCACTCCTGTTCCGCTGACCGTAGAGTACTCACTCATGCAGTAAGTTCCTACCGCGCGCATCGCGGACCCTGGGTCGACAGCAAGAATTGATGCGATGCCGCAAGTACAGGGAATCCGACGCAGATGAGCTGTGCTTGAGCGATGGCTACACTTCGACTTTGTAGGCCAACCCAACTTCATCGCCTGGCAACCCGCGGAAGCCCCAGTTGCGTTTCGGCGTCTCGGTGAGGGTCACTTCCACTTCATTGGGCAGCCGATCGGCCTGTTGGCATATCCGTTCGAACAGCAGCCGAATCAACTGTTTCTTGGTCGCGATCGTACGACCTTCGAACATGCTGATTTCGATGATGGTATAGCGGGCGCTGGCACTGGCTGGATAGTAGAAGTCCTCCGCCTCCAGGTGAAAGAAGCGGTGCGCCCGTTTGTCCTGCGGAAACTGCAGCGCCTCGACGACGCACGAGTGGATGGCGTCAGACAGGGCTGATTGGACCGGCTTGAGGTGTTCCCGCTGGCCGTAGATTTTTATCTGTGCCACAAACGCTTCCTTTCACACCTGCCTGAATGAAAAAGGCCCGGTTGCTGCCGGGCCTCTTTAGGAACTGTGCGCTGCAAGCGGCGGCTATTTGATCTTGGTCTCTTTATAGGAGACATGCTTGCGGACCATCGGGTCAAACTTCTTCACCTCAAGCTTGTCCGGGTGCAGACGCTTGTTCTTCGTCGTCACGTAGAAATGACCGGTTCCGGCCGACGACAACAGTTTGATTTTCTCGCGCATCAGATCTTCTCACCCTGTTTGCGCAGCTTGGCCACGATCACATCAATGCCCTTCTTCTCGATGGTGCGCATGCCATGGATCGACACGCGCAGGGATACCCAGCGCTTTTCGGCCTCGAGCCAGAAGCGCTGCTGGTGCAGGTTCGGCAGGAAGCGCCGTCGGACCCGGTTGTTCGCGTGCGAGACGCGATTGCCCGAAGCGGGGCCTTTGCCAGTGACTTCACAGACGCGGGACATAAACTTAACCTTTACGATCAATTGGTTACGGAACGCCGGATGACCCGGACAGACCGCTGGGGTCGAGCTTTATACCAGCCGCAAAGCCTTCCCGCAAGGCGCCGCCGCGCGGTCCGGCCCGCTACTCCCCCAACCGGTATGATTCGTGAAAGCTCAAAAAAGGGCCATCGGGGGTCTCGGATGCTTGCCGCAATACGCCAACACGCCGTCATGCGCCTAGCGGCGTGCCTTCTCGTGGGCACTGCCTGGGTCGGGAGCATTCGCGCGGCCGATGTGCGCGGGTTCGTCGCCGAGACTCAGCAATCATCGACGGTAGCGCAGCAGCTGACCATGGCTTGGTGGATTCCGGCCGAGTTCTGGGACGTAAGTCTCGCCGGCAATCCCAGTGTTCCCCCGGACACCGTCGCACAAGTCCATGCGGCTTTTCAGGACTATCAGGTCTTTGCGTTGCTGCGGGCCAATACCGGTATGCAGGGCTTGAGCAACGTCGCCTCAAAAGCAGACCTGTTGAGCAATGGCCGCCTGGAAGTGGACGGCAAGGTGATTGCCCCGGTCGATCCTGACAAGGTGCCGGTAGCGGTCCAGACCATCCTCGGCGCATTGAAGCCGCTGCTGGCAGGGATGCTGGGACAGATGGGCCAGAGCATTGAACTGATCGTGTATCCGGCAACCTCTGACGGTCATCGGATCACTGATCCCATGAAGCCCGGGTCCTTCCAGTACACGCTTTACGACCAGACGTTTCGTTGGCGGCTGCCACTGGCCAGTCTTTTGCCGAAGAAAATCGATCGCAAATCCAAGGAAGAATTTCCGGGCAATTACGATTACAACCCGTTTACCGGTGACAAGCTCAGCCAGAAATAGCTCCCTGGAGAAGTTTACGGCGCCGTTGGTAGATGGCATGCGCAAACACCGGTGTTAATCGCTCGCGAACTTCGCAAGTCCTACGGCAATCTCGTGCGTGGTCTGCCGGATTCTGGCCCTGCACGTCCTCGATGCTTTTGAGCAGGCCTAAGTAAAGGTCGCGAAACTTTGGGTCCAGGTTCCTGGCATTTGTGCCGGTCGCGCTGGTGGGCGCGAAAGCGAGGAATGAAGGAAGCCGTACCGCCGTGTCGACGGAACGTCTTAAGGCGACGCCGCTAACTGTGGTGTGGGCTTGAGTACCTGGGCACGCAGCCCGACGTTAGTCCGGTTGCAAACATCCCGAGAAATCTGTTTCGCATTGCGGATTGAAAACAGGGGCAGCACTTTCATCGTCACGTAGTCCAGATACGCGCAGGTGAACGGCAGAGAGAATCCCATTCTGCTCTGGATTTTGTCCTGGTTCGTTCTGAGCTCAACAATCTGCCAGCTCGCATCGGCCTCCGCGTCCGCGGCGCTGCGGGCGTTATCGGCCGGCGCGAGCACCGAGAATGTGACGTCAATGGTGTTTCCGCCGGCCCGGACCTGGCAGTTGCGTTCATCGAACTTCAGGTCGCTCGCGCGTGCGCCAAGATGCAGCAGCACCGGCCTCAACCGTTCGATGAGTTGGTCGCAGGAAGCGCGACTCAGCGAGCCTGCGTTGGCAATGAGCGGCGGGGAGAAGTTAACGAGTTTGCGTGGTGTCCAGACAGCGATTTGTCCCGCTTCGGCGGCCGACATGCCGACCAGGCCGAGGGTCACCACCAACATCAAAAGTGCAACACGCATCGGAAACTCGCCGAAGCGCCGACGATGACCAGCCAACGTGAACGGTTTCAAAGGATACCGCGCTTAGCAGACGGCGCAAATTGCCGGGTTCAACTCTATGCTGCGCCTGGTGCCCGAGTCATGGATGATTTGATTAGTGGTAATTAATGCCGCTTCGCATCATCGGTAGCAAATGTCCGCACGTGCCCGGATAACCACGCGTTAGCGACTATGTTCTTCTAACGCAACCCGCGCTCAGCAAAAGTTGGGAGCTCAACATTTGCGAAATCCGGCTCTTTTGAGGTGCGGAAGTGGCCTCTTGGCCCGTAATTCCACCCGCGCCGTCGCGCGTGGGAACTCCAGCTATTGAGATCCCACACGGAGCGAGGCAGGTTGCCGCGCCCAACAGTGTGGTCGGCCGCAACCGGACTTCAGCGCCGTTTGCTGTAGCGCACCGTACCCGGTTCGCTCCCCTCGCCGATGCTGGTCATACCGCACTCTGCATCACTCTTAGCGAAGGTAGCAGCGACGGGAACGTTTCTGCGGCCACTTCCAAGGCGCCCATCGCGAAAGCCAGGTTCATAAGCGCCGTTACCGCTTCACTGGCGAAGCCACGGCAGCGATACTGCTCAAGAACGGAATAGCCAACTTCGACACATCCCCTCTTGTCCGGTGGTTGCTTGATCCCGCAGGTACCAATGAGTGTGCCGGGATCGTCAAGCACAATGTAGTAGAAGCGCCACGGATCATCGGGCGCGAGCGTATGTAACGCGTTCAATATCCACTCGATCACGTCCGGGCCGTGGTGCTCGGGCGGCCAACCCGCTGGAATGGAGCGGCCAATGGCGATGGCAAGTGCTTCTTGGCTGTCGAGTTCGGCGCGTAGCAAGGCTTCGTCTGCCCCGACCAAGGTCAGATGGCGGGTCGATCGTTCAAATCGGCATTGCATGATCTTCTCTCGAATAAAGGGACGAGCTGAGAAGAGAAGACCAACCACGGAAGAGGGCTGGGCAGAAATGCCGAAGCCAATCGACTAGCCAATCCTCTCGCTTGGCGCCTGGGCGCCGTCGCTGAGGGGGGCATTCACAGGCAACTCCATGGTGCGTGAGAAAATGGCGCACCGGTTCGGGCGAAGTTTAGCCTTGCCATGTGGCGCATACAACGGCACTTGAGCGTGTGAGAGTGCCTGGGTGAGTGGCCTTGCGAGCAGCGCAATTGACCAGCCGACTACCCTCAAAGACTTCGCGGGTGCTGCGAGGTATGACGGCGGCGGCGGCCAAGGCATCAAATAAGTCCGCGCTCAGCGAACGACATACAGCGTCCGTCACCGATCACGAGGTGGTCCAGCACGCGGATGTCCACCAGCGCGAGGGCATCCCGCAGGCGGGTGGTGATGAGTTCATCGGCGTGGCTGGGCTCGGCGACTCCGGACGGGTGGTTGTGGGCCAGGATCACGGCGGCCGCATTGCGTGCCAGGGCAGCCTTGACGACCTCCCGGGGATGCACACTCGCCCCATCGATCGTGCCGCGGAACAGTTCCTCGAATGCAATGAGCTGGTGCCGGGCATTGAGGTGCATGCAGCAGAACACCTCATAAGGTCGATCCCGCAGCTGCGCGAGCAGAAAGCCGCGGGCGGTCTCGGGGGAATCCAGAGCAGGACCTGCCTTGAGGGTTTCGCGGTAGTGGCGGCGGGCCAGCTCCAGCGCGGCCTGCAACAAGCAGTAGCGGGCCGGCCCCAGCCCACGCCCGGCCATGGCCTGCACCCGATCCGGCGCACAACAACTCGCGCAGGGACCCGAATTGCGCCAGCAGCTGATGCGCCAGATCCACCGCAGTTCCGCCGCGGCTGCCGGTGCCGAAGAAGACCGCCAGCAGTTCGGCGTTGGACAGGCTCTGGGCGCCCTGTTCCATGAGCTTTTCGCGCGGTCTCTCGCTGGGCAGCCAGTTCCGGATCGACATGGTGGCAGTGTCCGGCGGCGGCGCCCGTGCCGCCTAGCACCGAATCCGCTGTAGACATACCCAAATGCTTGTTTGCAGGTCGCCGGATCGCGCCGGATAATGGCTGCGAGAGGTTCTATGCACGGTAAACATATCCTGCTCGGCGTCACCGGTGGCATCGCCGCCTATAAGAGTGCGGATCTGGTGCGGCGCCTGCGCGAGCGCGGTGCCGAGGTGCAGGTGGTCATGACCGATGGCGCCCGGGAATTCGTGACGCCGATGACGTTCCAGGCACTGTCCGGGCGCCCGGTCCGTACCGACCTGTGGGACCCGGCGGCCGAAGCCTCCATGGGCCATATTGAGCTCGCCCGCTGGGCGGACCTGGTTTTGGTCGCGCCGGCCAGCGCCGATTTTCTGGCACGACTGGCCGGTGGACGTGCCGATGATCTGCTGGCCACCACCTGCCTTGCCACGGCCGCGCCGATTGCGCTCGCGCCGGCCATGAATCACCAGATGTGGGCCAACTCAGCGACGCAGGCCAATGTGGCACTGCTGAAGGAGCGCGGAGTGCAGGTGTTCGGTCCCGGCACCGGCGACCAGGCCTGCGGTGAGGTGGGTGCGGGGCGGATGCTCGAGCCCGCCGAACTTGCCGCGCTCGCCGATTCGACGCTGGTGCCCAGCGGCGTATTGAGCGGCCGTCGGGTGCTGATCACCGCCGGCCCTACCCGCGAGCCCATCGATCCGGTGCGCTTCATCAGCAATCGCAGCTCCGGCAAGATGGGCTTTGCGGTGGCGCAGGCGGCTCGCGAGGCCGGTGCGCAGGTGGTCATGATCTGCGGCCCGGTGGCGCTCGCGACGCCGCCCGGCGTCCGGCGCATCGATGTCGAGAGTGCCGCGGACATGCTGGCGGCCGTGCAGGCGGAGGTGCGGCCCGACGACATCTTCATTTCCACGGCGGCGGTGGCCGACTACCGCCCGGCGCAGGCCGCGGACCACAAGATCAAGAAGACCGAGGAAAGTCTGGCGCTGCAGATGGCGCGGACAACGGACATCATCGGCACGCTGGCCGCGGGCGCCCCGCGTCCGGCGTTCGTCGTGGGCTTCGCGGCCGAGACCGATGCGGTGGAGCAGAATGCGCGCTCGAAGATGCTGCGCAAGAACCTCGACATGATTGCCGCCAACGAAGTCGGTCACGCCAAGGCCTTCGACTGCGCCGACAACGAACTCATCGTCCTGTGGCGCAACGGCCGCAAGCTGCTGCCGCGCAACGCCAAGACCGAACTGGCGCGCGAACTCATCGAACTCATCGCGGCGGTGTTTGCCGAGCGTCGCGCCGATGCCGACCCGCGCGGCGCCGCATTGCCGGCCGCCGTCACCAAAGGCTGAAAAGATGGACGGCGATGACCCGCAGACACCCGCTGAAGGTGCGCATCCTCGATGCGCGCGTCGGCCAGGCGTTTCCGCTGCCGGCCTATGCCACCGCAGGGTCGGCGGGCATGGACCTGCGCGCCTGCCTGGATGCGCCGTTGGTGCTGGCGCCCGGCGCAGACGCAGCTGGTGCCCACCGGCCTGGCCATTCACCTCGACGATCCCGGCCTCGCGGCAGTGATCCTGCCGCGTTCGGGGCTGGGCCATAAACATGGCATCGTGCTCGGCAATCTGGTGGGTCTGATCGACTCCGACTACCAGGGCCAGCTGATGGTGTCGATGTGGAACCGCGGGCTCAGCGGCCTTCACGATCGAGCCCGGCGAGCGCATCGCGCAGCTGGTGGTGGTCCCGGTGGTGCAGGTGGAGACTCGAGGTGGTGAACGACTTCGCGGCCAGCGCCCGTGGCGCCGGCGGCTTCGGGCACTCCGGGCGCGGCTGATCTGCCGCGAACGGCTCAGCGCACCGCCGCCTGGGCGGCGCGCAATTCCTTGTAACGGTCGATATCCGCCTGGAACTGGCTCTGGGTCTTGGTTTCCTGTTCCTGGCTCGATGACAGGGCCGCTTTCTGGGTGCGGATGTCGTTGAGGGTATGCACCATCTGTTCGGCCAGATCATCGGGCATGCGATGCGCATCCGGGCGGCTGCTGTACGGCTTGAAATTCTGGGCGCGGGCCTGCAGCGCCGCCAGCCGCTCTCCCAGTGAGGCGACGTATTGCTCGGTGGCGATCCGCTGCCCCTGGACCTGCTGCAATCGCTCGTCACGCAGCTGTTCGATGTCCTTGACCGAGGTGTAGGTGGCGAGCAGGAAACTGTCATGCTGTTTCTGCCGGGCGAGCTGCTCCTGCAGCGTCGCGTCGGCGGCCAGTTCTGCCGCGGACTTGGAGGCATCCTTATGGCCGATCGCCACGCCTTCCTTGTTGAGAACGGTGCTTTCCTTCTGCGCGTACTGCGGCGGGATGCTGTCCCCGTAGTGCACGACACCCTGATCGTCCACCCATTTGTACGTGGTGCCGGCGCTGCTGTTGTCGGCCCAGCAGGCGCTACCCCAGGCGCAGGCGCACAGCAAGGCGAAACTCGAACGTTGCGGCAGTGGCAGGTCTTGGCATGGTGGGTGTCTGGGACATCGGCTTTGCGCGCATCATGTCCCTGTCGGATCCGGCGCCGCAAGTGTCACGGGGACACCAAATTGTGCGCGATAGGCCTTCAGCGCCGTGAGCTGCTGCGCAGAAACTCGAGCGCGGCCATCCGGCAGGGTTCTCCAGGGCCTCCAGCAGCTGTCCAAGTGTGAGGATGCTCACACAATTGACACCGAGTGCTGGCCTGGAGCTCCTGCACCGCGGAACGCTCCCCGTGACCGCGTTCCTGCCGGTCGAGCGCCAGCAGGATGGCCGCCGGTATGGCGCCGGCCTAGCGGATCAGGTCGATGGCTTCGCGCTTGGCGGCGCCGTCGGAAATCACATCATCCACGATGACTGACCCGGCCCGTCAGCGGGGTGCCGACGATGGTGCCGCCCTCGCCGTGATCCTTGGCCTCCTTGCGATTGAAGGCGTAGGGCACGTTGCGGCCGATGCTGCTGCGCCAGGGCAATCGCCGTGGCGGTGGCCAGCGGAATGCCCTTGTAGGCCGGCCCGAACAGCATGTCGTACTCAAGGCCGGATGCGACCAGCGCGGCCGCATAGCAGCGCCCGAGGACCGCGGCCGCGGCGCCATCGCTGAACAGGCCGGCATTGAAGAAATAGGGACTTTCGCGCCCGGACTTCAGCGTGAAGCGGCCGAAGCGCAGCGCTTCGCGTGCCAGGGCGAGATCGATGAATTCGAGCTGATAGTTGTGCATGATCGTCACTTGGTCCGGAGTCACTGATTATTACATCGAATCACCACTTCCCGATGGGCGCAGGCGGCGCAGGTCTATTTTCAGACCCGGGTCGTGTCCATGCTGTTCCTGGGATTCGGCAGCGGCCTGCCGTTCTACCTGATCTACAACACGCTCTCGGCCTGGCTGCGCCAGGAAGGCATTGCGCGCGGCAAGATCGGCATGCTGGCCTGGGTGGGCCTGATCTTCACGCTGGAATTTCTCTGGGCGCCGTTCGTCGATCGCGTGCCGCTGCCGCTCCTGAAGCGGTTGCTGGGGCGCCGCCGCAGCTGGATGCTGCTCGCGCAGCTCGGCATCGTTGGCGCGCTGGTGAACCTGTCGCTGGCGCATCCCGCGGCGAATCTGACCCAGGTGGCGGTCGGTGCGCTGTTGCTGGCGTTCTGCGCGGCCACCCAGGATATCGCCATGAACGCCTGGCGCATCGAGTCGGCCCCGGTTCGAGCAGCAGGGCGCCATGGCCGCGGCCTACCAGATCGGCTACCGTGCCGCGCTCATCTGCAGCACCGCCGGGGCGCTGGGTCTGGCCCAGGTCGCCGGCTGGCATACCAGCTTACGCGACCATGGCGGCGACTGGGCCTGGTGGGAGTGATCACGACGCTGCTGGTGCGTGAGCCGCAGCCCCGGGTTGCCGCCGTTGGTGAGCACCAGGAACAGCGCGTGCGCGACTGGCTGGCAAACCGGGCGCACTGGCCCCAGTTCGCGCAGACCGCGGGCGCCGCCTTCGTGGGCGCCGTGGTGTGTCCGCTGACCGATTTCCTCGGACGCTTTTCGGTGCGCGTGACCGCCGCCTTGCTGCTGTTGCTGATCGGCAGTTACCGCCTGACCGATTTCACGATGGGGGTCATGGCGAACCCGTTCTATATCGACCATGGCTACAGCCTGGGACAGATCGCCACGGTGGTGAAGTTCATCGGCCTGGGGCTGTCGATGATCGGCGTGGTGCTCTCGGGCGTGGTGATTGCGCGCTACGGCATCGTGCGTGCCCTGATTCTGGGCAGCTGTCTGATCATCCTGTCGAATCTTGGGTGGTCGTGGCTGGCCACCACCCACGGACCGACGGTCGTGGGGCTGGGTTTCGTCAATGGACTGGACAATATGGCGTTGGCGCTGCACGGCACGGCGCTGATCGCCTTTTTGTCCGCGCTCACCAGTTCGCGTTATACGGCAACCCAGTACGCCCTGTTCTCATCCCTGTATGCGCTGCCGGGCGAAGCTGCTCAAGGGGACGTCGGGATTCGTGGTCGACCGGATCGGTTATCCGCATTTCTTCCTGTACACCGCGAGCCTGAGCATTCCGGTATTGCTGCTGCTTTACCTGCTGACCCGCCCCGCGCATCGGCATGCCCTCACGCCGGTGGACGGATTAACCGATATCGAACAGATCGATGTCGTCGAGGGATCCTGCTCGCAGATCGTTCTTATCGTCCTGCAGTCCGAATCGGGAATGGCCCTCGTCGGCCTCGACATCGGCCGAGTCACTCCAGTCCTCGCTCGGGTCGGCGGCCTCGAGCGAATGTTCATCGCACCAGGACTTCCAGTCCTCGCGGTCGAGCTCTTCCAGGGTGCCATCGACGTATTGCACCTCAATGGTGCCGTCATCGTCATCGAGCGCGACCACCTCGAAAGGCGGTCCGCCGTTCAATCGGTACCAGGCGCCGACGCCCGGATTCTGAGTCGCCATCGCAATCCTCCTCGCGAAGATTCCCTGACAACAGCTGCGCGCCGCTCGGGCGGCATTGCTATGCTCGCACGCCAATCGCCGATTGATGTTGCGCCTGATTCAAAGGGCTTTCAAGGGTAATGCGGCGCATCGGACAAGCTTGCGCTGCAGGATGACCAGCCGTTATGACCGCAACAATGACTGATCAAGTCATCAAATTCTTCATCGTGTTCTTCGTCGTGGTGGAACCGCTGTCCGTCGCCCCGGTATTCGTCAGTCTCACCGCCGGAGCCACCCCGGAATACCAGCGCAAGATGGCGATCAAGGCGGTGTCGATCTCGGCGCTGATCCTATTGACGTTTTCCCTGATCGGCACGCCGTTTTTGGCGGCGATGGGCATCAGCATCCAGGCGTTTCGCATCTTCGGCGGCCTGCTGCTGTTCCTGATCGCACTGGAGATGGTGTTCGCCCGCGAATCCGGTACGCGCACCTCGAGCGATGAGCAGGCGGAGAGCCGCCGCCGCGCAGACGTGTCGGTGTTTCCGCTGGCCTTCCCGCTGATCTCTGGGCCCGGCGCGCTGGTCACGATTCTGCTGTGGTTCGGGCCCGCTGCCGATCACGGCCCATCCGCTGCAGTTTCTGGCCATGGCGGCTTGCGTGGCCGTGGTCCTGCTGATGACGCTGATCGTGATGCTGGTCGCCGTGCCGCTGATGCGCACCATGGGCGTCACGGGCACCAACGTGGCGAACCGGCTGTTCGGCGTGATCCTAGGGGCGCTCGCCGGTGCAGTTCGTACTCGATGGGATTCGCGCGACTTTCTAGCGTCGGCGAAACGCCAGGTCCCAGACGCCATGGCCCAAGCGTTCACCGCGGCGCTCGAAGCGCGTGGGCTGCCGCGATGGCGGCCGCGGCGCGTAACCGCCGTCGGCTGCGATGTTTTCCAGCAGTGGGCAGCTGCCCAGCACGTCGAGCATCGCGCTCGCGTAAGGCTCCCAGTCGGTGGCGGCCCGCAGCACACCGCCGTGTTTCAGACGGCTCGCAAGCAGTGCGACGAATGCCTCGTTGAGCAGACGGCGCTTGTGGTGGCGCTTCTTGTGCCACGGATCCGGAAACAGCACCAGCACCTCGTCCACGCTGCTTTCGGGCAGCTGCTGGCCGACCACCTCCACCGCATCGTGGTTGCTGAGGCGGACGTTGTGCAGCTTCAGGCGTTCAATGTCCAGCAGCACGCGGCCCACGCCGGGGCGATGTACCTCGATGCCCAGAAAATCCGCCTCGGGCCGCTCGCTCGCCATCTGGATGAGATTCGCCCCGTTGCCAAAGCCGATTTCCACGATCCGCGGCGCCTGGCGACCGAAGCAGGACGTCGAGGTCGCAGGGGGCCGCGGAATATTCCAGCCCGAACCGCGGCCACAGGCTCTCAAGAGCGCGCTGCTGGCCATCCGTCAGGCGTCCCGCGCGCAGCACGAAGGAGCGCACACCACGCGGATGGGTCTGCGCATTCATCGGCGCGCAAAAACCGGCGTGTGCACGATGAGCTGCGCCTGCGGTCCGCAGCGCAGTTCGGCGCGCGTGTGCAGGAACAGCGGACGCTGATAGGCGCCATGACCCGCCTGGATTCCCGCACAGTACGGGGATCGCCAGGGTCTGCGCGAAACGTTCCAGCACTGCGTGACCCAGGTTGCTGCCGTCCGCCTCCGCCCCGCCCAGGAAGGTGCCGAGCACGATAGCCTTGAGGTTGCGCAGCACACCGGCCTGGCGCAGCTGTTCGAGCATGCGATCGATGCGGTAGCCCCGCTCGCCGATATCCTCCAGGAACAGCATGCCGGCGGGGCGACGCTGCAGCGCGGTGCCCAGCGTACTTTGCAGCACGGTGAGGTTGCCGCCGGTCAGCCGGCCGGTGATGCGCTGCCGGCGTCGCGCGGCGGCATTCAATGGCTGCAGATCGGCAAACATCGTCTGCGGTTCGCCGCCGAACAGCACCGCCTGCCAGTTCAGCCCGTTCCGCCTCGGCGAACCTCGGCACCGCCGAGTCGATCCAGCAGCGGTCCATGCAGCGACGGCCAGCCCCAGTACAGGTTCAGCAGCTGATGCAGCGTCGTGGCATCGCTGTAGCCGATCAGCAGCTTCGGCTTCGATGGCGGCTTCAGGGCCTTGCAGGCGCTGGATGATGCGGATGGCGCCGTAACCGCCGCGCACGCACCACACGGCGCGCGAGTCACGGGCGTACAGCGCCTTGCGCAGCTGCGCGAAAGCGGCGAGCATCGCTATTCGCGCACAGCAGGTCGGCGCCGAACAGATCCGGGGGCACGCGCGGTACCAGTCCCTGGCGAGCGAGGAATGCGATTCCCGTTCCAGCTGCTTCCTCCCTGCAGCGGAACCCCGGCGCAACCACATCAACCACGTCCCCGGGGGCGAGCAATGGCTGCTGCATACCTTCGACTTCAATTGTGACCCTGATCACGCATTCTACCCGGCCCATTCGCGGCGCAGCGGGCAGTTGTCCGCGCTCGGGACGCATTTTCTATGGCAGAATCAACGCTGTTATCGCGGGGCCAATCAAGCGGGCGGCACGGCAAGAATAATGATGGCTCAGGGCATGGTCATCGGGTTGCTCCTCGTCATGGCGGCGATCGCCGGCGCCGTGTGCGTATGGCTGTCGCTGCGCGGCAATGCGCGCGCCGGCAAGGCCTCAGCCGCGGCTGCCGGAGTTGCGCAGCCACCGCCCCAACGGACCCCAATGCCCGAGATGGTGTCGCCGCCCGACTCCTCGTTGTCCGCCATCAGGCGCGCGATAACCCCGGGTGCGGCGTTGCTGGAAACGCAAGTCCTCAATGGCCCACAAACCTTCCACCTCATGTACGAGCTGGCCTTCGGCGCGCTGGCGCACCAGACGCCCCCGCCGCAGGACCTGCGACTGATCAGCCGAAAATGCGGATTCGGTTTTCGAGAAGCTGGCGACTGATCCGAAATACACCATGCGCCGGCCGATGATGTTGCCGCAGCTGCTGCGGGCCGTGCATGACAAGAAAAGCACGCAGCATCAGCTGGCGAATATCTTCGCGCGCGATCCGGCGCTCGCCGGCAACCTGCTGAAGGTCGCCAACAGCCCCGTTTACCGCGTGAGCGAGGATCCCGTCGAGAGCCTGGATCGGGCCGTGGCGATGTTGGGCACCGACGGTCTTCATTCGCTGATCGCGACCGTGCTGGTGCAGCCAGTGTTCAAACTGGCGGCGACACACTATCCGCGCTTTCCGGAGACCGTGTGGGAGCACACCTTTCGCGCGGCCAGCGCGGCGGAGAATTATGCGGCGCTGGTGGAGAATGCCGATCCTTTCGCTGCCCAGCTGCTCGCGCTCACCATGGGGCTGGGCGCCATCGTCGTCTATCGCATCGTCATGGATCGCAGCCAGACGCTGCTCCTTGGGCGTACCCCCCATCCGGCCATCATCATTTCACTGATCGATTCGCAATGCGCGGGGGTCGCCAAGCGCGTGGCGGCGAGCTGGGATTTGTCCGAACGGGTACTCACGGCGCTCGAGGAGCAGCGGCCGCGCGCAGTCGGTGAGGCGAATGCGGCGCCGTCGGCGCTGGGGCGTTCGCTCGCTTTCGGCCGAAAGCTCGCGGCGCTGGCGGTGCTCTTTGAACATGGCAGGATCTCCGAGGGTACGGTCGCGCGCCTCGATGGAGTTGGATGGTCCGCTGGGGGAACACTTCGAGACCATCTGGGTCAAGCTGATCGGCCACGACGAGCGCGTAAAGGTATGAGCGCGGCCGCTCGGCAGCGCGGGCTGGCCTAACAAGCGCTGCTCGCGTTAAGCTTGTTTAACCCTGTCGCAACCCATTGATTCTTTAGGGATGTGGTAAAGGACTACACTGTCATCGCCGGGCTGCCCAATGCGTTTTACTTGGCATGGGCTACAGTAGCCCCAAGATTGGAAACGATGATGCGGCAACATATTGAACCGCGACGGAGCAAATCATGAACGCCAGGGTCAGTGCCAAGGCTCGAACCAAGGCCCGTAAAGTTTTAAGCGTGATCGGAGTCGCAGCCGCGCTTAGCGGTGGGCACTTCTGCCGCGTTGGCCGAATCCCACGGTGGCGGGGGCGGCGCCCACTTCGGCGGTGGCGGCCACTTCGCGGCGGTGCCAGTCAGCGCGCCGCATTTCGGCTCGGGCGGCGGCCATTCTTTTGCGGCGCCGCATTATTCCGCGGGTCTGCATAGCTACGGCGCAGGCGCACATGCCCAGGTTCGCGCGGGTGGCGCCTATAGCTATGGCCGCGGCTACGGTTATGGCCTGCATGGCGGCGTGGGTTACGGCCTTCATGGCGGATGGCGCGGTGGCTATTGGCATGGCGGTTACTGGCCGGCCGCCTTCTACGGCTGGTCTTACCCGCTTTACCTCGGCTTCCTGCCGGCCGTTTATGCCACCTACTGGTGGGGCGGCGTGCCGTACTACTACGTGAACGACGTGTATTACAACTGGAATGCCGCGGACAACAACTACGTGGCGGTGGACCCGCCGCCGGCTACCTATTCGGATGACGTGAACGCGGCGGCGGCGGCAGGGCCCGATGCCGGCGACAGCGTGGACAACACACCTCCGGATGCTGCACCGCCCGCAGGCGACGTGGGTGCCGGCATCATTGCCTACCCGCGCAACGGCCAGAACGACCAGCAGCAGGCGACGGACAAGTTCCAGTGCCATACCTGGGCGAAGGCCCAGACGGGGTTTGATCCCACCAGCCAGGCCTCGGCGGCGGCCGGCGGCGGCTCCCGAGCGAACTACGGGCGCGCGATGGCGGCGTGTCTGGACGCGCGCGGCTACACCGTCCGTTAATCTCGCGGGGCGGATGAGCGCGGTTCATCCGCCCCGCGTGATCTTGCCGATTGGGCCACCAGCCCCGCGACGTCTTTCGCTACAATTCCCCATAACGACCCGCAAATGCGGGCACGCCGCGGCACTGACTGCGGCGGTAAGCAAAAGATAACTGGGGAGGTCGTGTGGTTACTCGACGATTCACCGTTGGCATTCTGACTTCGCTCGTCCTCTGCAGTGCTGGTTTGGTAGCCAGTGCTCAGGCTGCAGATGCGCCGCCGCCGCAGATACCCACCTGCGATAAGAGAATCGGCACGCTGGCCGTCACTGAACCGGAAAACAACTGGTGGACGCAGTACCAGCTGGATTCACCCGAAGCCCTCATCAAAGTCTTTGTATCGCAATCCAACTGCTTCACGCTGCTGGATCGGGGCAAGGGGCTGGCCGCAGCCGAGCGCGAACGCGCGCTGTCATCCAGCGGTGAGATGCGCGGCGGTTCAAACATTGGCAAGGGCCAGATGAAGGCTGCCGATTACGTACTGGTGCCTGACCTGGTCACCAAGAACGGCAATTCCGGCGGCACGAACATTGGTGGCGCGCTGGGCGGATTCCTCCACGGCATGGCCGGAGCGGTGGTCGGCGGCGTCAGTATCAAGAGCAAGACGGCCGACGTGGTGCTCACCTTGACCGATGTCCGTTCCACGGAGCAGGTTGCCCTGGAACAGGGCCATTCCAAAAAGACCGATGTGGGCTGGGGCGGAGGCGGCGGCTCGTTCTTTGGCGCCTTCGCTGCCGCCGGGGCGAGTAGTTACGCGAATACAGAGATCGGCCAGGTCATTACGATGGCCTACCTTGATGCCTTCACCAAAATGGTCACGCAGATCCGGGGCATGGATCTGAACGCCAAGGCCGACAACGTCACGCAATCCGTGACGATGTCCAAGCCCGGCAAGATGTATGCGGCGTCGAACATCAAGGCCAAGGTAGTGCGCGATCTGGATCCCGGCATGACGCTGTATCCCAGCGGTGACAAGGACGGGATCTGGTGGAAGGTGACCGATGAGCTGGGCAATGAGGGCTGGGTGCCCTCCACGCTGTTCCAGCTGGCCAAGTAACGCACGGTCAGCGCACTTCGTAGAACCACAGTGCAACGGCGTCCGGGTAACGGGCGCCGCTGCAGAGAAACATGCGCCGGTTCAGCCACTCATAGCGTCCGGCGGGTGCCGACAGCCGCGGAGTGGCGCGGAAGTAGTAGTCGGCCGGGTCGACAGCCTCGCCCGCGCCGAGGCGGCGCATCACCGCCTCGGCACCATGGCGCATGCCGCGGTTATTCACCTGGATAATGACTCCATCATCCGTGCGCAACAGGTACTGCGCCTCGACAATCATCACTCCGTCCGGGCGAAGGTATTGCCAGTCGGCCCCGCCGGGCACCAGCGTCCCGCGCAGCCGCGGGCCCTCGAAAGTCCCGCCGTCAATCGGCACGACACGACGTGCGCCCTCCGGAACGTCCCCGACTACAATGGGCGCAGCGAGCGTTGCGCGAATTTCCAGCAGCAATTCGAGTTCTGGTTTCATAGGCCGGCATTATAGGCCCGGCGGCATTGCGGGAGGCGCCGCAGGAACCGTAGAATCAGCTCCCCGCGCGGGTGTAGTTCAATGGTAGAACTGCAGCTTCCCAAGCTGCTAACGTGGGTTCGATTCCCATCACCCGCTCCAATCCCCGCCATCGCTGGCCAACGCCAGCCAACCTGAGTACCAGCCTCGTATCACGTGGTACGTTCGCTGACATTGGTTGTCATTGGCCGTGGTTTCGCAACGCAGCGTTCCGTTACCCCTAATCGAGTTCCGGCCGGCGTCACTTGTCTAGCGTTTCGGCACTAGCGCTGCTCAATGTCTTCAACGGTTGCAGCCGAGTATAACCAAAGTTATACTAAAAAAGTGAAGACTGCGATATCCATTCCAGATGCGATTTTCGAGGAGGCTGAGCAGCTTGCAAAAAGCAGGGGCTGGTCGCGAAGCGAGCTTTATGCAAATGCAGTGTCCGCATACGTCACTAGCGAGCGATTCCTAGGTGTTCGCGAAAAACTCGATGCGGTGTACGGTCAGAATGTCGATGACTCCTCCCTCGATCCTCTTCTGGCAAAAGCCCAGGCGCGCTCCTTGCCGAAAGAGAAGCGGTAGTGCGCCGTGGCGAGATTTGGTGGGCGTCCCTTGGGGAACCGCACGGCTCAGAACGAAGACCGGTGCTGATTGTTCAGTCAAACGAGTTCAACGAAAGCGCGATCGGCACCTCGATCTGTGCAGCGCTTACGTCAAACACGCGGCTGGCTGATGCTCCCGGTAACGTTCGTGTGTCCCGCAGAGTGAGCGGCCTGTCGCACGATTCGGTCGTCAACGTCTCGCGGTTGATTACGCTGGACAAGAAAACGCTGACAGAAAAGGTAAGCCGTTTGCCGGCTCAAGTACTGCGCGAGGTGGAAGTGGGTATCAAACTGGTGCTGGCACTGTAGATTGGATCCGCCTCGGCCTGCCAAAGCTAGTGATCGACGCCTGGCGCGTAACTGATCGGAAGTCGACGGCGCTTACTGAACTGTCGGCGGAAAAGCGTGAGCGCGCGTCCGGCGCGGGCGCCCTTTGCGTGTATGGTCACGCGATAGCGATTTAACTCATTAATGGCCCCCACTCCTCGCGAGCCGGCTGCGCCCGATACTGCCTCCTTTGGACAGCTGCGCTTAACGTATTGCGTGCCACGCTCTGCGTGGGCTCGCGGGCTTTGTGTGTAGGCCTAATCTGTCATGCGTTCTGAGCGTTCTGGACACGTGATGGAATCCGCGGGCAGACCGATTCCCACTTGGTACCGAATCGCACTCCCGTCACAGTAGCCCCCGCAATTTCAAATAAAGGCGGGAGCTTTCGGTTATGAATAGAAGTGCGCTCTGGATTCTGATGACCGGCATCGCGGGTGTCTCGGCTCAGGCATTTGCGGACGTGCACGTCAGTGATTCGGCCTCGGCGTTATTCGATAATTCGGGCGGCCGTTCACTCGATGATGATGCGACCTTCTCGGGCGACAATTGGTGGGATGTGAGCGCCGGGGGCGGCGAAACGCGGTCGAAGTCACCCGTGGGAACACTGGATGGCACATCCAAACGCGCTGCTTTCGACCTAGCCGGCGATGATGTAGGTCTGCGGGTCTATTACAAGCGTTGGGACGCGACGCCATTCAGCAACAAAACCGTTGGCACTCGCTTGTCCTGGAGTCACGCTGGTTTGACCCTGTCTGGGATCGCCGAGGCGCGCGACTTTGACGTGGATTACTCGCCGAGCGAAGACACCAGTCGCAGCAGTGCCCATTTCGCGGGTAACGGCTTTGGCGGCGGCATCAAGTACGCGCATGCGCAGTGGAGCGTGGGCGCGGAGGGGATCTGGTATCACTTCGGTTCCCTGTCCCGCTACACGGAATCGCAGAGCGAATCCGTCGGCGCGCCGGGTGCGGCGCCTCCGGCAAGCCCTCTGCCCATACTCCCAATCATTTCAGGGCCGGTGGGACAGGTCTTACCCGGCCTGTTGCCTTCTGTGGTCAGCGTTGCGCCGACTCTAACGCGATCGGTCGC
The DNA here is from genome assembly GCA_963708865.1 of uncultured Gammaproteobacteria bacterium. Lineage (GTDB taxonomy): Bacteria > Pseudomonadota > Gammaproteobacteria > Steroidobacterales > Steroidobacteraceae > DAIDKA01. The sequence goes on from CAVPUC010000008.1 coordinate 890,849, forward strand.
TACGCTCGATCAAGGGGCGCTGGAGCACATCGTCACCGCGGATCTGGAGCGTGACTTCAACAAGACATCCCTGCATCTGGATTGGACCAACGCAAGGGATGCGGTGCTGGCGACGACCATCAATAACTACAGCGCGTCGGTGAAGCAGGGATTCGGCACTCACCTGAGCGTCAGTCTCACCGGCGGGGTGAGCGACTCCGGCTATGGATCGACAACCTTCGGCGGCCTTTCCCTGGAATTGGCGTTCTAACTTTTGCAACTAACCATTTTTGAGGAGTAGCGATGAATAAGCGAATCTGGTCGGGAATCATGTTGACGGGCGTTCTCATTGCCGGTGCCCCGTTAGAAGCGCAGGTGCTGGGCGGCGGCGGCGCCGTGCGCGGGACGCTCGGCGGCTCCGGTGGCGTCGGCGGTGCCGGCACCGTGGGCGGCGCGGCTGGTGGCGGGAACGCCGCCATCGGGGCGGCCGGAAGTGGCTCGGCTTCGGCGAACGACGACGCCAAGAGTCGCCTGGGGAATAAGACAGCAGATGGTACCGCCAAGGCGCGCAGTGCCGCGGGCGGCGCCAAAGACCATGTCGAGTCGGATTCGAAGGAGGCAGCCTCGCGTACCTCGGCGGCTGCCAAGACGGACGTCTCGCGTACGCAGGGTGATGTTTCGACAAGCGAGAGGGCGGCAACGGCACGCGGCAGCAACGCCGCTGCGAATTCCGCCTCGGCCGCGGTTGGCACCGGAGCGCGGGGCGCGCAGGGATCAGCGGGCGGAAACGTAAGCAGCAACGTCGGCCGAAATGGTGTGAACGCAAGCGGTTCACAGACAGTGAGCGGCGGGGTCAAGGGGAATTCAAACGCCAACGCCGGGGCAAACAGCTCCGTCAGTGCGTCGGATGCCAGTCAGGTTCAATAATACGAAAGACATCACTGGCGCCGCAGCTCGGTCGTCGAGTGCGGCGCCTTTGATGCAGCAGACTGCGACGGGCTCGCGCGAGTTCACCGGTACTGCGCGGCGTTGCAACACGGGTCATCGGCAACGCGAGGGCGATTGCGCTTCGGCTGGGCCTTAGCCTGTTTCCCATGTCCGGCGGTAGGGCAAAACCATGCCGCGGCGTTCGAACCCAAAATTTTCGTACATCAATTACTTTGTGCGTAGAATTTGGGTCATCTGCGCCTGCTCGCGCATTCTTGCCGATGCCAGCCAACGATGGGTGCGACCTGCTCGTACGCGTTGAACGACGCTTGGCTTTCACTAACCGGTCGACCGGGGGCCGGTGTGTTGTTTGTCAACACTGCTGCGCTTAATCTACCGGGTGACAGCGGATCGCCAGTCAGTGACAATGGCAATACCATTGATGTCGTCCCATCTGACAAAGACGCGCGAATCCTTCCGGCGCGTGCAGACCTAACTCTTGAGGAGTCCATCATGGCGCAACTTGATGAGAATAAATTAAACGGTTTCATCGGCAAGATGTTGGGCGACTTGGGCGGCGCTTTTAGCGTGCCGACCACGCGAATCGGCTTTCGACTCGGATTGTTCGATGCGCTCGGCACTGGTGGGCCCGCCACTGCAGCGGAACTTGCGGCGCGGGCAGGTCGCCTGACCCCACGTTATGTGCGCGAATGGGCATTGGCGCAGGCGGCAAACGGATACATTGATTTCGATCCGGCAAGCGACAAATTCAGCATAAGTGCGGAACAGGCCATGATTTTTGTGGTGAAAGACAGTCCGGTGTATCTCGCCGGTGCTTTCGATCTGGCGGCTGCCATGATCGAAGGAGAGCCCAAAGTCGAAGCCGCATTTCGCACCGGCTTGGGCGTGCGGTGGGGCGATTCCGCGGGTTGTCTATTTTGCGCTACGGGCGCCTTTTTTCGCCCGGGCTACGTCAACAACATCGTGCAAGCCTGGATTCCGGCGCTGGAGGGCGTGAAAGCAAAACTCGCCGGACACGCCAAAGTCGCCGATATCGGCTGCGGCGTGGGATTCTCCACCATTCTCATGGCGCAGGCTTACCCCTCGAGCGAATTCATCGGCTTTGATTTTCACGAGCCGTCAATCGAGGATGCGCGAAAGCATGCGAAGCACCATGGTGTCGGTGATCGTGTGCGATTCGAGGTGGCCACGGCGAAGGATATCGCGGAGAGCAACTTCGATTTGGTCACGATGTACGACTGCCTTCACGATATGGGCGATCCACGAGGGTGCGCAGCGCACGTGCGCAAAATCCTGAAGAAGGACGGCACCTGGATGATCGTCGAGCCGATCGCCGGCGACAGACCCGAGCAGAATATGAATCCGGTGGGCCGCCTTTACTACAATGCATCCACCATGATCTGCGTTCCCACTTCTCTTGATCAGGAGGTCGGAGAAGGTTTGGGCGCGCAGGCGGGTGAGGCGAAACTGTCGGAAATCATCGGCGGCGCAGGGTTCTCGCGGGTAAGACGAGCGACCGAAGGACCGTTCAATATGGTCCTCGAGGCGCGTATCTAGCGTCTTTGGCGAACATGGGGCGGGTGGATGTGGCGGGCGTCCTTAGAGATTGATGCAGGCGCCATAGCGACATTCGATGATTTGGATCAGAACCGCACCGACAATCGTGGTCACAACAAGGCCGCCGAGGATCGCAGCGACCGCCTTTGAGTTGGTGATATTCATGGCGCCCAGTCGGGTTACCGCGATGGCCGAGTAAACCAGGAACATTCCCACGAGCGGTATGAACGCCACATGAGGCATGCTGTGCATCGGCGTGGCGAATAGTAGCGATGCCAGAAGGCAACCGGCGCCAAGACCCGATATCACAGCTGTGGTCAGCGCACTGGCGACGGTACGAGGGGCCTTTGGGTTCATACGCTCTTGGGTCAAGGTTGAGCGGCTGTCGGCCGCGCATCGCGGCAGGGGTTGCTGACCTAAAATGGCGGCGACGAATGCCGCGAAAGGTGGCGATCAGCGGCCACGCTTGAGACATTATTCATGGCGCGTGCGCTAAAGGCAATCTCCGGCCCCTGTCTGTTGACCTTCTTCCCAGCCCGCCACACAATAAGTGCGCTCGGTCGGAGCATCCACGTCCGCGGAAAGGGCAGCGCCCACGACCCTAGATAGAGACAGCCTTTCATCATTGTCTCTTTTCAGTCTGAATGCGGACGCAGACACCGAAAGGAGACTGTCATGTCCGCTGCTAGTCCGCAGCCTTATGCTGCGTTCCGCCTGAATCTCGAACAGCAGAAGAAACGCGCCAAGGATTTGCTGAAGGCGGCGCGAAGTGGTGAACCCGCGGCACTGCGACGCCTCGGAGTAATCGGCACGCCCGACAGATTGCAACTGGCACTGGCCCAGCACTGCATAGCGCGCGAACTGCGCTTTGCCAACTGGGCCGCGCTGAAATGGCCATATCGGGGCAATGCAGCGGATGCGCGGCACGCTCGATGGTGCTGCTGGCGATGGCGATTGCCGCACCATGCATATTCGCTGCGGCGATGATATCCGGCAGGCATTGGTCGAGGCCGGCCTGACGGGGACTTTCAATCGTCACATCAATCCCTACCTGCACGGACCCGTGACGGATGCGCCCGACTGGCTGGAACAACGCGCGCATTTCATCACGGAAAGTGCCGGCGACTCGGATATCTCATTAACCTACGATGCCGTGCTGCAGAGCTTGCGGGCGGAAGAAAACCAGCTGGCCAGCGCCAGTCGCGATTATGAGCGTGTGGTGTTGTGGCTGGAGCACGACCGCTATGACCAATTTGTGCTGCTGCGCTGTCTTTCCTGGTTCGCGGAACACGGCGCCCCACCGCATCTACAGCTCGTAGGCCCAAACGACTATCCAGGCGCGACACGCTTCCTTGGGCTCGGCCAGCTACCTCCCGAAGCGCTACGGCTACTGTGGGAACAACGCAGATCTCTCAGCAAAGAGCACGCCGCGTTCGGCCATGCGGTATGGAAAGCGTTTTGTTCAAGCGATCCGCGGCCGCTGGCGGAGTGGGTGCGTGTCGGTACGCCGCTGTTTCCTGATCTTGCTGGAGCTCTGCGTAGACACTTGCAGGAACTGCCTTCACTGGAACATGTCCTGGGTCTGACCCAATGGCTGTTGCTGAGCGCGCTTGCCGAACACAGCCCGGTGCCCGCCGGCAGACTGGTGGGCACTGTGATGCAACGAGACCCGCTACCGGGCCTTGGCGACACCGGGTACGAATACGAACTGCGGCAACTGGCAAAAATCAGTGATGCGGTGTTGCTGCGAGAAGAGCGCCGCACCGAACCCGGCGTATGGCGGCATGACGCGCTCGCAATCACGGCGCGGGGACGCGCGGTGCTTGCGGGAACAGCGCGACTCGGATTGTCAGAGGTTCCCGAGCGCTGGGTCGGCGGCGTGAAGATTGCTGCGGGGCAGAACAGCTGGCGCTGGGATGACAAGACGCGCAGTGTTATATCAGGCTTCCCAGCCACACCCGATGTCGCGCCTCTTCCCTAACGACTCCCTGGTCTAGAAAGGCCCTAAGACACCCCAGGCGCGTCGATCCCACCAGCAGGTGGTCTCGTATGGCTGTGCCGAGAACCGCTCCGGACAGGAGGATTGGGGGTTCGATCCAGGTACCCGTCTCCCGCCAGGAGGTGACCACCTTCTCCCGTACGTGGATGAGGTCGTTATCGATAATATCGCGGTATGCCTCATCAACGGCCTCTTGGAACGCTCGCTCCACTGCGACCTGCCGCAGCGACACACCCGAACGCTCTTCCCGCTGCCACGCGACCTGGCTGAAATCGATGTCACGGAGCATCGACTCCAGATCCGGATCGTCGTGCCGGTCATGGAAGAGGGAGCTGAATACCGGCGCAGGGCACAAGAGACCCATCAGCTGCGCGGCACGCGCATGGCGTTCAAGGATCGGTTCGTAGAGTGACTGAATTCGATTCCAAGTGAGCACGGCCGAAATGCTACTCCGGCCAGGTGCTTGCTGTCAGCGCTGATTTCCGCGCCGATCGATGAGAATGGATCCGCAATTCAAGGCTAAATCGTTCCTTCGAGGCCGAACCAGTGACCACCAGTCTGATAGTGAAGTATGCTTCCTCCATCATCTACCATTTTTCACTCGTTGGCTGACCGCCCAAAGCAAGCAGCGATGGCGTTGCGATCCATTTTCCGTTGTAGTCTGATCGTGGGACCCATCCCGGCATATGCGCTTCGATCGCAGGTGACCTTCTCGACGGCTGCATACTTCACGTATAACCTTCATGCGTCGAGTGTGCACGGGCGGTCAGGTATCGGGAGCAGGTCACATTTGACGCATTGACCGGGCGGCTTCGGGGGCGCCCCGTTGTATGTCTGCTGAATGGCTCTCAAGGTATTGGGTAAGAGCGTTGCAGCTTCTACGGAAGCTCGGGTTTGCCCGCTCCTTGCTGTTGCTCTTCGTGCTGCTGGCTCATGCATGGGTTCTGTATGAGCTGACTCAAGCACGGGGGAGAGTTTCGGTCGATGGCCCTCCACTGTTTCGGCCAGCTATGGCGATGAATGCCCCGGCGGAGCAGGCGTCGATTCAATCGAGGATGAGCTCCCACTCATACGAAAAATTCAGAAGCCGCGAATGATCGTCTGGCTCAGGCCCTCGTACACATTGGACTGGGCGCGGACCGAGATGGAAGGGACCGTGCGTCTGGGCTTTCGGATACTCCCGAGCGGAGGCACAGATCAGATCGAGGTGGAGCAGAGCTCGGGATCGCAGAAGCTTGACGCCACCGCGCTGGCCGCCGCTAAGTCATGGAAGTTCATGCCCGCAAGACGGCAGGGGCAGTCGATTGATACCAGGGCAACCGTAGAGCTGACTTTCCAGTTTTTTGAGTATAGCGTCTCGCGTATTGACGCTTCGGCTGTTGCAGGAGGCAACAGGAAGACGACAAGCGGGCGTTTGCACAAGGATCGAAGTGAAGTGGTTCGCAGGCTCGTGGACCAGTTGCATTCGCGGACAACCAATGCGCTCGTCGCACCAGGCGATAGCGTTGGAAGCACACCGTGGCCCGGCGCGATGAGTGGTTGGGGCCCCATATCAGGCATCCAGTATCTGGGCGCCCTCGGTAAACCGGAATGGCGGCGCAACAATATCCAATCGAAGTTCCGGACGGTTGAGCATCCCGACTCGGTGGTCGTGCGATGGGAACTTTACCAAGTGGTACACGCCAACCATGAAGCGCTGTGGGAGGTAGCGCTAGACCGAACCGGCGGCGTCTGGGCTGCAAAGGCGGAATCTCTGGAAACTCTCGATCGCGCCAACAACCCAGCGACTGTCTGTCAAGGTGAGACACTCACCAACGACTGATTCGACACGCCGATGAAGCAGCCGGCGTTGCGAGACCCGCGAGGAAGCTGGCTATGCAGGCCGTCGTACGGCAGGACTCCCGGCGCTCCATTGGAATGAACGATCCTGGGCCGGCGGGGCTCGCCCAGGGGGCAGTCCAGCGAGCGGTCCCAACTCCCTTGCGTCGCGAATAGTTCAAAGGAGGAGTGAAGAAACGTCATGAGCATCGCGGCCGGATCGGCCGCAGTTCGGACATCCTCGTAGTCGAGAATCATCTCGCCAAGCGACGGATTGAAGCGCGCTGCGGGCGGCTCGATCAGGTGATGCTCGATCCCTTCGGGAGTCGGGTAGGCGTAGGCGTAGAACGCGGCCTTTGGGTATCGCTTATCGCCAGGCCAGAATCCCACACTCGTCTCCTCGTGGGAATACGCCTCACGAGTGACCTCATCTGGCAGGCCCGGTATGCCGCCGGGATGCAGCGGTGCACGTCGTCCCGAGAAGCGTGTTACAGCGAGGTCGAAGCTTCCCCAGAAGAAGTGCACCGGACTGGACTTCCCCAAAAAGCCCGTGCGGAACCACTTCAGCTGCCGATCGACCGACTGGAGCACGCGCAGGAAGCGGCGGGCGGCATCGGCGTCATAGGGTCTCACCTCATGATCGACATCGAACGGCACAGGGTCGGGGATCTCGTTTGGCATCCGCACGATGGCGGGAGCAATACCCTCTTCGTCAAGGTCGGCCATCAAGTCCGAATAGAAGCGGGCGACGCTCATCGCTTTGAGCTCAAAGTGCCGCTCCCTTCCGGGCAACCGCGTGACGCAGCGCTGGCGTACAAGGTCGAGTTCGATCTGAAAGGCCAGATCGTCGGCGTAAATCAAAGACGTGCTGAGGCCGCTCTCCGTGACATAGAGCGGGACGTGCCAGCTGTGGTTGTGCCAGGGTGTGAACGCGAGCCGCACCTTGCCCAGGATTTGACACCATCGATGCAAGGCGGCAGCGGTTGCGGCCCAGTATTCGTACTCAAGGGCGGGCCATGCTTGCGATTGCCTTGCGTCATTCATAGTTCCGTCCTCATCTCGACACTCTGTAACGGCGTGTTTCAAAGACCGGAGGGCATAGGCAGATTCGGCCATTACGACCCCATAAGGCCGCTTGCCGGCCAGCAACGGCCGTTGATTCGTCAAGCAAGGCGGGTGTGTTGCGATTGGTTATCACTGGCGAGCATCTGGAGACTGAGATCCGATGGTTTGTAACATCTCCTTGATTCATTGACGAGTGGCTCGTACAACTATCTTGAGTCGGACCAATCAGAATCGACTGATGGTTATGGGAGCACTGAACAATGAACAGATTCATCCTGGCAGTTATCCTTTCTGCCGCTGTCGGCGTCGCCTCGGCGGGTAATTTGTGTTCGAACATCCCCTTCTCGAAAGCGGAGGCCGAACAGGGCAGGGTCGCTTTTGATTCGCATTGTGCGTTCTGTCATCAATACAACATGACCGGCAGAGAGCCCGGCAACTATCAAAAGGAGACGCCTGATATCAGCGTCCTCTCACCCAGTGATCTCAAATTCCTGGAAGGCAATGGTGGCGCGGCGCCACCCTTGATTGGTCCTAAGTTCTTCAAGAAACAAGATGGCAAGACCCTCACCGAATTTGCCAACACCACCATCAGCGCGGCAAACACTTTTCCGACTAAGAACTTCGAGCAGCCCAAGACGTACTTTCTGCTTGCCGCCTACGTGCTCTACAGGAACTGCGGCAAACTGTAATGACGGCCGCGAGGCCGTACCGATCAGCGCTGCGCCGGCACGGTTCGCTTAGGGCGGCCCTACCGCTTCCACGAGCATGACTTCACAGGCTCCGTCGCCGGTGTCATTACGCGTGAGTGAAGTATGTACCCGTAACCCATCGTCGCGCACACCGTCGATCAGCACCCCCGTCAAGTGCACGACCTGACCCGCACGCAGCCCGGCGAGCTGTGCGCCGATGGTGGAGTCGGCCGGAACGACATGGGTATTGGCGCTGTGTTCGATAACCTCTTCACGGGGAATTGGCAGCGTTCCTTTCGAGCGCCACGAATAGAAGCGGGCGGACTGGCTGATTTGAAAGGCTTGAATTATCCGATTGTCGGACATCGGTCCCCAGCCAAGGGCGAGATCCTCAGGAACCAGATCCGACATTGCATCGAAACGGTAATCTTCGCGACTGAGGATGCGCGCCGTGATGTCGTAGCGCGCTCGCGGCGTCAGTGTCCAACGCCCATGGGCGATCGGAACCGCTGCATCCAAGGTTGTTTGCAATGGCTCGGCCTGGTGCAACCGGGCCATCGACAGGATGCAACGGTCGCAATCGCCACTCGTGCCAGCCTTGCCATAAGGCCGACAGCGACCATCGCGATCCAGAAGGCACCTCGCCAATTCATGGCGCAATGCTGACCCGCCTGGACAGGCAGCGACGTGAACTCCATCACACGGCGCAGAACCTGACGCTCGGCGCGCAGGCATGCGTCAGTCAGATCGTGCCGAAACGATTGGCTTCGGCCCGCCCCCGGCCAATGCAGCCCCAGAGGGCGAAGCTGGCGAAGATCGCGAGCGCAGCCAGCTGAACAGCGGTGTTGAGCTGGGCACCGAAACTGACCAAGCGCAGCCAGACGGCGAAGGCAGCCAACGCCAGGATCGCCGGAACGAGCACTGGCCAGGCTGGACTGCCCCATGTCGTGCAGGCGCCGGGCGTGCAGGACCACTGCAGGAAACACCAGCATCAGCATGCACCAATGTGCGGTGAGGCCCGTTACCCGAAACGCGTAGAACGCCAGCACTGCCAGAAGCGTGATGAGAGCCGGCAGGAACTGGCTGCGTGGGGTGCGGCCATTGGGGTTCGCGAACAGGAAATCAAAACACATTCCCCTTTCGGGTGACTCGGTCAGGGCCACGGCGTGCGCCTGCAGCACCTCCCGGTAGTAATCGAGGTAGGCCAGCATCAGCAACGCATTGAGAGCGAAGGCAGCAGCGGCCGCGACCGCGCCGAGCGGTTGATGATCCAGAATCAACGCCCAGTACAACGCGCAAGTCGAGATCGGCATGACCACGCAAAGCGCCGCCGGGACAAAGAACCCGGTCAGAATCAGCGCGCCCGTCACCAGCTGGATCGTCATCGCCACGTCGAACAACCCCGAGTGGACCAAGGCGGCCATCAGCTGAATGGCGAGCGGTTCGTGCCCGGTTGGCGTCGGCCACAGTGAGAAGAAAAAGTGGTTGGCGCCATTGGTCAGCATCCAGGCGCCGAAAATCAGCCGGCCGACCAGAATCAGCGGCTTCATGTGCGCACCCCCGCAGGGTGGGCGGATCCGGCCACGTCGGGCGCGCGCAAGGTGCGTGGCACGGCGCGCAGCGCGAACATCGATCGGTAGGTCCTGATGTAGGACAGACACAGGATGACATTGCAGATCAGTACTGCAGAACCGAAGATCGCGGCGCGCGAGCTCCACCCCTCGAGCGGTGTGTCCCAATAGAACACGCAGAATGAGACGGGCATGCACACGATGAGCGCGAGCGGCGTGAAGAAGCCGGTGAGGACGCTGATTCCTGCAATCAGCTCCACGGCCTTGACGAGCGCAAACAGGTGGCTGTCGAGAAGCGCCACAATCAGCTCGTGGCTGAGGGGTTTGGAGCCCATCGGTTGCGGGAACAGGGGAATGAAGTGGTTCAGGCCGGCCGGAATCATCCACGCCGCAAACAACAGCCGAACAAACCACAAGCCGTATTTCATGGCTCCCCCTCGGAGAAATTATTGTGCTCGGCTACAGTTGCCGGCCGCCCCTAACTTGCGGAGCTTAGACCCGCTCAGCGTCGATTGTAAGGGGCGTATCGGCTCGGTTGAGATGACAACCCGGGTTGCATCTGGTCCATGACTTCGCTCGCCCGGGAAGGTGGTGAGCCCAGGCTCACCCCTCCCCATTGCGGCGAGTTTCTAGCGCGTTGCCGGATCCCAATGTTCATCGGCCTTGCCGTCGACGAAACGCCACATGTCAAACCACGTGGTGGTATAGGTCTTCGAGGGATCCTTCGGATCCTTCATTGTCCGCGGTTGGGTGACGATCACGTAGTTGCCTTCGGCAACGACCGAAACGATCGGCGTACCCAATTTATCCGGAATCGCCGACGGCTGCCGTTTTCTCACTTCCGTAAAGAACTTGACGACAGCGGCGCGGCCGTTCGCGGCCTGCGGATTGTGCTGGATATAGCGCTCGGTGAGCCATTGGTCGGCCATTTCCCAATGGTTCGCCTCAAGCAGCTCCTTCATGATGTGGTAGGCCGCCTGCTTGTTCTTCTCCTGTGTCGGGTTCTTGCTGTGGAACAGCGCTTCCGCATCCGCGACTCCGACAACCGCAGTCTGGGCATGGACGATCCCGCCAGCATTCAACATCAGCGCCGCCATAAGACCGACTGTTAGGCTAGTTCGCATGGGCTCCCCCTCTTTTTGGACGAAATGGTTTTGCGATCCGTGCCGCACCGCAACCTTGCGGCCGCTCGGTGCCGTGCCGGAGTGTGCCGCCCGCGCCGCCGAATCGCAATCCTTTGACCAAGTTGTTAGATTGATCGGCCATGTTGACCTACCCCCACATTGATCCGGTACTGATTGCGATCGGCCCGGTCGCCATCAGGTGGTACGGGGTGATGTTCGTCGTGGCCTTTGTCGGGGCGTATTGGCTTGGCCGCATCCGCGCCGCTCAGCCCGGTTCAACCTGGACACGTCGGGACATCGATAACCTGGTGTTCTATGGCGCGGTGGGCGCCATTCTCGGGGGACGCTTGGGCTGGGTATTGTTCTACGGATTGGAATACGAAGTACATGACCCACTGCGGGCCTTGCGGGTGTGGGAAGGCGGCATGTCATTCCATGGAGGATTGAGCGGCGCGATTGTCGCGCTGGTGCTATTCGCGCGCCACCATGGTCGGCGCGTCGCCGATGTCTTCGACTTCGCGGCTCCTTTGCCGGCGGTGGGGCTTTTCTCGGTACGTGTCGCGAACTTCATCAACGGCGAACTGTGGGGGAAACCCACCGACGTCCCGTGGGCATTCGTCTACAACGGGGTGTCGAGGCATGCCTCTCAACTCTATGAAGCGATTCTCGAAGGATTGGTCCTGGGAACAATCCTTTGGGTGTTCACGGCTCGGCCGCGCCCACGCCTGGCGCCATCGGGGGCATTCCTGCTCGGCTATGGCCTGATACGGTTTGCCATCGAGTTCGTCCGTGTTCCGGATGACAATCGCGGCTACCTGCTGTTCGGCTGGGTGACCGAAGGGCAGCTGTTGTCCTTGCCGATGATCGTCGCCGGCCTCGTACTGCTGGTCATCGCCTATCGACGGGCGGCGCCCAGCGGTAATGCGGTCCCTGCATTCAGCCGCTGACGCTGCGCGCGGCCGCGTATCTAAAATGTCGAGCGCGTTGCGCCGCCATCGATAACGATGCTTTGGCCGGTGATATACCCGGCAAACTGACTGCATAGCCACGCTACCAGTGCGCCCACATCCTGGGTGTCGCCGAAACGACGTGCGGCGATCCGGTAGTCCTCGGCGAAACGTGCGACTTCATCCTCATAGGTCGTGCCCGCAGCGGCCGCCCGCGCGCCGAACTGTTGCTGGGTGAAAGTCGTGTGGAACATGCCAGGCAGCACGTTATTGATGGTGACGCCGTGCTGCGCGACGCGCAGTGCGACGGCGCCGGCGTAGTTGATCAAAGCCGCGCGCGGGGCGCCGGAAAGAATGCGCAATTCCAGCGGATACTTGGCGGCGACGGTTGCGATATTGACGATACGACCCCAGCCGCGCGCCACCATGCCATCGAGCACCGCGCTCATGAAATGCACCGGACTCAAGAGGCCGGTATCGAGGCTGGCCTGCCACTGTGCGGCATCGATCGTCCGATAGTCTTCGGTCATCGGTGGTGGCGAACAAGTCGCCACCAGGATGTCCGGCGCCGGGCAGCTCGCGAGAATGCGCTCCAATCCTTCGCGTTGCGAGTGATCCGCCACCACTGGGACGACGTGCACGCCGGTTGCCGCCGTGATTTCCTCGGCGGTCGCGCGCAGGCGCGCCTCACCCCGCGCCGACAACACCAGATCAACGCCCTCGCGTGCCAGTGCGAAGGCAGCGGCGCGGCCCATACCGGCGCTGCCGCCGTTGATGATGGCCTTGCGGCCACGAATTCCCAGATCCATTGCCCCTCCGAGGTTGGCCGTCGGTCCGATTCCGCTCCTAAAACGACTGACGTAATTCCATAACCACTGTCAGTGGCTGCAGGGTCGACACCTGTGGAATGACCCCATCGTTGGCGTCGTGCTGCGCGTAGCCGATGTAGCCGATGTCGCCGAGATTGGGCCTGGCATTCGTCAGGTTGCGAATGTTGATCGACACTTCAGTGGAGCGCCGGTCCAGGCCGAAGCGCAAATTCAGTAATGAGTACGACGGGCGGGTGGCAACGCTCTGGTCACCGCCGTTCAGCAGGGAAATACTATCCCCCGTATAGCTGTATTCAGCGGCCACGAATCCTGCGGTCTCGCCACTCAGCACCCGGTGATAGGCGGCGCCGACGGTTGCGGTCCAGGTCGGAACTCCCGAGATGCGGCTGCCGGCCAATACTCCGGCACTCGCCAGGGCGCCCGGTTCGGTGATGGAGGTTCGCTCGTAGCCCGCTCCAAGCCGGACCTCAAGCCCGGCCGTGAGGTGGCCGACGATCTCACTCTCCGCGCCCGATATCTGTGCTGCATTGCCGTTTATCTCAAAGTAAGCACCGCAAGGCAGTGCGACCTGTTGCTGCAGGTTACTCCAGTCGATGCGGTATACGGCCATTGTCATCAGTACATCAGGATCCGCAAGGTGCAGCTTGCTTCCGGCTTCGAACGACCACAGCGTGTCCGACTTGATATTGGTGATGTCCTCAACCGGCAGATCAGGAAGGGTGCAAAACGGTGCGTACGCCTGCGCACCGCCCGCTCTAAAGCCCTTCGCCGCCGACAGATAGAACTCAGCCCGATCGCTCTGCTCGTAGGACAGAACATACTTTGGATCAAAGCCCTTTTCACTGTTGTGTTGCGGATCGCTGGGCGTCGCACCGAGATTGAGAAATCCGTCGGCGGTGTAATCGGCAGTCTGCCTGAGCCAGTACTGACGAGCCCCGAGCGTCATGGTGAGCGGCTGAAGAAGCTGGTAATACAGCTCACCAAAAATGGACGCATCCTCCTGCATTCCCGGATTTGACTGCATCCACAGCAGATCGCTCGGCGCCGGCCCCGCGACCATGTTATCGGCCGTGGCGGCAACGAGTCCGCTGGCATAGGTCGGGGGAACTGTGAAAATGGTATGGGCGTTCGAATAGAAGATTCCGAGCATGCCGCTAAGTCGATGGACCTGATCAAATGACAGCCGTGTCTCACTGGTGACCTGCCGATCGCCGTGTCGCCCGATCCAGATGAAGGGCTGGGCCGGCACGGCAGTCGCCTGATAGACGGATGCCAGAACCTGCTGGGTGCCGTATGTGGAGTCTTCCACATCCTGGGTGCGTCTGTCGAAGAAGCTGGTGGAGGAAGCGATCTTCCAGCCGGAGCCCTGGTAGGTCAGCTCGAGTGCGGATAGCGTCCAGGCGTCTGATGCAGTGGGCTGGACGTTAAACGCGCGGTCGATGCTGTAGTCGGGCCGAAATTGCGGCAGCGGGGCAAACGCAACGGGGAAACCATGATAGTTCTGTTGCTCGCCGAGCAACCGCAACTGCACATCGAGGCGATCCGACGCCCGCCACAGCGCCGTGAGGCTACCGCCGTAGCTGGTATTCGCGCCCTGATTGCCGACACGCGTGCGCGGCACCGCCAAGAAGGGGTCTGCCACGGCGGCACTGTCCGAAGCGGGGTAGGTGCGTACCAGGTAGCCGGCATCGTGATCGCCAAACACCACCACGCGAAGCGCGAAGGCATCCGGCACGAGCACCAGGTTTACGACCGTGCTCGCCGCCAGATCAGCGCCGCCGCCGCCATCGGTGCCTCCTGCATTCGCCAGGAAATCCAGGCTGTCGCGAGTCAGCTGTGGCTGATTGATGACCATGCGAATATTCCCGCCCAGTGCACTCTCGCCGTACAGCGTGCCCTGCGGGCCCTTCAGGACTTCGATGTCATGGACATCGAGCACCCGGGGGTCGACGGAGCTCGGAACCGGCGTGTCGTCAATGTAGAGACCGGTCGCCCCCGCGGTTCCGATCAGGTTCTGTCCGGTGATGCCGCGGATCGCGACAGTGCGCGCCGTCGCAAAGCCGGTGGGACCGCCGCCGTAGGCGAAGGACAGATCCGGTGTCATGGCGGCATAGTCGTTGAACGACCTGATGTCAAATTCGTCGAGCGCCGCCGCCGTGAAGGTCGTAATGGCCTCTGGAACGGAGATTTCCGGCTCGTCGCGTTTGCGGGCGCTGACCATGACCACGGTCAGTGCTTCTGGCGACGCTTCCGGGGAGCCTGCATCCTGTGCCCGCAGCGAGCTCACGCCGCCCAACACCCAGCACAGCGCCGTAAGCGTCTGAGCAATACCTGCACGCTTGCGATATGACACCGGTCTTTGCCTCAGACGCTGATGTCGGACACTTCCCGCGTCTCGCGGTTCGTCAGCCACGCCGATTCAATATCGGAGGCGCTCTGCGGCCGGCCAAGGTGAAAGCCCTGAGCGTAGTCGCAACCGAATTCCAGCAGCTGCTCGGCGACGGCCTGCGATTCGACGCCCTCTGCGACCACCGTCATGCCGAAACCGTGTGCGAGTTGAATGGCACTGCGGACGATGCGCTGATCAGCGGAGTCGCTGGTCAGATTCATGACAAAGGTCTTATCGATTTTCAGTTGCTGCACGGGCAGCTGCTTCAGATAGGACAGCGACGTGTAGCCGGTGCCGAAGTCGTCGATCGACAGCGTTATGCCAAGATCCCGGATCTGCTGCAGACGTTTGAGGATCGTCTCCGGATGGCGGATCACTGCGCTTTCGGTGATTTCAAGCTCGAGCAGGTGTGCGGGAACGGCCGAGCTTCTCAGCACTTCGGACAGTCGGTCTATGAAACTGTTGTCCAGAAGATTGTTGGCACTGATATTGACCGAGACCGAAATACTGCGTCCGGTGGACATCCACAGCGCCATCTGGTGCGTGACGACATTCAGCATGTAGAGCGTAAAGCGATGGATGAGTTCGGTGCTTTCGACCAAATGGATGAACTCAGCGGGAGGCACTGGGCCCCGTGTGGCGTGGGTCCAGCGAGCCAGGGCCTCGAGTCCTACCAATGCGCCGTCGGACAATCGGATTTTGGGTTGATACGCGACCGTGACATCACGCTGATGCAGCGCATTGGCGAACTCCGACTGCAGCGCGAGCATGTCAGGTGTGAAATTGTCCATCGCTTGCGAATAGCGACTGAAGGGGCGCAAGTCCCGTTTCGCCTCGTACATCGCGATATCGGCGCAGCGTAACAGTTCGCTGGCGGTCCGTGCGTCGTGGGGATAGAGCGCCGCGCCCATGCTGGCCGCGAGATTGATCTCGACAGATTTGACCTTGATCGTCTGTCCCAAAGCGGCTTGCACGCGTGCGCACATGCGTTCCAGCGTGTCGGTGTTCTGCACATTCTGGAAGATCATTGCGAGCTCATCGCCGCCGAGCCGGGCCACGTGAGTACCATCGCCCTGCAGCATCGACTCCAGCCGCCTGCCGACTTCCGAGAGCACCTGGTCTCCGGCTGCATGGCCCAGCGAATCGTTGATGTCCTTGAATCGGTTCAGGTCGAGCAGTACGACGCCGATTGCGTCGCGACCACAGATCGCAATGGCGTGGTCGAGCAACTGCATGAAGCCGTCCCGATTGAGCAGTCCGGTGAGCGCGTCATGCTTGGCGCGGTACTCCTGCTGGGAGACGTAATGCTGCTGGCGACGCAGCGCGGTGGATAGTTGCTGCCCGAATATCACGACCGCGGCGATAGCGAGAAGAAATACGAGCGCCGCCGGCAGCGATTGCGCCAGCCAGGTCAGGTAGAGCGTCTCCACCGGTACCGTTGAGGCCACATAGAGTTGAAGAGTGTTCGAGCGCGCGAAGCCGACTTCGTATAACACTCCATCGACAGGTCCTCGGACCTTCATGTTGCCGGTGGCGCGACCTTTTTGCAGTCGCAGGATGCTCTCCGGAATGGGCGGCCCGTTTACCTGCAGCTCATCCAGGCTCTTTGAGTAGCTGAATAGCCGCGTGCCATCCGTGGTGACCACAGTGACCCAGCTATCCTTGACGAATCCAAGACTGCCGCTGCCACCGGTCAGGCGTTTGACGGGCACGAGTGCCAACAACACGTCCCTGCCACGCCCCGCGCGCGGGACGCTCAATGCCACGGGAAGATACCAGTCTGGTGCGTGAGGAAGCTGGATGAGCTGCCGGATCTGGATGCCCGTGCCCGGACCTGGGACCAAAGATTGCAGCACTGCCGCAATCTCCCGGGAAGCCGGCATGCCGTTCCGATCGACCACCGCGATCGTTCCATCCGCACGGGCAACACTGAGAAAGGCTGCGTTGCGATCAAAGCGGGCCACCCCGCGCAGGACCGAGTTCAAATCTGTGATGGATTCGTGAGAATCAGCCGATAGTTCATCGCTGATTTCGCGCAGATTCAGCGCACTTTGATCGAGCACCCCGGTGATTGACGAGCGCAGATCCATAGCGAGATCCAGCAGACTGGTACGGGCATTTGCCCAGATCTGCTGACCCCCGACCGCTGCCAGGTAAACCACGGTACCGGCGAGCAGCAACAAGGCGACGCCCAGGTAAATCCGCGCGCGCCGGTATTGCAACGCAATAACGCGCGGATCCGCGATCCCCGCTCCCTCGGTTCCACCAGCAGCCAAAACCAGCCTCCCTCAGGCCCAAATTCATACGACTTAATCTCAATCGGACGCTGACACAGTGCGGATTGCCGTGCAACGACGCGGCTCCCGATTCAAGCAAGCGCGGCCATGGCAGTACGGCCCTGCGACGGAATTAAGTTATTGAGCTGCGGCGCGGCCGAAGGCGGGGCCGATGGCGTGTCGGCGCGGAAATCAGAGGCTATGGGCACTCATCTGCGCCGCGATAAATTCCGCCTGTCTCAGCGCCAGCGCGACGATTGTCAGCGTGGGGTTCGCCGACCCAGGCGTGCTCATCGCGCTGCCGTCGGAAATGAACAGATTGGCGATGTCGTGTGTCTGACCGTGTGCGTTCGCGACGCCGTCAGCGGGATTCTTGCTCATGCGCGCCGTGCACATATTGTGTGTCGCCGGGGTTTGGCGTGACTGCACGACGCGTATCGCGCCAACGGCCTCGTAAAGCGCTTTCGACTGCCGCTGTGCATGGGCGCGCATCGCGGCATTGTTGTCATGGTCGTCGACGTGAATGTTGGCGACCGGCAGTCCGAATCCATCCTTAACCTTGGGGTTGAGCGTAATCCGGTTGGTCGCGCGCGGCATGTCCTCGCCGTTGATGAAGATGCCGGCCAGGTTGCGATAGTGATCCAGGACGAAGGCGAGATCGCGTCCCCACATGGTGCTCGGTAGTCCGGCCAGCGGCAAACTCGGCAAGTCCAACGCGGCAAGCTCGAGATGGTAGCCGCCCGCGAAGCCGCGCTTCGGATCGTGTTTGGTCTCATCCTCGACAATACCGGCGAGCGTCGTCCCCCGCCAGAAGTGGATCGGCTGGTCGAAGATTCCC
This sequence comes from uncultured Gammaproteobacteria bacterium, assembly GCA_963708865.1. Classification (GTDB taxonomy): domain Bacteria; phylum Pseudomonadota; class Gammaproteobacteria; order Steroidobacterales; family Steroidobacteraceae; genus DAIDKA01. The sequence goes on from CAVPUC010000008.1 coordinate 908,879, forward strand.
CAGACGAAGCCGCCTGTGTGGCATGAGTAGTTGCGGCCTACCTGATCACTTGAATTGGCCAAGCCGTGAGGAAAGCGGGCGGACTGCGACAGCAGCAGCAGACGCGCGGTTTCCACGGAGTTGCATGCCACGCAGACGATACGAGCCTTTTGCCGCTGCTCGTTGCCCTGCGGATCCCGGTACACGACGCTGGTAACGAGTCCGTTCTCGCCGTGTTCGATGCGCACCGCCCGGCATTGCGCCCGCAGGTCCAGGTTGCCGGTCGCCTCGGCGCGCGGGATCTCCGTATACAAGGTGCTCCACTTGGCACCCGTCTTGCAGCCCTGAACACAAAAGCCCTGCTGGATGCAAAGGCCGCGGCCATCCGCCGGCTTGGTATTGATGGCCATGTAGTTGGTGTGCACGCGCTGATACCCGATGCGCTTCGCGCCGTTGTACATCACCTTGAAATGACTTGAGGCCGGAAGGCCCGGATTGCCGTTGCGGCGAGTCACAACCATGCGCTTCTCGGCGAGTTGGTAGTAATGCTCCAGTTCCTGGTATTCGAGTGGCCAGTCGATGAGCGAGGCGCCGTTGATATCGCCGTACGTGGTGCGCGCCCGTACCTCCCATGGGCGGATCCGCGGCGTCGCGCCGGTCCAGTGCACGGTGGTGCCGCCGACTGTCTTGCATGTCCAGGAAGGTAAGGTCGGATAGTCCTGGGCGACCGTCGTGGAGCCCGAAACCGTGCGTGGCTCCAGCCAGGTCAGCTGCGCGAACGCCTCGCCCGGCACCTGCGAAAACGTATCCAGCGATTGGCGCGCGCCTGCTTCCAACAGCACGACTTTGATGCCACGTCGCGTCAGCTCGTGGGCGAGCGTTCCGCCGCCGGCCCCCGAGCCGATGATGACCACCGCGCCTGAATCAGTTCTGATTTATACGAGCCACAAGTACCCCTCTCTACCCGTTGTGCGGCCGTCGGAGCTCAGGCTCCCGGCACCGGACCACTGTCCTGCGGCGGCACTTCCGGCAGCCAGCGCAGGTCATTGAACCCTCGAAGCAGGTAGCCGCCTTTCGAGAAGGCCTCGCCCTCATAGCCGAAATAGGCATAGGCAATCGGGGTGGCATAGAGCGTGCCCAGTGTCTTCACGCGCATTGTCTGAAAAAAGACCGACGACTCCATCCCTTTCAGCGCCTGCACTCGCGCCGGCTCGGGAGCGGTCGGGAACGTCGCGCCGAGCTGGCGGATTCCCTCCCGCAGCATCGTTAGAGTCTGCGCATCCTTGGCAGCGTCAGCGTCGATCGATCGGACGACGAGGGCATAGGCGGCCGCGTCGAGTTTGTCATGGGGCGCAATGGTGCGTGCCACCGCCACGAGCGTCGTGCCCTCAGTGCTCGACAGCGCCTGCAAATCGATGGCCCAGGAGCGGCTCGGCACCACCAGCGCCAGGGGACTTCCGGCGGCAATGAGGCCGGTCAGCACACCGGATGCACCAAGAAAATCGCGGCGTGGAATCAGCGTCTTCGGGGTCACGGCTGCTCCTGATTCATTCGCGGAACACGGGGACCCTAGATACCACGACCGCGACTTCGAGTCACTGCAAACATCCGGCCATGTGAGCAGCTACAATCGGCCAACCGCTCAGTCGAACTCGGTCGGCAGATCGAAGCACTGCTGATGGCGGAATACCCGGTCAATCTGAGCCTCAGTCGTCCTGCCGAGCGATAGCGGCGGCAGGCTATTCTTGGAAAAAAAAGCGACCCCGGTCGTCTCCTCACTCGTGCGCGGCTCACCACCGATGATTTCACACAGAAAGGTCAACTTGTAGATGGAGTCCACGCGTCGCGGGGGGTGGCCGCTCTTGCGATAGTCGCTGACCGCCACGAGCTTGGTGGCTCGAGCCAGGAAGCCTGACTCCTCGCTGATCTCGCGCACGACACATTCGGCTGCCGTCTGATTCACATCGGCCCAGCCCCCAGGAAGCGTCCAGCACCCGTCACCGGCTTCCTGCACGAGCAGGACTTGGCCATCGACAAACGCCGCGCCCCGCACGTCGACCTTCGGCGTCGTATAGCCAACGTCACGTTCGAATAGGCCCAGTATCCTTTCCGCGCTTGCCCCGGAACCCAGCGCCATGAGCTGCGCAGCCAGTTCGCGCGTGCGCTGAAAGCGCTGCAGATCGAAAGGATCCTTGCTGAAGGCAAGACCTGTCTGGGCGATGGCCTGCAGTTCCCGCGCAACGGTCAGCCAGGCAGGTTCGCTATTCATTCATTCGCTACCATAAATATGCCGTGCCGGACTTGCTCAGCTTTGCGGCCTGTATTCGTTTCTCGGGCCGGGTGTAATGAACAACAGCTGACAAGGAGTCCTGATCAGCAGGCGATGCCAGATTCCGCGCGGGACGATGAAGCACTCACCGGGCTTCAGGTCTTCGATCCGCTGCGGCTGCTCTTCCAGAACAACGGATATGGCGCCGGAGATCAGGTAGATGAACTCATCCCCTTCAGGATGCATTTCCCCGCTATGGGGCGGCGGCACGTGCATGGTCGCAATGCCAACATTCCAGCCATCCAGACTCGGCGGAATTCCCGGGCCCACTTCAACCGCGGAAGTGGTCCCGTCGCGGTGCAGAGCGAGAATCTTGGCTGCAAGGCCGAACGGATGTCGGGACTGCATGGGGTACCGCCTATTTGTGGAAAAGATCCCGCAACTTTTCAAAAAAGGAAGGCGAGCGCAGCTGCCGCAGGGTTTTTGTCCACTGGTGCTCGGCAAGCAATTTGCGCTGCAGATCCGCCTCTTCTCTTTGCATCAGTTCCAGGACTCTGGTGTCCTCGTCGTGTTCCAGCCAGTAGCCGTGCTGGGCCGAGCAGAACTCCATCTCAAGATCGTAAAACCGGTAGCGGAAACGCTGCAGCAGAGCGGTGCATTCCGGACACTTGTGCGTCGTCGCTTCCGAGCTGAACTCCAGGGTGCCCTTCCAGCGCTCGCCGAAGTCAAAGACTTCATCCTCCAGTTCCTGCAGTTCGTCGTGCTCGAGCCACATACCTTTACAGGACGGGCAGGTATTGACCTTGAGGTCGTGGCGTGTCGCGGGCACCAGGTCCACGTCGCACTTGGGGCATTTCACTTGAGTCTCCTTGAGTGTGCCGGCTTCACCAGTTTTCCTTGAAAGGGCGCGCTTCGATCTCGAACGACCAGGCCGATGGCAGCTGGGTGGTGAGTTGGAACGCCGTATTGGCGAGATCATCGGGATTGACGAAAAAGTCATCCGGCTTGTCCTTCAGCATTGCCCGCGTGCGTGGTAAGTCAACGACGCCATCGACGATGACTAGGCATACATGGATTTTCTGCGGCCACAGGTGTCTTGCCATTGACTCGGCGAGACTCCTCTGCGCGGCCTTGGCCGGTGCGAAGGCGGCGGTCCGCGCAACGCCGCGGCGCGAGGAGGTGGCGCCGATGACAACGAGATTGCCTGCGCCGAGACGCTTCATCGAGGGTATGACCCGCTTAGCCGCGAGCAACAACCCCAGTGCATTGACGCGAAACGCGCTCTCCAGAGCCGCGGCGTCGATCTCCTCGATGCTCCCCCACACGCCGGATCCGGCGTTATAGACGAGCGTGTGCACCGCACCCAGATCCCGTTCGATCGCATCGAACGCGCGCGTCACCGCGGCCGGGTCCGTCACATCGCAGGCGTACGCGCGGGCATCGGGGAGGGCGGCCGCCAGTGGCCCACTGGTCGCGTTCGTTCGTGCGAGCAGTGCCACGGCATAACCCTCCTTGGCGAAGCGCCGGCCCAATGCGGCGCCGTTGCCCGGACCTACGCCCACCACGGCGCATACCTTTTTGTTTATCACAGCTTCTCCGGTGTCCGGTAAATCACCCTGCCGTCGACGACCGTGAGAACGGATTGCAACTTGCGAATCGCCGTATCGGGTACGGCTCTGGTGTCGAAGTAATCACCGCTGAGAACCACCAGGTCACCGAACTTTCCCGTTTCGATCGAGCCGATCTTGTCTTCCTCACGCAAGAACCAGCCGTTACTGGCGGTGTAGAGCCGCATGGCTTCCTGCCGCGTCACCGTCTGGCCGGCGTTGACCAGGTGGCCGCCCGCATTGATCCCGGTCACCATGTAATAAATCATGTTCCAGGGGTTCAGCGTCGATATCTGCGCGGCATCGGAGCCGGCCCCCGCATGGATCCCGCTGTCGAGGATCATGCGTACCGGTGGCCCGGCATTCACGTCGGCCGAGTCGGAAAGGTACTTGAAGGGGTGGATGGCAATGCCGGCCCCGACCGCCTTAAACCGATTCACCGTCGTCAGGTCGATCTGTGGCACGTGCGCGACTGACCAGTGCAGATTCGCGATGGGCGTCACGGCATTGACTGCCTCGAATGTCGTCGCGGTCAGCTGGTCTTCGGCCAACGACAAACTGTGCTGCTGGAAAGACCAGCCGTGCGCGGCGACGAACTGCAGCGCGCCGAGATAATTGGCTGGCGTCGATACCGGGCCGTAGAGTGGCCAGCTGGTAGCAAATTCACCGACTCCGGAGATGCGCATCATGTCATCGCCAAACCGGTTGAACGCGTTGAGTACTCGTTCGCGGGTCATCGGGAAGTCCTGGCCTTGGTCCATGCTGAGGAAGAACACGCGCAGCCGGGTCGTGAGTTTGCCGTCCCGCTGCAAAGTCAGGAACGGCTCATACATCTTGAACGGGTCACCGGAGGCGAGCCCGTCAAAAACAAAGGAGTCCTTGGCATCTCGTGTTCCGGGCTCGACAAACTCGCCCATATCGACGTTGGTTGTCACGCCGATGCGGGCGGAGTAGTCCATTGCATCGAGCGCACCTCGTTTCAGATCGTCGGGCGTCTGCAGGGCGGCGAGAATGTGCAATGCGGCAAGCGAGGCGGGGCCGGCCGCAATCTGCCCGCTCTCGCTGACCGCGACGCCGTGCGAGGCCAGATAGGTGCGGCCCTTGGTGTTGGTGACGGCGGGCCCGGTGAACGCAATGAACAGCAGCGCGGGATGGTCAGGCAGCGCCTGATCGAGCTCAGCAAGCGTCGGCAGCCGCTTCTCGGCGAACTGACCCGGGATCCAGCCGCCCATTGCCGTAACCCAGTCCCCTGCGGCCAACGGGCGGCTGCGCGCGCGCAGGGTCGCCTGCGCCTCTGCGATAGTGGTCGCCGACTCCAGGCGCGTATCGTGACCCGGGCGCTCGCTCAGCAGCACAATATGGTTGTGATTGTCGATCAATCCCGGCACGACGGTGCGACCGTGCACATCGAGCACCTTCATGCACGGGTCGGGCTCACCCTGCGATGCCGCAAACAGCCCACGCCTGATGGTCACGGACGATACGACCGTATCGCGCGCATCCATGGTATGAATCCGCCCGTTGATGATCCTGATGTCGCGCGATCCGTTACAACGCTGATCCGCGCGCGCCGCCGTGCCGGGCGTTGTCGTCTGCGCCGATGCCGGCAGCGAAATACCTGCAATGACGAGTGCCTGGAGCACCCGAGCAGTAATCGACATGAGAAGGACCCCCGTTGTCGCGGACGGCCAGTCTAACCGCTTACGCCTCGGAGGTGCACGCCGCCAGCCTTCGGCCCATACTGCGCAGAAAGTGTTCTTCGGGAGAATTCCAATGGGCGTGGCGGAAACCGAGCAGCTTACGCGGATGATTGCCAGTGCCGCATTGAGTCGTGCCATCTGCACGATCGGTGAATTGGGCATTGCCGATTTCATCACGGCCGGAACGCCGCAGCCGGTCGCGGCGCTCGCCAGGCGCACCGGCACGCACGAGCGATCCCTGTACCGGTTGCTGCGGTTCACCGCCAGTTATGGTGTGTTTCGTGAAACGGCCGATCGGGAATTCGACCAGACGCCGCTCTCGGCCGCATTGAGTACCGATGCGGCCGGATCGTTTCGGGCCGCCACGCGGATGTTTCACCGCATGTTCAAGGGCTGGGATGGGCTGGATCATTCCATCAGGACCGGCGAGGCCGGAGCCGTAAAGGTATTTGGTGAGCCAATGTTTGACTACATCGGGAATAACCCGGAGCTCGGGCCCCTTTTTGACGCCGGAATGACCGCATTCCATGGACACGAAACGCAGGCCATGCTGGATGCCTATGATTTCGGCGAGGTCGACACGCTGGCCGACATCGGCGGCGGCAATGGCTTGCTGCTCGCGGCGGTGCTGCAACGTTATCCGCAGTTGCGCGGCATTCTTTTTGACTTGGGCCACGTTGCCGGCCGTGCGCGCGCCGGGCTCAAGGCCCGCGGCCTTGAGTCGCGAAGTTCAGTGCTCGAAGGAAATTTCTTTGAGGCAATTCCGGCCGGCGCCGATGCCTACCTGCTCCGCCACATCATTCACGACTGGACTGACGAACAATCGGTTCGGATTCTGACTAATTGCCGCAAAGTCACGCCGCCCCACGGCAGGATTTTGCTGGTTGAATTCACCGTGCCTGCCGCCAACCATGCCTCGCTCGGCAAGGACATGGACATGATGATGCTCGCGTTTCCCGGCGGCATGGAGCGTACCGACCAGGAATATGCTGCGCTCCTCGAGCAGTCCGGATTCCGGTTGGCCAACGTCACGCCGACGAAGTCCGCCGTCAGTGTGGTTGAGGGGCGGCCTGTGTGATGCCTAGGGGCTTATGCCCAACGAGCGCCTGAGAAACGCATCGCTCTGACGCAGCATCTCAGCCCGCGTCGCCGAATCATCGAGGTTGTGGTCATGGTCCTCGAATGTCACAAGTTCGCTGTGCGCCCCGGCGGCCTTGAGTGCGGCATCCATGCGTCTGGATTCCTCTACCGAGACGTTCAAGTCCGACGTGCCATGGAAGATCAGGACGGGTTGCTTGAACTTGTCAGCATGCGCAATCGGCGAGCCATCGTGCACTTGCGGTCCATCGCCGACATAACTGTTCAGGAGAGCGTAGTCGGTAAGCCAGCGGTGTTCTTCCTTGAGAGCAGCCAGATCCGTGACGGGCGCAATGGCGACAATCGCCTTGAAGAGCGTCGGGTCGATCACGGTTGATTGCAGTGCCGCATAGCCGCCGTAGGACCAGCCGACGATCGCGATCTTGGCGGGATCGGCGATGCCTTGCTTCACGAGCCAGTGTCCTGCAGCTACAACGTCGCCAATAGCGATGTCCCAGGACTTGAAGCCGTTGTTCACGAACCAATCGTCTCCGTAGCCCGCCGAACCGCGAAACTCGGGCTGCAGTACGACGAAGCCGCGCGCGGCGTAGAACTGCGCAAGCCAGTCAAATCCCCATTCGTCACGTGAGGCGGGACCGCCATGCGGCATCACAATGGCCGGCATGCCATGCGGATCGTCGACGCCCGGCGGTAAAGTGAGGTAGGCCGGAATATTCGTGCCGTCCCCGGAAGGGTAGGTCATTGGCTTGACGTGACCGAGCGTGACACCCTCGAGTTGCGCCCGGGTTCCCAGGAACTTGTGGAGCGTGTGGGCCTGCTGATCCAGGATGTAGTAGCTGCCGGGATCGACATCGCTTCCCGCAAACACCAGCACCTTGCTGCCATCCGAGCTCGAGTCGACCACACTGATGAGCGGCCATTGCGCTAGTGCCTGATGCAACGCAACCATCATCGGCCTGACAGTTGTCCGCAAAAAACTCACTGTGTGGCACCTGGGTGGAATACGAGGCGCCAACGACGCGACTGTCGCGTCCGATGCGAATCAGACGCCCGACATCGACGTCGGGCCGCGCAAAGACGAGCTTCTCGATGGGCGCGCCGTCGAGGGTCATGGAGTACAGTGCCATCCGGCCAGCGAGCTTCTTCCAGCCGTACGCGATGTTGAGATCGTGATCGACGGCGACCGGCTCAAAGCCGGTGTGGTCGACGGAATTGTAAGTGCTGAGGCGGTGCCAATCATTGGAGTCGCGCAGGCGGTATAGGAAGACGTACTGGCCGGCCGCGTAAGTGGCGCCGGCCTGAGCCTTCATGTCGACGATCGCGACGATGCGTACCGTGCCGTGCCCGTCGCTGATGTATTCGACGGCGTCGTCGCGCGGAGCGATGATGTGTTTCACCGCCAACGTGCGGGTGTCCACCATGTCGACACCCAAGCCACGCACATTGCTGTTGAAAATCGTTCCTTCATGATTCTCTGGTACGTATTGCTTCTCCATTAGGACCGAAGCGTCCTGATCGGGCAGCCAGTCAATGACATTGGAGTCATACTGCACCGCGCCCGCGCTGTATTGACTCAACTGCGTGGCCAGCTGCTGGGGTTTGCTCCCATCGGCATTGACGGCGACCATTCGGGTGACGGGCAGGAGCCGGTGCAGGTTGCTATGGTCGGCGGTCAGGCCGTAAACGCTGCAAACCAGGCGATCATTGGCCACCCAGTTGCAACCGTTTAAGCGGAAGGGTTTGCCGTCTGAGTAAAAGGCGACGTGGGCTTTGGCCCCGGGTGCCAGACCCACGGTGTAAACCACCGAACCCTGGCCCGATATCGGGGTGACGAACAGCACGCTCACGCCATCCGGTGAGATGCGCATCGAGGTGATATCCGTGCGGCCGCCGAATGCCGCGGCCGCATCGAAAGGCTTGGGATTGGCGGCGTGCCCGAACGGCGCCCCGAGCGCCAGCACCAATCCGCACAACGCTTCGCAATACAAGGACCTGCGCACCATGGTCGATCCTCCCCCAAGGCAAGCGGCGGCGTCGTTCTGATATCGAGCCGTCGGATCGTATCAGAGCATTTGGGCGGCTCTAAAGCCATGCGTTGGCCGATGGCGGCGCGCGGCGGGGTGTCCGGTATGGCAATAATTTGGTGCGCCACCCTGGCGCATATGAATCATTGCTGGGCACCGCCGCATCGCGGCAAGCGGCGATGATCGGCAAAAGGGCCGGAAAAGGCGCTGACTTGGCCTGGTACAGGCATTGCATGAGGGAATTGCTGACTCAAGTCCTAAAAGAAGAGTGTTGACCATGCGCAATGCGATGCTGACTCACGGTCAAAGCTCCTACTCCGGCACTCTGCCACCCCGGTCCGTCGGCTTCGGCGATCGCATCCAGTTGTACGATCCGGCGATCAACGCCATGAATGACTTCAGTCGCCAATATCCGGTGACCGTCGATGAGGACCGGCAGATCGGGGCCGCACTGAATGACATGGCGCGCCTGGGTGTACGCTCCTTGCTGGTCGTGAACGACTTGAAGGTGGTCGGGCTGATCACCTCCTATGACATCGAGGGTGAGCGGCCGATCCAGTACATTCAGCAGTTCCACGACGTGCGCCGCAATGAGGTGCTGGTCGGGCACGTCATGACCCGCTGGCACGACCTGGTCACCCTCAGTTGGGCGGCGGTCAAGAAGGCGCGGGTGAGCGATGTGTTGCAGGCGCTTCGCGACACCAATCTGATGCACCTGCTCGTCGTCGAAGCGGAGAGCGATGGCTCGACGTCGGTGCGCGGGCTGTTCTCGCGCGCGCGCATCGAGCGGCAGCTGGGTCTCATGCCGGTGAAGAGCGCCTGACCGATCGCATCCGCAGTATCATCCTGCCGGCGATTACCGGGGGATAGGCGGATATGAAAGCGGCGTCACTGAAGATGTTAATGGTCCTTGCCGTGCTTGCGCTCACGGCGGGCATGGCCCAGGCGATGGACCTGCAGCTAAAGGGCAAGACGGCCCTCATCACCGGCAGTACCGGCGGCATCGGCTATGGCATCGCCAAGCTGCTGCTGAAGGAGGGCGCCCAGGTCATCATCAACGGGCGTACTCAGGCGAGCGTGGACAAGGCCACCGCCTCACTGAAGCAGGCTACCGGAAAAGCACCGCTGGGTTTTGCGGGTGACATGAGCAAGGCAGATGACATCGCGTATCTGGTGAAGGCCTACCCCGACATCGACATCCTGATCAACAATGTGGCGCGCTTCGCGCCGCACGAGTTTACGCAATCCACGGATCAGGACTGGTATCAGACGTTCGACCTAAATGTCATGTCCGGCGTGCGCTTGTCGCGCGCCTACCTGCCGGGCATGAAGCAGCGCAACTGGGGACGCATCATTTTCATCTCCAGCGAAAGTGCGCTGCAGATTCCGGTCGAGAGCGTGGCGTACGGCATGAGCAAAGCAGCAGAAATTGCCGTGGCGCGCGGGATCGCCGAGGGTTGCGCCAATACCGGCGTGACCGTCAACAGCATCCTGCCCGGACCGACACTCGACGCCGACGATCCGCGCGCGACGGCCCGCTTCGGCGGCCGCTCCCAGGCGCAGGTCGAGGACCAATTTTTCAAGAACCAGCGGCCAACGTTCCTTGATCAAACGATTCGCACGCACGGAGGAGGTGGCTTCCCTGGTCGTCTACGTGGCAAGTCCGCTGTCCTCGGCCACGACCGGGGCGGCGTTGCGGGTGGATGGGGGTGTCGTCAGGAGCGCGTTCTGATCAGTGCCGGCTTTCCTTGTCCACCAGATACCGGACCACGCCGATGACATCGTCCTGGCTCCGCAGCGAATCCAGGTTGACCCGATACTTGCCATTGACGACGATGCACGGCGTGCCCGGAACCTGCATGGCGATGATCTGGGCGTCCGCGGACCGCATTTTAAGATCGACACCGAAGGATCTTGCCGTGGCAAGGAAGACCTCGGATTTGACGCCCGTCAGACGCTCGTAGCATTTGGCGGCATCCTCGATTGAGGGCAGCGGATTCTTCAAACGATGAGTGGCCGGATCGATGATCCCAAGTTCCCCGGTCTTCCAGACCGCATCGAAGATCGCCTGATGCGTGCGTTGCGAGATCCCCAAAGCCTGCGCAGCAAAGTAAGCGCGCTGCAGCATTGTCCAGTTCTCCTCGGGATGGAATGAGGCGGGAAGAAAGACCATCCGGGCATTGGATGGCAGGCTGTGTTGCAGCACGGCCATCACCGGCTGGAAGCCGTTGCAGCCAGGGCAGCCATACGAGAACACCTCCATCACCTCGACCTTGCCGGCCGGCACGTTGGTTCGCTGTGCCGGGATGATGAGATCGTACTGACTGCCTTCGGTCCAGGTTTGGGTGGCCTGTGTGGCCGGAGCCAGCATCAGGGCGAGTGTGCCCAGGATGGCTGCGCCGAAGTTTTTCATGAGGTGCCTTTTGACGAGTTATCGGGTGCTATCGCCGTGCCATTGCCTCGGCGGCCGGAGGCGGTCGGATGTACAGCGGCAGGGGCGACTGGGTCTGGTAGGCTCCCTCCAGTTTCTCGGACTCTTCCTTGGACAGGTGAGTTCCCAAGGCCTTCACCGAATCATCCAAATGAGTGACTTGGGTCGCCCCCACGATGGGTGAAGTGACCCCCGGTTGGGCCAAGAGCCACGCGACCGCGATCTCCGCAGGACCCACGCCTCGCTTGGTGGCCACCTCGGCCACAGCATCGATCACCGCTTCATCTGCCTTGCGGTTGAAGCGGTCGCGCGCCATGGGCGAATTTGAGCGCACGGTGCCGGATCGGCGACTGCCGGCGAGCAGGCCGCCGCCGATGGGACTGTAAGGAATCAGTCCGACACCCTCCTCACGGCACAGGGGGATCATCTCGCGCTCCTCCTCGCGATACAGCAGGCTGTAGTTGTTCTGCATGCTGATGAAACGTGCCAGGTGCAATTGATCGGCGCGATAGAGCATCTTGGCCAGCTGGTAGGCCGCCATGGTCGAAGCACCGATGTAGCGCACCTTGCCGAGCTTGACCAGATCCGTCAGGGCTTCGAGTGTTTCCTCAATCGGCGTATCGCGATCGAAGCGATGGATCTGATAAAGATCGACGTAGTCCATCCCCAAACGCGTCAGGCTGTTGTCGATGGACTCGAGAATGTGCTTACGCGACAGGCCCCGTTGGTTCGGGCCCGGTCCCATGGCCTGGAAGACTTTGGTCGCGATCACGGCATCGTCGCGTTTGACGCCGAAGGCCGTCAGCGCCTTGCCGAGGATGAGTTCGCTTTCGCCGCCGGAGTAGACATCTGCGGTGTCGAAGAAATTGATGCCCAGCTCCAGGGCACGCCGCACGATGGCGAAGCTGGCGGCCTCCGTCAGCATCCAATTAGCACCGCTGCCGAAACTCATGCAGCCGAGGCAGATGCGTGAAACGCGAAGTCCCGAGGAACCCAGGCGCATGTAGTCCATTGGCATCCTTAGCTGCGTTCCAAAACCACGGCTACATCAAGCGCAACGGGCAGCATCGAGGCCGCACCTCAGTTCGTCGGCGGCAAGATCGCGGTAAAAGGCAAGCCGCATCCGGTTCATTTTATCCTACGGCTGCTTATCCAGATGGTAGCGCACCGTGCGGCCCTCGTTCAGATGTGCGTCCACGATATTCACGGTCTTGCCATCTGGGGCCACGGTCATATGGACCGTTTCGACCAGTTTGCCGTGCTCGTAATCCGATTCCACCACTTCCGCAGGACTGATTTTTTTCAGGCTCACCATGGTGTTGGTCGGGTCACCGATTAGCGGATATTTCTTGCCGTCGAACTTGGCATCGTAGCTTTGGCCATTGCTGTTCATGCTGAAGCCGTCATCGGTCATCCGTAACGTCTCGATGGCACCCGAGTCCGAAACACTATTCACCTTCGATTGGACCCAGGAGCCGGAAATCGCATGAGCGCCCGGCGCGGCGGGTGCGGTGCGCTTCAGTTCCGACTTGACGATGACTGGCTGGGTACCCGAGAAGTAGGTTCCCTCCTCCTTCGCGAGGTTGCCGTCAGCGGAAACCGTGTCCTTGACGGACGACAGCGGCTTGCCTTTCAGTTTGTACACGATCAGCACCGTGTCAGGCCCGCTGACGGTCACTGCGACGGTGTCGAAGTCGTGCCCCGTCACCTTCTGATCGGAGCCGTCGGCTTTCACGGTAAAGGCGGGCACACAACTCGCGCAGGTGAAACTGCCCTGGCTGAGCGAGAAGTCCAGCGGTTTCTTCGAAAGCTGGACGTGATTCAGACTGACTTTCCAGGTGCCATCGAAGGCGCCGGCGGCCAGCGCGATTGCCGGCATCAACACGATGGCCGCGTCGCAAATTCCCGACTTTTTCATCATTGCTCTCCACAAGTAGGGTGATCGCCAGATGCGTAAGCGTACTCCGGGCCGTCCTGCGGCTAAACCTTGCGCCGCACCACGCTAAAATATGCTTGAGCCTGACCCAGGGTCCGGCGTTAGGGTGTCCCGGGGTAGGACCACGATGGCGAAGGACTCGGGCAAATGGCTGACGGCAGTTGGAATGCGCGGCGCGAAAACGCGGCGGGCGGTATCGGATCACGCGCCTGTATCGCGGTGACCCGCAGCCGCCGGAAAATGTCTGGTTTCAGGGCGAGGGCTGGTGGCTCCCCTACGGGTGAGCGACTGGCCGGTTCATGAACTTATCCGCCCAGGCGATGAAGTATTTGAAGTTGGGCACATCGGTGTGGCCGGCTTCGTGCTGGCGCCAGGCGAGCTGACCGTCCAGCATGCCGACACCGATATCAGGCTTCTTGGCATGCTGGTAGTCATCACCGACACCGAGGTCATGGGCGCCGAGCAGGCGGAACACTTTGCCGGCGGCGACGGTCGCCATGTAGCTGCCCTGTTGATCCAACCACAGAGCATCGCCCTGTGCCGGTGAGCCGTAGCTGATGAAAGTCAGACGCGGTGCGCACAGCGCGATGAGCTCCGAGGAATCGACCGGCAGGTCGCCGGCGGTCTTGGCGCCGCCGCGCGCGGCCGATGCGCCGTACTTGAGGAAATTTCCGGCCATCCAGTGATATTCCCCGGCGCCGGTCAGCGACTCCACCGCCTCGCCGAAGTTGCGACGATGCGGTTTGGCGCCGCCTTCCCCCGACGAACCCACCAGCACCATGGCAAAGCGCTGGTCGAAGGCCATGGTGATCAAGGCGGCCTTGCCGTAACGCGACACGCCCTCGATGCCCACGTGTGCGGCATCGATATCCGGATCGTGACTCACATAGTCAAGAACGCGACTCGCGCCCCAGGCCCAGGCGCGCAGCGCCCCCCAGTCATCCGGTTTGCGTGGCTGTCCCTTGTTGGTGAGGCCGATGACGCCGCGGGTCAGCCCCGCGCCATTGTCGGCCTGCACGGCTGTGGGATCGATCTGCGCCACGGCCCAGCCATCGGCAACGAGCTGCGAGATGGGGTCATTCGGCTGACGCGGTGCGGGGAAGAACGGCGGTGTCGGAATGGGCTGCCAGGCCGGATGGGACTGCAGCACATCACCCAGCGCGGGATTCTCCTTGATCATGGCGTCGCGCAAGGCGGCGTTCATGCGGGCGACATCCGCGGCGGATGGCGCGACGGGTGATGGAAAGCCCGTGCCGATCGAAAACATGATGAGCAGCGGCATCGGGCCGGTGTGATTGAGTGGCTTGATCAGCATCACGGGAAAATCCACGTTGATGCTCGGATAGGCGGAGTTGTCGAGATGGCCGGTCAGCAGCGTTGCGCTGACGGGGACCGCCCCGATGCGCTCATTCTCGCTGCCCTTGATGCTGAAGGATACGGCGGGGGTATTCGCCGGCACGCGGCCTAAGACCTCGCGCTCGAAGCCCTCGACGATCTGCGGCCGGCGCTTGTTGGTCCACTGGGCCGCGGTCGTCACCTTGCTGCCGTCGTCCATGCGCAGCGGGTCCGGATAATCCGGATAGGGATTGGCGACCGACTCATCGTAGTTGGCGTGGTCCGGTGCGTTGGCATCGCCGTTGGGTCCCTTGCGCAGCTGGGTGATGCCCAGTTGCTGCATCATCTGGGCGTGGTCCGCCTCGGTGGCGCGAGCCTGTTCGGCAGGGGCCTGCGCCGCCACCGGCGCGATGCTGGTCACTGCCAGCACACTCATGGTCACGCCGGCGAAGAAATAGGTCCGATTCAAGAGCGTCACGTCGGCATCCCCCTCAACTTAATTTTGTCAGTGCCGTCCGGATGCTATGCCCTGGAGCACGCACTCCAAAAGCCCCCACTTGCGCAGCGACGGTGCGCGGTCGCTCGGCCATGACCGCTGCGCGCGCGCCTAACCCAAAAGACCATTGAATTATAAGGAATTATGGCTGTCGTGGTCTGACAAGGGAATTGCGAACGGATCTTGCAACGAATCACCCGAGGCAGCCACTCACCCTCAGGTTTCACCATGCCATTCGAAGCCGTCGCGACCGATCAGCGCGCTCGATGCGGCCGGGCCCCAGCTGCCGGCCGTGTAGCCTTTGGGCGGCTCGTCCAAGCTTGCCCAGCCCGCCCGAATCGGATCGATCCAGCGCCACGCGGCATCCAATTCGTCGCGGCGCATGAAGAGCGTCAGGTTGCCCTTCACTACGTCCATGAGCAGCCGCTCGTACGCATCCAGCGGCCGCTCCTTGAAGGTGTCGGCCAGATCCAGCGACAAATCGACCGGCCGCAGGCTCATCACCTCGCCGGGCAGTTTGGTCATGATGGTCAGCGTGATGCTTTCGTCCGGCTGCAGCCGGATGACCAGCCGGTTCGGAACGTTGGTGCCGTGCGCGGGCTCGAAGATATGCAGCGGCACGTCCTCGAACGTCACCACGATTTCGGCCAGCCGATCTTGCATGCGCTTGCCGGTGCGCAGGTAGAACGGAACGCCGGCCCAGCGCCAGGTGTTGATCTCGGCCTTCAGTGCCACAAAGGTCTCGGTCATGCTGCCGGCGGGAACGCCCGGCTCCTGCAGATAGCCGGGAACCGGCTTGCCGTCGACTGCGCCGGCGCGGTACTGGCCGCGCACGGTCTTGTGCTGCACGTCCTGTTCGGTAATCGGCTTCAATGCATGCAGCACCTTGAGCTTCTCATCGCGCATCGCGTCGGCGTCGTTCGAGGCGGGTGGCTCCATGGCCAGAATGCACAGCAGTTGCAGCAGATGGTTCTGAACCATGTCGCGCATGGCGCCGGTCTGGTTGTAGAACTCGCCGCGCCCTTCGGCGCCGACATGTTCACCGACCGTGATCTGCACATGGCTGATGCGCCCGCGGCGCCACAGCGGTTCAAACAGCGTGTTGCCGAAGCGCAGCGCAATCAGGTTCTGGACGGTCTCCTTGCCGAGATAGTGATCGATGCGGTAGATCTGCTTTTCCTGGAAGATCGAGCCGACCAGCTGGTTGATGGCCTCGGCCGAGGCGCGATCCTGCCCCAGGGGTTTTTCCAGCACCACGCGCGATTTCGCCGTGACCAGCTTCGCGCGGCTCAGGTTCTCGCAAGTGGACGTGAACAGATTCGGTGCCATCGACAGGAACATCACCCGAACGCGATCTTCGCCGCCCTTGAGTTTTTCGGCCAGACGCTCGAAGTCTTCCGGCACCGTTGCATTCACCGACAAGTAGTCCACCAGTGCGACGAACGACTGCCAGTGCTCGGCCGTGAACTCCCCATCACCCAGATGCGGCCGGCACTTTGCCTCGACTTCCGCAAGAAAGCCCTCACGGCTATGGTTGCTGCGCGCTACCGCGATGATGCGCGAGCCTGTGGTGATCTGTCCGGCACGCACGCGCCGATACAGTGCCGGCATCAGCTTGCGCATGGCAAGATCACCGGTGCCGCCAAAAAGTATCAGATCGAAGGGTTCAAGCTTCTGCATCGGTGTCGCGCCCATAATGCTGAGGGTAAGCAGAATAACGCAGAATCCAGGTGCAACATATGAGTACTAATGAGGCACCTCTGCATCGGCGGGTGGCCGAGGTCACTGCACGCATCCGCGAGCGCTCCTGGGCTGAGCGCGATGACTATCTGGCACATATGGATGCGGCCACCGAACGTGGTACCACCCGCTCGCGTCTGTCCTGCACTAACCTGGCGCATGGATTTGCAGCGTCGGACAGCGGTGACAAGGCCGCAATCAGAGCATTGCGTTGGCCCAATATCGCCATCATCAACTCGTACAACGACATGCTCTCGGCGCACCAGCCGCTGGAGCGCTATCCCACGATCCTGCGCGCCGCGGCGCGCGAAGCCGGCGCCACCGCGCAGGTCGCGGGCGGTGTGCCGGCCATGTGCGACGGCATCACGCAGGGCATGCCCGGCATGGAGCTGTCGCTGTTCAGTCGCGATGTGATCGCGATGGCGACCGGCGTTGCGCTGGCGCACGGCATGTTCGATGCCACGCTGTGTCTGGGCGTGTGCGACAAGATCGTGCCGGGGTTGCTGATCGGTGCGATGGCCTTCGGACATCTGCCCACTATTTTCGTGCCCGGCGGTCCGATGCCGTCCGGCGTCCCGAACAAGGACAAGGCGCGCATCCGCAAGCTCTTCGCCGAAGGCAAGGCCGGGCGCGACGAACTTCTGGAATCCGAAGCCGGCAGCTACCACTCCGCCGGCACCTGCACCTTCTATGGCACGGCCAACAGCAACCAGATGCTGATGGAAGTCATGGGTCTGCATCTGCCGGGCAGCGCGTTCGTTCCCCCCAATACCCCCTTGCGGGATGCCTTGACCGCGTTTGCCGCCAGGCGCGCCGCGCAAATCACCGCGCTGGGCAGTGACTACCGTCCGCTGGCACGCATGATCGATGAGCGCGCCATGGTCAATGCCGTCGTGGGACTCTTGGCGACGGGGGGCAGCACCAATCACACCCTGCACCTGATCGCCATCGCGCGGGCCGCCGGGCTGATTCTGGACTGGGAAGACTTCAATCAGCTCTCCGAAGTCGTGCCGCTGCTGGCGCGGATTTATCCCAATGGCGCCGCCGATGTGAATCACTTCCACGCCGCGGGGGGCATGGGGTTCCTGATCCGTGAACTTCTGGATGCCGGACTGATGCACCCGGATGTGCGCACGGTATGCGGCGATGGTCTGCGCAGCTACGCGCAGGAGCCGTGGCTGTCGCCTCAGGGTCTGGCCTGGCGCGATGCGCCCCGCGTCAGCGGCGATACCTCGGTGTTGCGACCAGCGAGTGATCCGTTCAGTCCCGATGGGGGACTGAAACTGCTGCGCGGCAATCTGGGCCGCGCCGTCATCAAGACCTCCGCCGTGGCGGATGCACATCGGGTGGTGGAAGCGCCTGCGCGCCTGTTCAACGATCAGGAAGGCGTGCTCGCGGCCTTCCAGGCCGGGCAGCTGGATTGTGATGCCGTGGTCGTCGTGCGTTTCCAGGGGCCGCGTGCCAATGGCATGCCCGAATTGCACAAGCTCACGCCGGCACTGGCCTCACTGCAGGATCGCGGCTTCCACGTCGCGCTGGTCACGGACGGGCGCATGTCGGGGGCTTCGGGCAACGTCCCCGCGGCGATCCATGTGACGCCCGAGGCGGTCATGGGGGGCGCGCTGGCTCGCCTGCGCAATGGCGATGTGATTCGGCTCGACAGCCATACTGGTATTCTTGAGGCGAAGGTGACCGAGGCGACACTGCATTCGCGCACCGCGGCGCCGGTGGACCTGACTGGCAACGACAACGGCATGGGCCGGGAGCTGTTCAGGTTGTTCCGGGCCCATGCGGCCGGGGCCGAGCAGGGCGCCGGCGTTGCGGCCTACAAGGTTGATTAGATGAACATCCGTGAAGTGTTGGCGCTCGCGCCGGTCATTCCCGTGCTGACCGTGGAGAAACTGGAACATGCGGCGCCGTTGGCGCAGGCCTTGTACGCGGGCGGCCTTAAGGTGCTCGAGATCACGCTGCGCACCGCGGTCGCCCTGGATGTCATTGCCGCCATGCGCGTTGCCGCGCCGAATGCCATCGTGGGGGCAGGGACGCTGGTGCGGCCGCAGGATTTCAAACGCGTGGAGGGCGCCGGCGCGCAGTTCGCGGTGACCCCGGGACTCACACCGCAGTTGGCTGACGCGGCCAGGACCGTCGACTTTGCGCTGCTGCCGGGCATCATCACGCCGAGCGAAATCCTTCAGGCCCTGCATTGCGGCTACGACACGCTGAAGTTCTTTCCGGCGCAGCCCGCTGGCGGCATCCCCATGCTGCAGTCCTTCGCCGGACCGTTCGCGAATGTGGCCTTCTGTCCCACCGGGGGTATTTCCCGGGATACCGCACCGGCCTTCCTGAAACTGCGCAATGTACTGTGCGTGGGCGGCTCCTGGGTGGCGCCCCAGGCGCTGGTGGACCAGGGTGATTGGGCGGGCATCGAGGCTCTGGCGCGGGATGCGGCCGCCTTGTCCCGTCACAGCTGAGGCCTGGATCCCCCTGCCGTGACCGTTTGGTGACACTTCTGACACGGTGCGGTGGTGAGCTGGCGCGATGCACAGAATCGGCATTGTGGGTGTCTCCTATCGGCACGCGAGTGCCGGTCAGGTGGCGCAGTTTGCGGTGCCGAAAGATGCACTCGCTCACCGTCTGGTGGTGCTGCGCCAAGCGCTCCAGGGTGCCGAAGTGCTGTATCTGTCAACCTGCAACCGGGTCGAAATCATCTACGCCACCCCGGACACCGCCACGGATCGGCGCGCCGACGTGTTCCGGGCACTGACGGGGCGCGAGCCTAAGCCCGGTGAAGCGGCGGCGGCGTTGCGAGCGTGGACCGGCGAGGCGGCCGTCGAGCATCTGCTGCTGGTAGCCTGCGGCATGGATTCGGCACAGGCAGGGGAGCAGGAAATCTACGTGCAGCTGCGCGCGGCCTGGCAGGCGGCGCGCGAGGCGCAGGTCAGCGGTCCGCTACTGGATCGGGTCTTGAGCGAGGCGATGAACATGGCCCGCCACGCCCATCGCCTCACGACACACGATGCCCCGTCGCTGGCGGACCTGGCGGTCGGGCGGGTGATAGCGCACCTGCAAGGGCGCACCGCTGTCGTGGGTCTGGTCGGTGTCTCGCCCATGACACGCCGCTGCGGGTTGCGGTTGCGCGAGCGCGGCGTAGCGGTGACGGTCATCAACCGCTCTTTCGATGCGGCGCAGGAGCTCGCTGCGGAATTGGGTGGCGCGGCGCTGGCGCTTGCGGCCTTCCGCGACGATCCGACCGCGCCCGGCTGCGCCGCACTGGTGTGCGCCAGCGGCGCCACCGAGCCGGTGATTGATCGCGCCGTGCTGGTCAAACTCGCCGGAGCGCAACCGCTGCTGGTGGACTTCGGGCTGCCGCCGAACGTGGACGCGGATGCCGCGCGGGTGCTCAATTTCACGCGTGTCGGAATGGATGATCTGGTGCAGACTGCACGGGACAGCCGGGTAGAGCATCTGCTGCGCTTGGCGCCGGTGCGCGCGGCCATTGATTCGCATCTGGCACGGCTGCGCAGTGAACTCGCGGCACGGGCCATTGGGCCGCAGCTGGCGCAGCTGCGCGATGATTTCGAGCGCATTACCGCCGGGGAAGTCGAGCGGTTGCTGCGCGAGGTGCTGCTCGACCTGGACGACACTCAGCGCCATCGCCTGTCGGGGTGGGGTCGCACGCTGGCGCACCGGCTGGCGCACCTGCCGTTGTCGGGCATGCGGGCGGCCGCGGAACACGCCGGTCCGGAAGTCACCGACGCCTTTTTTAGGGAAGCCCGCCTCAGCCGCAAGGCCGATGCCGGCGACAGCGAGTGAGCCATGCATAAGACCGATCCGCACGTCCGATCCGAGAACCTCTACGAGCGCGCGCGCCGCGTGATTCCCGGCGGCGTCAATTCGCCGGTGCGCGCCTTTCGCGCGGTCGGCGGCTCACCGCTCTTCATTGCGCGTGGCTCGGGCCCGTACATCTTCGATGTCGACGGCAACCGCTACCTGGACTTCGTCGGTTCCTGGGGACCGCTGATCCTGGGCCATGCGCACCCGCAGGTGATCGAAGCCATCAACCAGGCCTGTCGTCACGGCACCACTTTTGGCGCGCCGTGCCTGGCGGAAGTGGAACTCGCCGAGCGCGTCGTCAAATCCTATCCGGGACTGGAGCAGGTGCGCTTCGTGTCCTCGGGAACCGAGGCGACCATGAGCGCCATCCGTGTGGCGCGCGCCGCGACGGGACGCGATCTGATCGTCAAATTCTCCGGCTGCTACCACGGTCATGCCGATCACCTGTTGGTGGCGGCAGGCTCAGGCCTTGCCACCTTCGGCACCGCCTCCTCGGCAGGCGTTCCGGCGGCATTCGTGGCCGCAACGCGCGTGCTGCCGTTGGATGACGAGCAGGCCGTGCGCGACCTGTTTGCCCGGGAAGGCGCCGCCATCGCCGCGGTCATCATCGAGCC
This sequence comes from uncultured Gammaproteobacteria bacterium, assembly GCA_963708865.1. GTDB lineage: Bacteria > Pseudomonadota > Gammaproteobacteria > Steroidobacterales > Steroidobacteraceae > DAIDKA01. Next base: position 929,942 of record CAVPUC010000008.1, read on the forward strand.
GGTGCCCGCAAACCATGGTCTGCTGCTGCAGCGCAAGGCCTTCTTGAATCTGCTGCGCGATGAGACACGGCGCGCCGGCGCGCTGTTGATATTTGATGAAGTGATTTCAGGCTTTCGCGTGGCCCGCGGCGGCGCTGCCGAGTACTACGGCATCACGCCGGACATGGCCACCTTCGGCAAGATCATCGGCGGCGGCATGCCCGTCGGGGCCTTTGGTGCCTCCACGGCCATCATGAGCCGGCTGGCGCCGGATGGGGATACCTATCAGGCCGGCACGCTCTCGGGAAATCCGGTGGCCATGGCGGCGGGCATCGCAACCCTGGATGTTCTGGAGCGCGAATCGGCCTGGGATAAGCTCGAAGCGTGCGGCGCTCGCCTAGAACAATTGCTGGCGCCCGCGGTCGGCACGGCGAAATTCCCGCTGCACCTGGTGCGCCTGGGATCCTTGTTGTGGCTGTCGATGCACGATGAGCCGACCCTGCGCCGCGCGGGTACGCTGTCGGTCGATGCGGCACATCGCTTCCGCAAACTGTTCCACGCCATGCTGGAGCGCGGCATCTATATCGCGCCGTCCGCCTACGAGGTGACCTTCGTGTCGCTGGCCCACTGTGAAGATGATCTGCAGCGCTTCGCCACGGCGTTCGCGGAATCCGTGGCCATCACGGGCGCTTGAAGGAGCGTATGAAACGCACCCGCGTATTCCAGATCACGGTGCTGCTGCTGGTGATTGTCTCCGCCGTCACGGTGGGCTACTGGCTGTATGATCAGCATGTGCGCGGCGTGGAGAAGACCACGGCCCTGGTCAGACTCTACGACCAGCAGAGCGCCGCGGCACGCATGCTCTTGGCGGCTGGCGTGCCGGTCGAGCGGGTGAGAACACTGTTACCCGATCTGTCCGTGGACGCCGATGGGGTGACGCTCGCGCCGCAGCACCGGGCCGCGCTGCTCGATGAACAGCAGCGGCGCCTGCGCCAGTATTCATGGGAAGGCGGATTTTTCCTGTTCGCGCTGTGCGCCTGCATCGGCGTGATCTTCGTGGCACTGCGGGCCGAGACCCGCGTGCTCAATGAACAGGAACAGTTCCTCGCGCTGGTCTCGCACCAGTTCAAGACGCCGCTGGCCAGTCTGCAGCTGTCGCTTGAGACGATGGGCCTGCGCCAGCTGCCGCCGGAACATTCACGCGCCCTGATGGACCGCATGCTCTCGGACCTGACACGCATGGCGACGATGGTCGGCCAGATCCTCGACAGCTCGCGGCTATCGCATGGCCGCATGGAGTTAAAGCACGAGCCGGTACTGCTGGATGCCACGGTGCACCGCGTGGTCAGCCAGTACCTGGAGCGCGCTCAGACCGACCACATCAGCATCGAGGCGCACGTCGCCCCCCAACTGCAGGTGCTGTCCGATCCCATCGCCGTGGATGCGGTGGTGCGCAATGTGCTGGAGAACGCGCTGGCCGCCGTCGCCCCGGTAGGGGGTGGCAAGGTCACACTCACCGCCCGCGCCGTGGGCGCCGAGATAGAACTTGCGGTGCGCGACAGCGGCATTGGTTTTCGGCCTTCAGACCACGAGCAGCTGTTCCGCAAGTTCTCGCGGCTCAATGCCGGCGCGGGCAGCAGTTATTACGGCACCGGCCTGGGACTGTTCATCGTCGAGCGGCTGATGCAGCTGTCCGGCGGCCGAGTCAGCGCCAGCAGCGAGGGACTGGGGCGCGGCGCCGAATTCCTGCTGCATTGGCCCAGCGCTGCGGTGCCGCCATGAGCGAGGCGGTGTATCGCGTGCTGGTGGTGGAGGATGATCCGCACCTGGCGGCCGGTGTGGTCGAGAACCTGCGCGCCGAAGGCTACGAGGTCGACAGCGTCCATGACGGGCGCAGGGCCGTGGATTGGTTCGACACCCACAGCTGCGATCTCATCGTGCTGGATGTGATGCTGCCCGGCATGGACGGCTTTGCGGTGTGCAGCACGCTGCGCGGCCGCGGCACCACGACACCGGTGCTGTTCCTGACCGCGCGAGGCGATGCGGCGGACCGCATCCGCGGGCTGGAGGCCGGCGGCGATGACTACCTCGCCAAGCCCTTCCATCTGCAGGAGTTCCTGTTGCGGGTGCGCGCCATCCTGCGACGCTGGGACTGGTATCGCGCCAGCACCCGTACGCAAGGCTCGGATGTGCTGAAGTTCGCCGGCAACGAAGTGGATTTTCGCGCCTTCCGCGGTCGTTCCTGGAACGGTGAGGTCCAGGAGCTGACGGAAAAGGAAGCCATGATTCTCAAGGTTCTGGCCGAGAAACCCGGTGAGATCGTCTCGCGTGAGGATCTGCTGGAGAAGGTGTGGGGCTATGACGTCTTCCCCTCCACACGTACCGTCGATAATTTCATCCTGAAGCTGCGCAAGCGCTTCGAACGCGATCCCGCGAGCCCCATTCACTTCCTGACGGTGTGGGGAGTGGGGTACCGGTTCCTGTCGGGGGAGGAGTCATGAGTGGTCAGGCGTTGCGCATCGGCACGCGCGCCTCGGCGCTGGCGTTGTGGCAGGCGAACCGGGTGGCGGATCTGATCCGGGCCCAGCCCGGGGCACCGGCGGTGGAACTGGTGCATATCCGCACCGAGGGGGACGTGCGCACGGACATTCCGCTATGGGCCGCCGGGGGCCGTGCGTTCTTCACGCGCGAGATCGACCGCGCGCAGCTGGCGGGGGAAGTCGACATCGCGGTGCACTCGCTCAAGGATCTGTCGACGCTCATCGCCGAGGGACTGGAACTCGCGGCGGTACTGGAGCGCGAAGATCCGCGCGATGCGCTGTTGAGCCGCCACGGTGCGACGCTCAACGATCTGCCGCAGGGGGCGCGTGTCGGCACGAGCAGCCTGCGCCGCCGCGCCTTCCTGCTGCGCGCCCGCCCGGATCTTGCGCTGCTGGAATTGCGCGGCAATGTGCCCACGCGTATCGAGCGGCTCGAGCAGGGCAAGTACGACGCCATCGTGCTGGCGACGGCGGGATTGAAGCGCCTGAATCTGGAGGCGCATATCGCAACCCACATTGCCTCATCGATCATGCCCCCGGCGGTATCCCAGGGCGCCATCGGCGTATGCGCGCGAGCCGGCGATGAACCCGCCCTGCGGTGGTTGCGATCACTGGACCATACCGCCACACGCGTAGCCGTAACGGCCGAGCGCGCCCTGCTGCGGCGTATTGAAGGGGGCTGCCAAGTGCCGCTTGGGGCGCTGGCGACGCTCGACGGCGGACGCCTGCATCTTTATGCCAGCGTCTGCGCGCTCGATGGCTCGCTGTCCCTGGAAGGCGAGGACCACGCGCCGATGGCAGAGGCCGTGCCGTTGGGGATACGCGTTGCCGAACAACTGCTGGCCAGGGGCGCGGGCGAGATCATTGCCCAGCAGCGCACGCCGGTGGCAGTGGAGCTGCCGTGAACACCCGCTCAGCCGATTACTCACGCTGGCCGGTGGTCGTGACGCGGGATGAGCCCGCCGACGGTCCCTTGAGCTGCGAGCTGCGCGCATTGGGACTTCAGGTGCTGGGATGGCCGGTGCTCAGCATCGGGCCTGTACACGACGCCGACGCGCTGGAGCTGGCGCTGCGACACCTCAACCAGTTCGAGTGGCTGGTATTTGCCAGCCAGCACGCCGTGGCCGAGGTGGTGCGACGCGTACCGGTACCGCCGGCCTATCTCAACATCGCCGCGGTGGGCGAGCGCACGGCGCAGGCGTTGCGTGCGGCAGGCTGGTTGGTGACGGCGGTGCCTGCGGATCAGACCGCCGAGGGGCTGGTCGCCGTGTTGCGCCCGCAGCTGACGCCGGGGGCGAAAGTATTGTTTCCCGCCGGGTCCCGGTCGCTGCCGACGCTGCGTGAGGGACTCACCGCCGCCGGTGCGGTCGTCACACAGGTGCAAGCCTATGCCACGCAGGCCAGTGCCCTGGACGTAACGGGTTGTCACGAGTGGGTGCAACGACGCGCCATCGGTGCGGTCACCTTCACCAGTCCCTCTGCCGTTGCCGAACTGGATCGGGCGCTGGGCCCGGCCGCCTTCGACCGGCTGCTCGACAGCAGTACGGCGATCACGCTGGGCGCGACGACCGCAAAGGCCCTGGCGTTCCGGGGTTTTGCCAGCGTCCTGGCATCACCGGCGACCCTTACGGGCATGGCCCAAACCACTCTAAAATTGATTCAGACGAGAGCATGACTATGGGTTTTCCAACCGCAAGACCGCGCCGCCTGCGCCAAAGTGAAAGCTGGCGGGCCATGGTGCGCGAGACGCAGCTCGCCGTCTGCGACTTCGTGTATCCGATGTTCATCGTCCCCGGCACCAAAGTGCGGCATCCGGTCTCCAGCATGCCGGGCGTGTCGCAGTTTTCGGTCGACCAAATCATTCTCGAGGCGCGCCAGGTGGCACAGACCGGCGTGCGCGCACTCATCCTGTTCAGCGCCCCGGAGCAGAAAGATCCGCAGGGCTCCGCCTTCCTCGATCCTGAAGGACTGGTGCCGCGCGCCGTGGCGGGCATCAAGGCCGCCTGTCCCGATCTTTTGGTGTGGACCGATGTGTGCCTGTGCAGCGCGACGGATCACGGGCACTGCGGACACGTGCTGCCCAACGGCGTCATCGACAATGACTCCTCGATCGCGACGCTGGCGCAAGTGGCGCTCAATCATGCGCGCGCGGGAGCCGATGCGGTCGCTCCCAGCGACATGATGGACGGCCGCGTGGCCGCCATTCGGCAGCTGCTCGACCACAGTGGCTTCGTGCACACGCCGGTGGTGTCGTACGCGGCGAAATATGCGTCGGCATTCTACGGCCCGTTCCGCGAGGCGGCGGACTCGGCGCCGGCGTTCGGTGATCGTCGCTCCTATCAGATGGATCCGGCCAACGTACGCGAAGCGCTGCGCGAGGTGTTGCTGGATGTGGAGGAGGGTGCCGACATGGTCATGGTCAAACCGGCCGGGCCGTATCTGGATGTGATCCGCCGGGTGCGCGAAGCGGTGAATATTCCAGTGGTGGCCTATCAGGTATCCGGCGAATACAGCCTGCTCAAGGCGGCCGCTGAACGCGGCTGGATCGATGAGCGTGCGGCCGCCCTGGAATCGCTGATGGGCATCAAGCGCGCGGGCGCGGATCTGATCCTGTCCTACTTTGCCCCGCAGATTTCCGCCTGGCTGGGCAAGGACAAGTAAATGAGCGTTGCATTGAGCACCCCCGGCCCGATCGCCGATACGGATTCGGTCTTCATCAAGGCCTGCCGCCGCCAGGAAGTCCCGCACACTCCGGTGTGGGTGATGCGTCAGGCGGGCCGCTACCTGCCCGAATACCGGGAGCTGCGCTCGCGGGTGGATTTCGTCACCCTGACGCGCAGTGCGGAGCTGGCGGCGGAAGTCACGCTGCAGCCGGTGCGACGCTTTCCGTTGGATGCGGCCATCCTGTTCAGCGACATCATGACGCCGCTGCAGGGCATGGGCATTCCGCTGACCTTCGAGCCCGGACCGGTGGTGGCCACCCCGATCCGAAGCCTCGAGCAGGTGCAGGCGCTGCCGAGCCTTTACCCCGAGCGCGATGTGCCGTTTGTCCTGGATGCCGTGAAGCTGGTGCGCGCCAACGCGCCACGCGGCGTGCCATTGATCGGCTTCGCCGGCGCGCCCTTCACCCTGCTGTGCTATCTGGTCAGCGGCAAGCCCTCCAAGGAGTTCGGCATCGCGCGCAGCTTCCTGTACAACCAGCCCGAGGCGGCGATGCTGCTGATCGATCACCTGGCGGATGCCATGGCCGCGTATCTTTCGGCCCAGGCGCGTGCCGGCGCGCAGGCGCTGATGCTGTTTGAATCCTGGGCGGGGCTGCTGGCACCGCCGCAGTTCCGGCAATTCGCGCTGCGTGGCGCGAAGCGTACCTTGGGGGCGCTGCGAACCTTAGGCGTGCCGCTGATCTATTACGCCAACCAGGGCTCGGCGCTGATGGAGGAGGTGCGCTCGCTCGATGTGGATGTCGTGGGCGTGGACTGGCGATCGCCACTCGGCACGATCCGGCGCACCTTGGGAGCCGATAAGGCGGTGCAGGGCAATCTCGACCCTGCCGCATTGTTTGCTGACCCCGAGGAGCTGCAGCGCCAGATCGACATGGTGCTGGCCGAAGCGGGTGCGGGGCCCGGCCATATTTTCAATCTCGGCCACGGCATCTGGCCGGACACGAATCCCGATGCCGTCGCGCGACTCATCGATCACGTCCACACGCGCACCTCGCGCAGTGGTCGGGGCGCCGCATGAATCCGGCGGCCAGCGAGATGGCCGGCACCAGTGCCGGCGCCGATGGTTTCGCGCCCACGGCGGCCGCCTGGTTTCGCGCGTTGCAGGCGCGCATCTGCGCCCGCTTTGAATCCTTTGAGGACGGCACGCACTTCACGGCCCGGTCCTGGAGCAAGCCCGAGGGCCATCGACTGCAGGGCGGCGGCGAAAGCCGGCTGATGCGCGGTGCGGTGTTCGAGAAGGTGGGCGTGAATTTCAGCCACGTCTGGGGTTCCTTCCCAGAGCAGTTTCGGGGACAGGTGGCCGGTGCGCAGGAATCGGAAGGGCGCTTCACCGCCTGCGGGATCTCGCTGGTGGCCCACATGGTCAATCCGTACGTGCCGGCCGTGCACATGAACCTGCGCTACCTGTGCACCAGCCGCGCCTGGTTTGGCGGCGGTTCGGATTTGACGCCGACCTTTCCCTTTGATGAGGACACCGCGGACTTCCACGCCGCCCTGCGCGGCGCCTGTGACAGCTACCGCGCGGCTGCCTATAGCGAATACAAGGCCTGGTGCGATCGATACTTCTTCTTGCCGCATCGGCAGGAGCCGCGCGGCGTGGGCGGGATTTTCTTCGATGAACTGGCCAGCGGCGACGTGCAGCGCGATTTTGCTTTCGTTCGGGCTGTCGGGGATGCGTTTCTGAATGTCTATCCGGCACTGGTGGAGCGGCGCTTCCGCACCCCGTACGATGAGGCCGCCCGCGAGAAGCTGCTGGTGAAGCGCGGCCGCTACGTGGAGTTCAACCTGGTCTATGACCGGGGCACGAAGTTCGGTTTTGCGACCGATGCGGATCCTGAGGCCTACCTGATGAGCCTGCCGCCCATCGTAAAGTGGTAGGACGTCCCGCTCGCGCTCAGGTAGAGAGCTTGGTGACCGTGGCGGGCGGCGCCCGCTCCGGCGCCCGGTCGGACAGCCAGTCCGGATCCGGCAACTCCACGAAGGCCTCGCGCAGCGCGGCGCTCCAGCGCGAGCGTATGCCGCGGAAGTACACGTTGTCCGAATCGATGCTCATGTGGCGGGCGACGCAGAACTGATCACGGCGCACGATGACCAGGTCGAGCGGCAGACCTACCGAGAGATTGGACTGGATGGTGGAGTCCATCGAGACCAGGGCGCACTTGGTCGCCTCGTTGAGGCTGCTGCTGCGGCGGATCACCCGATCGATGATGGGCTTGCCGTACTTGGATTCGCCGATCTGAAAGTAGGTGGTCTCAGGCAGCGCCTCGATGAAGTTTCCCGCCGAGTAGATCAGGAACAGCCGCGGCACCTCGCCGCGGATCTGGCCGCCGAGGATCAATTTGGCGTTGAACTCGACGCCAAACTCCTTGAGCGATTCCGCATCGCGACGATGCACCTCGCGCAAGGCCTCGCCCACGCAACGCGCCGCTTCGAACATATTGCTGCAGGACTGCAGGTCAAGGACCGGGTGGGTGGGGCTATTCTCATGTTCGCGCAGCAGGGTGACTACTGCCTGCGTGATGGCGAGGTTGCCGGCGACCTGAAGCACCATGACGCGATCGCCCGGCCGCTGGAACACCGCGGTCTTGCGGAAACTGTTGATCTGGTCGACACCGGCGCTGGTGCGGGAGTCCGCCAGGAAAACCAGTCCGGTATCGAGCAGCATGCCGACGCAGTAAGTCATTGATCGCGAATCCTCAAAGTTTCCACTGACTCCCCGGGACGATGGATACGCACCGGCGCCGCATCCAGATGGTCGCGGCCCACGGCGAGCCGACAATGACGTGATCGTGCCGGTTCGACACGGTCCACGTCCAGTGCAATCCACCCATCCTGCGCGCCACTCCAGATGTCCACCCAGGCGATCCGGTCGGCGCGGTCCTCATCGATATGTCGATAGCCGCTCACATAGCGTGCCGGGACGCCCGCCGCGCGGCAGCACGCCAAGAACGCGTGCGCGATGTCCTGAGAAGGTGCATCGCCAGGGCGCAGTTCCCGAACCCCTCTGCCGAGCCGCGTGATCCATTCCCAGGTCGCACCATTCTGGGGCCCGCTGGAGGCGGCGAGGCTGAGCAGTTCGGGCGTCGGGCGGGTCGCCTCCGTGAAAGCGAGGTAAGCCAGGGGTGACAGCGGGCCCTCATGCGGCAGCGGTCGCTCGGACCAGCTGATCTCGACCAGTCCGGTGACCACGACCTCGATGTGCCGGTGCGACTCCTCCAGCGTGAGCAGGTGGGTGATATTGCCGTGGGCGTCCACCTGTTCGACCCGGCGCCCCGGCGCGTGGATCGTCCAGCTGAGCATGTGCTGGGTGCTGTCGCGGCGCGGCGTCAGCCGCAACGCCTGCGCGCTGTACTGATAGGTGTGCGCATAGCGGTATTCGCAGGTGTGCTGGATGCGCAGCCGATTCATTCGGGCCCCAGCGGCACCAGAAAGTCCTGGGCGATGCGTTGCCCCAGATCCTGCAGCCGCTCCTGAAAGCTCTCCAGCAGCGCGGTAATGCCGTCGGCCGCCAGTTCGTCAAACAATCCGTAATGGAACTGCGCATGCAGTTCGCCCGCGCGCCGCAGCGTCTCGCCGGAGCGGCCGTTGGCCACGCGTTTCAGATCGCGCTGCAGCTCCGCCAGGCAGCGGTGCACGGCCTGCGGCACATCATCCCGCATCAGCAGCAGCTCCGTGACCTGCTTGGCCGTCACCTGTGCGCGGCAGATGCGTCGGTAGGTCTCAAAGGCAGACATGGAACGCAGCAGCACGGCCCATTCGCTGGCTTCCTCGTTCAGCCGCTCGCCATCCCCGCCCGGATCGCGCCAGCGCGCCTCCAGCATGCGGGCGGTGTTGTCGGCACGCTCAAGATAAGTCCCGATGCGGGTGAAGCACAATGCCTCATCGCGCTGCATGGTGCCGATGGTGACGCCGCGGGCCAGGTGCGAGCGATACTTGACCCATTCGAGGAAATCACGCCGTGCGGCCTCGGGCACCTCGGCACTGAAGCTGCGCGATTCTAGATACGTGGCGTTCACCGTTTCCCACAGTTCCGAGGGGATGGTGCCGCGCACGGCGCGTGCATTTTCCCGACACGCGCGGATGGAGGAGACGATACTCGCGGGGTTGGCGGTATCGAAGGCCAGAAAGTCGAACGCCAAACGCGGCGTCACCTCATCGTGCGCTTCATCGTAAGCTGCTTCGATGTCGAGCGAGACCAGGGTCGCGGTCCATCCCTGCAGCACGGCTTCGGGGGGCCGCGGCAAGAGGCTCAGGCGCGCGTGGGCATCGAGCATGCGGGCGGTGCTCTCGGCGCGCTCCTGATAGCGCGACATCCAATACAGATGATCGGCGGTGCGACTGAGCATGTCAGCTGCCCACGCCCGCCACGACCCATGTGTCCTTGGTGCCCCCGCCCTGGGAGGAGTTGACGATCAATGATCCCTCCCGCAGCGCCACTCGGGTCAACCCCCCAGGCACGATCGTGATGTCCTTGCCGGAGAGCACGAAGGGGCGCAGGTCGATGTGCCGGGGCCCGACGCCCGTGCTGCCGAAGGTGGGCGAGGTCGACAATGCCAGGGTCGGCTGCGCGATATAGCGTTCCGGGTAGGCCTTGATGCGACCGCGGAAATCCGCGAGCTCCGCCTGCGTGGCGGCAGGTCCGATGAGCATGCCGTAGCCGCCGGCGCCATGCACCTCCTTGACCACCAGCTTTGCCAGATTCGCCAGCACGTACTCCAGGTGATCAGGATTGCGTAGCACGAAGGTCTCGACGTTCTGGATGATGGCCTCCTCTCCTAGGTAGAACCTCACCATGTCCGGCACATACGGATAGATGGATTTGTCGTCCGCGACGCCGGTGCCGATGGCATTGCAGATGGTGACATGTCCGGCGCGGTACGCCGTCAGGAGTCCCGGCACGCCCAGCATGGAGTCGGCGCGGAAGGCCAGGGGATCCAGGAAGTCGTCATCGACCCGCCGGTAGATCACATCGACACGCTGCGGGCCGCGCGTGGTGCGCATGTACAGCATGTCATCGCGCACGAACAGATCCTGGCCCTCGACCAGTTCCACGCCCATCTGCTGGGCCAGGAACGCATGTTCAAAATAGGCGCTGTTATGGGCGCCGGGGGTCAGTACCACGACGGTGGGATCGGAGATGGCGTCCTGCGCGACGCTGCGCAGGTTGCCAAGCAGCACGTCCGGGTAGTGACCCACCGGCTCGATGGACTGCTGCGCGAACAGCTCCGGAAACAACCGCATCATCATGCGGCGGTTTTCGATCATGTAGGAGACACCGGAGGGCACACGCAGATTGTCCTCCAGTACCCGATACGAACCATCGTGTGAGCGCACCACATCGACGCCCGCGATATGCGCGTAGATGCCGCCGGGCACATCGATGCCCTGCATCTCGGGGCGGTACTGCGCATTGCACAGGATGTGTTCGGCCGGGACGATCCCGGCTTTGAGAATATTCTGATCGTGATAGATGTCGTGGATGAAGGCATTGAGCGTGCGCACCCGCTGCTTGAGCCCCGCCTCGAGGACGCGCCACTCATGCTGCGGAATGATGCGTGGGATGATGTCGAAGGGAATCAGCCGCTCGGTGTCGCCGCCTTCGCCGTAGACCGCAAAGGTGATGCCCACGCGATGGAAAATCGCATCGGCCTCGGCGCGTTTGGCCGTCAGGACCTCGGCCGGCTGGGCGCCGAACCAGGACTGGTAGGGGCGGCAATGGGGACGCGGCGCATGGTTCGCATCCAGCATTTCATCATAGGGCTTGGCGGGCTCGGACTCGTCGGCTTGGGAGGACGCAAACTTAAGCATATCGGCGTGCGGGATAAAGCCTGATCAGCCAAGCGCTAAGATAGCGCATGCACGAGACCTTGACTCCGGCAGAGCATTTTTCGAAGCCCCTGCTGGCCTGGCACGCCTGCCATGGTCGCCATGAGCTGCCCTGGCAGCTGGATCGCACGCCCTATCGGGTGTGGGTCTCCGAAATCATGCTGCAGCAGACGCAGGTGGCTACCGTGATCGGCTACTTCCAGCGCTTCATGGCGCGCTTTGCGGATCCGGCGGCGTTGTCGGCAGCCTCCGTGGACGAGGTGCTGCATCTTTGGACCGGGCTGGGCTATTACGCCCGCGGCCGCAATCTGCACCGTGCCGCGATCCGCATTCGTGACGAGTTCGGCGGCGTCTTTCCGACCCGGTTCGCCGATGTCGAAGGCCTGCCGGGAATCGGGCGGTCGACCGCCGGGGCGATCCTGGCCCTGAGCCAAGGCCAGCGATTTGCCATCCTGGACGGCAACGTCCGGCGGGTGTTGAGTCGCTGGTTCGGCATCGATGGGGATCCGCTGGATCGCGACACGACCAAGCTGCTGTGGGAACGCGCCGAGCAGTGCACGCCGCACGATCATGTCGATACCTACACCCAGGCGATCATGGATCTGGGGGCGACGGTATGTACGCGTCGCAACCCCCGGTGCACCATCTGTCCGGTTGCCGCAGCCTGCGTGGCACGGCGGACCGGGCGGCAGCATGAACTGCCGACCCGCAAGGCGAGGCGCGCCCGCCCGGCGCGTCACACGCATATGGTGTTGGCCCTGCGACCCGATGGGAGCGTGTTCCTGCGCCAGCGACCCCCCGTGGGGATCTGGGGTGGCCTGTGGGCGGCACCCGCTTTTGATAGTGCCGAGGAGGCCAGGGGCTACGTGGATCAGAACCTGGGCGGTGAAGCGATCGAGCTTCCGGGAGTGCAGCACGCCTTTACCCATTTCGATCTCACGATCACCCCCTGGCTGGTACGCTGCCCGGGTCCGACGGCCGTCATGGATGCTCCCGACAGCCTTTGGTATAACGCGCGCCGGCCCGCCAGCGTCGGCCTGCCGGCGCCCATGAAAAGCCTGCTGGAACGCATTGAGAAGGAATCCTGAATGGCCCGCATGGTCCAATGTGTTTACCTGAAGCGCGAGGCCCCCGGCCTTGAGCGCGTCCCCTATCCCGGCCCCCTCGGCCAGCGCCTGTTCGAGGGCGTCTCCAAGGAAGCCTGGTCGAAGTGGCTGTCACATCAGACCATGCTAATGAATGAGTACCGGCTGACGCCCGTTGACCCCAAGGCCCGCAAGTTCCTCGAAGCGGAGATGGAGAAGTTCTTTTTTGGCGCGGGGTCCAGCAAGCCGGAGGGGTACCAGCCGCCCGCGGCCAGCTCCTAGCGTCTGCCGGCAAGAATCAATGACTTAGCTCGAGCGCGCGCTTGACGGCCCGCCCGCCGGGCCGGTTTAATACGCGCCCTTCTCGAAGGCGGCCAGGTAGCTCAGTTGGTAGAGCAGCGGATTGAAAATCCGCGTGTCGGTGGTTCAATTCCACCCCTGGCCACCAATTATCATAACCGTTTGATTATATTGAGTTGTCGCCAAGGTCTCTGGCGCCAGCCAAGGCGCCGCATACCCAGACCCGGGACATGGCTGGATTGCCGATCAGGCCGCAACGCATGATGCATCGTAGCGGTCATTTGCCAATCGCCTCTCGACCGGGAAGCGTGAATCGGAATGTTGAACCGACACCCAGCTCGCTCTCCACAGTCACCGTTCCGTTGTGAGCCTCGACGAACGTCTTCACGATCGCCAGACCAAGCCCCAAACCGCCGTTCTTCTCAGGATCAGTCTGGTCCTTGTCGAATACGGTTCGGCAGCGCTCCGGTGATATTCCCGCTCCGTTGTCGCGCACGAAGCACTCGACCGCACCGTCCTCGCCGATCTTGCGTGCGCCGATGTGGATCTCGCCGCGCGGTGTATAGGTGATCGCATTGGCAATCAAATTCTGCAAAACGCGTCTGACCAGACTGGCGTCGGCGTAGGCGGCGCAATCTTCGGGTACGCTGTTGATCAGTTGCGTGGTGCCTGTTTCGGCGACCGGATGCAGATCATGAATGAGGCTTTCCACTACCGGCCACAGATCAAACTCTCGGCGCTGCAACTTCACGCCAACCTCGGTTTCGATGTTCGTGTTTTCCTCGATAACCTTGCCGACCAGGGCCTCCAGGTGCAGCACGTTTCGCTTCAGAGCCGTCCACATTTGCGTGACCTGGGGCGTTTCCGCACGCTCCCGCGCGAGCAGCGTTTGCAGAACCCGTGAGGCAAGCGAAATAGCGCTAAGCGGGGTGCGCAGGTCATGGGCCACGAACGCCAAGTACTCCTCCCGCCGTTGCCTGATCTCCAATGCCTTCTCGGCAGCGAACGACCGCACGGCCGCACCGATTGCGCCATCCAGAACGCGGTTGAGCACATGAAATGCGCTCCCTTGCATTCTCAAGCCGTTCCGATCGGCCAAGTCATGGATGCAGTCTCGCAGGATGTTGTACTCAGCGACGACCTCTTCTATATCGAAGGCGTCCTTGACCCGCTGCAATCCATGGGCAGGCGGAGTGCCGAATTGAACAACCCGGGCGATTGTCTCATCTGAACGCGCCCGAAGCGCTACGGCAATTTCCGTCAGCAGATTGGGAATGTGATCGTTAAGTACCATGACGCCGAGATGGCGCGCCGCGGGAAGCTCCCGGACTTGTGTCCGCCATCTGGCCAGTAAGGCCTCACCCTCGTCTTCAATGAGCTGTGCAAGTTTGTCGAGAACGTCCGTGGCCATCTACTCTCCTGTTATTGCTCTCGCCCGATAACCGATCGCCCGCCAAAGCGAATCATTTCGTCCTTCTTCTATCGTCGCAGGACTCATGATGGCGACAATCGAAAATCACGAATACTCCGGCAAAGGCGGCCGCGCCGGCATGTTCAATCGGCAATGTGTGCTCACGTCGCGCCAAAGGAATGGCGACTGCGCCACCGCGACAGCCATGCCACAACTATACGCGCCTCCCGCAATGGAAAACCGCTGAAAAAGGCCCGCATTTAATGTTAGAGCCAACCGTGGATCGTCCTCGAGGCTGCCGACCGGGGGCTGGGCCGGGCGGTCGCCGGGCGGTCGCCGCTCACTGATATGGCTAAGCGGCTGGCAGGCTTTTCTCGCCCGTCGGATACGGGTTGATTTGAATGCGTTGTATGACCTGCCGGGCTCTTCGGCGACATCGATCTGACCTTTCAGTCTCTGGCCAGGCGAACCCGACGCGGAGGGCAGCGACCAGGAGTGCGATCGCGCCCTGGTGAGACAGTTGAAGGCACGGCGCCGCAAGTTGCAGGCTCGAGCCCTGCGAGTCGGGAAAAAGTTGTACCGGCACTCCGCCAAACGCGTGCAAGCCAAGACGGCGCGAAAACTGATCGCGCTGGGAGCGGGTGTCTGATGCCGGACCTTGGCAGCGAGCCGCGATGCCATCGACGACGTCCTCTCGTTGGCAGCGAGCCGCGATGCCATCGACGACGTCCTCTCGTTATAGGGCGCAGTATTCGGCCTGCTGGGTCAGGCCAGCGCGTTGAACCCTGCCATGACGTCGAAGAGTTCTTCATCGATTGAGCTTTGCCGCAGGCGGTTAAGCGACTGCCGCAAATCGTCCGAGACGCTGTCGATGTTGTCTTCCGCGCGCTGCATGGCCTCGAGGCGGCTGGCATTCTCACTGGCCAGGGATTCGGCGCATGCCCGGTACAACGAAATGAACAACTGCTCGTGAACCAAGGCGCTCAAACTCGTGGCGCGGTCTCCCAGCAGCTGCGCAGGTTGCGCGTTGGGCCAGGGTATTTTCCTGATGCGCCGATACCAGGCTGCGTCCAACGGTAGCAGGCGCTGGCTCGTCACCTCGTAGCGTGCGGCTGCGCGCGGCGAGTTGTGAAAGACGAGGATTTCGCTGCATCGTTGACCGGCCGTATAGCCCTCGATTTCGATCTGCAGCTTGGTCACGAGTGCGGTGATCGCCGCGACCGAACTTGGCACTGTGAATGGCTTGCGTACGGTCAGGCCTGCCGCCTCTAACGACGGGCACACGCGTTCGCCGACCGCCCAGACGGTTTTGGGCCCGGGAAGTCTGCCCAATGTTTCACCGGCGAGCTGTCCGATAATCTCGTTGAAGCGTCCGACCAATCCTTGATCCGTACCAAACACCAACACACCTGTCGGTTTATCCACGGCGGTGCTCGGCCCCGTGATAACCGGATGTCGGTCGTCCAAACACAGTCGCAGGGCAAGCTCGACCGATCGCTGATAGTGGCTGAGTGCGTCGACGGCCTTCTCATATTCCACGATAGACGAGGCCGAAATCGCCTTCATCGCGCGCACCACCGAACCGAGTTGTTCGGCGCCACTGAGCTTGCGGCGCAAGCTGTCGAGCGAATCGCTCACTGCTTGAACGGCGCAAGAGCAGCCATCACGGTCTGCGTTACCGCGGCACTGTCGGCCGCGGCCAGCTCTGCGTCGACCAGGCAGCCTTGGCGCAGGTTCTCGGGCAACAGTCCGACCGCCGCACGCAACGCTGTTTCGGCGGCAGCGATGCGCTCAAGCGGAATCGAGTCCAGAAGGCCGCCGGTCAAGGCACGCAGCAGCACGATCTGTTCGAGGACCGCAACGGCCGAGAATTGCGGTTGTCCGAGACACGCGCGGATCCGTTGACCGTGACCGATCAGCTGCCGGGTGTGCTCATCGAGTCGCGTGCCGAAACGCGAAAAGGCCTCTAGCTCCTCGAACTGGGAATACGCCAGCTTCAGTTTGCCGGCGATCGCGCGATAGGGCGCTCGCTGCGCAGCACTTCCAACCCGGGAGACTGATCTGGCGACATCGACCGCCGGCAGGATTCCAAGCTCGAACAAGGTCGGCGAGAGGTAGAGCTGGCCATCAGTGATGGAAATCAGGTTGGTGGGAATATAGGCGGCGATGTCCTGGGCTTCGGTCTCGATAATCGGCAGGGCGGTGAGGGAGCCACCGCCGAGTTCCCTGCGCAGGTGTGTGGAACGCTCCAACAGACGCGAATGAACGTAGAAAATGTCGCCCGGAAACGCCTCTCTGCCCGGAGGCCGGCGCAGCAGTAACGATATTTCGCGATATGCGCGCGCGTGTTGTGTGAGGTCGTCGTAGACGACCAGCACGTCGCGGCCGGCCTCCATGAAGTACTCGGCGATACTGGTGGCCGCATAGGGAGCAACATAGGTCAGCCCCGGAGCATCGCTGCCGGCGCTCACCATGACGATGGTGTAAGGCATTGCGCCGTGGGCTCGCAGATCCGCCACCACCTTTGCTACGGCGGAGGCACGTTGGCCCATGGCGACGTAAATGCAGATGACGTTCTCAAGGCGCTGGTTGAGAATGGTGTCGAGGGCAATCGCGGTCTTTCCCGTCTGGCGATCCCCCAGGATCAGCTCGCGCTGACCGCGTCCGATCGGAACCAGCGCATCGATCACCTTGATCCCCGTCTGCAGCGGCACCGTCACCGGTGAGCGATCCATAATCGGCTTGGCGTCACGCTCGATGGGTAGGCGCTGCGGACAGGCCGGCGCCCCGAGCTCATCGAGCGGGCGGCCGAGCGGATCGATGACGCGCCCGAGAAGCGCTTCGCCGACGCCCACATCCATGACCCGACCCGTCCGAGTGACTTCATCGCCTGCCTGCAGCTGCGCGTAATCCCCCAGCAGTACGACTCCGATTTCATCCTCGTCCATGTTGAACGCGATGCCCGACAGTCCGCCCGGAAACTGGATGAGCTCTTCAAATCCCGCCCCCGGCAATCCGCAAACCGTGGCAATACCCATCGAGACCGACGTAATGCTGCCTATCTCACGGGGCGAAAGCTTCGGTACAAAGGCTTCGCGCGCTCGTCTTAGGCTGCTGAACGCACGGTCGAGATCGGGAAGCAGCGTATCAGTGGGCACCTACCGCCTCCTTTGGCGCAGGCACTGGCGACGCTGCCGGGTCGCCGGGCAATTCAGAAGCGAGGGCAGCCGCGTCCTGAGCAAGGCTCGATAGATAGTCCGCAACGCTCCATGGGAGTTTGACTCCGTCTGCCGAAATCTCCAAGCCAAAAATCAACTCCGGCACGGTCTCAAAGCGGACGAGGATATTCGCACCGAGACACTCGTGAATCGCACTCTCGAGCTTGGTCGCGATCCGCAGGGGACGGATCGTGCGCGCTGCGAACCAGCACCCCTGCCGCTGGCTCGGCTTGGCGACACTGTGCCGGCTGCAGCGGAACCGGCGGCTGCGTTGACCAACGCATGTTTCTGCTCTTCTGGCATCTCCCGCAGACGCTTAATGAGCACATCGATCATGCGGTCCTCTAAACTTGCTCCGGCAAGTTCGAATAGCGCCTTCCGAGCCAGCGCGAAGACCTCCGCCTGCGTGCGCACGGATAGCTGGTGTCCGAGCTCCGCACGTTCGGAGGCCAGTGACTGGGTCAACTTGACGCGCAACAGTGCGGCGTCCTGGCGCGCCGTTTCGATGATGCGCTGGCGCTGCGCAGTGCACTCCTCCGCCGTCTTGTGCAGCAGGCCGTCCCGTTCACGATCGAACGCGTCATTGCGTTTGCGAAGCTCCTCGTTTGAGGCTTGTGCCTTTGCTTCCTGTGTCTCAGCGTCCTTAATTCTTGCGGTGACTTTCTTCTCGCGCGCATCGATGGCCGCGAGCACTGGTCGATAGAGGTAACGCCTCAGCAGCCACACCAGGATCATGAAATTGAGCGCCTGCGCACAGACGGTAAACCAGTCGATAAGCACGATCTATTTCCCGGCAGCCGCGATGGCATGGTTCCAGAATGGATTCGCGAATAGCAGGATCATCGAGACCACGAAGCAGTAGATTGCCATCGACTCGATCATGGCCAGACCTACGAACAGCGTGCGGGTGATCGTCGGTGCGGCGTCCGGCTGCTGCGCTATGGCGCTCAGGGCGGTGGAGACGGCGCGTCCCTGGCCCATGGCGGGTCCAAAGCAGCCCACGCCAATGGTGATCCCGGCCGTGACAGTGGAGGCGACGGCGATCAGGGTCATGCTATCCATGGAATTCCTCGATTCGATTGATTAATGATCGGTATCCCCGGTGGCGGCGGCAATGTACACCGTCGCGAGGATGCTGAAGATATAGGCCTGTACCAAGCCGGTAAGCAGTCCGAGCAGGGTCATTGCCACCGGAAAGATGAAGGGCGTGACGGTCAGAAGAATCGCGATGATCATCGCCCCGCTCATCATGTTCCCAAAAAGGCGTACCGCCAGCGCCAGCGTGCGCGATAGCTCGCTGATGAGATTGAAGGGCAACATGATTACCGTGGGTTCCAGGTAGGACTTCAGATACGGACGCCAGCCGCGCCGCTTGATGCCGAAAAACGGTACCGCCACGAACACGCACACGGCGAGTGCCGCGGTTGTGGACAGCGAGCTGGTCGGAGGCGCGTACCCCGGCACGATGGTCAATAGATTCGCTGTGGCAATGAACACAAATAGAGTGCCGATAAAGGCGACGTAGTGCGCCGGCACCGACAGTCCGACCGCTCTGATTTGCTCGTCGATGCCGGTGACGAGGATTTCGAGGGCCGCCTGCCAACGTGAGGTGATGATGTCGCTCGTCAGCTTGCGGGTGATGAGGTGCGCACCGATGGTCAGCAGCAGCATCAATCCCCAGGTCGTGGCAATCGTCGCGTTGATTTTGATGAAACCGACTTGCCACAGGATGAGTTGATCGGGAGTGATGCGCATGGCGGCTCAATGCACCGCGTGAATGAGGTGCCTGACAGCACCGCGGGCAATGAGCACCCCGCACAGACAGGCGATCAGACTTGGCAACCCCAGGCGTGCGAAACAATAGAGGCCGCAAAGCACAATCGCCATTCGCAAAACTGCGCTGAGTCCGAACCATATGGCCGGACACCGTGGCACTCAGGGCACGGCGCACGGTCCACCAGAGGCCGCCGAAGAACACTGCTCCCAATACCAAACCCGCAGGGATGGCTTCGGCGATGTGTCCGACCTCGCTCATCCTTGCTTCCCCTGCCCACGACGGATCGCCTGCTGTTCCCTGCCGATCCAGCGCGCGGCATTCGCGCACCCGAGGCATAATCCGGCGATGAGCAGCGCCAGCGTCCATGCGTGCCTACCGGGGTGACGCTCATCCAGCCATCGGCCGAGCCATGCCCCAAGTACAGTAGGCAGACAGATCGACCAGCCGATGAGGCCTAACATGCCAAGGCCCGCCCAGACGGGTGAGCCCGCCAGGCGGGCCTGCAGCTTTCCGGTCCTCCTGTGCACCGACAATGCCACTGAGGGACCGCTTGGCCGGGGACACGTCGTCGGGCTCAGGCACGTTGCAACTCGACGAACGCGCGGATCAGACCGCTTTCCATGTGCGCCAGCGTCTTGCGGCTCATGCTCTCCTGTGTGGTCAGTCTGGTGAGCTCATCCTCCACGGCTTGGCGCAGCCGGCCCAGGTCAGCTCCAGGAATTGCCCGGCGCACGCATACCACAACTTCGGCGCCAGTCTTGACGAGTACCCCGGTGTCGACTGCGAGATGGACTTCCTCAGCGCCCGTGGTCGAATAGGTCAGCAAGCCCGGCGATAGCACCGCAGCGCAGTCGAGCCGGTGGGGGAGAAGGCCGAAACTGCCGCTCGGCGTCATCGCCACGATTCGTTCAACATTCGCGATGCTCGCGAATATTC
Organism: uncultured Gammaproteobacteria bacterium; assembly: GCA_963708865.1. GTDB lineage: Bacteria > Pseudomonadota > Gammaproteobacteria > Steroidobacterales > Steroidobacteraceae > DAIDKA01. The sequence goes on from CAVPUC010000008.1 coordinate 949,737, forward strand.
CGGAGGGCACAAGTATCTTAAGCAGCACGCGCGACCCGTTTCACTTCATCGATTTTGCCGATCATGTACAACGCTTCTTCAGGGAATGTCCTTGAATTCATCGCGCAATATGCGCTCGCAGCCTTCCAGGGCGTCCTCAAGGCTGACGGTCTTGCCGGGCAGTCCGCTGAACTGCGTGGTCGCAAAAAACGGCTGGGTCAGGAACCGCTCCAGGCGGCGGGCCCGTCCCACCACATTTCGATCCTCCTGTGATAGCTGCTCGATACCGAGCATGGCGATGATGTCCTTGAGCTGAGCGTACTGGGCAAAGGTGCGGCGGATCTCCTGGGCAAGAAGGTAATGCCGCTCCCCGGCAATTCCCGGCGTGAGCATCTTGGATCCCGACTGCAATGGATCCACCGCCGGAAAGAGCCCGGCACTGGCCCGCTGACGCGAGAGCACCACGGTCGCGGAGAGATGGGAAAAAATGTGCACCGCGGCCGGGTCGGTGAAGTCATCGGCGGGCACATACACAGCCTGAATCGCAGTGATGGCACCGCCTTTGGTGTTCGCAATACGCTCCTCGAGCGCGGCGAGCTCAGTGCCCATCGTGGGCTGATATCCCAGACGGGAAGGCATGCGCCCCATGAGCCCGGAGACTTCCGAGCCCGCCTGGACGAAGCGGAAGATGTTGTCGACCAGCAGCAGTACATCGCGATGCTCGCTGTCTCTAAAATACTCCGCCATCGTGAGCGCTGCATGACCGACGCGAAAGCGACTACCCGGCAGCTCGTTCATTTGCGCGAATACCATCACCATATTTGGCAGCACACCGGCCTTCTGCATCTCGCGATACAGCTCTTCACCTTCGCGGCAACGCTCGCCGATGCCGCAGAACAGGCTGACGCCGTCGTGATGTCGGATCATGTTGTGGATCATCTCGGTCAGCAGAACGGTCTTGCCCACCCCGGCACCGCCGAACAGGCCCGCCTTCCCTCCGCGCTCGAGTGGCATCAGTACATCAATAGCCTTGATGCCGGTCTCGAAGATCTCGCTGTGAGTGGTGCGCTCCGCCAGCGTCGGCGGCGCGCGGTGTATCGAGCGGTAGTCGACTTCAGCGAGGGCCCTGCCGCCGTCGATCGTCTCGCCGAACACGTTGAACATCCTGGATCGAATGGCCTTGCCGACCGGAACCCTGAGCGGGCCCCCGGTATCCTCGACTCTGGCGCCCCGCACCAGTCCCTGCGGAGATGTCATGGCAATGCCACGGACGCGATGAGGTCCCAGCTGCGCCCAGACTTCGATCAGAACCTGTGCCCGCTCACCCGCGCGAAGCAGATTATTGATGGGCGGTAGGTGGTGATCAAAATGGATGTCAATGACGCTGCCACGGATTGACAGCACGGAGCCGAGAATTTCCGGGGCACGGTTTACCGTTGACGGTGTCGTGGGCATACCGGCCGGATCAAACGGACCGGTTTCCAATCCATCATGAGCGGATTTCCTGATTCACGTGCCCAGCGATACGCGGCTGACCTCAGGTCACCCCCTCTACCGTGCGCTGCGAGGTCGTCCAGGATGCGCGGAATGCCCACCTCTGGTCTGTACGGTGTCACGCATAGAGGAGGCGCTCCACGGTGCCGTACGATGCGCCTCGACCTAAGGGCCGCAGCTACGCTTTTTGGCGGCCGACTGCGGACCGCGGCAGAAGGCGATCGCTCTCCTTCTTGACCACGGCATAGCATTCACAGCAGCGCTCTTCGAGCTTCGGTCGGTCCAAAACGGTGATCCGCCCGCGGGCGTAGCGGATAATACCCAGCTTATCGAGTTTGCCGGCGGCTTCGGTTACGCCTTCGCGCCGGACCCCCAACATGTTGGCGATAAGCTCCTGGGTCATGACCAGCTGATTGGATGCCAGACGATCAAGCGACAGTAACAGCCAACGACACAGTTGCTGGTCCACCGAGTGGTGGCGATTGCACACCGCGGTCTGCGCCATCTGGGTAATCAGCGCCTGCGTATAACGCAGCAGCAGCAGCTGCACCTCTCCGTTGCGATGAAATTCATCCTTGAGCAGCTGGCCGTCCAGGCGATAGGCGAAGCCCGCGCTTTGCACGATGGCCCGGCTCGGCGTGCTTTCACCGCCCATGAATAACGCGATGCCGATCAAGCCTTCATTGCCGACGACCGAAATCTCCGCCGATGCTCCGTCCGCGAGCACGTACAACAGCGACACGATGCAGTTGGTCGGAAAATAGACGTAGCGCAGCTGGTCGCCAGACTCGTACAAGACCTTGCCCAGCGGCATCGGCACGAGAGTCAGGTGAAGAAAGAGTCGCTCTTGCTCGGCAGGTGAGAAGGCGGCAAGCAGCCAATTCTGCTGCGGATCTGGATCTGGATCTGGCATTTTGGCGTGTGACGATATCCGGGTGCTGGAATACGATGCGCAGAGTGTAGTCCTCTAAATTAAGCGGCGTACGGTAGCGTACACAGCATCGTGACCGAAACCTTGCTCAGGCACTCCCAAATCGCTCGCCGTGGTATGCACTGCAGCGTACAGACTTCAGACACTCGGTGAGTTCGGTGCGCTCCCGAACAGACAGGACAGCTCTCCGGGCACATCCTCCAAGGATCACGGTGCCTGACGATCAGTAATTGTTAAGGTGCTGTTTATTAACAAGTTAGTCGGCGTGTGCGTGACAGCCGGCGATGACGGTGCCTGAATCGGGCCGGAAGCTGACGCGCTTGGCACGCAGGGCCGCCTAAGCGGCCGCGACCGATGCGCTCGCGGACTGACCAGCGTGCTGACGGATTTCAGCAAACTCATAGGAAAACAACTCAGTGCTTGGATCGATTGCTTTCATCCTGATCGTATCGTGGCGCTTAGGTGTGATGAGTCCACATACGTTGGGCGGAATCCAAGGCAGGCTCATCTGAGCCCGCCGCATCGTGTTGCGTTCATTGGCAATTCGCTTCCGCGTCGTTGTGGAATCGCCACCTTCACCACGGACCTGCAGCTCGCCGTAGCCGCTTCTGCCGGAACTCCCGAGACCGCCATCGTCGCGATAAACGATGAAGGCCACGATTATGATTACCCGCGCAGCGTCCGCTTGCAGATCCGCGAGCAAGTGCAGGAAGACTACCACTCCGCCGCACGGTTCTTGAATGCCGGGCAGTATGACGTTGTATCGCTGCAGCACGAGTTCGGAATATTCGGAGGTGAGGCGGGCAGCCACGTCCTTTCGCTGCTGAGGCAGCTCAGCATGCCGGTCGTGACGACATTGCACACTGTGCTCGCCGAGCCAAGCCCTGTTCAACGTCGCGTACTGGGTGAAATCGTAGACGTCTCGACCACAGTGATCGTCATGGCGGAGAAGGGCTGTGAACTGCTGAGAAGCGTCTATGACGTGCGACCGGAGAAGATACGTGTCATTCCGCACGGTATTCCGGACTGCGCCTTCGTGGATACCGGCGGATCTAAACTTACTCGAGGCTTCGCCGGGCGCGCCGTGATTCTGACCTTCGGACTGATCTCACCGAATAAGGGCATTGAGATCATGATTGACGCCATGCCGGAAATATTACGCAGCCGTCCGGATGCCGTGTATGTCGTGCTCGGGGCGACGCATCCCAATCTGGTGCGACGCGAAGGCGAGACTTATCGGAACCGTCTGCGAGAGCGCAACGAGGCAACTGAATATCGAAGCACACGTGGTGTTTCTCGATCAATTCGTCGATCGTGCGACGCTCGTGGACTTCATCTCGATGTCTGATGTGTACGTCACTCCTTATTTGAATGAGGCGCAGATGACCTCGGGCACCTTGGCCTACAGTTTTGGTGTCGGCAAGCCGGTGGTCTCGACTCCGTACTGGCATGCGCGGGAACTGCTGGCAGAGGGTCGAGGAATTCTTGTACCTTTCGGTGACTCAAACGCCATAGGGCGTGAGATCGCGGCATTGCTGATCGATGACGCACGCCGGCATCGCTTGTGCCGGGGAAGCCTACGATTACAGTCGCCCTATGGCATGGCCGCGCATTGGCGAACGCTATATGCGCGAATATGCACGGGCAATGGAAATTCACCGAAGCGATCCGCAGCGCGTGGGTACGATCACCTGCGCAGCCGGTGGCCGCACTGTGCCGGACATGTGCCTGATTCATTTCTTGTCCATGTGCGACGACACGGGGCTGATGCAGCACGCAATTCGCTCAGTCCCCGACCGTTCTCACGGCTATTGCGTGGACGACAACGCTCGCGCTTTGCTGTTGGCTTGCGCCCTCAACGCAAGCGGGGAGCAGTCCCTGTCAGAGGGTCTGATCGTATGCCTCGCCGCCTTTATTCAGCACGCCTGGAACCCTGCGACAGGGCGCTTTCGAAATTTCATGGGATATGATCGGCGCTGGCTCGAAGACAGCGGCTCGGAGGATAGCCATGGCCGCGCGCTGTGGGCCCTCGGGGAGTGCGCACGCAGTGACACCCGGGAGTCGCGGCGCTCCTGGGCGACGGCCCTGTTTGCAGAGGCCGCGCAGGCGGTACAGGGCTTTCATTCCCCGCGCGCCTGGGCGTTCACGCTGTTGGGGCTCGAAGCCATTCGTCTTGCCGGTCCACCCGACTCCCGGAACGTCGAATTGCAGCATCAGCTGGCCAGTAAACTGATGGCGCTGTTGGGCGCAGTGGAAAGCGCGGATTGGGTGTGGTTTGAAGACAGTCTTGCGTACGATAACGCGCGACTCGCTCAGGCCTTGATCGCCACCGGGGTATCGACGGGTCGGCAAAGCTACCTTGCGGCTGGACTTGCGTCGCTGCGCTGGCTCATGGTGCTGCAGACGGCGCCGGGCGGCGTGTACCGGCCGGTTGGCTCGCAAAGCTTCGGTAATCCGCGCCAACAGCCGCACGCGTTCGACCAGCAGCCGCTGGAAGCGACCGCGACGATTGCGGCGTGCGTTGCGGCGTGGCACGCGAGCGGCGATCCTATATGGCGTGCCCATGCGACGCGAGCGTTCGACTGGTTCCTGGGCGGTAACGACCTGTCGATCTGTCTCATCGATCTGGAAACCGGTAGCTGCTGCGACGGCTTGCATCCGGGCCGTGCCAATGAGAATCGAGGCGGAGAGTCGGTAGTTTCCTATCTGCTCGGCCTGGCACAGATCCGCCATCTGGATCGATCCATAGCGCAGACGCGCAACACCGGGCCCATCACTGGCGCGGCAGTCTCAAATGTTACCGAGCTTAAGCAGCGATCGAGGCATCTTGATACAGAACACATTTTTCAATAGACAGCCACTTCATCTACGTCCCGATTCGGCGCGGGTCGTGGTGCGCCCATTCAAGCCGGTAGCCGAGCCGCGCGACTTCAATTCAACCGATCGCACACGCGCCAATCACATTGTCGATCGTGTGCTCGCGCTGGATGCTGCGACTGTAGCCAGCCAGTTGGCAGATGTGCTTGAGAATTTCCGCGGCCGCCATCGCAACTTGCTCGAAATCTTCGAAGCACGCGCGGATGAGATGGGTGTGGCCTTGTCCGCGCATCCTTCTTTCACTCGGGACCAGCGCCGACTCATTGGGCGCCTACTTCCTGCACGAGTATTCGTTCGAGGCCGCGGCGCTCTTCAACCCGAGCATCGTGCCCCACCCGGACCAATCGGGTGTGCCGAGCGGCGGCCGCCGGTTCATCCTCAGTTTGCGCGCGGTCGGCGAGGGCCATGTGTCGTCACTGACTTTTCGGTCGGGCGTGATTTCCTCAGACGGCAGCGTCAGTGTCGATCTACCCGCACGGCTGGCCTCTATTCCGCGGCTGTGTACGCCGTTGGCTCCCGACGCTGACCGCGCCGAGCTGGCTTTCAGTGCCGAGGAGGACCTCAGCGAACGGGTCATTGTTCCGGTGCTGCCCTCGCAGTCGAATGGAATCGAGGATGCGCGCTTTGTGGAGTTCCAGGACGAGGGCGAGCGGACTTTCTATGCAACCTATACCGCCTACACGGGGCGCAATATCCGCTCGGAGCTGCTGCAGACTCGTGACTTCGTGACATTTCGCATGTTTCAGATGAGCGGGAGCGCCACCCATAACAAGGGTATGGCGCTGTTCCCCCGCCGGATCTGCGGCCAATACGCCATGATCGGGCGCCAGGACAATGAGAATTTGTATCTCATCTACTCGAAGGATCTGTACTCCTGGAGCGGCGGCCAGGTCATCCTGAAGCCCGAGTTTCCCTGGGAGTTCGTGCAAATCGGCAATTGCGGCTCGCCCATCGAACTGGATGAAGGCTGGTTGCTTTTTACCCATGGTGTCGGCCCGGTGCGCCGGTATTCCATTGGCGCTGTCCTGCTCGATAAGGCGGATCCGACCAAGGTCCTGGCGCGCTCCCGTGAGCCGTTGGTGCGGCCGGAGGCTCCCGATCGTGAGGGCTACGTGCCCAACGTGGTGTACACCTGTGGCGCGATGCGGTTCAACGACTGGATCATCCTGCCCTACGCTGTTTCAGACACGTTTTCGACGGTCGCAACCATGAAAATCTCCGCGCTGCTGGGCAGTTTGCAGCGCAACTGAATTGTTCATCATCAAGGGGTAGTTCAGTGGCGTTCGGCCGACGCGAGGCGACCCAGCATTTGGGAATAGTCCTTCTTGAGCGTCACATAACAGCTGCAGGCGACCTGCTCCAGGCCCTCGCCATCGACCACCGTGAGCACGCCACGGCTGTAGTGGATCAGATTGCGTTTGCGCAGCGCGACCGCTGCGCGGGTAATGCCGGCGCGACGCACACCCAGCATGAGCGATAGGAACGCATGGGTGATGTAGAACTTATCGGTGTGTGCCCGGTCGCGCGTCATCAGCAGCCAGCGGGCGAGCCGCGCCTCCACGAGGTGGAACCGGGTGCAGGCGGCAGTCTGCGAAAGTTGCGTGAGGGTGACGTACAGGTAGCGGTTCAGGAGTTGCCGTAAAGGCGGGCTGCGCTCGAGTTCCTTGAGAAACGCCCCCGACTCCACTCTCCAAGCCGTGCCGGGTCCCTGCACCATGGCGTGCACCGGCGCTGTCTCGATACCCAGGATGAGCGAGGTCCCCACCATGCCTTCGTCACCCACGAGACCGACTTCAAGACCGACGTGCCCCCGCAGCGGCGCAATGAGGGATACAAAACTGTCGGTGGGAAAGTAGACATGGCGCATGAGCTTCCCTGACGTGCATAACATCTGCTCCAGGCGAAGTTCGACCAGTTCGAAGCGTCCGAGCAGGCGGCGCTGAAGCGCCGGCGGCAGCGCTGCGAGCAGTTGATTACGCTTTGGGGTTAGCATCGAATCTGGCACTCGCATTTACCACCCAATCTCGGTCGCAACGCCCGAGTCTGGAGCGATCAGCGCCTGGGCATCTGTTCGGTGGCCCACCCTGGCTCAATAGCCCCGTTATTGTTGGCAGGTCGGCGATGGCGCAGTAGAAGAGCGACAGTGGTGGAGAAGGCAGCCTCGCGAAGGCGAGTCCCGGGGTGCGCTTTCGGCGGCAGGCTAGGGGCGAAGCAACTCGGCCACGCTTCCAGAACCGTGCGCCAATATTTGCTCTACAACATCGAATTCATGCTGACGCCGCGCTTTTTCGCGCTGGATTCGATTCGCCAGGACGGGAATCCCACCAGCGCCTATTTGCGCAGCGACGCTTTCAAGCGGGGCCACTGCGGCAAAAAACTCTCGGTACAATGCCTTGAGTTGCAGGCAAAGGCTCTGCGGATGAAATCCGGGCTGACCCAGCAAAATGTTCAGTTGTTGAAGCGTGGGGTGTACCCGAGACTCGAGGATCGCCACCCGGGTATCCAGGTCGTGAAGATGTCCGCACAACAGCCCGACCACATGCACTCGTTCAACGGCAGAGGGTTGCCTTGAATCCAGGCGTTCCATCAGCGTTCCGTTGGCGAACGAAACCTCGTCTTCTTTCCATTCCGAAGGGCTCCAGACCTCATCCGGCGGGGTGGCCGGTGCATCCGGATAAAACCTGAGTGTATGCGTACCAATGGAAGGAAACGCGCCGCTGGAAGGGGATAACCGCCAAGTACCGGTGAATATCCGCGAGAAATCCTTGGCGCAGTAGCTGAATTGCTCGTGCGGACTAAACGCAATTTCCCAAGGTGGAGTTCCAGGAAACAATACGTCCCAGATGCCGACGAGCGCCGCGTCAGATTTCGCGTTCAAGCATGCGCCAGCAAGGTGCCATACCCTTGCACCTGCCCGCTCAGGCCAAGAAGGCGCACGCCGGCGCGAAGTGCGTGCGGGAGACTCGACACTACCGGTACCTTGCAACGGTGCTCCAGAGGCTCGAGCAAATCGAGGGTATGAAGTCCGCCGCAGGAAACGAGCAACGCATCGGCGCCATTGGCGGCTTCGAATACATCGGCGCTGAATTTAAGCAGACCATCACGAGTGACGCTGTGGATGTCCTCGACGCGCTCCACGCCCAGGCCCCGTATCATCAGCACTTCGAAGCCTTCTTCGATCAGAAACGCCTGAAGTCTGCGATTCACTTCTTCGTTGTACGCCGTGGCGACAGCCAGCCGCTTGCCCCCGACGTTCCGCAGGCCCTCGATCACCGCCGTACTCATCGTCACCGCAGGACAACCACTCGCCAGCGCAATGCGTTGTGTCAGTTCGCGGTTGAAGGCCGCACCTTTATAAAAGCTCAGCGAAGTGCCCATCAAGGTGATCGCCGCCGCGCCTTGCTGAGCCAGCGCTTTGGCCATTGGTGCGATGCGATCAATGACTTGGTCGTATCCCTCGGGCGTCATCCGTGCAAGTCCAAGGCTCATGCCGCGAAAGCGAACACCTCGGGGATAGAGTATGTTCGCCTCGGGCGGTATGAAAGAATCCACTGGCGCCAGCAGGCCGAGGGTCGGTGCAATTGCCGCGCCACTCGTGTTCACTGCTGCACTGGCCATTGCGCCCTTCAGAATGTCACGACGTGTAAACATGGCTGCGATCGGATAATGTTTCCTGGTGAGGCGGGCATGGTAGCAGCTGCGTGGCAGGGGTTCAGTGAGCCGGGCTTCTGCCGCTGATCAGGGTGCCCGCTCCCCAGATGACCAGAAACACGCCGAGTCCGGCGAGCGCGCCTTCCCAACCTTTGCGGCGGCGATGAACCCAAAGGCAGTAGCCATACGCGACGCTGACGGCCGCTACACCGGGCGCGATGTGTTGATCCATACGGTGTCCCAGCAGCGCCGGAACCATCTGCAACGCGTAGACCAGGCCGCCGAAAAAGCCAAAGAAATACAACCCGATCTTGACTCCGCGGGGTTCCAGTGCCGGCGTTTGCATCGTCATGCCCCCTGTTTGGCCTTATTCTGCTCGCGATTGTACGACGCGCCACCGTTATCCCTTAACCACTGATACGGTTGCACTGCCAAGTCAAGGTCTACGGTGTGATCCTCAATGGGCTTTCGGACTCAGTCCCCGGCGGCCTCGCCGTTCGCATCCTTGCCGAGATAGGGGCGCAGCAGTTCCGCGGCTTTCGCCGCGTTCGCTGGTCGGACCAGGCTCGTATGGGTTCCCGGGAAATCGATGACACGCACGCGCCCTGCGGCGAGTGCTCCCCAGCCGTTAGTCTGCTTTTCGACTCTGGAGAACACCATCTCCGCACTGCGCTCGGTGGCGCGAAAGAGCAGCAGCTGCTCGCTGTACTCTCGCGGCCGGTACAGCCCGGCGGCGCGCCGATGGACCCGCTCGAGTTCGAGCAGGATCTTTTCACGTGCTTCGATGTCGGTTTTGGCAGGCCGCTCACGCGCCCGGGCCGCCTGAAGCCGATCTCGGCGATCCTTCAGATGCCGGCGGACATGCTCGATTCGTCCGGAGCGGGTCGCCAGGATATAGGCGTGAAGCGCGAGCCTTTGCCAACGTGGACGCGAAATGTGCCCCTGAGGCGTGAACGTGTCGAAGAGCGCCAGCACTGACACCGTGTCGCCCTGCAGCCGCAGCTGTTGCGCCGCTTCGAAGGCGAGCAGGCCGCCGAAGGAAAAACCCGCGAACTGGTATGGACCCTTGGGTTGCAACAGTCTGATCTTCGGGATAATCGCCGCAGCGATGTCCTCGATCTTCTCAAGGGGTGGATGCTCCCCGTCTGCACCGGGCGCCGTCAGCCCGTAACAAGGCTGGTCGAGGCCGAGATTCGTCGCGAGCGGCGCGAAGTGCACGCAATGTCCACTGGTTCCGGGAAAGCAGAAGAGCGCAGGTCGGTCGCCGTGGGGCTGCAGGGGGACGACACCGGGAGGTGGCGCGGTGGCGGCTGGATCTGCCAGGGCTTGCGCGATGGCATCGATCGACCCGTAATCCCACATCAGCGTGACCGGGATGTCACGTTGTAGCCATTCCGCCAGCAGACCCGTGAGCGTGATCGCGGTGAGTGAATCGACTCCCAGCATGTAGAGCGGCGCGATGGCATCGATCGACAGAGGATCCACTTTGAGGGCGCGGGCCAATTCCGTACCGATCCATGCACGAATGTCGGCACAAGATCTGCGCATGCCGGTCCCGCGCGATTCAGCTTGAACTGACGACATGATCCGAACGCTCCAATCTCTGCAACGTGCCGTTGAGATACGCATCCCGCGCCGCGTGACGCCTTACTTTCCCGCTCGAGGTGCGGGGTATGGCCCCGGGGCGCAGCAGCGCGACATCGTACGGCGAAACATCGTGATCGGCGGCGACCGTGGCGCGGATATGGCGGCGAATGGACTCAGCGTCGCCAAGGTCCGAGCCGCGTCCCTTGCGTATCTCTGCTGCCACCACCAACCGCTCGAGGCCCTCTAGCTCACTTGAGAAGGCGATGGCCGCAACAATGGCCGCATCGGTGCCCTCGACCGTGCGCTCGATATCGATCGGAAAATGATTGCGGCCCGCAATGATAATGAGCTCGCGCAGCCGTGCGGTGATGAACAGCTGTCCCTCCGCGACGAACCCCAAGTCCCCGGTGCGCAACCACGACGCTGGATCGCCTTCGGCGCGCTTACCCGCAGCGCACTCTGCCGTCGCCAGCTCACCACCGAATGTCTCGCGGCTGATCGGCGACTGATTCCAATATCCGTCGGCAATGCTGGCACCCGCGAGCCAAATCTCGCCTGTGCACCCGGGAAGAACTTCGATGCGGGTAACCGGATCGACGATGGCCATCCGCGTATCCCCGTAGGGTCTGCCGCACCCCACATGTCCATCGCGCTCGCCATCCTCCAGCAGCGCACCGCTCGCCGATCGGCGGACGATTCGGCGCTCCGGCCCCGGGGCCGTCGCCAAGAGGGTCGACTCAGCGAGGCCGTAACAGGGGAAGAAAGCGTTCCGACGGAATCCGCAAGCGGCGAATGCTGCTGCGAATCGCTCAATCGTGCCGGATCTTACCGGCTCCGAGCCGTTGAGCGCGTTTCGCCAGCTTGACAGATCGAGTGCCGTCTTTTGCTCGGGGGTGATTCTCTGTGCACAAAGCTCATACGCGAAGTTGGGCGCCGGGCTGGAGCAGGCGCGGTAGTCGCAGATCATCTGCAGCCAAAGGTGAGGCCGCATCAGGAAGCGCTCGGGCGGCATGAGCACACATCGCGTGCCGGCCATGAGCGGCCTGGACAATCAGGCCAATGAGTCCCATGTCGTGGAACAGCGGCAGCCAACCGGCGATGACGTCTCCGGGCTGATGTCCGCACGCCTCGGCTATCAGCGCGCTGTTATGCACAAGGTTGGCGTGGGTGACGACTACGCCACGGGGCGCGCCGGTTGAGCCCGACGTGTACTGCAGGAGCGCAATCCGTGCCGGCACCGGCCCGGACAGCCTGGATTGAGCAGGGCTCGGGTCGGCCAGCGCGGCGGTTGGGTCGATCCAGCGCAATCGCTTGGTCGGCGCGTCGTCGCTCGGCGCCCCCTGCAGCAGCTGGCGTGCCTGGATTGACCCGATGGCAAGCTGTGCGCCGGAGTCGTGAACGATTGCGTCGAGGCGACTTCTGAGGCGCGGCTGACGTGGCAAGCTCACGGGTACCGCGATGGCTCCGGCGTACCAACACGCGAACAAGGCTTCGATGAACGCAAGACCCGAGGGCAGTGCGAGCACAACCGGTCGACCGGTGGCGTCTTCCTCGCGCAGTACCGCCCCCAGCGCGAGCGCGCGTCGGTCAAGTTCAGACCACGTAAGCGAGGTCGCAGCAGCGGCCCCATCGGCCAAGAACGTATAGGCGATCGAGTCGGCATTTTTGGTTGCGCGCGCTTGCAGCGCGGCCGCCAGAGAGGGCCCGCTCCCGCCACGATCTAAGGCCTGATCACCCATCGTCATGCGAGCCGCGCATTGGCATCGCGGCGTAGCTCCACTCGCGCGCGAAGACCGGGAGATTGCCGCAACGTGATGCCCGGATTGGCTCGGATCTCCCGCGCATTGATCGGATGTAGGCGAAAGCGCCTCGACAGCAGCGCCAGGATGAGCGTCCCTTCCAGAAGAGCGAAGTGCATACCGAGGCAAGTGTGACGTCCGCCGCCGAAAGGCAGATAGGCGTCCGGATGATGGGGCCGGCTGGCATTCATGAACCGTTCCGGGTCAAACTGTTCCGGATCGTCCCAGAAACTGTCGTGACGGTGCGTCATCCAGGCAGAAATCAGCACGCATCCGCCACGCGGAATGGCGTAGCCGTCAATGACACCATCGTTCACGGCGACTCGCGCGACATGCCACACGGGTGGGTACAGCCTCATCGTTTCCTTTAGAACCGCACGCGTCCAGGGAAGTCCGGCGAAGGAGATCGCCGCATCCGCATCGTCAGCGACGACCCCGTCGACCTCCCGATGCAACCTCGCCTCCACCTGTGGATGCTCGGCGAGCAACTTCCAGGTCCAGGCGAGCGCCAAGGCAGTGGTCTCATGACCCCCTATCAACATCGTCACCATCTCATCGCGAAGCTGGCGCTCATCGAGCACCGCGGTGTCGCCGACAGCTTCGATCAACATGGTGAGCAGATCACGTGGCCGTTGCTCCACGGCCATCCGACGGCGGCGAACGATCATCTCCGCGCAAACCCCATCGATCAGCGTTTTTGCGCTCGAGAATTCAGCTGTCCCCTCCGGCGTGAAGTTTATCGGTGCGCCGAAAATGGTCCAGGAGATCCGGCCCAGTGCATTGACGACCTGGGTTACCGCCGCGCACAGATCCGCCGATGCCTGGTCGGAGAGATCGCTGCTGAACAGCGCGGCAACGACGATCTGCAGCGTCAGTCGGGTCATCGAGCTTGCAACGTCCACATCAGCGCCGGACCGGGCTGCGCGGCGCCACTCCACTGCGGTGCGCTCCGTTTCACGCACCATTACCGATACGAAGGGCGCAACGCGGCGCGGCTGAAAGTCACGCTGCATCAGCTGGCGTTGCGATCTCCACAGCGGCCCGTCACTGGCCAGGAGCCCTTCGCCCAAGATCATCTTCACGAGCGAGGCGCGTCGATAGTTCTCGCTGAGAAAGATCGCCTGCACGTGCTTCGGATGCGCGAAGAGGAAACACGGGCCGAAGCGGCTATGATATCGCACCACATCGCCGTACTCTTCGCGTAGCGCGTGCAGGAACTGCAGCGGCTCCAAGCCCTCGTTGTACTCAATCAAAGCGGCCGGTCCCGGTGGGTGGCGAGGGGCCGCCGCCGATGCAAGGGATTCAAACGGCTCGTTCGAGCTGGCATCCATCCGTGTTTTCCTCCGCTTCCTGACCTCGTAGTTCGATTTGTTGAAGGTCCGCAGCGGCGCTATCTAGCGTGAACTATAGCATTCCTCGATGCCAAATCGCGTCTTTACCATAAGCGAAAGAATGCAACGCCGGCGACCCTCGACGGGGAATGAACCGTCTGAACGGTGCTGAGCAATTCTTGGATGATCGAGGTTCAGGCCTGGCGCAAGCCTGCAATGATCGGCCGGCGTGCGGCGTAGATCGCCGGAAACAATCCGCCGATGAGTGCCAGCAGCAGGGCATAACCGGTTCCGGTCATGATCAACGCGGGCGTCACGCTGAAGGCGAAACTCACTTGAGTGAAGCTCTGATAGTTGATAGTTGATGCCTGCAGGCCGTCGAAAGCGCAGTAGGCCACCAGCGCACCCAAGGCTCCGCCGATAAGTCCCAACACCAGGGCCTCGATGATGACGGAAACGGCGACCGGTAAGCCGCCGAATCCCATCGCACGCAAGGTCGCAATCTCCGTGCCACGGGTAGCGACGGCTGAGTACATGGTGTTGAGCGCGCCGAATACCGCTCCCACACCCATCAGCAGCCCGAGTACCGTACCGGCGCCGCGAATCAGAGTCGACAGCAGTGCCGATTGCGCCGCGTAGAACTCGCGCTCCGTGAGCACGGTGAGGCTCACGCGCGGATCGGCGATCAGTGCTTCCTTAAACGCTTTGAAGCTTGCCGCACTCGTGAGCAGCGCGCGTACTGTCTGAAACGTGTCGCCGCGCGAATAGGCGCTCTGCAGTACGCGGGCGTCGGTCCAGATCTCTGATTCGGAGACACTGCCGCCGTCGGAGAACTCACCGACAATACGCCACTCGTTGTTGCCCCATTTTACGACGCGTCCCACCTCAAGGCCGGTCAGGGTTTGAGCGGCGCTGCGACCCACGATGATCTCGTACCGGCCCGTGGCGAACATGCGCCCGGCAATCAGCCGGAAATGCGCACGGGTCTGGGGTCCGGCCGGCTCGACGCCGCGGAACGGCGCATTGGCGGCCGTTCCGGTCGTGCGCATGGGCTGATCCACGGTCGTATACAGTTCGGCGGAGACGATGGGTCCGCGCGCATCGCGCGCAATCCCCGGCGCCTGTTCGATGATCTGAACCTGCTCCTGGGAGAAATTGCTCGTGAGCTCGGCAGATGAGCTGCCGCGCAGCACGATGGCGACACGATCGGACCCCGACAGCTCCAGCGTGCGCCGAAATCCCTCGCTGATCGACAGCAGGGCGACCAGGATGAGCACGACGCCCGCGATACCGATGACCGAGACGAGCGACGGTGTCACGCGTTGCGGCAGTGCGCGCAGGTTCATGGCGGTAACGGAGAGGATCTGTCTAATGACTTCATGGTGATTGTCGGGGAGGGCTAACGACCCGCCAGGCCGTCGACGATGCGCAGTCGGGCTGCGCGTGCCGCCGGCAGCACACCCGCGACGACCCCTAGCCCGAGCATCAGAACGACTCCCAGGAGCAGTGCCTGCGGCGTCAGAAGGAACGCCGATAGATATTCGCTCAGGGCGTTACCAAGACGGCCGGCGGCGAGCATCGCGCCGGCGATGCCGATCACGCCGCCCAATATCGTCAGAAGGAGTGACTCGGCGAGGACGAGCGCGAGGACCGCCATGTCGTTGTAGCCGAGTGTCTTCAATACCGCGACCTCACCGGTGCGCTCGCGAACCGACTGCGCCATCGTGTTAGCGCTGACCAGCAGCATCGTGAAAAATACCGCAACCCCGATAGCCGTGACGATGGCCCCGATATCACCGGTCTGCTTGGCAAAGCCTTGCACGAACGCCTTCTCGCTGTCCGTTTTGGTCTCAGCCGATGAGTTCACGAACAGCGCATCGATGGCGGCCGCCACCCGCGCCGATTGCGTGGCGTCGGCTAGCCGCACGATGTACCAGCCCACCGTGCCTTTGCCGGCAGTGCGTGCCTCGTCCAGATAGTCGTAGCTGAAGAAAACGCTGCTCACGTCTCCCGATGGGTCTTTATTGTCATAGATGCCATCGACCACGAACTCCCAGGTGTAGTTGCCGTCCGCACGCGCATAGATGTCGGAGCGCAGCGGGATGCGATCGCCGACCTTCCAGCCGTAGCGGTCAGCGAGCCCGCGCCCGACGATCGCACCGGTGCGGTCATGCAGCCAGCGTTGCTTCTGGGCTTGCGGCAGCTCGAACTCCGGATACATCGCCAAATAGCTTTCGGGCGGCACCGGGTAGGTGATGATGACGCCGCGCTCGTTCTGATAATGGCCGCCGAACCACGTGGAATGCGTCACCAGCTTGACGCCGGGGACGGCAGCAATGCGTTGCAGGTAGCTGAGCGGCAGCGGCTGGACGATCGATACCTTGTCGAGCGTGACCAGGCGGTCGACACCTGCGAGATTGCCATTTGCCTCAAAGCCATTCTTGACGGCGGCAAGCAGCCCATACAGCAGGAATGCCACCGCAATCGAGAGCAGCGTGAAAATCGTACGCGTGGTTCGCCGTCGCAGATTGGCGAGCAGCAGCGGCAGAAATCGAAACATGCGCCATACTAGCGTGGCGGAGCCGTGATGGTGGTCTGCGTTACTCGGGCCAAACTTGCCCACTGCAAATGAAAACGCCTCCGGTTAAGGGAGGCGTTCACTGCCTGGGCGGCGTCGTCTCAGCCCCAGATTGGACTGAGCCGACCGCACGTGTCTGCAATCGCTATTAAGCCTGAGTCGTCGACCTTCTGCCGCGAAGGACGGTTAATCCACCCAGCAACAGCGTCAGTGCGCTCATCGCCGAAGCGGGGTCGATCTCCGGAGCGACGCCGCCCGGCGGCGGACCGCCCTCCACCGGAATTCCGACCCCAGCATATGCCAGGACATCGATGCCATTGCCGCCCGGACTTGACGTGTTGCCGTTGGTGCTGAGCTGCGACCCCGTGGGCAATGAGCCGTCATCGGTCAGCCAGAAGGACAGCGTGTATTGCTGGTTCGCCACGGTGCTGATGTTCTGATCGATACCATCGTATGCCTGGACGGCTCCATCGAAGAAGCAGTTCCCGCCGGACCCGCCGGAGTATCCACAATTACTCGTGAGGCTGCCGTTGGCGTCATTAACGCCATAATTGTTGTCGTACGTCCAAGGGGATAGCGTCGCGTTACTGAAGTCACCATCGGACACCAGATTCGGGCCACCACCCAGTACCGTGACGGAGACATCGTCGAGTGACCAAAACGCAGGATCTTCGCGAAAAGCAAAGGCAAGGTCTGTCGTGGATCCAAGTGCCGTGAAGTTCACGGAGTACTCGGTGTAGGTGTGCGGAATGGCCTGTCCGGCAAGATCAAACACCGCGGTGCCGACCGGCGGTGCACAATTTGTAGGCGGATCGCCCGGCGGACAGGGATTCGCCAGCACTTGGCCGGAAATAGCCAATGCGGCCATCCCCGCGGTGAGTTGGATGAGACGTGACAGCTGGATCATTGTTTTTCCCTTCCCATGATTTTATAAATTGGTGCGTACCAGGGTTTGAGAGTCACTCTTGGTCTCGCTTGAATCTAATTCTGCCGATAAATCAACAAAGGTCTAGCGCGCGTCAAAGAAAAAACGTCAACTGTAAAAGTCGCCGACGCTTTACGCGACTTATGTTAAATGAAGTGGTGACTTCTCAACTCAGACATGTTCTGAGCCGCAGTCGGATTCAATCACCATGGCGTTTGATACGACATCGCCGCGCACGTGCGTG
The DNA here is from genome assembly GCA_963708865.1 of uncultured Gammaproteobacteria bacterium. Taxonomy (GTDB): domain Bacteria; phylum Pseudomonadota; class Gammaproteobacteria; order Steroidobacterales; family Steroidobacteraceae; genus DAIDKA01. The sequence continues at coordinate 967,133 of CAVPUC010000008.1, forward strand.
CATACGAATTTTCGCTTTACTGTCGCACTTGCTGCGGCGCGTAACGGCTACGCAGCCAGCGCCGAAACAGTGCTTCGGCTATGGAGAAGTGACGCGGTATCTGTTGGCGCGCGATGCGCTGCCATGCGGGGGACGCGAAACTGCCCTGGTGCCATAGATCGAGCAGGTTCGGGTGTATATAGCTTTTCTTCAGGATGGCCGGCGTGTTGCCGAGCTCCTTGGCCACCCGCGACAGCAGCTCTTTTATCGTGGCAGGTTCACCCTCCGGTCGTGGCTCCAGCGCGCCTTCGATGAAGAGCGCACACGCGTGCCAGGTGCGGAAGTCTTTGGCGGTGAGTTCGGCATTACCGGTAACTTCGTGCAACCAACGGTTGATTTCGGCCGACCCCACCGCGTGTGCGTTGCCTGCGGCGTCTCGATACTCGAATAGTCGATAGCCTGGAATACCTTGGCACTCCGCGACCACGCGCGCGACGAGCGGGGCGAGTACCGCACCGTGCCAGACCTTGCCGCCCTTGCCCGGGAAGTCCAGCTCGATCTCCCGGCCGTGCAGATGGATGTGCTTCTTCGAGATGGTCGACAGGCCGCTGGTATGGTTTTCCCGAAGATAGCTGTCATTGCCCACCCGCAATCCGGTTCGATCCAGCAGCCGCACGATTGCCGCGATGACGCGGTCGCGATCCAGTTCGTCACGTCCCAGCTCGGTGAGCACCCGTGCCCGGATTGCGCTCAGACAGTCGGCGAATGCACTCAGGTTCTTGAACTTGGTTCGATCGCGCTCCACCCGCCAATCTTGGTGGTAGCGGTATTGCTTGCGTCCGCGCGCATCGCGACCGGTCGCCTGGATGTGACTGTTGGCGCGGGGACTGATCCACACGTGCGTCCAGGCCGGCGGCACAGCAAGCCGGCGGCAGCGATCGATCAGCGCCGTATCATGGATGCGCCGCCCGCGCATGTCGAAATAATCGAAGCCGCGGCCGCGTCTGCGCCGGCGAATGCCCGGATCTGCATCGTAGCCGTAACGAAGTCCCGCGTGACGGGCATGTCGGGCACCAGCCTGCGGTGTTTGTGAAACAGTCATTTAACGATTGTCACCAATACTCTCAATCCGGACGAGTCCCACATGTCGCGCCGATGATGCGGAAAACGCTGACAATCCGGCCAAGTTGGTCAATGACCTTGAATTCCTTTCGTCCAGTCACCATTCGTGTTCGAGGAATCGCATCGGAGGCCCGTCGTGACCGAATCCGTAAACCTGGTCTGCAACCAGTGCAGCGCGATTGTCCGGGTGCCGAGTGCGCGTATCGGCGAGCATCCGCGCTGTCCGACCTGTCATGCCGCGCTCTTGGACGGCAAGCCCATCGCGCTCACGGCAGCTGCGTTTGACCGGCATGTCGGGCGCACCAGCCTGCCCTTGGTCGTGGATTTCTGGGCCCCCTGGTGCGGACCTTGCCTCGCCATGGCGCCATTCTTCGAACAGGTGTCGAGAAAGTTTAGTACGAAACTTCGCTTCGCGAAGCTGGATACGGAAGCAGAGCCGGCGCTTGCAGGCCGTTTCAATATACGCAATATCCCGACGCTGATTCTATTTCGCGACGGCGTTGAGGTGGCCCGACAGGCGGGCGCTATGAACGCCGCGCAGCTCAGCGGCTGGGTTGCGGCCAAGGCGGGAGTCCCTTTATAGGCCGAGTGACGGACAATCCTGGCAGGGGGTCGGGATTGTGAGCCTGCGCGCCCACGTTCACGGCGATCCACTACGGCCGTACAATCGGGGACTGTTCGGCGCGAAGGACTTCACCGTGAAAATAACGCTTTCGCTACTGATCGCCACGGTGGCGCTCTGCGCCTGCAGCTCGCAAACCGCAGCCCCCGCGCCGCCCGCAGACCAGGCCGCCAAAGCGCCCGAAGCCCAGCCACCCGCGACCACCACAGGACCATCGACCGACGAAGCCAATGGCTCCGAGGAAACCTATACGCCGCCCGAGCCGCAGCCGGTGGTCAGCGTCTATGAAGATCAGCCGGATACGCAGCCCCCGCCGATCGAGGTCGATTGGGCGCCGCCGCCGATGCTGGTAGAGCCGCCGCCGCCACCGCCCGAGCCCAGCTATATCTGGACTGGCGGGTACTGGGGTTGGCACGGCCGTTGGGTGTGGATACACGGTCGTTGGACGGCACCGCCGCACAATGGCTACCGATGGCAGCAGCCTTATTATGAGCACCGGGGCGGCCACGTTGTCTTCGTCGGCGGCTTCTGGGCGCGGCCCGGCGTCGAGTTCGTGGCGCCAGCCGCCGGCGTGGCGATCGCGCTCGCCGTGCCTCTGCCCGGCATCATTGCCGGACCGCCACCGACGGGACCGGAGGGCGTATTCATTCCGCCGCCGCCGGGTTCGCGGCCCGGACTCATTGTTCCGGCGTTCGTCGGCTGTCCGCCCGCAGTGGTGATGGGCGCTCCGCCCGCGATCAGGCCGGGCATGAGGGTCACCCACAACCACGACACGACGGCCAATACGCCGATCAACAACACCACCATCAACAATGTGACAATCATCGCGCCTGCCAGCGCGGTAGCGACTCATGTAGCCGTGAATTCAAGCGTACCGGCTATGGCACATCTCGCTGCGGCGCAGACCCCGGTGGTTCGCATGCTGGCCCCGCAGCCTGCGACGACGCGGCCGGTACCGGCTTACTCGGCCGCTCATTCCATAGCGCTGCCGGAAGCGCAATCGGTCCGTGCCGAGGTCTCGCCGCAGCTCGTCCATCTGGGCTCCGCGGCCCACGAGTCCGCCCGACCCGGCGAGTTGTCGCGGCCCGGTACGGCCGCACCTATGGCGTCTCAGGATCATGCGGCGCCACAGCGGCAAATCGACCAGCAGCGCGCGGCGCAGATGAAGGCGGCTCAGGAACGCGCCACCCAACAGAGAGCCGAGCAAGAGCAGGCTGTGCAGGCAGAAGCGGACCAACAAAAGGCCGTTGCGGAACGCGCCGCGCAGGAGGCGCAGGCCAGGCGTGCGGCCGAGGCGGCAGCGGAGGCCAGCCAGAAAGAGGCAGCCGAGGCCAACCAGAAGGCCGCCGCCGCTAACGCCGAGCGCAGCAGGCAGCAAGCGGCCGCCGAAGCGCAATCCAAAGAAGAAGCCACCTCGGTCGCCGAGCGCAACAGACAGCAAGCTGCCGCTGGGGCCGAGCAGAAAGCCGCCGAGGAGGCGGCGTCCAGGAAGAAGGCGGCGGAAGAGGCAGCAGCGAAAAAAGCTGCCGAGAAGAATCATCCGCCGCAGTAGCGGCAATACCCGTCGCGGTCGGGTGAATGGCCCAAATTCGGGCTTATGAACCGCCATGGGTAAAACACGGCTTTGACTTCACTCAGACCAACCCACAGTATCGGCCCGTGAGTGGGATGAATCGAAAGTGTGCGCATGCGTGGATGGCGTGGCTGCTGCCTGCCTTGGTGCTGCGTTCGCTCATTCCGGTCGGATTCATGCCCATGTTCGGCCCCGGCCAGCGCGTGCAACTGGTGCTTTGCGAAAGCTATGGCCCTGTGCCGTCGATGCCGGGGTCCGATCCCACGCAGATGCCTCAAGACATGGCCATGGTTGCCGGCATGGACATGTCGCATGCCGCGCAGGGTGGTCAGACGCGGCACGGCGGCAGCCATCAGGATCATGGCCTCTGTCTCTTCGGATCCAGCCCGGCACTCGGTGCACCGCTCGCGTTTTTTCCATCCACGGTGACGCTGCAGCCGACGACGCCGTTGCCGACGGCATTCCCGCAGCTCAGCCACTACAAAGCGCTATTCCGCGCGCAGTCCGCGCGCGGACCCCCCGTCTAGCCCGCCGCTCACCCGCGCTGCGTAACGCAGGCGCCTGTCAGGTGTGCAACGGGTTGCAGCCCATTGCATACGCTCGCGTTTTTGGGCTCAGATCGAAGGGGAAAATCCAATGGTTAGGGTATTCAAGGGCAGGCTGCTGTGGCTTGCCGTGTGCCTCGCTCCTGCGCAGCTTCTGGCGGCGGATGTGGGCAGCGTTCGAGGCGTTGTCCACGATGCGCAGCATCTGCCGATCGCGCAGGCAAGTGTGCAACTGAGGTCGGCGACCTCCGCATGGCAGGAAACCACGAGCAGCGACCCGCAGGGCGACTTCGCGTTCATGACCGTGCCACTCGGTGACTACGTGCTAACCGTCACGCGCGATGATTTTGCGACAACCTCGCAGGCCGTGACGGTCGCATCGGGCTCCTCGCCGGTCGCCCATGTCCAGTTAATGCCAGGGCCCGCACTGCAGACGGTGACGGTCACCGCGGTCGCCGAAACAGCGGTTCCCGTCACTCCGACGCCCACGACACTCGTCAGCCACCAGGACATCGAACGCACCCCCGGCGCCGATCGCAGCAACAGTCTCGCGATGATCACGGACTTTGTTCCCGGCGCGTACTTCGTCCACGACCAACTGCACGTGCGCGGCGGCCATCAGACTACCTGGGCCATCGATGGGGTCGAGATTCCGAATACAAATATCGCCAGCAACCTGGGGCCGCAGCTCGATCCGAAGGACATCGACTACCTGGAGGTGCAGCGCGGCAGCTATGCGGCCGACCAGGGCGATCGAACCTATGGCGTTTTCAATGTCGTGCCGCGCACGGGCTTTGAAGCGCGACAACCAGGGTGAGCTGATCGTGAGCGGCGGCAACTTCGGACAGACCAATGACTATGCGAGTGTCGCCAGCCACACCGAGGATTTCGCCTATTACGCAAGCGTCAACGGCAACCGCAGCGAGCTCGGCATCCAGACACCGGTAGCGCAGATCATTCATGACGCAGAAAGCGGCGACGGCGGCTTTGGCACGTTGATCTACAATGCGACTGCCGATGATCAGATCCGCCTGGTGTTTTCCGCCCGGCAGGACAACTACGACATCCCGAACGCGCCCGGCCAGATCGCCGATGATGTGCAGCGGGAGGCCGATGCCTTCGGCATCCTCTCCTGGGTCCGCAAGCTCAACGCGGATGCGACGCTGACCACGTCGCTCTTCGTGCATCAGAACCGCGCCGATCTGGATGGCGCGGCGGACGATTTTCCGATCAGCACCACCGATCAGCGCTCCTCGACCTACATCGGTGGCCAGGAGACCCTGCGCTGGCATGTCAGCCGCAATGACATTCAGATCGGCATCACCGGGTTTGGCCAGCGCGACACTGAAGCCTTCAATGTGCTGTTCAACGACGGCAGCAACGCGCCGGTGAACCAAACCTCCCGTCCGAGCGGTTCGCTGGTGGCCGCATACATCGAGGACACCTTCAAACCCACCGAGTGGCTGCAGTTTGCCGGCGGCGTACGCACACCCACTTCCAGGGCGATCTGACGGAGAATGCGAGCAGTCCGCGGCTCGGCATGTCGGTGCGGCTGCCGCAGATCAATTGGATTCTGCGCGGCTTCTGGGGCAAGTATTATCAGGCCCCACCCCTCACGACATTGAGCGGACCGCTGCTCGAGTTTGCGCACAACAATGATCTGGGTTTCCTGCCGCTGCACGGTGAGCGCGACGAGGAATATCAGTTCGGCGTGACGATTCCGCTGCGGGGCTGGTCCATCGACATGGACCACTTTCGCACGCGGCGCGAAATTTCTTCGACCACAACAATATCGGCAACTCGAATGCCTTCATTCCGCTCACCATCGATGGCGCCTTGATCCAAGGCAACGAACTGACTGTCCGATCGCCGCGGTTCTGGAGCATCGGCCAGGCCCACCTGACCTACTCGAATCAGACGGCGGATGGCTCCGGGGCCATCAACGGCGGCCTCACGGATTTCGCCCCACCGACCGGAGCGTTTGCGCTCGATCATGATCAGCGCAATACGCTGAACGTGGGACTCGACGCGAATCTTCCCTGGCAGGCATTTGCCTCCATGGACGTATACTATGGTTCGGGTTTTTCGAACGGCGATGCACCGCCGAGTCATCTGCCGAGCCACGCGGAACTGAATGTGACTGCCGGCAAGGCGTTCGGTAAGCGCCTCTCCGTCTCATTGACGGTGCTGAACGTCAGCGATCGGCATCTGCTCGTGGACAACAGCCTCACCTTCGGCGGCTTGCACTACAACGATCCACGACAGGTCTATGCGCAGCTTCAGTACAAGTTTGGGTATTGAAGACCCGAGGCGCCTTGTGCGACCGCGCCTGCGCCCCCACTGTCGGGAAATGTCGCTCGCTCACTGGCTCCTCTCCCTTCCCGCCTTCCTGGTCATCTACGTGGTGGCGGCGGTGCTCTTCATGCACGCGACGCGCACGGACGCGGCCGCCGACTGGCGCGCGGCCAGCCGGGAGCCCGTCGGCCTTGCGCCTGATCCGGCCACCACCCGCGAGGCTGTGGTACAGGTCTATGCGGCACGCGCGCTCAGCTGGCGTGGCTACTTCGCCGTGCACCCCTGGATCGCCGTGAAGCGCACTGGCGGACGCGCCTTTACGGTGTATGAAGTCAACGGTTGGCGGCTGGGGCGCATGGGCAGTGCCGTCATGGTGAGCAACCGGCCGCCGGACGGCCGCTGGTTCGGCAACCGGCCGCAGTTGCTCGCGGATCGGCGCGGCGCGGGCGTCGATGCGCTGATCGACCGCATCGAAGCGGCGGTCGAAAGCTATCCCTGGAAGGACACCTACCATGTATGGCCCGGGCCTAACTCGAACACATTCATCGCGCACGTGCTGCGCGCCGCGCCGGAGCTGCGTGTCAATCTGCCGCCCACCGCGATCGGTAAGGACTATCTCGGGGCGCTCCCCATTGCCAAACTGCCGAGTGGCACCGGCGCGCAGCTGAACCTGCTCGGCGTTGCCGGCATCGCCGTCGGTGTGGAAGAGGGCGTCGAAGTGAACCTGCTGGGCCTCACATTCGGCATCGATCCACGCCATCTCGCGTTGAAGCTACCGATCATCGGCAGTATCGGCCCAAGACGTTTTGCGGGATCGGCGCAGGTGCAACCACCGCTCGATGCGCCTCAAGGTGCCGCGGTTACCGAGTGATCGATTTTCCTTATTCACGCGAGCGTGTTTTCAGCGTTTGACGTAACGGGTTGAGGCTCGCGCGTCGTTAACTGCGTCACAAAACCGCTCAGGCCGCATCCGGCATTACCTTGTACCTTTCATCCGATCGTACTGGAAGCCCTTAAATTCCAGGGAGTCGGGGAAAATGCCAATCATCCTTCGCGCCGTGCTCGGCCTCGGCATGCTATCGCTGCTGGCCGGCTGCAATTTCGATGCGGGCTCGAGCATCAGCAGTGGCTCGGCAACCCTGAGCGTTTCCGGCTCTGGGCCGGCCGTCAGCAGCGTCGGCGCAAGCAGCGGCCCCGTCGGACTCACCACGGGCACGAGCCCCACACCGCCCGTCGATGCCGTGAACGCAACGCCCTCGGTCGCCGGGACGGTGTCGGTAATTGCGGGCGCGACCCAGACCATTACCGTTGCCTTCACTTCCGCGGATGGGCGCCCGGTATCCGGGCTTGCCCTGTCGAACACGACGCTGCCGCCCGACTGGCGCGGTCCCAACAGTTTCACCTGTCCCGCGACCGGCTCCGGAAACAACTGCGTCCTGACACTGACCTACGCGCCCACCGCACTCGAGACCGGTACACTGAAGATCAGTTACGTGTACGTGGGAGACAACATCAGCCCGCCCGGCGTCTCGCTCAGCATCCCGTACGCGGCCACTCGAGCAATAACGTGGTCGCGACCCCGGCGCCGATCGGTCAGATCAACGCTGCGGTCGGTACGGGAACGCAATCCGTCAGCGTGAATTTCACGACCGATGACGGCAATGCGGCCACGGGCTTGACACTGTCCGGCCTGGCTTCCCTGCCGACGGGCTGGAACACGACGACGCCGGGATTCTCCTGCGCCATCATCAGCAACGGCAGCGGCTGCCAACTGGTCCTGAGCTACGCACCCAAGGCGGCGGGCAGCGGCACGCTCACCCTGGGATACGGCTATACGGATGCTTCGGGCATGGCACGCACAGGGGCTATCAACCTCCCTTACTCCACGACCGCGGATGGCACGGTGGTCGCGACCGTTGCGCCGACAGGGCAGATCAACGCGATCCAGAAGATGGGTAACCAGCCGGTTACCGTCACCTTTACCACCGATGACGGCCAAGCGGCGACCAACCTATCGCTATTGTCGGCGCCGACGTCGCTGCCCGCGGGCTGGAGCGGCTCCCTGAGCGGCTTCATGTGCGCCACGGTGAGTCCCGGCAGCGGGTGTCAGCTTGTCCTCACCTATGCGCCCATGGCACTGACGAGCGGTACGGTAAGTTTGAACTACGCCTATACGAGTCCCGCGGGCGTGTTTACCACCGGCTCTTTGAACATTCCGTACGCTGCCACGACCAACGACAATGTCGTCGCGACCGCCGTCCCCTCCGGGCAGATCAATGCGATCGTGGGAGAGGTCACCCCGAACCTCGCCGTCACGTTCACGACCGACGACGCCCGCACCGCCACCGCGCTGCAGTTGACGACCGATCTTGCGGGGCTGCCGGCGGGTTGGACGAGTTCAGATGGCGCCTTCTCATGCGCTGGCGTCGCCGCGGGAACAACGTGCCAGCTGCCGCTCACCTACGCCCCCCCTGCGGCTGCCAGTGGCACCATGACGTTGCGCTATAGCTATCTGAACAACGCCGGCCAGCCGAAGAGCGGCTCGCTCAACGTTCCCTACCGGGCAACCACGGATGACTCCATTGTCGGCACGCCGAGCCCGGCGTCGCTCACCGTGGCCAGCGGCACGAGCACGCCGCTCACCGTTACCTTCGCCACCGACGATGGCAATCCCGCGACCGCACTGTCGGTCACGTCCGGGCTGTCCGCGTTACCGGCCGGCTGGAGCGGCGCCGGCACCTTTGCCTGTTCGAGCGTGAGCGCGGGCACCCCCTGCCAGCTTGCCCTCAGTTATCAGCCCACGAATCCCGACAGCGGCACCTTGACGCTCGGATTCACTTACACGAACGACTCGGGCTCAGCCAAGAGTGGGACGGTCCTGATCCCCTACACTGCCACGCCCTGAGGGGCCGACCAGGTACTGGGCATCAGTGACCTTCTCCATCCACTCAACGGCCTTGCCGTCGAGTGCTTCCTGGATCGCAATATGTGTCATCGCCGTGGTCGGCGTGGCGCCGTGCCAATGCCTGTGACCGGGTGGACACCAGATCACATCGCCTGCACGGATTTCGGCGATCGGCTCGCCTTCGCACTGCGTCCAACCGCATCCGCCCGTCACGACGAGGATTTGGCCCAGGGGATGGGTATGCCACGCCGAGCGTGCGCCGGGTTCGAACGTGACATAGGCGCAGGAGACCCGCGCCGGTGGGGGAGAGGCGTGAAGCGGGTCAATGCGAACCGTTCCGGTGAAATACTCCTCAGGGCCCCGCACGGAGGGCTGTGAACCGGCGCGCTTAAGTAGCATCGGAATTCTCCCTCGGTGCCAGCTCGCGGTAACGGTGGCAGGACGCCGACTGTCCCGGACGCTGGCGATCTGCGCCTACAGCAGCTGGTTGGCGGGCACGATGGGTGGCGTAGCGGCCGTCTTCGTGTCGCTCGCGATCAGCTGCTGCAATAGTTTCGCGGTGTCCTCGTTGACCACCTTGCCGGCGCCGCCGCGGCCGTGACCTTCGGCGCGACCCATTGCGGTGTCGATCGGCGTGAAGCCGTGCGCATCCTTGACCCTGAGGTCAGCGTGATGGGCGACCAGATTCCTCACGACATCATCCCAGCCCCAATACGCCGCACCGTGCAGCGCCGAGCGGCCGCCGTTGTCGACGGCGTTGATGTCGGCACCCGCGGCGATGAGCAGATCGATCGAGTCGTTCGCGCTCTTTTGCGTGACGTACTTGCCGCGGGTATCGATCTCGTTGGAACCGAGTCCGGCAGCGGCCATCAACGGTGTGATCCCCAAGGCATTGGCAAGGTCCGGCTTGGCGCCGTGAGCGAGCAACAGTTTGATGGCATCCGTGTCGCCGGCTTTGGCGGCACGAATCAGTGGCGTCGTGCCAATCGTCAGCATCTGATCCGCGCCGCGATCGGAACCGATCTGGCGGAAGGGCGGAAACAGCTTCAACTGCGCGTTCGGGTTCGCACCGGCCTTGAGCAACAGCTCGATCATCTTAAGGCTGGTCGTATCATCGAGCGAGGGTCGGTCGGCTCTGCCCCCGTATGGCAGCGTATTGAGATCTACCGCGGCATACAGCGGCGTGCGTCCCCACCAGTCCCAATGATTGGGATTGGCGCCGGACTTGAGCAGATAGACAGCCGTATCAAAGTGAAAGTTCTCGGTCGCGATCAAGAGCGGTGAGATGCCGTCCGGGTCGCTCAGATTGACATCGGCGCGGCCCTTGAGCAGATTCTGCACGCATTCCAGGCATCCCTGACGTGCCGCATACAGCAGCGGTGTGAGCCCACCCGGCGGGCGCCACTGGACGCGCGGCTCCGCGCTGACCTGCCGCTGGTCGCGACTGATGGTGGTGCGCGCATTCGGGTCGGCCCGATGACTGAGCAGATCCTTCACCATCTCCGCCTGGCCTTCCGCAGCGGCGAAGTGCAGCGCGGTCTGGCCGCGCAACTTCTCGGTTGCATCGACGTGCGCGCCAGATTTGAGCAAGGCGTCGGCGGCTTTCACATTGCTGGTATGCGCGATGACCATCAGCACCGTCTCACCGTCCGCATTCGCCGTGTCGGGGTCCGCGCCGCTCTTTAGCAGTGCTTCGATGACGGCCGCATCCCCGTAGGCAGCCGCCTCCAGCAGGGGGGTTGCGCCGTACTGGTTCGATGTCTTGACGTTGGCATGGGCCTTGAGCAGGCGCTCGATGAGCGGCCGATCGTCGCGGTGCACCGCCCAGATCAGGGCGGTCGTGCCGTTATCGGACACGGCGTTCACATCGGCGCCCTGCTCGATTAGCATGATCGCCTGTGCGCTTTGACCGCTCTGCGCCAATTCCACGAGCGACGGGGTGCTCTGGGCTCCGAGCGCCGCGGTGGCGGTGCCGATCAGCGCGATCGCAAACCAGGTCTTCATTCAAATCTCCACGATTTCGCCGGTGCTGTCGCCGAGCTTGTCCTGAGGCACTCCCGCCCGACGCAGCATGGTCAGCAGCAGATTGGCGAGCGGCGTGTGTTCCGGATAGCGCAGATGCTGCCCGCCCTTGATCTTGCCGCAGGCACCCCCTACCAGCGCGGTGGGCAGCGGATACTGGTCGTGGGCGTTGCTATTGCTCATGTTGCTGCCGTACAGAATCATCGCGTGATCGTAAAGCGAGCCATCGCCGTCGGGCGTGTCCGCGAGACGCTTGAGAAACGCGGCTAACTTGGTCGTGTGGTAGGTCTGGATCTTGATCAGTTTCTCGATCTTTGACGGGTCGCCCTGGTGATGGGAGATCGGGTGGAACGAGTCCGGCACACCGATGAACGGATAGGTCATGCTGCTGACTTCGTGCGCCATGGTCATGGTAGCGATATGGGTAAGATTGGCCTGGAAGGCGAGGGCAATCATGTCGAACATCAGCGCCTGCTGCTCCGGGAATTGGTCGGGAATGCCCAGCGGCACGGCGGGCAGCTTCAGGTGCGAGAGATCCTGGGCCTCCATTTTCTGCACCCGCCGCTCGACCTCGCGCACGCTGTCCAGATAGTCGCTGAGCACGGCGCGGTCGGCCGGTCCCAGCTCCTGGCGCATCGACTCCGCGTCGCGGGCCACCAGATCGAGCACGCTGTTATACCGCTTGCCGAGCGCCGCGCGCTCGGCCGGCGTGTCGCCGCGGCCGAACAGGCGCTGAAACAGGATCCGAGGGTTGTACTCCATCGGCAGCGGCGTGCTCGGGGTGCGAAAGGAAATCGTTCCGGAGAAGCTGCAGCCGTACGCCCGATCACAGACCCCGCCGCCGCCGTCCTGTTCGGTTGCCACCTCCAAAGAGGGGAGCGGTGTGTCCTGCCCGATATGCTGGGCGGCGATCTGATCGATCGTGATGCCGCCGTAAGGATCCTGCGTCTCATGCGGGTGCACACATGACAGCCAAGTCCCGGGAACAATGGCATGCACTGCGGCGCTTTCGGCCGGCTTGTTGCCAAGATTGCTGACGATCACGAGTTCTTTCTGGTACGGGCCGAGGGGTTCCAGGATGGGCGAGAGCGTGAAATCCCTGCCGACGGCCTTCGGCGTCCATTTGTCCATGATCGCGCCGTGCGGAAAGTAGATGCAGGCCAACTTCATCTTCGGGGTGGCGGCAGTCTGGGCGAGCGCGGTGCGCGCGGGGATCATGGCGTCCAGCAACGGCAGCGAAACTGCCGCGCCAATGCCGCGCAGCACGGTGCGACGTGACAGGTGCTTCTTGGTAACGAATATCATAAGGACCCTCTGCTGTCAGCGCTGGAGCGACGCCTGGGTGATTTTCACAGCGGGTTGAGCGGCTCCCGGGCCGCCTGGCAATTGCTTCATCTGAAATGCCGGACTCTCGACGATGCCGATCACAATTGAGGAGAAGCGATCGCCGTTGCCGCCGGCATCGTGGACGATGCTGCGCACGGTCGGCATATCGTAATACTCGAGCGTGCGGCCCAGGGCGTACGCCATCAGGTTGCGGGTGAGTGTCTGCACGAACTGCTCCGGACGCAGCATGAGGGCGCGGCGCAGATCGTCCGGCCCTTTGACGGCCAGGCCGTTCGCCATCTTTCCAGACGCATCGATCGGCGTACCTGTGTCGTAATCCTTCACGCGCCATTGCCCGATGGCATCGAAGTTCTCCAGCGACAGCCCCATCGGATCCATGATGCCGTGGCAGGCATTGCAGGAGGGCTGCGCGCGATGCTTCTCCATGCGCTCCCGTACGGTGAGCGGTCGGCTCCCGGGAACATTTTCCACCAGCGCCGGAATCGCCGGCGGCGGCGCGTGCGGGGGAGTGCCATTGATGGACTCGAGTACCCAGGCGCCGCGCAGCACCGGCGCGGTACGGTTCGCGTACGAGGTCCCCATCAGGATCGCACCCTTCCCCAAGAGGCCCCAGCGTCTGGAATCGCTGAGCGTGACGCGCCGGAACTCCCCGCCAAGCACGTCCGGCACGCCGTAGTGCTGTGCGAGCCGCCCGTTGACGAAGGTGTAGTTCGCCGTCAGCAGCTCGCGCACGTCGTGGTCGGCCAGCAGGACGCTGCCCAGGAACAGCTCCATTTCCTTCTTGAAGGCCACGCGCAGGTCATCGTCGAAGTTGGGGTATTCGACCGGATCCGGATTCACCTTGTCCATGTCGTCGACTTTGAGCCACTGGAACGCGAAGTTAGTCACGAGTGAACTGGCGCGCGGATCGGCCAGCATGCGGTGCACCTGGGCCTCGAGGACCCGCGGCTCATGCAACTGGTTGGCGATGGCAAGACCTAAGAGCTCCGCGTCGGGGCCCTCACTCCACAGGAAAAACGACAGGCGCGAGGCGAGTTCCAGGTCGCTGATATGGTAGCTCGCACCCGCCGTGAGGTCTTGTGGGGTGCGCTCCAGACGGAACAGGAATTTCGGGCTGGAGAGGATCGCGACCAGGGCGTTTTCGATACCGGCGTCAAACGTCGCACCCTGGCGGCCGTCCACGAAGAACTGCAGCGGGCCCGCCACGTCGGCGTCGGTGATCGGCCGGCGATAAGCCACCTGCTGCAGGTTGGCGATGATTTGCCTGGCGCACGGCAGCTCCTCGCTTTGAGTGGCCGGATGACAGCTGAATATCTTGCGCCGACTCGGGGTATCGCTGACCCCGGCCGGGTTGTAGGGACCCACAATCTGCAGGCCCGAGGCCCCGCCGACCCTTGCGGCGCCCGGATCGAGCGGCTGCAGCCAGTCGTCCGATTCAGGCGTCGATCGATCAACGATGGCGATGCCGATATCGTGCGGCCCCGCGCTGACATGCACCCGCGTGGGTTGGGCGCGCCTTCTGGGCTGGTTCACCTCGGCCGCTGCAGCGGCAGGCGGGGCGCCAGGGACTTCATGCACCGGCTTGCCGTCCAGCAGCAGCACACGCGATCCGGCGCCCGCCGCCCCCGGAAAGCCGCCGCCACCCCCACCCAGATCAAAGTCGTAGTCGCCATCGGCTGGGAAGTCGTGCCGCAGCACGACCCCGTGTGTCCCGAGTGGCAGTCCCTCGACGTGGTATGCCTGCCCGGCGCGCGGCGCACGCAAGGTGACGATGCTCTTGGCCGCCTGCGGATTGCCGATGGCCAGTGCGGCGACGGTGCTCGCGGCGGAAATATATTGATCGAGGAAGGTCGGCGATACCTTCAATACATTGGCAATGTCGTCAAAGCCGTCGGATATGGTGTCTTTAGGCAATAACGCATCCGCATCCACCGTGACATCCAGCAGTTCCTGAACCGAGCGGGCATACTCGGCGCGATTGAGGCGATGCAGGGTGACATATCCGGGATTGGGATGGGTTTGCTCGGCGGCATCCAGATGCGTCTCCAGCCACGACACAAACGAGTCAATGGTCTGCTGGCTGGGCTGCTTTTCGCCCGGCGGTGGCATCAGGCGCCCTTGCAGCTTGGTGACGGCCTCCTCCCAGATCTTGGCATCCTGCGGGAGATCTCCCGGATGCATGGTGTCGAAGGCGACGCTGCCGGCCCAGTCCGTCGCATTGTGGCATTTCACGCAGTACTCATTGAGCATCGTCCACTTCTGCTGTGCGGCAGGATCGGCAGTGCAGACAGAGATGATTGAACTGAGGGCGAGGCCCAGCAAAACGCGGCGCATCGTCAAACCACTCCCTTGCCGAGATATTCCGCGATATGCCCGTACATGCCCTGATAGGCATTGGTGAGGAACAAATTCGGATTGCCCCATTTGGCGTCAAAGTCGCCGGTCGCCTTCGCCGCAATGATTTCGCTTGGCGATAGCCCCTTACGCATCAATTCCCACACCTTGTCGTGCACGGCGCGCAGCATGTCATGCTCGGCCTTCAAGTCCGCGCGCGTCTGTACCGGCCCGCTGCCCGGAATGATGCGTGTCTGGTCATTGCTCATATCGAGCAATTTCTGGGTGGCATTGAGCATGCCGACGATCCAGCCGCCGGTACAGTAGTCGAGGATAGGATAGCTGCCGACCGAGAGGACATCGCCGGTCATCAGCACGTTCTGGCCGCGCAGATAAACATAGATGTCACCGTCGGTGTGCGCCTGCCCCAGATACCCGTACTCGATCGGCTCATCACCGAACATCAGTTTCGATGACTTGTAATAGAAGGTTTGGGTGGGCAGCGCCTGGGCCGGGCGTGGCTCGAAGGTGCGGTTCTGCCACGCCTCGATGATTTGGGATCCCAGCCACAGGCGGGTGTTCTCGTGGGCAATGATGTCCGCGCCGGCCCTGCGCATCACCTCATTCGCGCCGGTATGGTCCCAATGCCAGTGGGTGTTGAAAACGGTACGGATGTTTTTCCCGCCCGGCAAGGTGGCTAGAGTCTTCAGCAACTCGCGTGATTGCTCGGGCGCGCCGCAGTCCACCAGCAGCATCCCGTCAGCTGCGCTCAGCGCCAGCACGTTGCCGCCGGCGCCCCGGATCAGCGCCAGGCTTTGGCTCAGCCGATCGACGGTCAGCGCAGCGGACGGGGAGCCTGCAAAGGCATCGGAAACAGCAAGATGCGCCAGTGACCAGGCGGCGATACCGCCGGCCAGGCCCTGTAGAACTCGCCGCCGAGCAGCGATAATGTCGAGTTTTTCCTGCATTCCGCGCTCGCCGTGTGTCCCTTTAGGGGGAGGGGTAGCATAGGGCCAAAGGGGGGCCAATTCATATGACACGCCAGAGCGCTAAAGACTTTCATCCCGAAGCGCTAAAGCTGTTCGACGACTATGTGCACGGCAAGTTGTCGCGGCGGGGATTCCTCGAACGAGCCAGTCAGTTCGCCGTTGCCGGCGCCACCGCCGAGGGGCTGCTGCTGGCGCTCAGTCCAAATTTCGCGCTGGGGCAACAGGTGGCCCCCGGTGATGCGCGCCTCAAGGCAAGCTTTATGGAGTACCCCTCGCCCGAAGGCTACGGGACTTTGCGCGGTTACCTGGTGCGGCCGGCAAATCCAAAGGCAAGCTGCCGGCCGTCCTGGTGGTGCATGAGAATCGCGGTCTGAACCCTCATATCGAGGACATCACACGCCGCTTGGCACTCGATAACTTCATTGCGTTCGCTCCGGACGCCTTGTTTCCTTTCGGCGGCTACCCGGGTGATGAGGATAAGGCACGGGATCTGTTCTCCAAGCTCGACCAGACCAAGACACACGCCGATTTTCTCGCCGCGGCGCAGGTTCTGAAGACCTTGCCGGGCGCTAACGGCAAGGTCGGGGTGGTGGGGTTTTGCTATGGCGGAGGTATCGCCAATTTCCTGGCAACCCGCCTGCCGGATCTGGGCGCGGCGGTGCCATTTTATGGCGCGCAACCGTCTGCCGAAGATGCGGCCAAGATCAAGGCGCCTTTGCTGCTGCACTATGCCGGCAATGACCAGCGCATTACTTCGGGTTGGCCGGCCTATGAGTCCGAACTGAAAAGCGCCAAGGTGGATTATCAGGTGTTCATCTATCCGGGCGTCGAGCACGGCTTCAACAACGACACCACTCCGCGCTACGACCCGGCTGCCGCAACCCTTGCCTGGCAGCGCACCGTGGAGTTCTTCAATCAGCACCTGCGCACCTAGTATTTTCGGGCTTCAGTGCGGAGCGTCCGCTATCGCGCATATGGCTTGCGCCGGGGGCCCTATTCCACTGCCGCGATCTTCGCGGATTTCATGAGGGTCAAAAGTTCATCGCTGATAAGCTTGGTGCTGTGCTGTTCGATCGGGGACTGACCTGGGTAGCTGGCCGAGACGGCGTACATTACGACCGAAACATGCTTCAGTGGCTCTGCCCACCATACAAAATAGCCCTCGAGGGTGACGTCATGAAACGAACTCACGCCTCTTGGCCAGATTGACTTTGGCGGCATTCCGATCAACGTTGCAAGCGGACCCTCCGGGTGCGCACTTAGGTCGCTGTGACTGCGCATGATCCCGTGCCAAAGAGGCAACTGGCGTCCGTCGATGGTGATTTCGCCGGCTTGCGTAGCCGAGTCTGACTCGGCGAGTGGGTTGGGGTCTCCCATTGTCGACAACCACGACCGCTGATCAAGCGTTGTCACTTGCCATGCCCACGATTGCAGATTGTCAGGGAGCGAGCCGTCGCGGCGCTTGATGACGTATCCACCGACCCACGCTTGATAGTATGGGGATTGCGGATCGGACCGCTCGCTAAAGGTGCTAACGAGTGTACGAGGACCGGCAAACATGAAGTAGTTGACGCCATCTGCCTTTATTGGATCCCAAATGTCGTTCATCTGGTTCTTCATTGCTGAGATCCAAGCCGGCGGCGGACGCGGAAATACAACGGCCAGGGTATCTGTACGTTCCTGCCTCAGCACCCCGGCATCACGGTTCATCGCGACGCGCGCGACATTGAGTAGTAGCGTGAATCGGGCAACATAGGCAAATCCCATCGCTATGGCTATCGCGGTCACGACAAGCAACGCCTTTCTGCGCCAGGTTCCGAGGCGCGGCGGCTGTTGCGGTCCGGCGCTCTGACTCGGCATCTTTTTGCTTCCTAAGTCGTTAATTCAGTATGGCAGAGCAGGGGCATGGTGCAAAGATTGTGTTCTTAATCGGTGGATTGGATTGAAAGCCTGCCGCTTCTTTCGCTCCTCATCACGTCTGGTGCTGGTGAGGGGCAGACTGCGATCCGGATGCGTGCAGACTCGCGCGATGAGCAGCGATCGGAATCGAGTTTGGACGGCGGCTGAAACCGCACCACCGCGCCGCACCGGGCGCCAATAACGCGCCGGCTAGCTCCCATTGTCGAGTTTGCTTTTTACCGGGCCTGGCGGCGCCGCGGCGGCGGCCGGCAATTGGGATCCACGATTGGGTGGAGAACTTCAGTCAGCAGGGTCTGACGCGGACTCAAAGCCTACGGCGCTTGAGGAAGGTTGCCGCTGCACGCAAAGTGCGCTTTGTTGCGATATTCGACGGCACAGGTGACTCATGAATTACTCAGCAACAGCGAACATATTGGCCGGTGTTGTGTCACTGGGGCTCGCATTTTCCATGCCCGCTTATGCTGACGAGACCTCAGCGCCATCAAGCGATGATGCGGCGCAAACCTGTCAGCAGATGATGGACCGCGCTCAGTCCTCGCTCGCCAAAATGCCGGCGGGAGTAGAAAAGATGGCTGCGCAAAAGGAGATTGCGAGCGCTAAAGTCGACAGCGACAAGGGGCAGATGGCCAGCTGCAAGACGCATATCAAGAATGCCATGATGGCAATGCGCGCGAAGTCGGCGGCCCCTTAAGGCGCTTCGCGGCAGAAAATAACGCGCTATCCTTCGACATCCCAATCGGTATTGTCCGGATCCGGATAGTCGGTCAGGAAGGCAAGTTCAACGCCAGCGCCGGGATGCTGAATCCGGTACTGGATACCGAAATTCGCCTCTTCGGTCGGCGAGATCGTGCAGCCGCTGGAGCGACGATCCGCCAACAGCATGCGTAGCGACTCCAGGCCGCCCGCCATTGAAGGCTGCAGGTCCGGAACGCCATTTACCACCAGTGCCACTGCCATCGAATATTCTCCTGAAAAATGCGCTCGGGTTGTTTAACCCGAGCGGGTCTTCTTCGAACTCGCCTTGACGACCCGCGCCACCGCCTGGTCGAGCGGACGCGCCGCGTCAGCGTAATCGCGCCACGGTTTTGACGCTTTGAGGACCCCGGGCGCGGTGCGCACGTTATAGCGTTTGGGATCAAGCCCCGGCCGGACCTCCTTCCAATGAACGGGCATCGACACCGGCGCGCCCTCGCGCGCCCGGGACGACAGTACCGCCACGGCGGTCGCGGTGCGATCATTGCGCAGGTAATCCAAAAAGATGCGTCCCTTGCGCTGGGCTTTCGACATGGTGTCGAGGTATTTGCCGGGCGCATCGCTCGCCATCTGTGCGCAGATGATGTGCGCAAAGTCCTTGGCGGTGGCCCACGCCACGGCGCGTCTTGCCGCCCGTCAGCGGTGTCACCACATGCAGCCCCTTGCCACCGGTGGTCTTGCAGAACGACTCCAGACCCACGTCCTTTAGGCGCTGGCGAACCTCCACGGCTGCCGCGATCACGGCGTCAAACGCCACATCGGGCGCAGGATCCAGGTCGAATACCAGGCGGCCGGCGACCTCGGGCGCGTTCACGCCGCAATTCCACGGATGCAGCTCGAGCGCGCCGATCTGCGCGGCTGCGACCAGCGCCTCGATGCGATCGATCTGCACATAGGGTTCCTTGTCGCCGCGCACTTTCACGAGCGTGAAGAGCTCGGATATTCCCGCCATCGCATGGCGCTGAAAGAACTGCTGTCCTTTGATGCCGTCCGGCGCCCGGATCATGGAACACGGGCGACCCGCTACGTGCGGCAACAGCCACTCGCCGACGGCTTGGTAGTAGTTCGCCAGATCAAGCTTGGTCACGGGCTTCTTGTCGCCCGCATCGGGCCAGAATACCTTCTGCGGCTTGGATATCGCGACCCCCATCACCACTGGAGCGCCGCTCGCGTCGGGCGCGGCAACGGCTTTGGTCTTCGGGGCACTTCGCCGGATCACGGTGGTGCGTGCAGATTTCGCCGTGTCCATATCGGGCGGCTCTTCCGCGCGATCTGAATGCCACACTGCATCGGGCTTGTGCCCCTTACGCGAGGCGAGCATGAAAGGGATCGGCGATTTACCCGTGCCACGGGCGATCTGGTCCATGGTGCGTCCCGAGGCAACCGACTTGTCGATCGTCATCAGCGCCTCGGTGCCACCGGGCTTGGCGTACTGGTCCTGGTGCTTGATCAGGAGCCAATTCTTGCGCGTATCGCGGCCGCGATTGTGCTGCATCCGAACCAGCACCCAGCTGCCCTGCAGCCGGGTGCCGGCCAAAATGAACTTCAGGTCACCGTCCTTAAGGCCTGCCTCGGGCGACTTGCTGCCTTCGGGTGCCCAGAATCCGCGATCCCACAGCTGCACCGTGCCGCCGCCGTATTCGCCCTTGGGGATGGTGCCCTCGAAGTCGCCATAGTCGAGGGGATGATCCTCGACCTCAACCGCGAGCCGTTTGTCGGCCGGGTCCACCGACGGCCCTTTGGTGACCGCCCAGGATTTGAACACCCCATCCAGTTCCAGGCGCAAGTCAAAGTGCAGATGGCTCGCCGCGTGTTTCTGAATCACGAAGCGCAGATGGTCCGATGGCAGCACCGCGGCCTTGCCGCTCGGCTCCGCGGTCTTGGTGAAATCCCGCTTATCGCGATACGTCTGAAGCTTCTTGGGTGCTTTGGCCATGCAAAATTCCTCTCGTTTATTGGACGGTGACCCATTCACGCCATTGCAATCCGAGTTTCTTCATCAGACCCTTCGCATCGACCGGCGCACGCAGTTTCACATCCGTATTGTCGAAGAAGCAGTACACGGGACGCGGCCGTCGTTCGGCCTTGGTCTTTACATCGGCTTTGATTGCATCATCCGGCTCAGTGCCGGCGGACCATGCTGAAATGCGATCCGCCCAGCGCTGCAGGGCTTTAGGACCGTAACCGCTGCTGTAAAGTTTCTTGTCGCCGTGCAATCGCAGGTACATAAAATCGGCGGTCACGTCCTGGAGCATCGGCCAGCGACCCGCGGTTTCGGCGACTACCAATGCCACTCGGTGCTTGCGCAGCAGCTGCACGAATCGCGGATCGTTGAAGGTGTCGTGACGCACTTCCAGAGCGTAGCGCAGCCTTCGATTCGAGCCGATGCCCAGCGCCACACGGCCGTGCATGAACGCATCACGCTTCCGTGCCAGCGCGACCGCATCGGTGAGATTGCGCGGCAGCAGTTTGAAAAAATTTGCCAGCCGGTCGGGCTCGAAGACGAAATTCGGCGGCAACTGCCACAGGATGGGGCCGAGTTTTTGGCGCAGTCTGAAGATCCCGGAGGCAAAGAAATTGGCCAGCGGCTTTTCGACCTGCTTCAGTCGCAGCATGTGCGTGATATAGCGCGGTCCTTTGACGGCAAATACGAAATCCGCAGGGGTAGCGTCGTGCCAGGTTTGCCAACTTTGCGGGCTTTGCAGGGAATAGAATGAACCGTTGATCTCGATGCTCGGAAAGCAACGGGCGGCATATTCGAGTTCCGCATACTGCGGCAAACCCTTTGGATAAAAGTTGCCTCGCCACGGGGCATAGCGCCACCCTGATATGCCGATGCGAACGGTTGGCTTTGCGGCCATCATGCCTTGCTCAGGACGAGTTTCCGGGCACGCTTAAGATCCGCGATCAGCGCGGCCTTCAGGGTGGCGGCGCCGTCGCCCTCTGCGCGCAGGATGGCGGATGGGTGATAGGAGGCCAGCACCCGGATGCCGCAGGCATGCTGCAGAGCCTGGTGCCGGCCCGCATCGATGGTCAAGGTGCGACCCAGCAGGGCGCGCAGCGCCGTCGCGCCCAACGCCAGCAGCACCTGCGGTTTGATCCGCTCAATTTCCACCTGCAGCCATATATTGCAGGCGTTGATTTCGAGCAGGTTCGGCTTTTGGTGCAGCCGGCGCTTGCCGCGCGGCTGCCACTTGAAGTGCTTGACGGCATTGGTCACAAAGACCTCCTCGCGTCTGAGGCCTGCAGCTGCCATGCATTGATCCAGTACCCGACCCGCCGGCCCCACGAACGGCAGGCCCCGCAAGTCCTCTTCATCGCCGGGCTGTTCACCGACCAGCATGATCCGCGCGTGATCCGGTCCCTCGCCGGGCACGGCCTGGGTTGCCTGCTTCCACAAGTCGCAGCGCCGGCAATCTTGAATGTCGTCGGCCATTTGCCTGCTAGCGAGCCATGCTCGCTATTCACCGAATTGCAAAACGTGGCGCCGATAGGCCAGCAGATGCTGCAGGGCTTCGCGTGGCTGCGCGGTGCGCTCGTAAAGGCGCGATAAATTGAAATGGGCGTCATGCAGGTGCGGATCCTGCGCGAGCGCGTCCCGATACGCCGCCGCGGCATCCGCCTCCCGATGCATGTCCTCCATCAGGATCGCGAGGTTGAACGACAGCAGCGCGCTGGCGGTCTTGGTCTGTCGATAGATCCTCTCCGCGGCCGCCAACTCGCCCGCCATATGCAGCAGGCGTCCGAGATTGATTCTGGCCTCGAGGTGATCCGAATGCAGTTCCAGGGCGGCGAGGTAAGCGGCGCGTGCCGCGTGCACGTCCTTGTCTTCGAGCTCATGGCCGCGGGCGTAGTGGGCGTCCGCCTCGGAGGTCGCGGGTGCCGTAGCCTTTTCGCTCGAAAGTTCGGAGACGCTCGCCGCCTTGGTGCCCTCCAAGGGCAAGGCGAACTGACCCGAGCTGGCCTCCCAGGTCTGGCTGCCTTCGCGCAGCAACAGGTCCTTGCCGGAGGAGCTCAAGACCAGCGTCGAAAACATCGCGCCGGGCGAAACGCTGGCGCGGATGTTGCCGAGCGCCTTGGTGATCTTCGCGGCCGGGATTCGCGCCCCTTGCAGGGCGCTCGCCGTGCGCAGAATAAGAAGATCTTGGAAGCTGTAGGCGGTCTTGCCGGTGCGCGCGGGAGTCGTGATATAGCCGGCGCGGACCAGCGAGCGCAGCAGCGTTTTGGAGAGACGAAAGAGCCGCGTCAGGTCTGCTTGCGAATATTCATGCATCGGTTCGCCGCGATGACTTCTTGGCCGCCGCGCTGGGAGCCGCAGCGCGTTTGGGAGGTTTACGCCCCTTGTCTTTGGCGCTCGCTCCCCCCGCCAGACTCGCCTTCAATGCGTCCAGCAGATCGACCACGTTGCCACCGGCGGCCTTGGGCTCCGCGGCGGAAAGGGTGACCTCCTTGCCCTGAACCTTGCGCTCGATCGCCGCCTGCACCCGCACCCGATGCTCGTCGACGAATTCGTTCGGATCGAAGCGTTTCGAGGCCAGCTGCTCGATCAGCTGATTCGCGAGTTTCAGCTCGGGGGCCGCAACCGGCGTCAACTCGATGCCGAGTTCCTTCATCGTGCGCACTTCGGCCTTGAAGTGCAGCTGATGCAGCGCCAGACCCCCATCGAGCGGTCGCAGCACGATGATGTGTTCCTTGCCGCGCGATATCCACCGGCCAACCGCGCATTGCTTCGCATCCTTGAGCGCGGTCGTGAGCAGTGAATACGGCTTGGCGCCGCCCTTGTCGGGTGCCAGGAAATAGGTGCCGTCGAAAAACACCGGGTCTATCGATTCGATGGGCACGAATTCGGTGATGTCGATCGTATGAGTGGTCTCATCTTCCAAGGCCTTGAGTTCCTCGGCCGAAAACATCACGTACTGATCTTTGGCGAACTCATAGCCCTTGGTCATCTCCGAGCGCTCGACCGGCTTGCCGTCGTTCACCGCGATGTACTGCTGCTTCACCCGCGAGCCGTCCTTCTGCCGCAGCAGGTTAAACGCAATGCGCTCGCTGGAGACCGTGGCCGAATACAGTTTTACGGGAATCGCCACCAGGCCAAAGGAGATGGTCAAGGAGGCGATGGAACGCGCGTTGGATGGCATGAACAAATCCTGCCGCAGCTTGAGGGTGACAACAATGTAATGTATTTCACGAATAAATTGGTAAGTCACTGAATTTTATGCAAAACCACCAATCTGTAGTCGCAATCCGGCCTTCGATAGCGACGCCGAGCACGCTTTCCGCCCGGTCAGGCGCCGTGCCGATCCAGATAGTCGCGAGCCAGGATCCGCAGCCTTGCGCCATCGAAGCTGGGATCATGACCGGCATGCACCACCCGCACGGAGAGCGTCAGGAATCGGCGCATCGTGCGGATGTAGGCCGCAATGTCGCTGCCGGGAATGTCATCCAGTAGCGGACCATCGTAAATCGCATCGCCCGAAAAGAGCGTGCCGGTGCGTGTCTCCAGAAGTCCGATGCTGCCCGGGGAATGGCCGGGCAGGTGCAGCACTTCGAAGACGCGATCGCCGAGGTCGATCACATCGCCCTCATCGACCAGCCGGGTCGCCGGCGCTGCGGGCCGAACCAGTGTGTGCAGGTCGTAATCCGCACGCGGCAACGCCGAGATCAACGTGGCGCCAACGGTATAGCCGGCGCGCTCGACGGACTCGATGAACTGCGCGGGATGTTCGTCCCGATACAGGCTGAAGTTCGCGGCGTCGCGGACCAGCTGGTCGGCTTCGGCACGGTGGGCGATGCGCTCCGCGAACTCGTGGAGGGAGCCGACATGGTCGATATGGGTATGCGTCGCCAACGCGCTGACCGGTTTATCGAACAGGTGCTTGGCGGCCTCGTGCAGGCTGGCAATGCCCATGCCGGTGTCAACCAGCAGATCCTGATCGCGCCCCCGCACATGCCACATGTTGCACTGCTCTAGGCGGGTGACGTGCGGCTCAAGGATGAGCGTGATGTCGTCGCTGATCCGATCGAAAGAGAACCACCGCTCCGCAACCCGCAGCGACATCAGACCGCCGTCAGAAACGAGACACCCACGGCCCCAATGAAGCCGCTCGCACGGGAGCCCGATTCGGCCACGGAGCCATAGTCGGATGACATGACTCGCGCCACCCGGTGGCGGTGATAGTTCCGCAGCAGATCGCGAAACGGCAGCAGCTGGGGATCCTCGCTGCCATAGAGCGAATCATGCAGCCCCCGCAACCGGTACCAGGGCGTACCGGTTCTGGCGTGGTGCGCGTTGTGATAGGCGAAGTTCAGAACGATCAGATTCAGCCAGGGGCGGCGCACCGCCAGCAGATTGGAATAGGTGTTCTCGTATTCGTAGCGACGGTTGCGCAGCGGGTCCGCCGGAGCGGCGGACAGTGAGCGCGATGGAAACACCTCGTAGGTATGCTGAAAAGCGTCCATGAACCGCATGACCGTCAGAAAGAGCAGATAGGCGAGGGCGTACAGCAATACCGCCTTGGCGGATATCAGGGCAAGCCCGATGAACGCCGCCACGCGCACCGCGACAATGACGATGACCCGAACCCGATCCTTGACGGAACCATACTTGAAGGGCGCGACGACGATCATGCCGCGGATCATCAGTTCAACCGCGGGGACGTAGGCCCACTCCAAGGCCAGCACCATGCCCCGCAGCCAACCCGGCGCAGCCGCCAGTGCGGCACGATAGTCGAAGGTCACGACATCGAGGCGGTCGGAATGGTGTCGCAGGTGCTTCTTTTTCAGCCTGGCGTAGTCGGCGACGCTGGCGCCGTTGAGCCAGCACAGCAGCGCGCCCAGCCGGTCGTTGGCGGCCGCACCGGCAAAGACGCAGTGGTGCGCGCATTCGTGAATGAGATAGGCCGAATACACCAGCGCGTGCGCCGTGAGCAGTACGCCGAGCGCATTCCAGCCGAATTGTGGTCGCATCATGAGGAAGATGCCCGCGACCCAACCCAGCCAGGTGTAGGAGATGGCGAGGATATTGGGCCAGGCGCCCCACCCTTGGCGAAGTTGCATGCTCATGGGTGGGCGCGCGCCTCAGCCTGCAGGGCGGCGACGAAACTGGGGTCGTAGGTATCCGCGATCGGCGGCAGCTCGTGGATCAGTCCCTGCTTGCGCAGGGTATCGCCGATGATCCGGCCGCTGGCGTAGAAGGAGGGTAAGACGGCGGCCTTGTCGAATACGTCACCCAAGTGCTGCAGCGGTGGATTTTCGATATTCGGCAGCTGCGCCTGCACGTCGCTCACGCTGATCCCGAGATCCTTGGCGATGATGCCGGCCGCCTTTGCGGGCTCCTTCTGCATGAAGGCCACGCCCTCCATGGTGCCCCGGATCAGGCCTTCGACGAGCTTCGGATTCTTCTGGATCGTGCTGTCCTTGAAGGCCAGGACATCGGTGATCATGCCGCGAGCCTCGCGCGAGGACAGCAGCACGTGAAACTGATTGCCGCCGCCGAGCTTGCTGATCATCGACACGCTGGGTTCATAGGTCACTCCTGCATCCACCGTTCCGCTCGCCATGGCCGCAACCACCCCCTCCGGCGTGGAGTTGACCGGCTGGATATCCTTCTCTGACAGTCCTACCTGGGCCAGCGAGTAGCTGAGCAGAAAATCGGAGGGTGACAGGGGCTGGAAGGCCACCTTGCGGCCCTTGAGGTCTTTCACCGTCCGCACCCGAGCCACGGCGACGATTGCATCCCCGCCCACCGAGTAGTCGACCGGCATGACGACCTTGAGCTTCCAGCCTTTCGCATCGGCAATGATCACCTGATCATAGGTCAGCGTCGAGGAGTCGATCTCTCCTCCCTGCAGCGCCCCCGACATCTGCGAATTGTCGCTGAAGGTGACGAGTCTGACGGTGAAGCCGTACTTGGCGTAATAGTTGTTGGCGGCCGCACAGTAAATCGGGCCATAGCCGATCCAGTTGACGACCCCTATGGTCACGGGCCCGGCGGCGCGGGCGACTCCGCAGGTTGCCAGCAGCACCAGCAGGCAAAGATTTCTGCCGAGTGTCGCGCTCATGCGGACTCATCCGCGGCGGAGATTCCCGCGGCCATCAATGCATCGCGAAGCGGCGCGAGCTGTTGCGCGTAATGGCGCCATTGGGACACCGACGTGCGGTACAGCGGCCGGCGGACCTGGGCCGCGCTTGCGGTCGTGGAAGCGGCGGGATTCAGATGGAAGTCGCCGCAGCGGTCTTGCCATTCCAGTCCGCAGAAGCTCAAGAGGCGGCGCGTCTGCGCCTCGGGATCTGCCACCAGTGCTTCATACCGCAGCTCGAAAATGGCGCCCGGCAGGGTTGCGTGCCAGTGCTGCATCAGGCGCCGATAGGCGGCGTAGTACCGGGCGAGCTCCGCAATGTCATACGAAAAAGGATAGCCGTCCTTGAACAGCGTCTTGTACATCGCATAACAGGCCGCCATGGGCTCGCGGCTGACATGGACGATGCGGGCATTGGGCAGGGCGCGCTGAATCAGGCCGCAATACAGATAGTTCAAGGGCATTTTGTCGACGAAGCGTGCTGCCGCGCAGCCTCCCGCGCTTACCCGCGCAAGATAGTCGGCGCCCAGCGCCGGGAAGTCGAGTCCGGCAGACCTCGCCACCAGCGCCTGCCGGTTCAGCGGCGCCGCCCCGGCCTGGCGCCGCACCGCATCGACCAGGGCGAGTGAGAAGTGGTGCAGCTCGCCCGCCGACTCGAGCGCGGAATGACTGCCGAGAATGCGCTCTACCAGGGTTGAGCCGCTGCGCGGCAGGCCAATGACGAAGATCGGGGCCGCGGCGCCGGCGGGTCGCGGTGGCACCGGTCGCGCCGCGGCCAATGGCTCGGGAAAGGCCTGAACGATCCAGTCCACGGTCGCGACATCGTGGGCCACGTCATAACGCAGATGGCGGCGCCTGAGTGTGGCGCCGCGCTGCAGATGCTCGAACGAGCGCGGGTAGTCTGCAAGATCTTCATACTCCTTCGCCAGCGCGTGGCGTATCTCGACCTCACCTTGCCAGCTGAGCGTGCCGGTGGCGAGCAGGGCCTCCATCTGCGCGACATGGTTGCGCTCGTGGGTCTGCGTCCGAAGCTGCGAGCGATTCGCGTAAGCCTCGCAGTCATGGGGACGCAGCGCGATGGCGCGATCGTAGTCGGACTCTGCTGCGGCGAGGTCGCCGAGAAAGCGGCGCACCGCCGCGCGATTGAACAGGAGGTGCGCCTGGTTTGGCGCCTGCTCGATGGCCCGGTTGTACGCCGCGAGGGCGCGCCGCTGGTCATTGGCACGGCTGAATACCGTGCCCAGGGCATCAAGCAATGCGGGATCGGCAAGCGTGCTGTCCAGGGCGGCGCTGGCCGCCGCGCACGCCTCGGGGAACTGTCCGGTCGTCAACAGGCATTGCGCCTTGAGCAGCCACAGCCGTGGGTCGTGCGCTTCACGCCGCAGCAGGCCATCGATACGCCTCAGGGCATCCTGCGGCTGCTGCGCCTGCATCAGGCGCACGATCTGGCGATGCGATTCCTGAACGATCGCGTTCATAGTCGGAAGAACCCTGCGCGGCTACCGCTCCTTGAAAGAATATCCGAACGTGACGCCGAAGGTGCGCGGTCGCGACACAATCGCCTGATATCGATTGCCGAAAATCGCCGGATCCGAATAGGAGGTGATACCGAGCGTGTTGGTCACGTTGTCGATGTAGGCCATCGCATACCAGTGTGGGAGCTCAAAGCGCACGCGCGTATCGACCATCGTGAATCCGGGCACCGTCGGGACCGTGGCGGAGAGCGCCGGCAGCACCGAGCTTTCGTAGTGGCCGGTCGCCGAGAAGGCTCAATTCCCCTCCGGACAGCTGGATATGACCGTACTCGAGCGTCAGCGCGAGGCTGTTTTTCGGCGTACCCGGCAGTGAACTGCCGATGGCGGGCGGCGGTACCGAGACATTCGGCACCACGAACAGCGGGTTCAGGGAGGTTATCTTCGTCTGATTGTACGTGTACGAGATCTGTGCCGTGACGTGCGTGGTGGCGAGGGCATAGAACTCCGACTCGAAGCCCCGGCTGACGGCGTTGCCGATATTGAGGGCGGCCGGCAGGACCAGCGGCGTCTCCTGCACGCCCTCTTGGATGTTGTGCCACTGGATGTCAAAAATTGCGGCGGAATAGCGCACGCGATCGTTGAACGTGCCCTTCATCCCCACTTCGTAATTGTCGGCAGTATCCGGCTGTAGCTTTGTCAGGGCAGCTGGCGTGGTGTAGCCCAGCTCCGGCTCGCTGGGCGGCAGCGCATTGACCCCGCCGCGCCGAAATCCCTGTGACCAGGTCGCGTACACCAGGTTGGTGGCATTCAGCTGGTAGGCGGTATTGACCTTCCAGAGCGCCTTGCGCCACGAATCACTCAAGGAGATGTTGGCAATCGGAATATCGGGAGTGAAGGGCGGACCGCCGTCGAACAGCAGTCCGGTCTGCTGGGCCTGCGTCACCGTCTGCTTGAAGACGCGCGTACCGCCGGTCACGCTCCAGGCCTGCGTAATGTGCCCGGTCAGCTCGCCGAACGCCGCGAGATCCGTGAATTTGGTTTCGAAGTCGCCGATGTAGGCCTGATCCTTGACGATCGGAATGCCGTCGATCACCGTGTTGACACCCGGCGTATAGGCGGTCTCGCCGACGCCGCAGTAGGACGGGGTGGTGCCGTCCGCGGCGCTTTGGCCGTAGATCGGCTCGCACGCATTGTAGAAATCCAGGTAGCCCGGTTCAAACTCGTGCTCCTGTATGTTGGTCTTCTCGTTTTTGTAGAACAGACCCGCCACCCAATCAATCGCGCCGCCGGTTTTCGAGGCGAGGCGAAACTCCTGAGACCAGGGCTTGTCGTCGAGTTCGTCGTGCCCCTGAATGAATGAGCGCGGATTCTGACCGTACAGGCTCTGGTAGAAGTAGAAGTTGGTGTATAGCGCGGTCAGATCGTCGTTCGAACGATTGACGTGGTGGGCGAAGGAGCTGGCGGAAGTCAGCGTGGCGAACCCCATGTCATATTCCAGGGTAAGGGCTGCCAGATCCACCACGTCATGAGCGCCTTCGAGGTTGTTGTCGGCATTTGAAAGCCGGTCCACTCCTGGAGGCACCGGCGCGTTGTAGAGCTGCGTCGCGAGCGGTGGGTTCGTGTAAGTGCCCGACGGCTGTCCGGCCGGGTTGATGGGCTGGTTATAGGCAGCGAGCTGAGTCGCGACATACGGAAATCCATTCGCGGTGCCGAGCTGGTAGTAGTAGGTTAGCTGGGCATGGAATTCATCGCTGGGTTTCCACAATGCCGCGACGCGCCCGGTGCGGTACTGGTAGGAGTTTGTGCCGTCCTTGGCATACTTCACCGGCGGGCTGAAGGGGTCGCCCGGATTGGCGGCGACCGGCGCACCGGAGGCGTCGAGGACATACAGATTCGGTTGGTTGATGAATCCCGCATCGTACGAGTCGCTGGCATTGAGGCGTACCGCAAACTGCGGCGAGACCGCTATATTCAGAATCCCGCTGATGTCCTCGTTTGGCGCATGTGTATGCTGGGTATCTCCCGCGCCGATCTCGACCTTTGCATCAAATCCGCTCGGGTCGGGCGCGTTCTGCACAAACCGGACGGTGCCGCCGAGCGACCCGGAGCCATAGAGCGTTCCCTGCGGACCGCGCAGAATCTCCACCCGATCGAGATCCTCGAGCCGCAGGTTGAAGAACAGCGGTGTGTCGTCGACGTAAGTGGCGACGGGCGGCACGACGGGTGAGGCGAGCGCGAGCTGGCCCGCCGTTCCCTCACTGTTGAGCCCACGAATGATCAGCGTCGACCCGTTGACGCCGCCGAAGGGGCCCTTGTCGGTGTAGTTGACGCCGGCCACGGATTGCGCGAGGCCGGCGATGTCTTCGATGCCGTTGCGTTGCAGATCTTCGCCCGTGACAGCGGTGATACTGATCGGCAGATCCTCGATCGAGGTCGCCCGGTGGCTGGCCGTGACGACCACTTCCTGCAGCACCGCGCCCTCATCAGCGGAATCGACATCGGTGCCGGCATGAGCGCGCGCGCCCCATAGCGCCGTCAGGACGGCGGCCGAGATGGCCGAGGTCGCCTCGCGGCGCCGGGTGGTTTTCGTGGCGGTCGGGATGAATCTAATCGTTTTCACAGCGAGCGTCTCCTCAACTTGGATGCAGCCTGCGCATCGCCGAAGAGCCTCGCCTTTCCTACGGGATCATCCTCTAGCCGGAAGATCATCCCGAGGATGCATAGGCGTCCTCGACATCAGATCTCCCGGGCTTTTATCCCGCCGTGTATCCACGAATAGATGTCGAGGGTTTTACGCTCGCGCCAATCGTGGACTGCCTCTCTCGGACCAGACACTCACCGATAAAGGCGAGCCGGAACCCTAGACGCACATTCTCAAGCTACGTGGTGCAAATCGCGTGCCGGAGCTGAAGGCCGGTCACGGGTTGAGCGCGATGTCCTGTAAATTCCAATACTTGCGTGCTTGCGCGCGTTCCGCGCGCTCACGTCTCAATCACGCCACAGCGCGCACCTCGCACTGTTTGAGCGCGCGCCACGCGCGCGATGCCCGCTTCGCGATCAGATCGTGGATTGCTGCGAGAGCTTGCGCAGCAGCTCAAGGTCCGTTTGCATACCGGAGGTGGTGCGGATGCGGTCCAGGATCTGCAGTTTGAGCTTCAGAAAGCTCTCCGAATGCTTCATATGCTGGTTTCGGGTCGCCGGCAGGGGCACATCGTAAATGGAATCAAGCCGCCCGGGACGCGGCGCCATGACGACAACGCGTCGGCCCAGATAGATGGCTTCCTCGACATCGTGCGTCACGAACACCACGGTACAGCGCTCCAGCGCGCACACGTGCAGGATCAGATCGTGCATGACCTCGCGGGTTTGCGCATCGAGCGCTCCGAACGGTTCATCCATGAGCAGGATCTTGGGCCGGGTCATGAGGGCGCGGGCAATGGCCGTTCGCTGCTGCATGCCACCCGACAGCTGCACCGGGTACGCCGACCTGACCGGAACCAGGCCCATGACGTTCAAGAGCGCGTCGGCGCGCCCCGAGGCGCTCTCGACGTCGGCGCTGGTGCGGTCCTTGGTATGGGCCGCGAGCTGCCGTGGAAACTTGATGTTCTGCATCACGTTCAGCCACGGATAGAGACTGTAGTTCTGAAACACCATGGCCCGATCCGCCCCCGGGCCCCGGATCGGCAGAGCAGACGCCTCGATGACACCCCCGCTGCAGGACTCGAGGCCTGCCATCAAGCGCAGCAGGGTCGACTTGCCGCAGCCGGAGGCGCCCACCAGGGTGACGAACTCACCCTCGGCGACGTCCAGTGTGACGTCCGTGAGCGCCTCGACACGTTTTCGGCCTGAGCCGAAAATCTTGTTGACCGCGCGGCAGCTGATCGCAATGGTCATGACTGATTGCGCGGCTGCAGCCAGGGGAACGACAGGCGGTGCAACAGCCGGAAGGACTGATCCATCGCCAAGCCGATCGCACCGATCAGCAGGATGCCGGCGAAGATCTTGTCGGTCTGCAAGAAGCGCTGCGCCTTGATGATCGCGTAGCCCAGACCGGAATTGGCGGCCACCAGCTCCGCGACCACGAGGTAAGTCCACGCCCAGCCCATGGTGATGCGCAGCGTGTCCAGCAACGCCGGCTTCGCCGAGGGGATGATGACCTTTTCAAGGACCTCGGCGCGCGTTGCGCCCATGGTCTCGGCCGCCTCGATCTGCGCCGCCGGCACGCGCCGCACATCCTCGGCCACCATCAGGACCATCTGGAAGAAAGTCCCGATGAAGATGACGGCCACTTTCGCGCTCTCGTCGATCCCGATCCAGAGCATGATCAGGGGGATGAACGCGACGGCGGGCATGTAGCGGATGAAATCGGTCAGCGGCTCGAGCACCGCCTGCACGACTCGGAACGTGCC
Organism: uncultured Gammaproteobacteria bacterium; assembly: GCA_963708865.1. GTDB lineage: Bacteria > Pseudomonadota > Gammaproteobacteria > Steroidobacterales > Steroidobacteraceae > DAIDKA01. The sequence continues at coordinate 999,504 of CAVPUC010000008.1, forward strand.
AATCAGCAGTCCGAGCGGCAGGGCGACGATGGCTGACAGTGCCCAGCCTGCGACGACGCGGAAGGTACTGATACCAATATCCGACATCAACGCATCGTCATTGAACCACGTGACGATGCGCTTCAGTACGTCAAGTGGACCGGGCAGGAATACCGGATTTACCGCGCCGGAGGCCACCAGCAGTGTCCACGCCGCCAGCGGTACCGCAAGTCCGGCGCCCGCCAGCAACCAGTAGCTGCGCGGGCTGATCCAGCCGCGGATCTTCCAGGCGCTCACGGCTTCAATGCTGCGTCGATCACCGAACGGTCAACGCCGCGGGCTGCGTCCGGCTGACCGTCCATCAGCTTGTTCGAGAGCAGAAACGCACCGATCGCCGGCGCGACGGCAACGAGACTGTGTTCATTGTGCGGATCGAATGCCTCCAGGTTGGCCTGGGCGTCAAAGAATCGGGTGCCGGGCATGAACACCTGGTATTGCGCCGCATCCATGCCGACGACCTTCGACATGATGGCGACGGCGCGGTCCGGGTGTGCGCGAATGAAAGCCACCGTGTCAAACCAGGCCCGCACCATTCCGATCAGATCCTTGCGCTTGGTCTGCACTGACTTTTCCTGCGCGACCAGCAGATCGGGAATGAGACCCGGCATCTGCGCCGAGGTGAACAGCGGCCGCCCTTTGCCGCTTTTCTGGATCTGGCTGATCCACGGGTTCCAGACGACCGCGGCGTCGACTCTGCCGCTCATGAAGGCGGCTGCGGCATCGCCCGCGGCGAAATTGACGATTTTCACATCCTTGGGCAGCAGTCCATTGCGCTCGAGGGCCGTGTAAAGCACGAAGTGCGAGACGCTGTACTGTTCCAGCGCGATGGTTCGCCCGCGCAGATCCGCAAAGCCCCGCACCTTTGGCCCGACCATCAGGGCATCGTTGCCGGCTGAGTTGTCGTTGACCAGCACCACTTTTAAGGGCAATCCCTTGGCGAGGGGCCCGAGCGTATCGGACCAGGTCTGGCTGTTGGCATCGAGCTGTCCGGTCGACAGCGCCGAGATCGAGTCGCTGTAGTTCGCGAACCAGACCAGTTTCACGTCCGCACCGTACTTGCGGAAATACCCTTGATCCTGTGCGACATACCAGGCCACCCAACCGGTCCAGTCGGAGACACCGACTTTGACCTCGGCGTTGGCCGCCGGACAGCAGGCAGCGACCGCGAGCGCGGCGGCGACCAGGAACTTCGTGACTCTCATGATAGTGACCTCATTGCTGATGTTCAGCGCGCAGCCAGGTAGGCGCGCCATCCCCCGAATGCCGTGATGTCCTGTGCGCCGGCGAGGGCGCGCGGCTCGGCCACGAAACCTTTGACGGTCGTGCCGTCTTCCAGCATCACGGTGCCGATCGCCAACGGCGCGGGCACTTCGGCTACAAAGCTGCCGAATGCGGCCACGTCGAGTTCGTAGATCTCAACTTCGATGGTTGCGCCGTCGGCTCCGGCGTGGGCCAGCGCCGGTTTTGGCGGATTCTGCCCGGCCATGGCGTATAAACGATACGCACGGGCCGTGCGCGTGGATCGCACCAGACGGGCATCGCGGGAGGTGAGCTGCCAGTGAAGCGGCATTCCCGCCAGGTGCGCCCCGACCACGGCCAGCTTGATGCGCGAGGGGCGTGGGGATCGATCCAGTTCAGGCGGCGCTGGCACTACCGCCGCGCGCATGAAACGACCCGCCAGCTCGAGGAGACTCAAGTCGGCCCATGCCGGCGCGATCAGACTCACGCCGAAGCCGGTGTGGTTGTTGCGGAACCCGGCCGGCACAGAAATGGCGGTCATGTCGAGCAGGTTGACGAAGTTCGTGTACAGACCGAGATTCGCGTTCAGCGCCACGGGCTCCGCGAGCACTTCGGCGCGTCGATAGATGGCGGGGGTAGTGGGTAACACCAGCACCTCGACGCTGTCCCAGAGTTCTTCGGCCGCGCGTGCGTAGCTTTGCAGCGCATAGAAGCCGCGGAATGTATCGACGCCCGATACGCCCTTTCCGCCCTGAACGATGGCGCGCACCACCGGATGGATCGCCGCGGGCTGGGTGTTAAGCAGGGTCTCAAGCACAGCGGTGCGCTCTGCGACCCATGGACCCCCGTACAGCAGGCGCGCCGCCTCGAGCAGCGGGGCCACATCGACTTCGACAGCCGTTCCGCCACTGGCTTCGAGGCGCGGTAGCGCATCGAGATACAGGCGCAGTTCCTGGGCGGACAGGTCCTTCAGCTGCTCTGGGCGCGGGACACCGAAGCGAAATGTGCTGCCGATGTCGGGCCGCGACAAGGGCGTGCGGCGCGCGTAGGGATCGAGCCGATCGAATCCGGCCACCACGGCATCAACCAGCATCGCATCCTCCACATCGCGGGTCAGCACGCTGATGCAATCCAGACTGCGACACGCGGGCAGCATGCCGCGCGAACTCCAGCGGCCTCGGGTCGGCTTGAATCCGACCAGATTGTTGAATGCCGCCGGGACGCGGCCCGAGCCGGCCGTATCCGATCCCAGCGCCAGCGGCACCACCCCCGCCGCCACCACCACCGCGGACCCGGAGCTGGAGCCGCCGCTGATGTACTCGCGGTTGAAGACGCAGCCGCTGCTGCCATAGGGACTGCGGGTTCCGACGAGGCCGGTCGCAAACTGATCCAAATTGGTCTTGCCGACAATGACGGCGCCGGCAGCCAGCAGCCGCTCGACAACGTGGGCCGATGTCTGCGCCGGGAAGGCGAAGGCGGGACATGCCGCCGTCGTCTCGAGCGCCGCGACATCGATATTGTCCTTCACGGCGAGTGGAACGCCCGCGAGCGGCAGCGACTCACCTGCCGCCACGCGCTGGTCGACCGCGCGGGCCTGAGCGAGAACCTGCGCGGCCGGGACGCGACTGATCCATGCCTCGGGCTGGATCTCATCATAAGCGGCCGCCCGGGCGAGGGTTTCGGTGGCCACGCGCTCTGCAGCACCGCCACCACCGCTCACCATGCGGGCGATGTCGCGGACTTTCATGAGGGCCGCTCCAGGGCGATGATCGGCATGCCCGGTGTGATCGATTGACGCTCTTCCACGTACACCGCCCGCACGATCCCCGCGTAGGGACTGGGCACGTTGCACTCGGTTTTCATGGCCTCGATGGCCGCAATGACCCCGCCCTTTTCGATGCGCTCGCCGGGGCGTACGTGGATTTTCCAGACACTGCCGCCCAGCGGCGCCTCGATCAGCTCGGAACCCTGCGGCGCCTCCACGGGGGGGCGGCCTGCCGCCAGATCCGCGGCTGGCGCGGCGCGCGTCAGCTCTCCGCTGCGTGCCCACTCCTCGCGTTCGGCGTCGAAGGCAGCCTGGCGCATCGCTTGGCACGACTCGATGTCCGCGCGGTGTTCGCTCAGGAAGCGGCGGTATTCGCTCAGGCGAAATGTTTCCGGTTCAATCTTCAGCGGCCGCCCCCCAAACGGAAAGTCGCGCCGCCATTCGGTGAGTTCGGCATGGGTCACCGGAAAAAATCTGATCTGGTCAAAGAAGCGCAGCAGCCACGGCCGATCGTCGGTAAAGGCTGGCGAGCGGCAGTAGGAACTCCAGACCTGGATGGTGCGGCCGAACAGCTGGTAGCCGCCGGGTCCCTCCATGCCATAGATACACATATACGCGCCGCCGATGCCGACGACATTGGGAGGCGTCCAGGTCCGTGCCGGGTTGTACTTGGTCGTCACCAGGCGATGACGCGGATCGAGCGGCACGGCAACCGGCGCGCCCAGATAGACATCGCCCAGGCCCAGCACCAGGTAGCGTGCGTCGAAGACGATCCGTTCAACGTCCTGCCGTGAGCCGAGGCCATTGATGCGTCTGATGAACTCGATGTTGTCCGGACACCAGGGCGCATCCCCGCGCACGGTGGCGGTGTATCGGGCGATCGTCTCCGCGACGGCGGGATCGTCGAAGGACAATGGCAGCCAGATGACTCGCGAGGGGATCTCGAAATCTTCGAGCTGACCCAGGCGATCATCGGCGTCCGTGAGGGTCTGCAGCAGCTGCGACAGGGCGAGTACCCGGCTGTCGTAATGCACCTGCACCGAGCGAATACCCGGCGTCACGTCGATGACGCCGGCGAGCTTGAGTCGCTCGATCTCCAGCATCAACGCGTGCACTCTCAGGCGCAGGGTGAGATCCAGTACGTTGGGTCCGTACTCAACCAGCACATTGCGGTCGCCCTGGCGGCGGTAGACCGTGCCGGGCCGCGGGCCGCTGGGCCGGCACCGTGGCCAGTATTCCGGTGGGGTCCGCGCGCCGGCGAGCCGTCGTGGTCTTGCGGTTTGTCAGCGTCGCGATGAATTCATCCTGGTCGCGCTCGGACTGCGCAGCGGTCGCGTCATCCACGGCTTCAAACCGAACCGTGTCGCCGGGTGCGAGCTGACCCAGCTTCCACAGATCAGCCTGGATGACCACGAACGGACAGACAAACCCTCCCAGCGAGGGGCCGTCCGGCCCGAGGATGATGGGCATGTCGCCGGTGAAATCGAGGGCGCCGACGGCATAGGCATTGTCATGGATGTTCGAGGGGTGCAGTCCCGCCTCGCCACCGTCGCGACGCGCCCAGCGCGGCTTGGGTCCGATCAGGCGCACCCCAGTCCGATTGGAATTGTGGTGCACCTTCCAGGGCACCTCGAGAACCGTCTCGATGTCGGCGGGCGTGAAGAAATCCGGTGCGCCATGTGGCCCGCTGAGCACGCGCAGCTGCCACTGATGCGTGAGCTGAGGATGCAGATACTCCGGCAGAGCGGTCGGGCTGCGCATCGCTGCAGCCGGTTGCATATGAAGGACATCGCCGGCGGCAAGGTTGCGACCGGCGTGGCCGCCAAAGCGTCCGAGCGTAAAGGTGGCGCGACTATCCAGATACTGGGGCACCTGCAGGCCGCCCTGGAGCAGCAGGTACGCGCGCAACCCCGCACCCCGCAGCTTGGAGAACCGCAACGTCTGGCCCGCTGCGATGGTGAAGGGTGCGTAGAGGCCGACCGGCCGATCATCGAGGACAGCACCGCCGTCCGCGCCCGCCAGGCAAACGGTGGCGGCCCGATCGAAACCGAGTGTTGGCCCGACGGCCGTGATCTCCAGCCCCGCGTCCGTTTCTGCATTTCCGAGCAGTCGATTGCCGAGCCGAAAGGCGAGGCTGTCCATGGGGCCGGACGGTGGCACGCCCACGTGCCACAGGCCAAGGCGCCCCGGAAAATCCTGCACCGTCGTCGCCAGTCCCCCCGTGAGCACCCGCACAGTGCGGGAAACGTAGGGGAGATTCGCCAGCGCCCGGGTGGATAGGTTGGCCTGCGCAAACATCGCACTGCCGGCAATCTGGCGCAGCCACTCGAGATTGGTTTCAAACCCGCTGACCCGAGTCTGTTCGAGCGCCTCGCCCAGCAACTGCACGGCCGCGTCACGATTCGGCGCGCTGACAATGAGTTTTGCCAGCAGCGGATCGTAATGCGCGCTGACTTCTGTGCCGGTGGCGATCCAGGTTTCCACGCGCGCCCGCGCCGGCAGCTGCAGCTCCGTCACGGTGCCGCTGCTCGGGCGGTTCTGCTGCGCGGGATCTTCAGCGTAGAGGCGCGCCTGAATCGAGCACCCGCGCGGCGCGCGCGCTGCACCGATCCATGAATCCAAAAAGGCGTGTTCGCCCGCGGCGCAACGCAGCATCCATTCGACCAGGTCAATCCCCGTTACTTCCTCGGTTACGCCATGCTCGACCTGCAGCCGGGTGTTGACTTCCAGGAAAAAGAACTCGTGGCGCGCGGCATCGAACAGAAACTCGACCGTGCCGGCCGAGCGATAACGGACGGCGGCCGCCAGCCGTGTCGCGCTGGCAATCATCTGCTCGCGCAGCTTCGGCGCCAGTCCAGGAGCGGGCGTCTCCTCGATGACTTTCTGATTGCGCCGCTGCAAGGAGCAATCCCGCTCCCCCAGCGCGATCACCCGACCGGCGCCATCGCCGAAAATCTGGACTTCGACGTGACGGGCATCGCGCACATAGCGCTCGACATACACGCGGGCATCACTGAAGCTGCTGCCCGCGAGCCGTGTGACCAGTGGATAACTCTCCGCCAGCGCCGCCGCGTCCTCGCAGACTCTCATGCCGATGCCGCCGCCGCCCGCGGTTGCTTTGAGCATGACGGGAAAGCCAATTCGGGCGGCTTCGCGGCAGGCGGCACTCAGGTCGCTCAATACCTGCGATCCCGGAATCAGCGGCACGGCGTTGCCCAGGGCCAACTCACGGGCCTGGTGCTTGAGCCCGAAGGCGCGAATGTTGTCGGCGGTCGGCCCGACAAACACGATCCCGGAGGCGGCGCACAGGTCGGCGAAAGCCGCATTTTCACTCAGAAAACCATAGCCGGGATGGATGGCCTGTGCGCCCGTGGCGCGCGCCGCTTCGATGATGGCAGCACTGTTGAGATAGCTGTGCGCGGCCGGCGCGGCGCCGATGCAAACGGCCTCGTCGGCCTGCTGCACGTGCAGGGAGCTCGCGTCCGCATCCGAATAGACCGCCACCGACCCGATGCCCATTTGACGCAGTGTCCGGATGATGCGGCAGGCAATCGTGCCGCGATTCGCGATCAGGACTTTGTCAAACACGTTGGCTCTGCGGTTCAGTCGCGATCAGGACTCGGATCGGCGTCGGATTAAAGCCATTGCAGGGATTGTTGATCTGCGGGCAATTGGAGATCACCACGGTCAGATTCATCTGCGCCTGCAGATCCACGTAAAGACCGGGGGCGGATATGCCGTCCACGATCCCGAGCGTGCCGTCAGCTTCGACCGGTACGTTCATGAACCAGTTGATGTTCGAGACCATGTCGCGCTTGCCACGACCGTAGCGCAGATTGGCGCTCAGGAAATTATCGACGCAGGAGTGCTGAGCCTTGGTGTGGTGCCCGTAGCGCAGGGTATTGCTCTCGCAGCTGCAGGCGCCGCCGATGGTGTCGTGGTAAGCCACGGTCGTGCCGCGGACGATGCGCCATCGGATTGCCTTCATTCGACATGAGCACCGAGCCGGTGCGCAGAAAGATGTTCTGCTGGGAGGCAATAGTGTCCTGCGCGCTGTAGCGCTCGGCATCGTCGTGCGCCGCGTACATCAGAAAGTCGACGGCCTGGTTGCCTTCGAGATCGATGATGCGCAGCGTCTCCCCGGTACGCAGTGCGCAATGCCAGGCCGCGCGCGCCGCGACGATCTCATCGAGAAGGATGTTGCGCGGCAAGCCCGCAAGGATAGGATCATTCATGGTGGGAACTCGACGTGTCCTGGCTCTCCTGCAATTTGTGCGCCATGCCTGTGCAATCCGGCTGCATCAGCGGTGCAGGTATTCGTCGGTATTCTCAAAGGCGCGCGTGGACTCCGGGCTTGCGGTGCGAATTGGATCGTCCGCCGGGGTCATCGGACCGCGCCAGGCCGATGCCCGCACCGGGGTCACCGTATAGCTCGGCCGCGGATCCAGGACATGCGGACAATTGGCGAGAACCACAATGACCTTCATTTCCGCGCGCAGCACGATGCTGCGCAACGCGCGATACGGACCTGTCTGCAGTTGTGTGGCGCCATCCGCGGCGATACGCACCGCCTTGAACCAGTTGATGCACGGATGCACGTCTTTTGCGAGCAGCCCGACCTTTGCCGCGCCCAGCAGCAGCCGCTCGCGCGCGTTGGGCTGCGCGCCCCAGTTCGCGCCGTTGCCGTAGCGGCGGGCGTTCGCGGCCCGGTTTGACGGGCCGCAAAAGACGTCGTGAGTCTCCGCGTCATCGGCCTCGATGCTCATGAGCGCGCGCCCCATATCCGAGAGCAGCAAGCGTCCACGCTGCAGATATCCGTTCCATTGAACTTTTATGGTGTCGGCCACGTTCAGCCGTTCGACGGGATTTTCGGCGTTGAACACCAGCATCGATACGCAGCCGTCGCCTTCCAGATCGATCAGCCGCAACCGCGCTCCCGGTGACAGCTCTTTTGCGCCATAGCCGCCCGCACCGATGGTCTCCTCCCAAAGCATCGCCTCGCGCTTGATGCCCGGGGGAAGCTCCGCTGCGGCGCTCGCCGGGACGGTCGGCATGGCCTCGACCCGGGTGCTCGCCATGGCGCGCGCGTGCGCACGCGCGCGTTGCGGATCGGACGTGCTGGAGGCGCTCACCGTGCGCCCCGGGACGCCCGACCCGTTGCGATACTATCCACGGCGCCGTGAGAATGCAGCGGTGGCAGCAGCGCGGTGGTGGTCACGAGCTTGATCTGCTGGACGCCGCGTACCTTGCGCAGGGCATCGCACAAGGCCGTCAGGCGCCGCGCCGGTCCCTGCACCAGCAACACCTCGAGCGACTGATCATCTTCGAGCAGCACGTGCTGGGAGGAGATGACTTCTTTGATGTAAGCCGCTTCGGTTTGCGCCAGAGCATGGCGCACGCGTCCGCTCTCTGCGCGATAAATGAGCGTCAACGTGCCCGCGAGCACCGAGTTAGTGCGTACCTCGCCGTGCTCAGCAAGAGCGTGACGTATCAGTTCCGAAATCATCTGCGAGCGGCTCGGCAGGCCCCGCTCATTCACCATGGCATCGAGCTGCGCAAGCAACTCACCGGGCAGGCTCACGCTCAGGCGCGCGAGCTGCGAGATGGATTCGGCGTTCATGCCAGGCCGCCTCCTGCGGTATTACGTATTCTATTATTAGTAATAATTGGCCAGCTGCCGATTCTTGTCAAGAATCGAGTATTGAAATCAGCTTTCGGGCAGCCGCCGGTGCGCGCTCCTTGGCACCGTTGATGAAATAAATGAACACATCACGCGGCGGTCCCGCGGGTCCGGGCGTCGCTGCCACTCTCGGCAGGTCCGTGGGTTCTTTGCCTGCTGCCCACAGTCGCGCCCGGGATGACCATTGTTTCAAGGCGGCCAGCGAGTATCCCGTTGGGCTTGAGGCGACGCTGCGCCTGAGGCGCGCATAAATAAATGTCGAGGTGAGGTCGGCAAAGCCGGCGTGCGTCGCGTCATCCTCGTATACGACGGCGACGCCGTAGCGGCGTGCAATCTCGAGGAACTCACGATTGAGGAAGCTCCCATGCCGCACCTCCAGCGCATGCCGGAGCGGCACGCGCCCGACCGTCGGCGGCAGCAACGCCAGGAAGCTGTCCATTTCCTTCGCGTCGAACGCCTTGGTCTCCGCAAGTTGCCACAGGATGGGGCCGAGCTTGGATTTGAGTTCGGTGATACCGCTCGACAGGAAACGCTCGACTGCGGTGGCGGCGCTCGCCAGATCCTTGCGCTGCACGATGAAGCGCGGGGCTTTGATGGAAAAGACGAAGGGTCCCGGCGTGGCGTCATGCCACTTGGCGAACACGGCAGGTTTCTGCAGCCGGTAGAACGTCCCGTTGATCTCGATCGATGTGACCTGGCGGCTCGCATAGTCGAGCTCTCGGCTTTGGGCGACTTCGGCCGGGTAAAACGTCTTGCGCCACGGTTCATAGGTCCAGCCACCAATGCCCACGCGGATAATGCCTTGGTGCGTTGCACCATTGTGGGTGTCTTTGGGAGCTTTGGGGGTACGCATCAGGATTCACGCCTACAGATTGAAAGCGCCGCTATGGCTAGCCTAATTCAATGTTGAAAGCTTGTGAGTGGACCCGGTGAATCCTGTGACCAGGCTGCTGCTGGTCGGTGGCCTGGGTGTGACCTTGGCCGTCGGCCTAGCGGCAATGGAGTCGGGCGGACGCGCGGCAGTAGGGCCGACGGTGTGCTCGGTGCCTCACGAAGACCTCGCTGCCCCGGCGAGCCGTACGGTGCCGGGAAAACCGGATCTCTCCGGATACACGCGCCTGGGCAAGGCGTCGTTCTATGCCCGCCGCTTTGCCCATCGATTGATGGCTGACGGGCGCAAAATGGATCCGCTGGGCGATAATGCAGCGAGCCGGACGCTGCCGCTCGGCAGTACCGCCAGGATCATCAATGTCCGCACCGGCCAAAGTGCGGTGGTTTCCATCGAGGACCGCGGTCCCTACGTGAGAGGGCGCATCGTTGATCTGTCACCGGCGACGGCACGGAAGATCGGACTGACGCGTCGCATGGGCGTGGCCGAAGTCAAAGTCGCCCCGATTTCGGTGCAGCTGCCTGACGGCAGTCTGAAACCGGGTTCCGGCTGGCGTAAGGCGAGCTGCCGGGTCTATAAGTCCTGAGCCGCCTGAAGTTCTGGACCCCCTGCCGGCCGATGTTAGGCTACGGCAAATGCATGCTCCTGCCGTCCGGTCAGTCCTCATTGCGATGCTGGCATCGGTCGCAGCCTTTGCCGTCACACCCGCCGCTGCAGCCGACACGTTCGACATCGGCCTTGCGAGCAGCGGGTCGCGCATCGATGCATTGGCGGTAGCCGCCCGCAGCAGTGCCGCGCCGACGATCGTCCTGATCGGGGGTTTGCATGGCGAAGACGGCAGCGCGGCGCAGGTCCGAGCGGCGGTAGCCGAGTACGAACGGCGCGGCAGTCGGCGGGTGAACCTGCTGGCTGTGCCGCTCGCGAATCCCGATGGCGTCGCGCTCGCATTTCCGCCAACAGGGGTGGCCTATCGCGAGCACGCCGAGTCGCACGTGCTGTGGCGCTGGCTGGGCGCCCAGGCCCCGGACCTCGTTCTGGTCGCGGGTGACGGCGATGCTGACCTGATAGAGAGCCTCAACACCCAGAAGGTCGCCGACATGGGCCGCATCCCGACGCGCGCTTGGTCCGGCAGGATTGAAGATCTGGCCGCACTGCGTGGCGGCATCGAAAAGTCCGAAGCGCACGCTGAACTGGAACGCCGGCGCGCGCGCTCGCCGCGCCAGTTTGCCGAGCAGCTTGCCAGCCATTACGGCCGGGACTTCGATCAGCCCTGGTATATCGGTGCCATTGCGTTGATTGCGCGCACCAAGCTTGGCGACCTTGAGGAGGTACGGCGGCTCGTAGAGCCCTATGTCGACGGCACCAAGGACAGCCTGGCGCACCCGAGCGAGCTCGTATTGGGAGGCCACATCGTCTTCACGGAACTCGCGCGCAGGACCGGCGATCCACGCTATGTCGCCCTGGTCCGCAAGGTGGCCGATCTGGGATTCGACGCCTCAGGGCAGATGCTCGAGGCCATGCCGTACAACGACCAGTTCAGCGACTCGGTGTTCATGGGCACCGTCATCCTGGCGCAGGCCGGCGCCCTGACAGGCGAACGACGCTACTTCGACATGGCCGATCGGCACCTGCGTTTCATGGAAAAACTCGATCTGCGACCGGACGGGCTCTACCGGCATCAGCCGGCCACCGACGCGGCATGGGGCCGGGGCAACGCCTTCGCGGCGCTCGGTCTGGCGTTGCTGCTGTCGGAACTGCCGCGCAATCACGCGGGCTACCCGCACGCGCTGCAGAGCTATCGGAATCTGATGGCGGCACTCTTGCCGCTGCAGACGCGTGATGGCTTGTGGCGCAACGTCGTCGATTATCCCGGAGCGTATCCGGAGTTCTCCGCCACGGCGATGATCGGTTTTGCCATTGAGCGTGGCCTCGAGAACGGTTGGCTCAAGGGTGCTCATTACCGTCAGGCGGTCGAACGCGCTTGGCTCGCTGTCAATTCGCGCACCTCCTCGTCAGGCTCATTCATTGACGTGTGCGAGTCGACGGCGCGGATGACGTCGCTGCAACAATATCTGCAGCGTGCCGCGATCCTCGGGAACGACGCCCGCGGCGGCGCCATGGCGATGCTGTTTGCGACGGAGCTCATGAACGCCCCGGGACACTGACTCAGCATGCGCACGCTGTCGCAATGGCTGGCTGAATACGGCGAATGTCATCGCAACCCCGTCAACGAACGCCTGCATTTCCTCTGCGTACCGGCGATCGTACTGTCGCTCCTCGGACTGCTGTCCGCAGCGCCCACGCCGCGGCTGTGGGCCGCGATCCCCTATCTGGATTGGGCGACCTTGGTCGCCGCCCTGGCATTGATTTATTACCTGACCCTCTCCCGGTCGCTCGCCCTGGGCGTACTCGTTTGTTTTGCTGTCATGTTCGTCATCGTACACTTGCTCGCGGCGCTGGCCTGGCCCCTGTGGGCAACCTCGCTGGCCATTTTCGTGATGGCGTGGATCGGGCAGGGCATCGGCCATGCCATTGAAGGCAAACGTCCATCATTCTTCAAGGATCTGCAGTTCCTCATGATCGGGCCGCTGTGGCTGCTGGCCGTGGGGTACCGGCGACTCGGACTGAAATACTAGCTGTGGCGCAGGCTGGACGGGCTTGCAGGATTCGACCTACCTGCAGCTGCGAAAAATTCTCAAGCGCGTGCGCCGCCTTCACCGACCGGAGCCCGACACGCAGCTGCGATGATGTGGCACCTGACTGTTAGGAGTATTGCCATGAGCGGTGACAAGCCCTGGTCCCCGACCCTCGAAAATCCCAACGAATTCATGGATCACAAGAATCCGGCGCTGGGCAACAGCGATCCGCCGCTGCGGATGCCACTGCCGGATGAGGACACTGCGCCATTGCAGGGATCAAAGGATCTCTCCGACCCTGACTCGCTCGAGGATGTGATCGCGGCGAGCTACGACCCCGACACAGCGCCATCGACGACTGTGCAACCCGACCGGGCGCAGGTACCGTCTGGAATCCATTCGCCGAAGCGGTAAGTCGGCGCTGTCGGCCTAACGGATCAGCCGAGACCCCGTCGCGGTGATGGCATCGACCGTGACGGTCAGGGCATCGGCCGCCCGGTTGCGATCACTCAGATCGAGCGGCACGCCGCGCAGAAAGCGCCTGCACTTAATTGGCGCTGTAGGCTTTGCGAACAGGTGCCCCTGTGCGCGTGCGCAACCGAGTTCGCGCAGTTTCTCGAGCTGCTGCCAGCTCTCGATGCCTTCTGCGATAACGGGAATGCGCAGGTGGCGCGCCATGGCGATGATGGCGCCGACAATGGCGAGATCGCTGGCATCGCTACCTAGATCGCGCACGAAACTCTTGTCGATCTTTATCGAATCCACCGGCCAACGCTTCAAGTACGACAGGCTCGAGTAGCCGGTACCGAAGTCGTCAATGCTGATGTGGATGCCCAGATCATGGAGCTTCGAGACCGCATCCTCGCTCGACTCCCCATTGCGGCCTTCGCGGCGTTCGAAGATCGTACCCTCGGTGAGTTCTATCTGCAGAATTGTGGGATCGAGGCCGAACTTTTCGGTCAGCTGGATGATGACGCCGATGAGATTCGAACGCTGCAGCTGCGCCGCCGAAATATTGACCGCGATCGGTACCACCTCGCACCCTTCCTTGCGCCACTGGGTCACATCCGTCAGCACCCGCTCCATCACGAACTCGCCGATCGGCACGATAAGACCGGATTCCTCGGCGATGCTGATGAATCGGGACGGGGAAATGAAACCATGGGAGGGATGGTTCCAGCGCAGCAGGGCTTCCAGTGCGACCACTTGATTGGTGCGAATGTCGACGATGGGCTGGTAATGCACGTCCAGCTGATGCGTTTCCAGCGCCAGCCGCAGATGCGTCTCGATGGCAATGCGTTGTTTGAGGCGACGGTCCATGTGGGGACTGAAAACCTGCCAGTTGTTGCGACCGCGCTCCTTGGCCTGGTACATGGCGGTATCGGAGTGCCGCAGCAGCTCCCCCATGTCCGTCCCATCGCGCGGATACAGGCTCACGCCAATGCTCACCGTGGTGATCAATGATCGGCCTTCGATGACGATCGGGCTTGAGAGCGACTCGGTGATTCTCAGCGCGGCCTCCGAGACATCGTCCGAATCGCGCACCGATTTCATGATGACGACGAATTCATCGCCGCCCATGCGAACCACGATATCCTCGCCGCGCAGCGTGGCGCGCAGCCGCTGCGCGACGGCCTTCAGCAGCTGATCCCCGGTCTCATGGCCGCGGGAGTCGTTGATGTGCTTGAAACGATCGAGATCCAGAAACAGCACTGCCAGAATCTGGCCGTTGTGCGCGGCAAGCTGCAGCGCCTCCGGCAGATGCGCCGCCAGGAACAGGCGGTTGGGCAGACCGGTCAGCTGGTCATGGTGCGCAAGATGATCGAGGTTCTGCTGTTTCTCGATCAGCCTTGACTCGAAACGCGCGCGCTGGCTACTGTCGTGTCGGGTATAGGACAGGATGTGTCGATCGCCCCACTGCACCCGATGACCGATCAGCTCCACCTCGATCAGCTGCCCATCCTTGAGGCGCTGGGATATCTTCAGGGGCGCGTGGACGGTGGGTTCACGCAACTGGGACATCAGGTCGCGGGAGGTTTCATCGACAAACAATCGCGTCGCCGGCATCCCGCGAAGTTCATCCGCTGAATATCCGGACTCCCGCTGAAACGCCGCGTTGGCAACAATCACCTGCAGGCTCATCAGGTCGAGCAGTACCGCGGCCTGGGGCGATTGATCGAAACTGGCTGTTGAGAGGAGTCGCTCCTGGCTGATGCGCCTGCTCTTGCGCAGATACAGCCACAGACCGCCGGCAGCCGCCATCAGAGCCATTGCCACAACAATCGAGGCCAGCGCCATTTGCCTGTTATTCCATTATAAAGCTGTCCTTCAGTCTCACGGATCAGGGAAAAAACAGGAACGTGCGTAGCGCACAGTTTCAGGCCGGAATAAGGAATAACCGCTGGGCCGCAACATATTTGGGACGCAATACCGCGTGGCGACTGCTGCGGCTCGGCCGGGTGGTGGTCACTCGCGCTTGCCGAATCGGATGCGATTCAGGCACGATTTGTCATGACATATTACCGCCCCGCGCCATGACGCTGCTTGCCCGGATCGTCGAGATCTCGAGCCGCGTCGGCGCTGCCTCTGCCCGCACGGCGAAGGTCCAAGAGCTCGCGGCGGGTCTGCGCAGTCTCGCGCCGGATGAGATCGAAATCGCGGTGGCCTATCTGTGCGGCGACACCCTGCAGGGACGCTTCGGTATTGGCTACGCCGCATTGCGTGCCGCGGCCGCGGGGACGCCGGCGAGCGTGCCGGCAGTGTCGGTGGTGGAATTGAACCAGCGCTTGCAGGACATCGCGGCTATTCGCGGCTCCGGCTCCTCCGTTCGACGGTCCGATGCGCTGCACGAATTGTTCGGCGCGGCCACCGCTGAGGAGCAGGATTTCCTCATCCGGCTGCTCATGGGTGAGCTGCGGCAGGGCGCTCTGGCGGGTGTCATGATCGATGCCATCGCTGCCGCGGCCTCGGTGCCCATCGCCGAGGTGCGCCGTGCGGCGATGTACGCCAGTGTCGCTGCGACCGCCCGCGCGGCGCTGCTCGAGGGATCAACTGGACTGGGGCGGTTCCAGCTCGAAACCCTGTCGCCGCTCGCGCCGATGCTGGCGCAGACAGCCGCCGATACGGATGAGGCGCTCGAGCAGCTCCAGGGGGAGGTGGCGTTCGAGTGGAAGATGGACGGCGCGCGCATTCAGGCGCACAAGAGCGCCGATGTGGTGCGTATCTTTTCGCGCGGCCTGAATGATGTGACCGCGGCCATCCCCGAGATCGCAGAAGCGGTGCGGTCCCTGGCGACCAACGATGTCGTTCTGGACGGTGAGGCCATCGTGCTCGATGCCGTGGGGCGGCCGGTTGCCTTCCAGGTCACCATGCGACGCTTCGGCCGCAAACTCAATGTCGAGCAGGCGCGTACGCTCCTGCCGATACGCGCCTTCTACTTCGATTGCCTGCGCCTGGATGGCCAGACTCTCGCCGATCGACCGGGCCGCGAACGTTACGAGGCGCTTGCGCGTGCGGTACCGCCAACATGGCTGATGCCGCGAATCGTCACCGCCTCCCCGCAGGAGGCGCGGGCCTTTTACGATGCGGCGCTCGCGGCCGGGCAGGAGGGCATCATGGCGAAGGCGCCGGATGCCCCCTATGAAGCGGGCAACCGGGGGGCGGGTTGGCTGAAGATCAAACGGGCCCATACGCTGGATCTGGTGGTACTCGCCGCCGAATGGGGGCATGGTCGCCGGTCGGGCAAATTGTCGAACCTGCATCTGGGCGCATTGGATCGACTCACAGGCGAATACGTCATGCTCGGCAAGACCTTCAAGGGACTGACCGATGCAATGCTCGCATCGCAGACCCGGGAGCTGCTCGCCCGCGAGATCCGGCGTGACGAGTCGACGGTGTATGTGCAACCGGAGCTCGTGGTGGAGGTGGCCTTTAGCGACCTGCAGGACAGCCCGCGTTACGCAGGCGGCCTTGCACTGCGACTGGCAAGGGTCAAGCGGTATCGGCCCGACAAGAAGGTGGAAGAGGCCGATGACATGACATCGGTGCGACGCATCTATGCCGCGCAGCGCCCCGAGGGGAGCGCGTGAGGGAAAGGCGCGGGCGCGCAGCGCGCCCGCGCGTGGTCACCCTAGCGGGCCGCCCCACCGCCGGATGCGCCGCCGGCTGTACTACCTCCGCTACCCGCGCCGCCGGGGTTGCCAGGAGTACCGATGGCACCAGGCGGGCGGCCAGCGCCGGGGGTACCCGGGGTGGTAGCGCCGCCAGGCGTTCCGCCTTTGCCCTGCGACCCGGCAGGGCTGTGCCGATGAGGTTTCCGGGTGGGGCTTGAGCTGCTCGGTGGAGAACTGGAGCCAGGCTGCATGGTGCCACTGGTACCGCCAGTCCCCGGGCCGCTCGTTTGCCCCCAGGCCGTCACGCTGAGTAACAGGCCGAGTGGCACCGCCGCCAGCAAGCTGATCCGATGTGTCATGCATGGCCACCTGAGAATCCACTACGAGGTCACATGCCTCATGGATGACAGCGTGCCTTACGCGCGGCACGTGGATTCAGTGGTGGACTGCGTTCACGACGGGTAGGACATCCGGAAGGTAAATTACATCTCGACACATCAACCGCACGACGCCTGCGGCCGTGCGCGGTAGCCCTGCCATCGTCGCGTCGCATCCTGCCCCAAGGACTTCGGTGAGGATGTCCTTGGATATGGCGATCCATCCGCCTGTGGTCTGATAACTGACAATGAACATCCCCTCCTGCCGATCGTGCAGCAGTTGCGCCTCATCGTAAGGCTGGGCCTTGTGAGCCGCCACAATCTGAGCATCGGATGACCCGATGTAGCGGATCGGTAGATCAGGAACTTGCCCCGTCTTCGAATCACCCGCCGGGTCGTCTTCAGGGATGAACAGGCGCCCGGTTTGAGCGGCAGCGATCGCTTCGCCACCGGCGGCTCGTCTGCGCAACGCTTGCTCAATCTGATCGAAAATCTGCGTTGCAAACTGTTGCGGATAATCGAACAGCCTTTGCACTTCCGCTTTGATGTGGGGCAATTTCCGCCAACCGCTCACCCAGTCGAGCTTGTCGCTGCGGTCATCTAGGTCGACAAAGACGTCTTCGAGGCTGAAGGGGGGCACGGCCCCGGGCTGCAAGGTCTTGAGTGCCATATGCTCCATGAGGTTGGACGAAAAGCCATAGATGACCCCATACGCAGAATAGCGGCCGCCAATCGGCTTGAAGTGCGGCAGATCATCGTACAAGGGTTTTGCGAGGGCTTTGATTCTTGCTGCGTAGCTTTGCAGAAACTGAACGTGTCGCTGCCCCATCGGCGTGTAGCTGGCGCGCCCCTGCGGATCCGCGGCAATGAAGAGATTCTCGATCATGCTGTAGGGACCCAGCAGTTCGAGACGATTTACAAACAACTCCGGATCCGGCGAGATGCCCTGACAGATGGCGCCCGCCAGCTCGAGCCGGGCGCGGCGCTCGCCGCTGTGTATGGCGTGTTCATAGGCCTCGAGCAGCGGCACCAGCCATTGAATCGTCATGGCGAAATCAAGAGCGTTGGAGTTGCGGGCGTTCAGCACCAGGCTCTGCTCCTCCAGCGACACGCCATGCTTGATGCAGTAATGACGAAGCTGGGAGCGTAGATGGCCGCCAGCCATC
>CAVPUC010000009.1:0-309841 GCA_963708865.1 uncultured Gammaproteobacteria bacterium
AATGGGCACTCCGGCGATCAGCCGTCCGGGTCCGCGCCTGCTTCACTCGCAACCCGTGCCCGCAGCGAGGCTCCCTCATCCGGACTCAACGCACGAAACCACAAGATGGAGGCCAAGGCGATCGCTGCCATGACTGCGAGAGTGAGTCTGAACTCCCACAGTGCGGGGACCCGGCTGACCGACCCCGCGGAGATCCAATGCCCTACCGCCAGCAGGATGGACGCAATGGAGACTGCCAGACCATTACTGGCCTGCTGCACGATGTTCCACAGGACCGAAGCGGAGCTGAGCTGCTCGGCGGGTACATCGGCGAAGGCCAGCGTGGAAAGACTGCTGAAGAGTACCGACCGGCACATGCCACCGACCAGGAGTAGGCCGGCAGTCACGCCGAGAGAGGTGCGAGTGCTGAGCCCGGTGCAGGCCAAAAGCGCCGCGCTCATGCAAATAGTGGTGATGATGATGACTCGGCGATAACCGCCGACCTCCAGGATGCGTGCGACCAAGCCCTTGAAGATCAGGTCTCCGCCATTTAGGGCGAGGAGCATTAGTCCCGCACCCAACGCGCTGTAGCCCAAGGCCAGCTGGAACATCAGCGGCAGCACGAAGGACATCGCCCGGATGGGCAGTCGCACCAGGGCGCCCCCGGTTATGGTGGAGATCCGGTAGCTTTTTATCGCGACGACATCCAGGGCAATGATGGGATGCGGATGGGCTCGTAGGTGCCGTAAGGTCAGCACGCCGATCAGAATTCCCGCCGCCAGCAGGGCCCCAGGCAACGCCCATTTCAGCGGATCCCCGCCCAATAATACGGTCGCGTAAAGAATGGGCGTGGTAGCTAGGGCAAACAAGCCGTATCCGCGAAAGTCGAACGGCTTGTCGCGGATCGCAGCGGTGACGGGAATGAATTTCATCACCGCCGCAGCGCCGACCATGGCCACGGGAATGTTGAGCAGAAAGATCCACCGCCACGAGGCGTATTCGGTAAGCAGGCCGCCCAGCGCCGGACCCAAGGTCGGTGCCAGCAGCATGGAGGTGCTGCTGATGGTAGTGGCGCGCAGCAGCAGATGGCGTGGCGTGGCCCGCAAGAGTACTAATCGAGACACGGGCGTCATGATGGCCGCAGCCGCGCCCTGCAGGGCCCGTGCCGCCGTGAATTGCGCGAGCGAGGTGCAAGCTGCACACAGCACTGAAGTCAGCGCAAACATCACAATCGATGCGGCGAACACGCGCTTCGCACCCCATCGATCGGCAATCCAGCCACTTGCGGGAATGACGGCGACCTGCACCATGAGATAGGAGGTGATTCCGGCGGTGACGGCCACCGCCGGCACGTGGAAGCTCGCGCCCATGCTAGGCATGGCCAATACCACCACCGCCCCGTCTAGTTGCGCCATGAACATGGCGCAGGCCACGATGAGCGCTATGGCGACATCGTGCGCTGGGGGAGAACTGAGCGGATCAGGGTTGTTACGGACCACTCGGACAAGTTCTTTCGGAATTCTCCGCAACGCGGCTCAATACCGGGGCAGCGTCGCTGCACCAGGCAGCAGCGATGGCCAATACCCTTTGTGTACTCATACTCCCTCCGATTACCAGTTCTTACCATAGGTGCTCAGCGACACGGAATTAATTTTGCTCAAAGCGCGGCACGAATACTTCCGGATCACAGCTCTCGCAGTACAGGAATCCGGGGATCTGATGCTAGTCGCGCCAGCGCAGAAATTCTTCCGCTCGGCCGATTCCACCACGTCGTCTGTACCGACCTGCAGGATCATTGATTTAGGCTTCCGGTCGGTCGCGGTTGATCACCATCGTGATCCGGATGTCCTCAGTTGCCGATCCAAGCGTGCGGTAGAGGCCTCCTCGGTGAAGGGCATCTCACCCGCATACTCGACACCCCACCAGTCGGCACTCTATTTATTGGGGGCGCCCGGTTCGCTGCGCTACGGCGTCTCGCGGTGGCGAACTATCGGGATAAAGGTCTCATGCGAGTCATCAGCTGTCTCAAGGCATCATAGTCGACCGGTTTCACCAAGTGCGCATCGAATCCGGAAGCCGCCGCCCGCTGCCTGTCCTCAGGACGTCCGTAACCGCTGAGTGCCACAACGACAATCCACGGGTGAGTGGCCTTAATGCGTTGGACGACTTCATATCCGCTTATTCTGGGAAGGCCAATATCCAGCAAAACCCAATCCGGCTTAAATTGTTCGACCTCCGCAAGGCCAGCCTCCGACGTGTATACGGCCTTGACATCATGTCCATCGATTTCAAGTAGCGTCGCCATCGAATCGGCGGCATCACTGTTATCGTCTATTACGAGCATCCGCCGCTTAGCACTGCCCTCTCCCAATTGCGCTACCCGAGGAGACGCTTCCACCGTTGTGAGTGGAAGACGGATTGCAAATGCCGCCCCTCGGCCGACTCCGTCGCTTGAAGCCGTCACGTGTCCCCCGTGCATTTCGATTAATTGCTTAACGACGGAAAGACCGATGCCAAGCCCCCCGTCCGATCTGTCGAGCGATCTATGTCCTTGCACGAAAAGGTCGAACAGAGTTGGCAATAAGTCGGCAGCAATGCCGATGCCGGTGTCGGTCACTTCGATAATTGCGTGGTCATTCTCGATTCGAGAGTTGATGTAAATATCACCATTGACCGGGGTAAACTTCGCCGCATTGGTCAATAGGTTCGCGATACATTGCGTCAGGCGGACCTTGTCCGCGCGCACGAAAATAGACAATCCTTCTTGGGTCACGCTCAGGCGGTGCTTGCGCTCCTTGATCAGGGGTTCAACCGCCTCGACAGCCATTTGGACGCACGCTTGTATCGCTACGGTCTCGCGCCTAAGTTCAATGCGGCCCTGCGTGATTCGCGCTACTTCCAGCAAATCGTCAAGCAATCGCGAGAGCTGATCGGTTGGCGTTTGAGCACCCCCGCGTACTCAATGAGACGCTCATCGGATGAGTATCGGGAAAGAATTTCTGCGATATTTCGGATAGGGGCCACCGGGTTGCGCAGTTCGTGCGCAAGCATCGCAATGAATTCGTCCTTACGGTGGTCGGCCTCACGCAAAGCCGCCTCCAGTTGCTTCAACTCAGTGATATCGCGGGTCACGCCCGATACGGCGACGACCTCGCCATCGGCACCGAGGACCGGTACAAGTAGATAATCGTAGTGTCGAGGACCGGAAGTTCCCGTAAATGGGACCTGGCCTCTGACGGGCTTCTTGGTGGCTATGACCTGGTCAATCTCGCGGTCGTGCATTGCAGCGTGCCAGGGCTCGTAGCCCAGCTCAAGGCAGTTCTTGCCAATGGCCTCCTCGCGCGGCCTGCCCCACAGCCTAAGCAGACCCTCGTTGGCGTAAACAAACCGATGATCCAGTCCGAATACGTACGCGAGATCCGGTGTGTTCGTGAGGATGGCTTCGTATATTTGTTTTTGATTCGCTATCTCAATCGCGTGCCTGGAATCCAGCTCGGATCGCGCATCCTTCAGCGCGCGGTTTAGCTCCTCCAACTGCCGATGTCGCTGGTGTAGCTCGCAAAGCACCGCCACCTTGCTGCGTAGGATTTCCGGGACGATGGGCACCGAAATATAGTCGATGGCGCCCACTTCATAGCCCTTGAGCTGGTCAAGTGCCGTGACCTCATGGCCGGTAACAAAAATGATCGGGGTGCGTTCCAGGCGCGGGTGTCCACGGATGAGCCTTGCCACTTCGAAGCCGTCCAAGCCCGGCATGCAGACATCGAGCAATACGGCAGCGAAATCGAGCTTCAGAAGCTGCTGGAGCGCCTCGTCCCCCGATAAGGTCCGGATGCATTGAACATCAAGCCCCGCCAGCATGGCGTCGTAGGCCAATAGACGGGCGGGTTGATCATCGACCAGCAATATCCGCGGTCGGGAATCAATAAGAGCTGCGACCCCGGTCTTTCCCGAGCCAGCCGATGCCTCCGTGTGCCTAAGGTCACCATCCGTCTCCTCCCCTTGGACCAATTTTTCGCAGCTGCCTTCTGAACCCGACGCTCCGTTGTTAGCGAGTCGTTGATGGATCTGAACAATTTCGCTTGCTATGCAGCATTCATAAATATGCTTTCTTGATGTAGGACATATCCGCGTGCCGTGTAGTCGTTGGCTTAGGATTGTTTTCGGACTACCGTTCGCTGTCATCGCACGGAATCGGGCGTCGCGGGCATCCGGGTTCGCGGCCGCCGACGGTGTCGGTCGGGGAGAGTTCTGCCGGATCTCCATTTTGGGCGAAATCAGCGACTCCACAGGAAGATCAGGAGCGACACGATGAGCGCAGTTGGCATGACCAGGCATCCCTGACGCAAGAAATCCCAGGCGCTGACCGCTTGCCCCTCCCGACGAAGCGCCACCAGCCACAAAATGGTCGCTAGCGATCCGGTCACCGAAAGATTCGGTCCAACATCCACACCGATCAACGCGGCCCCGGTTACCTGTGGCGAAAGGTGAGCGCTCGTTGCCACCGAACCTGCCAACAGCCCCAATGGCAAGTTATTGAACACATTGCACAGCACTGCGAGTGCCGCGCCGAGGGCGATCGGGGTGACAGTCGGTGCCGTCCGGGATACCGATGGCAGAAAGGTGTTCAGCGGTTCTAGAAGACCCGTCCCCTCAACCCCCTGCACGAGCACGAACAACCCTGCCACCAACGGCAGCACGCTCCAGGAGATGTCCTTTGCGATCGTCCAGGGTGACAGCCGACTGACAATCACGATCGCTAAGGCAGTGGCCAGGCCCGCCAGAAACGTCGGCAGGCCCAGCTGCCAATCAAGGCTTGAGGCGACGAGCAGGACGATAGCCGTCAGCGCAATGCCACCGGCCACCAGCCGTCCACCGCGCGACAGGGTGGGTAACGTGATTTCACGCAGGATTTTATCCTTCAGGTCGGCGCGCTGAGTGTGCCGCAGCACAATGAATGTGACCAGGATGGAGGCAACCGAGGCGAAACCGAACTGCGACAGCCAGACGCCCAGAGACGGCATGTGGGAGCCGTACACCACCAGATTCGCGGGATTCGAAATCGGAAGAACGAAGCTGGCGGCATTGGCTATAAATGCGCAGATGAACAACACAGGGAGCGGTTTGGCCCTGGCCTTTTTGGCAGCCGCGTATACCGCCGGGGTCAAGACCACCGCGGTGGCATCATTCGACAAAAAGACTGTCACGACGATCCCGACAATGTAGATCAGCCCGAAGAGCCGCACGGCAGACCCCTTCGAGTGCTTGACGGCCACCGCGGCAAGCCAATCGAAGAGTCCTTCATGCCGGGCCAGCTCCGCTAGCACCATCATTCCGATCAAGAAGAGATAAACATCCTGACCCCGCCGCACCGCGACGCCCGCCGCTGTCAGGGAGATCAGCCCAAAACCTACCAAAGCAAGCGCCCCGAGGATCGCCCACACTGCTTCGGGGAACTTCCCAGGCCGGATAACCACTCCGGCTACTGCTAAGACGGCGATGCCCAGGGTCGCGCCATTGGCGGGGATGTCAGGCATCACAAGGTGGATACCAAGATGTGAGTCTTCGGCATGGCATTGGCATCAACATGGGGGGCGGACTGGACAACCGACAACGAGTGTCCGCTATTTGGACAGTGTGGGAAACAAAACCACCCGCATCGCCATGGCCGGCGGCCGCGTATTGTTATTCTCATTCACCTCACCGTGCTGTCAACGGGCGAACGCCCCTTTGTGAGTGCCTTTATTGCCGCCTGCTCAAAAACCCAGAGCCCGCGGGCCGCAACTCAAGCTGAAATCCAGGGTCGGCGCCTACGGGAGCGGCGCATGACCGTGCTGGGCACCCCTCTTCTTGAAGCGCGGAAAGTCCATCGCGTGCCCGTTGAAGGAGCACCGCGGTCGCTAATGCGGCGGCCGATGCATCAGCTCCGTCCCAACGCAGTCTCGGCGGCCTGATTTGCTCAATTTCTTTCTGGCCGATGTGCAAAGCGGTGTGGGACCCTTCCTCGCGATCTATCTCGCAAGCGCTGGTGGAATGAACAGACGATCGGCATCGCGCTCACCGGTGGCGGCATAGCAGTGATTGCGGATCTGACGAAAGGCTTGGGACGGTTCAATCGGAAGTTGGGCGCCGCCACCACTGCCGTAGGGATCGGCACTGCACTTAGCCAGTCTGTTGCCGGCGGAATCGTGCACCGCTTTGGCTACCCTGCAGGATTTCTATTCCCGGCAGGCATGTCCACGCTGGCGTTCATTTTGCTGTGGCTGGGTGTGCCGGAAACCCGGCCCCATCGAAGTGAAGGAATGACTGAGCATCCGCCACGATATCCAGCCGTGCAGACGGATATTTCTATCTAGCCCTAAGGTGTCGGAGCCCGTAAACATCATGATGGCACCTGCCGCGTGTCTGAAATCGCGGCTGTTGTCGGAAAGTTCGGCGCCGGTACTGCCGCGCTGAAGTTCATGGGTAGTTTTGCCCAAAATCTGACAGCGCCGAAGGACATTTGCCTGACGGAGCTGCAGCGGTCAACCCTTAAAATCCGTCCCCAGTGTCGGGACAATCCCTTCATTCTTCCGGAGCGTAGCTGGACATCCTGCGAGTTCGCGCGATGGCTGGCTGCATTCGGGGCCAACCCTTTAGGAGGTCTGTTTTATGAGCACGCGCTTCGCGGTAACTATGTGTCTCGCCCTCGTCGCATTAGTGAGCGGATGCAATCGTCAACCCTCCGATCAGTCATCCTCCGCGGCGACCGCAGTGCCATCGGATCAAACCTCCGCGCCCCAGGACCAAGCCGGCTCCGCCCCGGGGTCGCAGCCCTCCCCTTAGTTAGAAAGAGGGCAGAGAGGCGCTCGGGTGAGCCCAGACTTACAGCGGTTCTTGGACGCTCAGGAACCGGTCTACGATCAGGCCTGCAGGGAGCTTCGCGAAGGCAAGAAGCGCTCACACTGGATGTGGTTCATCTTCCCCCAACTGGCGGGGCTCGGCCATAGCACCATGGCACGCCGATACGCGATTGCCGATCGTGCCCATGCCGAGGTGTATTTGGCTCATTCCGTCCTCGGGGCGAGGTTACTGGAATGCGCGGCGCTCGTCACTGGACACAAAGGTCTCACCGCACTGCAAATCTTCGGCTCCCCGGACTATCTCAAGCTGCACTCATCGTTGACGCTGTTTCACGCAGTGGCCCCCGATGAACCGATATTCAACCAAGCGCTGCGTCTGCTGTACGGTGGTAAACCGGACGATGCCACCATGAAGCTCCTGCGCGGCGAGGTTCCATGAGGAGTGAACCGGTCGCTCTACATCTTTTGGTTTGGGCAGGACTGACGGATTGTCCCGGGCGCGGCACGCGCCAGCGGTACGAGTTGCCTCATGCGTCAACATCCGCCGTGTTATCCACACGGGACCGCGACCCGGGACACCGGCGCCGTTCATTCCCCTGGAACCGCTCAGTATCGATCGGCTCAGGATAATCGGTCAGGTAGATCGCCTCAGCACCCTTGCCGAGATGTTGGATGCGGTATTGCACGCCGAAATGGGCTTGCTCTGTCGGGGTGACTGTACAGCCGCGCTTTCGGCGATCAGCAAGTAGCACACGTAGCCACTCCAAGCCGTCTGCCATCGAGGCCTGAGGATACGTCATTCCATTCATTACAAGAGTTACCGCCATGTTCGGCCTCCCGTTGCGATGGGAGAAAATGATCTTGTCGGAGCAATCACGGGTCCATTCGGTTTTCGTGCGCTTATCGCGTAGTCTTTTTCCGATACATCGTCTGACCGAGCGGTCTGGCTTTCGACACGCAATGCTCTGGAAACAGAAACCTGTGCCGCGGCAATGTCCTGCAAAGCCCCCCGCCAAGCACGCCGGTCCTGCTCACGGCTCAACGCACGCAGATACAGGGTTGGACTAAGCGCGGATTACACCCCGGAAAGGCATTCACTTTTGGAAGTTAACCGTTATGCTTTGCGCTCGGAAACAATATGGAAGCCTCACAATGAACAAAACGATCCTGGTTGGCCTGCTGCTCGGCGGATTGGCGATAGTCGATGTGGCCGCAGCGCAGATACCGTCCAGCGCCCCTGCCGGCGTAACGGGTCAGTGCAAAGATGGCACGT
This sequence comes from uncultured Gammaproteobacteria bacterium, assembly GCA_963708865.1. GTDB lineage: Bacteria > Pseudomonadota > Gammaproteobacteria > Steroidobacterales > Steroidobacteraceae > DAIDKA01. The sequence goes on from CAVPUC010000009.1 coordinate 8,095, forward strand.
ATTGGACCAGTCCCACCAAGCAAGGCGCGTGCAGCGGACACCAGGGGATTAAGACCTGGTACATCGGTGCTGGCCTCGTTTGGGTGGACTCTACGTCCCACGTATATCACTGCGCGACGGACCAGTGGTATGGCAAGACCAAGTCTGGCGCCTATCTAACTGAAGCGGCCGCTATTGCTGAAGGTGATCATGCCGACCATGGCAAACCTTGCCATTAGCGCCGGGCGCGGATCCGAAACGCGCCCGGGCGCTGCATCGAAGCGGCGCGGCCAAATTGCTGTGACGTTATTGCGGCCCTAAAAAAAGGCGGGAGATATTCCTCCCGCCTTTGCCGCTTCTGCCGGGCGACGCTTCGGATCAGCGGCCGCCGTGCGAATTCTGGCCGCCTTTGCGGCCCGCTTCGCTGGCCTTTTCCCGATCATTGGCGAAATTGCTCGATTCGCCACGCGGGCTCGCGGACTCCTTGCCTTCATTGTCTTCCGACGCGTCCGAGGCTGACTGCTGGGAAGTGGACTTCGAGCCTTGGGTTGCACCGCCCCGCGCCTCACTTCCCACTTCACGCTCTTGACCGGCGCGACCGCTGCCTTCGCTCGAACTACCTTGATGCGAATTCTGGCCGCCTTTGCGGCCCGCTTCTCGGGCCTTCTCGGGATTATTGGCAAAATTGCCCGACCCGCCGCGTGTGCTGCCGGTTGATTCGCTGTTGCGCTCATTGGTCATGATTGAACTCCTTGTGCAAAACAACTCAATATCGCCAGTACGCGGAGGAATGATGGCGCGGGGCTGGAGTTGCAATGAGCGGGTTCATTCTCATCTAGGCGTAAGATTTTACCGTCGGCGCCAGCAACGGCTGCGCCGTAGTCTAAACGTCGATGCATTCGCTTCGGGTGAAACGAAACGGTCCTCCTGTGCTCTTATTCCTTCCGATCGCTCTCTTCCGATCATGATGCTGTTGAAATGGGTTATCCAACGATCGACGCGGTATTGTTAATTTTGACGGCCCGCACCAGGCGGCGATCCTATGTGTCCGAGGCCTCAGCGCCGTTGGATTTAAGGGACCCGGTGGCTTGTTGGTACTTTTCGCCAATTCGCCGCGCTATTGCTGGCCGACTCTTTACTGCATCGTCGGCGCTCAACGGGACCCCTAACCCAGTGGGGCCCGCCCCATGGCAATCCTCAAGGTGCGAAGGGCGTGCCCGGGGTAGTGTAGCCGGATTTGCTCGGCAGCCCGTTCAAGGCAGCGGCGCAGTTCGCCGTCATTATCCAATTCGTGTGCACGAAGAACGCCGGGCGATTGCGCCTGACGAAGAAGGCAGAGCGCCTCGGCGGGCTCACCGGATTCAAGGTATCGAGCGGCATCGGACGCCACGGTGGCGTACTCGCGGTGGGCATTGGGCTGCGCAGTCATGTGTTGCAGCTTACGGTCGGCATTTTTTCGTGAGCGCAGGCGAGTAGCGCTGATCCATGCCAGCGGATTCCTGCGCATCCCACCGTTTGGACCTCTCGAGGCCCGTTGTACACTGCACCTGATCTTGGGGAATGTCCGGGGTACAGGCCTTTGCCAACCATGGATGCGGGCCCTTGAAGAACGGCACGTAGCTCCCATCTAGCGAAGCGGCTGAATAAGAACGTCCGGTGCGCAATGACAAGTAATCGGGGTTTGCTCGTGGCCATAATCGGCGCAGTGGCGCTCGCCTGCGCAAGAGTGACTTCGTGCGCAGATGGTGCCATTGGTGCTCAGGGGGCGTCGGGGGCCCGACCGGTGACGCCCCGCGGGGAGCTCGGACCCGAAGAGAAGGCGACAATCGAGCTGTTCCAGCGTTCGCGCGACTCGGTGGTGTTCATTTCTACCAAGGAAGCCGTACTCGACTTTTGGAGCCGCAACGTGACCTCGGTTCCGCGCGGGACTGGATCGGGGTTCCTCTGGGACGATGCCGGCGATGTGGTCACCAACTTCCATGTCATCGAGGGCGCGAGTGAGGCGACCGTGAAATTGGTCGACGGGCGCAGCTTCCCCGCCACACTTACCGGCGCCTCTCCCGAGCATGACATCGCCGTATTGAAAATCGGCTTCGGATTTAAAGGTCCACGGCCGGTTCCGGTGGGCAGCAGTGGCGACCTGAGGGTCGGCCAGCGCGTTTACGCCATCGGAAACCCCTTCGGTCTTGACTGGAGCCTTACCTCGGGCATTGTGTCGGCCTTGAACCGCTCCTTGGTTGAGGAGAATGGTAATCGGCTCGAACGGCTGATCCAGACCGATGCGGCGATCAACCCCGGTAATTCCGGCGGTCCCCTCCTGGATTCTGCCGGTCGCCTCATCGGTATGAATACGGCCATTTATAGCCCAAGCGGCGCCGCGGCAGGCATCGGCTTTGCCGTGCCTATCGACACCGTTAATCGCATCGTGCCTGAACTCATCCGCCATGGGCACTACACTCGCCCATCCATCGGCATCCAGATGGACGAGCGCTTGAACGAGCGCCTCACCGAAGCAAGCCAAATCGAAGGAGTGTTCGTACTTCGTGTTGAGCGGGGCTCTTCCGCTGAGGAGGCCGGCATGAAAGCTGCGAAAGTCACCAGGGATGGTGAAGTCATCGGCGGCGATGTCATCGTTTCCATCGACGGCAAGAAGATAGACTCTGTCTCGCGGCTCCTCGCTGCGCTGGACGACTATCGCATAGGCAACACCGTCCGCCTCGGCGTCAAGCGCAGCGGCAAGCTCATCGAGCTGCCGGTTCGCCTGCAGCCGGGAATCTAAACACTCGTGCGCTAGATTGGCGGGACACTCCTCCACAATGTCCGATAATGGAAAAGCGATATTGGGGTGCGCGGTAGTACTCTCTGGCTTGGCACAACACTCCAAAGCTTGAGCGCCACTGCTCTGGAGTGAACCCGTGTTTGCGCGCTTCACCAGAGCGGCAGCAGCCACTGCGTCCTGAGAACGGAGAGATTCTATGAGCATACCAATCTCGATCCTGCTCCAGACGACTATCCCTCGACTCGAGGATGATTGGCATATCGGACGCTTCAGTCTTCTACGCAGCTTCCTCGCGGCCCTGCCTGGGGATGACGGAGCACCGCTGTTCACCGTCACTGCTCGTGATCGCGCGCCCCCCGGTCAACCTGATCCGGTCATGTCCACGTTAGGTGAATCGAACTTTCAGCAGATGTGGCTGTTCGCCGTCGACACCGGGGACGGCCTTACCGAGGCAGATTGCGCAGGCATCTCGCGTTTCAGAGAACGAGGTGGCGGGCTGATGGTCACCCGGGATCATATGGATCTGGGGATTTCGGTCTGCACGTTGGGCGGCGTCGGCGCCGCCCACTATTTTCATTCGAGAAATCCGGAACCCGACCCAGCGAGGCATCGAATCGACGACCCGTACACGCGTGCGATTCTATGGCCCAACTATCACTCCGGGGCTAATGGCGACTATCAGGAGATTCAACCCGTCGGTGCGCCACACCCGGTACTGTCCGATCCGGATGCCGCAGAGGGTCTGATCCGCTATCTTCCCGCCCATCCGCACGAAGGGGCCGTCGGCGCTCCGAAGAGCGATCCCTCGGCGCGGGTAATAGCGACGGGACGCAGTCGTGTTAGCGGTGTGACATTCAACATCGCGGTCGCATTCGAACCTTCAGACGGCGGCGGCCCTGCAATCGCCGAATCGACTTTTCATCACTTCGCTGACTATAACTGGGACCCGGCAATGGGAGCGCCCAGCTTCGTCGACGAGCCGCCCGGCAATGGGCTCAGCACATTCGCACCCGCGCGACGCTCGACCGAGCGCTATGTACGCAATACAGCGATGTGGCTAGCCGGTAGGCGCTGAGAAGTCAGTCGAGCGCAGGTTTATCGTGCCTTTGAGTGTGCGCGAGCCATCGATCTGCCGAACGGTCGAGACGTAAGGGCGACGGTTTTGAATCTCACAAAAATCCAACAGATCAAAACCAATCCTGGAACACCCTTCATCTAAGACTATCCGAAATAGCACCTGGGGCAAATTGTGCGCTTCGATTGCCGCTCGTGACCTTCACCGACAGCTATCGGGAATCCAACTAACCCGCGGATCTTGCGTGACGGCTTGCGCACGAGTCTTATGTCCACCGCGCAGCCGCCGCGCCGCTGTCCTCGGGACGACTGTTGAAGGCAATAGTCGTTTGCGGCGCAGCGCAGTGGACGGCGTTGATCACGGCTTCGAACAAAGGACGCCGGAGCTAGGGGCCGGTGATGCTGCCTCAGCTGGCCGACCACCGTCAGGTGGTGGGCCGATCGACGCACCGCGCGAGAATCAGCGCGAGGCTTGCGGGCTAGTACTCGAACAGATCGTTGAGGGCTCCGAAGTAGTCTGCGGTGGTGTGGTCGCGGCCATAGCCGCCGAACAGCCACAGGTGATCCGCGCTGTCGATCCAACCGATCGACTGGAAGCGTGCACCCGGAATATTGCCTGGCGCGCCCACCCCCAGGCTTCCATAGACGCCGGCCCCGTCGATCGTGTCCGGCCCGCTCATCCAGGTCCACTGCCGCGCCACGGGGTCATACGACCACAGGTCATTGAGCCAATCCGCGTTGCCTTGCGAATCGCGACCATAGCCGCCGAACAACAGAACGTGCCCGTGGCTATCGAGGTAGACCTCGGCGGCATAGCGCGCGCCCGGCGCGTTGCCTGATACACCATACAGCCCGGGCGCATCGACCAGCGTTGATCCGCTCACCCAGGTCCATTGCGAGGTACCCGGATCAAAGACCCACAGATCATTCAGCGCATCGGCAGTGCCGGCTGCGTCAGCCCCAACACCCCCGAACAGCCAGAAACGGCCGGAAGTATCTGCCCAGGAGACCGCGGCCTGGCGCCCGCCGGGCACGTTGGCCGCCGCCGCCACGCCCGCCGTCCCGTAGACACCACTGGCATTCACGCTGGTCGAGCCGCCGATCCAGGCCCACTGGTTGGCGCCGGGGTCGTACGACCACAGGTCATTGAGATTGCCGAGTGTTCCGGCAGCGTCGCAGCCATAACCGCCGTACAGCCACAGATGCCCCGCTGCGTCGATCCACGTTGCCGGGTTAAGCCTGGCACCCGGCGTATTGCCGGTTGCGGCTACACCCCGTGTGCCATACACCCCCAGCGCGTTGGTACAATTCGTGTTACCGCCGTTTGAGGTGCTCGAACCGCCGATCCAGGTCCACAGCCCCGTGCCGGCATTGTAGGTCCACAAATCGTTCAGGTAGCCGTTACCCGCGTTGTCGTGATAGCCGCCGAACAACCACAGAGTGCCCGCCGCGTCCGTCCAGGTCGCCGCATTTTTCCTTGAACTGGGCAGATTGCCGGCGGCCGGAATTCCCGGGGTGCCGTAGGTACCGTTACCACCATTGGTGGTCAGTCCGCTCACCCAGGTCCACTGGTGCGTGTTCTGGTTGTACGACCATAGGTCACTCAGATCGCTGGTATTGCCGTTGCCGTCGACCCCGACGCCGCCGAACAGCCACCGCTGCGTCGCGTTGCCCGTCCAGGTCATCGCACCCAGTCGCGCGCCCGGCACATTCCCCGCCGCCGGGCTGCCCTTCGTGCCGTAGATGCCGCGGGCATTCATCGTCGTGGCGCCGCCTATCCACACCCAGTCGCGCGCCGCGCAGGTGACCTGCACGCTGCTGACATTCGCGGCAGGCATGGTGCCCGACGCGCCGGCCACCGTGCAGTTCAATCCCGTCGGCTGCGCCGCCACCGTCACGGCAAAGGGGCTCATGAAGGCGATGCCCGTGGGCATCGAAAAAAGACTGGCATTGGTAGCCACGGACAGCCAATCGGTGCCATCCGTGAGCACCAGCCCGCTCGCGGTAAGACCGCTCACGGTGCCGCCCAGGGTGTACGCCTGATCGGAGCACACGATGTCGACCGAGGTGATGCCTGAGGCCGGCATGGTGCCGGAACCGGCACTCACCGTGCATGTCTCACCCGTGGGCTGGGTCGCCACGGTCACCGCGTACGCGCTGCCGAAGGCCACCGCCAGCGGCAACGTAAAGTGGCTCGCATTGGCGGCAACGGCCAGCTGGTCTGCGCCATTGGCCAGCACCAGACCGGCTCCGTTCAGACCGCTGATACTGCCCCCGAGGGCATACGATTGGTCGGCACAGACCACGGATACCGCAGTGACATTGGCGGCAGGCATCGTGCCCGCGCCCGCGCTCACTGTGCAGGTCATGCCGCTGGGCTCACTCACGACACTGACCGCGTAGGCACTGCCAAAATTCACTGTGGCGGGCATCGTGAAGCTACCCGCGCCTGAGGCCAGCGTCAGCTGGTCGAGGCCATTGGCCAGCACCAGTCCCGCGCGGGTCAAACCGCTGATGGTGCCGCCGAGCGTGTAGGGCTGGTCCGAACAGCTCACCACGATCGCTGTGACGGCGGCGGCCGGCATCGTGCCGGCACCGCCGTTCACGGCGCAGGATATTCCGGCGGGCTGTGTCACCACGGTCACCGCGTAGCTGCTCGTGAACGCCACTGCAGCGAGGGTGAAGGTGGTCGCTCCGGCCGGAATGCTCAATTGATTCGTGCCGTTGGCGAGGACCAGCCCCGCGGCTTGCAAACCGCTGATGGTGCCGCCGAGCGCATAGGCCTGTTCTGAACAGGTCACGACCAGGTTGTCCACGTTGGCCGTCCCCATGATGCCGGTAGCGTTCGCGACGCTGCAGGTGAGCCCGGCGGGGGAGCTGCGCACGGACACCGCGTAGCTGCCGGAACTGGCCACCAGACCCGGTAACGTGAAACTCGTGGCCCCCGATGCAATCGCGAGCTGGTCAACGCCGTTTGCCAGCACCAACCCCGTGCCCGTCAAACCGCTGACCGTGCCGCCGACGAAGAAGGACTGCGCTGAACAGGCGACGACCACATTCGTGACATCGGTCCCCGTCATCGTGCCGATGCCGTTGAGCACGATGCACTGAAGCTGCGCGGGCGCGCTTTGCACCGTCACCGCATAGGCGCCGCCGCTGGCCACCGCAGTCGGAAAAATAAAGCTGCTGGCGTTGGCGGCCACGGTCAGCTGATCCGTCCCATTTCTCAGTACGAGCCCGGCAGTCTCCAGGCCGCTGATGGTTCCTCCGAGGCTGTGCTGGGCGTTCGTCGGCGGGGCCGAGCCCGTGTCGTTGCAGGCTGCCAGCAGCAGGAAGGCCGCCGCGAGCACCAAGGGGACTGGGACGCGGATTGGCATGGAATTCCTGGCTACCAGAGCAGACGAGACCTTGACGGGCAGCCCCAAGATACTGGGGGGTGAGTGGGGATTCGCGGCGCTGGCGCACAGAAGGCGCCAATAAAGGAGCCATCAGTCCTGGAGTTTGGCCCGATTGCGATGCACGGCTGCTTTGCCGAAAATCGTCCGATTCGAAACGAGAATCTGAGGGAATCCTTGCCTCCCAAGTACGGCGAGGATCGGCAGGGTCACAGTCAGCGCGGTGTCTGAGCGTCGTGGAAGCTGTTGCATTCTGGCTACGAAGCTGGCAACAAGACCAAAGACATTGAGAGTCATTGTTCTCGCGCGGGCATCGTCGGCGCAGAACAGCTTTCTTGCGACCATTTTAGGGTCTCGATGAATAAAGTCCGCTGTGCCGATCGCTGAGTACCTCAGCACCGGAGTTTCGCCGATAGCCAACATTTGACATTGGCGATAGCAATGCGCCGATGGACCCATGACGCCGCGCAGATGCCCCGGTTCTTGAGCTATGACCCAATTCGGTGCCGAGCGAAAAACTTCCAGATGACCGCGGCGCAATCAAATCCGCCGAGTAATGTCTCTTTTGGCCATTCATGCCCCCACCGCTCGAGGCTATACAGCACCACCTCCGAGCCCTCATGGCAGCCCGACCACGCTTGACGTTCTATGCGGCCCTCATCCATCAACTCGACGCCTGGGGTGGCTGCACACGCATCCGCGTCGACCCAGAATTCTACCGATCGTGCAACGGAGATCGCACTGCTTTTGCTCCGATTCGTTGCTCCCAATCCGCCTTCATAAGGTACGCTGGTGTCGGAGCGGCCGTGCAGTGCAAGGACGGCTACCGGTCGCCTTGGCCGCACGACCGACCATTCCGGCTCGCCTGCTGATGGGGTACCGCCAATCGTGCCCGACACGACCGCCACGGCGGCTACAACATCCGGATGTTCGGCAGCGATGCGATAAGCCAACATGCCGCCGTTGGAAAATCCCGCGACGTAGATCCGAGCGCGGTCCACCGGGATCCGCCTGGCCACATCGTCGACCGTGGCGAGGACAAACCCGACATCGTCGAGATGCATCTGTCTCGCCTTGCCGCAACAGTGGCCGGAGTTCCAGTGGCGAAAAAGATTCCCTAAGCCGAAACCTTGCGGGTAAATTACAACGAAGCCCTCGCGATCGGCCAGCAAGCTTAGCCCGCTTTCCCGCTCGAAATTGCGCGCGGTGCTGAATGCTCCATGAAGCGCAATCACAACTGGGAGCGCTGCGACGCCAAACCGTCCAGCGGGGACATGTACGTAGTAGCTGCGTCTGAAGCCAAACACCCGCTGTGCAGCGGATTCCTTGTGCGTCCCTGCAGGAATCGGTGCGAGAGCATTCTGCGGCGCGGCCAGTACTGCAGGGAAGAAGCCACTGGCGATGATGACCATCAGGGCGCAAACCTGGATGCGCAGAATCTGAAAAATCAGCGCCTTGTTTGCGCCATGGATCCGCACCAGCACTCCCGCAAGAGCATTATTGCTGTTCGCCCTGCCCATCGAGGCCTGCAATGCACATTTTGAAGATGGTGAATATTTTTTATATTTCAGAGACTTACTTGGCATAACATGATCAATCCACTCCAAAGTGCGCACCCGGAAAATGCCACCCTCGCAGCACCACGCGCGACTCGCGGCATTCGCTCGGACTTTTGTCCCGCGCCCGGGATGATGAAGTCCATACATATTGGCAGACTATCGCTCATGGGGTTTTCGTCGGGTCGCTGCGGTCGGGCCGATGCCCTCCCGCCAGTAGGAGAAACACGATGAGTGCGTTCTTTGAAAAGAGCTCCAACCTTTCCCGCCGCCAGGCCATCACCGCCATGGCCAGCGCGGCGGGCGGCCTCGCCCTCTCCTTTACGCTACCGACGGTGACATTCGGTGCCGTCGAGTCCCCTCAGCCCAAACCCATGGGTCTGCTACAGAGCCCCGAGAACATCCCGCCGCATGAGCTGTCCGCCTTTCTGGTGATCGACCCGGACGACACTGTCACCGTCCGCCTGCCGCACAACGAACTCGGTCAGGGCACCACCACCGCGCTCGCCATGCTGATCGCCGAGGAGCTGCACTGTGACTGGTCGAAGGTGAAATGCGAATACGGCTCGGCAAACCGCAACCTTCGCGAGAAGAACGTCTATGGCGGCATGTTGACGGTCGGAAGCCAGGGTTTGCGCACCTCGGTGACCATGATGCAGCAGGCCGGGGCCAGCGCCCGCGACCGCCTGGTCAAGGCTGCCGCCCTGCGCTGGAACAGCGACGTTTCCGACTGCAGGTGTGTAAACAGCGTCATCGAGCACACGCCCACGGGTCGCAAGCTCACCTACGGGCAGGTCTGCGCCGATGCGGTGGCGGTAAGACTCGACAGGGAACCCAGCATCAAGACTCCCGAGCAATTCACGCTGGTTGGCAAGCCCATGCCGCGGCTCGACACCCAGCCCAAGATCGATGGCTCGGCCAGGTTCGGCATCGACGCTGAAGTGCCGGGGATGATCTACGCCGCGATCATCCAGTGCCCGGTACCGGGTGGCAAACTCAAGACCGTCGATGACAGCGCCATCCGGGCCGCTCCCGGGATCGTGCAAGTGGTGAAGCTGGACAACGCGGTGGCCGTGGCCGCCGATCAGTTCTGGCGCGCCAAGAAGGCAGTGGATGCGCTGAAGATCGAGTGGGATATCGGCGCCTCCGGCAAGGTGCAGCAAGCCGACCTGGACAAGATTTACCGCGATGGCCTGGACGGCCCGATGGCCTCCGCCCGTAAGGATGGCGACGTCCACGCGGCTCTCGGGAAACCCGGCGGCAAGCTCATCGAGGCGGTTTACGAGGCACCCTACCAGGCCCATGGGGCAATGGAGCCGCTCAACTGCACCGTCTGGCTGCAAAAGGATCAGCTCGATGTGTGGATTTCCACTCAGGCGCCGATGGCGGTTCTCACCGGCGCCGCTACGGCCGCCGGTATTGCACCGGAGAAGACCTTCGTCCATGTCAACTTCGTCGGCGGCGGTTTCGGCCGGCGAGGCTCTCCCGATGAAGCCATTCAGTGCGTCGCCATCGCCAAGGCGGTGGGCAAACCCGTCAAGCTGATCTGGACCCGCGAGGAGGATATCCGCCACGACCGCTACCGCCCTCAGGCGGCCACGAGGTGGAAGGCCCGGCTGGATGAGACCGGCAGGATCAATGCGCTGGATGTGAAGGTTGCCGTACCCTCCCTGTTGAGGGGATTGGGAGCGGCCGGACCGCGCTTCCCGGGCGTCGAACCCATGGCGGTCGAGTGCATAGCGGAAACCGCCTACAAGATTCCCAACCTCAGCGTCGGCGCCAATCTGATCAACACTCATGTGCCGGTGTCGTTCTGCCGGGGCGTGGGTTCATCGCAAAACGGCTTCATGATCGAAGGCTTCATCGATGAATTGGCCCACGCGGCCGGGCAGGATCCCTACAAGTTCCGCCGCGCACACCTGGACCGGGCCGATTGGATCGGGGTGCTCGACATGCTGGCCGACAAGTCAAACTGGGGCACGCCCCTGCGAGCCGGCCGCGGACGGGGCATCGCCATCATGGAGTGCTACGGCACTGTCACCGGCCAGGTCGCTGAGGTGTCGGTCGACGCCACGGGCGCGGTGAAGGTCGATCGCTTGGTGGTAGTGCAGGACTGCTATAACGCCGCCAACCCCAACACGATCCATCAGCAGATGGAGGGCGGAGCGCTCTTCGGTCTCGGCCAGGCGCTGTTCGGACATATCACTTTCAAGGACGGTGCGGCCGAGCAAAGCAATTTTCACGACTACCGGGTCGTGCGAATGTTCGAGGCGCCGAAGATCGAGACCTACCTGCACCTGACAGGCGGGCCGCGCTGGGGCGGCATTGGCGAGCCGGGCGTGGGGCCCACGCCGGCCGCCGTATGCAACGCGGTGTTTGCCGCCACAGGCAAACGGGTGCGCCGGCTGCCACTGTCGACGGTGGATCTGACAAGGATCTCGATGCCTGCGCAACTCAGTTAACTCAAAGCGTGTGCGCCTAGTGGTGACTACCGGACGAAGGGAGCGGTTTGTCCCATTGAGGAATACGCAAGCACTTTGATGCGGACCTTTCCCGGGCCCCGTTCCGGAATCTCAAACTCATCTACAATCTGGCGAAACTTCGGGACCGCCAATCGCGAGAGGGTCAGGTGTCTGACGCCGAGGCGGTTCGGCCAAGAATGCGTCACGGGGACCCGCGGCGCGAAGCGCGAGATGAGAAAATCCACGAAGGCGCCGACCAACAAGAACAGTGTGAGGACGCCGGAGCTGATTAGCAGTTCCATGAACATAGACTCCAGGTTGAATGCCTGAAGTATTGCGACGCAACATTACGGCAGAAAGACGAGTCAATGTCATTTGCAAGACATTGAAAAGAAACGCCAAATGCGTCACGGATTTGGATAGCTGTTGCACAAAAGAGCGTCTGCGAGCAGCGCCGCTTTGATCACTTTGTGTTCCACACATCGGGGATTCCGCGAGACCCCTAGCAGCCTCACCCCCAGATCAAGTCAGCCCTTCGCGGCTGGTCGCGATAGCTCTTCGACCTCATGAAACTTGGTGTAATCGATGTGCACGACGCCATCCTCAGCAACCGTCAAAACGTCCTGAAAAGCCATATTCCACAAAATCGCCGCACTGGAATATTCCTCTCTGGCGATCAACGTGTGGCCCGTCGTTTCATCCGTGCCGCTCACGCTCAGGATGAAGGATGCTCCGGATGCCGCAAGAGACTCAGGTGTTTCACGACTGAGCGGGCTGGACTCATCGATCAGGTGCATGATCGTCCAACCAATGAAAAACGCCGGCTGCTGGTCTCGCACGAGTTTCAGGTCCGTAATGCGCCGCATCCGCAGTCCCTCCACCGTGACCTCATCACGCATCAGGCGCAATTTGGCAGCGGCCTCCTGCACGACGTTCTGGCGGGCATTGGCGGCGCGAAACATTAGGGTGAGCTGTCCATCAACTGGCCGTATCACCGCCCGGCGCGCAAACAGGAAGCGGGCACGGGGGCGCGAAAACCGCGCAAACATCATGCCCGTGACGAGCGCCAGCATCATCAGACCCGTAAACACCTCGACCATGGCCACGGTATGGCCGTAAAGTGTCTGCGGGTGCATGTCGCCGTAGCCTACCGTCGCCAGTGTCTCGACGCTGAAGAAGAACGCTCCCACAAATCCGGATGGATTTAGATTGGCAATGCATCCAGGCGCCAGGTAGTACAAGCAGCCAAACAGGAAATCGAACACCAGGAAGAACGCGGCAATCACACCGAATAGCTGCGGCCAGCTGACCGTCATCAGGTAGTGGTAGAGGTCTTGGAATACCGCGCGAACGCCTCCCTGCACGACGAACTGGCGCCCGGCGACATTCATCCGCATAGCGTCAGATTTTTCGGAGTCCGGAGGCTGGATTCGCGCCGGGGGTGCCGAGAACCGTGGCGGCTTATTGTTGAAATCGGTTTTTTGCATGCGCGGCGATGGCGTGTACGACTCCGGTTCCGAGGCCCGCTCGATGCGCCGGCCAGGCGCCATAGTACCAATTGCGCGTGAACTCCCGTTCGGCACTACCGAATGAGTCCCCCACCGTCAGTTGGTCGCCGACGGGAGCAGCGACAGTGCCGCTTGCCGTCAAACGCGCATCATTCAGCAGCGTAGTCTGGCCAGTTCCGCGAGTGGCGGCTAACTGCCATTCAATTCGCTGATTTCCAACCGGGTCGCTGCTTGGAGTCAAAGCGAGCCGCCGATTTAACTATTTCGCCCCGTTATGGCGCTGTCTAGGCGCCACAGGCATAGGCGGCATGAAATTCGCCGCTGGTACTCGCTCTCTTAAATGAAAGCCTCCCGCCCTCAATCGGCTGCCGTTACCATCCAATTCATCACCGCCCTGTCCTACGGAACGATCAAGGCGGTGCACCCGAGATCTCCCGCGAAGGGATTTGCGGGCACGTAGGAAGGATTGGCGCAGTCAAAGGGTGTCCTCCCTACAGAAACGCCTTGCCTACAGGTGCAGGTTATTCATGTTGAACTAAAGGCAGGGAGCGCGTCATGCCAATCGAAAATGAATATGCCGGTACATCGCCTAATGCGAGCAAAAGCGCGGGCACGGCTATTGCGAAATGGCCGCACCGTCGCGGCCGACCGCATTGCCGCCGCAGCCTATAAACTAGAAGGCCGTGCTGAACAGTTGCCGGGTGGCGAGCGTGTCGCAAACATCGCGCACAGCGCCGCCGATACGCTCACTTCCGCCGCGGACTATATTCGCGAACATGATGCGAGCGCCATGGCGGACGATGCGAAGATGATGGTGAAGAACAATCCCTTAGCAGCTTTGGTCGGCGCGGCTGCGCTCGGTTTCCTGTTGGGGAAGGCTTTTTCTCGAGACTAAAGTTCGCAGATCACAGCAGTGCCCAATCTGAACCACGCTTTGGAGCACGCTGGTCGCTGCCCGGTAGGCAGGTTTCTTATTTGCTCGCTCACAGGCTGAAAGGACATCATGAGAATTCTGCACGTCCTCGGCGCAATATTGATTGTTTCCTGGCTGTTTCTCTGGTTGGCCCTCAAACTGACGTTTGTCGCTATCCACGCACTCCTCGTCCTAGGTGTGATGCTGATCATCATCGCCTTTATCGCCGGTCGATCTGCGGGATCCAAAACCTGACCATGATGGGATGAACGCGCGGACCGCTGGCTTCAGGCGTAGTCCGTTCGGGCCCCAGGGCGATCCGCGGTGACGTTGGTTCGGCGCGGTAGAGTCGGCCGGTGCTCGGCAATCCGATTGCTCCCGCTTAGCCACCCAGAGAACCTCTGGCGCACGGATCGTCCGATCGTCCAGCGACTTCAGCGTCCCAGAAGTCGGCGTCAATCGTGGCGGTATCGTTCCAAGCGCCGGCCGGAGGGGTATTACGCACTTTTTCATCGGACGAGCCAGTTCTAGCGACTTTGTCCGCCTCGGCGACATCATGCTTCACCCCGGCGTCCTTAGGGTCAGGCCGCGGCAGGGGCGGCCGGGGTGCATCGGGTGGCGAGGGAATGAATTCATCGGACATGGCTGGATCTCCAACTGATTGATTCATCGAACCTTTTGCTCTGACGCGGGGGGTCGCGGACCCGACGCTCGTAGCGTACGCAAGGCATCGCCCAGCGTCTGTCCGCCGCCTTGCCGGTTTTGGCTCCTTACGTCTGACAGCGTCGCAGTGCCATCCGTCACAACGCCCCCATGCAGCCCGCGGGACACCGTCGCTGCGTACGTACAGATGAGGGTTTAGCCAGGCCCGGCAATCGAGTGCGACAAGAAGACGAGCGGTTGAACCGACAACGCAGCTCGGGAGCTGATATGACGCCAGGGCGCAGTGTGGTGACGCTGACGGCGCAAACCAGGACGACAATCAGTGAGAGAATGAGGCGCAAAGAACATGGGTATAACGGAGAACGCCAGGCGAGGCGGAATTTCCGGGGCCCTTCAGAGTGTCGAGGACCTGGTTAGCAAGGGGTAAACATGCAGGCAATCGAGGGATTACTCGCGGGTGGTTGTCTTTGCGGCGCCGTGCGCTACTCGCTGCGGGGACCGGCGCTCTTCGTCAGTCAGTGCTGCTGCAAGGACTGTCAAAAGGCAACCGGTACAGGGCATACAACCATCGTCGGAGTACATCAGAGCCAGCTTGAGATCCGTACCGGCACACCAAAGACCTATCTGTCCAAGGGAGACTCGGGCGGGGATGTCCTACGGCATTTCTGCGGGCATTGTGGCGGCCGCCTCTACACCTCAGGAACTCTGCCAGGGGAGGTCGTCATGGTTCAGGCCGGCTCGCTGGATGAGCCGAACCGGATCACACCCGAAAGCGTGATCTACATGAAGGATGCGTTGGCGTGGGATTGTTTCGATCCGATACTGCCGCGGTTTCAGGGATTGCCGGATCGCGGGCGCTCGTGAGGCGTGAACGTCTGCTGAAGGTACTTTTTGAGATACTCGGAGCGTTCTTTCCGGCGCTGAGACGCCGAGCGGCGTTGCGTGCTCAGTGGGGCAAGCCGGGCGATGGCAATGCCTTTCGTGCGAGCTGGTATTTCGATCTCATACGAAAGCGTTTGAGCCGCGCAGCCGTCGTGGATGATAAAACCTGGTCCGACCTGGAATTCCCAAGGTTTTTCACAGCCCTCGATACAACGATCACGCCGATCGGCAGGCAATATCTCTTTGCTCAGCTGCGGACCTATGAATACGACCAGGACGTCCTGCACCGGCGCTATCGAGAATATGAAATTCTTGAAGCCGATCGCGAGCTGCGCGAGCGCATCCAGCTGGCACTGAAGCCGCTGGAAATCGACTCGGCAGCCAATATTGCAGATCTGTTGCTGAATCCGCAGCTGGAGGGGGTTCCGCACAGCGGCCTATGCGCGCCGCTTATCGTGCTGGCACTCGGCGCGTTCATATGCGCGGTTATCCACGTTTTGCCGTTATGGCTATGCGCAATCCCATTTGTCATCAACATGAGCATTGCCTGGAGGGCGGATGCAACCCTTGGGCGCAATGCCGACGCCTTGCTGGATTGCGGTCGAATGCTGGGCGTGGCCAACCGCATTGCCGCGTTGCGAGCCGACGACTCCCTTTCGTGTCTGAGTCAGCTGGCAGCACAAACTGCGTTGCGCAGGGAACTGCGAGCGCAGATCTGGTGGCTTTGGGCCGTCGACAGTTTGCGAGCTGTTACTGCCGTCTTCAATTACTTGTTTTTGCTGAAACTGACGATCTACGCCCATTCGATTGATCGGTTCGAGAAACACCGCACCAGGTGGTTGTCAACATTCCAATTGCTCGGCGCGCGTCGACGCAGGCATCGCCGCAGCCGGCTTCCTGTCGAGATATCCGGAGCACTGTCGTCCGAGCATCGTGAGTGAACCCATAATTGCAATCCAGAACGGCTATCACCCTTTGGTAGTCAAGCCGGTCAAAAACTCCGCCAAGCTGGCGCACTGTTCCGCTTTGGTAACGGGTTCCAACATGACGGGCAAGACGACGTTCATCAAGATGGTCGCGATAAATGTGGTTCTGGGGCACACCCTCGGCGTCTGTCTCGCCGACCGTGCCACTCTGCCTTGCTCACCGGTGAGGGCGCTGATCCGGGGCGATCAGTCGGTTGAAGAAGGCAAGAGCCGCTACTTCGCTGAAGCGGAGGCAATCCGGGATTACATCGCCGAGTCGGCGATCGGTGAGTGCCGGATATTCATCCTCGATGAGCCCTTCAGCGGCACGAACACGGTGGAGCGAGTCGCTGTTGCCAAGGCAGTCCTGCGGGCCATCGCCACAAACGCCCAATGTCTCGTGACCACGCACGATGTGGAACTGCAGCATCTGCTGGGTGAGAAGTTCGAGCTGTTCTACTTTCAGGAAGATCCGGCTGTAGAAGGCTTCTTTGATCACAGGTTGCATGCGGGTGCTAGCACGCAGCGCAACGCGATTCGCGTGCTTGAGCGGCTTGGGTACCCGGCCGAGATCATCCAGGAAGCCTTGGCAACGGTACCCGCGCTGGACCGAACGCTGTCCTGAGTGGTTAATGGCTTCAGCTTCTCCAACAGCCATCGCCGCGATATCAGCTTCTCGCCAGACAGATGTTATATCTTAGAAGAAGCACTGCCCTGCGAAGCGCAGGCTGGGGGAGTCCGCAAATGTCCGTAGCAACTGCAGAGCCGTTAACGCAGGCATTGGCGCGCCGAACCCTGTTCGGCTTTATTCTGACTTTTATTGCCTCGCGCGTCATGGTGCTGCTTATCATGTCGAAACGCGCGCCGAACTTTTACTTCTTTCTGCGTGGCACGCACGTGCACCACTTGAACTATGGCATTTTCCTGCTGGCGACTGTGTGTGCCTATGTCCTGTTTTGGTCTCCGAGCGGGCGCGGTGCAAGGATTGCAGCACTGCTCTATGGCGCTGCAATGGGGCTTACCTTCGACGAATTTGGGATGTGGTTGCACCTGGGCGGTAGCTATTGGCAGCGCAGCAGCATCGACGCGGTGATCATCGTCGCTGCCCTATTCGGACTGGTCGCTTTTGCGCCTTCGATACGCAATTTTCAGACGCGCCATCTCAGGGCCTCCGCGGCGTTACTGGTGGCCTTGATCGCCTTCGCCATCGTCCTCTACGACACCTCGCTCAAGATCGGTCGGTTAGAGGGCCCCCGACTGCGCGCACTGGAACTCGCATCCTCACCGTAAACCCAGCGCCTCCGCAGTTGTAATTCGCCGGCCCAATCGCCTTCAAGGTCGCTCAGGGTGCGGCCTCCGCCGCCGCCTGTCGCTCGAGTCCAGGCCCAAAGTTGGAATTCGGGCGGTCAAAGATCGTCAGGTATTTCAAAGCGATTGAGTTCGCGATTCTTCCGTACTCGATCGGCAGTGAACACGCGACCATTTGCGGCGATGTAGACACCAGGTGGCAAAATCTGGGTCGCCGCGACCGCCATCCCCAGATTAAACGCCGCGTCGCTATCGACAAAGCGGCCAGGCTGCAGCGCACCCGTCAGGACGATCGTCTTGTGACTAACTTGGCTCAAGACACGCGCGGTCTCGACCATCGTGTCGGTGCCGTGGGTGACGATAACATGTGCGCCCTCCCAGTTCGCGACGGCGTCTCGAATCGCGAGACGGTCTGCCTCTGTCATCTCAAGACTATCCTTGCGCAACAGTTCCCGGACTTGAATGCCTTCTGCAGCACGCCCCTGATTGAGAATGTCGCGCACCATTGGCGCACCGACTTCGTAGCCGCCTTTACTATCAAAATACACCTTGTCGATGGTGCCCCCGGTCGTGAAGATCATGATCTCCATGGCATTGCGTCTGACCTCAGTGAGGGAAGAGTAAGTAAGTTCATGCGAATGCGCCGGCGCACCATTCTACGCATCCGGTGCGCCGATGCCGACGGTGCACTCACCGTCAAGCTCGTCGTCAGCCCCCCCGTCGCGCGTGTAAAGACTTTCCCATATTCTTGAGAGCCTTAGAAATGGTACCTCGGCATAGGGCGAAATTCGCCTACCCTAGGACAATTGGCTGAACCAACTCGAGGTCTTGCATGCCCCACAGCTTCAGGCCGCTGGACAGCGTCGCACCACGACGGGGGGCGGCTGTGCTCCTGGAAGTCCTCCGGAGCGAGGGCGTCGAATACATCTTCGGCAATCCCGGAACGACCGAATTGCCGTTGATCGATGCGCTGCTTGAGACACCGGACATCCGCTATGTCCTGGCGCTACAGGAGGCAAGCGTCGTGGCCATGGCGGACGGCTATGCGCAAGCGTCCCGGAAACCAGGATTCATCAATCTCCATACCGCTGGGGGCTTGGGCCATGGAATGGGCAATCTGCTCAACGCCAGCGTGACCCAGACACCGCTCGTCGTAACGGCCGGCCAGCAGGATTCGCGTCACACCATCACGGATCCGCTGCTGTTTGGCGACCTGGTGACCATAGCCGGGCCCGCCGTGAAATGGGCACACGAGGTCGCTCACCCGGACCAGCTGCCCATTCTGGTGCGCCGGGCCTTCAACGACGCCCAAGCGGCACCGACTGGGCCGGTGTTCCTGTCTCTTCCCATGGACGTCATGGAGGAGATGAGCAGCGTGGGTATTGATGCGCCGTCCGTCATCGACCGCCGGCCCGTGGCAGGCTCCCTGCCCCGGCTTGCCGAACACCTGGCGGGCATCACACCGGGGCGCCTGCTGCTCATCGCCGGCGATGAGGTGCACGCGAGCGTGGCGGGCGCGGAGGTCGCCGCGCTCGCTGAGGCACTCGGCGCTCCTGTCTATTGTTCTTCGTGGCCTTCGCGCATTCCCTTTCCGACAAATCATCCGCTGTGGGCCGGCAAATTGCCGCACAACGGCGCTGAAATTGCTGAGCTGCTGGCGGACTACGATGCGATATTTGCACTCGGCGGCAAATCCCTGATCACCATCCTGTACACGGAAGGCACCATCGTGCCGCCGGGCTGTGCGGTATTTCAGATGAGCGCGGATGTTCGGGATCTTGGACGCACCTACACGACACAGCTTTCTGTGGTGGGAGACATCCGGGACTCGCTGCGGGTCCTGAATGCCGTGGTGAAGGCCGCCACGCAGTCCACAGCCGGGATACGCAGCCAGCTGGTACGGCAGGCCGGCGAGCGCCAGAACGAGGCGCGGCAAAAACTCACCGCGCTGGCCACTTCCCAATGGGACGCGCCGACCATCACGCCCCTGGTCGCCGCGCTTGAGACTGTGCGGGCGATCGGCCCCGATATCCCTATCGTGGACGAGGCCGTCGCCACCTCCGAAGCCGTCCGCCAGCTGCTGCACAGTCCCTCCGCGCAACAATACTCATTCCTGCGCGGAGGCGCTCTGGGGTGGGGAATGCCCGCGGCGGTGGGAACGAGTCTGGGGCTCGGGCGCACGCCGGTAGTGTCGATCGTAGGTGATGGTGCGGCGCTCTATTCCCCACAGGCCCTGTGGACCGCGGCGCATGAGGCGCTACCCATCACGTTTGTAGTCATGAACAATCTTGAGTACAACGTGCTGAAGAATTTCATGCGCAGCAAGACCGCGTACATCTCCGCGCGCACCCAGCGGTTCATCGCGATGGACATCGTGAATCCGTCGGTCGACTATCAGGCACTGGCCCGCTCCATGGGCGTTGCAACCCGACTGATCTGCAAAGCGGCCGATGTCGCCCCCGCGATCGAGGCAGGGATTTCCTCAGGAAAGCCCAATCTCATCGAAATCGTGATCTCTACCTGATATTGCGGTCCCTAATGACGTTCGATCGTTTTGCTGCGGCCACTCGGTTACTGCCCCGAAAATTCCTGCACCGCGCAGGCCGGCCGCCAAGCGAATCTGAAACGCGATCCTTCCTGGCGCGATTTGTGAATCCTTACTATTCCGGGTTGCCGAGCGATCATTTCGACGGGCTGCGTTTCTTCAACCCGGATCATCTCGACACCGATCGCGGTCTTGGTGATCTGCTGCGCTGGAAGCTCACGGGATCTGCCGCTGTTTGGCCAAAGTCGGTCCCGGTGCAGCAGAGCGTTCCGGAAGCCCGAATCGCCGGATTGCGCGCGACGATCGTCGGCCATGCGAGCGTGCTGATCCAGGCAGGTGGCCTCAATGTTCTGACGGACCCGGTCTGGTCGGAGCGGGCGAGCCCGTTCTCCTTCATTGGCCCACGGCGCGTGTGGGCGCCCGGGATTGCCTTTGAATCCTTGCCGGCGATCGATGCCGTATTGCTCAGTCACAACCACTACGACCATCTGGACATGGAGACGCTGCGCCAGCTGCACATCCGGGACGCTCCGCTCATGGTGACCTCGCTGGGCAACGATGCCATCCTGAGGCGTGCGATTCCAGGCGTGCGCGTGGCGGCGGGCGACTGGTGGGATCGTATTGCGATCGGCAAGGGTGGCGAGGCGAGGATCGTCCCGGCCTATCACTGGTCATCGCGTACCGGACGCGATCGGCGCATGGCGCTGTGGTCCGGCTTCATGCTGAGTACGGGTGCCGGCCAAGTTTATTTTTCGGGCGACACCGGCTATGGTAACGGCCGCATCTTTCGTGAAATGCGGCAGCGCGCCGGTCGTCCCGATCTGGCCCTGATTCCGATCGGCGCCTATGCGCCGCGCTGGTTCATGTGCGCACAGCACACCGATCCCAATGAAGCCGTGCAGATCCTCGAGGACCTGGAAGCCACCCGAGCCATCGGCATTCACTGGGGTGTCTTCCGACTGACCGACGAGCAGCGGGAAGAGCCGCCTGAACTGCTCCTTGAAGCCCTTACACGCCGAGGGATTGCGGAAAATCGATTCCCCGCCGGTGTGCCGGGGCTGAGTTACGAACTTGTTTGAGTGGACTCGGCCAAATTTTGGTATAACCATTGGAGGCGCGGCTTTGGTGGGCGGCGCGCGGCTGAGTAGCCCACGGCAACTGAAGGAGGTGATCCAAATGGTACATATAAACGTTGGTTCGATCGCAACTCTAGGCGTACTGGTTGGTTGCGGGGTAGTTCGTTAATCGGGACCTCGTGCCGGCCAGATGGCCGTTGAGGATGCGCGCAGGCTCTCGCCACGCGCGCGACCGAGTCCAGCGGAAGGACGCTTCGATGCAGTTGCCGTGCAGACGACTTTGGTCTGCAGGTAGTGATCGAGCAGGAATGGCGGAGTCCGCGAGGGCTCCGCCATTTTCTTAGCAGGTCGGCGCAGCACTAGGGCTGGATAATGGCCGAATCACCCTTCAGCAAGACTCCGCTATAGCCGATGCGGCGCGCCGCATTCATCAGCCAGACCACGCGTGAGGCGGCCTCCTCATAGGCAAGACCTTGTGGTGGCCGAATGTTCGATACGCAATTGCGCTCGTGATCCCGCCGACCGGGTCGCGGATTCCAGGTGAGATAGACTCCAAGGCTATCGGGCGCGCTCAGCCCGGGCCGTTCGCCAATGAACATCACTGAAATCGCGGCACTCAGGCGCGCCCCGATGTCATCTCCCAACGCTACGCGCGCCTGAGTCGCGATAATGATGGGAGCGACCCGCCAGTCCAAAAGGGCCTGCAGTATCAAGCGTAGCGTGGGCGCGGCATGCGATTGCACCGCGCGTGCCGACAGTCCATCTCCCAGAATGAAGGCCACATCATAGGGACCCGTTGGCAGGGTCGTATCGCACTCCGGCGCGAGCTTTCTTCCCAGATCCGGACGCTGCAGATAAGTGGCGCGGTCGGAAGCCTGGCTGTGCACCCGGATCCATTCGCTGATCCGAAGGTCCGCCGCCAACTGTGGCGGATCCAGACTCTCATGGACGGCGTCACGCGCCCGCGCGTGGTCGAGCTGGAAGTCGAGCAGCGCCTGAGTCGGTAAACCTGTGCCGCAGTGGCCGAGCGCGACACGGGCCGGCGTCCGGTTGCGCAGGCGTGCCAGAGGGTCAGGATCATATGGCGCCGGCGGTTTCATGGGGCCCCTCCGCGCTCCAGGGCCAGCAATCGCTGCGAGAACTCGTTGCTCACGAGGTTGCGCATCCTGCCACGCTCATCCGCGATGCCCATTTGCGCAAGCCAGGCCTCGAATTCCGGCGCGGGCCGCAGCCCAAGAACTTGCCGCAGATACTGAGCATCGTGGAAACTGGTGCTCTGGTAGTTGAGCATCACATCGTCCGCACCGGGCACGCCCATGATGAAGTTGACACCGGCCACGCCCAACAAGGTCAACATGGTGTCCATGTCGTCCTGGTCGGCTTCACTGTGGTTGGTGTAGCACACGTCCACACCCATCGGCAGTCCCAACAGCTTGCCGCAGAAGTGATCCTCGAGCGCTGCGCGCGTGATCTGTTTGCCGTCATACAGATATTCCGGACCGATGAACCCGACGACCGAATTGACCAGCAGCGGAGAGAAGGCGCGTGCAACGGCATAGGCCCTTGCCTCGAGGGTCTGCTGGTCGACGCCGTGGTGGGCTTCGGCCGATAGCGCAGATCCCTGTCCGGTCTCGAAGTACATGACATCGGAGCCCGACGGTGCCTCGCCCCAGGGACTGCCCGGCGGCTGCGCCTCCCGCAGCACGCTCAAACTGACACCGAAACTTTCGTTCGCCGCCTGAGTGCCGGCGATCGACTGGAAGATCAAATCAACGGGTGCGCCACGCGCGATGACTCTGAGGGTATTGGTGATATGTGACAACACACAGCTTTGGGTCGGAATCGCGAAGCGCTCGCGAACCTCGTTGATCAGCTGCAGCAGCCGCATCTGCGTATCGACACTGTCCGACGCCGGATTGATACCGATCACCGCATCGCCGCAGCCATTAAGCAGTCCATCAACGATGGACGCACCAATGCCGCCGGCATCGTCCGTCGGATGGTTCGGCTGCAGGCGAACTGCCAAGCGCCCCGACAGGCCCATCGTGGTCCGAAACCGCGTCACCACCTCGCACTTGCGCGCCACGCTGATGAGATCCTGGTTGCGCATCAGCTTGCATACCGCGGCGACCATCTCGGGTGTCAGGCCCGGCGCCAACGAGCGCAGCAGCTCGGGTGTCGCGGCATCGCCCAATAGCCAATCCCGAAACTCGGCCACCGTCAGCGTCGCCACCGGACGGAAGGCTGCGGCGTCGTGCGTGTCGAGAATCAGACGGGTGACCTCATCGGATTCGTAAGGAACCAGGGCTTCATTGAGCAATCGGCTCAACGGAAGCTCGGACAGCACATAACGCGCCGCCATTCGTTCCTCCATGCTGCGGGCCGCGATCCCGGCCAGGACATCACCGGAGCGTAACGGTGACGCAGCGGCGAATACCGCCCGCAGGTCGCCAAAGGTGTGCGTCGTTCCGCCCAAAGTATAGGAGTAGCTCACACTGTCTCAAGCTCTTAGCCGCCCGGCCGTGGTAACGGACTATCGAGCCATCCGGACCGCACCGTCAACAGATTTGCGGAAGTGCGCAAAGGTCGGCGACCACAAAGCACGCCCCGCCAGAAGCCGCGTGTGTACGCCTGTGCCACCGGCAACGTCTAATATGGTCCGAGCGGCAGGATTATTCTGGCGCTCGAAATCCGCGCCAGCGTCCGCTTGCGCCGCGTAGTTCTCGAATGACTGATAGATCGCGTCGAGGCGGCAAATACCTCAAACACGTCCGCTCGCTGGGCATCAAGTCGCAGCAGCCATGACGAGGCCTTCGAATGCGTCGAGCCTGACAGCGCCAGCGAGCGCTCCGTGCCGGGCTGGGTGTGTCGATATCAAAACCTCCCCTTCGCGCGCGCCAACCTGTCGTGACTCGTCGGTGAAGTTGAGCGCGACCGCCAATGTGCGGCTACCGTGACGCCGCTCGAATACCATGGTGTGGTCGGTCACCTCGCGCAATCGAAACTCTCCGATCGATAAACTCGCCTCGCGTTCGCGCAGCGCCAGCAGTTGTTTGTATAGCCACAACAGGGAATGCGGATCGGCTTGCTCGGAGGCTACGTTGCATCGTGTGGCGTTGGCGGCCACCGGCAGCCAGGGCACGCCCTGCGTGAAGCCGGCGCCGGGCCCGGATGTCCACTGCATCGGCGTGCGGCATGGATCGCGGCCCAGCCCCAAGCCAGGCGCATTCTTCTCCCATGGGTCCCTGACCTCGCTCGGGAAGAATGCGTCCATCCGTCATACCGATTTCCTCACCATTGTAAATCGTCGGTGTGCCCCGCAAGGTGAGGAGCAGCATTGCGGCCATTCTTGCCTGCGCAGGACCCCCAAGTCGGGTCGCCACGCGAGACTTATCATGGTTGCCGAGCACCCAGTTTGGCCACCCGCCGGCCGGCAGGGCTGCCTCGTACTCGGCGGCGAGCGCGGCGATCGCACGCGCATTCCATGGCGTCTTGATCAAATGGAAATTAAACGGCAGATGGATGCCGGAGAGCGATTCGCCGTAGTAGCGCATCATTCGGGCAATGGACAGATAAGCCTCGCCAATCAGCACTCGATCGTCGAACTCATCGACTACCTTGCGCATCCCCGCCACATAAACTTGGGTCTCGGGCAGATCTGCCGTTTGAGTACGCAGCAACCGTCGCGCGGGCGACAGTCCCGGGTGCCAATTGGGATCCGGGTCGTTGTCGGTGAGGGATTCCGCTTCGATCAGCATATGGATCGCATCCACTCGAAAGCCGTCTACCCCGCGCTTGAGCCAGAACCGCATCACCTCGTGCATGGCCGCTCGAACTTCCGGCTCCCGCCAGTTCAGGTCGGGCTGTTGCGACAGATACGCATGATAATAGTACTGACCGGAGGGGGCATCGAAGGTCCACGCCGGTCCGCCAAATTCACTGAGCCAGTTGTTCGGCGGGCCGCCATCTGGCGCCGGGTCTCGCCAGATATACCAATTACGGCGCGCGCTGCCACGGGCGGAGCGGCTGTCGAGAAACCAGGGGTGCCTGTCCGAAGTATGGTTTGGGACATAGTCGAGGATCAGCTTCAGACCACGCCGGTGCAGCTCGGCCACGAGAACGTCGAAATCCGCCAGCGAGCCAAAGACTGGATCAATGTCTGTGTAGTTTGAAATATCATAACCAAAGTCGGCCATCGGCGAAGGGAAGATCGGCGAGAGCCAAATCGCCTTGACGCCGAGCCAGCACAGATAGTCGATGCGATCAATGATCCCGCGCAGGTCACCGATGCCGTCCGCATTCGAGTCCTGAAACGAACGGGGATAAATCTGGTAGATGGCGCGTGTCCGCCACCACGCATGAGACATTTTTTCAGCTTGAGCCATAGGTACGCTTTATAGCATGGATAGATGCCAAGGCAGTTCGTTACCAATGGCGGTACCCTCGGCCGTATGAGTAGCTTGAGGCAGGCGTTTAATGGAGTTCCATCGTGACCAGTGAATCGAAGATCAGGGTCAACAAGCTTGGGTTTCCCTGGGCGACATTGGATCCTTTCCTCTTCTGCGTATATCACAAGGATGCGTACCCGAAGGGTAACGCGGCCCTGGGACCCGATGCGTCACTTGCGGGACGGGATCTGGGGCAGGATTTCGCCGGCAAAGATGGTTGGCGCATGTATCACGGCCAGACGGTACCGGGGTTTCCGGCTCATCCGCATCGCGGATTTGAAACGGTCACGATCGTCCGAAGCGGCTACATCGATCATGCCGACTCACTCGGTGCTTCCGCCAGATTCGGTCGCGGCGATGTGCAATGGCTGACGGCCGGTCAAGGCGTGGTGCATTCGGAGATGTTTCCGCTGCTCAACACCGGTGCGCCCAATCCCTTGGAGTTATTCCAAATCTGGCTCAACCTTCCCCGGCGCAGCAAGATGGCACCGCCCTACTTCACCATGCTCTGGTCGGAGGACATTCCCACTGCGGCCATTGCGGATGCCGACGGCCGTCTCACTGAAGTGGCTTACATTGCCGGACAACCCGGCGCCACGGTGGGCGTGCCCCTGCGGCCCCCGCCTCCAGACTCCTGGGCTTCCGACCCCGACGCAGACCTTGCCATCTGGAGCATCAAGATCGCTGCCGGCGCGCGCTGGCCCTTGCCGCCGCCGGTCAGCGCCGAAGCGCGCAGAATGCTCTACTTCTATAAAGGAGCGGATCTGGTATTGGACGGCCAGCGTATCTCAGTCAGCTCCGCCATCGAAATCAATTCCCGACAACCGATCGTTCTCGCTAACGGCGCCATGCCGAGCGAACTGTTATTGCTGCAGGGAAAACCGATCGGCGAACCGGTGGCCCAACGCGGCCCTTTCGTGATGAATACCGACACGCAGCTGCGCCAAGCGTATTCAGATTACCAGCGCACGCATTTTGGCGGCTGGCCATGGCCGAACGACGCGCCAGTACACCCCGCCCGCGAGGGCCGGTTCGCGCGTCACGCCGATGGCCGCATTGAGGCCCGACCCCGCGATCCGTGACTGTCCGGCGCCGAATTCTCTCAGCACCACCGCGGAATCGGTCCGTTATGCGGTGTCATGCGATCCGAAAGGTCAAGCGCCACCTTGTCGATGTAGCATCAGCCCCAGCCCTCCGGCGGATCGTACCCCTCCATGATTGGATGGCCGGTGTGGTGGAAATGTTTGGTCGCGTGACGGCTGGGGGAGTCGTCGCAGTACCCCACATGCCCGCAGCTGCGGCAAAGCCGAAAGTGAACCCTCAGGGAGCCGCGGTCCGTAGACATTCCGCGCAGCCCAACGCACTCGGCGTGACCTCTCGAATGGAATTGACGTGGGTACAAGCTTCCGACATTCGTCTCTCCTGTCCGATCAACTGATGGCAGGCTCAGGCTCCCTGCCTGTTTGCGAAAGATATCCATGGATCGTGGAAATCACCTGGGCCCCTTCACCGACCGCAGCCGCGACGCGTTTGGTGGATCCGGCACGTACATCCCCGATCGCGAATACACCAGGTAACTTGGTGTGCAACGGCAGCTGGCCCGCAGCGTCCTGCTCGCCGGTGCGGACGAAGCCCTTGGCATCCAGCTCAATTCCGGACCTTGCAAGCCACTGCGTGTTCGGCTCTGCCCCAATGAATAGGAACAGATGTCGGATCGCTATCGTGGTCGTCTTGCCAGAATGATTCCGGCACTCTATTGCCCGCAGCGCACCCGCCTCCCCCTTAAGTGCACTCACCTCGGTTTCAAACACCACCTCAATATTTGACTGCGCGGTGATACGCTCGATCAGATAGCGCGACATGCTGGCCTCAAGGGTCCGGCCACGGGCCAAAAGCCAGACCTTCGCGGCGCGCGACGCCAGGTAGACGGCAGCCTGCCCCGCCGAGTTCCCGGCCCCGACCAGCCCCACCGTCTCGCCACTGCAAAGACGCGCCTCGAGAGAGGACGCCCAATAGTGGACCGATGTGCCCTCGAACGCCGCCAGGTTTTCGACGGCCAGCCGTCGATACCGGGCGCCGGTCGCGATGACGACGGTCCGAGTTTTCACCCGCTCCTTGCTTGCCAGATTGATCACGAAAGGCTGGTCGGCGGAGGCGGGATGCAAGCTCACCACCTCATCCGGTATCGCCATTTCAACGCCAAATTTCTGTGCCTGGCTGTAGGCGCGAGCCATGAGCGCGAGGCCGGAAATACCGGTGGGGAATCCCAGATAGTTCTCGATGCGCGCGGAGGCGCCCGCCTGGCCGCCGAAACTGCGGCACTCCAGCACAATTGCGGCCAGACCTTCGGAGCCCGCGTAGACCGCAGCAGCAAGTCCCGCGGGGCCGGCACCGACAATCGCGACATCGTAAAGTCGCGTCTCGTCGATCGATCGGACCATCCCGATACACCTGCCGAGTTCGGCTTCGCCGGGATTGTGCAAGACTTGGCCAGCCGGACAAAGCACGACTGGCAGTTGCGCAGGTGTCAGGCTGAAGCGCTCGATGATTGCCCGCGCTGCCTGATCCGTGTCCGGGTCCAATATCTGGTAAGGATGGGCGTTGCTGGCGAGGAATCCCTCCAGCCGCAATACATCACCATTTGCCGCGCGCCCCACGATCACCGGACCGCCGATGCCCTCCTGTAGCAGTCCGACCCGGCGCAGGATCAGCGCGCGCATGATCCGCTCCCCCAGGTCGGCCTCTTCCACCAGCACGTTGCGCAGCTTTTGCGGGGAAAGGATCAGCACCTCGACCGCATCCAAGGCCTGGGCATCAACCAGCGATGGCCTCCCGGAGAGCTGCGCCAGCTCGCCGGAAAAAGCGCCCGGCCCATGCGTGACAATCGGGCCGCGCCCCACCGGGCCGTCATGCTGCGTGACAACCACATGGCCGGACAGGACGACGAACATTCCAAAGCCGATCTCGCCGGTACGGGAGAGGTAGTCGCCTGCCGCAAACGAGCGCATCTGACCGAAGCGCGCCAGGCGGCCGATCTCCGATGGATTGAGCACGGGAAACCGCTGTGCGTCCCGTGTGTCTGCGATCGGTTCCGCGGATTGCGGCATGATCACGCTTGTCTACCTCGAGCGCCGGGGAGCTATGGCGGACGGTGCCCGTCCCTGGTGCGATGCGGCCACCATCGTTCCAGCATGGCGGCGGCCCATCTTCTGCCGCCAAGACCGAAGGCCAGCGCCAGCGCGAGGACTACCCCGGCCAGAATGATCAGGAAGGCTCTTTGTACGAAGTCGCCGCCAATCTCAACCTGGCTCAACGCAATCATCAGGACGAAGGTCATGATGAGGTAGCGGACGATCTTGCCGATCATGTCGGCGTCGGGAACCTGCGCACCGATGCAATAGCTGTCGACGGTTTCACCGACGAATCGGGCAAAATAGGAGCCGAGCACGATGACGAGGGCGGCGACCAGAATCTTGGGCGTGAAAAGTTCGATCCGCTGCAGAAGATCGGTGATGTACGTGAGCCCCAGGCCGTTGAAGGCGATCATCAGCGCTGCAATGATGACTATCCAGTAACCCAGCAGGCCGAAGAGGGTGGTGGTATCACCGCGCAGACCGCCGCGATTGAGAAAATGGTCGGTCCCGGCGCGCTCGGTCAGCACGTTGAAATTGACCGCCCGCAATCCTTTTTCAACGGCAAAGCGCACCGCCTTTGCCACCAGCCATCCGACGGCAACGACGGCCAGCGCCAATACGAGCCGCGGCAGGAATGCGGCGATCTGGTGCAAAAACTCCCGCGTGGTATCGAGCAACATATCAATGCTTTGCATGGCAGTCTCCCGCGCAGTCACGGCGCCGGCGCCGTTGCCTGATCACGTTGTGGCACTCCAGTCGAGGATTCCCTGCAGCGGAATGCCGGCCCAGGTTGGGCGGTTGGTCAGCTCGTACCGAAGCTCGTAAAGGGCCTTCTCCAGCTCGAACAGCCCGAGCAACCCCTGGCCCGGCGTCAGTGATGCGTACAAAGACGACCGTTGCGCTTCGGTATCGTAAGCCGACAGGAAGGCCGCGCGCACCTGCGCGGTCCAGGCGCGAGCCAGAGGCGCGAGCTTGGCAAATTCGATTTCATCATGCGCCACACTGCGCAGCGCGCTGTGTTCGACATAGCTGAACGAGCGCAGCATGCCGGCCACGTCGCGCAGGGGCGATTGCTTCGCGCGCCGCTCTTCGAGGCTATGCCCCGGTTCGCCCTCGAAGTCGACGATGACAAAATCGTTTCGGGTCAAAAGCACCTGACCCAAGTGATAGTCGCCGTGAATGCGGATTTTCCGCCCCTGTGCCCCCTCCCCCGAGACCGCAGCCTCGAGCCGCGCGAGCAGTGCATCCTGCTGCGCCAGGACCGCATTCGCCTTGTCGCGATCAGCGGCGGGGATCTGCTCCAAGCCGGATTTCAGTAGCGCCAGCGCCTCATGCGCCTCGCGCAAAGCGCGTTGGCGATAGGCCTCGACATCGATGCGTGTCAGCGGCTCGGGCGCAAAGTCCGGATTGCTGGTCGCGGTTGCGAGCGCGCCATGCAGTTCGGCGGTGCGCTTGCCCAGGGTCTGGATCAGGATAACAAACGCTCTATGCGCATCGACCGGCACAGCGTCCGTGGCGGGCGCCGTGCGATGTTCCTCAAGGTCGCGCCGCAGATACTCCAGGGCGTAGGTCCAGCCGTCGCCCTGATTGGCCACGTATGCCTGCAGCATGGCGAGCACCCGGCTTTGGCCGTCGTTGCCCAGATACTCGAGCACGCCGGCCAGGGGCGCACAGTTCGGATAGTGCACGACTTCCGTCAGATAGAGCCCCATTTCGAGCTCGGGGCTGGCGCCCACCCGAAGCCTACGGTAACCCTTAAGAATCAGCCGCTCGCCCATGACCACCACGGTATTGGAACTCGAACCCTGCGGGCGTGCTGCCGAAAGAGTGCCGAAGTCTGCTCCGGCGAGCGCCGCGAAGGCCGCCGTCGGTCGAAACTGCAGCTTTCCCTGGGCCGTCGCTATTTCCCGGCGTGCCGCCATGGCACCGACCATGGCGCGGCAGAAGGCTTCATCCGCGAAGGCATCGCCCATCACCCCGACATTGGCCTGCTGGCGTACTTTGGCGATCGCCGCGGTCGCAAGATTACGCATCCGCTCCTCATCGCTTTCCCAGGCCAGGGCCAGCGGCATGAAATACGAGGCGGGCTCGGCGGCGGTGCCGACTTCAAGCAATGCGATCACCCAACTCACTTTGCCTTCCTGCCACAGCGCGTGATCGGCGATGCGGGCACGCTCGATCGGCACGCCCTTGGCGGCATACCAGCGCTGGGTCTCGATAAACCGCGGCAGCGTATCCGTCTCAAACTGCAGACGCGTCTTCTCGGCCATGCCGATGCGCCATGGCATCACCCGGTCACGGAACAAGGTGCTCCAGCCATCGAACAGCACCACCACGGGACGCTCATCGATCGAGAAGACTGGCTCGTGCCAGGCGGGTGCCTCGGCGTCCGTCGTCAGCCTGAACCAGTAAAAGCCGTGCGCGGCAATGGTCAGCAGATACGGCATGTCGCCTATTGGCGGGAAAGTCGTACGACCCAGCATCTCCACGGGCACACGACCTTTGAAGGAGGCCAGATTCAATTCCACCGGCTGCGCCGAGCGCGACAGATTCGCCACACACAGGATGGCGTCATCGCCGTATTCACGCAGGTATGCCAGAATCTTGCGGTTACCGGGCTTCAGAAAGCGGCGCGAACCGCGCCCGAACGCCTGGCTCACCTTGCGCACCGCCAGCATGCGCTTGGTCCAGCTCAACAGCGAGCTGGGGTCACGCATCTGCGCTTCGACATTGGTCGACTGGTAGCCATAGACCGGATCCATGATGGGCGGCAGGTATAGCCGCTGCGGATCCGCGCGGGAAAATCCGGCGTTGCGGTCCGGGCTCCACTGCATGGGGGTGCGCACGCCGTTGCGATCGCCGATGAACACGTTGTCACCCATGCCGATCTCATCGCCATAATAGAGGATGGGCGAGCCCGGCATCGACAGCAGCAGGCTGTTCATGAGCTTGATCCGGTCCTGATCATTCTCCATCAGCGGCGACAGACGACGGCGGATGCCCAGATTGATGCGTGCGCGCACATCCGAGGCATAGGTCGTGTACATGTAATCACGTTCTTTGCTGGTCACCATCTCCAGCGTCAGCTCATCGTGATTGCGCAGGAAGATTGCCCACTGACAGCTGTCCGGGATGTCCGGGGTCTGCTGCATGATCTCCGTAATGGGATAGCGGTCTTCCTGCGCGATGGACATGTAAATGCGCGGCATCAGCGGGAAGTGGTAGGCCATGTGGCACTCGTCGCCGTCGCCAAAATACTCGCGCACATCCTCGGGCCACTGATTGGCTTCGGCCAGCAGAAACCGGTTCTTGTAGTTCGCGTCAATGGCGGCACGCAACTTCCGGATGACATCGTGGGTCTCGCGCAGATTTTCGTTGTTGGTACCCTCACGCTCCACCAGATAGGGGATCGCATCGAGCCGGAAGCCGTCGACGCCCATATCGAGCCAGAACTGCATGATGCGCAGCACCGCCTGCAGCACCTGCGGATTATCGAAGTTCAGGTCAGGCTGATGACTGAAGAAGCGGTGCCAGTAGTACGCCTTGGCCACCGGGTCCCAGGCCCAGTTGGAGCTTTCGGTATCGACAAAAATGATGCGGGTGCCCAGATATTTCTGATCGGTATCGCTCCACACGTAGAAGTCGCGCTCGGGCGATCCCGGCGGCGCTTTGCGCGCCGCCTGAAACCAGGGATGCTGGTCGGAGGTATGGTTGATGATCAGCTCGGTGACCACTTTCAGGCCCAATCGATGGGCCTCAACCAGCATGGCGCGAAAATCATCGAGCGTGCCGAACTGCGGATGGATGTTCGTATATTCCGCGATATCGTAGCCGTCGTCCTTGAGCGGCGAGGGGTAAAACGGCATCAGCCAGATCGTGTTGACGCCGAGGTCACGGATGTACCCAAGCTTGGAGGTCAGTCCCGGAAAATCGCCGATCCCATCGTCGTTCGAGTCGAAGAACGACTTGACGTTCAGCTGGTAGATGACCGCGTCCTTGTACCAGAGCGGGTCGTCCACCACCAGCCCTGATGGTGCGGCGGTCTCGAGCGGTGGCGCTTGGTCGTTCATGACTTACGAAAAATAATCGAAGTCGTGTTCACTGCGAACATGGCGCCGAATCAGAAAAATATGGGCGGGAATTCGCCGCGGATCGAGCTGGATGAAATTGTGCGTGCCCCGCCACTGATAGCGCTGCTCGCTCAACAGATCATGCACCTGATAGGGCTCATCCATCGCAATTCCCAAACGCCGCAAATCCAGACCGAGCCAACCCGACTGGGTATTGTGGGCATCAAGGTTAACCACCGTGATGATGATGTTCTGCGCGGCGCCGTCATGCTTCAGGTAGGCGATCAACTGATCGTTGTCGATGCTGCAGAACGTCAGGGTGTGATCCGACTGCAGCGCGGCGTTTTCGCGCCGGATCCGATTCACCCGCGCAATCAGCGGCCACAGACTGTCCGGCCGATCGATGTCCCAGTGACGCAGCTGGTATTTCTCCGAATCGCGGTATTCCTCGCTGCCGGGCTCACGAGCCGCACTTTCCATGAGCTCGAACGCCGGTCCGTAGATGCCATAATTCGCCGACAGGGTCGCCGCCAGAATGAGCCGCGCCGAGAAGACACTGCGCAGGCCCGATTGCAGGGACTCGTGCAGAATGTCCGGAGTATTCGGCCACACGTTCGGGCGGAAGTATTCCCGCCCCGCTCCGCTGCTCAGCTCAGTGAAATAGTCGACGAGTTCGTGCTTGGTGGTCCGCCACGTGAAATAGGTATACGACTGGGTGAAGCCGAGCTTCGCCAGACGATGCATGACTTTCGGACGGGTGAACGCCTCGGCCAGGAATATCGTATCGGGCTGGATGCGCTTGATCTCACCAATGCACCATTCCCAGAACGCAAAGGCCTTGGTGTGCGGATTGTCGACGCGGAATATTCGCACCCCCTGCGCCACCCAGTACTCCAGCACGCTTTTCAGCTCTTCCCACAACCCGCGCCAATCCTCGCTTTCGAAGTCGAAGGGGTAGATGTCCTGATACTTCTTGGGCGGATTTTCGGCATACTGCACGCTGCCGTCGGGGCGATGCTTGAACCAGTCGGGGTGTGCGCGCACATAGGGATGGTCGGGCGCGCACTGGAAGGCGATGTCGAGAGCGACTTCGATGCCACGTTCGCGCGCCGCCTGCAGCAGCGCCCTGAAGTCCGCCAAAGTGCCCAGCTCCGGCAGGATGTCCTTGTGGCCGCCTTCCACTGAGCCAATGGCCCAGGGGCTGCCGACGTCCTCCTTGGTGGCGATGAGCGAGTTGTTGACGCCCTTGCGGTTGATACGGCCAATCGGGTGAATCGGCGGCATGTACAGCACATCGAAACCCATTCTGGCGAGATAGGGAAGGCGCGCCTGCACATCGCGGAAGGTGCCGTGGGGTCCGTGCTCCCTCGCGGCAAGTCGCGGAAACAGTTCATACCAGCTGCTGAACTGCGCGCGCTTGCGATCGGCCACCAGTTCGAGGGTGCTACTTGCGGCAAAACGTCGGTCCGCATAGCGCTTGACGATTCTTGCGCGGGCAGGATCCAGCGCCAGGGCCTGCATGGCGGGCGCATCGGCGTGGGCTGAGGCATCGTCTGCCGTAGTGAGCAGCTGACCCGCCCAGTTCGCCAAACTCGCGGCATCCTCTGCCGTGGCGCGCGCGGCGGCGGCCGCAATCAAAGTGGCGCCGACTTTCAGGGCGATGCGGATGTCACCGACCTCGTTACGCCGCTCAAGTTCGCGGCGCCAGGACTCGAAGTGATCGACCCACGCGCTCACGGTATAGCGGTATCGCCCCGGTACCGGCGGGGTGAACTCGGCGCACCAGACATCATTGACCTGCGATGTCATCTCGACTTCGTAGCAATCTGTCTCATCGACGGCCTGCCAGCGCAGCACCACGGCGAGCTTGTCATGCCCGTCGGTGAAACAATGCGCCTCAATGCGAACCGGCTCCCCCGCGATGCGCTTGGCCGGAAATCTGCCGCCATCGACCACGGGAAACACGGCATCCACCAGCGCGCGTATCCGTCCTTCCACGATGGCGAAGGGCCCAACGGCGGCTGCCTTGACCGGCCTGCCGGCTACCTTAACCATCGCCTTCCCACCGTAACATGATGGTCGCCAGCGGCGGCACGTTGAGGTTCAGGGCATCGAGCCGACCGTGCGCGCCCACCGGCACTGATTCCACGCAGCCCAGATTGCCCCAATCGGATCCACCGTATACCCGCGCATCGCTGTTTAGGATCTCGCGCCAGGTGCCGCGCCGCGGGCAGCCGATGAGAAAATTCCGATGCGGAACCGGCGTGAAATTGGTCAATACCAGGATCGGCGCGCCGCCGGCACTCTTGCGCACAAACGAGGTGATGCTCATCTGCGAGTTGTCCGCATCGATCCACTCGAAGCCCTCGGCTGCAAAGTCGATCTGGTACAACGAGGGTTCGGCACGGTATACACGGTTCAGGTCCCGGAGCCAGCGGCGCACGCCGGCGTGTTCCGGCAGGTCCGTCACCCACCACTCCAGCTCGCCTTCATGGGTCCATTCGCGGCGCTGCGCAAACTCCCCGCCCATGAACAGGAGCTTCTTGCCGGGATGCCCCCACATGTAGCCGTACAGCGCCCGCAGATTGGCAAATTTCTGCCAGTCATCTCCCGGCATCTTGCCGATCAGCGAGCCCTTGCCGTACACGACCTCATCATGTGACAGCGGCAGCACGAAGTTTTCATTGAACGCGTAGAGCATGGAAAATGTCAGCTTGCCGTGCTGGTATTTCCGGTAGAGCGGATCGACCCTCATGTATTCGAGCGTGTCGTGCATCCAGCCCATGTTCCACTTCAGGCCGAAGCCGAGGCCGCCCATGGCGGTCGGCCGGGAGACCATGGGCCACGCCGTGGATTCTTCGGCGATCACCGTGGTGTCGGGATGTTCCCGGTACACTGCCTCGTTCAGAATGCGCAGAAACTTGATGGCATCGAGATTCTCCCGGCCACCGAAGCGGTTCGGGATCCATTCGCCCGGCTGGCGCGCATAGTCGAGGTACAACATGGAGGCAACCCCGTCCACGCGAATGCCGTCGATATGGTATCGGTCCAGCCAGAACATGGCGGATGAAATCAGGAAGCTGCGGACCTCATTGCGCCCGTAGTTGAAGATCGCCGAATTCCATTCAGGATGGAATCCCTGGCGCGGATCCGCGTGCTCATATAGGTGGGTGCCGTCGAAATCCATCAGACCATGCCCGTCATTGGGAAAATGCGACGGCACCCAGTCGAGGATGACGCCGATGCCTTGCTGATGCAGGTGATCGATGAAGTACATGAGATCCTGCGGCGTCCCGTAGCGGGCAGTCGGCGCGAAGTATCCCGTGGTCTGGTATCCCCATGAGCCGTAAAAGGGATGCTCGGTGATGGGCATCAGTTCAACGTGCGTGAATGCCAGATCGCTCAGGTATTCGCCCAGCGCATGGGCCAACTCGCGGTAGTTGAGGAAGGCACCGTCCTTGCGCCGCCACGAGCCCAGATGCGCCTCGTAGATCACCATCGCCGCATCGAGGCCGTTATGCGCGCCCCGCGCGGCCAACCAGTCGGCGTCGTGCCACTCGTAATCCAAAGCACCAGGCACGCGAGGCCGTGGCGGGTGGCGCCTCACACAGAAAGCCCACCGGATCCGCCTTCTCCAGGACGCGCGCGCCGTCGGCGGAGATGATGCGATATTTGTATGCCTGACCCGCCCGCACGCCATCGAGCGTGCCCTCCCAGATCCCCGAGCCGTCGGCACGCGCGGCGAGCGGATCGGCACCCGGGTTCCAGCCGTTGCAGTCCCCTATGACGGATACGGCAGACGCATTCGGCGCCCACACGGCGAAACGGGCGCCGGCCCCGCCGGAAAAGAGGTGGCAGCCCAGAAAGTCGTGCAGGTTCGCATTAGTTCCCTCTCGGAACAGATAGATGTCCTGTTCACTCGGCGCAGCGACTCGCATCATCCAGCCGGCGCCGAAAGGGGGGCCGCGCAATCGGCTCCGTGCGCTCCGCTCACGGATTGACCTGGTACTCTCCACCGCATAGCCGGTAGCGTACGCTCTACCCTGGCGACGGATACCTTCAGTTACTGTAGGAGTCGACTGTCGTGGGGTGCCGCCAAGCTTGGCGGCGCACGGGCACCGAGGTTCTGGTAGTTTTCCTGAAATGAACGCCAAAACGAAAACCCGCAAGTGGTCAGCCAAGGTCACGCGCACCAGCGATGCACTGGATCTGCCGGCGGGCATTTTCAAGTCGACCAGCGCACGCCGCATTGCCCAGTCACTCAAGCGCTCAGCGGACGCCAGCAAGCGTCGCAAGACCACGCCCTTCCAATCCGCCATGTCGATGCTCAACTTTGAAATAAACCGCGCCGGCAAGGGCCTGTCACTGGCGCGACGGCGAATCTTGAACCAGGCGAAGGTCGAGCTGCGAAAAGTGTACGGACGCGATCCGCCCGCCGGCTGAGCGGCTGCGCGCTAGGATCGCGGCACGATGAACCATCGGGTGGACGTGGCGATTGTCGGCGGTGGCGCCGCGGGCATCGCGGCGGCGCGGCGGCTCGCTGGCCTGCACCGCTCCGTGCTGATCGTTGAGGCGTTGTCGCAGCTTGGCGGGCGCGCCCGCACGTCGATATTTCAAGGGCTGCCCTTGGATCTGGGTTGTGGCTGGCTGCATTCGGCCCGGCGCAACCCCTTGGCGATGCTCGCCGAGGCGCAGGCACAGGACCTTGATCGCAGTCGAGGCGCCTGGCATCAGCAACTGCGCAACATTCATTTTACGGCATCCGAGCAGCGCGAGGCCTGGACGGCATTCCAGCAATTGGGCGAGCGGTTGCGCCGGGATCCGCCCGCGAGCGATTGCGCCGCCGATGCGGTGGGGTCCGAGGATCGCTGGCGGCCCTTCATCGACGGCCTCAGCAGCTTCTTGAACGGAACCGAACTCGACCGACTCTCGGTGGCCGACTATTTGGCCTATGACGACGCGGCGACAGATGACAACTGGCGGCTGCCCAGTGGCTACGGCGCCTTCATCGCAGGACTCGGCGCGCACCTGCCGATAGCGCTCGACACCCCTGTCCACGCCATTTCCCAGGGCGCTGACATTGCGCTGGAAACTCCTGGTGGGACACTCCATGCGCGCGCGGCGATCATCACCGTCTCGAGTGCGGTACTGGCACGGGACGGCATTCGTTTTACGCCCTCGATTGCTGATCATCTGCAGGCAGCGTCACGCCTGCCGCTGGGCCTGGCGGACAAGGTGTTCCTGTCACTCGGTGAGCCGGACGCAGTGCCGCCGGAATCACATCTCCTGGGGCGCTTCGATCGGGCGGCCACCGGCAGCTACTACCTGCGCCCGTTTGGCCGGCCGATCATCGAGTGCTACCTCGGGGGCAGCTGGGCTCGGTCGCTCGAAGATGCCGGACCGCAGGCGGCCTTCGACTTCGCGATCGATGAGTTGCGGCAGCTCCTCGGTGAGCGTTTCGCTCGAACGCTGACACCGATCACCGCCACGCGCTGGGCCCATGAGCGAACCATCGGAGGCTCCTATAGCCATGCCCTCCCCGGCCATGCAGAGGCCCGAGCTGCGCTCGCGCGCCCCATTAGCGAGCGGCTTTGTCTTGCGGGGGAGGGCTGTTCGGAACGGGATTTCTCGACCGCGCACGGGGCGTGGCAAAGCGGCCTTGGGGCGGCGGATTGGGTGGAGCGCTTTCTTTAAGACTAAGTCGGCTTGGCGACCATCAGGTAGAACACCGCCATGACGCCGAGGAACGCCGGCCATCCGAGCTGCAGCCAGCGTCGATAATAGCGATGAAACTGCTCAGGCAGCGGCAGATGCGCGGCAGCGGCTACCCGTGCCAGATCCCGCATCTGCACCTGCAGCCACACGACCGGAAGCCAGCAGCAGCCAATGAGTCCATACAGTATGACCGAGGCGAGCAGCCACGGCGTACGCCACGAGTAGCCCAGCAGAATCATGAGCGCAACGCCCGATGCGGGCTGGATGACGACGGCGCTGGCCGTGAACAGCAAGTCCGTCAGCACCACCTCACGGCTGACGGCGGCGATGTGGCGAGCGTCGCCCGTCCGGCACGCCCGCACCATGAAGAACGCGATCCCCGCCCCGGTCCCGAACAGCACCGTCGATGACAGGATGTGCAACCACTTGATGAAAAAGTACCCGTGACTCATGGTTGCTCGAGGATCTGTGTGTGCATGTGCCAGCGCTTGAACTGCGGTGAGAACTCATCCAGCGATAACTCGCTCAGGCACGGGCGCGCGCCCAGGGCGGGCAGCTGACCGGCGGCAATTTTTCCGCCGAGCACGATGGCCGCCATGCACGGGATCTCAGGCCCCTTTTCCGCATCGGCGATGAGCTGCCAGTCTCGCGACACCGGCCGCCCATGCGAGTCAGCGCCGCTGACCCGCACACGCATGCCTCCCAAGCGGCCGGCGAATCGATCCCAGAAGCCCGCAAAGCGCTCCAGCCGCGGCACGCAGCTCCTGATCGGCACGGGCACGCCGACCCGTCTGAGGCCCGCGAGGAGCGCGAGGGCAACATGTTGTGGCGCAAATTCCAATGCCGCTTTGAACGTGACCGACTGAACCCCGGCATAATGTTCGGGCAACAGCTGCAGATCCGGCACATCACACCAGGCCGCGAGCCGGCGCCCGACGGCGAGGTCAACCGGTTCAAGTCCCATCCAGCCCCAGGCCTTTTCCCAACGTCCGGCCTGCCAGACCTCAAACGGGCGTCCCAGGTAGCTGAAAACCGCCGCCAGCGTCGCCGCGCCGCGCGGCGCGCGTTGTCCTGGCGCGATGACCACGTGAATGGCGGTCAAGCGCGTCATGCCGGCGCGCAGCGTGTCGATGACTGCAGATGAAAGCGCCGGCAAAGTGCTCACCCCGGTAAGGGCCACCACCCCCGCTTGTCGCGCCAACTCATCAAGCTGCGCGCTAAGGAACGTCTGAAGAACTGGCTATGACGACGCCGTGTACAACGGATTTCGGCTCGCGAACGGCATCAGAGGCCGCTTTCGAGCCGGTCTGCGTTGCAAAACCGCAGTTCTGGCAGATTGCACCGACACTTGTCCTACGCATGCAGCAGTCTCCTGCGCACGATGAACAGGTTCGCCAGTGCAGCAGTCACTTCCAGCCGGTGCAGGTTCTTCGCAAGCCCGCGGTAGCGGACCTTCTGGAACCCGAACACCCGCTTGATCACCCCGATGGTGTGCTCAACCTTGGACCGGATGCTCGATTTGGTCCGGTTGATAGACTTGATCCGCTCATCGATCCGCTTGCCCCAGCGGTAGCGCTGGTTGGTAAAGTCCCGAGCCCGGGGCGCCGCCTTGCGCATCTGTTCACGCTGACCACGGTAGGCTTGGTCACCCCACACCCGCGTCTCCTTGCCATGCAGCAGGTGCGGCAAAGCCAAGGCATCCGCCACATTCGCTGCAGACACCTTGATCGTGTGGATGATCTTGGTCTTGCTGTCCACCCCGATGTGCGCCTTCATGCCGAAGTACCACTGCTTGCCCTTGGCCGTCTGATGCATCTCAGGGTCGCGCTTGCCGTCCTGGTTCTTGGTGGAACTGGGCGCGCTGATGATCGTGGCATCCACAATGGTGCCGTTGCCCACCTTGATCCCGTTCTCCCGCAGATACGTGTTCATTGCCTTCAGCAGCGTCTTGCCCATGCCGTTGCGCTCCAGCAGATGGCGGAACTTGCACACCGTGGTCTCATCCGGAACCGGCTCTGCTCCCAGGTCTATACCGGCAAAACGACGCATCGAGGCGGAGTCGTACAGCGCTTCCTCCACCGCAGGATCGGAAAGGTTGAACCACAACTGCAGGAAGTAAATCCGCAGCATCCGCTCCAGCGGCACCGCAGGCCGCCCGCCTACTTCCCCAGTGCCCTTCGGGTAGATCGGCTCAATCGCCTCCCCAAGTTCCTTCCAGGGTACGACCCGGTCCATCTCCGCCAGGAACTGCGCACGGCGTGTTGTCTTGCCGTATTTCTCAAATCCCGTCAGTGTCTGCTGCTTCATCGATGCGGCCCTCCGTACTTCGATTTTGCACCAAATGCGGCGGGTAAATCAGAGTGTCCCTAAATCCTGCGACGAATGCCCGGCCATCAGCAAGATCCAGATAGTGCGCGCCGGTGTTGATGGCCGCCCGCGCCACGGCGTAATCCTGGCCCTGGAAGGGTCCCGCACAGTGAATGACGAGCGCGGGTGCCAGTTCCCGCAACCGCGCGGTGAGCTCCGGCGCACGCAGGTCGAGGGGGAGGATGCAAACTTGGGGCGCGCCAGGGTTCGGCGTGCCGCGCCGGCCGGCACAGAGCACTTGCATCGTGGGCTCGCGTTGCAACGCCCGCACGATGCGCGCGCCGAAGTTGCCACTGGCGCCCAGCACCAGGATACGCGTCATGCTGAAGGGCTAAGCAGGCCGGTCATTCCCCAGAATACAAGCTTGCGGTGTGGTTTGGCATGCGCTGAATGGTGCGCCGCAGTGGCATCCGTGCAGTATATTCGGCAGCACCGTTTCGAAGGACATGCCATGAAGCTGTACCATTTTCCGGTATCAACGTTTTCGCGGCGCGTGCGCGTGGCGCTGCTCGAGAAGCACATCTCCTGTGAGCTCATCGAGGTCGACCTGCCCAACGGCAAGCAAAAGGAGCCGTGGTACGCGGCGCTTAATCCCTACATGAAGGTGCCGACTCTGGTCGACGGTGAGCTGACGTTGTACGAGTCCGCGGCGATTCTCGCGTATCTGGAGGCGACTCATCCAACGCCCGCCCTCACGCCGCCCGATGTTCGCGGCCGCGCGCTCGTCGACATGCAGGTGCGTCTGTGCGATGCCCAGGTGGGCCGCTACGCCGGCGCCATCCTGTTTCCGAAACGCTTCTTGCCTGAAGCGCGTTGGGATCGGGTCGCGATGGCCACGGCCCGAGAGGAACTCAACCGGCACTTCACGCTAGTCGAGCAGGAGTTGGGCGATCGGCAATACCTCGTCGGGGACGCCTTCACGCTTGCCGATGTTGCCTATCTGCCCTTCCTGCACTTTCTTGCAATGATGGATGTGCTGGCGGGACCACGGGTGCAGGCCTGGGCCGATCGGGTGCTCGCCCGGCCGAGTGCCCGAGCGACAGTGCCCGCACGATAGCGGATGCGCTAGGCATGCTTCACGAACTTCAGCGCCACCGAATTCATGCAATAGCGCAGGCCCGTCGGACGCGGGCCGTCATCGAAGACATGGCCTAAATGCGCATCGCAACGCGTGCAGCGAATCTCGGTGCGC
This sequence comes from uncultured Gammaproteobacteria bacterium, assembly GCA_963708865.1. Taxonomy (GTDB): domain Bacteria; phylum Pseudomonadota; class Gammaproteobacteria; order Steroidobacterales; family Steroidobacteraceae; genus DAIDKA01. The sequence goes on from CAVPUC010000009.1 coordinate 50,126, forward strand.
ACTTCACCGAAACTGGTATCCGATTTCTCGACCACATTCTGCTTGGCGATCGGCTGCCAGAAGCTGGGCCAGCCCGTGCCGGAGTCAAACTTGGTGTCCGAGCTGTACAAGGCGGTGTCGCAGCACAGGCAGCGGAACAGGCCGCGGTTGTGCTCGTTGTTCAAAGGACCGCTGAACGGCAGCTCGGTGCCCGCGTGACGGGTCACGTTATAGGAGGCGGGCGGCAGCAGCGCGCGCCACTCCGCATCGGTCTTGACGACCTTGTCCACCAGCATCGGTCCTTGGTTTACGCCCGCATCGGTGAACACCACGATGGTGACCTTGCCGGGCGCTGCGGCTGCGGTCGCAGCCGTTGCGGCGCGCGATCTGGCGAGTAACCCAAGGCCACCCGCGGCAAGCATTGACGCTAACAGGGTTCTTCGGTTCTGCATGACAGTTCTCCGCTCCTTCAGCCAAAAGTAAACGCGAAGGCCTCAACTCCTGAGTCCAGGAATTGAATCTCCACCGTATGTTCCTCGCCGGGATGGGCCAGGCGGATCAGCTGGTACAGCCGCTGCTCGGTCACGACGCCGGTGCCATCGGCGCTGATGTCCGCACCCTTGTTGTCACCGGGGTCGGCGCCATCCAGCCGTACTTTGAAGTGTACCGCGTGGCCATTCTTCATGGGCCCCAACACCAGGTGCAGGTCGCGGCCGTTGAAGCGATACACGATCCTGCCATGGGGCTGCTGCAGTACCGCGCCCTCTTCGGTCACCGTCCAGCGACCGCCGAGTGCCCACTGGTCGGCGCTCAGCTTCTCCGGCACGGTGTACGTTGGCCGGCTTGTCCTTCTTGACCGCTTCGGGTGATGAGAAATGCGCGGCACGCGCATAACCCACGTAGGTCTCCGGGGAGATCTGGTAGAGGTTGCTCGCGGCTGCCTGCACCCCTTGGGCGCTCACCTGCGCCAGACCCGGCGTCACATCCTTGGCGCCCGCCTCCTTCAGCAGCTGCTTGATGATCCGCTCGGAGTCATCGTATTCGCCCTCGCCGAAGTGGTGGTGACGGATGGTGCCGGTGCCGTCGATGAAGTAGAGCGCGGGCCAATACTGATTGTTGAACGCACTCCAGATCTTGTAGTCGCTGTCGACCGCGACAGGGTAGGTGACGCCCAGATCCTTGGTGGCCTTCTCGACATTACCGACGACTCGCTCGAAGGCGAACTCCGGGGTATGCACGCCGATGACGACCAGCCCCGCCGGCCCATATCTTCTGCGCCCAGGCCTTGATGTAGGGCAGCTCGCGCAGGCAGTTGATGCACGAGTACGTCCAGAAGTCGACGAGCACGACCTTGCCGCGCAGGCCTTCGGCCGTGAGCGGCCCTGAATTGAGCCACGCCACCGCCCCATCCAAGGGCGGCATCGGCCCTTCGGCCGGCAAGCCGGGCGCGGCGCCCTTCGCTGCCATCATCATGGCCCCGCCGGCATTGCCGTCGGCTACCGCGGGGCCCGACGACATCGCCGCTGGCGGATGAATCTTCTCGAGCAGCGATTGCTCAAGCGAATTGGTGCCGTTCAAGGACAGCCGCGTGAGAATGCCCGTGTCCCAGCCCAGTGCGATCGCGGCAACCGCTGCGAGCACCAGCACGCCGAGCCCGCGCCGCACCCACTCCCCGGCGCCGAGCGAGTTCTTGAACGCGCGCACCACCCGGCCGCCGGCCAGCATCACGATGGCCAGAGAGGCCGCGGCGCCCGCCGCATAGGACAACAACAGCAACGTGGTGCGCGGGTTCGGGCCGCTCAATGCGGCGCCCGTCAGAATCAAGCCGAGGATGGGTCCGGCACAAGGCGCCCACAGAAAGCCGGTCGCAAACCCCAGCAGCAAGGACTGCACGACGCTCGCCCGACCTTCGCGCTCACCGGAAGCCAGCACCCGGTTGCCGAACGCGACGAGCGGCCGGGAGGCCCAGTCGGCGAGCCGTCGTGACAACAGCGCCAGTCCAAAGACGGTCAGCATCGCCAGCGCCGCCCAGCGGCCCCAGGAGTTCACGCGCACCGCCCAGGAGCCTCCCACCGCCGCGAGCGTCGCAACGGCGGCAAAGGTCAGCGCCATGCCGATGAGCAACGGCAGCGTGCTGCTCGCGAAGGAGCGGCCGCCGCGGGCGAAGACGAACGGAAGCACCGGCAGAATGCACGGACTGACGATGGTCAGCGCGCCCACCCAGGAACGCCAGAAGAGCCAGAACCATGAAGACTCTCTACTGCTTAAGTCCCGTGACCGTCACGGCCTTCGCCTGATAAAGGACAGGCAGCAGCTTCTGGAAATTACGGATCTTCGGCAGGTCGTTGTAGACGATGTACGGGTTGCTCGGGTTCAGCAGCAGATAGTCCTGATGATAGCCCTCGGCCGGGTAGAAACCGTGCAGCGGCGAGACCTGTGTGACGATGGGTGCGCCAAAGATACCGGTCTTGCCCAGTTGCGCGATGTAGCTCTCGGCGACCTTCTTCTGCTCATCATTGGCGTAGAAGATCACGCCGCGATATTGAGTGCCCACGTCGGGACCCTGGCGATTCAATTCCGTCGGATTGGTGGCCACTGAAAAGTAGACCTGCAGGATCTGTCCGTAAGTGACGCGCTGTGGGTCGTAGGTGATCTGCACGGACTCGGCATGGCCGGTATGGCCGTCGCTGACCACTTCGTAGCTCGCGGTGTCCTTGGCGCCGCCCGCGTAGCCGGACAGCACCTGGTGCACGCCCACCAGATGCTGGAATACCCCCTGCACTCCCCAGAAGCACCCGCCGGAGAGCACCGCGGTCTGGAGCGGGCCCGCAGACTTGGCAGCATCAAGAGCCGGAGGCGGTATCGTGAACGCGGGCTCGGCCGCAGAGGCCCCCAGCGGCGCGAGTATGGCGCAGAGCAGGCCGCCCACAATCGCGCGGCCGGCCGCCGCCTTAAACTTTATTAATAAACCTGACTTTAGCGACATTTTTGAATCCTCAACTGGGCATCGGTCCGGTACTGGTAAAGACCGGTCCGGAAGGCGGGAAATTACAGGATATACCCCGCTGCCAAGGGGAACTAGGTGGGCGTGGATGGCCTGATCACAGCGCCTCATCAGCCAGCGGTGCCGGAAGCACTGGCTCGCCTGCAGCGCCCGTGTGTGTGCTGATTCGCAATCGCGCCGCCGGGCGGGGGCGCAGCAACGCCAACTCATGGCAGAGCGGGATAGTCAATCGGCCCGCCCAGGATCACCAACAGATCGGCCGTCAATGGATCGAGATCCTGCAGTGCCGAGGGACAGGCGTCCACGCACTGGGCGCTCAAGCCCCCGCTCTGGCCAACACACCCGCCAAGGATCCCAAGTCCTCGAACGCGACAGGGTGATCGCCACCACGTTCGGCGCGTCGGACTTCGTCCTCAGCGCATCAGCTCCAGGGGTTTGGGCAGCATCCTGAGCAGCTCATCGCCGAATTGCGCATCGATGTGAAAGAAGGCCATTCGCGCCGGCTCGCTCGCACGGTTCTCCCAGGCGTGATCCGTTCCCCGCTGCACGACCACATCGCCCTGCCGCAAGGTGACCTCGCTGTCATCCAGTACCAGCACGATCTCGCCGTTGATCACGACGACGTAATCGATGGTGCTGGTCCGGTGCATCACGGTGCGCTTGCCGCCCTTGCCAGGCGGGTAGATCTCAATGATGCGCAGCAGGTGACCCGACGTCGGCATGATGGTGAAGGCGCGTTGGTTCGGTTCGCTCTCCGCCGCACTCAGTAACGGAACCGGTCGCGTGCAATTCCAGATCTCAAAGAAATCGGCGCCGACCTCCGGGCCGTGCATGGAATGGTGTTGTGGCGGCGGCCCATCCGACAGCACCACTGACTTGCCGCTCTGGTCGTGTCCCGTGACGACGCGTCGTGGCGGGGAATCCTTCATAGTCTGTCTCCGACAGTCAGTTGCTCATACCGAAGGCGTGCCTGAGAAAAGCGTCGCTCTTGCGAAGCATGTCGGTGCGCACTTCCGAATCCTCGAGCTGGTGGTCGCGGTCCTCGAAGGTGACCAATTCACACTGCACGCCGGCGCTCTTCAATACCTTCGCCATGCGTATCGATTCCTCCACCGCAACGTTGCGGTCGGCGGTGCCGTGGAACATCAACACTGGCTGTTTGAATTTGTCGGCATGGGTGATGGGCGATCCTTCGCGCATGTGCGGCCCTTCCCCGACAAAGTTGCTCACCACCGTGAAGTCGCTCCAGCCGCGGCGCTCCTCCTTCAGGGCCGCCAGATCCGTCACCGGGGCAATGGCGATGATGGCCTTGAAGAGATTCGCGTCGATATCAACCGATTGCAGTGCGGCGTATCCGCCATAGGACCAGCCGACGATGCCGAGTTTGGCGGGATCGGCAATCCCCGCGTTCACCAGCCAATGGCCGGCGGCGATCACATCCCCCACCGCGATGTCCCAGGATCTGAAGCCGTTGTGCTGAAACCATTCGTCCCCATAACCGCTCGAGCCGCGATAATTCGGTTGCAGCACTGCGAAACCGAGCGCGGCATAGGACTGCGCCAGCCAGTCAAATCCCCAATCATCGCGGGCACTGGGACCGCCATGCGGCATGACGATCGCGGGCAGGCCCTGGGCGTTCTCGCGCCCCGGCGGCAGTGTCAGATAGGCCGGAATCATCACCCCATCCGCGCCGGGATAGGTGATTGGTTTGACCCGCGCCAGGGTCATGGCCGCAAGTTGCGGCCGCACCGCAAGGAAGGATTGCAGCTGGTTCAACTTGCGATCGAAAATGTAGTAATTGCCGGGATCCGCATCGCTGCCGGCGAAAACGAGCATTTTGCTCTCATCCACGTTGGAGTCGACCACCTGCATCAGCGGCTGCTTGGTGAGCGCGCGGTGCACTTGGGCCACCATTTGCTTGAAATCGTCCTCAAAGAACTCACTGTGCGGCCGATCCGTCGCGTACGAGACGCCGACCACGCGGTTGCGCCGCCCGATGCGGATCAGCCCCCCAAGGTCAACGTCCTGCCTGGAATAGATGAGCGTCGAGTGCGGCGATGCATCCAGGGTCATCGAATACAACGCCGCGCGACCATTCAGTTCCTGCCAGCCGTAGGCGACGTTGAGGTCGTGATCGACCGCAATCGGCCGAAAGCCCGTGTGGGTATCCGGGGTGTAGGTGGAAAGCGAATGCCAGTCACTCGACCCCTGCAGACGGTACGAGAACTGCAGTACGCCGGTATCCTCGCCGCTCACGGAGTTTCTCACCCGGTTGCCCATGATGCGCACGGTGCCACGACCATCGCTCAAGTACTCGAAGGCGTCCGGGTGCGCCGGAATGACACGGGTTACCGCGAGCGTGCGGGTATCGACCAGGTCGACACCCAGGCCTTCGGCATCGCTGCCCATGCGACTGCCGCCATGGGTATCGGGGCGATATTCACGCGCCATGAGCACCGAACCGTCCTGATCAGGGAGCCAATCCACGATCTCGCCTCCGGAGAGCAGGTAGCCGCGGCTGTTCGCATTCAGTGAGGTGCTCAGTTGCTTGATATTTGACCCGTCGGCGTTGACGGCAATCAGCCGGCTCACCGGCAGCAACCCATGCAGTGCCTGAGGATCGGGAACCAGGCCATAGATACCGCATACCAGGCGATCATTGGCAACCCAGGAGCAGCCGCTTAAGCGAAACGGCTTGCCATTGGCGCCCAGGGCAGCGATGGGTTTCGCATCCTTGACCAGTCTCAGCACCACGAGCGTGTTGCCGGCGCCCTTGCCCGGCGCCAGCAGCGCGACGCTTTGTCCGTCGGGCGACAAGCGCACCGAGGCGACGGCGGGTCTTGCGCCGAACGCCGCGGCAACATCTCCTGCCACACTCCCCTCGGCCTGCACGCTGTGCACGCCGGCCACCCCGATCCATCCGCAGAGCACTCCAGCACACCAGCGCATGCGCATCACGTGAGCCCTCTAATTTACGGCTTGCTGTCCACGTTTGGATTGAAATGCAGCGCCGCGGGATCCTTGGCGACACTGTCCCAATGTTCGGCGATCTTGCCGTGCTCGATGCGGAACAGATCAAAATGGGTTCCGGCATACTTGGTGCCCGGCTTGGTGGGATCGGCCGTGTACGTGACGGTGGCGACGAGGACCTTGTCGCCCTCGGCCATGATCGCGACCACCGGGAAGGTGATGGTCGGGTCGATGGGACGCACCGGCCGGGTGGACTTCATGTACTGCACCATGGCATCGCGACCGGTCGCGACGTTTGGATTGTGCTGGATGTAGTCCTTGGTGAAATATTTCGGCGCAAGTTCGGTGTGCGCGCCTTGGATGATCGCGCGCCACATGTCGAATACGAGCTTTTTGTTTGCCGCAAGTTTCGGGTCCTTGCTCTGCAGCAGTGCCGCCTGGTCGGGCGCCGCCACCGGTGGCGCCTGGGCCACCCCTGTCCCGACCCAGGCGAGCGCCATGGCGCCGCACACGAAGCGTGTCTTGAGATTCATGCTCAACCCTTTACCTTTGGCTGCGGCCGATCATTGCCAGCCGCCGACTCCCGGTGCCAGTGGCCCTGCTTGTCTTCATAGGAAATGACGGTGGCCTCGCCCGGTGCCGCCTGCTCGCGCGCCGCGCGCTCCGCGGCCGCATGCGCCTGGTCGTGACTCGGGAAGGACTCTGAGAAGGTTTCGTCAACCTTGTAGGCCCAGCCGCCATCATGCTTGACGATCTGATAGATGATCTTGCTCATATCGTGACTCCTGGGAGCGATTGAATGGGCATGGGGTGCGGCTGAGTATATGCCGATCACCGTGGCCTTTGCGCCTCGGCCACCGAGCGGCGCATGGCGAGCGTGCCGACGATGCACAGCAGCGCCGGCACGGCAACGAGTCCCAGCGTGACGCGGGTCGAGACCCCCGCGGCGATGATCCAGCCACCGGCCAGCGGGCCCAGCACCGCGCCGATTCGGGTCACGGCACCCGCCCAGCCAAATCCGGTGACGCGGATTTCCGGCGGGTAAAAAATCGCCCCGAGCGCGATGATCGACATGATGACCCCGCCGATGCCGCTGCCCATGAGGAGCAGCAGTACCGGCCAGGCCGGGGCGCTGCCCGGAACGGCAAACAGCAATGCGGCAACCAGGGTCACGCTATAGGCCCCGACCAAGGCCGTGATGGTGCGGTGACGGTCCACCAGCCACGCCTGGATCAAGGAGCCGGCGATGCCACCGAATTGCAGCAGCGCGATACCTCGCGGGGCCTGGGCGCGCGACCAGCCTGCAGCCGTCAGGAATACCGGCAGCCAGCTGATCAAGAAGTACAGCAACATGGCCGACAGGCCGTACACCAGCCACAGACGCAACGTCCGCTCCCGATAGGGAGGCCGCAGCAACGCGAGCAGGCTGCCGCCGGCAAGTGCCGATGGCGCATCGGCAGGCGCCTGTGGCGAGGCGGCGCGAGCATTGCGAGCGAGTATCGCCGGGGACTCCGGCAAGCCCACCAGTGCGCTAACCCAGGCGAGCAGCGGCAGCGCCGCGCCCACCAAGAACAGTCCGCGCCAGCCACCTGCGGCCAGCACGGGCGGCGCCGTGAGCCCCGCGATGACGGCACCGAGTGAGACGCACACACCCATCAGCGTCATGATGGTGGCGCGCCGCGCGAGGGGCGCGAACTCCGCCGTGAGCGCCGAGGCATTGCTCTGGCACACCCCCAGGCCGAGCCCAATCGCCAGCCGCCAGCCTGACAGTTGCCAGGGTGAGGTGGCCGTGGTGGACCCCAGCGACGTCACCAGAATGATGGCGAGTCCCGCCAGCAACAGCGGCCGGCGGCCCAGCCGATCTCCCAGCGGGGCGATCAATGCCGAACCCAGCCCCAGGCCCAGCAGCGAGGCGCTCAGTGCAATGCTGAATGCGGGACTCGGCAGATGCCACACGGTGGCGAGCGTAGGCACCGCCAGCCCCATGGCCTGCAGATCGTAGCCATCCAGCAAGACGATCAGCGCGCAAAGCAGAAAAACCCGGATCTGCACGGCGGATAACGCTCGCCCGTCGAAATCGGACGCGAGTGGTGTTGACGCGGGCGAAGTCACAGCATCCATGAGGGCGGATGGTACCTGAAGCGCGCGCCGGTGTTGCCAAGTCACCTGTTATCATTCGTGCATAGATGCAAGCGAGGTACCCGGATGAGCATTGAAACGCAGGTCCAGGAGCTGCTGAACAGGGTCGAGGTGCTAGAGCGCCAGGCGCAAGCCGCGACCGATTATGTGGCCATCTGCAATCTACAGGCGTCCTACGGGTACTACGTGGACAAGACCCTGTACGACCAAGCGGCGGACCTGTTCTCCGCCAACGCGCGGCTGGAGATTGCCGGGCGCGGTCTGTTCATCGGTCAGCAGCGCGTGCGCCAGTACCTGCACGCCTTACCGAAGCTCGAGTTCGGCTGCGTGTTCAATCACATGCAACTGCAACCCGTGATCAACATCGCCCCTGATGGGCAATCGGCGTGCGGTCGCTGGCGCAATTTCATCCAGATCGGCTGGCTGGGCCGCGAGGCGCGCTGGGGCGAGGGGACGTACGAGAATGAGTACATACGCGAAGGCGGGGTGTGGAAAATCCACCACTTGCACTTCTACACGACCTATTACGTGGAGTTCGACAAGGGCTGGCGTCATGGCGGGGTGCCGCTGGCGGGCCCCTTGCCGGGTGTTGAACCTGATCAGGCCTCAACCGTGAAGTATCAGGCCTTCCCGCACGTATTCGTGCCGCCGTTCCACTATGCCAACCCGGTGACCGGGCAGGCCTGGAAAAAATAACGCGCCGGCTTCAGGCCACGAAGCGCATTTTCGAGCGACGCCCGGATGGGTCGACGCCGTCCGCGGGGTTGCCGAGCCGGTAGGCGGACATGGTCTCCACCAGCCGGTTGGCCTGCTCGGCCATGGCGCCGGAAGCCGCCGACGCCTCCTCGATCAGCGCGGCATTCTGCTGCGTCATGCCGTCCATCTGCATGACCGCCTCGTTCACCTGCTCGATGCCCGCGGACTGCTCGCGCGAGGCGGCGGCGATCTCACCGACGATGTCGGCCACTTTCTTCACCGACACCAGAATGTCATTCAGGGTGGTACCCGACTGCGTCACCAGGGTCGAGCTGTCGCCCACCTTGCGTACGCAATCGTGGATGAGGCCCTTGATCTCCTTGGCCGCGAGCGCCGAGCGGCTCGCGAGACTGCGCACTTCGGCGGCGACCACCGCGAAGCCGCGGCCCTGCTCGCCCGCGCGGGCGGCCTCGACCGCGGCATTCAGCGCCAGCAGATTGGTCTGGAAGGCGATCTCATCGATCGTGCCGATGATATCGGCGATGCGTTGCGCGGCGACGTTCATCTCGGCCATGGCATCGACCGCCTTGCCGACAATGACCCCGCCCTTCTCTGCCTGGTTACGGGCGGCGACCGCGAGCTGATTGGCCTGGCTCGCGTTATCGGCATTCTGCTTGACGGTGCTGGTCATCTGCTCCATGGAAGCGGCGGTTGCCTCCAGGGCCGAGGACTGCTCCTGGGTGCGCTCGGAGAGTCCGAGATTGCCGTCCGAGATTTCACTGGCGGCGCGCCCCACTTCACCGGCGGCCTCCTGCACATCCCGGATGACCTTCACCATGTTGTCGACCATCTGGTTGACGCCATGGGCGAGCACCAGCAGGAATCCCGATTTGCCCTCGATCGCGATCCGCCGTTCCAGCTCGCCCTCCAGCGCACCCTTGACGATCGCGTTGACCTCCTCTTCGGCGCGCACCTCGGGGGTACGGTCGAACCATTCCACCGTCGTGCCGCTGCGGCGCCCGTCCGCATCGATCACCGGCGTCGTCACCACGCGCAGCGCATGACCACCCAGGCGCACATCCGCAGTGATCGGTTCCTTCATGTCGATCAGAACCTGTCGCTCCTGCGCGGGATGGCGGTGGAACACGCCGATGTCCGAGCCCACAACCTTGTCGGCCTGGAAGTGCGGCAGGTCCTTGCGCAAATCGGCTTCCAGGTACTGGAACAATCGGGTGGCCGAGGCATTGGCATAGACGATGCGCAGGTTCTCATCCGCCAGCATGATGCTGGCGCTGGCGCTGGTGAGGGCCTGGCGCAGCAGTGAGGCCTTGCGGCGCTCCTCGGCGATCTGGTAGCCCATCTTGATGCGCAGCGTCATCAACGCGCGCTGGATGTCGCCGGCCTGGTGCGCGCTGATGGACTTGAAGGTCGTGGCAAAGCGCCCTTCGGCGAGGTCCTGGATGAATGACACCGTGTCCTGGGTGAGCTCTTCGCGTGCGGCGCGCAACACGCGCGATACCCACAGCAGGCATCTCAAGCCCAGCAACCCGGCCACCACCACACGCAGCGGCGGGCCGCCCGGCAGCTGCGGTATCAGCAGCAGCGCCGCGGCGCTCAGCAGCACCGCAACGCCGGCGGCCGTGTCGAGCAGGCGCCGGCCCTTGTCGGTGAGCTTGGCCAGGGGGTTCAGGCGCTTGCGCCAGGTCATGCGCACCGCGCGACCTTCGATGAGTTTCAGCTTCTTGTCCGACCCATCACGCAGTTTTGCGTACAGCTCTGTGGCCTCGCGGATCTGCGCCGCGGAGGGCTTGGTGCGGATGGTCATGTAGCCGCTGATCGCCCCGCCTTCCCGCAGCGGCGTCGCGCTCGCGATATCCCAATAGTAATCGCCGTTCTTGCGGCGGTTCTTCATCAAGCCGGTCCAGGGCCGACCGGCGTGCAGGGTCTGCCACAGATCCTCGTACACCGCGGCGGGCATGTCGGGATGCCGGATGCCGCCATGGGTCTGCCCGAGCAGCTCCTCGGAGGTATAGCCGCTGACCTGGATGAACTCCGGACTGACGGTCACCATCCGGCCGTTGAGGTCGGTGATGGAAACGATGAGCGCGCCTTCGCGGACGATGTACTCGTTCTGCGTGACGGTCTGATTCACTTGCATCGTGACACTCTGTCAATCTGAAGTCCCAGGCACCTTTATCGTTCAATCGGCACCAATCTGAAGCGAATCAGATCGCGGTTCCCGCGCTGCAGCGGGCCGATGGCACACTTTGCTTAAGAAAGGGTGACCCAAGTCCTGCTGCGACGCAGCAAAATAGAAGGAAATCATAGTGTTCGCAGGAGCTCAGGAGTTTGCGGTGCACCGCGACGCCGCCACCCCATTTACCGCGCTGGTGCAATATCCCTGCGAGCGACCCTCGCGCCCCACGCGGTTCGGTCCCTACGAGCTCGACGTGAGCGTGGATGCGCCGCCGGCGCGCGGTCGCTTTCCGCTGGTGCTGATCTCCCATGGCAGCGGCGGCTCCCCGCTCCTGTATCGAACCTTGAGTGTGCTGCTTGCGCGCAGCGGCTACCTGGTCGCCCTGCCCCGCCACCCGGGCGACAGTACCGGCGACAGTGATCTGGCGCAGCTCCGTGGAGACGCTGCGCAACCGCCCCGCGCAGCTGGTGGCGCTAATGGATGCACTGTGGCGCGACCCGACGTTCGGCGCCTGCATTGCCGACGAACCGGTCACCGCGATCGGCCATTCGATGGGGGGTTACACCGCACTGTGCGTGGCGGGCGCTCAACCGTGGACCCGCTCGCGGGAGCCGCTCGCGGTCGCGCACGATACGCGCATCGGTGCGCTGGTGCTGCTCGCGCCCGCCTGCGGACCGTTCCTCGCTCCCGGGGCGCTGGCTGCGGTCACCGCACCGGTTCTGGCGCTGACCGCCGAACACGATTCGCTGACACCGGATAGTGAGATTCGCGCGGCGCTCGCCGGCCTACCGCATCAGGCGCAGGTCACCATTCAAATGGTGCCCAATGCGGGACACTTTTCGTTTTTGGGTCCGTTCCCCAAGGCCATGCAAAACCCACAGTTCGAACCTGCCCTGGACCCTTTAGGGTTGGACCGCGAGCGGTTTCACCAATGGTTTCCAGACCTGGTCCGCGAGTGGATTGGCGACCGACGCCGCGAGCGCCGCGCGCTCGGCGGGCGTTGAGGATGACTCATGCGTCGGCACGCGCACCGTGACGGTGGCCGGCCGTTCAATGTCCTGCCACTGCTGCGTATTGATGTCCCAAGCGAGCCTTCGATCCAGCTCCAACCGCAGTGCCGAATCCTTGCCGAATTGCAGATCGAGCAGTGGGCGCCGTGCCAGCGGCGAGGAAGGATTCAGGTTGCGGATGTCGCTCAGCGCGGCAGTCGCGGAGTTGTGATCCAAACGCAGCCCCAGTACGTGCCCCCGCGAAGGCCCATCCAACGGCACCGTGAGGTAGAAGGTGACTTCGGGGCCCGCCTGAGCGGCAACCGTCGCCAACAGCGCAGCGAACGCCAGTAACAGCGTGCTTGCAGTTCGTGTTGTGGCAAACACCGTATTCATCACACCGATCCAGTCCCTTGGTGTGCATCATACCCCCGATAACGGCAGAGCCGGGATCAGAGTTCGTCCTACGTGTTGAGTTGACAATAGCACTGCAGCGCGTCGGATTATGTGCTTTGGCAGCTGCGAGATCGCGCGTCCGTCGTGTAGGCGGGCGCCTGCTAGAACCAGTTGAAATTGAAGCTGATGCTGACGCGCTCCTCACGGCGAGTATTGGCGGCGACTTCGTGACGCAGCCAGCTTTCAAACAACACCACCTGGCCGGCGGCCGCCGGCAGCGTCACCCACTGACGATTCTCGATTTTACAATGCGCCTTGCGCGGTGGCGCCGCCATGAACTTATCGAGACGCGGATCTTCGAATTTGATACCCGCACTGCCTTTTGGCACCTGCACGTAGTAGGTGCCGCTGACCGTCGACAGCGGATGCAGGTGCAGGCTGTGCACGACCCGATGCGGCATGATGTTCACCCAGCAGTCGGTCATGACCAGTCTGCGACCGCGCAGATCCCACTCGACGCTCTTGGCGAAGTTGGCCAGATGCGGCATGAGCAACTGGCGCAAGGCCGCGAAGGTCGGAGAGATCTCATACAGACGGTGCTGCGAACCGTAAGAGGTGTAGCCGCCCGGATAGTTGCTGTGCGACCAGGCGCGACCGGCCGCATCATCCAGGCGCAGCTGCCGACACTCGTGCAGCAGCCGCCGGTTGAATGGCGCAGCGCGCCGCTGCAGCGGCGCCGAATAGATGAGCGTGGAGAATAAGGCGCGGGCTACCACGACCCGCGCTCAGTAACCGGCGAGATGCAGGGCGGCGACGGCGGCGGCGGCGATGAGACAATAGATGCCGAACAGATACCAGCGCCCGCCTTCGAGCCACCCGCTCAGCCAGCGCAACGCGAGTAGGCCGGCGATGAACGACAGCACCGCGCCCAACAGACTCGGCACCGCGACCCCGGCCAGCCCCGCCGCTGCGCCGGCATGTTCCGCGTGCACTACCCGCAGGGCTTCACGCGCCACCACGGCTGGCGTCAGCACGACGGCCAGCGCGAAACTGAAGTTCTCCGCGCTGACCTTGCCGACGCCGGCCAGCAGGGCGGTGGAGATGGTGGCGCCTGAACGCGAGAAACCGCGAAACGGCAGGCTCAGCCCCTGTACCGCGCCGATGAGGCTGGCCTGCGGCGTGCTCAGGGTAGCGCTCGGCACCGCTCGGGTGTTTCGAGCTTCGCGCAGTCCGGCGATGAGGATCAGGATGCCGCCCACCGCGAGCGCTGGCGCAATCCATTCCAGGTGACCGAACAGATCCTCGATCTGCGCGCCGGGCACCCCGGGGAACACCGTCCTCTGAATGAGCAGCGCGAGGCCCTCACCGATCACGCCGGTCAGCGCCGTCGCCACGATCAGCTGCACCGCCGTGCGTTTGAACTGGGCCATGCTGGCAAAGTACGTCTCACGCCAGCGGCGCCAGAAGTACACGATGACCGCAAACATGGTGCCGGTGTGCAGCATGACCACCAGCAGCGTCACGGCCGGCGCCGAAGGGTCCAGCCCCATGAGCTTCGCCGCCACCACCACGTGCGCGGAGCTGGACACAGGCAACAGCTCCGCCAGGCCTTGCACGATGGCAAGGACCATCACTTTTAGAAACGACATGCCGACAGTCTAATCGGCCGGCAGGAAAATTACCGGATCAGCTCCAGTCGCCACCGCCGCCACTGTCGCCGCCCCAACCGCCCGAATCACCGCCGCCGCTGTCACCACCCCAGGAGCTGCCGTCCGGGGTGCCGAAGTCGGTACCGCCCATGTCCTGATTTTGCGGCGGCTCGGACAACTCCCCGGCCGACGCCACGCCCGGCCCGCCGGCATTGCCGCCGATCAGGTGGCGCGCGAGCTCTTCACCGGCTACGACCCCGGCACCGACGGCGAGGCCACTGGCAAGATTGCCCATCAATCCCGGTCCGCCCTGCGGCGGATAGCCAGGACCGTAGCCGTATCCCGGTTGCATGCCCGGATTGCCCGGCGGCAGCGTCCCCGGGCCATAGCCTTGCGCGTAGGCCTGTCGCGCGCGACCCCGCAGGAAGCTCCACAGCAAAAAGCCGCCCACCACCAGCACCGCAATCAGTCCCCATGGCACGGCGGAACGATGTACTACCGGGACGAATGGCTGAACACCGGGAACCGGCACGAACGTGCGGCCGCCGGAAAGCTGTCCCTCCAACTCACTCAGGGCATGCGTGCTCGCGAAGCGTTGGGCGGGATCAAGCTGTCGGGCGGTCGCAAGCTGCTGGCGCGCAGTGGCGAAATCACCGCTGCGGGCATCGAGCTCCGCGGCGATGAAGTGCGCCTGCGCACTTTGCGGATAGTCGCGCAGCACCTGATCGATCATCTGCTGCGCCTCGGCAAGCCGGCCCGCCTGTGCCGCCTCGTAGATCTGGTGGGGCGTCGCATCGGCCGCGGCGGCAGCGATACCCGCAGCGCCTAGGGCCACAACCGCGAGCAAGGCAAGGCGTATGGACTTCATCATTTGAATCTCCGGGCCGTGCGCCAGCGCAGCCCCCTGGGGTGTGCATGGGGCGCACCGGCGAAAATCTCAAGGGGCCGAATTGAAGTGAGAAAGTACAATAACCTTGTAAGTTACTGATACTTTAAATGCTTGTAAGTGGTTTTGGATCGGCCACGTCGGCGCGGTGATGATCCGCGCCCAGCAGGATGTACATCGCCGGCACGACGAACAGCGTGAACAGCGTGCCGATGGACAGGCCGGTGAACAGCACGATACCCATCGAACGGCGCCCCGCGGCGCCCGCACCCGAGGCGATCACCAGCGGCACCACGCCCATCACCATCGCCGCGGTGGTCATGAGGATGGGCCGCAACCGTACCGAGGCGGCCTCGACAATGGCCTGCATCTTGGTGCGCCCGGCCTTCTGCAATTCGTTGGCGAACTGCACGATGAGAATGCCGTGCTTGCTGATCAGGCCGAGCAGCGTCACCAGACCCACCTGCGTGTAGATGTTGAGCGTCGAGATGCCGGTGTTGATGAACAGCATGGCGCCGAACAGCGCCATCGGCACCGACACCAGAATGACGGTGGGATCGCGGAAGCTCTCAAATTGCGCGGCCAGCGCCAGATACACGATGACCAGGGCAAACAGCAACGTCACCATGAAGCTGCCCGATCCGAGCATGAACTGGCGCGACTGGCCCGCAGTAGTCGGCGATATAGCCGGAGGGCGCTATCTCGTTGAGCGTCGTGCGCAGGAACTTCAGTGCCGTCGCCTGCGAGACGCCGGGCTGCCCGGAGATGGTCGCGGCGTTGAGCTGCTGGAAGTGATTGATGGACTCCGGCACGGTGCTCGTGGTGATGCTCGCGACGGTACCGGCCTGGATCAGCGAGCCATCGCCGCCGTGCACGTAGTAGTCGAGCACCTGCGAGGGATTGAGCCGGTCCTTCTGCAGCACCTGCGGAATCACTTTGTAGGAACGGCCGGAGATGGAGAAGTAGTTGACGTAGCCGCCGCCCAACGCCGCACCCAGACTCGCGCCCACATCCTGCTGGGTCAGGCCCATATTGCCCACCAGCTCCCGATCCAAGTTCAGCGTCGCCTGCGGTTTGTCGATCTTCATGTCCGAATCGACGAAGAAGAACATGCCGCTGGCCCGCGCACGCGCCACCAGGTTCTGCGTCACCTCGTACAGGTTCTGCAACGGCTCGGTGGTCGTGATGACGAATTGCAGCGGCAGGCCGGAGGAGCCCGGCAGCGCCGGCAGCTGGAATGCGGCGATCTGGGCGCCGGCGATGTGGCCCCAGCGCTCCTGCAGGATTTGCTGCAACTCGGTGGCGTTGCGCTTGCGCTCGCCCCAGGGCTGGAACAGCACCCCGCCGAAGCCGGTATTGCCGCCCATCCTCTGGAACACCCCGTAGTACTCGGGCAGCGAGGAGGCGGCGTCGAACATCTGCTGGCTGTACAGCTCCATCTGCTGGTAGGTCGCATCGGGGGCGCCCTTGATCTGCGCGACCACCACGCCCTGATCCTCGCTCGGTGCCAGCTCCGAATCGGCGGTGGCGAAAAGATAGATGGTCAGGCACAGCACGGCGGCACCCAGGCATACCAGCACCTGCCAGGTCATGAGCCACTCGCGACAGCATCCGCTGGTAGAAGCCTCGCACCCGAGCAAAATTGCGGTCCAGGAGCCGGGCGAACTTGCCTTCTTCATGGTTGGCGCGAAACAGCTTCGAACACAGCATCGGCGACAGGGTCAGCGCGATCACGGCCGAGACACTCACCGCTGCCGCGAGCGTGAACGCGAACTGGGTGAAGAGCGCGCCGGTGAGGCCGCCCTGGAATCCGATCGGCAAGTAGGCGGCCACGAGCACCGCGGTCATCGCCAGAATGGGACCCCCGAGCTCACGGGCCGCGAACAGCGCCGAATCGAGCGGCGACTCCCCGGCCTTCAGATGCCGGTCGAAGTTCTCCACGACGATGATGGCATCATCCACCACCAGGCCGATCGCCAGCACCAGCGCGAGCAGCGTCAGCAGGTTGATCGAGTAGCCCAGCGCCAGCATCATGAAAAACGTGCCGACCAGCGACAGCGGCATGGCGACCATGGGAATCGCGGTGGCGCGCACACTGCCCAGGAACAGGAAGATGACCACGGTCACGATGACCAGGGCCTCGGCGAGCGTCTTGATGACCTCGCGGATGGAGCTGCGCACGAACATGGTCGTGTCGTAGACGATCTCGGCGCGCATGCCGCTCGGCAACTGCTCCTGGATCGCCGGCAGCGCCTCGCGCACCGCCTGGGCCACCTGCAGCACATTCGCCTTGGGCGAATTCTGCACCGCCAGGAACACCGAATGCCGGCCGTTCCAGGTCACACCGGAATCGTAATCCTCGGCCCCCAGCTCCACGGTCGCGACATCCTCCAGGCGCACCACCGTATTGTTCTGCTGACGCACGATGAGCTGCCGGAAGCCATCCAGCGAGTGCAGATCGGTATTGGCGGTCAGATCCACGGACACCATCTGGCCCTTGGTACTGCCCACCGCGGTCAGATAATTGTTGGCGGCGAGCGCGTTGTACACATCACTCGCCGCGACGTTGCGGGCCGCCATGCGTTGCGGATCAAGCCAGGCACGCAGCGCGTAGACACGCGCGCCCTGCACGTCCGCTGACTGCACGCCCGGAATGGCATCGAGCTTGGGCTGCACGACTCGGATCAGGTAGTCGGTCACGCCGTTGGGCGGCAGGGTGTCGGTGAAGAAACCGATGTACATGGCCGCCGTGGTGTCACCGTTATCGATGCTGACGACCGGCTGCTGGGACTGCGGCGGCAGCTGGTTGCGCACCGAGTTCACCTTGGCGCTGATTTCGGTGAGTGCCCGGTTGGAGTCATAGTTCAGGCGCAGCGTGGCCGTGATGCTCGAGGTGCCGGTCGAACTGGAGGAGGACAGATACTCGATGCCCTGCGCCTGGGCGATGGCCGCCTCCAGGGGCTGGGTGATGAAGCCGGCGACGGTGGCCGCATCGGCACCATAGTAGGTGGTGCTGATGATGATGTTCGCCGACTCGGTCTGCGGGTACTGCGTGATCGACAGACTGAAGATGGCGCGCATGCCCAGCACCAGAATGAACAGGCTGATGACGACCGCGAGCACCGGCCGCCGGATGAACAGATCTGTAAGCTTCATCTGCGGCGGCCTAGTGTTCCTGCGGCGCCGGATTCGGATCGTTGCTGGGAGTGATCGAGTTGTCGATCGTCACCGGCGTGCCATTCTTGATCTTCAACTGACCAGCGGTCACCACCACATCGCCTTCCTTCACGCCTGCGAGTGCCTGCACCTGATCACCGCGGGTCTCCCCAAGCGTCACGAAGGTCTGTTTGACGGTCTGGCCACCCTTGCCGTCGCCAACCACCAGGAACACGGTCGCGCCGTATGGGTTATAGGTGACCGCGGACTGCGGCAGCGTCAGCGCATGCACCAGCGCGCCGGAGGCGATCTGCAGATGAGCGAACATGCCCGGGAAGAGCTGGCGCGAGTGATTGTCGATCGAGGCTTCCACCTGCACGTTGCGGGTGGCGCTGTCGACCAGCGGATTGATCGCGGTGATGTGACCGGCGAAGCTGACCCCGGGCCAGGTATCGGCGCTCAGCGTCACCACCTGGCCAACGGCGATTCGCGCCAGGCTTTGCTGCGGCAGCCGCAGGTCCACGAGGATCGGATCCAGCTGCTGCAGTGTCACGACCTTGTCGCCCGGATTGAGATACTGGCCGGGATTCAAGGTGGTGATGCCGAGCCGGCCCGCGAACGGTGCGCGCAACGTCTTCTTGGCCACCAGCGCCGCCTGCGCGGCCTCCTGCGCCCGCTTGTTCTTCAGGTCCGCCGCATCGCTGTCCACTTGCGCCTGACTGATGGCCTGTGCCTGCAACTGCACCTCATCGCGTTTGAGTACCACCTGCGACAGGTCCGCCGCAGCCGCCAGCGCCTGCTGCTGGGCGATATCGGAATCCGCATTCAGCTGTACCAGCGTCGCACCGCTGCCGATTTCCTCACCGGAATGAAAATCGATGGTCCGCACCAGACCCGCGACCTCAGTGGTGACATCCACGCCGCGCACCGCGCGCAGCGTACCCACCGCAGTGAGCTGCGGCTGCCAGTCGTCGAACTTCACCTTGCCGGTCGCGATGGTCTGTTTGGGGGAGGCGTTCTGCGCCAGCGCGAGGCCGATCATGTGCGCCTTGAACAGGTTGAAGCCGATGATGCCGGCGGCGAGGATCAGCACGATCCCCATGATGATGATGAGCCGGCGCCGGAACAGCCGTCGCAGCGTCTCCGGGTCGTATTGCGGGGTCTGATATTCCGAGCTCTGCACTAGCGGCTCCCTTGTGAATCGCGATTCCACCAGCCACCACCCAGGGACTGCAAGAGCGCCGCGCAGTCGGTCATTCTGACCATCTCGCCCTGGATGCGCGTCAGGCGCGCCTGCGCGTATTGCCGCTGGGCAATGAGCAGATTGACGTAGGAGGTGCCGCCCGCCTGGAACTGGCGACGGGTGATTTCCAGTGAGTCGCGCGCGGCGGCCTCGGCACGGGCGTCGGCCTCCACGGTGAGCGCATCCTCCTCAAGCGCGCGCAGGGTGTCGGCGACATCCTGCAGCGCCGAGAGCACCGTGCCGCGGTACTGCGCGGTCGCCTGGTCGAGGTTCGCGAAGGCCTGCCGGCGCTTGGCGCGCAGCTCCCCGCCATGAAACAGCGGCTGCATGAGCGAGCCGCCGATGTTCCAGGCGGCCGTCCCGGGTCCGAAGAGGTCCGTGATGGAGGTGGTCTCCGAACCGATGCTGCCCGACAGGGTCAGCTGCGGATAGAGGTTCGCGGTCGCAACGCCCGCCTGCGCACTGGCCTCGTGCAATTGCGCCTCGGCGGCGAGCACGTCCGGGCGCTGGCGCACCAGTTTGGCGGGCAAGGACAGCGGCAGCTGCGGGGGCAGCGTCAGCGCGGCGAGCGACAAGCCTGCGGTGCTCGCCCGGTCCGGCGTCTGGCCACTCAGTACCGCCAGTCGATGGCCGGCCTGGGCCAAGGATTTCTCAAGTCCGGGCAGCGTCGACTCGAATTGCGAGACCTGCGCCTGCTGCGTCAGTACGTCCCCTTGCGAGGCCGCACCGGCCGAGTGCTGGCGTTGGACGATGCCCAACTGGTCGCGTTCGGTACCGAGGATGTCGCGGGTCGCGGCGAGCTGATCGCTCAACGCCGCCGCCGTGATGACGGTGGTGACGACATTGCCGGCCAACGTCAGGCGCGCGGCCTCGAGCTGCCAGCGTTGGTAGTCGGTTTGCGCGGCGAGCGCCTCGAGCTGGCGCCGTGTCGCACCCACCAGGTCGAACTTGTAGCTGACGTTCACGGCAGCATCGAACAGCGTGAAGGTGCTGGTGCCCGCCTGCGGGAATCCGAATGCGGCACCGGGCGCAGCTTCCCGCTCGGCCTCAAACTGGCCATCGATCTGCGGATAGACACTGGCGCCGCGCTGCGCGACGTAGCCTTGCTGCGCCGAACGCAAGGCCGCCTCGGCCGCCACGACCGTCGGACTGTCATGCAGCGCCGTGCGCACCAGCGCATCGAGCGGCGCGCTGTGGAACAGGGCCCACCACTGCGCAGGAATATCCTGGTTGGCAACCAATGTCTGCGGCGCTGCGCCGCTGTCCGACGTTCCGACCGTGGCGAGCGGTGCGCCGGCCACGTAGTGGTCGGTGTCCGGCGCCGCGGGCGTGTGAAAGTCCGGACCGACCGTGCAACTGCACAGTGCGGTGACGCCCGTAACCAGAATCAAAATGCCCGGCACTCGCGCGGGCTTGAGATAGCGATAGCGCATGAAAAAATTGTCAAGCCTCGGGTGGCCCGACTGTGCTGGTCGGGCGGTGTCATATTACCGGGGAACTGACGCTTACGGGCGACAAACTATGTTGCGCGCCGCAGCCGGGCGCAGGCGCTTTAGGAATACGTAAACAGTCGAACGTGACGCGAGTCATCGGCGTGCGCAGCGGCGCGGATCACGCACCAATACTGTGAGGTCACGCCAGCTCAGCGCCGGCCCTGTGCGCTGAAATGCGCGCCACCATGGAAAACCGTTCCAATGCGAAGGTGCCGATGCGACACGTGCTGTTCGTCGATGATGAGCCGCAGGTGCTGGAGGGGCTGCGGCGGCGTCTGCAGCCGCTGACGCACAAATGGCACATGACCTTCGTCGATAGCGGCGCGGATGCCCTGTCGCGCTTCGAGCAGACACCACACGATGTGATCGTGAGCGACATCAGCATGCCCGGCATGGACGGTGCGCAGCTGCTGCACGTCATCAGCGAGCGCTGGCCTGCGACCATCCGCATCGCCCTGTCGGGAATGTCGGATAGCGAAGAGAAGCTGCGACTGCTGCCGCTCGCCCATCAATATCTCGAGCAAGCCATGCCGACCCGAGCAGCTCGAGGATGCAGTGGTGCGCAGCCTCAAGCTGCGTGAGGAGCTCACCCACCCCGGCGTGCAGGCCATCATCGCCCGCATTCGCCGACTGCCCGCCCGACCCGAGGTCTTCGCGCGCCTGCAGGCGGCCATGGCCAAGCCCGACACCTCGGCACGCGAAGTCGCGCAGGTGATCGTGAGCGATGCCGCCGCTGACCCTCAAGGTGCTGCAGATCGCCAATTCGCCCTTCTTCCGGCGCGCCCGACGCATCAGCAATATCGAACAGGCAGTGCGCTACCTCGGCTTTCAGACGGTACAGAACCTGGTGATGTGCGCCGAGGTGTTCTCGCGCTGGCCGAGCCGCATGCGGCACACCGCGGTTGACCTGGAGGCGCTGCAGACCCAGGCGCAGCACACCGCGGCGGTGGCCCAGGCCCTCACCGCCGACACGCCGTTCTGCGACGATGCGGTGCTGGCGGCGCTGCTGCATGACATCGGTTACTGGGTGCTGATCCAGGAGTGCCCGCGCGAGCTGGAACAGGCCGTGGAACTCGCCCTCGCGGGCGACATCCCGCTTCCCCAGGCCGAGTACGAGATCCTCGGCGCCTCGCACGCCGAGATCGGCGCGTACCTGCTGGCCCTGTGGGGCCTGCCCTATGCTGTGGTCGAGGCGGTCGCGCATCATCACAGTCCCGAGCGGGTGAAATCGGTCGGGCTTGACGCCTTGTCGGCGCTGGCGGTCGCGATCGCGCTGACTGGCGGTGATGACACGGACGGCTGCGCGCGCAGCCTCACGCCGAGCGCCATGGTCGATGCCGCCTATCTGCAAAGCCTCTCAAGCCCCTTGAGCTGGGAGGCGGCCGAAGCTCGCGCCAAAGCTTGCCTGGAGCGCATTGGCGAGGCAGCGAACTGAGCGCTGCGCCTTTCGGGAAGCCTTCGCGGCATCGACGCGCGAACCGCGCGAAATTTGCGCATAATCGGCCCCTATGCGTACCTACATTGTAGAAGATGATGCGGAACTGCGCGGCGCTTTGGTCAATCTGCTGCGTCAGAAGGGGTACCACGTCGAGGCCAGCGGCCGCGGCCGCGAGGCGCAGGAAGTCCTGTTGCTCAATGACTTTGATCTGGCCATTGTCGACATCGGCCTGCCCGACATGGATGGCCTGTCCCTGATCCGCACGCTGCGCCGACATCAGCGTGGCCTGCCGATCCTGGTGCTGACGGCCCTCGACGCCGTGGACCACCGCGTGACGGGCCTGGATGCCGGCGCCGATGATTACCTGGTGAAACCCTTTGTCATGGCGGAGCTTGAGGCCCGTGCCCGCGCCCTGGTGCGACGCCACCGCGCCGATCGGGCCCAGTCGATCAAGATCGGCCCGCTCGAGTTGACGATGGGACAGCCGCGCATCCTCTTATCCGGCACGCCCGTGGACCTGACCGCCCGGGAGTTCACGCTGCTGGAACTGCTGGCGCAGCGCGCCGGTCGGGTCGTGAAGAAAGACGTGATCGCCAGCAGCCTCGCGCCCGCCGGTGAAGCGCTGTCCGACACCGCCATCGAAGTGGCGATCCATCGGCTGCGGCGGCGTCTGGAACCCTTTGACCTGAAGGTTCAGACCATCCGGGGCTTCGGTTACCTGCTGGAGGCGAAGGCGGAACAGGAAACCGATGCCTGAACGTTCGCTGCGATCCGGCCTGACGCTGCGCGTTCTGGCCGTTGCGCTGCTGCTCCTCGTTCTGGATGGCATCTACTGTTATGCGCTGTCGGCGCATTTCGCCAACCTCGCCTACGACCGCTGGCTGATCGATGACGCCGGCTCCCTGGCGCAGGCGCTGAGCGTCGAGAACGGCAAGGTGAGCGTGGTGCTGCCGCGTGTGGCCCTCGCCATCTTCAAGTTCGATGACTACGACCAGACCTACTACCGGGTGGCGACCACCGGGGGTCGTCTGCTCGCCAACGACGGCGCGCTGCCGGATGTGGCGCCCCGGCCCGATGGCAAGCCGCGACTGGTTTCGATGACCGTCGCGGGCATGCCGATGCGCCTGGTCGCCATGGAGATCAGGCCGCCCGGCGCCGCCGAAGTCGTGCGCCTGATCATCGGTGAGACGGTCAACAAGCGCGCGACGCTGTTGTCCGAGATCCTGCTGGAGATGGCGCTGCCGCAGCTGGGATTGGTGCTGGGCGCATTGCTGTTTGTGCGCTTTGCGGTGGACCGCGGATTGCGGCCGCTGACGGTGTTGTCGGCCGCCATCGAAGCGCGCGGTCATGACCTCTTAAGGCCGGTGTCCGAGGCGGGACTGCCGTGGGAGGCGCGGATTCTGGTCACCCGCATCAATGACCTGCTGGGCCGGCTGCAGCAGACCATCACGGCACAGCGGCGCTTCGTGGCCGACGCCGCCCATCAGTTGCGCACGCCGCTCGCCGCCGTGTCGCTGCATGCGGAACGCGCGCAACGCAGCGCCGACAGCGAATCGCGCAATCAGGCATTGCAGGGACTGCAGTCCTCGATCGTGCGCGCCGCGCGCGTGACCCAGCAGCTGCTCGCGCTGGCCCGCTCCGGCCCCGAGGCCGCCGCTTCGCGCACCTTGGTGCCGCTTGATCTGGGCGCGCTGGCGCGCTCCGCCGGTGAGAACTGGATCGGCCCGGCGCTGGCGCGCCACATGGACTTCGGCTTTGTGGCGCCGGCGCAGCCGGTGATGGTCCGCGGCCATGCCGGGTTGCTGGAGGAGCTGATCAATAACCTCATCGACAATGCGCTGCGCTACTGCCCGGAAGGGGCGAGTGTGACCTTGAGTGTGGCGGCGATGCCGCGGCCGGAGCTTGCCGTGACCGATGATGGCCCGGGCATCCCCGAGGCCGAGCGCGAGCGCATTTTCGAACGCTTCCATCGCGGCGCCACGGCGGACGCCGAGGGCTGCGGACTGGGGCTCGCCATCGTGCGCGAAATTGCCGCCGTGCATGAGGCCACGGTCGTTGCGCAAACCGGGCGTGACGGCCGCGGCACACGTTTCGTCGTGAGCTTCGAGCGCGCGGCCTGATTCTTGCTGCATCTCGCGCCCATGGATTCTCCCATGTCAGCCCAGAGCGAGCGCTCGATGGCACCCAAGGAACCCGCGGGCCCGCAGCGCGATCTGCAGGCGCGCCTGCAGGCGGTTGTCGCGGAGCGCGATCAGCTCGCCCTGCAGCTTCGTGAACGTGAAGCGGACCGACAGGATTTCTTTGCGACCCTGGCCCACGAGATGCGCAATCCCCTGGCCGCCATGCGCAGCGCCGTGCACGTGCTGCGGATCGCGGAAAACGACCAAGCGCTCGCGCGCGCGGCGCACGCAATGATCGAGCGGCAGGTGGCGCAGCTCGCGCGCCTGATCGAGGACCTGACCGATGTGGCGCATGTGGCGCAGGGGCATCTGGAACTGCGCTGCGAGCGGGCGAGTCTGGAGGGGTTACTGCACCGTGCCATCGATGCAAACCGCGCCGCGCTCGAAAGCCGCCAACAGCATCCGCGGCTGGAACTGCCGCCCGGGCCCATGTGGCTGAACGTGGACAGCTCGGCGCATCGTGCAGGTGTTCGCCGGCATCCTCAACAACAGTTCCAAGTTCAGCGACGTAGGGACCGAGATCCGAATCTGCGCGACCCACGATGATCGCCAGGTTACGGTGACCATTACCGATGAGGGCGCCGGCATCTCCGCGGAGCTGCTGCCGCAGGTGTTCGACCTGTTCACGCGCAACAGCCACGGCAACCGCGATGCGCACATGGGCTTGGGTATCGGCATGACCCTGGCCAAGCGGCTGGTGGAACTGCATGGGGGCCGGATCAGTGCTCACAGCGACGGGCCCGGTCGGGGCAGCAGTTTCATCGTACAGCTGAATCTGCTGCACGTGCCGGCGCTGCGCGTGGTGCCGACCGAGGCCGCCCCCATCGCCACGACGCCGGCACGCCATGGTGCGCGGGTACTCATCGTGGATGACAATCGTGATGGCGCGCAGGGGCTGGCCATGATGCTCGATCTGGAGGGGCACGACGTGCGCACCGCGGGCGACGGGCTTGAGGCCTTGGCAGTGGCCGATGAATTCAAGCCCCACGTGGTGCTCTTGGATATCGGCATGCCGGGCATTGACGGCTATGAGACCGCGCGGCGGCTACGGGCCCGCCCCTGGGCTCACGCGACGCTGCTATGCGCGCAGACCGGCTTGGGCCAGGAGGATGACAAACGGCGCGCCCGCAGCGCGGGCTTCGATCGGCACCTGGTCAAGCCGATCGACCCGGAGGAACTCAATCGTTTGATGAACGAGGTGTGTGAGTCGATCCCCCAGAACGATCAGGGCTAAATCCCCGATAGCACCGTGCAACTTCTGCACGCAGTCGCGTAAAGATTGCACGCGACTGCGGCGATTGAACCTCAGCGTGCCGGCCCCGGACGACGCGTCACGGGGTGCTGTCACCAGCCGTGTCATGGGCCGCAAACCCACTGTGGCTCGCCTGACCGCCCTTGCGACCGGCCTGCGCGGCCAACCCGGGATTTTGCGAGAAGCTGCGCTTCTCATCGGGCACGCTCTGGCCGCCCTTGCGCCCCGCCTGGGCCGCAAGTTCACGATTCTGGGAGAAGCTGCGCTTCTCGCCAGGCACGCTCTGACCGCCTTTGCGGCCCGCCTGCGCGGCAAGATCACGGTTCTGGGAAAAACTGCGCTTGGAATCAGGCACCGCCTTGCCGCCCATGCTGGCGATCTGACGTTGACGTTCCTGGTTCATCGAAGCAAATCCGCGGTTGGAAGTTCGGCCTTCCACACCTCTTGTCTGTGCCATACCCGGCTCCTTACTCGTAATGGGAGGAAGTCCTAAGCGAGGACTGAAGCAAGACCCATGCCGTACGGATACACGATACGTCATCCCGCCTCCGAATCGACATTACTGTTCTGTTGCGAGCATGAATATTTTCGCCAGTTCTGAAGCGACCGGCGAACGGGACAAGATATTGCGGCTCAGGGGGTCAGCCGATCGATGAGAATGCTGACAGCGCCGGTCGCGGCGACGTGGTAGGCAACTGAACCAAACGGGTCGCCGGTGCGCGCCAGCGGGCCACCCGAACTGGACAGCCGTGCCACGATCTCGACATCCTGCCCGACCTGCATGCCGTGCCCCGCGAGCATGGCGTCTGCCGAGGAGAGCTCCACCGTCTGCGGGAAATGCGCCTGAAGGCGTTTGACGGCCAGCGGGGGTCCTGCCGCGCGCGGATCTCGCACGAATACAAACAGGGGCGCATCCGTCTTGCCGGCGACCTTAAGCGTAGGCGCAAGCTTGATAGTAATTTTAACCCGCGCCGACTGCCCGGAAGCCTCAGCGCGGGCGCGGCCGCGCCCGTCGGCGCCGCGTCCGGTGCCGCCGCTCCTAAGGCCTGGTCGATCGCATTGATCTGCTGCTCGACGATGGGCCGCACGTTGTCAGGGGGATTCGCCGCCAGCAACGCCACGAAGCGCTGGCGCGCCAGCGGCAGCTGCTTGCGCTGGATGGCAGCCGCGGCGCCATAAAACAATGCCTTGGGTGATTGCGGTGCGAGCCGCAGCGCCTGCTCGACCAGATCGCCCGCCCGGCCGGTCAGCTGAGAGGCGTCCTGCGACACCAGCGCCTCGGCCAGCCCCAGAAGCGCGTCCGCGTTCTGCCCCTTGGCGAGCGCATTGGCGCGCTCATAGGCGTGCACCGCCAGCGGCGTCTCCTCGAGCACGCTGTAGGAGCGACCGAGCAGCAGCCAGCCGTTGAGATCATCGGGATGACTCGCCAGGCGGCGGGCGAGCGTCGCCACCATCGTCTGCGGCGAGGCCGCCGCTGCCTCAGCCTCGGCGCCCGACCAGCGCCAATTGCTGAATGTGGCGTACAACGCCCCGGCGCCGCCGAGCAATACCACCAGCACCGCGAGCGCGGTCCACGGCGAACGGGGCGCGACGGGTCGCGGCGACAACAGCGGCACAGCGAGCAGCGCGGCCACCGCGAGCCCCATCGCGGTCGCGATGACGATGAACGTGATCATAACGGCAGGACGTCCGCATCGTCCTCGTTATCCACGAGCCGCGCGCGCTGCTTGAGCACGCGTACGGCCACGGACACACCGACGAGCAGCAGCGCCACGGGCAACAACCACAACCAGGCGTTGCGCCACGAATACCT
Source organism: uncultured Gammaproteobacteria bacterium (assembly GCA_963708865.1). Classification (GTDB taxonomy): domain Bacteria; phylum Pseudomonadota; class Gammaproteobacteria; order Steroidobacterales; family Steroidobacteraceae; genus DAIDKA01. The sequence continues at coordinate 77,606 of CAVPUC010000009.1, forward strand.
GGGGCGGAACAGGATGAACTCACTGTAGCGCGAGACCAGGTAGTTCTTGATCTCCTGGTCGGACTTGCCGGCGACGAGCATGTCGCGGATCTGCCGGCGCACATCGTTCGCGATCCAGGCATCGGAGTCGGCCAGTGTACTGTTCTGGCACTGCACGCAGCGCAGCTCGTGGATGAGCACCTCGTAACGCGCCTGCTGTGCAGGATCCGTCAACCGCGCCGGGTCGAGCGCCCAGGCGGCGCACAGCGGCGCCGCCGCCGCCAGCACCGCGAGCAGCATGAGCAGCGGCTTCATGAGGCACCCGGCGTCGCGGGCGGCACGGTGGAATGCGGGGGCAGCCGCGACAGGAACTCGCGCTTCCACACCTCCCGGGTGATGCCCATGGGCTGTTTGAAGACGATCACGCCTTGGGGATTCACGAGGAAAGACTCTGGTGCGGCGGCGATGCCCAGATTGATGGCCGTGCGCCCGTCATGATCGCTGACGACCTGTCGGTAGGGATTGCCGAGCTTCGCCAGCCATTCGAGCGCGTCCGCATCCTCAGTGGGATTATCGGTCTTCCAGTCGACGCCGATGATCTGCACCCGCGCGTCACGCTGCGCCGCAAGCAGCGCGGCGTGTTCTTCGCGACAGGCAACACACCAGGTCCCCCAATAATTGAGCACATACCACTGACCCTTCAGCTCCCGGGAGCCCAAGGTCTTGGTCGGATCGGTCAATATGGGCAGTTCCCAGTCCGGGATCTGGTGACCCACCAGCGGTGACTGCAGCACGCCGACCTCGGGCGAATGATTGATGCCCACCGCCAGCACCACCACCAGCGCGGCGAAGACGCCCAGCGGGATCAGGAAGCGCGGATTCAATGCGCGGCTCCGAGCGGCGCCTTGACCCCGGCGCGCGCCTCGGCCCGCTCCAGACGATAGCGGCGATCGGAGAGCGCGAGCGCGCCACCCAGCGCCATGAACAGCGGCCCCAGCCACAGCAGCGTGATCATCGGCCGGATCTGCGCGCGCAGACTCCAGCTGCCGGCGCCCAGGTCATCGCCCAGCGCGACGAACAGGTCCGTGCCATGGCGGTTGTAGATGCCGGCGACCTTGCGCGTCTGCTGCTGCACCCAGAACGTGCGGCTCTCGGGAAACAGCGTGGTGATCGGCCGACCGTCGCGACTGACCAGAACGGTGGCGCGGATGGCGCTGTAGTTGTCGCCTTCGACGGGCTGTGTGCCCAGGAGCTTGAAGTCGTAGCCGCCGACCTCGGCGCTGGCCCCGGCAGACAGTGCGATATCCCGCTCGCTGGTATAGGACTCAACACAGGTGAGCGCGATGACCGCGACCCCCATGCCGATGTGCGCCAGCGTCATGCCGAGCACCGCACGCGACAGGCTCAAGTGCCGCCGCAGCCGATCCACCGGATCCAGGAGCGAGGACAGGATGATCCAGCTGCCGATACCGATGCCGACGATCGCGAGCGCATGGCGGCCGCCGTAAAAGCCAAACACGATGGCGGCGCCCAGTGCCACCGCGATCGCCAAGGTCACCAGCAACGGGCGCACCGCGGCCTCGAGCCGACCGCGCTTCCAGTTGGCGTGGATGCCGATCGACAAGCAGCAGCAGCAGCGGAATGACTGCTAAGAGGAAGGTCGGGCGAAAGTACGGCGGTCCCACCGACAAGGTGGGCTGCCCGAACGTGTCGGCGATCAGCGGCGCGAGGGTGCCGCCGAGCACGGTCGCCGCAGCGACCACCAGCAGGATATTGTTGAACAGCAGAAAGCTCTCGCGCGACAGCAGATCGAAGCCGACATTGGATTTGAGCAGCGGCGCCCGCCACGCATACAGCGTCAGCGCTCCGCCGATCACCAGTCCCAGGAACGCCAGAATGAAACGCCCGCGCGAGGGGTCGGCCGCAAAGGAGTGCACCGACACCAGCACGCCGGAGCGCACCAGGAAGGTTCCCATCAGACTCAACGAGAATGCCAGGATCGCTAGCAGCAGCGTCCAGCTCTTGAACAGGCCGCGTTTTTCGGTCACGGCGAGGGAATGGATGAGCGCGGTGGCCACCAGCCACGGCATGAAGGAGGCATTCTCGACCGGATCCCACGCCCAGTAGCCGCCCCACCCCAGCGTGTAGTACGACCACCAGCTGCCAAGCGTGATGCCGCAGGTCAGGAAGGCCCACGCCGCGGTCGTCCAGGGTCGTGTCCAGCGCGCCCAGTCCGGATCCATGCGGCCCTCGAGCATCGCGGCGCAGGCGAAGGAGAAGGCCACCGCAAGGCCCACATAACCCGGTGTAGAGCACCGGCGGATGGATGGCGAGCCCCGGATCCTGCAGCAGCGGGTTGAGGTCATGGCCGTCGGCCGCCGCCGGAATCAAACGCCGAAACGGATCGGAGGTCGCAAGCGTAAACAGGATGAATCCGAAGCTGAGCACGCCCAGCACCCCGAGCACCCGCGCCGCGAACCGCTCCGGCAGGTTGCGGGAGGCGATGGCGACCGCGAGTGTCCACACGGCGAGCAGGAAAATCCACAGCAGCAGGGAGCCCTCATGCGCGCCCCACAGCGCGGCGATGCGATACATCAACGGCAGTGCGGAATTGGAATTCTCGGCAACATAGAGGACCGAGAAATCATAGGTGACGAACGCGTATACCAGGATGCCGACCGCCGTCGCGATCATGACGAACTGTCCCGCGACGGCGGAGCTTGCGGCGGCAGTCCAGCGATCACGGGCCAGTGCCGGACCGACAATGCCGAAGAATGCCTGCAGTCCTGCCAGCAGCAGCGCCAGCACCAAGGCGAAGTGACCGAGTTCGGGCAGCATCAGCCACCTCCCCGCGCCAGCGGCGCTGTGCCCGCAATCTTAGGCGGCATGTACTTCTCATCGTGCTTGGCAAGCACGTCATCGGCGACGAACACACCTTTGCCATCCAAACGCCCGTAAGCGATCACACCCTGCCCCTCACGAAACAGATCCGGCAGCACCTTGTCGTAGGTTACCGGCACATCGTGCTTGAAATCGGTTACCACAAAACTCACCTGCAGACTGCCCGGCACCCGCTGCACGCTGCCGGCGCGCACCATGCCGCCCAGCCGGAAATTCTGATCCCCATGCACGGCACCCTGCGCGACCTCGGTAGGGATGAAATAGAAGGTGACATTCTGCCGAAATGCCAACAGCGCGAGCCCCGCAGCGATGCCTACGCCCACCACGATCCCGAGCACCAGATACAACCGTTTGCGTCGTTGCGGCGTCATGCGTTGTGCTCCTGTATTGCGAGCCGGCGGCGCGCATCGATCTGCGCCTGGCGCAGCAGACGCCGCGCCCAGACGATGTTCAGCACGATCACCAGCGCCGTCAGGCCAAACGAAGGCCAGACGTAGGCAGCGTATTTTCCCATCGCCAGAAACTGGGCCATCGATTGGAACTGGATCATCATGCCAGCGCCTCACGGATCCAGGAGGCAGCGCGCTCGCGGCGCAGAATCTCAGCGCGCAGGCGCACCAACACAATCGCGCCGAAGTACAAGGTGAACCCCAGCAGGCTCACCAAAAGCGGCACCAGCATGGAGGTGGCAATAGTGTCCTTGCCCGCCAAACTCAATGACGAGGCCTGATGCAAGTCGTTCCACCACACTACTGAGTAATGCACGATGGGTACATTAACGATTCCCACCACTGCCAGCACGGCGCTGGCACGGTCTGCTCGCTGGGTGTCATCAAATGAGGCCCGGAGACCCATATACCCGATGTACAGGAACAGCAGCAGCAGCTCGGAAGTCAGCCGCGGGGTCCAAACCCACCAGGTACCCCACATGGGCTTGCCGAACAGCGATCCGGTGGCGAGCGCGGCTGCGGTAAAGGAGGCGCCGATCGGCGCGCACGCCGCAGCCACGGCATGGGCGACTTTGATGCGCCAAATAAGGCCCACCGCGGCCGCCACCCCCATCCAGGTGTAGACCATCAGCGACAGCCAAGCGGTCGGCGCGTGCACATAGATGATCCGGAAACCATCCCCCTGCTGATAATCCGGAGGCGCCAGCACCAGCCCGCCAAACAGACCCGCGAGGATCAGCGCGCTCGCGCTCCAGGCGAACCAGGGGGTCAGGCGCTGCGCCAGCCGGTACACATACGGCGGTGACCCCAGCCGGTGAAACCATGTCCAAGTCACGTTACGGCTACTCCAGACTGATACGGACGGCGGCTGCCGCGGCCAGCGGGGCGAGAGTGAACGACAGGACCACGATGGCCCCAAGTAGTTCCATGGGGGCAACATATGCCTCACCGCGGATGGCCAATTCCGTGGCTCGGCTCCCAAAAATCAGAATCGGGGCTGCCAGAGGCAGTATCAATATGGCAAGCAGCACGCCACCGCGCCGTGCGCCCAGGGTGAGTGCCGCCCCGATGGATCCGATGAAGCTCAGGGCCAGGCTACCCAGTGCCACGGTGAGCATGATACCCACGCCGGCCGTGGCTGGCACGCCCAAGGTGTAAGCCATCAACGGCGCCATCACCGACAGGGGTACCCCGGTCAGCAGCCAGTGGGAGCTGGTCTTGCCCAGCAACAACCAGGTGAGCGACTGTCCTGATAGTGCGTATTGCTCCAACGTGCCGTCCTGCGCATCGTCACGGAACAGAAAATCCAGGGCCAGGAGCGCCGCCAGCAACGCACCGACCCACAACACGCCCGGCGCAATGCTGCGCAGGACCGTTCTTTCCGATGTCTCCGACAGCACGAACAGCGTGGTGACCAGCATGAAAAACGCCAAGGGATGCACTAGTTGCTCGGGCCGGCGGAAGGCGAGCAGCAGGTCGCGCTCGATCACCAATCGGGCGGCGAGCAGCGGCGGGGTCGTGGGCAGTGAATCGGGAGGCGTCACGCTGACAGATGCAATTCGCGCAGCCGCGCGGGCTCCACTTGCAAGCCGTGATGCACGGCGGCGATCGCCAGTCCTCCGGAGCTCAGATGCGCATCCAGGAGCGATGCAACCAGCGCCTGGCCGGCGCTGTCGAGGTTGGTCGTCGGCTCATCCAGCAACCACAGCGGCACCGCGGCCAGCAACAGGCCGGCCAGCGCCACGCGCCGCCGCTGTCCGGCAGACAGGGTGCGCACCGGACGGGTGGCAAATTCGCCCGCCCCCAGTCGGGTCAGGGCCGCGTGGATCGCCGCCTGGCTAACCGGACGGCGAATGCCGGTCCAGAACCGCAGGTTTTCCACCCCCGACAGATCCGGTTTGAGCGGCGGTTCATGGCCCAGGTAGACGAGCGCCGCATGAAAGCCCTCACGGTCCTCCCGCACATCCTCCCCGTTCCAGAAGACACGGCCTTGCTCCACCTGGTTCAAGCCGCACAGCGCGCGCAACAGCGTGGTCTTGCCTGCACCATTGACGCCCGTCAACTGCAACAGCTCCCCGCCGCGCACGGTCAGGTCGACTCCCTTCAGCACATGGCGTTCCGAGCGCCACAGGTGCAGATTTTCCGCCCGCAAAGTTGAACCGGACCCGCTTCCCAAACCCGCTCCTCGGACACCGCCAGCAATCCGCTAGTCTCGCAAAGTCAGTGGCTTATGGCCATCCCTTCAATGGGGCGACATGGACGTTCGCAACCCGCCAGTGACTTGCGTACCGAAGTGAAGCAGCAACGCCCGCGACGAGCGATAATTGGCTCATGCCGCGATCATTCATGCGCACGCTTCGCTTGAAGGTCCGTGGGGAGTCCTACGGATGGCTCAATGCCGCAGCGACCGAAGTGAATCAAGTGTTCAACTACTGCAATGAGATCAGCATCAATACCGCGACTCGCTCGGATACCAAGCGTAAGTGGCTCACGGGGTTTGACTTATGCAACCTGACGTCCGGGGCGAGCCCGTATTTTGACAAGATCGGCGCGGACACGATCCAATCGGTCTGTACCCACTACGCCCAGAAACGCCAGGCCGCCAAGCGGCTTAAATTGCGCTGGCGGGTGAGTCGTGGGGCCAAGCGCTCGCTCGGGTGGATCCCATTCAAGGCAGCCAGTCTCAAGCGCAAAGGCGCCTGCCTGCGCTTTGCCGGCAAGGGCTTTCGAGTGTTCGAAAAAGAGCGTCTGGAGGGCGTCCAATGGCAGGGTGGGTGCTTCGCTCAGGATGCAGTGGGGGAGTGGTGGTTATGTTTGCCGGTGAAGATCAAGGCAGAAGAGTCCGTGGCGCCCTACGAAGCCGTCGGGATCGATCTGGGACTGAAGGACATCGCCGTCACCAGTGAGGCAGAGCGCCTGGTGGCCGGGCGCTGGACGCACAAACTGGCCCCGAAACTAGCCCAGGCGCAGCGCCGCGGCCACAAGCGCCAGGCCAAGCGCATTCACAGAAAGGTCGCCCGCTGCCGGGCCGATGCCTTGCATAAGTTCTCAACAAGCATCGTCGAGAGGTATCAGTCCATCATCGTGGGCGATGTGAGCAGCCGCAAGCTCGTGAAGACACGGATGGCGAAGTCCGTGCTCGATTCAGGGTGGGGCATGCTCAAGAGGTTTCTGGAGTACAAGAGCCAGCAGGCTGCCAGGAGCTTTGAAGTCGTCAACGAGCGAAATACCAGCGTCACCTGTGCCACTTGCGGAAGCCTCAGCGGTCCGCGAGGGATGAACGGGTTGATTGTGAGATTCTGGGTATGCAGCGACTGTGGGACGTCGCATGACCGGGACGTGAATGCGGCCCGAAATATCCTGATCGGGTCCAGGTGTCGGACCTCCGTTTGCGGGAACAAGTCATCGCCCTGGCTGATTCCGCCGAGCCGCGCCTATCGGGTGCGCGAGGCAGGAAAAGAATCTGCCTGGGCGACGGCATGAGCACCGGGTTCTGTAGAATCGGGACACGACACGCTCCGCAAACCGATGCCCGGATGGCGAAATTGGTAGACGCAAGGGACTTAAAATCCCTCGACCCTAACAGGTCATCCCGGTTCAAGTCCGGGTCCGGGCACCACAGGACTTAAGAACACATAAATGAAGCAGCCCACTCGCCCCAAACGGATCCTGTCAGTCAACGTCGGGGGCAGCCACGTCAAGATCCTGCGCTCGGACTTGCCGGCGGATCAAAACAGCGAGCGGCACGTCGTGTCGGGCCCGAACCTCACGCCCGGGCAGATGGTCAAGGCGATCCGCGCCCTGGCGGAAGGCTGGACCTTTGATGCCGTCGCGATCGGCTATCCCGGAGTGGTCTGGCATGGGCGGCCCATCGTTGAACCGCACCATCTGGGCAGGGGTTGGGTGGCGTTTGATTACGCGGCGGCCTTCGGCAAACCGGTGCGCATGATCAACGATGCGGCCATGCAGGCCATCGGCAGCTATGAGGGTGGCCGAATGCTGTTCCTCGGCCTGGGAACCGGCCTGGGGTCGGCGCTGATCCTGAGCGGTGTCATCGAGCCCATGGAGCTGGGCCACCTGCCCTACCGCAAGGGCCGCACCTACGAGGATTATGTCGGCGCCGCGGGGCTTGCCCGGCTGGGCAAGAAACGCTGGCGCCGTGCGGTCTTCGACGTGGTCGAGACGCTGAGTACGGCCTTTGAAGTGGACTACGTGATGCTCGGCGGCGGCAATGTGGCGAAACTCAAAACCCTGCCGCCCCGGGTGCGTGCCGGACACAACTACAATGCCTTCATCGGCGGGTTCCGGTTGTGGCGGGAGAAATCCTGGAGCGCGCCGACTGACCCAACCCGGCGCCGCTACACGCCCGGCAAAGCGCAGCCGCGCGCACGCTGAGCCTGGCGGTGTGCATCTGCTATCAGTTCGAGCATGGCGAGGCCCATCCCGGTCAGGCGGTGCCGGTGGTGCGCGAATTTGACGGTCCGCGTGAGGCCCTGGACATGCGCTGGGGCCTGATTCCGTATGCCGCGCGCGGCAAACCGGGTGACACTCCGGTGATTCACGCGCCGCTGCAGGAACTGGACTCGGAGCTTTATCGCGGTCCATGGGTGAATGGACAGCGCTGTCTGCAGCTCGCCACGAGCTTCCAGTTCTGGAAAGCCGACCATCAGGGCCGCCGCGCCTGCTATCGGGCACGTCCGGTGAATCCGGCGAGATTCGCGCTGGCGGGTCTGTGGGACCGCTCCCAGCCTCCCGGTGGAGTGATGATCGAAAGCTGCGCGCTGGTCACGCTGCCCGGCGGTATGCCGGTCATTCTCGGGGCCGCCGATCAGGCGGCATGGCTGACCGGCACCGCCGAGGAAGCCGCCGCGCTGCTGCGGCCGTTCCCCATGAGCCACCTGCATCTGACACCCGTATAAATTGAAGGAAGCTCCGCCATGATCCGACGCGTCATCCTGCTGTTCACCCTGGCCGCATCCGCGCTGCCCCTGGTAGCCTCGGGGCAAACGCCGTGGACCGAAGGCACGAACTACTTCCGGGTCGTTCCGGCGCTGCCGACGAGCGTCCCGCCAGGCAAGCTCGAAGTGACCGAGGTGTTCTCCTACGCCTGTCCGCATTGCTCGGAGTTTCGCCCCGTGGTCAAAGAGTTGAAGGCGGCGCTGCCGCCCAATGCAGTGTTCACGCAACGCCCGGCTTCCTTCAACGCAACCGAGGACTGGCCGATGTTCCAGCGCGCCTATGTCACGGCCGAAGTGTTGGGCATCGCCGAGCGCGCCAACGACGGGATATTCGATGCCGTGTGGAAGAGCGGCGAACTCGCCGTGGTCGATCCACAGACCAATCGCCTGAGGAGCCCGCAGCCCTCGATCGAGGACGCCGCCAAGGTCTATAACAAGCTCACCGGCGTTCCGGTGGAGAAGTTCATGGCCGTCAGTCAGTCCTTTGCGGTGGAAGTGAGGATGAAGGCCGACGATGCCTACGTGCTGCACGGTCAGGTCGATTCCACCCCGACCATCATCGTGAATGGCAAGTACCGTCTCAATGCCACCTCGGCGGGGGGCGCCACCCAGCTGCTGCAGCTGGTGAAATTCCTGGTCGCCAAGGAATCTCATTGAGCGATGCGGGTCGCGGACCGCTGCTGACGGCTGAAACCCACGCGCTGATGGCGCAGGCACTGGCCACGGGCGCCACGCACTGTGACTGCTCGCTGGATCTGGGCCGCACGGTGAGTGCGGTGGGACTTGCGGCCTCGGGATTCACCTGGGGCGATGCGCGCTATCCGTGGCCGGCCACGATCAAGGCCCGGACCATCTATCACTGGAACGGTTCATGCTTCGAACCGGTGTCGGTTTACGCAGGCTCGCTCATCAAGCTGGTGCCCACGCCGTGGGGGCCGCCGACGTTTGAAATCGACGGGATCAAGATGCTGCCGAGCGCGAACGAATCCCCCTTCGAGGACGCGCGTCGCAAGGTCGAGCTGGTCGGCGTGCGTCAACGATGCGTGCTGGATACGTGCGGCGGCCTGGGCTACTTCGCCGCCTGGTGTCTGCAACTGGGGGCCACGCGCGTGCTGTCGTGCGAAAAAAATCCCAGCGTACTGTGGCTGCGGGACCTGAACCCCTGGTCGCCGCGGCGCGCCGCGGCGCTCGAGGTGCGCAACGTGGCCATCGACCGCCATATCGATACCCTGGCTGAGGCGAGCTTCGATGTGGTGCTGCACGATCCGCCGCGCTTCGGCATCGCGGGGGAGCTGTACTCGCGACAGTTTTACCTGCAGCTGGCGCGCGTGCTCAAGCCCGGAGGGGCACTGTTTCATTACACCGGCAGTCCCAACCAACTCACCACCGGCCGGGATGTGCAAGGCGAGGTCCTGCGGCGCCTCAAGGACAGCGGCTTTGAGGCGCGCCGCGCGTTGGACGGCGTGCTCGCCCGCTCAGTACTCAAACCGATACGATAGACCGACGCTGCTGCCGGGGTCATTGTCGGGGGTCGTGCCCTGTACGGTCGCCGTGCCGGTGCCGACCTGGGTCTGCAATTTCAGCTTGTTGGTCAGATCCACATCCACCTGCAGCTGCGTGGAACCGGTGGTGTTCTGTTTGAGGTCGACGAAAATCCGGCTGGTCACATAGCGGCCGGCCTCGATGGTCGCACCGGTGTTCTGAGTGCTGCCCGGAACCGCGCTGTCATTGCTGCCCACCGCCAGCCGGTCCAACCCCAGGCGCTTCTGCAACTCCACCAGGGGATTCAAGCCACTGCCCGCGCCCGTCAGGGTGACGAGCGCCGCGCCCAGCTGCGCGGCCTGGATGGCGGTCAACTGTCCGGCGCTTTCACCGAACAGCAGGCGCGCAAGGATTTCATCCTGCGGTAATTGCGGCACGCTGGTGAGCTCGAACTGCGGCGCATCGGCGACGCCCGTGATGTGCAGCGTGACCGTGGTATCCAGTGCCTGGGTCGACGCCGTGAAGTCCAGAGTCGGATCGATCTTGCCTGTGACGTCCGAGCCGGCGAAGCTGACGCGTCCGGCGCTGAAGGTCAGGCGGGCGCTGGCGAGGGTGAAGAGCCCGCGCTGCAGGTCAAAGCCGCCATCGACGGTCGGGGCGCGGGCCGTGCCGCCGATCTGCACCGTGCCCCCCAGTTCAGCGTCCAGTCCGCGGCCCTTCACCAGGATCTGGCGCGGCGCGTTGACGGCGACTTTCATATTGACCACAGGTCCGCTGGGCGTCGGGTTGATCACCGGCTTCTCACCGGGTCGGTGCACGTTGAGGATGGCGACATTCGGCGGAAAACTGCTGGGGATCTCCACCGTGGCACGATTCACGAACACCGTGCCTGCCAGGGTGAGTTCATGCAGCAAGGTTCCCTGCAGGGTGAGGTCGGCGTTGACGCTGCCGGTCACGATACTGCTGGTGAAGGGCTGCGCCGCGCGCGCGGTGAAGCGCATATCCACCGGCCAGCCGCCTTCGAGCACACCCAGCGTGCCCGTGGCCGAGATGGTGCCGGCCGCAGCGTGCGCGGTGAGTGCCGTGATGCGCAGTTCCTTCTGCGTGCCTTCCAGATTTCCCTCGATTTCGGTGAGATCGAAGCCATGGCGATAGTCATGGACCGCACCCTTGTGCAGTTGCACCGCGCCTTTCACCGTCGGTACGTCCAAGGTTCCCGCCACCGCCGCATTCACCTCCAGCGTGCCGCTGATGCGCCGACCGGCGCTTTCGAGCAAGGGGTTGAAGCGAGTGAGATCGATATTGCCGTTCGCGGTCACGGCGATCGGGCCACTCCAGGGGACCGTACCGTCCACCGTCATGTGCGAGGAGTCACCGGCGGAGGTGCGCAGCTCGATGCGCGCGCCTTCTGTTGCCAGATTCACGGTGGCACTCAGCTGTACGGGCGGCAGACTGCCCGCATCGCCCGGGGCACGCAGATCCGTGCCGGTGAACTTCACTTCGCCCACCGGATGCGGAAGACTGCCCTGCACCTGCAGCGTGCCGTGCAGCTTTCCGGAAGCGAGATAACCGGGCAGCACCGCATCGATCAGGCCCGGTGTGGCATCCGTCAGTTCGGCCTTCAACCCAAGCTGCGGCTGGATTTCACCGGATGCCGTCAGCACGGCATCCGCGAGGCTCGCGCGCAACCCGGCGAGCGATAGCCCGTGTGCGAAGTCCACGGTCGCCGGCTGCAGCAGCTTTACCGCAACGCCGCGAATTTCACCGTTGACAGCGGTCAGCTGCAGAGCGCTCTTGCCGATATCGAGCAGTGCCTGGCTTTGCACCTGGGCGGGCTTGCCCAGGATCTGCGACTGCGCGGCGAGCTCGAGCTGCAGTGCATGCAGCGGTCCGGTACCGGTCAGCGTCCCGTTGACTTTCAGCGCACCGATTTCCAAGTCATTGGTGCTGACCTGCAGGTTGGTTTGCGCAGTCTTGCCCGCAGCGGGGCCTGTGCCTGCCGCAACCAGATTCAGCGAGCCGGTGAGGCTCCCCGCCAGGTGCTGGCCCAACAACTGGTTAAGATCGCCGAGTTTGGCGAACGACCATTTGAGGCCGCCCTGGGACTGATCCAGATCGTGCGCCAGGGTGATATCCCCTTCGGCATGCAAGCTTTGCCAGTCAGCGTGCGGCAAGCGAACGTGAACGCTCTGGCCCGGCAGTACCACGACATCCGCCTGCAAGGTCAAGGGTTGCGCGGCAAGCTGGCCGCTCAGCTTCACCTGCGCATGCGGGGCGTGCGGCAGGTCAGCGAGATCGAAGCTCGCATGTACCGTCCCGGGCGCGGAGTTGCGCATCATCACTGCCGCCTCGCCATCGCCAGCCAGATGCAGCGCGGCGGTAGTGCCGCTTACGTCCGCGCGCATATCGGCATGACCGGACAATGCCGGTAGCAGCAGCGACAGATCGGCCAGCGAGAGGCGGGTTTTTCCGCTGGCCGTCCAAGGCCCATCTGCGCGTTTCGGTGCCGCCAGGTTCCCGGACAGCGTCACGCTCAAGGCCTTGTTGGCGACAGTCGAGGGGGCTAACTTCCATTCGCCCGCCGCGTAACTGGCCCGAATATCCGCGCTCTCTGGCCCCCGCAACCACGGGTGCAGCGTGGCCTGGGTCGAATCCAGGTTGCCCGATGCCGTGGCGTGCAGCTGCAGCGCGAGGGCCTTCTGTTGGCCCGCGAGATGCACTCGCAGCGGTCCGGTCAGACCGCCCGGGACCGACTGCATCAGGTTGGCGATGTTGCCCACCGTCAGATCAGCATCGAGTTCGCGGGTTGCGGCCGCCAGCCCCTTGGCGCGCAATTCAAAGCTCGGATGCGAGACATGCAGCTGAAACGGTCGGGTGGTTTCTTCAAACTGGATCGAGCCATCCAGCATCAGCGGCGCGCCCGCCAGCAGTCCCGCGGGCATGCGCGGCACACTCGGGTCCTGGATCTGCGCGCGGACACTCAGGTCGCCCGCGTGGGCCTCAAGCGAGGCGCTCAACGCGCCGATCCGCACGCCATCCGGAAGCGCGAGCGACACCAGCTTCACCTCGCCGGCCGCGCCAGCCGTCGCCAGTGTGCCGTGCCAGCTGCCCTGCACGTGCAGTTGCTGCCAGGCCAGGTCCGGGCGCGGCGCCATCGCCGGCGCATCGGCCGAGTATTGAAGGTCCGCGGAGCGATGCACCAGATCCACCGCCCCGGCGGCGAAGGCGTGCAGCGCGCCGACATCGGCGTGCAGATTGACGCGCTCGGCCTGGCGCGGCCCGGTGAGCTCGCCCGACACCTGCACCGCCCCGATGGCGGCCACACCGAGCAGGCCCGCGAGCGGACCGTGCGCGGGCTCGCGCAGATTGAAGGCGGCGTCCATTCGTTTTCGATCAAACGCAAGCTGCAACGCGTAGGTCCCCGTTCCATCGAGGCGTGTGGCGGCGAAAGCCATCTGCATGTCATCGAGGCTGCGCAGATGCGCGCTCGCGTGCAGCGTCACGGTCGCCGGCGCACCGCCGGCCAGTGCGGCGCTGAGATTGACGGTGTCGGCGGACAGATCGCGGGCATCGATGTCCGGGATGCGCGCCTGCCCCGGCTTGTGCGAGCTGGCGACCGGCAGACGGAACCAATCGATGTGCTGGACGTGGCCGGTGCCGATCGCAACGCGACGCTCCAGCAGCGCCAAAGGCCGCCAGGTCAGCTCAAGATTCTCGGCCCGTAGCCACAGACCTTGCGCATCGCTCAATTGCAGTTCGCGCAACGTCAGGTGGGCGGGCAGATCCCCGCCCAGGCCGATCAGTCGAACGTGGTTACTGGTGAGATGAGCGACCAGTGACTCGATACGCTGCCGGCCCCACAGGGTGTTGCCGATTGTCAGCAGCGTCGCCCACAGCAGCAGGCCCATCGTGATGGGTACGGCGATGACGATCAGCGCGATGCGTAAACTTCGGCGCATCAGAATGCCTGTCCCAGGCCGATATACACTTCCAAGAGATCATCGCCACGCGCCTTGCGCTCCACCCGACTCTCCAGGGGCAGCGCAATATCCAGTCGCAGCGCCCCGATGGGCGTGTAATAGCGGATACCCGCGCCGGCGCCGAATTGATACGCGCCACTGAAGGGCGTCGCCTGCTGGCCGATCCGTCCGCCATCGGCGAATACCGCAAAGCCGTAGTTGCGCCCGATCCGCTGTCGCAGCTCCACGCTCGCGGCATCCACCGAGACCCCTCCTTGTGGCTCCGGGGTGGTGCTGCCGGGGAGTGGGGCGAACTGCGGGCCCACCGCCTGGAAGCGGTAGCCGCGGATTGTACCGCTGCCGCCTGCGTAAAAACGCTGATCCGGCGGCAGATCGATGACGCCGGCGCCCTGTGCGTAACCATACAGGCCACGCACCGCCACCACACTGCGGCCAGACCCGGAAGCGAGCAATTTATCCAAGTCCAGGTAAGCCGAAGCGCGAATCTGCGTGATGATGAACGTGGCGTCCGGCGGTCCCAGCGACAGGGTGGGAGCGACCGTCACCGCAACCCGCATTCCATGGGTAGGATCCGGCAGCGGTGAATCAAGGCCGGTGGAGTCGAAGCGCAGCGTCATGGGGAACGCGAACAGTGTGTAATAGAAGGGCTCCTCGGGATTGCGATTCGGAAAAAATATCGCCTCCTCCGGCTGCACGATTTTATCCTCGGTGGTGGTGGCGCCGACGCTCACCGTCCAGGCCTTGGACAGGTTGCGGGTCAGCGTGACGCCGGCCGTTTCCGCGGTCTGATCATAGGCGATCAGCGACTGTTTGATCGCCTCGAGCGCGATCTGCAGCGTCTGCGCAGGATGCAGGAATTCCGGGACGATGACCTTGGCGCTAGTGTCATAACCGGTGCCGTTGGTGGCACTGCCGTTCAGATTGATCACCGAGGCGGAGAGCACCAGTTGCTCAGCACTGCCCAACAGATTGCGATCCGTCCAGCTGATGCTGGCGCGGCCGCCGAGGTCGCTGGAATAACCGGCGCTCGGATTGACCTCGTGACGTTTGCTTTCAGTGACCCGGAAGGTCACGGGTACCTCGCCGTTAGCGTCCGCCGCCGGGGCAACCTTGACCGCCACCGAACCAAACACGCCCATGGCGAGGAGGTTACTGCGCGCCCGGTCCAGCGCCTGGGCGCTGTAGGGATCACCGGCACGCAGGTGCAGCCGTGACAAAACCGAGGAGAGTTTGGTGCGCTCAAGACCCGTCACGCTGATGGCGCCGAAGCGCGCCACGGCTCCCGTCTGCACGTGAAAGGTCACCTCCAGCTCGCGCGAGTCCGGAAGCTCATAGGCCTCGGGGTCATCCACTTTGGCAAACGCATACCCTTGATCCTGGAGCGCCGTGAGCAGCCGGGTGCCAGCATTTAGAACGTCCGCCCCGATCGCCGGTTGACCGGTGCGCAGCTTCAGCAGCCCGTGCATGCTCTCAGGCAGATCCCCCGTGATGCTGATTTTGCCCAGGTGATACAGGGGGCCGGGGATGAACGACACCACCACGATGGCGTCGGTTTTGGCCGGCAAGGACGCCAATTTGTCGGCCAGGTCGGCGCTGACTAAGGGCTCGCCATCGATGGTGGCCGTTACCGCGCTTTGATAGTAGCCGAAGCTCTCCAGCACTTGCTTCAGCCGGACCGTATCGCCGCGCGCCCGCAGGATCAGACCCACGGGACTGACCGGCGCCGATTTGCGCAGCGTCACCAGGTCCGAGCTCGCCGACATGGTGTTTTCGATGTCTTTGGCGACCGTGCCTGCCAGGCGCACCCGATAGGTTTGCGGGTCGGCGCCCCATGCCACGGGCGCAAGGCACATGGCGCCTAGGGCGAGCCACCCGCCAAGGACTGCGACGCCACGAATCGTGGGGGTCAGATGAGCGCCTTGACGGCGGCCTGGATACCCGGCGGATCCAGACCCTGGTATCCCATTTGCTGCCACAAGCCGCCAACACCTTCGCGATGGACACCGACATGGTTGTAACGCCCCTTGAAGCCAGCCTGCAACAGCAGACTGCCGAAGCGGCTGCCCAGACCGGTCCTGACGTTCCAGCCCTCGGCGACCAGGACGAAGGGCGCGGCGGCGAGCCGCTTCATCATTGTCTCGTCCACGACATTCAGCGTCGCCTTGTTGATGAGACCCACCTTGACGCCCTGCTCCTGCAAAGTGATCACGGCATCGAGCGCTCGATAGACGGTTTCACCCATCGCCACGATGTAGCCGCCACCGACCGGCGCCTCGCGCACCACCGTATCCGCCAACGGATCAAAGGCCTTGCCGGCATACAGCGGCTGGCCATTTTCGTCCAGAATGTCGGGCACGGGCGCGCGCGTGCTGAACAGGAAGCGCAGCCCCGGGTCGTTGAAGATGCGCTTCACGCAGGCGGCGAACTGGTGCTGGTCGGCGGGGAAGTACAGCCGCGTCGTATACGGCCCGTGGTGCGGCTCGAGACCCCCGTCAGCCAGCATGCTGTTGATGCCGAAATGACAGGTGTTGTCCGCCATGTCGTCCACGCCGCTGTGGCTGTAGTGCGCCAGCACATTCGAGAAATTCAGGCGCGCCATGGTGATCTCGCTCAGCGCCATCTCGAGGAATGCGCTGAAGGTCGCATAGATGCCCTGCTTGCCTTCGCTCGAGCCGAAACCGGCCGCCGCGGAGAAGTTGCCGCGCTCCATGATGCCGCCGCGCACGAACACCTCGGGATGCGCCTTGCGGATGTGATTCAGCCCGCACGAGCCCTCAAGATCGTTATCGAACACGCGCACGGTGGCGATGCGTTGCTCGGGTGCAATGCCATCGAGAATGCCGTTGATGATCTTGCCGAAGTCATCGCGGTTCTTGCCGACACCGCTCGAACCTTTGTAGGTGAGCGGCGACTTGTCGGGGACGGCCGCCTTGATCAAGGCAATCGCCGCCTCATAGCCGCCGCGCTGCTGCAGGTACTTGATGGCGATGTCGGCCTTGAGCACCTCGTGGGCATGGGCGCTGCCCTCGGCTCCGGCAATGCCGGGCGCCATGGGACGCTTGATGATCAGCGCATGCGGTCGCGCATCGCTGAAGGCGCGGCACAGATCCACGTACAGGGCGTCCAGATCCTCGCCCATGGTGGTTTCCGCAGTCAGGCCGTAACCATTGAGCGTGCGCGACAGATCGTAGCCCGGCAGGTATTCCTGCGGGTGCCCGGCGATGGTGACGTTGTTGTCGTCCACCAGCACCTTGATGTTCAACCCCTGGGCGACCGCGAGTCGCGCGGCCTCCGCGTCATCGCCTTCCATCTGACTGCCGTCCGAACCCAGCAGCACCACGGCCTTGCCGGGGTTTGCCATGGCGACGCCATTGCAGAATGCCCACAGGTGGCCCAGGCGTCCGGAGCTGAATTCCACACCCGGCGTCAGCGACTTCTCCGGATGGCCCGGCAGTCCCGCGTTGAACTCGCGATAGTGAAGCAGACGCTCGGCGGGCATATGCCCGTCGATCACCGACAGCAGGTATTGAGTCGCCACGCGATGCCCGGCCTCGTCATACATCACCGGGACGATGGGCGCGCCGTTGGCGATGAAGGCGCGAACGATCGCGACCTCGGGCACCGTGTCGTAGGCGCCCCCGGTGTGCCCGGACAAGCCGCGCGCCCCGGCCAAAGCGGTGAAGAAGACGATGGTGTCGCGCATCAACTGGATGTTGTGGCGCAGCGCATCGCGCTGCGCATCGCTCAGGGTCGCGACAGCCGGATCGAGCTTCAGCGGCAGCAGCTTGCCCAGGTCGATGGGAAAAGTTTCAGTGGTCATGATTGCATTGTCATCAGCAAAAATTGGAAGGGTTCAAGGTGATCCAAGCATAACCCACGCGGGGGCAGCGCGTTGGCGTGCGCCCGCCTGTGCCAGAGCGGCATGAAAGTCTTGAAACTCAAGTCAGCGGCCGTCCTGATCAGCTGCAGGAACTTCTCGGCGGGGGCGTCGGTCAATGGCGCGGCAACGGCGCATCGCGGGGCCACAGCACCCACAGGCTGGCCTGGGCGCGCAGCGTACCGGCGAGGCCCGCGGCCTCATCCCCGATACCGCAGAACAGATCAGCCCGCGGGGCGCCGCTGATCGCCCCGCCCGTGTCCTGCGCGACCACGAGGCGCTGCAGGTTCACATCACCCCCGGCGGCCACGTATACGGGTGTGCCCAGGGGAATAAACGCCGGATCGACCGCGATCGAGCGACCCGCCGTCAGCGCCACGCCCTGCGCGCCGCGCGGGCCGAGCGTCGGATCGCCCAAGGGCAGCTCTTGGAAAAACACCACGCTGGGGTTGGCGTTGAGGACTTCACGCAGCCGCTCCGGATGCGTGCTGAGCCAGCCCCTGATGCCCGGGATGTCGGCCTGCTCGACCGTCAAGGCGCCCTGGCTCACGAGATACCGGCCGATCGAGCGGTAGGGTTGTCCGTTCTGATTGGCATAGCCCAGGCGGATCACGCTGCCGTCATCGAGCTGGATGCGGCCGGAGCCTTGCACTTCGAGCAACAGGCCATCGAGCGCGCTTTGAAGCCAGATGAGCTCGTGCCCCTGCAAGGCGGGGTCGGCCGCAAGTTCACTGCGCGCAAAGTAAGGCACCACGGTCTTGCCGACCAGGCGTCCGCGTACGCGCCGGTCCTTGAGCTCCGGAATGATCGCACTCAAGTCCACCGTCAGCAGATCCTCGGGCGGTGAGTACAGCGGCGTATCAAAGCCCGCCAGGTGTGTGCGCGAGCCGCGCAGCTGCGGCTCGTAGTACCCGGTGAGCAGACCGGTGGCCTGCGCGCCCGTCGCGCCGCTGGCCGCGCGGATCAGGCGTAGCGGGCGGAAATAAGCGGCAAAAAAATCGCGCACGGCGCGGTCCGTCACCGGATCCAGCTGCGCTGCGGCGGCACAGACTTCGTCCCACTCCGCATGAACGTGGACGCGACAGCTCGCCAGCATCGCCGGCCACGCCTGCGCTGGGGCGTCCGCCTCCCAGCCCGGCAGATCGTGCCAGCGGGCCGCGACATACTCGACGCGGGGCACGCCCGCAGCGCTCAGGCGCCGCGGCACGCCATGACAGGCGGCGAGCAGCACCAACAGGCCGGCCAGCGCGAGCGCCGCAGCCTGCCGGATCATTGCGCGCGGACCGGATGCCTTGCCAGGTACTGCGCGAAGGCCGGCTGGGTTGCGCTCAGGATCTCAAGCGTGTCGTGCCGATCGGCTGCCGTCATGAACGCATAGGTCTCTGACTTATCGCGACCCTGCAGCACCGCGGCGAACTTGCCGTACACATAGTCGCGGGCGTAATCGGGCAAGGCCGTGAACGACGGGGTGTACACGAGGTAGCTCAGCGGATAACGGAACAGCCGCGTGTGCAGATCAAAGTCACGCAGCGAGCGTCCCTGGCCATCCTTGATCGCCTGCTTCTGGAACCAGGCATCGAAACCCAGAATTGCCGCGGATGGTGTCGGTGTAGGGCGCCGCATCGCCAAACATCATCGCCTTGGCCAGATCGTCCAGATAGCCGTGCAGTTCGGCGCGGGCCTTGGCCGGGAGCGATTCGGGCCGGTTCGCGGTTCGTGCCAGCGCCTGGCGCACTTCGAAGTTTGCCCGGGTGAGCAGGTCCTGCACGGTCACCTGGTGTTGCAGCACCAACAGCGCCACCACATCGCTCTTGTCGCTCAGATACGGGGTGGTGTCGAACAGACCCTGGAGCGTATCGATATTGACCCGGCGCACCTTGTCGAGCGTCACCAGCTGCTGCACGTTTGTCACCAGAATATTGCCGACGTGCACCTGTTTGCCGGTTTGGCCGGTGACGTACCAACCGCCCCAGCGAGATTCGAGGGGCGTCTCATCGGTCGTGAGGATGTTGTCCTCGTGGGTGAGCTGATCGCCATGGATGTTGACGTAGGAGGACATCAGCAGAAACCGCGGTACGCCCCCGCCTGACAGTTCATAGGTGTCATGACAGGCCAGACAGGTCAGTGTTTCACGCTGCAGCTGGGGCGCGGGCACCGCACGGTTCGGCAGCACATAGAAGACCTGTCCGAGTTCACTGTCCATGGTGCCCAATTCCAGGTTCGCCGTGCCTTGCACGAAGCCTACATAGGTGTCGTCATCGAAATACAGGGCCCGCGGCGTTGCGGCACTGATGAAGCCGGTCTGAAAACTGGTCTTCGAGTACACCAGGGCCTGGGAACTCGCATCGATGTGCAGTGCCGCGAGCAGCGAATCCAGATAGCCGCGTGGCGCTGCGTAAGCTCAGCTTGATCTCGCCCGCCGCCAGGCGCTGCTGCAGACGCGCGATCGCGTTGTGGGTCGGGGTACGCCCGTAGTGCATGACCGGATATTCGCGGTCGTACGGCAGCTTGGTGGGCGGCGCCTGCGCAAAGGGATTCGGCGCTGCCGCGTCGGGGCTGGCCTGCCCCGTTGCGGCGCCGGCGGCGCTGAGCGCGAGGCCGAACAGCAAAGCGGCGAGCGCCAGGTGCTGTTTCATGGCCTAAGACTCCTGCACGGCAGTCAGGGTCTTGCGGAACAACCTCGCGGCGACATAGCACCCCAGGATCATGCCCACGCCGAAGGCCGGCAGTACCCCGTGAGGCAAACGCAGCGGCTGGCCCATCGAAAGCTCCCGACCCGCGACACCCAGGCCCGCCGCGGCGAAGGCGAAACCGACCATGTGGAAAAACTGCATCGGATCGCGCAGCGTCAGCGGATTGCGCCGCCATGAGGGGAAGTGCCAGACCGGCTGGTTGCGCGGATTGAGGCGCTGCGCCCACACCACCACCGGCACGGCGATCACCCCGTACGCGAGCATCCCCGCCAGCAGCAGCGGTGTCACGGGACGTGCCGGCAGCCAGTTATCGCCGCTCAACCAGCCCTCGGTAGCCGCGAGCACCACCACCACCACACGCACGATCACCCACTTGTTCATGGCCTAAGGATAATCGACCCCTCATGGTTTGTCCGTTGGCGGTCGAGTATCCTTGCGGCGAAATTGCCGTCCTGAGGTTTGCCATGCCACTTTCGCTGAATCTGCGTCGGGTCCTGGTCGCGCTGCTCGCCGGTTCAGCCCTGATGCTGACCTGCCAGGCCCAGACCGTGAGCGCGACTGCGGGTGGCGGCGCCCGGGTGTTGCGCGCCACCCTCGGCAACGGCCTGAAGGTCGTCATCGTGCGCAATACCCTCGCGCCGGTCGTGGCGACCTCGGTCAATTACATGGTGGGATCTGAGGAGACCCCGGCAGGCTATCCCGGCACCGCGCACGCACAGGAACATATGATGTTCCGCGGCAGCCCCGGCCTCTCCGCCGACCAGCTCGCCAACATCGGCAGCATCATGGGCGGCGACTTCAATGCCAACACCCGTGAAAGCGTCACGCAGTACCTGTACACGGTGCCATCGGAAGATCTGGATGTAGCGCTGCACATCGAGGCGCTGCGCATGACGGGCGTGTCGGATGCGCAATCCGAGTGGGACCATGAGCGCGGCGCCATCGAACAGGAGGTGGCGCAGGATCTGTCCAACCCCGAGTACGTGTTGTATTCCAAGCTGCGCGGCATCGCCTTCAAGGGCACGCCCTACTCTTTTGATGCGCTGGGCACCCGGCCCTCCTTTGAGAAGACCACGGCCACGATGCTCAAGCGCTTTCACGACCAGTGGTACGCGCCTAACAATGCGCTGCTGATCATCGTCGGCAACGTCGACCCGGCCGCAACGCTCAGCCGGGTGAAGGCGCTGTTCGGCGCCATTCCTCAACGGACGCTGCCGGCGCGCAGTCCCATCGAGCTGCAGCCGCTCACGAAAACATCGTTCACCGTGGATACCGACCGTCCGGAGGGCACGCAGATGATCGCGTTCCGCGTGCCGGGCCTGGACAGTGCCGATACGCCCGCCCTGGAACTGCTGTCGGATGTATTGTCGAGCCGCCGCTTTGACCTCTACGGGCTGGTGCCGCAGGGCAAGGCCGTGGCCGCGGAGTTCTCGGTGGATCCGCTGCCCCATGCCGGGCTCGCCTTCGCGACCGTTTCGTTCCCGGCGGGCGCGGATCACAAGGCGCTCGAGCAGCAAGTGCGTGCCATTCTGGCGCGTGTCGCCCGGGATGGGGTGCCCCCCGAGCTGGTCGCCGCGGCCAAGCTGCAGGAGCGCCGGCAAACCGAATTCCAGAAGAACTCCATCGCCGGACTTGCCTCGGTCTGGGCGGATGCCCTGGCGCTGTATGGCCTTGAGTCACCCGAAGCGGACCTTGCGCGGATCGAGAAGGTCACGGTGGCGGATGTCAATCGCGTCGCACATCAGTATCTGAACCTCGATCAGGCGATCACCGCGGTGATGCTGCCCAAGGGCTCCGGCAAACCCGTGCGCGGCGGTGGCAGCGGCTTTGGCGGCCAGGAGAATATTTCCTTAGGCGAAGCCAAGCCCACCGCCTTGCCGGACTGGGCGCAGGCGGCGGTGACGCGCCTGGTGGTGCCGGCCGTGACCTCGCATCCGGTCGTGAGTCATCTGGCCAATGGGCTTACGCTGGTGGTGCAGCCGGAAGATGTGAGCGATACGGTCACCGTGGTCGGCCATATCCGCAACCGGCCTGAAGTGCAGGCACCCCCGGGTCAGGAAGGCATCTCGAACCTGCTTGGCGAACTGCTGCAGTATGGCTCGCAGCATCTGGACCGACTCGCTTATCAGCAGGCGCTGGATGGCATCGGCGCCGAAGCACGCGCCGGCACCGACTTCACCGCGGAGACGCTCGCCAGCGGCTTTGAGCGATCGGTGGAATTGCTGGCCGACAATGAACTGCATCCGGCGCTGCCGTCGCAGGCGCTGGATATCATGCGGCCGCAGTTTGCGCAGATCGTGGCGGGACGCAACCGCAGCCCCGGCTACCTGATGCAGCGCTCGCTGCGCGGGGCGCTGTACCCGGCGACGGATCCGAGTCTGCGCGAGACCACTCCGGCCAGCATCCAGGGCATCACCATCGAGCAGGTGCGCGCCTTCCACGCCATGACCTTCCGCCCCGATCTCACCACCATTGTCGTGATCGGCAAGATCACCCCCGAGCGGGCGCGCGCGACCATTGAGAAGTACTTCGGCGCCTGGACTGCCGCAGGTCCCAAGCCCGATACCGATCTGCCCCCTGCCCCCGCCAACGCCGCGGCGACCATCGCCGTTCCCGATGGCACCCGGGTGCAGGACACCGTGGTACTCGCGGAGAATCTGGCCATGACGCGCAGTAACCCCGACTACTACGGCATGGAGATGGCCAGTGCCTTGCTGGGTGGCGGCTTTTATTCCTCGCGACTGTCCATCCATCTGCGCAAGGAGGCGGGTCTGGTGTACTCGGTGGGTTCGGAGCTGCAGATCGGCCGCACCCGCGGCGTCTACCTGATCGACTTCGCCAGTGATCCTCAGAATGTCGCCAAGGCTGCTGCCATGGCGATACAGGACGTGAAGGACCTGCAGGCAAAACCCGCGGGCAGCGAGGAGCTGCTGCGGGCGAAGGCATTGATGTTGCGCCAGATCCCGCTATCGGAGGCGAGCATCGATGAAATCGCGCGCGGCATCATCAATCGCGACGAACTGGACCTGCCGCTCGATGAGCCGAGCATTGCCGCGCGGCGCTACATCGAGCTCACCCCGCAGGATGTGCAGGCCGTCTTCAAGAAATGGGTCCGGCCCGGCGATTTCGTGCGCGTGAGCCAGGGTCCGACACCGCCGTGAATGCCCGGGCGGTCCGTACGGCCCTTCACGACCGCCCCGGCCTGCCGCTCGCTTTGTTCGGTCCGCAGTACTGGCCGACCTGGCTCGGGCTTGCGCTGTTGCGGCTGATCCAGCTGCTGCCCCATGGCGTTCTGCTGCGGGTGGGCCGCGGCATTGGGCGCCTGGTACGCAGGCTCCCGCTGCACTATGCGCAGGTGGCGCGCTGCAATCTGCAGCTGTGCCTTCCGCAGCTACCCGCAGAGGAGCGCGAGCGGGTGCTCGATGCGCACTTCGAGGCGCTCGGCATGGGCCTGTGCGAGTCGGCGATGACCTGGTGGGGAAGCGATGCGCAGATCACGCGGCTGTCGCACATCGTCGGGCTCGAACACCTGCGTCACGCGCTCGAGCGGGGCCGCGGAGCCATCCTGCTCACCGCCCACTTCACCACCCTGGAAATCGGTGCCCGCGTGCTCAACACCCAGGTGCCGCTGAACGCCATGCACAAGCGCCCGAAGAATGAGCTGCTGGCGCACTTCTTCGAACGCCACCGCGGTCGCCATGCGCTGCGCATCTTCAGCCGCGACAACGTGCGCGGCATGGTGCGGGCACTGCGTGACAATGAGTGCGTCTGGTATGCGCCGGATCAAAGCTATCGGAAAAAGGGCGCGCAGATGGTGCACTTCTTCGGCGTGCCCGCGGCCACCAACGTGTTCACTTCACGCCTGGCGACACTGACGGGGGCCGCGGTGCTGTTTATCGGCCACGAACGCCTGCGCGGTACGGATGGCTATCGCGTCAGCATTCACCCGGCGCCTGCCGGCTATCCGAGCGACTCCGCCGTGGAGGACGCCGAGCAATTCAATCGTTTCGTCGAATCCGAAGTGCGGCGCATCCCGGCGCAGTATTGGTGGATACACCGCCGGTTCAAGGGGCTGGCGGCGGATTATCCCAACTACTACGGCAGTGCCGCACGCCGCAAGCCCGCCGCGGTGCCGCTCAACGATCAGCGTCATTGAGGTGACGCGCCAGCTTCGCTGCCAGTTGCGCCGCATCACTGCCGAGGTGCGCGCTGGGCCAGCGGATGCTAAGTCCGGCCACCGCATCGGGCTTCGGAATGATGTGAAAATGCACGTGCGGGACCGCCTGATGGGCGCCCGCGCCGTTGTTCTCCAGCACGTTGTATTCAGTGACCCCGGTGACGGCGATGACCGCGCGACAGATGCGCGGCAGCACCCGCCCGATGGCCGCCGCCGCCTCATCGGACAGCTGGTCCAGGGTTGTCGCCGGCTCCTTGGAAATCACCAGCGTGTGACCGCGACTCAATGGCGCGATATCGAGGAAGGCGAGCACGTGCGCGTCCTCGTAAATCCTGTGACAGGGAATGCTGCCCGCGATGATCTTGCCGAATATCGTCTCGGACATTGACTCACCCGATTCAAATCGCCGCTCAGTTCGGCTGAATGTTGGCCTGATCCGGCTCGAGGAACTGCGGCGGTGAGGTCGTGCGGCGAAGCTGCGCCGGGGCCTTGGTCGAGGCGTGGCTCTGGGCACGGCTGCGACCCACCACGCGGGCACCCGTGAGCCTTTCGATGGAGCGGATGGCGGAAGCCTTGGCGACGTGCTTGCACCAGGCGCCTTGGGCGAAGCCTGCCGAGGCGGCATAGTCGTCGCAATTGCATACCCATTGGATATGACCATCGGCCAACTGAAACAGTTGTACGGTGCGCTGCCCGACCTGATAGGTGGATAACAGTGCCATTGCCGGGATGTTACCGCTTCGCGCCTGTGGATGAGGTGTGAATTTCCTGTGGGCAAGTGAAATTCGTGTGCCCAAAATGGTGCGCTCAGTTCAGGTCCGGATTGAATTCGGGGCTGCTCGAGAGTTCAATCTTGACTGTCAGTCCGAGCGCATGCAGTTGCTGGCCCATCTCGGGCGTGATCCGCAGGCCCTCCAGTGCCTCGGCCTGCACCGCCGCGAGCAGCGTCAGCGAGCCGCCCTGCTCGCGCAGCCGCGCGAGGAACGCGGCGTGGCGCACGGCCATGCAGTAACAGACCAGCACAATGCCCCAGCCGAGACTGCCGGGCGTCATCGGCTCGCCTTCTTCCAGTCCGAAACGTGCCCGCAGCATCTTGGCTTCCTGCGGCAGCAACGCCGCCAGAAACTGACTTCGTCACCTGCGGGCCGCTCTTGGCGCGTGCTTCAGCGCCGCCGCCGCGCGCCAAACGACCGGCCAGCGCCGCGGGCGCCGACCACACCATCGGGTCCAGCACCGAGACCCAGTAGGTTTCCCCATGCACGGCGGTCGCCGCCAGGCCGCTGCGCGATTGGCGCGGTTCGCCGGCTCGAAAGGATTCGGTGGCCTCCAGGCCCAGCTCGCGCGAGATCTCCGCCGGGTCCACCGAAGGATGCCGGACATGGAGCGACAGCTGGTATGGCGTCGCCTGCTCGATGGAGCGCTTCCTCCCCTGCATTGCGGAGTTCCCCTCTTGGATTGTCCCGCGCCGGATGGCATCTGACTGCGAAACCACGCCGGGCGTCAAATCTCTTGTGAAGCCGATCCTGCTTCTGGCCACGCTCAAGTCTGGACGGCGGCGAATGGTCTGCTACCATGCCATGCGCAAAATGCGCCGGGTCGCGGACGCCATGCACTGGAATGGCGCGGCGGTGCGGCGATGAGGGGGAGGCGGTGCAGGGATCAACACTAAAACGGGTGGTCGCGGCGGCTCTGGCGCTGTGCGTGGCCCTACTCGCCGCTGCGCATCATTCCTTCGCGGTGTTCTTCAACACCGATTCCCAGCTGGTGAAGATCAGCGGCGTGGTGCAGGACTTCCAGTTCCGCAATCCGCATGGCGTGATCACCCTCGCCGTGCCCAAGGGCAAAACCCAGATCATCTGGCGCGCCGAGACCAACTCACCGTCCGTCCTGCGCCGCCGCGGCTGGACTCCCGAAAGCCTGCATGTGGGAGACCGGGTGACCCTCGAGGGTTGGCCGGCCCAGGATGGCAGTCGATACATCCGACTCAGATCCGCTCACCTCGCCGATGGCCGCCCGGTGGGCCAGCCGATCGGATGACCATGCGTACCGTATCCCTCATCGCAGCGGTGCTGCTCCTGGTCGGCTGCTCGGGCCAGCTCCCCGATCAGGCGCCGCTTCCGTGCCGCGCGCCGCCTCGCGGCCGGTCCATCCCGACTTCTCCGGCTTCTGGAATCTGGATATGAAGACGCCGCGGGATCCGGGGCTCATGGCCCTGGTGGCGCCCAACACCGTGTTCATGGATGACACCGGACCGGTTGAGTTTCCGGCCGGCAACTACGGTGGCCTGATCCCGACCCCGGCCGCCCAGGCGGCCATCAGGAAGTGGAATCCGCGCGACCAGCTCAAGCCGGAGAACGCCTGCCGCCCGCCCTCGATCGTCTATGCCCTGCAGGGTCCCTTCCCCATCGAGATCTTCCAAAGCGATGTGTTCATCGTCATGAAGCTCGAGTACTACGACCTGGTGCGCCTCATCTTCCTCGACGGCCGCAAACCCGAAGCCGACTTCCCGCACTCGATGACCGGTTTCTCGAGTGGCCACTGGGAAGGCTCGACCCTGGTGGTGCAGACCACCCATCTGGAAGCGGCGACCCTGACCAACAACGGCCTGGACCACACTGAAAACATCAAGGTCACCGAGCGGTTTCGCCTGAGCCCCGATGGCAACGTCCTCATGGCCACCCAGGAATACGAAGATCCGGCGGCGATCCAGAATCGCGGTGTGCGCTTCATCGCCTGGCGCAGGCAGGCCGGACAGCACGTGTTCCCGTACGAATGTGATCCGGGTTTCGCCGGCAACTACAAGGCCGGCAAGTAGCGCGAGCTCAGCGCAACAGGATCAACTCCGGAATCGCATCGGCCGCTGCCCAGAGAATGGCATTCTGCTCGAACTGACTGCCCAGCGCCTGCGCGGCCGATCGATCCACTCCCAGCACCAGGAAGCTGGGCTCACCGGGCCATTCGCCGCTTGGGTGCTCACCCATGCCATCGCATGCCGCGTGTCCGTGCCGTGCGATCTCCAGCGCCAATGCCGCCTGCCGTCGGGCGTTGCAGGCCGCATCGAGGCGCGCTCCGAACGGGTTGCAGGCGGTAACGAAGGCGGCGCAGTCGAGGTGATGCAGTCGATACAGCCGCAAGAGCTGCGCGCTGGGCACGCCGACCTGCAGCACGGCGGGGATGTCGCCAAATACCCGGTAGTGCGTCTGCCGATAGGCGCGCACGGTGGCCGCGGGGATGATGGAACCCATAGCGGCGATTTGGCCATGGTATAAGCGCCAGATGCAAACCCATACTCCGGCCTGGGCAGCGGAACTCGACATCGCCTTTCGCAGCGGCGCGAGCGGCCAATGTGTCCTGTATGGCAACGTGCATGATCGGCTGGCGGTCGGTGATCGGCTGATCAGCATCGACCGGTATCTGCAGGACACGCTGTTGGCCGCGATGACGGTGGTGCTCTCTTATGATCTGGGCAATGGGCTCACGGTGGAACGCGGGGAGGAGCATCTGGCGCAGTGGGTGCCCTCGTCGCTGCGCAACTTGCCGCTCGAACCGCTGGAGGCCGTGCGCTTCATCAACCGCTACGCGCGCTACCTCGCCAACCTGCGTGCCGTTCAGCACCGGGACATTCCCAGCGTCGCCGTCGTGGTCCGGGGCGCCGACCAGCTGCTGCCCGCCGATGGGCAGGGCTTGCAGCATGGCAGCCTCACCTGCCTGGTGCGCGACTGGGGTTTGAGCAGCCCGTTTGCGCAGCTGCCGTTCTACAGTTTTCTGATTGCGGATAATCTGACCGACCTGGATCCGCTGCTGGCATTCGCGCCGCAGTCGAAGCTGGTGCGCATTCCGCTGCCTTCGGCGGGAGATCTGGAACTGGCGCTGCGCGCGCTGCACCGCGAATTTCCGCAAACCCTTCCCGCCGCCACCAATTTTGCAGCGCTTGCGGCCGCGATCACCGGCCTGTCAGTGAATACCCTGCTGCAGATCACCAAAGTGCGCGCCCATAATGGCCAGGTGCTGCAGTCGCATGACTTTGCGGCGCTGAAAAAGGAGATGGTCGAGCGCGACGCGCCGGGACTGGTCGAATTTGTCGAATCGACCCGCACGCTGGATGACTACTTCGGACAGGAGACCCTGAAGAGCTGGCTGCGCCAGGACATTGCCTTGTGGCGGATCAACGATATCAAGGCACTGCCCATGGGCTACCTGCTGTGCGGGCCGGTGGGCACCGGCAAGACGTTCCTGGTGGAGTGCCTGGCCGGGGAAGCCGGCGTGCCGGTTCTGAAGCTGAAGAACTTCCGTGACAAGTGGATCGGCTCAAGTGAAGCCAATCTCGAGAAGATCTTCCGCCTGATCCACGCGCTCGGCCGCTGCATCGTATTCGTCGATGAGGCGGATCAGACCTTGGGACGACGTGACTCGGGTATCTCCGACAGCGGGCTGTCCGGCCGACTGTATTCCATGATCGCTCAGGAGATGGCCGACACCGGCAATCGCGGCAATATCGTGTGGGTGCTGGGGTCTTCCCGTCCCGACCTGATCGAGGTGGACCTGAAGCGCCCCGGTCGTATTGATCTGAAGGTGCCGATTCTGCCCACCGCAACCCGAGCCCAGAGCAGCGGCCTGATCGCGGCGCTGGCGAAGCGTTATGGGATGACGATCACCGAAGAGGAGATGCGTGAGATGTTGCCCCGCATCCCGGCAATGATCACTCCAGGCGCCGCGGAGGCGCTGGTGGTCAAAGCCTACCGGGTGTCGCGCACCGAGACCGTCGCACCGGCTGCCGCCCTCGCTCTGTGCCTGGTGGGTTATCAAAGCGCCATTCCACAGGAGGTGCTGGAACTGCAGATGCGGCTCGCCATCCAGGAAGCGACCGACCTGTCCTTTGTGCCCGAGGAATTGCGCCACTTTGCGACGCCGGGCGCCCCCGTCACGGCGTGACGTAGATGACCTGCTGCGGCTCCCACTGCAGCCGTGCCCGGGCGTTCTGCGCCGTGATCGGATAGCGGCTGATCATCTGATCCTCCAGTCGCGCCGTTTGCAACGGTCCGACGGTCGTATCGACGAAGGCATCGGGGTCGAACAGGCGCGCCTCCGCGGGCGTACTGGGCCAGTGCCACGGCAGTCCCTTCACGGTCACGTCACCCTGAAGCACCATGAGCTCGACGGCCTGCGGATTGATCACCTGAACATCAAACATCGAGGGTGGTGCCTGGAAGTGCCGTCCGGCGGCGTTCACCTCAAAGGGGCGCAGCGGCTGCGGTGAAATCCGGAATATCACCTCCCCGTAGTCCAAGTTGACCACGCGCCACCCCGCCCCAAACGATACGTTGAGCCGGGTATGGCCATTCAAGGTGATGCGGCTGCCGTCGGGCAAGGTCACGGCCCGTGTTTCGCCGGCGCTGGTGCTGTAGGCCGTCACGCCCCAGGGCAAGGCGGGTGCGGCTCGATCATTGCGGTTGATCACGCCCGGCATGTGGCGATAGATCGCGACAAAGGGCATGACGGCGACCAAGCCGCCGACGCAGACCGCGACCAGAATGGCCGGGGGATACCTGCGCTTGACCTTTATCTTTGGCGGCGGCGCCTGACCGAAACCCACCGGCACGAGCTCGGCGAGGACCGCGACGATATCCGGTCCGTGCCACAGTTTGGCAGCCTCGACGATGGCGTCGCGATGGGCGGGCGGGCCGAGCCAGCTACGCAGCTGCGACCCCTCATCGCCCTGCAGACCGCGCTCCAGGCGGGCAAGCCAGATGGCTGCCTCGGTGGCAATTCTGTCGGAGTTGCTGGCCACGGTCCATCGCCGCCGTTCAGGTGCAATGCGATGCAGTGTGACAGCACCGTCAGCCGCAAGGAAGTACGGCCGATCACGGAGCGCTCAGGAGTGCGGATCGCTAGGAGTGTTTCGACGCCTTGGCTGCGAAGTCATTGACGTTCTTGAGCATGCTCGACATCTCTTCGGCGTGCTCCTCCTCCACGGCGAGGATGTGCTCGAGCATCCGTCGCGTCGTCGCATCACGTCCTTGGAGAAAGGCCACCATCTCAGTGTAGGACTCGATGGCGATGCGCTCGGCAATCACATCTTCCTTGATCATGTCCTCAAGGGAAGTTCCGGGTTTATATTCGGAGTGGCTGCGGGAAGTGAGCCCCGCGGGATCAAAATCCGGCTCGCCGCCCAGTTGCACAATGCGCTCGGCAATCTTGTCGGCGTGTTCCTGTTCCTCTTTGGCATGCGCAAGAAATTCCTTCTTCACCGATTCTGCCAGTAGGCCGTCCGCCGCAAAATAGTGCCGCCGATAACGCAGTACGCACACCAGCTCGGTCGCCAAAGCATCGTTCAGCATCTTGATGACGGCCTGCTTGTCGGCGGTATAGTCACTGGTGACCGCGCCTTCCTCGATATGCTCGCGGGCGCGCCTGCGCAGTTCCGCGACGTCGCTCAAAAAAGGCGTCACGGCGGGCGCGTTCTGGCCGGCGGGGTTCATTTTTGCGTTCATCGGCAGGTATCCTCACAGATAACGGGTTGCGCGGAATGAATGGCTCACCACACTGCCACAGGCATCGCGGCACTGTGGCGGCACCCCCGAGCGATCAGAACGGGGACCCCGAACGTTTTACTTCGGGATGTCTTTGGCGGCGTCCTTCGCCTTCTTGGCGTGGTGATGCGCCTTAGCCTTGTGGATCTGCGCTTTGGTTTTGTCGATCGACTTGTCCGGTTGCGACTCCACCGAGGCCTTGGCCTGATCACCATATTGCTGAGCTTTCTGCGAGGTCGCCTTGGCCCCTTCCGTCACAGTCGTCCCGACCTGGGCCAGTGCCACATTGCATGCCGCACAGGTCACCAGCGTTATCAGCAGTCTATTCATGTGTTATCTCCTTCATCACGGGTCTTCATCCTGGGCGTATGCTAGGCCCCACGGATAGGCCAGGCGGCCAGCGCGCGGTGGCGACCTTCCGTAGGATGAAACCTACAAAAAACGCAGGCGCTGCCGCCATATTGCCGGGTGCCGCGCCGCGTAGCGCAGAGGTGCCGTCAGGCCCGCTTGATCAGCCGCAGCACCACGATGAGGACGACGGCACCGATGGTCGCCACAATAATGGCTCCCAGCAGCCCCCCGCCGCTCGACACCCCGAGCGAACTGAACAGGAAACCGCCGACCACCGCGCCGATGATGCCGACGACGATGTCGCCCAGCACGCCAAAACCGCCACCCTTTACCAGGACGCCGGCCAACCAGCCTGCAATCAGGCCGACCAGAACAAACCAGACAATGTTCATGTTTTCACCTTTGTTGTAAGAATTTCTTCGACCGAAACGGTGCCGTCTGTCCACATGCGGAATCTCGGCTGCGCCGCATTGCGGGCCTCATTGTTGGGACCCAGGAATTCCAAGACCGCCTTGCCGCCTGGCGAATGCTTGGCGATGACTTTAAGAGCCACCAGACAGGGAGTCGCCAGCAGGATGCCGGCGACACCCCAGAACAGCCCGCCAAGCCACAGACCCAGGAATATCAGCAGCGGATTGATCTCCAGGCGCCGCCCGACGAACAGCGGCTGCACCACCTGGCCTTCGATGGTCGCGATCACCAGATAGGTGCCCGCGACACCGAGGATGTGGGGGATATCGCTGAAGGTCATGGAGGCGACGAAAGTGACGATCGCCAACGTTGTCGTGGCACCCGCGTAGGGAATGAAGTTCAACAATCCGGCAACGATGCCCCACACATACGGAGTGGGCATACCCAGCAGCGTCATCGCCACGGTGGTCGTGATCCCCAACCCAAGATTGATGAGGGCGGTGGTCGCGTAAAAGCGGCCCACCTCGGCCCGGACGGCGCTGATGATGGTCAGCACGCGGGATGCATTGTGGTCATCGACAAAGGCGGCGGTCATCCGCGCCATCATCGGTGGACCGCCGGTGAGCAGAAAAAGCGTGAGAATCACAAAGGTCAGGCTGCTCACGGCTGCACCCAGCGAGGAGCCGAGCAGGCTCGTGCCCGGGCCCGATGAGGTTGCCACCGGTGCCGCCGGCGCGGCATTGGCCGGGCGGGGCGCGATGCCGCTCAGCGTGGTGGCGGAGGTCCCCAGGTCATCCACCCGCGCAACGATCTTCACGGCGGGCGCGAATTTGTGTTTGATGGCTCTGATGGTCTGCGGCGCCTCCTGGTACCAGTACTGCGCGGGCTTCCACATGAGCGCGACCGCCCCAACCACTATCGTCAGGGCGATCGCCAACAGCACCAGCGCGCCAATGCCCCGCGGTATGCGGCGTTTGTACAAGGCCTCGACAGGACTGGACAGAATCAAGGCGAACAGCAGCGCCAGCGCAATCGGGATGAATGCGAAATGAGCAACGTACAACAGCACGCCCAAGGCTCCGATGACCAGAAGCTTGGGCGCGCTGAGGTGCCGCATGTTGAGCGTCGCAGGCGTCCTATGACTGTGACTCTCGGGCTGCTCGTTACTGCTCATTCCCAGCTCCCTGCCGAGAGGTGTTAAGGATGCTCGTCTCGCAGGTGCCCACCCAGTGCCGCCGACAGCGATGCGATGAATGCGCCAATCACCATCGCGAGCGCGACAAAGATCGCGGTCTTGGCGGCCGCCTTGCGTGCCGCATCGGCGTCGGCTTTGACCTTGTCCTTGACCTCATTGGCAGTCGTGATGAACTCCGTCACGCGCATTTTGGCCTCATCAGGCGATACGCCGGTCTTGGCGGCCACCAGGCTAGCCAGGTAGGCCTGGTCGGCATCCGACACGGTGCCATTGGTCGCCACTGCCTGCGCGATGACATGCGTCACCTCACCGCGCACATCACCGCCCTGCGCTGTAGCTGCGGTCGGATCGGAGGGGCGAAACAGGCGATCCATGCCATACACATAGGCGGGCGAGGAGGCCCCCGCTGCGCCCTGTGCGGCCCCAGCCGCCACGCCGGTCACGGCGTGCACGCCGCCACTCACCGCCGATGACAGTGAGGACACCATGACCAGCGCTACCAGCACGGTCGCAACCGCCCAGGTGACAAACCCATGCGCGGTATCTCGAAAAAATATCTCGTGCGGATTTGTGCCGTACCACCGGGTACGCAGCCTGCCTGCGATATAGCCGCCCAACGCGGATGACACCCATTGCATGACGATGAACCAGATGGCCGTCGTGATCGCGAACGTGGTGACGGAGA
Organism: uncultured Gammaproteobacteria bacterium; assembly: GCA_963708865.1. GTDB lineage: Bacteria > Pseudomonadota > Gammaproteobacteria > Steroidobacterales > Steroidobacteraceae > DAIDKA01. The sequence goes on from CAVPUC010000009.1 coordinate 111,274, forward strand.
CGCCCTGCCCCTCCCACGGGGAGATCATGGCAAAGCCGAGTCCGGAGCCCACTGCCAGCACGACGAGTGAGACCGCCGCCGCGACAACCGCACCCGCAATAATCGCGGACCAGGACGCAGTCGATTTCGAACCTGTCGCGGGCTGACCGGGCGCCAGCCCCGCCACGCGTGCATCTAATACCGGTTCCATATTCTGCTCCTTCGCGTTCTTAAGTATGGGAGCACATGGCAAGCAACAGGATGATTGGAATGGGCACGCCCAGTAACCAAAGAAGTATTCCTCTACCCATGGTGATGTTCCCCGTAGTTGATGCGTGAAAAAAGTTCAGCCTCTGACCGGACGGCCACGATTAAGTCACGGAGCCGCGCAGCATTGATAGATGTCAAGACGCCATTTGGGGCAGGTCCAGTCCTACACGCCGGCTTGTGCCGCGCTGTAGGGTTTTTCCGACGTACCAAATCGCCACGTTGGACTGCAAAAACCGCCTGCGTCAGATCACCGTGCCGTGCAGTCAGACCCCGATATGTATGCGCGCCGCGCCAGGAGCCGTTGCAATGAATGCCACCGACAAGCCGTCCGCTGAGAACGTCAAGCCGTCATCTCAAGTACAAGGAGAGGGCGACTACGAGTCCGCGCGGCGTTTTCGCAAGGACACCGAGCAGTTTCTCAAAGGCGCGGACGTACCGGAGCTGGCGCGGCAGGCGGCGCCTAAGTCCAAGGAAGAAGCTGAGGAGCTGAAGAAGGCTGAGGAGATCGGCCGCTCACACAGCGCTACGGCAAAAGACCAGGACAAGCAGAAACCCCCGACCCCGCAGCGCTGACATGTTTGAACACGCCTTCGGGATGGCGTTGATTGCCATGACCGCGGTGGTGGCTGGATTCGGTGCTATCGCCACAGCCAGCTGGGACGACGAGCAGGAGTAGCGCTCGCTCGCAAAAGGTCTTCCGTCACTTGAGCTTGAATCGCACCGCCACCGTCATGATTACGGGGCGTGACAGCGTATTGTTGAAATGAAAGGTCTTCGCCGCCGCAACCGCCGGTGACGTGAGTCGCGAATTAGTCGATTGGACCGCCACGGCGCCGGTCACTCGCCCTGTTGCATCCACCGTCAATCGGCACGTGACCAGTCCCTCGATGTGGCTTTTGCGCAGCGCCGGCGTGTAAAACTTCGTCAGCGGTTCTCCCGACACCCATTTGACCGCCGAGTCCTGGGCGTCCGTCAATACCAAGGGTGCGATGTCCGCAAGCGCGCTGCTCGCCGCGGTGACCAACACTGCAGCCATGAGCATCACTCTGCCGCGGCGGCTTAGATTCACTGATGACATGTCACTCTCCAATAGTCTCTTGAGGCGTGGGGTTAGCGTTGAGGGGGCGGCCATGCCGACGGTTGCCCGGGGTGGCTGGGCGCCAGTGGCCAGACTGACCAGCACTTCCGCGTAGCTCATCTGATCGCCCATGGCGGCGACGGCTGCTTCGTCACTGACCAGTTCGGCGATGATGGTCAGACGCCGCCGCAGCCACAGTGCGCAGGGATTGAACCAGAACACTGCCGCATAGAGTGAGGCGATCCATAAGCGATAGCAGTCGTGCTGCACGATGTGGGCGCGCTCATGGGCGATCACCGCTTTGGCCTTGCGGATGTCCCATGACTCCCACCCTTCAGGCAACAGAATGGTTGATCCGAACGACGCCGGCGCCCGGAGCTGATCGCTGACGCGCACGTCGATCGAACCCGCCCAGCTCAAATGGATGCGTTGCGCCCTGCGTCTCAGTCGGACCGCGCTCCACAGGCCTGTGAAAAATCGCGCCAAAAGGAGCGTCGCGACCAACAGGTACAGGTCCCACAACGCGATCTTGATCCCGAACTGTCCGGAGTGCACTGCTGCCAGCGCCTCGATTTTGCCGGCGATCTGCAGGGGAAATGCCGGCGCCGGGAATTGGACAGCAAAATCCCGCATCAACACCGGCATGGCCAGCGAGGCGAGCAGCACCACGGTCCAGATCGCCTTTTCGATCCGCAGATCCCGCACTCGCATCAGCTTGAGTAACAGCCAGATCGCGGCGAACAGTGCGACCGAGCGCAGCGTGGCTTCCAACACTACCGCAGGCATCACTTGTCTCCCGCTTTGCGTTTATCGATCTTCGTAAGCAGCCGTTGCAGATCGCGCTGGTCGATGACCTTCGCCTCGACCATGCCCATCAGAACGTCATCGACCGAACCATTGCAAAACCAGTCCGCGATGCGCTGCACGGCCCGCGAGGCGACGGCCGCGCGTGGGACGGCGGCCCGATAGATAAAGGTCCGTTGTTCAACCTCATGACCGACAAAGCCCTTCTGCTCAAGACGACTCAACACGGTTCTGACGGTCGATTCCTTGAGGGGGCGTTTCAGCAGTTGCCGAATCTGATCGGCCGTGGCATCGCCGAGCTTCCAGACAAGCTCCAGCACCTCCCGCTCGAGGTCTCCCAGGTCCGTAGGTATCTGCTTCATATCAATGCGACGTCCAGTAGTGCTACATACGGTAGCATATGCGCAGGCGATTGCAAACCCGGCATCGCGATGCGGCGCCATCGAATGTGCTAGCGTCGCCTCCCTGCCCGGAGAATCAACCGTCTATGCGCCGCGCCTTCGATGTTGCCATGCGCTTGGTCAGCAGCTTGATCGGCCTCGCCATGGTTGCCGCCGGCACCGTGTGGATGCTGCAGGGACTGAATCTCGCCTTCCGCGTGGGCTTCATGGTCGGCGATAAACACTGGACCGTCTACGGTGCGATCCTGGCCCTCATCGGTATCGGCCAGGTGGTATGGAGCAACACGCGACCGCTGCTAACTCGCCCCTGAGCGCTCGTCGCCACACGGCAGAGCCCGGACTAAGCGCAAGAGCGCACCGCCGATCCTCGTCAGCTTCCCTGCAATGACCCAGGCGGGCGTTGGCGAGCGCCCGTAACCTACTTATTCTTAAGGCATTCTCGTCGCAGGTCTCGACCCGCAGGCCAAGCGGAAAACCGGTGATTGTAAGGACCCTCCCACGCACCCTGCCCGCTCGAGCCACCTTCGCACCGTGTGGAGCGGGTGTACCGTGCATTCGTCTAACCGGCGAGGAGAACTGTCGTGGACACCAGCAAAGACAAATCATTCACGGACCGCAAGATCAAGACCGCGGCCAAGATCCAGGGCAGCAGCGACTACGAGGCGCCGCGTGCGAGTGACGACACCCGGAACTTCATCGAGACCCACGCGGTGACCAAGGTGGCGCGCAAGGCCGCACCTGGCGCAGGGGAAGAATCTGCAGACCTTCTGCCGACTGAACCCGTTGACCAAGCGCATGACGATCGGGACGCATCGCTCAAGGTCTAAGTAGTTGGGCGACCGCCAATCAGGCGGTCTTGGACCCGTGCGCAGCGCACCCTGACACAGGGTCAGCGCGGAGCTCTGCCGCGGGCCGCAGTGGCGTGGACTCAACCATTTTCAGGCATTGACTGCCCGGATTGCGTAGGCGCGTCCGGCGAGCGCTAATCGCGCGAGGCCGGTGACAGCCTCCCACCGATGCAAGCGTTGCACGAACCAGCGTGCGCTCTTTTGGTATCACAATACGATACCCGCAGGTTCTCATGGCGCCACTATGAACGAGGAACTGGTGAAGCCATGCTGGATCGCTCAGCCTTGCCGTCGGCCGGATTGGGCCTGCGACATGAGTGGTCTGACCAATATGAATCCCGCTTGGCGAGTCGTGCTGGTCGTCGTCGGAACCGCATTGGGTGCGAAGCTTAGCGCCAATGGAGCGACCCTCCTCGGGGCCTCGCTGGGCGCGTTGGCCGGGCTTGGGCTCGGAGAAACGATCTCGCTTCGAGATGCGATTCAAAAGCTTCGGGCCGAACTCTCTGATGTGCGCACGCAAGAACTGACGCGCCAGGCGCACAGGGATGCGCAGGCTCGCGGTTTCGCGCCGCCCCAGGCGGCAGGCCCGGTCACACAACCGGCTCCCGCGACCCCTCTGCCGTCTCAAGCGCAGTATACGCTCGAGCCTCGAGCGGTGATGAGCGCTGCAGAATCCACCCCGCTCGGCGCGCGAAGTGAGGGGACGCGCCCGGGCCCGGACGCGATGCAGAGCCGCGCCACCATTTTCGTGATCAAGGTCGGCGGCATGCCGTCAGCCGAGGCCGCGAAGAATGCGCTCGTGAGCGCGGGTCGCATGCTGGCAAAGCACTGATATTCTTTGACTCCAGCACCGTGTCGCGAATGTTGCCTTGCGCAAGCTGTGTGAGGGGCTGCGCGAACGGCAATTGGGTTTCCGAACCAGCATGGTGCAGTCGCACACCTTGCGGTCCGTTGCTGAGCGAGGCGGCCGCCTTGCGCCGGAGCGCTCACCGGGCCACCAAAGGTTCGTCGACCCGCCTGACCGCAGGGCCGTGCAGCCAGGCGTGGCCGCGACCGTGGCTGCGGCGTACAGGCGAGGCGGTTTGCATGAAAACTATTCAATTGCGATGCCCACGGCTGCATTGAACTCTCTGCATGAGCGCCACATTGCTGATTTATTTAAAAAGTGATCAAAAAACGGCGCCTGAAATCAAATCGACACAGAACCGACAAAAAATGTGCAAGGCAAAAATAACCCTCGACTTGCGCACCAAGTCTTTCCCCAACTCTTTGCTGTCACGAAGGACGGTTGATCATGCAAAAACTGATCGCCAATCTGCTGGCGCTGCCTTTACCTATGATCGCCCTTTCCGCATACGCGGCCGAGGCGACGCCGACCGGCGGCGATGCGACGCAGACTGTCGCACCCGCAACGGCCGCCACGGCGCCGAATCCCTCGAGCACGTCGAACACGACGACCAGCAATGAGACGCAGCGTGGGCAGGAGCAGCTGGCTGAAGTGATGGTGCAGGCCAAGAGGCTGAGCTTGGGCGGTGGCCTGATGTCGATCCAGGACGCACCGAAGGCCGTGTCGACGATCACGCGTGAGTCGATCCTTCAGGCACCGCCGGGCGCGACCTACGCGCAGATGATCCAGAGCATTCCCGGCGTGCTGGCGATCACGGACGATGTGACCGGACTCAACGACGCCAATTACCAGATACGCGGCTTCACCAACGACGAAATCGGCGTGATGGTGAACGGTGCACCGATCAATGACAGCGGCAACTATCGGGTCTATCCGACCGAGTACGGCGATACCGAGAACTACAGTGACATCACCGTGCTGCAGGGCTACCCGGATGTGGACCAGCCGGTTGCGGGTGCGGCGGGCGGCACCATCGCCTGGGCGACCATCGATCCTTCGCACACCCCGCAGCTCGACTTGAGCCTGTCCGGTGGCAGCTATGCCTACAACCGGGAATTTGTGCGGGCGCAGACCGGTGACACCGGCCCGGCACGATCCTGGCTGTCGTACTCGGACAACGCAGTGAACAACTGGCGTGGCGAGGGCAATGCCCATGTCGAGAAGGTGGACGGCAAGACTGTCTGGGAGATCAGCGACGGCAATTCGATCTCGGGCTCGTTCCAGTACAACCATGAGATGAAGTACGCCTACAACACCGAATCGAAGGTGCAGGCCAACACCAACTACTTCCAGAGCTACGACACGACGCTGGCCACACCGACGGATACGTATTACTGGCGGCTGCACACCAATCCGTTCGACAGCTACCTGGTGAGTCTCGATGGCGAGTTCCGCCTCACGGGCACGACCCGCCTGTCGGTCGTGCCGTATTTCCAATATGGCGGCGGCGGCGGCGGGGGTGGCGTGACCTTCACCGAAAGCACATCGGCGAGCAACTTCGGCCGGTACGCTTACACCAACCAGGATGTCGACAACAATGGCACGGTGGGCGGCAAGGCGCTGGTTTACGATCTGTCCAAGACCTTCACCTACCGGCCAGGCGTCATCGCCAAGGTGATCCAGCAGCTGGGTCGGGACGACAGCCTGGAATTGGGGTTCTGGGTCGATCAGCCGCGCGAGTCCCAGAGCGAGCCGTTCACCGGCACCATCGCTGGCGCCCCCGTCGACATCTGGCAGGACAGTCCCTCCAAGCTGATCGACTATTCGCCGGATGGCGGCCCGCAGTACCTCTACTATGAGTACACGCGAGACGTCGTTGCGGCGAGGATTCCTCCAGGATACCTGGACCCCGACCAATCAGCTGACGCTGACGGCGGGCGTCGCCTATACCTGGGTGCTGCGCAAGGGTTTTGACTACGAGTACTACGGGGCGACCGCAGGGCCGAGCTACGATCAGCAGTTCGGCGGCCCGGCCCGGGACACCTATCACGGGACGACGCCGACCGCCGGCATCAAGTTCCAGCTGAATGATCAGAACCAGTTCTACGCAGGCTATGGTCGCACCTTCCGGGCCCCGATCAATGGGGCGGTGATGCAGAACGCCGCCGTACTGGACTACTACGAGAGCAACCCAAGCGAGGTGGCGTTCAGCAAGATCACGCCGGCGCAGCTGGCGGCTATCGGCACCAACAAGCCGGAAGTCGCGGATACCATCGATCTGGGCTGGCGTTACTATACGAACTGGCTCTCGGCGAGCGTCGATGCCTACGCTTCGAATCTGAAGAACAAGCAGCTCTCGGGCTACGATAACGCCTCCAGCGAGACGGTCTATCTGTCGGTGCCGGAATTGCACCAGCGAGGCGTCAACGCCGAATCAAGCTTCAAGCTTATCGACAATTATCTGACGGTCTACGGCTCGTACGCCTATACGAAGTCGACCTTCGCCGCAGATCTCGACACCATCGGTGACGGCTATTATCCGGTCAACGGCAAGACGTTCCTGGATACCCCGAAGAACACAGCGTACCTGCGCCTCGCCTACGACCACGGACCGCTCTGGGCAAATTTCGATGCGCAGTATCGCGGCTCGTTCTGGGCCGACTGGATGAATACGGAAAGCGCCGGCGGCTATACAACCCTGGGCTTCAACGCGGGTTGGCGCCTGCCCGACTTCGTACCCGGGCTCAAGAATGCGGAACTCAAGATCAATATCTTCAACCTGACGGATAAGCATGCTTTGACCTTCGACAGCGTCACGACTCTGCTGGCCCAACGGGGTGCCCTGGATCCGCATACGGGCGCCGCTCTGTATGCGGCCGGGGCGTACTACAACCTGCTTGAGCCGCGCTCTTACATGCTCACACTCAGCGCGTCGCTCTTCTGATCACGCCGTTTAGCTGCCCAACGCGCCATTCAGAATCGCGGCCAGCCGTACGCCGGCTTTCTCCAGCTGGCCGGCGGCTGTGTCGCGGGCGATTTTGTCGTAACCGGTTGGCAGGCTGATGGGCGATGGGTCCGGAGCGCATCCGGGCTTCGACCCGATCGTGTAGACCACATTCTTGGCAATATCGAAACCTTCCATCGCCCAAGTCTGCGGATCGCCTTTTTCCCACGCGGTCTTATTCTCGGGCGTGATGCGCCGCACGAGCGCATCGGCGGCGGCCTGCGGATCCTCGGGAAGACCCTGGATGACCCCCGTATCCCAGTAGCTGTGGAAGTTGACCGCGCGCGGGCCGCCGAGACTCACGAGCACGCAGTTGCCGCCCTTGTCATGGTTGTCCGAGACATGCAGCGGCTGATGCATGTCGCCGACGAAGTGGAGCAGGAACTTCAGTGCCAACAGGCGCTCCGGTGCCTGTGTCGCGACATCGGCGAGTTCCTTGGTGAATTCCATAACCTTGTTCACGATACAATCTTGCGCGGGCCCCTGGGACGCGGGGTTGGCGGCGGGAAACCCGAAACAGGCCGACTGCAGATCAGGATGTTCGAGCTCGATGTCCACGAAATGCCAGCCGCCCGTTTCCGGATGCCCGCTGCGATAGCGGTCAGCCCAAATGGCCTCAGCCAGCATGTCGTGGGGGGTCAGGGGATCCTGGTCGGCCGCCAGCATTTGGTCGACCTTCTCGCGCACTTGGGGCGTCAAATAGCCGCGAGCGATTGCGGCGACGATCTCATGGCCTTCGACGCCCCAGGCGAGAGCGCCCACAGGGAAGTGCAGTGCCACTGTTGCGGCGATTGGCAGAAGACACCTTCTCAAAAGTATCTTGTGGGCGCGTGCTGCACTTAGGTTCATAGCGTTTGGCTTTCGTCGGGCTTTGGTGGCCACCATTTTATGCCAAGCTGGGCTTCTGCCTTCAGTTCCTCGCGGACGGCTTTGGATGTTCGGGCGACGGATCTGCGGTCGATCAGGGGCGCCGGTTGCCCGCGTGCATACGGCCATGCCTATCGGACATACCGGGGCAACAAGCCCGGTCACCCGCGCGCAAACGCTCCCGGTAACAGTGCGGCCATCTCGTGCTGCGCGACCGCGCCGTGCAGATTGGCCTGGATCACGATCAATTCCGGGCCGCCAAGCTCCATCATCACCTGGCGGCAGGCGCCGCAGGGAGACAGCGGTTCATCGGTGTCGCCAATGACCGCCAGATGCGTGAACTCGCCTGGTAAGCATCCCTCTGCAATGGCCAAGAACAACGCGACGCGCTCCGCGCATATGGTCAGACCGTACGATCCATTCTCGATATTGCAGCCCCGGAAAACTCGACCGCCGCGCGTGAGCACGGCGGCGCCCACTCGAAAAGCAGAATAAGGGGCGTACGCCCGATCGCGCGCTTCACGAGCCTCACGGATCAGCGCTTCGACATCAGTCATGGATTATCCCGGCCCGATCAGTGCACCGGCGATGGTCGCGCTCGCCAGGTTCGACAACGATGCAGCCGCCACCACGCGCAGACCGTAGCGCGCGACTTCGGCCCGCAGACCCGGGGCCAGGGCCCCGAAACCGCCGGCAAGGATAGCGATGGAAGAGAAGTTGGCAAAACCGCACAGCGCGAACGTGACAATCACAATCGTCTTGTGATCGAGCACCGGTAGGCCGGTCGCCCCGGCAGTATGGGCTGCGAGGTACGGGGCCAAGGAGGTGTAGGCCACAAATTCGTTCAGCATGAGCTTTTGGCCGATGAGATTGCCGGCGATCCCCGCCTGACTCCAGGGTACGCCGATCAACCAGGCGAGCGGGGCGAAGGCATGCCCCATGAGCGTATCGAGATTGAGGGTCGGACGCCCGAACCAGCCCATCACGCCGCCGACGATACCATTGAGCAAGGCGATCAGGCCGATGAAAGCGATCAGCATCGCACCGACATTGACCGCAACCCGCAGTCCGAGGGCGGCGCCCGCCGCAGCCGCATCGATGACATTCGCCGAGGGACGCTCCTCGAAATTCAGATTTTCGACCCGGACCGTGCTGGGCTCGGTACTGGGACACAGTAGCTTCGCGAACAGCAGCCCTCCTGGAATCGCCATGAACGAGGCGGCCAGCAGGTATTCCAATCGCACGCCAAGGCTCGCATATCCGGCAAGGGTGGAACCGGCGACGGCCGCCATGCCGCTGCTCATGATCGCAAAGAACTCAGGTCCGCGCAGCTGGCTCGCAAAAGGTCTGAGCGCCACCGGCATCTCGCTTTGACCGAGAAAGATAGTGGTTACCGCTGAAAATGATTCAAGCTTGCTCACACCAATAGCTTTTTGAAAAATCACCCCCAGGCCGATCACGATCCAGCGCATCACGCCCAGGTGGTACAGCACCGCGATCAGGGCGGATACGAAGATGATGATAGGCAGTACTCGGAATGCGAACACAAAGCTGGTATCGCCAAACAGGTCGTGCATGCGTGGGCTGACCAGGGCGCCAAAGACAAATTCCATGCCCTGGTTGCCATAGTCGATCACATGATTGACGGCCGTGGCGGCGGCAGCTAAGGCGATTCGACCCCAGCGCACGAATAGCACCAGTGCGCCGATGGCAATCTGTAGCGCCAATGCGGACAGCACCACGCGCGGCCGAATGGCGCGCCGATTCTCCGACAACAGGATGGCGATTGCGACCAGCGCGGCAAGCCCGGCTGCCCCTCGTAGGAGGTCGCTCATACTGACTCTGTCTTTGCCGATGGCTGCGATGTGCTGGCTGTTCAGTAAGCCGATCTCCCGCAGCCGTTGTTCCAGAAACTCCCCCGCCGTGATATCGGCATACTTTGCGCCCGCTCCGATGCAGGACTTCATGCAGGTCAATACCACATCCGAATTGGGATGCATGAAGAATGGCATGGAATAGCGGCTACGATCGGTGCTGGTTGGGTTCACAACGCGATGGGTGGTCGCGGGAATCACATCGTTGGTCATGCGCGCCAACATGTCGCCCGCATCCACGATCAGATCATCCGACTCGCTTGGAACGGGTAGCCAACGACCGTCGCGATCGAGGATCTCCAGGCCGGGTCCTTGCGGGGCTGCAAGGAGCGTAAGGAGATTGATGTCCTCGTGAGGCGCGGAGCGCAGACTGCCTTCAGGGATATCCGTTGAGATTGGAGGGTAGTGAAGCAGGCGCAGAACGGAATTTTGCTCTGTGAGTAATGGCTCGAAGTACCCGCGTGGCAATCCCAGACCCGGCGTCAGTGCCTCGAGAATCAGTCGGCCGGTATCCTGAAGCGCAGCAAAGAGCGCCAGAAATGTCTGTCTGAATCCGGCGGGCGACTGTGGCCATAAGTTAGCGGGACTCGAGTCCGCGCGATTCGGGGCCTATCTGCCAGAATTCCTTCAGATCCGGCTCTGCACGGTCCCTTGCGTGCTCTGTGCCGAATGGGGCGTAGCCGCGGGGACCACCGATGTAGTGCCGTTTGGTCGCCTCGGCTTGGGCAAACAAGGCGGCGATCAGACGATAGGCATGCTTGAGCAGCGGTGCGGGCACCGGGTGGTCTCGCAGTACGATGAACCCATAATCCTGCAGGCCGCGCACGAGCGCGTCCGTGAACGCTTCGCGCCTGCCGGGTTGTCCGTGCGTGTAGTCTGCGAAGTGAAGTTCCGGAATCCGCCGCTCCATATTTCGTGCCGCCCCTTTTTCAAAACGACTTCAACGGGTGCCATTTTCTAGCACGTGATACGCCCGCCGTTGGCGCTTTCTTGGAGTCAGCGCGAGCGGGTTGCGTCAATGAACCGGGCGGGCCAGCGGCCGCTTTACGGGCTAAACACAGGGGCTATTTACAGACTAATACACTGTTTTTACTGTAATTGCTGTTGAAGCGCTCAAACAATTCGCGGCCTTTTTGACAAGCTCGGGCCTCGCAGTCGGACGTGATCCTAGATGACATTCGCTACCTTCAGAGGGCTGCCACGGCGCAGCCGGTAAAAGTACGGGACACAGGCATCGAGGCCGGCGAACAGCCGCCGAAGAAAACCGTCATTCGATGGCCGCTCAGATCGAACATTTGCCCTCGTGGGTGGGCGGTTGAGAGGGCCCTTACCTCGGGTAATGCGGCAGCAGGATCGCGAAGCCCGATGGTCGCTGTGGCGACGGCGTCGCGGTGTGGATCCAGTGCATTGTTGAGCGTCTTTGCGCTCCTGGCGCACGAGCGTCAGCTCCTGGTCGTCTCTCGTCGGCGCGTGAAGCCATCGAACGTACCGAAGAACCCGCGCTACGCTGGTTGCGAATGTCCTCACAGGAAACCGGGGATGAACCCGCCATCGCCTTTGCGTTAACCAGCCCGAATAACACCCACGAGCGATAGGAATCCGGAATTGCTATGCGCCTCGGTACCCACGCATTTGGTAGACTTAGAATATTGGGAGTGCACCGAATCGTTCTTTCGCGGCCGTTGACACTCGGAGCAATGACGATGGACTTAGGTCTCAAGGGCAAGCGCGCACTGGTGAGTGGCTCGACGGCCGGAATTGGTCTTGCTGCTGCGACCGCCCTCGCCGCGGAAGGGTGCGAAGTGATCGTCAATGGCCGCACCCAATCACGCGTGGAGCAAGCACTAGAGCGACTGCGGGCCGAAGTGCCGGGTGCCCACGTCACGGGGATTGCGGTAGATCTGGCCTCCGCGGAAGGCTGCCGGGAGTTATTCCGCCAGTTGCCGGACGTGGATGTCCTAGTCAATAACTTAGGCATATTCGAGCCAAAGGCCTTCGAAGCGATTTCGGACGCCGATTGGCTTCGGTTCTTCGAAGTCAACGTGCTCAGCGGCGTGCGCTTGTCACGCCAATATATTCCTGGCATGCGCCTGCGCAATTGGGGGCGGGTGGTTTTCGTCTCGAGCGAGTCCGCATTGCAGATCCCCGCCGAGATGATTCACTATGGTATGACCAAGACGGCGCAACTGGCTGTCGCGCGGGGATTGGCGGAAACCCTCGCAGGCACTGGTGTGACGGTGAACGCCGTGCTGCCAGGCCCCACCTCCTCTGAGGGCGTCGGCGACTTTGTCGCGCGCCTGGCACAATCCGGCAACGTCGATGCGGCGACAGTTGAAAAGGAATTCTTTGCCACGGCGAGGCCGTCATCGCTGATCCGACGCTTCGCAACCGTGCAAGAAGTGGCGGCGATGATCGTCTACATCTGCAGCGCGCGAGCATCGGCGACTACCGGCGCGGCGTTACGCGTGGATGGCGGAGTTGTGCGATCCATCGCCTGAACGAGCTGCAGAGATAAAGGAATATTCCAGGAGACAGTTGGAATGTTCGCCTCCTGCAGTTCCGACCATCGAATGTCAGCGGAGTGATTCATTCAGGAATTCGGTGTCAGCGCCGCTGCCGTCGCTTTGTCGTGTGCCCCATTGTGGTGTTTTCAGGAGCGGGGTGCGGCGGTCAAAGGCATCCGACCGAACTGCGGCACCGCACTTAGCATAGCGGGCCGGCTATGCCGCGGCAGCAGGACAAATTACCGACGGCGTATCTGATGTCGTCTCGGTAGACGGCTCCAACCGGGGCTGTGCTGTCGAGTCGGTCATCATTTCGGCTTGCAGCAATGCTGCCACTATTGGTGGCGCGAACTCGCACCATTCGATGCCTACACCTTGATCGGTGACGCGTGTGACGTACGCAGTGATCGCGGCCTCGGGCTGTGTCGGCCTCGCATAAGGCGCAAACCCCACGTGTACCAAGCTAAATAGCTGGAGTTCGCACTCAACAACAAACGCACCGCTGCGGCTCAGATTCACAATTCGCCCGATGCTTGCCGTTCGCGGGCGCGTCGACATCATCTCGACAGCCTGATCAATCGAAACCCGTTCTCCCAAGCGATTTTCCATGTGGCGCTCCATGGCAACTATTTTCGGGGCTTTTAATGACACTTTTTGCGCCGTCCGGTCGCTGCGATGTGAGGCGTATCCGGGAGGTCACCGAAACTGCGCTCTCATACGGGCCCTCGCGAACGCGAAGCTGGAGCCATGACTGTACAAAATCGTGATTGGCAATCGAACCGCCGCATCGGATTAACGAAACTGTCATCGGAATTGCTTAGCTTTTGCGGGGAATTTGCCTTTTACCTCTGCCGGTAGGCGCAGCCGCCCTGCGCCTTGCTTGTCGTTTATGCGGCGGCGCCGTGCGGCCTTCATGTTGCTCGAAGCCGCTTAGTAGCGCTTCTAGGCCGCCTTCGAAACTGGCATCGAAGTCGATGATCTTGGATAGATATTCATGCATTGCAGGACTTTGCTCGTAACCGACCCATCCCACCGTGTAGGCCATGATCGAAGCCTGATAGAGGAGTGCTCGCCGTTCTTCGAGTCCGGAGGAGGTCAAAGGCGCCACGCGAGCCTTAATCGAGTCACTGGGCTTGCCCTGCGGTTGCGCTGCCAGGCAAAGCCGCGCCGAATCCTTATGACTCAGCATGACCTCGCGTAGGCCACGTGCGAATTCCTTAAGCATCGCACTCCAGCCTTGGACGTGACCCTCACGCTGCGTCGCCGCGTACATGTAGGTAGCTGCCATCCGAGTGACCAACTCGGCACGATTCTTCACGTGCCAATACAGCGCCGGTGGGTGCACATTTAGACGATCGGCCACCGCGCGTACGGTCAGGCCCTCGTAACCGTCTGCGTCCAGTACGGCGAAGGCTGCCTCCATGATGCCGCCAAGATCGATTTTCGATCCGCTTCGCAGCGGTTTGTCCCCTTTGCGCATGGTACCCCGAAGATGGGTTGACTATTTACGGATGTTAAATGAACATCGGGCCCCACTCACGAGCGAATTTGGCCGGCGCTTGGCAAGTGGGTGATGCGCGTCTGACAGTCCTCAACCACCGATTCTACAGTTCCACCGCGCGCCGCCGGTGAGAAAGGCAAACGAATCGGCGTTGCCGACTCGGGGGGATAACAGCTGAGGCGCTTGTATGCGTGACTTGGATAGTGAGGTGAGCCCGCCAGGCCGGAAAATCTATTTTCTGCAGAGCTTCATCGACGAACAGAGGATCGGGTCGTCCCATCGTTGGATGCTGCTGATCCTTGCGCTGGTAATGTGCGTCGACGCCTTTGACGTATTCGTGGTCGGCAAGATCGCACCGGCCATCGCAGTAAACTTTCATGTGCGGTCCTCCGCCATGACGACCGTGTTCCTGATTCAGCAGATTGGCCTCGCGATTGGTGCGTTCGTGGCGACCCCGTTGGCCGACCGATACGGTCGACAGCGCATGATTGCCGTGTCATTGGCCGCGTTCGGCCTGCTCTCGCTACTCTCCTCTTTGGCGACCAGCCTGCGAGATTTCGCGATATTGCGCGGCTTTGCGGGTCTATTTCTGTCCGGCTTGCTCCCGATGGTCATCGCGCTGATTGCCGAGTCAGTGCCGCGCAGGCGACGAGGGACCTACATATCGATTGCCTTCGTGGCCTACAGTGCAGGGTCTGCGGCGGGTGGAATTCTCGCCGTCTGGCTGCTGGACCGTTATGGATGGCAAAGCGTCTTCGTCGTCGGCGGCGCAACTCCCCTGCTGCTGGTCCCGCTGGTACTCCTTGTAGTTCCTGAATCGCTCGCGTTTCTGGCCGAGTCGGGTGCCCGCGCGGAACGTCTCTGGGCCGGCATGAGGCGGCTCGACCCGACGGCGACGATCCCCGAAGCCGCCGTCTTCAAATCGGTCTCGAGATCGAAGGCGATCAAGAGGGTCCGCCTCGCGATGCTTTTTGACGGAGCCCACCGCAGGGAAACCTTCTTCCTCTGGGCCGCTACGTTCCTGAGCATGGGAGGCATTGCCCTACTGGCGGCGTGGTTGCCGACGTTCTTACAAGAAATGGCTGGCATCTCGATCAGGCAGTTTGCGCTCTACAGCCTTATTGCATTTATCGGCGGCTTCGCCGGCACTCTAAGCTCCGGTTGGCTGCTCGATCGAACCTCTGCCACAACGATGGCCCCGATCTACTATGCCGGACTCGCGATTTCGCTATTGTTGCTCGGGCTGTTTGCGTCCGCTTCCACGGTTTTTGTCGGCGCCCTTGTCTTCTTCAATTTCTTCCAAAGCGGAGGCCAGGCCATACTCAATACGCTGATGTCTCAGATTTATCCGACAAGCGTTCGCAGCTCAGGGATAGGCTGGGCCGGGGGCATGGGCAGGATTGGTGGAATTGTGCTACCGCTATTCGGTGGCTTGGCCCTTGAGTCCCACTTCACCATCGTGACGACCATGACCCTTATCGCCTTGATCCCTTTAGGAGTCGTCATCTCAATGCTCACGATGAGAGCAGTTTCCAGCCCACTTCCCATGGGGGCGGGAACCATTTAATATCATTAAATGAAGGTCCCATTCCGCATCGCGCCTTAACATGCGATCTACGCGATCGTAGAGGCGCAGGAACGCGAGGTAATCCGCCATGTTCATTCGCAAATGCTGGTACGTCGCAGCCTGGACCCATGAGTTGGGCGAGCGCACTATAATGGCGCGCACAATCATCAACGAGCCGATCGTTTTCTACCGCACGCAGGCTGGCGAAGCGGTAGCGTTGGAGGATCGTTGCTGCCACCGTTTCGCCCCGCTGTCTGCGGGCCGCCTCGAGGGTGATGACCTCAGATGCATGTATCACGGCCTGAAGTACGACCCACGTGGCACGTGCATAGAAATCCCGGGACAGGCATTCATCGCACCGAAGACTCGGGTCCGAGCGTTCCCGGTAGTCGAAAAGCATGGTTGGATTTGGATCTGGATGGGCGCCGCCGCGCACGCAGATCCGACCTTGATACCGACCGCAGTTGGTCCCGATGATCCCAATTGGACCATGCGATCCGGGCACATGGACTATGCCGCCAATTACCTACTGATCAACGACAACTTGACCGACTTCACGCACCTATCCTACGTTCATCAAAACTCCTTTGGTGCAAGTGAGGAGTTCGCCCGCACACGTCCCACGGTCAGTAGAATCCCCCGTGGAATTCGGGTCCAAAGATGGCTCACAGACGCAGTCCGCCCGGGCTCTGAGTCGCCACTTCGATCAATGCGCGAGAATGCGGACACCTGGCAGGCGTACGACTATTTAGCGCCTGGCATACTGGTCATGCGCAGCATCTCATACCCAAAGGGCACAGCCGATAGGCTCGGCCGCAAAGAGCCGAATCCGCGGGAAGCGCAGGCTGTGCGTGAGAATCTCACGTCGCAGGCCGTCACGCCGATGACGGAGAAGAGTACTCGTTACTTTTATGCCTGGGGACCGCGCTGCGGGGAAGGCAGCGACGCGCTAGCCGACGTCATGCTGGGCGTCGCTCAGAAAGCCTTCGCCGAGGACCGCGCCATGATTGAGGGACAGCAACGAATTATCGACTTCGATCCCGACCGTAAGGAGCGCCTTACGTCGGCGGATCTCGGGCCCACGCAAATGCGCCGAGTAATTGACGAACTATTAGCGGCCGAACTCGAGTCAGTTGCCGCGCCACTCGCCGAGGTCACCTCACCGGCTCCGCCTCATTGAGGGACAGACCTCGCGCCGGCCGCATCAACCTGATCATTGCGAACCCCGCAAAGGCAGGGGCACCGGTTCACGGTCGCACGTATGTTCCTGATGTGTTTCCAAAGAAGGTTCGAAATGTTCTGGACAACAAGTTACCGCAAGATAGAGATATGCATTCGCCGTAGCTCATCTATGTAACTTGCCAGCATACGTTCTTGCCGTATAGTTGTTTTTCACACGAACTACAGGTTATTTGGTGCGCGCTCACATCGCTCGTTGTTCAAACTCAATAGGCGTTCGGTCTATTTCGCCACCCGATCCGATGCCCGGTCATGCGCCTCAAGCGACCAGTTACGCGTGGCGACTTCGGGCGAAAACAGACCAGGTCAATCAAGGCGGCTACGAACTGCTAGCACCCCTGCCTAACTGCATAGACGTTGGCTTCAGGTATGAGAGAACTCAACCTACTCGGTAGACATCTGGTAGCGCCTTTTTGAGCCCCCGCAGACCGAAAAGGACGAAGCGGCCGTGGAGCCGTACATTTTGTCGATGGTCACTGGCTACGGGAAAAGATGACCTTCAGGATGGCCGAAACATCGGGAGCTCATCACGGCAATTTGCATATTCCGGCAGTGCCGTATAATGGGAAATAACGCGAATTAGATAGTATATCTAATTGATTTAGTTAATATTATGTCGCTGAAACGCAGGTCTCAAGCATTTGCTTGTCGCAGAAGCCTCAATGCCTGCTTCAGGTGCGGGGCATCGACCATCGATCCATTCAGTGACAGGGCGCCCGCGCCGGGGTTGGCTGCAAAGAGGTCTACAACCGCCCGAGCGTGCTCAAGTGCTTGTGCAGACGGCGTAAACGCCTCATTAATGACCGGGACCTGAGTGGGGTGTATGGCCATCATCCCGACGAATCCATCTTGCATCCCACGGCGCGCAAACTCGCCCAGTCCCGTCAGATTCCTGAACGCCGGGAACACCGTTTCGATCGGGCCAACGTTGGCCGCGGCGGCGCCAAATAGCGCCAGTGACCGTACCAGTCGATAGGGCTCGGATAAGATCTCATCGGATTCCCTGGGGTTGACCGAGCCGACGGCTGCCGCCAGGTCCTCCACTCCCCAGGTAAGACCGAGGAGGCGCTCGGCGACCTCACTGTAGGAGCCCAGTCCAAACAGAGCCTGCGGGGTTTCAGTAGCAATCGGCAGGATCGGCGGCAGACCCTTGCCAAGTGCCGTCAGGCGCCGGTCGAGATCCCGCACCGAAGTTGCCCCTGCGGATTTCGGTAACACCAGTGCATCGGGTCCAAAGGCCATCACGCCCTCAAGATCCGCCTCGGCGAGTCCGCTGGTGAGCGGATTGATCCTGACCAGGCGCGACAACCGCCCAGCGCTGTGGCGCAGGAACTGGGCCACCATGATTCGCGCCTGTGGTTTGTTGGCAGTCGCAACCGAATCCTCAAGATCCAGAATCAGCGCGTCGGCTCCCGCACCCAGCGCCTTTTCCATGCGCTCGGGCCGGTCCCCGGGCACGAACAGCAGTGACCGCAATCTCATGCGGGCGCCTTGTGCAGCAGCGCCATCCGCAGGCACTCGCACACGATCTGATCGCGCTGGTTCAGCAGTTTGTGCTGGAAAGTCGCGATGCCGGCATGGGGGCGGGACTTCGACTGCCCGAAGGTCTGCGACTTCTGTCTCAGCCCGCATGGTATCGCCGATAAACACCGGGCTCGGCATGCGCACTTTGTCGTAGCCCAGGTTTGCGATCAGTGTGCCCAGGGTTGTGTCGTAAACCGTCAGGCCGACCATGAGGGAGAAGGTAAAGGTGCCGTTGACCAGTATGCGGCCGAACTCTGACTTTGCCGCAAACTCCGCGTCGAGATGCAACGGCTGCGGATTATGAGTCAGGGTCGAGAAAATAAGATTGTCCGCTTCCGTGACGGTGCGATGGATTTCGTGGCGAATCCGGTCGCCCAGCTGCCACTGATCGAAAAAACGCCCCGCCACGCTCTACTCCTTGGGGGTCGCTGCAATGCGCAGCAGTACCGCGCCTTCGACCACCTGTTGATCGCTGTGGGCGGACAACTCGGCCACCGTGCCGTCGAACGGCGCCAGCAGAGTATGTTCCAGTTTCATGGCTTCCAGAACCAGCAGACGTTGTCCCCACTTCACGGTCGCCCCGGCGGCAACGTCCAGCGCGACAATTCGGCCCGGCATCGGCGAGACGATGAGGCCATCAGCGGCCTGCCGTCCATCATGCCGCTTCGTTTTGACCGCGCTGATAGGCCATGCTTCGCCGTCCCTGAACACAATCTGCTCGCCATTCACGCTGCAGAGTGAGGCGGCAGCAGGAGATTCGCTCAGCTCGACCGAGTAGGTAACGCCCGCCACATCGACCCGTACCCGACGTTCCGGCGCCGCGGCGATCCGGAATCCCGTCAGCGACTCCCATGGGCCGAGGGCATCGGGCGCCGTTGTGGACGGCAACAAGGCGTGAGCCGCCGCCTGCAGCACCTCCTCGTCAGGTCCGCTATCCGGCAACAAAACCGCGGCATGCCGCTCGATGAATCCGGTGTCGATATCGCCCGCGGCAAAGTCGGCGTTGGCCAGCGTCCTGGCCAGAAAACCGGCGTTGGTCCTCACGGGCCACACTTCCACACTGGCGCAGGCTTGAGCCAGCTGGGCTCTCGCCGACTCCCGGTTGGGTCCGTGCGCGATCAACTTGGCCATCATCGCATCATAGTGCGGCGAGACCGAATCACCCTGCTCCACACCGCTGTCGACGCGAATCGCGCCGGGCAGTCGCAGGTGCTCCAGACGGCCAACCGACGGCAGGAACCCGCAGGCCGGGTTTTCCGCGTACAGCCGTGCCTCCATGGCGCACCCTGCGATGGCCAGTTGCTCCTGCCGCCGCGGCAATGGCTCCCCGGATGCCACCCGCAACTGCCATTCCACCAGGTCCTGGCCGGTAATGGCCTCCGTCACGGGATGCTCGACCTGCAGCCGCGTGTTCATCTCCATGAACCAGATGCGATCGGCGCGCAGCCCGGCGCTGGTATCGGCGATGAACTCGACAGTCCCGGCGCCGACATACCCGACGGCCCGCGCAGCCTTCACCGCCGCATCGCAGATGGCCGAACGTACCGCCGATGACATGCCGGGTGCGGGCGCCTCCTCGATCACCTTCTGGTGGCGACGTTGCAGCGAGCAATCCCGCTCAAACAGGTGCACCACCGCCCCGTGCGTATCTGCGAACACCTGCACCTCGATGTGCCGCGGACGCTCGACGTACTTCTCGAGCAGGACACGCTCGTCCAAGAAGGCCGCAAGGGCTTCGCGGCGACACGAATCCAGTGCGTCCTGGAACTCGGTTCCGGCCACGACCTTGCGGATGCCGCGGCCACCCCCGCCGGCCACAGCCTTGATCAGCACCGGATAGCCGATCCGGTCCGCCTGCTGTCTCAGGCACTGCCCCGACTGGTCAGCGCCCAGATACCCGGGCGTCACGGCAACACCCGCATCGATCATCAATGCCTTGGCTGAATCCTTGCGCCCCATGGCCCGAATCGCGGCGGGGGGTGCACCCACCCAAATCAGCCCGGCCGCCACTACGGCTTCGGCAAAGTCCGCATTCTCCGAGAGGAAACCGTAGCCGGGATGAACCGCCGCCGCCCCGCTCTGCCGCGCGGCGGCCAGCAACTTTTCCTGGTTCATGTAGCTGTCGCGCGCCGCAGCTCCCCCGATTCGATAGGCCACGTCGGCTTCTCGGACAAACGGCATGGCGGCATCCACGTCGGAATAGACCGCAATCGTGCGCACGCCGAGACGGCGTGCCGTGCGAATGATGCGTCGGGCGATTTCGCCGCGGTTGGCAATGAGCAGGCTGTTCATCATCGCCTTACATCCGGAATAGCCCAAAGTGCGGACGCGGCGGAATTGGTGCGTTCAGGGTCGCGGCGAAGGCGAGACCCAGCACATCGCGTGTCTGCACCGGGTCAATGATGCCGTCGTCCCACAGACGCGCCGTGGCGAAATACGGGTTGCCTTCGTCCTCATAACGCTGGCGGATCGGCGCCTTGAAGGCATCGAGCTGCTCCGGTGTCCAGCTGTCAACGTCGCGGTGCACCGTCGCCAGCACCGCGGCCGCCTGCTCGCCGCCCATGACAGAGATGCGGGCGTTCGGCCACGTGAACAGGAATCTCGGCTGGTACGCCCGACCACACATGCCATAGTTCCCCGCGCCGAAGGAGCCGCCGATCAACACGGTGACCTTGGGCACCGTCGCCGTCGCCACCGCATTGACGAGCTTGGCCCCGTGCTTCGCGATGCCTTCCGCTTCGTATTTGCCGCCGACCATGAATCCGGAGACGTTCTGCAGGAACAGCAGTGGAATGCGCCGCTGGCAGGCGAGCTGGATGAAGTGCGCACCCTTCAGGGCACTCTCAGAGAACAGCACCCCGTTATTGGCCAGGATGGCGACCGGCATGCCCCAGATGCGCGCGAAGCCGCACACCAGCGTCGGCCCGTACAGCGATTTGAACTCCTGAAGTTCCGAGGCGTCCACAATGCGCTCGATGACCTCGCGGACATCGTAGGGCGTGCGCACGTCCCGGGGGATGATCCCGTAGAGTTCCTCCGGGTCCCCTCTCGGCGGACGCGGCGGCTGGATATCGATATCGATTCGCGAGACGGTGTTAAGGGTCGCTACGATATCGCGCACGATGCCCAGGGCATCTTCGTCGTTCTCGGCGATGTGATCCACGAGACCGGACTTGCGGGCGTGCGTTTCCGCGCCGCCCAGGGCTTCGGCCGCGATGACCTCACCGGTCGCGGCTTTCACCAGCGGCGGCCCTGCGAGAAAGATCGTGCCCTGGTGGCGCACGATGACCGTTTCATCGGACATGGCGGGCACATAGGCACCGCCCGCCGTGCATGAACCCATCACGCAGGCGATCTGCGCAATGCCGAGCGCCGACATCTGCGCCTGGTTGTAGAAGATCCGGCCGAAGTGATCCCGGTCCGGGAACACCTCGGCCTGGTACGGCAGGTTGGCGCCGCCACTGTCGACCAGATAGAGGCACGGCAGCCGATTCTCCAGCGCGATCTCCTGGGCGCGCAGATGCTTCTTCACCGTCATCGGAAAGTAGGCACCCCCTTTGACGGTCGGGTCATTGGCGACAATGAGGACCAGGCGGCCGCTGACCCGTCCCACCCCGGCCACGACTCCGGCGCCGGGCGCCTCGTTCGAGTACATGCCATGCGCCGCCAGGGCGCCGATCTCCAGGAACGGCGAGCCCGGATCAAGCAGTCCCCGCACCCGATCGCGCGCCAGCAACCTGCCACGGCTGACGTGCCGCTCACGCGACTGGGTCGGGCCGCCCAACGACGCCGCGGCGATTTGCGCGCGCAGCGCCTCGGCCAGGGCGCGATTGTGCTGCGCGTTCGTCCCATTCATAGGCCAATGAGCTCGCGTCCGATCAGGAAACGTCGAATTTCATTGGTACCCGCCCCAATATCGTAAAGCTTGGCATCGCGCAGAAACCGCTCCACGGGCCAGTCTTTCGTATACCCGGCGCCGCCCAGCGCCTGAATCGCCTCCAATGACATCCACACCGCGTTCTCACTGGCCAGAAGAATGGCGCCAGCCGCATCAAAGCGTGTCGTCTTGCCCGCATCACACGATCGCGCCACCGCGTACACATACGCACGTGCCGAATTCAGTGCCACATACATATCGGCGATCTTGGCCTGCATGAGCTGAAATGAGCCGATCGGCCTGCCGAACTGCTTGCGCTCCCGGACATAGGGCAGGACAACGTCAAGACAGGCCTGCATGATGCCGATCGGCCCCGCGGACAGAACCGTGCGTTCATAGTCGAGCCCCGACATCAGCACCGCCGCGCCGCCACCGACCGGACCCATGACGTTTTCTGCGGGGACTTCGCAGTCCTGGAACACGAGCTCGGCCGTATCAGAGCCGCGCATGCCCATTTTTTCCAGTTTCTGCGAGACCGAGAATCCCTTGAACGTCTTCTCGACCAGGAATGTCGTTACCTGCGCTTCGCCTGTCTTGGCATAGACCACCAGGACGTCCGCCTCCGGGGCGTTCGTGATCCAAAATTTTGTACCGTTTAGGACGTAGCGATCACCGATCTTCACCGCCTTCAGCTGCATCGACAGGACATCCGAACCCGCCTGGGTCTCGGACATGGCCAGCGAGCCCACATGCTCACCCGAGATCAGCTTAGGAAGATATTTCACGCGCTGCGAATCACTGCCCCAGCGGCTGATCTGGTTCACACACAGATTTGAATGAGCGCCGTAGGACAGGCCGATCGCCGCCGAGGCACGTGAGATCTCCTCCATGACGACAACATGCTCGAGATAGCCCAGACCCAGCCCGCCGAACTCTTCCTTGACGGTAATGCCGTGCAGCCCGAGCGCGCCCATTTCGGGCCAGAGGCTTCTGGGGAACACGTTGGTCGAATCAATTTGCGCGGCGATTGGCGCAATACGATCCCTGGCAAAGCGTGCGGTGGTCTCCCGTATCGCATCGGCATCGGCGCCCAGCTGAAAATCCAATTCCCCGGACATCGACTTGGCTCCGAAGCCTGTGATGCACCGTAATTTAGCCCTTCTGGATTCGCAGCGATAATTGAACAGGCCAAGGGTCCCGACCCGGTCGGAATGCTGAGGTTGAAAAGCGAGTACTTTAAGGAGTTGCGCGGGCCAATTAGACGCTAGGGTCGGGATCGCATATCCATCTAAGTTATTGATTTTATTTAGACAATTGCACCGGGATTTCGCAGAGACCTGCCTCGCACGCCAGCGCAGAACGGCTGAGGCACGGGATAGATCTCGCCGGATTTTTCAATCACTTGCCACGATCGGCATGGCGGGCTGCAAATACTCGAGTGCGGGGCCACGCGACGCCAGAGAAGGAAGTCCTGCTGTGACGGACAAGAAGGTTCAGCTCACCCCCGGCGCAGGCCGCGGGTTGGAGCTCAATATTGCCAAGGCAGCTCTGCAGTGCGATCGAATCCCCAACCATTAGCCAGCCATGTTCTGGTGCGGGTACCGCTTCTGACCGCATTTTTCCTTCGCACGATCAATGCCTGGCCCCTGCGATCAGCTGGACGACAAAAATATAAGAATGAATATTTTGAGGGGCCATTCGATTCCGACCCGAGCCTTAACGGCCACAAGGAGCGTACGTCGGTCGAATGAGCCGGAGCCCGCCCCCCCGTAAGATCCGCATCCGCTGTCGTGGCGCTCGTTGACTGCGCAACAGCATTGAGTCCCTATATCCGGGCATTTTGCGGTGAACAGGCCTAGTCGTCCAGCACCACAGCGGAGGCACGATGCGCAAGACGAGACCGATCCATTGCCACGGTTAACGCCATTTCAAGCACAATACGCGCCTTGGCGCCGGTCGCCCGGCGGTCCGCGAACAACAACTACGCAAAAGTCCGCGCAACACGAACTCATGACACGAGCCCCGGTTCTCATCTCAGGTGCCGGTATCGGTGGGCTGAGCCTTGCCCTCAAGCGGCCGGTCCTCAGTGTCGACTTCCGGCGAAAATAACACAGCTCAAGAAGGTCAGCTGCAACTGCTAGCATTGCTTGCATTCGCCTTCGACAGGCGCTAGCATTGCTAGCAAGTGTGAAGTTTGGAGTAGATGGATGGCACAGCTGATGGTTCGCAAGGTGACGGAAGAGTTGGTTAAAGCACTGAAGCAGCGCGCTGCGAAGCACAACCGCAGCGCTGAGCAGGAACATCGGGAAATTCTTCAGTCTGCCCTTCAAAGACCCCGGCGACGTGCCCTGGCTGATGTACTGGCTTCCATGCCAAATGTTGGCCGCGACAAGGATTTTGCCAGAGAGCAAGTCGATCTCCGAGGCTGATCGTGTTTCTGGTGGATACCGATGTGATTAGCGAAGCGCGCAAAGGCGACAACGGCAATGCGGGCGTGCGCGAGTTCTTTCGCGGTGCCAGTCGAAACAACATTGCGCTATTTCTGTCTGCAATTACCATCGGCGAACTGCGCCAGGGTGTCGAAAACATCCGGCACCGCGGTGATTCGGCGCAGGCTGCACGTCTGGAGCGCTGGCTTGATCGGCTCACCGTTGATTACGCGGATGCGATCCTGCCCTTCGATCAAGAGACGGCCCAGATCTGGGGAAGACTGCGTGCCCCTCATCCCGAGAACCCGCTCGACAAGCAGATCGCAGCGACGGCACTGATCCACGATCTGACTGTGGTTACCCGTAACACGGATCACTATCAGCCGACTGGGGTCAAGATAGTCAATCCCTTCGCGTAGCGTGGCGAATTGCCGCTCCTGTTTCTTGTAACTGGCGAGGCGCTCGGTCTCCTATTCCGGAGGAAGTACTTCTATTCTGGAGGCTAGGGTCGGAATCGAACCGGCGTAGACGGCTTTGCAGGCCGCTGCATGACCACTCTGCCACCTAGCCAGTGACGATCGAGTGCGGCGCCGGCGGCGCTGGGCATCTCTGTTAACTGTCTGCGGACCTTGAGAAGTTGGAGCGGGAAACGAGGCTCGAACTCGCGACCTCAACCTTGGCAAGGTTGCGCTCTACCAACTGAGCTATTCCCGCCTCTCAAGTTCGGAGGCGGAATTGTAGGGGGTAGGGCCGCGATGTCAAGGCGAATGAGGCACTTAACTGCGCAAATCCGGCCACGCGGCTCGCAGGTAAGAGACCATGGAAACCAGGGTCAGGACAGCCGCCAGGAGCGTCAACCCGACGCCGATCTTGTAGATGTCGAGCCCCCACAGCGGCACGCGATAAAACATCATGGACAGCCCGACGACCTGAAAAATCGTCTTGTATTTACCCAGCAGCGAAACGGCGACTTTGCGCCGTTGACCGAGCTCGGCCATCCATTCACGCAGTGCCGAAATTGCGATCTCGCGGCCGATGATGACGACGGCCACCAGGACGATCAACGGCCGCATATCGCGCGACACCAGGAGCACTAAGGCGGTGGCTACGATCAGTTTGTCGGCCACCGGATCCAAAAAGGCCCCCAGCCGCGTGATCTGCCCCAGCTTGCGCGCCAGATAGCCATCCAGGGTGTCGGTGATGCCGGCGGCGGCGAACACCACACAGGCGGCCACATTTGCCCAGTGATACGGCGCGTAGAAGGCCAGAATCACCAATGGAATGGCCGCAATCCGGATCCACGTCAGGATATTGGGCACCGTCCACGGCGTCTGCGGGACGGCCGTGTCTTCTGCGTTTAGGCCCGAGGGCTCTGACACGGAACCTTCCATCTGTTGCATTTAAACTACGTATGCGCCACCTCGCGGCACCTACGCACCCGGATGCAGGTGATCATAAATGCTGCGGGCCAGGGATGTGCCGATACCTGCAACCTGCTCGAAATCGGCGGCCGCAGCCCGCAGCACCCCCTGGAGTCCCCCAAAGTGTCGCAGCAGCGCCCGTCGCCGCGCCGGACCTAGGCCGGGAATCGTCTCCAGAATGGACTCATTGAAGCGTCGCGCCCGGCGTTTGCGGTGCCCGGTGATGGCGAAGCGGTGCGCCTCGTCCCGAATCCGCTGGATCAGCCGCAGCGCCGGGGACTCCGGCGGCAGGGTTCTCGGCAACGCCTCCCCCTGCACAAACAGCCGCTCCTGGCCGGGGCGGCGGTCGGGTCCTTTGGCCACCCCGACCAGGGCCAGATCGGTGATTCCCAGTTCCGCCAATGCGCTGTGAACCGCTGCAACCTGGCCGGCTCCACCGTCGATCAGCAATAAATCCGGGGCCTGCTGCTCCCCGTCCCGTACGCGCGTATAACGCCTTCGCAGGGCCTGATTCAGCGCGGCGTAGTCATCCCCCGGGGTAATGCCCGCAATATTGAAGCGGCGGTATTCCTTTTTCAGCGCCCCCTCCGGCCCGAACACCACGCACGAGGCGACCGTGCCCTCGCCTGAGGTGTGGCTGATGTCGAAGCACTCGATGCGCTGCGGCACCTGGGCGAGGTCCAGTGCATCGGCCAGGGCGACCAGCATTTCGGCGGCGTTGCGCCGTTGGGCCAGGCGCATGCGCAATGCCTGAGCGGCGTTCTCCTGAGTCAGCTCCACCCAGCGCGCGGCGATTCCCCGCACCGGCCTGCGCACATTCACCGCGTGCGGCGCGCGCGCCCGCAGCACCTCGCCGATGGCCTCGCTGTCGGGGAGCGCCAGGCCCAGCAGCACCTCGCTCGGGGGTTCCTGAGCGGTGTAGTACTGCAGGATGAAGGACCTCAGGGCCTCATCCGGATCGGCCAGTGCCGCACGGGGAAAATAGCTGGTCGAACCCAGATTTCGCCCGCCGCGGATGAGCATCACGCTGACGGCGTACTCCCCGGGCTCGCCGACAATCGCGAAGGCATCGGCATCGGCCGCCCCTTCCGAGGTGACGTTCTGCTGCGATTGGACGGTGGCCAGCGCCGCCAGCTGATCGCGGATCAGCGCCGCGCGCTCAAAGCGCAAACTGGCGGCGGCCTCCTCCATCCGCGCGTGCAAGAGCGCGTTCACCTCCTGGCTGCGACCTTCGAGCACCTTCACCGCCGCATCGACATCCTGGCCGTAGGTCTGCGGATCGATGAGTCCCACGCACGGCGCCGAACAGCGGCCGATCTGGTGCTGCAGACAGGGCCGGCTGCGATTGGCGAAGAATGAATCGCGGCAATTGCGGATGCGAAACAGTTTCTGCAATCCCTGCAGCGTCTCGCGCACCGAGCCGGCATTGGGAAACGGCCCGAAGTAGCGCCCGGGCTGCGCGCGGGTGCCGCGGTAGAAGTTCAGCTTCGGAAACTCATGATCGGTGCGCAGGTGGATATAAGGGAAACTCTTGTCATCGCGCAGCGTGACATTGAAGCGCGGCCGGTGCTCCTTGATGAGGTTGTACTCGAGCAGCAGCGCTTCCACCTCCGACTGCGTCACCGTGACTTCGATGTCCGCGATCTGCTGCACCATCGCATGCACCTTCGGCGCTACATTGCTCGGGTTGAAATAGGTTCCCACCCGGTCGCGCAGATTGCGCGCCTTGCCCACGTACAGCAGCACATGATCGGCGCCGTACATGCGGTAGACGCCCGGACGCCTGGGCAGCGAAGCAACGAAGTCCTTGGAATCAAACGTGGCCGAGCTCCACCGCGCGACTCACGACGGCCCGGAACATCTCCGGCGTCAGGCGGCGCGTCTGGGTGTTATAGCGGCTGCAGTGATAGGAGTCGATAAAATGCCTGCCGTTGATCACATGTTCAGCGGCATGGCCGAATTTGCAGGTGCTGGGCTTCTGGCCCAAGGCCATCAGCACCGCATCGTGGGCGATCCGGCCCAGCGCCAGGATCACCTTGACGCTGGGAAGCGCGGCGATCTCGGCGGCGATATACGCATTGCAGCGCCGGATCTCCGCACCGTCTGGCTTGTTCTCCGGCGGCACGCACTTCACCGCATTGGTGATGCGCACCCCGATGAGCTTCAGGCCATCGTCGGGATCTGCGCCATTGGGCTGATTCGAAAGACCCAGGCCAAACAAGGTTTCGTACAACAAGAGGCCCGCATAGTCACCGGTAAAGGGCCGGCCGGTGCGGTTGGCGCCATGCAGCCCCGGCGCGAGGCCCGCGATCAAAAGCCACGGCTGCGGATCGCCGAATGCGGGGACCGGGCGGCACACATGGTCCGGAAAGCGCAGTTTCGAGTCGCGCAGGAATTTCGCGAGCCGCGGGCAAGCCGTGCAGTCGCGGTCGTAGAGGCTAGTCATCCATGTGCCGGATGATGGCCTGGGCAAAACCTGAGCAGCTCATGAGCTTCGCGCCGGGCACCAGCCGCTGCAGGTCCTCCTCGACATTGCGACGTGCGGCAATCTCGCGTTTGGTCGCCTTAATGGCCTCGCGCAGCCGCGCCAGGTCATAGGTGAGTTCCTTGTTCGCGATGGTGCGAGCGACGCCCTTGTCGATCAGATCCGCCGCTTCGGTCCACTTCATGTACCGCAGCATCATCTCGGCCGAGAGGATCAGGGAGCCGGGATTCACCCGGTCCTTGCCGGCAAACCCCGGCGCCGTGCCATGGGTGGCTTCAAACACCGCCGGTCCGTCACCGATATTGCCTCCCGGCGCAATGCCAATGCCGCCAACCTGGGCCGCCAGCGCATCGGAGATATAGTCGCCGTTCAAATTGAGCGTGGCGATCACATCGTATTCCTCGGGCCGCATCAGCGCCTGCTGCAGGAAGTTATCGGCGATCACATCCTTGACCACGATTTGCGATCCGCTGCGCGGATTGCGGAATGTCAGCCAAGGACCTGCGCCGATCTGAGTCGCGCCGAACTCCTCGCGGGCCAGCTGGTAGCCCCAGTTGCGGAAGGCACCCTCGGTGTACTTCATGATATTGCCCTTGTGAACCAGCGTGACCGAGACCCGGTCATCATCGATGGCGTACTGGATGGCCTTGCGCACCAGGCGCTGACTGCCTTCCTTGGAGACCGGCTTGATGCCGATGCCGGAGCTGGCCGGGAAGCGGATTTCCCGCACATTCAACTGGCGTTGCAGGTAGTCGATGAGCTGATGGACCTCCGGGGTACCCGCCGCCCATTCGATGCCGGCGTAGATGTCCTCGGTGTTCTCGCGAAAGATCACCATGTCGGTGAGGCTCGCGTCGGCCATGGGACTCACCACACCGGGAAAGTAGCGGATGGGACGCACGCAAGCGTACAGATCCAGGTCCTGGCGTATGGCGACATTGAGCGAGCGGATCCCATCCCCCACCGGCGTTTCCAGCGGCCCCTTGATGGACACCACGAAGTCGCGCAGCACCTGCAGGGTCTCATCCGGTAGCCAGCTGCCATAGCGCTGGTTGGCCTTGGCGCCGGCATAGACTTCCATCCAACGGATCACGCGCTTGCCGCCGTAGGCCTTGGCGACCGCCGCCTCCACCACCTTGACCATCGCCGGGGTGACATCTATCCCGATGCCATCGCCCTCGATGAACGGAATGATGGGGTCATCCGCCACCGTGATCGAGCCGTCGGGGTTGACCCGGATTTTCGTCCCGGTCGGCACCACAATGTGTTCGTAACGCATCGGCAGCTCAGCGTTGACGAATGTTGTGGCTGCGCTCCGCGATCAGCAAGGCCAGCTCCAGGGCCTGCTCCTGGTTCAAGCGCGGATCCACCGTCGATCGGTACGCGCGCTGCAGGTCCGCATCCGTGAGCCCGCGCGCGCCACCGGTGCATTCGGTCACATCCTCACCGGTCAACTCGATATGCACCCCGCCCAGGTATGACCCAAGCTCCCCGTGAATGCGAAACGCCAGATCGATTTCCTTGAGGATGTTCTCGAAGCGGCGGGTCTTGAGGCCCCCGGTGCTGGTCTCGGTGTTGCCGTGCATGGGATCGCACACCCACAGCACGCTTTGGCCGGTCTCGCGCACCGCCTTGATCAGGCGCGGCAGCGATTTTTCGATGTCCTTGGCGCCGAAGCGATGGATGAAGGTGAGGCGGCCCGGCTGGTTCTGCGGATTCAAGGTCGTCACCAGGCCCTGCGCCCAGGCGTCATCCATGCCGCTGCTCACCTTGACCGCCACGGGGTTGGAGATGCCGCGGAAGTACTCAACGTGCGCGCCATCCAGCTGCGCCGTGCGCATGCCGATCCACGGATAGTGAGTGGAGAGGTTGTACCAGCGCTGCTGGCGCGGAATGAAGCGCGTCTGCGCCTGCTCATACAGCAGGTGCAGGCCCTCGTGGCTGCAATAGAAGTTGGTCTGCGCCGCCTCGTGGATGGGCCGACCGCTGATGCCTTCGAAGAAGTCGAGCGAGTCGGCAATGGAGTTGGCGATGCGCTGGTAGGCATCCTTCAGCGGGCTGTGGTTAAGAAAGCCCAGATCCCAGTATTCGGGATGGTGCAGATCGGCAAAGCCGCCATCGATCAGCGCGCGCACAAAATTCAAGGTGAGCGCGGCGCGCTCATAGCCGCGCAGCAGCAGCTGCGGGTCCGGCGCACGCGCCTCGGGGGTGAATTCGGGACGATTGACCAGGTCCCCGCGGTAGCTCGGCAGCGTCACGCCATTTCTGGTCTCCATGTCTGCGGAGCGCGGCTTCGCATACTGCCCGGCCATGCGCCCGACCTGGATCACCGGTTTCTTCAAGCCGTGCAGCAGCACGAGACTCATCTGCAGCATGATTTTGAGCTTGCGGGCGATCTGATCCGACTCGCAGTCCTCAAAAGTCTCGGCGCAGTCACCGCCCTGGAGCAGGAAGGCATCGCCGCGCTGCGCGGCCGCCAGGCGCTCGCGCGCGGCGTCCACTTCCCAGGACACCACGATCGGCGGCAGGCGCGACAGCTGCGCCACGACCTTTTCGAGGGCGGCGGGATCATCGTAACGGGGCTGCTGTTGGGCAGCCTTGGTGTGCCAGCTTGCGGGGTGCCAGGAGGTCATAACGGGAGAGCGCATAAAGGGGTTCCGATACACCCGGGCACTGCCCCGGGACACAAAAAACCGGTGCAAAGCCTAGCACGAAACGCTTTGCCGGCCATGTTTGGGCGCCCCTCAGCCGCGCTCAGCGGCCTTGGCTTCCTGCCACAGCGCCTCCCACTGCTCCAGGGTCAGATCCGTCAACACGATGGCACGCTCGCGGGCGAGGGATTCCATGCTCGCGAAGCGCCGTTCGAACTTCGCATTGGCGGCGCGCAGCGCCCCTTCGGCATCGGCGCCGACATGCCGCCCCCAATTGGCGATCGCAAACAACAGATCCCCCATCTCCTCCACCAGGTGTGGCGGCGGCCCAGCAGACGGCGGGTGATCGCGCGCCTCGAGCGCCGCCTCATCGAGCTCGGCGAGTTCCTCACTGATCTTGGCACGCACATCGCGCATGTCGGTCCAGTCAAAGCCCACCCGTGCGGCACGCTTGCCCAGCTTCTGCGCCCGGGTCAGCGCCGGCAGCGCCCGCGGTACGTCTGCCAGCACGGCGGCCGTGCCGGGGGCGCCGGCGGCGGCGGCGCGCTCGCGGGCCTTCTGCTCCTCCCAGGCCACCAGCACCTCCTGCGCGGTGTTGGCATTGGCCTCGGCGAAGACATGCGGATGCCGCCGCACCAGCTTGTCATGGATGCCACGCGCGATGGCCTCGAAGTCGAACCAGCCGCGCTCCTGGGCGAGCTGCGCATAGAACACTACCTGAAACAGCAGGTCGCCCGAGCTCATCGCGCAATTTAGCGGGTGTCTCACCCGCCTGGATGGCATCCACCACCTCGTAGGCTTCCTCGAGCGTATAGGGGGCGATGCTGGCGAAGGTCTGCGCGCGATCCCATGGGCAGCCGCTCACGGGGTCACGCAATTTCACCATCAGCGCCAGAAGCTCGGCCACGGCAGGCAATTCGGTAGTGCCGGTTCGTGACATGGTCACTCCTTGCAGAGGCGATACAGGTTCATGAGCATGCCGGCCGTCGCGCCCCAGATATTGCGTTCGCCCACGGGAATGTCGGTGAGCTGCACGGCCGGCAGGTCCGGCACGTACTGACGCAGGCGCGGGCGGAAGTTGGCCGGATCAAACAGGTAATTGAGCGGCACCTCGAAAGTCTCCTCGACCTCGCGCGCATCCGCCGCCAGCGTGAAGCCCGGACGCACGAACGCCACCACCGGCGTCACGCGAAAGCCGGTGCCGATGATGTGATCGGGCAGAAAGCCGATGACGGTGATGAATGCCGCATCCAGGCCCACCTCCTCCCGGGCTTCACGCAATGCCGCGGCGATCGGGCTGGCATCGGAGCTCTCCAGCCGCCCGCCCGGAAAGCTGATCTGCCCGGCGTGATGCTTGAGCGCGCTCGCCCGCTGGGTGAACAGCACCGTGGGCGACGGATCGCGCAGCACGATGGGGATGAGCACGGCGGCCGGCACCAGCTTCTCCGGCACGAAACGCTCAAAGGCGCGGCTCGCCTCCGCCGTAAGTCCCGGCAGCACCCAGTCCGCGCGCTCGTGCCGGGCGGTGCTGCCGCGCAGGCGCTCGGCGATCCGTCGCTGCCAGAACTGGGGATCCTCAGCCACCGCCACCGCTGCCGCCCTTGATGCCACCGCGGGTCAGCTCCAGGGGGTCGAGCAATGTCGAGAGCTGCGCGGGCTGCAAATCGGTCATCTGCTGCGCCACATCGCGGATCGGCAGCCCTTGCGCATAGGCCTGCTTGGCGATGGCGGCGCCCTTCTCGTACCCGATGATCGAATTGAGCGCGGTCACGAGGATCGGGTTGCGCGCGAGCGCCTCCTGCAAGCGGCCTTCATTGACGGTGAAGCCTGCGAGCGCCCGATCGGCGAGCGCCTGCAGCACGTTGGCCAGCAGGCGAATGCTTTCCAGGAGGTTGTAGGCAATCAGCGGCAGCATCACGTTCAACTGGAAGTTGCCGGACTGGCCGCCGATGGTGATGGCCGCATCGTTACCGATGACTTCCGCGGCGACCATGGCCGCAGCCTCCGGAATCACCGGATTGACCTTGCCGGGCATGATGCTGCTGCCCGGCTGCAGCGCCGGTAGCGCAATCTCGCTAAGGCCGGCGAGCGGGCCGCTGTTCATCCAGCGCAGATCATTCGCCATTTTCATGACGCTCACGGCGATGACCTTCAGCTGTCCCGACAGCTCCACCGCCGCATCCTGGCTGGACAGCGACTCGAAATAATTGCGGCTGGGCACAAAAGCGATGCCCGTGATCGCTGCCAGCTCCGCGCAGAACACGCTGCCGAACTGCGGGTGCGCGTTGATGCCGGTGCCCACGGCAGTGCCACCCTGCGCCAGGGCGAGCAGCCGAGGCGCCACGCTGTTGAGGCGCGCCTGGCCGTTTTCCAGCTGCGTGCGCCAGCCGGAGAGTTCCTGCGCGAGCGTCACCGGCATCGCGTCCATCAGATGCGTGCGTCCGGTCTTCACGACCGTCGCAAGCTCAAGTTCCCGGGTGCGAAGCACCGCGCAGACCCGCGCCAGCGCCGGTTGCAGCTGCGCCTGGGTCGCGAGCGCCGCGCTCACGTGGATGGCGGTCGGGATGACATCGTTGCTGCTCTGGCCCATGTTGACATCATCATTGGGGTGCACCGCACGACCCAGGCGCGCGGCAGCGAGGTGCGCGATCACCTCATTGGCATTCATGTTGGTGCTGGTGCCCGAGCCGGTCTGGAAAATATCGATCGGGAAGTGGGCATCGTGGCGCCCCTCGGCCACTTCCGCCGCGCACGCGGCGATCGCCTGCGCGAGGGTCCCGTCCAGCAATCCGAGCTTGGCGTTCGCCAGTGCCGCGGCCTGCTTGATCACACCCAGCGCGCGGATGAAGGCTCGCGGCAGCGGCCGGCCGCTGATGGGAAAATTCTCTACGGCACGCTGCGTCTGCGCGCCCCACAGCGCATCGGCAGGCACCCGCAATTCGCCCATGCTGTCGCGTTCAGTACGGAAAGAAGCTGTCATCAAATGCACTCCGGCACGGTATCATTGCAAATCCTAACACCCCGTATTGCCGCCTGCCGGATTGCGCGCGTATGTCTTCGACCGACACCTTCGCCCTCACCGCCCTGTCGCCCTTGGATGGCCGTTATGCGCGCGCCACCGAACCGCTGCGTGCACTGCTGTCCGAGTCCGGACTGATCCACGAGCGTATCCGCATCGAGGCATTGTGGCTGATGCACCTGGCGCTGGCAGCGCCCATGCTGACCGGCGCCGGATTGTCACCGCGCGTGCGCGCCGCGGCACAGGGCCTGGCTGACCAGCCGCCGGCGGATGCCGCCCTGCTGGTCAAGCGCATCGAAGCGCGCACCAATCACGATGTGAAGGCGGTCGAGTACTACGTGCGCGAGGTGCTGCAGGGCGCCGGTGCCACGGACGCCAACCTCGAACTCGTTCATTTCGGCTGCACCTCGGAGGACATCAACAATCTGAGCTACGCGAGGCTGCTGGCCGCCGCGCGTGGGGTGATGCTCGCGGCGGCCGGGGAACTCATCGGCATGCTCACGGCGCTGGCAGATCGTTACGCCGATCTGCCGATGCTGGCGCGCACCCATGGCCAGCCGGCCAGTCCCACCACACTGGGCAAGGAGTTCGCCAATGTGGTGGCGCGCCTTAAGCGCGCTCAGCAGCGCCTCGCAGGCGTTGCGATATTGGGCAAGTGGAATGGTGCGGTGGGAAATTTCAATGCGCATGCGGCGGCCCTGCCGCAGCTGCCATGGCCGCAGGTCGCGCAGCGCTTCGTGGAATCGCTGGGGCTGATCAACAATCCGTTCACCACCCAGATCGAGCCGCATGACTGGATCGGCGAATACTGCGATGCGCTCGCCGCCTTCAATGTCATCAACATCGACCTGTGCCGCGACCTGTGGGGCTATGTGTCGCTCGGCTACCTGCGCCAGAAAGCGGTCGCCGGCGAGGTCGGCTCCTCCACCATGCCGCACAAGATCAATCCGATTGATTTCGAAAATGGCGAGGGCAATCTCGGACTCGCCAATGCGCTGCTGCGGCACTTCGCCGAGAAACTGCCGGTGTCGCGTTGGCAGCGCGATCTCACCGACTCCACCGTGCTGCGCAACGTCGGTGTCGCGCTCGGTCACAGTCTGGTCGCGTGGCGCTCGATACTGCGGGGCCTGGGGAAGATCGATGCCGATCCGGCGCGCATCGGCAGCGACATCGAGGGCGCGTGGGAAGTGCTGGGCGAGGCGGTGCAGACGGTGCTGCGCGCACAGGGCATCGCGCACGGCTACGAACTGCTGAAGGACTTCAGCCGCGGACGCCCCATTGATGGGCCCGCTCTGGCAACCTTTATCGAGACCTTGCCCATAAGTGCGGCGCAGAAGGCCCGGCTGCAGCAATTGAAGCCTCAGGATTATGTTGGATTGGCCGCTGAGCTTGCGCGCAAGGTCTAACCGCTGCGCATTATTGAGTGACCTGCGCCACGAATCCGGTGCACCCCCAGAGGGCAACTGGGTCAAAGCGTGATCGGCTCCACAATGCACCCGCAGCAGCCTTTCTAAGATCGCTCAGCCTGCTTTCTCGCAGGCGTATAAAACGAGCGGTCTCAACGTGGGATTCTCCGGGGATGCTGAGGATACGGGAGTGCTGGCATCGCTGGCGCATGCCCGCTTCACCCCGGAAAAATCCTCAGGCGTCGTGAGCCTCGCCACCCCGCAGCGCAGCGCCGAACCGATGTCAGTGATCACCAGCATCGCCGAGGCCCGCATCGCCGTGGACACCGCCGCCGCTTCGGCCAATCGCATGCTGTCCATCTATACCCAGGATCTGGAGCCGGAGGTCTACGACCAGACGCCGTTTCTGGAGATCATCAAGAGTTTTGTGCTGGCCCACAGTTTCGCCAAAGTGCGCGTGCTGCTGGTGGACCCCACCCGGGTCATGACCGACACCAACCGCTTCATCGCCATGGGACGACGGCTGTCCACCTACATCGACATCCGCTACGTGGCGAGCCACATGCCGCAGCAGCGCTCCTGCGCCTATCTGATCGCGGATGAACGGGCGATCGTGTACCGCCTGCGCGCCGATACCTGGGACGGCATCGCCGACTTCAACAATCCGGCAGTGGCGCGGCTGCACTTGGTCGAATTCGATACGGTCTGGAATGCGAGCGCCCCGGAGCGCGCCCTGCGGGTCGCCCGTCATAGTTGACGCCGGCGCCCTGAGGAGTCGCGGCGGGATGGCTATAATGTCCGTTCATGCCACTGCCACCGGATATCACCGTCGCCGCGCTTGCCGAAAGGCAGGGCCGATTCCTGCTGGTTGAGGAGCGCATCGCCCGGCGGTTGGTGTTCAATCAGCCCGCCGGGCACGTCGAGCGGGGCGAGACCCTGCTGCAAGCCGTCGCCCGCGAAACGCGCGAGGAAACCGCCTGGCGTTTCATCAGCGAGTCGTTCCTGGGGGCCTACCAGTGGCGCCATCCCGGCACCGGACGCGCTTCCCTGCGCTTCGCCTTCATCGGCAGCGTCACCGACCATGATGCATTGCAGCCGCTCGATCACGGCATCCTGCGCACGCATTGGCTGACCCGTGGGCAGCTGCTGGAGCGCGAGGCGCGCCTGCGCAGCCCGCTGGTGCTGCGCTGTATCGATGATTACCTGGCCGGCCAGCGCCGCCCGCTCGAGGGCATCGGCCACCTGGACATCGAGGGCGCCCGGGATATTCCCTCAATCGAGGTGGCATGATCCTCGTCGGTCTGTCGGGAGGCGTGGACTCGGCGGTCGCCGCGCTGTTGCTGGTGGAGCGCGGTGTCGAGGTGCAGGGCCTCTTCATGAGCAACTGGGACGAGGCGGATGGGTATTGCACCCAGGCCGAGGACTTCCAGGACGCGCGCGCCGTGGCGCGGGTGCTGGGCATTCCCCTGCACCGGGCGAACTTCGCGGCCGACTACCGCAGCCGGGTGTTCGAGTACTTCCTGGCCGAACACCGCGCCGGTCGGACCCCGAACCCCGATGTGCTGTGCAACCGCGAGGTGAAATTCGGCGTCGCCCTCAAGCACGCGCGGCGCCTGGGGGCGAGCCAGTTCGCCACCGGACATTACGCCCGCCTCACGTGCGAGGCGGGCGAGGTGCAGCTGCTGAAGGCCGTGGACGCGGCGAAGGATCAGACCTACTTCCTGCATGCCGTGCACCCCGCGGATCTGCAACAGGCCTGCATGCCGGTGGGTGACTACACCAAGGCGCAGGTGCGCGAGCGCGCGCGCGCCGCGGGTCTGCCGGTCTTCGACAAGCCCGACAGCACCGGCATCTGCTTCATCGGCGAGCGCCCGTTCCGGGATTTTCTGCGCCAGTACCTGAACGAGACGCCCGGACCGATTGAGTCGCCCGCCGGGGAGCCGCTCGGTACGCACTGCGGGCTGCCCTTCTATACCATCGGTCAGCGCGGCGGCCTCGGCCTGGGCGGCCGCCGGGACAGCGAGGCGGCGCCCTGGTATGTCGCGGCCAAGGATGTGGCCCGCAACGTGCTGATCGCCGTCCAGGGTCATGACCATCCGCTGCTGTGTGCGCGTGAGCTGACGTGCGAGAAGCTGCACTGGCTGGTCAGCGCCGCCCACGGCGCCCCGGCGCTGCACGGTTCGCGTGCGCCATCGCCATGCCGACCAGCCTGCCATGCTCCAGCCGCTGCCCGACGGCACGGCCCGCGTGATTTTCGATGTCCCGCAGCGTGCCTTGACCCCGGGCCAGTTCGCGGTCGCCTATGATGCGGATCGCTGCCTGGGGGGTGGAACGATCAGCGCCGTCGCGGCGCGCGGGTCTTGAAGCGCGCGCGGCGCTCCAGCAGCAACTCATAGAGATTGCGGGCCGCCGGCGACAGGACGGCGCCCTTGCGGGTCAGCAGGTTGAACGTTCTGGACACGGTCGGGGCGACCAGGTCAATCACTCGCAGGCTCGGATAGGCGCCATGCTGCATCGCCAGGCGCGGCACCACCGCGATGCCGACGCCCTGGGCGACCAGCCCGACGGCGGTGGAGCTGCGCTGCACCTCGTAGAAAATCGCCAGCGACTGGTGTTCGACACCCAAGGCCTGTTCGAGCAGCGGCTCATTGCTGCTGCTCGCGCCCGGAAAAATAAGCCGATGCCCTTGCAGCTGCTGCCAGGAGACGCGCCGGTTCTGCGCCAAGGGATGGTCGCGCCGGCACACCAGCACGAAGCTGTCCTGCAGGAGCGGTGTGCTGTCCAGGTCCGCGTGGCGCAGCTGCGCGACGTTGATGCCAAATTCGGCCTCGCGGCTCAAGACCGCCTCGGCTACCGCAGAGGAGGAGTGATCGAGCAGCCGTATGCGATTGTTAGGGAAGTGGGCGGCGTAGTCCCGCAGCACTTCCGGCAGATAGTGCACGCCCATGGTCGGCACGCAAGCGAGCGTCACATCCCCGCGCATGGCCTTGCCGGTCTCCCTGATTTCATGCAAGGAGGCGGCAAGTTCGGACAGCAGTCGGCGCGCCTGCGGCAAGAATCCCTCACCCGAGCTCGACAGGGCGACGCTGCGCGTCGTGCGCTCTATCAGCCGAACCCCAAGGTGGGTCTCCAGGTTCTTGAGACGTCGACTCAAGGCGGTCTGGGTGATGCCCAAAGCCGCCGCCGCCCGGTTGAAGGCGCCGTTTTCGGCAATGGCGACAAAAGCCTGCACGCCGAGGGTGTCGATTTTCATGCAAAAAATGCATTAATCATAGAATTAATGTCATTTTACTCCCTAGCGGGCAGGACGCAAAATGGCGCCCATCAGATGGCGGAGAATGTCATGACCGACAGCTTCAAGACGCGCACCACCCTCAAGGTCGGCGAGCGCTCCTACGAGATCTTTTCGCTTGCGGCCCTGCCCGCGCAGCAGCTCGCGCGCCTGCCGTTCTCGCTGAAGATCCTGCTGGAGAATCTGCTGCGGTTCGAGGACGGCGTCAACGTCACGCGCAAAGATATCGAAGCCGTGCTCAATTGGGACCCGAAAGTCACCCCGGCGTATGAAATCGCCTTCACCCCGGCGCGGGTGATCCTGCAGGACTTCACCGGCGTGCCGTGCGTGGTGGACCTGGCGGCCATGCGCGAGGCCGTCGTCAAGCTGGGCGGCCACGCCGAGAGCGTCAATCCGCTCGCGCCGGTGGAGCTGGTCATCGACCACTCGGTGCAGGTGGATGAGTACGGCACCAAGCAGGCCCTGGCGGACAACAACAAGATCGAGTTCGAGCGCAACGGCGAGCGCTATTCGTTCCTGCGCTGGGGCCAGAGCGCGTTCGACAACTTCAAGGTCGTGCCGCCCAATACCGGCATCGTGCACCAGGTCAACCTCGAGCACCTGGGGCGGGTGGTGTTCGATCGCGCCGTGGGCAAGACCCAGCAGGCCTATCCGGACACGCTGGTCGGCACCGATTCGCACACCACCATGATCAATGGCCTGGGGGTGCTGGGCTGGGGCGTGGGCGGCATCGAAGCGGAGGCGGCCATGCTGGGCCAGCCCATCACCATGCTGATCCCGCAGGTCATCGGCGTGAAGCTCACGGGGAGCCTGCCGGCCGGCGCCACCGCCACCGATCTGGTGCTTACGCTCACGGAGATGCTGCGCAAGAAGGGCGTGGTCGAGAAATTCGTCGAATACTTCGGCGACGGCCTCGCCAATCTGCCGCTGGCCGATCGCGCGACGATCGCCAACATGGCGCCCGAATATGGCAGCACCTGCGGCATCTTTCCGATCGACGAGGAAACCATCCGTTACCTCGAACTCACCGGTCGGCCGAAAGAGCAGGTTGAGCTGGTCACCGCCTACGCCAAGGCGCAGGGCCTGTGGCGCGTGAACGGCGCAGCGGCCGCCAGCTTCACCGATGTGCTGGAGCTGGATCTGTCGAGCGTCGAGCCGAGCATCGCAGGTCCCAAGCGTCCGCAGGATCGCGTGCCGCTAAAGAGCGCCAAGAGCGCCTACCGCAACAGCCTGGTCGCGATGGCCGAGGAGCGCACCAAGCGCAACCCTGCCGCAACCGGCAGCGCACCGCTCACCACCGGCGGCCAGTCGGTGCAGCTCAAGGATGGCGCCGTACTCATCGCCGCCATCACCAGCTGCACCAACACCTCCAATCCCTATGTGATGCTGGGCGCGGGGCTGCTCGCCCGCAATGCCCGCAAGCTCGGGCTCACCGCCCAACCGTGGGTGAAGACCTCGCTCGCCCCCGGCTCACGGGTGGTCACGGACTACTACCGCAAGGCCGGGTTGCTCGAGGACCTTGCGGCGATCGGCTTTGACCTGGTCGGCTATGGCTGCACCACCTGCATCGGCAACTCGGGGCCGCTGCGGCCGGAGATCTCGGCAGCCGTCAAGGCAGGCGATGTCATCGCCTGCGCGGTGCTGTCGGGCAACCGCAACTTTGAAGGCCGGGTGCACGCCGAGGTGCGCATGAACTTCCTCGCCTCCCCGCCGCTGGTGGTGGCGTACGCCATCGCCGGCACGCTCGACCTCGATCTGGCCACCGAGCCGCTGGGCATCGGCAGCAACGGTGAGCCCGTGTTCCTCAAGGACATCTGGCCAAGCGCCAAGGAAGTCCAGGAGACGGTGCTGCGCGCCATTGACTCGAAGATGTTCCGCGACAGCTACGCCACGGTCTTCAAGGGTGATGAGAACTGGTCCAGCATCAAGATCCCGCAGGGCAATGTGTATGCCTGGGACCAGGCCTCCACCTACGTCAAGAACCCGCCCTATTTCGATGGCATGACCATGACGCCTGACAAGGTGGGCGATGTGCACGGCGCGCGGGCGCTCGCAGTGCTGGGTGATTCGGTCACCACGGACCACATTTCACCGGCCGGCAATATCGCCAAGTCCAGTCCCGCGGCCCGCTATCTCATCGAGCAGGGCGTGCAGCCCGTCGACTTCAACTCCTACGGCGCGCGCCGCGGCAACCACGAGGTCATGATGCGCGGCACCTTTGCCAACATCCGCCTGCGCAACCTGCTCGCCCCCGGCACCGAGGGTGGCGTCACCGTGCACGTGCCGAGCGGTGAGCAGATGTCGATCTATGACGCCGCGATGCGCTACAAGACGGAAGGCACGCCGCTGGTGATCCTCGCCGGACGCGAGTACGGCACCGGCTCCTCGCGCGACTGGGCGGCCAAGGGCACGATGCTGCTGGGCGCGAAGGCCGTGATCGCCGAGAGCTTCGAGCGCATTCACCGCTCCAACCTGATCGGCATGGGGGTGCTGCCGCTGCAGTTCCTGCCCGGGCAGAACGCCCAGAGCCTGGGCCTGACCGGCAAGGAGAGCTTCGATATCACGGGGATTACCGCCCCGGGCGCCAAGACCGTGACGGT
The DNA here is from genome assembly GCA_963708865.1 of uncultured Gammaproteobacteria bacterium. Taxonomy (GTDB): domain Bacteria; phylum Pseudomonadota; class Gammaproteobacteria; order Steroidobacterales; family Steroidobacteraceae; genus DAIDKA01. The sequence goes on from CAVPUC010000009.1 coordinate 152,761, forward strand.
GACCGCCACCTTGCCGGGGGGTGGCACGCCGCTGCGCTTCGAGGTGCGGCTGCGCATCGATACGCCCAAGGAGCACGAGTACTACCAGCACGGCGGTATTCTGCAGTACGTGTTGCGGCAACTCGTCACGGCCCGCGCGGCCTGACCCGTACGGGCCGCACCGAAATCCGATGCGGCTCGTGCTCTTCGACCTCGACGGTACCATCACCTTCCGCGACACGCTGCTTTCCCTATGTGACGGGGTTCCTCGCGCACTCGCACCGCAGCCGCCTGCGCATGGCGCGGCTCGTGCCGACCTTGGCCGCCTTCGCGCTGGGCGCCGCCGATCACGGCGCGGTCAAGTCAAGGTTCATCCGTGCGACGCTGGGCGGCGCGACGCGCCCGCAGCTGCGGGCCTGGAGCGAGGAGTTTGTTCCGCGGCTCATCGCGCTCGGCTGCAGTGCGGCTGCCTTGGCCGCGGTGAAGGCGCACCGCGAGGCCGGCGATCTGCTGGTGCTCATGAGCGCGAGCACCGATCTGTACGTGCCGCAGATCGGTGAGGCGCTGGGATTCAATGAGGTGATCTGCACCGGTGTGGCCTTCGATGCCGCCGGAAGGCTGGACGGTGCGCTCACCACCCCCAATCGTCGCGGGCCGGAGAAGGTGCGCTGCTTCCAGGCCCTCAAGCAGCAGCACCCGGGCCTTCAGAGTGTGGCGTACGGCAATGCGGCCAGCGACCTCGCGCACCTGGCGCTGGCGGATGTGCCGCGGCTGGTGAATGCCTCGACGCGAACGCTGCGCAAGGCGCGCGCCATGGGCATCACGCCCTTCGCCTCGTGGCTCACATAGACGTGCGCACCTGCCACAGCTCCGGAAAGAACCGCAGCTCCAAGGCCTTCGCGAGATACGGCACGCCGCTCGTGCCACCGGTACCGCGCTTGTAGCCGATGATCCGCTCGACGGCTTTCAGGTGATGGAAGCGCCAGATCTGGAACTGGTGGTCCAGGTTGATGAGCCGTTCGGCAAGCTCGTACAGGTCCCACTCCTTTTCGGAGTTGTGGTAGACGCCGAGCCAGGCGCCGGCCACCTGCTTGCTCGACTGGTAGGGCTCGCGGAAATCGCGCGACAGATGGTCCTCCGGAATGCCATAACCGCGGCGGCTGAGCAGCCGCAGCACCTCGTCGTACAGCGACGGGGCGGCCAGTACCTGCTCAAGCTTCGCGAAGCTCTCGGGGTCATTGCGGTGGACATTGATGACCTCGGCGTTCTTGTTGCCGATGGTGAACTCCAGCACCCGGTACTGCACGGACTGGAACCCGGAGGAGCGGCCGAGGACGTTGCGGAACGCGGAATAGTCGGCCGGCGTCATGGTGGAGAGCACATCCCAGATGGCCGTGAGCTGGGTCTGCACGCGCGCGATGCGCTCGAGCATGCGAAAGGTCGGCCCGAGATTGTCGCGGCGCACGCACTCCAGCACCGCGTTGAGCTCATGCAGGAACAGGCGCATCCACAGTTCGGAATTCTGATGCACGATGATGAACATCATCTCGTCGTGCTCGTAGGAGAGCGGCCGCTGCGCGCTGAGGATCTGATCCAGATGCAGGTAGCCGCCGTAGCTGATCGATGCGTCCAGGTCCCAGTGGACCGGCTCATCGGACAGGTCGACCCGCTCGGATTTGTCGTAGGGTCGGTTGGTCACGATAGCCAGGATGGTACACGCCGCCAGCCATCGAGCAATTGCCGATCCAGTTTTCGGTAATCCGGGCAGCAGCGCGCCACGCACTCCCAGAAGGCCCGGGAATGGTTCATGTGCCGGGTATGGGACAGTTCGTGGATCAGGAGGTAGCGCAAGCACCTCCGGGGGCTGGAACAGAATGCAGCAGTTGAGGCTGATGGTGCCGCGGACCGAACAGCTGCCCCAGCGGGTGCGCTGGCGGCGGATGCTCAAACGCCCGTAGCTGAAGCCGAACTCGCGCGCGCAGTCGGCCAGGTGGTCGCTGAGTACCCGCTGCGCCCGGGCCATCAGCCAGCGCCGCAGGGCATCCTTGAGCCCCTGCGGCGCGTCGTGTCGCCCGAGATGACGAGCCGTTCGTCGGCGACTCCCGGATCCGCAGCCGGCCCGCGCCGCCGGCCAGGTGCACCCGCCAGGATTCGTACACGCCGGGCAGCTCGATGCAGCGGCGGGCGGAAACGGCAGCTCCGGGGGCTTCTGGCGCAGCGCCGCCTGGCGCCGGGTCTCGATCCAGTCGCGATGCTGGGCCACGAAGGCGCTGACGGCCGCGCCGGAGGTCCGCGGCGGCACGACCACCTCCACCCGCCCGGTGCGATGCACGCGCACGGCCAGTCGCCGCGCACGGCGGCTCTCGCGCACCACCCAGGGTTGCGTAGTCAGTGTCGGACCAAAGGAAAAGCTGGTTCAATTCACCCCATGATAATCGACGCCCTGCTGCGTGTGGACAATCTCGTCAAGCGCTACGCCGACAACACCGCCGTCGCCGGCCTCTCCTTCGAGGTGCGCGAAGGCAGCTGCTTTGGCCTGCTCGGCCCGAATGGCGCCGGCAAGACCACCACCATCGAGATCATGGAGGGCATCCTCGCGCCGACCTCCGGCACGGTGCGCTACCGCGGCGCGCCGCTCGGTGAACGCTTCCGCGCCGAGGCCGGCATCCTGTTCCAGAAGACCGCGCTGCAGGACTTCCTCACCGTGCGCCAGACGCTGGAGATGTTCCGTGGGCTCTACGACCACGGCCTGCCGATGTCGAGGAAGTCATCCGGCTGTGTGCGCTGGAAAAACTCCTCAAACGCGACAACAAGAAGCTCTCCGGCGGACAGCTGCAGCGTCTGCTGCTGGGCGTCGCGCTGGTCAACGATCCGGCCATCCTGTTCCTGGATGAGCCCACCACGGGACTGGATCCGCAGGCCCGGCGGCGCTTCTGGGAGCTGGTGGAATCGATCAAGGCACAGCGCAAGACCATCATCCTGACCACGCACTACATGGAGGAAGCGGAGCTCCTGTGCGATGACATCGTGATCGTCGATCACGGCAAGCATCATCGCCCAGGGGGCGCCCCAGACCCTGCTGCGCGAGCATTTCAAGGCCGTGCTGCTGGAGCTTCCGACCGAGGACTGGACACCCGCGGCGCGCGCCCTGGGCGTGCCGTTCTTCGAGGCCGCCGGCCGGGTGGAACTCACCACCAACGACCTGGAGGGCACGCTGCGCGCCCTGATGCAGGCCGGCATCTCCCTGGCGCATCTGCGCATCCGTCCGCCCAATCTCGAGGACCTGTTCCTGGAACTCACCGGCAAGGACCTGCGCGCATGAAGCTGTTAACTGACATCCGCCGCAGCGCCAAGCGCCTGCTCGCCGTCTGGCATGCCCGCAATCTCGAATTCGTGCGCGATCGAACCTCGCTGATCTTCACGCTGGGGATGCCGGTGGCGATCGTGGTCGCCATGGCACTGATCTTCGGCGGTCCGCCGCGGCCGCTGTTCAAGGTCGGGGTGCTCGGGCAGTGCGGTGACGCCGCCAGCGCCTATCCGTTTCTCGGTCGAGCGCTACTTCCAGTTCGTGCCGGAGCCGCGCGAGGCCGACCGGCATCCACTACGTGTGACCCGCAACGACCTGCGATCTGCTGCTGGACCTGCGTCAGCGTCCGGTGCGCTACTGGGCCATCGCAGGACTCGCCCGACCGGGCTACATCGCCGAGAAGCTGCTGCTGCAGGCGGATCCGCAGGCGCAGCGCCAGCCGACGTCGGGCGTCGCCACCCGCTACATCGACTGGCTGTTCCCGGGCGTGCTCGGGCATGAACATGATGTTCACCTGCCTGATGGGCGCCGGCTACGTGGTGGTGCGCTATCGCAAGAACGGCTTTCTGAAGCGGCTGTCGGCGACACCGGTGACGGCCTTCGAGTTCCTGAGCGCCCAGGTGTTGAGCCGTCTCGCGCTGGCGCTGGCGGTGACCCTGATTCTGTTCACCGGCATCGGCACCGTCATCCACTTTCACAACGCCGGCAGCGCCGCGCTGCTGCTGCTGGTGGCGGTCTTGGGATCGCTCAGTCTCATCGCCTTCGGGCTGATCATCGCCGCGCGCTTCGCGAGCGAAGAGGTGGTCAACGGCATGCTGAACCTGTTGATGTGGCCGATGATGCTGCTGTCGGGCATGTGGTTTTCCCTGGAGGGCTCGCCGCGCTGGATGCAGCTGCTGGCGCAGCTCTTCCCCCTGACCCACATCCTGCAGGCGGCCCGCGCCGTGACCTTGGATGGCGCAGGTCCCGCCGCCATCGCCGCGGACCTCGCGTACCTCGCCGGCACGACGCTGTTGTTCCTCGGCATCGGCGCGTTCTCGTTCCGCTGGAGACCGGAATGACCCTGGGCGCCGACACCCACGCGTTCTACAGCGACAACACGGCAAGCATCGCCCCGGAACTGCTGGCCGCGCTCGCCGCGGCCAATGCCGGGCCGCAGAAGGCCTATGGTGATGATCCGTGGACGGCTGCAGCTGGATTCGGCCTTCAGCCAGTTCTTTGGCACCGACGGTGCGCGCCTTTGTCGTCAGCACCGGCACGGCGGCGAATGCGTTGAGCCTGGCGACGCTCTCGCCGCCCTACGGCAACGTGTACGCGCACGCGGGCGCGCATGTGGTGGAGGATGAATGCGGCGCCGTGGAGTTCTTTTCCTGCGGCGCGCGCCTCACCCTGATCGCCGGCGATCACGGCCGCATGGATCCGCAGGCACTGGAAGCGGCGATCGCCGCTCATCCGGCGAGTGTCCACACCGTGCAGCCCGCCGCCGTCACGCTCACCCAGGCGACGGAACTCGGGACCGCCTATCGACCGCAGCAGATCGCGGTACTCAGCGCCATCGCCCATCGCCACGGACTGCCGGTGCACATGGACGGGGCGCGATTGGCCAATGCCATCGACTTTCTGGATTGTCACCCGGGGGATGTCACCTGGCGGGCCGGGGTTGACGTGCTGTCCTTCGGTGCCACGAAGAACGGTGCGCTGGCCGCTGAAGCCGTGGTGTTCTTTGATCCTGCGCTGGTGCGCGACTTCGAGCTGCGCCGCAAGCGCGCCGGTCACCTGTTATCCAAGTCGCGGTACGCCGCCGCGCAGCTGCTCGCCTATGTGCAAAACGGCGTGTGGCGCGCGCACGCGCGTGACGCCAACCGCCTCGCCCAACGCATCGCCGCTGCGGCCGGTGCACGCCTCGCGCACCCGGTGGAAGCCAATGAACTGTTCGTGACGCTCGGGGCGGCCGGCAAGGCGGCGCTGCGGGCCCAGGGCTTCGGATTCTATGACTGGGGCGCGGCCAGCGGCCCCGAGGCACGCTTCGTCGTGTCCTGGGATCAGACGCCCGCCAGCGTCGAGGCCTTGTGTCAGGCCCTCAAGGCTCTTCCAGCGGCGTGAAGATGCGCCACGCCTGGGTGGGATGCACGATTGCCCAGGGAATGGCCTGCAACTGGTTGCCCGGGACGCCCGGCACCCGCACCACGTACTTGGTGCCCTTGACACTGACCTCGGTGGTGTCCTCATCGGCGCTCGGATCATCCACCGCCAGGATGTAGCGCAGTTGCGCGCTCGGGTAGATGTGATTGAGCGGCGGGGCATGCAGATCGAGCGGCGGGCGCGCAGCGGCGGTGCTTCTGGGCATGGACCGGGGCCTTGGCGGCCGGGGCGGAAGCGGGCGCCGGCGGTGGCGTCTGCGCCTGGGCCAGCGTCGCACTGGCCAGGAGGGCGAGCACGGCCGCCAGGCGGCGAGGCGGAATCAGCGGTCTGCGGACAGGCATAAATCACTCACAGTGCCGAGGTTTGATCCGGCCATGGGGCAAAAGGAAAGGGAGGCTTTTCGCTCAAAAAAGTAAGAAATTCTATTACTTGTATAATATAGCTCGAAAATCCCTTGCTGAATTTGAGCAGGTCCGGACTGGGCTGTCCGCCAAGCAGCGTGAGGATCAGCTGCGCGATCACCGTGACGGCGAGAACCCAGGTCAGGATCCAGAAGGTGAGACCGAACACGAGCATATACAGCACGCGGATCGCGAGCGGCATGCGCCCCGGCACGGTGGCCGGAATGTTTGCGGGCGGTTCAACGCCACCGGTGTTCAAGAGCCTACCCCGTCAGGATGTGGTTGAGCAGACGGTGCGCGGATTGATAGTCGGGCACCAGGAGCAAAGCGTGCTCCAGCGCCGCACGGGCCGCAATAGCGTCGCCGCGATCCAGGTACACCTGAGCCAGACCCTGCCAGGCTTCCGCCGCGCCCCAGGCGGGAATGCGCTCGAGCCCCTGGCGCTCCTGCTCGAATGCGTCCACCGCGCTCTGGAACGATGCCAGCAGCTGCGGCACGCTCGCGGCTCGAGCGCGCGCTCGCATAGGCCAACTGCGCGGCGAGCAGCCGCACGCGCGGATCCTGCGGCGCCAGCTGCGACGCCTTTTGCATCTGGGCGCGACTGCGCGACGCCGGCGAACGGCACGCCCACGGTGCGCTCGCGGCTGCGTAAGTCCATGCAGAATGATTGCAGGGCCAGCGCTTCGGCATCTGTCGGTCGGGCGGCCAAGGCATCGTCAGCCGAATCGATACAGCCGGCGGCGGCGCGCCCCGCGGCGCCGCGCATCCTTGAGCACCTGCGCCTCGCGCAGTGAATGAGGGCGAGGTAGTAGTTGCGCAGCGGCATCGGTGGCGGCAGCGTCGGTGACCCGCATGGCCACGGCCGCAAGGTCGCGGGCATCCTCCGTATACCAGGCGTACTGGATGCGCGATTCGATATCCCGCCAGTCGGGTGCCGCAGCGAGCCGCGGCCGATGACAGACTCATCGCCGAGAACGAACCGCGAAAGGGGTGCCAGACCGGACATCGGCAACATTGTGCCAGAATCATGTGCGATGACACCTCCCATGCCAGGCGCTCATCGACATCGGCGTCAATCTCGGCCACGACAGTTTTGCGGCGGACCGCGAGGCGGTGATCGCCCGCGCCCGCGCCGCCGGCGTCGTGCAGCTGATCATTACCGGCGCCAGCGCTGCCGGGCCGCGCCAGGCCGCTGGCGCTCGCGCAGGCCGATCCGCGGCACCTGTTTGCGACCGCCGGCGTGCATCCGCACCATGCCACGGAACTGGACCAGGAGGTGCTGGCGGAACTTGCGCAACTGGCGCGCGCGCCCGAGGTGGTGGCGGTGGGGGAATGCGGCCTCGATTACTTTCGCGACTTGTCGCCGCGCGAGGTCCAGCAGCGCGCCTTTCACCAGCAGCTGGAACTGGCGGCGCGGGTGGGCAAACCGGTGTTCCTGCACGAACGCGATGCCCACGATGATTTCGTCGCCATCGTGCGCGAACACCGCGCCTCCCTGGTGGGCGGCGTCGCCCATTGTTTCACCGGTACGGCCGCGCAGCTGCAGCGCTATCTGCAACTGGATCTGGCCATCGGCATCACCGGCTGGATCTGCGACGAGCGCCGCGGCGCGCATCTGCTGGCGCTGGTGCGGGAAATTCCGGCGGCCGCGCTGCTCTTGGAGACCGATGCGCCCTATCTGCTGCCGCGCGACCTGTCGACCCCGCCCCAGCTCACGGCGCAACGAACCGATGCACCTGCCGCATATCGCGGCGGTGGTGGCGCGGGCCCGGGGCGAGTCGCTGGAGCAGCTGAGTGCCGCGGCGACGCGCGGCCACTCGGGCGCTGTTCAGGCTCCGAGCCGGGCCGGGCCTGCGCCATCAGACTCGGCCTGACGGCCTGGCGCAGGTTGGCCCAGGGCTGATCGAAGGGATCGGCGCCGCCCGGCGTGCCGCCTTCGATCAGCGGGAAATCGCGCGGCAGCGAATCCAGCATCAGCGTGCGCTTCGGCAGTCCTTTGGGAAAGCGCGCCCGGCGGGTAAAGACGATGCGCCCTTCCACCGGCATGTCATCCCCGGCGATGGCCTTGACGGCGGCGATGCGGTCATACAGGGAGCTTTGCGGATTCACGAAGGTGTAACGATGCGGCCCATCCATGACGGTCCATTCGTTCATCTGGTCGCCGCCAAAGACATTGCCGCGCACATCGCGCAGGTCCAGCACCACCGCGCCGCGCGTCGTGCGCAGCACAAAATCGACGTGAAAGGCGCTGCCCATGCCATCGGGCACCAGCACATCCACCAGGTGATCGGAACCCACGGCCGCGACCGCCGCGACCAGCGCACGGCGGGCGCGACGCTGGCGGTACCAGCGCCACAGCCACGACAGCCCCCAGCCCACCACGCCGGCGCCGGCAACCAGCGCCCAGGTGATGGGTGGCAGATTGGCCAGCAGATCCACGAACGCTCCCGAATCAGGCTCGGCCAACTTACGCCAGCCCGGCGCAGGGCGTCCAGGTCCGCCGCAATCTCAACCGAACCTGCGCGGGCAATTCAAACAGGCGCGCGCAGCGATCGCCGGCACGGCGACGCTGCGGCCGATCAACGGCTCGACAATCTCGCGGAACTTGGCCGGATGCGCGGTGGCGAGCAGCGCCCAGCGACCGTTGGCGCGCCGCGCCGGCGACAGACGTGCATACGCTTCCGCGGCGGTCGCGGTATGCGGGCACCACACCTGGCCGAACTCCTCGAAGCCGGCACGGATGCGGGCGCGGATCTGCTCATCCGTGACGACCTCCGCGCTGACCGTGGCGCGCAGCTCCGCAAGGTCCGGGTACAGCGAGCGCAGCCGCTCCAGGTTGCTCGGGTTGCCGACATCCATGGCCGAGGCCAGGGTGGCAATGCTCGCCCGCGGCTCGAACCTGCCGGTTTGCAGCAGATCCGGCACCGTGCGGTTGAGGTTGTGCGCCAGCACGAACTCGCCAATGGGCATTCCCAGACGCTTCGCCCACAGCCCCGCGACCGCATTGCCAAGATTGCCGCTGGGCACCACAAAGGATACCGGCTCCCCGTGCTGCGACCAGCCCTTGAGGCTCGCGGCAGCGTAGTAGACCGCCTGCGGCAGCAGGCGCCCCAAGTTGATGCTGTTGGCCGAGGACAGATCGAAGCGCTCGATTCAGCTGCGCATCCATGAATGCGGCTTTCACCATGCGCTGGCAATCATCGAAGGTGCCGCGCACCGCGAAGCTCTTGACGTTCTCACCCCAGCAGGTGAGCTGCTGTTCCTGGGTCGGGGACACCAGGCCCTTGGGAAACAGCACCGACACCTCGCAGCCGGCCTGGCGGTGGAAGGCCGCCGCGACGGCGCCGCCGGTATCCCCGGAGGTGGCGACCAGGATGTTGAGCGGCCGCTGCCCGGGAGTGCGCAGGCGTGCCATGCACGCCGCCAGAAAGCGCGCGCCAAAATCCTTGAAGGCCGCCGTCGGGCCATGAAAGAGCTCGAGCACGCCAAGGCGCCCGTGCGGGGCAAGCGCCACCCAGGGCGCGGGAAAATTGAAGGCCTGCGCCAGGATCCGGGGCAGCTCAGCCTCAAGTTCGCTGTCGCGCAGCAGCGGCGCGAGCAGCAGTGCGCCGATCCGGGCCAGGCCCGCGGCGGTCAGATACTGATCCGCCGGCATGCCGATCCGCGCGCACAGCGCTGCAGGCTCATGCAGCGGCCACTGCTGCGGCACGTACAGGCCCCCATCCGGCGCCAGTCCTTTGAGCAGGGCTTGCGAGAAGCCCGTCGCGGTGGCGCGGGCGGCGGGATCTTGGCGCGAGCTTCGGAACAGCATGGCAGTCAGGGCCCGACGATGCGGGCGCCCGGGGAGTTGATTTCGGTGATCCACTCATCGATGGGCAGCTGGTGGCGCCCGAATTCGGTGCGCATGGCCGCCAGCACCGCCGCGGCCTGATGCTCCAGCGCCCAGGCGAATACCGTGGGCCCGGCGCCGGAGATCGAGCATCCCAGCGCGCCGGCGGCCATGGCCGCATGGCGCACATCGGCAAACCCGGGAATCAGGGTCTGGCGCTGCTTCTCGATCACCACATCCTCCAGGGAGGTGCGGATCAGCTCGATGTCATCGGTGTAGCAGCCGGCGATGAAGCCGGCGAGATGGGCGGTCTGCCACACGAAGTCCGACATCGCCACGCTGCTGCGCAGGATGGAGCGGGCTTCCCGGGTGGACAGGAACAGATGCGGATGGACCATCACGGCGCGCACCGCGCGCGGCACCGGAATCTGTTTGACGTGCGGATTGTCGATGCCCACGGTCAGCACCAGGCCGCCGAACAGCGAGGGCGCGATATTGTCGACATGCATGGAACCGGAGGCGACGGCCTCCCCGTGCATGGCGAACTTCAGCAATTCGAGCTTGCTGCACGGCTTGGGCAGCAGCGCATTGGCGGCCACGACCGCGGCGACCGCCGAGGCCGCCGAACCGCCCAGCCCCGAGCCCAGCGGAATGCCCTTCTCGATTCGCATCTCGAAATCCGAACGGCAGCTTCAGCGCCTCGCTGCATGGCGAGCACGGCGCGCCCCGCGGTATTCTTTTCGGGATTGCGCGGCAGGTCTACGTTGACGCCGGTGATGCTGGCGATGGTCACCCCGCGCTGCGACGGTGCGCGTGACCGACACCTTGTCACCCAGCGCATCGACCGCGAAGCCCAGAATGTCGAAGCCGATGGCGACATTGCCGGCCGAGGCCGGCGCAAAGGCCGTGGCGGAGGTCGTGACGTTCAAATATGCGCTCCGAGATAGGCCGACAGCCGCAGCAGATCGGCGAACACGCCGCCGGCGGTCACCTCGGGACCGGCGCCGGGACCTTGAACGATCAGCGCATTGGCATTGTACCGGCCGGTGGCAAAGCGCACGACATTATCGGTCAGCGCCATGTTGGCGAACGAATGGCTGCGATCGAGTTCGACCAGCCCCACGGTCGCCTCCCCCTTCGCCGTGATGCGCCCGACGTAACGCAGCACCTTGCCGCGCCCCTGCGCCGCCTTCAGCCGCTCGTTCATGCCCGCATCAAACTTCGGCAGTCCGCTCATGAACTCCTCGATCGAGGCGCCCGACAGATCCGGGCGGCACCAGGCTTTCCACCTTCACATCCGCCATCTCCAGCGCCAGCCCCATCTCGCGCCCCAGGATGATGAGCTTGCGCGCCACATCGATGCCGGAGAGGTCGTCACGCGGATCAGGCTCCGTGTAACCGCGCTGCTTGGCATCGCGCACGATGTCGGAGAACGCGACGCTGCCGTCGTACACATTGAAGAGGTACGCCAGGGTTCCGGAGAAGATGCCCTCGATGCTTTCGATCTCATCACCGGTCTCGCGCAGGTCGCGCAGCGTCTGGATGACCGGCAGGCCGGCGCCCGACCGTCGCCTCATATAGATAGTGCGCGCCACTGGTGCGGCCCGCGGCCTGGACCTGGCGATAGAACGCGAGCGGGGCACTATTGGCCTTCTTGTTGGGCGTGACCACGTGGATGCCGCTCGCCAGCCACTGCGGATAGTTGCGGGCCACGGATCTCGCTGGCGGTGCAGTCGATCAGCACCGTGTGCGGCAGGTGATCCACATTCAGATGCTCGACGAACTGCTCCAGATCCGCCGCGACTCGAGCCGCTCTTGAATGCCTCGCGCCAATTGCCCAGATCCACCCCTGAATCGCTGAGCAGCATGCGCTCGGTGGCCATGATGCCGCGCACCCGCAGGTCAATCTGGAACTGCTCGCGCAGGCGGCTGCTTTGCGAGGCCAGCTGATCCAGCAGTACCCGGCCCACGGTCCCGGGTCCGATCACGCCGATGGAGAGCGTGTGCGGCGACAGATAGAAGCTCGAGTGCACGGCGCGCAGTGCGCGGGTGGCATCCTTCGCTTCGATCACCACGGAGATGTTGCGCTCGCTCGCGCCCTGGGCGATGGCGCGGACATTCACCGCCGAGCCGCCCAGGGCATTGAACACCTTGGCCGAGACGCCCGGCATGCCCGCCATGCCATCGCCGACCACAGCGAGGATCGCCAGGCCGGGATCGACATCGACGCGCTGGATCTGGCCCTCGGTCAGTTCCCGATCGAATGCGCCGCGCACCACGCGGGCGGCGCGCTCGGCCTCCTCGGCCGGAATCGCGCAGCAGATCGAATGCTCGGAGCTGCCCTGGGAGATCAGGATGACCGAGATGCCCTCTTCGCGCAGCGCGCCGAACAACCGGTGCGCCGTGCCCGGTACGCCGATCATGCCGGCGCCCTCGACATTGATCAGCGCCACCCCTTCGATGCTGGTGATGCCCTTGACCGGCAGCGCCGACTCCGGGGCGGCGCAGATCAGGGAACCGGGTTTGTGCGGCGCGAAGGTGTTGCGGATCCAGATCGGAATCTTGCGTCGCACCGCCGGTGCCATGGTCTGCGGATGGATGACCTTGGCGCCGAAGTACGCCAGTTCCATCGCTTCGTTATAGGACAGCGAATCGATGACCTTGGCATCCGGCACGCGGCGCGGATCCGCCGACAGCACCCCGTCCACATCGGTCCAGATCTGAATTTCGGCCGCTGCCAGCAACGCACCGAAGATCGAACCGGAGAAGTCGCTGCCATTGCGGCCGAGCGTGGTCTGCACGCCCTTGCGGTTGGCGGCGATGAAGCCGGTGATGATCAAGGTGCCCTGGAAATCCTCGTCCACCAGCCGATCAATATTCTGCTGCGACTCGGTCCATTGCACCGCAGGCCCGAGCGAACCCCATTCCACGACGACGATACGGCGCGCATCCATCCAGACGGTCTTGCCGGGCCGCCGGGTGCGGGACTCAAAGTACTTGTGGAACAGCCGCGTCGACCAGATCTCACCGTACCCGGCGATCAGATCGCGGACATTCTGCGCCGCCGAGCGGGTCAGGAGCACGGTGTGCAGGATGCCCTCGATGTCATGGCAGTCCCGATCCATGGCCGACTGGTACAGCGCGGCGGCTGCCGGTGTCAGCAGTGCTCGGGCAATGGTCGCGTGTCGTTCGCGCAGCGCCTGGACCTCGACCTGGTAGCGCTCATCCTGCTGCTCGGCGAGGTGCACCAGGCGCAGCAGCGCATCGGTGACGCCGCGACAGGCGGACAGCACCACGCCCAGCCGCTTCTGCGGCTGCGCCTCCAGGATGTCGGCCACGCGCTCGAAACAGGCGGCATCCGCGACGCTCGAGCCGCCGAATTTGTGCACGACCCAGCTGTCAACGGCCTGGGAATGGGAATTAAAAGGTGGTGCTTGAGCTCATCTAACGTCTGCTGGGGCGCGCCAAAAAAGGCCGCGTGACTCTACTGACGCCGTCGCACCGGCGCAACTTCAAGCATAATTGCCGGATGGAAGCCCTGATTGCACCACTGTTGCCGCTGTATGAGCGCGAGCGACAGGCCGGACGTGCCGTGGCGCTGGCCGTCGTGGTGCATACCGATGGCTCCACCTATCGCAAACCCGGCGCGCTGATGCTGATCGCGGCCGATGGCGACTATGCCGGACTGCTCTCCGGGGGCTGCCTGGAATCCGACCTGCATGAGCACGCCGTGCAGGTCATGACCAGCGGCAAGGCCAAGGTGATCACCTATGACACGCGCGGCAGCGATGATCTGATCTGGGGCCTGGGCGTGGGCTGCGAAGGGCTGATGCAAATCCTGCTGCTGCGGGTCGGGCCGCAAAACGACTGGCAGCCGCTGGATCTGTTCGTCGCCGCGCACCGCCGCCACGAGCGCGCGGCCGCCGCATTCGTCATTGCCTCACCCGACAGCGCGCTGCCGCCTGGCAGCGTGATCACTGGCGCAAGGCTCAGGCGGGCGACCAGTCGCTGCCGCTGCGGGATGCACTGCAGGGGCTGCTGGCGCAGGCACTGCAGAGCGGGCGCCCGAGCGCCCTGGGCGGCAGCGCCGAGCCGCTGCGGGCGCTGGCGGTACCGCTCGCACTGCCCCCGCGACTGCTGCTGCTGGGCGGCGGTCCGGATGTCCAACCCCTGGTGGAGATCGCCGCGCGGATGGCCTGGCGTATTACCGTCTACGACCACCGGCCCGCCTATGCCCAGGCGAGCCGCTTCCCGCAGGCCGAACAGGTGCTCCTGGGCCGACCGGAGGCGCTGGCGCAGACCCTGGAACTGGACCGTTACGACGCCGCGGTGGTCATGAGTCATCACCTGCCCTCGGATCTGCAGTACCTGCGCGCGCTCGGCGCGACGCGCATCCCTTATGTGGGTCTGCTCGGGCCGGCCAGACGCCGGGAGAAGCTGCTCACGGACCTGGGCGAGGCGGCGAGCGGCCTGGCGGATCGCCTGCGCTCGCCGATCGGACTCAACATCGGGGGGCGCGCGCCGGAGTCGGTTGCCCTGTCCATCGTGGCGGAGATCCATGCGCGCCTGGCCGGGGCGCCCGGTGTCCCCTTCTGAGCCGCGCGCCACGCCATGAACGAAACCGAATTCATCCGCGCGCAGCTGGCCGCCGAGCGTGCCCACCTGCGCGACATCCTTGCGGCCGTGCGCGCGGGAACGCTTAAGGCCGGCCAGGCGCGGCCGGCAGCCGATTACATCGAGTGGGCGCGGCAGCGACTGCTCGCGCAGCTGCAAGCCCACCGCTGCGCGCTCGAGGCCCTGCCCGCGACCGGCGCCGATACCCGCACGCAACTGGCGAGGGTCGCCGCCGCCGCGCCGGCTCGCCGAGAACGGCACGGTGCGCCCGCTCAACGCGGTGGCGGAGCGGCTGCTGGCGTTGCTCGATGCCTGGAGCGACTCCCTGGACGCACTCGCCGGCCGGACGCTGCGCATCAGCCACTGGCGCCAGGCGGCGCGCCTTGAATGCCGACACGATTCTGGAGGAGCGCCAGCGCTACGCCGCGGCGCGCGGCGCGGCGGGACGGCCATGAATGAGGCGACGACTTTGCATGTGATCGTGCTGGCGGCGGGCGCCTCGACCCGGTTCGGCTCGCCCAAGCAGGTGGCAGCGGTGCAGGGCCGGCCGATGCTGCACCTGGCGGTGGCGCGCGCCGTGGAGGTGGCCGGAGGCTCGGTCACCGTGGTGCTGGGGGCCAACGCTGCGCAGCTCGCCCCGCTGCTGCGCCACACCGGCGCCTCGATGGTGATCAACCGCGACTGGACCGAAGGCCTGGCCAGCTCCGTGCGCGCGGGCGTCGCCCGGATCCCGGCCGCGGCCGATGGCGCGCTGCTGATGCTCGCCGACCAGCCGGCCGTCACCGCCGATGATCTGCGACGCCTGGTGAGCGTGTGGCGGCGGCAGCCCCAGTGCATCGTGGCCGCGCATTACGCGGGCACCGCCGGCGTGCCCGCCATCTTTCCACGCGAAGACTTCCCCGCCCTCGCCGCCCTGCGCGGCGATGCGGGTGCCCGGGCGCTGTTGAAACGCGGCGGCGAGCGGCTCATGCGGGTGCCACTGCCCAGTGCGGCCATCGACATCGATACGCCCGAGGAGCTGGCGAAGCTTGAGAACCCTGAGAATAATCATCCGCTTGGGCGCCCATAACTGATTGGTGCGACGCCCCTAACAAGCCGGTATTTTCCACGCCAGCGCTTTCCCCCTATATTGCCGCAGATGTATCAGTACGATTCCATCGACCAGGCGCTGGTCGACGAGCGCGTCGCGCAGTTTCGCGACCAGACCCGCCGTTATCTGGCCGGCGAGCTGTCAGAGGATGAATTCCGGCCGCTGCGGCTGCGCAATGGGCTGTACATCCAGCGCTTTGCGCCGATGCTGCGCATCGCGATTCCCTACGGCATGCTCAGCAGCGTGCAGCTGCGCACGCTCGGCGCCATCGCCCGCCGCTATGACCGCGCGTACGGCCATTTCACGACGCGGCAGAACCTGCAGCTGAACTGGCCCAAGCTCAGCGACGTTCCCGACATCCTGGCGCAGCTCGCGAGCGTGCAGATGCATGCCATTCAGACCTCCGGCAACTGCGTGCGCAATGTCACCTCGGATCACCTGGCCGGGGTCGCCGCCGATGAGATCGAGGATCCGCGACCCTACTGCGAGCTGCTGCGACAGTGGTCCACGTTCCATCCCGAATTCACCTATCTGCCGCGCAAGTTCAAGATTGCGGTGAGCGGGGCGCCGGCCGATCGCGCCGCGACCGAAGTGCACGATGTGGGGCTGCACCTGCGACGCAATGCCGAAGGCGAGCTCGGCTTTGAGGTGCTGGTCGGCGGTGGCCTGGGACGCACGCCCATCCTGGGTCAGGTGATCCGTGATTTCCTGCCCATCGGGGATCTGTTCACCTACATCGAGGCCATTCTGCGGGTCTACAACCGCCACGGGCGCCGCGACAACATTCACAAGGCCCGCATCAAGATCCTGGTCAAGGCGCTCGGCATCGCGACGTTTCGCGAACAGGTTGAAGCCGAGTGGCTGGCCTCGCGCGAGTATGGCTCACAGCTGACGGCGGCGCAGGTGGCGCATGCGCGCAGCTTCTTTGCGCCGCACCCCTACCAGGAGCTGCCGGACATCGATCCGGTCGCCAATGCGGGCGCCGAGTTTCGCGCCTGGTACCGCTACAACACCCGCGCCCACAAAGTTGCCGGCTATCGCGTGGTGTTCGCGAGTCTGAAGCCCGTCGGGATCGCCCCGGGCGATGTGACCTCGGACCAGATGGAGGCGGTCGCGCAACTGGCGGATGAGGTGAGCTTCGGGGAGATCCGCGTCACCCATAACCAGAATCTGGTGCTGGCCGAGGTGCAGCAGACGCAGCTGCTGAAGACCTGGCAGGAACTGAAGCGACTGGGACTTGGCGACGCCGAACATCGGCATGCTCACGGACATGATCGTGTGTCCGGGACTGGATTTCTGCAGCCTGGCCAACGCCGGCACCATCAGCGTTGCGCATCAGCTGCAACGTCACTTCGACGATTACGACTACCTGTACGACATCGGCGAGATCGAGCTGAAGATGTCCGGGTGCATGAACGCCTGCGGCCATCATCATGTGGGCCACATCGGCATCCTGGGCGTGGATAAGCATGGCGAGGAGTGGTACCAGATCACCATCGGCGGCTCGGCGCGCGAATCGAGCAGCCTCGGGCACGTCATTGGCCCGTCGGTGCCGCAGGCCGAGGTCGCGGCGACCGTTGAGCGCATCCTCGATGTGTATCGCGAACTGCGCCAGGAAGATGAGCGCTTCATCGACACGGTGCGACGCGTCAGTGCCACCCCGTTCAAGGAGCGCGTCTATGCGAAAGATCTTGCGGCTGCCTGAGGCGCCGCGGCACGTACGCCGATGAGGCGGTGCTGGTGGACGATGGCGCCGGTGAGCTGATGGCGCAAAAGGATTTCCTGGCCGACCCGGTCGGTCATACCGCGAATGGCCGGCGGGTGGGCGTGCGCGTGGCGCCGGCGGATGCAGATCGAGGATCTGGCGCCGCACCTGGCGCACCTGGCCCTCGTCGCCATTGAGTTCCCGGGACCCGGCGATGGCCGCGGCTTCACCTCCGCGCGGCTGCTGCGCCAGCGCTACGGCTTCAAGGGCGAGGTGCGTGCGGTGGGGGCCGGGGTCAAACAGGACCTGCTGTTTTTCATGGTCCGCTGCGGCATCAATGCCTTTGAGCTGGTGCCGACCGAGAATCTGGCGCAGGCGCGCCAGGCGCTGCGCCGCTTCACGCTCGCCTATCAGCCTGCGGTGCCCGTTGCCGGCGTCGCGCGAACCACGCTTCACCGCGGCGCACCCCTAAAGCCCGACGCGCGCTAATGCGCCTGCGGCAGCTCCATGTCTTCGAACAGCTGCGCCACCTCTTCGGGCGTCGTCAACCGGTGCGCACGGTCGACGATGCGCCGATCCAGATGCGGCGCCAGCAGGTGCACGAAGTCATACATGTACTTGCGCAGCAGCACCCCGCGCCGGAAACCGATCCAGGTGACGTGACTTGAGAACAGGTGCGAGGCATCCATGAACACCAGGTCCGCATCCTCGTGAGCGTTGACCGCCATCTGCGCCACCAGACCCACGCCAAGCCCCAGGCGCACGTAGGTCTTGATGACATCCGAATCGCGCGCCGTGATCGCGATGTCGGGGGTGAGTCCGGCCTTGGCGAAGGCCTGATGCAAGGATGAGGGCCCCGAGAAACTGAAGGTGTAGGTGATGAGCGGATAGGCCACCAGCTGCTTGAGGCTGGGCTTGGCGAACTCGGCCAGGGGATGGTCGCGCGGCACCACGATCACGCGGTGCCAGCGATAGCACGGCAACAGGGTGAGATCGCTGAACAGATGTTCGGATCCGGTGTTGATGGCAAAGTCGATGCGATCCTGCGCCACCATTTCAGCGATCTGTTCGGAGGTGCCCTGATGAAGGTTCAGCCGCACATCCGGATAGCGGTCGCGGAACTCATGGATCACCTCGGGCAGCACATAGCGCGCCTGGGTATGCGTCGTACCGATGGCGAGCGTGCCGCGTCCCTCATCGCGCAGCTCCGTCGCCAGATCGCGGATGGCCTGGGTTTCCTTGAGGATCTGCAGCGCCCGCTCGATGACCTGCTGCCCGGCCGGGGTAATGCGCGTGAGGTTGCGGCCCTCGCGGGTGAAGATCTGGAAGCCCAGCTCATCCTCGAGCAGCTTGATCTGCTTGCTCACTCCCGGCTGCGAGGTATGCAGCTTCTGGGCGGCCGCCGTTATGTTAAGTCCACTCTGGGCCACGGCCGCCAGGTAGCGCAGCTGGTGCAGTTTCATCGAAACCCGTCCCCTTAAGACCCTTCCGTAATGGCCGTGCGACCACATTATAACCGTACGGCATGTCTTGGGCGGTAACCCGGCCGGTGGTGTGGGCGAGCTGGGGCGCTGCCACATAACCGAGACGCAGCTCTTCAGAAGCAATGATTCGTTCTGTTACCGGATTGTCACCCGTAAAGTTCTGACCACGATGGCGCAAATACTGAATCTGGAACTGGAATCGAAGGCCGCTCAGGTCCGCGAATTCTTAAGCGGTGCCGTACAGCAGTACGGTCGTGTCGTGTACGCCAACAGCCTCGGCGCCGAGGCCATGGTGCTGACCGACATCATCTGCTCGAGCGTGCCGCAGATCGACATCGTCAGCATCGACACCGGCCGGCTGCACGAGGAAACCTATGAGCTGCTGGCCAAGCTGCAGCGTCGCTATAACAACAAGATCCGGGTCATCTACCCGGATGGCCAGGAAGTATCGGACCTGGTGACCCGGCAGGGTATCAACGGCTTCTTTGACAGCCCCGAGGCGCGCGGCGCCTGCTGCGGCGTGCGCAAAGTCGTGCCGTTCAAGAAGTTCGTGGGCGGCTATGCCGCCTGGGTGACCGGCGTGCGTCGCGAGCAGTCAAAGACCCGCGCCGAGGGCCACAGCACCGAATGGGATGCCCAGAACGGCCTGTACAAGATCAGCCCGCTTCTGGACTGGACCGAAGAGCAGATCTGGGCCTACATCCGCGCCCGCAAGCTGCCCTTCAACAGCCTGCACGAAAAGGGCTATCCGAGCATCGGCTGCGCGCCGTGCACCCGGGCCGTCATGCCGGGCGAGGACCATCGCGCCGGCCGCTGGTGGTGGGAGCAGCCGGAGCAGCGCGAATGCGGCCTGCATCCCAAGGCCCGCACGCCCGGCGCGCATCGCCAGTGTCGGGGCCCAGGGTTGACAGGACTGCGTTCCTGAACCTGAATGGCACTCCATGGACTACCTGCCGATTTTTCTGCGGGTGCAGGGCCGGCTTGCAGTCGTCATCGGCGGCGGCGCCGGTGGCTGCACGCAAGGCTGAGCTGCTGCTGAAGTGCGGGGCGCGCGTGCGGCTGGTGGCCCCGAGCTTGCGGCCAGCACCACGCAGCTGCTGCGCGACACGGCAGCGGCGCAGCTGACCCACCTGTGCGCACCGTTCGCCGCCGAGCACTTGGAAGGGGCGGCGCTGGTGATCGCCGCCACCGATTCCAGCTCGCTCAACGCGCAGGTCTCACTCAGTGCGCGTGCCCGGGGTGTCCCGGTCAACGTGGCCGATGATGCCGACGCTTCGGATTTCATTCTGCCGGCGATCGTGGACCGCTGCGCCGCTGATCGTCGCGGTGGGTTCCGCCGGCACCGCGCCGGTGCTGGCGCGGCGCGTGCGCGAACAGATCGAGGCGCTGCTGCCGGCGCGTCTGGGCGCCCTCGCCCGCTTTGCCGGCAGTCAGCGCGAAGCGGGTGAACCGCTTGCTGAAACCGGCGCTGCGCCGCCCCTTCTGGGAGCGTTTCTTCGGCGCCGCTGCCAACCTCGAGCGCTTCAGTGAGAACGGCGCCGCCGCGCGCGACGCCTTTTCGAGCGAGCTCGCGGCCTTCAGCCACGCCAAGGATGCCGCCGCCTTGGGCGAGGTGTACCTGATCGGGGCCGGTCCCGGCGATCCGGACCTTCTGACCCTGCGCGCCCTGCAGCTGCTGCAGCAGGCCGATGTGCTGCTCTATGACCGGCTGGTATCCCCGGCGATCCTGGAGCGCGCGCGCCGCGAGGCGATGCGGATCTTCGTCGGCAAGGAAGTGGGCGAATCGACGCTCGCGCAGGACCGGATCAACGACCTGCTGCTCGAGCACGTCCGTCGGGGACTGAAGGTCGCGCGCCTGAAGGGCGGCGATCCCTTCATCTTCGGGCGCGGCGGGGAGGAGATCGCCGCCCTCGCCCGTCACGGTATTGCCGTCACCGTCGTGCCCGGCATCACCGCCGCCCTGGGTGCCGCCGCGTCCGCGCAGATTCCGCTCACCCTGCGGGAGGTCTCGCAGTCCGTCACCTTCGCCCCCGGTCATGTCGCGGTCGCTGACACGCTGGACTGGCCGGCACTGGCGCGCAGCGGCCATACCGTCGTCTTCTATATGGCCATGGCACAGCTTGCGGGGCTGACGCAGCGGCTGCAGCAGGCCGGCGCCCCGTCCGACCGGCCGGTCGCGCTGATTGCGCAGGCGACGCTGCCCACACAGCGCGTGGTGCATGGCACACTGGCGGATATCGCCGAGATGGCGCGGACCGGCGGATTGGGCGCGCCGGCATTGCTGTTCGTGGGTGAAGTCACCCGCGTCGTACAACAGCAGGCGCTTGAAAGCCTCGAGCCCTGCCTGGAGGGCGTGGCGTAGCCGCGTCCGGAGCATCACATCCGTATGGGAATCACACACGGCTTCGCCGGTACGGTCGGCAATACACCGCTGATCCGGTTGCGCGCAGTCAGCGAGGAGACCGGCTGCGAGATCCTCGGCAAGGCCGAGTTCATGAATCCGGGCGGTTCGGTCAAGGATCGCGCGGCGCGCGCCATCGTCGCCGATGCCGAAGCGCGCGGTGAGCTGCGGCCCGGCGGCTCGGTGGTCGAGGGCACCGCCGGCAATACCGGTATCGGCCTGGCTCACGTGTGCAATGAGCGCGGCTATCGCTGCATCATCGTCATGCCGGATAACCAGTCTCCGGAGAAATATCGGCTGCTGGAGATGCTGGGCGCGGAACTCTACAAGGTGCCCGCGGTTCCCTACAGCAACCCGAACCAGTACCAGAAGGTCTCGCAGCGCCTCGCCGGCTCCCTGCGCAATGCCATCTGGGCCAACCAGTTCGACAATCCGATCAATCGTCAGGCCCACTTCACCACCACCGGCCCGGAGATCTGGGAACAGACCGGCGGCAGGATCGACGCCTTCGTTGCCGCGAGCGGCACCGGCGGCACCCTCGCCGGCACTTCCGATTACCTGAAGAGCCGCAATCGCGCGATCCGCTGCGTGCTGGCCGATCCGCCCGGCAGCAGCCTGTACGAGTTCGTGCGCAACGGCGCGCTCAAGGCCACCGGCAGCGGCTCGATCACCGAGGGCATCGGCATCGCGCGCATCACCGTCAATTTCAAGGACGCGCCGCTCGATGACGCCGTGCATGTCGAGGACGCCGATACGGTGCGTTACGTCTACCGGCTGCTGCGCGAGGAAGGTTTGTTTCTGCGGCAGCACCAGCGGCATCAATGTCGCCGCCGCCGTGCGCGTCGCGCGCGACCTCGGACCCGGCCACACCATCGTGACCGTGCTGTGCGATGGCGGCGCCAAGTATCAGTCACGCCTTTTCAATCGCGAATGGCTCGAGACCAAGGGTCTGGCGGCGCAAGCCGGGGCAACCCGCCGCAACGAGCCCATACAACTGGAGAATGTCCTTGTCGCTTGATCGATCCAAACTGGCCATCGTCACAGACGTGGTCATCGTCGGTGCCGGCCCCTGCGGCCTGTTCCAGGTGTTTGAACTGGGCCTGCTGGGCCTGAAGGCCGAACTGGTGGACTCTCTGCCGCAGGTCGGCGGCCAGTGCACCGAGCTGTATCCGGACAAGCCGATCTACGATATCCCGGCGATTCCGGTCTGCACCGCGCGCGAACTCATCGAGCGCCTGCAAGAACAGATCATGCCGTTCAATCCCGGCTATCACCTCGGCCAGGAAGTCACCGAGGTCACCGCCGCGCGCGGATGGCCGTTTCGATGTCGCCACCAGCCGCGGCACCCGCTTTGATGCCGGCGCCGTCATCATCGCCGGCGGTGTCGGCTCCTTCCAGCCGCGGCGCCTGAGCGTCGAGGGCAGCGAGCGGCACGAAGGTCACAGCATTCACTACCGCGTCAAGGATGCCGCCCAGTTCCACGACAAGGACCTGGTGATCTTCGGCGGCGGTGATTCGGCGCTCGACTGGACCCTCGAGCTCATCGAGCGCGCCCGCAGCATGGTACTGGTGCACCGCCGGCCCGAATTCCGCGGCGCTCCGGCCTCGGTGCAACGCATGATGGCGCTGGTGGAGGAAGGCCGCCTGGACTTCATCGAAGGCCAGGTGCAGTCCATCGTCGAGCAGGATGGCAAGCTCACCGGCGTGCGCGTCACGGCGCGCGACGGCGTGACGCGTACCGTCGCGACCGACCAGGTGCTGGTGTTCTGGGGACTGTCGCCGAAGCTCGGACCGATCGCCGAGTGGGGCCTGACCATCCATCGGCGCACCATCGCCGTCGACACGCACCGCTTCCAGACCAACATCCCGGGCATCTATGCCGTCGGCGACATCAACGACTATCCGGGCAAGAAGAAGCTGATTCTCTCCGGCTTCCATGAAGCGGCGCTCGCCGCCTTCGCGGTCAAGGAGCACCTGCGACCCGGTGAGAAGGTTCACCTGCAGTACACGACCACCAGCCCCTGCTGCAGAAACGCCTGGGCGTGACCGGCGAGATCCGGGGACAGCGCCAGCGGCGGCTCCGGCGCCCGCCACAGCGCCTGAAGCTGGCGCCGTCGCAAAGCAGACGCGTGACCACCGGGAAGCGTGTCGCCTGCCCTGATTGCGGCCTGCTGCAGGCGCTGCCCGCGATCGCCGATCACGAGGTGGCGCGCTGCCTGCGTTGCCAGCGCCTGCTGAAGGTCCCGGAGGCGCAGTCGCGCGCCTCGGTCGCGCTGGTCCTCGCGGCCCTGTTGCTGTGGATACCGGGCTGCCTCGCGCCGCTGCTGACGGTGTCCGCCGGTGGCGCCAACCGCAGCGCCAACCTGATCGGCTGCGCCATCAAACTGTGGGGCACGGGCTATCCACCCCTTTGCCTGCTGGTGGTGGTGCTGATGATCGCGGTGCCGACGGGGTTCATGCTGCTGACCCTCGCGCAGATGCTGCCGGGCATCACCGCAAGCTCGCTGCGCGGCTGCCGGGCGCTCGCCCATTACCTGCGCCCCTGGCTGATGATGGAAGTGTTCGTCGTCGGCGGTTGCGTGGCCTACTCGCGCATGCAGGCCGTCGCCGATGTCAGGATCGACATCGGCGGCTGGTGTCTGGCGGGCGCGGCGCTGCTGCTGCTGGGCTCGCTGGCGCTGCGCGGCGACCCTCCGGCAGAGCAGGATACAGAGCCCCTTCGACCAGCCTGTCCCTCGGGCGTCACCACCGTGCTCGTGATCGCGGGCCTGCTGCTGTATATCCCGGCCAACGTCCTGCCGGTACTGCAGATCGAGCGCTATGGCGATATCGAGAAAAACACGATCTTGGGCGGCGTGGTGGAATTGGTGCACTATGACCTGTGGCCGCTGGCGCTGATCGTGTTCATGGCCAGCGTCGTGGTGCCACTGGCCAAACTGTTCGGGCTTGCGTGGCTCTTATGGCAGACTCAGCGACGGTCGCCGAGCCTGCTGTTGCAACGCACCCGCGTGTACCGCTTCATTGAAGCCATCGGTCGCTGGTCGAATATTGATGTCTTCACGATCTCGATTCTCGCCGCGCTCGTGCAGTTCGGATTTTTGACCCGGGTACGGCCGGAACAGGGTGCCCTCGCCTTTGCCGGAGTGGTTCTGATCACCATGATCGCCGCGCAGTGTTTTGATCCGCGTGCCATGTGGCAGGCCGCCGTGCCGCAGCCGAAGGCGCGCCCATGACGGACGAGGAGACCCCGCAAGCCGTGGATCAGCCGCCGCAGGCGCAGCGGGTGGCGCGCGGCCTGAGTGTGATCTGGCTGGCGCCCGCCTTCGCGCTCGCCGTGGTGGCCTGGCTCAGCTGGCACACGCTGCGGCAACGGGGCCCTGAGATCACCGTGCGCTTCATGAGTGCGGAGGGTCTCACCGCCGGTGAGACCGAGATCCGTCACAAAGGCGTGCGGGTCGGCATCGTCGACTCCTTCGACCTGTCCAAGGATCTGTCCGAGGTGATCGTGCATGCGCGCATGACGCGCGAGGTCGCCCCGCATCTGACCGGGAGCACGCGCTTCTGGATCGTCACGCCGCAGGGTCGGCACCAGCGGCATCTCGGGACTCAACTACCCTGGTGTCGGGAGCCTACATCGAGATGTACCCGGGTGACGGCGATCCGCAGCGCGACTTTGTGGGTCTCGAGGACCCGCCGCTGCTGCAGCCGGATACGCCCGGCCGGGCCTTCACGCTCACCGAGGATGAGCTGGGCGCCATCGGCCCCGGCACCCCGGTCAACTATCGTGGCGTTCAGGTCGGGCAGGTCGAAGGCTATGCGCTGGATGGCAACGGCCGACACGTGAACATCTACGCCTTCGTGCGTGCGCCCTACGATGCGCTGGTACGCGATGACACGCGGTTCTGGGACGCGAGCGCCATCGATGTCTCCGCAGGGCCGCAGGGCATCCGCGTGCGCTTGAATTCGCTGCAGCAGCTGGTGACCGGCGCGATCGCCTTCGACACGCCCCTGCCGCCGGCTCCGGAATCGGGGACGCCATCGGTCGGCGCGGCCATTGCGCAGCAGGCGGCCGGGCACCAGTTGCTCGCCAGTGCCACGGCCAAATCAGCCCCCGAGGCCGCCGCCGACAAGGTCTTCCCCTTGTACGACAGCGAGACCACGGCGCGGCGCAATCACAGCGGCCCGCGTCTGAGTTACATGTTGCGGTTTGACGAATCCGCCGCCGGCCTGCAGGTCGGGACACCGGTGCAACCTGCAGGGTGTGGACATCGGCGAGGTCACGCGGGCGCAGTTGGTATACGACTCCGCCGCCGGCAAGCTCTACGAGTCGGCCAGCATGAATGTTGATCCGAGCGTCGTATCGCTGGCGGGCATGCCCCACCCTTCGGAGGCGACACAGGCCAGTGTGCTACGCGCCGGCACTGGCGCGACTGGTCACGCGCGGCCTGCGCGCCCAGCTGATCACGGCAAACCTGCTGACCGGTCAGAAAGTCATTGCCCTGGGCATCGTGCCCGATGCCCCGGCGGCGCAGCTGCGCTACCAACACCGAGACGCCGGAATTTCCCACCACCCACGGCGCGGACATCGATGTGATCCTGCAGAATCTGCAAAGCACGCTGCATCATATCGATCAGGCGACCGCCGGGCCGGCGCTCGGCAATGCGGTCAAGAACCTGGATGCGACGTTGAGCCATCTGGAGCAGATCACCCGCGACCTGCAGCCGCAGGTCAAACCCCTGATCGAGAGCCTGCGGGCCACCGCCGATGCGGCGCAGCGTGCGGCCGAGTCCGCCGGCAGCACCCTCGGACCCGACGGCGCGCTGGCAACCCAGTTGCCGGGCCTGCTGCAACAGGTCAGCGAAGCGGCCCGCTCGATCCGTGAGCTGGCTGATTTCCTGGAGCGCCATCCCGAAGCTCTGCTGCGCGGCCGGAACGAGGCGACAAAATGAAATTTCCGCATTGGATTTCTGGCGTGGCGATCGCTGCGGCAATGCTTGCCGGGTGCCACTCCCTGCCACCCCTTAAGTACTATGCGCTGGATGTGGTGCACCCCGGCACGGCGGCGCGCGCTCGCCGCTGCCGGGTTGATCCATGTGCGCCATGTCGGTGTGCCCCATGAAATGGATCATCTGGGCCTGACGCATCACGTCGGTCCCACGCAGCTTGCGATTTCGGATAACGAGCAGTGGACCGCGTCGTTGAATGTCCTCATCCAAGGAACCCTCACGCGAGATCTGGGCGAGCGGCTCGGCTATGACCATGTCGTGGCGATCGATGCCCTGCCGCTGGTGTCGCATCCGGATCCGCAGCAGCCCGGCACCGCTGCCCCTCCCCAGACCACGCTTGATCTGGATTTCGTGGCCCTCTCGGCGGATGAGCGCTGCGGCATCACGGCCCAGGTCAACTGGACCTGGTCGGTGCCGAATGGCGCCACGCGGCATGGGACAGCGCAGCTGTCGGCGCCCGCGGCAGGCTGCCCGGACGGACTTGCCGCGGGCCTGAGCAGCGTCCTCGGCGATCTCGCTGACCAGCTCGCGCTGCAGCTCACGCACCCCCTAACTCCTCTCCCAGTCTGCTTAAGCTGCCAAAGCCTTGACAATTATTGCCATGGCAACTACTGTTTAGGCCATGGAAATGGCCGGTCACTGTGCCCGAAACGGGCGGGAGGACGAGTTGGCGGATGTCTACAGTCTGGAGACCTATGAACCGCGTCGCGGTCTGGGACACCTCATCGGCCGCGCGCGCAGCCAGCTCTTGGCCGCGATCGACACGGAACTGGCACGCGATGAGTTGCTGCGGCCACTGGAAGTGACGGCCGCGCAGCTCATCGTCATCGTGAATCTGGCGGGCCGCGAGTGCGCCACCTCGGCCTCGGAGCTGTGCAAGGGTATTTCCTACGATGCCGGCGCCATGACCCGGATGCTCGATCGGCTGGAGGCCAAGGGGCTGGTGCGCCGCACGCGCTCGCCGGATGACCGCCGGCTCGTCAATCTTGAACTGACCGAAGCCGGCCTGGCCGCCTATCCGCGCCTGCGCGAGGTGTCGATGCGGGTGTTGAACCATTCGCTGCGCGACTTCACTCAGGATGAGGCCCGCACGCTCGAGAGCCTGCTGCAGCGCTTGGCGCGCAACGTGGGCGGCTGAGTCGAGAACTTACGCTGCAAATGTCTTTGCGGCGGCGCTGGCCGCGCTGCTGGGCGCCTGCGCCAGCACCCATCAGCTGCGCCCCGAAGCCGCTGCGGTGCAGCCGGATAGCCTCAAGACCCAGCAGTCCCTGGCCGGCACTGCCATCGATGCCGCAGCGTGGCCCCAGTCGCAGTGGTGGACGGCCTATGGGGATGCCCAGCTCAATGACCTGATCAACGAGGCGCTCGCCGGCAATCCCGGTCTGCGCAGTGCCGAGGCGCGCACGCGCGCGGCCCTCGCGCAGGTCGCCGCCATCGACAGCTCCCGCTATCCGAGTGCGACATTCAGCGGCCAGGCGGCACGCGGTCGCTTCTCTGAACATGGTCTGTTTCCCCCGCCGTTCGCCGGCAACTGGGACACCCTGGCGCAGCTCACCGCGACCTTGTCCTGGCAAGTGGATTTCTGGGGCAAGAATCGCGCCGCGTACGAAAGCGCCGTCGGGCGCGAGCGCGCCGCCGAGGTGGATTCACAGGCCGCACGACTGACCCTCGCGGCCAACATCGCGCATGTCTATGCGCGATTGCAGGAGGACAGCCTCGAACTCACGGTGGCGCGCGAAACGCTCAAGCAGCGCGAGCAGGTGCTGGCCCTGACCCAAGACCGCAATGCCGCTGGCCTCGACTCACGCCTGGAACTCACTCAGGCACAGGCCGCGCTGCCCGCGGCGCGTGAGCAGATCGAGCAGCTCACGGACGCCGCGACCCGCGCCCGGCATGTACTGGCCGCGCTCATCGGCGCGGGGCCCGATCGCGCCTTGAGCATCCGTGACCCTGCGCTCAACGTCGCCGTGCAGCCCGCGCTGCCTACTGCCGTCCCCGCGGAACTGCTCGGGCATCGCCCGGATCTGGTGGCACAGCGCTGGCGGGTGGAAGCCGCCTCGCAGGGGATTCGCGAAGCGACCGCCCAGTTCTATCCCAATGTGGATCTTCTGGCCTTCATCGGCCTGCAGAATCTGGGCTCCACCACGCTGCTCAGCGCCGCCAACCGTCAATATGGCCTCGCGCCGTCGTTCACGCTTGCCGCTGTTTGATGCGGGCAAGCGCCGCGCGAATCTGGCTGCGCAGGATGCGCAGTACGATGAGGCCGTGGAGCAGTACAACCAGCTCATTACCGATGCGCTGCGCGAAGTCGTCGATGCGCTCACCTCCATGGACAGCCTCGAACCGGCAACGCGCCGAGGAGCGCGCGGCGCTGGCCGATGCGCAGGAAGCCTACGATCTGTCGGTGCTGCGCTTTCGCGAAGGACTGGGTAATTACCTGCAGGTGTTGAGCGCCGAAACGCAGCTGCTGGCGCAGCGCAGTCTGGAGGCGCAGCTGCAGGCCCGCGCGCTCGACCTGTCGGTCGATCTGACGCAGGCCCTGGGCGGGGGCTTCGTGCCGCAGATGCTGCCCGCGGCGCCAATGAGTTCCGGAGACCACAGTGAATGACTGAAACCGATAACAAGCCCGTCCCCGCGGGCAACGGCAAGCGCAACCGGCTGCTGCTGGCCGTGACGCTCGCCATCCTCGTGCTCGGCATCGGCTACGCGATCTACTGGCAGACGGTGCTGCGCTTTCGCGAGAGCACGGATGATGCCTACGTGAACGGCAACATCGTCCAGATCACCCCGCAGATCGCCGGCACCGTGGTGGGCATCAATGCCGACGACACCCAGTATGTGGCGGCCGGACAAACCCTGGTGCGACTGGATCCGGCCGATGCCAAGGTCGCGCTCGATGAGGCCGAAGCGCACCTGGCGCTGACGGTGCGCTCGGTGCGCGGCCTGTTCGCGAACAGCGCGCAGCTGACCGCCGCCCAGGCGATCCGCCAGACCGACCTGGACACGGCACAGAAGGATCTCGCGCGTCGCGAGCGGCTGGCCGGCAGTGGCGCGATTTCCGGCGAGGAGCTGCAGCACGCACGCGATGCGGTGTCGGCGGCAAAGTCGGCGCTGGTCGCCGCCGAGCAGCAGCTCGCCGCCGATCGCGCCAGCATCGATGGCACGCAGATCGAGGACCACCCGCAGGTGCAGGCCGCCGCCGCAGCGGTGCACAGCGCCTATCTGACCGTGGCGCGCACGCAGCTGCCGGCGCCGCTGGCGGGCTTTGTGGCCCATCGCAATGTGCAGCTGGGCCAGCGTGTCAGCCCAGGCGCGGTGCTGATGGCGATCGTGCCGCTCAATCAGGTGTGGGTTGATGCCAATTTCAAGGAGCTGCAGCTGGCGAACATCCATGTCGGCCAGCCGGTCACCCTGACGGCCGACCTGTATGGCGGCTCGGTTGACTTTCACGGCACGGTCGCCGGTTTCAGTGCCGGCACCGGTGCCTCCTTCGCGCTGCTGCCGGCCCAGAATGCGACCGGCAACTGGATCAAGGTCGTGCAGCGGCTGCCGGTACGGATCGCGCTCGACCCGAAGGATCTGGCGGCACATCCGCTGCAGGTGGGCCTGTCGATGCGCGTGAAGGTGTCCACGCGCGATCGCAGCGGTGCGCGCCTGCCGCAGACCGCGGCCAACGCCCCAGCCTACGCCACCGGCGTGTTCGATGATGCCGACCGGCAGGCCAACGCCCGGGTTGAGGCCATCATCGCGGCAAATCTTGCCAGCCCCGTCCACGGCAGCGTGGCGCGCCGCTCGACTCAGGTACCGCCCCGCCCTGCCACATGAGCCGTCCTGCTTCACAGCTGAACGCAGGCGCCGCCGCGGCGCTAGCGATTCCGCCGCTGGAGGGCAGCGCGCGCATCTTGGGCACGCTGGCATTGTCGCTCGCCATCTTCATGAATGTGCTGGATACCTCCATTGCCAATGTATCCATCCCGGCAATATCCGGGGACCTCGGCGTCTCCCCGGACCAGGGCACCTGGGTCATCACCTCCTTCGGCGTGGCCAATGCGATCTCGGTGCCCCTGACCGGCTGGCTGACGCGACGCTTCGGTCAGGTGCGGCTGTTCACGCTGTCCATTTTCCTGTTCGTGATCGCCTCCTTCCTGTGTGGCCTCGCGCCCTCCATCGGCATGCTGATTTTCTTTCGCGTCATCCAGGGCGCCGTTGCCGGGCCGATGATTCCGCTGTCGCAGTCATTGCTGATGTCGAGCTATCCGCCGGCCAAACAGAGCACGGCGCTCGGGCCTGTGGTCGCTGACCAGCCTCACCGCGCCGGTGGCCGGGCCGCTGCTGGGAGGGTGGATCACCGACAATATTTCCTGGCCGTGGATCTTCTACATCAACGTGCCGATCGGGTTGTTCGCGGGCACCCTGACCTGGATCCTGTATCGCAGGCGCGAGACCGCGACACAACGGGTGCCCATCGATGCCATCGGCCTCGCGCTGCTCGTGACCTTCGTCGGGTCGCTGCAGATCATGCTGGACAAGGGCAAGGACCTGGACTGGTTCAATTCGCCGCAGATTGTGATCCTGGCGCTGCTCGCCGTGGCCGCGTTCATCTACTTTCTGATCTGGGAGATCCACGAAAAACATCCCATCGTCGATCTGTCGCTGTTCAAACTGCGCAACTTCTGGGTGGGCACGCTGTGCATGCTGCTGGCCTATGGCGTGTTCTTCGGCAACCTCGTGCTGTTGCCGCTGTGGCTGCAGCAGTACCTGGGCTACACGGCCACCAATGCCGGCATCGTGCTGGCACCGGTCGGCCTGCTGGCAGTGGTCGTGACCCCGTATGTGGCAAAACTCACCACCCGCATCGATCTGCGGATCATTGTCACGGTCTCATTCACGATCTTCGCCGCTCGTGATGCTCATGCGCTCGCATTTCGACACCGACGTTGATGTCAGAACACTGCTGATCCCCACCGTGATTCAGGGTGCGGCGATGGCCAGCTTCTTCGTGCCGCTGGTGACGCTGAGTGTGTCGGGCCTGCCCCCCGATCGCATCCCGAATGCCTCGGGACTATTCAACTTCGCGCGCATCACCGCCGGCTCCTTTGGCACCTCCATCTTCACGACCATCTGGGATCGTCGTGCCACGGTGCACCATATCCGGCTGGTGGAGCATCTGACGCCGGACAATCCGGCGACGGCCGCGGCGCTCGCCGGCCTGCGGGCGAATGGCATGAATGCCCAGGAAGGTGCGGCCGCGTTGAACCGCCTGGTCGATGTCCAGGCATTCATGCTTTCGGCCGATGATCTGTTCTATATCTCCGGCGTCATCTTCCTGGCGCTGATCATGGTGGTCTGGCTCGCCAAGCCGAACCGGGGCGCCGCCGGCGCTGCGGCCGGTGCCGCGAGTGCAGCGCACTAAGGATCAGCAGCGCGGCAGGTCGCTATACTGCAGCGGTTGGTGAACGTTCGGGAGATCGACCTTGCCGGTATCACTGCGAGCGGGCGCTCAACGCCGCATCCTCATCTGCGGCGCCATCTTGCTGCTGCTGATCGGCGCCTATGCGGCTTTCGGCTTCTACGGTGTGCCGGCGCTGATCCGCTCGCAGGGCAGCGCTTTTGTCGCACAGCAGTATCAGCGCACCTTGCAGCTGGGCGAGATCCACTTCAATCCCTTCACGCTGGAATTGGATATCCGCAATTTCGCCTTCCCGGATATCGACGGCAAACCCATGCTCGCGGCGCAGCGACTGTACGTCAATCTGCAGCTCGCCAGTGTGTGGAATCGCGGCGCAACGTTCAAAGACATTCAGCCTTGAACGCCCGGCCGTGCACGCTCAGCTGCGCACCGACGGTTCGCTCAATCTGGCCGATCTGGCCAAACCCTTTGCGAATGAGCCGCCCGCACCGCCCTCCGCGCCGGCGCGTGTCTTCCTCGCGCGTCTGGCCGTCACAGGTGGTGAGTTCACATTCCTGGACCAGGCGCATCCCACCACGCTGCATGCCGAATTGCGTCCCGTCAATTTCGAGCTGCGTGATTTCAACACGGTGGGCAACGGTACCGACGGCTACACGCTGGCTGCCGCCACTCCCGCCGGCGAGGAGTTCAACTGGTCGGGCACCCTCGCCGTCTCGCCGGTCGCCTCTCGCGGCCGGTTCAACATCAAGGCGCTGCACGTGACAACGCTCACCGGCCTGGCCGGGACCGCTGTGCCCCTGACCGTCTCTTCGGGCCTGATATCACTCAATGGCAATTATGATTTCAGCCTGCGCAATGGCGTCGCGGGGCTGAAGGTTGATCTGCAGACCCTTGCCCTGACCGACCTTGCGCTGCGTCCAATGCACGGTACAGCCGACTATGTGGTCCTGCCGCGAATCGACATCGACGGCACCCACGTGGATCTGGCGGGGCGCCGTGTGCTGGTGGATGCAGTCAAGGTCGGCGGCGGTCAGATTCATGGATGGCTCGATGCGAACCGGCAGCTCAATCTGGCCGAGCTCGCCGCAGCCGCGCCAGCGCCGCCCGCGCCAGCGCCGGTTGCGACGCCTGCCGCCCGCGCCACGCCAGCCGCGCCCGCCTGGACGGTGAAGGTTCCGAAGATTGAGCTGAACGGCCTGACGGTGGACTTTCAGGACCGCGTCATTCAATCCCGCGCCCACCTTTCAAGCTGGCGCCGCTCGATGTGAGCGTGGGGCAGTTTCAATGGCCATTCGGGCCGCCGCTGGAGGTGCAGGCTAAGACCGGTCTTGATGCCACCGGCACGCTCAGCGTCCAAGCGCAGGTCAACCTGCCGGATGCTGCGGTCAAAGGACATGTGGAGCTGGCAGGTTTCGCGCTGCCGGCGCTGCAGCCGTATATCGCACGTTATACCGGGATCACGCTGCTCAGCGGGCAGCTGGGTGCCAAGGCCGACGTGGAACGCGACGCCAAGGGACGTCTTACGGTCACCGCCGACACCGAGGTCACCCACTTTCGCACCGTCGATGACGAGCTGCGCATGGACTTCATCAAGTGGGATGGTCTGACGGTGTCCGGCATCCGATACCGCAGCGACCCCGCGGCGCTCAGCATTCGCAGCGTGCGCGCCCAGGCGCCTTACGCGCGGGTGATCATCGATGCGGATCGCCACGTCAACATCGCCGCCGCGTTGCGCCCGCCCGGTGCGGCGCCAGCCGAACCAGCGCCCGCACCCGCCACCCCGGCGCCGCCGTTATCACCCTCTTCCTCCACAACCCGCACAGCGGCGCTGGCGCCTCCTGTGCACTCGAGCAGCATGCCGCTGTCGATTGGTACCGTAGTGCTCACCGATGGTTCGGCCAATTACGCCGACCGCTGGATCCAGCCGCACTTTGCCATCGGCATCCAGCAGCTGAATGGCTCCATCGACGGCCTCTCCTCCGATCCGGCATCGCGCGCCAAGATCGACCTGAATGGCTCCGTCGACCGCTATGCGCCGGCCCATATCTGGGGCGAGACCAATCTGCTGTCGCAGACGACCTATACCGACATCAGCATGAGCTATCGGGGGATCGATCTCACCGATGTTACGCCCTACTCGGGACGCTTCGCGGGCTACAAGATCGCCAAAGGCAAGCTGACCGTGGATCTGAAGTACCACATCGAGAATCGCCAGCTGACCGCGAGCCACCACATCGTCGTGGACCAGCTGCAACTGGGCGACAAGGTCGACAGTCCCGATGCCGTCAATCTGCCGCTGAAACTGGCGGTCGCCTTGCTGAAGGATCGCAATGGCGTCATTGACCTTGACCTTCCTGTTACCGGGAGTCTGGATAATCCGCAGTTCCGCATCGGCCCCATCATCTGGAAGGTGTTCGTCAACCTGCTGGCAAAAGCGGTCACGGCCCCGTTCTCCTTGCTCGGCCACCTGTTTGGCGGCGGCGATCAGGTCAATGTCATCGAATTCGCGCCGGGCAGCGCGCTCCTCAGTACCGCGGCGCGGGCGCGCCTCGACAGTGTCGTCAAGGCACTGGACGCACGCCCCGGGCTGGAACTGGACGTGCCCAATGCGTATGTGAGCCTCACCGATGCGCCGGCGCTCGCGGCGGCCCAGCTGCAGCAGCAATTGCGCAAGCAGGCCGGTCTCGCCGATGAGGCGCCGCTGCCGACGCAGCCGGCGGTGCAGTTCAATCTATTGCTGGCGCGCTACCGCGACGAGCTCGGCGCCGAGGCGTCCTTGCCGCCGGTCACCTCCTCGCTGGCCGCGGCCAAGAAGCCCAAGGGCGTGACCCCGGATTATTCAGCCGCAAGCGCTGAACTGCAGGCGGCGTTGCTGGAACGGCTGCACATAGATGATGCGCAGCTGCAAAAGCTCGGCGCCCGGCGCGCCCATGCCGTGCAGGATGCGCTGTTGCAGGGCACGGATATCGACCCGGTGCGCATATTCATCATTGACGGCACCGCGCAGCCGGCCACCGGCAGCACCGTACGTCTTGAATTGGCGCTCAAGTAGTTTCGAATCAAAGCGGCAAAGTCACGACGGGGATCAGAACAATGTCATTGTCAAAACGATTGGTTGCGGAGTTCATTGGCACGCTGTGGCTGGTGTTGGGAGGATGCGGTGCCGCCGTTCTGGCGGCGAAATTTCCCGGCACCGGCATCGGCTTTGCGGGCGTCGCGCTCGCCTTCGGGCTGACCGTGCTCACGATGGCCTACGCCATCGGCCATATCTCCGGCTGCCACCTCAACCCGGCGGTGACCTTGGGGCTGGTGGTCGGTGGGCGCCACGGTGCCGCGGAACTGCTGCCCTACTGGGTGGCCCAGGTGCTGGGCGGCGATTGCCGGCGCCGGCATCTTGTTTCTCATCGCGAGCGGTAGCAGCAGTTTCGATCTTAGCGGGGGCTTCGCCTCGAACGGCTACGCGGCGCACTCACCGGGCGGCTACTCGCTGCTCGCCTGCTTGGTGTGCGAAGTCGTCATGACCTTCATGTTCCTGGTCATCATTCTGGGGGCGACCGATGCGCGGGTACCCAAGGGATTCGCGCCGATCGCGGCCGGCTTGGGCCTGACGCTGATTCACCTGATCAGCATTCCGGTCACCAACACCTCGGTGAACCCGGCGCGCAGCACGGGGCCAGCCCTGTTCGTCGGCGGCTGGGCGGTGGCACAACTGTGGCTGTTCTGGGTGGCGCCGCTGCTGGGTGCGGCGCTTGCCGGTGGCGGCTATCGCTGGCTGGCTTCAGATGACTGAGGCGGTGTGCTCGACCAGCAGCACGATCTTACCGATGTGGGTACCCGACTCCATGAGTGCGTGAGCGTCGGCGGCCGCGGCCAGCGCAAAGCGGGCATGAATGGGGGGCGCGCATCAGGCGCCGATCCGCGAACAGCGGCCAGACATCATTCAGCAGGTCCTGGGCCAGTCGCCCCTTCGCCTCGCTCGACTGCGGCCGCAGCGTCGCGCCCATGATCTTCAGCCGCTTCACCAGGATCTGCCGCAGGTCGATCTCGGCGTGCGCCCCACCCTGCACCGCGATCAAGGCGATGCGGCCCTCCACCGCGGCAGCCGCAATGTTCCGCTGCACATAGTCGCCCCCGACCATATCGAGGATCACATCGGCTCCTCGCCCCTGCGTCGACTCGCGCACGGCGGTGACGAAATCCTCGGTTCGATAATTGATGGCCCGTTCGGCACCCAGCGCCTGACAGGCCGCGCATTTCGCGGGGCTGCCCGCGGTGGTCAATACCCGCGCGCCAAACGCCGAAGCCAGCAGGATCGCGGTGGTCCCAATACCGCTGGCACCGCCGTGCACGAGCACGGTCTCGCCGGGTTGCAGACCCGCGCGGCGGAAGAGGTTCAACCAAACCGTGAAAAATGTCTCAGGCAGGGTGGCCGCCTGCGCCAGGGTCAGCCCCGCCGGTATTGGCAGGCACTGCACGGCGGGCACCGCGGCGTACTGCGCATAGCCACCGCCGCTCAGGAGCGCGCAGACCCAGTCGCCGACGCGCCAGCCGCGCGCGCCATCGCCCAGGGCCGCAATCTCACCGGCGACTTCGAGGCCCGGAATGGGCGATGCGCCGGCGGGTGGCGGGTAGTGACCCTGCCGTTGCAGGACATCCGGCCGATTGACTCCCGCGGCGAATACCCGGATCAGCACCTCCCCGGCACCCGCCGACGGTACCGGGCACTGCGTGGGCTCGAGCACCGATGGCGGCCCCGGCTCGCGGATCTGTATCGCCGTCATGGTCTTCGGGATCAACATCAGGCGCTCATTTTCGCGACGCGTTGCAGCCAGCTTTTCAGCGCGGCACTCACCTCATCCGGGCGCTCCATGGTGCTCATGTGGCCACACTGGGGGACCGGCACCAGCGTGCTGTGCGGAATCAGCTGTGCCATGACACGGTGAGCTGAGAGCGGTGCCCACGCGTCATCCTGTCCACACAGCACGAGAGCCGGGCACGAAATCATCGGCAGCAGCTGAGTCGCGTCGGGGCGGCGCAGCAGGGCGCGGATCTGCGCCGCGAACTGTTCGGGGGTGCGCCGCTCGAACATCTGCAGAATGGCCTCGATGAGCTTGCGCTCGTTGAGACGTGCCTCGTGGATCATCGGGATGCGCAGCCATTGCTCACCCACCGCGCGCATGCCTGAGCGGCGCGCCAGATCGAGTAACTCGTGTCGGCCCGCGGTCTCCTTCTCGCCCGCGACGCCCGCGGCAAGCGGCGTATAGCCGGTGTCGAGCAACGCAAGGCCAGTGATGCGGCTCGCGGCGCGCCGCACGACCTCGAGCGCCACCCGTCCGCCCATGGAGTGGCCGGCCACCGCGAATTTCGCCGGCGCCTTCGCCAGGATGGCCTCGGCCATCGCGCTTAAGGAATCCAGTTCGCCATGATCGGCCACCTGAATATGCGCCAGGTCCTTCAGCGCCTTGAGTTGCGATTTCCATACGGCTTTGTCGCACAGCAGTCCGGGCACCAACACCAGATTCATCTCAGCCAAATCGATCGCTCCAGAGAAGAAAAAATATTCAGCACACACGCTTCAAGCGACGCGCCGCAGCGAATGCCGCCAGGGCTGCGGGGATCAGCACCAGAGCCGAGAACTGAAAGCCCCCGGCCGCAGCTGCCACTGCCGCGACCGCAGGCGGCCCCGCCAATTGACCAACATGGGAAAACTGTACGACAAACCCCATCGTCGTGGCGGTCGATTGTCGATCCGCAGCGACTTGCGGCACCAATGCAAAGATGGAGGCCGGAATCAGCCCACCGACCCCCGACAGGGTTACCACCAGAAGATACCGCAGCGTTGGCGACAATTGCGGCAGATAGATGCCGGCCGCCGCCACGATCATGACCAGGCACGCCCCGGCAATGAGGCGCCGCGGCGCTGCGCCGCGCGCGATCAGCGGCCCCACGCTGAGGTTTCCGGCGGCATTGGCCATCACCGCAAGCGCGCTCAACAAACCAGCCGCCTGTGCGCTCGCCCCCTGCGCTTGCAGAACGGCGGGCAGAAAACCCATCACGGATAAGTACTGCACCGTGTAGAAGGCAAAGATCAAGGCGAGCAGGATCGGACCGGGGTGCCACACCGAACGTAGCAGTTCACGAAGCTGCGCCCCGCCACGCCTCACCACCGCCGGACCCGGCGTCACCAGAAGGCCAATGCCCAGCAGCAGCAGCACCGTCGCATCCAGCTGCCACAGCGCCCGCCAACCATAGCCGTGCAGGACCGGATGCGCGCTCGCCAGCGAGATCGCCATGCCGGTTGGCATGTAGATCCCCCACAGTGCCGGCACGAACCGCCGATCACTGTCACTCGCGCTGGCCACCAGCAGACTCGGGATGGCCACCACCACCATGACAAAGGCCATGCCTTCGAACGCGCGGCTGGCCAGCAGCGCCCAGGGCAGCACCACGAACGAGCCAGCGAAACTTGCTGCGGCAATGCCGAACAGGCCACCCGTCGCGGCCCGGTGTGGTCCGATCCGGTCGACCAGCGAGCCCGCGAGACACCCCAGGGTCGCGCCCACGATGCTGAACATGGAGATCACCCAGGCGCCCGCCACCAGCCCCAGCCGCAGATCGCGCCGAATGAAATCCAATGCCGGCGGGACTTTTCCGACCTGCATCGAGGCCCCGATGCCACAGGCCAGCAGCAGTCCGACATAAGGCCACCGGGTGGAGCCAACCGACGCCGCCAAGGCCGTCGGATTCGCGTTGACGACGGGGGATGTGCTCACTTGTTGTAGGATAAACCGGTATGAATGAGCCTGCCCACCACGATCATGATCACAGCCGCGACCACCACCATGACCACCCTCATGGACAGGGTCATGGCCATGCCCATGGACACGGTCATGTCCATGGCGCCGACCAGGCGAGCGAGCGGCGCCTGTGGGTCGCCTTCGCGCTGTTGTTCTGTTTTACGCTGGTCGAGGCCGGTGGCGGCCTGTGGGCGAACTCGGTCGCCTTGTACGCCGAAGCCGCGCACATGCTGGCCGACTCCGCATCCTTGGTGCTCGCGATTCTCGCCATCCGCATGGCGCAGCGGCCCGCGCGGGCCGATCGCACCTATGGGCACCGCCGCTACCAGACCCTTGCCGCCTACACCAATGGCTTGATTTTGCTGCTGCTCACGGCCGCGGTCGTGATCGCCGCGGTGCGCCGCCTGATGCTGCCGCCGCACGTCAATGGCAACGTGATGCTGGTGACGGCCGCTATTGGCGCCGCCGCCAATATCTGCGCCTTTCTCGCCTTGAGCGGCGCCACGTCACTGAACGAACGCGGCGCCCGAGTGCATGTGCTCAGCGACCTGGCTGGCTCCGCCGCCGCCATCGGTGCCTCGGTGCTCATCATCTGGCGTGGCTGGGTCATCGCCGACCCGCTGTTGTCATTGGCGGTGTCGGTGCTGATCGTGCGTTCCGGCTGGCAGCTCACGAGCCATGCCGCACATGTGCTGCTGGAGGGCACGCCGCAGGGCTTTGATGCCGACGCCGTCGAACTCGAGCTCGAAGCGGTGGTCGGAATCAAGGATATCCACCACATGCACGCCTGGTCGCTCACCGGCGAGACGCCCATGCTGACACTGCATGCGACCCTTGAGGACGGCGCGGATCGTCACGCGGCACTGACGGCCATCATGGCGCGCCTGCACGAACGCTTCGCCATCGACCATGCCACGGTTCAGATCGAAGAAGGCGAATGCGCCGGCGCCGAGAGCGAGGAGGACTGTCTTAAGTCACTGCCTCACGCGCCGACTGCGCGCAAAACGGGATGATGTCACCCGACGGCGCTGCGCTGCCCCAGCCCGCGTCAGACCTGCTGCGCTATCCGGACCTCGCCGTTCCGCAACCCGGTCAGTTGCTGCCGGTGCGCGAGGGGCTGTGGTGGCTGCGCATGCCGCTGCCCATCTCCCTGGACCACATCAACCTTTGGCTGCTCGAGGAATCCGGCGGCTATGCGCTGGTGGACACGGGCATGGCCACCGCCGCGGCGCGCGAAATCTGGGAGCGGCTGGCCGCAACGGTACTCGCTGCGCGGCCATTGACCCGCATCCTGCTCACGCACCTGCATCCCGACCATGTGGGCCTTGCGGCGTGGCTACAGCGGCGTTTCGCCGTCCCGGTATGGACTTCGGCGGCAACGATCGAGCAGCTGAACGTGCTGCTGGCGGAGCCCAGCGCGCACACGCTCGGCGAGCGCCTGGCGTTCTTCGCACGCCACGGCGTCGCGCCCATCGAAGAGATGCGCGCAAGCCTGGGTTCCAAAGGCTACCGGGACTCGGTGGACGGGGTGCCACAGGCCACCCGGCTGATGGTCGACAACGATCTCACCGTCATCGGCACGCAGCAATGGCGCTGGCTGGAAACCGGCGGTCATGCACACGGGCATTTGTGCCTGCATAGCGCGCAGCCGCAGTCGGTGCTGATTGCGGGCGATCAGGTGCTGCCGACCATCTCACCCAATGTGGGGCTGACGCCGCTGACCCCTGATCCGAACCCGCTGGCGACCTACCTCAAATCCCTCGAGCGCCTGTCGGCATTGGACCCGGACACTTTGGTGCTGCCGTCGCATGGCCGGCCCTTCGTCGGCCTCGCGGCGCGGGCCAACGAGATTCGCCAGCATCATGAGCGGCAAATGGCGAAATTATTCGAGGCCTGCCGCAGGCCGCTGACGGCGTTCGAGTGCCTGCCGTTCCTGTACCGCCGCCAACAGCAAGGCTTCCATCTGTTCCTCGCCATGGGCGAGGCGCTCGCGCACCTGGAATACCTCACCCGCTCGGGCCAGTTCGAGCGCCGAGTCGAATCGTCGGTCACGCGCTACCAGCGCCTGAACTAGGCAGCGCGGCGGGTCGCGGGCCGCCGCAGGCCCAGTCCAGCAATTCAACCGTATGCACAACGGGCAAGGAGCTGCCGGACCTAAGCTGCAGGATGCAGCCGACATTGCCCGTGGCAATGACGCTCGCGCCGGTGCGCTCGATGTGCGCAAGCTTGCGATCCCGCAGCTGGGTGGCGAGCTGCGGTTGCAGGATGTTGTAGCTGCCGGCGGAGCCGCAGCATAGATGCCCCTCGGCGATCTCACGCAGCTCGAATCCCGCCTCGCGCAGCAGCCGTCGCGGCAGGGCATCCAGATGCTGGCCATGCTGCATCGAGCACGGTGAGTGGTAGGCGACCACCGGGCGGCTGGCGCAGCGGCTGTAGCGGCAGCGGCGACTGCGCGAGGACTTCCGTGATATCACGGGACAGCGCACTGAAGCGCGCGGCATCGTGAGCGAGTCGCGGATGGTTGCGCAGCATGAAGCCATAGTCCTTCAGATGCGTGCCGCATCCGGAAGCATTGACCACGATCGCGAAGAACTCACCGCTCGCACTCGCGGTATGCAGGCTGTCGATGAGGCGCGCGGCAAACCCTTCGGCCTCCGGCCGTCGCCCCAGATGATGCGTC
Source organism: uncultured Gammaproteobacteria bacterium (assembly GCA_963708865.1). Lineage (GTDB taxonomy): Bacteria > Pseudomonadota > Gammaproteobacteria > Steroidobacterales > Steroidobacteraceae > DAIDKA01. Next base: position 193,607 of record CAVPUC010000009.1, read on the forward strand.
AGCGCGCCGCAGCAGCCTGAAATCGGAACCACCTCCCAACCCGCGCGCGTCAGCAGCCGCCGGGTAGCGGCGTGAGTGTCAGGCGTGAGCACGCCCTGCGCACAGCCGATGATCAGGGCAATACGGCCGCGCGCTGCGGCGGCGCCGCGCAGCCGGCACCGGTGCGGCGCGCGGTGCGGCGCGCCGTTACGGTCGCCAGTTGCAGCATCGCCCGCAACGGCGCCGGGAACAGCGCCGAGCGGCGCAGGGGCCGCGGGATCAGCGCGGCGAGCTTCAGTGCCAGGCGCAGGCGATGCGGGAAGGGCAGCACGCGGGCGAGCGTGCCGCGCAACAGCCGGTCCGCCAAGGGTCTGCGGTAGGTTCGCTCAACGTGGTCGCGGGCATGATCGATGAGGTGCTGGTAGTGCACGCCCGATGGGCAGGTGGTCATGCACGCGAGGCACGACAGGCACCGGTCCAGGTGCCGCACGACTGCGGCAGTCGCCGGGCGATCCTGCTCGAGCATGTCCTTGATCAGATAGATGCGGCCGCGGGGGCTGTCGAGTTCATCGCCCAGCAGCACATAGGTCGGGCAGGTCGCGATGCAGAAACCGCAGTGCACGCATTTGCGCAGTATCGTCTCTGCCACGGCGGTGTCGGGATCCTTCAGCGCGGCGGTGTCGAATTGCGTCTGCATCAGCTCATGCGTCCCGGGTTCAGCCGGTCATCCGGATCAAATGCGGCTTTGAAGCGCGCCGCTAGCGCCGCGATGGCCGGCGCCTGCGGGGTAAACACGGCGCCAGCGCGACGCTCGGCCTCTGGCGCCCTGATCAGGGTGGCATGTCCGCCGCGCAGCGCGCCACGGATGCGCGATTGATCCACGCGGTGCGTGCCAATCCAGATGAGGCCCCCGCCCCAGTCCAGCAGATAGGCCTCAGGGCCGATGTCATCCAGGATGCGCGCGGCCTGGCTCGGTGCCACCGACAGGCGCCAGATCACCGGAAACGGCGCCAGCGCCAAGGCGGCGCCCACTTCGCGCCAAAATTGGCGCGGAAGCCGCTGCCTCGAGCGTGGCATCCGGGCGTTCGGTTCAGGGCCGACAGCAACCCCGCGACCCGGGACTCGACGGAGGTGGCCAAGCCCTCCAGGCGCAATGCCACGCCGCGACCGGGCATGAAGGCGGCCGATGAGACCTCAAACATCGAGCCCAGTGCCTGCGCACACAGCGCAACCGCGGCCGCGACGTTGGCAGCGGCAAGTACCAGCGTGCGCTCGAACTCGGCGGCCGGGACCACGCGGACCGTGACCTCGGTGAGTACCGCCAAGGTGCCCCAGGACCCGGCCAGCGCCTTGGGCAAATCGAAGCCCGTGACATTCTTGACCACCCGACCACCGCCGACGAAGGCCTCCCCGCGCCCATTCACGGCCCGCAATCCGATGAAGTGATCGCGCGCGGAGCCCGCCGTCAATCTGCGCGAGCCCGAACTGTTGGCCATGATCACACCCCCCAGGGTCTGCCGCGCGGACGGGTCGAGTCCGCTCGACAGCGGCGGCTCAAACGCCAGACGCTGCCGCTGCGCGGCGAGCAATGATTCAATTTCCGTCAGCGCCGTCGCGGGCCGCGCCGTCAGCACCAGCTCACCGGGCTGATAGTCCACCACGCCGCTCAGGGCGGACAGATCAAGAACCGGCGCATCCGTCGGTCGACCGATGCCACGCTTGCTGCCGCCGGCCACGAGTTCAAATGCCGCTCCGGGAGCAACCAGCAGCTCCACCAGCTCGGCCTCGTTGCCCGGGCGGATGGCCACCTAAAACCGTGGCAATCCGGCGTGGCGGGCAGGAACCGCCTGCGCGTGCACATGCTCGCGACCCTGTTCGCTGCAGCGACTCAGCGTCGGAAACACTTTGCCCGGGTTGAACCGCAGCTGCGGATCAAAAACATATTTGATGCGGTGCTGCACCTGAAGATCGGTGGGGCCGAACTGGTAGGTCATCAGGTCGCGTTTCTCGATGCCGACGCCATGTTCCCCGGTGAGGACACCGCCCACATCCACACACAGCCTGAGAATGTCACTGCCAAAAGCTTCTGCACGTTCCAGCTCCCCGGGCAGATTGGCGTCATACAGGATGAGCGGATGCAGATTGCCATCGCCGGCGTGAAATACATTGGCCACGCGCAGGCCATGGCGGATCGACAGTTGCGCAATGGACTGCAGTACCGAGGCCAGCTCGTGCCGCGGAATGCTGCCATCCATGCACAGGTAGTCCGGACTGATGCGGCCGACGGCGGGAAATGCGGCCTTGCGGCCCGCCCAGAACCGCAACCGCTCCGCCTCATCCGCTGAAGCGCGGCAGGAGGTGGCGCCGTGCCGGGTGGCGAGGGCATGCACCCGCGCGATCAGCTCATCCACCTCGGCCGCGGGGCCGTCGAGTTCGACGATCAGCAGCGCCGCGGCGTCGAGCGGATAGCCCGCCGCCACGAAGTCCTCGGCGGCACGGATCGCCGGCCCATCCATCATTTCCATGCCCGCCGGAATGATGCCGGCGGCGATCACATCCGCCACGCAGTCGCTGGCGCCGCCCGCCGTGTCGAAACCGATCAGCAACGCGCGCGCCGTCTGCGGCTTCGGCAGGATACGCACGGTCACCTCGGTGACGATGCCCAGCAGGCCCTCCGAGCCGATCAGCAACCCCAGCAGATCATAGTGGCCCGCATCCAGATGCCGTCCGCCCAAACGCAGGATCTCGCCCGCCGGCGTCACCATTTCAATCCCCAAGACGTTGTGCGTGGTCAGTCCGTACTTGAGGCAGTGCACGCCGCCGGAATTTTCGGCGACATTGCCGCCGATGGTGCAGGCGATCTGGCTGGACGGATCGGGCGCGTAGTAGAAATTACGCGCCGCCACCGCCTGGCTGATCGCAAGATTGGTCACGCCACTTTGGGCGATGACACAGCGATCCTCGTAATCGATCTCCAATATGCGATTGAAGCGTCCCATGCCCACGACAATGGCATCCGCAACCGGCACGGCACCGCCGGACAGAGAGGTACCGGCGCCGCGCGGGATGATCCGGACGCCCTGCTGCTGGGCGAAGCGCAACACGGCGGCAACCTGCTCGGTGCTGTGCGGCAGGACCACGGCCAGCGGACGCTGACGATAAGCTGTCAGGGCGTCGGTTTCGTAGGCCCGCAGCAGCTCATCGTCATCGATGACATCGGATGGCGCCAGTAAGGCCCGCAGACCCGCGAGAATCGTGGCCTTGCGGGCAATGACGGCCGCGTCAGGCTGCGGTAGGCAAATCATGCGCGAGCATGACCGAAAGGTTGCGGGCGCAGCAAGCCCGGTTCCGCGCCGGCGCGGCGCCGGTGTACGATTGGCTCACCCAGCCCCAAGGAGTGACGAGATGACCCAGCCGCGTATGAACCGCCGTGATGCGCTCCGGGCCGCCCTCACCGTTGGGACCGCCATGGCCGTTTCCCGCACTGCCCTGTCGGCCAGCTCGGGCGCGACCATCACCAAGGCCATTCCCTCCTCCGGCCAGAAGATCCCGGTCATCGGCGTCGGCACCAATAAATACGACGTGCAGGGTGCCGAGGACATCGCGCCGCTGCAGGCGGTTCTGGAGCAGCTGCCAATGCTGGGCGGCGCCGTCGTGGACACCGCGCCGCTGTACGGTCAGGCCGAAGGCGTCATCGGCGCTGTGATCGCAGACCTGCACAACCGTGATCGACTGTTCCTGGCCACGAAGGTCATGACCTCGGATGCCAAGGCCGGAGAGGCCTCCATGGAGGAGTCGATGCGGCGGCTCAAGACCGACCACATCGACCTCATGCAGATCCACAACCTGGTCGGCGTCGAGGTCATGATCCCGGTACTTCAGGCCTGGAAAAAAGCGGGCCGCATCGGCTACTACGGCATCACCACCTCCCAGCCCAACGCGCACGGACAGATGATGGATTACATGCGCCGTCTGCCCATGGACTTCATCCAGGTCGATTACTCCCTGGCTAACCGGGGGGCCGCGCAGGAAGTGCTGCCGCTCGCCGCGCAGAAAGGCATTGCCGTGATCGCCAATTCGCCCTTCGGCGGTCGGCGGTCGGCCGCCAGCGTCTTTGGTCAGGTAGCCGGCAAGCCGCTGCCGGACTGGGCCGCCGGCCATCCAGGTCACAAGCTGGAGCCAGCTGTTCCTGAAATACGTGGTCTCGCACCCGGCGATCACCTGTACGGTGCCCGGTACCACCACGGTGGGTCATCTGACGGACAACATGGCGGCCGCCCATGGAACGCTTCCGGATGCGCCGCTGCGTCAAAAGATGGAGGCGCTCTGGGATAGCCTCAAATCCTGACCGACGCACCGGTTTGATCCAAACCGCGGTTTGGCGGCCGGCCCCACGGGTGGCCGGGTGGACAAAACTTGTCAACTCATGGGCCGCCAACCGCCAAAAAAGCCGCGGTTGTGCAGTCAATTATGCAAAGGGGCGTACTGGCGCGCACCCCGGTCACACGTGTATTGTGTCGCCGCGGTTCGCAAACGGCGCGCCCTTGATGTTCAGCTGTGAGTTAGGTGATATGACGAAAATCTACGTTGGAAATCTGCCCTTTTCCGCTGACGAGAGCCAGGTGCGTGCTCTGTTTGCGCAACATGGGACTGTTGAGTCCGTGAATGTAATCATGGACCGTGAAACGGGTCGTCCGCGCGGCTTTGCCTTTGTGGAAATGAGCAATGCCGACGCATCCCGCGCCATCCAGAGCCTGAACGGCTTTTCGATGGGCGGTCGCGCTCTGCGCGTGAATGAAGCCCAGGATCGCCCCCCAGGTGGTGGCGGCGGTCGTGGTCCGGGCGGCGGCGGCGGCGGCGGCCCGCGTCGCAGTGGTGGTGGCGGTGGTGGTGGCGGCCCAGGCCGGTACTGACCCCGATTCCGGAACGCTCCTTCCGGAACTACTCAGAATGAGTACCGTGTGTCCCGCATCGCGGGACACACGTTCTTCGCGTTCGCGCCGATCGCCGGCTGACCGGGCGTCACCCCTCGTCAAACTGTATCTTTGCACCAGATTGCCGCGTTGCCGCAATCTTTCCGCACCGCACATGCTGCCTGCACCCGGGATTTCCGGGACCAACAGGAAGCCATCATGAGCAAGACAGCCGCTGCGGCGTATTTCAATGTCTTTACCGTCCGGGAGTTCGAAGGCGCCAGCGGCCAGAAGGCCAAGAGCTGGACGAAGGTGGGAATCGCCTTTCCCCATCGCGACGGGTCCGGGTTTCAACCTGGAGTTGTCGGCCCTGCCCCTGGATGGTCGGCTGGTCGCGCTCGGTTCCCGACGAAGAGGATGAGCGTGCAGCCGGCGAGTTGACGGCGACATCCGGGCCAAATCGCGAACACAAAAAAAGAGGCCCGCCGAAGCGGGCCTCTTCATCGATCAAGTCGATGACGGATCTTTACTTCGCCGCCGGCGCAGACGAAGTCGCAGCCTTGTGCTTCTTGGCAACATGGTGCTTCTTGGCATGAGTCATCGAAGTCTTCGCATCGGCGGAAGGGGCGGAAGAGGCAGGCGCATCGGCAGCCATCACCGGACCGGCCAACAGGATCAGGGCGAGAGCAGGAACGAGTTTGCTAACCACGAGTCGTCTCCATTGAGGAATATAAGTACGCTGGCAACCAACGGCATCAAATCAATTCTGTTGAAACCCTTGTGGACCGCTATGCACAGCGACAAGGCATTTCCAGTGATTACAACGCTTCACGGGGGGCAGAGCGTACACGAGCGTGTAAGCGCTGCAATATCTTCTCTATTAATTCGCAGTAAGGATGGCAACCCGACGTTTTTACGGGAATTCTTTACCAGGACTCTGCCGCAAAAAAGGGCAGCAATTGACGCCTCAACAGTTACGCGGCGACGCAGTCCGCAGCGGCCCATCGCAAGCTGCCTGCACCACGGTCGTGCGTGCCAGCAGTGGCTCGGCCTCATCACTTTGCTGACCTGGGTGGGGTCGCCGCCGAGGCAGCCAGAGCATGGAACGATTGCGGCCACGGGGTCGTCGCGGCCGTGGCATGGCAACACCTGACGCCCATGGCCCGTGCACAGCCGGGCGGACTGTTGCGTCAGAACCCCAAGACTATCCCGCCTGGGTGGCGGGCGTCGCCCCCGATCAGCGCGCTGCGATCGCGTTTGTGTCCGCCGCTACCTGGCCGGATGCCATCAAGCGCGAAGCGGGCTACCTGAACGAGGTGAGCGGCCACAAAGTCCGGACGCCGATCAGAACAGTGGCTACCAGGACCTGGCTGAACACCGCTATTGGCACTGCGTGGATGTGCCCTTCTCCCCCGATGGCACCGCGTGCCGCGCGCGATCCCGATGCCGAATGCGACCACGCGGTATCGAGGATTTCCGCAAGGTGCTCGCCGACCCGAGGCAGCGCCGTCGACCAGGTCTTACGATCTCTGCTGGCTGCTGCACCGGGTCGGGAACCTTCACCGACCCGTGCATGCTGTATCGCGCTTCAGGCGGCAACTGCCCGAGGGCGATCTGGGCGGCAACCGGATCCGATTGTGCGCGCCGCCGTGTCGTCTGACGGCTGCACTATTATTGGGATGCGGCATCGGGCTACGGCACACCGGCCGAAGCGCAGGCGCTCGCGAGCCAGCTGCCTGCCCCTGCGGCACGTCGCATGACCGATACCCGTGTGCTGGACTGGCAGATGAAGCAGTCGATCGCCCGCCGGGTGGCGTATCGGCCCCGGTCGGCTCGGGTTCCGGCCCCTGCCCGCTGACGCCCCACTATCGCGAACAGGCGCGGGTCGTCGCGCGCCGCCAGGTGGCACTGGCCGCTCGGCGGCTCGCGGTGCTGCTCAATGCTGCGTTGGGCAGCGACGGATTTTGAACCCGCCGCGTGCGCAATACGTTCGCTGATGCAGTGCGACTCACAATGGCGATCATGCCGCAAGGTGCGAATGACACGCAGGTGTTCAGTTTTTGCGCACCTTAACGGAAACCCTTCAGGCGCTGCGTATACGAGATTTTCAAGTGGGTCTTTGCACACAGTTATACACAGCTTCTGTGGATAACTGTCTCGCCAAATGCATAGCCGTCGAGGCGCAGCAAGTCAACCGCGGCGATGCTTGACGGGTGCGTTACGCGATGTCTTGCCTTGCGCGTCGTCTCGCGAGAAACTCCGATGCGCCGGCAATACATCAGTAAGGCCTATGAAGCAATCCCCTGCAGCGACGGATCGGAAGGATCCTGAGGCCAGCGCCCAACTGGGCGCCGCGGTGGCTCAAGCCCGATTGCGGGTGGATGTCGCCAAGCAAAGCGTCAGGCTCGCCAAGGAGGAACTCAAGCGCGCGCGCAAACGCATCAAGGATGCCAAGCGCGAAGTGCGTCGCGCACGCAAGCGTGCCAGCATTGCGCGCAAGGTGTGGAAGCAGGCGCGTCGGATCAACCCGGCCGCTTCGCGCACGGCAAGCCGCACTGTTGCCACGGCGAAGAAAGCCCGGCGCCCGAAGCGCTCGGCGCGAAAAACTTCACGGCCCGCTCAGAAGGCCGCAGCCCGTGCATCGGTGCACCGGCCGCCTACGGCGAAAAAGCGCCCGGTTGCCCGAAAGCGCAACGTGCGCAAGGCCGCCGTCCGCACCGCCCCGATCCGAACAGCCGCCGCCGAAGAGCGACATGCCCGCGCCGGCCACCCCCGCACGCAAACCGCGTCCCAAGGCACCAGCTGTTGCACAGTCAACACCGACGTTGCCGGCCGAGGTATCCGACACCAAACCCCCGACGACCACCTAGCGGCCGGTTCACTCGGCCGGATCGGTGTCGAAGCCGATGATCCGGGCCACCTCGTCCACAGCACGGACATTGCCCAGCACCACATCGTATTTCCCGGGACCATAGTGCGAGCGACGGATGCGGCAGGCGCCGCCGGCCTCCTCCACAATGACCTCGGTGGCCGCAATGTCCCAGCGGTTCAATCCCAGCTCCACCAACGCATCGAGCGCACCGCGCGCTGCCATGGCGTGCGACCAGCAGTCGTGGCAGCCGCGCAGGTGGCTACCTGCGCGCATCAGGCGCTCGAAGCCGGCCGACATCCCGGCCCGCTCGAAATTGGCGGGAGGCACATGCGCCACGATGCACTCGCGGATAGGGCGCTGCGGTGCGACGCGGATCGGTACGCCATTGCACCACGCGCCGCGGCCCCTGGCGGCCCAATAGGTCTCGGCTGCGGCCGGCAAGTGAATGGCACCGACCAGGGCACGTTGCGGCTGCAGGGACTCAAACGCCAACAAAGTACCGAACGTCGGCAGGCCGCGGGTGAATCCGAGGGTGCCATCGATCGGATCGAGCACCCAGCGATGTGTCGGGGCGGTCAGCTGCGACTCGCCCAAGCCGAACTCCTCGCCCAGTAACGGCCACGGGCCGGCCTTGGCGACCAGCTCGCGGATGAGCCGTTCAGCCTGCCGATCGCAGCGGGTGACGACTGACCCATCGGCCTTCAGATCAACCTGCAGCTGCGGGCTGCGAAATTCCTCAAGGATCATTGCGGCCGGGGCCGCCGCCGCCGTCCTGGCCAGTTCCAACAGCTCCTCCAGTGATGCGTCCATGCATTAAGCCTATGCAACAGAATGATGATTGACCAGTGATCGATGGCCCGTGATAGGCTCACGACTGGTTCATGGGGTGGGACCGGGGGAGCGGCATATGGCTACCCGAACGCGGGAAGACCGGCGACTGCGCCTGCTGAGCGCCGTGTGCCTGGGGCTGTCTGAAGTCGAGCGCACCGATTGCGGCGCCCACGCGGATTTCCGCGTGCGTGGCAAGATATTCGCCTACTTCCTGCGCAATCATGGTGGCGATGGCATCACCGCCGCCTGCTTCAAATCGCATCTCGGCGAGCATGTCGAACATGTGAAGCGCGCGCCCGACCGGTTCTATCTGCCGCGCTTCCTCGGCCGTCGCGGCTGGTGTGGACTGCGGCTGGATCAAGGCGACATCGACTGGGATGAAGTGCGGGCACTGGCCCTGATCAGCTATAACCTCGCGGCGCCAAAAGCGCTGCGCACCGCGCCCGGACCCGTTGCGAACGCCCTTACCGGCCAGTCACTGGTAAGAGGTGCGCCGGCGGCGGTGGTGAGTCTCGACCGCGCCGCTGCCCAGATCGTCAATGGAAATCATCTCGGCATCGGGCGGATTGCCGAAGACGATAGAGAACCGCCGCAGCCATTGCGGCCCACGGCATTGCCGGAGGCCGCGAGCATCAGATCGAGCGGCGGGCTTCGCGGCCGCCGCTAGCAGACCCCCGGGCCATGCCCGTCCCGATATCGGGAAAAACCAAATCAGATCCTCTTGACAGCGAGCTTGACCCGCTTCTGCCAGGCCTTGAAGCGGACAGCCGCCTCGCTGCGCTTCAACTGACGGGCGATTTTGCGGACGCCCTCTTTGCCGGCAAGCTTTCGCAGAGTTTTCAGTTCATCGGTGGTCCAAAGAACACGTTTACGGCGTGTGGTACGCGGCATCGCTGGCTCCAATAAGAATTGTCTTCAAAAATTTTCCAGGCGCGAATCTTACTCCATGATCACCTGGATTTGAATCAGAACGGGTCATTTGGTTCAATGATTGCCATGCATTTACGAAAAACAATTTGTCAATTTGCATTCACGACACAATCAATCAAATGTCCTCTGCAAGCGTGAACCAGGCACCGCACATCGCGGCGCTTTTTGCCGAAGGTGCGGTCGCTTATCAAACGCAGGACTGCGTTCGCGGCCGATTCGCTGCTGGCGGAGGAACAGCAGTTTCTGTCAAACGCCGTGCCCAAGAGAATTCACGAATTCGCCGGCGGTCGGGCCTGCGCGCGCGCAGGCCTCGCGCAGCTCGGCTACCGCGCCGTTGCGTTGCCGATGGGAACCGATCGCGTACCGGTGTGGCCCGTGGGGACGACCGGCAGCATCACGCACAGCGGCGGCTTTTGCGCGGCGGTCGTGGCGAACTGCGCGCAAATTCGCGCACTAGGGCTTGATGTGGAGTCCGCCGACTCGGTCAACCCGCACCTCTGGCGCCGTATCTGTACGCCAGCGGAGCTCGCACTGCTGCAATCGCAGGATGAGCGCAGTGCCCTGATGTCGGCGACGTTGATATTCAGCGCCAAGGAAGCATTTTACAAATGCCAGCACACCCTGACGGGGCAGTGGCTGAAGTTCGCCGACATCAGCATCACCATTGAGTCAAACTTCTTCACCGTACAACCGAATCAGTCATTGCAAATTGAGAACCACAGTCCGGGCCCGTGGCGGGGTCAGTACCGATGCGAGGCGGGGTATGTGATCACGGGTTTGTGCATCGTCTGATGCGGATCGGGCCGCCCATGGCACCGGGCATGCCTTTCATACCAAAAGGGTCGACCCCCCCTTCGCACCCGCTTATCCTTACGGGGCCGACCCCGTAGGTCTATTATTGATAAGAAAGGACGCTTGGATGTTGTCAATTCGTCGTGCTGCCCGCTCCCTGGTGCCCGTGGCCGTTGCCGCGGTACTCGCTGGGTGCGCGCTGGGCCCCAACTACAAGCGCCCTGAAGCGGCCTTCACGGATCACTATAAGAACCCGGTCGATACCACGACCCCGGCGCCTCCCGACCAGTGGTGGACGCTGTACGGCGATAGCGTCCTCAATGATCTGGAACAGCAGGTCGAGGTATCAAACCAGAACATCGCGCAGGCCACGGCTGCCTACATGCAGGCCCGGGCTGTGGTGCGCCAGGACCGCTCGGCGTTGCTGCCCTCCGTCAGCCTGAGCGGCGGCGTCACGCGTACGGGCGGCTCCTCCGCATTCGGCAATTCAGGCATCGTCACAGGCACGGGCACCGGCACTAGCATCATTGTCCCGGGTAGCACCACCAGCACCAGTTATCAGCTCAGCCCCGGTGCCAGTTGGGAGTTGGACGTCTGGGGCCGCCTGCGCCGAACGCTCGAGAACGGCCGGGCCAGTGCCCAGGCCAGCGCCGCGGACCTCGCCAACGCCAAACTCTCCGCCCAAAGCCAGCTGGCCATTGCCTATCTGCAGCTGCGCGGCGCTGATGCCCAGCGCAAGCTGCTGGCGGGGACCGAATCGGCCTACTCGCGCACCCTGACCATCACGCAAAACAAATACAAGGCAGGCGTATCCGCCCGCACCGATGTGTTGCAGTCGCAATCGCAGTTGTACTCGGCGCAGGAACAGGAACAATCTGAACTGCTGCAACGCAGTCAGTACGAGAATGCCATCGCGGCCCTGGTGGGCAAACCAGCCTCCGGCTTCACGATCGCGGCCCTGGACACCTGGGACATCGGGACCCCGCAGATTCCGGCCGGAATGCCCTCCGAACTGCTGCAGCGACGTCCGGATATCGCGGTTGCCGAGCGCCAGATGGCGGCAGCCAACGCCACCATCGGCGTCCAGGAGGCGGCCTATTTCCCGGCCATCAATCTCACCGGCTCCTACAGCCTGGTGTCCACCGCCGCAAACATGCTCTTCAAGAGCACCAGCCTGTCGCACTCCATCGGCGCCTCCCTGTCACAGACGCTGCTGGACTTCGGGGCGCGCCGCGCCCAGGTGGATGAGGCACGCGATTCGTACGCCCAGGCCGTGGCGTCCTATCGCCAGACCGTGCTGACCGCCTTTCAGGATGTCGAGAATGACCTTGCCGGTGCCGACATCTATCAGAAGGAATACGAATTGCTTCGCCTGAACTCTGAGGCCCTGGATCTGAGCGAGCAGCTGACGCTCAACGAATACAAGGCCGGCACGGTGGATTTCACCACCGTCGTCGTGGCACAGACCTCGGCGCTGAATGCCCGCCTGAGCCTGGCGCAGATGCGCGTGACGCGACAGACCAACGCCGTCACACTCATCACCGATCTGGGTGGCGGCTGGAAGATGCCGGATTACTCACACTACCAGTGAGCGCCGTCCCGATGAATCCACGACAGCTGGCGCGCCTAGCGCGCCATGCTGCGCATCAGGCGGCGCCTGAACGCCGCGGTGATGGCGGTCAGCTCGGTCACCTTGAGCAGCGTTGCGCAAAGGGCAAAGACGCCTGAGGCCACAACGATGGTTGCCATCAGCCACGTCAGCCGCAGCCAGAATCGCGTTGACTCCCAGCCCGGCAGCAGCCATCGGGTACTGGCGAAACACACCGCAGCCATCGCCGCTGAGGCCGCCGCCACGCGCAGCGTCAAGGACAGCAGCGCGCCAAAGTGGAAGTGCCCGAGCTCCTGACGCATCAGCAGATACAGCACGATGAAGTTCGTCGAGGCGATGCAGGCGGTGGAGAATGCCAGGCCCCGATAGCCCCAGCCCAGGTGCCAGGTGAAGAACCAATTGAACAGCAGATTCAATCCCACCGCGGCGAAGCTCACGAACATCGGGGTCTTGCGACGATCAATGGCGTAGAAGGCATTCACCAGCACCTTCAGCGACGCGTAGCCGACCAACCCCAGGGCGTAGTACCGCAAGGCACCCGCCGCCCCGTGCGCCTGATCGATCGTGAAGCGGCCATGGCGGTAGAGCACGGAGATGATGGGATCGGCGAGCACGATCAGGCCCACCGTTGCCGGTATGGTCATCAAGAAGGCCAGCCGGATGCCGCGGGCCAGTTCGGTCCGAAAGTCGTCGCGTTTACCGGCCACGGCCAAACGCGCCAGCAGCGGCAGTGATACCGTTCCCAGCGCGACACCAAAAATTCCCAGCGGCAGCTGCATGAGACGAAAAGCTATCGATAACCACGAAGTCGGTCCATTGCCCAGGTGCGAGGCGAACACGGAATTGACCATGACGTTGATCTGGGTGGAGCTGGCGGCGATCACCGAGGGGCCCATCACCCGCAGCACCTCCATCACACCCTGATCGCGCCAGGCGAAATCCGGACGAAACCTGAAACCCTCCCGACGCAGCGCCGGTAACTGCACTCCCAGCTGCAACAGGCCACCGACCAGCGTCCCCAACGACAAGCCCAACAGCGCTTGCGCGCCGAAATGCGGATCAAACCACCACCCGAGCGCGACGCCGGCCACGATGGAGCCGAGATTGAAGAAACTTGAGGCCATCGCCGGAATACCGAATACATTGCGCGCATTCAGCATCCCCATGACCAGCGCGGCGAGCGACACCAGCACGATGAACGGATACATGATCCGGGCCAGTGTCACGGTCAGCGCCTGCTTCGCGGGATCAAAGCCCGGCGCCAGCAGCGCGATCACCCAGGGTGCGAAAATGATGCCCAGCACCGTGATGGCACTGATCGTCAGTACCGCGAGGGTCAGTAACCTTGTTGGCCAGCCGGAAAGCTGCCGCATCGCCATCGCGGCTGATGGTACGGCTGAAGATGGTGATGAATGCCGTCGATAGCGCACCTTCCGCAAACAGGTCGCGCAGCAGATTCGGGATGCGAAATGCGATGGTGAAGGCATCCATGAGCCGGCCGCCGCCGAACAGCGCCGCGAATATCTGCTCACGCGCCAAGCCCAGCAGGCGACTGCACATCACGGCAAGCCCGACGACACCGGCCGCGCGAGTATTGAGCGTCTCGGAGCGCGGTCGGTACGGGCGTGGGTGCGCTCATGCCTGGATGCCCTCCTTGCGACAGCGCAGCGCGGCGGCGACCCAGAACAGCCCGCATACCCCCACCGCAACCGGCACCAGCAGCACGGCCTCGCCCAACGAGGTTCGATCCGACAAACTGCCGATCAGGGGCGGTGAGATGACATCCCCTAAAATGTGGATCGCCAACATGCTCAAGGCGACCGCGGATGCCCGATGCACCGGGCTCACGATGCTCACGATCACCGAGTTGATGGGTCCCGGTCGACATGAACAGCAGCAGTTCCGCACCCACGAGTGCCGGAAAGAACACCGACGGGGAAGCGGCATACAGCGAGGCGACCGCCAGGGGCAATGCCAATAACGTCGCGACCCCCGAAACCCACAGATAGGCCTGCCTTGTATACCGCAGGCAGTAATCGCCCAGCCAGCCGCCAAAGAAGGTGCCGAGGAATCCGGTGACGACGACAATGGCGCCAAACCCGGTGGTGGCCTGCGATACGGGCACGGCGCGGACGCGCTCCAGGAACGTCGGCATCCAGAAGGCCAGGCCACCGACCGCGAAGGTATATGCGGCATATCCCAGTACGGTCAGCGCATAAGACGCCTGCCGCGCAAGCGTGCCATAGAGCACCAGCGTACGGCGCAGGGCCTCCAGGATGCCGGGGCGCTCCTGGGTTGAGGCCGAGTGCTGCGCCGCCGATGGCCCGGCGTTGTGTTCCATGGAGCCGCGTGGCGGGTCCGGCACGCTCAGGACGCCCAGTGCCAGCAGCAGCCCCGGGACGCCCGCAACAAAGAACGCGGCCCGCCAGCCCCAGGCCTGCGATACCAGCCCGCCCACCACGTATCCCAGTGCGGCGCCCACCGGAATGGCCATGTAGAAAATGGCAAAGATGCGGCCGCGGCGCGCCGGCGGATAGTAGTCGGCCAGCAGCGCCGGGGAAATCGTGGCGTATGCCGCCTCCCCGATGCCGACGGCGGCGCGCGAGGCAAACAGCTCCCAATAGGTGCGCGCCAGCCCCGACCACACGGTCGCGAGGCTCCATAAGGCCACGCCAATCGCAATCGGCCGCGTACGCGAGCGCCGATCGCCGAGGTAGCCGAATGCCGGCGCCGCCAGCATGTAGACGATCACGAATCCCGGTGCGAGAAAGCCGAGCTGGAAATCGCTCGAGACGATGCCCGAAGCCTTCATCTGCGGCAGTACCGCAGAAGGGATGAAGCGGTCCAGGTAGTTGAGGAGATTGATGACGGTCAGCACGAACAGGCCGCGACCCGCGAAGCGCACGGCGCCCGGCGATGCGCCGGATGCAGCCACACTGCGCACTTCCACACTGCCTTGCCGCTGAATCAACGCCCTTCGTCCCATGCCCGCCAAAGTGCGAAATGATACGCTGCCGGCTGGGCCAAAAGCTGCGACCTGTCGCGAGGATCTGCCATGCCATTATCAGCAATGAAGGTGGGCGGCGCGTTTATCGCCATTGCGGCCTGCATGGCCGTGTGCGGCGCGGCGAGTCCTGCTGCGGGCCAGCAGCGCTGGCTCGGGCCGAATGAGACGGGGCTCGCCACCGATGGTCAGGTGCACTTCTTCCCGCTGCCGCATGAGCGCAGCGGACCGACCACCGTCACGGTCGCGGCGGACGGTCGGCTCTGGTTCACCGAAGGCAGCGGTAACCGCATCGGCAGCATGAATCCGGACGGCAGCGGGCTCACGGAATTTTCCTTGCCGCATCCGGACAGTTCACCCCGCATCATCGCGCGCGGCGCGGACGGCAATCTTTGGTTCTCCGAGCACACCGGCAACCGCATGGCGCGTATCACTCAAGACGGCGACATCACCGAGTGGGACATCCCATCCCCCGACAGTCAGCCGCGCGCCATCTCCCTCGGGGCTGATGGCAATATCTGGTTTGGCATGTTC
This sequence comes from uncultured Gammaproteobacteria bacterium, assembly GCA_963708865.1. Classification (GTDB taxonomy): domain Bacteria; phylum Pseudomonadota; class Gammaproteobacteria; order Steroidobacterales; family Steroidobacteraceae; genus DAIDKA01. The sequence continues at coordinate 209,071 of CAVPUC010000009.1, forward strand.
GCCGCCGGCAAGGTGGGTCGCATCACCCCGAAGGGCATCATCACTGAGTTTGCTCCGCCCACGCCCGACAGCGGGCCACGAGCGCTAGCCACCGGCGCCGACGGCAACGTCTGGTTCTCGGAGTACAAGGGCAACAAGATCGGGCGCATCACCCCCAAGGGCGCGATCGTCGAATTTCCCCTGCCCCGCCCGAACAGCGGCCCCGGCGACATCACCATGGGCCCCGATGGTGCACTGTGGTTTGTGGAACTGTCCGGCGGAATCGACGGCGTGCGCACCGACGGCAACCGCGTCGGCCGCATTACCTATCGATGGCAAGATCAGCGAATATCCCCTGCCGGTAGCGGCGGCCTCGCCCATCAACATTGCGGTCGGCCCCGATCGCAATGTGTGGTACACACGTGGCAGCCACCCTCGGGCGCGTCACGCCCGAAGGGGCGGTCACCGAATTCTCCTCCGGTGCGCAGGCCCGCGCGGTGGGACTGTCCGCCGGCAGCGACCGCGAACCGCCCACGCGCCTGGTCAATCGATTGTGGTTTGCCGACGGCGGCGCCAATCGCATCAGCTATCTGCAGTTCACTTCCCCCACTTCGGATCAACCATAGAGGGCCGTCATGCGATATCAAAATGACTACCGCCGCCATCGCGCTATGCTTGTGTGTCGCCGCCAACGCCCAGGCGCCCGGTGCCAGCGCATCCGCAGCCGCGGGTGCGGCGATCGGGCCGGCGCCCACCACCTTCGTCGTCAAATTCAAAATCAAGCCCGGCAAGAACGCTGAATTTGAAAAGGTCATGGCGAGGCTGCAATCGGCCCTGCCGAAGTCGGAGCCCGGGAACCTCTACTACGACCTATATCTGCCGTCCGCAGACTCGCAAACCTACGTGCTCATCGAACACTACAAGAATGCGGATGCCGTCCAGGCGCACGGCAAGGATCCGAACACCCAGCAGATGGCAAGCGCCATCAAGGATCTGCTCGATGGGCCGCCGTCCGCCGATCGGCTCATCCTGGTGAGCAGCAAGCCTTAAAGCCAGGCATCCTCATCCCAGCACCACCGGGTTGCCGGTGGGCTCGATGATGGGATGACCGTTGTGTTCGGCCCGGAACCTGACCGACGCCTCGTAGGCCGTTTTGCGCGCCCGCATCACTGAGCCCAGCGGCCGATGATCTTCAATGCCATGCCATGGGCTGAACGAACTTCCGTCATCGAGCGCTATGGCGCGAGCCTCACCCCAGGCCAATTGTCTGGGGACCACGACTCGCGCAACAGGCAAATAGGGACTGAGCTTCTCCGGCCAAACGACCGACGCGTCCTCGATCGGCATTTGCTCAAGGTCCCTGCAAAGCTGGGCACGCAGCTCCCAGACCGCCTCCTCATGCCTGAAAAACTCCAGCATGGCATCGCGCAGCGCATCGGGCGCCGCAGTGATCTTCACCGGCGCACCCTTGAGCAATTGCAGCGCCTCGTTTGCGGGCGCGAGTGATAATTTGGCGATGTACTGGCCGAATCTCATGGGCGCCTGCGTAAAGTAAGTCTCGCCCAATGGGTTTGTCGCCGGCTCGCCCCCCAAGGCCTTGAGGGTGCCGCTGTGGCCGCCCACGCTCTCCAGCAGTTTCTCTGCGCCGCGCAGTGCGGCCGACAGTACGGATTTCAGACCCGGCACCTTGTCGGTCGTGCCGGCCAGCAATTTCAGATTGCCCAGAAACTTTTTCACGTTGGGCGCCGCAAAGGCGGGCCCATTGACCATGACGAAATCCTGGGTCGTGTCGGCCTCGGAGCCGGGCAGTCGGGTGCCCTTGACCCCGATCACCTTGATCGCGAGGCCTCGCGGCGTCGAGACGCTGTCGTTGAGAAGATCCCCGGGACTCGAGGACAGCCGCAGCAGTACCGGGTAGGTGCCCGCCGCGGCGAACAATCCCTGCGCAAGCTATGACGGCAGACCGGGAAGCACGGTCAGCTGCCCTTCCAACAACGCGTGACTCTTGGCGTGCACGCTGCGCAGCGCATGATGGCCGTCGCGGTAGGTGATCTCGCTGATCTTGAGCAACGTCGAGACCAGTTCCCGCACTGTTTCGGCTTCGTCGGGTTCCGCCGTTTCCACTGACGGTGAATAGGCAATGGGCTCATTCATGGAAAAATCCTCGCAGGCCCGGAAGGCGAGCCGCAGAGCTGACTTTTCTAGCGTAAACAGGGTCGGCGTGCCAGCTGCGCGCGGCGAGTGGCCCGGTAGGCTCTCGCTTGCCGCCACGTCCGCGCCACAGCATCACGCTCATCCATCGGTTCCCAACTCTTACGAGCGGTTGCGCCCGAACCCGACGGCCGCTGTTGCGCAGTCGTGGCAACGTTGCTGGGCTTATTGGCAAGTCTTCAAGAGGATTACGATGACAACTTCAAGCGAAACCAGCGGCTATGTGATCTCCTCGAACAAGGTCGAGGGTACGACGGTCTACAACGGTCGTGGCGACAAGCTCGGCTCGATCGACGATCTCATGATTGACAAGCGCAGCGGCCACATCCGGTATGCCGTACTGGAGTTTGGCGGTTTTCTGGGCATGGGCACCGATCGCTATCCGATACCGTGGGACTACCTCCGGTACGACACGGACAAGGACGGCTACGTGATACCCGTGGACTTGGACAAGCGTAAACTCGAAAACGCGCCGCGTTATCGGGAAGAGGCGGTGCCGGTATATGACCAAGAATTCGGCAGCCGTATTGACAGCTATTATGGCCCGGATGCCTAAGGCGTGATGCAGGCCGGCTGGTGCATAGGATGTGCACGAGCCGGCTGGCGGCGCAGGGGTTAGCGATGAACAGACCACCCGATCTTGATACCCGACTCGATGAGGCGTTGGACGAGTCCTTCCCCGCGAGCGACCCGCCGGCCGTCCATTCGATTGACCCGCGGCCGAACGAAAAACCGGTGCCACCGAAAGTCCCGGCAGAGCCGGCGCCGCCGAAAAGCTAATAACTGTCGAAGAAACGCTTGGTGGCCGCGAGGCAGAATGGCGCCACCAAAGTGGCGTGGTAAGCCTCAAGGACGGCAATGGTGCCCCCATCCGTCGCCCCTTGTGCGACGGATGCTGCGGCGACGACCTGTTTTGCGATCTGAAACTCCTGTTTCAGGCTGCCGTACGGATCGTTGGCGGTGACCGCGGATTCAAGGTCGAGCACCCCGATGGAGGCGGAGGGCGGTGCATGCACGGTCCAATAGCCTTGCATCAGCTGTGTGTTGAACCAGAAGACCTCGGGGTCAAGATCGCCGCCGCACAGCTGAGTCGGGGCAGCCGGCACCCAATCGCGCAGATCATTGGTCTTCAGCGCCTGGCGGAAAGGCAGCTGCGGCGCCACGGCCGCCACTCCCGTGGTAACGACCGGAAATCCGCCGTCGGGGTTTGCCAGGGCGTCCTCGAGGTAGCTCAACCGGTAGCTGTTGAGCAACAGATTGCCGCTACCAAATCCGAGCGCGAACAGGGCAGCGAAGCTCGCGGGTGTCGTGGGCGGGGTGATGGCAGCGAATTGCGGGGCCGGGGGTGTCAGGCTGAACAGTGCATATTGGGGCAGCTTGCCTTCTGAATACAGCTGACCCCGCGTGAGCGTGCTCGGCAGCAGGGAATCAATGCCGGGGGCGTATTCGGGTTCGAATACATCACTGGGATCCGCGTAAATATTCCCGTAAGCCGCCTGATAGGCGGTCAGCAAGAACGTCGTTGAGATCGGTGCGCCGCCGTTGACGTCGCCGTAGAACACCGCATCCGCGAACGCGGCGAGCGCGTAGGGGCCGGACATCGGCGCGGAGGCGGTCACCGTCATTCCCGCTGCCTGCAGGGCGCGATGGGTCGCCATCGCGACGTAACCTCCCTGCGAGTAGCCGGTGATGAACAGTTTGCCGTTGTCCCGCGTCAGCGTCGCCGAGGCGAGCGGCAATGCGGTGCGCGCCGCCGTCACGGCATCGATCATGTCCCTGGACTGCTGCTGGGCGATCAGGTAAGGGTGATAGGCAAGGGTCGAGGTGTCGTAACCTGCATAGTTTGGCGCCACGACGATGTAACCCTGGGAGGCGAACAGCGCCGCCAAGGCCAGCGCCTCATCGTTACTCAGATCCGTCATGTCGAAACTGCGATCGGTCGTGGTGCCATGGGCATACTCCACGATCGGCCGAGCGCCGGTACATATCGACCCCAGACCCGAGGGCACCATCAACGCGCCCGATGCGGTCGTGGCTTCATTCGCACCGCCCACCGTCTCGTACTTGATCTTGTAGATCAGCACGTCGCAAACAGGCGCACCGCTCAATGCCAACAGCTGCTGGTTGGTCGCCAGATTGAGCTGCAGCAGCAGACTCGGAGCGGTGACGGTCGATAGGAGCTGCACGGGATTCTGCAGCAACGTGCCTTCGGGGGGCGGAGAGGCGGTGCCCGAGCCAGAGCCCGAAGTGCCATCGCCGCTACCCTCGCTGCCACCATCCCCGATGCCGCCGCAGCCTGCCACCACCAAGGCGATGAGGATCCCCAGTGGCAAAGCTCTACTCAGCATGGTGCGCTTCAAGGACCGCCTAGCTTCCTAGGGCTGCCCTTGCCCCCCGCCAGCCCCATAGATGTTGCCGGTGGTAAAGCTCGCATCGCTCGCGGCCAGCTGAACGTAAATGGAGGCGAGCTCCGCCGGCTGCCCAGGGCGGCCAAAGACATCTTTGCTGCCGAACTGCCGGTATTTATCGGGTTTCGACCCGCCGCTGATTTGCAGCGGAGTCCACACCGGACCTGGCGCGACGCCATTGACGCGAATTCCCCGGCTTCCCAACTGCTTGGCCAGCGACTTCACGTAGTTCATGGTAGCGGCCTTGGTCTGCGCATAGTCATACAGCTCCGGAGATGGGTCGTAGGCTTGTTCAGAGGTCGTGCCAATAATGCAGGAGCCCGGCGCGAGGTGCGGCAACGCCGCTTTGATAATCCAGAACGGTGCGTAGATATTCGTCTTGATGGTGGCGTCGAAGTCCTCGCTGCTCAGCTCCAGAATCGACGGTTTCGCCTGCTGGCGGGCCGCGTTCGAGACCAGAATATCCAGGCCGCCCAAACGCTCAACGGTTTGCGCCACCAGACGTTGACAGAACGCCTCGTCGCGCAGATCGCCCGGTATCGCAACGCCGTGGCGGCCCGCCTGCTCGATCAGCTCGATCACCTCGCGTGCGTCAGGCTCTTCGGCGGGTAGATAGTTGATCGCCACATCGGCGCCCTCGCGCGCGAAGGCGATGGCGGCCGCCCGCCCCATGCCCGAATCACCGCCCGTGATGAGTGCTTTTCGCCCTGCGAGTCGGCCCGAACCGCGATAGCTGGTTTCCCCGTGATCGGGCTTGGGATCCATCTTCCCCGCCAATCCCGGCCATGGCTGGTTTTGCTCACGGAACGGCGGCCTCGGATAGGCCGTCAGCGGGTCCTTGAGCTTCGAGGCCGAAGATTCAGGGGATGCGCTCTGCCGCGACATTTGCATAGCAAGCTCCTTACGCCGTGTACCAACCAGGTTTCTGCAAACCTAGCCTCTTCGGCGATCAGTGCCAGCTATGCCCGATGCTGTCAGGCGGTAGGACGACGATGACGGTCAGCGCACCAAGGCCACGACAATCAGGATGAGAAGCACCAGTCCGATGCCGCCGCTCGGGTAATAACCCCAACCGGTGCTATACGGCCACGCCGGGAGCGCACCGATGAGCAGGAGAATCAGAATCACTATGAGGATCGTGCGGAGCATATTGTTATCCCTGGTGTAGTTATCGTCAGGTGCGCCTCACCGCGCATTTTTTTGAAATCGCGGGAGGGCGACAAGCCGCGCCACCACGCAAGATGCCGTCATCTCCTTCCTACAGACGGCACATTGTCCTGGCGCCTACCCCTGATGCCACGCCCGTGGCGGCGACTAATGCCGCCCAAGTGCTGGTCGTGACAAAGTCGCACCCGAACTCCCCCGGCCCCGCCCGGCTTGTCCGCCGCAGGACCTCATCCTTGCGTCGACATAACGGTGCCGGTGCGGCGGCCAAAGAGTGCGTAAATGTTAGCGGATATTTGTCGCATAACTATTTGATTATATTGTGGTTAACACAGCCGAGATCTGACTGTGAGGCGCCGCTTGGATGACAAGTCAACGGGTGGGGCGTTGGCGGGCAATTCCTCGGCATTGTCGCAGTCCGGCGCGATGCGCGCCCGCGTGCGCAAGCGGACTTTATCTTCCGTTACATTGGTGTGGTGGACAGGGGCGGCTGCATAATAAGGTGCTCGGGATCCAAAACGTTAGGAGCGGGAATGGGCAAGCGCGGAGCATCGTTAAAGTATGCATGGGTACTGGCCGGGGCCTGTGTGCCGCTGGCCTCGCTCGCCTTGGCGACGGACGGTGCGCAAAGTGTGCCGAGCGCGGGCGCCCAGAAGACGTTCACCGACATGGTCAACGCACGCTGCGAGAAATGCCACAACGCCGATGATTGGGCCGGAAGCCTGGCCATGGACACGCTGGACCTGAACCAGGTCGGCCAAAACCCCGAAGTGTGGGAGAAGGCCATCGCCAAACTGGGCAGTCGGCTCATGCCCCCTGCGGGTGCGCCTCAGCCGGCCCAGGCCGATGTCGACGCCGTCGTTGACTATCTGCAGACCTCGGTCGATGCGGCCGCGAAGGCCGGCAGTGCCGGCCATGTGCCGATCCAGCGCTTGAGTCGCGCCGAATTCGCAGCCTCGGTGCGCGACCTGGTCGGCGTCAACGTCGATCCCAAGCAGATTCTGCCCACCGAGATCGAAGTCGACGGCTTCAGCAACATTGCCGGTGCCCTCGTGATCTCGCCGTCCTTCATGGAACAGTACCTGTCGGCGGCCCGCAAGGTCGCGCAGCGGGCGATCGGCGACCCGGTTCCGAAGATGGCCAAGGTTTTCTATCGCGGCGGCGGCGGCGGCGGCGGCCAGGCCGGACCCGGCTCGCCCAGTCAGGTCACCCATAAAGACGGCTATCCGCTCGGGACTCGCGGCGGCGTGAACTTCACGCACATCTTCCCGGTGGACGGGGAGTATCGCTTCAGCTTCCTGGAGGGTGACAGTATCGATGCGGGCCTGTATCCGCGCGGCATGGAAACCACTGCCACCATGGTCGTGCTGATTGATGGCAAGGAAGTCGCGCGCCGCGAGATCGGCGGCCCGACGGACCTGGACCTCGCCGACCGCGACGGGCCCAAGGGCCGCTCCGCCATCATCGCGAAAGTGTCGGGCATCCCGGCGCATGTCACCGAAGGCGCGCACGACGTGATCGTCACCTTCATCGAGCGCTCCTGGGCCGAGAGCAATGACCCCACCGGCGCCGGCAAGGTGTCGGGCATGCCGATCATCCGCGACGGCGTGCAGGTGACGGGGCCGTTCTCGCCGCAAGGGCTGTCCTTGAGCGAAAGTCGCGCCAAGATTTTCGTCTGCCAGCCCAAGCAGGAAAGCGAGGAGACCCCGTGCGCAGAGCGCATCGCGCGACACCTGGCGACCGAGGCGTTCCGCCGTCCCGCGACCGACGAAGACGTCAAGATACTGATGAAGTTCTATGCGACCGGGCGCGCCGAAGCCGGCGGTTTCGATTCGGGCGTGACCGAACTGGTCACCGCGATTCTCTCGAGCCCCGATTTTCTGTACCGCGCGATCATCCTCAACGCCGGGTGCAACCCGGCAGCTGAACGATCTGGAACTCGCCTCGCGTCTGTCGTTCTTTTTGTGGAATGAGGGACCGGACGCGCAGCTGAGCGCGCTTGCCGCCAAGCATCAGATTTCCGATCCGGCCGTCATGCAAGGCCCAGGTCGAGCGCATGCTCAAGGATCCGCGCGCCGAGTCGCTGGTCCAAAACTTCGCCTTCTCGTGGCTGAACATGGCCACCCTCGCCCAGGTCGAGCCCCTGGACCCGCAGTTCAACGCCGCCATGCGCAGCAATTTCGAGACCGAAGTACGCCTGTTCCTGGACAGCGTGCTGCTGGGGAATCGCAATGTCACCGAGCTCCTGACCGCCGATTACACCTTCGTCAACGACTCGCTGGCCCGGCAGTACGGGATCCAGGGCGTACTCGGCCCGCAATTCCGGCGCGTGACCCTCACGGACGAGAATCGCTGGGGACTGATGGGCAAGGGCGCCGTGCAGCTGCGGACCTCGTACGGCGACCGCACCTCACCGGTGCTGCGTGGCGAATACGTCCTCGATCGGATTCTGGGCACCCCGCCCACCCCGCCGCCGCCCGGGGTCAACACCGATCTGTCGGTCCACGAGGGTCAGCCGCCGGCCACCGTGCGTGCCCGGCTGGAAGCGCACCGCGCGAATCCCACCTGCAAAGGCTGTCATGGCGTCATGGACCCGTATGGCCTGGCCATGGAGAACTTCGATGTCACGGGTCGCTGGCGCACCGTGGATGCGCAGGCGAAGCAGCCGATCGACCCCACCGCGGAACTCGACAGCGGCATCGTGCTGCACGGACCGCCGGACCTGCGCCGCTATCTGACGCGCCGTCCGGAGCAGTTCCCGACGACGGTGACCAAGCGCCTGATGATGTATGCGCTCAACCGCGAAATCGAATACTACGACATGCCCCAGGTGCGCAAAATCGTGCACGACGCCGCGGCGGACAACTACACGCTCGGCGCGCTCGTGACCGGCATCGTGAACAGCGACTCGTTCCGGCGCCAGGCGCCCGAACAGCCGACGACCAAGGCAGTACCCACCAAGGTGGCATCCATAGATACCGGCCGTATCGGCGCACCGCCGCGGCTTCAGGAGAGATAGTCGATGGCAATTTTTCTCACAAAGAAGTACCTGAACCGGCGCACGTTCCTGCGTGGCAGCGGCGTGGCGCTGGCGCTGCCGTTCCTGGACGCCATGGTGCCGGCCGCCACGGCGCTGGCCCAGACCGCGGCGGCACCGAAAACGCGCGCCGGCTTTTTCTACCTCCCGCATGGCGCGATCGGCAACAACACGCCCTATGGCAAGGAAGTGGACGCCTGGACCTGCAGCGGCAAGGGCGCAGACTTCAAGCTCGGCCATACCCTCGAGCCGCTCGAACCGGTGAAGAACTATGTGACCACGTTTGAGAATATCGAGAACACCGCCGCGGGCGGTTCGGTGCATACGCTGAATCCGGCCACCTGGCTGTCGTGCGTGCGACCCGACACGGCGGCGAAGGGCGCCAGCATGGCCATCACCCTCGATCAGGTGATCGCCCAGCACCTGGGACAGAAAACCGCGCTGCCGTCGCTGGAGGTTGCCTCTGAAACCACCATCCAGGTGGCCGCCTGCGGTGGCGCGGGCTGCTACTACGCCTCGACGACTTCCTATGCCGGCCCGACCTCTCCCCTGCCGATGGAATACAACCCGCGCAAGGTGTTCATCCAGCTCATGGGTGAAGGCGACACGGCTGCCGAACGCGATGCGCTGCTGCGCAAGAACTCGAGCATCCTGGACATGGTTTCAGAGCGCGCCAAAGCGTTGAGCAATGACCTCGGGCCGGGCGATCGGGCCAGGCTGTCTGACTATCTGGACACCGTTCGCGAGATCGAACGGCGTGTGGCCCTGGCAAGTTCGCGCGACTTTACGGGCGTCACCGTGCCGAACGCGCCGGTCGGTGAGCTGGATGATTTCGACAAGCAGGTCCGGCTGATGTTCGACCTGATTGCGCTGGCCTACCAGGCGGATCTGACGCGGGTCGCCTCGTACGTGATGGTCGCCGAAGGCACCAACCGCACCTACAACCACGTCGGCGTGCCGGACTCCTTCCACCCGGTGAGCCACCACTCCAATGACCGCGAGCGCATTCGCCGACTGACGGTCATCCAGCGCTATCACATGGAGCGCTTCGCGGACTTTGTGAAGAAGCTCTCCACCATCAAAGAAGGCGACGGCAGCATCCTCGACCATTCGCTGTTCCTGTATGGCTCGAACATGAGCAACAGCAACCAGCACGACAACTATCCGCTGCCCGAGGTTCTGGTGGGCGGGGCCAATGGCGCACATGTCGGCGGCAAGAATCTGACGCTGCCGGCGCGCACGCCGCTGGCGAATGTGCACCTGACTATCCTCGACAAGCTTGGGATCAAGCAGCCGAAATTCGGCAACAGCACCGGCCTGATCACTGAAGTTTGAAGGACGAGCCCAGGACATGAAGACGACCGATCGCAGAAACTTTCTGCAGCTCTCCCTGACGGGGCTGGCAGGAGTGGCCGCCGTGCCGCTCCTGGGTAGCCTTGCGGGTTGCCAGACCGCCCCTTCAGGGCAGCCGTCCGGCCCGACCAATGCGCGGGCGCCCGCCCTCACCTCCGAGAAGCTCACCGAGCGGATCACCCTCATCGGCGGCGCGCCGGGCAACGTGATCGCGCTGTCATCCGGTGACGGCATGCTGCTGGTCGACAGCGGATCGACCGCGTTGGCGCATGCGGTACGCGCCAGCCTCGGCGGCGCGAAGGTCCATACCCTCTTCAACACCCACTACCATGCCGATCAGACGGGCGGCAATGCGCTGTTCGCCGAAGCCGGTGCGACCATTCACGCCCATGCGATCACCCGCGAATGGCTGGCCACGGACTATTACGTGCCCGCCGAGGACCGCTGGGTGAAAGGCGCCGCCCGCGGCGGCCGTGCCCACCGTGACCTTTCGGCAACGGGGTGAGCTGAAGTCGGATGCGGAAAACATCGAATTTGGCTACCTGCTCGAGGCCCACACGCGCGGTGACATCTACGTGTTCTTCCGCGACTCCAACGTCCTGGCGGTGGGCGATGTCGCCTCGCCGTTGCGGGATCCGGCACTCGACTGGTATGCGGGCGGCTGGCTCGGCGGACGGGTGGATGCGATGTCGGATCTGCTGAAACTCGCCAAAGACGACACCAAGATCGTGCCGGCGTACGGGCCGGTGATGACGCGCGCGCAACTGCAGGCCGAGCGCGACATGATGCAACACCTCTATGACCGCACCACGCTCCTCACCACTCAGGGCCGCAGCGCCCAGGACATGCTCGAGGCGGGCGTCATGAAAGAGGTGAACCGCGAGTTCAAGGATCCGTATCGTTTCCTCTATGACAACAGCAAAGGCCTGTGGGCCCACTACACGAATTTTGGGGGCAACATTGTTTAAGTCGACCATCCGAGCCGGCGGACTGGCCGCGGCGATCGGCTTGCTGGCGCTCGGCGCGGCTTCATTCGCGAGCGCCGCCTCCGGACCGCAGACCCTCTCGGATCTGATCCGCGCGGGCAATCGCGAGGCCGTGCTGGCCGCCATCACCTCACCCAGCGTCGATGTGAATGTGGCGGAGCCCGATGGCTCAACGGCACTGCTGTGGGCGACCTACAGCGTCGATCATGAGATGGTACGCGCGCTGCTGAAGGCCGGCGCCAAGGCCAATGTCACCAACCACTACGGCTCCTCCCCGCTCATCGAGGCGGTGAAACTGGGCGATGTCGACCTCGTGCGCATGCTGCTCGAGGCGCACGCGGATCCGAATTCGGCCAACCAGGATGGCGAGACCGCGCTCATGCTGGCCGCCAACATCGGCTCCACGCCGATCGCGCAGCTCCTGATCGCCCATGGCGCGAACGTGAATGCGGTGGAAAACTTCCGTGGCCAGACCGCGCGTGATGTGGGCGGCAGCGGAAAATCATCCGGATATCGTCGATCTGCTGGTGGCCCACGGCGCCGACGTGAAACTGCGCGCCAAGTACGACGATTGGCCGCGGCAGATGACCTCCGAGCCGCGCGCGCAGTTCAGGCAGACCGGCGGCCTTACGGCCCTGCTCTACGCGACGCGCTCCGGCTGCTACCGTTGCGCGGTCGCGATCGTCAAGGCGGGCGCCGACGTGAACCAGCCGAACCCGGATGGCATCACCCCGCTGATCAATGCGCTCGACAACCGCAGCTTCGACATCGCGAATTTCCTGCTCGACAAGGGCGCGAATCCCAATACCTGGGACATGAACGGCCGCACGCCGCTCTATGTCGCGATTGACATGGACTCTTACCGGGGTCGTGCCTTCCAGAATTTGAGTGGCTTCGCCGGATATCCCGGCGCGACCGCGGCACATCCGCGCAGCACGGCCTCGGCGATGGATCTGGCAAACCGGCTGATCGGCATGGGTGTCGATACCAATCACGAGCTGACGCGAATGCGCCCCAATGGTAACGGCCGCGGACGCTTCGAGGATTACATGATGCGCGGCGGCACCGGCCCGCTGATGATCGCGACGCTGAGCTACGACGATGCGGCAATCAAGCTGCTGCTGGCGCATGGTGCGGACGTCAATGCTCCCAACGTGTTCCAGATCACCCCGCTGATGGCGGCCGCCGGCATGAGTGGCTCCGGTCGCGGCGGTGGCGGCGGCGGCGGTGGGGGTCCCCGCGAGGGTGATGTGCAGGCGAAGGTGATCAAGACCATCGACATTCTGATGGGCGCTGGCGCCGACATCAACACCCGCATTGTCAACAGCCATACCCACACGGCCAAACTCACCGCTTACGTTCAGGGTCGTGACCATGAGGGCCAGACCGCGCTGTTCTCGGCAGCGGAGGCGGGATGGGACAGGGTCGTGAAACATCTTGTCGATCACGGTGCCGACGCGACCGTACGCGACGCTTCCGGCAAGACCGCGCTCGACTACGCCCGGGTACCCCCGCCCGCCGGTCCCGGCGCGCAACCCCCGAGTGGGACCTCGGCGGCGAGCCGCGCGGCGACCATCGCGTTCCTTGAACCGCTGGTGGCCAAGTCCGCGGTCGGGCCAGACACCACCGCGGCCAAATAGCCGCCGTCGCGGCGCTGCGGCGCACCGTGCAGTCATCCCCGAGGCAGCCGCATTGGCCACTGCGTATGGCATGCCTCGCGGCAGCCTTGCTGAGCACCGCCGCCGCTGCACAGTCGCTGTTTGCCAGCGGGCCGGTGAGTTTCACCGCACAGCAAGCCGCGCGCGGCAAAGCCGCGTATGCCGAGAATTGCGCCTCGTGCCACGGACCGCACCTCACTGACGGCCAGTTCGGGCCGCCCATGAAGGGCCCGGCATTCAAGCTACTGTGGGGCGGCCAGTCACCGCAGGCATTGCGGTCAGCCATCGTTCAGCGCATGCCGCCGGCGAGGCCGGGCAGTCTCGACGGCCGCACGTATACCGAGATAGAGGCGTATCTGCTGCAGGAGAACGGCGGCAAAGCAGGCCCCGCCGCGCTGGCAGCCGCGACGGCCATGGCGGACAGCGCAAATCCGCAGCACGGCAGCACCGCGGCTCGTCCGGCCGCTGCAGCACGCATCGGCAATGAGGACGCCACGTATCACGCCGTCATGGCCGCGCGCAAGGCGCTGCTGAACACGCTTACACCAGTCACCGATGCGCTGCTGCGAAATCCGCCCGCCGCGGATTGGCTGATGTGGCGCGGCACCTATGCGACGCTCAGCTACAGCCCCCTCGGCCAGATCAACAAAACCACCGTGCGCAACCTTGGCGTTGCGTGGACCTTGGCGCTGCCGCCCAGTGCCAATGAGGGCGCGCCTCTGATCCACGACGGCGTGCTGTTCATCGACGGCGGCAACACGGTCGAGGCGCTCAACGCTGTGGACGGCAGCATACTCTGGCAGTACATCCGCGAGCTTCCCGAAAGTCTGCATAACGGCACCGAAGCGCGGATGAGGGGCCTCGCCATCTACCAGGATCGGCTGTATGCCCCGACGGCCGACGGGCACATCGTTGCGCTGGATGTGAAGAGCGGGGAGCTGCGCTGGGATCACGCGGTGGTGAGTGCGGAACACGGCGTACGCCCAGGCCTCTTCGACGGCGCCTACTTCCATATCTCCGGGGGTCCGCTGCTCGTTCGCGGCAAGGTGATTGTCGGCGTGAGCTTGGGAATCAACACCGGCGGCGGGGACTTCATCGTCGGCCTCGATGCGCGAAGCGGCGCTGAAATATGGCGCTTCAACACCATCGCGCGCCCGGGCGCGCCCGGCGCTGACAGCTGGAACGGTGCACCCGCCACTGAACGCTACGGTGCGGGAGTCTGGTCCATCGGCAGCTACGATCCTGATTTGAATCTGGTGTATTTCGGGACCGGCAATACCTACGATGTCGGCACCTTGCTGATACCGCGTCACGGCAAGAGCGTCTCAAACAATGATGCGCTCTACACCGACTCGACGGTGGCGCTGGATGCCGACACCGGCAAACTGTCCTGGTACTACCAGCACATGAACCGTGACGTCTGGGATCTGGACTGGGCATTCGAACAGACACTGGTGACGCTCCCGGTCAACGGCAAACCCACCAAGCTGCTGGTGACCGGCGGCAAGAGCGCGATCTTCGATGCCGTCGACCGCACCAACGGCAAGTACGCCTTCTCCAAGGACCTTGGCCTGCAGAATCTGGTCGGCAGCATCGATGCGACGACCGGCCGCAAGCTCATCAAACCGGAACTTGAACCGCAGGCGGGGCGTACCGATCTCATCTGCCCCACGCCCACCGGCGCGCGCAGCTGGCCGACCACCGCACTTGATCCGGCTTCCGGCATGCTCTATGTGCCGCTCGTGGACAACAACTGCATGGACTACAGCTGGTTCGAGCGCGATGCCAGCCAGATCGCCGGCGGCGGCCAGGATATGCGACTGCGCAGTCGCCCCAAGCCCGGCAACGACGGCAATTTCGGCCGCATCGATGCGATTGACCTGAAGACCGGGCGGGTCGTGTGGTCGCAGCGGCAACGCGCGCCGATGGCGAGCTCCCTGCTGGCTTCGGCCGGCGGCCTGGTGTTCGGCGGCGCACGCGACCGACAGCTGCGCGCCTATGACGCGGCGAACGGCAAGGTGTTGTGGCAGGTTGGCCTGAATGCCTCACCGAGCTCCTCGCCCGCCACCTACAGTGTCGATGGCGTGCAGTATCTGGCAGTCATCGCCGGTGGCGGCGGTGCCTTCGATGCCGGCGCCCGAAGCCTCACGCCGGAAATAATCGATCCGCCCGCAGGCACGACGTTATGGGTATTCAGGCTGTCGGACCGGGCAGCAGCCAGATAAATACCATCCCGGTCAAGGGAATCCCTGGATCCGCCGGTGTGCGTCGTGCCCGCGGCGACGGCCGAAAGCCTCAGCGCGGTTCGCAGGTCACATTCGCTTCGGCGCCTCGTCGCGCCAATATGGCGTCTGGCTCCGCGTCGCTCGGCCGCTGCAGCACCATGTCATAGCCGAGTTTTTCCGCCACCCGGAAGGAGCGCTGGTTTTCCCGGCGAATGATACACACCGTGCGCGGCGACTCGATCTGTTCGTCGGCCCATGCAATGGCGGCCCTTAACGCCTCCGTCGCAAACCCTTTACCGTGCGCCCATGGGATCAGCGCCCAGCCGAGTTCCGGCATCCCCTCCAGGGACAGCTTCATCGCTCGCTTGAAATCGGCAAATCCAAGCTCGCCAATGTATCGGCCCGACGCCCTCTCCTCGACCGCCCAATAACCAAATCCCAATAGTGCCCAGTGCCCGCGATAACTCAGTATTCGCGACCACGTGCGCTGAGGAGGCGATGGTTCGCCAATGGTGTAACGAACAACATCCGGTTCCGACCACATCGCGACGCAATCCGCAAAATCCTCGACACCATGCCCCCGGAGCCGCAAACGCTCCGTTTCAATCGTCGGGGCCGCTGTGAACGCCGATCGAAGGGCTGTTTTCATGGCGACTGCGGGCCGCCTTCAGGCTTAAGGTGCATAAGCATTGCCGGATGGTCGGTATAACAACGACTGTACTCAGCAGCGGAGAAAGAGCCTGCTGCGTTACCACATTAATATAAATCAACGAATCGATAATTACCTGCGCATTGATCTCGTACTAGCATCGCATCGAACTCCAATGTGGCAAGCACCTCTTGCTGGATCCGCGATTGGACCGGGGTTGCGCAGTGGCTTCTATCGGTAACAGATGACGACGGCTGCTCGCTGGCCGGGGATTGAAAGATGGCACACGGCAGAGCCTGGACCGGCGCCTGCATAGTCGCCCTGATCGGCGTAACGGTCGGCGCCGATGCAGCTCAGCACTCCTCCGCTTCGCGCGGATCCATCAGGGGCCGCAGATTCTCTGCAGGAAGTGACGGTTATTGCGCAGCGCCTGAAGCTGAGCTGGCTGCAGCGAAATGAGCGGGTACAGGTTATCTCAAACTTCGTTTACGGAATCGCGGCTCTCGAGAACGATGAAGCGATCCCGCGCTTTACCGCTCCCATATGCCCGCTCGAGCTGGGGCTTTCACATGAGCGGGGCCAATTCATCATCAATCGCCTGGCAGATATCATACGGGCGGCGGGAGCGCCGTTAGCCCATGCGGGATGTCACCCCAATCTATTCATTTTCATCACCAAAAAGCCAAGAGATCTTCTGCAGGCGATGGAAAGTCGTCACTTCGCCGTCTCGTTCGGCAATGCCATCGCCTTCGGAGGTGGATCACTTCATCGCCACGTCGGGCCCCGTTTGGGTCTGGCACAACGTCTTCAAAGGCAGGGGTGGCGCCGTACCCCTCGACCGTGGCAGGCCGGCAGATGCGCAGGTTCTCGGCGGCGGCACAAGCTCTCCACCAACGTACTATTCACCGGGCGCAATGGGGGCTAGCCGCCTTCCCACCGGTGAGTGGAGCTTCGGTCCCGTCTATGTCGTCGGGGACCTGGATAGGTTAGGGGCGAACGACCTATCGTTCGGACAATTCGCCGACTATGTCGCCATGGTAAGCCTTGCGAAGATCAAGGCCCCCCCGCACTTGGCCAATGCTCAGACTATCCTGAAGCTTTTCGACGGACCCGCTGAGGCCGTCCCCAAGGAGATGAGCGATTGGGACAAGGCTTTCCTGAAAACCCTGTACCACCCAGAGATATCGCTCTCAGCGGAACGCTCCTTGATTTCGCTGCGGATGGTGCGCGAACTCAATCCTTGATCAAATCGGACTGTTTTTCCTGAGTAATCACCGCGGTCTGTACCGACCATCGTGAGACTGTCGACCGGCGTTCGCACGGCAGCTACCTGATCGTGGTTCGGGGCACTACACACTTGAGAGTGCGCAGTTACACCATAAGGGTTCGGTATGGTACAAAGCGGGCATCAATGCTACGACTGGAGTTGACCCGGTTTCGTAGACACCTCAGTGTTAGTTCCAGAGGAGTTTACGATGTCCAAGAAGACGATCCGGTACACCCCGGAGTTCAAGCAGCAGATGGTGGCCTTGTTGCACAGCGGTCGCACTGCAGCGTCGTTGTCCAAGGAGTTTGGACCGACGGCCTGGTCGATATCCCTGTGGGATAAACAGGCCGGGCGCGATGCCCGGAAAGGCGATGGTGGATTGACCAGCGCCGAGCGGGAAGAGCTGACTCGATTACGGCGAGAGAACCGCACGCTCAAGGAGGAGCGGGAGATCCTCTCAAAAGCCGCGGCCTGGTTCGCCACCGAGAACGTTCCCTCGAAGCGCTCTTCGGGTTCGTCCAAGTGAACCAGGCCACCCACTCGGTGGGGATGATGTGCCGATTGCTGCGGATCTCGAGAAGCGGGTTTTATGCCTGGAGCAAGCGTCCGATGTGCCAACGCAGGCGCACGGATCTGGCGCTGACGGGCAAGATCGAAGCGATTCACCGCCGCTCCAAGGGTGTATACGGCTCTCCCCCCATCCACGCTGAGTTGGCACAGGAGCACGGTATCCGTGTTGGGCGAAAGCGCGTGGCGCGGCTGATGCGCTGCGCTGGACTTCGCGGCGCCACGCTGCGCCGGTTCGTGATTACTACGCGGCCGGATATTGGCGCCCGGGCCGCCGTGGACCGTGTGCAGCGGCGCTTCTACGCCGAAGCTCCTGACAGATGGTGGGTCGCTGACATGACCTACGTGCCGACATGGTCCGGCTTTCTGTACTTGGCGATGGTGCTGGACGTGTACTCGCGACGAGTGGTGGGCTGGGCGATGGACACGAGCATGAAAACCGAGCTGATCCTCTCGGCGCTGAACGCCGCCATCATGCAGCGTCGACCCGAAGCGGTGATACACCACTCCGACAGGGGCTGCCAATACACCAGCTACGCCTTCGGCAAACGCTGCCAAGAGGCCGGGATCATGCCTTCGATGGGCTCGGTGGGAGATGCCTACGACAACGCCATGGCGGAGAGCTTCTTTGCCACGCTGGCACGAGAGCTGCTCAATCGACGCAACTTCCGCAGTCAGGCCGAAGCGAAGATGGCGATCTTTGAGTGGCTGGAAGGCTGGTACAACCCGCATCGGCGGCACTCCGCACTTGGATACCGATCCCCGGTGAACTACGAGCGTGCACATCAACACAGATCTGTCATCGCAACCCCGGAGCTTCTGACGCCTGCGGCGTCAGACTACGTTGCGCTGTACAATCGAGGAGGAAGAGACCCGGAAATCATCACAGACTAAGACGATAACCTGTCCACGAAATCGGGGCAGCTCCAGACTGCACGGAGGCGCATCATGGTAAATGGCGTATCCAGTCAAAAGCTGATGTTAGCCGCACTTGTAACTGGCGCTTCAGCCCTATGGATGCCGGTGCTCGCTGCGGCGCAGCAAAGCGCTCCCGTCATCGACTCGGTAACACTGCGCGAAGACGATGGCGGCCGTTATCCCGTCATCTATCCGGAATTTCATTTCCACGATTCCAGTGGATCGGTACGCTTCATCCATCGTGAAGTTATGGGGACTGACTCACCGAAGCCGGTGATTGCACACAGCGACGCCGTCATCGACATCTCCGCAACTCAGCAGATACGCGGAGCGACTTTCGTCGGTGGCTGGCATTGTGGTCCCGAATCGTATTACGTGACCATGCGGGCATTCATGATGAATCTCGAAGGCGTCAAGAGCAACGTTGTCGAGTACACAATTCACTGCAATGCCGGATAAGGGGAGCGAACCGCGCTTGCGCCCTTCGTGGCTCAGAGGTTGTCGTTGGGAAGTCCTATCCAGGGCTTGCAGTTACGCACTGCAAAAAATGCCGTGACTCCCACAACATCGAACTCGATCACCCGAAAAGTCGATTCCAAACCCGCTCTTAAGTCACGCGCATTGTCGCGACGATTGTTGAAAACGCCGAGGGCATTCATAGCCCCATATATGGTTTTGCAAGCGCGCTCTTGTGAAAGTCTTCCGACAGCACGGTCGTTCCAAACAGTATGCCGTTTTCTACAAGGTGGCACCCGATCCAAACTAATGACCCACGATATTTAGCAACGTTGGCAGCATTCAGTGGGAAGGATTTTCTGCAGAGGAGTAGGCGTCGCTAGAAGCGCCGATTCTGATCATTCTCGGCGACCACGATTTTGTCCGCCTCGGGCATGCTGTAGAGACCTTCAAGGTCATCCCGAACGGGCAGTTTGCCGTAATTGCCGACGACAGCGACTTCGCTCTATTTCCGCAGCCGCAGAAAGTAATTCCGCCGATCGAACATTTCCTGGATGAACCTGAAAAGCGGATCCCCTTGGCAATTGGCGGCATCGGATATCACCCCGGAGAATCACGGTGAACGTGCAACGATTGCAAAGTTCGCGCATGGCACTGGCCTCCGCGATGGAGCGATTCGGTCTGCTTGACAGTTAACGCTACATATGTAGACTTATTGGCATGCAACGGCATCGAAGTCCCTCCCTGCATACCCTGGCATTGCTGGGTGCTCTGACTCAGCGGCCGCGCGCTTGGCATTATGGCTACGATCTGTCGCGGCTCACGCAGATGAAGTCCGGAACGCTATATCCGATTTTGATACGGTTGTGCGAGCGCGGCATGCTCGAGTCAAAGTGGCAGTCAGCGACGCAGGAGGGTCGTCCTCCCCGCCACATGTACCGGTTGACGGCCGCCGGTGTGCTCTTCGCCCGCGACTCATTGGCCGCGCAGCCCGCCGGACGCCAGGTCGAGTTAGGAGAGGAATTCGCGTGAGTCCGCGCACCGATCTGACGAGCAGGATCGCGCGAGCCTTGGCCGAGCATGCGGTGCGTGTGGCGGAGCCGGAGCAAGCCGAGTGGATCAAGGCCATGATGCGCGAGCAGGAGCACCTGCCACCGGGTGTGTCGGCGCTGGCGTGGGCGCTGGGCTGTGTGGTGGTCAGCTATAAAGGGAAGCTTCGCGCCATGATGAGGTTGCCCGCACTGCTGCGCTGGGTCGCTCTGCTCGTGATACTTGTACTGTGCCTGACACCACCTTCCTGGAACTTCTTCTACATCGCTTTAAGTACCGCCAAGGGCTATCCACTTTCCCCGGTCGCCCGGCTGATGTTCGGCTCGGCGACGTTGATCGGACCGATTGGAATCGCGGCCGTCCTCTGGACTTTGTCGTCACCGGCGCACCGGCCGGGCACGATCTTCATGGTCGTTCTCTGGGCGCTCACCGCCTGGGGGGTCACTACGGTGAGATTGCCCGCCCAATATCCACTCCTGACTCACATGGCTCATGCGACGCCCGGGACTCAGGTCTTCTCGATCCTGCTGAATTTCGTGCTCCTACCCGTCCTGGGGGTGGCCCTGCTGCAAACGCTGGACTCGCGCAGACGCCGGCCGGCAGATTTACCCCCGGGGACGCCCGCTCGGCACGGTGGACCATAGCGGTGAATGTGCCGTTTCTCCCATTCTAAAGAGGACATTCCGCCGTGACGCCATGGGTGGCAGCTCCCTGCACAGCGCCCTGCCCTCCTTGACTCTTCAACCGGTGTTGTCTACATTGTAGACACCATGGCAGACCTACTCGGCGCCTTCGAGCAAGCTATTTTACTGGCCGTCTGGAATTTGGCAGGACAGGCCTACGGACGTGCCATTTTGCGCGCTACTCAGGTCGCGCTGCAGCGCCCGACCGCGGCGGGCGCCGTATACGCAACGCTGGATCGTCTGGAACAAAAAGGTCTGCTTACCTCCCGCGTAGAAACCGGGACGCCGGTGCGCTCAGGGCGCGCGCGCCGGTATTACAGGCTTACCGCCCTCGGGGTTACGGCGCTCAATGGCTCAAAGGCTGCACTGGAACAGATGTGGCGAGGCGCAAAGTGGCCTCTGGAGTCAAAGGCGTGAGCTATCCGGCCCCGCCACGCTGGCTCGAAACACTGCTGCTGCGCAGCCTGTCTGCGCGAGACCGAGAAATCATTTCCGGAGACCTCTTGGAGGAATATCGGGAAGTGCAGCTGCCGCAGTTAGGGCCCATGCGGGCCAACATTTGGTATGCGCGCCAGTTGATCAGCTTCCTGGCTGCCAGAAGCTTTGGAGGATCGACTATGCGGGCGTCGTTGACGTGGATATCTGCGTTGACCGCGGTGGCGGGCATTTGGCTTGCGGTGATGGAGAACATCCTAAGACATCCGGGATATGCCGGACGAACGGCAATCGCGGCCGGTATCTTCCTGCAGGGCCTTGCGACGGTGCTCTTTCTGATGTGGCAGGGCCGTTCGGTGTTTCGCGCTATCGTGCTCGCGGGCGCTGTGGCTGTCGCCGTACTGGGTGCTTCGGCCATCATCCGTATTCTAAACGCGCCGCATTTTGAGGGATTCGTTCTGCTCATCGGGGCTGCCCTTATAGTTCAGGCAATGATGGCATTGGTGGTCATAGGTGGCGCGCGCCGCGGAACAACGATTTAGCAGGAAAATCCAACCGTCATTCGGCACAACTTTCGTAAGCGCCAATTAACTCAGACACCTGGAATCCCAGGCTGGGTGTCGCTGATCGATCAATGATCAATAGTTAGCTTGTTGTCCGATAGGCCGTTATACAATCAGCCGTTTTCGAACAGGATGGACTTCCAGTCGGCTGATCGAAATTGAGCTTCGTATTCGAAAGGGGGCGTCGACATGCGATCTTCATGCTTGGTAGCGGTTTCGTTGTACGTGATGGGTGCCACGGTTGCGCTGGCACAGACACCTCCTAGAACCGAAGGTCCGGGATTGAAGGCACCGGAAGACTCGCGCTACGCAGCCGAGATCGCCCTGTGCAAGAACCATCACCCGGTGATCCGCAATGCGGGCGCCCCGGCCGGCACCCCCCCGGCGGCGGCGGCTCCCGCCTACGAGGGCCCGGCGGAGGTACAGGCCATTCCCGGCGTAATTGCCGCCGGCGCGCACTGGCGCTCGCTATGGCACGAGTCGGGCAATAATGCCGACGGCATCGTTGGCACGCCCGAGGGGGTGCTGGTCGCGCAGCAGGACAGCAGCGATGTCGTGCTCGTCAATGCTGCCGGCCATGCGAAGGTCGTCTATAAGGACACGAATACCGGCGGGGCGGTGTCAATCAACAAGAAAGGGCAGATCTTCGTCGTCGAGCGCGGCCTGCATCAGGCGATCTGGGAGGTCTCGCCCGATCGCAAGTTGCTCGCCGACACGATCGACGGCGACTCAATCGATTGTCTGGGTAGCAGCCTCAACGATCTGACGGCCGCCTCAAACGGTGGCGTGTATTTCACCCTGGGCAACCTGTATTACGCTGCACCCGGCGGCACGATTACGCGCCAGGGTGATGTCACCGGCACCAACGGCATCATCCTGAGCCCCGACGAGAAGCGCTTGTACGTGACCAGCGGCGGCTTCGGCAGACCCGCCAACCTTATGGTCTTCGACGTACAGCCTGATGGGATGCTCGCGAACGAACGGGTGTTCGCGCACCTGACCGGAGGCGGCGACGGCAGCGCGATCGACTCCGCGGGCCGCATTTACGTAAGCAGCGGCACGGTGATCGACGTGATCTCACCTGAGGACGGAGCACCTCCTGGGGGTCATCCCCCTTCCGAAGGGAGACGACGTGATCAGCCTGACCTTCGGCGGTCCTGGTAGGCGCACGTTGTATGCAGTCGCTCTGAATCACCGATACGCCAAGGGCGGCCTTGGGCTGCCGAGCGACCACGTAATGGGTGGCCAGGGCGGCGAGATTGCGGCGATCCGGATGCTGGCGCACGGCTACAGGGCCGCGCCAAGTAGCGGCCACTGAGCCCTATGGCACAAGGAGTGCAACGGACCTGACGACCAGCGCTGATGCTGATGATTTGCCGGACGCCCCCCGACGAAGGTAGGCTGGGGTCGCAGCCCCGGTCTTTCGCGCGCATTGCGCGGCGCCGGTGGATTTATCGAGGGGGAATCTGATGCGTCGATTGATCTTCGGTCTGATGGTCGCGGCCGGTGTGGCCGCGTATTCGCAATCCGGCGTGGCTGCCAGTCACAATCCCAACGACGTCGAGTGGACCCAGCAACGGCGGCAACCCCGACGAGCAGCGCTACAGCAAGCTCAACCAGGTGACCGTCGACAACGTCGGGCAGCTGGGCCTTGCCTGGTTTGCGGAGATCGCCGAGCGCGGCGGCTACCAGAGCACGCCGCTGGTGATTGACGGGGTGCTCTACATGACGGCCCCGTGGAGCAGCCTCTACGCCTTCGATCGCGAAGTCCGGCAAGCAGCTGTGGAAGGTCGACCCGCAGGCGCCGCGCGAGATCGCCGCCACCTCGATCTGCTGCAACATCTCCAACCGCGGCGCGGCCTATGCGGACGGCAAGATCATCTGGGGCACCATCGACGGGCGCCTGATGGCGGTGAATGCGAAGAGCGGCAAGAAGGTCTGGGAAGCGCGCGTCGCGGACCCGAAGCTGCAGTACTCGATCACCGGCGCGCCGCGCATCGGCGATGGCCTGGTGTTCATCGGCGTGGGCGGCGCGGAGTTTTACACCCGCGGCTTCCTCGTCGCGTACGACGTGAAGACGGGCAAGCCGGTGTGGAAGTTCTACACCGTGCCGGGCGATCCCTCAAAGGGCCCGGACGGCGAGGCGTCCGATAACGTGATGCCGATGGCCGCGAAGACCTGGAACGGCAAGTGGTGGGAGAAAGGCGGCGGCGGCAGCACCTGGGATGGCATCGTCTACGACCCGAAGTCCGATCTGGTGATCTTCGGCACCGGCAATGGCCTGCCGTGGCCGGCGCAACTGCGCTCGCCGGGTGGTGGCGACAACCTGTTCACCTCCTCCATCGTCGCGGTGCATGCGAAGACCGGCAAGTACAAGTGGCACTACCAGGCCACGCCGATGGACGGCTTCGACTTCGACAACACCGCGCCGCTGACGCATGGCGGACATCACCGTCGATGGCCAGCCGAAGCACGTGGTGATGCAGGCGCCGAAGAACGGCGTGTTCTATGTGATCGAGGCGGCCACCGGCAAGGTGGTGTCGGCGGATCCGTATGTACCCAAGATCAACTGGGCGCTGGGCTTCGACAAGGCGAACAACTGGGCGCCCATCCTCAATCCGGAAGCCAACTACGGCAAGACCGGCAAGGGTTTCTACGTGCTGCCTTCGCAGGCGCATGTCTGGCATCCGCAATCGTTCAACCCGCAGACGGGCCTGATGTACGTGCCGGCACGCCGCGGCGTGGGTTCGTTCTTCGCCGAGGAAGGCGGCCGCATCCTGGGCAACCAGATGGTGGATGTCGAGCAGGGCCATCCCCCGGAAGGCAAGCGGCCCGAGGTCGAGAACCCCGGCGCCTACCTGCTGGCCTGGGATCCGGTGGCCCGCAAGGTGGCCTGGGAGCAGCGCGAAGGCAGCGGCAGCGCCGGCACGCTCACGACCGCCGGCAACCTGGTGTTCCAGGGCACGCCCGGGAAGAAGTTCGCGGCCTTCCGCGCCGACACCGGCGAGAAGGTGTGGGCGATCGACACCCAGGGCAACGTCGTGCCGGGCCCGGTGACGTACTCGATCGACGGCGTGCAGTACATCGCGGTGATCTCCTCGGCCAGCACCGGCTTTGCCGCCGCCGCCGGCAAGAACCGCCTGCTGGTGTACAAGCTCAACGGCGACGTGCAGCTGCCGCCGGCCCCGCCGCCGGTGCCGCAGGTGCTCAATCCGCCGCCGGACTTCGGCGATGCGGCGATGCACGCGCGCGGCCAGGATCTCTACCAGCGCAACTGCACCGGCTGCCACGAGGGCGGGCGCCTGTTCAGCGGCTTCCCGGACCTCAACTACACGGTCGCGCTCAACGCCCCGGATCTGTTCAAGTCCATCGTGGTCGATGGCGCGCTCGCCGAGAACGGCATGATCTCGTTCAAGAACTCACTGAATGTGGAGGATGCGGAGGCGATCCGCTCCTTCCTCACCGCGCGCGCGAACGAGCTCAAGCGCAACCCGCCGCCGGTGCGGGGTGGCCCTGGCGGCCCGCCTGCGGGGGCTGCGCCGCCGCCTGCGCCGGCCGCGCACCAGTAAGTGCAAATCGGCGCGCAGGCGACAACGCGAACAGCGCGTGCGCGTGCGCGTGCGCGTAAAGAGCATTGATTGAAATAGCAGAAAATTTGGGGTGTGTGGGAATTGAACCCACGACCAGCGGATTAAAAGTCCGATGCTCTACCGACTGAGCTAACACCCCCCGGGAAGGGCGCGCATGATACTACAGGCCGACGGACGCCCGCAGAGGACCTGTTGCCGACATGAAAGTCTCGGAAGCCCTGGACACCCGGATGAGCTGCCGGGCGTTTCTGCCCACACCGGTCCCGGAAGCCACCATACGTCAAATCCTGGCAGCGGCCAGCCGCGCGCCCTCGGGCGGGAATCTTCAGCCCTGGTACGTGGATGTGCTGACCGGCGCGCCGCTGGCAGCCCTGGTGGAGCGGGTTCGGGTGCAGGTGCCGCAGCATCCGCTCGGCCATACGCCTGAATACCCGGTCTATCCCTCGCCGCTGGGCGAGCCGTATCGGACCCGCCGCTTTCAGAACGGGGAGGATCTGTACGCCACCGTCGGGATACCGCGTAGTGACCGCCCTGCCCGCCTGCGCCAGTACGCCCGCAATTACGAGGGCTTTGGCGCACCGGTGATGCTGTTCATCTGCATCGACCGCTCCATGGGCGCGGCGCAATGGGCCGATCTGGGCATGTTCATGCAGAGCATCATGCTGCTGGCGCGCGAGCACGGCCTGCACACCTGCCCCCAGGAATCCTGGTCGGGGTGGTACCGGGAAGTCAGCGAGGCCATCGCGCTGCCCGCCGCGCGCATGCTGTTCGCGGGAATAGCCATGGGCTATCGGGACGAGACCGCGCCCATCAACCGGCTGCGCACCGAGCGGGCGGCGCTGGCAGAATTCGCGACTTTCCGTGGCTTCGACTGACCCTCAGACGTAGCGCGTGGGATCCGCAATACCGGCTGCACGCGAAGCCCTCGCGGCGGATCCGGCACGAATCGCACTGGCCGCAGGCGCGCCCGTCGGCATCCGCCTGATAGCACGACACCGTGGATGCATAGTCCACGCCCAGCTGCGTTCCGGCCTGGATGATCTGTGCCTTCGTCCAGGCGATCAGGGGCGCCTGGATGGTCAGCGGCCGGCCTTCCACGCCGGCACGCGTGGCGCGGGCCGCCAGCGCCTCGAATGCGGCAATGAACTCGGGACGGCAGTCCGGGTAGCCGGAGTAGTCCACGGCATTGACGCCGATGAAGATGCTGCTCGCACCGAGCACCTCTGCCCAGCCCAAGGCAAGCGCCAGCATCATGGTGTTGCGGGCCGGCACGTAGGTGATCGGGATGCCCGTGGTCGGGGTCTGCGGCACGGCAACGCTCGCATCCGTGAGTGCCGAGCCGCCAATGCCGGCCAGATCCACCTGCATGACGCGATGATCGCGAATCCCCTGGGCAGCGGCGACGCGCGCTGCGGCATCGAGCTCAGCGCTGTGCCGCTGTCCGTAAGCGACCGACAGCGCGTGGCACTCGTGGCCGAGGTGCCGGGCAATCGCCAGCACGGTGGCGGAATCCAGGCCCCCGGACAGGAGCACCACCGCAGGCTGCGCAGGTTTCATCAATTCATTTCCCCGCGACGTTGCCCCACAAATACTTGTGCAGCTGAACCTGGAAACGCACCGGCAAATGATCCGCCAGCAGCCAGTCGGCCAGCATGCCGGGCGGCAACTGCTCATGACTGGGCGAGAACAGCACCGTGCAGCGTGCAGCGAGCTGCAGCTCCTCGAGCTTGGCGCGACTCCACTCGTAATCCTCGCGAGAACAGATCACGAACTTGACCAGGTCCGTGGATTTCAGCCGCTGCAGCTCCTCGTACCGGTTGCGCGCCTGCTCACCCGATCCCGGCGTCTTCACGTCCACGACCATCACGACGCGCGGATCAACCTCGCCCAGGGACATCGCGCCACTGGTCTCAAGCGACACCCGCAGGCCCGCATCGCACAGCCGGGTGAGCAGCGCCAGCGCAGCCCTTCTGGGCGAGCGGCTCACCGCCGGTCACACAGACATGGCGGGTGGCAAAATCGCGCACTTTCTGCAGCACATCCTCGAGCGTCACCCATTCCCCGCCGTGAAAGGCATAGGCGGTATCGCAGTACTGGCAGCGCAGCGGGCAGCCGGTCAGGCGCACGAACACCGTCGGAATACCCACGGTGTCGGCCTCTCCCTGCAGCGAGCGGAAGATTTCGGTGATCTTGAGCCGCTCCACGTCACTGGGCCGGCAATTGCAGCAGCCGCGCGGCCGCGAGGTTCGCCGCGTCCGATCCCGGGTACCGCGTGGAGACCGAGGTGAGCGTGGCACGCGCCTGGGCGATGTGCTTGAGCTCCGCCTGCGTGTAGCCGAGCTTCAACAAGGCATCCGGCGCCTTGCGTGAATCAGGCCAGCGGTCGAGCAGCGTCTGAAAAGCCGCGGCGGCACTCTGGAAATCCCGCGTCACGTAATAGGACTCGCCCAACCAGTACTGGGCGTTGTCAGCCAATGCGCTTTGCGGCCAGGACTGCAGGAACTGCTGAAAGGCAGTGATGGCATCGACGTACTTGCCGGCTTTCAGAATGTCGAACGCCTGGTTATACGCCGCCTGATCCCCGCCCGGCCCGGCAGTGGCGGGGCGGGGTGTCGCAGGAGCTGCCGTCTGGCCCGCGAGCCGCTTGTCCAGATCCGCGTACAGGTCGCGTTGCTGTTTGCGCAGGGTCTCGTTGGCATTCTCCAGCACCTCGATGCGACCGCGCAGCACGCTGAGCTCGTTCTGCAGCTGATCCGCCCGCTGCGCCAGACTCAGCAGGCTCTGGTTCTGCACCACCCGCTCGATGGTGGTCGGTGCGTGAGTCCAGATCGCTGAGCTTGCCCTGCAGGACCGGATCCTCCTCGGGGGTCGTCGCGCACCCTGCCAGCCAGATCACGCAGCCTGCCGTGAGCGCCAGCGAATACGTCTCAATGGTTGGTCGCGCATGACGCCTCCCTTGCTGGTCATTGCACGTAGTTGATGACGACACGCCGGTTCTTGGACCACGCCGATTCATCATGGCCCTCCACCGCGGGGCGCTCCGCCCCGTAGCTGACCGTGCTCAATTGAGTTTCCGCCACCCCCTGCAAGAGCATCGAGCGGCGCACGGCCTGGGCGCGGCGCTCTCCCAGCCCGATGTTGTACTCCCGCGAGCCGCGTTCATCGGTGTTGCCTTCGAGCCGCACGTGCAGATTGGGATGCGCGACCAGGTAGTGCGCATGGGCCGCGACCAGCGCCGTGCCATCCGCGTTGATATCACTGCTGTCGAAGGCAAAGTAGATGATCCGCTGCGCGAGGATGCCTTCCTGCGGACCTGCCACATCGACATCACTGCCCGCGCCGCCCGCTCCGGCCCCTCCAGAGGCGCCATTGGCTGCGGCGCCATCGCTTTGGGCGCCGGAGCCTGGTACCTGGCTCGCAGCACTCGGCGTCGTATCCTTAATGGGGGGCTTGTGGGCGCAGGCCCCGAGGGCCATCACGGTCACCAGCAACATCAGACTCAGTATCTTTCGCATCGTGCTCTCTCCATCAAATAGCGCAAAACTTGTACCACATCAGCCCGCGGGCCGCGTAAACGGCGCCCACACCGGCTCGCGCACTTCGGCTGAATCGGCGCGCAGGCGCTGGGAAGTCAGGCCGTCCACGGACACGCGCTGCAGGATGCTGTGGCCGCCCTCGATTCCCGAATAAATGATCATGGCGCCATTTGGCGCGAAGCTCGGCGAGGCATCCAGCCGGCCATGCGACAGCACCCGCACCGTGCCGCTGTTCAGGTCCTGCACGGCGATGCGGTAGTTGGGTCCGTCCTGCGTCACCATGACCAGCTGCGTGCCATCGGGGGACAGACGCGGCCGCGCGTTGTAGGAGCCGCCGAAGGTGATGCGCCGGGGCTTCGCGCCCGGCTCAAGGCCGATGCGGTAGATCTGGGGTCCCCCCGAACGGTCCGAGGTGAAGTACACCGACTGCCCGTCCGCCGCCCAGGCCCCTTCGGTGTCGATGGCGGGTCCGTCGGTGAGCCGCGTCAGCTGCTGAGTGCCCAGATCCAGCACATAGAGATTGGGGGTGCCGGCGCTGCCGCCCAGGGTCACCACCAGTTTCTTGCCATCGGGCGACCAGGCCGGCGCCCCGTTGATGCCCACCCGACCGGACACCAGCCGGCGCTGGCCACTGCTCACCTGCTGCACGTAGATCGCCGAGCGCCGGTTCTCAAATGAGACATACGCAAGCCACTGACCATCCGGAGACCAGGCCGGCGACATCATCGGCTGATGCGACTCGAGGATCACCCGCGCGTTGGCGCCGTCCGCATCGGCGACCACCAGCTGGTAGCGCTGCGCGGGCGGCTGCCCGTCCACTGACACATAAGCGATGCGCGTGGCGAACGCACCGCGCACGCCCAGGATCTTCTCGTAGATGACATCGCTGCAGCGATGCGCGGCATCGCGCACAGCGGCCGGCGTGCCGGTAAAGCGCGGATTCGCCAGCTGCTGACCGGTGAGGGCGTTCAGCAGCTCGAAGTCCACGGCAACCTGATTGGCGGCCAGCGGCGTGACCCGCCCCACCACCACATAGTCGTTGCCCGCGCTCTTCCACGCCGCCATCTGCACATCCTGCGCACGCGACGGGGTGGACGTCATGGCGGTGCGCGGCATGGCCTTGATGCGCCCCGTGCCCTCCAGATCACTTTGAATGATCTGCGCGACATCGACCCCGTTGTCGGCGCCGGCGGTGCTGGCGAAGGGCACGATGGCGACCGGAATCGGGTCGGTGACGCCCGAGGTGATGTCTATTTTCAGCTGCGCGAGCGCCAGGGCCGGCAGTGCCGACAGACACAGCAGCGCCGTGCACCACAGGCTTCGCATCGAAGAATCTTTGTTCATTGGTTCATCAGTCGGTGGGTCGGAAGTTAACTTCAAGGTTGCGTTCAAACAGGCTCGGGTCCGGCGGCGCCGGCAAGGGCGAGGCGCGATAGGCGGCGTCCACGATGGACTGCTTCACCGCGTCATCGCCGTTGCAGGCGCCGAGCCTCACGGTCACGACCTCACCGCCCGGTACTTGCGTCACGTACAAGGTGCAGTCCAGTCCCGAACGCGCCGAGGGGGGGCGGATCCAGGCGCGCTGGATGCGGGCCTGGATCTGCTGCGCCCAGCTGGACAGGGCACCGCTGGCGCGGGCGGCTTCCAGCCGCTCCTCGGCCGCAATACTGCGCTGCAGATCGGCTTGGGTCGCGGCCGCCTGCGTCTTGGCCGCGGCCGCCGCCTTCGCCTGCGCTTCGGCCGCGCCGGCGGGCGGTCGCTCCTCCTCAGCGGCCTTCGCTTTGGCTTTGGCCTGCGCCTCGCGCTGCGCCTTGGCGGCGCTCGCCGCCTCCTCGGCCGCGGCGTGCTTGCGGGCCGCGAGCTGCGTCCGCGGCGCGCTGGGCCGCGGCGTGTTCCCTGGGCCGCCTCGGCGCGCTCGGCGGCGGCCTGGTGTTCGGCTTGCGCCTGTGCAGCGGCCTGCTGTGCGGCCGGATCGGGCGGCGGCGACGGCCGGCGCCACCTGCGGCGGCGGACTCGGCGGCGTGACGGGCTGGCGCCGGTGCCGGCGGACGTTGCGCCGCATCCAGCGTGGCCTGGGACACCACCGTGGCATCGATCGCCAGCGCGCTCAGGGGCGGCGGCGGCCGGCGGAATTGAAAATATCCGTACACCAGGACCGCCACCAAGGCACCGTGCAGCAGCACGGACCAGCCAATCGAGGCCCAGCGACCGTCCTCAGCGTGCCCGGAGTTGGCGGCAGGCGCGGTCAGTTGCGGCCCCTCGTATCGGGGAGCGGATCGCTCACAAAGCCGACCTTGCGCGCCCCCGCATGCTGCAGTACCACCATCGCCGCCATCACCCGTCCGTACTCGATATGATAATCAGCCTTCAACAGCACCGGCAGATCGGCCTGTTTTTGCAGCGCTGCTGCGGCACGCGCTTCCACCGCGGCCTCATCGATGGGCAGATGCGGATCTCCGCCCATGTTCAGATAGAACCTGCCATCCCGGTCAATGGACAGCACCAGGGGGTTGTTGTTCCGCAGCAGATCCGCCGTCAGCGGCTCGGAGTTGGCCTTCGGCAGATCGACCTTGACCCCCTGCATCAGCAGCGGCGCGGTCACCATGAAGATGATGAGCAGCACCAGCATGACATCGATGTAGGGGACCACATTGATCTCACCCATCAGCCGCCGTCCGCGCGATAACTGCTGGGCCATGTGCTAAGCCTCTCCGGCTTGCTTGCGTGCCGCGTGCCGCTGCAGGATCGAGGAGAACTCCTCCGTGAAGGCGTCGTAGCGCACTTCCAGCCGGCCGACCTGGTCCGCAAATCGGTTGAAGGCGACCACCGCCGGAATCGCCGCGAACAGTCCGATCGCCGTGGTGATCAGTGCCTCGGAGATACCGGGCGCCACCATGGCGAGGGTCGCCTGCTGCGCGTTTCCGAGCGAGGAGAACGCGCTCATGATGCCCCAGACCGTGCCAAAGAGGCCCACGTAAGGACTGGTCGAACCCACCGTCGCGAGGGTCGAGAGGCTTTGTTCCAGGCGATCGATTTCCTTCAGCTGCGCCACGCGCATCGAGCGGCGGGCGCCCTCCAGCAGCTGGTCCACCGGCACCGAGCCTTGCTGGCGCATGCGGGCGAACTCGCGGAATCCCATCTCAAAGATGCTGGCCATGCCCGTGGTGCGCCCCTTGGACTCCACACTTCGATACAGCTGGGCAAGGTCTCCGCCGGACCAGAAGCTGGTTTCAAACTGATCGGCCTCGCGGCGGGCACGGCGGATCACGGCGCGTTTGTTGAAGATGATCGCCCAGGACATGAGCGAGGCGAAGGCCAGCAGTGCCAGGACAAACTGCACCGGAATACTGGCTTGCAGAATCAGACGGATAATCGACAGGTCAGCTGGCATCCTAGAGCTTCTCCTGCGCCGCGAAGGCGCTCAACAGGAACTCGGGCGTCCGCAGCGGCCGAAACGTCCGGGCGTCCAAACAGGCGATACGCACTTCGGCCTCGGTCAGTACGCCCGGTGCCGGATCAAAGGCACCGGGCAGTTCCGCGGCATCGGTGCGCGTAGCGCTCGATACGCGCAGGATGTTCTGCGTAAAGGACACCGACGCTGCACCCACGGTGCGCGGATCGCAAGTGACAGACAGTTCATCATCCAGCCGCGCGGGCCTGCGGTAATCGATGCGCACCCGCGTCACCGCAAACAGCACGCCGTGATTGAGTGCCAGATCCCGCTGACAAAAGCCCAGGGTGCGCAGCCATTCCGTTCGCGCACGTTCCATGAAGCGCAGATAATTGGCGTAATAGACCACGCCTCCGGCATCGGTATCCTCCCAGTACACGCGCGTCCGCCAGGAAAACGGCTTCACGCATCCTCCGGAAAGATCGGCAGTGTGGCGCTGACATGGGTCGGCACCGCCACGCCAAGATGCAGGTAGGCGGTGCGCGTGGCCATGCGCCCGCGGGCCGTGCGCATGAGGAAGCCCTGCTGGATCAGGAAGGGCTCGATCACATCCTCGAGCGTGCCGCGCTCCTCGCCGATGGCCGCGGCGACACTGTCGATGCCCACCGGTCCGCCACCGAATTTCTCGACGATGGTCCGCAGCACCTTGCGGTCCAGGGGATCAAAACCCTGATGGTCGATGTCGAGCATGCCGAGCGCCGCCACCGCGATGGTCTCATCGATGCGGCCATCCGCGCGCACCTGCGCAAAATCGCGCACCCGCCGCAGCAGACGGTTGGCAATTCGCGGCGTACCGCGCGAGCGCGCCGCAATGGCCGCGGCGCCCGCGGGCACGATCGGCACCCCGAGGATGCCGGCCGAGCGGGTCACGATGTGCTCAAGCTCCTCGACACTGTAGAACTCCAGGCGCTGCACGATGCCGAAGCGGTCGCGCAGCGGTGAAGTCAGCAGTCCCGCGCGGGTGGTGGCGCCGACCAGGGTGAACGGTGCCAGCTTCAGTTTGATGGAACGCGCCGCGGGGCCCTCGCCGATCATGATGTCGAGCTGGCAGTCCTCGAGCGCCGGATACAGCACCTCCTCGACGATGGGGCTCAAGCGATGGATCTCATCGATGAACAGCACATCGCGTGGCTGCAGATTGGTGAGCTGCGCGGCCAGATCCGCCGGACGCTCCAGCACCGGGCCTGAGGTCTGGCGCAGATTCACGCCCAGCTCCACCGCGATGATGTTGGCGAGGGTCGTCTTGCCCAGCCCCGGAGGCCCGAAGATCAGCACATGATCCATCGCCTCGGATCGCTGGCGTGCCGCCGTGATGAAGATCTCCATCTGTCGCTTCACATGCGCCTGGCCGACGTAGTCGGACAGGCGCTGCGGGCGGATGGCACGGTCCTGCTGCTCCTCACCGGGCTGCGCGGTGGTACTGGTCATGCGCTCACTCATGGATTGCGCCCTGCAGGGCAAGGCGGATGAGTTCCTCGGTGGTGTGGAGGCCGGCGGCGATCCCCTTGAGCAGTCGGGTCGCCTCGGCCGGCTTGTACTGCAGCGCCACCAGCGCATCGAACGCCTCGCTCTGCGGATCACTCGCCGCGGGCCTGCCCAAGGCACCGGGTAGCGCCGGCTGGCTCTTCACCCGATCGCGCATTTCGATAATCAGCCGCTCGGCGGTCTTGCGGCCGATGCCCGGAATGCGGGTCAGCGTCGAAACATCCTCGGCCAGCACGCAGCGGCTGAAGCCCTCGACGCTCATGCCCGAGAGGACGCCTAAGGCCATCTTCGGACCGACCCCCGAGACCTTGAGCAGATTTCTGAACAGCCGTCGCTCCTCCTCGGTGGCGAAGCCATAGAGGATGTGGGCATCCTCGCGCACCACCAGGTGGGTGATCAGGTGGACGGTCTCCCCGAGCGCGGGCAGATTCAGGAACGTGGACATGGGCGCCTCGAGCTCATAGCCGACACCGCCCACATCCAGCGTCACCACCGGAGCGGTCTTGGCGGCAATGCGCCCGTGCAGGAATCCGATCACAGGCTCACCAGCAGCTGCAGACGCCGTGAGTGCGCATGACACAGGGCCACCGCCAGCGCATCGCCCGCATCGGCGGCCGGCACGGCGGTCAGCTGCAGCAGCACTTTCATCATGTGCGCCACCTGCGATTTCTCCGCGGCCCCGGAGCCGACCACGGCGAGCTTGATGGCCCGTGGTGCATACTCGAACACCGAGGTGCCCGCCGGCACCGCGCACAGCGCCGCCCCGCGTGCCTGGCCAAGCTTCATGGCGCTGTCCACGTTGCGGTTCACGAACACCCGCTCGATGGCGACTTCATCAGGCTGATAGGCGGCGATCAGGCGGTCGATGCCCTCGAAAATCGTCCGCAGCCGCGCGGCCATCGCCTCACCCTGCGCGGCGATGCAGCCATGCGCCACGTGGGCGTGGGCATTGCCGTCGCAATCGATGACGCCGAAGCCCGTGCGCCGCGAGCCCGGATCGATGCCCAGCACCCGCACCCGCGAGGCGCGGCTCAGCGGCACCTGGCGGGCGATGGCGTCCGGATCAAACTGCCGCCAGGAACTCATTCAACCATACCGCGCATTGGTGTAGATGCCCTGCACCGCTGCCACGCTGCCGAGACCCGCCACAAAGGTGCGCATCGCCTGCGCATCCGCG
Source organism: uncultured Gammaproteobacteria bacterium (assembly GCA_963708865.1). Taxonomy (GTDB): domain Bacteria; phylum Pseudomonadota; class Gammaproteobacteria; order Steroidobacterales; family Steroidobacteraceae; genus DAIDKA01. Next base: position 243,919 of record CAVPUC010000009.1, read on the forward strand.
CCGGTGAGTTCCACGGTCGTTGCCGCGCGCTGGGTGATCTGCGCCGTCAGGGCGACAAAGCCGGCGGCGGAAAGCCGCTCCCGTATGCTCAGAAAATCATCCGGATCCGTGAGAATCTCAATGCCTCCGCCGCCCGCGTGCACATCTTCGGCCCCTGCCGCCAGCGCCAGTTCCGCCAGCACCGGTTGGTCCGCGTAGGTCAATATGCCGGTCCTCGCGAACAGGTAGGACACCGACCCCTCGGCCCCCAGGTGGCCCCCGTGGGCGGCGAAAACCCGACGCAGGTGCGCGGCTAAGTCATGGCGCTCCTGTGCGGAGCACTCGATTAAAACGGCAGTGCCGCCCGGTCCATAGCCTTCGTATTGCACTGTGTTGAATGCTGCAGGCACGGCCTGCGACTGAGGCAGGTATGATAGCTGCATTCTGCGCGCAGCGACACGCCGCGCGTCCTTGAAGGCCGCGAGGAGAACGGGCCGTGGAAGCCGCCCAACTTTGTCCCCCGGAACTGCGCAGTGCCATTGCCGACATGCGCGCGGCCGTCACGCCTGCGAGCGATGCGCCGGAGGCCGCCATCGCGCTCGCCACCGAGGCTGCTGAAGTCATCGGCGCCCTGACGGGCGATGCGCAGCTCGCTGCCGCGGTGCTGGCGCAGCCGATGCTCGGGCGTGCCGGGGTCACGCCCGAGAGTCTCGAGCGGCTGCTGGGCGCAGGGGCTGCGCGGGTGGCGGTTGATCTGCAGCGGCTGGGTGAGATCGGGCTGTCACGCGATTGGGCGCCGGAGCGGGGGCTTGATGCCCAGCAGGCGGAGACCGTGCGCAAGATGCTGCTGGCGGTCGTCGGCGATCAGCGACTGGTGCTGGCGCGCCTGGCCGAAGCGCTGGTACGCCTGCGCCACGCGCGCGACCTGGAAGTTTCCGAGCGCGAGCGTCTGGCCACCGAAGTGCGGGCGATTTTCGCGCCACTGGCGAATCGGCTGGGGATCTGGCAGGTCAAGTGGGAACTGGAGGACCTGGCCTTCCGGTACCTTGAGCCCGAGGAATACAAACGACTCGCCGGCGCGCTCAATGAAAAGCGTGCGGACCGGGAGCGCTATATCGAGGAGTTCTGCGCCGGATTGCGCAAGGATCTGGCGGCCACCGGCGTCACGGCCGAGGTGCACGGCCGGCCCAAACACATCTTCAGCATCTACCGCAAGATGTTGCGCAAGCATCTGCCGTTCGAACAGATCTTCGATGTGCGTGCGGTGCGCATCGTCGTGGCCTCGGTGGCCGACTGTTACGCGGCACTGAGCGTCGTGCATGGCAACTGGCAATACATACCGGCCGAGTTCGACGACTACATCGCGACCCCGAAGGACAATCACTATCGTTCCATCCACACCGCTGTCGTGGGTCCGGAGCAGCGCAGTGTCGAGATCCAGATCCGCACCCGCGAAATGCATGAACATGCCGAGCTCGGCATCGCCGCGCACTGGCAGTACAAAGAGGGCGGCGCGCACGATGTCGAATACCAGCGCAAGATCGAAGCGGTGCGCCGCCTGCTGCATCCGGGTGAACAGCCGCTGGATGAACCCGATGTGCTGGAGAGCCTGCGCGGCCAGATCTTCGCCGACCACATCTATGCGCTCACGCCCAAGGGCGAGGTCGTCGAACTGCCGCGCGGCGGCACACCGCTCGACTTTGCCTACCAGGTGCACAGCAATCTGGGCCACCGCTGTCGCGGTGCCAAGGTCAACGGCCGCATCGTGCCGCTCACCTACCACCTGGGCAACGGCGAGGTCGTGGACATCATCCCCGGCAAGCACCCCGCGCCCAGTCGCGATTGGCTGGCCCCGGAACTGGGCTATCTTGCCTCCTCGCGCAGCCGCACCAAGGTGCGGGCCTGGTTCCGCCGCCAGGATGCGGGCGACAACCGCAATGCCGGCCGCTCCATCGCCGAGCGGGAAATGCTGCGCGCCGGCGCCGATGATGCCCTGCTGCCCGAGCTCATCACCCAGCTGCGCGCCCACGACCAGGACGAGTTCTACCAGCTCCTGGGCGAGGGGGAGATCACCGCGACGCAACTGGCGCAGGCGCTGCTGCGGCTGGTGCGCCCCGCGAGCCCGGAGCTGCCGGTGCGCCGGGCGCGGCCCGCCACCGCCGCGCGGCGCCATCCGATCGACATCGAGGGCGTCGGTGATCTGCCCATCACCCTGGCGAGCTGCTGCGCGCCGCTGCGTCCCCAGCCCATCGTGGGCTATATCACCGTGGGCCGCGGCGTCACCATCCATCGGGACGATTGCCGCAACTTCGCCCGCATGCGTGCCGAGAAACCCGAACGCATGTTGCAGGTGGAATGGTCCAGCGCCGATCAGGCCTTGATCGAGGTGGAGCTGGTGGTGTTCGCCTACGACCGTCGCGCACTGGTGCGCGACATCACCGACGTCGTGGCCCAGGAACACCTGAGCATCGAGGGCATGAACACCCTGACGGACGAGGACCGCATCGCGCGGGTCGCCTTTCGCCTGGGGGTCGGCAATCTGGAGCAGCTGGCGAAGCTGATCCGGCGCCTGCAAAGCGTGCCCAATGTCTCCGAGGTGCGCCGAACCCGTTGATGGTGCGCTGCGGGATGGCTCAGTCCTGCTTCCAGGGCAGCCGTTGCAGATCGACATTGCCGCCGGTGAGCACAATGCCGACGCGTAATCCCGCGATGGGCAAGGCGCCATTCAGAAGCGCTGCCAGCGGCACGGCCGATGATGCCTCGATGATGATTTTCAGCTCCTCCCAGACCCGGCGCATCCCTGCCACGATGTCCTCCTCGGTCACCGTCCCCACCGCGTGCACTTGCTTCCGGATGACCTCGAAGGTGCTGGGCGCGAGGGTCGCGAGCAGGCCGTCGGCCAATGAATGCGGCTGCATGACCGGGGTGATGGCGCCCGCGTTCTTGGAGCGCCAGGCATCATCCGCGCCCAAGGGCTCGGCCCCCAGGATCCGGATCCGCGGATCGATGCCATGGGCGGCGACCGCAGTGCCGCTGATCAGACCGCCACCGCCGATGGGGCAGAGGATCGCATCCAGTTGCGGCACCTGCTCCAGCAGTTCCAGCGCCACCGTACCCTGCCCGGCCATGACATCGGCATTGTCGAAGGGATGGATCAGGGTCGCACCGGTGTCGGCCATGATGCGCTCCGCGGCCGCCTGACGCGCCGCCAGGGTGGGCTCACACAGCTGCAGCGTGGCGCCATAGCGCAGCATGTTCTGCTGCTTGCTGGCGGGGGTGGTGCGCGGCGCGACCACATAGGCGGCAATGCCGCGGCTGCGGGCGGCCAGGGCCAATGCTGCGCCGTGATTGCCCGAGGAATGCGTCACGACGCCACGGGCGGCCAACGCCTGCGGCAGGTTCAACACGGCGTTGAATGCCCCGCGGGCCTTGAAGGCCCCGGTGACCTGGAGGTTTTCGCACTTGAAGTACAGCCGCGCGCCCAGCTCTTCATCCAAAAAGTCGCTGCGCAGGATGGGCGTGCAGCGCACGCTTGCGGCGATCCGCGCCCGGGCGGCTTGGATGGCGGCAAACCCGGGCGCTGCAGTCATGGGTGAGGCACTAGCGGTTGAGATTGTCGATCGCACGCTTGTCGGCGGCCAGGGCCGCCTCGTGCAGCGCCTCCGACAGCGTCGGATGCGCGTGCATGGTGCGCTGCAGATCCTCGGTGCTCGCGGAGTACTCCATGGCCAGTACCGCCTCGGCGATGAGCTCGCCGGCCAGCGGACCGATGATGTGCACGCCCAGGATCTCATCACTGGTTTTGTCGGCAATCAGCTTGGCAAATCCCTGCGTGGCTTCCATGGCGCGCGCCCGGCCGCTCGCCATGAAGGGAAACACGCCCACTTTGTAGGCCCGACCACTCGCCTTGACCTGCTCCTCGGTCTCCCCGACCCAGGCGATCTCCGGTGCGGTATAGATCACCGAGGGCACGATGCGATAGTTGACCTCACCGTAATGGCCGGCAATGAGGTCCGCGACCATGACGCCCTCCTCCTTGCCTTTGTGCGCCAGCATGGGGCCGCGCACCACATCACCGATGGCCCAGATGCCTTCCGCACCCGTGCGACACTTGTCATCCACGACGATGAAGCCGCGCGCATCGCGCTCGACGTTCGGTACCCTCTGCCAGGAGCCCCTCGGTAAAGGGGCGGCGCCCGACGGCGACCACGAGCGTGTCGACCTCGAGGGACTGCTCGCCCTTGGCATCGGTATAGCTGACCTTGACGGCCTCGCCCTGGACCACGGCGCCCGTGACTTTGGCGCCGGTGCGAATGTCCATGCCGAGCTTCTTGAACTGCTTGGCCGCCTCTTTGGCCAGCTGCTGGTCGGCGATGGCGAGGAAACTGTCCAGCGCCTCGAGCACCACGACCTCGCTGCCGAGGCGGCGCCAGACGCTGCCCAGTTCCAACCCGATGACCCCGGCCCCGATCACCCCCAGGCGCTTCGGCACGGCGGGCAGTTCCAACGCCCCCCAGGAGTCAATGATGCGCTGGCCATCAAAGGGCGCGGACTTCAGCTCAATGGGCGTTGAGCCTGTGGCGAGCACCACATGGCGGGCCGAGAGCGTCCGCCCTTCGCCCTGGTGGGACTTGAATTCGACCTGCTTGCCGGGGAGCAGCCGGCCATGACCCTGCAACGCGGTGACACCGGCGCCCTTGAGCAGCGCCATGATGCCGTCGGTCATCTTCTTGACGATGCCGGCTCTGCGTTTGTGCATGGTGGCCACATCCATGCTCACCCCGGGTGCCTGGATGCCGTGCTGCGCGAACTCCTCGCGGGCGCGGTGATACAGCTCGGTGGATTCCAGCAGCGCCTTGGAGGGGATGCAGCCCGCGTTCAGGCAGGTACCGCCGAAGGCGAAGCTGCCGTCGTGGTTCTTCCATTCATCGATGCAGGCCACCGACAGGCCGTTCTGTGCGGCCCGGATGGCCGCCGGATAGCCGGCCGGGCCGCCGCCGATCACGATGACGTCAAACGAGTCAGCCATGAAAACTCCCGCCTAAAGGCCGAGCAGCATGCGGCCGGGATCCTCAAGACTGTCCTTGATCGCGACCAGGAACTGCACGGCATCGCGGCCATCGATAATGCGGTGATCGTAGGTGAGCGCCAGATACATCATGGGCCGGATCTCGATCTTGCCGTTCACCACCATCGGCCGGTCCTGAATCTTGTGCATGCCTAAGATGGCGCTTTGCGGCGCATTTACAATGGGGGTCGACAGCAGCGAGCCGAAGACACCGCCGTTGGTAATGGTGAAGGTGCCGCCCGTGATGTCCTCGATGGCGATCTGGCCGGCGCGCGCCCGCGTGGCGTAGGCCGTGATTTCCTTTTCGATGTCCGCGAAGCTCTTCTGGTCGGCATCGCGCACGATCGGCACCATCAGGCCACGGTCCGTCGAGACCGCGACGCCGATGTCGTAGAACTCGTGATAAATGATGTCGCCCCCGTCCACCGAGGCGTTCACCACCGGGAATTTCTTCAGCGCCTCGATGGTCGCCTTGACGAAGAAGGACATGAAACCGAGCTTCACACCCAGGGTTTTCTCGAACTTGTCCTTGTAGCGGGCGCGCAGTTCCTGAACGGCGCCCAGGTCCACTTCATTGAAGGAGGTGAGCAGCGCCTGCGTGGACTGCGCCTCGACCAGGCGCTGTGCCACGCGCTGGCGCAGACGGCTCATGGGCACGCGCTGCTCGGCACGCCCGGTGCGCGGCGCGCTGGGAGCCGTGGGAGCGGGGGCAGGTTTCGCGGTGGCCGGCGCCGCCGCCGCGGCTGGCGCAGACGGTGGCGCAGCCGCCGGTTGCTGGTTCAGGAAGCCTGCGACATCGGCTTTCGTCAGGCGGCCCTCGCGACCGCTCGGGGCTACGCTTGCAGGATCAATCTTGTTCTCCTCGACCAGCCGCCGGGCACTGGGGCTGAGCTTGGCGGGCGCCGCGGACGTGGCAGCCTTCGGCCCAGGGGCGGCCTTGGCGGGGGCCTCCGCAGCCGCCACCGGGGCGGCAGCCTTGGCGGGCGCCGCCGCTGCGGCGCCCGCGTTGATCACGGCGAGCACCTGGCCCGCCGTCACGGTCGCGCCGACCGCAAACTTCTGCTCCCCCATCACCCCGTCAGCCGGCGCCGGCACTTCCAGCACGACCTTGTCGGTCTCCAGGTCCGCCAGGTTCTCATCGCGCTTGAACGACTCGCCGGGCTGCTTGTGCCAGGCCACCAGGGTCGCATCGGCGATCGATTCCGGCAATGCCGGGACCAGGATCTCAGTACTCATCACTCTCTCCAGCAGCTCAGTTGCGGTCGTTGGAACTCTTGCGAATGCCGCTCACCGCCGCGGCGTGCAAGGCAGCCTCGATCAGCCGCTTCTGCTCGATCTCATGGATTTTCGCAATCCCCGTGGCCGGCGCCGCCGCGGGGGCGCGGCCCGCGTACAGCACCGCATGGTGGCTCAGGGCCTCCAGCCGATGGCGGATCTGGTGCCAGGCTCCCTGGTTCTGCGGCTCCTCCTGGCACCAGACGATGTCGCGCACATTGGTGTAGCGCTTGATCGCGGACTCATAGCCTTCGCTCGGGAAGGGATACAGCTGCTCGATGCGCAGCAGCGCGACATCGCGCAGGTTTTCACTGCGCCGCGCCTTCAACAGGTCCCAGTAGACCTTGCCGCTGCAGAAGACCAGGCGCCGCACCTGGGCCGGCACCAGATCATCGGTCTCATCGATCACGGCCGCGAACGCGCCTTTGGTCAGATCCGCGAGCGACGACACCGACAGCTCGTTGCGCAGCATGCTCTTGGGGGTCATGACGATGAGCGGCTTGCGGAACGCGCGCAGCATCTGCCGCCGCAACATGTGGAACATCTGCGCAGGGGTGGAGGGCACGCACACCTGCATGTTGTTCTCGGCGCACAGCTGCAGGAAGCGCTCGAGACGCGCCGAGGAATGCTCGGGACCTGCGCCCTCGTAGCCATGCGGCAGGAACAGCACCAGGCCGCACAGGCGACCCCACTTCGATTCACCCGAGCTGATGAACTGGTCGATGATGATCTGGGCGCCATTGCAGAAATCGCCGTACTGCGCCTCCCAGATATCGAGCGCATTGGGCTCGGTGGTCGAGTAGCCGTACTCGAATCCGAGCACCGCCTCCTCCGAGAGCACCGAGTCGTAGACATCAAACCGCGGCTGATGGGGCAGCACATGCTGAAGCGGCACGTAGGTCGCATCCGTGTTCTGGTCGTGCAGTACCGCGTGACGATGGAAGAAGGTGCCGCGGCCCACATCCTGGCCGACCAGACGGACACTGAAGCCATCTTCCAGCAATGCCGCGTAGGCCAGGTTCTCGGTGCAACCCCAGTCGAGCGGCATCTCCCCGGCCATCATTTTCTGCCGATTGGCGATGACCTGCGCCACGCGCGGGTGCAGGACAAACCCTTCCGGACGACCAACGATGCGCTCGCCGAGATTGCTCAGCCGCTCCGGGGTCACATTGGTCTGCACACGCTCCTTCATGTCGACGTGCGCGTACTTGCTCCAGTCCACCGTGTACTTGTTGCCGATGAGGCCCAGCGAGGCCCGTGCCTGCGGGCGGCCCTCGTCCAGTCCACTGCGGTACTGGTCGATCATCTGTGCGGCATCGGCCGCGCTCACCACGCCCACGCTCGCCAGCTGCTCGGCGTAGAGCTGCCGCGTGGTCTGATGCTGGCGGATGACCTTGTACATGACCGGCTGCGTCGCGGCGGGCTCGTCCGCCTCGTTGTGGCCCAAGCGGCGATAGCACACCAGGTCGATGACCACGTCCTTCCTGAACTTCGCGCGATACGCCAGGGCCAGACGCCCGACAAATACCACCGCCTCCGGATCATCCCCGTTGACGTGGAAGATCGGCGCCTCGAGCATTTTCGCGACGTCCGAGCAGTACATCGTCGAACGCGCGTCGCGCGGATCGGAGATGGTGAAGCCGACCTGGTTGTTGATGATGATGTGCAGCGTACCGCCGGTGTAGAAGGCGCGTGTCTGCGACAACTGCAGTGTCTCGGTGACGACGCCCTGGCCGGAGAATGCGGCATCGCCATGAATCTGGATCGGCAGCACCTTCGCGCCCAGGGTGTCACCGCGACGTTCCTGGCGGGCCCGCACCGAGCCCTCGACCACGGGATTGACGACCTCCAGATGCGAGGGATTGAAGGCGAGCGCGACGTGCACGTTGCCGGCGGCAGTCTTGAGGTCGGAGGAGAAGCCCTTGTGGTACTTCACATCGCCCGAGCCTTGCAGGTGGGCGATATCGTACTTGCCTTCGAACTCGGAGAAGATGTCCGCGGGTGATTTGCCCAGCAGGTTCACCAGCACATTGAGCCGGCCGCGATGGGCCATGCCGATGACCATCTCCTCCACGCCGGCCGCACCGGACTGCTGAATGACATCATCCAGCAGCGGAATGAGGGACTCCCCGCCCTCCAGTGAGAAGCGCCGCTGGCCCACGTACTTGGTGTGCAGGTAGCGCTCCAGGCCCTCCGCGCAGGTGAGCTGCCACAGGATGTTGCGCCGCTCCTCGGTGCTGTAGCGGCGACTCAACTGCCCGGACTGGAATTGGTCCTGCAGCCACAGGCGCTCATCGGACTGCGAGACATGGGCGAATTCGGCACCGATGGTGCCGCAGTACATGGCTTCGAGGGTCGCGAGGATGTCCCGCAGCTTCATGCGTTGGGGGATGGCGCCGTTGCGGGTGGCGGTGAAGAACTGCGTATCCAGGTCCGCTTCACTGAGCCCGAAGTAGCCGAGCTCGAGCACCTTGGGCCGCTCGCGCTTCATCAATCCCAGCGGGTCAAGTTTTGCGATCAGGTGACCGCGGTTCGACCAGATCTGGATGAGGCGCGAGACCGCGGCCTGTTTGGCCCCGCCGGAGGCATCGCCGGGCGCGGCGGGGATGGCCTGCGCCGGCTGGGTAGCGCGTGCCGCGATGCCGGCGATGACCGGTCCATGGGCGCGCTCCGTCTGCGGCCTCGGGCCCAAGCCATCGAAGTAGCTGCGCCATTGCGCGGGAACCGCGCCGGGATCAGCCAGATACTGCTCGTAAAGGCCTTCAAGATAGTCGGCGTTGCCGCCGTAAAGAGGTGTGGATTCAAGCATTCGGGGGGTGCTCAGTAAGGGTTGGCGCAGGGGGCGCGGACCCGTTCCCGCGACGAAGCAGGCTGCTGTTCACTCCAGACCCTGGTTGGAAGGCAAGCGGCAAAGGATAAGTTTAACGTAACCGGGCTTGCTATGAAACGCATCACGGCCACGACCGAATGCTACCCCGCAAGGGCGACCCTAGAAGTATTCGGGCAGCGCGTGTCGCAGCAGGATGAATTCATAAGTGACCAGCCACACGTATGCCGCCAGCACGGCGTACAGCAGCACACTGACGGGCAGACGACCGAACGCGCGCACGCGCGCGAGCAGGATCAGCACCACGACACCGGTCGCGGTCAGGCCAAATTTATAGGCCACGAAGCTGCGGCCGTCATCGTGGACGATGGCATCCATCAGCGGATTGGCTTCGTGCGCGCCGTGGCCGAGCAGCGTCAGCGTAATCAGCGCATCGGCGACACACAGGATCAGGATGAGCAGCGCTGCCGCCAGCCATTGCGGCGCATACCAGTCGGTCCCGGCAATGCTGGCGTCCCGGAGGCGGCGGGGCCCGTGGCGGCGACGCTTGAAACTGCCCTTGGCCAAGGAACGCAGCGTCCGCAAGCGCCGCTCTGGGGCAACGCGACGCTCGGGTAGGGCCTGATCGGCGGCCTTCTTGTTCTTCATCGACGGGGATTGTAAACACAGGATCGGCCCGGTGGGACAACCGCACCGGGCGGGGGCAGGAATTTTTGCCACTTACCGACCGATTGGCCGACAGATGGACGCCTGTTTCCGGATTATGTCGACTCGATTCCTCAGGCCGCGGCACTCGCCGCGGTCTCAGGGACGGCCGCCGGTACGCTGTCGGCCGCTGCGGCGGCCTCATCGGCACTCGTCGGGTCATCGAGCGCCGCATCGCCGGTGACGACAATGGGGTCCGCCGATCGCCCACCCACTTCCAGCTGCGACACCTGCGGCAACTCGCCATGCAGGCGCAGGACTTCCGTGACGGTCTGGATGGTGAGCTGGAAGCCCTCGGGGACCACCTCCATGCTCTTGGTGGCCTGCCGCGGTAGCGGGATACGCGCCCGAAAACAGTAGTGAATGACGGCTGCGGCCACCGCCGGCAGGGTGTAGTGCTTCTGGACGGCGGCCGCCGCGCTGCCCGAACCCTGCATGACGACCAGCGTCAGCCCCGCCTGGGCGCCCGACTCCACCCGCGCCTCCATCAGCTTGCCGATGGCGAGCGTGCCGCCATGGGAGCGATCCAGCTCCAGGACGGCATCGACTACCGTCTCAATGGGAAGCAGCAGCTTGCGGAATTCCTGGATGCGTACCTTGGCCATGGCTGTAGGAGGATGCCTACATCACTTCGGGCGCACCGCGAACCAAAGCTCATTTGGGGCAATTAATTATTATGTCGCGTCAGCACCTGCAGCTCCAAGCGCCGATAGTCGATCACGAGGACGTCCAGGAGTCCCAGGGTGTCGATGCCCAGCAGGATGGTGGGTTCCTGCGTCATCTGCCAGCGCTCGAAGATGTCGAGGTTGCTGACCGTGACAGAGCCTCCCTGGATGGTCACCGGCCCCAGTGAGACATCGGGGATGGGCATCTCCTGGCCCGGTTGAACGTCGTCGGTTGCGCCGGTGATGGTGTCCGGGTGCAATTGCCGGGCGCGACGCCGCGCCTGCAGTGCCGCGAGCAGCGCGGCGTTGGCGACGGTCGCCTGCCCTCCGGTATCAATGATCGCCTTGACGCGTATGCCACCGATATAGGCGGTGGCCATCAGCAGGCCATTGGCCGTGCGCCGCAGCGGAATCGTCGAGTAGCCACTCGGCGCGCGCGCCAGATGCGAGTGGATGATCGTGATCTTGTCATGCATGAAGTCGATGAAGATCCGCTTGTCGGCCAAGCCCTCCATGCCGAGCACGCCATCCGCCCCGCCGAGCGCATCCGGGACGATGGGCAGCCACTTGGCATGCGCCTCCATGTCGCCCACCACGAATGTATCGACGGTCACGAAGGGCACGGTGGCTGATCCGGTGACACCGTGCAGGAGCATGGCACCGCTTGGCGGCAGTCCGAGGTCGGCCGCGACATCGGCGATGACGGCCGAATGGCTCGCGCCGGTATCGAGGACGAGCCGGTAAGGGCCCTTGCCGTTCAGATAGACGGGCGCCCAGATACGCCCCAGCCGGTCCCGCAGCGTCGGCGCGACATAGCGCGGCTCCAGCGCGGTCACGGACACTTCCTCGAGGGGCTCATCGGGCAGCGGTGCGGCGGCAGGCACAGCGCCCGGCAACACCTCAGCCCGTGCCGCAATCGCCTGCGACAGCGCCAGTGCGCCCAGCAACGCCGCAGCCGCCATGCGCCACCACCCCACCTGCACGTCGCACTCCTTGAGCTGAAACGCCACCTTGGCCTGTCAACGAAGTCTGATCAGCGTAGGCCCCGTACGAGGCGGATGTCCACCGATTCGGTGGCAGGATCGAACACGATCCGCGCTTCACCCCGCTGCAACTGGCGCAACACCTGCGCGACTTTGGTGCCGAGCGGTACCTCCTGCGCACCGTACTCCGTGCCCTCGCGCAGCACGAAGGACTCGACCAACGCCTGGAGCGTCTCGGGCGCCAGTTCTGCGGCGGGCACCTCGACCAGCTCCGCGGCCGCCGCGTCGGTCGGTTGCGTCATGGCCGCGACGCCCGCACCGGCACCGCTGCCTCTTGAGCGACCCAGCCGCTGTGACCATCGGCGGTGCGGACGAAAACGAAGCCGCTGTACCGGTCCTGTATCCAGATCACTTCCCCCTCGCGCGCGCTGCCGCTCGCCGCGGCTGAGGGCGCGGGCGCCAGATGCAAAATCGCCGGCCCTTGGATCACCACCGCGCGGTACAGATCCGACCAGCACAGGACCGCCGCATCGGCGCTCACGCATAGCGTGACCGCCGCCACCAGGATCAGCGGCCGCGCCAGCCGGCGCGCCACGCCATTCACGCACAACAGCACCAGCGCACCACATAACACCCAGATCGCGCCCAGGGCCGCCCACATGTAGCTGTCAAAACTGAAATAGCGCGCCGCGGCCAACCACGGACTGACGGTTTCGGGGGCGAGCCCGGCATGCTGGCGCGCCGCTGTCAGGTTCGCTTCGATGGCGGGACTGCGCGGCGCCAACACCAGCGCCCGCTCGTAGTCGAGAATCGCGCGCGCCGGCTTGCCGAGCCGCAGCCACGCATTCCCCAGGTTGAACAACACCGGGGCGGAAAATCCGTCCCGCTTCAGCACCTGCTCGTAGTTTCGAGCGGCCGCAGCATAATCGCCGCTCGCCGCGGCGTGCGCGGCGGCGGTGAGCAGGGGTTGATCGGCTCGCACCGGCATCGATGCGAGCAGCAGCAATACGATGCCCAGGCACAAGGCTCTCACGCGATGGCCTCCAGGCGATCGATCTGGGTAAGGATCCGGTGCTGCCACGCCCGCAACATCTCGGGCCCGGGACTTTCACCGGCATAGATGGCCTTCTCCGCCATGGCAAGAATCGCCTGAATCTCCGCGCCGTCCTCGGCCGGCAGTTGTTGCGCGAGCCACTGCGGGTCGACCGCCGCTGCGGGCAACTGCCCCATGTCGGCGAGTTTTTCCTGTAGCGCATGACGGGCTGCCGTGAAGAATGCGGGCGCATCGCCGCGGTTCAGTGCCGCCGCCATGGACTCAACATTGATCCTGACGGCGGCGAGACGCGCGGCATGCAGCGCCAGTGCCTGATCGCCCGCGCGCAGGTGATGCCGCCTGATCAGCGCCAGCGCGCACAGCATCAGCACCAGCGGCGCGACCGCCGAGCCGATAAACCAGGGCTGCAATACCGGCGATTCGAGTGTCGCGGTGTGACCTCCCGTAACGATCACATCGGGCGCCAGTGCATCGCCGTCCCCGGTCGGCGCCGCATTCGTCAGCGGGCCGGCTTGCAGGGCGGAGGCGGCCTGGGTGGATCCAGCGCCCGGCGTGACGCGTACCTTGATGCCGGGCGTCTCGCGCGTAACGTACCGCTCGGCCTCCGGATCAAAGTAGCTGAATGACAGCCCCGGCAGCACCAGTTGGCCGGCCTGCAGCGGCACCACCGGCTGGGAGAAGGTCTTGAAACCCTGCAGAGCACTGTCATCATCCGCCGTCAGCTTGGATTCTGCGCGGTAGACCCGCCACTGCGCCGAGTCCTGCAGCGCCTCGGCGCTGACCCGGGACAGATTGCCGCGGCCGCTGATCGTCAGTTTGAAAGTCAGGGGATCACCCACGGCGCCAGCGGCCGGCGTGAGCTCGCTCGCCACCTGAAACTGCCCGACGGCACCGGAGAAATTCGCGGGGCGGTCAGCCACCGGCAAAGGCTGCACCGTCACCGGCGTCACGTCCGTCTTCAAGGTGACGCTCTTCTGGACGGCGCGCCCGAACAGACCGCCAAACACCGAATCATCCATGAAGGCGCCGGGCGCGCGGGTGCCAAACAGCGCGCGCAGCCGCGATGCCATGTCCGAGTCGGCGTCCGGAACCTGAATGGTCAAGGTAAGCGGAAGTTCCAGCGCCACCGGATAATCGCCGCTTTTAAGCGCGCCCAGCACCGAGTTCCAGGTCAGCACGTTATAGGTGACGCCGCCGACTGCTTCCTGGGTCTGGGTGGCGCGCTTATCCAGGCCGCTCACCGTGAAGGCATCACCGACCGCCGCAAGCGGGCCGTCCGCGCGCGCGCCAACGCCCTGCCGAAAGTAAGCCTTGATCTGAAAGGGCACCAGTTCGCCCACGTAGAGCCGGCCCTTGGGCAATACCACCTTCATCGTCGGCATCGACTCGCGCAATGTCTTGGCCACGGCGGCCGAAGAGTCGCGATCCACCTCCGGCGCCTCACCGCTGCGGCGTGGGCGGCTTGACGCATTCGCCGCACCGACATGAACGGTCAATGCCGCCGTGGTCGTGTTGCCGACCTGGATCGGCGGAATCGTAAAGCTGCCCTCATGATCCGCCGTCACCCGATAGGTGCGGGCAAAAATCGCCGTGACCGCGCCATTGACCTCACGAACCTGGCTCGACTGCCCATCCGGATTGATGATGAGTCCGGGCACACGCGGGATGAGCGGTGCGGCATCTTCATCTCCGGAGACCGTAATGGTCAGTTCCGCAGATTCGGTCACACTGAAGTTGGGCGGATCCAGCGTCACCGTGACGTGCGATGCCGCGACGGCCGGTGCGGCCGACAGCGCCAGCAGAGCGACCAGCGCGACCACGCCGCGCAGTGTCCAGTGCCGCACCGCCGACTTCATCTACCAGTCCTTCAGCGGTGTGGCCGCGGGATTTTCGGGCTTGCCATTGCGCACGCCGATGCCCAGATGCCGCTCTTCGCCTTTCGCCGAGTCCAGCAACTGCTGCGCCTCAAGCGGCGACATCTGATTGGGCTTGCCGATATCCTGAGGGCTCGCGGCAGCGTTTTTCCGGGGCGGCGGCTGGCCGGTCTGCTGGCCTGGGTCAGGCTGCGTTGGCCCCGGCTGCTCACCCGCTTGATTTGGGAAGGCTGCGGGTTCGGCTGATTCGGCTGGCCCTGCCCGTTCTGGCCGTTCTGGTTCGGCTGGCCCTGCTGCTCCTTACTGTCCTGGGGTTTGTTCTGCCCGTTCTGGTCTTTCTGATCCTGCTTGTTCTTCTGATCTTGCTTGTCGTTCGGATTCTGTTTCTGTTTCTGCTGCTGCTGGCGCTGCAGTTCATCCAGCCGCCGCTGCACGACGCCACGGTTGTATTTTGCGTCGCGCATCCGTCGGGCGGATCTGCAAGGCGGTGTCATAGGCGCCGATCGACTGCTGCCAGGTCTTGATCGTGGCCTGCGGATCAGTCGACAAGCCCTTTTCGCCCTGGCGGAACAACGCATTGCCGAGGTTGTAATAGGCGCTTTGCTGAAGAGGGATTTCCCGGGTGCGCAGCGCATTGCTCGAAGGCCGAGGCGGCGGTCGTGAAATCGCCGGCCCTGTAGGCGGCGGCGCCCAGATTGAACTGCAGCCGGGTGCGGTTGGGATCCTTCTTGAGACTCTGCGCATAATCGCGCTGCGCCTTGCTGTACTGGGCATGGTCGTAGGCGTCCTGTGCGGTAAGCGGTGAGGCCGACACGCGACCCACTGCCACCGTTGCCACACCGAGCAGCAGCGCCGCCACCCCAGCCGCATTCGCAGGCACCGCGCCCGCCACGCGCCGGCGCACCCCGACACCCAGTAGCCACTGCACGATCAGCAGCGCAATGGCAACACCCAAGGGCCACTGAAACAGCTCCGCGTACACGGCGATCTGCCGGTCGGCATGCTGGCGCTGGGTCAAACCCTTGAGCTTCTCATCGTACAGTTTCACGACTCCCTGGCCCTGCGGACCCAGGGGGACGTACACACCGCCCGTCACCGCCGCGATCCGCGTCAGCATGTCGGCGTCGAGGCGTGATTTGACGAAGTGACCCGAAGGATCCTTGACGAACTGGGTGCCGCCGGCGCCGTCGGGAATCGGAATCAATTCACCGGCCGTCGTGCCCACGCCCTCCGTGAAGATGACCATGCCCTGCTTCGCCGCCGCCTGTGCCGCAAGCAGCGCATCCCCGGCCAGATCCTCGCCGTCGGTGATCAGCACCAGCACTTTTTGCGTATCGCCGCGCAGCGCCAGGGTCGAGACCCCCAGACGGATGGCGGCCGCGATGTCCGTTCCGCCCAGCGCGATGGTATGCGTATCCAGTGACTGCAGGGTTTCACGGAAGGCATCATAATCGGTGGTCACCGGTGCCTCCAGGAACGCCTCGCCCGCGAAGGCCACCAGTCCCACCCCGTCGCCGTTCAGGCGATCGATCAGATCCTCCACCGCAAGCTTCGCCCGCGTCAGCCGATCAGGCTTCACATCCGGGGTCAGCATGGAACGGGAGGTATCAATGGCAAACAGGATATCGAGGCCGCGCCGCTCGCTTTCCTGCATCTGCATGGAACCCAGGGGCCTCGCCAGCGCCACGCAGGCCGCGAGGACCGCCAGGCAGAACGCCACGCGCTTTGACCACAACAGCGCCCGCGACACCCCGAGCGATGCGCGAGTCGCTGTCGCGCGCCAGCGAAAAAGCGCGGATGCGCCGGCGCTGCAGCTGATCGAAGCGCCAGTACAGCAGCAGTAACAGGGGCACTGCGATGGCCCCGGCGAGCAGCCACAGCGGTTGTGCAAAATGACTCACGGCATTCATGCCGGGATCCTTCTTCGCAGCGTGAACTGCCCAAGCAGGCTCAACCCCAGAACCGCCAGTGCCCCAAGCACCGGCCACACGAACAGTTCCTGCCATTGCTCGTAGCTGTGGACGGTGAAGGCGGTCTTCTCGAGTTTGTCGATCTCGTCATAGATGTGGTTCAGTGATTCGGTGTCGGTGGCCCGATAGAACCGGGCGCCGGTCACCGTCGCGATCCGCTGCAGGGTGTCCTCATCCACATCCACCTTTTCCATGACGATACGCCGGCGACCGAAGGCGTCGATCACCGGAAATGGCGCCTCACCGCGCACCCCGATGCCGATGGTGTAGACCTTGACGCCCAGCGCCCGGGCCGCCTCCGCGGCGGTGATCGGTGTGATCTGGCCGGCATTGTTCTGGCCGTCCGTCATCAGGATGATGATCTTTGATTTCGCGGTCTGGTTGCGCAGCCGATTCAGTCCGGCGGCGAGGGCCGAGCCGATCGCCGTACCATCTTCGATATCCCCGATGCGCACCCGGTCGAGGTTGCCCAGTAACCAGGAATGATCGAGCGTCACCGGGCTCATCAGGTAGGGCAGCCCGGCAAATATCGTCAGGCCGATCCGGTCATTCGGGCGCGCCTCGATGAAGCGTCGCACGACTGACTTCACCACATCCACGCGACTCGCCGGCAGATTCTCGAGCTTGAAGTCCAGCGACTGCATCGAACCGGACACATCCAGCAGCAACATGATGTCGACGCCGCTCGCGTGCACCGTGGCGTTACTTTCGCCCTGCTGCGGCCGTGCCACGGCGACGATCAGCAGCGCCAGCGCCAACAGCGGCAATCCGCCGAGGATGTTGCCAAGACGACTGCGTGTGCGGCGCGCCACTTCGCGCAGCAGTGCGAGGCTCGGATACTCGATGGCCGGCGCCGGACCGCGGCGGCCGCGCCAGATCAGCAGCAGCGGCAGCAGCGCGAGCAGCCACAGATAGTGTGGATTAGCGAACCGGAACATCGATCACTTCAGGGGTGATGCCCGGCTGCACCGGCACCGGCGCAGCCGTGGTTTCGACAAAATGGCGCGCGCTGGCGAGCATGTCCTGCATTTCCTGTCTATCCAAGGACCAGCGGGCGAATTTGGCCAGATCGCAGAACTTCAGAAAATCCCCCAGGGCGCGCTCGTGAGCCTGCAGCGCCGAGCCCACCTGGCTCAGACAATCACGCAGGAACTCCGCGGTGGTGCGCTGCGTGGCGCGCACCTCGAAGCGCACCTCCACATAGCGCGCGCACCACATCCGACACCGCCGCCGCAAAAGCGCGCGCATCCCCGGCTTCCATGAGTGCGCGCGTGGCCTCAAGTTGCTGCAGCGTGCGTTGCAGGAGTGTCACTTGCGGGCGCCGTGCGCGGACCCTGCGCCACCCCCACCACAGCAGCGCCAGCAGCAGCAGCACCGCGGCACCCACCACGATGAGCAGCCGCAGGTCCTGCGGAATGAGATACGGCGCACGGATGTCGCGAATATCCGGTCCCGAGGCGTTCACGGATGGCGCGCCTCGCGACGCCGGAAGAAACTGATCAGGGAACCCAGATACGGCTGGTCGGTTGTCAGCATCAGGCTGTCGATGGCCTCCGCATTCAGCATGCGCAGGAGCGTGTCGCGGCCTTGCTGCGCGAGGCGCGCAAACCGCTCGCGAATGCGCCGGCTGCCGGTGTCGACCTCCATGACCTCGCCGGATTCCGCATCCTGCAGCACCGCCAGGCCCACATCAGGCAGAGCATGTTCCCGAGGGTCGCGGATATTGACCGCCACCAGGTCGTGGCGGCGCGCGGCCTGACTCATCGCCCGACGCAGCGGCGAGCGCGCCTCAGCGCTGATGCCGGGGGCCTGGAAATCGGAAATCAGAAACACCACCGAGCGCCGCCCCGACATGCGATTGGCGAACTCCAGCGCCTGCACGATATCGGTGCCGCGCCGCGTGGGCTTGTAGAAGAGGATCTCGCGCACCACCCGCAGCACGTGACGCCGACCCTTCTTCGGCGGAATGTACAACTCGATCTGGTCCGTGAACAGCACCAGCCCGACTTTGTCGTTGTTGCGCGTCGCCGACAGCGCCAGCACACAGGCAAGTTCGGCCGCGACATCGCGCTTGCTTTGCGTACCGGATCCGAAGTGACCGGAGGCACTCACATCGACCAGCAACAGCAGCGTCAGCTCGCGCTCTTCGGCGAATTTCTTGATGAAGGGACGCCCCGCGCGCGCCGTGACGTTCCAGTCGATGGTGCGTACCTCATCGCCCGGAACATATTCACGTACCTCATCGAAGTCCATGCCCCGGCCCTTGAAGACCGAGTGGTAGTGTCCGGCGAGCGAATCGGCCACGATGCGGTTGGTGCGGATCTCGATCTGCCGGACCTTGCGCAGGATGTCGCGTGTAATAGCCTCGTTCATGAGCGCCTAGAGCCTAAGGTACCGGCAAACTCTCCAGAATTCTGCCGATGATCTGGTCCGAGGTGATGTCCTCCGCCTCCGCCTCGTAGCTGACCACGACGCGGTGACGCAGCACCTCCAGCGCCACATCCTTTACGTCCTGCGGCGTCGCGTAACCGCGGCCTTGCAGAAACGCGTTCGCACGGGCGCCGAGCCCCAGGCAGATCGTCGCCCGCGGCGAGGCGCCGGCTTGAATATAGCCGCCCAGGTCCTTGCCGACGGCACGCGGGTCGCGCGTCGCCAGCACCAGATCCACGATGTAGTCGCGGACCTTGTCATCGATATAGATGTGGTTGACGACGTGGCGCGCGGCGAGGATCTGCGCCCCGCCCACCACCGGGTCCACCACCGTCAGGGGTGCCGTGGTCCCCATCGCATCCAGAATCGCACGCTCCTGGGAACGGGTGGGATAGTTGAGGATGATCTTCAGCATGAAGCGGTCCACCTGCGCCTCGGGCAGCGGATAGGTGCCTTCCTGCTCCACCGGGTTCTGTGTGGCCATGACCATGAAGGGCTCCGGCAAGGCGTGGGTGGCGCTGCCCAACGTGACCTGCCGCTCCTGCATCGCCTCGAGCAACGCGCTTTGCACCTTGGCGGGCGCCCGGTTGATTTCGTCCGCCAGGATGAGGTTGGCGAACACCGGACCGTGCTTGGTCTGGAAGGAGCCGTCGCGCGGATTGTAGATCATGGTGCCCACTACGTCCGCCGGCAGCATGTCGGGCGTGAACTGGATGCGCTGGAAGCTCACCTCAAGCGCCTGCGCGAGCGTCTTGAGCGCCAAGGTTTTGCCCAGACCCGGCACGCCCTCGAGAAGAATATGGCCGTTGGTGAGCAGGCCGATCACCAGCCGATCCAGCAGGTGCTGCTGGCCGACAATGACTCGCGCAAACTGCTGCCGCAGGGGCGCGACCCAGGATGAGGCACTGGCCACGGCATCCTGGACCGCGCGGATCTCCGCATTGGCGGCACCGGGATTTCTGGAAATGGAACTGTTCATTCTGGATCCTTCGACCATTCAACTTCGAAAAAGTGCGCCTTCAGTCAAGGCTTACCCAGGCGGCATTCTGCCGCGCGGAGCGCACACAGGCATCGATGAAGCGCATGCCCGCCACACCGTCGTCAATCGTGGCCACGCGTATCCGCGGAGGCGGGCGCCGGTCCCGCACCGCGACAATCGCCTCGGCCACTTCGCTGTACAGCAGCCCAAAGCTCTCGAGCGTGCCCTCCGGGTGCCCGCTCGGCAGGCGGGTCACGCCCAGCGCCCACGGCCCGACTCCCGGCCCCCCACGCCGCAGCGTCTGCGGTGGCGCGCCCAATGGCGCAAAGCGCAGCTCCTCGGGGTGTTCCTGATCCCAGCTGACACTGCCCTGATCACCATAAACGCGGATCCGCAGCGCATTGTCCTCCCCGGCGGCCACCTGGCTCGCCCACAGCGCGCCACGCGCGCCGCCTTCAAAGCGCAGCATCACCTGCACATTGTCATCGAGCCTGCGCTGGGGAACGAAATGGGTGAGCTCCGCGGCCACACTGTGCGTGCGCAGCCCGGTGATGAATTCCACCAGGTGATACGCATGCGTGCCGATGTCCGCAAGACAGCCGCCCGCACCGGCCAACGCCGGGTCGGTGCGCCAGCTGGCCTGCCGTGAGCCGCTCGCTTCAAGCGCGGTCGACAGCCACCCCTGCGCGTACTCCACCTGCGCCACGCGCACGGCACCCAGCTGCCCCGAACGTACCATCTCACGCGCCTGGGCCACCATGGGATAGGTGCCATAAGTGTACGTCACAAAAAAGAGCCGGCCGGTTGCCTTGACCAGATCACGCAGCGCGACAGCATCGGCGAGCGTCGTCGTTAATGGTTTGTCACAAACGACATGCATGCCCGCCTGGAGGAAGGCTTTCGCGACCGGGTAGTGCAGATGATTGGGCGTCACGATGATCACGACTTCGATGCCATCCGCCCGGGCGCCCTCGTGACGCGCCATCTCCTGATAGGAGTCATAGACCCGCTCGGCGCCCAGGCCGAGCTCCGCCCCGGTGGTCTGGCCGCGCCCCGGATCGCTGGAGAAGGCGCCGGCAACCAGCTCATAGCGCCCCTCCAGGCGTGCCGCCATGCGATGGATCGCGCCGATGAAGGCACCGGGGCCGCCCCCCACCATGCCATACCGAATGTGCTTAGCGCTCATACTCACCAGTTGCGGGTACCGTTGCGTTGCTGTCGTATGTTACTGCTTTTGTTAACCTTTAACTTGAGCTTCCGTGTGCCCGGGGTGTTGTTCAGAGACGCTGGAAGCGGGCAACCGCTTCGACATGCTCGGTGAAAGGCATCAAATTGAAGGCCGTCAGTTCCGCGAGGCGCAGTTTCCCGCCGGCCAGCAGCACGCCCACATCATTCACGAGACTCGCGAGGCCGCAGCTCACGTAGATGAGGTGTTCCGGAGGCTGTGCGACCAGGAACTGGCGCAGCTGCGGATCCAGGCCCCGACGCGGCGGATCGACAATCACGACTTGGGACCCGTCGGCAGCGTGAGCGGCCATTGGTGCAGGACCCGGTACCACTTCGACCTTGGCGCGCTGCGCGGCGGAGAGTTCCGCGAGACCCAGCTGCAGCCCGAACAGTGACTGCGGGCTGATCTCGTTCAAGGTCAGGCGGCCGATCCCGCCCAGCAGCGACAAACCGATGGCGCCGACCCCGGCGTAAAATTCCGTGACGTGGGCGCCCGCCGGAATCCGCGCGCGGATGTGGGCCACGATCTGCTCAGCTACCCCGAGATTGCTCTGTCCGAAGGCGCCCGGGGGATAGTGCACCCGCGGCCCGCCAAACTCCTCGATCACACTTTGCGCTCCGCAATGGTGGTAGAAGCCGGGAGCCACAATCACATTGCTCTGCTGGGTATTGAAGTTGATCCACAGGCTGTGCAGATGCGAACCCAGCCGTTCGCGAATGAACTCCAGGCACTGGGCGAGCGGTTCAACGCCGTCCGTGTTCACCACGAGGACCAGCTGCGCGGTGGTGGAGCGCCTCTCGATGACCACCTGCAGGTACCTCGCCAACCCCAGGTGCGCCCGGTCTGAGTAACAGGTGATCTTCGCATCGACGAGCGCGCCGCGCACGACGGCGGCCACCTGGTTGATCAGCGGATGCTGAACCCGGCAATTTGGGATATGCACGACATGATGACTGTCCGCTTCGAAGAGTCCGATTTTCGGCGATCCGAGCCTGCCGCGAATCGCGAGGCGCGCACGGTGACGAAACCCGAATAAATCACCGGAATGGACGGTCACATCGGCCAGGCCATGACCGCGCGCCAGCGCGTTCAGCGTTTCACGCGCCGCTCTGCCAATGCCGGTTGCGCCGAAGCGCGGGCAGCCATCGCAGGGCGGCCGGTGCGGACACGCGCTCAGAAGCATGCGCGCATCAGTGCCGTGGTACGAGCATGTGTGCATCCGCTGGCAGGGCATGGCTCGACCGCGGGTTGCGAGCCGACGCTGCCAGGGCGACTCGCGCACATAGGAAGCGTCCTTCTCCAAATCTCACGAGCAAATGATGCGCATCATTTGATTGGCGCCCCTCTGGAATTCGTAAGTCACGGATTCGATCGTTACGGCGCA
This sequence comes from uncultured Gammaproteobacteria bacterium, assembly GCA_963708865.1. Taxonomy (GTDB): domain Bacteria; phylum Pseudomonadota; class Gammaproteobacteria; order Steroidobacterales; family Steroidobacteraceae; genus DAIDKA01. The sequence goes on from CAVPUC010000009.1 coordinate 266,340, forward strand.
GCCACCCGCAGCTAACGCCTCGGTCACTAGCGGCAGATGTCGCGAGGGCTTCCCATCCCCCTCAACCAGCGGAAAGATCCGCACCTCTTGGGCAACCCGGCACAACTCCTGCACGGCCGCAATGTGGAAGTCGGTGTCACGTTGATCACTGCCCAAAAAGAGGAGATGTGAACACAGCGCCAGATCAAAGGTGCCGTCGAAAAACGGTAGATTCGGCAGCTGCGCCGGGACGTAACGTCCCTGCTCGGAGCCTTCGACAAAGTCGTCGAGAAATATCTGCATGGCGCGCATCCGTGCAGCGACCAGTTCATCGACGGTGTTGAAAGGGTTGCACCCGAGATTGCCCGCGTTGCTGCGCAGCTGGGCGGCAACCGTCGGCGCCGTCGCAGCGATGCGCGCTCGGATTTGGGCTACCGGGAATTCATATAGGGGATCAGCCGACACGACCTTGACGTTGTGTCGCAACGCTTCCGCATTGAACGATGCGGGCCCGTCACCGCAACCCAGGATGGACCGGGACCGGTCGGCCCCATCGAGCGCAAACATGGCGGTGTACTCCTCAAAAGTACGCCCCCACGGAATCATCTCCGCCAGCTGCAACGCCATCGACACCCCGCCCGCGGCAGGTGTTTCCGCCAGCGTCGTAGAACCTTGTTACCATACACTTTCGTGCCTCGCAAACGAGCGGCGAGTGAGCCGGGGGCCGCTGGCAACCTGTGGGAAGCGGCGAAGTTGGCGGTAGGTCGATTCTGACTGGCCTTGGCGGCCTTCCTCAGGATGCGCGCTAGGCCCGTTGGGGTTAAAAATAGGCGCGAGCAATGAATTTCCCGCCTCCCCGGGGGTCAAAGCTCGTTGTTCTGCTTATTTTAATTGCGAGCCAATGCCCAATTCCTCCTCCGCATTTTCACACTCCGTCCCCGCCATGAACGGGCGGTCGCCGGGTGACGACTTCCACCAGCGGATGGAGTCCGAGACGACGCAGCCCGTGCAGCGCGAGAGCGAGCGAAGCGTTACCGAATGGCTGGATGCCTTGGCGAATGGGGAGTGCGATCGGGCCATCCTGCTTCGTGGAATCGCTGACCCGATCGCTGCCAATCCTGAAGAGGGATGGGAACTTCTGGCGTTAGTGGATCAGTACTATCGTCGCGGTAAGATCAGCGCCGAGGACTTCCACAGTCTGAGTGCGCAGCTGCGAGCCCTGCTGATCGGAAGGCCCGCCGCCGGAACAGTAACCTCTGTGCCGAATGCCGCGAATGCCGCGAATGCCGCAATTGCCACGCCTGCAATGGCATGCCACGGCTGCCACAACTGCCGCGAGTGCCCCGACTGCGGCGAGTGGCGACCCGACAGTGCGCCGCACGCGGCCCTTGCCCCGAAGCCGCCGCCCCCTGCACCACCGCCTGCCGCCGCTCCCACACCCAAGGATGCAGGCACCGAGCCACCGCCATCGCGGCGCAGCGTAGCAATCGGCGATGTGTTGCGCGGCCGCTATCGCATCCAGGGAATACTCGGGCGCGGCGGCATGGGGACGGTGTACGCAGCCATCGATCCGTATCGTCTGGAAGACGCAGACGGCGGCCAACGGGTGGCCATCAAAGTCCTGCATACCGAGATCGTCCAACGGCCGCAATTGCTGGAAGAACTGCGCGGCGAGTTTCAGCGCCTGCAATCGCTGTCGCATCCGAACATCGTGAGGGTGCACGAGCTCGACCAGGACGGCGAGCTGACTTTCTTCACGATGGAGTACCTGAGCGGTGCACCGCTGAGCCGGGTGCTGGCCATCAGGAATTCCGTGGCGCTGCGTCGTCCGCATGCGCTGGCCATCATTCGCGAGGTCGGAGCGGCAGTCGCTTACGCCCATTCCCGCGGCATCGTGCATGGCGATCTGAATCCCGGGAACATTTTCATCACTGACGAAGGCGGGATCCGGGTGCTGGATTTCGGCGCCTCACATCGCTTGCGCCCCGATCCGTCGATTTCCGAAGGGGAAGATCTGGCGCGGGTCGCGGTCGCGACCCCCAGTTATGCCAGCTGTGAGTTGCTCGTCGGCAGAGCGCCCGATGCCCAGGACGACATCTATTCGCTGGCTTGTATCAGCTATGTATTGTTGACGGGTACGCATCCGTTCATGGGCCGCACCGCATTGGCCGCGCGCGCCGATCGCCTGATCGCGCGTCGGCCTAAAGGGCTGAGTGGTCGGCAGTGGCGTGCGCTTAACGCGGGTCTTCAGGTGGACCGCAAACGCCGACCTGACGACCTGCAAGCCTGGCTCAAGCAGCTTGCTCTGCCGACAACGCCGGCGACCTTGCCGCTGCTGCCTTCGGTAATGGGGGCGCTTCCGCCCCGCGAACAGCCGGTGCGCTGGGCAACGGGAGTGGCGATCGCGTTGCTGGCTGCCATCGCTTGGTGGGCAGAGGCCAACTCTGATTTGATCAAGAGCGCCACGACCGCCCTAGGCACTTCGGCAGAACAGTGGTGGGGGCAGCTGCGCGGCGATGTGCGAAGCAATGCACCACCAAACCCGGTCGCACCGCTAGCGCATCAAACTGAGCAACCTGTGCCGCCACCCCCGGCGGTTGAGGCTCCGTCGCCCGTCGCAGCGAAGGTCACGATGAGCCCGCCACCCGTTACGGCGGTGCCTCACGCTTCAACAAAACCCGCAGCGCCCCTCTCAACAAAGAAGCCGTCACCGCCCGTCACGCGGGCGGCCGCGATGGGGTCGCAGACGGGTTCGGCAACGCTCGCTCGCATCGAGCTTGCGACGGACACCGTGGACTTGGCCCCCTCACAGGCGGTGGCGAGCGTTGTCGTTAATCGTCGGCACAGCTATCACAACCCTGTCAGTTTCAGCTGGTGGACAGAATCGGGAACCGCGAAACCCGGGCAGGACTTCATATCGGTCAAGCCGCGCACCGATTACATTCGCGCGGGTGAAAACGAGGCACGACTGCTTATTCCCATCGTTGCGGATCCACGACGCCGCGTGCCCAAAAGCTTCTACGTTGTCGTCGGTGACCCGAGTGATGACGCCACGCTAGGCTCGCGAACTATCACAATGGTCACGATCCTACCGTCAGCAGACTGACATCTCGGGCAGGCGCCCGGTCCCTAGCCCTTGGTGGGCCTTTTGGGCTTCTGCAATTCCTCCCAGACCTGCCGCGCTTCCCGATCCGCCCTCTTACGCTTCTCTTCTAACTTGGCAAGTTTAGCGTCGTACTCCACCATGACCCGTTTGTAGCTTTTGTTGTGCCGGTTTAGGGCTTCGCGGCGAGCCTTATCGAATTCTCCATCAGCTTTGGCTAACTTTGTCTCGCGCTTTTTCTTCAGCGCATCGATTTTGGCCTGAATTGCCTGCACTCGAATTTTAGGTTCGTTCGCCATCATTTGATTCTCGGTTGCAATGTTGAATTGGACGATCCGGATCAACGCAATACAGCAGGTCGGACCAGCACCTGCTAACGCGCGCCGGCCCGTGCTAGGGAATCGGCAATTTGAGTCCTATTCCTGGCGCGAGCAACCTGCAATGGCGTCGCCCCAGAATTATCCGCGGCATTGGGGTCAGCACCTCGCCGTAGCAGCTCCATTACTGCATCCAGACGATTCTGCAATACGGCTCGCATCAGTGCGGTGCGTCCGTCCTTATCCCTGGTGTCAATCGGGCTTGCCGCATCAGCTACCTTTTCATCTGCAGATGAATCACCCGCCGCGGCGTTGCGGGTGGCCTGAGCCCCAGCATCGGCCGTGGGCGCGCCCGGTGTGCGGGGTATTCGCATGCCGGTCACGGACACCTGCTCGCCAGGATCTGTGGACGCTGCGGAGACCCCACCCATCACGGCCGGATTGCTTGCGACGGAAGCCGCCCGAGCTGTCATGGCGGACTCTGCTGCGTCAATACTGGGTGCCGCAACCCTCGCTGGCACGTGCAAGTGTGGCGCCGATACCGTTGCGGGCAGGTTAATTGCCGTCCGGGCCGACTCACGCGGTGGCGCTTCGGCCGGTGCCGAGGGCCGTGATGGCTCGGGCTGCTTTAGCGCCGACAGCGCCGGTTTGGGGGAAATTTGCAGCGCTACGGGTGGTGCGGCGGGCGGTAAATACTGGGGCACTATCAGCAGGCCGGCGAGCACCGCCGCCGCAAATGTTCCGACCAGCACCGGTCGCTGCCACTTCGGACGTGAGTGTCTAGTGACTCGTGCAATCTGTCCAGGGGCGGGCAAGCCCTCCGACTGAGTCTTCCCACCGGTTCTCGGCGCCTGCGCCCGATTCGTCGCGATCCGCAACGAGTGTTCTAGTATTGCCTGGCGCGCCTTCGCGCTGGGCCGACTCCGGTCTTGAGCAGAACTCCTGCGATACAGGGCCTCGAGGTCATCTGCGGAATCATCGGGTGGCGGAGTGTCGTTCATGCGTACTCCTTGAGTAGCTCACGTAGCTTGCTACGTGCATATCGAAGGCGACTCTTGGCCGTCTCGAAGGTGCAATTCGTGACAACTGCGATCTCATCAACGGTTAATTCTCCCTCGACGTGCAGCAAGAATGCCTCGCGTTGCTCCTCCGATAATGCCTCAACTGCTCTGTTGAGCGCTTGCGCCTGCTGGTATGCGACGGCCAGGGCGTGCGGTCCGTGTTGCGGATTCTCGATCAACTGAGCCGTCGCCGGATCGCCGTCAGGTCCTAACGCCTCAAGGCTTACTTGGGATCGAGTGGCCCGCACGGCGTCGATCATCCGGTTGTGTGCAATGGTGAACAGCCAGGTCGAGAACCGAGCGCTGGGGTGGTAGCGCGCCGCCTCACGCGCCACCGAAAACCAAACTTCCTGCATCAACTCATCGGCAATTGCTGCGTTGTGGACGCTGCGCTCGAGGTAGCGCCAAACGCGGATCTCATGTCTTTCATAAAGTGCTTCAAATGACTTCGCATCTCCGACTGCATAGCGCCGCATCAATACTTCGTCGCTCAACGCCGCCGCATCCATGATCCGCACTATGACAGCTCCTACCCGGGGAGTCCTCAGTACTCATCCCGGAGGATCTGGCACGTAGTGCCGATTGGAGGAACCCGGAAATGGGTCGCTACTGAGCGGTTCCGGCAATACCGGCGCCGGCCGCCGAATGATCCCCATCGCCACAAGATTGTCGAGACTGTCGTAATGAATGCGTAGGAGTTCATTCGGCATTGGCTGCAATCTAACGAAGTCCGTATGACTCACATAGGAGTATTCGCGCTCGCCATGTCCTGTGCCAAGTTTCAACTCGGGAATCGGGCTTGAGGGCGGTGGTACTCTCGTTACCCTCTGACCAGTGCCGGCAACCTCACTGCTCGCCTCTGAATCGGCTGCCGAGGCCGCAGGTGCATTGAGCGCACTGAGGAGGCTCAATGCCGCCGGTGGGTGCTTCGCTCCTACGCTCTTGCGGTGCAACATTCAGCGGCGGCTGTTGCTCTCGAAACATTGCCACACCTATGACGCCGACGTTGGCCGGCCTACCCGTGCGCGCTGCATAGGAGTTTGGGAGAGCTGTGAAAGTGAACGCCGCGACATCCGTATCGCTCTTACGCCAACCGCTGATTTGATAATCGCTCGCGCGGATCGAGCACATAGCCGGTCTGATCCCAGGCGGCAGTTTCGCCCGAGATCACATTCACGCCATCGACCGAAGCCACGACGAGCAGCCTCTCCCCCAATCGGTTTCTGATTTCAATGGCATAGTGTGCCCCAGGCACCCCTGCAATCCAGTACTCACCTCGATATCGGTGCAGTGTTAGCGCGACTCCCGTGTCTCGATCTATGACGGCGATATTGCCGATTCTGCCTACACCCTGAGCGGCGCATAAGGATGTCGCCGCCATGAGAACGATTGCGACTAAGACTCGGATCATGTCAGCTCCTCAAATGGTTCATCTAGGAACTGAAACGCAACAGGCCCGCAAACGGGGTTAAATCGTCAACAAAAAAACCGTGCGCTCGGCCGGCCGCCACCTGCACAGCGGACAATGCTCCTTATGGCAAATGCTGCGTGCACTTGGCCGATAAGTTCCAGAGGAGACGCGTCGAGTGACGTCCAAGGATGGCGGGATGGGGGCCCCGGCCGGTATTAAGTTTGGCCGTATTCACTTCGGCCTTAGGATTGCGGCGGCAACTAACGGCCAACTGCGGTTACTGGCGATCCGGGATAGGCTGCCGGTAAGCTGCCTTTCGCGGCCAGGCCGACGCGGGTCGTTCGGCAGTGCTGAGAATCCACAAAATGTGAACAGATCGCCCCCTAGAGCGTTCAGCTAAGGGCCACTGCGCATATTTTAGCGGCAGCTGCTAATGTCGTGGACGTATAGCTATAACATAGCTATAATATTCGACGATGAAAATGGTCGCCGACCCCGATGTGGCTGCCTGGCTCGGTAGACGGCCGGAGCTGGAATGGGATGCCGGAAACAGCACGAAGAGCCAGAACCAAGCATCGGTTCACGAAGGCGGATGTGGAGAGCCTGCTCGATGCACCGATGCTTTTCGCCGGTCGTATCCTTGAGCCGGCGCACCCTGAAGCGCGGTACTTGCTGCTAGGCATGACTTTTGAGGGCCGACACGCAGCGCTTATCTTTGCCCGGCGCGATGAGAAGCTTCGACCGATCAGTTGCCGTGCAATGCGAAGGAAGGAGAAGGAGGCTTACGATGGCGCGAACCACTAAGAAAGCAGCGGCGAGCAGGATGAAGAATGCATCCAGCCGTCGTGATGATCAGTTGCGCGAATTTGAACGTCGGGATCTTGGTGCAGTGGTCATCGCAGCCCAGCCTGTCCTTGTGCGGCCCCAACGGCCGACTTCCATCCTGCTGAGCGAGGATCTAAAGGCGGCTCTGCGACGCCGCGGTCGGGAGCTGGGGGTCGGCTATCAGACTGCGGCGAAGATGATTCTCGCCAAGTACATCAACGCCAAGCTGTAGAGATCCGCGACCCAGATGCCCAACTCACTTTGGCGCATTGGAATGGTTCTGCTGAACAGTTCTGCTCATACGGTTCAGCGACACTGCCAAAAATGCGATGTGGCGCAGCTCAATTGGCCGGCGGGCGGCGACCGCGGGAGTGGACCCAGAGCGGACACGCAGGCACGCGTTTTGCGACCGCTTGACGCGCGCCCGCTCGCTTAGGTCACGCGCCTCGTAGACTCTCGAGCGCGTCAAGTTCCTGGTCGATTCGCTCGGCATCCCGACGGCTCGTCCAAAGAGTCCAAGAAAAGGTTGCCGCAACCGATCCGCCGAAGAAGATCCCCAGGAACGGCCACCAGACCCGATAGGGAAAGATGTACTGCGGAGCAGCGGCCCAGGAAACCAGCCAGACGGTGTGATGTGAGTCGCCGCCCGGCAAGCGACTAGGAACACGGCCAAGCTTCTTGAAACGCCCACGCGACACCGATGTATCGGGTAAGGCCGCCCTCCTTACGATGTGTTTGCGCCCAATTTTTGAACGCCTGGACGCCTGCTGCAGTGCTGACGGAGCCGGACGGGCAAATTCCGTATCCACTCGCTAATGGCTGCTTCCCGATTGCAATCATGCTTTCCATTATGGCGGTGATGTAGCCATTGCAGTAAAGGATCTGATCCTTGTCTGCGCTAGAGCAGATGGTATACAGCCGCTGGATTGAGCTCGCGGGGTCCTTCGCTTGGAATGCCGAGTAGTCGTCTGCCTCATCGGCGGCTACTACCGCCGCCGCGCAACTCAGCAACGCCGCCGCTAATAGTGATTTCCACATGGTTCTGTTTTTTCCGGTAAATCGCGAGCCCGCTAGTGTGCGCTTTGGGCGTGCGGATTTCACAAGGCAACGCGGTTGCCTGGATTCCGGCGGCCGCGCAGAGGCGAAGCCATGGAGGTCACGCCCGCGAAGCGGATCGAGAAGCGAGAGAATCCAAGATTAATGATCGTGTGCCGTGCTACTCAAGATGGTTCGGGCGGAGGGGCGCAGCCTGCGTTTCACCGTCGGAGCTTCCCCAGGGGAAGGCGCACAGAAGTTATAATGGGCATCGAGCTAAATCGGAGGGAAACCGGAATCCGCGAAGGTCGCCTACCGCTTCTCCAAACGGTCACGGCTCCACTGCAACTGGGAATCGTGGTTCTCGCACAGCCTGGGTCAACACCGGAAATTGGTGGTATGCAGCTGATGCCCGCCAAAAGCGGCACTTGGTCACAGAAGGATACGGGCCCCCGAGCACCTGTTCGCCGCCAACGATAAGCTGACCCCAGTGCGCCGCGCTGACTGCACTGACTGCCGGCCATGACACAAGGAGGCGCGGCTATGGCTTTCTACCGAAGACAGAAAGACAGTACTGAGTCCGATTGGAGGACCCCATCGGCGGGGATGCGCTGGTTCGGGATTATCGCAGCTGCATTCACGGCTATATACGGGACCATCGGAGTATTACGCAACGACCTAAGTGTCTCAATGTCGAAGTCCGGCCTCGCTGTGCACCTTCATGGTTTTCTCGCTTGGCTATGCTTTGTCGGGATGATGATGATGTCTGTGGGAGTCGCACGCTTTCTCCGTCCACCATTTGATAATGGCATGTTCGATTTTGATGAGCGCCGGCGCCGATTCGCCCCGATATTTTTCATCGGCTTGGGCCTCTACTTTGCTTCGCAGGCACTCGCCGGCGGGCGGTCATGAAACGAATCTCATTGACATCATGAGGGCGCTAGATGGTAGCCAGTCCTTGCCGCCTTAGCGGCGGCGATTAACGTCTAAAATCGCACGCGTGCCGCCAACAGTAGGCTCCCGGATCCTAAAACAACGCTCACGCCACAGCCTTTGACGGAGAGAAATACCAAAGGACGGCCGCAACAAGCACCAGAGCGGGCACGTCACCAACGAGGTGTCCGTGCTCATGCGGATCGCCCACCGCCTGAATCGTCATAATTGCGGCATGGACGAGACTCGACCACACCGTGAACGAGATCAGGCTGCGGTGAGCACTTGGATTGGTGGCGGCAAGGATCAAAAAGATACCGAGCACGGCATAGATTCCGGCGATCATCTGCAGGTAGTAGCCCCCCATACCTCCATGCCACACCCAGCCGGATGGCCAGATGAACCCCAGCGGATAGACAAATAGGAAGATCACCCCGAAAAGTCGAAGCGCAAGCTTCAGAATCTTCTCTTTCTCGGTGCTATTCATGAATTGCGACTCCGTTTGTTGTGCTTGTTTTGCTACGTCGACAAGACCCAATCCCACTGCCACGCAAATCGCACAGCGGCCGCGACCCGGCAGGTTCGCCTATTCAAAACCCACGTGCTCCGGGACGTTCAGTGAGTCAACGGGCTGTTGCAGTAGGCCGCAAGAACAGCCAGCCCCGGTGTCGAGACTCAAAGTCGGCACAGTCACGTGTGCAACCCACGGCACTGCCAGAGGCATAACCCGGTTATCGAACACATGCTCGAGCGCCAGATCGTCCCTACAGTCGAAGGCTTGACTCCAGAAAACGGTAATTCACGCTGCGCAGTTCGCAGATCAATGACCCCGAAACAGCGCGCGTTAACCAGACTATTTGCCCGCCGGTGCTGACCCCTGCCCCGCCGGTGCTGACCCCGGCGCCCCCGGCGGCCTTCCTCTCCCGCACTTTGGCGTCGTGCAAACCGTGACTTCATGGATGTAGCGAGTCATGCCGCCCTCAACCCGAAACTCGTTGCTGGTCGGGGTGCCCGGCTGGTCGGGTGGCAGTCCGGCATCGATCCAGGGGAAGTCGCTGAAGATGTCTACGGCGCCAATGGTCTCGTCAATGACGTAGCGGCGCTGGCTCACCTTGAGCTTCTGCGGGAAGGCTCCCATGTTGCAGTTATTGCCGTCCGGGTTGCGGGTGCCCGTGTAGATGCGGCCTTCGAGGCGGGCGCAAGGCGTACCATGCGGCACCTTGATCGTCGGGTCCCCCCAATTGTCCAAGTAGGCATCGGCCACCGCCTGGATGACCGCCCGCGTGTCGCGCTTGTCCTTGGGGATCTCGTCCCACTTCTCCTGCTGCGTGTAGCGCAGGTGGTCGGCCGCGCCGAACATCCAGTCTCCGTCGTGCGTTACCCTGGACTCCAACTTCGACACCTTCCCGTTCTTGTTCACCTCCATGCGCGTGTGGATCACGTACGGGCGCGGATCCGTGGCCCCCACCAGCTCCGTGAAGGTGGCGCACTGGGTTGTGTCGTAGAAGCTGCGGGTGAAGTCGACCTTCAGGGGTGCGGCCAGCACGCCCTGGGCAACGTCCATGGCCTTGTCGTTTTCCCCGTAGGACGACTGGGCGGCGAAGGGAAGCATGGCGGGCTTCCCGGCCGTTTGGGCCTTGACATAGGTGTCGGTCAGCTTCTGCAGCATCTTACGGCTGCATTCCGCCCTGGCATTTGACGCGAAGGCCACGCCAGCAAGGACGATTGAGCAGCACATGATGGTGACTCTTACTCTTTCTCTTCTCATTTGCGGAACCCCCCGATTCTTTGCGTCCATTGTATGGCGATTTCTCGCCGGCGTCCGCAGAGGGTGGAATTTTCGCCGCGAGCCGGCACTCGAGCGAATGCATTCAGCTGGATTTCCGTTACCGCCGCGTGGAGTGAGTAGTACGGCGGCCTTGGGGTTCTTGAGCCGCAAGCTGGTCAAGTCTGCTTTGCCCTGCCGTGCTCGAATAGCCAACGGTTGCCGGTGCCCGCGATACGGCTTGATTGCTTTCGTCCCGACATGGAACCTTTTGCCGGACGATCGCGCTATCCTCTGCCGCTCAAGAATTGCAAGGTCAACTGTTCAAGCTGGGGGTCGATGCCATGCGAAAGCAATCTCGCTCGTTGCTGCTTTTATCGGTGCTATCCGGTTTCCTTCTCGCCGGCGCATTCGCGCGCGTTGATGCGGCGCAGCAGCCGAAGGCGAGGCGCTGGTCCGACCCTGCCACCTGGCCGCATCACAAAGTGCCGGTGGCCGGCGATCAGGTCGACATTCCCAGCGGCAAGTCCGTGCTGCTGGACATCAGTCCGCCGGCGCTGCACGGGATCACGATCCACGGCAAATTGAGCTTCGCGGACAAATCGGACCTCGAACTGACCACCGAGTGGATCATGGTGCACGGGGAGCTGGAGGTCGGCACAGAGGCCAAGCCCCACACGCACAAAGCGACCATCACCCTCACCGATGAGGTCAAGGACGAACAGCTGATGGGCATGGGGGATCGCGGCATCATGATCGCGGGTGGCACGCTGAACCTGCACGGCGATCGGACTAACACCTGGACCAAGCTTGCCAGCACGGCTGAGGCCGGCAGCGACTCGATCGAGGTGCTGAATGCCGCTCAATGGCGGGTCGGGGACACGATTGTGCTGGCCTCGACCGATTTTGACCCCCGCCAGGCCGAGCGGCGCACCATCTCCGCCATCCATGGCAATACGATCACGCTGGACCAGAAGCTTGAGTTCATGCACTTCGGCAAGATCACCTACGATGTGGACGAGCGCGGCGAGGTGGGGCTGCTCACGCGCAATATCGTGATCCAGGCATCACCGGATGCGGAACAGACCTTCTTCGGCGGCCACGTGATGGCGATGGTCACGAGCAAGATGTATGTGTCGGGGGTGGAGTTCAATCGCATGGGTCAGAACCTGACCCTGGCCCGCTATCCGATCCACTGGCATCTGGTCGGGGATGCGCAGGGCCAGTACGTGAAGAACTCCGCCTTCCACGACACCTACAACCGCTGCGTGACGGTGCACGGCACGAACTTCGTGCACGTGGAGAACAACGTCACCTTCAACACCGTGGGCCACTGCTTCTTCCTCGAGGACGGCATCGAGCACGGCAACGAGTTCGTGCACAACCTGGCGATCCAGACCAAGTGCCATACCTCCAAACCCTGTGTCCCGACCAACCTCGCCGCAGCCGGCGAGAACCCGAACTACGACAACCGTCAGGCCATCAGGGTCAACGGTCAGGGATCCAAGGAGGTGCTGCTGCCCTCTGACAATACGGTCTCGAGTTACTGGATCACCAATCCGGACAACGTCTACCGCGACAATGTCGCTGCAGGTTCCGATGAGAACGGCTTCTGGATGTCACTGCCGGAGCACCCGAACGGTGCGTTTGCCGACACGGATATCAGCCTGGCCACCTGGCCGCGTCGCACGCCATTTCGGGAGTTCAAGGGCAATGTCGCCCACTCCAACTACGATGGTTTCATGTTCGACCGGAACATCAACGTCAACAACACCTTCGGCGTGACCGGCAATGCGCACATGCCCAAGGAGAATCCCGCCGATCCGACCAGCAAGACCGTGGAAACGCACTTCGAGAATCTCACCTCCTACAAGAATCGCAATGGTGGTATCTGGGGCCGCGGTGAGATGCACGTCTTCAGCAACGCGAAGCTGGCCGACAACGCCATGGACTATACGCATGCCTCTGGCTCGGCCGGTCGTGACCCTTTCACCTCAAGAGTCGTTGACTCCCTGTTCGTGGGCGAAACCGAGAACATCGGCAACCCCAGGACGGATGCGGAAAAGGCCTACGGCCGCAGCCTGCCGAAGCCGATGATGCCGGACTTCCCGATCCGCGGTTACGAGTACTACGACTACCGTCATGACGTGGTGAATGACACCTTTGTCAATTTCCAGGACAACGCCACTCGCAAGACCGGAGCGCTCTCCTACCTGATGTATACGAGCGCCGGGGTCAGTACCGAAAACGCCATCGAAGGTGCGAAATTCATCAACGCCAAGCCGGTGTATTTCCCGCCGATGGAGCGCAAGTGGGGCAACGATAACCTGAACGGTGTGGCCTGGAAGGCTGCGGCGATCCACGACAAGGACGGCTCGGTCAGCGGCATTCCCAATTCCTACATTCTCCTCAACGACGGACCCAACGACAGCATCGCAACCGACGCACAGGCCTGTGAGCTCAAGCCCGACTGGAACGCGGCGGTGTGCAGAGGCGATGTCGGACGCCTGAGTTTTGGTGGCGGCGGCGGTTTCGGCCCTCGTCCCCCGGGTGCCGGTCCGGCTGGTCCTTCGACTTATGGCGCTCTTGTTCCCACAACTGCCGGTGCCGGTCCGGGTGCGGGGGGTCCCGGCGCGGTGGTTCCCATCACCGTGGCGCCGGGTGCCGGTAGAGGTCCTGCCCAGCCGCCTGTCACCCTCAGCCGCAATGGCAGGGACTACACCTTCAATTCGGGTAACGTCCGAGCCGGTACCGAGATCAAGGTGACGACCGAGCGGCCGTCCTTGAACCTCACCCTGACGGAAATGGATGCCGGCTCGTGGGTGATCTTCCAGCTGCCGGGGTTCAACACCGCGGCCTCGGGCACGCAGCAGGCCAGCCTGGAGGCGCTGCGCCAGGCCAGCGACACCTCCTACTTTAAGGACAAGGAGGCGCTGTGGGTCAAGGTGGTTTCCAACGGCAACGGTGCTCGAGGCCCCATTGGCGGCGGCCCTGGCGGCGGAACCAGCCTCCTGGTCAGCCGGTAAGCTTAAAAGCCGTTGATTAAACAAGAGCCCCCGGCACATGCCGGGGGCTTTTTCTTTCGGGCACAGCCAATCGCGCCGCGCCTTTTAACATTTGGACACATGACTGATGCGATCCCGCTACGCCAAGTGACGGGCAATCGGCTATCGTCTGCACCTTCAAGTACCGGATCATGTTCGAGTAGGGGGTTGATGTTATGAATAAAAGAAATCTCTCGTTCCTTCTTGTGTCGCTGATTCCCGCGTTCCTTCTCACCGGGGTATTCGCGAGCGTCGATGCGGCGCCGATGAAGACGACGCGCTGGTCTGATCCTGCGACCTGGCCCGATCACAAGGTGCCGGTGGCCGGGGCGTTGGTTGATATTCCAAGTGGCAAGTCGGTGCTGCTGGATGTCAGTCCGCCGGGGCTGAACGGGGTGACGATCCACGGCAAGCTCAGCTTCTCGGACAAATCGGACCTCGAACTGACCACCGAGTGGATCATGTTGCACGGGGAGCTGGAGGTCGGCACCGAGGCCAAGCCCCACACGCACAAAGCGATCATCACCCTCACCGACAACGTCAAGGATGAGCAGCTGATGGGCATGGGGGATCGCGGCATCATGGTCGCGGGTGGCACGCTGAACCTGCACGGCGACCGCACCAACACCTGGACCAAGCTTGCCAGCACGGCTGAGGCCGGCAGCGACTCGATCGAGGTGCTGAATGCCGCTCAATGGCGGGTCGGGGACATGATTGTGCTCGCCTCGACCGATTTTGACCCCCGCCAGGCCGAGCGGCGCACCATCTCCGCCATCCATGGCAATACGATCACGCTGGACCAGAAGCTTGAGTTCATGCACTTCGGCAAGATCACCTACGATGTGGACGAGCGCGGCGAGGTGGGGCTGCTCACGCGCAATATCGTGATCCAGGCATCACCGGATGCGGAACAGACCTTCTTCGGCGGCCACGTGATGGCGATGGTCACGAGCAAGATGTATGTGTCGGGGGTGGAGTTCAATCGCATGGGTCAGAACCTGACCCTGGCCCGCTATCCGATCCACTGGCACCTGGTCGGGGATGCGCAGGGCCAGTACGTGAAGAACTCCGCCTTCCACGACACCTACAACCGCTGCGTGACGGTGCACGGCACGAACTTCGTGCACGTGGAGAACAACGTCACCTTCAACACCGTGGGCCACTGCTTCTTCCTCGAGGACGGCATCGAGCACGGCAACGAGTTCGTGCACAACCTGGCGATCCAGACCAAGTGCCATACCTCCAAACCCTGTGTCCCGACCAACCTCGCTCCGGCCGGCGAGAGCCCGAACTTCGGGGATCGCCAGGCCGTCCGACAGAATGGCCAGCAATCCAAGGATGTCCTGCTGCCCTCGGACAACACGGTGGCGAGTTATTGGATCACCAATCCGGACAACGTCTACCGCGACAACGTGGCTGCCGGTTCCGACGAAAATGGCTTCTGGATGTCACTGCCGCTGCACCCGAACGGCGCGTTTGCCGACACGGATATCGCCAACGCCACCTGGCCGCGCAACATGAATATCCGCGAGTTCAAGGGCAACGTCGCCCACTCCAACTACGACGCGTTCATGATGGATCGGAACATCGCGGCCAACAACACTTTCGGCGTGACCGGCAACATGCATCTCGCCCGTGAAAATCCGGCAGACGCGCGCAGCAAGTTGGTGGAAGTGGTTTTCGAGGATCTCACCGCCTACAAGAACCGCAATGGCGGTTTCTGGGGTCGCGGTGAATATCGCACCTACCGCAACATCAAGTCGGCCGACAACGCCATCGGCTATACGCAGGCCTCTGGCCTGGGCGGTGGCGCCAGTCTCGAGGACCCGTATACGTCAAGGGTCCTTGACTCGCTGTTCGTGGGCGAAACCGACAACATCGGCAACCCCAGGACGGATGCGGAAAAGGCTTACGGCCGCAGCCTGCCCAAGCCCACCATGCCGGATTTCCCGATCCGCGGCTTCGAGTACTACGATGCGCGTCATGACGTGGTGAACACCACCTTCGTGAATTATGCAGACAACGCCACTCGCAAGACCGGAGCGCTCTCTTATCTGCTGTTTACCAGCTTCGGGGTCAGCTCCAACAACACCATCGAGCACGTGAAATTCGAGAACGCCAAGCCGGTGTATTTCCCGCCGATGCAGGGCAATGCCAGGTGGGCCAGCGACAATGGAAACAGTTCGGCCTACAAGACCGCGGCGATCCGCGACAAGGACGGTTCGCTCGGGGCGGGCCCCAACGTCTACGTTCTCATCAACGACGGCGTCAACGACAGCATCGCCACCGATGCACAGGCCTGTGAGATCAAGCCAGACTGGAATGCTGCGATCTGCAAGGGCGATGTCGGGCGCCTGACTATTGGTGGCCCGGGCGGTGGTGGTGGATTCGGCGGCCCGCGTGGCCCGGGTGGCGGTCCCGGCGGCCCGGGTGGGCCCGGTGGTCCCGGCCCAGCAGCGGGTCCCGGCGCCGGTGCCGTTCCTGGTGCGCTGGCGGCAGCTGGTCCGGGCGCCGGCGCGCCCGGGGGCGGGGGTGCAGGAGCAGGTGCCGGTGGTCCTGGCGCACCGGGTGCTCGACCCCCTCCAGCGCCTCCGCAGCCGCCAGTCATCCTCAGCCGCAATGGCAAGGACTATAACCTGACGGGCACCAACGTACGCGCCGGTACCGAGATCAAGGTGACGACCGAAAGGCCGACCGTATCCCTGCGGCTGTCGGAGCTGGACAAAGGCTCCTGGGTGATCTTCCAGCTGCCGGGCTTCAACACAGCGGCCTCGGGTACGCAGCAGACCAGCCTGGATGCGCTGCGCAACGCCAGCGATACTTCCTACTTCAAGGACAAGGATGCACTCTGGGTCAAGGTCGTCTCCCCTGACAGCGGTCCCCTCGGCCTTGGTGGCGGAACCACCCTCCAGGTCAGCCGGTAAGCTAAAGACCTGTTGCTTGAGCAAGAGCTCCCGGCTTGAGGCCGGGGGCTTTCTTGCGGCAATCTGCCGGTCTGGCGCTTCAAGTATCGCCTCGGGCGCTCAACGTTTTTTGGGGGAATGACGTCATTATGAAAGCCAACGGCACCACGCGCCGCGCGCTGCTTGCAAATATCGCCATGATGGGAGTTGCCGCGGGTCCAGGCAGGGTTTTCGCCAAAACTCACCGGTTTTCCCCGGTGCAGAAGGATTTCTCCGACCCCTATCTCGAACTCATACGGCTTCTGCGGCAAGCCGCCGAGATCGAACAGGACCTCCTGGTCCAGTATCTGTACTGCGCGTATGCGCTCAAGCCCGCGTACGCACAACTCGTCGGCACCCCGGCGCCAAATGCGACCTCGCTCATGGGCGTCATCATCCAGGAGATGCAACACCTCGGAAGCGTGAATCGGCTACTCGTGGAGCTGGATGCCAGGCCGATACTCACGCGCCAGGACTTCCCCTACGAGACCGACGTCTATCCCTTCCCATTCGAGCTTGCACCGCTGGGTGCGGTCAACCTGGCCAAGTTCGTGTATTGCGAATCGGATCCGGTCCGCCTGGGGCATGTGAGGTCGATCAGCAGCGACTCGGTTTTCCTGGTCGACAAGTTGAAGACCACCCTCGGCGGCAGCATTAATGCCAATCACGTTGGCAAGCTTTACGACGCCATGGTCGAGACGCTGGCTGATCTCAAGGAAGCCGGCGGCGTCCATATCGATTTCGACTTCTGGTTCGAAGAGCTCGGCCGTGTCAAGGCTGAAGGAGAGTTCGGCCACTTTGAATTCTTTCATTCCCTCTATGAGGAGTCTCATCCACTGGTCAAGGCGATTCCCGGCATCTGGAGCCTTCCCGCCAGCGACCCGCGCTATCCGTCCTACCCGGTGCCCGTGAATCCGACCGCCTACGAAGGCCGTGAGAACACCATCAAGGATCCGGACCTGAGGGCCCTGGCGTGGCTCGGCAATCTGAACTACTGGTGCCAGTTGTCACTGCTGGATGCGAGCTACCGGCACAAGTCCAGGCCCGAGCTCGCACTGGCAGAAGCCATCATGATGGGGCCGCTCATGTCACTCGCGCAGTATTTGCCGACCAAGGGTTCCGCGGTTCCGTTCGATCCGCTGAGCATGGGGTCCGAACCCGCACGCAACGAGGCGGCGGGAAAACGATTCACCCATCGGATGCTGGAAGAAACCCGCAACTACGCCCGCTCGATCGAGCGGCTGCTGCCTGCCGACTTCAATCTGCCTATCTATGACCAGTTACTGGTCGCGGTGTGATCGCGCCTGTCGCGTGCACGTTGCCGATGTTGGAGCGCGGGATTGTTTGCTGTCGGCGTAGCGCCCGAAACCGCAGCCCTACTCGTTCTTCAGCATCGCGAAATAGGTGATGACATCCAGGGTGTAGGCGATCGACGAGCTCATGATCGGTTTTGCCTCCAGCGCGTCGTGATCCAGGGTGCGCGGTTGGTTTGCTCCGTCAGCGGCTGCATTGGTAGGACCCAAGGAGAAGTCAATACGGCGCTGATCGCGCTAGATTGTTCGCCAGGACGATAGCTGGGGAAACGCCGACGTGAGAGTGTTCGCGGCTGCTGCAGTAGCGTTGCTGGCTGGCTGCGTCGATACGTTTTCTCAGCTCAAATCCGAGATTCAGCAGTATCAGGGCAAGAAGATCGATGCCCTGATAGATCGCCTTGGCTATCCGGACAACCAGACTCTTACCGCAGCGGGCATCGTCTACACTTGGACAACGGCGGGTAGCACGCAAGCGAACCTGCCGCCGATGCAGGCCCCTCCCGTTGGCGCTCCGGTCTCGCTGCCCCCCCTTGCCACTCGTAGCGGACCGGAGAGCGTGCACCAGCACTTCGGGTGCCCGTTGCAAGTGGACACGGACTTCACCGGCACCATCCATTCATCTTGCCTGGCAGCGCACCAGTTGCGCGCGGTAGGGGCGTCTGAGTCATGCGGCGCGCTCCTGATTTTCCCTTCGCGATACCCCGAGGACGTAATTGGGGAATGCGCATAACACCGCATGATGCCAAATTCTCTCTAGATCTTCTCCCGCCTCCAATGCAATCTGTAGCATTTACTCTCTACCACCGGCGAGCGGCACCTTCACCTCGATGCTCTCGTTGAGAAGTCCAGGCCCGAAGTTTTTGATTCGTTCGAGGAACCGTTCCGTTACCTCGAATCCCCTCGCGACCAGGAGCATCCCGAGCTCGGTACGAATGTCCTGTAAAATTGTCATACCCACTCGAACGGTCCTGAGAGGAATGCGGATCACCTGCATCTCCCCGGCCGACGTGCCGAGATGGGTCGCAAAGCTTTTCACCAGTTGTTCACCATAGCGCTCGGCCCGAGCCTGCAGTATCTGCGCGGCGGTCTCGGCTGAATGACCCTGCGATATCAGTAGATCAAACTCGCTGACGAGGGCGAGGATGCGCGCCGCCATTGCGGCGGGCGAATCGGGTGGGCCGCCAGAGGAGTCGCGCCTTGCGCTGCCTGGCTCGGCCGATTTTAGGATTTCGACTACCGGTTCCAGCCTGGGGATACGACTGAGGAGTTTGCTCGAGACTTCTCCGACTCCGTCGATGAGGAGCTGCTCCTCCGCACTCAATCTCCCGCCATGATAGACCTTGTCGACAAGCTCCGGGGGCAACGAAAGATAGCCGATCTGGGACAACATCGCCGCCGCCTCCAGCTGCCAGAAGCCACGACCGTAGCCGAGGTATTCTGCAAAGCTCATAACCTGTTGTCGCAAGCGGCTGGCGCGACCAAAGGCGACAGGGTTGGCCAGGGCGAGCACGTCCGTAAGCGCGCGTATGCAGCCCATCAAAGTTTCTTTAAGAAGTACCCGCTCGGAAGTCACGAGCCGATGCTGTTCAACTGCAGCTTCGACGGCGTCATTGAGTTCATCCACCGAACATGGCTTGGTCAGATAGCGGAAGATCTGACCCCTGTTCACCGCCGCGATGACGCCGTCGCGGCCGGGATCTCCCGACAGCAAAATTCGCGTGGACTCCGGGTACAGGGCACGTACCTTTCCGAGCAGCGTCGCTCCATCCATATCCGGCATCCGCATGTCCGAGATGATCACGGCAACGCTGCCATCATCGCGCATTCGCTCGAGAGCCTCCTGTCCGCCGTGTGCCGTCAGTACGCGATATCCGCGGCGCAGATGCAGCGCAAGCCCGTGTACGATGCGCGGCTCGTCATCTACACACAGCACACGCGGCAAATCTATTTCAGCCATTTGATTGCTCCAACGAACTAACCTCTTGAATGCGTCGCTGCGCCTCGGTCCAGTCGAACGGCGCTCCGACACGAGCGAGGTAACTGGCATCGACTACAACCGGTCCATCCGACCACGGGGCGCGCGCCGTCAATGGCTGTTGGTCCATCAGTGCATGTGAAATTGTGAGCGCCGCCAGTGGATTGAACTCTCCGGCACCGAGCTCCGGAGCGTGGTGGTGCGCGATTGCGTCAATGATAGGGAACGGCAGGCCCCATAAGCCCAGCAGATACGCTCCGAGCTCGGCGTGGGAGGCGCCAAACGCGCGGCATTCTGCTGCCGGCAGAGATATGCCCTCGCTCCGAGCCATGCGCTGTACCTCGACCATCTCCTGGGGAGACTCCTGCAATAGCACCCAATAGCCGATATCGTGCAGCAGACCCGCCAGCATCGCGTCGTCCGCCCACGGTTGGCCCGCTGCAAGCACATACGCACCGGTGGCGACCGCTTGCGCGTGCGCCTGAATGCGATCTGATTCGAATCCTTCTAGGCTGATGCAGGGCCACCGGCTGAACACCTCGGCCGACAATGCCAGGCTGCGGATCGCGTTGAATCCCAGGTGCACTACTGCCTGCTCGATTCGACGCACGGGCCGGGCCAGCCTAAAGAAGGAGGAGTTGGCAACGTGCAGAATCTTGGCGGCAATCGCGCTGTCACGCATCGCCGCCGCAGCCACCTCAGCGGCGGTGGCCTCCTCCCGTGCCATTACCTCACCGAGCTCCGCATAAGCACGCGGGATTGCTGGCAAAGTCCTTACCCGGCCAACCAAAGCACGCACCTTAGGACTGTGGAGCATTGCTTGTAGTTTGATGCACCCCTCAATGGCGGCCTGCAGCCGGTCCGGCGCACAGGGCTTCGCGAGGTACTGATGAGCGAGCGGCACAAGCCGCGTTACCTGCCGCTCCTCGGAATAACCTGACAGCACGATCCTCGCTGTCTGGGGGGAGTTGTCCCGCGCAATCTCCAGCAGCTCGGCGCCGTCCGCCCTTGCCATGCGCATATCCGAGACCACAACGTCATAAGCTCTCTCCCTGAGCGCCGCCACCGCGAGTGCCGCACTCGTCACGAACGTCATCTCCCACTTCTTCTGCGCGCGATACAGGCTGCGGCGCAGTCCCTCGAGCAGCGCCGGCTCATCGTCTACAAAGAGCACCCGCGTCATCGGATCCCTGCTGGGGTCCCGGTCGCGACAGGCAGACGAAGCGCCATTCGCGTGCCGCGCTGCAGCTCGCTCGATACGCTCATCGTGCCACCGTGGCGCTCGACGATGGACCTGGCGATCGCCAGTCCCTGTCCAGTGCCTTTGCCCACATCCTTCGTGGTGAAGAAAGGATCGAATATTCGCTCCATATTCTCGGCAGGGATGCCACAACCGTTGTCTTCGACGGCGACTTCGACACAGTCGCCGATGACCTGGCTCACGATACGGATCCTCCCACTGCCCGGGTCGCGGTTCGCCGCTTCGATCGCGTGTGCCGCATTGACAATCAAATTCAGGAACACCTGATTCAACTCCCCGACATTGCATGTCACCAGTGGCAAGTCACCGAGCTCGGTAACCACCGTCGCCGTGTGCTTGAACTCGGTGCGTGCCACCAGCAATGTCGTCTCAATCGCGTGATTGATGTCCGCCGGAGCAGGATCCTGTGCGTGCGGGTGTGCAAATTCCTTCATCGCACGCACGATCGAGGCGACACGCTCAAGGCCCTCGCGCGAATGCTCGAAAGCCGATGGAATCTCCCTGTCGATAAACTCCTTGCTGATGCTCGCCTCCACTTCCTCGAGGTGACCGCGCATTGCGGCGGCGTCGCCACCGCGCACAAGTACATCGATCGCCTGTCGCTGGAACTCGATCAGCTGCTGCAGATCGCCAAAGGCGGACTGCAGGAAATAGACACAATCGCCAATGAATTGGATCGGCGTGTTTATCTCGTGGGCAATGCCGGCGGCTAAGCGTCCCACCGCCTCAAGTTTCTGCGACAGACGCAGCTCAATCGCGAATTGCTCGCGCTCCCGCATCGCCGCTAACAACTGCTCTTGCAGTTCTCGGCTCTTTCGCTGCTCCGCGACTGTCGAGGTAATGTCTCGCGCCGTGCAAATGACATGAGTCGTCTCACCCCTGCACGTTACAGGAGCGAAAGTGACACCGACGATGAAGGCGGACCCGTCGCGTCGCACCACATTGAGCTCGGCCCGCATCGTCTGTCCCGATGTCGGCCGCCTGTCTGATGAGATTGACCACTGGTCCGGGATCTGAAGCGGGCTCCAACAACGAGGTGAATGAGCGGCCCTCCAGCTCACCGGCCTCAAAACCATAGTCGCGCGCCGCCGCGCGATTGGCGAAAACGATGCGCTCTCCCGGATCCTTCCCATCAATGATCAGGACATGGCCCGGTATCGCATCGATTAGATGGTTGGTTGCCGGGCCGGACGGCCAGTCACTGAGGCTTGTACAGCCGCAGCCCTGGGATTTTTCCAATAGACTGCCGTGGTTAGTCGGTTCGATCACATATACCCCGTTTGACGCTACACGCTCTTTGGGAACCCGCGAACACCGGCGGGCGTACCGCTCGACTCGACGCATCGTGCTTTTTCCAGCAGGCCGCTCATCTGCTCGAAGGGTACCGGGCGACTGATGAGGTATCCTTGCATCTCATCGCAGCCCATTTGCCGCAGCAGGTCGGCCTGCGCCTCCGACTCCACTCCCTCCGCGATGACCTTTCGCTTAAGCGAATGCGCAAGGGAGATAATCGTCTGCACGAGCACCTTGGTATCGCCGTCATCGACTATCGCAGCGAGGAACGACCGGTCGATCTTGAGTGTCTGTATGGGGAGCCTCGCCAAATAGCTTAACGAGGAGTAACCGACGCCGAAGTCGTCAATCGCGATCTCGATGCCGAGCTCTCGCAGCTGCTGCAACTTGCGGATGTTTCCATCGATGTCCTCCATCAACAGGCTTTCGGTGAGTTCCAGGTCGATGCCCGGAGGCATTGCACCGCGTCCAATCGCCGTTGCGACCGTGTGCACGAAATCGCGGCTGCGCATCTGAACCGCCGATACATTGACCGCCACACGCGGCGTTTTCAGGCCCCGCCCCCGCCACAAGTCGTGATCGGCCACGGCCTTGCACAGCGCCCAGGTACCGGCCTCCAGGATCAAACCCGTCTCCTCCATGAGCGGAATGAATTGCATTGGCGGCACGAGCCCCGCCGGGGTCTGCCAGCGAATCAGCGCTTCGACACCTACGATTTGCCGCGTTAGTAGCTCCACCTTCGGCTGATAGTGCAGCACGAACTCTTCTCTTTCGAGTGCTCGCCGAAGCTTCATCTCCATCGTGAGCTTCTCTACACTTCGCGCCGTGATCTCCGGGACATGAAGCACGTACTTGTCCCCGGATTCTTTCGCTCGTCTGAGCGCCGCCTCCCCACTTCTGAGCAACATTTCCGCATCTCCCCCATCAATTGGGAATGAGGCAGCCCCCACTTTCGCGGAGATCCGGATCTCGGAGCGGCCAAGCTCGAACGGCGGCGAGAATGTCTCATGGATCATGGCCTCTATCTTGAGCTCCAGGGCGGACGTGCCTTTCAGCCCATGCAGCACAATCGCAAAGACCGAGCCACTGATGCGTGCAAGCCGGGCTCTATCCACGCTGCGCACCAGCCGTTCCGTGATGCGCTTGAGCAACTCATCGCCGGCCTGCCGTCCCAGAGAGTCATTGACCGCGCGCACGCGTTCCACGTCCACAAGCGCAACCGAGAACTGCTCACCGGCGATCCGCGCCGCGTGGACGTATTGATTCAGCCGCTCCAGGAACAAGGTCCGATTTGCCAGGCCCGAGAGCTGATCGTAGTAGGCCAGATAATCGACCTTGGTGGCCTTCTCCAGATGATCGAGCGCAAACGCGATATCCCCCGCGAGCTCTTGCAACAGCTTCATCTCTTCGTCATCGAAAAAGCCGGCTTGTCCCGTATACAGCGCGAGCACCCCCACGAGCTTGCCATTGATCAGCAGTGGCAGACGAACGGAGGCCCGCAGTCCGCGCCGGCGCGATTCTTCGTGCAGTGGTGCGGCCGGCTGCTCCGCCATGTCGTTATTGATCAGAACCTTGCGGTCTCCCTGCTCGAACGCCCGGGCGTCGACGGCTCGAAATTCCAGCGGCAGCATGCGGACATAGTCTTCATCGTGACCGCTCCAGGCGACCACCTTGAATCGATCTGCGGACGGCTCGAGGATTCCGATCCACGCGAGCTTGAAAAGCCCCACCTCGACGGCGATGCGACATGCCTCCCCGAAGAGCTCGTCCCGGTCCCTTACCCGGACAATAAGCGCGTTGATGCTGCTCAAGACGGCGTATACCCGGTTCAGGTGCCGGATTTTCTGCTCCGTGCGCTTGCGTTCCGTGATATCACGCGCGATCTTGGATGCACCCACGATCGCCCGGCTCGCGTCATGGATTGGAGATATCGTCAATGAGAACGTCAATCAGGCTTCCATCCTTCCGACGGCGCACGGTCTCAAAGTGAGCAATCCGTCGGCCGCGTCGCAACTGCTCGAGGATCTGCGGCTCCTCGGCAGCCCGTTCCTCCGGAACGATCAGCGCAACTGGTTGACCGATTGCCTCCGTCGCGCGGTAGCCAAACAATCCCTCCGCCCCGCGGTTCCAGCTCGTAATGATGCCATCCAGTGTCTTGCCGACTATCGCGTCATCGCTGGTCTCCACGATTGCCGCGAGCCTGGCGTGAAGCTCCTCAGCCCGCTTGCGCTCGGTGATATCCTCTCCGATGCTTGCAGTGCCGATCGCCTCCCCCTCAAGGGAGCGCAGCGCGATGTTGTTCCAATGGACGAGCCTGCGCTCGCCGGAACGTGTCACAATCTCATTCTCGTGATGCCAGGCAGAGCGCTCGTCCGCCAGGATCGCCGCGAATACCTGCTTCACTTCAGCCGAGATCTCTGACGGTATGTAGAGCTCGAACCAATCCCTGCCGCGCACTTCCTCATAGCTCCATCCGCTCAACCTCAAGAGGTAGTCGTTGCAATAGACAATACGACCCTCGCGGTCCAGCATCAGGGACACCAACTGCACCTTGCCCAGAAGTTCACTGAAGCGCCGCTCGCTTTCCCTCAGCTCATCGGTCGCGCGCTTGCGTTCAGTTATGTCCTCGGCGACTCCCGCGATACGTATGATCTCTCCGTCGTCGCCTCGTACCGGAAACGCGCGGTCTCGGATCCAGCGAACCGTGCCGTCTGGACGAATGATTCGGTATTCCTCGTCATAACGTTCCGTGATCTGCTTCATCTGTACCGCCGCGAGCACCCGTTGCCGATCCTCCGGGTGGATCGCATCAGTCCAGCTGCGCGGCGTCGCAGATATGGCAGCCGCGCTCAGTCCCCAGATCGCCTCGCAACCCGGGCTCACATACAGCACCTCGGTCTTGAGCGCATCCGTCAACCAGAAGGTCTCCCGGATGTTCTCCGTTACCTGGCGAAAGCGAAGGTGGGCCTCGCGTCTTTCCTCTTCTGCCGCCTTTTGGAGCGAGATATCCTGAATCAGCGAGATGAATTGCCCCAGGCCGCCGCGACGAACGAGCGAGGTCGTAACGCGTGTCCAAATGGCGGCCCCATTTTTTTGAATCAACCGTAATTCGCGTTCATAGGCCGAGCCGGCTCCCGCCAGCATGCGCGCTCTGGCGGCGAGGCTCTTGGTGATGTCTTCAGGATGTGTCAGCCGACGTATGTCGAGTGTCAGCATCTCCGCGCGGCTATAACCAAAAATCTCGCAGAACTTGCGGTTGGCGTTGAGCAGCTTCCCTTCCGCATCGGTGTGGGCAACGCCCACCGCGAGATCCTCGAAGAGCTCCCGGTACCATTCCTCGCTCTGACTGACGGCGCGGATGATGCAAAGAACGAACTTTCCCTCATCAGTTGCGAGGCGCCCGAGGCTAATTTCGATCGGCAATTCGGAGTGATCCTTGCGCAGCGCGCGCAGATCCAACCCCACTCCCATCGCCCGTTGGCCTGCTTCAAAAAGGCGGGCAGTGGATTGCCCTGCACGCATCCACCGGAGCCGCTCGGGTATCAGCGTATCAATGGACCTTCCCTGTAACTCCCCACGGTCGAATCCGAACAGGCTTTCCGCAGCCGCATTCACCGCGGTAATACGACCGTCTGGATTCACCAATAAGCTCGCGTCCGGCACGAACTCCAGCAACTCGCGAATCAGTGCCTGAAGAGTGCTCGCGTGGAACGTCACCCGCCACTCACAGGCGTTCGCGCCCCCCACGATGATGTGGCTGAGACAGGCCGTCGCCGGCGAGACCCAGAATTGTTGCCGGATTCCATTTCACACTTCCATGCCATCTGGCGCAACGTTGGTAGAAGGGGTATGCAACGACTGCCTAACTGGTGACCGTGAAGGGCGTCACAAGCCCGTTGCCATACAAACCCACGTTGAATCCTAGGCGAACCTGTGCGCCGGGAATATCGTGAATACCCGACAAGGCAATCGGGTTTATACGATCCTGCCGGACAGCGGATTATTCGATTGTCGTCAGGCCGTGGCGGATCGCAAATTTGACGAGCGCGGGAAGATCCTCAAGATGAAGCTTCTGCATGAGCCGGAGGCGATAGGTCTCCACCGAGCGCGCCGACAATCCGAGGACCGCCGCCGCCTCGCCATTGCTCTTGCCGGCGGAGACCAACCGCAGGATCTCGCGGTCGCGTGGCGTAAGATGCTCGCCTGTCGGGCGCGGCCCATGCACCCAACCGTCGACCAGTGCGCTGGCGACGCCGTCGCCGAAGAAGCGGCCCCCAGCAGCGACTGTCCGAACGGCCTTTACCACTTCATCACCGGCGGACTCCTTCAGCAGGTAGCCCCGTGCCCCCGCACGTAGCGCTTCGTGGATCACCTCCACCGATGAATGCATCGAAAGTATGACCGCCGCGGTTGTCGGAACTCTATTTGCGATCGCACGAGTAACTTCGATCCCGCTCATGCGCGGCAGGGAAATATCGATCAACGCGACGTCTGGCTTGACCTTGACCGCACGAGCGACTGCATCGGCGCCGTTGGCCGCGGTGGCCGTGACCTGGATATCACCGCTTGCCTCCAGCAGGCGCTTCACCCCGTCACGCAGTACGCCGTGATCATCGGCCAGTAGAACACTTATGCCCATGCCTCCTCCGAGATGGAAAGCTCTACTTTAGTTCCCTTGCCGGCAGAGGAATGGATGCGGTACGCCGCGCCGATGGCTGCCGCGCGCTCCCGCATGATGGGCAGGCCCCAACCGGAGTACTCATTGAGCACCGGAGCGGCGGCATCGAACCCTCTTCCGTCATCGGAAACGCGCAGAGCTATGACGTTACCCTGGCGGTGCAACTGGATGAGTACCTCGTGAGCGTCGGCATGCTTGGAAACGTTGGTGAGGGTCTCCAGAAAGATACGCAGAATAGCGTCGGCCACGACAGGCGACGGCTTGGGCAGGGATTCATCCGCATCAACCCTCGTCAAGATGCCGGTGCGAGCCTGAAAGGCACTGGCGTACCAGCGCAGCGCCGCTGCCAGACCCAGCTCATCGAGACCTGGGGGACGCAGCTCCACCATGACCTTGCGGATTGACTCGATGCTCTGCCGCGCAAGCGTCATTGCTCTCTCCACACTCGGCAAGAGCTCGGGCGCCGCCGATCGCAGGCGGTCCCGCACAAGAGCGAGTTCCGTCGCAAAGGCGGACAGGTTCTGGCCAACAATGTCGTGCAGCTCGGTCGCGAGTCGCCGTCGCTCGGCGTCCTGCGCCTCGATCAGGCGCTTGGAAAGCCTGCGGACCTGCCCCTCAGTCTGCTCTACAGTCCTCCCAAGCGTATCGGCCTGCGCTTGTGCGACGCTCGCCCGCAGCGAGTCGTATGATGAAACAAGAAGCATCAGTAGCAAAAGGACCAATGAGCCACCACCGAGCACTACCGCGAGCGTATTCGGGTTGAATAGATGTTGCGAATGGACGCTGCTCACGGCTCCGGGCTTCGAACATTGCCGCCGCCATCCCCGTGTAATGCATGCCGTAAATCGCACTGCCTAAGAAGACAGCGCTCCCCGCTTTGCGCCAAATGGCTGAGAAAACCCTTCGGGAGCGCAGCCTGCGCGCGCTCCACAAGGCAAGCACCGAGGCGGACATCCCGATGAGAACCGAGAGGGCGACGAGCCACGGATTGTACTGAATGGGTGGAACCATCCGCATGGCCGCCATCCCCGTGTAATGCATGGCGGAAATCGCGGCGCCGATCATAACGCCCCCGGCGAGTAGACTGGTCGCGCGCAGCCGATCCGGACGTGTCAATGCCAGTGAGGCGGTGGAACCGGCAACCGCTAACGCGAGGGATCCCAGCGTCATCCAGACATCGTAGGAGACAGCGACAGGAAGCTGAAAGCCAAGCATGCCGATGAAATGCATGGTCCAGATGCCGCTTCCACAGACAAGACCGCCAGCAATCGTCCACATCCGATTAGCAAAGCGACTCTGCGAGTAGCTGACGCGCTCCGACAGATCGAGCGCGACATAGGACGCCATGGTTGCCACGATGACGGAGAGAAGAACCAGCCAGTAGTTAGTCGTCCCGATCATCTCGGGTGTCTCGAGCAGGCGAACTGCCGACGTTTCTCACCGACGCTGTCGCTCGTGCGATGGGGTCTTGATCACCGTCTCCAGCCAGCGCCTCATGCGGTCCTCTCGTTTTCCGTGCAATAACACTCGCTACTGAGGGTACATTTCAGAAGTTAAAGGGGTCCTGGCGGAGTATTTGATTGTTCAAAGCGCTGTGCATGCTTGCAGCGAAATCCGGGCTGCATTTCGGCTTCTCACGAGACTTCCGCTGCCGTTCTCTCAACCGCTGCAGAGGCAAGCCACGATCCATCTGAGCAAAACATGATCAGCTAGTCATTGAATCAAGAACAAGAATCAACCTCCACCTGCGCAGTACCCGCAAAAGTACCGTAATGTTATTGCACGGAAAAACGAGAGGATCCCAGGTCACCCCTAGTCGGCCGCGACCCTCGCGCGATCGGCAAGCTGCCGGCAGCCTCAAGGCGACGAACGATATATGGCGCCACCATCCACCCGCCGCCTTGGGTAAACACCAACGGCGCCGACTTCGGGAAACTCTCTGTTGCGCGGGGCCCTCGGAAACTGTCGATCGCCAACAAACGCTTGCCGATTTCGGCAGGTTCCGTGAGCGCCAGATGATGCAAGGCCTCCACGCCTTGAACATCGATCAATCGGTGTCGCGTCATACTACTTCCCCAGGAGATAGGCGCACTCAGTACCGTCGTGCTCGATGTAATTGGCCAAGGCGACAACGGGAATTGAGCGATCGTCGCGATGCCGTGCCGAGCACTGCTTACGCAGCGTCCCATGTGCCTTCAGTGGGTTCCACCAATCGGGCCACGCGGCAGGGGCCAGTTCAATGGTGATTTCATGGATGGTGCGATCCAACAACTGTTCGTGCGAATAGCCAAGAAAGCAAGAAAGCGACAGCTGGCATCGATAACATATTGGATTTTCCCGCCAGCGGTGATCTGGAAAAGCGGAGCGGGTGCCCGATCAGCAGTAACCGTCGGCGCCCGCAGCGCATCTTCTGCGCGGCGTTTGTCGGCAGTAGGGTAGGCGGACGCCATAGCCTTCGGTGAGGTCGACATCAAAGACTGGGTCCAAAGAGAAGTCGCAGGTCAGCGTCTGGCCAGCGGCAGTGCTGGCGCAGCTCCTCCTCGTGCGCATGGCAGTCTCGCCATTCTCGTCTGCTCTTCGTCTCTCATCGGGTGCGCCACAAAGGTTCCGACTGCTACCAGGGGCACCACTATCATCGGTTCAGTTTGATGGTGTAACTGTCGCACGCAGCACGAACTTAATCCAGTTGCACAGCGGCTTCATTCTTGAGGCGCACCATGTAGTGGGCGTCCACCAACGCGCCGTCTCTGATTGCGTACTGCCGCCCGGTACCCTCGATGATAAACCCGTGCTTCTTGTAGATCGCGATGGCGGCGTGATTGTCCGTATACACCTGCAATTCAATGCGGGTAATGTTTGCCCACCGGTCGCATACATCAACGGCGGCCGCGATCAGTGCCGATCCTACGCCTTTGCCGCGCCCCGACGACTTCACAGCGACACCGAGCGTGGCGACATGCCGTCTGCGCGCTCGCGAGAGCATGTCAATTCCGGTGTGCCCGAGGATTTCTTCACCGTTCACGGCGACCAAGCTCGTGTGACCGGGTCTCGTCAAGAGGCTTTGCCATTGATCGCCCGCCGGGTACGGAAGTTGTAGCGTGTTCGCATATGCTTCCTGGTTGGCATATAGCTCGCAAATCTTAGGAAGATCCTGGGACCTCATCAACCGAATCGATGTCTCTGGCACAACCCGCTCCAGTCAGCCACTGCCCGGACAGCGTTTGCATATCGCATCGCACCATCTACAGCAATGCTGCTATAGACTCCACCTTCGGCATCCGCGTGTCACCGTCCCCAGAAACGTCGTTGATCCGACAGTGCCGATCCGGATACATGCCGATCACTATTGCCGCCGGCACAATGATGGCCCTACTCGACGGCTCAGTGTGACCCTACTTGCCGCTCGCCGATGACCGCTTTCGGGCAACGAGAATCTCAAAGTTCACCGCCAACGTAGCTCGTGGAGCGTCTTCAACGGTTCGGATTGAGGTCTCGAAATGTATTGAGTGATTCGAGCATGAGGACGCTCGGTGCATCCGTCTTGCCCCTTAGATCATCCGGAGTGAGGCTCCAGAAATGGGCAAGCCACCCGCTTGCCGTTGCGCGCGAGCGACGAAGAAAGTCTGCATATTCTTTGGAAGTGCAATGCAGCGGAAACGTTTCCTCGACCACTATCGGCTTGCCGATTCTGTAGTGTTTAAGGGCCTCAAGCGCGAGGTCTATCCGCCCTGTTGCGGGATACATGTGAACCGCAACGAAGTCTACCTCCGGCGCAATGGCGGCTGGCGCAATCGGCATGTTCTCAGGCTTGACGCCGTCGATCCAGATCATGCCTAGGGTGATCGCGTGCCGCCTATCATGCTTATGAATGGCATCCGTCAACTGCCGTACCCACGCCCGCGCAATATCAGTCGCGGTACGCCCAGCCGGCTCAAGATTGATGTACTCGACGTAGCGTAGGCCTTCCAGCTCCGAAGGGTGGGTCCATTGACCGGCCGACCTGTGCTCCGTCGAAACGAGCGGCTCGTTCATTAGGTTGTAGGCAAAAACGCCGCGGTGGCTTGCGCCGGCACTCGCGATTGCTTCCCAAAATTCGCTTTGTACACCCCAGCGATCTCGTTCAGAGAGATTGTTGTACCACTGAGGCACGTCACGCGCTCGAAACGTCCCCAGACCGGTGATGTCCAAGTAAATGTCCATCGATTCGGCGAGATCGATCAGGCT
The DNA here is from genome assembly GCA_963708865.1 of uncultured Gammaproteobacteria bacterium. Classification (GTDB taxonomy): domain Bacteria; phylum Pseudomonadota; class Gammaproteobacteria; order Steroidobacterales; family Steroidobacteraceae; genus DAIDKA01. The sequence continues at coordinate 297,499 of CAVPUC010000009.1, forward strand.
CTCGAGCCGAGCTAGGGACATTCGGTTCGGTTTGCCTGGCGCATCCATGAACTTTGCGAATTGCAGATTTACTCGTACGACGTTCGCGCCGAGGAGCCTCATTTCGCGGAAGTCGCGTTCGATTTTCGCCCAGCCTTCCGATCCCGCGTCGTTCCAATAGTCCTCGATGAGCCGGAACCGTTCGTCGCGCGAATAGTTGAATCCCCATGGGATGAAAGCACTGCCAGTAGAGGAAAGCACGAAACCCGAGTCGCCCTTGTTTACAGTGACCCAGGATGGCGGGGCAGCGCGCGTCACTGGCACACCAATGAGGTATGCAAGAAAAACAGCGGCTCCGAGCCGATACAGCGAATTAGCCAAGAATCCGACCATTGCAGATCCACCGTCTCCAAGCAGCCTTGTGGCATGACTCACCACGGTCTCTATCACCTACCTCCCCAATGCCTCCAATGACGCACGATCTCCGACGATCATCAGGCCGTTCTCGCGACCTAAGTATGTATGGACCCACAGTGGTGTCGAGTCGTTGTTCAAGAGATCAACCGATTAATTAGACGCCATCACAAAGGCATAGCTCAGCGAGTTCCCGTCATCCCTAGCCTCGAATGTCACCATAGTATTTCAGCCCGTGAACGGCAGCTATCCGGAGCTCAATTTGGACGTGTTAGTGCCCGGTACTGGCCGACCTGAGACGATCTAACAGCGCATTAACCGGGTGCGTTGCGCCTCGGTTGTATCCGCCGCCACCCTCTTGAGCACAAATCCATGCCGCAGTGGCACCCGCGCGCCGTAGGACAAGACGTTTTGGCTGAACAGTCACTGGGTCCGGGGCCGCGCCTTGGCCAGAGCCTCATCCAGCATCTTGACGAGGGCCGCTCGATCGTAGGTGTAGGGTTGACCCTCATTCAACTGCACCAGCTGTTCGATCTGCTTCTTGATCGTCATTTCCGCCTCGCCCTGGTTTGGCACCACCAGGTAGCGGCGCTTTGGATTGGGTTCGAACAACGCCCGTTCAGTCGCCACGGCCACTTCGTCCGGCTTCTTGTACTGCCTGCGATCGGCAAACGACGCCTTAATGCCGAGTCGTTCTGCCGCGCTCTTCCCAATCTGCGAATCATAGTTGCCCGGCTCGATGACACTGACTTTGACGCCAAGCGGAGCCATCTCTTCTGCAAGTGAATCGGTAAACGACTCGACGGCGTGCTTGCTCATCTGATACGCGGTCACATTTTCATTCGCCAGAATCCCACTTATAGAGCCGATGGTCGTGATGCGTCCCTGCTGGGCAATGATCAGCGGCATGAGGGCCTTTGTCACCCGATAGGGGCCGTACAGATTCACAGCCATCACCAGGTCGAACTCCTCTGGCTTAGTGGTGGCAACGTCGCCGAGCGTCGCGACCCCGGCATTGTTGACGAGTCCATACAGGCCGCGGCCGCCTTTGGTGATGGTCGCAACGGCCGCGTCGATATCCTGCAGGTTGGTCACGTCGAGGCGAATCGGCTGGACGTTTGGCAGTGCCCCGAGGGCCTTGAGGTCCGCCTCCTTGCGCGCCCCCGCGTAAACGAAATAGCCATCCGCCACCAGCCGCTCGGTAATCTTGCGGCCAATTCCGGTGCTGGCACCGGTGACCAGCACCGCCTGCTGGTGCTTTGTTGCAGAGGATTGCGCCTCACCCACCATTGGCGAGGCAGCGAAGATTGTCAGAAGCGCTGCAACACCGATCGGTGCACGGAGTCGGGTCTTCATGAAGGTTTCCTTGCTTTGTTTCCACACAGCCGCCGCCCTTTGAGTCCTACGGGCGATGGTCGCACATTCAACTGTTACGCATCGTCTTCAAACGCTGATTCGTCCTCGCCATGCGCGAACCGGCAGGAGTTGACCCGCTGCTGACGGTCGTGACTGACTGCTATGCGACGCTCTAATCGTCAGCCGGTACGGGATCGCTTCCATTCCATATAACGCGATCGAGGCGACGCCTGCTGCTCCTGTGGCCTCTCGGCGGCCGTAAAGCCTGCGGCAGCGTATAGCGAAATAGCGACGCTATTATCCTCATTCACGTTCAGATTGACGCGATCGGCAGTTGCCCGGTAGACCAGCTCTTGCAAGAACGTTCGGCCGTGTCCTCGGTCGCGGTGCAGGGGGCAAACTATGAATGTGGCCAAATGCTGCCGTTTCTATGGCTTATCCAAAACCTGGCCGAACGCCATGACGGATCCGCCTAATACCATTAAGTACGCGGTCCGCGCCGCGAACCTGATGGTACTAGGCAGGGTTGAGAGATCGATTGGAAGCGCGACCTGCGTGCCGGCCCAGCGCTCACACTCCTCAGCCGTGCGAATCCACGAGACCACGATCGTGAGATCTTCCAGCGTGGCAGAACGTATGGCGTACATCAGGCCTCACCTGCTTCGTTCTGTGGTAGGAGTTCCAACTTCTCATCGCCGTGCGCATCCAACGTACCCGTGGATCGCCAACCGAGATGTCGGTAAAAGCCGTATGACCTATGGTCTGGATTCTTGGAGCATCCGAGAATCAGGCGTTTAAATCCGATGGATCGCAGATTCGCCACAACGTGCGACAGGAGCGTTTTCCCTATTCCGAGACCCTCGTAATCCGGCAGCAAAGCCAGAACTTCAATCTCACCCGTATGCCTGTCGCCGTAGCAATAGCCGACGATCCGGTTGCCATCTATGCAAACGTATCCGATGATGCGCCCTTCCTCGATCTGTTTCGCCCCGGACTCTGCCGTTATCCCATATGAAGCAAGTCGAGGGGCGGTAATCGCGTTCTCACGGGTCATTCCGCGGAGAACTATGCACTCCCCGGTGTCCGAAGGAACTGCGAGTCGATAATGAAACATGGAAATCCTCTACGAGGGCAAACCCATGGATTAAGCCGCGCCACGAGGCGGCGTCGGCTTCAATGAATTGTTAGACCACCTCTGGCGAATCTATAACTGCCTCAACCCTGTGGCCGTCCGGATCTATCAAGAATGCCGCATAATAGTAGGGTCCATATTTTAGCCGAAGTCCGGGTTGCCCATTGTCCTGCCCACCGATCCGCAATGCGGCCGAGTGAAAGGCATCTACCGCCGCTCTGGACGGCGCGGCGAATGCCAAATGAAACCCAGCGCCGGGCGGCGAATGATCAGTCTTAAGGTTTAGCAAGAGGAAGTCCTGGTTATCAATCAAGCCATAGCCAATTGATTTCTCGCCATCGAACACTCGGCGAAATCCAAGGGCGCTCAATGCCGCGTCGTAGAACGCGCCGGATAACGCCAAATCTCGAACACCAAAGGAGATGTGGTGAAGCATACTAATGGCCTAACGAAAAAATGGACCGGTGCGCCGCAACGGTACAATGGGTAGTTTATTCACGGCGCGTCCGCTCAATCGCATGTCAAGCCTCGTTTAGTCCGCGTCGCATAAGCGCGTTTGGGACGATGACTCCGAAACATTCTGGGTAGCGTTGTTCCACAACAATGAAGCCGAACTTTCTAAAGAAAGGCTGCGCGGTTTGGCTCACGTCAGACGTCAGTATATGGGCATTGAGTAGCGTGGCTTCCCCAAATAATCGGTTCATCAAAATGGATCCAATGCCACGCCGTGGATGCTCTCCGGAGACATAGAAATGATCAATGTAACCGCTTGATTGAATATCGGCATAACCGACAAGCACGCCATTCAATTCCGCTACAAATGGGTTAATTGCGCGGATTTTACGTTCCCACCGAACCTGGTCCAAGTCCCGCGGCGCCCACGCCTCAACCTGCTCGGATGTGTAGTCGCCACTGGCGACAAGATGAATCGCCGAGTAGAAGATCTCAAATAGGGCTGGCTCCTCTCCCGGCTTGTAGCGGCGTATGTTGATGTTTTCGAACATGCCGGTCTAACTATTGATTGGGCGACGGAAGTGTCTTGATGAAGCGCAAAACATGGGCATTAGGTTACTGCAGGCTGCGAGTGACAGCTAAGTGGCAACGAGTCCACTACACCCACCGTCAGCTCTGGGCCGGAGAGCGCCGAATTGAACCTCTGAAAGCCGCCGTTCGGCGAAGCTCCGCCAGAATCCCGGTACTGCACCCCTGGCGGACCCCCTCGACCGGCTGATATGCGGCTTACGGTGACGCAGCACAGGCGCTGCTTAGCCTGTAGCGTCCTTTGTTGTACCAAGGAAACGGACGGTTAGCCGTGTCTCCGCGAGCCGCCCATCAATCAGCCCTACTCGATAGGCACCGGCATCACCCCGTGAGGCCACGGCTTCGATCAACTCCTGTCCCCTGAAGTGAAGCGCGGCTCCGTCATCGACGGCATATCCCCCCGCGAGTCTCTCGCTAATCAGCCGATGGTACGTCGGCCGGCGCTCGGGTTCGCCGTCGTAGTGAGGGCAGGCAGATCCTTTTAGGAGGCCCAATCCGTCTCTGAGTGCCTGCAGTTTCCCAAACGAATCAGAAACACCGCCTTCAAACCAGCAAATCATCCCGGCACTTAGACCGGCGAGCACAATGCCATTGTTCAGCGCATTTTTCAGCAAAACGTCAATTCCATGAGTACGCCATATCGCGAGTAGGTTTGCGGTATTTCCTCCACCGACATAGACGATGTCTTGCTCCGCTAGAAAGCCCTCTAGATCTGCCGTCGACGCAGGCCTTCGCTCTAATGGACCGCCGAATAACGTCAAGTCGGTCGGAATAGCCCGCCCAGCAAACGCTCGGTAAAACCGCGTTATATAATTGGCAGAATCTCCGCTGGCAGTGGGTATGAAACATATTCGCGCGGGCTGCCGCCGTGACAGCGATAGCAGGAATTCATCCAACAGCGGATTGTCTGGCTCCATGGAGAAGCCGCCGCCACCCATCGCTAGAATACTTCCTTGGGTCTGATCAACGTTCATTGGCATCCCGAACCAAACATGTGTCCAAACTCTTTGCCGTGAGAGGCAGCAATGGCACTGAGGAGGGCTTCGCGCGCAATCCGCCCGTTTGTGCATCACTTTGCGACCACGGAACCGAGTCTACCCGACAACCTCCAACGGCGGCTTTGGGTCTCTTCGCCACCTCTGCTGAACGACCGTTCCGGCCCGAAAGCCGTCCGATACCCACCCCAAACCAGCCGGTCGCTCGAATGAGCCTCCGGTCGGCGGGTCGTGACCCCAAAGCGGACGACACGAATGACCACTTCCGCCTTATCCAAAATGCTGAGGCTGATCAATCAGCCCTAATACTTCGGGCAAAGCAGAAATTACCGGTCCTGGAGGTGGCTCCAGATCGCTTGGCCAGGTCATTCCGCAACTGAACCAAGCTGTTTTCATACCCGCCGCATGCGCGCCTAGAACATCGGCAACAGGGTTGTCGCCCACAAAGAGGCATTCTCCGGTCTGCATTTTCAACCGGCTTGCGGCCAGCTTGAAAATGGCCTCCTCGGGCTTACGGATCCCTTCCGCTTCGGAGATCAGTACTACGTCGACCAACTCCCGCAGTCCTAAGACCTCAATTGTACGCGATTGGAAATCAGTCTCACCATTCGTGACTATCCCTATCGACAGACCCCTCAAGCGGATCGCCGAGAGAGTATGGGCCATTCCCGGGAAGGATCGCGCGAACTGACACCGTCGACTGCGATAGTCCAACAACAGTTCGTCCGCTGCAGTTGCGTCCCCGCCGAACGACGACAAGATCTCAGGATATACCAGTGATTTGGGAACGTGACCTCGTTTGTCCAACGCTAAGAACTTGTCGCGCCAGACGTTGAATCCTGCCACGCCAAGCCGGTCACCGAAACGTGAATACTGGTTCTGGAGGAAGTTGGCCAAGGAATTGTTTCGATCAAACAGCGTTTCATCCAGGTCGAAAATAACGGCAGCAACCATGTGATTATCTTAGCGTATCGAACGGTAGCAAAAGGGACGTAGTTTGACCCCCAGCCGTCAATGCCCGAGGACCCTCTCGGGCAGGCTAGGGTCGCGGCACGGATTCGTTGGCGGGGACACTACTTGATCAACGAGCCCGGTGGTGGAACGCAGCACCGCAGATTGCGGGTTTCCGAAGAACTTCAAACTCGGCGTTGTGGAACTGCGTGTACGCCCTTTCTCCCAATTCAATAGCAGCGGCTCTAGATCCAAACTGTCTTGGCTCGGTGAATACCCATCCAACGGATTCGGGTATGGTTCATGACGCACGCCACAAAGGTCGGTCGTTCCTGCTCAGAAATGCATACTGGACCCAGATTCAGATGATGGCCACGCACTGCGGGCCGAGGAATTCGCTCCTCGGAAATACTGTTTGACTCGAGGCGGTCTCCAGAACCTTCCGGCTTAGCGATTGCTGCAATTGTGTGAAAGAACCGTTCGGTCTCGTGGGGCCGAACACTAGGTAAAACTCGAATGCTGTGTCGCTCGACCCACATGCAACCAACATCGTGAGGCACAGAGGAACTAGTACGGACTTTTTCATAGCTGGCAGTAAGGTGCAATTGGAGTGCGTGTCGTAAGGGCGCCTTTCCATCCCCCGTTTGGGCTGCGCTATCCCAAGCCTACCGAAAGTTGCGGCAGTCCGCTTTCGTACCTATTCGACGCGGCGGACTTTCCCTTTTGCCGGGAGCCGTCCGAAACCCACCCACCGGACATTGGCGAACCCGTCGGCCACCGACTCCTTTGGGCCGATAGCGCTTGTTGCGTCGCAAGAAAGCTGTCATCGCGGCAGCGTTACCGCGCAGAACCGCCGAACCCACACCACGGACCCAGCGCGGACAATCGAGAGTGACTGCTAAACTTCAATGCCCATGAACGACCTATATCCCGAACTGGAGCCCTACGCTCAGGGCCAGCTGCCCATCACAGGGGGTGATCTCCTGTACTGGGAAGTGTGCGGCAATCCCGTTGGAAAGCCCGCAGTGGTCTTGCACGGCGGACCTGGCTCCGGGTGCACGATGTGGCACAGAAGGTTGTTCGATCCAGCTCTGTATCGCGTCGTGCTTTTCGATCAGCGTGGGTGTGGGCGCAGCAGACCTCATGCCAGTTCTCCGGAAACGGACCTGTCGCGCAACACCACGGAAAACCTCATTGCGGATATTGAGCAGCTGCGGTTGCACCTTCAGATCCAGAATTGGCTCGTGATTGGCGGCTCATGGGGTAGCGCGTTGGCGCTCGCCTATGCCCAGGACTTTCCGATGTCTGCAAGCGAACTCGTATTGTTCGGCGTGACGACGGGGCGCCGGGAGGAGTTCGACTGGCTATTTCGAGAGGGACTCGGAGCATTTTTCCCGGAGGCGTGGGAACAGCGTCGCAAGGCGCTGCCGGAAGCTCTACGCCACTGCGATGTTGTGGAGGCATATTCCCAGCTATTGAACGATCCTGATCCCGAGGTTCGGCAGCGCGCCGCAGCCGCATGGTGCACTTGGGAGTCGGCGACCCCTGATTGGCCTCCTACCTCGACGTTGGATCCTCGGTTTCGAGACCCCATGTTTGCGCTCGCCTACGCAAGGCTCGTTACTCACTATGTCCGACACGACGCATGGCTTGGTGACGGACGGGTCATCGGCAACATGGGCCGCATCGCCAAAGTCCGTGGAGTGCTCATCAGCGGTCAATTTGACTTTCAGGCACCGGTCGGTACGGCTTGGCAACTGCATCGTTTGTGGCCATGCTCCAAAATGGCGATTCTGAACAATGCAGGGCATACACCGACCCGCGAAATAACTCTGGAGATCGTTCGCGCAACGGACGAGTTTGCTGCCTTCTAGCAAGCCAACCTGGGCCGAGCTCAGGTATTTACCATTTTTCTCATTCGATAGTTTATGAAGTGCTGCCCACGCGTGGAGACGACTTGCTGTGCAAGCAGTTGAAAACCACGCCGCTCGAAAACATACGGGCGGTTACGCTGGCCTCTGTATAGAGTTCCTGGATACCGAGACTACGCGCGACGGACTCAAGATGGGCTAACAGCGCTGAGGCAACGTTCTTGCCCTGGTATTGAGCGTGGACATACATAATGTCTACGTGGCCGTCAGGCTACGATCTCGACAAAATCACCACCTATCTCGCGCAACCGGGAGTGGGGGTTAATGATCGCCCCGGCATCGCGCGTGACCCGAACGAGACCGTCGCGACCATCCGCTTCTAGGCATCAGAAAACGCCTGATTTAACCCTTCTGCGAAGTAAGCCTGTCAACGCCGGGGGTAAACCGATCACTTGGGGGTGCGGACAGAACCTTGGACTGGTTTAGGTTGTATATCCGAGTTCAGCGCGGTACTCCATGGGACTGCGTGAGCCCAGCGATACTTTGATCCGCTTTTGGTTGTACCAGCGGATGTACGAGTCAACCTCAGCGATGAAGTGTTCGATGGTAGTGGTCTGCCAGCTTCCCGGGTAAAAGAGCTCATTCTTCAATCGGCCAAAGAAGCCCTCACAGGCAGCATTGTCCGGTGAGCAGGCCTTGCGGGACATTGAGCTAGTTAGGCGTGCACCATCAATTCGAGACAGCCAGCCCGGCCATCGATAGTGGGCGCCGCGGTCGGAGTGCACGATGGGTCGGTCGGAGCCGTCGGCAACGGTCTCAATGGCCGTGTCGAGCATGGTGTTCACGAGTTCAGCATCCGGACGTTGTACTTAGCGACCAGCTGACGACCAGACCGTCGAAGCAGTCGATGATCGGTGACAGGTACACCTTGCCGGCCGGGATCTGGAACTCCGTAATGTCGGTCAGCCACTTTTGATTTGGCGCTGCCGACCGGAAGTCGCGATTGATCAGATTTTCCGGCGCAGGACTTATCTCGCCCATATACGAGCGGTATCGGCGGCGCTTTGGAGCGGCCGCGATTAAGTTCTCTTGCTTCATCAAGCGCCGAACAACCTTCTCCGAGATGGAGATGCACATCCGTCGCAACGACGCGTGCATTCTGCGGTAGCCGTAGCAGCGACGATTCCGCTCGAAGATCTCGGAGAGTGTGCGGCGCACGTCGACATGCCGGTCCCCAAGGCGCAATTTGGCCACGGTGATAAAAATAGGAGCTGCGCGCCAGGCCCAGCGCCGTCAGCAGCTCCTTGACGCGCATGCGCCGGTCTCAGGGCGTCAACCAGCATCGTCTTCTCCCGATTGGTCAGGAGCTGCAGGTTGACGCCCAGGTCTTTTTTTAGGATTTCGTTGGCCTTCTTCAGCAAGTCGTGTTCGAGCTGAAGTCGTCGCAACTCCACTTTCAGTGCTTCCAGTTGTTGCTCCAACTGAGCCTTGTCCGGATCGGCTGGCGGTTTGCTTTGTCGTTTCATCGATGCAGGCGCCTCTCGACCGAGTAGCTGATTTTTCCAGTTGTACAAGGTTTCCCTCGAGACGCCTAGATCCTGCGCGATGGCCCGCGCCTTCCCTTGCCGCGTGCAAAGGGCAATCACTGCCGCTTGCTTTACCTTCAAGGCCTCGGCACAGCGCGACTGCGCCCGACACAGCGCCGATGGAGTTCCGGATGCTGCTCATAAATCCAGCTCCGCAGCACGCACCGGCTTGGATAGCCCAAGGCTTTCCGGGTGAACGCGATACAGCGTCCATGGTGAAGAAAATGATCCACAGCAGCCTGCTGCTGCGCCTTCGAGTACTTCGGTGTGCGGCGAGATCCCTTCTTAAGGTCGCCTCGTCGTTTGTATTCCCGGTACCAGCCCTTCAGCGCGTTCTTGGTCGGAAAGCCCAGTTGCCGAATGGTTGCCCTAATCCGCTTGCCTAGCTTGATGTAAAGCTCGACCGCACGGATCCTGTCGTCGTATGAGTACATGAACTACCTCCAGGTAGTCCAAGTTCTTGTCCGCACCCCCCTTCTGGCGGACGAAAATTGCACACTATTTTAGGTCGGATTTCCGTTTCTGGTCCTTGATCTCCGAGGCGGTCTGGCCGCCTCGGAATCCTGTATCTCTGACTGCAGGCTTCGGTGCAGCGCAGTATGTTCGCCCATCCGGTAGCTGTTCCCGCGGATGTATACGAGGTCACAGTGGTGCAGGACTCGGTCCATCAGAGCTGCAGCCATCACCTCATCTCCCAAGACTTCACCTCACTCCTCGAAGCCCTTGTTGGAGGTGAGGACAGTGGATGCACGCTCGTACCGACGGTTCATCAGCTGGAAGAATAAGCCCGCCCCTGTGCGGTTGATCGGCAGGTAACGGATCTCATCGACCACCAGCAAAGAAGGATGTGTAAGTACCGCGAGCCTGCGCGTCAACTGTCCGGCAGCCTGAGCCTCCTCAAGGGAAGTAATCAGGTCGATCCAAGTACCGTAGTAGACCCTGCGGCCTCGCTGGGCTGCGGCAATCGCCAAGCTGATCGCAAAATGAGTTTTGCCGACACCCGGCGGTCCGAGGAGCACAACGTTCTCCTTGCGATCAAGGAAGTGGAGCTCGTGCAGGCTCTCGATCCGTTCGCGCTTGATCGAGGGTTGGAAGGAGAAGTCGAAGGACTCCTGCGTCTTCACCGAGGGCAGCCGTGAGGAGCGCATGGCAGCCTGCAGGCGCCGGTTGTTGCGTAAGCTGATCTGCGCGGACACAAGCCGACTCATCGCCTCGATTTCGGCCAAGCGGCCACCATCAATCTCTGCGAGGATCGCGTCTGCCGCCTCGAGGGAACCCCGGGTGGCGCTCTTATCCAGCAAGCGGCAAGCACTTAGCCGGTCCAGCCGCAGCTGCGTCGGATAACTACTCAGCGATAGCCGTAGCGGATGCGCTGAAATCGGCGCTGCGCCTGCTCCCGGCGCAGATCCTCCTCGAGCTTGCGCATGTCATCCAGCGCACGGCGGCGCTCCCGGCACAGGCGCTCGAATTCACTCTCCGTCCCGCCGTCAACTGAGCCACACGCGGTCGACACAGCGAACATTGCGGTATGGCGGGCATCCATTGATCGATCCGACAACGATTTCATGGGCGGTGACACATTTCCGTTGAGGCACGAGACCCTACAGGCGCACATCATGCAACGCGCTGGAAGCGCAGGCAGGTGTCGCCAAGTGCCGCCAGGCGGGAGTGGCGACGCCTAGGCTCCGCCCTGACTGAAACTGACCGGTGATGCCAACGAGTGACAGATTTGGGCAGCGCCGCTCAAGCGTAGCGGGTGAGCGACAAAATGCCTCAGCGACAATCGCAGCCTCCCTCCTTCAGCTGTAGCGTCAGCGACTTGCGTGAGTGCAGTAGAAATCGGTGAATCCACCGGGAGCGCCAATAACTCGACCGTCTTTAACAGCTGTGCCTCGCAGGACGCCTTCTTTGCCAACGGGGTTGTCGGGGCGTTGATGAATCTGCCTGAGGCGGCGACACTCGCGACCATACCTGGTCGCCCAAGAGCGGACGCTCGTATTCGGCCGCATGGAAGCCACGACCTACCAAGTGCACTGGCGCCTACATAGCAACGCCGAATGCACGTGTCGAGGCAACTGTCATTGCCGGCCAGGTTCGATAGTCCCGGCCCCATTTTGCGGTGGCACAGGCGTTCCTGCCGCGGCCGCGCTTTTCAAGTCGTTCGCCCTTTTTATCAGATACGCCCGGACTGCCTGCGATTCTGCAGGCGTCAATGCATCCGCGAACGACGCCATCCCGCGGGTGTTCAACGCGCCCTGCAGCACCACTGCATCAAATGCCTCTTGAGCATGCAGTAGCGGGGTGCGCGTGAGATTCGGGAAGTTGGCGCCCCGGACGTTCCCGTTATCGCCATGGCAAATTGAGCAGTTCTGCGCATATCGCGCCTCACCCAACTTTACGATATCTGCCGACGCGGTCGATGGCGGCGGATCGAGCGGCCGCGCCGTGTATGGCTGCGTCGGCGGCAGCGCCGCGGCGCCGTTGGCCTTGAACACCAGCAGCCGCGAATAGTTCGGCGCGTAGTAATCACCGCCCTGCACGGCGGCGCCCACGCTTACCGCGACGTACTGCACGCCTTCGAGTTCGTACGTGATAGGCGATGACAGTATGCCGGTCTGCACGTCGAAGGCCCAGAGCTTCTCACCGGTCCTCGCGTCGAACGCGCGCAGCTGCGGTTTCGCGCCAGGGCCGACGCCGACTGCGTTCGTGTTGACCACGCTGGCGGGCTGCCCGTTGCCATTACCCTGGAACACGAGGCCCGTCGCGGTCGCGAGCGCGCCGCCCGTCGGACCCTGGTTCGACTCACTCTTCCACACTGACTTCGCTGCGACGGGATCCCATGCTTGCAGATACCCAGTGAACCCGACCTTTGCTCCGGGCAGCTCGGCATTGAATCGCGCGCCATTGTTCGCCCCAACCATCGCGCGCTTGTAGGTGGGATCGAGCGCCATCGTGAAGTACGCTTCCTGCGTCGCGATGTAGATGAGACCCGTGTCCGGGCTGAACGCATTCGAGTGC